>NZ_JAKVMG010000001.1:0-2914862 GCF_022484025.1 Acidaminococcus hominis
AGCAAGGCCAAAGAATGACATTGAAACCAACCTTCCGCGAACAGCAGCAATGCTGCACCAAGCGAACCTCGGTTTTAATATATTCTAAAAAACACCTCTACAGTTTTCGCAGAAAACTGTAGTAAGTCCTCAACTTTCCTAAAAAATAATGCTTGACATTCCACCTAAACTCTGTTATTATAATCTAGCTGTTGAAACACAGCGAACGAACCCTGAGAACTGAATATTGATTGACAGATGTGCGGGTCAAGTCACCTTTACGGTGATGAGATCGAGTCACTTCGAGACAACGAAGTAAAAAAATCAAAGCTAGTATTTTCAAAAGCCAAGCGGCTTTTCAAAATAATTCTATTTTGGAGAGTTTGATCCTGGCTCAGGACGAACGCTGGCGGCGTGCTTAACACATGCAAGTCGAACGGAGAATTTATTTCGGTAAATTCTTAGTGGCGAACGGGTGAGTAACGCGTAGGCAACCTGCCCTCCAGTTGGGGACAACATTCCGAAAGGAATGCTAATACCGAATGTGATCCCTTTTCCGCATGGAGAAGGGATGAAAGATGGCCTCTATTTATAAGCTATCGCTGGAAGATGGGCCTGCGTCTGATTAGCTAGTTGGTGGGGTAACGGCTCACCAAGGCGATGATCAGTAGCCGGTCTGAGAGGATGAACGGCCACATTGGGACTGAGACACGGCCCAAACTCCTACGGGAGGCAGCAGTGGGGAATCTTCCGCAATGGACGAAAGTCTGACGGAGCAACGCCGCGTGAGTGATGAAGGTCTTCGGATTGTAAAACTCTGTTGTCAGGGACGAATGTGCGAACGTTGAATAAGCGTTTGTATTGACGGTACCTGACGAGGAAGCCACGGCTAACTACGTGCCAGCAGCCGCGGTAATACGTAGGTGGCAAGCGTTGTCCGGAATTATTGGGCGTAAAGAGCATGTAGGCGGGCTTTTAAGTCCGACGTGAAAATGCGGGGCTTAACCCCGTATGGCGTTGGATACTGGAAGTCTTGAGTGCAGGAGAGGAAAGGGGAATTCCCAGTGTAGCGGTGAAATGCGTAGATATTGGGAGGAACACCAGTGGCGAAGGCGCCTTTCTGGACTGTGTCTGACGCTGAGATGCGAAAGCCAGGGTAGCAAACGGGATTAGATACCCCGGTAGTCCTGGCCGTAAACGATGGGTACTAGGTGTAGGAGGTATCGACCCCTTCTGTGCCGGAGTTAACGCAATAAGTACCCCGCCTGGGGACTACGATCGCAAGATTGAAACTCAAAGGAATTGACGGGGGCCCGCACAAGCGGTGGAGTATGTGGTTTAATTCGACGCAACGCGAAGAACCTTACCAAGGCTTGACATTGAGTGAAAGACCTAGAGATAGGTCCCTCTCTTCGGAGACACGAAAACAGGTGGTGCATGGCTGTCGTCAGCTCGTGTCGTGAGATGTTGGGTTAAGTCCCGCAACGAGCGCAACCCTTATCCTATGTTACCAGCACGTAATGGTGGGGACTCATAGGAGACTGCCAGGGATAACCTGGAGGAAGGCGGGGATGACGTCAAGTCATCATGCCCCTTATGTCTTGGGCTACACACGTACTACAATGGTCGGCAACAAAGGGCAGCAAAGCCGCGAGGCAGAGCAAATCCCATAAACCCGACCCCAGTTCGGATCGCAGGCTGCAACCCGCCTGCGTGAAGTTGGAATCGCTAGTAATCGCAGGTCAGCATACTGCGGTGAATACGTTCCCGGGCCTTGTACACACCGCCCGTCACACCACGAAAGTTGGTAACACCCGAAGCCGGTGAGATAACCGTAAGGAGTCAGCTGTCTAAGGTGGGGCCGATGATTGGGGTGAAGTCGTAACAAGGTAGCCGTTCGAGAACGAGCGGCTGGATCACCTCCTTTCTATGGAGAACCGTTGGGTACTACGGTACATCAACTATTCTCGTCGACGCACATCTGTCATAATCAATATTTGGTTTTCAGGGCTCGTCCCTGAACCATGAACCTTGAAAACTTCATAGAAGAGACAAAAATTTAATTTCGATTATATCGAGATTAAAAAATGTGTATGTTGTGATGAACATATACAAACCTCTAATCTAAATGCGAATTTAGAGACGAGTAACGAGAAAACTAGGAACGTTAGTTCCTTAGTAGAACTAGTTGTTTTCGTCAAGAATCGATTTTATTCAAGGAACGAGGAGTGTTTTGCCGCAGATAATACTACAAGGTATATCGAGGACAAAACACGACGAGTGACGCAGAAGAAAACGATTATCGGCGAAAACTTATAAGTCAAGCTACTAAGGGCATACGGCGAATGCCTAGGCACTAAGAGCCGATGAAGGACGCGGTAAGCTGCGAAAAGCTACGGGGAACCGCAAGCAGGTTTTGATCCGTAGATGTCCGAATGGGGAAACCCACCAGCCGTAATGGGCTGGTATCCTTAGGGAAGGGAACCCGGTGAACTGAAACATCTAAGTAGCCGGAGGAAGAGAAATCAAACGAGATGCCCACAGTAGCGGCGAGCGAAGAGGGCAGAGCCTAAACCGGGAAGCTTCGGCTTTCCGGGGTTACGGACTCACATAATTCAAGTTTATCCTAGCCGAATTACCTGGAAAGGTAAGCCACAGAGCATAAAAGCTGCGTAGGTTAAAGGACGAGCAAGATGGTGAGTATCCAGAGTACCACGAAGCACGAGGAATTTTGTGGGAAGTCGGGGGGACCACCCTCCAAGGCTAAACACTACTTAGTGACCGATAGCGCATAGTACCGTGAGGGAAAGGTGAAAAGAACCGCGGGAGCGGAGTGAAAGAGAACCTGAAACCGTATGTCTACAAGCAGTCGGAGCGCAAGCGACGGCGTGCCTATTGAAGAATGAGCCAACGAGTTGCGGGCACTAGCGAGGTTAAGCAGGAAATGCGGAGCCGTAGGGAAACCGAGTCTGAAAAGGGCGATGAGTTAGTGTTCGCAGACCCGAAACTGTAGTGATCTACCCATGATCAGGTTGAAGCACAGGTAAAATTGTGTGGAGGACCGAACCGGTGAGTGTTGAAAAACTTTCGGATGAATCGTGGGTAGCGGTGAAATTCCAATCGAACGCAGAGATAGCTGGTTCTCCTCGAAATAGCTTTAGGGCTAGCCTCAAGCAGTAAGCATAGGCGGTAGAGCACTGATCGGGATAGGGACTGTAATGGTTACCGAACCCTGTCAAACTACGAATGGTTATGCTGCAGAGCTTGGGAGTCAGACTACGAGAGATAAGTCCCGTTGTCAAAAGGGAAACAGCCCAGACCATCAGCTAAGGTCCCCAATGCCATACTAAGTGGAAAAGGATGTGGGGTCTCATAAACAACCAGGATGTTGGCTCAGAAGCAGCCACCATTTAAAGAGTGCGTAATAGCTCACTGGTCGAGAGGCCCTGCGCCGAAGATTCCCGGGGCTAAAGTATGGAACCGAAGCTATGGATGCAAGCTTAGGCTTGCGTGGTAGAGGAGCGTTCCCATCGGGTTGAAGTCGTACTGTAAGGTACGGTGGACTGGTGGGAAGTGAGAATGTTGGCATGAGTAGCGAAAAGAAAGGTGAGAATCCTTTCCACCGAAAGCATAAGGATTCCTGAGCAACGATCGTCGTCTCAGGGTAAGTCGGGACCTAATCCGAGGCAAAGAGCGTAGGAGATGGACAACTGGTTGATATTCCAGTACCGGCAGCAATCGTTTGAACAATGGAGTGACGCAGGAAGGCAGGTCCGCACGAGATTGGTAGTTCGTGTGCAAGCATGCAGGCTGGTGTACAGGCAAATCCGTACACTGAGGCTGAGGTGTGACGCGGAGGGAACTTGTTCCCGAAGGGATTGAGCCTACGCTGCCGAGAAAAGCTTCTAGTGAGAAAGCTGCCGCCCGTACCGTAAACCGACACAGGTATGCGGGGAGAGAATCCTAAGGTGCGCGGGAGAACCCTCGTTAAGGAACTCGGCAAAATGTACCCGTAACTTCGGGATAAGGGTAGCCATCGTGGTGAAAGGACTAGCTCCTGGAGCCTAGGATGGTCGCAGAGAAGAGGCCCAAGCGACTGTTAACCAGAAACACAGGTGCCTGCGAAAGAGAAATCTGATGTATAGGTGCTGACACCTGCCCAGTGCTGGAAGGTTAAAGAAGGATGTCCGGGTTCGACCCAAAGCATTCGACTGAAGCCCCAGTGAACGGCGGCCGTAACTATAACGGTCCTAAGGTAGCGAAATTCCTTGTCGGGTAAGTTCCGACCCGCACGAAAGGTGTAACGATTTGGGCACTGTCTCAACGAGGGACCCGGTGAAATTGAAATACCTGTGAAGATGCAGGTTACCCGCGACTGGACAGAAAGACCCCATGGAGCTTTACTGTAACCTAATATTGGGTTCTGATATTTGATGCACAGGATAGGTGGGAGGCAGAGATGGTAGTCCTTTGGGATTACCGGAGCCGCCGTTGGGATACCACCCTTCAACTATCGGGATTCTAACCGAGCGAGTAACGATCGCCGGGACATTGTTAGGCGGGCAGTTTGACTGGGGCGGTCGCCTCCTAAAGAGTAACGGAGGCGCCCAAAGGTTCCCTCAGCGCGGACGGAAACCGCGCGCGGAGTGTAAAGGCAGAAGGGAGCTTGACTGCGAGCCAAACACGGCGAGCAGGTACGAAAGTAGGGCTTAGTGATCCGGTGGCATCCAAGTGGAAGGGCCATCGCTCAACGGATAAAAGCTACCCTGGGGATAACAGGCTAATCTCTCCCAAGAGTCCATATCGACGGGGAGGTTTGGCACCTCGATGTCGGCTCATCACATCCTGGGGCTGAAGTCGGTCCCAAGGGCTGGGCTGTTCGCCCATTAAAGTGGTACGTGAGCTGGGTTCAGAACGTCGTGAGACAGTTCGGTCCCTATCCATCGCGGGCGTAAGAGATTTGAAGGGGGCTGCTCCTAGTACGAGAGGACCGGAGTGGACAGACCGCTGGTGTACCAATTATCCTGCCAAGGGTATAGTTGGGTAGCTACGTCTGGAACGGATAAACGCTGAAAGCATCTAAGCGTGAAGCCATCCTTAAGATGAGATCTCTCACGGAGTAATCCGGTAAGACACCTTGAAGAACACAAGGTTGATAGGCAGGATGTGTAAGCACAGCAATGTGTTCAGCTGACCTGTACTAATATGTCGAGGGCTTGACTTAAACCGCAAGTCCAAGAAGTAAAGAACGTCTCTTCATGAAGTTTTGAAGGCTCATGCCTTCTAATTGATAATCCGGTGGTTATGGCTGAAGGGATCCACCTGTTCCCATGCCGAACACAGTAGTTAAGCCTTCATACGCCGAAAGTACTCGACTGGAAACGGTCCGGGAGGATAGGAAGCTGCCGGTTAGGCAAGACCCGAGTGATGATTCACTCGGGTTTTTTCTTATATAAAAAACAATAACCCAGCCCTTCCCGGGGAGAGCCCGGGGATAGGGCTGGGTTGTCTATTATCTGGGGGCGGTGGTTAAACGTACTGCCTGCGATTCACTGAAGGCGCGGGCCAGTGTGATTCTGCGGCGCTGGCTAGCGATTATGGTTTTCATCCAGGTATTAGCGGCCACCGGCCGCCTGCCTTCTCCGCCCATTGTCTTCTCCGTTTCAGCTGTGGAACAGCTGAAATGGGGAAGATGCGCCTAGCATAAGAATTCCAAAGGCGCAGATGGGGCGTGTTCAAGGGAAGGTGCCTGACGCCAGGAAGGCGGTTGGGGCAGGCCAAGCGTTTTACATTTCTCAGTTTGCATCTAATCCTGGTGTTGAACCCCAACCTTGTTCCGCTTTTGCACTGGGGGCGGAACGTTCCTTCCCCTTCTACAGTGCGTGCCAAGCAGCGCACTGTTAAGTGGAAGGCATACGGCCTTCGGCCGAAATGTTGGGAGAGGTCTGTCGAATGCCGGGTATTGCGGTTTTCATCCAGGTGTTAGCGGGCACCGCCCGCTTGCCTTCTCCGCCCCACAGTGGTCCAAGGCGGGGAAGGTGCCTGACGTCAGGAAGGCGGTTGGGGCGGTCCAGACATTATGATTTCAGTAGTGAACTACTGGAATACATGACTTAGCCCTCCGGGCATTTTGGTTGCGAACTCCATCCGCCGGCGAATTGCCGGCACCTTCCTCTTCTACAGTGCGTGCCAAGCAGCGCACTGTTAAGTGGAAGGCAGCGGCCTTCGGCCGAAATCCTGGGAGAGGTCCGCTTGATATTGGGTTTTACGTTTCTCATTCGGGTATTATGGCTTTCATTCGGTTTTTGCGGCCACCGGCTGCTAGCCTTCTCCGCCCATTGTCTCCTCCATTTCGCCGTGGAAACGGCTGAAATGGGGGAGATGCGCCTATTCCAAGGCTACTAGAGGCGCAGAGGGGGAGAGTGGACGTAGGGAAGGTGCCTGACGCCAGGAAGGCGGTTGGGGCAGGCCAGGTATTATTTTTTCATCCAGGCAATACTCCTTTTACTCATCTAATTCTTTTTTCTTCCGTGCGGTAATTTTCATATGATATCGGTTCATTTTTTCAACCATAGCCTTCACTTTATTATCAATGTCTGTACAAACCACATCAAATTGTTGATTTACTTCCAAATTCGTATATCGCAATACCTGAATTCCCATTTTGGCTAGAAATTCCGTGCGCTTTTGATCATATACCCTTGCAGCATCTTCATAATGTTGACTGCCGTCCAATTCAATGGCCAGCTTTAATTGGACACAGTAAAAATCAACGATATATTCTCCGATTACTTTTTGCCTGCGCCATCTGATCCAGTAGCCGCGGAGGAAGTTGTACCATAGTTTCCTCTCTTGCTTGGTCATGTTTTTCCGTAATTCTCGGGCATTGTTCATCAGTTCTTTGTGTCGTTCTGTCTGCGTATATTCCATAATTCTTACTCCTTTGCGCATAGATATCCTCATAGTAACGAAACAAATAGGGGCTGTCTATAGCTTGAGAACGAACGGGAAGAATGGGCATAGGAACGGGAAACGGGTACTATTTTAGGCAGTAGTTATCGACTTGCTGACTAGATTGTTCTGCACTACAATCCTTGATTCTCTCAATTCCCAATTTTTATGAGTGCAGGATTTATCATCAATAAATTCCCAGTGTACCAATTCACGCCCATACCTTGTTGTAAACTCCATCCGCCGGCTAATTCGCCGGCACCTTCCTCTTCTACAGTGCGTGCCAAGCAGCGCACTGTTAAGGGGAAGGCAGCGGCCTTCGGCCGAAATGCTGGGAAAGGTCTGCTTGAAATTGGGTTTTACGTTTCTCATTCGGGTATTATGATTATCAATTGGTCAGTGCAGATTCAGCTCATAACGCCTGGTTTAAACCAGTTACTAATTCTTTTCAGCAGATTTTAGCGGCCACCGGCCGCTTGCCTTCTCCGCCCCACAGTGGTGCAAGGTGGTGTGCTCCCCGTCAAGTAGACAGTTCCTAATAATATAAACCTCTACGCCGCCATTTGGTAGCTATTATGTTTTTGCATAGGGGTCAAACGGCCCAAATTCCGCTGCAAACGGCCACTGTTGTAATACTCCATGTAGTTATTAATCATCGTTACCAAAGCTTTACGGCTGTCGAAGTCACGAGTATAGTACCGTTCTCTTTTCAGCATGCCCCAGAAGCCTTCCATCGGGCCATTATCAATGCATTTTCCTATCCGTGACATACTCTGCGTCATACCAGCATCTAGAATCATCTTGCGGAAATCCCTGCAGGTGTATTGGAATCCCCGGTCAGAGTGAAACAGGGGATGCGCGCCAGGGTTTTTCAACAATGCCTTATTGAAGGTATTGAATACCAAATTTTTATCGTTCCGGTTGCTTATCACATAGGAAACAATTCGTCTGTCATACAGGTCAATAATCGCGCTCAGATATACCTTATGCACAACTACCCCCTCATAGTAGTGAAATTCTGAGACGTCAGTACACCATTTCTGGTTAGGGGCATCGGCTTTAAATTCCCTATTCAAGATATTTTCTGCAATGTATGCAGGATCTATTGCACGCTGGGTGCAGCCCTTAGGGGCATATTTAATCGTAGACTTTATATTTATCACTCGACAAAGATGAAGAACGCGACCGTCACCAATTGCTATTGGTTTCGTGTCAGGATAGATCTTCTTATTTGGGGCTCGTAAGTCATCAGCTATTCGTCTGTACCCTTTAGCTGGGTCAGCCTTGTATATCTCTTCTATTCTTTTAGCAATTTCCTTGTCGTCAATTTCGCGTGCTGAAGGCTCTCTATGAAGCCATTTGTAGTAGCCGGCCCGGGACACTTTTCCCAATTTGCACAGGCCAAGAATAGGGTAATTCTTTTCAGCGTGCAGTTCTTTAATGGCTTCATAAATGGCTCCATATCTTATTTGTGTGAATCCCGCCTCCTTTCCACAATATCGAGTTTTTTTAGGAAATCAATCTCCATATCCTTGGCTTTGAGTTTTGCATTAGCCAGTTTGAGTTCAGCTTTCATACACTCATATTCTGTAGGGGCTTCTTCAGGGACTTCTACTGGCTTCCTGTGTCCGCGCCCATCTATGAGTCCTTCGGTATTGTACTTATTATATTTTAAGACGTAATTTCTGACTTGCTGGTAGGAAACCTTAAACTTTTCAGCGGTTTCATGGTAAGCATTCCCGTTTTCAATGCAGTATTTTACGATTTCAACGCGCTCGTCAAAGGTCGTTTGTCTAGCTTTAGTCATGATCTTGGCACCTCCAGTACCCGAACTTTTTAGTTCCTCATGACTATTATACTTCTTTAACCAGTCTCTGATTTGACGAGAACTTTTTAATCCGTATTTTTGTACCAGCTGGGACATAGTCGTTTCGCCCTTAAGATATTCCTCTACGCATTGGATCTTAAGATCAGCAGAATAACTTTTAACCTGTCTTTTGTTAAATACCTCAGGACCATTTCCTATATATTCATCTACCCAATACTGTACTGCTTTCCAGTGAACCCCTAACCTTTTTGCAGAAACCATTGGTGATTCTTCATGAGCAAGAACAGCTTTGACAGCCTTTAATTTATCCTCTGCACTGACTTTCGATATAGACATTTTACATACTCTCCTTTCAACGAATCCAGGAGGTTTAACTATATGCCAGTCTACTTTATTCATAGCATACCAAGGCGGGGAAGGTGCCTGACGCCAGGAAGGCGGTTGGGGCGGTCCAGGCATTATGATTTCAGTAGTGAACTACTGGAATACATGACTTAGCCCTCCGGGCATCCTGGTGTTGAACCCCAACCTTGTTCCGCTTCTGCACTGGGGGCGGAACGTTCCTTCCCCTTCTACAGTGCGTGCCAAGCAGCGCACTGTTAAGTGGAAGGCAAAGGCCTTCGGCCGAAATTCTAGGAGAGGTAGGCTTGATATTGGGATTTACGTTTCTCATTCAGGCATTAGGCTATTTACCCAGGCGTTTGCGGCCACCGGCCGTCTGCCTTACCCTCCTATTCCCCAGCTACTAGAGGCGCAGGGGGGCGGCAGACGGGGGCTCCCCCTCCCGATCAATACCTTCATCTTGATTCCTCAACAGCTTGAAGCCTCCCATTGTCCCGGGCTTCAAGCTGTTGGTATTTTCCTTATTCTTTTAGCTCCACCGTATATTACATTTCCTCTCTGCTTTTTCCTCTCCCAACTAATGTACACCTTCAGTACAATTGACGAATTCCTCAGCCACTAGAGGTGCAGGGGGGCGGCAGACGGGGGCTCCCCCCGCAATCAATACCTTCATCTTGATTCCTCAACAGCTTGAAGCCTCCCGCTGCCCCGGCTTCAAGCTGTTGGTATTTTTCTTTAATCCTCCAATTCTACTGTATTTCTCCCTTTCCTCCAATCGATTCCTCTCCCTACCACTGTACACACCTTTAGTATAATTGACGAATTCCCCAGCTGCTAGGGGCGCAGGGGGGCGGCAGACGGGGGCTCCCCCCGCAATCAATACCTTCATCTTGATTCCTCAACAGCTTGAAGCCTTCCGCTGCCCCTGGCTTCAAGCTGTTGGTATTTTTCTTCATTCTTCCAATTCTACTGTATTTCTCCCCTCCTTCCAATCGATTCCTCTCTCAACTACTGTACACACCTTCAGTACTATTGACAAATTCCTCCTCCTTTGCTATGATTATCATGCAAACAATACCTAGGTAGGGTATGTGGAACAATCAATCTTGTCATTTTGTCCCACTCTTTCTTCTCTCTTTCTTCCCTGCCTTTCATTTCGACAAATCCTTTTTCGATTTGTCCGTCAAGGAGGTCTTTTCCGTGAAACAATATATGGTAACGGGTATGACGTGCGCCTCTTGTCAGGCGCATGTGGAGAAGGCGGTGGCTGCCGTCCCCGGGGTCAAATCTGTGTCGGTATCGCTTTTGACCAATAGTATGGGGGTGGAGGGTTCCGCTGACGATGCGACCATTATTAAGGCCGTGGAGGATGCTGGCTATGGTGCTTCTGTCAAGGGTGCGCAGACCCAGAAGCAGGGGGTAGCTGAGAAGCTGGCGGCGGACGAGGAGGCGCTGAAGGATCATGATACGCCGAAATTGCGCCGGCGGTTGATTCTTTCCTTGGGCTTCCTGGTAGTGCTGATGTATCTCACCATGGGGCACAATATGCTGAACTGGCCGGTGCCCGAGCTTCTCTCCGGGAATCTGCCGGGGCTGATGCTGACCCAGGTGTTCCTGGCTCTCATTGTCATGGGCATCAACCGGGCGTTCTTCATCAGCGGGTTCAAGTCCCTGATGCACGGGGCTCCCAATATGGATACGCTGGTTGCTTTGGGCTCCTCGGTTTCTTTCCTGTGGAGCACGGCGGTGTTCTACAATATTTCCTATCTCATGAGTCAGGGCGCTTCCTACGCCCAGCTGCTGCCGCTGTACAAAGGGGATTTGTACTTTGAAACGGCAGCTATGATTCCTTCCTTGATTACCTTAGGGAAGATGCTGGAGGCCATGTCCAAGGGCCGGACCACGGATGCCCTGAAGGGGCTGATGAAGATGGCTCCCAAGACAGCGGTGCTGCTCCGGGACGGCCAGGAGGTTACGGTCTCCATTGATGATGTGCAGATCGGCGACATTTTCGCCGTGCGCCCTGGGGAAAATATCCCTGTGGACGGTGTGGTGGTCAAGGGTTCTTCTGCGGTAAACGAATCCGCCCTGACGGGCGAAAGCCTGCCGGTGGACAAGAACCCTGGGGACAAGGTTTCCACCGCCACCATGAACCAATCCGGGTACCTGGAATGCCGGGCTACCCGGGTAGGGGAAGACACCACCCTGAGCCAGATTATCAAACTGGTCAGCGATGCGGCGGCCACCAAGGCCCCCATTGCCCGGATTGCGGATAAGGTTTCTGCAGTATTCGTCCCCACCATCATCGGGGTGGCCGTGGTCACCACCTTGGGCTGGCTGTTTGCCGGCGCACCGCTGGGTCAGGCCATTGCCCGTGGGATTGCGGTGCTGGTTATCGCCTGCCCCTGCGCCCTGGGCCTGGCAACCCCTGTAGCCATTATGGTGGGCAGCGGCGTAGGTGCCAAGAACGGTATCCTGTTCAAAACCTCCCAGTCCCTGGAAGCTGCCGGCAAGGTCTCCATTGTGGCCTTGGATAAAACCGGTACCATTACCAAAGGGCAGCCCAAGGTAACGGATATTGTGCCCGCCCCTGGCTATACCAAAGAAAGTCTGCTGCAGCTGGCCTATGACCTGGAACAAAAATCCGAGCATCCGCTGGCCAAGGCTGTGGTAGAAGAAGCGGATAAAAACGGCCTGAAGGCTGAAAACGTAGATGATTTTAAAGCCCTGCCCGGGAACGGGCTGGAAGTGACTCGCGGCGGCGAGAAACTGGTAGGGGGCAGCCTGACCTACCTGCGCTCCCTGGGGGCGGCAACCCAGAAACTGGAAGCCAAAGCGGCTGAACTGGCCTCTGACGGGAAAACCCCGCTGCTGTTTGCCGCAAATGGCAAGGCTGCCGGCCTGATTGCCGTAGCCGACGTCATTAAGGAAGACTCCGCCAAAGCCATCAAGGAACTGCAAAACATGGGCATTACCGTGGTCATGCTGACCGGGGATAACGAACGCACTGCCGAAGCCATTGGCCGTCAGGCCGGGGTGGACAAGGTAGTGGCCGGCGTCCTGCCGGAAGGCAAGGAAGCCGTGATCCGCAAGCTCCAGCAGTTTGGCTCCGTAGCCATGGTAGGGGACGGCATCAACGACGCCCCGGCCCTGACCCGGGCTGACATTGGTATCGCTATTGGCGCCGGTGCCGACGTGGCCATTGATTCCGCTGATATCGTCCTGATGAACAGCCGCCTGTCCGATGTGTCCGCTGCTGTCCGGCTGAGCCGGGGCACCGTTACCAACATCCACGAGAACCTGTTCTGGGCCTTCTTCTACAACGTGATCTGCATTCCCCTGGCCGCCGGCCTGTTCTCCTACAAGATGAACCCCATGGTAGGCGCCGCCGCCATGAGCGTGTCCAGCTTCACCGTGTGCATGAATGCTCTGCGGCTGAACCTGTTCAAGCTCCATAACGCCGGTCACGATAAGAAACGGAAAAACGATGCCAGAGAAGCCGTTCTGAAAGAACAGCTGAACCCCGCCCCTGCAACTGCCTGCCCCGTGCCAGCAGCCCCTGTGAAACTCCAGGGAGCACCCCTGCCGGAACAGCCTGCCCAAGGCCAAACCATTACCCTCAACGTGAAAGGCATGATGTGCGCCCATTGCGAAGGCAGAGTGAAGAAAGCATTAGAAGCCCTGCCGGGCGTAGTCAGCGCAGCCCCCAGCCACGAAGCCGGGAATGCTGTAGTGGTCACCACCCAGCCCCTGGATGACGCTGCGGTGAAAGAAACCATTGCCAAGGCCGGGTATGAATACCTGGGCCGGGCCGAAGTTCCTAAGGAAACTACCATTACTCTCAACGTCAAAGGAATGATGTGCGCCCATTGCGAGGGCAGAGTGAAGAAAGCCCTGGAAGCCCTGCCGGGCGTAGTCAGCGCAGCCCCCAGCCACGAAGCTGGGAACGCTGTAGTGGTCACCACCCAGCCCCTGGATGACGCTGCGGTGAAAGAAGCCATTACTAAGGCCGGGTATGAATACCTGGGCCATGCGGCATAAGCGAATACGAAATAAGAAAGCCGTCTGATGAGGAGAAATCCCTTGTCAGGCGGCTTGTTTTATGTAAGCATTAAACGAGTACCGGCCCCGCATTGGCAGATTCAAAACACACCCTGCCCGTCAACACCCAACGCCCTTAATTTGCTTTATTTTCTTATTCTTGCTATAATCTTTACATATACTTTACAAATTTTGGTATATTTCGAATCCAATTAGAACAAGGAGTGTTGGTATGCATTTGAATTTTGGGGAGAAGCGAGAAAATTTACGCAAGGCGGGGGTATTCTGTATTGTTTATATGCTCCTGCTGTATGTGATCCTTTCCTTAATTACAGGGGCACCGTATCTGCATGGGTTTCGATATGTCTTATTTGCGGCATTGTTAAATGCCTTGGCTGGGTATTATTGGCATTATGATACTCGCTACCTGGGAATTACGGCATTTATGACGTTCTTTTTGACTTCAGGTTCCTGGGTGCAGCTGCTGGATCATGCCCAGCTGACACCTTATATGGTACTGGGAAATGTATCTTTTGCCGGGGCTCTCTGGGCAGGACTGCTGCTCTTTTGGGTATTTATGCGGCAGGCAGGGAATACCCTGGGGGTATCGCTGCTGGGAAAATGCATCGGCAATGTTCTTCTTGGGGCAGGGCTCTTGGTATTATCCTTATTTAATACCATATTTTGGGGCTATTTTGCCATAAGCCGGCATTATCTGCGGCCGGATATTGTTATGACCGTCTACCAGACCAACCTGAAGGAAGCCTTGGATTACCTTAGCTCTCAACCTATGTCCCACCTGCTGTTGGTGGTGCCGGTGCTGTTCTTGTTCGGGCTGGGATTCTATAAAATTCTGCACTATTTATGCCAAACAGGAAGCCCTTCCAAGCACAGCCAAAAATTCACCAAAGGCAGCCTGGTGCTGCTTCCGGTGTGCCTTCTACTTATACGGCTGATTCTTTTTATGTCCGGCCAAACAACGGCCCAAAGTTTTCAGCGCTACGAACCCTTTCGGATTATTATTGCGGTGCAGGATTCTGTCCGCAGCTATCAGGACTTTGCTGCCAATAAGGCCAAACGTCAGGCACAGTTGGCCCAATTGGGAACGCTCCCGGTAAGCCCCGGCCATCAGGGCCTGTACGTGCTGGTCATCGGCGAATCCAATACCCGGGACCATATGGGGGTATATGGCTATGCCCGGGCAACCACGCCATTTCTTAGCCAACTGGCCCAGGAAAAGAAAGCCATGATTTTCCCCCATGCCTATTCCAACCATACCCATACCGTGCCTACCCTGACCTATGCCCTTACCGAGAAAAACCAGTACAACCAGGTAAAACCGGAAGACGCCTATTCCCTTACGGAAGTGGCCCAGGCCGCAGGCTTTTCCACCTACTGGTACAGCAACCAGACCCGGTATGGCGCTTGGGCTACCCCGGTTACGGAAATAGGCTCTACCGCCCAGCATCAGGTCTGGCTCAACGGAGAAATCGGAGAGAGCAGTTATGCAGCCTATCATGATGGCCTGCTGGTGGAAAAAGCCGCCAAAGACCTGTCCCAGGCAGAGAACGCACTGATTGTCATCCATCTTAAAGGAGAACATACCAAATACCCTGACCGCTATCCAGCAGAATTTGCAAAGTTTACCGGCAGTGCCAATCCTAGGGTGGACCAGTACGACAATGCAGTCCTATACACAGATGATGTCCTGAAGCAGATTTACCAACTGGCCAGTAAGAATCCCCATTTCCAAGGTCTGGTGTATTTCTCTGATCACGGCGAAGAAGTAGAGCAGGGAAAGAGCCACGAGAGCACCAAATTCACCCCGCCCATGAGCCATATTCCCTTGATTTTGGTACTGTCCCCTACCTACCAGCAGCAGAATCCTGCTTTGTACCGGACCCTTACCCAGCAACGGCAGAATTATTGGACCAATGACCTGGCCTATAACCTGCTGGTGGAGCTGATGGGCATTCAGAATCTCCCTCTGACAGAACTACAATTTACTTTAGGCAACCCAGCTTATGACAGGAATCAAGAAAATTTACGTACCCTTCATGGGGAACGGAAACTGGAGTAAGTGAAAATGTAATTGAACAGCAAAAGAAATGAGATAAATATGCTGTCTGACAAAAACTATTTCGTTTGTCAGACGGCTTTTCATAGAAATTGACAAAACTTCTTACTGGATAATTAATAAGGATTGAAAATGGCCTGTTTCCTTGTAAAAGCCAGCCTAAAAGGGTATAATTTTTTATATACGCTTTTTATACATGGGGTATTAAGGAAAATCTGTTAAAGGGGAGAATCGACTATGACCGCAGCTGAGAAAACCATGTCTTCCTCCAGCTCTTTTATTCATCACCATTTGAATTACTTTTTGCCGGCGGTGTTTACCATTACCGACTGGCTGTTTATATTACTGGCTGAGTCTTGTGCATATTCCCTGCGAAACTGCATTATGGGCAGCCAGTATTTTCATATTGCCTGGGCCAATTTCTACCTGGTATTTCCGCTGTCGTTCATCCTGTTTTTCCGGCATGCCCAGGTGTACCAGCGCCGGATGGCCTTTTGGAAAATGCTCCAGCGGATGTTTGATGCCTGTACCTACGCTATCATTTTTATTATCTTCTTTATGTATGCCACCCATATTGCAGCCAGCACTTCCCGACTGTTTGTAGGACTGTTCTGGATTCTGTCCTTTGTCTTTGCGGCCATTTCCCGGTACATTATGACCTGGGTCCTGGAATGGGCCGGGGTGGGCCGGATTCCGGTGCTCCTGGTAGGCGGCGGTAAAACCGCCCGGCTGCTGCTGCGGGGGCTGCGGGAGGACATTGGCATGGCCTTTCATATTGTAGGCTATGTGGATGATGGAGGCCCTCAGAAGGAAAATGTAGGGAATCTGCCCTACCTGGGCACCTTTCACGATATCCCGGACATTATTCAACAGACGGAAGTCCAGGATGTATTCATTGCAGCCCCTGGGCTGCCCCCGGCCAAGCTGGACCAGCTGATGCACAAAATCCAGCCCCTGGTACGGAACCTGTCCTTTGTACCTGACCTGATTGGTCTGCCCCTAAATGGGGTGGTGGTGGAGAACGTGTACCAGGAACGGGTACCTCTCATGAGCCTCCAGAACAACCTGGCCCGGCCCTACAATAGAATGGTAAAGCGGATCTTCGACCTGGTGGTAACGACCCTTGGTACTATCTGCATCAGTCCTATTTTGTTGCTGCTGGCCATTTTGGTGAAATTGGATTCCCCAGGCCCCGTGTTCTTTGCCCATAAGCGTATCGGTAAGGATGGGAAAGAATTTCCTTGTCTGAAATTTCGCAGCATGTGTGTAGATGCGGATGTGAAGCTGAAAGAATACCTGGCCGCCAACCTGGAGGCTAAAAAGGAATGGGACGCCGAGTTTAAGCTAAAAGACGACCCCCGGGTCACCCGGATGGGACGGATTCTCCGCCGTACCAGTTTGGACGAACTGCCCCAGCTGTTTAACGTGCTCCGGGGAGAAATGAGCCTGGTGGGACCCCGGCCCATTGTCAAGGCAGAGATTCCCAAATATGGGGATTACATTCACGACTTTTATATGGTTCACCCCGGCATTACCGGCATGTGGCAGGTAAACGGCCGCAGCGATACCACCTACGAAGAACGGGTCCAGATGGATTCTTGGTACGTACGAAACTGGTCCGTGTGGCTGGATATTATGCTGCTGTGGAAAACGGTAGGCGTGGTGCTGAGTCATAAAGGTGCATATTGATAGAAAATTGAGCAGGGAGTACGGAAACAATGGATATTAAAATATTGGTTGCAGCCCATAAAGCCTATTGGATGCCTGAAAATCCAGTTTATCCGCCACTACAGGTGGGGGCTGAGGGCAAGCCAAAGCTTGGTTATACCCCGGATAACACGGGAGACAATATTTCAGCCAAGAATCCCTGTTTTTGTGAATTGACGGGGCTGTACTGGGCCTGGAAGAACCTGGACTGCGAATATATTGGCTTGTGCCATTACCGGCGGTATTTTGGGAAAACAATCCATACCGATGATATCGAGAAGAAAAAACAGGCCATTTTTCACCAAAAAGATTATGAGCGGCTGCTCCAGCAATATGACGTAATCCTTCCGGAAAAACGCCACTATTATATTGAAACGGTCCGGAGCCAGTACGAGCATGCCCACTACAAAAAGGACCTGGACTTGGCCGAGCGCTTGGTGGGGGAACTATACCCGGAATACAGCAAAGCTTTTACTCAGGTCATGAATCGCCGGTCCCTGCATATTCTCAATATGTTTGTGATGAAGAAAAGTCTGTTTGATGCCTATTGTCAATGGCTGTTTCCTATCCTTTTTGCTATGGAAAAGCAGGTGGATATAACGGGCTACAGTCCTTATGAGCAGCGACTGTACGGCTTTTTGTCTGAGCGGTTATTTAATGTGTGGTTGGAAAAACAGCAGCTAAAGACCTGTGAGGTGCCTGTGGTATTCCTGGAAAAAATTGATTGGGTAAAGAAAGGAACTGCGTTTTTGCAAAGAAAGTTTCGCAAACGGTAAAAGAATGGTATTATTGGATTACTCAGTTTGTTTCCTGTGGTATTTGCTGTGAACGACAATATGCAGCTAAAGTGACAATAACTTCTTATACAAGAAAGATATGATTTGGAGATTTGTTATATAATAATTCTTTATGCTGAGATAACTTCCCTTTTTACCTTAGAAAGGAAAATATATGAACCAAAGAAAACAAGGTATCTTTCTAAGCTACTTAAATATATTTCTCCATGCTTTTATTGGATTTTTATATGTTCCCCTTTTGCTGCATTATATTGGGAAAAATGAGTATGGATTGTATCAGCTGATAGGCTCCTTAATTGCCTACTTCAGTGTTATGGATTTTGGCCTTACAGCAGCTGTAGTCCGATTTTATGCAAAATACCGGGCACTGAAGGATCAGGAAGGCATGGAGAATATCCTGGCAATTGCCCTGCGGGGTTATGCCGTGGTAGATGCATTGGTATTAGCGGTGGGGGCATTTTGCTATTTTCACCTGGACCAGATTTTTGGCAGAAGCATGGGGCCTGCAGAACTGACGGAAGCCAGCCATATCTTTTTGCTGCTGCTGTTTAATATCGCCATTACCTTATCCACAATGGTGTTTCAGGCGGTTATCAATGCGGAAGAACGTTTCTTGTTTTTAAAAGGTACAGAAACTGTGCAGCTGGTGTTGCAGCCTATTTTGGTGGTGTTGGTACTGCAAAAATATCCCTACGCTTTTTCAGTGGCGGCAGTACAGACACTCATCAATGTGGTCTTGATTTTGGCACGCTTCTACTATTGCTTTGGCAAGCTGCATATTAGAATCAAGTACCATTACTGGAACCATGAGCTGTATGCCGAATTTTCCAAACTGGCTTTAAGTATCTTTTCCGTAGCTATCATTGATCAGGTATTTTGGAAGACCAATCAAGTCATCTTAGGCATTATTAGTGGCACAGCAGCGGTAGCAGTTTATTCTGTGGCTTCGTTAGTATATTTAAACTATATGTCTATTTCTGTTGCTATTTCTGGAGTCTATCTGCCCCATATCAGTGGGGTAGTTGCCCAGGAAAATGGAGATGAGTATCTTTCTGATCTTTTTATTCAAGTGGGCAGGGCACAGTACTATTTACTGGCATTAGTGACCACGGGATTTATTATTTTTGGCCGTCAATTTATAGCCTTTTGGGCGGGGCCAGGGTTTCAGGATGCCTATGCTATTACCCTGCTGATTATTCTTCCATTTACCATTGATTTGATCCAAAATATAGGGCTGGCTATTTTGCAAGCCAAGAACCAATATGATTTTCGTGCGAAGGTATATTCCAGTGTTGGCATCTTAAATATTGTATTGGCAATTCCTTTGGGTATTCGTTTTGGGGGCATTGGCTGCGCTTTTTCTACTGGTTTTTCCATGTTTGTGGGGAATGGTCTCATTATGAACTGGTTTTATAACAAGTACGTTGGAATTGATATACTGGAATTTTGGCGAGAGATTGGCAAGATTACGGTAGTAGTAGCAATTTGCTGTATTGCTGGATATGCTGGAAATTTGTTATTTATGACAAATTCTAAATTTATTTATGGTCTTAAAATAATTCTATATACGATTTTTTACTGCATTATTTTATATAGATATAGTTTCAATATTGCTGAAAAACGGATAATCGCAAAAGTAAAACAACGTATTATCTCAGAAATAAATGATAATGAATAAGAAATGGGAAGAAAAGAGCAAAGCGTATGTATTGCATAAGTGCATATATGTAAATATGCGTAAGATTACAATAATCATTAAATTAAATATATGCTTTGACAAATATGATAGTAAAGTTGGTGCAAAATTTGGCTAGTTTGGTACAAACCGATTTTCCTATTGATATGGTTTATCTTTGGTGTGATGGGTCCGAGCCTGCTTTCCGAAAAAGAAGAACTAAATATCAGGAACATAGTGCTCAGAAAGATAATTTTTTGTCGACAGGCGATGTTCGTTTTTTTGATAATGACGAATTAAAATATTCACTGCGTTCTTTAGAAAAAAACGCACCATGGATTCGACATATTTATATTGTCACAGATAGGCAAATCCCCAACTGGATTAATTTGAAATCACCCAAGATTACAATTATTGATCATTCCGTTGTATTACCTAAAGAACTCATTCCATGTTTTAACTCCTCTGTTATAGAACGTTATATAGCATTTATTCCTGGTTTATCTGAATATTTCTTGTACGGGAATGATGATACATTTTTTGGTGAACCGGTTAAACCAGACTTCTTCTTTAAAGATAGATTGCCTATTGTGCGCTTATATTATTTAAATAATAATAAGCAACGTTATCACATAGAAGAATTAAAGACATTAAAGAAACAAAAAAATTTTGGAAAAAAACTGTCGTAAATGCTTGGGAACTGCTTGCAAAAAAGCATCAACTTAAAGGATTTCCCCTTTATGAGTGTCATCACAATATTGATGCCTATCGAAAATCAGATTATCTAAATACTTTTAAAGAATTTGAAGCAGATTTAGATGAATCAAAAAGTAGATTTCGAAGCCTGGAAGATATACAGAAAGTCTTATTTAGTATAGATGCTATTCTTAGAAACAAGGCCGTTGCAAAAATACTGCCTCGATATTCTAAGTTGCGAAAATATTTATTTTGGTTAAAACCAATTCATTTTGAGAGTTACTTTGGTACGGATTGTTATAAAAGTATTTTAGCTTTACATTTTATACGACCAATATTGTTTTGCGTTAACAGTGAAGGCAAAACAAATGAAAAAAGGAAAAAATACGCAAGAGAATTTTTAGAAAAAAGATTTCCTCAAAAGTCAGGCTTTGAAGTTTAAATCAAGTTGAGGAGAAATGCTTAAATTATTAGAAAAGCTATTAGTATAGCTTAATTTTCTTTTAATCCTGAAAAGGGGAAAGTAATCTATTAAAATTTTGCAATTGAGGAGCTTGAAACGAAATGGAAAAAACGGAAAAAAAGCGGCCAATTCGTGTTCTGCAAATCGGATTAACTCGAAATATTGGGGGATTGGAAACTTATCTCATAGCTCAATTTCAACATTTGAATCGAAGCAATGTTACTTATGATTTTGTGAATATTACAGCAGAGTATGAAATTGCTTTTAAAGAACAGATTCTTAAAGCTGGCAGCCGAATCTATGGTGTGAAATCCAGGCATTTAAATCCTATTCGGCATTATTGGCAATGGATTAAGCTGCTGCATCGTATTGCTCCCAAGTATAAGGCCATTGTTTTGAACTCCAATAGCCTGACGTATGTTTTTCCCATTTTCCTTGCCAAATTTTTCGGCATTCCACTGCGTATCATGCATTCCCATAATACCGGCTTTGAACAGAAGATTGGATTTGGAAAAAAGCTGCTCATCCAGTTTAATAAATGTCTCCTTAAATGGGGAGCTACCAACTATTTCGCCTGTTCCAAACTGGCAGGCCAATGGATGTTTGGCCATAAAGCCAAGTTTAAGGTCATTCCCAATGCCATAGACTGCGCACAGTTTCAATATAACCCCATACAAAGGGGAAAAATTCGAAAACAATTGCAGTTAGAGAATAATTTTGTAGTAGGTCATGTAGGACGTTTTATGTATCAAAAGAACCATGAGATGCTTATTCAAATCTTCTATGAAATTTACAAACAAAATCCAGCAGCACGGTTGCTGCTGATAGGGGATGCTGTGGGGGATCAATCCTATCTAGAAAAAGCTAAGCTTTTGGTTCATAAATTGGGCTTGGAACAGGCGGTCCTGTTCTTGGGAATGAGAAAAGATGTACCCCAGCTGATGCAGGCTATGGATTGTTTCTTGCTTCCGTCACGTTTTGAAGGACTTCCTGTGGTAGGAATTGAAGCCCAGGCTGCTGGATTGCCCTGCTTTTTTTCAGATACCATTACAACAGAAGTTGGTATTACCAACCTGGCATATTTTTTATCGTTACAGAATGATCCTAAGAAATGGGCTGATTTTATATTAGATAATAGACAGCAGGTTCGTAAGAAAACTCAAAACTGTATTGCGCAAGCAGGATACGAAATTGATACAGCAGCTAAGCAAATCGAAAAATGGTATTTGGAACAATGAAAGTAGGACCATTTTATAAATAATCAACTATAATTATCGATTCACCTTATTACAATGCATTATATTTGGGCTTTAGTATTACAATATACAAGTTAATCATTTTGAAAAAATGAAGCTTTTGGAACATAGAGAAGATTATATATGGCGGAGCAGGGATCTTTAAAAACTGCCATTTCTCTTTGTGGGAATGAGTGTAATAAAAGTTTATAGGGGAATGAAAAGTGGAGAATAAGGCACTAATATCTGTTGTGATACCTGTTTATAATGTTGAAGAATATATAAGCAGATGTATAAGTTCTATACTAGAACAGACATATAGAAACTTGCAGATTATTTTAGTTGATGATGGGTCAACAGATAAATCTGGTGAAATATGTGATGAATATGCAAAAGTGGATAGACGTGTTACGGTAATTCACCAGACTAATGGTGGGTTATCATCTGCTAGAAATACTGGAATTGATAAAGCAACAGGAGAATATATTACTTTTGTTGATTCAGATGATTTTGTTAGTAAAGAGATGGTCGCATATCTTTTTGCACTTGCAAAAAACAATGATTGTGATATAGCAATATCAACGCACAACATTATTCGGGGGGAAAAAGTGTGGAAATCATACAATCTAAGTGGCGATGTAAAGATGACACCTAAACGATGCATTGAAAAGTTATTGTATGATGATGGCGTTGATACATCAGCTTGGGCTAAATTATATAAGCTGAAGTTATTTAATGGAGTTAGATATCCAGTTGGTAAATTATATGAGGATATTGCTACTACATATAAAATATTTTTAAAAGCAAACGCAATAATATCTGGTAACAATTGCATTTATAATTATGTATTGCGTAGCAATTCTATTGTTAATGGCGAATTTAACGAAAAAAAATTTGACCTAATTGAAATGACTGACGAAATGGTAAAAGCTGTTTGTGAAGTCTATCCTGATTTGAGTAATGCAGGTTTAAGACGTCGAGTATATGCTAGATTTAGTACTTTGAACCAATTAATAGGTGTTGATGGCTATGCAAGTGAACGAGCCGCTATTATTCGATTTATTAAATCTAATGCGTTGAAGCTACTGTGTGATGGTAAAGTTCCAAAACGTGATAAAGTCGCATTATTATTATTGTTGTTTAATTATAATTGCTACTTAAAGATTTGGAGCATAGTAAAAAAATAAACGATTAAGATCGAGAAAAAAGGAAAATGCAATGTATATGCGAAGCTAAAAAACAAACAGGTAGATATTATGAACAAATTAGTAACAATCATCATACCGGTTTATAATACAAGACAACTTTTAAATAAATGTATTGAAAGTATATGCAATCAAACATATAAAAATATAGAAATAATTATCATTGATGATGGTTCAACTGATGGAAGTAATGTACTATGTAGAGAACTCGCAGCAAAAGATTCTAGAATTAAAGTGATATATCAAGATAACAAAGGCGTTTCTGCTGCACGCAATAAGGGATTAGAATTTGTTAGTGGTGATTATATTACTTTCGTAGATGGGGATGACTGGATTGAAAGTAATATGATTGAATGTCTAGTAAAAGATGCTGAAGCTAATCAAGTAGATGCTGTTTTTTGCAGTTATTCCCGTAATTATGAGAATGGAAAAGAAATAAATATTGTTCCAAGACATGTAGGTATTGCTTCGCCTATAGACGCTATTGATGAATTATTAGATGTATATAATAAAAAAGCTTATCCAACTGGTATATGCAGTAAATTCTTTAAAAAATCTATAATTAATCTATTGCGTTTTAATGACACATTTAAAATTGGAGAGGACATAGCGTTTGTTGTTGAGGTGTTATTGAAGTGTAATGCTGTTTATTTGAATAATAGCCCTCTGTATCATTATTATATAAGAAATGGTAGTGCATCTCATAATTCGATTATAGCAAATAAGATAACTGAAATATATGCTTGGAAATATATATCTAATAAGCTTAAAGAACATCCTCTACAAGCTAATAGAGCAAAGGCAATAGAAAGCGGATGTTATATTAATGCCGTGTTAATTGCTTATATAAATGGTGACGTCAGAAGTAATTGTTTGTTACGTGAGATTTCGTCTAATTTTTTTTGGTTTTTCTATAAGTCCGATGCCTCTAAGTTGTCAAAATGTAAGAAAATACTCCTGCTTTTCTTAATTAGATTAAATGTACCGGCTAATGTAATTAAAAAGCTTGAAAGGATAAAAAATAAAAACTAAGAATGTTATGTAAGTGGATAAAAGTTGACCTGATACTAGATGCTTAGGAGAAAATATAGATATATATTTTCTTAGAGTATGATACCGTTTAGCATGTAGCGTTTCAGTATGGAACGATATCCTTGCTTAGTTGCATTAGAATCTTCTGGTAATTTATGAAATGGTGGTAAATATCACCAATAAGACTGTGCAAGTGGCCTTCTAATTAGGCTAATATATTCAGACAAGTATTTAGAATGATCTTCTAGCAATATTGTTTTAATAGAGAAGAATTGATGATTAAAAATCAATGTATCATAAGGAGAAATTAATGTCCATTGAAACTAAGCTAGTTAAAAACATCATTTTTTTAGCTATTTTTTGCATTTGTTTTGATAATATTCCAGAAATCTTTCAACTAAGTAGTTTAAGTGCAGGATTATCGCATATGTTTAGCTGGTATCTCCTGTTTAGTTTGTTTTGTATATATATATATAATAGGCTGTTCAAGAATATTATCCAGATAAAAATGGAAAAATATACAATTAGGTTCTGCTTAATTCTGATTTTTGTATTGCTGTGTAGTTTGTTCGCCGGGTTATACAACTATCCTTATTATGATGTCATTGCAGTTATCCCAGATAAATTTGTTGGAAAAGCGAATCTTATTTTAAAGGCTTTTTCTCTTATAGGCGTAGTACCAACAACTCATCGCTTAATTCAGTGGTGGCTATCAATCAGAATTTTAAAGGGTATTTTTTTAGGGACAATCTATACTTTTGGCTTTGCATATGTGTTATATTATTTTATTCGAAATCATTGGCAGGATTCTTATGATATATTGAATAAGGCTGTGCGATATTCTCTGTATCTTATGATATCCTACTCCATCATTGAACTTTGCTATTTGGCACATTGCTTGTGGGCAGAAAAATTTTTATCAGTCATTAATCCATTTTTGCATACTATTGCGTCAAGCCATAATTGGTGGCCGCCGTTATTATGGGAAGGACAGCTGCGTTCTGTCCTATCGGAACCTTCACGGATGGGGAACTATGCGGCATTTTGTTTGCCTATATTATGGTCCAATATTTTAATTCCAAATAAAAATCGAAAAATAACGATTGGAATTACTTCTTTATTTACTTTTATGATTTTTATGACAAAAGCTCGCACCCCTGTAGCTATGTATATTGGATTGCTATTACTTTTGGGGTGTTTTTTATGGTATCTGAAGGGTAAACAATATTTGAAAGGGTACGGTCTGATCTTACTAATTACCCTATTATCCTTCTCATGTTCCATTGGCTTTATTAATAATATTATGACAGTAAAAGTTAAAAACGCCGATGAAGCAGTTAATGCTTATATCGAATCTAATGTTGAATCTTTGGCAAGTAGTAATGAACGAAGTAACGGAGCACGGTATGCTCTAATCAAATCGAATTTAAAAGTGTTTGCGGAACACCCAATATTAGGCGTAGGGCAGGGATTAGCAACACCTTATATTATCAATCATTTTGATAATGCTGATTTGAGCAGTGGGGAAGTAAGAATGTGGATTAATGATTATCAGGAAAAGGGTCCGTTACAATATTCATTGGACGGAATGAATGAATATGTTACCCGTTTAGCCAATACAGGAATTGTTGGTACACTTCTTTATTTATTTCCCTTCTTCTATGTTCTTCTCCGATGGATTCAAAAAATAAAAAAAGTAAAAGGCATACAGCAAGTGCAAATACTTGGCATGGGTCTGTCATTAATTGGGTCTCTAGTAGTAGCTTGCAATGGTTCCTTGACCATACTTTATGCTTCTTGGATTATGCTCGCATATGTATATGCCAGTATTGAAGAGATGTAAGCAGCAGTGTTCTACAATATTCAACAGGCTAATTGCTGAAGTCGCTATGAATATGCCGGAGATTAGGTATTCATCCGTCCGGGAAATGGAAACTAGCATGTCGGAGAAAAGGAACCTTAGATTCCGGACTTTGGAAACTGCTTGAATCGATAATGTACCTATGCACTACAATGCGTGAGTAGTCACTAGTCTAGCTGTGCGGATATTTTTAGGTCATCTTGCAGGCAGCATTTGCCCAGCTTTTTTTGCAAGACGTTTTTAACCAACTTTTATACAGGCAACAGTGTTATCCAGAAGGGTATACATACACTTGACTTTTCAGTACAGTTTGCTTTTCTTCCGGTCGCTTAGCTGAGACAACAGCTTTTTGTTTTTTCTATGTAAATTTTTTGAAGCAGAATTTTACCACCCGGTTACACGTAAGATACAAGTGGTTAGTTAGTATGGCATTTTACTTTTTTTGGGAATAAGTAAGGTCGTGAAATCTAGAATAGCCACCTAGAGTAGGACAAGAAGCAGGAGAGGGTTAAAATATATGATATCCTTAGTAAAAATTAAAGAAATTAAGCAACTTATAAATTTATTGACTGCTATTTGTGTTGTTTTATCACTTGCATATATCAACATACCTTTAAGGGAAGCGGAATTTCAACCAGGATTTTGGTTTGTTAATCAATATTGGAATTATATAACACAAAAAACCACATCATTCTTTATATGCATTGCATTTTTTTATGCCAATTATATAAATAACAAGCTTTTCAATAAAATTGATAAAATGATTGCATAAATCGGTGTAAGTTTACCGTCTGCACGGACTTTTTTTACCACCTTCTCGGAATTCTTTTACCACCCCACCGCACTAGTAGGCCATTAAGAGATTCGGCCAAAAGCTCTGCCGGATGGTTGAGCCGGCAGAGCTGGTTATTTAGTTTTCTTTAAAGTATAGATAAGCTTTAGCTTTGAGTTGCTTTCAGGCCATACCGTTCTCTCATTGAGATACGGCCTTCAACCATAATTACGTATGAGTTATGGATAATGCGGTCCATAATAGCATCAGACACAGGGCTTGCAGATTCGGGGTTCGAATCAATCCTGGTATACCAGCCATCTGTGCTGTACTGGGTGCAGAAAATCATAGAACGTTGGCAACGAGTTTCTACAATTTCTAATAGATCATAACTTTCCTGCGGTGTTAGGGGGCGTATAAGCCATTCATCCAAAATGAGCAAATCAACTTTTTTGTAATTGGACAGGCATTTCTTTAATTCACCGCCGCTTCGGGCAATATTCAACTCATCCAGCAATTCTGGCATACGAATATATCGTACTTTCTTGAATCGTCGGCAGGCAGCGTTACCAAGAGCACAGGCAATGTAGGTTTTACCATTGCCAGAAGCTCCTTCCAGAATAATATGGTGTCCCTCGTCTACAAATTTGCAGCTGGATAGGCGTAAAATCTGTGCTTTATCCAACTCTCTATCTTCGTAGTACTCAATTTCTTCTACTGCGGCAGCTGGGGCAGAAAAATTTGCATTCTTAATGAGGCGCTGTACTGTATTCGTTTGGCGTCGGTTCCATTCGGCAGTCACCATCAGTCCTAATCGTTCCTCAAAGCCAAGCTCATTAAAGGTTGAGTCTTGTAATTGGTGGGATAATTCATCCGCCATAGCGGTCATTCTCATCTTCCTAAGCATCTCTACGGTTTCCTGGTCTATCATTGGCGGCCACCTCTATCCTTACTGAAATACGAGGCACCGCGTGTAATTCCGTAGTTGTTTGCTGCGGCTGGCTTTTTCTGCGGAGCGTTTTTAACAGGTTTATCTTGGTCATTTTTTAAAATGCTGCTGACGTTACGGACGGACGGAGTGGCCTTGTAGGCGAAAATACGTCCACAAGCGTTTTCAAGCCGTACTTTCCCGTAACGTTCTTCCAATTTCCTAAGGCTGGAGCAGGCTTTGTAGCCCTGTTCTGGGGCCTTTCCGCTGGTAAGGAAATACTGCACAGTCTTTTCTGTCATGGGACCAACAGTCGTTGCCCAACGAGTGAAATCATCCGTATTGTAGGTCAGGTACCTTTGGTGTGCAAGGGGCATGTGCTCTAGGTTTACCAGCGGATCTCTCTGGACGGTCCGCAAACGACGGTGGCTGGCAACACGGCTGCCGTGGAAGAATACTTCTACAGTAGTCTTTGTCACCCGAATGTCTACCTTTTCGCCAATCAAGTTGTAAGGGACTGAATATTTGTTCTTGCCATCTGAAATAAGATAATCATTGGGAACTTTGGCTACCGACCAAACAGCAGCCTCAAAATCTGTAGGTGGCAGAGGAAGCATATATTGCTTTTCTTCTTCCATATAGGCACTGTAGCGAGAGCCTGCCATCTGCTTAAAGGGGCGGTCGTTCATTTCTTTAAGTTTTTCCGCAATAGCCTCATTCATTTCATGAAGGGAAAAGAATTTCCTTGAACGTAAGGCAGCAAGAATCCAGGTTTCAGCAAAACGCACAGAAGCTTCTGCGGAGCTTTTATCCTTAGGCCTGCGCACACGGGCTGGTACAATTGCCGTACCATAATGTTCAGCCAATTCCTGGTAACTGTGGTTTAGGATTGTTTCATACTTAGTATTAGACGTGGTTGCAGTTTTGCAATTGTCAGGAATTAGAAGCCGAGGAACACCACCATAAAACTTGAAGGCGTGGATATGGCAGTTCAGCCAGTTCTCAGTTTTCATATCGTCGCAGGCTTCTGCATAGGTATAATAACTGCACGGCAAGGTGGCAATAAAGAGATACGCTGGGCTTGTACTGCCGGTTACCGGGTCATATACGGGAAGAGTATCCCCAGCCCAGTCGACCTGCATGGCATCGCCAGGTTTATGCTGAATACGCATGGTAGCTTTGGTTACCCGAGCCCATTTTCGGTATTTCTCTGCAAATTGTGTACTCATATAAGGCGTTTTGCCAGTCTCGTAGCACTGTCTGCAATATTCTTCCCATAGAAGCGTCATCGTTACACCAGATTTTGCTAGTTCCCGATGGATGTAGGGATAGTCTGGTTCAACATAAAAAACTTTGGTCATGCTCTTTCTTGGGAATAATATTGTTTCCAATTCAGCATTAGTGATGCTGGAATCCAGCGGCCAGCTAATGCCTTGTTGGTCTGCAGCCTTGTAGACTGCACTGATGGTTGGGCGAGAAGCAACTTTGGTTAAAGCTATCCCGCGTTGAGTGCACCCCTTGCTTCGCAGCATAAGAATCTTTCGGTAATCCGTCATATGAGGACCCCCTTATACTAAGGCAGAGTGGTAAAAAAAGTCCGTGCACATGGCAAAATCGTATCGGTATATTCAGTAGATCACGAATTTTAATAGTACCATTTAAAATGACTAATTTTTTAGAAAATGGTTCATTTAATGTTTTTTGTATGGGTAGAGATAAATCGTGTAATAATTGAATGATTTTATTATGGAAGGGATCATAATTTTCTTCCGCAGATTTAGTTGCTGTATTTTCACTTTTATATTCAGCAGCAACCAATTTTGCGTCAGCTTTGCCGGATTTGGTTGAACCAGTTGAATCTTCAACCATTTTAACTACACTTCTCGGAGTGCCATCACGCAACTGAGAAATTAATGAGTCAACTCTAGTTTCATCAACATAAAGGAAATCAATTAATGATTTTTCAGTGATGGATGTTTTTTGCTTAGTAGTTATTTCATTCATTCAATTTGACTCCTTTGACATGAATAAAATTAAAGATAATAATTCTTATAATACTCAATATATAAATTCGGGTATATAGCCGATGTCTTTGGCTTTCTTTAGACCCTTCTAATAGAACGTTTGAATAACAATTTTAGAATTTTTGGTGCTAGGTAGACTAGGAAAAAATCATTGATGTTCACAACGATAACCAACGAGAGGCAAATTTTGAGTATTTGATGGAAAATTTGGTAGAGTAGAGATTTGCATTCTTATATTCTGATGCTTTAGTTGGCAAGGATGGTATATTCAATTCTTAGGAAGTTATTGTTTCTTGTTGCTTTTTTGTTTCTTGCCAGGAAAGCCAAAGGAAGAAGCATAAATTGACAGCACTATTTGCAATAAGTATAGCTTGAGGCATTTCCAAACATTTAAATGTAATTTCTTTGCCGTGTCCATTTCCATATAGATTGCGAATTTCTGCAATACTACTAATCACTCCACGTAAATTTCCACAAAAACTTTTTAATTCTAAGTTTGCAGGGCTGTCATTTGGAATGCTTTTTGGAGTAAGCTTTAGTTTACTAAGTACAATATTACATAACTGTGGAAACTTTACTTTATTATTAAAAGGTATTCCCATTTCATCAAGAATGGTCTTGCAGCAGGATTCTATGAGTTCTTTTGCTTTGCCAATGGCATCTGTAGGATTGGTGATGGCTTCAGTAAGCATAGTATCAAGTTCCATTTGTAAATATTGGCTTGAGAATACGGTTTGCTTTAAGTGGTTTAGTACATAAGCGGTTAAATCAAAACCTTTTTGGTGTGCAGTGTAACTGTGAACAAGGTTGGTACAGGGAAAATATTCTTGATGTGGCTTACTATTAGAGATAATTCTTTCATCAGTGATATATGGAATACAAGATGTAGGAAGAAGGATATATTGTTGACAGGACGGAAGTCTTGAGCAAGTAATAGATTTATTTCTCCCTGTTGTTATTTCCAATATAAAATTTTCTCTTTCTAGTTCATACTTTCGGTCTTCGCCAGCAATAGATAGAGAAAACTTATCGGTTTCCTTGAAATCATACCCTTCTGAGAAATCATTGGATCCTGACATCAATCGAAAATAGCATTGGTTAATTGAAGAATAAGTAGAAGTACTATAATAAGAATCCGACGGGTTTTCAGATTTGATGGAAGATGGATTTTCTAGATAGTCCATCATGGTTTGGGAATTTAAGTCTGGTATGATTTGCTTAAAATCTTTAAAAGTATTTTTTTTATTGTAAACTGCTTCAATCAAACTATCCAGCTGTCTTTGTGGGAGTCGCTTTTTTTGAGTACTATGCAGTTGATTTTGTGCTGAACAAACAGATTGTTGTTCCAAGCTTTGATGTTTTTCACCGTAATTGATGGATTCAGGTAAAGTTAAGGATGTAATCATATGGGGAATAGAATTCTTTAATGAAGCAAGCTGAACTGCTGAAGAAATCCCCTGTTTGGTGGTCCAATATGATTGAGAAATCATCATAAAATACTGTTGGGCTATTTTTATGGAAGTTAAAGTGTTTTTATGATAACTTACTAAGGGCGAAGCGTATTGTGTAAGTGGCAGTAAAGCTTTTGTTATTTCTCTGTATGTATTGCTAATTTGCTGTAGTGAATTATTCTCCCAAAATGTAGTAGTTGCTTTATATTGAGTAGTTCTTATATTGGCTATGGATTTATTAATGCCGACGACTTGCTTAAATGTTTTATCATTTTGAATCAATTGCTTTGCTAATCTGGCTAAAGGACTTTTATTAATGGTGTGGCAAACTGCCAAATCTTTTACAGTAGCGACAGGTAGTTGAATATTCATGAGGTCATTATATTGTGTCGCTATTGCTTTTAAGCCTTGGGAAGTTTCTGAATCTTTTAGATTAGAAATTGCTGCAGAAAGTACACTTTTGGTTGGGACGATTTGACTGTTTGAAGAATGCTGGGGATTACCCATGATTTCAACTCCTTTAATTTTTGTATAATAACAACGCTTAAGTAAATAGTATAGCAGATAATTAAGATGAGTCAAGACTGTGTGTATCAAAATTAATCACTACACAATATGTGCAGGAACAAGCACGGGAATAATGTTTTACCTGAGAGAATAAAAAATTAATCTTATCAATAAAAGAGTAAAAAAACACCCATTATAGGACGACTAATCTAAGAACATTAGAGCTAATTAGATCTCTTACGAACACATATGAACATATACGAACACATATGAACTTTTAGCTCAAATGATAAAATAATTGGGGTTTCCTCAATTTTGAAAAGGAAATTGAAGGGAGATTTTCTTCTCTGTTTGGGTGATAAGCCTTGCAGTTTATTCTTAAAATGCTGCATAATTTTCCGTATAAAATTTTAGAATACGAGAAATGATAAGAAGAAAATCCTGAGAGATGAGGTGAAATTTGCTTTCCCATTTCTTATATTAGCATTTGCATCTAAATTTTGTAACTAAATAACTGGATATACAACACGAACACTTTAAGCCACCTTGCCGGAGGGGTAGGCCAGTAGGGAAAGAGAAAATAGGCATTGTATTATGGGAATATTCTGGTATTACAAAGAAAAAATCATCAGGATTGCAACTGTGATGAAATTATGGTGATTGAGGAAGAAAAGCGGCAGGGCGGGGCTGGGGTGTACAATTTTGGGAATGGAAAAATAGAAAAGGGGCCTGCTTCTCCGTAGAGTTGCAAGGCCCCTGCAGCGCACCCTCAGGTTTGCTGCTTAATTCCTTGGGTGAAATTATAGGATAAAAGGGCAGTGGTGTCAAATGGGGTTTGGAATGGGGGCGGTGATTTCTGACATTCTTAGCTCATCGTTTGTACTGACTGGCCCTGGGTTTTGTCTCCCCCTGGGATTTGCTGTATAATGGAAGCATCTATTATGCGAAAAAATCCATTGGTCATAGGGGGATCTATATGTACGATTATTTGATTGTTGGCAGCGGGTTGTTTGGTTCTGTGTTTGCGCATGAGATGACGAAGGCGGGGAAGCGGTGTTTGGTGCTGGAGCGGCGGGACCATATTGGGGGCAATGTGTACTGCGAGGAAAGGGAAGGTATCCGGATTCACAAGTACGGGGCGCATATTTTTCATACGTCGGACAAGGGGGTATGGGATTATGTGAATCAGTTTGTGGAGTTCAATCATTATGTCAATTCTCCAGTGGCCAATTACAAGGGGGAGCTGTACAATCTGCCTTTTAATATGAACACGTTCTCCAAGATGTGGGGGGTGGTGACGCCGGCGGAAGCAGCGGCGAAGATTGCGGCCCAGCGGGAGGAGGCAGGGATTTCGGAGCCTCGAAATCTGGAAGAGCAGGCGATTTCTCTCATTGGGACGGATATTTACACGAAGCTGATCAAGGGGTACACGGAAAAGCAATGGGGGCGGAGCTGCACAGAGCTGCCGGCGTTTATTATTAAGCGGCTGCCGGTGCGGTACACGTTTGACAACAATTATTTTAATGACCGGTACCAGGGGATTCCTATTGGGGGCTACAATGTGCTGATCCAGGGGTTGCTGAAGGGTATTGAGGTGCGGACCGGGGTGGATTACAACCAGGAGCGGAAGGCTTATGAGGGCGTGGCCAAGACGGTGGTGTACACGGGGCCGGTGGATGCGTATTTTGGGTATCAGCTGGGCCGTCTGGAATACCGGGGGCTGCGGTTTGAGACGGAGCGTCTGGAAGAGGTGAATCACCAGGGGGTGGCGGTGATGAATTACACGGATCGTGAGACGCCGTATACCCGGGTGATTGAGCACAAGCATTTTGAGTTTGGTACGCAGCCGGTGACGTATGTGACCCGGGAGTATCCGGCGGAGTGGCAGCCGGGGGAGGAAGCGTATTATCCGGTAAATGATGAGCGGAATCAGAAATTGTATGAGCGGTACGCGGAGCTGGCGAGGAAGGAGAAGGGGGTTATTTTTGGGGGCCGGCTGGCGGAGTATAAGTATTATGATATGGATGATGTGGTGGAATCGGCTTTACGGGCTAGTGCGGTCTGCGGACAATAATAGCGATGTTTGCGGGGAATCCTCGCAGTGGTTCGCGGCTACCCACTCAGTTACGCCCTTCGGGCTTACTTCGCGGGCCGCTATCACAGGGGTCGTATATTCCATTTCCCCACGGCCGGAGGCCTTGAGAAATGGATACGACTCCCTTAGTCAGCCTGCGGTGACAGCTCTCCCCAGCGGTTCGCGGCTCGCATTAGCCAAGAGTCCTTTGATAAACTGTGGACTCTTGGATGCGACTGCATAGTGGTTCGCTGCTAGCCAGGCGGCGTCGCCCTGCGGGCTTGCCTTCTGGGCAGCTATCACAGGGGTCGTATATTCCACCTTTCTGCGGCTGATGCCTTGAACGGTGGATACGACTCCCAAAGGTGAGAGCTTTGGGCGCCCGTTGGGCTGGCCCTACGGGCCAATTGGATGAAACTTCTATCGTCGCCTGAATCCTGGAAAAACTTCTTCCGTCAGCCTGCCGGCTGCCACCCCCTTAGTGGTTCGCCGTGTTCCAATCAGCAGCGTCCTTGCGGACTTGCTTCTTGGACGGCTATCACATGGGTCACGTGTACCAAACAGCTTCTAGAATACCCGTGACGCTGTTTGGACGTGACCGCAACGCTTGAAGGGGGCTATAAAGGAAAATGCGACACTTCCTACAGTGGTTCGCTGCTAGCCAGTCATTTTCGCCCTACGGGCTCAATTCCTGGGCAGCTATCACATGGGTCACGTATTCCAAATATCTTCTGGACAAATAGTAAAGATATTTGGATGTGACCGCAACGTTTGCAGAAGACTTTCTAGGCCGCTACTGGCCGTGTGCTAAATGGGGGATAGTGCTGAAATGCAGGTAGCGGTCCCAACCCGGCATTGCTGGAGGCAATGCCGACCTTCCCCGCCTTGGGATACTGTTGTGCGGAGAAGGCAGGCGGCCGGGGGCCGCAAACAACTGGATAAACTTCTATCGTCGCCTTACGGCGACACTTCCTTCACTCTTGAAGGAAGCGTTCTAGGCCACTACTGGCCGTGTGCTTAATGGGGGCAGTGCTGAAATGTAGGTAGTTGCCTCATCACGGGTAGTATATAGAATTGGGTGATTGGTTTTCCAGGGACGATATATTTTTCTGTGGTGATTTGGTATACTATAACAAAGGCCAACTTGTGAAGGGTAAGGCTGGGTTCCCGAATGGGAGTAGGCGTGTGAATATACCGATACGATTTTGCCATGTGCACGGACTTTTTTTACCACTCTGCCTTAGTATAAGGGGGTCCTCATATGACGGATTACCGAAAGATTCTTATGCTGCGAAGCAAGGGGTGCACTCAACGCGGGATAGCTTTAACCAAAGTTGCTTCTCGCCCAACCATCAGTGCAGTCTACAAGGCTGCAGACCAACAAGGCATTAGCTGGCCGCTGGATTCCAGCATCACTAATGCTGAATTGGAAACAATATTATTCCCAAGAAAGAGCATGACCAAAGTTTTTTATGTTGAACCAGACTATCCCTACATCCATCGGGAACTAGCAAAATCTGGTGTAACGATGACGCTTCTATGGGAAGAATATTGCAGACAGTGCTACGAGACTGGCAAAACGCCTTATATGAGTACACAATTTGCAGAGAAATACCGAAAATGGGCTCGGGTAACCAAAGCTACCATGCGTATTCAGCATAAACCTGGCGATGCCATGCAGGTCGACTGGGCTGGGGATACTCTTCCCGTATATGACCCGGTAACCGGCAGTACAAGCCCAGCGTATCTCTTTATTGCCACCTTGCCGTGCAGTTATTATACCTATGCAGAAGCCTGCGACGATATGAAAACTGAGAACTGGCTGAACTGCCATATCCACGCCTTCAAGTTTTATGGTGGTGTTCCTCGGCTTCTAATTCCTGACAATTGCAAAACTGCAACCACGTCTAATACTAAGTATGAAACAATCCTAAACCACAGTTACCAGGAATTGGCTGAACATTATGGTACGGCAATTGTACCAGCCCGTGTGCGCAGGCCTAAGGATAAAAGCTCCGCAGAAGCTTCTGTGCGTTTTGCTGAAACCTGGATTCTTGCTGCCTTACGTTCAAGGAAATTCTTTTCCCTTCATGAAATGAATGAGGCTATTGCGGAAAAACTTAAAGAAATGAACGACCGCCCCTTTAAGCAGATGGCAGGCTCTCGCTACAGTGCCTATATGGAAGAAGAAAAGCAATATATGCTTCCTCTGCCACCTACAGATTTTGAGGCTGCTGTTTGGTCGGTAGCCAAAGTTCCCAATGATTATCTTATTTCAGATGGCAAGAACAAATATTCAGTCCCTTACAACTTGATTGGCGAAAAGGTAGACATTCGGGTGACAAAGACTACTGTAGAAGTATTCTTCCACGGCAGCCGTGTTGCCAGCCACCGTCGTTTGCGGACCGTCCAGAGAGATCCGCTGGTAAACCTAGAGCACATGCCCCTTGCACACCAAAGGTACCTGACCTACAATACGGATGATTTCACTCGTTGGGCAACGACTGTTGGTCCCATGACAGAAAAGACTGTGCAGTATTTCCTTACCAGCGGAAAGGCCCCAGAACAGGGCTACAAAGCCTGCTCCAGCCTTAGGAAATTGGAAGAACGTTACGGGAAAGTACGGCTTGAAAACGCTTGTGGACGTATTTTCGCCTACAAGGCCACTCCGTCCGTCCGTAACGTCAGCAGCATTTTAAAAAATGACCAAGATAAACCTGTTAAAAACGCTCCGCAGAAAAAGCCAGCCGCAGCAAACAACTACGGAATTACACGCGGTGCCTCGTATTTCAGTAAGGATAGAGGTGGCCGCCAATGATAGACCAGGAAACCGTAGAGATGCTTAGGAAGATGAGAATGACCGCTATGGCGGATGAATTATCCCACCAATTACAAGACTCAACCTTTAATGAGCTTGGCTTTGAGGAACGATTAGGACTGATGGTGACTGCCGAATGGAACCGACGCCAAACGAATACAGTACAGCGACTCATTAAGAATGCAAATTTTTCTGCCCCAGCTGCCGCAGTAGAAGAAATTGAGTACTACGAAGATAGAAAGTTGGATAAAGCACAGATTTTACGCCTATCCAGCTGCAAATTTGTAGACGAGGGACACCATATTATTCTGGAAGGAGCTTCTGGCAATGGTAAAACCTACATTGCCTGTGCTCTTGGTAACGCTGCCTGCCGACGATTCAAGAAAGTACGATATATTCGTATGCCAGAATTGCTGGATGAGTTGAATATTGCCCGAAGCGGCGGTGAATTAAAGAAATGCCTGTCCAATTACAAAAAGGTTGATTTGCTCATTTTGGATGAATGGCTTATACGCCCCCTAACACCGCAGGAAAGTTATGATCTATTAGAAATTGTAGAAACTCGTTGCCAACGTTCTATGATTTTCTGCACCCAGTACAGCACAGATGGCTGGTATACCAGGATTGATTCGAACCCCGAATCTGCAAGCCCTGTGTCTGATGCTATTATGGACCGCATTATCCATAACTCATACGTAATTATGGTTGAAGGCCGTATCTCAATGAGAGAACGGTATGGCCTGAAAGCAACTCAAAGCTAAAGCTTATCTATACTTTAAAGAAAACTAAATAACCAGCTCTGCCGGCTCAACCATCCGGCAGAGCTTTTGGCTGAATCTCTTAATGGCCTACTAGTGCGGTGGGGTGGTAAAAGAATTCCGAGAAGGTGGTAAAAAAAGTCCGTGCAGACGGTAAACTTACACCGATTTATGCAGCGTGATGCTGAGAATTCCTTTGCCCCTGGGGTTGGCTTATTTTTATATCTGATTTATGGCTCTGTTTTTCCTAAGGGGAAGGCGGGGCTTTTTATTTTTGGGCAAATAAAAAGCTCCTCTGGGGTGCAGGGGAGCTAGTGACCTACGGGCACATAGTGGGTTTTGCTGTGTATTTTGGTTGTGTTATTTTAGCAGGTCTTCAAATAGTTGGTTTACGTCGTGGTAACCTTTTACGGAGGGGTCTTTTGCGATTTTCTTGGCTTCTAACATGGCTTCCAGAGTTTCTTTATTTGGCTGGGGGGTGGTTTGGGGTTTGGTTTTGGTTGGGGGTTGGGATGGGTTCTTGGGCATGGGGTTTGCCTCCTTTGGGGAAATGTATGGGTATAATAATACAAGAATTTGACATGTTTAATTCTTTTAAAATGGGCTCTGCTTAAAATTGGAAAAGGTGTTTTAGCAGGGGTTTGTAGAAATTTTGGCAGTATTTAGTTTTAATATTCTAACAACTTAGCACGATGGTGTCAAGGGTGTTCCTTGGGAGATGGCTTATTTATATGGTTGGTAACATTTTTATGAGGAAATAGTAGGTTTACAATTTTGTAAATTGGTAAAAAGAAATTGAACATTGCTGGGTTTGCGTCTATAATGGAACAAAATGTGTTTTTGGGGGCAGGAAAGGGTGAATGGTGTATGTCTCCTCTTTTTATTGGTTTGTTGGCTATTGTGCTGCTGGTGGTGTTCGGGGGTTTTTGGCGGAATGTGCTCCAAGGGCGTTTTTCGTTCTCTACTCGGGAGTGGGGGTCCAAGTCGCTGTCGTTTGCTAGTTTGGGGCTGGGGACGGTGCTGATTTTTTTACAGCTGGCACAGGTGCTGGGGGATTTTCGGCTGCTGCTGCTGGGGGTTGTGTGCTGTGGTATTGGGGCGATTTTCTTTGGGCTGGGGGTAAAGTACCAGGAGGCGTCCGAGGTGGAACGGGAAGCGGGGCCTGAGGTGGAGCGGGAGGTCCGGGGGAATACGCCTTCGTATAAGGAGCTCATTGGGCTGGGGGTGTTTGTGGTGGTGTTGGGGGTGTGGATGGCAATTGCAAGATAGTTGGTGCGGTCGGCGAACTTCCTGGTGCTGTTAGCCGGGTATCCTCGCAGTGGTTCGCGGCTATCCACTCAGTTACGCCCTTCGGGCTTACTTCGCGGGCCGCTATCACAGGGGTCGTATATTCCATTTCTCTACGGCCGGGGCCTTGAGAAATGGATACGACTCCCTCAGTCATCCTGCGGTGACAGCTCCCCCAGCGGTTCGCGGCTCGCTGCGCAGCTGCGTCCTACGGACTTGCTTTGCAGGCCGCTATCGCATGGGCCTTATTGACCAAACATCCGCTGGAAAGATTGCGGATGTTTGGATGCGGCCGCATAAAGATAGGAGCCTTTAAGGGTTGGTGCGGTCTGCAGACTGTTGGTGTAACCTGGCCCTTCGGGCATTTTGGATTTGAACTCCATCCGCCGGCAAGTTTGCCGGCACCTTCCTCTTCTCCTGTTCGCATAGCGAACAGGTAAGTGGAAGGCAACGCGGCCGGGAGGCCGCTAAAAACCAGGGATTGGCCAACAAAACGTTACCACCACGTTCCTAAAATAACATCATTTTGAAGATAACATAAGAACGAATAAGTAAAATAAAATATACTATAATTGCGAATTATGCTTGGAGTTCCAATTCTTGGAACTCTCTTCGTCGCCTTCCGGCGCCACTTCCCTCACGCTTGATGGAAGTCAATAAAAATGCACTACCACATTTCTAAAATCACTTATTTCTGATAACAATGTCGGGGTATACAAGTAGAATAAAGTATATTTTTATTGCAAATTTGCTTTAGCAACTGACCTCGCACGCAAGCGGGCGCAGGTGGCATCCGAAGGATGACGGAGAGTGCTCCTACTGCGGCGCTGGCGCCGCAAATGTATGATTAAAAGCTAATAATTGGATGAAGAACTTCTATCGTCGCCTGCGGCGACACTTCCTGAGCGGTTCGCCGTACTCCAGTCAGTTTCGCCCACAGGGCTCACTTCCTGGACGGCTATCGCATGGGTCACGTATTCCAAATATCTTTTGGACAAATTGTAAAGATATTTGGACGTGACCGCAACGTTTGCAGAAGGCTTTCTAGGCTACTACTGGTCGTGTGCGGAATGGGTGATGTGTTGTGAAGTTTGGTTTTGAACCCCATCCTGCAATGCCTGTGACATTGCTTCCTTCCCCTTCTCCTGTTCGCGCAACGCGGCGAACAGGTAAGTGGAAGGCAGGCGGCCAGGGGCCGCAAATACTTGGATAAAAAAATCATAATTGGTTGATATGCTGTGTATTCCGGTTCTAGGGAAGGATCTTCCTAATATAAAAGGGACGGATTTGGCCTTAGGTCTAAATCTTGATGATATCAGGTACCTTTTGCAGATTTTTAGGAACACACACCCCGCTTAATCTGAATTGGGCCGGGCTGGATATTTTCGGTCAAGGATGCGTTGCATTGTGCTTGTCCTTGACGGAAAATATTCAGGCTGGCAGGCTCTGGAAAGCGGGGTGTGTTTCCAAGTTGGGGATAAATGCGGGCTGCGGGGTGTAGTGCTGGCCGGACCTCTGGGCGTCTTGTCTTTTACATCAAAAAAGGCAATCATCTTTTTTACAAGATGGTTGCCTTTTTTCCTTTTTTAGGTTGGTTCTTATTGGTCCAGGGCCAACAGGAGTTGGTTTCTGTTATGAACTTTGTATCTTTGGTACAGGCTGCTGAGTTGTTTTTTGACGGTGATTTCAGCAACATTTAATTCTTCGGCGATTTCTTTATTGGTGCGGCCTTCTTTGACGCGTTGGATGATCAGGAGGTCGCGGGGGTTGAGTTTGTTTTCTTCTACTGTGGGGTCGGTGACGGGGACGAGGGTATAGGATTTCAGGTGTTTGATGAAGGTGTTGTATTTGGTTCTGGGGGCCAGGCGGTCCATGATGGGTTTTAACAGGGTGGTGTGTTCTACGAAGGGGAGGGTCAGGTTATCGGGGATGGCTTCGTCCAGTGCGGTGGCAAGGAGTTCTTCGGCTTTGTCGGCTTGGCCGGTATGTTCCAGGGCGGCGGATCGGGTGATGGCGTCGTAGCAGTGGCAAAGCTGGGAGGATTCTCTTTGGGGCAGGGTATCGCGGTGCTGGGTGGTGAGTAGGAGGAGGTTGTATTTGCGCAGGGCCAGCTGGATTCTATGCCGGACGGACTGGCGGAAGCTCTGGAGGGAGGGGTATTCGGGGAGGTTGTTCAAGCGTTCCAGGGCTTTGCTCATATGGGCTCCGGGTTGTTCTAACATGCCGGAGATGAAGATGGAGGAGAGTTCCAGGTCGGTGCGGGTCAGGGGGTCGGTGACTTTTTCCTGGAGTCTGTGGAAGTAGGCTTTCCAGCGACGGAATTTTACGGGTTCGTTTTTGAGGAGGACGATTCTGGGGTACAGGTACAGGGCCAGGAGGGCGTGCTGCTGCTGGTCCAGGGTCTGGAAGGGGACTTCGAAAAAGCTGAGGAGGAGTTCTTCGGCGATTTCTAAATTGCCCTGGAGGTAGGCTTTTTCGGCATCGGCGGTGGCTTGCCACAGGGGGCCGCTGCAGCCTTCGATGCATTGGCCGCAGATGGCGTAGATTTCTTTTAGCTGGTCTACGTTTTTCTCCAGTTGGCCTTGGTTCCGGTAGTACAGGGACAGGGGTCCGGTGATGCCGCGGTGGATGCCTTGGAAGTAATCCCGGCTCAAGTGGACGCCTTTTTCCAGGCACCAGTGGTGGACCCGGCGGAGGGCGGGGAGCATGGCGTCCAGGTCGGGGACACTGTCCAGGGCCTGGAGGAAGAGGATTTGGGCGGTGTCTTCATCGGTGGGTTCCCAATCTGCGGGGAGCTGGGACAGGAAGATATCGCGTTCTTCTCGGGCGGACTGGGGGGAGGCCAATAGGTTCAGGGCCAGGAGCAGGAGGGTGCAGCTGGAGAACCGGCGGACTTTTTCCAGGGGGGTGGACTCGTGGAGCAGTTGAATCAGGCTGGAGGGCTGGAGGCCGTTTAGCAGGGTGAGGCCGCCTTCGTGGATCAGGCGCAGGGCCAGGGGGAAGGCGCGGCCTTTCAGGGCTAGCTGGAGGGCTTCGGGGAGTTTCTTTTGGTGGCGCTGCCAGCGGGCGGCGCGGATATAGGCTTTCTTTTGCCAATTCCAGGTTTCGATGTGGAATTTGCCCTGGAGGTATTCCCGGAATACGGGGTGGATGGTGTAGGCGCCTTCGGCGGGTTCATACACCAGGAAGGGGTTTCGTTCCCATTGTTCTTCCAGGTGGCGCAGGGCGGGTGCGTGGGCGCACAGGTATTCGGCGTGGCCTTTGGAAAACTGGGGGAACAGGGAGAGGCCCAGGCATACGCGTTTTTCTTCTTCGGGCAGGGGAAGGTAGAATTGGTCGATGAATTGGTAGAGGACGGCTTTGTCCCGGTTGGTGAACAGGGCCAGGTCGGCGGTCTTGAGTCTGCGGAAGTTGCGGATGCCTTTGCCGATGGCAAAGAGTTCGGTGTCTTTCAGGGCTTCGTAGGCCATGGAGTGGTTCAGGTAGGCGATTTCCCATTGGCCTTCTAGGTTTTTGCGGAAGCAGAAGGCGCAGCGCTGGTAGCCCTGGAGGTACATTTTGTAGGTGGGGAGGGTTTCTTCCAGGGAGCAGAGCTGGACCAGCCAGAGGTTTTCGCAAAGCTGGTGGACCAGGGTTTCTTCTTCGCTGATGGAGCAGGGGACCAGTTGGTCTTTGCCTTTGCGGAAGATTTCGGTGACGGCGTCCCGGCCCTGGGCCAGCATTTCCCGGCCGGCGCCCATCCAGATGATGTCGGGGGCCAGGTGGGCCAAGAGGGGTTCTATGTCAGCGTTTTCAATATAGGCGTGAAGGATTTCCTGCCCCAGGTGGAGCAGGTCTTCTTCAAGTGGTGTCATGGCAGGTTCCTTCTTTCGGGGTCAAGGTGGGCTGGCGGGGCCAGCGGGGTATATACGATAGTATAGGGGCGGGGTAGGGTTAGTATATACTACTGTCTTATATATACTATAGGATAAGAATGTGTAATTGTCTATAGAGATATGGGAAGAAATATGAAAAAGGTTCAGAGTTGACAGGTAGGGGGGTGCGGTCAGCGGACTTTCTGGTGGTGGTGCCGGGTATCCTCGCTCAGTCAGCCACTGCGTGGCTGACTGCTCCCCCAGCGGTTCGCCGTGCTCCGTTTGCCTTCACCCTGCGGGTTCGGTTTACGGACGGCTATCGCAGGGGTCGTATATTCCATTTCTCTACGGCCGGGGGCCTCGAGAAATGGATACGACTCCCTCAGTCAGCCTGCGGTGACAGCGCTTCTAGTGGTTGGAGCTATGGGCGCCCGTTGGGCTGGCCCGCTGGGGTTCCTCTATCGGCACCTGTGGTGCCACTTTCCCCAAGGGGAAAGTTCGTCCCCATTTGGGGCTAGTGCGGACCGTTAGGTAGTTCAACTACAGAAAAATTGCCTGAGGCAATTTTTTGCTGTAGAAAACTCTGTACCGGTTTTTCCCCTTTCCACCATCCTACGGATGGTTCCCCTTCCCCGAGTGGTTCGCATTGGACCAATCAGCTGCGCTCTTCGAGCTTGCTTCTTGGAATGCTATCACAGAGGTCGCATTAGCCGGTCCTCCATTGATACATTGGTATGGACGACCGGATGCGACTCCCAAACGTGGAAGGTCATGTGCGGTCAACGGGTGTAGTGCGGGCCGGCCCTCCGGGCATCCTGGATTTGAACTCCATCCGCCGGTGATTCCACCGGCACCTTCCTCTTCTCCTGTTCGCGCAACGCGGCGAACAGGTAAGTGGAAGGCAGGCGGCCTGCGGCCGCAAACAACTGAATAAACTTCTATCGTCGCCTGTGGCGACACTTCCTTAGTGGTTCGCCGTGCTCCAATCAGCAGCGTCCTTGCGGACTTGCTTCTTGGACGGCTATCACATGGGTCACGTGTACCAAACAGCTTCTAGAATACCTGTGACGCTGTTTGGACGTGACCGCAACGCTTGAAAGAGGCATTCTTAGACCACTACTGTCCGTGTGCTTGCCGGAGATATTGATTAACGATGTGGTCGTGTTTCAATTTCCTACAATATATATATGCAATGGGGCGCCAAATGCTGATAGAAAAAACAGCATCAAAAAAACAGCGGCTGGGGGCCGCTGTTATCCTTGGCTTGGTATTGGGTTAGACGTTGCGTTTGGCGAGTTGTTCCACTGGTTCTGGGTTGGGGGTAAATTTGATGGGCTGGGGGGTATTCAAAAAGGCGAGGGCGTAGCTGACGGCCATGGCGGTGCCGTAGATCAGGCCTCGTTCGTCGATGTCGAATTCGGGGGTATGGTGGTTGGCGCCGCAGCCTTCCTCTTTATTTGCGATGCCGGTGAAGGTGAGGACGCCGGGGAATTTTTGTAGGTACAGGGCGTAGGATTCTGAGGCCATCCAGGGTTGGGGGTCCTGGATATGCTGGGGACCGAGGTCGTGTTCCAAAGCGGTTCGTCCCAGGGCGGCGCATTGGGGGTGGTTATTGACTTCGAAAAGGGCTTCGGGCATTTGGAGGATTTTGGCTTTGCAGCCATAGAGGGTGGTGTTTTGTTCCAGAGCTTTTTTGAGGAATTCTACAAAGGGGCGGCCGGCTTTTTCGTAGGAGAAGAAGCGGGCGGTGCCGCCGAAGGTGAGTTTGTCGGGAATGACGTTATATTTTTCGCCGCTTTTGACAAAGCCCAGGGAGAAGGTGAGGCACTGGAAGGGGTCTACGCTGCGGGTGCGGAAGGCGCTGAGCTGCTGGTACAGTGTAGTGAAGCAGTCCATGGGGTTATTGGCCAGGTCGGGGCGGGCGCCGTGGCCGAAGGTGCCGTCCAGTTCGATGACAAAGGAGCAGCCGCCGGCCATGACGGGGCCGGGGGTCAGGGAGACGGTGCCGGCGGGCATATCCCAGCGGACGTGGGTGGCGTAGCAGCCGTCGATGTGTATTCCCAGCTGGTTTACCAGGTAGGGGAGGAGGTTTTGGATGTCGCCGCTTTCTTCTTCGCCGCGTTCAAAGCAGAGGAGGATTTTGCCGGTCCATTCTTCTGTATGGGCGGCCAGGATCCGGGCGGCGGCAAGGGCCATGGCCATGTGGGCGTCGTGGCCGCAGGCGTGGGAAAGGCCGGGGCGTTTGGAAAGGCAGGTTTTGGGGCCTTTCAGGTTGTTGGGGCTTTCCTGGATGGGCAGGGCGTCGGTGTCGGCGCGGAGGAGCAGGGTTTTGCCGGGTTTGCCGCTGTCCAAGATGCCCAGGAGGCCGGCGTCGGGGATATTGCGGGTGGGGATGTTCTGGGTTTTGAGGTATTGTTCCAGGTAGGCGATGGTTTCGGTTTCCTGGTTGCTGGGTTCGGGGTTTTCATGAAAATGGCGGCGCAGGCGAAGGGTTTCGTTGAACTGGGCTTGGGCCTCTTTGAGTATTTCCATGGACATATGCCTCTTTTCGTAGTCTTTTTACGGGTGCATTATAGCATGAAAAAGGGGAAAAGTGATACACGTGTTTACAAGTTAGTATAAAAATTGCAAATAAGCTGTGAAAAATTGAATTTTACTACCCAAGAATATTAATATTATGATATAATAATAAAAGATACAGGAGGTTGCTTTGCAGCCACTGAGGGGAGTGCTTCGAACCCGCGAAGCGAAGTGTAAGAGTTCTATGGGAGGAAGAAGGGGATTTCATGATCAATGGCGTAATGACAGTAAGAGAAGCGTCTGAACGGTGGGGGCTGAAACCCATCACCATTAACCAAGCCTGTACGGGCCAAAAGGGTTACCCGCCCCGTTTCCGGGATGGGGAATACCAGAAGTCCGGTGGGATTTGGTTGGTTACCCAGGCTGGTATGGAACGGTTGTACGGTAAGGAACGGCAGCCCGGAGAGACCAGAAGGAGGGTGCTTCCCCGCAGGGGGTCCCTTGGCCGGAAAACGGCTGTTGTTGGCGAAGCGGCTAACGCAAGAGAAACTGCGGAATCCAGTGAAGCGGCTTTTTAGGCGTTTGAGAAGGAAGAAGTAAGAGTGTAGAGGAAACGGCTTTTCAGCCCTTGGGGGGCTGAAAAGCCGTTTTTTGTTGTGCAGACAACGGGTTGGTGCGGTCAGCGGACCTGAAGTGTGCTGGTGCCGAGAATCCACTCTCAGTCACCTTCGGTGACAGCTCTCCCCTAAAGGCGAGAGCTATGGGCGCCCTTTGGGCTGGCCCTACGGGCCAATTGGATGAAACTTCCTCAGTCATCCTATCGGATGACAGCCCCTCAGTGGTTCGCATTATGCCAATCAGCTTCGCTCTCTGAGCTCGCTTCTTGGAATGCTATCACATGGCTCATATTAACCAATAGTCCTTTAAAAAGCTGATGGACTATTGGATATGAGCGCAACGCTTGGATGGGCCGGTCTTAGGCCACCACTGGTCGTGTGCTAATTGGGGGCTAGTACTGAAATGTAGGTAGTTGCCCCATCCTGCAATGCCTGCGGCATTGCTTCCTTCCCCGCCTTGGAATGTTGTTGGGCGGAGAAGGCAGGCGGCCGGGGGACGCAAAGGATTGGATGGAATTGCTGGATTCTTTTTTTGGCAGTTGCATGGGGATGCTAGAGGGGTGTTTTTCTGCTTGTTCGAAAGGGTAATCTAGTATAAAATAGCTTCAACAAGAGTATTGTAGGTGTTATGAGCTGCAGCAGGTGTTTGGAAGGAGGCGGGGGCTGTGAATCATATTCAAAATTATCTGGATTGGCTAAAGTGTAATATGACGCAAGCCAGAATTGATGATTCTACGGTTGAAATTACAACTCCCTTTCTCGATCGTCATAATGATTATACGCAGATATATATTAAGGACCTGGGAAATCATCAGGTAAAAATTACGGATCTGGGATATATTGTTGATGATTTGAAGATGTATGGTATTTCTTTGCAGCAGGGTAAAAGAAAACATATTTTCAATCAGATTCTGGCCAGCAAGGGGATTCAGTATGATGGGAATTCGCTGGAGTTGTTTGTGATTTGTGACCGTGGTGATATTCCGGAGAAGCAGCATACGCTGCTGCAGACGATGTTGGATGTATGTCAACTGCGTCTGTTTGTAGAGAACGGTGCTGCTTGAATTCTATAGGTATTGGTAAACACTTGACATTCTGTGATAGGGGATGGTCAAGTGTTTTTTTGTGGGGTGGGGCCCTCTGGGCAAATTGGTTTTGAACTCCATCCGCCGGTGATTCCACCGGCACCTTCCTCTTTACCAGTGCACGCTAAGCAGTGCACTGGTAAGTGGAAGGCAGGCGGCCGGGGGCCGCAAACAACAGGATAAACTTCTATCGTCGCCTTACGGCGACACTTCCTACACTCTTGCAGGAAGCGTTCAGGGCCACTACTGGTCATGTGCTGAATAGGGGATAGTGTAGAAATGCAGGTAGTGGCCCTCCGGGCAGATGGGATATTGGTGCGGTCTGCGAACCTGAAGTGATGTGGTTCGGGGTATCCACTCAGCGGTTCGCCGTGCTCCAATCAGCTACGTCCTGACGGACTTGCTTCTTGGACGGCTATCGCATGGGCCTTATTGACCAAACAGCCCCTTGCAGAATTTGTCGGGCTGTTTGGATGCGGCCGCATAGTGGTTCGCTGCTAGCCAGGCGGCGTCGCCCTGCGGGCTTGCCTTCTGGGCAGCTATCACAGGGGTCGTATATTCCATTTCTCTACGGCCAAGGCCTTGAGAAATGGATACGACTCCCAGAGGCGAGAGCTATGGGCGCCCGCTGGGCAGGAGGGGGTAAAAAGCTTTATGGATTAAACTTCTATCGTCGCCTTACGGCGACACTTCCTTCACTCTTGCAGGAAGCGTTCAGGCCACCACTGGTCGTGTGCTAATTGGGGGCTAGTACTGAAATGTAGGTAGTTGCCCCATCCTGCAATGTCTGCGGCATTGCTTCCTTCCCCGCCTTGGAATGTTGTTGGGCGGAGAAGGCAGGCGGCCGGAGGACGCTAATACTTGGTTGGCCCTCCGGGGTTTCTCTATCGGCACCTGTGGTGCCACTTTCCCCTTTGGGGAAAGCTTGTCCCCATCTGGGGCTAGTGCGGGGCGTTAGGTAGCTCAACTACAGAAAAATTGCCTGAGGCAATTTTTTGCTGTAGAAAACTCTGTAGCGGTTTTTGGTCGTGGAGTCCATGGGGGTAGTGTGGGGCGTTATGCGTTTCCTGCCATATTTTTCTCTTCAACTATTTGCGTCGGGCTCTGGAAATAGTCTATAATAGGTTGATGCTACTTTTGTGGCGATATTCTATGAGGGAGGAACTTTTATGGGTGGGCATGTGCTTGGTTTGATTCACACGATTACTGCGCTGGATGTGTTGGATATCCTGGTAGTGGCGTTTTTCTTAAATAAATTGTATTTGATGTTGAAGAATACGCGGGCGGCGTCCTTAGTCAAGGGGCTGTTGATGCTGCTGGTGATTATGTTGATCAGTAAGTGGCTGAATTTGTATGTGATCAACTGGATTTTGGAAAAGTTTATGACGGTGGTGATGATTGCGCTGCCGGTGGTTTTTCAGCCGGAGCTGCGGCGGGCGCTGGAGCAGATTGGGCGGGGGAAGTTATTCCGCCGGAGTACGGTGCTCAATGAGGAAGAAATTGAGAATATGCTGGAGGCGGTGGCGACTACGGCGGATGATTTGAGCCGGAACAAGATTGGGGCGCTGATTGTTTTCGAGCGGGAGACTGGTCTGGATGACTATATTGAGACGGGTATCCAGATTGATGGTTTGATTAGTACGGCTCTTTTTGAAAATATTTTTATTCCCAATACGCCGCTGCATGATGGGGCGGTGATTATCCGGGGGAACCGGATTGCTGCGGCGAGCTGTCTGCTTCCTTTGACGGAGGCGCGGAATTTGAGTCAGGAGCTGGGTACGCGGCACCGGGCGGCAATTGGTCTGTCTGAGCAGACAGATGCGCTGGTACTGGTGGTGAGTGAGGAAACGGGTGCGGTTTCTTTGGCTCGTGGGGGTGCTCTCCAACGGTATTTGACGCACCGGGATGTGCGGGATCTTTTGCGGCCGGTGATGAAGCAGCCGATGCTCAATTGGAAGGATTCGATTCGGCTGAAGTTTGAGGCGCTGCGCAAGCACAAGGACGAGGGGCAGAAAGGGGATGACTTCCATGATAACCCAAAAGCATAATGATGAGGGGGCCAACAAGCGGAATTCCTGGTTTGTGCGGGTGATGGCGCTGGTGGTGGCCTGCATTTTGTGGGTGTATGTCATGAATGAGCAGAACCCGATTACCACGAAGACGTTCCGGGTGCCGCTGGCGGCCAACAATTTGGCGGAAGATATGGTGGTGAAGGATATGCCGGAGACGGTGAATGTGAAGGTGAGTGGTACGCGTTCGCAGATTGCGGTGCTCCGGGAGGGGGATATTAAGGCGTATATTGATTTTACGGACGCTCCCAAGGGGATGAATACGTACAATGTGATGGCTACGGTGCGGATGGGGGAAGTGGCGGAGGTCACGCCGAGTCTGCTGCAGCTGGAAACAGATTCTCTGGCGGAGAAGTCTGTGGAGGTGGAACCGCGGATTGTGGGGGTTCCCAACAGTGGGGTGACGGTGAGTCATATGGACCTGAATCCGGCTAAGGTGACCATCCGGGGGGCCAGTGCCCGGATTGCGGAGGTGGCCAAGGTGCTGGTGATGGTGGATATCAGCAACAAGGACCAGAACTTTACGTCGGATGCTACGGTGGTGGCTGTGGACAAGACGGGCCGGGAGATGTATGATGTGAAGGTTGTGCCGTCCAAGGTGAAGACTACGGTGACCATTGTGCGGCAGTTGGGTACTAATGATTTCCCCATTAAGGCGAATATGTCAGGGCAGCTCCCGGCTGGGGTGACCATTGCCAATGTGAAGTTGACGCCTGCCACGGTGAAGCTGACGGCGGAACCGGCGGTTTTGGGCAATATTAAGGAGATTCAAACGGCTCCGATTGTGTTGACGAATATTACCAGTGATGTGGAGCTGAAGATGCCGCTGCAGATTCCTGACCAGGTTCTGGCGGACACCCACAGTGTGCTGGTGGAAATTACGCTTACGAAAGCTCCGGAGGGACAAAGTGCAGCAGCAAAAAACAGTAGTTCTACGAATCAATAATATCCGGGTGGGGCTGGACAGCAGGCAGGGCCTGCCCCAGCTGCTTTCCCGAAAGCTCCGTTTGCCGGAGGGCAGCATCGGGAAGGTACGGGTGCTGCGGAAGGCGGTAGATGCCCGGCACAAAAGCAGTATTGTGCTGGTGTACCATCTGCTGGCGGAGCTGCGTATCAGTGAAGGGCAGAAGGCGGAGCTGCTTCGGGATCCGCAGATTAGTGAATGGGAAGAAAAGCCGGAACCGGTGCCGGTATTTGGCACGGAAGGGCTTACCAGCCGGCCTATTGTGGTGGGGCTGGGGCCTGCGGGGCTTGTGGCGGCGCTGGAGCTGGCCAAGTACGGGTACGCGCCTATTGTGGTAGAGCGGGGCCGGGATTTGGCCCACCGGATCCGGGACGTGGAGACGTTCTGGAAGACGGGGAAGCTGGACCCGGTGAGCAATGTGCAGTTTGGGGCCGGGGGTGCCGGGACGTTTTCTGACGGGAAGCTGACCACCCGGGTGAATGACCCGATTATGGGGCATTTGCTCCAATTGTTTGTGGATGCGGGGGCGCCGGAGGAGATTCTCACGGAACAGAAGCCTCACGTGGGCACGGACAAGCTGCGGATTATGGTGACGGGGCTGATTCACCAGATTAAGGCTTACGGGGGCACGGTGCGCTACGAAACCCAGGTGACCAATGTGCGCCGGGATGCGGCCGGTGGTCTTACGGAAGTGGAGCTGAACGGCCAGGAATGGGTGAAGTGTCAGGGGCTGGTTCTGGCCTGCGGCCATTCGGCTCGGGATACGTACCAGATGCTGCTTGCTCGGGGCGTCCATTTGGAGGCCAAGGCATTTGCGGTGGGGGTGCGGATTGAGCATCAGCAGGAGCTGATCAACCGGGCCCAGTACGGGACGTTTGCCAAGCACCCTAAGCTGGGGGCGGCGGACTATGCGCTGGTGTACCACGATAAGGCTACGGGCCGTGCGGTATATTCGTTCTGTATGTGCCCGGGGGGCCAGGTGGTGGCGTCTGCTTCGGAGCCGGGGGGCGTGGTGGTCAACGGGATGAGCCCGTTCCTGCGGGATACGGGGTTGGCCAACAGTGCGCTGGTGGTGAATGTGGACCCCAAGGATTTTCCGCCGGGGCCGCTGGGGGGTATGGAATTCCAACGGAAGTACGAGCGGCTGGCCTATGGGGTCAGCAAGGATTACCGGGCTCCGGCTCAGTCTTCCCGGAGCTATTTGGAAGGGACGGCGCCGGACCTGAAGGTGCCGTTTAAGCCCAGCTACCGGCCGGGACTGGTGGCGGCGGACCTGAAGAAGGTGCTGCCCCCGGCGGTGGCGGAGACACTCCAGCATGGGCTGGGGGTGTTTGACAAGAAGCTGCCGGGGTTTGGGACCCAGGGGCTGCTGATTGGGGTGGAAACCCGGACGTCGGCGCCGGTGCGGATTGTCCGTGATGAAAGCGGGGAGTCTGTGAACTGTCCGGGGCTGTACCCGGCTGGAGAAGGGGCTGGCTATGCGGGGGGCATTATGAGTGCCGCTATGGACGGGTACCATCAGAGTCATCGGCTTATGGCCCGTTTTGCCAAACCTGTGCTATAATAAGAACACTATGGAAAGTATTCCAAGAGGCACCCCCTGGGTGCGAGACTAAGTGAACCATGAGGAGATGCGATTTATGGAAAACGTAACGATTATTACAGGACACAAGAATCCGGATACGGACTCTATTTGCTCTGCCCTGTCTTATGCCTATGTGAAGACCCAATTGGGTGAGAAGGTGGAGGCTTGCCGGGCTGGGAATGTGAACCCGGAAACCCAGTATGTGCTGGATTACTGGAAGGTGGACGCTCCCCGGCTGAACACGGAACTGGCGGAGGGCCAGGACGTGATTCTGGTGGACCACAATGAGCTGAGCCAGGCTGTGGACGGCTTCAGCAAGGCCAATCCTCTGGAAATTATCGACCATCACCGGATGGGCGGCATTGTGACGGCCAATCCTTTGATGGTACGGATTCAGCCGGTGGGCTGCACGGGCACCATTATTTACAATATTAGTGTGGAAAAGAACGTAACGCTGACCCCGACCATTGCGGGGCTGCTGTTCTCTGCCATTAGTTCTGATACGCTGTACTTCAAGTCCCCGACTACCACGGAAAAGGACAAGGAAGCGGCTATGGCGCTGGCGAAGATTGCCGGGCTGGAAGATCCGCAAAAGTACGCTATGGATATGCTGCAGGCTGGCTCTGCCATCAACTCTCTGAGCCCCAGCGCTATCTGCCACGGGGATATGAAGGAATTTGATTTCCCTCAGGGCAAGGTAACGGTGGCTCAGATCAACGTGATGGACGGGGAAAAGGCCAAGGCAAAATGGCCGGCGCTGCAGGGTGCTTTGCAGGATATGGTGGACCAGTGTGAAGCGGACACTACGCTGCTGATGGTGACGGATATTATCAATGAGGTGACGGAACTGTTGTGGGCTGGAAAGAACGCTGAGGTGCTGGACAAGGCGTTTGGCCAGCGGGAGGCTGACGGGCATTATCATCTGCCTGGGGTGCTGTCCCGGAAGAAGCAGATTGTGCCGCCGTTGACGAAGGCGTTTCAGGAATAGTATTGCATTAAGATGAAATCAGGCCGTGCAGGGTGCACGGCCTGATTTGTTTTGTGGTGGTGCGGTCCGCGGACCTGAAGTGATGTGGTATCGGGGCATCCACTCTCAGTCATCCACTAGCGTGGCTGCCAGCTCTCCCCTCGTATGATATGTATGTGAGTTATTAAAAACAGCTCACATACATATTTTTTGTGCGTATAGCGGTAAGAACCATTCGGAGAATTTTCCTCTTCCGGTTTCCCGTCTATACAATCTGAAGCTCTGTAACAAAAGGTTTTCCCATGGTACGATATCAGTAGAGTCTGATGTCCGGAGGCACTGCTATCTCCCCTTGCAGCCAGTTCGTCTGTGTCTGCTCCCTTTAGCATGCGGCCCAGCTCATGAAGCATTACTCCGCTAACACAGAAGTTGCATCTCCTGCCTTAGCACCAGCAAAAAGGCTGACAGGATGAATGCTAATTGCGCGAGGTTGCGGTTACTTCATGATGCCTGGGATAAACCTTTTGCTCAGGCTTCACAAATCTGATCTGGGAAGGAGGATGATATCATGATTAAGATCAACACTTTGTCAACTTTATACGTCGGTATTGATGTAAGTTCAAAATCCAATGTTGTCTATGCCATGGACTTTGAACAGAATAAGCTTCTTTCTGATTCTTTCCCTAATAATCAGCCTGGCGCTGAAAAATTGGCGAATGCTATCTGTAAATGTATGCTTTCTCATCGAAATCTAAATACTATCGTTTTCGCATTAGAATCCACCTCCATGTACAGTATTCATATTGCCAATTTCCTGTCAGCCAGCGAAATTCTCATGCCTTTTCATCCGTATGTTTATTGTCTCAATCCAAAAATCACAGCGAATTACCGAAAAACTTTTATTGGCCTTTCCAAAACTGATTCAACGGACGCATATATCATTTCTGATTTAGCTCGGGTTGGCAAAATCAAGAGTTCTCCCTGGAGAGGCAGTCAGTTTCTTGCACTCAAGCGTCTGACACGGCACCGACTGCACCTCGCTGAATGCATCACAAGAGAAAAGACCTACATGATTTCCAATCTGTTTCTTAAATTTAGTGAACTGGAGATTTTGGATCAGGAATCACAGCCCTTTAGTAACATTTTTGGGACCACTTCAGCTGCCGTTTTGACAGAATTCTTTTCTGTACAGGATATTGTGGATGCCAGCGAAGAAGAGCTCCTACAATTTCTGGCAAAAAAAAGCCGGAATCGCATTACAAACTTAGCTGAAACCTCTAAATTGCTAAAAAAGGCCGCCCAGGATTCCTATCGTCTTGATAAGCGTGCAGCTGAACCCCTGACAATCGCTCTGGCCAGTTCGTTCAACTGTATTGAGTCTTACAAGAAGGAAATTAAGGCAATTGATCATGCTATAGAAAAGACGGTCAAGGGCGTTAATCCTAACGCCTACATGATTCTACGGTCCATTCCTGGTATTGGACCAGTCTTGGCTGCTGGCATTCTCGCTGAGATTGGTGATATTTCCGCTTTTCGCTCAGCTGATTCGCTAGCTAAATACGTTGGACTTACTTGGCGCAAGAGCGATTCAGGCGACTTCGTGGCCGAGGAAACACCCGTTTTCAGAACGGGTAACACATATCTCCGTAATTATATTGGAGAGGCTGCAAACAGTGTCCGAAGATACATCCCTGAATACGCAGAGTATTACGCCAAGAAATATGCTGAAGTGCCAAAGCATCAGCATAAAAGAGCACTCGCGCTTGCATCTCGTAAATTAGTACGACTCGTTTTTGGTTTGCTGGTCAAAAACCAACTGTACGCCGGCGGAAAGTTGAACGCCGAACAGAATAACGATTTCAAATAGCACCCGTTTTTTTTGAAGCAACATCGGGTGCAGGTGAAGTGCGCCCTTTTTTTGATTAATACATAGAATATCTTAAAAAAAATATGCTTGACATATTACCAGAATGCTAAAGGCGAGAGCTATGGGCGCCCGCTGGGCAGAATGGCGGTGAACCTCATCCGTCGCCTTGCGGCGCCACCTTCTCCACGTTTGGTATGCTATGAATAAAGTAGACTGGCATATAGTTAAACCTCCTGGATTCGTTGAAAGGAGAGTATGTAAAATGTCTATATCGAAAGTCAGTGCAGAGGATAAATTAAAGGCTGTCAAAGCTGTTCTTGCTCATGAAGAATCACCAATGGTTTCTGCAAAAAGGTTAGGGGTTCACTGGAAAGCAGTACAGTATTGGGTAGATGAATATATAGGAAATGGTCCTGAGGTATTTAACAAAAGACAGGTTAAAAGTTATTCTGCTGATCTTAAGATCCAATGCGTAGAGGAATATCTTAAGGGCGAAACGACTATGTCCCAGCTGGTACAAAAATACGGATTAAAAAGTTCTCGTCAAATCAGAGACTGGTTAAAGAAGTATAATAGTCATGAGGAACTAAAAAGTTCGGGTACTGGAGGTGCCAAGATCATGACTAAAGCTAGACAAACGACCTTTGACGAGCGCGTTGAAATCGTAAAATACTGCATTGAAAACGGGAATGCTTACCATGAAACCGCTGAAAAGTTTAAGGTTTCCTACCAGCAAGTCAGAAATTACGTCTTAAAATATAATAAGTACAATACCGAAGGACTCATAGATGGGCGCGGACACAGGAAGCCAGTAGAAGTCCCTGAAGAAGCCCCTACAGAATATGAGTGTATGAAAGCTGAACTCAAACTGGCTAATGCAAAACTCAAAGCCAAGGATATGGAGATTGATTTCCTAAAAAAACTCGATATTGTGGAAAGGAGGCGGGATTCACACAAATAAGATATGGAGCCATTTATGAAGCCATTAAAGAACTGCACGCTGAAAAGAATTACCCTATTCTTGGCCTGTGCAAATTGGGAAAAGTGTCCCGGGCCGGCTACTACAAATGGCTTCATAGAGAGCCTTCAGCACGCGAAATTGACGACAAGGAAATTGCTAAAAGAATAGAAGAGATATACAAGGCTGACCCAGCTAAAGGGTACAGACGAATAGCTGATGACTTACGAGCCCCAAATAAGAAGATCTATCCTGACACGAAACCAATAGCAATTGGTGACGGTCGCGTTCTTCATCTTTGTCGAGTGATAAATATAAAGTCTACGATTAAATATGCCCCTAAGGGCTGCACCCAGCGTGCAATAGATCCTGCATACATTGCAGAAAATATCTTGAATAGGGAATTTAAAGCCGATGCCCCTAACCAGAAATGGTGTACTGACGTCTCAGAATTTCACTACTATGAGGGGGTAGTTGTGCATAAGGTATATCTGAGCGCGATTATTGACCTGTATGACAGACGAATTGTTTCCTATGTGATAAGCAACCGGAACGATAAAAATTTGGTATTCAATACCTTCAATAAGGCATTGTTGAAAAACCCTGGCGCGCATCCCCTGTTTCACTCTGACCGGGGATTCCAATACACCTGCAGGGATTTCCGCAAGATGATTCTAGATGCTGGTATGACGCAGAGTATGTCACGGATAGGAAAATGCATTGATAATGGCCCGATGGAAGGCTTCTGGGGCATGCTGAAAAGAGAACGGTACTATACTCGTGACTTCGACAGCCGTAAAGCTTTGGTAACGATGATTAATAACTACATGGAGTATTACAACAGTGGCCGTTTGCAGCGGAATTTGGGCCGTTTGACCCCTATGCAAAAACATAATAGCTACCAAATGGCGGCGTAGAGGTTTATATTATTAGGAACTGTCTACTTGACGGGGAGCACACCAGTTTGCAGAAGGCTTACTAGGCATCACTGGTCGTATGCTGAATGGGGGCTAGTGCGGGCCGTTAGGTAGTAAAATGAGGTCAAATCTTTGCATATAGTGAAAAATAGTAAAAAAAAAGGGACATGTCGTAACACGTCCCATCCAAAACCGTAAAACGGTTTTCAAGTTGAATATATTATAATATGGGATAGTTTAGTTGTCTAGGGGGAAAATGGGGGATAGGGCTGAAATGGGGGCGAGTTGGCTCTTCGGGTGGCTTGGTTGGGAACCCCATCCTGCAATGCCTGCGGCATTGCTTCCTTCCCCTTCTCCTGTTCGCGCAACGCGGCGAACAGGTAAGTGGAAGGCAGGCGGCCGGGGGCCGCGAAAAATGGATAAACTTCTATCGTCGCCTGTGGCGACACTTCCTGAGCGGTTCGCCGTACTCCAGTCAGTTTCGCCCACAGGGCTCACTTCCTGGACGGCTATCGCATGGGCCTTATTAACCAAACAGCCTCTTGCAAAATTTGTCGGGCTGTTTGGATGCGGCCGCAACGCTTGTAGGAAGCGTTCTAGGACACTACTGGTCATGTGCTGAATGGGAGCTAGTACAGGAATGTAGGTAGTTGCCCCAACCCGGCATTGCTGGAGGCAATGCCGACCTTCCCCGCCTTGGAATGATGTTGTGCGGGGAAGGCAGGCGGCCGGGGGCCGCTAATACTTGGTTGGCCCTCCGGGGTTCCTCTATCGGCACCTGCGGAGCCACTTTCCCCTCTGGGGAAAGTTTGTCCCCATCTGGGGCTAGTGAGGGCCGTTAGGTAGCTCAACTACAGAAAAATTGCCTGTGGCAATTTTTTGCTGTAGAAAACTCTGTACCGGGTTTTTGGTCGTGCGGTCTGCGGACTTCCTGGTGCTAGTGCCGGGAATCCTCGCTCAGTCAGCCACTGCGTGGCTGCCAGCTCCCCCCTAAAGTGAGGAGCCTTTAAAGGTTGGTGCGGTCAGCGGACTTTTGGTGATGGTCTAAGGTTTTCTACTTTATTTTCTTTTTTCTAGACAATCCGTTGCTGGTGGACGTATAATAGAAATTGTTTATAGCAGGAAAGTAGAAAAGCAGGGAGTGTTGGTTCATGTCGATTCAGTTGTGCATTGTAGTACTGTATATTGCTCTTTTGTTTGGTGTTTCGTTTTATGTGAAGCGGCGGGCGAGTCTCAATCCGGAGGAGTATTTGTTCGCGGGGCGGGCGTTTGGTCCTGGTTTGGTGGCGGTGAGTATTACTGGGATGGCGGTTGGTGCTGCGTCTACGGTGGGTGTGGCGGAGAGTGCTACGAAGGTGGGGCTTTCTGCTGGTTGGTACAATGGTGCTTGGTCCATTGGGGCGATTGTGATGGGTCTGGTGGCGGCGGGGAAGTATCGGTCGTTAAATTGTACTACGGTGCCGGAGTTATTTGAGCGGTGTTATGACAAGAAGGCGCGGATCATTAGTGTGATTGGGCTTTCTATGATTATGATTTGTATTACGTCTTTGCAGTATGTGGCGGGTGGCTCGATTTTGTCCACGCTGATGCCGGAGATTTTCTCTATGAAGACGGGTATGATTGTTAGCGCAATTGTGTTTATTGGGGTGACGTCCATTGGGGGGCTGTGGTCCTCGGGGCTGTCCAATTTGCTGAGTGTGTCGATTATTTATATCGGAATCCTGGTGTCGGTGGTTCGGATTCTGCTCCGGGACGGTGGTATTGCGGGGATTGAGGCGATGCTGCCGGCGGCGAATTTCCAGTGGTTCAGTTTCTTTGATGGGATTTCGGGGGCTACGCTGCTGGGCTGGATTCTGGTGATGACGACGCAGACGATTAGTGCGCAGGGGCCGGTGCAGATTGCCTGCGGGGCCAAGAGTGCCTCGGCGGCCCGGAAGGGGTTTGTACTGGGGGGTATTTTGATTTTCCCCATTGGTTTTCTTTCGGCGATTTTGGGTATGGCGGCTTTGGCGCAGTTCCCGGATATTAATCCGACGCAGGCGCTGCCTCAGATTATTATGAGTCTGGATCCGTTTACGTCGGGGCTGACGCTGGCGGCGCTCTGGGCGGCAGATGTTTCTACGGCCTGCACGATTCTTCTGGGTGCGGGGACGCTAATTGCGCAGGATATTTACAAGCGGTTCCTGCGGCCGGATATTACGGCTGACCAGTATGTCCGGGCCAATCGCTGGATTATTCTGGTGGTGGGGCTGGGTACGCTGTGGCTGGCGTTTAATGCGGTAGGTATTGTGAAGGTGATGATGATCGGGCTGAGCCTGACCACGGCTTTCACGCTGGTATTCCTCTGCACGATGTTTGCGCCGGGGCTGTGCCGGAAGAGTACGGCTTTTTGGACGACGCTGGTGGGCATTGTGGGGCTGCTGGTTTGGCAGCTGTGCCCGGGGATTCGGTTCCTGCCCCACGTGATTTATTTTGAATGGCTGATCTGCCTGGTAACGCTGCTTTTGGTGCGGCTTGTGGACCGGACACCCATCCGTCCATTGTAATTGGAATTGACTCCGGTCTTTCTGCCTGGCAGAAGGTCCGGAGTTATTTTTTATATTTTTTCTATTGAAAGGAGTTCTTATGCGCAAAAATATTCTCTTGTGTGGTGCGATTTTGGCTTGTTTGTCCCAGCCGGTGGTGTGGGCTGCCGGGGCTGGTACTGGGGGCGAGGCTGCGGGTACTGGCGGCACTCGTGTCAGTACGGTAAAGGCGCAGACAGTGGAAGCTGGGGCGGTGGTCCAGGCGGGTACGGTGCAGCCAGGGGCTGAGGTTTCCAGGGGGGAAGCGGCTGTTAAGACGGCTGGGGCTGGGAACGCTTTGGAGCAGGCTCAGCAGGGAAATCCGGCTCAGACAGCGGAGAAGCAGGAAGCGAAGGCAGGGGAGAAACCGGCCGAAAAGTCTGCGGCTCCGGAAAACAAGCCGGAGGGGCAGGAGAAGATGGCTGCGGAACAAGCGGCTGCCCAAGAGGCAACGGGGAAGGCTGAGCAGGCCAAGCCGGAAAAGCAGGAAGGGCAGGGGGTGAAGTCCGTCCGGCTGGCCAAGGCTCGGCAGGTGGAGGTGCCTGTAGTGGAGGGTGCTCTCCGGAAGCCGGGGATTAAGCTGGTGAAGCCCTACAAGGCGGTGCGGGTGCAGGGGCCGCTTAATCTGGTGTGGGACGTGTTTGGGCCTAAGGACAATTTGACACAGCTGGTGAAGGAGACTCGGAATCCGCATATCAATGTGGTTTCGCCCTGCTGGTGGGCCATTACGTCGGCCCAGGGGGATATTGCGCTCAAGGCAACGGATCTGGACTATGTGGAGCGGGCCCATGACCGGGGCTATGCGGTGTGGGCTCTTATTACCAATGGGTTTGATGCTAAGCTGACCCACGAGCTGCTGGACAATCCGGCGGGGCGGACCCAGGTGGTGCGGCAGTTGTGCAAGCTGGCCCATGATTACCAGCTGGACGGGGTGAATCTGGATTTTGAGAACATTAAAATGGAGGACCGGGACCGGCTGACGGATTTTGTGGGGGAGATTGCCCAGGCGCTGCACAAGCAGGGGCTGACGGTGTCCATTGATGTGACGGTGCCGTCGGAAAACGGCAATTGGTCCAAATGTTACGACCGGAAGGGGCTGGCGGAGCAGGTGGATTATGTGATGCTGATGGCCTACGACCAGCACAGCCGGCTGTCCCCTGTGAGCGGCTCGGTGGCAGGGCTTGACTGGGTGGAGCAGGGGGTAAAGCTGGTGCTCCAGGAGGTGCCGGCCAAGAAGCTGGTGCTGGGGATGCCGCTTTATATGCGGCTGTGGAAGGAAGAAAACGGCAAGGTGACGGCTTCCACGCTGACTATGAAGCAGGCGGAGCAGCTGATTGCGGACAAGGAGCTGGTGCCGGGCTGGAAGAGCCAGGAGGGGCAGCATTATTTCGAATATAAGGACCAAAATGTGTTGTACCGGGTGTGGCAGGAAGATGCCCGGTCCCTGGCGCTCAAGTCGGCGCTGGTGAGCCGCTACGACCTGGCGGGACGGGCGTACTGGCGGAAGGGGTTTGAGGACCCGGAAATCTGGGGGAAAGTGGACCCGGTATTTTGAGTTTACGGTAATGTTTTGAAAAAAGTTTCAGTTACGTTGTTATAACAACGGACTATTTGGCCTAAATTGCGTATACTACAATCATCGAGAACGTAAATGCCCTCGCAAGAGGCTCTGTACAATACATGGAGGTATGAATTATGGAAAACGCAAAAAAAGTTACTGGTGATATGCTGGTTGGTCAAATCGTCAACGAACATCCTGAAACCATTCCTGTTCTGATGGGGATTGGCATGCACTGCCTGGGCTGCCCTTCTTCCCAAATGGAATCCCTGAACGATGCTGCTTATGTGCATGGCTTCGACCCTGAAAAGGTTGTGGCTGCTGTCAATGAATGCATCGAAAAAGCCTAAGGGGTAAGGGGGAGTCAGCATGAGCGCATTTTTGGGTCCTATTCATCACTGGCTGTACGGCAAGATCCAGCTGCAGGAAGCGCTGATCCGCAAGATTGCGGAAGAAGCGGAAAAGAAGGGCTGGAACACTGGCGACAAGAAGGCTTCTGAATACGTAAATAACGAAACTCGTCCTTTGGACGAACTGATTGATACCATGAACATTCATGGCTGGCTGCAGGAACGCATTCATGATGCGGAAGGCCGGTATGCGGCTCTGGTAGGGGCGCTGCTCAATAACAACGCTGACCTGCTGCCGGAACTGGAAGCTCTGGCTATGCAGTTTGGCACGGAAAATGCGCTGCCGGCAGAAAGCTCCGCTGGGGACATTTACCGGGCGTTTGAAAACAAGTTTTTGAACGGGATGCCCTGCGACCATGTGAACCAGGTAACGGACCAGAATCCGGAAGCGTATGCCTGGGAGCAATCCAGCGACCTGCACGGCGGGTATTGGCAGGAAGCCAATGTGAATCCGGCGGTGTACTACGACCTGCGGGACAAGATGATGCAGGGGATGCTTGCCGATACGGCCTACGAATTACAGGGTGCTGACCACGTGCATTACGTGCTGAACCTGAAAAGCCTGTAAGAAAGGACCTGAAACATGAGCTACAGCATTGAAACTATGGTAGCGGAACACGCCAATATCAGCCGTATGCTGGAAGTAATCCGGCAGGCCTGCATCCAGATTCTGGAAGGCAAGCCGGTGGATGTGGCCGATTTCCGCCAGATTGTGGATTTTACCCGGAATTACTCCGATAAGCATCACCATGGCAAGGAAGAAAAGTTCCTGTTTCCAGAAATGACCGCCCATTTGGGACGGGTTGCGGAGACGCTGGTGACCAATGGGATGCTGGTTGAGCATGACCTGGGCCGGGACCATGTGATGAGCCTGGTCACTGCCCTGGACGAATATGAAAAGAACCCCAAGACGGAATACAAGCTGGACATCATTACCGAGGCTATGGGCTATGCCCGCCTCCTGAAACGCCACGTGGAGAAGGAAAACAATGTGGTGTACACTTTTGCCGAAGCGCATCTGGCACCGGAGATTATGGCCAGTGTGGATGAGCGCAGCAAGGTGTTTGAGGACCAGGAAAGTGCCAAGGGTGTGCAGAACCATTATTTGGCGATGCTTGATGTGTTGGAAAAGAAGTATGTGGGGTAGAAAAGTAACGCTTTATCTGTGATTACTGTCAAGAATAACCCTTTCTCTAGCATAAACCAGGTGAGAGCCCGTTCAAAACGAGGAATCGTTTTGAACGGGCTTTTGCTGTGTGTGGGGGGCCCCATCCTGCAATGCCGAACTGAAAACTCTTTCCGGCCCACCCCTTTCTACCATCCTTCGGGTGATGGAAAGAGGCGGGCCACCTTCCTCACGCTTGATGAAGGCAATTAAGGAAATAATTGCTTCCTTCCCCGCCTGGGACTGCTGTTGTGCGGGGAAGGCAGGCGGCCGGAGGCCGCTAAAAAACGAGAATGCTTGGTGCGGTCAGTGGACATTGCAGGCAATGTTTTCCGGGTATCCACTCAGCGGTTCGCTGCTAGCCAGTCATTTTCGCCCTACAATTAGAAACTTTCTCCGTCAGCCTAGCGGCTGCCACCTCCTTCACGCTGGTGTGCTCCCCGTCAAGTAGACAGTTCCTAATAATATAAACCTCTACGCCGCCATTTGGTAGCTATTATGTTTTTGCATAGGGGTCAAACGGCCCAAATTCCGCTGCAAACGGCCACTGTTGTAATACTCCATGTAGTTATTAATCATCGTTACCAAAGCTTTACGGCTGTCGAAGTCACGAGTATAGTACCGTTCTCTTTTCAGCATGCCCCAGAAGCCTTCCATCGGGCCATTATCAATGCATTTTCCTATCCGTGACATACTCTGCGTCATACCAGCATCTAGAATCATCTTGCGGAAATCCCTGCAGGTGTATTGGAATCCCCGGTCAGAGTGAAACAGGGGATGCGCGCCAGGGTTTTTCAACAATGCCTTATTGAAGGTATTGAATACCAAATTTTTATCGTTCCGGTTGCTTATCACATAGGAAACAATTCGTCTGTCATACAGGTCAATAATCGCGCTCAGATATACCTTATGCACAACTACCCCCTCATAGTAGTGAAATTCTGAGACGTCAGTACACCATTTCTGGTTAGGGGCATCGGCTTTAAATTCCCTATTCAAGATATTTTCTGCAATGTATGCAGGATCTATTGCACGCTGGGTGCAGCCCTTAGGGGCATATTTAATCGTAGACTTTATATTTATCACTCGACAAAGATGAAGAACGCGACCGTCACCAATTGCTATTGGTTTCGTGTCAGGATAGATCTTCTTATTTGGGGCTCGTAAGTCATCAGCTATTCGTCTGTACCCTTTAGCTGGGTCAGCCTTGTATATCTCTTCTATTCTTTTAGCAATTTCCTTGTCGTCAATTTCGCGTGCTGAAGGCTCTCTATGAAGCCATTTGTAGTAGCCGGCCCGGGACACTTTTCCCAATTTGCACAGGCCAAGAATAGGGTAATTCTTTTCAGCGTGCAGTTCTTTAATGGCTTCATAAATGGCTCCATATCTTATTTGTGTGAATCCCGCCTCCTTTCCACAATATCGAGTTTTTTTAGGAAATCAATCTCCATATCCTTGGCTTTGAGTTTTGCATTAGCCAGTTTGAGTTCAGCTTTCATACACTCATATTCTGTAGGGGCTTCTTCAGGGACTTCTACTGGCTTCCTGTGTCCGCGCCCATCTATGAGTCCTTCGGTATTGTACTTATTATATTTTAAGACGTAATTTCTGACTTGCTGGTAGGAAACCTTAAACTTTTCAGCGGTTTCATGGTAAGCATTCCCGTTTTCAATGCAGTATTTTACGATTTCAACGCGCTCGTCAAAGGTCGTTTGTCTAGCTTTAGTCATGATCTTGGCACCTCCAGTACCCGAACTTTTTAGTTCCTCATGACTATTATACTTCTTTAACCAGTCTCTGATTTGACGAGAACTTTTTAATCCGTATTTTTGTACCAGCTGGGACATAGTCGTTTCGCCCTTAAGATATTCCTCTACGCATTGGATCTTAAGATCAGCAGAATAACTTTTAACCTGTCTTTTGTTAAATACCTCAGGACCATTTCCTATATATTCATCTACCCAATACTGTACTGCTTTCCAGTGAACCCCTAACCTTTTTGCAGAAACCATTGGTGATTCTTCATGAGCAAGAACAGCTTTGACAGCCTTTAATTTATCCTCTGCACTGACTTTCGATATAGACATTTTACATACTCTCCTTTCAACGAATCCAGGAGGTTTAACTATATGCCAGTCTACTTTATTCATAGCATACCACGCTTGAAGGAGGCATGCTAGGCCGCTACTGACCGTGTGCTGAATGGGGGCTAGTGCAGGAATGTAGGTAGTGGCCCTCCGGGCGGATGTGATGTTAGTGCGGTCAGCGAACCTGAAGTGATGTGGTTCGGGGTATCCACTCTCAGTCATCCACTAGCGTGGATGCCAGCTCTCCCCTCGTATGATATGTATGTGAGTTATTAAAAACAGCTCACATACATATTTTTTGTGCGTATAGCGGTAAGAACCATTCGGAGAATTTTCCTCTTCCGGTTTCCCGTCTATACAATCTGAAGCTCTGTAACAAAAGGTTTTCCCATGGTACGATATCAGTAGAGTCTGATGTCCGGAGGCACTGCTATCTCCCCTTGCAGCCAGTTCGTCTGTGTCTGCTCCCTTTAGCATGCGGCCCAGCTCATGAAGCATTACTCCGCTAACACAGAAGTTGCATCTCCTGCCTTAGCACCAGCAAAAAGGCTGACAGGATGAATGCTAATTGCGCGAGGTTGCGGTTACTTCATGATGCCTGGGATAAACCTTTTGCTCAGGCTTCACAAATCTGATCTGGGAAGGAGGATGATATCATGATTAAGATCAACACTTTGTCAACTTTATACGTCGGTATTGATGTAAGTTCAAAATCCAATGTTGTCTATGCCATGGACTTTGAACAGAATAAGCTTCTTTCTGATTCTTTCCCTAATAATCAGCCTGGCGCTGAAAAATTGGCGAATGCTATCTGTAAATGTATGCTTTCTCATCGAAATCTAAATACTATCGTTTTCGCATTAGAATCCACCTCCATGTACAGTATTCATATTGCCAATTTCCTGTCAGCCAGCGAAATTCTCATGCCTTTTCATCCGTATGTTTATTGTCTCAATCCAAAAATCACAGCGAATTACCGAAAAACTTTTATTGGCCTTTCCAAAACTGATTCAACGGACGCATATATCATTTCTGATTTAGCTCGGATTGGCAAAATCAAGAGTTCTCCCTGGAGAGGCAGTCAGTTTCTTGCACTCAAGCGTCTGACACGGCACCGACTGCACCTCGCTGAATGCATCACAAGAGAAAAGACCTACATGATTTCCAATCTGTTTCTTAAATTTAGTGAACTGGAGATTTTGGATCAGGAATCACAGCCCTTTAGTAACATTTTTGGGACCACTTCAGCTGCCGTTTTGACAGAATTCTTTTCTGTACAGGATATTGTGGATGCCAGCGAAGAAGAGCTCCTACAATTTCTGGCAAAAAAAAGCCGGAATCGCATTACAAACTTAGCTGAAACCTCTAAATTGCTAAAAAAGGCCGCCCAGGATTCCTATCGTCTTGATAAGCGTGCAGCTGAACCCCTGACAATCGCTCTGGCCAGTTCGTTCAACTGTATTGAGTCTTACAAGAAGGAAATTAAGGCAATTGATCATGCTATAGAAAAGACGGTCAAGGGCGTTAATCCTAACGCCTACATGATTCTACGGTCCATTCCTGGTATTGGACCAGTCTTGGCTGCTGGCATTCTCGCTGAGATTGGTGATATTTCCGCTTTTCGCTCAGCTGATTCGCTAGCTAAATACGTTGGACTTACTTGGCGCAAGAGCGATTCAGGCGACTTCGTGGCCGAGGAAACACCCGTTTTCAGAACGGGTAACACATATCTCCGTAATTATATTGGAGAGGCTGCAAACAGTGTCCGAAGATACATCCCTGAATACGCAGAGTATTACGCCAAGAAATATGCTGAAGTGCCAAAGCATCAGCATAAAAGAGCACTCGCGCTTGCATCTCGTAAATTAGTACGACTCGTTTTTGGTTTGCTGGTCAAAAACCAACTGTACGCCGGCGGAAAGTTGAACGCCGAACAGAATAACGATTTCAAATAGCACCCGTTTTTTTTGAAGCAACATCGGGTGCAGGTGAAGTGCGCCCTTTTTTTGATTAATACATAGAATATCTTAAAAAAAATATGCTTGACATATTACCAGAATGCTAGAGGCGAGAGCTATGGGCGCCCGTTGGGCAGGCCCTCCGGGCCTATTGGATTGAACTTCCTCAGTCATCCCTATAGGATGACAGCCCCTTCACGCTTGAAGGGGCCATTCTTAGGCCAATACTGGCCGTGTGCTGAAAGTGGTTAGTGCTGAAATGCAGGTAGCCCCCGCTCTGCAATGCTTGCGGCGTTGCTTTCTTTTTCTGCTCTTTTTGTAAAATCCTGGAAAAATTCTAGGAATGGGGGTTGCCTTAGAGTCAGGTTTAAGTGTTATAGTAAATATGTAGTTTGTATTGGGTCCAACGGGGCTGCTGCATGGGTGGTGGCTGGTGCTGGGGGCTGGGTTTTAAGTTCCTTAGGTGCGGTGTTGGGCTGTTTGTTTTGTAAAGGAGAGATATTTATGCAAGGAAACTTTTTGTATTCGAATCCGGTTCGGCTGCATTTTGGTGAGAATGCGATTGATGCGCTGGCTGGTGAATTGGCGAAGTTTGGGCCTAAGGTGCTGCTGACCTACGGCGGGGGCTCGATTAAGAAGAATGGGGTTTACGAGGATGTGCTGGCTGCTCTGAAGAAGGCTGGCAAGGTGGTTGTGGAGCTGCCGGGGGTTATGCCCAATCCTACGGTGGCAAAGCTGAACGAGGGCTGCAAGCTGGCTAAGGCTGAAGCTGTGGATTTGATTTTGGCTGTTGGTGGTGGTTCTACCTGCGACTATGCCAAGGCGCTGTCGGTATCTGCCTACTGTGAAGAGGATCCTTGGACCAAGTATTATCTGCATATGGAGGATGTGGACAACAAGATTATTCCTGTTGGCTGCGTGCTGACTATGGCTGGGACGGGGTCCGAGATGAATGCGGGTTCTGTTATTACCAATCCGGAGCAGAAGCTGAAGATTGGGCATGTGTTCGATGACCGGGTGATGCCCAAGTTTACGATTTTGAATCCGCGTTATACTATGAGTCTGCCGGTGTACCAGATGAAAGCTGGGATTTTCGATATTATGTCCCATATTATGGAACAGTACTTCTCGGGCACGGATGACAATACGTCCGATTATCTGGCGGAGGGGCTGATGAAGTCTTTGATTCACAGTTCTCGTATTGCGGTGAAGGATCCGCAGGACTATGAGGCACGGAGCAATATTATGTGGACGGCTACCTGGGCACTGAATACGCTGATTGGCTGCGGCAAGTCCCAGGATTGGGAAGTGCATATGATTGGTCAGGCTGTAGGGGGCGTTACCAATGCGACCCACGGGATGACGCTGTCTGCGGTTTCTCTGCCTTACTACCGGCTGATCAAGGAAGCGGGGCTAGCCAAGTTCGCCCGGTTTGCGGTGAATGTTTGGGGCATCAATCCGGAAGGCAAGAGTCAGGAAGAATTGGCTGATGCGGGCCTGAATGCGCTGGAAGGTTGGATGAAGGAGATTGGTGTGTACCTGCATTTGTCCGAGCTGGGCTGCACGGAAGGGATGTTTGACGATATTATCAAGGGTACGTTCTTGCTGCAAGGCGGGTACAAGGTGCTGACGGCTGAGGATGTGCGGACGATTTTGACGGAAGCGATGTAAGAGGGGGATTGATGGGTGATTGGTGCGGTCAGCGGACCTGAAGTGATGTGGTTCGGGGTATCCACTCAGCGGTTCGCTGCTAGCCAGTCACTTTCGCCTTACAGGCTCAGTTCCTGGGCAGCTATCGCAGGGGTCGTATATTCCATTTCTCTACGGCCGGGGGCCTTGAGAAATGGATACGACTCCCTCAGTCATCCTGCGGTGACAGCTCTCCCAGTGGTTGGAGCTATGGGCGCCCTCTGGGCAGGCCCTACGGGCCAATTGGATTGAACTTCTTCCGTCATCCACGTTGTGGATGACACCTTCTTCACGTTTGCAGAAGGCTTACTAGGCCACTACTGGTCGTGTGCTGACTGGGGGTAGTGCAGAAATGTAGGTAGTGGCCCCAACCCGGCATTGCTGGAGGCAATGCCGACCTTCCCCGCCTTGGAATGTTGTTGGGCGGAGAAGGCAGGCGGCCGGGGGGCCGCAAATACCTGGATGAGCCCTCCGGGCGACTGGGATATTGGTGCGGTCCGCGGACACTTCGATCACAAAAAAATGAGTCTATGCAGTTTGGCTGCATAGGCTCGTTTTTTTATGGGTTATAGTTTCAATTTGTATTTCCATTTGCCGGTATGGTATTCGTAATAGGACATGACCAGGTTGACGAACCAGCCGACGGGTTCTGCTATCCACACCATTTGGATGCCGTAGATGGGGGCCAGGAGGACGGAGATGAGGACTCTGACGCCCAGGTTGCTCAGGTTGGCGATGGTGAAGATTTTCATATCTCCGGCGCCTCTTAGGACGCCGTCCACGGCCATTTTCAGGCCGATGATGACGATGAACTGGCCGACGAATTTCAGGAATGAGGTACCGGTGGCCAGGGCTACGGGGGAGGCTTTGTCATTCAGGAAGAAGCGGATGATGGGTTCGTTGCAGGTTTCCAGTACCAGGAAGATGATGATGGCGTAGAAGATGACCAGTTTGTTGGCGCTGTGGTAGCCTTCTTTGACGCGCTCCAGTTTATTGGCGCCCATGTTTTGGCCGGTGTAGGGGCTCATGGCGTTGCCGATGGCGTTCATGGGCACGGTGCAGACGTACTGGATCCGCATGGCGGCGGAGAAGCCGGCCAGGGCGGCGGAGCCAAAGCTGTTGACTACGGACTGGACCAGCATCATGCCGATGGAGACGATGGACTGCTGGAGGATGGAGGGGAGGGCGACTTTGGTCATTTTATGGAGTACTTTGCCGCTGTAGTAGGAGGGGGCGGAGCCCACTTTCTTCAGGCGGTTATGGAAGACGGCGAAGGACAGGACGGCGGAAAGGCCTTGGGCAATCAGGGTGGCCCAGGCGGCGCCGGCTACGCCCATACCCAGGTTGCGTACCATATACAGGTCCAGGCCGATGTTCAGCAGGGAGGAGAAAATCAGGAAGACCAGGGGATACCGGGATTTGCCCAGGGCATTGAAGGTGGCTGCGATGATGTTGTACATGAAGAGGAAGGGGAGCCCCAGGAAGTAAATCTGGAGATAGGTGTCGGCCATGGCCAGGGAGTCGGCGGGGGTTTTCAGCCAGGACATAATCTGGTGGCTGGCCACAAAGCCGAACAGGCCCAGGATGGCGCTGAGGAGGAAGAAGGCAATGAAGGCGGTATAGATGGCCTGCTTCATTTTATCGTACTCGTGGGCGCCGAAATAGCGGCTGATGACTACGGAGGCGCCTACGCCACCGCCGATGGCGATGCTGATGAAGACGGTGGTCAGGGCGTAGGAGGCACCTACGGCGGCCAGGGCTTGCTCGCTTACGTAGCGGCCGACAATGGCGGAGTCTACGGTGTTATAGAGTTGTTGGAAGAAGTTGCCCAGGACCATGGGCAGGGAAAAGATGAACAATGCCTTCAGGGGCATGTCCGTTACCAGGTAATCTCGTTTCACGATTGGTCACGTCCTTAGCGGATTTCTAAATTTTATTGTCTACCTAAATATAACGACCTGAAACGTTCTGTGTCAAGCGGTTTATTTCGGCTTCCTGCGATTATTTTCAGAATATTTTTTGTTCAAAAAAGAAGAAAGTTCTCCTGCGTTCCCGAAAGAAACGTGATATAATAGGAATCGTGAAAAAGGGGAGTCAACTCTGTTCCTTTTAAATTTTGAGTAGGAGTGATTACTAATGAAATTTACAGATGAACTGAAGGCTCGTGTCAAAGCCGCACAAAAGACCATTGTGCTGCCTGAAAACAATAGTGACAGAGCTCTGAAGGCTGCTGCTACTGTTACGGCTGAAGGTTTTGCTAAGATCGTGCTGGTAGGGGATCCTGAACAACTTAAAAAGGATGCAGAAAGACTGCACATCAACCTGGATGCCTGCAAAGTCATCAACCCTGCTACCTACGAACGTATGGATGAACTGTGTGCCTACTTCGCAGAACGCAGAAAGAAAAAGGGCATGACTGTAGAAAAAGCTCGTGAAATCATGCTGAGCGATACTACGTTCTTTGCTGCTGGTCTGGTTGCTCTGGGCGAAGCTGATGGCTGCGTTTCCGGTTCTACCAGAACTTCTGCTGATGTAATCAAAGCTGGTTTGCAGGTTGTAGGCGTAAAACCCGGCAACAAGACTGTTTGCGGTGGTTTCATTGTGCTGAGCAACACCAACCTGGGCGACAATGGCCGTCTGGTATTCGGTGACTGCGGCGTTATCATTGAACCGACTGCTGAACAACTGGCTGATATTGCTGTAAGCTGCGCTGAACGTGCTCGCAACACCCTGCAAATTGCTGAACCGAAAGTTGCTATGCTGTGCTACTCCACCAAGGGTTCCGGCACTGGCGACGAAGTTGATAAAGTAAAAGAAGCTGTTGAAATCCTGAAGTCCAGAAATGTTGACTTTGCTTTCGATGGCGAACTGCAAGCTGATGCTGCTTTGGTTCCTGAAGTTGGCGAAAGAAAGGCTCCTGGTTCCACCGTTGCTGGCCATGCCAACGTTCTGGTATTCCCGAACCTGTGCGCTGCCAACATTGGCTACAAACTGGTAGAACGCTTCAGCGGTGCTACCTGCCTTGGCCCTCTGGTACAAGGTCTGGCAAAACCCATTCTGGACCTGAGCCGCGGCTGCTCTGCTGACGACATCGTTGATGTTGTTGCTGTTGCTGCCAGCGATGCTATTGCTGCAGAAGGTAAGTAAGAAGGTATTACAAGTAATGCGAAAATGCTGTGCCCGTTGGGCACAGCATTTTTTTGTGGGTGGGGTCTTGAACCCCATCCCGGCATTGCTGTAGGCAATGCCGACCTTCCCCTTCTCCTGTTCGCGCCAAGCAGCGAACAGGTAAGTGGAAGGCAGGCGGCCGGGGGGCCGCTAAAAAACGGTTTTAAACTTCCTCCGTCAGCCCCCTTTCCACCACCCTACGGGTGATTCCCCTTCCCCGTAAACGTGGAAGGTAATGGCTGACACCTACCACACGCTTGTGGTAGGCTTCAAGGCCACCACTGGTCAAGTAAAATCTAAAACATAGTTGCTGATGTGAAGTTGACCAGTAATTGCTATGAGCGCTTCCTGCAAGCGTGTAGGAAGTGTCGCCGCAGGCGACGATAGAAGTTTTATTATTTCAAACCCCCATTTTTTTTGAGGGGGTGGGGGGAGATCAGCGGGGCGGCTTGGTTGGTAACCCCATCCCGGCATTGCCATTGGCAATGCCACCCTTCCCCTTCTCCTGTTCGCAACGCAGCGAACAGGTAAGTGGAAGGCACTTGCGGCCTGCGGCCGCTAAAATGCTGGTATGAAACCTCATCCGTCGCCTTGCGGCGCCACCTTCTCCACGTTTGGTATGCTATGAATAAAGTAGACTGGCATATAGTTAAACCTCCTGGATTCGTTGAAAGGAGAGTATGTAAAATGTCTATATCGAAAGTCAGTGCAGAGGATAAATTAAAGGCTGTCAAAGCTGTTCTTGCTCATGAAGAATCACCAATGGTTTCTGCAAAAAGGTTAGGGGTTCACTGGAAAGCAGTACAGTATTGGGTAGATGAATATATAGGAAATGGTCCTGAGGTATTTAACAAAAGACAGGTTAAAAGTTATTCTGCTGATCTTAAGATCCAATGCGTAGAGGAATATCTTAAGGGCGAAACGACTATGTCCCAGCTGGTACAAAAATACGGATTAAAAAGTTCTCGTCAAATCAGAGACTGGTTAAAGAAGTATAATAGTCATGAGGAACTAAAAAGTTCGGGTACTGGAGGTGCCAAGATCATGACTAAAGCTAGACAAACGACCTTTGACGAGCGCGTTGAAATCGTAAAATACTGCATTGAAAACGGGAATGCTTACCATGAAACCGCTGAAAAGTTTAAGGTTTCCTACCAGCAAGTCAGAAATTACGTCTTAAAATATAATAAGTACAATACCGAAGGACTCATAGATGGGCGCGGACACAGGAAGCCAGTAGAAGTCCCTGAAGAAGCCCCTACAGAATATGAGTGTATGAAAGCTGAACTCAAACTGGCTAATGCAAAACTCAAAGCCAAGGATATGGAGATTGATTTCCTAAAAAAACTCGATATTGTGGAAAGGAGGCGGGATTCACACAAATAAGATATGGAGCCATTTATGAAGCCATTAAAGAACTGCACGCTGAAAAGAATTACCCTATTCTTGGCCTGTGCAAATTGGGAAAAGTGTCCCGGGCCGGCTACTACAAATGGCTTCATAGAGAGCCTTCAGCACGCGAAATTGACGACAAGGAAATTGCTAAAAGAATAGAAGAGATATACAAGGCTGACCCAGCTAAAGGGTACAGACGAATAGCTGATGACTTACGAGCCCCAAATAAGAAGATCTATCCTGACACGAAACCAATAGCAATTGGTGACGGTCGCGTTCTTCATCTTTGTCGAGTGATAAATATAAAGTCTACGATTAAATATGCCCCTAAGGGCTGCACCCAGCGTGCAATAGATCCTGCATACATTGCAGAAAATATCTTGAATAGGGAATTTAAAGCCGATGCCCCTAACCAGAAATGGTGTACTGACGTCTCAGAATTTCACTACTATGAGGGGGTAGTTGTGCATAAGGTATATCTGAGCGCGATTATTGACCTGTATGACAGACGAATTGTTTCCTATGTGATAAGCAACCGGAACGATAAAAATTTGGTATTCAATACCTTCAATAAGGCATTGTTGAAAAACCCTGGCGCGCATCCCCTGTTTCACTCTGACCGGGGATTCCAATACACCTGCAGGGATTTCCGCAAGATGATTCTAGATGCTGGTATGACGCAGAGTATGTCACGGATAGGAAAATGCATTGATAATGGCCCGATGGAAGGCTTCTGGGGCATGCTGAAAAGAGAACGGTACTATACTCGTGACTTCGACAGCCGTAAAGCTTTGGTAACGATGATTAATAACTACATGGAGTATTACAACAGTGGCCGTTTGCAGCGGAATTTGGGCCGTTTGACCCCTATGCAAAAACATAATAGCTACCAAATGGCGGCGTAGAGGTTTATATTATTAGGAACTGTCTACTTGACGGGGAGCACACCAGTTTGCAGAAGGCTTACTAGGCCATTACTGGTCGTGTGCTAAATGGGGGTTAGTGGGGAAAGTTTGGTAGTGGCCCCAACCCGGCATTGCTGTAGGCAATGCCGACCTTCCCCTTCTCCTGTTCGCGCTAAGCAGCGAACAGGTGCGGGGAAGGCAGGCGGCCGGAGGCCGCTAAAAACCGGGTGGATGTAGTGTTGGTGCGGTCCGCGGACTTCCTGGTGCTGGTGCGGGGTATCCTCGCTCAGTCAGCCACTGCGTGGCTGACAGCTCCCCCCTAAAGTGAGGAGCCCTTAAGAGTTGGTGCGGTCAGCGAACCTGAAGTGATGTGGTTCGGGGTATCCACTCTCAGTCATCCACTAGCGTGGATGCCAGCTCTCCCCTCGTATGATATGTATGTGAGTTATTAAAAACAGCTCACATACATATTTTTTGTGCGTATAGCGGTAAGAACCATTCGGAGAATTTTCCTCTTCCGGTTTCCCGTCTATACAATCTGAAGCTCTGTAACAAAAGGTTTTCCCATGGTACGATATCAGTAGAGTCTGATGTCCGGAGGCACTGCTATCTCCCCTTGCAGCCAGTTCGTCTGTGTCTGCTCCCTTTAGCATGCGGCCCAGCTCATGAAGCATTACTCCGCTAACACAGAAGTTGCATCTCCTGCCTTAGCACCAGCAAAAAGGCTGACAGGATGAATGCTAATTGCGCGAGGTTGCGGTTACTTCATGATGCCTGGGATAAACCTTTTGCTCAGGCTTCACAAATCTGATCTGGGAAGGAGGATGATATCATGATTAAGATCAACACTTTGTCAACTTTATACGTCGGTATTGATGTAAGTTCAAAATCCAATGTTGTCTATGCCATGGACTTTGAACAGAATAAGCTTCTTTCTGATTCTTTCCCTAATAATCAGCCTGGCGCTGAAAAATTGGCGAATGCTATCTGTAAATGTATGCTTTCTCATCGAAATCTAAATACTATCGTTTTCGCATTAGAATCCACCTCCATGTACAGTATTCATATTGCCAATTTCCTGTCAGCCAGCGAAATTCTCATGCCTTTTCATCCGTATGTTTATTGTCTCAATCCAAAAATCACAGCGAATTACCGAAAAACTTTTATTGGCCTTTCCAAAACTGATTCAACGGACGCATATATCATTTCTGATTTAGCTCGGGTTGGCAAAATCAAGAGTTCTCCCTGGAGAGGCAGTCAGTTTCTTGCACTCAAGCGTCTGACACGGCACCGACTGCACCTCGCTGAATGCATCACAAGAGAAAAGACCTACATGATTTCCAATCTGTTTCTTAAATTTAGTGAACTGGAGATTTTGGATCAGGAATCACAGCCCTTTAGTAACATTTTTGGGACCACTTCAGCTGCCGTTTTGACAGAATTCTTTTCTGTACAGGATATTGTGGATGCCAGCGAAGAAGAGCTCCTACAATTTCTGGCAAAAAAAAGCCGGAATCGCATTACAAACTTAGCTGAAACCTCTAAATTGCTAAAAAAGGCCGCCCAGGATTCCTATCGTCTTGATAAGCGTGCAGCTGAACCCCTGACAATCGCTCTGGCCAGTTCGTTCAACTGTATTGAGTCTTACAAGAAGGAAATTAAGGCAATTGATCATGCTATAGAAAAGACGGTCAAGGGCGTTAATCCTAACGCCTACATGATTCTACGGTCCATTCCTGGTATTGGACCAGTCTTGGCTGCTGGCATTCTCGCTGAGATTGGTGATATTTCCGCTTTTCGCTCAGCTGATTCGCTAGCTAAATACGTTGGACTTACTTGGCGCAAGAGCGATTCAGGCGACTTCGTGGCCGAGGAAACACCCGTTTTCAGAACGGGTAACACATATCTCCGTAATTATATTGGAGAGGCTGCAAACAGTGTCCGAAGATACATCCCTGAATACGCAGAGTATTACGCCAAGAAATATGCTGAAGTGCCAAAGCATCAGCATAAAAGAGCACTCGCGCTTGCATCTCGTAAATTAGTACGACTCGTTTTTGGTTTGCTGGTCAAAAACCAACTGTACGCCGGCGGAAAGTTGAACGCCGAACAGAATAACGATTTCAAATAGCACCCGTTTTTTTTGAAGCAACATCGGGTGCAGGTGAAGTGCACCCTTTTTTTGATTAATACATAGAATATCTTAAAAAAAATATGCTTGACATATTACCAGAATGCTAGAGGCGAGAGCTATGGGCGCCCGTTGGGCAGGCCCTCCGGGCCTATTGGATTGAACTTCCTCAGTCATCCCTATAGGATGACAGCCCCTTCACGCTTGAAGGGGCCATTCTTAGGCCACTACTGGTCGTGTGCTGAATGGGGTTAGTGCTGAAATGTAGGCAGTTCTTCTAACCTGCAAAGCCTGTGGCATTGCTTACTTCGTTCCTATCTAAACAAAACCAGTCAGGCAAAATGGGGTCATTTTGTCTGGCTGGTTTTTTACTATATGGGTTTGGTTATTTGGTTTATTTTCGATAGACGGTGTCCAGGTCGGAGGCGTTGAATTTGGTATCTTCTAAATTGGTATGGAGGAGGCTGGCGTCGTCGAAGGTGGCGTGGGTCAGATCGGCTTTGCTGAGGTTGCTGTCGTCCAAGATGGCGCTTCTTAGGTTGGCGCTTCTCAGGATGGCTTCTACCATGGTGGCGCCGTTGATTTTGGCGTTGTACAAATTGGCGCTGGTCAGGTTGGCGCCGCGGAGCTGGGTATTAAAGAACCAGCTTCTTGCCAGGTTGGCGGAGTAGAAGTTGGCCAGGGAGGCGTTGGCGTAGTCGAAGGTGCTTTCTCTCAGGTCGGCGGTATAGAGGTTGGAGAAGGTGAGGAGGGCATGGGTAAAGTTGGCGCGGTAGCCGGTGATGCCTACCAGGGAGCTGCGGTTTAGTACGGTATGAGCCAGGTTGGCGTTGGTCAGGTTGGCGTAGTCCAGTTTGGCGCCGGCCATGTAGGCGTTCCACAGGTTGGCTTTTTCCAGGTCTGCGTGCTGGAGTTTGGCGTTTTCCAAGACGGCGCTGGACAGGTTGGCGTAGCTGAGGTCTGCGCCGGTCAGGTCTGCGCCGGTCAGGTCTGCGCCGTGGAGGTAGGCGCCCCGCAGGTCTCCGCCGGGGCAGGAGCCGGTGTTATTGAGCTTATCCACGTCGGCCTGGGAAAAGGCCAGGGCGCTGGTGGTGACGCTGAATGCCAGGCCAAGGCCCAGCAGTAGGGATTTGAGTTTCATAGGCTGCCTCCTTCCTAGGCTAGGGCTGCTGCCAGTTCCTGGGGGTCTGCGGGAAGTTCCTGGATGATTTTCCAGGGGTGGCAGGCTTCCAGGTCTTCCCGGGTGTAGCTGGAGCCGGTGAGGATAATCAGGCTGCGGGCGCCGATGGCGGCGGCGCAGGTTATGTCGTGGGGGGTATCGCCGATGACGATGAGCTGGGAGGGGGTGACGTCCGGGTCCTGGGCTTTGATTTTGTGCCACAGGGCGGTGGACAGGTCGTCTCGGAGTTCACTGATTTCGCCAAAGGCGCTGAGGCTGTAGTCGAAATCGTCTCCGATGCCGAAGTAGGACAGTTTGGAGCGGGCTGCGGGTTCGCAGTTGCCGGTGAGCAGCAGGGAGGTGTAGCCGGGGGTTTTCTCTGCCCATTCCAGGCTTTCTTTGACGTGGGGGAGCAGGTGGCCTTTTTTGGCTACCAGGAAATCCGGCAGGCGTTTGGCGTAGGCCTGCAGCATGGTTTCCACTTCTTCCTGGGTGCAGTGGCCCTGGATGCCGGTGATGGCTTTCCGGGCGATATAGGTATCTGTGCGGCCGGCCATGCTGTAGGTAAATTCAAAGTTGTCCAGTCCGTACAGGTCGTTGATGGTGGCCTTCATGGCGGAGACGCCTGCGTAGTTGGTGAGCAGCAGGGTACCGTCGATATCCCATAGCAAATAGTTCATACTCCATACATCCTTTTCTGTCCTATAGTGAAAAAAGAGGCTATGGAAGCCTCTTTTTAAGGGGTTAGTTTGAAGAATTCTTGTTCAGCATCATGAATTTCTTCAGGGTGGCCCCGGCATTTTTTGCCCGGCGAATGGGTTTGACAATTTTCTGCCGGCGGGGTTTCATGTCGCTGACGTTACCGAAGTCGCCGCGGGTAATCATGGTGAGTTTGGCCTGGTCGGGTCCAAATTCCTTGCGCAGGAAGATGGCCAGTTCTTCGGGGTCGGCCCCGGAATCCAGGGTGAATACGTCTGCTGCAGCGTAGCCCTGGGCGGGGAATACGTGCAGGAAAATGTGACCGTTGTCACAGAGCATTACGTAGCAAAATTCTTCATCCATTTCATTATCCGTCAGATGGACGGCCAGTTCGCGCATGTCGAATTTTTGGGCTGCCATTTCCAAAATGGCCTTGATTTTGTCTTTGTCGTAGACCACATCTTCCAGACAGCGATACATGTCCAGTGCGACCTGGGTTCCTTTACCTATCACAGGTTTCCACATCCTTTATTCAGTTCAAGTTTCTTCATCAATCGTCCAATTTTATACATTATACGCAGTGCTTATATTATATCGTAATCCGGTTATGCCTGTCAAAAGAAACAAGAACTTATGTTATAATAAAAGGGATATTTGTTCAGCAGAGGTGTGAAATGGCAGAAGCAGCAATCTTACAAGTAACTATCAAGAATATTGTGTTCCAATCGGGAGACGGCGGCTTTGCTGTTTTTCGGGGTGAAAACCGGGAAGTGGGGACCATTACCATTGTGTACAAGGGGCAGCCGCCGTTTGCAGGTGAGCAGGTGGAGCTGACGGGACAATGGACGGAGCATCCGCGGTTTGGCCGGCAGTTCCAGGCGGCCAGCTGGAAGGCGCTGACGCCTACGGGGACCCAGGCCATGATCAAGATGCTGGGCAGCGGGGTTCTCACGGGTGTGGGGCCGGTGATGGCCAAGCGGATTGTGGAGCACTTTGGGGACAAGACCATGGAGGTGCTGGACAAGGAACCGGAGCGGCTGCGGGAAGTGCCGGGCATCGGCAAGAAGAAGGCGGAAGGGATTGTGGCGTCCTACGGGGAGCTGCGGGACAGCCGGGAGCTGGTATTTTTCCTGGAAAGTCACGGAATCAGTGCCAATTTTGCGGGAAAAATCCAGGCGCTGTACGGCAATACGGCCATTACCCGGATCAGCAACAATCCGTACTGTCTGGCGGAAGATGTGGAAGGCATCGGGTTTCGGACGGCGGACCGGCTGGCCCAGAACATGGGCTTTGATGAGCTCAGCGAGGAGCGGCTGAAGGCGGGGCTGTACTATACGCTGCTCCAGGGGGCCAACCAGGGGCATACCTGTGTGCCGGACGAGTGGCTGGTGAAGATGGCCAGCCAGGTGCTGCAGGTGCCGGCGCTGGAAGTGAAGCAGGTGTTTGACAAGTTGCTGGAGCAGGGGCTGCTGCGGACGGAGGACGCCGGGGACCATATCTGTGTGTATCCGGAATATCTGTACCGGGCGGAGCGTGGGGTGGCCCACCGGCTGCTGGCGCTGCGGGACAATGTGAACTCATTGTGGAAGGTGGATTACCAGAAGATTATCCAGGAATGGGAAAAGGCGGAGGATATCCAGCTGGCGTCGGAACAGGCGGAAGCGGTGAAGACCAGTGTGGAGCACGGGGTGTTTGTGCTGACCGGTGGTCCTGGTACTGGTAAGACGACGGTTATCAAGGGTATCCTGTCGGTGATGCAGCAGGCGGGGTGCAAGATTCTTTTGGCGGCGCCTACGGGCCGGGCGGCCAAGCGGCTGACGGAATCGGCGGGGCAGCCGGCGCTGACGGTGCACCGGATGCTGGAATATACGCCCAATGGGGAAGATTCTTTCTGGGGCCGGAACGAGGACAATCCGCTGGAGGCCGATGCGGTGATTGTGGACGAGGCGTCCATGATGGATATTGTGCTGATGTACAATCTATTGAAGGCTTTGCCCCTGGGCTGCCGGCTGATTCTGGTGGGGGACGTGGACCAGCTGCCCAGTGTGGGGCCGGGGTCGGTGCTGTCGGATATTATCCGCAGCGGGACCATGCCTATTGTGCGGCTGGAGAATGTGTTCCGGCAGGCGGAGCTGAGTCCCATTGTGCGCAATGCCCACAGAATCAACCAGGGAATGATGCCGGTGTGGGAAGGGGAGAAGGATTTTACTTTTGCGGAATTTCCCACGGAGGAGCAGACCATGGAGTATGTGGTGGATTTGTATGCCAAGCTGTATGCCCACAATCCGCTCCAGGGGGTGCAGGTGCTGAGCCCTATGCACAAGAATCTGTGCGGGGTGGAGAATCTGAACCGGCTGATCCAGCAGCGGGTGAATCCGCCGTCTCCTCAGAAGGCGGAGCTGAAAATGGGGTTCGTGGAGCTGCGGGAGAAGGACAAGGTGATGCAGCTGCGGAACAACTACGAAAAGAATGTATTTAACGGGGATATTGGCCAGGTGGTGCGGATCCTGGGGCGGACGGTGACGGTGTCGTTCCCGGACCGGCCGGAAGGGGATCTGGTGAGCTACGAGGGGGCGGAAGCGGAGGAGCTGCGGCTGTCCTACGCTATGAGTGTGCACAAGTCCCAGGGCAGTGAGTACGCGGTGGTAATCATGCCGCTGGTGAACAGTCACTACATTATGTTACAGCGGAATTTATTCTATACGGCCATTACCCGGGCCCGGCAGCAGGTGCATCTGGCGGGAAGCCGGAAGGCCATGCGGACGGCGGTGGAAAACGACAAGACCCGGAAGCGGTACTCCCTCCTGGCAGAGCGGCTGCAGCAGGGGGACCGGGACAAGGAATAAGGGCTGGAGGTAAGGTATGTGGCAGGAACTGAAACGGCTGCTGCTGGATATTTTTTACCCCCGGAGCTGTCCGGGCTGCGGGACCCAGGTCCAGGAGGAAGGGCTGCTGTGTCCGGCGTGCCGGGCGGGGCTCCTGGAGCCCAGGACGGTGGTGCCGGAAAGTGTGGGGTGCAGGCACCTGGACGGGTTGTTTTTTCTCTTTCATTATGAAGGGGGCATCCGGGAAGGGCTGCACCAGGCCAAGTTTGGGCGCCGCCGGGAAGTGCTGGCGCCGCTGGCCTATGAGTGGGCCCGGGGGATGGAGCAGGAGGCGCTGCTGAACTGGGGGCCGGAACTGGCCCGGGCGGTGGCGGTGGTGCCCATTCCCACGGACGAAGGGCGGCGGAAGGAGCGGGGGTACGACATCCCGGAGGAGATTTTCCGGGGCTGGTGTGGTCAGCGGGGGTTTGTGTGGCTGCCGGTGCTGCGGCGCATGCGGCCTACGCTGCCCCAGTACGCACTGTCGGTGGAGACCCGGAAGGAGAATATCCGGGGCTCGCTGGGGCTGGTGCCGGGGTGCAGCGTGCCGCCGGTAGTGGTGCTGGCGGACGATATTGTGACCAGCGGGACCACGGTGGAAGAAGCGGCCCGGGTGCTGAAGGCAGCTGGGGCGGAGCGGGTGTATGCGGTGGCGCTGGCCAGTGGGATGGGGAAGTAGAGTGTAGAAGTGTATGAGAAAAACAGCATTCTGTATCGCTTTTGAGTAAAAAGCGATACAGAATGCTGTTTTTGGTTGGTGCGGTCAGCGGACCTGAAGTGATGTGGTTCGGGGTATCCACTCAGCGGTTCGCTGCTAGCCAGTCATTTTCGCCTTGCAGGCTCAATTCCTGGGCAGCTATCGCAGGGGTCGTATATTCCATTTCTCTACGGCCGGGGGCCTTGAGAAATGGATACGACTCCCTCAGTCAGCCTGCGGTGACAGATCTTCTAGTGGTTGGAACTATGGGCGCCCGCTGGGCAGATGGGGGGAAACTTCTATCGTCGCCTTGCGGCGACACCTTCTCAGCGGTTCGCCGTATTCCAGTCATCAGCACCCTACGGGTTTGATTCCTGGACGGCTGTCGCATGGCTCGCGTATACCAAACAGCTTTTGGAATACCTGTAGCGCTGTTTGGACGCGACCGCAACGTTTGCAGAAGGCGGTCTAGGCCGCTGCTGGTCGTGTGCTGAATGGGGATAGTGCGGGAATGTAGGTAGTGGCCCTCCGGGCGACTTGGTTGGGAACCCCAACCTGCAATGCCTGCGGCATTGCTTCCTTCCCCTTCTCCTGTTCGCATAGCGAACAGGTAAGTGGAAGGCACTTGCGGCCTGCGGCCGCTAATACCTGGATAAAAAACGTAAAGCTTGGATAATCCACTTAGGGGCTATTCTTAGACTACTAAGGGTCGTGTGCTTGACGGGGCCTAGTGCGGAGAGTTTTCACCAATGTGTTGGGGCTTAAAGGGTTTCCTGAGGGGTTCTCTAATGCCAGTGTATGAATATGTAAAGATATTACATAAATTTCCATGCTGCTGTATATAAAAAAGTTTGACGGGGAATTTTTTTTCTAAAATTTTAAGAAGGGGAAAGGGGAAACGTTTCTGCAAGGGTACGATGGTTTGTTTTGGGTCGGGAGTTTGCAGGGGGCTGCTTAAAAAGAGGGAGGAAATGGGTTAGATGCGGAGGCAGCGGGTAATGCTCGGGGAAAAATGGGAAATGGGTTTCTGAGGATAGTTATTTTTTCTTCGGGAAAATGGGGTGCTTTTGATTCTCTTTATGGATGAAATTGTACAATATGTCAATTTTATTACAAGTTGTGTGGAAAAAGAAAAGTTGGAGAATTTTGCATGAGTATGCAAAAATAGTATAGTGAAGTGTATGGGTATGCGGTAAAAATTCATAAAACTGTCTGAAAATGTATTTTTATCAGTGGATAGGGGGAATTGGTGTATGGATATGCAGATGGGGAGGAAAGGTGGGAATGGGACGAGGGGTATGGATGTTTGGGTAATAAAAAAGCCCTGGGAACCGGTGGGGACGCAAGGGGTCTTGGCTTATACGTTGGTTTGTGAGGCCTGCTGGGTGTGGGAAAGGGCATGGTTTGGGTAATAAAAAGGCCCTGGGAACCGGCGGGGACGCAAGGGGTCTTGGCTTATACGTTGGTTTGTGAGGCCTGCTGGGTGTGGGAAAGGGCATGGTTTGGGTAATAAAAAAGGCCCTGGGAACCGGCGGGGACGCAAGGGGTTTTGGCTTATGCGTTGGCTTGTGGGGCCTACTGGGTGTGGGAAAGGGCATGGTTTGGGTAATAAAAAGGCCCTGGGAACCGATTGGGGTTCTCAAGGCGTCTATGGTTAGTATTTTTCTGGCAGGGGCGGCTGGCTATTTATTAGGCAGGTCCTGGGGGTTCATCAGGTGTTTTTCGTTTTGGACTACGGCGGAGAAGAAGGCCTGGACTACGTCGGGGTCAAACATGATGCCGGCCAGGTCGCGCAAGTCCTGGGGGGAATGGTTGGCGGAAATTTGCCAGTTTCTGGTGCAGGGGTTGCATTTCCGGTCGTAGTAGTTACACACGGCGATGATCCTGGAGCCGATGGGGATATTTACGCCTTTCAGGCGTTTGGGATAGCCGCTGCCGTCCCAGTTTTCGTGGTGGTGGAGGATGATTTTCATGACATGGCTGAAGGCTGGGATGTTCTCCAGCATGTTGCAGCCTTCCTGGCAGTGGCGCTTGTAGGCGGCCCGCTCCCGCACGTTGAAATAGGGGTATTTATTGAGGATGATGTTGCTGATGGCCAGCTGGCCGATATCATGCAGCAGGGCTGCGGTTTTGATACAGGCTACTTCGGTAAGCGGCAAGCCCATATTTACGGCCGTGCTGACGGCGTAATTGGCAACTTGCTGGCTGTGAAGGAACAAGTCCTTGTTTTTCATTTCCAACAGCTTCAGGAAAAATTGGACCAATTCTTTGGAGTCCTGGCTGGTGGGAAATTCCAAAAATTGTGGAATTGTTAGCATGGCTATCGACCTTTTCTACAGAGTTTCACTATACCGTATGTATAAGTATACTATAAAAAAATCCCCTTGTGGGAAATTTTTACATTGTAAAAATTGGGGTACGCTTTTATAATAGGGAACAACAACTCAGGTCTGTGGTTGAAATTCGATGCCAGTTGCAGGCGAAACGATCCACGTAAGCAGGGGAATTCCCTGTGAGCACGGTGCAGCTTAGAAGTAAGTCCTGCCGCAAAAAGCGAGAGAAGCAGTAGTGGGGAGCCCGAAGGCTTAGGAGCGAGACTTCCAGCAGGCGAGTGTGGGGGCGAAGACCAGGTCAGCTGAGTTGTTTTCTTTTACCCAAAACAGAGAAAAAAGGAAAATGAGGGGTGTGTGCGTCATGAAAAAGTGGGTGAAAACAGCAGGTGTGGTTGGTATGTTGGTACTGCTTCTGGGGATGGCTGCCGGGTGCGGCAGTGATACCAAGTCCAGCAGCAAGCCGGCGGACAAGAAGGAATTGATTGTGGGCACGGAGCCGTCGTTTGCGCCGTTTGAGTTCCCGGACAAGAAGGACGGGAGTCTTACGGGGTTTGATATGGAATTGATCCGAGCTATGGGCAAGAAGGCCGGGTTTGAGACGGTGACGGTGAAGGGGATGGGCTTTGATGCGCTGATTCCTTCTTTGGATTCGGGCAACATTGATGTGGCCATTGCTGGGATGTCCATTACGGACGCGCGCAAGGAGAAGGTGAACTTTACGGATCCGTACTATGAATCCGGGCTCTCCATTCTGGTTCCCAAGGATAATAACACGGTGAAGTCCTTTGATGATTTGAAGGGCAAGACCATTGCGGTGCAGTTGGGCACCACCGGGGCTGAACAGGCTGGGAAGATTGAAGGGGCTACGGTCAAGACCTTCGATACTTCCGATACGGCCTGCCTGGAAATGAAAAATGGCGGGGCGGATGCGGTCATCAGCGACCTGCCGGTATTGCAGTATTTCCTGAAGCAGGGCGGAGCTGAATATGCCAAGATTGCTTCGACTCCCCAAAAGGGCGACTTTTACGGGATTGCTACGGCGAAGAAGAACAAGGAGCTGTGCGACAAGCTGAACAAGGCTCTGGGTGAAATGAAACAAAACGGCGAGTACCAGAAGCTGTACGACAAGTGGTTCGCTGACAAGAAATAAGGGAGAGAATGGATATGAAAAAATGGACTTCTGTACTTTGCATGTTGGCTGCGGCCGTAATGCTGACGGCTGGCTGTGGCAGTGACCAAAAGGCTGCGGCTCCGGCGCAGCCTGATAAGAACAAGACGCTGATTGTGGCTACCAACCCGTCCTTTGCTCCGTTTGAGTTTATGGACAAGGACAAGATGGCTGGGTTTGATATTGATTTGATTTCTGCCATGGTAAAGCAGGCGGGCTACCAGAAAGTGGAGTTCAAGAGTCTGCCTTTTGATGGGCTGATTCCGGCGCTGGAAAATGGCAACATTGATATTGCGGTTGGCGGCATCAGCATTACGGATGCCCGGAAGCAAAAGGTGAATTTCACGGATTCCTACTATGAATCTGGGCTGATGGCGATTGTGGGCAAGGACAACGACAGCATCAAGAGTCTGGAGGACTTGAAGGGCAAGACCATTGCGGCCCAGATCGGTACGGTAGGGGCTGATGAGGCGAACAAGATTGAGGGCGCCAAGGTAAAGACCTTTGACAGCAGCGACCTGGCCTGCCTGGAGCTGAAGAACGGCGGGGCAGATGCGGTCATCAGTGACCTGCCGGTATTGCAGTACTTCCTGAAGAAGGGCGGTTCTGCCTACGCCAAGAGTGTGGGGACGCCGAAGAAGGGTGATTTCTACGGGTTTGCAGTGGCCAAGAAGAATACGGCGCTGTGCGACCAGCTGAACAAGGCGCTGGCGGAGCTGAAGAAGAATGGGGAGTATCAGAAGATTTACGATAAGTGGTTTGGGGAAGCGAAGTAAGGGGAGAGAAGAGGGAAGGGGCTATGCAAAATGGCGACATTTTGCATAGCTTTTTTTGTTGGTGCGGTCAGCGGACTTTGTAGGCGATGTTTGCCGGGTATCCACTCTCAGTCATCCACTAGCGTGGCTGCCAGCTCTCCCCTAAAGGCGAGAGCTATGGGCGCCCTTTGGGCAGACTGGGGTGAACCTCATCCGTCGCCTTGCGGCGCCACCTTCTCCACGTTGGTGTGCTCCCCGTCAAGTAGACAGTTCCTAATAATATAAACCTCTACGCCGCCATTTGGTAGCTATTATGTTTTTGCATAGGGGTCAAACGGCCCAAATTCCGCTGCAAACGGCCACTGTTGTAATACTCCATGTAGTTATTAATCATCGTTACCAAAGCTTTACGGCTGTCGAAGTCACGAGTATAGTACCGTTCTCTTTTCAGCATGCCCCAGAAGCCTTCCATCGGGCCATTATCAATGCATTTTCCTATCCGTGACATACTCTGCGTCATACCAGCATCTAGAATCATCTTGCGGAAATCCCTGCAGGTGTATTGGAATCCCCGGTCAGAGTGAAACAGGGGATGCGCGCCAGGGTTTTTCAACAATGCCTTATTGAAGGTATTGAATACCAAATTTTTATCGTTCCGGTTGCTTATCACATAGGAAACAATTCGTCTGTCATACAGGTCAATAATCGCGCTCAGATATACCTTATGCACAACTACCCCCTCATAGTAGTGAAATTCTGAGACGTCAGTACACCATTTCTGGTTAGGGGCATCGGCTTTAAATTCCCTATTCAAGATATTTTCTGCAATGTATGCAGGATCTATTGCACGCTGGGTGCAGCCCTTAGGGGCATATTTAATCGTAGACTTTATATTTATCACTCGACAAAGATGAAGAACGCGACCGTCACCAATTGCTATTGGTTTCGTGTCAGGATAGATCTTCTTATTTGGGGCTCGTAAGTCATCAGCTATTCGTCTGTACCCTTTAGCTGGGTCAGCCTTGTATATCTCTTCTATTCTTTTAGCAATTTCCTTGTCGTCAATTTCGCGTGCTGAAGGCTCTCTATGAAGCCATTTGTAGTAGCCGGCCCGGGACACTTTTCCCAATTTGCACAGGCCAAGAATAGGGTAATTCTTTTCAGCGTGCAGTTCTTTAATGGCTTCATAAATGGCTCCATATCTTATTTGTGTGAATCCCGCCTCCTTTCCACAATATCGAGTTTTTTTAGGAAATCAATCTCCATATCCTTGGCTTTGAGTTTTGCATTAGCCAGTTTGAGTTCAGCTTTCATACACTCATATTCTGTAGGGGCTTCTTCAGGGACTTCTACTGGCTTCCTGTGTCCGCGCCCATCTATGAGTCCTTCGGTATTGTACTTATTATATTTTAAGACGTAATTTCTGACTTGCTGGTAGGAAACCTTAAACTTTTCAGCGGTTTCATGGTAAGCATTCCCGTTTTCAATGCAGTATTTTACGATTTCAACGCGCTCGTCAAAGGTCGTTTGTCTAGCTTTAGTCATGATCTTGGCACCTCCAGTACCCGAACTTTTTAGTTCCTCATGACTATTATACTTCTTTAACCAGTCTCTGATTTGACGAGAACTTTTTAATCCGTATTTTTGTACCAGCTGGGACATAGTCGTTTCGCCCTTAAGATATTCCTCTACGCATTGGATCTTAAGATCAGCAGAATAACTTTTAACCTGTCTTTTGTTAAATACCTCAGGACCATTTCCTATATATTCATCTACCCAATACTGTACTGCTTTCCAGTGAACCCCTAACCTTTTTGCAGAAACCATTGGTGATTCTTCATGAGCAAGAACAGCTTTGACAGCCTTTAATTTATCCTCTGCACTGACTTTCGATATAGACATTTTACATACTCTCCTTTCAACGAATCCAGGAGGTTTAACTATATGCCAGTCTACTTTATTCATAGCATACCACGTTTGCAGAAGGCTTACTAGGCCATTACTGGTCGTGTGCTGAATGGGGCTAGTGCGGAGAGTATGGTAGTGGCCCTCCAGGCGGTTGGTGCGGTCAGCGGACTTTCTGGCGATGTTTTCCGGGTATCCTCTCAGCGGTTCGCCGTTTACCAATCAGCTGCGCACTGCCATGCTTGCTTCTTGGAAGGCTATCGCATGGGCCTTATTAACCAAACAGCCTCTTGCAAAATTTGTTGGGCTGTTTGGATGCGGCCGCAATGCTTGCAGGAAGCGTTCTTAGGCTACCACTGGTCGTGCGCTGAACGGGGCTAGTGCGGAGAGTTTGGTAGTGGCCCTCCGGGAGGTTGGGTTTTGAACCCCATCCCGGCATTGCCAACGGCAATGCCACCCTTCCCCTTCTCCTGTTCGCGCAACGCGGCGAACAGGTAAGTGGAAGGCACTTGCGGCCTGCGGCCGCTGATACCTGGATGGGACCGCTGGGTTGTTGGTGCGGTCAGCGGAATTCCTGGTGCTGGTGCGGGGTATCCTCGCAGTGGTTCGCGGCTACCCACTCAGTTACGCCCTTCGGGCTTACTTCGCGGGCCGCTATCACAGGGGTCGTATATTCCATTTCTCCACGGCCGGAGGCCTTGAGAAATGGATACGACTCCCTCAGTCAGCCTGCGGTGACAGCTCTCGCAGTGGTTCGCGGCTCGCTGCGCTGCTGCGTCCTACGGACTTGCTTTGCAGGCCGCTATCACAGGGGACACATTAGCCGGCCCGCCATTGAATCCTGTGATGACGGGCCGGATGCGTCTCCCAGAGTGAGGAGCCTTTAAGGGCCGTGCGGTTCAGGGGGTATTGGTGTGGGGCGGGACAAAATACAATTCTTTTCTTTAAAATCACTTGCATAAAAATACGGATAAGTGTATAATAATCACATATTTTAAGGAAATACCACTGAATATAATCTGTTGGGAGGAATATTTATGAAAAAGGTTACGGCTGTTTTGTGTGCTTTGGCGGCGATGCTGATGCTGGCTGCTGGGTGTGGTTCTGACGCGAAGAAGGATGCGGCTCCGGCGAAGGCTGATACGAAAAAGGTGCTGACGGTGGGGACGAACCCGTCTTTTGCTCCGTTTGAGTTTACGGACAAGCAGGATGGGAAGATGATGGGGTTTGATATTGATTTGATGAATGCGCTGGCCAAGAAGGCTGGTTATGAAAAGGTGGAATTCAAGAGTATTCCGTTTGATGGGTTGATTCCTTCTTTGGAAGGGGGCAACATTGATGCAATCATTACTGGTATGAGCATTACGGATGCCCGGAAGCAAAAGGTAAACTTCACGGAACCGTATTATGAATCTGGTCTGATGGCAATTGTGGGCAAGAACAATGACAGCATTAAGGGTCTGGAAGATCTGAAGGGCAAGACGATTGCTGTACAGATTGGTACGATTGGTGCTGATGAAGCCCACAAGATTGAAGGGGCTACGGTTAAGACTTTTGACAGCAGTGACCTGGCTTGCCTGGAACTGAAAAATGGTGGTGCAGATGCGGTGATCAGCGACCTGCCGGTATTGCAGTACTTCCTGAAACAGGGTGGTTCTGAATATGCCAAGAGTGTGGGTACTCCTAAGAAGGGTGACTTCTACGGGATTGCTGTTGGCAAGAAGGACACGGCTACTTTGGACAAGCTGAACAAGGCTTTGGCTGAGATGAAGAAAGACGGCGAATATCAGAAGATTTACGACAAATGGTTTACGGTTGCTAAATAATTGCGGTTAACTGCATAGGGTTTTGTTCTTCCTTTTCCTCCATAATGGTTGTATAAAGATACGGTTCGATGTATAATATCTACCTAGAATCGAAAATACAATCATGATGGAGGAAAATTTTATGAAAAAAATCACGGCAATCTTATGTGCGATGGCTGCGGTTATGATGCTGGCAGCTGGCTGCGGTTCTGATTCCAAACAGGCCGCCAATGATCAGAAGGTTCTGCGGGTGGGTACGGAACCGACTTTTGCTCCTTTTGAATTCCAGAAACAGGGCTCCAGTGATTTTGAGGGCTTTGATATGGACTTGGCCCGGGCGATCGGCAAGCAGCTGGGCAGAAAAGTGGAAATCCAGAACATGGGCTTTGATGCGCTGATTCCGGCGCTGAACTCCGGCAATATTGATATGGCCATTGCGGGCATGAGCATTACGCCGGACCGGCAGAAGGCTGTGACTTTCTCGGATCCGTACTATACTTCTGGTCTGACAGTGGTGGTCCGCAAGGACGAAACGGGCATCAAGGGAATCCAGGACCTGGAAGGCAAGAAGATTGCGGTACAGATTGGCACCACGGGTGCTGAACGTGCCGGCAAGGTGCCCGGGGCTCAGGTGACCAGCTTTGATACCAACTCCCAGGTATTCCTGGAACTGAACAACAAGGGTGTGGATGCGGTCATTATCGACAAACCGGTGGCTGCCTACTACCTGACCCAGGAAGGCAAGGATAAGGATATGCTGGTGGGCGAGACTCTGGAAGCGGAAGATTACGGGATGGCTTTCAAGAAGGACAGCAAGCTGGCTGCTGACGTAAACAAGGCACTGGCTGAACTGAAGAAAAACGGTGAATACGACAAAATCTATACCAAATGGTTTGGTACTGATAAAAAAGCCAAATAAGGCTACCTGGCAGAAGGGTGAAAATGCATGAACTTTGAAATTATTGAGCAGTCCCTGCCCTTACTATTGGCAGGGGCGGGTATTACCATTGAGATTACGGCCCTGAGTGTGGGTTTTGGTATGGCCATTGGGGTCATTGTTTCCCTAATCCGGCTGTCGGGGATTAAGCCGCTGCGGATTTTGGGGAACATTTACGTGGACTTTCTGCGGGGCACGCCTCTGCTGGTTCAGATTTTCCTGGTGTATTTTGCGCTGCCGGCGCTGATCCATCACCGGGTGGATGCGTTTGTGGCTGCTATTGCGGCCTGCTCCATCAACAGTGGTGCGTATGTGGCGGAAGTGTTCCGGGGCGGCATTGAATCCATCGACAAAGGGCAGATGGAAGCTGGCCGGAGCCTGGGGATGACCTGGTGGCAGACCATGCGCTACATTATTCTGCCTCAGGCGTTTAAGAGAATTATCCCTCCTTTGGGCAACGAATTCATTGCCATGCTGAAGGATTCTTCCCTGGTATCTGTTATCGGGTTTGAGGAACTGACCCGTCGGGGCCAGCTGATTATTGCCCGGACGTATGCTTCTTTTGAAATCTGGCTGACGGTTGCTGTGCTGTACCTGATTATGACCCTGGCTGTTGCCCGTTTTGTAGGCCTCTTGGAAAGGCGGTTTAAGAAAGATGAACGATAAATTGATACAGATTTCCGGCCTGAGAAAAAGCTACGGGGACAACGAAGTTTTAAAGGGCATTGATGTAGATATTGCGGAAAAGGAAGTGGTGGTGGTTATTGGTCCTTCCGGCGGCGGCAAGAGTACGTTCCTGCGCTGCATCAACTATCTGGAAGTGCCTACGGCCGGTACCATTACCTTCGATAATATCCCTCTGAACGGGGAAGCCAATATCAACGAGGTCCGGAAGGAAATCGGCATGGTGTTCCAGCGTTTCAATCTGTTCCCCCATATGACGGTGATGGAAAACCTGATCCTGGCGCCTATGAAGGTCCGGGGCGTCAAGAAGGAAGAAGCGGTGGAACTGGCGGAACGGTATCTGACCAAGGTAGGGCTTTTGGAAAAGGCTGACAGCTATCCCAACTCCCTGTCCGGCGGCCAGCAGCAGCGGGTGGCTATTGCCCGGGCGCTATGCATGAAGCCCAAGGCTATGCTGTTTGACGAACCGACCTCGGCGTTGGATCCGGAAATGATCAACGAAGTACTGGACGTTATGAAGCAGCTGGCCAAGGAAGGCATGACCATGGTGGTGGTTACCCACGAAATGGGGTTTGCCCGTGAAGTGGGGCACCGGGTGCTGTTCCTGGACCAGGGGAAGATTCTGGAAGAGGCTGAACCGCAGGAATTCTTTGCCCATCCGAAAAACGAACGGGCTGCCAGCTTCCTGTCCAAGATTCTGTAAGGGTTTTGGCGGTAATTTTGGGGCGATTGTGTAAACAATTGTTACAAAGAGTTACTTATAAGAAAAAAACTTACAAGAATTTTTAATTCTTTGCAGGAATACGGAAGGTACTGTAGAAATAATACCATAAGAACGAACAGGAAACTTCCTGTTGGTGAGGAGGTAGTTATTATGGCAGTAAGAGTACGTGGTAAAAACATTGAGGTCACCCCTGCATTAAAAGACTATGTGGAAAAACGGATTGTGACCATCACCAAACAGTTCAAGACGGTGGGTGAAATTACGGCGGTAATGCGGGTGGAACGGGGAAACCACATTGTGGAAATCACCGTACCGGCCAGCGGGATTGTATTGAGAGCGCAAGAAACTTCCGATGATATGTATGCATCCATTGATAAATGTGTTGCCAAGATCGAAAGACAGATTCACAAGTATAAGACCCGTCTGATGAAACGGAAATACAGCAACTTCCGTGATGAAGAACCGGCTCCGCTGCCGGAGCTCAGTGAAGAGGTTCCGGAAGAAACGGAAGAATTCAAGGTGGTCCGCAACAAGACCTACCGGATGCGTCCTATGGGCGTGCAGGAAGCCATTATGCAGATGAACATGCTGAACCATGATTTCTTCGTTTTCTTCAACGATGAAACGGAACAGATTGCCATCGTATATCGGCGGAAAAATGGCGATTACGGCTTGATCAATCCGGAATTGTCCTGATTTCATGAATTGTTTACAAAGAGTCGAGGCTTTTGCCTCGACTCTTTTTGACTTTCATATACCTATTTGCTACAATTAGAAAATAGGCTTAGTAGGATTTTTTGCACTTATGAGGAGTGATCTCGTTGCTGGAAAAGCTAATGAAAGTAGTCTTTGGCGACCCTAACGCTAAAGAGTTGAAGGTATGCCAAAACTATGTAAATAAGATTAATGCGCTGGAACCGGAAATGGCCGGTTTAAGTGACGCACGGCTGTGCGCTAAGACCAGCGAATTCCGGCTGCGGCTGTCCAAGGGGGAAACCCTGGATGACCTGCTGCCGGAAGCCTTTGCGGTGGTCCGGGAGGCAGCAAAACGGGTGATGGGCATGCGTCATTTCGACGTACAGCTCATCGGCGGCTGCATCCTGCACCGGGGCAATATTGCGGAAATGCGTACTGGTGAAGGTAAAACCCTGGTGGCCACCCTGCCGGCGTATTTGAACGCACTGGAAGGCAAGGGCGTGCACGTGGTAACGGTCAACGATTACCTGGCTCGCCGGGACAGTGAAGACATGGGCCGGGTATTCCGGTTCCTGGGGCTGTCCGTGGGGCTGATTATCCACGACATGGATTTCCCTGCCCGGAAGGCGGCTTATGCGGCTGATATTACCTACGGGACCAACAATGAATTTGGGTTTGACTACCTGCGGGACAACATGGTGGTGTCCGAAGATCAGATGGTACAGCGTCCGCTGCATTACGCCATCGTGGACGAAGTGGACAGTATCCTGATTGATGAGGCTAGAACGCCGCTTATCATTTCCGGCCCGGGGGAAAAATCCACGGACCTGTACAATGTGATGGCTTCCGTAGTAGCCAATATGAAAAAAGATGTGGACTACACGGTGGACGAAAAGCAAAAGACCGTGGCACCTACGGAAGTGGGTATTGCCAAGGCGGAAAAAATGCTGGGGGTCCAGAATATGTACGCCGGGGAAAACGGCGTGGACCTGTCCCACCAGCTGATGGCCGCCCTGAAGGCCAAAGCCCTGATGTTCCGGGACCGGGACTATGTGGTCAAGGACGGGGAAGTCATTATTGTTGACGAATTCACCGGCCGGCTGATGTACGGCCGCCGCTTCTCCGAAGGGCTGCACCAGGCCATTGAAGCCAAGGAACACGTGAAGGTGGAACGGGAAAGCCAGACCCTGGCAACCATTACCTTCCAGAACTACTTCCGGATGTACGACAAGCTGTCCGGCATGACCGGTACGGCCAAGACGGAAGAACAGGAATTCCAGAAGATTTACGGGCTCAGCGTTTACGTGGTGCCCACCAATAAACCCAACATCCGTATCGACTATCCGGATGTTATCTACAAGACCAAGAAGGCCAAGTACCGGGCGGTAGTCAAGGCCATTGAGGAGCTGCACGCTAAGGGCCGGCCGGTGCTGGTAGGTACTACTTCCATTCAGCAGTCCGAAGAACTGTCCGATATGCTGAAGAAGAAGGGCATCCAGCACAATGTGCTGAACGCCAAGTACCACGAAAAGGAAGCTGAAATCGTGGCCGACGCCGGCCAAATGGGCGCCGTGACCATTGCCACCAACATGGCTGGCCGTGGTACGGATATTACCCTGGGTGAAGGGGTCGCTGAACTGGGCGGCCTGCACATCATTGGTACGGAACGGCACGAATCCCGCCGTATCGACAACCAGCTGCGGGGCCGCTGCGCCCGTCAGGGGGACCCGGGCTCTACCCGTTTCTACCTGTCCCTGGAAGATGATCTGATGCGGCTGTTTGGTTCCGACAATATTTCCGGCATTATGGACAAGCTGGGAATGGAAGAAGACGAACCCATCGAACACAAGCTGGTTACCCGTTCCATTGAGAACGCCCAGAAGAAGGTGGAATCCCGGAACTTTGATATCCGGAAACACGTACTGGAATACGACGATGTAATGAACCAGCAGAGAGAGGTTATCTACGACCAGCGTCGGAAGATTCTGGAGCGGGCGGACCTGAAGGACGATGTGCTGAATATGGCCAGCCATATTGTGGACCGGACGCTAAACATGTACGCGCCTCCTGACGCCTACAGCGAGGATTGGGACATTCCGGGTATGATTGCCTACGCCGAGGAGTTTTACGCGCCTCAGGGGCTGCTCAAGGCCGAGACGCTGCAAAATATGAGCCGGGAAGAGCTGGACGAATACCTGCATAAGGTAGCCGTAGATGCCTACAACGCCCGGGAAGAAGCCATTGGGGCTCCGATTCTGCGGGAACTGGAGAACCTGGTGATGCTGAAGGTGGTGGACGGCCACTGGATGGAACATCTGGACGCCATGGACGCCCTGCGGGAAGGCATTGGCCTGCGGGCTTACGGCCAGCGGGATCCTTTGGTAGAATACAAATTTGAAGCCTACGATATGTTCGAAGCCATGAAGGAAACGATTGTGGACGATGTGGTGCGGTACATGTACCGGGTAAACGTGGTGACCCAGCCTGCGGTGGAAGACCACTTGTCCAACGCCCAAGTAAACAATCCCAACGTGGACGGCGCGGAGGAACAGGTCCGGGAACCGGCAATGGTTTCCCATGAGCCTGAAGTGGGAAGAAACGATCCCTGCCCCTGCGGCAGCGGCAAAAAATACAAAAACTGCTGTGGCAAAAACAGCTGATTGACAAGAACGAAGCTGGGGCTTTTCCCGGCTTCGTTTCCCTTGTTTTTAAAACTAAACTGAGAAAGGGCTGTGGATGGTGTTACTGGAAGAACTAAAACCGGAAATCAATGGTTTGAAAGACAAATTGCAGGAAATGAACGGGGCCCTGAAAATCCCCCAAAAGGAAGAACGGATTCAGGACCTGGAGCACCAGATGGCGGCTCCGGGGTTCTGGGACGATGCGGATAAGGCCCAAAAGGTGGCCCAGGAAGCCAACAATCTGAAAAGTGATGTGGATACCTTCCATTCCCTGGAAACGAAGATTGAGGATATTGAAACCCTGTGGGAAATGGCTGTGGAAGAAAACGACGACAGTCTCCAGGAAGAAATTGAGGGCGAGCTGGAAAAGGGCAAGAAGACTCTGGCGGACCTGGAACTGGGGCTGCTGCTCAGCGACCAGTACGACAGCAACAATGCCATTTTGACCCTGCACGCCGGGGCCGGCGGCACTGAGGCCCAGGACTGGACCAGCATGCTCATGCGGATGTTTACCCGCTATGCAGAGCGCAAGGGCTTTGCGGTGGAAATGCTGGACGTACTCCCCGGGGAAGAAGCGGGCATCAAGAGCGCCACGCTGTCCATTAACGGGCACAATGCCTACGGCTATCTGAAAAGCGAAAAGGGCGTGCACCGGCTGGTGCGGATTTCTCCCTTTGACGCCAACGCCCGGCGGCACACGTCTTTCTCCGCGGTGGACGTTATGCCGGAAATCGACAACACGGTGGAAGTAAATATCAACATGGACGATGTGCGGGTGGACTACTACCGGGCCAGCGGCGCCGGCGGCCAGCACGTCAACAAGACGTCTTCGGCAGTGCGGATGACCCACATTCCTACGGGGATTGTGGTACAGTGCCAGAACGAACGTTCCCAGCTGCAAAACAAGGAACGCTGCCTGGCTCTCTTGCGGGCCAAGCTGTTTGAATACGAAAAGGCCATTCAGGACAAGAAAATCAGCGATTTGGCCGGGGATTACCAGGCCATCGAATGGGGCAGCCAAATCCGTTCCTACGTGTTCCAGCCCTATACCATGGTAAAGGATCACCGGACCGGTGCGGAAACCGGGAATGTGCAGGCCGTGATGGACGGCGACCTGGACCTGTTTGTGGAAAGTTATCTGCGCAGCCTGAAGCATTAATGGGACTGGCTTAGGGAGAGTAACCGTATATGAAGAACTATAAAAAATTATTCGCGGCACTGGTGGGTCTGGGACTGGTTTGTTCCCTGAACCTGAACTGGCAGCGCATCCAGGTGGAAAAAGCCAACAAGCAGATTGAAACCGTGATGGAATACAACAGCCTGGTGCGGATTGCCCAGGAAGAAGGGGTTCCCAAGGAAACGGTGTTCAAGGAATTCAAGGACCGGGGGGTTACCACCCTGGCGGTGTTTGATACCAATCTGGATAAATTGTTCCAAAGCGGGGCAGTGAATGTAGTGACCGGTGCCCAGCTGCTGAGCCAGAGAAAACTGGGGGCGCTGAGCCCTGCCTGGCAGGCCATTACGGACAATCCTGATTTTGTGACTGATGCAGTCTATCTGTCCGAGGGGCAGTCTCCCCGGGCCCTGAACGAGGCGGTGGAGGATATCCGGCTGCGCTTTGGGGCGGACCGGATTGTGGAGCTTAGTGCGGCGCCCCGGATCCTGCGGTTTACCGGGGATACGGTGGTGAGCAAGAACCCCATTGCCGGGGACCAGCGGGGAATCCGGGAAATGGACCTGGGGCCCTCCACGGACGAACTCCAAGATGTAACGAAAAATGGCTTTATGGTAGCCATTCGCCCTACCAACTACAGCGAGCGGTACACGGCGGGGGCTGCCTCCGCCCCGGAACAGATCGAGGCGCTGTTTAACCGGCTGGATAACAGCGGGGCTACGGTGTCCCTGATGATCGGCAGCGGCAAGCAGATGCTGGGCAACAAGGAGCAGCTGCCGCTGGTGGCTAAGGACCTGGATGCACGGCATATTACCCTGGGCATGGTGGAAGGGGTCACCCAATTGCAGTTTGTGAACCTGGAAGGGCTGACCAAGCTGGCGGACCTGACCCATTACCAGGTGGCCAGAACCTACGTGATTGCCGATGCGGAACAGCGGAAGATGCAGGTGTTTGATGCGTTCCGGCGTTGGTCCCTGTCCGACGAGGAACGGAACATCCGGGTGAACTACATCAAGACGTTCCTGACGCCCCGGGACAACAAGACCCTGCTCCAGACCAATCTGGACTATGTGGAAGCGGTCAACAAGGACGTGGCCAGCAAGGGCTTTACCTCTGGCCGGGCTGACATTTACCAGGTGTACCAGCCGTCCAAGCTGTGGTACATTCCGCTGGCTTTCTCTCTGGCAGCTGCCTGGTGTCTGTATTTCCTGCTGCTGGACGTGCTGCCGGAAAAACATTACACCAAAGCGGTGGTGGGCCTGGGGGCTGTGATTTCGGCCTCGGTATTTGGACCTACGCTGCTGGCCCGGCAGGGTATTGCCTTTGGAGCAGCGGTGATTTTCCCAGTGCTGTCCATGGCCCGGATGCTGGGAATCTGGAAGCGCCGGGGGCAGGAGGGTTCCTTTGGGGCCCTGGCCGGCCGCACGGTGGTGGATTTGTTTGTGACTATGGTGTTATCCCTGATTGGCGCCAGCCTTCTTGGCGGGGTGCTCAGTGATACCCGGTTCCTTTTGGAAATGGATATCTACCGGGGGGTCAAGGCCACCTTTATGCTGCCGGTGTGCCTGGTGTTCCTGCTGTTTATGAAGAACCATGGGTTCTGGAACAAAGGGGAAAACTGGCGTAAGCCGGTGGCCAGACTGGAAGGGTTCCTGAAGCGGCCGCTGAATCTCAACGCCTTTTTGGTGCTGGGAATCTTCGCGTTTGTGGCCTGGGTATTTATCGGCCGCAGCGGCCATACGGCCGGGGTGCCGGTGCCTGCCATTGAGCAGAAGCTGCGCTACTTCCTGGAGGAGACTATGTGGGCCCGTCCCCGGGAAAAGGAATTTATGATTGGCCATCCGGCCTTCTTCCTGGCGGCCTGGGCTGCCTGGAAAAAGCTGCCCACCTGGTTCTACGGGCTGTGTGCCGTAGGCGCGGTGATTGGCCAGGGGTCCCTGGTGCAGACCTTCTGCCATATGCGTTCTCCCATTCTTATGTCCTATGTGCGGGCCTTGGATGGGTATGCGGTAGGGGTGGTGCTGGGGCTCATTGCCCTGGTACTGTTTGCCTGGGCTTATCCTCATGTGCAGCGCCTTTTGGCAAGGAGGGACACTCTTGGGTAAGATTCTGATTTCCGGCTACTACGGGTTTTCCAACGCCGGGGACGAAGCCATGCTGACGGCCATTATTACGGCTCTCAGAAAAAAGGACCCCAGTGTAGAAATTACCGTGATATCCGGTCATCCTGAAGCCACCAGCAAGCTGCACCAGGTAAAGGCGGTGCACCGGTTTGCGCCCCTGGGAATCCTGAAGGCCATGCTGCACACGGACCTTTTGCTTTCGGGCGGGGGAAGCCTGCTGCAGAACGTGACCAGTCATATCAGTCTGTTGTATTATCTCAGCATTATTGCCCTGGCCCGGCTTTTGGGCCGGAGGGTGATGCTGTTTGCCCAGGGCATTGGGCCCATTCGGGGCGGTGTGTGCCGGCTGCTCACCCGGCTGATTTGCAGCCGGGCGGACCTGATTACGGTCCGGGACGACGGTTCCCTGGAGGATTTGAATGCCATGGGGATTCCTGCCAGCCGGGTGCTGGTTACCTCGGATGCGGTGTTTTCCCTGCCGCCGGGACGAAAGGAAGAAGGAAAGCGGCTCCTGGCCAAGCTGGGGGTGGACCTGAACCGGCCGGTGGTGGGCTTTGCCCTGCGCCACTGGAAAGGGGAGGCACGGTTTAGCCGGGAGTTTGCCGGTGCGGCCGATGCCCTGAAGCGGGAGTTTGGGGCCCAGATTCTCTTTATTCCGCTGCAATTTCCGGCGGACGCAGAGCTGTCCCAGGCGGTGGCAGCGGCTATGGAAAACCAGCAGGACGTGTACATGCTGGACCAGAAGTGCTCCACCCAGGAGTACCAGGACCTGATCAGCGGGCTGCATCTGCTGATTGGCATGCGGCTCCACGCCCTGGTGTTTGCGGCCATTAACGATGTGCCGCTGATGGCGGTTTCCTACGATCCCAAGGTGGACCGGTTTGTGGCCGGGATGAAGGGCAACGTGGTGAATACCATTGACAAGATTACCGCTGGGGAAATCCTCTCCATGGCCCGGGAGCTGTGGCAGCAGGATGGCCGGCAGGGCCGGGAACAGATCCAGGCCCTGCGCCAGGAAGCGGAAAAGAATATTGAAAGAGCGGTGGAACTGAGCCGACAATAATTGAAGGAGGCGGGAATCGTGCTGGTAATGAAGCATGCCGGTAAGGTATATCCAGGGGGAGCGGTGGCTCTTTCGGATATCAACGTGCATATTAAGCCGGGGGAATTTGTTTTTCTGGTAGGGCCCAGCGGGGCGGGGAAATCCACCTTTGTGCGGCTGATTTCCCGGGAAATCGAACCCACTTCCGGCCAGATTCTGGTAGATGGCGTGGATGTGATGAAGCTGCGGCGCAGTGAGATTCCTTTTCTCAGACGGCAGCTGGGCATCGTATTCCAGGATTACCGCCTGCTGAACGATCGGACGGCTTACGAAAATATTGCCTTTGCCATGCAGGTGATTGAAACGCCTGCCCATAAAATCAAAAACCGGGTCAACGAGGTGCTGGAATTGGTGGGACTGAAGGGCCGGGGGAAGAATTACCCCGGTGAGATGTCCGGCGGGGAACAGCAGCGGGTGGCCATTGCCAGGGCCATTGTCAACGATCCTTTGCTGGTGATTGCCGATGAGCCTACGGGCAACCTGGACCCGGAAACCAGTATGGAAATCATGAACATTTTCTCCCAGATCAACCATAATGGAACCACCATTATCATGGCAACCCATGACAAGACCATGGTGGACTACATGCAAAAACGCGTCATTGCCATTGAAAATGGGCAGATCGTGCGGGATGATCTCAAAGGAGTTTACGGTTATGAACTTTAGTACAATCTGGTATTATCTGAAAGAAACCTTTACCTCCCTGAAGCGCAATTCTCTCATGAGCATTGCGTCCATCTCCACGGTGGCGCTGTCCATTCTGGTGCTGGGGATGTTTCTTACCATGGTGCTGAATGTGAACAATCTGGCGAAGCATCTGGAGAATCAGGTGCAGGTAACGGTGTATATGGCTGATTCGGCCACGGCTGATCAGTTAAAAAATATGGATGCCGCCTTGCGGGGCACCGAGGGCATTGTGAAGGTGACCCCGGTGACCAAGGCCCAGGCCCTGAAGAATTTCAAGGAGCGGCTGGGGGAGCAGCAGAAGCTGCTGGACGCCCTGGGGGAAGACAACCCGTTCCCGTATTCCTTTGAAATCCAGGTGGACCGGCCGGAACGGATTGGGCAGCTGGTACCGGTCATCGAAAAGATGCCCGGGGTGGAAACTGCCAAGTTCGGCCAGGAAGTGGTGGAACATATTTTTCAGCTGACCAGGATTCTTCGGGTGGGGGGCGTTGCACTCATTCTGATGCTGGCCATTGCTACGCTGTTTATTATTTCCAATACCATCCGGATTACGGTATTTGCCCGGCGGCGGGAAGTGAATATTATGAAGTACGTGGGTGCTACGGACTGGTTTATCCGCTGGCCTTTCCTTTTGGAAGGGATGATTATCGGGTTTGTGGGGGCAGCCATTGCCGCCGCAGCCCTGTTCCAGCTGTATAATGCAGCCCAGCAGAAAATCTACGCCACCCTGTCCTTCTTTCCTATGCTGCCCAGCTGGCCGTATATGTACTACCTGTGCGGCGGACTGATTGTGGTGGGCACCCTGATTGGGGCCTGCGGCAGCAGCATTTCCCTGCGCAAGTTCCTGGACGTATAAGGGGGCGGGCGCATGAAGAAAGGGAAAACGGGAGCAGCGCTCCTGGCGGCACTCCTTGTTTCGCTGCAGCTTTCGGCAGCGGTGACCCAGGCGGAATCCATTGAGGACAAGAAAGCAGAGCTGCAGGACGTGCAGCAGCAGATGGAAGAAAAGGACGCCCAGCGGGAAAACAAGAAGGCGGAAATCAAATCTGCGGTGGACCGGCTGATTGCTGCCCAGAACGAGCTGGCAGCGGCCAAACGGGAACTGGCGGAGGTGGAGGGCCGGCAGCGGGACCTGGAAATCCAAATCCGGCAGAACGAGGCGGCACTCTACGCCAAGCAGCAGGATTACGACAGGACCCGGGAAATCTACAAAAAGCGTCTGCGGGATATTTATGAAAACGGCCAGGTGAACTACCTGGATGTGCTGCTGGGGTCCACGGACTTTCGGGATTTTGCGTCCCGGATGTTCCTGCTCCAGCGGGTGATTCATCGGGACTTTGCCCTGATTGCTCGGCTGGAAACCCAGAAGGAAGCCTTGCAGGCCCAGCAGGCTACCCTGGAGGCCAACAAGCGGGACCTGGACGCCACCCACGCCCAGGTAGCGGCCAAGCAGCAGCTGGTGCAGCAGAAGACGGCGGAACGGCAGGCTCTGTACGAACAGGCTCTGGCGGAAAAGGCCCAACTGGATGCGGAGTACGAGGAACTCCAGCGCAGCAGTGCCCAGATTACGGACATGATCAAGCGCATGGAGGAGCAGGGACGGATTACGGCGGCCCAGCACGGCTCCGGACGGCTGAGCTGGCCCATCTACGGGGAGATTACGTCGCCGTTTGGCTGGCGGGTGCACCCCATTTGGGGGACCCAGATTTTCCACGCAGGGATTGATATTGCCTGCGACTACGGCGACCCGATCCGGGCGGCCGACGGCGGTGTGGTCATCTACGCCGGCTGGATGGGCGGCTACGGCAATGCGGTTATGATTGACCATGGGGGCGGCCTGGTGACGCTGTACGGGCATAATACTTCGCTGAATGTCAGCGAAGGGGAGTCCGTGAGCAAGGGCCAGGTGATTGCCCAGGCCGGCAGTACCGGTGATTCCACCGGTCCCCACTGCCATTTTGAGGTCCGGGTCCACGGCGAGGTAACCCAGCCTTTGGATTATCTGCCGTAAAGGAGAAGAGAATCTATGTTTAAGAAAAAATACAGCGCTGCGGCCCTCCTGGGAACGTTTTTCCTGTCTTTGGGGGTGTTCTGCGGCGGGTCCTATTATCTGCTGAAAAACTGGGTGGGGGATCCGGAGGCTCTGGGTGAGATTGTCCGGACCATGCACCTGATTCAGCAGCATTATGTAGGGGAAGCGGACCGGAAGAAGATTTATGATGGCGCCCTGAACGGAATGGTGAAGCAGCTGGGGGACCCGTACTCCACCTATCTGGACAACCAGGATTTTGCGGCCCTGAATACCATGACCGAAGGCCATTTTGGCGGGGTGGGCATGGTGATGGGCATGAAGGATGACCATACCTTTGTGGTGGTCTCGCCCATTGAGGACACGCCGGCCTACAAGGCGGGAATCAAGTCCGGGGACGTGCTGCTGCAAATTGACGGCAAGGAACTGGCAGGGGAAAGCCTCAGCGATGTGGTAAAGCAGATCCGGGGCCAGGACGGCACCCAGGTGCAGCTGCTGCTCCAGCGGGGGGACGAAGAACCTCAGACCTACACCATTACCCGGGGGGATATTAAAATCAAGAGTGTCTACGGGAAAATGGAAGACGGCAATATCGGCTATATCCGGATTACCAACTTCAGTGAGGATACCGGGAAGGATTTCCAGGCGGAGCTGAAGAAGCTGGAGGACCAGGGAATGAAAGCTCTGGTGCTGGACCTGCGGGACAACCCGGGGGGACTGCTCAGCAGCGGGGTGGCCGTGGCCCAGTGCCTGGTGCCCAAGGGCCCCATTGTGTCGGTGACGGACAAGCAGGGCAAGACCATGACGGAATCGTCCACTTTGGACAAGTTCCCGTATCCTTTGGCGGTGCTGGTGAACAAGGGAACGGCGTCGGCGGCAGAGATTGTGGCCGGGGCCATCCAGGACACCCATGCCGGCCAGCTGTTTGGGGAGAAGACCTACGGCAAGGGCGTGGTGCAGAACGTGTTCCTGCTGTCCCCGGACACGGCGGTAAAGCTGACGGTGGCCAAGTACTATACCCCCAGCGGCCGGAGCATCGACAAGGTGGGGATTACGCCGGACGTGGCGGTGGCTGCGGAGGACGAGTACGGCACCAATCAGGTGCAGGCGGCGGAAGCGTATTTAAAAGAGCAGCTGCAATAACACAGGTCAGGAGAGTGTACGATGGATATTTTCAATCAACTGAGCAGTCATTTTCAGGGATGGAACGCGTATCTGACTACCGACGCCGGGAGGCTGGCGGCCTGGCCCTATGTGTGGACCGGGGTTAAAATCCTGCTGGCTTTGGTGATTCTGCTTTTGGTGCTGTACCAATACCGGGCCCGGCAGGTACGGCGGCAGCGGGGCATCAAGTACCGGCTTTCCAAGCTGATTTCCCATTTGTGCGATACCTACGAGCAGATGGAGGACATCGACTGGAAAAACCAGATTTGCTATACCTATGTGATTCACGAGGGAAAGCTGAATGTGCAGGAAAAGCCGTTCCAGAACGTAACGGAACTGGCCGGGGAACTCCATCCGGAGGACGCCCGGAAGTACACGGAAGATTTCCTGCGGTCGGCGGTGGAAAAGGCCATGAAGACCTGCGGCCAGGTGGAATTTACTGCCCGGGAAAAGCAGAAGGACGGCTCCTACCGGTGGATGTCCTATTTGCTCCAGGGCATCAAGAAGGATAAGACCCATCGCCGGAGCTGCCTGCTCCTAAAGCATGGGGTGGACGATATGCACAGCCAGGAAATGGAGCGGCGGGCCCAGCTCACCAGCGCCATGGACCAGGCCCGGGAACTGGCGGAGGCCAAGAGCAAGTTTATGGCCCATATCAGCAAGGATACCCGGGAAGCGCTGCATTCCATTATGGGGTATCTGACCCTGGCGGAGGACGAGGCCAGCCAGGAAACCCGGAAGGAATATGTTCGGGAAAGCCAGGAGCAGGTCCGGTACCTTTTGGGGGTGCTGAACGATGTTATCGACCTGTCTGCCATGGAAAATGGCACCTTGCAGACCCATTACGAAGCCTTTGACGTACAGAAGCTGCTGGATTCGTTGAACCAGGTGTTCCAGGACGAGGCGGCCAAGCGGCAGCTTGATTTTTCCATGCAGGTGGAGGCTTTGCAGTATCCCCGGCTCTTGGGGGACCAGAACCGGCTGGAACAGGTGCTGTTAAATGTGCTGAACAACGCCATGCTGTTTACGGAAGCCCAGCACAAGGTGACCTGCCAGATTCGGGAAAAGGCCATCAAGCACAAACGGGTATGTCTGGAAGCGGTGGTCCAGTGCGAGGGCATGGAAGTGCCGGAGAATATGCTGGACAAGGTGTTCCTGCCCTTTGAGCTTTCCAGCCAGGTGGACGGGAATACGGTCCACGGCGGTCTGGGGCTGGCGGTGACCCACAACCTGGTGCACGTACTGGGCGGGGTGATCAAGGCCGACCAGGCGGAAGGCAAGGGGATGCGGTTTACCATTGAGCTGCCCTTTGGCTACGAAAAGCATGCGGCCAAGCTGACGGCGGAGGAGGTTCATCTCCAGGGCAAGCACCTGCTGGTGGCGGAAGACAGCGATTTGAACGCCCAGGTGCTGGAGAAGATTACGGCACCTTTGGGGATGCTGCTGGATCGGGTGACCAACGGCAAGGAAGCCTGCGACAAGTTTGCCCAGGCGGCGCCCCATACCTATGACGCCATTTTGCTGGATCTGGATATGCCGGTTATGAACGGCAATGAGGCGGCCAAGGTGATTCGGGGTATGGACCGGGAGGATGCCAAGACGGTGCCCATTATCGCCATGACGGAGAACCTGATTTCGGAGGATGTGGCCCAGGCGCTGAAGAATGGGATGAACGGGCAGCTGGTGAAGCCGCTGGAGAAGGAGCAGCTGCTGCAGGTGCTGCTGAGTTTTTTGTAAGGGTAAGAATAGAGATAGAATAACGATAGGAAAAGGCATACTGCTGATGCGGGAGCATCAGCAGTATGCCTTTTTGGTGCGGGCAATGGACTTTGCAGGCGATGGTGCGGGGTATCCTCGCAGTGGTTCGCGGCTACCCACTCAGTTACGCCCTTCAGGCTTACTTCGCGGGCCGCTATCACAGGGGTCGTATATTCCATTTCTCTACGGCCGGAGGCCTTGAGAAATGGATACGACTCCCTCAGTCAGCCTGCGGTGACAGCTCCCCCAGTGGTTCGCAGCTAGCCAGTCAGCTGTGCATCAAGATGCTTGCTTCCTGGGCTGCTATCACATAGGCCTTATTAACCAAACATCCTTTGGACAATTGTAGGGATGTTTGGATGCGGCCGTAAGCGGTTCGCCGTATTCCGTTCCCCGTCACCCTGCGGGTTCGGCTCACGGACGGCTATCGCATGGGCCTTATTGACCAAACAGCCCCTTGCAGAATTTGTTGGGCTGTTTGGATGCGGCCGCATAGTGGTTCGCTGCTAGCCAGGCGGCGTCGCCCTGCGGGCTTGCCTTCTGGGCAGCTATCACAGGGGTCGTATATTCCACCTTTCTGCGGCTGATGCCTTGAACGGTGGATACGACTCCCAAAGGCGAGAGCTATGGGCGCTCTTTGGGCTGGCCCTACGGGCCTATTGGATTGAACTTCATCCGTCATCCACGTTGTGGATGACACCTTCTACAGTGGTTCGCTGCTAGCCAGGCGGCGTTGCCCTACGGGCTTGCCTTCTGAGCAGCTATCACATGGGTCACGTATTCCAAATATCTTTTGGATAACTTGTAAAGATATTTGGACGTGACCGCAACGTTTGCAGAAGGCTTTCTTAGACCACTACTGGTCGTGTGCTAAAAGGGGCTAGTGCGGAAATTTAGGTAGTTGCCCCATCCTGCAATGCCGGCGGCATTGCTTCCTTCCCCGCTTGGGACTGCTGTTGTGCGGGGAAGGCATGCGGCCGGGGGCCGCTAATATTTGGACAAATCGTTGGGTGGTTGGTGCGGTCAGCGAACATTGCAGGCAATGTTTTCCGGGTATCCTCGCTCAGTCAGCCACTGCGTGGCTGACTGCTCCCCCCTAAAGTGAGGAGCCTTTAAAGGTTGGTGCGGTCAAGGGGGTGTTGGTGTGGCCTACTGTTTTTCTTTTTTATTTCAATAATTTTTCTTGAAATGGGTCAGGGGCGTGGTGTATCTGTTATAATAAAATGTAATGGGCATTTTGGCCATTTTGGTGTTGTTGGCTGGGATGTTTCTTCCTGTAAAAAAATTGCAGGATATGTGCTAACAATAAAGGTAGGGGAGTGGGTTCCATGATTATATATTTTTCTGGTACGGGGAATTCGTATGCGGTGGCACGGGAGCTGGGAGCGCTGACCCAGGATCAGGTGATTCCTCTGGATAAGAAGAACTGGGAGGCGATTGGGCTGCTGCTGCAATCGGCCAAGTCGGTGGGGCTTGTGTTCCCGGTGTATTTTGGGGATGTGCCCAAGCCGGTGCTGAAGTTCTTAAAGAAGGCAACCTTATCGCCTCAGGCGTACTACTATGCGGCGGCTACCTGCGGGAGTACCCAGGGGAGTGCGCTTTACCGGGTGCAGGAGCTTTTGGGGGCTAAGGGCTGCAAGTTGTCTTACGGCCGGGTGGTGCCTATGATAGCCAATTCTACGTCCACCTGGAAGGTGGGGGTGACCTACGACTACAGCAAGCTGGAGAAGGCCAAGCAGCTGGTGGAGGCTATGGGGCAGGATATTCTGGCCCGGAAGGTGGACCTGTCCCAGGTGAAGAAGTCCCTGGCGGGTGCTCTTATGGCCATTCCGCTGGTGCGGAAGCTGGGGAAGAAGCGGTTTGCCATTTCGGCCCGGCCCAAGGACTGTGTGGGCTGCGGGCTGTGCGTGCGGCTGTGTCCTATGGGGAATTTGTCCCTGAAGGACGGGAAGGTGAAGGTCCACGACCATTGTGCCTACTGTATGGCCTGTGTCCAGTTCTGTCCCCACGGGGGGATTGCGGTCCACGGGCATGTGATTGCCAAGGCTGACCAATACCATCATCCTGAGGTGCAGGCCCAGGAATTGTTCCATCGCTAAGGGGGGAGAGAGATGCTGCATATCGGTTGTCATTTGTCTTCTTCCAAGGGCTTTTTGGCCATGGGCAAAACGGCGCTGTCTATTCAGGCGGATACTTTTGCGTTCTTTACCCGGAATCCCCGGGGGAGCAAGGCCAAGGAGGTGGACCCCAAAGATGTCCAGGCGTTTCGGGAGCTGTGGCAGGGCAGGGCGGTGCCTCTGGTGGCCCATGCGCCCTACACGCTGAATCCCTGTTCCACCAAGGAGGACGTGCTGACTTTTGCCCGGGAAACCATTGCGGACGATTTGGTGCGGATGGAACTGGTGCCCCACCAATATTACAATATGCATCCGGGAAACCATTTGGGGCAGGGACCAGAAGTGGGCATTCAGCTCATTGCGGACTGCCTGAATCAGGTGCTGCAAAAGGGGCAGACCACCACGCTGCTTTTGGAAACCATGGCGGGGAAGGGCACGGAAGTGGGTAAGACCTTCCAGGAAATTGCCGCCATTTTGGATAAGCTGAAGCTCCAGGAGCAGGTAGGGGTTTGCCTGGATACCTGTCACGTGTGGGACGGGGGCTACGATGTGGTGAACCACTTGGATGAGGTGCTGACGGAATTTGACCAAGTCATTGGGCTGGGGCGGCTGAAGGCCATTCATTTAAACGACAGCAAGAATCCCCTGGGGGCCCACAAGGACCGGCACGAGAAGCTGGGCCAGGGCTACCTGGGACTGGAGGCTCTGGGGCGGATTGTGCGCCACCCGGCGCTGACCCAGCTGCCTTTTATCCTGGAAACTCCCAATGAGCTGGAAGGCTACGCCGGGGAGATTGCTCTGATGCGGCAGGCCGCTGAGGAGGGAAGGTAGGATGGAAGAAGGTTTGGCGAAAGTTTTTGCGAGCCCGGTGACGCTGCTGACCCTGGTGGGGGTACTGGCGCTTTTGGTAGTTTTGCTGCACACCCGGAAGGTGAAGCTCAGCGCCCACCAGCTGTCCAGCTGCGGCTTTATGCTGGCGCTGACACTGGTGCTCAGTGTGTTTCCGCTCTACCGGATGCCCTACGGGGGCACCATTACCCTGGGTGGTATGCTGCCCATTATGCTGGTGGCCTTTGCTTTTGGGCCGGAAGTGGGGGTGCTGGCGGGGTTTGCCTACGGGATTCTGAACCTGCTGCTGAATCCCTACATTCTTCATCCAGTGCAGGTGCTATTTGACTATCCGCTGCCTTTTATGGCTCTGGGGGTATGCGGGTTCTTTCCCCAGCACCCTTATGGGGGCATGATTTTGGCGGTCCTGATGCGGTACTTCTGCCATTTTGTGTCCGGAGTGGCGTTTTTTGCCAGCTATGCGCCGGCGGGGATGTCCCCGGTGGTGTACTCCCTGTGGGCCAACGGGCTGTATCTGCTGCCGGATCTGGCCATTTGTCTGCTGCTGTACCGGGTGCTGCCCATGGGGCGCTTTATAGGGCTGCTCCGGAAGCCCCGGTGAAAAATTTTACTTTTTTTGTATAAATTCCTTGCATGAATGCCCGGTTCATGCTATAATAACGCTTGTTCAGTAATACGCCTGTGGCTCAGTGGATAGAGCAACGGCCTCCGGAGCCGTGTGCGGCGGTTCGATTCCGCCCAGGCGTACCATTTTGTACTTTACCCCATGATTCGCGAAAGCGCATTATGGGGTCTCTTATTTTCCAGGGACTTATAAAATTCCGGGAATCCCAAAGAAGGTCTTTCTTCTCTGGGAAAACGTGCTATAATGAAAAAGCTGTGAGAAAAGAGGTTTTGCCGTGGTTACAATCACCGATCGAGTCCGTTTTTCTGAAACCGATCTGATGGGCGTGGTCCATCATACCAATTACCTGCGGTGGTTTGAAATGGGCCGGGTGGCCTATCTGAGGGCAGCGGGCATTGAGCTGAACCAGCTGATGGCCGATGGCTTCATGGTCCCCATTATTGAGGTCCACTGCCAGTTCCGCCAGTCTGCGCGTTTTGACGACGAGTATGAGGTGCGGACCACCTTGGCGTCCTGCAGCCGGGTAAAAATCGTGTACGAATATGAGATTATCCGGAAACGGGATGGGGTGCTGCTGGCCAAGGGCGATTCCACCAACGCTTTTACCAATCTGGAAGGAAAGGTGGAGCGTCTGTCCCCACCGTATTATGAAAAATTGCAGCGGATGCTTGCAGAAGAAGGGAAGAAAAAAGTATGATCAATGTGATTTTACTGCTTCTTGGCCTGTGCGTATTGGGTGCGCTGGTCATGATTGTTTACGCCGCCTTAAAGCCCACGGATGACACCAAGGTGGTTATGGACGAAAAGACGCCTTTGCAGCTGGTGGAGCTGGATCCCCAGCATGCGGTATATTCTTTTACCGTGCCTCTGCGCAACAACAGCCAGGAATGTGCTGCGGTAACGGACTGCTTTGTGCGGCCGTACCTGCCCCAGGAACAATTTCCGGATGCGGTTTGCACCGGGGATGTGGAAAAGGATGACCGGCGCCGGAAGGACCATTATTTCGAAGCGCTGGTGCTGAAGGAATGGTCCGAATGGAAGCTGATTGTGACCCTGCGGCTGGAAGCCAGAAATGGCAAGGATATGCGGGAAGTCCTGAGCCGGATGGTGGACATGGATGCTGCTATCTATGTGACCGGGGTTGGCCGGAAGGCACATTATGTAAGAAAGTATTTCGTGACCCTGTATGGGGCTGAAATGGCCAAATTGGCAGGAGGTGCGTACCGTGGCTGATAAGTATGAAATTATTCCCATTCCTACGCGCATTCTGACCATCCACGACAATATTGTGGATGCAGTGAAGGAATTTGGCGGCGACAAGATTGGTCCCCGGGATGTGGTCTGTGTGGCCGAGTCCGTGGTGGCCATTACCCAAAACCGGGCCATTCGTCCGGAAACTATGAAGATTTCTTTTGCAGCCAAGGTGCTGTCCCAGCTGTTTCCCGGCGTGGGCAGTATCGGCAACTGGTCTTCCATGCAGTCCCTGCTGAACGAATCCGGGACGCTGAAGGTGCTGGTGGCTGTGGTCTGCGGCTTTTTTGCCAAGGTAGCGGGCAAGCCCGGGGTGTTCTACCGCATGGGCGGGGAACAGGCTCGGCTGATTGACGATATTACCGGCACCATGCCTCCTTATGATAAGCACATTGTGCTGGGGCCCAAGAACCCCAACCGGGTGTCTGAGAACATCAAGGAAGGGCTGGGGTGCTTTGGGGCTGCGGTGGCCGACGTCAACGACCTGAAGCGGTCCTGCGTGTTGGGCTGCACCAAGGGTGTGGATCCCCGGCTGGTGGAAAAGATTCTCATCGACAATCCTTTTGGCAACGACAGCCAGAAGACGCCGATTTGTGTGATCAAGGATTATTTGCGATAAGAAAAAGAAATGCGGGCTGTGCCAGGAGGCGCAGCCCGTTTTTTGACGGCTTACTGGGTTTATAGGTTGGCATTCCTGGGTTTCGATGGTACAATAGCTTTTATAGAAAAGGTTGGTGAAATTATGCAGCAAGTTGTGATTGCAACACATAATCTGGGCAAGGTGGAAGAGTTCAAGTCTTTGATGAATGAGCTGGGACTGGAATTCACTTGTCTGTCTGATTATCCGCCCATTCCTGAGCCGGAGGAGAATGGCCGCACGTTTGCAGCCAATGCTCGAATCAAGGCAAAATATTATGCCAAGGAAACGGGAAAGCTTTGTCTGGCGGATGATTCTGGTTTGGAAGTTTTGAGCCTGAAGGGGGCTCCTGGGGTGCGTTCTGCCCGGTATGCCGGGGAGGAGGCCACTGATGAGGAAAATAATGAATTGCTGCTGGCCAATATGAAGATGCAGGTCCGGCGGAACTGCCGGTTTTTCTGCGCATTGGCGGTGGCCAATCCGGAAGGTAAGATTTTGGCGGAAACGTCGGGGATTTGTGATGGGATTCTTCTCCACGAACCCCATGGGACCAATGGCTTTGGCTATGATCCGCTGTTCTGGTCCACGGAGCTGCACGCTCCTTTGGGGGAAGCAACTATGGAAGAAAAGAACAGCATCAGTCACCGGGCCAAGGCTATCCGCAAGCTGGTGAACCAATGGAAAAAGATAAAATGACGCTTGGGGTCCTGGGGGATACCCACGGGGACCGGGAAGCCATCCGCCGGGTAATCCGGCAGGCGGGCAGCGTGGACCTGTGGCTCCATACCGGGGACTACAGCCAAGATGCTCCTTATGTGGAGCAGCTGGCGGGGAAGCCGGTGTATGCGGTATGCGGCAACTGCGACGTGTACGAGGACCGGGCTCCTCAGGAACTGGTTACCCGCCAGGAGGGCTTTACCCTGGCGATGACCCATGGCAATCGGTATGTGTGGGGCAATGACTTTAGCCGGCTGCTGTACTGGGGTGCGGAAAAGCAGGCGGATGTGGTGGTTTTTGGCCATATCCACGTACCTGTATGTTTGGAGGAGGAGGGCCTGCTGCTCATCAATCCGGGCAGTCCTTCCCGGCCCCGGAACGGGATTCCGTCCTTTGGGCTGCTGACCCTGGAGCGGGGCAAAAAGCCCCAGTTTGTGGTTCAGACCCTGGACAGCAAGGCATAAAAACAAAAATCAAGCAGATTCCTAAGGAGGAACAAAAAGATGGCCAATACGGAAGATTTGAATGCAGAAGCGCTAGAAATGCACGCCAAGAATCATGGGAAGCTGGAAGTACGCTGCAAGGTACCTCTGGAAAATGGGCACGACCTGTCCATTGCCTATACGCCGGGGGTAGCTGAACCTTGCCGGAAAATCAAGGAAAATCCGGATTTGTCCTTTGAATATACCTGCCGGGGCAACATGGTGGCCGTCATCAGCGATGGCACCCGGGTGCTGGGGCTGGGGGACATTGGTCCGGAAGCTGCCATGCCCGTTATGGAAGGCAAGGCGGTTTTGTACAAGAAGTTTGGGGATGTGGACTCTGTGCCCATCTGCATCGATACCAAGGATCCCAAGGAATTTGTGAATATCGTCGAAAAATTGCAGCCGTCCTTTGGGGGCATCAATCTGGAAGATATTTCTTCTCCCAAGTGCTACGAGATTGAAGCGGAGCTGATCAAGCGCTGCCATATTCCGGTTTTCCACGATGACCAGCATGGTACGGCCATTATTGCCTGTGCTGCGGTTTCCGGGGCGCTGCGCTATGTGAAAAAGGATATTTCCCAGGTGAAGGTGGTGGTCAACGGCTGCGGCGCTGCTGGCTCTGCCATTGGCAAGCTGCTGTACCGGCTGGGAGTCAAGAACCTGATTATGATCGACATCGACGGGGCTGTGTACGAAGGCCGTCCGGGCGAAATGGATATGGCTACGGCTTACCTAGCCAGCGTTACCAACCCGGAACACTACAAGGGCAATCTGGCCGGCGCCGTGAAAGGTGCCGATGTGCTGATTGGGGTTTCCGCTCCTCGGCTGTTTACCAAGGAAATCATCCAAAGCATGAATTCCCAGGCTGTGGTGTTCGCCCTGGCCAACCCGGTGCCGGAAACTACCTACGAGGAAGCCAAGGCGGCGGGTGCTGCCGTTGCTGGTACGGGCCGCAGTGATGCGCCTAACCAGGTAAACAATGTGTGCGTCTTCCCGGGAATCTTCCGGGGGGCTCTGGCGGTACGGGCTTCTGCCATTACGGAAGAGATGAAGGTAGCAGCGGTGAAAGCCATTGCGGGCCTGATTGCTGATGACGAACTGAAGGAAGACTATGTGGTGCCCGGGGCTTTTGACCGGCGGATTGTACCGGCCATTGCTGCGGCTGTGGCCAAGACGGCCATGGAGCAGGGGATTGCCCGGGTGCAGCGGGATCCAGAGGATATTCGGAAGGAAGCTGCGGAACGGGTGGAACGGAACTGGAACGCCTAAGACAGATATTTGCCTAATATGTAAACTTTTTGTAAAAAAGTTGTTGGCAAATTGGGGAATTCATCGTATAATACTAGGAAAATACCTAAAAGGGGTGTAGCGAATGAAAAAGATGGCACTGGTTTTGGCCGGTATTCTGGCAGTAGCAGGGATTGCAGCTGGCTGCGGCGGTCAAACCACGGACAACAAAAGCGCCGGCGGCGACAAGAAAGTGGTTTTGAAGGTTGGAGCCACTCCTGTGCCCCATGCGGAAATCCTGAACGAGATTAAACCCATGCTGGCCAAGGAAGGTGTGGACTTGCAGGTGGTGGAATTTACCGATTACGTAAAACCCAACCTGAGTCTTCACGACAAGGAAATTGATGCCAACTTCATGCAGCATGAACCGTATCTGAACAAGATCAATGAAGAACGGAACCTGGGTCTGGTTTCTGTGGGCAAGGTGCATATCGAACCCATGGGCGTGTACTCCAAGAAAGTCAAAGACATCAAAAACGTACCTGACAATGCCAGCGTGGCTATCCCCAACGATCCTACCAACGGCGGCAGAGCTCTGGCCATTTTGGAAAAGGCTGGTCTGCTGAAGCTGAAAGACGGTGTAGGCGTTATGGCTACTCCGGCGGATATTGTGGAAAATCCCAAGAACCTGAAAATCACCGAAGCGGAAGCTGCTATGCTGCCGCGTACCCTGGATGATGTGGATCTGGCGGTAATCAACTCCAACTTCGCTATGGAAGCCAAGCTGAACCCCACCAAGGATTCCCTGTTCACCGAATCCAAGGATTCTCCGTATGCCAACATTCTGGCCGTACGGAAAGGCGATGAAAACCGTCCGGAAATCCAGAAGCTGATGAAAGCCCTGAATAGCCCGGAAGTGAAGAAGTTCATCGAAGATAAGTACAAAGGTGCCATTCTCCCGTCCTTCTAAGAAGAGCACGAAACAAAAAAAGGGTGTGAAATAATTACTTGCCCCCCAAAAGAAAAAACGACTTGCGAGCTCAAAAGAGTTCGCAAGCCGTTTTTTTGCTTTTTATAACCGTACCTAATAAACTTCCTCAGTCAGTCCTGCGGACTGACGGCCCCTTAGTGGTTCGCAGCGTTCCAATCAGCCGCGCCCTGCGGGCTTGCTTCTTGGGCTGCTATCACATGGCTCACATGAACCAAGAGCATTTTGAACCACGGATATGCTCTTGGATGTGAGCGCAACGCTAGCAGGGGCCAGTCTTAGGCCTATACGAGTCATGTGCAAAACGGGTATCGCAAAGCAGCATAGTTCGTAAATATTTGCACTACCCTAGTCTATTACTTGACCAGTAGTGGCATAGAACGCTTCCTGCAAGCGTGTAGGAAGTGTCGCCGAAGGCGACGATAGAAGTTTCATTATTTCACACCTTTTTTTGTCGGGTGTTTCAGGCTTTATAGAATCAGGGGCACTGGGGCGTCCAGGGTCATTTCGCCTGGGGTGACCAGGCAGTCGTAGGCCAACAGGTGAACGCCGGCGTTTTGGGCTGCCAAAAGGGCAGCGGCAAACTCCGGGTCGGTGGCCCGGTTTGGCTCCATATGCTGCACGCCTTTCATTTGGATGACAAAGAGCAGGTAGGCGTCATAGCCTTCCTCCTGGCACTTGATGAGCTCGTGGATATGCCGGGCCCCCCGCTGGGTGGGAGCATCAGGGAAACGGACAATGCCGTGCTCTTCCAGGGTGACGCCTTTCACTTCCAAAAAGGCTTTGCGGTCCTTTGCTTCGAAATAGAAGTCAAAGCGGGATTGGTCGTAGCGGCATTCGGGCTTGAGCAGGGTGAGCGGGCCCAGGCCGCCTGCGGCCAGCCATTCCTGGGCGGCGTGGTTGGGGGCCTGGGAATCCATGTTGATGAGCAGGTCTCCTTTTTGGACGGCCACCAGGTCGTATTTGGTTTTTCGGGCGGGGTTGTCACTGCGGGTCAGGTATACGGTGCAGCCGGGCACCAGCAGTTCTTTGCAGCGGCCGGTATTTTTTACGTGGACGGTTTCTTCCTGGCCGTCTATTTCCACCTGGGCAATAAAGCGGTTGGGACGGGCCAGAAAGCGGCCGGGACAGACATTGGGATAGTGCATAGGGTTCTCCTTTACTGGGGCTGGACGCTAACTGCCAGCCCTGGTTTTTATTATACCACGGCGGAGGGAGGAAATACGGGGGAAAAGCCTGGGGGAAATGCCCAAGGGGAATGGCTGAATGTACCAAAGTTTTCATATTTAACGTGTATAAACTTGCTGGTTATGGTACAATATTTCTATACTTTGGTCAGAAAAGAATGGAGAAGGAAATGCGCAATTTTAGAAAAGCAACGATTACGAAAAAAGGAGAACGGGCTGCCCGTCATGGTCATCCCTGGGTATTTGCCGACGAGGTGCTGGCCTTGGACGGTGCGTACGAAAATGGCCAGCTGGTAGATGTGGTCAACGAAAAAGGCAAATATATCGGTACGGGTTTTATCAACGACCATTCCAAGATTCGGATTCGGCTGCTTTCCCAAAATGCCAATGATACCTTTAACGAAGCGTTCTTTGAACGGCGAATCCAGTATGCTCTGGACTACCGGAAAACGGTAATGCCTGGGGCGGATTTCCGCTGCTGCCGGCTGATTTTTGGGGAGGCCGATGGATTCCCGGGGCTGACGGTGGACCGGTTTGAGGACGTGCTGGTGGCCCAGGTGCTGTCTTTGGGCATCGAGCAGCGCAAGCAGCTGATTTTCTCTCTGTTGCTGAAAACCCTGCGGGCCATGGGGGAAGACGTGAAGGGCGTCTACGAACGGAACGATGTGAAAATCCGGGAACTGGAAGGTATGGAAGAAGGCTGCGGCATTGCCGAGGTGCCGGGCTCCACGCTGACGGAAGACGACCTGCTGCCCATTATCACAGAAAACGGTCTGAAGTACCAGGTGGACGTGGTCAACGGCCAAAAGACGGGCTACTTCCTGGACCAGAAATACAACCGGCTGGCAGTGCAGCGAATCTGCAAGGGCAAGCATCTGTTGGACTGTTTTACCCATACGGGGCCTTTTGCCCTGAACGCCTGGAAGGGCGGGGCGGCTTCGGTAACGGCGGTGGATATTTCCGGGGAAGCGCTGAAGCGGGCCCGGGGGAATTTCGCCCTGAACGGGGCGGAGGAAGCCATCCAGACCGTGGAAGCCAATGTGTTTGAATATCTGACGGAGCTGGAAGAAAAGAAGCAGCATCCGTTTGATTTCATTATCCTGGATCCTCCGGCTTTTACCAAATCCAGCCATACGGTCCATTCGGCTTTCCGGGGCTACAAGGAAATCAATATGAAGGCCATGAAGCTGCTGCCCCGGGGCGGGTACCTGGCCACCTGTTCCTGTTCCCACTTTATGCCGGACGAGCTGTTTGTCCAGATGCTCCGGGAAGCGTCCCACGATGCAGCGGTGTCCCTGCGCCAGGTGGAAGCCCGGCAGCAGGCTCCGGACCATCCGATTTTGTACAATGTGCCGGAAACTGATTATCTGAAGTTCTATATTTTCCAGGTGGTGTAAGGCCTGGAGAAGTGAGGTGTGCTATGATTAAGAAATTTTGTCTGCTGACGGCCTTTTGTGCCGCCCTGGGTTTTGGCCTGTTCCCTGCTGGACAGCTGCCGGCCGCCCACGCGGAAAGCACAGAAACCCACTTTCAGCAGTCCAAGATTGTGCTGGTAACCACCCACAATCAGGTTCCGTTCTACGCGGAACCGTCCCAAAAAAGTTTGACTTTGGGGTTCTATCCCAAGGGTACACTCTTTGTTCCGATAAACCAAACCCGTAACGCGGCGGAGCAGAAAACCTACAACCTGGCCATCCGGTTTGATGGCGCTGTAGGATGGCTGCTCTCCGAGGATGCAGCATTTTCTAGAAAATAATCTAGCCTGCAGCAAGGGGACCTCCTAGGGAGGAGCCAGGCACAGCAGGTGAGGGGAGAGCTTGGCATGGACGAAGAAAAGGAAGTTAGCGCACAAAGCGAAGAAGAAAAGCAGGAGCTGCTGGAAGAACGCATGGAAAGCGAACTGAACGAGGCTCTGAATCATAAGGATGAGGCAGCGGTAAGACGGTTGGTGGAGGATTCCCACCCCATCGACCTGGCCATTGCCATGGAGGAGGCTTCGGACAGCAATATTGTGTATTTGACCAGTTTGCTGGATGATGCCCAAAACGCAGAAATCATTGAACAGGCTGACGAGGATCTGCAGGTGCGGATCATGAAGCTGTTTGACCTGAACAAGATTCTGCGGATTTTCCAGCATATGTCCAAGGACGATATCGTAGACATTCTGGGAGATATGCCGGCCAATCGGCGGAAGGAACTGGTCAAGCTGATGAAGACCAGCGACCAGACCGTTATTCGGGATTTGCTGGGCTACGGGGAGAGCACTGCCGGTGGTATTATGACCACCGAGTACATTTCCATGCGCAGCACGCTGACGGTGAGTCAGGCGTTGGAAAAGGTAAAGGAGATTGCTCCCAAGACTGAGGAAATCAACATTCTCTACATCACCAACGACCGGAAGCAGCTGGTAGGCACGGTTTCTCTCCGGGAACTGCTGGTGGCCAAAAACTATGATACGTTAAACGATATCATGGAGGACAATGTCATTTCTGTGGAGCCGGAAGCGGACCAGGAGGACGTTGCCCGGCTGGTATCCAAATATGACCTGCACGCCATTCCGGTTGTGAACAAGCGCAAGGGGATTATCGGCATCATCACCGTCGACGATATCATCGATGTTATCGAAGAAGAAAACACCGAGGATATGTTGAAATTAGGCGGTGTCAGCAAGGAAGAAGACGTGGACAGCACGGTGTTTGAATCGGTGCGGATGCGTCTGCCCTGGCTGCTGGTCAACCTGATTACGGCATTTTTGGCGTCTGCTACGGTATCTTTGTTTGAGGATACCATTTCCCAGGTAGTGGCCCTGGCGGCTGCTATGCCCATTGTAGCGGGCATGGGGGGCAACGCTGGGACCCAAACCCTGGCGGTGGTGGTCCGGGGGATTGCTTTGGGGGATATCCGCCTCCATGGCAACGAGAAACGGATCTTTAAGGGTATCGCTGTGGGCTTTATCAACGGGCTGGTGAACGGGATTATCGCCGGTTTTGTCATCAGCCAGATGAGCGGGAATACGGCGCTGGGCTTGATTATCCTGGTGGCCATGACCTGCAACCTGATGATTGCGGCGTTTGTGGGCTTTTTGGTGCCGGTGGTGCTCAAGGCCTTCAATTTTGACCCGGCCATTGCCTCCAGTATTTTCATTACCACGGCAACGGATGTCTGCGGCTTCTTTATTTTCCTGGGGCTCAGCAAGATGTTCCTGCCGTACCTGCTGCAGTAGGGGTGGGGAGAATAGAAGTATATAAAGTGAAACAAGATTGTGAAAAAAAGATTTGCGAACTAGTTTGAGTTCGCAAGTCTTTTTTTTGTACGTTCGTTATAGCCGTATTCTAATAAACTTCCTCAGTCAGTCCTACGGACTGCCAGCCCCTACACTCTTGCAGGGGCCGGTCTTAGGCCACTACTGGTCATGTACTGAATGGGGGATTGTTGTGAAGCTTGGTTTTGAACCCCAACCCGGCATTGCTGTTGGCAATGCCGACCTTCCCCTTCTCCTGTTCGCGCAACGCAGCGAACAGGAGAAGGGGAAGGCAGGCGGCCGGTGGCCGCTAATACCTGGACGGCCCTTCGGGGGGTTCCTCTATCGGCACCTGTGGTGCCACTTTCCCCAAGGGGAAAGCTCGTCCCCATTTGGGGCTAGTGCGGACCGTTAGGTAGTCCAACTACAGAAAAATTGCCTGAGGCAATTTTTTGGGCTCATCACGGAAAATTGGGGGATACGAAATCTAAGACAGAATTTAAAAACTGAAAAAAGGTATTGAAAAAGAGCACGGGATGCTCCATTCTAAGTAATAGCGACAAAACTACGAAAGGAATGATCCACGTGCTCTCAACCTCAAGTATAGCAAATTTATGCAAAAACATACAGGACAATTTTAATATTCCTACGAGTATTGCTTCTCTTTTTGAAGAGATCATAGATGTAAATAGTACCCGGCCTACAGCCGACGTTGTATGCCCTTGCTGCGGCGGTAAGGTCCATGTCCATGACAACCCTGTAACTACACTTAAAGACATGCCCTGGATACCCGGAAAGCCACGGATTCTTCGTGTGAGATTCCACCGCTACCGGTGCCAAAAATGCGGGCATACCTTCAATGAAAACATAACCTTTAAGTATCCTGGAACCAGAGTCACTTCTCGTGCCGCTTTATGGATCAAGATTTTGCTTATGCATCAAATGACGATTAAAGCAGTCAGCGATTTGACCGGTATCCATTGGGGAACAGTTTCTAAAATCCATAAGGAAATTATGGACGAGGCTCTCAAAACGCGAAGCGAGGAACTTCGCAAAAGTGGCTACCGTCCTAAGCATCTTGCCGTTGATGAGTTTGCAATGCACAAAGGCCATACTTACGCAACCTGTGTTATGGACCTTGATATGGGAGACATCCTCTGGGTTGGTGCGGGACGCTCTATAGCTGCCTTTACAAAGTTTTTTGAAGAGACAGACCTGGAGTATTTGTCTGAAGTAGAAGCTGTCGCAATGGACATGAACGCATCGTTCAACACCCTGGTAGAAAAGTATCTGCCTCATGCGGCAATAGTATACGACCGCTACCATATGCAAGCCCAGTATGGACGAGATGTGCTGGGAGCCGTAAGGCTGGAGGAAGCAAGACAGCACAAAGAGAAAGCCGATAACCTAAAGCTTGGGATTACAGAGAATATTGCTGAAGAGCAGGCAACAAAAGCAGAGGATTCAATTAAAGAGGAGAATCGGCTTTACAAGGAAGTAAAACAAGCTCGCTGGACGCTGCTTTGCAAGGAAGAAACACTAAGCGATAAAAAGGCAGAAAATCTCAAGGAAATCCTTAAAAAACATGAAAATTTGACAGTTTGCCATACAATGAAAGAGGAACTAAGTGATCTATTCGAGCTTAGAAACCCCGATTTAGCTGCCGTAGAATGGGAAAAATGGTTTAAAGGAGCCGAGGAGAACAACATACCGCAGCTGCAAAAGTTTGCCCGCTTAAAGCGAAAACGCAAAGAGGGTTTGATTGCTCACTCAGCCCATCCGATTACCACAGGAAAGCTTGAAGGCGTCAATAACAAGATTAAGGTTGCAAAACGAATAGGGTATGGATACAAAAATGATGAATATTTTTTCACTCTGATTCGATATTCAGCATTACCATCTATACGAAACGGCACTGTCTAGAGATTGCGACAGTGGGATGTTGCTAGACATAAAAGAAGGATGGCAGAAATCTGCCATCCCACAATAAAACGTGAAGAGCCATTTTTGCTGTAGAAAACTCTGTAGCGGTTTTTGGTCGTGCGGTCAAGGGACTTCCTGGTGCTGGTGCGGTCCGCTTTTCACAGTCTCCTTTTAAACACAAAAATCCCCTGCCGGGTGGCCGGCAGGGGATTAATTGTTTCCGAATATTTACTTATTCTTCGTCTTTGGGAACCATGTCGGAGGCTTTCAGGGTGCCTTCTTTGGCTCTTTGGGCAAATTCTGCGGTGGCGGTGAACAGTACGTCGCTGCTGCTGTTCAGGGCGGTTTCGCAGGCATCTTCCAATACGCTGATGATGAAGCCAACGCCGACTACCTGCATGGCGATATCGTTGCCAATCCCGAAGGAAGCGCAGGCTACGGGGATCAGCAGCAGGGAGCCGCCGGCTACGCCGGAAGCGCCGCAGGCACCAATGGTGGAAACGATGCACAGGAGCAGGGCGGTGAGCATATCCACGTTGATGTTCAGGGTGTTGGCAGCTGCCAGGGCCAGTACGGAAATGGTGATGGAAGCACCGGCCATGTTAATGGTAGCACCCAGAGGAATGGAGATGGTGAAGGTATCCGGGTTCAAGCCCAGGCGATGGCACAGGGACAGGTTTACCGGAATGTTGGCGGCGGAGCTGCGGGTGAAGAAGGCATACACGCCGGATTCTCTCAGGGTGGTCCAAACCAGAGGATAGGGGTTCTTGTGGACGTTCAGGTACACAATCAGAGGATTGATGACCAGGGCAACCAGGAAGTAGGAGCCCAACAGTACGCCCAGGAGTTTTACGTAGGACAGCAGGGCGCCCAGGCCGCTGGCACCGATGGATTCGGCTACCAGGCCCATAATGCCGAAGGGAGCGAAGCGGATTACCCAGCTGACGGCGATGGCAATGCCTTGGGCCAGGTCTTCAAATACGGCCTTGCTTTTGTCACCCACGGTGTTGTGGAGTGCCAGCCCCAGGAAAATGGCCCAGGCCAGGATTCCGATGTAGTTGGCGGTCAGCAGGGCGTTTACCGGGTTGTCTACCACGTTCAGAATCAGGGTGTGGAGGACTTCTGCGATGCCGCTGGGAGGAGCAACTTTGGTGTCAGCCAGCTGCAGGGACAGGGTCACGGGGAACAGGAAAGACATGGCCACCCCTACCAGGGAAGCGGCAAAGGTCCCGATGATGTACAGTTTGATGACGGGTTTCATTTGGGTGTCGCCGTTGTCTTTTCTCTGAATCATGGCGTTCATGACCAGGATAAACACCAAAAGCGGTGCGATGCCCTTCAGGGCCTTGACGAACAGATCACCGAAAATGCCCACAAACGGAATGGCTCCGGGAGCGAAGCTGGCGATGAGGATGCCGATGACCAAGCCTACAGCAATTTGCTTGATAATCGGTGTGTGCTTCAGGTAATACAAAATGGCATTCATACGATGAACTTCCTTTCTCTGGATAAAATAAGTAAAAGAACATAACCTAGTATATCAAAATAAAAAATAAATACAATAGTATTTGTAGATAAATCTAGAGTTCTAAAAAAATTACATTTCAGCTAAAATAGAACGAGAAATGTTCTATTTATCATTGGATTGAGAAAGTATAAAGACATCCATCCATAAATTGTACACAGGGAACGGAAAAGCCGGGAGAAGAAAAGCAACGGTTTTTGATTTTCCGGCGGGATACTTGAAGAAAACTGCCAACCATAGTATATTTATATTATGTACGTTTGAACCGGAATGTCTTTTGGGAATATGCAGGCGCCGGTTCTGAAATAGAGAACAGGTGAGGAGATAAAATGAAAAAAATTATTCTGACCGGGGATCGTCCAACGGGCCATCTTCATGTGGGACATTATGTAGGTTCTTTGGCTGAGCGGGTGGAGCTGCAAAATTCTGGGAAGTTCGATGAGATTTATTTCATGATTGCGGACGCCCAGGCGCTGACCGACAATGCGGAGAATCCGGAAAAGGTACGCCAAAATATCTTGCAGGTAGCCCTGGATTACCTGGCAGTGGGCATTGACCCCAACAAGGCAACGATTTTTATCCAGTCCCTGATTCCGGAACTGTTTGAACTGACCACCTATTATATGGATTTGGTAACGGTGGCCCGGGTACAGCGGAATCCTACCGTGAAAAATGAAATCCAACAAAAGAATTTTGAAGCCAGCGTGCCCCTGGGCTTTTTCTGCTACCCGGTAAGCCAGGCAGCGGACATTACGGCTTTCCAGGCTACGGCGGTGCCGGTAGGGGAAGACCAGAAACCCATGCTGGAACAGTGCCGGGAGATTGTCCACAAGTTCAACAGTGTGTACGGGGAAACCCTGACCATGCCGGACATTGTGCTGCCCTCCAACAAGGCCTGCCTGCGGCTGCCGGGGCTGGACGGAAAGGCCAAGATGAGCAAATCCCTGGGCAACTGCATTTACCTGTCCGACGATGCGGCTACGGTAAAGCAGAAGGTGATGTCCATGTACACGGATCCTACCCATGTGCAGGTCAGCGACCCGGGCCACGTGGAAGGAAACCCGGTATTCACCTACCTGGATGCTTTCTCCAAGCCTGAACATTTCACCCAGTTCCTGCCGGATTACGCCAATCTGGACGAACTGAAAGACCATTACACCCGCGGCGGGCTGGGGGATATGAAGGTCAAGAAGTTCCTGAACAACGTACTTCAGGACGTGCTGACTCCTATCCGGGAACGCCGGGAGTATTGGGAACAAAGAAAGCCGGAAGTGGTGGAAATCCTCCGGGCCGGCACTGCCAAGGCAGAAGCCAAGGCTGCGGAAACCCTGAAGGATGTACGGGCTGCCATGAAAATCAACTACTTCGACGACGACAATCTGCTGCGATAAATTAGCCAACAGTATGAGAACACAGGCCCTCCTGGACAGGTATTCTGCTCCGGGAGGGTTTTTATCAGAAGGGAAGGGATCCATTTGGCCAAAACAACAACCAAAGATATGACCCAAGGCTCCATTTGGCGGCACTTGCTGTGGTTTGCCCTGCCGCTGCTGTTTGGGAACTTGTTCCAGCAGATGTACAATGCGGTGGACAGCGTGGTGGTGGGCAACTTTGTAGGGGGTGCCGCTCTGGGCGGGGTTACTACCGTTACGCCGGCCATCAACACCCTGGTGGGGTTTTTCATGGGGCTGAGCACCGGGGCCAGCGTAATCATTTCCCAGTATTTCGGGGCCCACGATGTGCCCAATCTGCGCAAGGCAGTGCATACGTCCCTGGTGGGGACGTTTCTTTTGAGTCTGGTATTCATGGTACTGGGGTGGAACATTACGCCGTTCCTGCTGGAATTTATGCGGACGGACGCCACCATTGTGCCGTATTCCACTACGTATCTGCGCATCTATTTCCTGGGCATTACCGGGCTGATGATCTACAATATGGGGTCCGCTATTTTGCGGGCGGTGGGGGACTCCAAGCGGCCGCTGTATTTTTTGATTTTTACGTCCGTGCTGAACGTGATTTTGGACCTGTTTTTTGTGCTGAAATTGCGTATGGCAGTGGCGGGGGTGGCTTATGCTACCATCCTGTCCCAGTTTATTTCCGCCTTCCTGGTGCTGGTGGTGCTGTTCCGCAGCCAGGAAGTGTACCGGCTGTCCTGGGCGGAAATGCGGCTGAACCTGACGATCTTAAAGAAAATCATTAACGTAGGGTTCCCAGCTGGGTTCCAGATGGCCCTGACGGCCTTTTCCAACGTATTTGTCCAGTCCTACATCAACTCCTTCGGCGCCGACAGTACGGCCGGCTGGGGAGCCTACTTCCGGATTGATATGTTTATCATCATGCCCATGCAGAGCATTGCCCTGGCCATTACCACCTTTACCGGGCAAAATGCCGGGGCCGGGAATTTGGAGCGGATTCGCAAAGGGGTATCCGTTTCCATCCGTATGGCTGTTTTGGCAACGGCCCTATTGTGTATTCCGGAATTTATCATTGCGCCCAACGTAATCCGGCTGTTTAACCAGGACCCAGGGGTAGTGGCCTACGGGACCTTGTTCATCCGGGTGAACTGCTTGTTTGATATTTTTGCCTGTATGAACCAGATTCACGCCGGTATGCTCCGGGGGGTGGGGGACGCCCGGGCGCCCATGTACATTATGCTGTTTTCCTTTGTGGTGTTCCGGCAGCTGTATCTGCTGATTATTACCCACATTACCGACTCCATTATCGCCGTGTCCTTTGGCTATCCCATTGGCTGGCTGATGTGCACCACCCTGCTGCGGCTCTACTACAGCTACAGCGGCTGGGAACGGAGGGTAAAGAAACCGGAACCGCATCATGCGGCGCTGGCCCACGAATAAGCTGAAGTCCTAAGCGGCTGACAAAACAAAAAAGGAGAGAACTTCTTAACGAGGTTCTCTCCTTTTTTGTGTGGGCCGTTTAGTAGGACTGGGCAGGGGCCTGGGGCTGCTGGGCAGCGGAAAGCGGGGGCTGGCCGGCGATAAATTCGTCGGAGTGGGGCAGTTTTTGGTTATCGGCTACGACCTTTTCCGTACCGGCTGCTACCGCTTTGGTGTAGTAGTCACATTTGAAGTTGATGACGTCCAGGGTCTTTTGCAGTTCGGCCATTTGGCGCTGGACTTCTTCCCGGCGTTTGAGAAACAGGTTCAGGCGTTCTTTCAGGGATGTATCTCCTTCCTGGACCCATTGGAAGAATTGGCGGATTTCCACAATGGACAGGCCGGCGCTTTTCAGGCACTGGATGATTTGCAGGGAACCCAGGTCTTTTTTCTGGAAAACCCGGTAGCCGGCTTCGCTGCGCTCCAAAAAGGGCAGCAGGCCCTGCTTGTCGTAGTAGCGCAGGGTGGTGGCGGGAATCTGGGTCATTTCGGATACTTGCTGAATGGAATAATAGGTCATGGAATTTTCCTCCTTGGTATTGACCTGAAATAATCTGGAAATAAGGGCTTGACCTTAAACTCGAGTTTAATGTTACACTAATTTTAGCGAAAATGCAAGAATTGCCGCCGGTTCTGGCGGTCTAGAGAATAGGAGGAAATAGGATGCAAAAAAGGGCTCATCACGGAAAATTGGGGGATACGAAATCTAAGACAGAATTTAAAAACTGAAAAAAGGTATTGAAAAAGAGCACGGGATGCTCCATTCTAAGTAATAGCGACAAAACTACGAAAGGAATGATCCACGTGCTCTCAACCTCAAGTATAGCAAATTTATGCAAAAACATACAGGACAATTTTAATATTCCTACGAGTATTGCTTCTCTTTTTGAAGAGATCATAGATGTAAATAGTACCCGGCCTACAGCCGACGTTGTATGCCCTTGCTGCGGCGGTAAGGTCCATGTCCATGACAACCCTGTAACTACACTTAAAGACATGCCCTGGATACCCGGAAAGCCACGGATTCTTCGTGTGAGATTCCACCGCTACCGGTGCCAAAAATGCGGGCATACCTTCAATGAAAACATAACCTTTAAGTATCCTGGAACCAGAGTCACTTCTCGTGCCGCTTTATGGATCAAGATTTTGCTTATGCATCAAATGACGATTAAAGCAGTCAGCGATTTGACCGGTATCCATTGGGGAACAGTTTCTAAAATCCATAAGGAAATTATGGACGAGGCTCTCAAAACGCGAAGCGAGGAACTTCGCAAAAGTGGCTACCGTCCTAAGCATCTTGCCGTTGATGAGTTTGCAATGCACAAAGGCCATACTTACGCAACCTGTGTTATGGACCTTGATATGGGAGACATCCTCTGGGTTGGTGCGGGACGCTCTATAGCTGCCTTTACAAAGTTTTTTGAAGAGACAGACCTGGAGTATTTGTCTGAAGTAGAAGCTGTCGCAATGGACATGAACGCATCGTTCAACACCCTGGTAGAAAAGTATCTGCCTCATGCGGCAATAGTATACGACCGCTACCATATGCAAGCCCAGTATGGACGAGATGTGCTGGGAGCCGTAAGGCTGGAGGAAGCAAGACAGCACAAAGAGAAAGCCGATAACCTAAAGCTTGGGATTACAGAGAATATTGCTGAAGAGCAGGCAACAAAAGCAGAGGATTCAATTAAAGAGGAGAATCGGCTTTACAAGGAAGTAAAACAAGCTCGCTGGACGCTGCTTTGCAAGGAAGAAACACTAAGCGATAAAAAGGCAGAAAATCTCAAGGAAATCCTTAAAAAACATGAAAATTTGACAGTTTGCCATACAATGAAAGAGGAACTAAGTGATCTATTCGAGCTTAGAAACCCCGATTTAGCTGCCGTAGAATGGGAAAAATGGTTTAAAGGAGCCGAGGAGAGCAACATACCGCAGCTGCAAAAGTTTGCCCGCTTAAAGCGAAAACGCAAAGAGGGTTTGATTGCTCACTCAGCCCATCCGATTACCACAGGAAAGCTTGAAGGCGTCAATAACAAGATTAAGGTTGCAAAACGAATAGGGTATGGATACAAAAATGATGAATATTTTTTCACTCTGATTCGATATTCAGCATTACCATCTATACGAAACGGCACTGTCTAGAGATTGCGACAGTGGGATGTTGCTAGACATAAAAGAAGGATGGCAGAAATCTGCCATCCCACAATAAAACGTGAAGAGCCCAAAAAAGTAAGCTGGCAAAACGGATTTTGGTAATGCTGTCCTGCGGTCTTTTTATGGCAGGCTTTGGCCTGGACGCAGAGGCAGCGGAGGACTTTAAGCGGGCAGAAGTGAAACCTTCGGTGGCAGTCAAGGAAACCATTGATGCGTCCAAGCTGTCCAATGCCTGGGATAAGACTTTCCCGGAGGATCAGCGGGTGGCTCACCAGAAGGTGACCTTCCACAACCGGTTTGGGATTACCCTGGTGGGGGACCTGTACACGCCGAAAAATCACAAGGCCGGGGAAAAATACGAAGCCATTGCCCTGGCAGGGCCCTACGGCGCAGTGAAGGAACAGGTGTCCGGCCGGTATGCCCAGGAACTGGCTGCCCGGGGCTTTTTGACCCTGGCTTTTGACCCGTCCTTTACGGGGGAATCTGCAGGGGAACCCCGAAACACCACGTCTCCGGACATCAACACGGAGGACTTCTCCGCAGCGGTGGACTATCTGTCCAACCGCAATGACGTGAATCCCCAGAAAATCGGCATTGTGGGCATCTGCGGCTGGGGCGGCTTTGCCATTAACGCAGCAGCCATGGACCCCCGGATCAAGGCTACGGTAACCTCCACCATGTACGATATGAGCCGGGTGATTGCCAACGGCTACTTTGACAACGGCCGGAAGCCCGAAGACATCAAGGCAGAACGGAAGGCCCTGCGGGAGAGCATCAGTGCACAGCGGACCCTGGACTACAAAAACGGCACCTACAAAATGGCCGGCGGGGTAATTACGGAAGTGACCAAGGATACGCCCCAATTCGTCAAGGATTATCATGACTACTACCAGACCAAACTGGGGTACCATCCTCGTTCCTTTGGTTCCACTACTGGGGCAACTCTGAGCTCGGTATTGAATTTTGCCAATATGCCCATTGATGTGTATGCGGACGAGATTGAAACGCCGGTGCTGCTGATCCATGGGGAAAAGGCCCATTCCCGGTATTTCAGCGAAGATGTGTTCAAGAGAATGGAGGGCAATAACAAGGAACTGCTGATCATCCCCGGTGCGGTGCATACGGACCTGTACTACAAGATGGACGTGATTCCGTTTGACAAGATTGAAAGCTTCTTTAAGGAAAATTTGAAATAAGCACAGATGAAAAAATAAAACTTCTATCGTCGCCTTGCGGCGACACTTCCTGAGCGGTTCGCTGCTAGCCAGTCATTTTCGCCTTACAGGCTCAATTCCTGGGCAGCTATCGCATGGGCCTTATTGACCAAACAGCCACTTGTAGAATTTGTTGGGCTGTTTGGATGCGGCCGCAATGCTTGCAGGAAGCATTCCAGACCTCTACTGGTCAAGTGACAGAGAAGGGTAGTGCTAGTATATACATACCATGATTTCATCTCAAAACCCGTTTAGCACACGACCAGTATAGGCTTAAGACCGGCCCATCCAAAGCGTTGCGCTCACATCCAAGAGTCCGGCAGAATTTCTAAGGACTCTTGGATCATGTGAGCCATGTGATAGCCGTCCGTGAGCCGAACCCGTAGGGTGGAGGGAAACGGAGCACGGCGAACCACTCAGGGGCTGTCAGTCCGCAGGACTGACTGAGGAAGTTTTGAGGTTTGGATACGGCATAACGAACAAAAAACGGCTTGCGAACTCTTTTGAGCTCGTAAGCCGTTTTTTTGTTCTGGGGTAAGTATTATTCCACACCCTCATTTTTTGTGCAGAATATGCGTTATTTCCACTGGGCCAGTTTGTCCTTGGCAGGCTGGTAGCCGGCCTTGGCGGCCTGTTCATACAGGGCCTTGGCTTTTGCCAGGTCCGGGGCAGTGCCTTTGCCCAATTCGTACAGCCTTGCTTCTGCAAAAAGGGCGGGGGCGGCAATAATATCACCGCGTTCTCCGGCTTTTTGGTACAGAACCAGGGCTTTGGCATCATTTTGGGGTACGCCTTTCCCGTTTTCGTAGCAGGCACCCAGCAGGGTGGTGCCGGTAATGTCCCCGGCTTTGGCTGCTTTCTGGTAGAAGGCGGCCGCTTTTTTGTCACTTTGGGGCACGCCCCGGCCTTCGGCGTACAGGAGACCCAGGTACCGGGCGGCCTTGAAATGGCCCAGCCGGTCTGCTTCCTGGAAATAGGCCAAGGCCCGGGCATCGCCCTGGGAAGTCCCTTCCTTATAGGCGCTGATGCCCTGGTTTAGCAGCTGGCCGGCCAGTTCCCGTTTCTGCCAGGCGGAAAGCTGGTTCGTTTGGAAGAAAACGGGCTTGTCCGACCGGCTTTGGAGGTAGACCCAGTCCCTGATGCCAGGGATATTATAGGCAATGGTCCAGGTGTACATGTGGTTGCCGTTTTGGAAGACGCTGTAGTTGATGGGGGCGTTCTGGTGTTCCAGCTGGCCCACCAGGTGGGAGAATTGCTCCTGGGTGGAATGGCTGTCCCAGTAGGGGGCGGTGGCCACCTGGGTGCCCAGTTTTTGCCAGCGGCTGACAGCATCGTTCATGGCCGGGAAGGCTTTGGTATCGCCCTGGCTCACCAGAATCCACAGTTTCTTGTCCTTCAGGGCTTCCATTTCCTGGGTATTCCATTGGCAGGCCACCAGGAACTGGGCAGCAAAAAGGTCGGGGTACTTGTCGCTGATGGCGATATTGGCCATGCCGCCTTGGGATTGGCCGGTGCCGTAGATTCGGTCCGGGTCCACGCTGTAGGTGTCCGCAATGTGGTGGATCAGGTCGGTCACCAGGGTCAGCCCTGGGGTCCAGACATTATCGTCGGTGGTCATCATGCCCAGGGAATCCACCAGGCGCTGGGGATACTGGACGGCCAGCACCAGGGAGGGGTGCTTGGCCTGTTCTTCTGGGGAGGCCCAAATGGTGGCGCCGTTGCCCTGGACCAGGGTGATTTTGGAATTGTCGATATTGGTGCTGGCGTCGGGAATAAACACCATCAGGGGGTACTTTTTCTTGGGATTATAATGGGCGGGCAGATAGAGATAATAGGGAATGGAGGCGCCCACCTGGGGGTCCGTATAGGTGCCGGCGGTAAAGCCCTGGAGCTCTGGTTCCAGGGTAGTGGTGGCAGTAAGGGGTGCCGTGGTGGGTGCAAAGGTGGTGCCCTTGACGCTGGTAAGGGGCTTTAGCTGGGTCACGGAAAGACTCAGGTCCGGCATTGTCCGGTCGCTGTGGGAGGAGGCGTCCCCGGGGTGTTTGGCTCCTGCCTCGTCCTTTCTGGGGGCACGCTGGGGCAGGGGCATATCGGACTGGGGATTCTTGTGCTCCAGCTCCAGAATCACGTATTGGCCCTTGTCCGCTTTTTGGGCAGGGTAGGCTTTGTCAGAAGGATAGACGGCAGAAATGGCAGCTCCCGGCACCAGAAAATCGCTGGGGGACAGTTGGGCTGCGGCAATTTTTTCAGGGTAGCGCAGGGCCACCTGGGAAATGGCTTCGCCAAAGCCGTAGTTATGGGCAATGGTGGTGACAGAAGTAACGGCAGAGGCGGGGGCCTTTTGGGTCACCGGGGCCGCTGCCGAAGAGGCTGCTGGGGCGGCCGGGGCGGCCAGGACCGTGCCGGTACCCAGCAGACAGAGGGCGCAGAGAAGCGCCGCTTGTTTAGAGGTTTGCATGGAATCAGCTCCTTCGTGAGGTTTCACTGTCCTTATTGTAGCACTGGAAAATTTTTGCTGCATGAGAGGAATTTAGGAAAAGTGTGTGAAGTCAGCGGAAGCAAACCTTCTAAAAAATGCATCGGATAATTAGTTTTATTCATGGCTTATAACCTAGACTTATTAACAGATAATAAGCTAGTATTATCGAAAAAATCAGAATTACCTTATACTAAATGTATCAATCGGATCCGGATCCCGACAAAAAAGGAGCGTGCAGTCGTGAACGAAAAGAAAAGTGATTTCTTGATGTTTGGGGGACTTCCCTGGTACTTATATCTGCTGTTTTCTGCTATTGTTGCTTATTTGATGTCCAGAGGCGTCCTGAGTACGGACTTTATTGGGTTCCTGGGCATTACCGGGATGCTGACCCTGTTCCTGTATAAGCTGGGGGAAAAGCTTCCCATCTGGAATACGTATATCGGCGGGGGCCTTCTGATGGTATTCTTCGGGGTGGCTGCCCTGAAGCAGGCGGACCTGATTCCTGTGAAATATGTGAAGGCCATTATGGATACGGAGCAGGGGACCACGGGCCTCTTGACGGTATTCATCATCTTCTTGATTCTGGGTTCCATTTTGGCTCTGGACCGGAAGGTCTTAATCCGCAGCTTTGCCGGGTATATTCCCGCCCTGTTCGGCAGCCTTCTGGGTGCTTCCATTTTCGGTATTGCCATTGGCCTAGTCTTTGGGGTTACCCCGCCTAACGCCATGATTCAATTTGTTCTGCCCATTATGGGCGGCGGCAACGGGGCCGGTGCCATTCCTCTGTCCCAGATTTATGAGCAGGTGACAGGGCAGCCGGCAGCCAACTATTACTCCTTTGCCATTATCATTCTGACCATTGCCAACCTGATCTGCATTCTCGCCGGAGCTCTTTTGGACAAGCTGGGCGAAAAGAAACCGGAATGGACCGGGGACCGGACCAACATTATGCCTACGGACCAAAACCTGATCAAACCGGACCTGGATATCACCCCCTCCAAGGACGATTACCGGGGTGCCCTGTTCCTGGCCGGCACGGCCTATGCGGTAGGCCTGCTGTGCAGTAAGATTTTGTTCCCGGTGGTGCTGGGAGCCAAGATTCATGCCTTTGCCTATACCATTTTGTTTGTAGTTATCCTGGCTGTGCTGGGGGTTATTCCTCCGGGCGTACGGATGGCGGCCAAGAAAATCCAGTCTTTTACAGCTTCCATTATTGCTGTGCTGGTCATGGTCTGCATGGGTGTGGACTTTGACCTGGGCCAATTGGCCGCAGCCCTGACTTTCAGCAATGTGCTGATTGCCCTGATGGTAGTTATCGGTGCCATTATCGGCAGTGCCCTGACCGGCAAACTGGTGGGCTTCTATCCCATCGATACGGCCATTACCGCCGGCCTGTGCATGGCTAACCGGGGCGGCGCCGGGGACGTTGCGGTACTGGGGGCAGCTCGCCGGCTGGAACTGATTTCTTATGCACAGCTGTCCAGCCGTGTTGGCGGCGGGATTGTGCTGGTGGTAGCTTCCTTCATCTTCTCCATCTACCTGCGGTAATGGTACGCAAAACCAACAAAACCACCTAGAAACAAAGCGCAGCGGCTGCCTGTAATTGGGCGGCCGCTGGCTGCATTTTGGCACCATGCTTTTTTGGTATAACGGCAAAAAGAGGATAGGCATTGGAAAAAGTCCTGAAAGGCGAGTACAATGGTAGTATGCAAGACTGTGCGAATTCTGCACAACCCATGGTTTTAGCTGAAGGAGGAATTCCTATGACAGAAAAAAAGGTAACTCGTTTTGACGGTGATACGTATATTCCCTATGAAAAAAGAACGGGCAATGAATCCATTGTGTATTTTACCCGGGATTTGTCCGCCCAAGGGCTGCTGAAGATTTACGATAAGATTTCGGCCCATTTGACCGGCAAGGTGGGGGTCAAGCTCCATACGGGTGAACCCCACGGTCCCAACATCATTCCCCGGCCCTGGGTGAAGGAACTGCTGGAAAAGCGTCTGCCCACGGCTTCCATTATTGAAACCAACACTTATTACGAGGGCGGCCGGTACACCACGGAGGAGCACCGGAAGACCCTGGAAACCAACGGCTGGACCTTTGCTCCGGTGGATATCCTGGACGAGGAAGGCACGGTTATGCTGCCGGTCAAGGGCGGCAAGTGGTTTACGGAAATGTCCATGGGCAGCCATTTGACCAATTACGATTCCCTGCTGGCCCTGACCCATTTTAAGGGCCATGTCCAGGGCGGTTTTGGGGGCTCTGACAAGAACATCGGCATTGGCTGCGCTGACGGCCGGATTGGCAAGGCCATGATCCATACCACTCCGGGGCAGCCCAACCAATGGGATATTGCCAAGGAAGAATTTATGGAACGGATGACGGAATCCACCAAGGCCACCATTGATTATTTTGCCGGCCATGTGGCCTACATCAATGTGCTGCGGAATATGTCCGTGTCCTGCGACTGCGAAGGGGTAGCGGCTCAGCCGGTGGTAACTCCTAACGTAGGCATTACAGCGTCCCTGGATATTTTGTCCGTGGACCAGGCTTCCATTGATATGGTGTACGCCATGCAGGAAAAGGACCACCACGACCTGGTGGAACGGATGGAATCCCGGCACGGGTTGCGCCAGCTGACCTATATGGAAGAACTGGGCATGGGCAACAGCAAGTATGTGCTCATCGACCTGGACCATGAAGGACAGCGGATTACCGCTGCCCAGGCGGTGGAAGGCGTTGTACCCTTTACGAAGTAAGTGAATAAAAAATGACCTTTCTGCTTTTGCGGCAGGAAGGTCATTTTTGTTAATGAATGACAGTTTCCAGGGGCTGGCCCAAGAGACGGGTGCGGAACAGGTCTTCCGGGGAAAGGAGGGGCCAGGGCTTCCACCAGCCGGCTGTATAGTTCGGGTCGTGGCGGTAGGGGAACAGGGTGGTGTACTGGCCAAAGACGCCGTAGGTACGGGGTGCTTCCCAGGAAAACAGGGTAAGGCCGGGCCGGTACACGTCCAGTTTTTCTCCGGCGCCGGGAACCACGGGGCTCACATAGGGCTGGGGGCTACGGCTGGGGGCCGTCACCTGCGGCGTGGTCACCTGGGGCTCCGGAATGGGCAGGGAACGCACCTGGGGAATCCGGGCTGGGGCGTGGGGCACCGGGGTGGGTACGGAAACGGGATGGGTGCTCACCTGGGGCTGGCTTACGTGGGGCGTAGGAATGGAGGAGCCGCTGCCCAGGGAAGGATGGGGCACGGCTATAGCCGGGGACAGCTCACCTGCCCTGGGGAAAGCGGCCACTAGAGTAAAAAGGAAAAGCGGCAGCAGGGCTGCTTTTCGCCAAAAATGCAGCATAGGAATCACCTCTTATATTACTATTATAGTATGCTTTTAGTGAAATGGGGGCTACAAATTGAAAAGTTTTCGATTATTACGAACGATAGTGTAACATATATGATAAAAGTTCGATAAAATATTGACATTGCCCAATAGCATTGATAGAATGATAATACGAATTAAGCTGGTCACAGTTTGGCTTGGGAGTAACCGATACATTGATGCTAGAAGGACTCTTGAGCCTTTTTTCTTTGGAGGTGCTGATATGAAAGTTGCATTGATTATGGGAAGTAATTCTGATTGGCCTGTTTTGGAACCTGCTGAAAAAACCTTGAAGGATTTCGGCGTTGAAGTGGAAGTTGTGGTTGCCAGTGCACACCGCACTCCTGAGCTGGTAAAGGAATTTGCTGCCGGTGCCAGAGACCGGGGCGTAGAAGTGATTATTGCGGCTGCCGGGGCTGCGGCTCATCTGGGCGGCGTAATTGCTTCCTATACCACCCTGCCGGTGATCGGCGTGCCTATCAATGCTACGGCCTTAAATGGCGTAGACGCTCTCTTGAGCTTTGTCCAAATGCCTTCTGGAATCCCTGTGGCTACCATGGCCATTAACGGGGCCAAGAATGCGGCTTTGTTTGCTGTCCAAATCCTGGCTGAAAAGTATCCGGAACTGGTGGAAAAACTGGCTGCCCATAGAAAACAAATGCAGGAAGAAGTAAAAGCAAAAGGCGAAAAACTGGCTGCCACCCGCGCTGCGGCCAATAAGCAATAAGTTCAGGAGGAACTATGACGGAAAGAGACTTTGCAGAGGATAAGCTGCACGAAGAATGCGGCGTATTCGGCATTTATTCGAAAAAAGATGATGTAGCGCTCAATACCTACTGGGGCTTGTTTGCCCTGCAGCATAGAGGCCAGGAAAGTGCCGGCATTGCCGTATCCGACGGCCGCCATATGCATATCAAAAAGGCCATGGGTTTGGTCAATGATGTGTTCAAGGACGGGGTCCGGGGACTGGACGGCTATATGGCTATTGGCCACGTGCGTTATTCCACTACGGGTTCCAGCATTCCCTACAATGTTCAGCCTCTGAAAGTTTTTTATGATGGCGGCAACTTGGCCCTGTCCCATAATGGGAACCTGACCAATGCAGCCCAGCTGCGTTCTCAATTGGCCAAGGAAGGCACTATGTTCCAGACCACGGTGGACAGCGAAGTGGTGCTGTCTTTGATTACCCGGAGCCGGAAAGCAACGCTGCCGGAACGGGTGGCGGAAGCTGCCAACACCATTAAGGGTGCCTTTTCCATCCTGATTATGAACGACGAACAGCTGATTGCTTTCCGGGATCCCTATGGCTTCCGGCCGCTGTGCCTGGGCCGCTTGGACAAGGGCTGGGTGGTGGCTTCGGAAACCTGTGCCTTGGACCTGGTAGGGGCCAAATACGTGCGGGATTTGGAAGCCGGCGAAATGATTGTCATTGACGATGAAAACGCCGAACCCAAGAGCATTATGTACAGCACCCACAAGCCGGAACATCTGGCCCACTGCGTGTTTGAATACGTGTATTTTGCCCGTCCGGACAGCATTATGGACGGGGAAAGCATTTACCAGGCCCGGATCAACATGGGCCGGCAGCTGGCTCGGGAAACCAAGAACATCAAGGCGGATATTGTTATCTCCGTGCCTGATTCCGGTACCCCTGCTGCTATTGGCTACGGCCTGGAAGCAGGCATTCCCTTTGTGGAAGGTCTGACCAAGAACAAATACATTGGCCGTACCTTCATTCAGCCCACCCAAAAGCAGCGGCTGAACGCGGTACGCCTGAAGCTGAATGCCAACCGGAGCCTGGTGGCCGGCAAATCCGTGGTGATGGTGGACGACTCCATCGTCCGGGGCACTACCAGCGGCAAGATTGTCCAGCTGCTGCGGGATGCCGGGGCTACGGCGGTGCACGTGTGCATCAGCTCTCCTCCGGTTATGGATTCCTGCTACTACGGCATTGATACTTCTGAACGGAAGGAACTGATTGCCGCCAGCAAGACGGAAGAAGAAATCCGGGAATACATCAAGGCTGACAGCCTTCATTATATTAGTATGGAAGGTCTGCGCAGTTCCCTGTCCGTGCTGAACCCCGATGATATGTGCTATGCCTGCTTCAACGCCAAGTATCCAGATGGAGCAGATAAAGAAATGGAGCTGGGCTCCAAATTCCAGTTTGAGACGAGTTGCTGAGGAGGAAACAGCGTGACTGAGAAAAAGGTTATTACCTATGCAGATGCAGGTGTAGATATTGATGCCGGCAACAAAGCCGTTGAATTGATGAAGGACAGTGTGCGGGCTACGTACCGTCCGGAAGTAATCGGGGACCTGGGCGGCTTCGGCGGCCTGTTTGCCCTGGGCAATAAGTACAAGGATCCGGTCCTGGTATCCGGTACCGATGGCGTGGGCACCAAACTGAAGATTGCTTTTATGATGGACCGTCACGACACCATTGGTCAGGACGCTGTGGCCATGTGCGTCAACGATATCCTGGTGCAGGGTGCTGAACCGCTGTTCTTCCTGGACTATATTGCTGCGGCAAAAGTAGACTCCCAGAAGATTGCCGACATCGTTAAGGGTGTGGCCGGGGCCTGCAAGGAATCCGGCTGTGCTTTGATTGGCGGGGAAACGGCGGAAATGGCCGGCTTCTATGCCAAAGATGAATACGATATTGCCGGCTTCTCCGTGGGCGTTGTGGAACGGGACAAGATGATTACCGGGGACCAGGTAAAACCGGGGGACGTGCTCTTGGGCCTGCCTTCTACGGGCGTGCATTCCAACGGCTTCTCCCTGGTGCGGAAGATCTGCTTTGAAGCACAGGGCCTGTCCGTGGACACTATGATTCCGGAATTTGGCAAAACCCTGGGCGAAGAACTGCTGACGCCTACCCGGCTGTATCCCCGCACGGTGCTGCCGCTGATTCACAAGTTCAACCTCCACGGCATGGTACACATTACCGGCGGCGGTTTCTACGACAACATTCCCCGGATCCTGCCGGAAGGCTGCGACGCCCTGGTACATGCAGATGCCTGGGAAGTACCCATGGTCTTCAAGAAGCTCCAGGAATGGGGCAATGTGCCCTGGCCGGAAATGTACCGCACCTTCAACATGGGCGTGGGCATGGTCCTGGTTGTGGCTCCGGAAGAAGCCGAGGCTCTGCGGGCGCATCTGAAGGCTGAAGGGGAAACCTTCTACGAACTGGGTGAAGTGGTACCCGGCACCAAGAAGACTGTGCTGAAAGGCGGCGTATTCGGTGAATAAGCGGAAAATCGGGGTTTTGGTCAGCGGCCGGGGAAGCAATTTTCAGGCCGTCCTGGACAAAATCCGGGAAGAAAACCTTCCTATAGAAGTGGTTGTGGTGATTAGTGACAGTCCGGAAGCCTACGCCCTGGAACGGGCCCAAAAGGCGGGGATTGCCCACTATGCCATTGCCCGGCAGGATTACAAGGACAAGGCCTCCTTTGAGGCGGCCATCGACAAAAAGCTCCGGGACGCACAGGTGGAACTGGTGGTCCTGGCTGGCTTTATGCGCATTTTGAGCGCTGATTTTGTAAACTCCTGGCCCCATCAGATTATCAACATCCACCCGGCGCTTTTGCCGTCCTTTACGGGCCTGGACGCCCAGGGACAGGCACTGAACTACGGGGTAAAGATTGCCGGCTGCACGGTGCACTTTGTGGATGCCGGCATGGACACGGGGCCCATCATTATGCAGGCTGCGGTGCCTGTCATGGATGAGGATACCCACGATACCCTGGCTGCCCGGATTCTGGTGCAGGAACATACCATCCTGCCGGAAGTGGTGAAGCTGTGGGCGGAAAATCGGCTGGAAGTCAAAGGCAGAAAAGTAAAAATCCGGAAGGAGTAGCGCGTTATGACCATTGCAAGAGCATTGTTGAGTGTATCCGATAAAAAAGGCATTGTGGAACTGGCTGCTTTCCTGCATAAGAAAGGCATTGAAATCATTTCCACCGGCGGCACCATGAAAGCCATCAAGGCTGCAGGGATTCCTGTCACCTATGTCAGTGACGTGACCGGTACCCCGGAAATGATGGACGGCCGGGTAAAAACCCTGAACCCGAAAATTCACGGGGGCATTCTGGCCATCCGCAGCAATCCCCAGCATATGCAGGACATGAAGGACAACGGCATTCGCCCCATCGACCTGGTGGTGTGCAATCTGTATCCTTTTGAACAGACCATTGCCAAACCTGGCGTAACGGAAGCGGAAGCCATCGAGAACATCGACATCGGCGGCCCTGCCATGGTGCGGGCTTCTGCCAAGAACTTCCACGATGTGGTGATCATCACCAATCCGGACCGTTATGAAGGCCTGATGAAGCTGCTGGACGAAAAGGGCGATATCGACCTGCATACCCGGAAAATGCTGGCCCAGGAAGCCTTTGCCCATACGGCAGCCTATGATACGGCCATCAGCGCCTATCTGAAAAAGCAGCTGGACAGCGAAAAGGCATAAGGGGGAGCAAGATGCAGGTATTGGTAATTGGCGGCGGCGGCCGGGAACATACCCTGGTATGGAAATTGGCCCAAAGCCCCAGTGTGGATAAAGTATATGCAGCACCGGGCAATCCCGGCATGAAGAACCTGGCAGAATGTGTGGACCTGGACGTAACCAACCTGGAAGGGCTGGCGGACTGGGCTGAGGAACATCAAATCGACCTGACCGTAGTGGGGCCGGAAGCCCCTCTGGTGGCCGGGATTGTGGACGTTTTCAGAGGCCGGGGCCTGACCATTTTTGGACCCAGCGCCAAGGCTGCGGAAATTGAAGGTTCCAAGATTTTCTCCAAGGAACTAATGGAGAAATACCATATTCCCACGGCCTTTTTCAAGGTCTGTGACAACCTGGCGGACGCCCGGGCCTTTGTAGAGGAAAAGGGCGCTCCCATCGTCATCAAGGCGGACGGCCTGGCAGCCGGCAAGGGCGTGGTGGTAGCCATGACCAAGCAGGAAGCCCTGGACGCTTTGGACGAGATGATGGGCAACCACAAGTTTGGCACCGCCGGCAACCGGGTGGTTATCGAAGAATTTATGGAAGGGGAGGAAGCTTCTCTCCTGGCCTTTACGGACGGCAAGACCATTGTGCCCATGCTGGCTGCCCAGGACCATAAACGGGTGAACGATGGGGACGAAGGCCCCAACACCGGCGGCATGGGGGCTTACTGCCCGGCTCCGGTGATGACGGACGCCCTGAAGCAGAAGACGGTGGAAACCATTCTGCGCCCGGTGGTAGATGCCCTGGCCAAGGAAGGCCGCACCTACACGGGCTGCCTGTACGCTGGCCTGATGATCAAAGGCGACAGCATTAAGGTAGTAGAATTCAACGCCCGTTTTGGGGATCCGGAAACCCAGGTAGTGCTGCCCCTCTTGGACAGCGACCTGGCTCAGATTATGGTGGCCTGCTCCACGGGTACCCTGACGCCGGACCTGGTAAAATGGAGCACCAAGGCTGCGGTGTGCGTGGTTATGGCTTCCGGCGGCTATCCGGAATCCTATCCCAAAGGCCTGCCCATTACCGGCCTTGCAGAAGCTGGCGCCCTGGACCAGGTGGTGGTTTTCCACGCCGGGACCAAGGAAAAGGACGGCCAGATTGTCACTAACGGCGGTCGGGTACTGGGTGTTACGGCTGTGGACGACTCCATTGCTGCGGCCCAGAAGAAGGCTTACGCCGCTGTAGAAAAGATCCATTTTGAAGGTGTGCACTATCGTCACGATATTGCCTGGAGAGCCTTAAAAAGATTGAAATAAATTGTTGCAATTGTGACAGTGTGGTGCTAGAATAGAAAAAATACTTCAAAAGGGGGATTACAATGGCTTTTATTTATGATGAACCTGCGCACACTTTTAGTGAGTACCTCTTGGTGCCTGGATACTCTTCCAGCGAATGCATTCCTGCAAATGTGAGTTTGAAAACACCGCTGGTAAAATTTAAGAAGGGTGAACAAGCACCCTTGACATTGAATATTCCCCTGGTGTCTGCAATCATGCAGTCCGTATCCGACGACAACATGGCCATTGCCCTGTCCCGTGAAGGCGGCTTGTCCTTCATCTACGGTTCCCAGAGCATTGAAAGCGAAGCAGCCATGGTTGCCCGGGTAAAAAGCTATAAAGCCGGTTTCGTAGTCAGCGATTCCAACCTGCGGCCTGACTGCACCCTGGCTGATGTACTGGCTCTGAAGGAAAGAACCGGCCATTCTACCATGGCAGTTACTTCTGACGGCTCCGTACATGGTCATCTGGAAGGGATTGTGACCAGCCGTGACTACCGGATCAGCCGGATGCAAATGACGGACCTGGTAAAGGACTTCATGACCCCTGTAGCGGATATGGTCATTGGTACCAGCGATACTACGCTGAAGCAAGCCAACGACATTATCTGGGAACACAAGCTGAATACCCTGCCCATCATTGACAAAGACGGCAACCTGATGTACATGGTATTCCGCAAGGACTATTCCACCCATAAGCAGTATCCGCTGGAACTGCTGGACGACAAGAAGCGCCACGTAGTAGGTGCCGGCATCAACACCCGGGACTATGAACAGCGCGTTCCTGCTCTGGTGGAAGCTGGTGCCGATGTGCTGTGCATCGACTCCTCCGAAGGCTACAGCGAATGGCAAAAACGGACCCTGGAATGGATTCGTGCCAAATATGGCGACTCTGTAAAGGTTGGCGCCGGCAACGTGGTTGACGCTGAAGGCTTCCGCTTCCTGGCGGAATGCGGTGCTGATTTTGTGAAAATCGGTATCGGCGGCGGTTCCATCTGCATTACCCGTGAACAAAAAGGTATCGGCCGCGGCCAGGCTACCGCAGTGATTGAAGTAGCCAAAGCCCGGGACGAATACTACAAGGAAACCGGTATCTACGTGCCCATCTGCTCCGACGGCGGCATTGTGTACGATTACCACATGACCCTGGCTCTGGCCATGGGTGCTGACTTCATCATGCTGGGCCGCTATTTTGCCCGCTTCGATGAATCTCCTACCAACAAGGTGAACATCAACGGCACCTACATGAAAGAGTACTGGGGCGAAGGTTCTGCCCGTGCCCGCAACTGGCAGCGGTACGATCTGGGCGGCGACAAGAAGCTGTCCTTCGAAGAAGGCGTTGATTCCTACGTTCCTTACGCAGGCAGCCTGAAGGACAACGTAAACCTGACCACCTCCAAGATTCGTTCCACCATGTGCAACTGCGGTGCGCTCACCATTCCTGAATTGCAGAAGAAAGCCAAACTGACTTTGGTTTCTGCTACCAGCTTGGTAGAAGGCGGTGCCCACGACGTATTGCTGAAGGAAAATTCCTCCAACAACTACCCGAAATAAGTAATTTAAAGCCCGTACCCCTAGTGGATACGGGCTTTTTTGCGCTCACGGCAAAAATACGGCAAAAATATTTTTAGTACAGGGATCCTATGGCCTTGACCGCAACCTGGTTGATGTCTTCGGTGTAATTCACATAGATGGATGACACCGTTCCCACGGTATCCCCCAATACGTGGGCCACCAGGTTTATGTCTCCCGTCCTGGACAGCAGCAGCGTCGCAAAGGTGTGCCGCAGAGCGTGGAGAGACCGGCCGGGAAAATGTTTCCGGATCAGGGTGTTGATGCTGGTGCGCTCCGTAGGCATACGATCCAGAGGGAAGACTGTCCCGGTAATGGTCATCGGCTGCGTTTTCTTCCATGCTTTGAGCTCCTGAAGGACTGCCGCTGAAGCCGGGATGACCCTGTTGCTGTTGGCCGTCTTGCAGGGTCCTATGCTGTACTGATTGTGCGCAGATTGGGCATACTGCTGCTGTACCGTGATGGCCTGTTTGTCCCAGTCGATGGCAGCCCATGGGAGGCCGGCTATCTCTCCGAAGCGCATACCGGTGCCAGCCCCCAGGGTTACCACCAGATGCCGGAGCGGCCAGGGCTCCAGGAGCTTCAGCAAGGCGGCCAGCTCTGCCCTGGTGAAAGCCCGCAGCGTTTTCGGGGCCTTGTCCATGGGAAGCTTGATTCCTTTGGCGGGGTTGACCTTTATGATGTTGTACATTTTCAGGGCATGCTCCAGGACTGGGGTGATAAAGCGCAGCCGTGACTTCCTGCTGCTGGGTTTGCATTCAGATGCCATCAGGGCATTTATGATTTCCGCTGTAGTAAGATCCCGGATGGGGATATCTGCCACGGATCCCAGGTTGGCAATCCCGTCATGGTAGTTACGCAGCGTATTATAAGCAAGAGCATTTTCCCTGTCCCGGACAAAAATCGGGAAGAAATCTCTGAGGGAGATATCTTTCAGACGGATATCATCCGTCAGCCCGGCGGTTTCTTTTACCTGGGCCAGGAGGGTATCCTGGTACTTCCTGGCTTCTCTTTGGGTCTTGAACCCTTGTTTGGTCTTCTGCTTCCATCTTTTCCCGACCTTGTAAGACAAAATCAGGCATACAGATCCGTTCTTTTCTCGATAACTGAAACTGTATTCCATAAAAAATCGGCCTCCTTCTGGGCAGAAAGGGGCCTCTGTGGTACAATGATAGAGTAAACCCCTTTGGTAGGTGGGTTACGCTTCTCCCTGTCGGTATTCGCAGTACCGGCAGGGATTTTTTTATTTATCTTCTCTGATTTTGTACTGATGCACATAATCAGCAGGAAGCGGTGGTGCAAGTTTCTTTTCTATGATGGTGGCAATAAGATCCTTTTTCAGGCCCTTCGTAGGAAGGCCTGCATCTGCTAAGATCTTCTGCAAATCTACCTTATGCAGCTTGTTCAATTCAATCTCATTGGAAACATCTACAAGACGGGCATAGGTACCAGGATTAACGAAGTCACGGATGAAATCGTCTTTCGTGTAATTCTTTGGCTTTTCCTTGTATAAGGATTCATAGGAGATTCCTCCGACATACGTCTCAGCTTCATACAATACACTCTTTACAAAGAGCTCTTCCGAGAACTTGTACAAGGATTTGATGATGGGGATGGTTCCTTTATCAATGGTGTCCTGCATTATCTGGGCACAGGCTTTGGCATCCGACAATGATTCGTGATGGTTCAAGTCGAAGTTGAGATATTTGCATATGGTGTCCAGCTTGTAGTCCTTCAAGTTTCGGTATGTATATCTGGCACTCTGCAGAGAATCTGCAAAGAGAAGTGGTTTATCCAGGACGATTCCTTCCGTTTTCGCAGTGTAGATTAAACAGCCCATGTCGAAGTTTGCATTATGTGCAACCAGGGGGAACCCTTTGATGAAGTCACGGAAGGTAGATTCATAAAATTCCTTGAAGGTCGGAGAATTACGAACCTTTGACCAGGTAATTCCATGGATATAGGAATTTGTGAATTTTGCCTCTGGTGGTTTGATCAAAGATGTGATGGATCCTGTGAACTGCCTGTTTTCCACTTTGACAGCAGAAATACTGCAGATGGAGTATGGCTGTGCATTGGCTGTCTCAACATCAAATGCCACAAAGCTGTCCATCGGGACCCTGTATTCATTTGTCACCGGAAGACTTACCCTTGCAAATCCCCTGGTTTCAGGGAGCCGGAATCTGTCGAGCTCATTCGGCTTCATGGGAGATTCTGCAATCATTTTCTCATTCGCCTTTTTATTCAAGTGAACGATTACACAAATAATGATAATGATTAGTATAAGCATAGCATCACCTTATTCCCCATCTTTCACGTAGATTTCCAGATTTTCATTTATCTGACAATTGTTTGTATCCCCATGACACGAAGCTTCTATGGTGTTAACATTGGCTTCCTTGTATAAATCGCCGCCGGTAATATGCTTAACTTCGTGTCTAACAGCTTCTTTTCGACCTTCTTCAGAAAGATTTTTGTTTACGATAATCGTATATGAATCATCATGGTTGGCATGGACAAGAGCGGGAACATGTGGTGGGAGGGATTGATAAGTCAAGATGATCGTCATTCATCTAATCCTTCCTTTGCTTTGAGACCTTTTATCACAGTCATGACTATTTTTATATCTTCAGGAGTGAGATCCCTGGATGCGTCAAACAAAATCCTTTGTCCAGGATTATCTTTTAATTCCTGAGCCAGCCGGGCAGTTTCAGAATCAAGATAGTAAGCTTGTTTCTTTTCAGCGGCTTCTTCCAGGAAATAGCTTTTTGGAACACCAAAATAATCCGATAGCTTTTGAATGATACCCATTCTAGGCAAAGACTTCATAAGCATCCATTTCCCAACAGTTGACTCACTAACGCCCAGTATTTTAGCCAGCTCAGCCTGATTGATATTATGTTCATTGAGCAAAGCAGATAATCTATTACTAAATAAGGCTCTCAATTCTTCAGATGTAGGCATAATCTTGTGCCTCCTTAATGTGATTATGGTTATATTATAGAATATTTTTCTTTTTAAAACAACAAAAATACGATAAAACTAGAAACATTTTCTTGACACTAGAAAAATATTCTAGTATACTATGCGTGTGAACCAAAAGGAGGTGAGCATGATGCCGGTACAAATTTCCCTGCGTGCAGCGAGAGTAAACGCAGGATTAACCCTGCTGGACGGCGCAAAGGCCATTGGAATCAGCAAGGATACGCTGATTAAATGGGAAAGAAACCCTGGGCTGGTGAATCCTATTTTCCAGCACAAGATTTCTGAAGCATATAATTTCCCCTCTGACTACATTAATTTTGCGCCTTCAGACTAGAAAATAATTCTATAAAACAATCTGTAAGGGGGGGAATGACCATGGAGAAACTAGTCCTGAAAGCCGACGAAGCGGCGGAAATCTTGAATGTTGGGATTTCATCCATTTACGACATGCGAAATCGGCACGTCCTGAATCAACTCGAAGATCTGCCAGGAGTACGGTTCCGGGCAGAAGACGTATATGCCCTGGCAAAGCTCAAACAGAACCAGGAAGAGTACAGCCCGTGCCAATTCCGCCAGCTCCAGACTGAGCTGGCCAACGAAAGGGCAAGGAACCAGAGAATCCGTTCTGCTGCCCTGGCTCTTTTGACAGCGATTTCAGAGGAGGGAATGTGATGGATGATGCAATGATGGAAACCATCCGGGCCAATGCCCGATACTACCGCCTTGCTAATGGATTGTCAGGGTCCTACATCGGCGATGCTATAGGTCATGATGCCAGCTGGGTGCAGCAGTTCGAAGCAGGGGCAATCCAAAAGCCGAAACCGGCTGACCTGATCAAGTTGGCCCATGCCCTAGGGCTTCGGCTCAGTGACTTGGTCAAGACAGAACCAAATCTGCTGCTGTACCTCAGTCCGGAAGAACATCGGACAGGAATGGAAAACCTGGAAAAAATCCGGCACCATCGAGGGGTATCCAAGAGACAGTTCAGCCTGTCCCTGGGTCTTAGTGAGGGTCATTACAACAAGGTCCTCAATGGCTACGGAAATTTCAGTATCAAAACCTGGTGGAAAATCGCAGATGCCTTGTTTATAGATCTGCGGGAATTGATAGGGAGGCATGAAAATGACGTATGAAATTACGGACGAATTCCTGGATAAAGTGGATGTGCTTCTTGATTCGGTCATGGAGGCCTCCAAAAACTTCTTCACGCTGGATGGCGCCGGAGTTGTCCTGGTAAGTCTGGAAAAGTTCGAAAACATGAAGCAATTGGCTTCTGAGCTCTGTGATGCGATGGAAGACGGATTTCCTGAGTATGGAAAGGATGAGGAAGATGAAGAAGACGCCGAAGAATGCACCAATCCTGGTGACGATGATCCTGTTGCCGTATTTGATAATCCGGATGGCTTTGGATGTGCTCCTGATGCTGATTGATACGTTGACTGACGGATTTGACGTCCTGGGTCCCCGGTTCCAGGGAATCGTGATTGGCTTCTTCGGGGCAATCAGCCTGCTTATTGTCGCCATCAACCTGGCAATCTGGGGGTAAGCCAATGATGAACGGAAACAAAGAGGCCCGTCAGCATGGCAGTGCTGGCGGACCTGGTGAATCTATCCCGATTCACCTCTAGTATACCACGGAGGAAAAAGTATGAAAATCAATACGCTGGAAATCGAGAACGTCAAACGGGTGAAGGCGGTCAAGCTGGAACCTTCTGCCAACGGCCTTACCATCATCGGCGGAAAGAACGGCCAGGGCAAAACTTCTGTCCTGGATGCCATTATGTGGGGACTGGGCGGAGAAAAGTACCGGCCTTCTGTCCCTCAGCGGACCGGGGCCCTGGTACCGCCTTCCATCCACATCGAGTTGGATAATGGCCTGGTGGTGGAACGGAAGGGGGTGAATAGTGCCCTAAAAGTAGTGGATGCTACTGGCAAAAAGTCCGGACAGCGGCTCCTGGATGCCTTCATCAGCAAACTGGCTCTGGACCTGCCGGCTTTCCTATCTGCCACCGATAAAGAAAAAGCGGATACCCTGCTGAAAATCATCGGAGTAGGGGACCAGCTGACCGCCCTGGAAGAGAAGGAAAAGAAGCTGTACTTCCAGCGGACGGAAATCGGCCGGTACCGGGATATGAAAGAAAAGGCAGCCAAAAACATGCCCAGTTACCCGAACCTGCCGGAAACTCCCATCAGTGCCAGCGATTTGATCAAACAGCAGCAGTCCATCCTGGCAAAAAATGGGGAAAACCAAAGGAAACGAGAAAACGCCGCCCACTATGACCAGGTACTGAAGCAGGCCCGGGCAGCTTATGAACAGGCCAAGACGGCACTAGAAAAGGCAGAACAGGACTGCATGATTGCCCGAAAAGCAGCTGAAGATCTTCAAGACGAAAGCACCGCTGAACTGGAAAAGAACATTGCCGACATTGAAGAAATCAACCAAAAGATCCGGATCAATGAAGACAAGAAAAAAGCGGAAGAAGAAGCCGACAGCTACAGTCTGAAATACAACCAGCTAACGGATGCCCTGGATGACGTCAGGAACAAAAAACAGGCCCTACTGGATGGAGCCGATCTCCCCCTGCCGGGGCTTTCGGTGGAAGAAGGCAAGCTGATCTACAACAGCATTCCCTGGGACGGCATGAGCGGAGCAGAACAGCTTAAGGTGGCCACAGCCATCGTCCGGAAGCTGAACCCGGAATGCGGTTTTGTCTTGATGGACAAATTAGAACAGATGGATCTGGATACCCTCCAGAAGTTCGGAGAATGGCTGAAGGACCAGGGGCTCCAGGTCATCGCCACCCGGGTATCCACGGGAGCCGAATGCAGCATCATCATCGAAGACGGAATGGTCAAGGGGACAACCGATGAAATTGCCCCCAGCAAGCCGAAATTCACGGCAGGAGCGTTTTAAGGAGGTATCGTAATGGAGATTACCAGTGGAGTGTTGAAACGACCTCAGAAGGTTGTGGTTTACGGCCCCGAGGGCATTGGGAAAAGCACTTTTGCCAGTCACTTCCCGGACCCGCTGTTCCTGGATATCGAGGACAGCACCAGCCAGCTGGACGTGAAACGGATCCAGGGCATCAACAGCTGGGAAATGCTGCTGTCCCTGATCAGCCAAATCAATCGGGAGCGACCCTGCAAGACGGTGGTGGTGGATACTGCCGACTGGGCGGAAAAGCTGTGCATCCAGCATGTATGCGCCGTCAACAAAAAGGGCAGCATCGAAGATTTCGGCTACGGCAGCGGGTACGTGAAGCTGCTGGAAGAATTCGCCAAACTGCTAGAAGCCCTGAACCTGAGCGTGAAAGCTGGCATCAATGTGGTGCTGAACGCCCATGCCCAGATTCGAAAATTCGAACAGCCGGACGAAATGGGAGCCTACGACCGGTGGGAATTGAAGCTGAACAAGAAGACCACGGCCCAGACGGCTGCCATCGTCAAGGAATGGGCGGATGCACTGCTGTTCATCAACTACAAGACGGTAGTGGTGGCAGATGACAACGGTAAAAAGAAAGGGGTAGGGGGCAAACGGGTTATGTACACCCAGCATGCCAGCACCTGGGACGCCAAGAACCGCTGGGGACTACCCATGGAAATGCCTTTCGAATACGAAAGCATTGCCCGGTTCATCCCAGGAGTCGGTATCCAGAAGGCTCCTGACCCTGCTGCGGAACCGCAGCAGGAACCGCCAAAAGTTGCCAAACCGCAGCAGCCTCCGGCAGTCACAGCCGAAGAAGTCATGGCCGCGGACCCGAAGCAGGCCACAATCCGCAAGGTGTTCGACCTGCTGAAGACGGAAAAAATCACGGAAAACAAGGTTCGGAAGGCAGTGGCAGCCCGTGGCTACTATCCGGAAGACATGAGCATCATGGATTATGACCAGGAATTCCTGGAAGGCGTCCTCCTGGGAGCCTGGCCCCAGATCAAAGCATTTATTGACCAAAACAGTTAACAGGAGGAATGAAAAATGGCTTTTGAAGAAATGGGAACTATTGTAAATCAAAATCAGGAACACGAACTGGACTGGAATTCTACGATTACCGCTGAAGGGGGCAGCAAGCCCCATGTCATTCTGCCGGAAGGGGATTACCGGTTCCTGATCGCCGGTTTTGAGAAAAAGCGGTACAATCCTAAACCTGGGAGCAAGATCCCGACCTGCTGGAATGCCCAGCTGAAGGTATTGGTCTACGAAAAGCCGGAGGACGAAGAACCAGTGGTAGAAATTCCCCACAACCTGTACCTCCACAGCACCCAGGAATGGGCCCTGGCTTCTTTCTTCCTGGCCATTGGACAGAAAAAGCACGGGGAACCGCTGCGGATGAACTGGCAAGCCGTCCCTGGCTCCACCGGGATGTGCCATGTGAAGCCCCGGACCTATAACGGCAAGGAATACAACGACATCAAGTACTTCATCGATCCCAAGGACATCAAGCAACCTGCACCGGCAGCGCCCGCGACTGCCTCTTTCCAGGCTGGCACATTCTAAATGGCTATGAGCCTCAGACCGTATCAGAAGGAAGCTGTTCAGGCAGTAGAAAACGAATGGAACAGCGGGCATAAACGGACTCTGCTTGTCCTTCCTACCGGTACGGGAAAAACCATCTGTTTTGCTACGGTAGCAAAAGATATGGTCAGCAAAGGAAAGAAAGTGCTCATCCTAGCACATCGGGATGAGCTCCTGAATCAAGCGCAGGATAAGATTGCCAGCGCAACCGGGCTCCAATGTGCCAAAGAGAAAGGGCCGGAAACATCTCTGGATAGCTTCTACCGGATTACGGTGGGAAGTGTCCAGACTCTCATGCAGCCCCAGCGGCTGAAACAATTCCGGCCGGATGAGTATGGCACTATCATCATCGACGAAGCCCATCACGCTTTGGCAGAAAGCTACCAACGGGTGCTAAACCACTTCCAGGATGCAGACGTCCTGGGAGTGACGGCTACCCCGGAACGGCAGAATGTGGCCTGCCTGGGGGAATATTTCGATTCCCTGGCCTATGAATATACCCTGCCCCAGGCCATCCATGACGGATATTTGTGCAAGATCAAGGCTCTGACCATCCCTCTCACCCTGGACATCCAGGGGGTGAAAACATCAGCCGGCGACTATTCTGCCGGCCAGCTGGGGGATGCACTGGACCCCTACCTGGAACAGATTGCTACAGAAATGGAAAAGTACTGCAGGGACCGTAAGACGGTGGTATTCCTGCCCCTGGTAGCCACTGCCCAGAAGTTCCGGGATATCTTGAACCGGCACGGGTTCCGGGCAGCAGAAGTCAATGGGAATAGCCAGGATCGGGCTGAAATCCTGGCGGATTTCGATGCCGGGAAATACAACGTGCTCTGCAACGCCATGCTGCTCACGGAAGGCTGGGACTGCCCGGCCGTGGACTGCGTGGTGATGCTGCGGGCCACCAAGATCCGGGCACTGTACTGCCAGTGTGTGGGCAGGGGAACCCGGCTGTTTCCAGGGAAAGGGGAACTGCTGCTCCTGGATTTCCTGTGGAACACATCCCGCCACGATCTGTGCCGGCCGGCATCCCTGATCTGCAAGAAACAGGAAGTGGCCGACAAAATGACAGCCAACCTGGAAGAAGCAGCAGGGGAAGCCATCGACTTGGAAGAAGCGGAAGAAAAGGCTGCCACCGATATCGTAGCCCAGCGGGAAGCGGCCCTGGCCCGGGAGCTACAGGAGATGCGCACCCGGAAACGAAAGCTGGTGGATCCCATCCAGTTCGCCATCAGTATTTCTTCCGAAGACCTATCCGATTATGTCCCCACTTTTGACTGGGAAAAGGCACCTGCCTCCCAGAAGCAGATTGAATACCTGCGGGACCACGGCATCTTTGCAGATGAAGTGGCCAATGCCGGGCTGGCGTCTCTCCTGATTAACCGGCTAAAGGAACGACAAGGGCTCCATCTTTCCACACCGAAACAGATCCGGTTCTTGGAACGGAAGGGGTTCCCCCATGTGGGGACCTGGAGCTTTGCTGCTGCCAGCAGCATGATCGGGCAGATCAGTGAAAACGGCTGGCATATCCCGGAAGGGATCATCCCGGCCACCTACAACCCGGAAAAGGACATTGAAGCATGAGCAGGATCAATCTTGTGGAACTGCTGCCCTATATCGACCCTGCTGCCTGCAGCTATGAGGAATGGCTGCAGGTGGGGATGGGTCTCCAGGCGGAAGGCTTTCCCCTGGAGGCCTGGGACGGGTGGAGTCAGAACGATCCTCAGCGTTACCACCCGGGAGAATGCGCCCGAAAATGGAGCGGCTTCCGGGGCAATCCCAACCCCATCACAGGGGCCACTATCACTCAAATGGCCAAAGCCAATGGCTGGAGCAGCCAGAAGAAAGAATCCCGGGAGCTGGCCTGGGATGATGTGATTACAGAAGATCCGGACAAGGGCGTCCTGGTGAATTCCAACCTGCTGACCGGGAAGAAATTTTTCGAACCGGGTAGCAGCTGGAAGCCGGTCCAGGAGATGATCAGATTCCTTTCCACCCTGTATGACTACAACGACCGGATCTGTTATGTGACGGAATCCACCCAGCAGGACGAACGGGCCGGAAAATACATCCCGGCCAATGCAGGCCACTGGGACCGGACAGCCGGGGAAATCATCAAATCCCTGGAGAAATGCAATGGAGACATCACCAATGCCCTGGGAGATTATGACCATAACGCCGGTGTCTGGATACGGATTAACCCCCTGGATGGCAAAGGGGTCAAGAACGACGATGTGACGGATTTCAAATATGCCCTGGTAGAGTCGGATTCCCTCTCCCTGGAAAAGCAGAACGAAGCCATCCGGATTCTCCAGCTGCCGGTAGCCACTCTGGTTTACAGCGGCGGCAAAAGCCTCCATGCCCTGGTGCGGATCGATGCCAAAGACATGGTGGAATATCGGCAGCGCGTGGAATCCCTGTACAAGGTCTGCCAGAAGAACGGACTCCAGATCGACCAGCAGAACAGGAACCCCTCCCGGCTATCCCGGATTCCCGGCTGCTGGCGGGGTGACCACAAGCAGTTCCTGGTGGATACCAACATCGGGAAACAAAGCTGGGAGGAATGGAAGGAATGGTTCGAGACTGTCAACGATGATCTGCCCAACCCGGAAGACCTGGCCGATGTTTGGAATAATATGCCGGAACTGGCTGACCCTCTCATTGGCGGGGTACTCCGACAGGGGCACAAGATGCTGATCGCCGGGCCCAGCAAGGCGGGGAAATCCTTTGCCCTGATCGAACTGACCATTGCCATCGCCAACGGCACCAAATGGCTGGGGAGCTTCGACTGCGCCCAGGGACGGGTATTGTACGTAAACCTGGAACTGGACCGGGCTAGCTGCCTGCACCGGTTCCGGGACGTGTACCGAGCTCTCCAGCTGCCTACGGATAATCTTGGAAACATCGACATCTGGAACCTGAGGGGCAAGGCAATCCCTATGGATAAACTGGCTCCCAGGCTGATCATGCGAGCCGCTAACAAGAAATACATGGCGGTAATCATCGATCCGATCTACAAGGTTATCACAGGAGACGAAAACAGCGCTGACCAGATGGCCCATTTCTGTAATCAGTTCGACAAGATCTGCACGGAACTGGGCTGTGCCGTGATTTACTGTCACCACCACAGTAAGGGGAACCAGGGCTTCAAGAAGTCCATGGACCGGGCCAGCGGCAGCGGGGTATTTGCCCGGGACCCGGATGCCATGCTGGATATGATCCAGCTGCGGGTGAAGAACCAGGATCCAGACGACATTTCTACCGCCTGGCGGATTGACGGGACTCTCCGGGAGTTCCCCAAATTTCCGCCGGTTAATGTGTTCTTCCAGTATCCCATTCACATACCGGATGCCAGCGGCCTTCTGTCCATGGCAGCGGAAGAGGGCAGCATCGAAACCATTCGGGAAGACGGACGTAAGGAAGGAGTCAAAGCCCGGCAGGCAAAATCCAGAAGCAAGCAGGAAATGCTCCCGGCTGCTTTTGATTGCTGTGTGAACGAAGCTGGAGAAGCTTCGATGGAAGATGTAGCGGAATACCTGGAAATTTCGGTCAAAACACTCAAGCGATACCTAAAAGAACAGACGGAATTAATGTCCCGAGATGGGTATCTTGTAAAGAATAATAATTGATAATTATTATTCGCATGTGGACACGACAGTTTATATATATAGTCATGTCCATTCCTATATGTGTCCTTGATGGGATAGGGGAACATGTGTGGGGATGAAATCTCCCCACACACATGTCCCTCTCCTATCCATCAGGCAGACACATTGAAAAGTGATTTCCAGAAATTTAAAAGTGTTAACGTATTATAAAAAATGGTTAACGAAAGGAGAAAAACAAATGGAAAAGATTTTGTACTTTCCAAGAGGCGTTGAAGTGAGGATTACTCCTCAGTCTGTGGTGACTGACCAATTCAGGCAGCAAATCCGGAATTCGTTTTGTGCCTATACGGAACATACGGCTGAAGAATACCGTATCCAGGATAAGCTGGCCTACATCGATTGGATTCGGGAATTGAATTTCAAGGTAAACGCAACTGACTTTGTCAATGAGTTTATCAGATATCAGTTGGAAGAAGAAGGGGAAGTCACTAAAGATGCCTTAGCAAGCTTTGAAAATCTCGAAAATTTTATTAACGAAGGAATATGCAGGTACAGAAAGGGATGGCACCATTTAACGGGAGACTACCATCTGGACGAACCGATTTGCAACTTTGTGGCAGCAGCTATTGAGGAAGTCATAAATTATCCATCTATGGATACCCCCCGAAAGGAGAGCTGAGATTGCTGAAGAGCTGTTGAAGATCTGTTGAAGAAGGGATGGTGAAATCATTGATCAACGGAAAGAAGAAAGGCAAGAACGGGGAGCTGGAAGTGGTCCGGCTCTGCCGGGCACAGGGCTATGAAGCCAGGCGCTCTGCCCAGTACTGTGGAAACAATGAAGATGGCACTGCCGATGTGGTAGGGTTACCGGGCATTCACATCGAAGTCAAACGGGTGGAGCACCTGAACCTGGATGATGCCCTGGCCCAGGCTTCCAGGGATGCAGGCAAGACTACTGGACACATTCCGGTTGTATTCCATCGGAAAAACGGGACCGGATGGAAGGTGACCATGGAAGCATCAGCATGGTTCCGTCTTTACAGGGAATGGGAAGCAGGAGGGAAGCCATGAAAGTCGTGGACGCCAAAAAGCAGGAAGCCAGAATTAAAAAGCGCTGCACTGGATGTCAGTGGGCAAGCCCCAAGGAGTTCCAGGAGTATGACAGGCTTTGGCCGTTTGTGACATGTACTGGCTGTGCTGAAAAGAAATGTTTTGAGGTGACTATTTGCCCATATCGGGAGGAATGAAAATGAGCATGTACAGCATGAAATGGGAGCGAATGAAGGAGGCGCTGTCATAATGGAACAGGGAATCAGGATCCCCGGTGTTAGCCGACAGCAGTTAAAGCAGATTAAGGCTATGAGCCTGCCGGATTTTAGGCTGTGGCTGCTGGAGTACAGCAGCCAGATCTACAACCTGGGCATCAGTGATTGCCGGGATGCCCTGAGGGCGGAATTCGGGTTCGGGGACGTCCGGCTTAAGAGGGTGACTGACCATATTGCAAAGGTTATGGCTGAATTTGCAAAGGAGGAAAATAAATGAATGATACCCTTCTGGAACTCAAAGTCAATCTTCAAAACATTAGCAATGCATTGGGGACTGCGGAAGCAGAGTTTGCCTATCTGTCCATGAAAATTAATCCAACGGCCACCAGGAGCCAGGAACATGACGTGCTAATCCAGGCACTGGACCGGATCAGCAAGCTGCGGGAAAGGTTGAAAAATGAGGAGAATGTCATCTCAAGGGAGTTGAGCTGCTTATGAGTGAAAACCATTACAAGCTGAGCTATGTGGGTACTTTCCACCAGTGTGCCAACTGCCAATTGACCTACTTCGAAGGTACTACAGGCAAATGGCCCTGGAGGATTTACTACATGCGCCAGGTAAAAAGATTCTGCACCTACCGGTGCATGCGGGATTTTATGAGGAGGAATCATATTCGATGAACACTGAACAGGAACGCTGTGTGAAATGTGACTACTGTGACCTTGAAGATTTCTTCTGGGACGGCAAGAGGCTCTGCGTCCTCTATCGCTGTCGGATTTATCGGGACACCATCCAGAAGGCTGCGGCCAAATGTCCCTACCATCTCAAGATGAAAAAGCCTATGGGAGATTTAATCCGGCACCCGGACCAATACACTTTCAGGGGCAGGGAAGCCATCGAGGCTGTCCGAATCATGGACGGGGAAGCCGAAAGTAAAGATGGCTATCTGATGAGAGCCATCATAAAATTGCTCTACCGCTATCCTCGAAGGAACAGAACACATGACCTGGACCTGGCGATTGAGTGCATTAAAATGTTACGGGAAGAATATACCGACCCCCCGAAAAAACGGGAAGGGGATATGATCAAGCACCCGGATCACTATACCTTTCGTGGAGTGGAAGCCATCGAAGTGGTGAAAATCATGACGTCTACGGCCACCGGTGTGGAGGCTTACCTACTGGGATGCGCGGTCAAATACCTGTACCGCTATCCCCGTAAAAACGGGAAGCAGGATTTGGACAAAGCCATCCAGTGTATCAAGATGCTGCGAGAATATCTGTACGGCAAAGAAGACAAAAAATAGGAGGTGCATCCCCAGGATGGTGCAGGAGAAATATCGAAAGAGAATCAAATATGCCCTGGAATGCAGCTATGAACTGCAAGCCAATCTGGAGATCCTCAAGGAAGAAATCATCCAGGATACGGCTGCACTCCATACTATCCCGGGACCGAAAACAACCAGATATGGCCCTGACAGCGAAAATGGCGGGGGTTCCAAGGCCAGCCCGGAAGAATCCTTCTGCCTGCGCCAGGAAGAACTGGAAACCCGGCTGGAAGCCAAAAAGAAAAAGTTCTATGACCAAAAGCTGCTGATGGAACGGGTGGACAAAGGCCTCCAACGGATGCCGGGAGACTATGCCAGGATTCTTCGATGGAAGAGCGGATACAAGACCCGCCGGCTGACCTGGGTACAGATCGCCAACCGGCTGGGAGAAGAGGACACCAGCTACTGTCGGCGACAGTACAGCAGGGCCCTGGACATCCTAACGGGAATTGTTTACGGGGCAGAGGCTTCTCCTATCCAGGGAGTACTGGAGCTGGATACCAGCGAGGAACAGGGTGAAATTCTCTAGGCACACATTTCGACAGAAATCGACAGAAATGCCGCTTTTAACATGGTACAATAGTAGTGTGAAAGTTTGGGGGGCAGCAGACTTGAAATCTGCCGAGCTCCTGCACTTCCTACTCAATGCCTCCTGAGATCCACAACCTAGGAGGAAAGGGGCCTGGCATGGGCCCCTTCTTCATATGCTTATTGAAGACGTCCGTCAGGGCGTCTTTTTTATTTAGGTGGTGATGTAATGAGTCACAAGTTAACTGAAAAACAGACCAAATTTGTGGACTATTACATCGAAACCGGTGGGAATGCCACGGAAGCAGCAAGGAAGGCCGGGTACTCGAAAAAGACGGCTGAGGCAATAGGATTGGAGAACCTAGGAAAACCTAGGATTAAATCCGCCATTGACGCCCGGCTGGCCGAACTGAAGAGCCAGAGGACGGCGGATGCCACTGAAGTGCTAGAGTATCTGACGGCAGTCATGAGAGGCCAGCAGATGGATGAAACTGTTGTTGTGGAAGGCACTGGAGACGGCCGGAGCTCTGCCAGAAAAATGCAGGTGAGGGTTGCCAGCCGGGACCGGAACAAGGCAGCGGAACTGCTGGGCAGGGTTTATGGCATCTATAACGACAAGCTGAAGCTGGAAAATGCGCCTGTCCCAGTGATAGTAGATGATATTGATGAAAGGGGGCGGGGGTAATGAGTGATGCAGTTCGTGTGAGCTTATCCAGCCTCCTGGCTCCATCTTTCTATGGCCTGCACCGGGCAGTGAAACACCATGACTACACCCATTACTGGCTGCGGGGCGGCCGTGGCAGCACGAAATCCTCCTTCATCAGTGTGGAAATTATCCTTCAGATGATGAAGCATCCAAATGTGAACGGAGTGGCATTCCGGAAAGTCGGAAACACGGCCAGAAACTCCATTTTTGAACAGCTCTTGTGGGCCATACAGCAGCTGGGGGTGGCAGCCTACTGGAAAAAGACCTTTTCACCCTTGGAGCTGACCTACCTGCCGACCGGGCAGAAAATCCTGTTCCGGGGCCTAGATGAAGAGAACAAAGGGAAGTCTATCAAGTGTTCCAATGGCTATTTTGGCATTGTGTGGTTCGAGGAACTGGCAGAGTTCTCCGGGCCTTCAGAAATTGACACTACACTACGGTCCCTGCTCCGGGGCGGGCCGGAATACTGGGTTTTCTATTCTTATAACCCACCAAAATCCAGAGATTCATGGGTGAATCAGGATGCCCTGGTGGATATGCCGGACCGGATTGTTCATACATCTTCCTACTTGGACGTTCCCAGGGAATGGCTGGGGGAACAGTTCTTCCTGGAAGCAGAAAAGCTGAAGCAGAAAAACGAAACACTCTACAAGCATGTTTACCTTGGGGAAGTGACCGGCACCGGCGGGGCTGTGTTCGACAATGTGGAAGCGCTACCCATGACGGTAGAACAGATTGGACAGTTTGATCGCAGATATTTTGGTCTGGACTTTGGCTTTGCTGTGGATCCGCTGGCCTTTGTGGCCATGCACTACGACGCTAAACATGAAGATCTGTACATCTTCGATGAAATCTATCAGCAGAAGCTGACCAACCGGAATGCGGCGGAACTGATTAACCGAAAGTATCCTGCTGTGAGAATCCTGGGGGACTCTGCAGAGCCGAAAAGCATCTATGAGATGCGGGAGTATGGGACCAATGTAAACGGGGCCAGAAAGGGCCCGGACAGCGTCAGATTCGGTATCAACTGGCTCCAGTCCCGGGCACATATCTATATTGATCAGAACCGCTGTCCCAATGCCTGGCGGGAGTTCAGCGGGTACGAATACGAGAGAAACCGGGACGGGCAGATCATCAATGCCTTCCCAGATAAAAACAACCACGCCATTGATGCTGTGCGGTATGGGCTGCAGCCCTGCATGCCTCATGGCCGTGCCAGGATACTGAGGTGAGATTAATGAATATTGAAGCTGCCAAACAGCTCATCAAAAAATATACAGCCGGGCATGGAGCTTTCATTGCCCAGGCTATGACGGCCAAGCGGTATTACCTGGTCAATAATGATATTTTATATGCTCCGAAGAAACAGAAGCAGGAAGTCCAAAACGGGGAATCGGCTATGGAGAATCCGCTGCGGAATGCAGACAACCGGATTCCCTTTTCTTTCTATCAGCTTCTGGTAAATCAGAAGGCTTCCTACATGTTCACGGCCCCGCCTCTTTTTGACGTAAAAGACAAGGAAGCCAATGAGCAGATCTCCATAGATCTGGGAGATGCCTACAAGAAGAAGTGCATGGAACTGTGCGTGAATGCCTGCAATGCCGGCATTGGCTGGGTCCATTACTGGAAAGGCAACGACAACGAGTTCCACTGGGGTGTGGTTCCGTCCGAAGAGGTAATCCCGGTATGGTCCTCTGATCTGGATCACAGCCTGGCGGCCTGCCTGCGGGCCTATCAGGATATTGATGATGACGGCCACATGTGGGATCTGTATGAAATCTGGGATGACCGGCAGTGCCAGACCTACAAAAAACGGAATGATGAAGGGCTGAGCAGTCTGGTTCCCTGGGCCAGGTTCGCCACCGGGGCCTTCCTCATCGGTCTGCCGGACGGTAACACCAATGTTTTTGACCACGATTTCGGCAGGGTGCCGTTTATCCCTTTCCAGAACAACAGCCATTCTACAAGTGATCTGGCACAGGTCAAGAAGCTGATTGACTGTTATGACCGGGTTTTCTCCGGCTTCCTGAATGACCTGGAAGATATCCAGGAAGTGATCTTCGTCCTGACCAACTATGGCGGAGAAGATCTGGGGAAATTCCTGAAAGATCTGAAGTATTACAAAGCCATCAGCCTGGAAGACGGGGGCACTGGATCCGGCGGCAATGTGTCCACGCTGACCATCAATATCCCGGTAGAAGCTAGGGACAAGATGCTGGACATTACCCGAAAGGCCATTTTCTCCATGGGCCAGGGCGTGGATCCGGAGCAGCAGGGGATGGACAAAACCTCCGGAGAAGCCATGAAATTTCTGTATGCTCTCCTGGAATTGAAGGCAGGCATGACAGAGACGGAATTCTCCCTGAGCTTTAATGAGCTGATCCGGGCCATTCTCCGGTTCCATGGCAAGGAAGATTTAGCCAGGACAAAGGGTGGCATCATCCAGACATGGACCAGGACGGCCATTCGGAACGACGCCGAACTGGTTGACATGTGCGCCAAATCTGAAGGCATCGTGAGCCGGAAGACGCTGCTGAAGAATCATCCTTTTGTGGAAGATGTGAGTGACGAAGAAAAAGAGCTGGAAGCCGAGGAAAAAGCCCAGGCTGACAAGCTGGATCCCTATGATGATTTGAAGGATGAAGGAGGTGATGGAGATGCTTAAACTGCTGTTGGCTTACATTGATCAGTTTGGGGCAGATTTCCCGATATCCAAAGTAAAGGACCGGAACGAATATGAAATCTGTCGAATGATCCAGGAATGCCTGGAGACCAAAAAGGCATACGGAGCCACTACTGCTGCCGCTGCCACAACGGGAACCGAAGCAATCTAAAATCCCCTCTCGAGGCAGGTCAACCTCGGTAAAAACCGGAAGGAGATACCTATGAACATTGAAGAACTGCTGAAACAGCTGGGCATCCAGGCTGATCAGATGGAAACGGCCACGAGCCACGTAAAAAGCTTTCTGGACGGGGCTTACATCCCGAAGTCTCGCTTCAACGAAGTAAATGAGAAAAATAAGGACCTGACGGCCCAGATCGCTGACCGGGACAAACAGCTGACCACCCTGAAAAAGGCAGTGGGAGACAACGAACAGCTGAAAGCCCAAATCGAAGGGCTCCAGAAAGCCAATAAAGAACAGAAGGAAGCCGCGGACGCGCGGTTCAAGGCTCTCCAGATGGACAGTGCCATCAAGCTGGCCCTGGGAGATTCTGTCCAGGATCTGGATATTGTTTCCGGCCTGATCAAACGTGATGCCATCGTCCTGGGAGAAGACGGAAAAGTCTCCGGCCTGAAGGAACAGGTGGAAGCTCTCATGAAAGAGAAGCCCTTCCTGTTCAAGCAGGAAAAAACGAATCCTTACCAGCCCCATGGCGGTACGGGTCCGCAGGTTGACAATCCCTTTGCCAAAGAGACCTTCAACCTGACGAAACAAGGCCAAATGCTGAGAGAAAACCCCGAACAAGCCCGGGAAATGGCCGCCGCGGCTGGGGTAAAGATTTAAGGAGGAAAGATTTATGCCTGGTACGACTCTTGCGGACGTTATCGTCCCTGAATTGTTTACCCCTTATGTGATCAACCATACGGCAGAACGCTCTGCCCTGTTTCAGTCCGGCATTATCCAGCGGACTGCGGAATTCGATGCCCTGGCCAGTGAAGCGGCCCGGACTCATAATATGCCTTTCTTCGAAGATCTGAATGGCGATGCCCAGAACATCGTGGAAGGCACGAAAATCGAACAGAACAAAATTACGTCCAACAAGGATGTATCCACCACCATCATGCGGCAGAATGCATGGAGCGCCACTAACTTATCCGGCGCCCTAGCTGGATCTGATCCTATGGCAGCCATTGGGAACTTGGTGGCAGATTACTGGGCCCGCCAGTACCAGAAGGAACTGCTGGCTATCCTGGCTGGTGTATTCGCCTCCACTTCCATGAAGAGCCATGTGCTGGATCTGTCCAGCGGTACCGGCAAAGCGGCCAACATCTCTGCTTCCGCCTTTATTGACGGTCTGCAGCTGATGGGAGACGCCCAGGACCGGCTGACGGCGGTAGCCATGCATTCTGCTACCAAAGCCTACCTGAAGAAGCAGAACCTGATCGTAACGGAACGGGATTCCAACTCTGTGGAATTCGATACTTACCAGGACCGTCGGGTGATCGTGGATGATGGCTGCCCTGTGGCAGATGGCGTCTATACTACTTATCTCTTTGGCCAGGGTGCCATTGCTTTCGGGGAAGGGACCCCTGTGGACTTTGTGCAGACGGAAGTGGATCGGGATCCGAACCTGGGCGCTGGCGTCAATATCCTGTACAACCGCCATGCCATCATCATGCATCCCCGGGGCGTTGCCTGGACCAATAAGGCCCGCGCCGCTGTAGAATCTCCTACCCGGGCAGAACTGGCCAACGGGACCAACTGGAACCTGGTATACGAACCGAAGCAGGTGCGCCTGGTAGCCATTAAACACAAACTGGGCTGATGGGAGTGATTCTGGATGAACAGCGAAAAGTACTGGGCCAGGCGGGCCGATGCAAGGGAACGGGCCTGGCACAAGAAGTCCCAAGAGACCATTGAAAAAGAACTGGCCCGGTACTATGCCAGGTCGCTGGCTGAAATCCAGAAAGATATCCAGGCCCTTTACGGACGATTCGCTGCTGACAATCATCTGAGTCAGGTGGAAGCCAGAAAGCTTCTCCAGGGGCAGGAATTCCGGGAATGGCGCTACACTATCCAGGAGTATGTGAAACAGATCAATGCTGGAAATACGGGGCTCCTGAAGGAACTCAACACCCTTGCCATGCGCAGCCGGATCAGCCGGCTGGACAAGCTGTATTCAGATACGGTGATGGAGCTGGACAGCCTGGGCCGGAAGACCAGCGCTTCCATGAAGAAGTTCCTCTCTGATGCCTACAAGGACAACTATTACCAGTCCATGTACGAAATCGGACGCACGGTAGGGCTGAAATCTCCCCGGGTGGTGGTTTCCAGCAAAAGTCTGGAAGATGTGCTGCGGGATCGCTGGAGCGGGAAAAATTACTCAGAACGGATCTGGAAGAATCAGAAACTGTTGGGGCAGACTTTAAAACAGGAAATGGTTACTGCCGTCCACAGAGGAGAGTCTGTCGAGGCTGTTTCCAAGCGGATCGCCCAGCGGATGAACGTCTCTACTAAAAACGCCACCCGCCTGGTTCGGACGGAACTCAACTATGTGGAGAACCGGGCGGCCCTGGACAGCATCCGGGCTTCTGGCATGGATTACTACCGGTTCATTGCCACCCTGGACAACCGTACAACGCCGATTTGCCGGGAACACGATGGACGTATCGTAAGTGTGGAAGAAGCCTCTCCTGGGGACAATTTGCCGCCCCTGCACCCGAATTGCCGGTCTACTATTGCCGGCAGCCTGTACGGTCCTGAAGACGGGCACAAACAGGAAGGCAAGCGGATTGCCAGGGACGAAAAAGGGCGGAACTACTATGTGCCGGCAGACATGACCTATAGCCAATGGCACGATAAGTATGTGGTGAAGGCCCAGGTGCTCCCAAAGAATCCTCATGCCGGCAAGGCGGTCCTGGTGGATATCACACCGGAAAGCAATGGCGGAGACGCGGTGAAGGTGTATGAAGGGGAGAAAATCCCTCATAGGCTGGCTACTGAAAAGAAGCTGAAAGAGCCCATTACCTTTGACTTGACTGATCCGCGGTATAAAATCGCAGAGGATCAGGAAGGTGTCGAACGAGTAAAAAAATTCGTAAACGATGTCATGAATGTCAATGCTTTTGATGCTGCAGCATTGAAAAATGCTGATGTTATCGAACCGTTCTTGGAATATTTTCAAGAATTGAATGAAGCCTATGACAATGTTGGTAAACTGAACAAAATTACCGTCATAGATTTGGGATTTTCAGATTTTGCTGAAGTGGTTGGTCAGCATTTAATCCTTAATGCAAATTATTTTAATTCGAAGTTGTTAGCTGAGGATGGAATCAAAGAATTTATAAAACGAAACATATTGCCTTCTAAAGCAGATTTAAAATTTATAGCTGCTCATGAATGGGCACATTGTGCAACTCAGGAATTCCTGGATAACCATCCTCGTTCCAAACTCCATCTTTTATACCAAAGAAAGTTTGGGAAATATCTTACTGGTAATTCAGCCTTTGATGTGTATGAATTTACAGCAGATGCACTTGCTGCATGGCTTCGTAAAATCCCTTGCAAATATGCCAAAACCGTGGTAAATTTGTTAAAAAAGGAAGGAGTCTTGGAATATGTTTCCGATAAATAGATGTAGGTGCTGTAAGCATTATGTGGTTTATCCGCGGGAAGATATGCGGGGATGTCCCTACTGTGACGCATTTCCAAAAGGGATTCCTTTTGATATTTTTACCGAAAAGGTGAAGCATGATAAGCCGTATCCAGGTGATCATGGGATTCAATACGAACCAGCGCATTCAGAAGCTGAATAAAATCTAACAGAAAGCACCTAGCAGAAATGCCTGGTGCTTTTTTCATGCCTGAAATGAGGTGATGCTTATGACTACATACTTGGAACCTTCTGCAGCGGAAACGGAGATCCAGAGCAATGTGGCCACCATCCGGGGAAAACCTGCGGATGAAACGGCTGCGGCCAGACTGGCCCTGTATGCAAAATATTTTGTGGCAGAGATCCTGGACTACTGCAACCGGGACGATTTTCCCCAGGCGCTCTGTATGACCGGGGCTGAAATCATTGGCCGGTGGCTGGACGATCTGGAAAATGGCGGCAGGTCCGCCCTGAAATCCATCAAACAAGATGACACGGAATACCAGTTTGCAGTGTCCGATGCTTCCCAGGCTGGCAGTACTCTGGAAAGCGATATCGCGGCCCTGCGTCCCCGGCTGAACCTGTACAGGAAACTGAGGTGGCCGCAATGACCCCGCCCTGGGAGCGCTGCCGGAAATACCTGGCTAAATATATGTATAGGGATAAAGTCACCGTCACCAGGCAGGTTGCTGCTGTAGATGAAGATGGGGCTGATACATATGAACTGCAGGACGTCTATAAAGATGTACCCTGCAAGCTGAGCCAGTACGGCAAGGAACTGCAGAGCGGGCAGGAAGCCAGGGCCTTCACCATGAGCAATGATCTGCGGCTGTGCGTGGATCCGGATATCAAGATCCTGCCAAACGACATTCTGACCATTACCCATGAGGGAGACCAGTTCCAGCTGAATGCGGCAAAGCCTTTCCCTTATCCTGATCATGTGGAAATCAGCGTGAGACGGAAGGAGGAAGCCTGATGGGAATCCATTTTTCCAGCTTCGACAAATTCAGCGACAAACTGGAGACCATTGTGGACCGGGGCCCGGAGGTGGTGGACCACTTCCTGGACCAGGAGGCGGAAGTCATCAAGGGTCGGGTGCAGGACAATACTCCTGTAAGAAAAGTGAATGGGGGCCATCTTCGTGCTGGCTGGCATCATACACCAGCTTCCGGCGGACAGTGCCAGATTTACAATAATGTGGACTATGCAGCCCATGTGGAATATGGCCACCGGACCCGGAACGGAGGTTTTGTAAAAGGCCGAAAAATGCTCCACCGAGGCATGCTCCAATCTGGGAAAGCTTTTGAAGCTGACGGTGCCGCCATTTACAAGAAACTGCTGGGAGGCTGATGCCTTTGATTGCTCTGCGATCCATCAAGGCCGCCATAACGGCCAAACTGAAAACCAAATATCCCAACTGTAAGGTGCATTTCGACAATGTAGAGAAGCCGGAAAATGCACCTTATTTTTATGTGGAATTCACCACCAGTATCCACCAGACGCTGGACGAAACCTACACGGACAGGATTATCCAGGTGGATGTGACGTATGTGCATCCCAAGGACGCCAAGGGCCGGGTGGACCGTTCCGCTGTGTTCGATGTGGGAGATGCACTGGACCTGATGTTTAGGCCCTACCTGCAGGTGGGGGACCGGTACATCACCATCCTGTCGGCCGAAACGACCATGGTGGATGATGTGCTGCACTACATATTCGACCTCCAGTTTACAGATGCCTGGACTGACGAAGAGGTTGGAAAAATCCGTGGTGAACTGATGCAGTCCCTGGAGTTTCAGCTAAACAGGGCTGATCTGACTGAACGAGAATAAAGGAGGAATGACAATGGCGAATGAAGCCGAAGTATTTGGCCTGCCGCAGGTCATTATCAATTTTCGCACCAAGGCTACTACGGCCATCAAGCGGTCTGCCCGTGGTATTGTAGTCATGATCCTGCACAATGAAAGTGCAGACGAAATCAAGAATTATGCAATCCGGGATGTGTCTGACATTCCGGATTCCGGGCTGACTCCGGAAAACGTGGATCTGATCAAGAAATGTCTGCTGGGGACTCCCCTGCGGATCCTGGTTTATACCCTGCCGCTGACTTCCGTGGATGGGGCCAAGAATACCCAGGCCAATGTGCTGAAGATCCTGGCCAGCATCAAATGGAACTGGCTGTGCGCGCCTACGGCAACGACCCAGGAACAGCAGGACCTGGCCAGCTGGATCAAGACCCAGCGGACCAACAAGCGGAAGACCTTCAAAGCTGTCCTGAGTGACCAGGCTGCCGACAATGAAGGCATTGTAAACTTCTGCACTAACAATATCAAAGTTCAGACTGATACCGATTCCAGCGGGAAGGCTGTCTATACGACTTACACGGCTCTCCAGTATACGGCACGGATTGCCGGCATCCTGGCCGGCCTGGCACTGGACCGCAGCGCTACGTACTTCAAATTGACCGAAGTCGAAAGTGTCGAAGTCTACGAAGACATCGACACCCTGATCGATAAAGGGGAGCTGCTGCTGCTGGACGAACAGGACGGGGATGGTGTCAAGATTGCCCGAGCCTGCAACTCCCTGGTAACTTTCACTACGGACAAAGGGGAAGATTACCGGTACATCAAGATCATCGAAGCCTTGGACATGATCACGGATGACCTGCGGGATACCTTCAAAAAGTATTATGTGGGCAAGTACATCAACGACTATGACCACAAGATGCTGTTTATCGGTGCCATTAAGGTTTATTTCGAAGGCATCAAGGGGAATGTCCTGGATAAAGATTGGGACAACACGGTGGACATCGATGAAGAATTCCAGGCCAACTATGCCAAGCTCCATGGTGATGATCCTACCCAGATGACCAAGATGCAGATCCGCGAGTATAACACCGGGACCCAGCTGGTGCTGGCCGGCAATGTGAAACCGGTGAACGCCATGGAAGATCTGACCATCAACTTTACGTTCTGAGGAGGTCCTGAAGGATGAACAGAAGCGAATATGATGTGAAATACAGAGGCCGCCGGCGCTGGAACGGATCTTATGGGAAGGTCTGGTGCAACGGCGAACTGATCTTTGAAATCCAGAAATATGAATGCAAGGTTACGGCCAACCGGGAAGATGTGACCTGTGATATCTCTGATGACTCCAAGATTGTGAGCCTGAAAGGGGAAGGCTCCATCACCATCAAGAGCGTCATCAACAGAAATATTGCTGCCGTCCTGGAAGAATGGAAGAACGGCCATGATCCCCGGTTCCAGCTGACCGGGCTGATTGATGATCCGGATGCTGTTGACGGACAGAAGGAACGGGTAGTCATCGACAATGTGTGGTTCAACGAACTGCAGCTGATGACTTTTGAAAAAGGCAAGGTTGTGGAAAAGGAACTGCCCTTTGGCTTTACCCCGCAGGATGCCCAGTTCCTGGAAACTGTGGAATGAATATCATACTGAGCCGGCTGTGCTGCTGGCTCAGTTCTTTTTGACTAGGAGGATGAATCATGGCTGTATCCATTGAAGAACTGATTTCCCGCAGGGAAGAAATCGAAAAGAAAAAGGAAGAACGGTATGATCTGGCAACTTCCATCGGGACTATTACCGTCAAAAAGCCTACCAAAGCATTTGTGGCGGAGGCACTGGATCTGGAAACCGGATCTGACGAATATACGCTGTACAACCTGTGCGTGGCTCCGTCCCTGAAAGACCATGCCCTGCAGCAGGCTTATGGCTGTGTAGAGCCTACGGATATCGTGGATAAGCTCTTTGAACCTGGTGAAGTGGTGGCAATCGTGAAATCCATCATGGCCAAAGCGGGCTATGGAGAAAAAATCGAAGCGGTCATCCATGAAGAAGTAAAAAACTGATCAGAGAGGACTGGGAGGCGGCAGCAGCTGCTTATCTGGTCCTCCATGGGCACCCTTTGGACTATTTCTTTTCCCTGTCTAAAACAGAAAAACTGTTTTGTTGGGCCGCTGTAGAACAGGAAAAGAAGGAACAGAGAGAAAGAACAATGGCGATTGCAGAAGGGAGGATGCCTCGCTTATGGCCGACTACAAGTTAAGCGCCACACTGGAACTGAAGGATAAATTCACCGCGGTAGTAGATAAAGCCAAAAGCGGCATGAAATCCTTTGCCAGCACACTGGAAGGCGCCAGTGGATCTGTCGATAAAACCGGCAGCGCCATGGAAAAGATGGGGCGGTCTGCTCTTTCGGCAGCCGCCAAAGCAGATAAGGCAAAAAAATCCCTGGAAGGCCTGAAGGGGACTTACACAGCGACCCTCAAGACCAATGATTCCGCTACCGGCACTGTGAAAAAGGTGGCCAATGAAATCAAGGCATTGACCACCAAAACGCACAGCATCCGGGTGGGTATCCAGCAGCAGATTTCCGGCCCGCTGGGGAACATTAAAGGCAAACTGTCCAATGCGACTTCCGGGTTCCTGTCCGGGCTGCCGACTCAGCTGGTAGGATTCGCCGGCATCGGGTATGGCGTAGCCGATACTCTGCGGGTTTATACGGATTTTACTCACCAGATGAGCCGGGTAAAGGCTATTGCCGGAGCCACTGACGATGAATTTGCCAGATTGACGGCAAAAGCCAAAGAACAGGGCATGATGACTCAGTTCACGGCAACAGAATCCGGGAAAGCCATGGAATACATGGCTATGGCTGGGTGGAAAACTGAAGATATGCTGAACGGCATTTCCGGGATCATGTCTCTGGCTGCGGCTTCCGGAGAAGATCTGGGGCAGGTATCCGACATTGTGACGGATGCTTTGAGCGCTTTCAAACTCCAGGCGAAAGATGCCGGGCATTTTGCTGATGTACTGGCACAGGCAGCCACCAACTCAAATACCAATGTGGGCATGATGGGCTATACCTTCAAGTATGTGGCCCCGTTGGCCGGTACTTTAGGTTTCAACATCGAAGACACGGCTCTGGCTATCGGGCTCATGGCAAACAGCGGCATCAAGGCAGAAAAGGCCGGAACTGCTCTGCGATCCATGTTTACCCGTATGGCTGCACCCACCAAAGAATCCAGCTCTGCCATGGCGGAACTGGGCTTTTCTATGACGGATTCTGCCGGAAAGGTGAAAAGCCTGCGGTCCATCATGAAAGAGCTGCGGAAAGACTTCAAGGGGCTCAGCAAAATGGATCAGACCAGGCTGGCCAAACAACTGGCTGGAGAAGATGCCATTTCCGGGTTCCTGGCTATCATGAATGCCAATGAATCAGATTGGAAGAAACTGGAGACAGCCATTGATCATTCCCAGGGCGCAGCAAAAAATATGGAAAACATTTCCACATCCAATCTCTGGGGATCCATTAAAGGGCTGCAGTCAGCCTGGGAAGCGGTGCAACTGGGCATTATGAGCCAGGGGCCCGGCAGCGGAATGAAAGAATTCGTGGATGCAGCTACTATCGACCTGCGAAAATTCACCAAAAGCCTGGAAGATGGTTTCCAGTTTAAAGACCTGGTAGATGTGGCAAAAACTGCTGTGCAGCAACTCATTGACAAATTCGTCCAACTGGATGGGATGGGCTCTGTGCTGGCTGGCGGCACTTTGGCTTTTGGGTTGGTGAAGCTAATTGGGCTGATGAAGAAGTTCAATGGCCTGTTTAAAAATACTGGCACGTCTGGAGGAGTTTCCGGTACAGGTGTCGGCATGAATGACATGGTGATCAACGCCAGAAATGTGGTGGTTAATGGTACAGTTTCCGGTTCTGCCGGAGGGGGCACCGTGCCGGTCCCCGGCGGCAGAAAGAAATCTGGTGGAGCTGCAGCGGCTGCCACTTTTGTCCGATATCTTCCGGCCATTCTGACCGGAGTGAAAACGGCCTATGATGTAGTCAAGACAGAAGGCAAAGACGCAAAGACCCGGGTGGGAATTGGTGGTGCTGTGCAAACGGGGGCGGTTGCCCTGGGTACGGCTATCGGTGGCCCGGCGGGCACTGTTGTGGGCTTCGCTGTAGGTGATGCTATCAACCAGGCCATCCAGGACCCGGCATGGTCTTCTCAGCGGAGTTCTGCTGGTTCTGAAATGTACCTGCAGCCATCCTATGATGACCGGCTGGGCACGAACGGTGGCGTCAATGGTGACACCATGGGCAATGGCCAGGATATAGCCTCCCGGTTCCAGACTGATACGGCCAACTTCAAGAACTGGCTGTTTAGCAGTGACGCACCCAGTGCTATGGATGACTGGGGAAATTCCATGGACGGCATGGCAGACCGGTTCAACCAGGACTGGGAAAATATGAAGCAAACTGCTCAGCAAAAGCTGTCTGGCATTGGAACGGCCATGGGGGAACTGGGCGAAAGCATTGGTACCCAGGCCAGCGAAATGCAGACATCTATGAGCAATGCCTGGGAAAACATTGCCCAATCCGTATCTGGAACTACCAGCGAATGGGGCGGTTATGTGGATGATGCCATTGGTACCATCGAAGGCGCCCTGGAAGGACTGAAAGGCAGAGCTGCCGGCATCTGGGCGGATATCAAAGAATCGGCTGCCAGTGCCTGGGCCGATATTGGAGCCAAAGCTTCCAATGCTTTGGCCGGTGCTCAAAGCTGGTTTGCTGGGACGTCCCTGGGCAAATGGTGGGACCATAATGCTACCGGATCTGAGTACTATGCCGGAGGCTTAACGGAAGTCAACGAACACGGAGGAGAAATTATCGACCTGCCAGGCGGTTCCCGGATTTATCCCCATGCCACTACGGAAAGGATGCTGGAAAAACAGTTTTCCAAAGCCGCCCCTGCTGGTGCACCTACTGTAACCATCAGCGGAAATACTTTTATTGTCCGACAGGAAAGCGATATCCAGCAGATTGCCTATGAATTGGCTCAGCTGATCATGCAGGGCCAGCAGAATTATGGAGGTGGATACGCATGACCACATTCGGAACAGCTCTTAATGTGTTGTCTGCCTTCTTCAACGAAATGAATTTCGTCAATACTAGGAGGCAGATCCTGGTGAAGTCGGAACAGTTCGGAGAAGTCATCATTCCGGTTACGCCAGAAAAGTACCAGATGACTGGGGGACAGAAAAACAAGGTAGTGGATATTACCCGTGTGGGGGAAGCCATTATCTTCGGGATGCCTAAAGCCAGGACACTGACGTTTTCCAGCTTTTTTCCGGATCTGAACCATGATTATCCCTTTGCAGTGGATAGCACAAAAAGCCCCACTGAATTGGTGGAGTACTTCATCAAAGTCAAAGAGGCCCGGAAACCTGTTCGGGTAATCATCACAGACAGCCCTGTCAACCTGATGATGGGACTGATGTCTTTTAACTACTTCGAGAAAGACGGTACCCGGGATATCTATTACGAACTTTCCTTCACGGAATACAAAGACCTGAACATCCCCAGTGCCAACAATAATAAGCCTGTGGATGAAAAAACGGGGCTGAAGAAACGGCCGGAAGGGGAAACGCCCAAGAAAGTTACCTGGCAGAAAAAGGCCGGGGACTTCCTCGATGCCACCAAGAAAGCCTATGGTGATTATAACCATTGGCGCAGGGTGGCCAAGAGCAATAACCTGAGTTCTCTGATCATCAACAATGCCGGGAAAATCGGGAGAATGGTGGGTAAGAAGCTATGATCATCAAGCATAAATCCATCAAGACAGAAACCACCACAGATCGGAATGGCAACAAGACTACCAAAACAACGGAATCCATGGATGACCTGTCCACCCTGATCATGGGGAAGGTATCCTGGGAAGGCTCCCGGCTGCAGGTTGCCCGTAGGCTCCAATTCACTTATGCCCAGGATGCCCGGGATCCGAACCTGCCCAACTATGTCATCAACTGCGGGGAAACGATTTATGCCTACGATGAATCTGGAAACTTGCAATTCCAGGGCAACGTGTACAGCGTTGAAAAGAATGTCCAGGCTTCTTCCGTCCATGTGCTCTGCTACGACAACCTGTTTATCCTGACCCGGTCCAAGACCACTAGAAAATTTGTGAATATAAAGGCGGAAGACATTGCCGGGTCTGTTTGCCAGGAGATGGGGATTAAAGTCGGTAACCTGGCAGAAACTGGGGTGGCTGTATCATTCATCGCTCAGGACAAAACAGGGTACCAAATCATCATGATGGCGTACACAGAGGCCGCTGCCAAAATGAATGCCAACAAGGGCAAGGATGATCCGGATGTGGTCTTCCAGGCAATCATGAATGGTGATGCCTTGGATGTAATCCGCAAAGGCGCTCTCATCGAGAATTTCGAAGCCAACCAATATGCCAACATCATGAACAGCCGGTACAAGGAATCCATTGAAAAGGTTGTGAACAAGATTATGCTCACGGATCAGCAGGGGAACGTGACCGGCTATGAATCAAAGGATGATTCCATCAAGAAGTATTCTATGGTCCAGGCTGTCTACAAGCAGAACCCAAACAAAGCCATGAAGAACCAGCTGACCAAGATCTTTCATGGTCCGGACAGAACCGGGGTCCTGGAGATGTTGGGAGACTACCGGGCAAAGTCTTCCTACTCCATCAAAATCAGTGATATCTTGCCCGAGATGACCGGACAGTTCTGGATTAAGTCAGACAGCCACACATTCGAAAACGGTATCCACACAATGAAGCTGGAAATCGAATTTGAAAACCTGATGAACAAACAGGAACTGTCCGATTTTGAAAGGAAGGTGTAACCATGGCTGAAATTCCATCTGCGGCCCAGTCCATGGCTAAGGTGGTTGATGTAATGCACCAGGTAGCCGATGGAGCAATGCCGCAGGGAACGCAGGTCGGGGTGGTGGTGACCCCGCCGCCTAACCTGACTGTCCGGCTGAATAATATCGTGCTGGAGCCAAAAGACCTGTACATCAGCCGGTATCTGATGCCGAACTACACCCGGCATATGGTGGGCGAAACCAGCGACAAATCTGGGGGCAGCGGTGAAGCTAAATACGAGAGTCATCGGCACCCCATCGACAATGACGAAACCTGGACCGATACTCTGAAGCCTGGGACCCTGGTGGTAGTGATTCCTGTAGGTGGCCAAAATGACCAGCTGTACATCGTTGCTGACAGTCTGGTGAAACTGTAGGGAGGTGAAATCCATGAGTGATGAATATCCTTTTACGGGCACCAGTGCGGAAACAGACTACGAAGAAACGCTGGACCTGCCGAAAGAACTTGATTATGACTTTGATAAGCATGATTACAAGTACGACAAGAACGGCCAGCATATCATTGTTTCCGGCAACGATGCCTTAAAAATCTGGATCTACAAAGCACTCAGCACGGAACGGTTCCGGTACCTTGCCTACAGCTGGCAGTATGGGCTGGAAATCCGTCCTTTCATCGGCAAGGTTATGGGTGTCCAGGAGCGGTACAGCGAAATGAAGCGGATTATCATTGAATGTCTGATGGTGAATCCGTACATCAAAAGTATCGACAGCATCGAGTTCACTCCGAACCGGGAGAAACTGACAGTCGATATTACCCTGACTACAATCTACGGGGAGGTGAGCATGAATGTATGAAGCAGAAAGCCAGGAGGATATTTTAAAACGGTTGCAGCAGAACGCCGGCAGTCAGGTCAGTTCGTTTGAAGGGACTTTTGCCTATGACGTGTTGGCTTCCAACAGCATTGAATTCGCCAAACAGGAAGTGGAACGGGAAGAAATGTATAAATCTGCCTTTGCTGAGACGGCTTCCGGAGATTACCTTACTCTGATCGCTGAAGACCATGGAGTTATCCGGAAAGAAGCCACACAGGCAGTCGGAAATGTAGTGGTTAAAGGAAATGGCACGGTGCCTGTCGGGACTCTGTTCCAGACGGAAGCAGGTGTTTCCTTTACTACTACTACTACTACTACTACTACAGCAGTGAAGAATGAAGCTACGATCCCTGTTCAATGCATTGAAGCCGGGACAGTGGGCAATGTAGGAGCTAATACCATTACTGTTATTCCCATGAGCATTCCGGGGATTACTTCAGTGACGAATCCTGATGCAATGACAGATGGTTTCGACCAGGAAAGTGACGATGATCTGTATGAACGGTTTCACTTCCATGTGACTCAGCCGGCCACCAGTGGCAATGTGAATCACTATATCGAATGGGCCTCCAGCATCCCGGGGGTAGGACATGTAAAAGTGCTGCCTATCTGGAAAGGACCGGGTACGGTAAAAGTCCTGGTGACGGATGCCAATGGGGAACCGGCATCACCTACCCTGCTGAATACTGTCAAGGCATACATTGAATCAGTCCGGCCCATTGGAGCGGAAGTAACAGTAGTTACTCCTGCTCTGTTTGATCTGACCATCAAACTCACAGTAACATCTGGATCCGGCGATGCTGATTACATCAAATCCATGCTAAACAAGTATTTTGTCAGCAGAAATTTTACAGGAACTACGATTTCCTATGCCAAAGTCGGAAATATGATTCTGACCGATGCAAAAACAGGCGTGGATGACTACAGTTGGCTTCTGATCAACGATGCTACCGGGAATATCTCGGTAACGGATGATCAGATTCCCCACGTGAAGGAAGTGGTGCTGTCTTGACGAATCCAGATTTCCAGTTTTTGAGAACTGAACCGGTAGACCTGAAAAGGTATCTGCCGGTTTTCTTATATCTGAGTCCTGAGTTCAAGGCATTGCAGGAAACCCTGGGAAAAGAGCATGAACGGCAGCGGAAGGTACAAATTGACGTAGCCAAACAGTTCCACGCGGAAACGGCTACCTGGGGCATGGCGTCCTGGGAGCGTATGTTGGGCATCAATGTGGATACCAGTGTGGACCTGGAGACCAGACGGGCATCCGTACTGGCCAAAATGGGGAAGCCGCCCACAGTGACTCCCGCTTTCCTGACCAGGATGATTAACCTGTTCACCACGGTGGCTGCTACGCAAATCGTGGAGCACCCATCCGAATACACGGTGGATATTTATTTACCTGATAGCGGAACGCACGATTTCACGAAAATTGACGAGGCTGTGAATACCTACCTGCCGGCCCACCTGGGCCACACCTACCACTTCAAGACCCATCTGGATGCTTCCGAGTACATCGGTACGGTAATTCGGATGGCGTCCAGGGGCGTGGAGTGCGGCCTGCTGGCCAACGACGAAGTGCTGCAGACGGCTGTTCTGTGGTCCGTGGATACGCCGGTATTCGAGATAAAAGACGACGCTGTCCATCTGACAGAGCTTGGACTCAAGGCGAACACGGTATGGAACGCCAATACGAGTACAGTGTCTCCCGCTGCTGCAGCCCCGGTGGGTGCTACGGATGACGTCTTCGTCATTAACAGTGACGGAACGATACGAGTAAAGGAGTGAAAGCATGGCTGAATTTCATCAATGTGTCACCACAAAACAGGGCCTCAACCTGATTGCCCTGTCCAGGGTGAATAAATGCCCTCTGGTATTTACGAAAATGGCCATCGGCGACAGCAGACCGACGGACACCAGCACCATCAGTGCCATGACGGCCCTGGTCAACGAGAAGCTGACCAGTGACATCACTAGCCTGAAGAAAATCAAGAACACTGACACTACGGAAGGCCGGTACGTAGCGTTCGGGAAATTCTCGAACAGCACGCTGGCCACCGGGTTCCACATCTCTGAAGTAGGGCTGTGGGCGAAAGTGGAATCCTCCTACTATACCGGCGACAGCTGGGACGGGTACACCGGAGATGCTGTCCTGTTCTGCTATGGATACGCTGACGAAGGGAAAACCGACTGGCTGCCCAGCAAGGATATCCCCATGACGCCCCAGGAAGTCGGTATCTACACCAGCGTGGGTGACGCTGAAACCGTATCCGTCCATGTATCCGATACCCAGACGGTAGGGGAGGCAGAGTTCCAGTTCCACCTGACGGACGTCAACGCCCACAGCGACTTCAAGGGCTGCACGTCGACCGCCAACGGGCAGCGGGGATTTGTGCCGCGTCCCATGGCCGGCCAGGACAACGAGTACTATCTGAACGCTGACGGAACCTGGAAGCAGGTCAAGCAGCGAAGCGTAAAGGACCTGATTGATATCCTGTACCCGGTTGGATACATCATTACCCTGACCGGCGACCAGAACCCGAACCAGCTGTGGGCAGGCACCTCCTGGGAACGCTACGCTGCAGGCCGGGTGCTGATGGGCGCAGGTACGTACACCGAAAACGGCGTGACCTACACCTACACCAACAGAGCCACGGGCGGCGAGGTGAAGCACCAGCTCACTGCTGATGAAATGCCGTCGCATAGCCACAGTGCCAGCTGTAGCACCAACGGCAATCACTATCATGGCTATAGCCGAACGACTACGGCGAATCCGGATAATGCGGCAACAGGTTCTAGTGCTGGGCACTGGGAAACCGTGGACACAGCCGCTGCAGGGAACCACTCTCATACAATCACAATCGCTTCTACAGGCGGCAACGGATTTCATGAAAACAGGCAACCGTACGTCGTGGTAAGCTTTTGGAGACGCACGGCCTAGGCGTTCCTGCGCCAGAAAGACACCACTTGATAAGGCATACGGTTTTCATGCAGGCCGTTTCCGCCGGTGCTGCCCATCGTTCCGGTTGGCGTAATTCCCTGGCTAAAGCTCAGCTCATCACGATACCAGGAACCAGCAGAAGAAGGCTCTACTGCGTTGCCAGAGTTGTGTTCTTTTCTAGTTACAACAGTGTTGCTCCCAGCGATTACGTTGGCGGCATCTTTAGATTGGGAGCGGATGGAGAAGCTGAACGAAATATTTTTAGTACCAAAGGCAAAGCTGTGGCTATGCGACGGCATCTCATCAGCAGAGAAAGGACTGATCCAATGAGTGTTTTTCAGATTTTAAAAAACAATGTTTTGATCATCGACGGTTCCAGGACCTATACGGATACCGTCGACAATTTTTTGCTCGACGCCGGGGCAGTATCCGTCCCGGAATCAGTAGTCTACGACGACGACCAGGAGTGCTGTGTTGTAGACGGCGATTTCCGAGCTTATCCCAACGGCACCTACAGCGGCTACTGTGACCGCATCCAGGACCTGCTGGATACCCAGACTAAACGTACCTACGTGCCACCGACTGAACCGACGGAAGAAGAGCGACAAGAGGAGCAGAAAGCCAGCCTTAAAGCCGACTACGACAGCGCTGTCAAAGAGCTGACTGACTCCGTGGCTGTGGCCCTCTTGACCGGGGACACTGCGGCCCAGGAGAGCATCCGGGCGGACTTTTCTGACCTGCAAAAAGCATACAAGGAGGCGGTTGAAAATGTTCAAAATTCCGAAACGCTGTGAGTATTGCGCCCATAAGCTGGTGGATGGAAAGTGCGTCAACCCGGCCTGCATCGCTTACAAGCCAGAAAAGGCCGCTGAAGATAAGAAGGAAGGTGAGTCAAAATGACAACGAGAGCAATCGTACCGAACGGCGATGGGGAAGGCTCCCTGGGCACCTCTACGGCTAAATGGGGCGCCATTTACTCGTCTGACCCGGCCAGCGGGGAGAACAGCGGCCAGGTGCCAACTACGGCATGGGTACAGGCGATTGTTGCTGATGCCATAAAGACTGCGAAAGATGAAATCTACAAACAAGCCAAACTGGACGCCCACCCCGTTGGGTCCTACTACTGGAGCAACGACAGCACCAGCCCGGCCACGCTGTTTGGCGGCACGTGGGAAGCCCTGCCGCCCGGTTACACACTAATTGCACAGGGGTCCGGGAGCGACTCTTTCGGGAGTTTTACGTACGAGTCCGGGAAGCAGTACGGGGAACGGAAGCACCAGCTCACCACCGATGAGCTGCCTAAACACAGCCATGAGCAACCTGATTGGATATGGGCAGTGTCAAAAGGTTTTAATACCGGCACATACAATATCCCAGGGGGCTCTTCCGGCAATGCCACAACCTACGCAGATGGGAAAGACACTCAAAGAACGTGGACCCAATTATCCGGGAATGACGCACCGCATAGCAACGTCCAGCCTGTGATTGCCAGCTATGGGTGGAAGAGAACGGCTTGACCACCGATGAACTGCCAAAAATTACAGGCGATGCCCAGTTTCGCCTATTTGATGGGGCGTCAAATATCATGGGCAACAAAAACGATAGTCTATCGGATTCTGGTGTCTTTTCAACTTTGCCATATAGTGGCGGGAAATGGGTAACAAGCGTTGCCGCAAGCAGTAAGCAAGCCACGGACAACACCGATGTTTTGCATCTCGAGTTCGGGAACAATCAGCCCCACAGCACCCTGCCCCCGTCCATCGCCTCCTACGGCTGGCGCAGGACCGCCTAGGCCGTGCGTTTCCATCCGTATGCACCGACTGACGGCTGGATGTTGTTATGCGGAATATTCCCGCCACTGTCCAGAGTGCTTGCGATTTCATCATTGGATGCTTGCCGTGCAGATTGGATGCAGTTTGACTGTGGTCCATCATCATACAGTTTGGTATTGCTAAAAGACTTTGGCTTCCGATCATACTGATGGTGATGTGATGGCATTTCATCGGTGGCACTATGCTGTTCTCATCCAAGCATAAGCGGCGGTGCATGGAGGGAGGTTTTCATGGGCCACTGATGCTGTGGTCAAATTCCGATTTGCGATTACGCTTTCCAGGTTGGGGTCAGCTTCCCAGATCGGGTGAAACTTCGAATCGTCATTGTATCTGATGCGATTCAACGGGACTGGTAGTTCATCGGTGGATACCTGAGAAAGCAATTTTATGTCAATTTCATCTCACTTTATCCCCTTGACAAGTGACAGTTAAAACCGTATTAAGCACACAGCCACAGCTAATCCCAAAGCGGTTTCCTACCTATATTATTAGCCCGGGTTACTCACGCATTAAACACGGTCTATGGCCTTTCTCAGGTCCGCCAGAGTCTTATGCGTGTAGACTCCTTTGGTGATTCCAGGCCTGGCATGCCCCAATATCATCCGGATGGTGGTTTCGTTGACCTCTGCCCGGTCAAGCAAGGTAGCCAGCGTATGGCGGCATTCATGCGGCGTGTGTTTCATCTTTACGGCGTTCATGGCTCTATCCCAGAGACGGCGGAAGCTGTCATAAGTCGCACAAGGACAAATCTGGCCGCTTGCTTTCCGCTCGATGAGGTACGGTAAGATTTTGTGATGGATGGGGATTTTGCGGATGCCTGCCGCCGTTTTGCTGTGTTTGATGTCGATGTATCGCTGACGCGGCTTGATGTCGGCAGGAGTCAGCGCGAGATACTCACCGACGCGCATCCCTGTATAGATGAGGATGAGGACATCCACAACGCCGTCGACGTCGGTTGAGCGCCAGAGCTTGCCAATTTGTCGGGCAGTAAAAGGCTTTTTCTTAAACACTGGCACATGCTTAGGCAATTCGACGTAGGGACTCAAATCTGCGTCGACGATGCCATTTTTGATGGCGTACTTGTACAGCTGTGAGAGCAGGACGCGGCATTTCTTACGGGTGCAATACCCAGCAGGGACAGCGTCAATGGCTGACTGTAAATCCGAATAGGAGATGGAGCCGAAAGGCATGGCATGGAGCGGACTCAGATGCCTGTAGCTGATGGAGTAGGCCTGACGGCTGGACAGGGATACATCCGGAAAATGCCTTTGACTCCATGCGGCATAGACGGCGGAAAACGTGACTTGATGGGTGGGTGTGCAGTGATTAATCTCAACGAGAAATTCAAACGCAGCTTGATACGACTCAAAATATCCCAGGGCACGCTGCCGTCCATCGATGGTCTTTTTGACGACGTACGGTCGCCTCCGATGCCCTGACAGCTTATAAACGGAACCATAACCATTTGGTAATCTCATGAAAACATCTCCTTATATCTCATATAGGGAGCATTATACCGAAAAGGAGGCGGCTTATGGATGTATCACTAGGTGACATTGTAGCTGTACTGACTCTCCTGGGCGGAGCCCTCGTGTGGGTAATCCACGTGATCATTAGCCCACTCAAGGTCCTGCTGGACCGGGTGGTACAAAGCCTGGACAAGTTGGATGAAACACTCAGCAAGGAGCGCGCCAGGCGGGAACAGATTGAAATCCGGCTGGAAGCAATTGAAGCCAGGGGGAAAAGTAACACTCACAGGATTGACGACCTGGAGGAACAACAGAAAAAATGCTTGAACAAATCTCTCGTAAATTGAAGAGCCTGAAACAGCTGCGCTTTACGATTCAATCCGTATGGCTTTTTCGTTTTATCGTTTTCATTGGGCTGGCGCCTTTTACGCTGTCCCTTTTTCTGTGGGTATTCGCCCTAGTAACAGGTCTCCACGAGGAATGGCTTTTTAAGATGATCGACGCCGCTTTACGTATTGGGAATCAGGTCCTGGGGCCAGCCGTTGTCTCCGGGCTGCTTAACATCGTGCCCCGGGTGACCGACTCCAACGGCGATGGGATCCCGGATCTGGACGAAAAGGAGGAAAAATCTGATGAAAAAAGTAACGCTGGAAGACATCCAGACGATGGCTGAGGCTGCACGTGCTCAGCTCTGGAAGGATGCCCGGAACATGGACCGTGACGTCAAGGTATATCTGCACTGGACGGCGGGGCGGTATGACCAGAAGTTTAACGACTACCATATCAATATCGATGAAGATGGAAGCCTTTGGGCAAGTACGGACGACCTCGGCGAAACCCTGGCCCATACTTGGCAACGAAACACCGCTGCTATCGGCGTTGCCTTGTGCTGTGCCTACGGGGCTACTACGGACGACTTGGGGGGCTACCCGCCCACGGTGGCCCAGATTGAAACTATGGCCCAGGTGGTGGCCGTCCTGGCCAAGACCCTGTGGCTGACCATTGACCAGGACCGGGTGCTGACCCATGCGGAGGCAGCGGACAACGTGGACGGTCTGCTGCCCGTGGGTGACGAGTACGGTCCCCAGACCACCTGCGAGCGCTGGGACCTCCAGTACCTGGGCACCGATGAGAGCCCGGAGTGGACTATCGACTATGACGACCCCTGGACTGGGGGAAATGTCATTAGGGGCAAGGCTATCTGGTACAGGCAGCAGATGGGGGAGTGAGTCCTATGATCGATATGCAGGACCCGGACGCCCGGAAAAAGGCCTTTATCATAGCGGGAGCGTGCTTGATCTGCCTCATCGCCGGGATGATTTACGGATGCCATAAAGAGCGGAATGCCACCCAGCCCACTGTGATGCCCTATCAGGACACAACGGATCCGGTCAAGGCTGCCGACAAGCTCAAGCTGTCAGATGACTCCGCCAAGGCAGTGACCAAAGAGATCTACCGGATACAGCAGACACAGCCCACGCCCCAGGTGACCTACTATGTCCAGGCTCCGGATCTGACGAGCGGAGCAGAGGTCGTGGCCAAGGAGATCAAGGAGGATAAGCCATCTGTCCCGGCAGCAGCCCGGGAAAAGACGGACCGCACCGTGGTGACGGCCGATCATGACCACCAGAAGGTGGATGTCTATAAGGTTAGCTTGCGCAAGCCTCATAAGATCAAAGCCGGGCTGATGACCGCCGACGGCAAGACCTACGGTGGTATCGGCTACCAGGCAGGCCGCTGGGAAGGTATGGTCTATACCCGCAACGGGAGGAAAGTGGACGCGGCGGCCATTACCTATACCCTGGCGGAGTGGTAAAAGAAAACCCGTAAGGCTAGGAAATATCTGGCTTTACGGGTGATTTTTTCGTTTAAAAGCATTGACAAATAAGCAAGAAAGTAGGATACTTAAATCATCAAGAGGAAGGGAGGTGCGAAAGATGTGATAGAAAAATTAAAGGCAGCTGCCGAAAATTTCATTTTCTGGATTTCATTCATCCAAGCGATGATATGGACATGGAAAATGACGAAATCGGCAAAGAAAAAGCTCCGGAAACTCCTCAAACAGTCCAAAGCGAAGAAGTAACCAGAGCCACCGGGGAGCCAAAAGGTTCCCCACCTGCCTTGATTTTATCACATGAGTATCATGAAAACAATCATTTTTATCACGGCGGTAGTGGTTGTTGGTATGCTGCTCAGCCTTTCATCTATAGACTGGAGCAGCTGGGTTAAAGGGCTTGCCTGCGGCGGTGTTATTAGCGCCTGGGTAGTGTACTTTGGCCTGGGGAGGGATTTTCGTGGAAGAAACTAAAAACGGTTGGGGCGGACGTCGCCCCAACCAAACCGGAAGACCAAAAGGCACAATAAAACCGGAGGGTGTACGTTCCCAGCACCAGCTCCGTGCTTATGACGAAGAGTGGGATCTGATTCGGCATTTTGCCAGGCTGGTAAAGCATGGAAAAATGGAAGCCTGTAAAGCTGCATTGGGCCAATTAGAAGCGGCAGACGGCAAATAAACGGCAAAAAAACCATAGGAAATATAGTGCTATATCCAAAAAATATCACCTTGCAAAAAATGGCCACCGTGATATATACACGCTCTGCCAATTCATGCAAAATTTCCCTTCATTTAATATATTACCCGAAATAATTGCAAAACAAGTTTGGCCCGCGTCCTTAGGGATGCGGGCCTTTTTCCGTGTGTGGTGGGGCTCCGGCGGTTAAAGTTAAAGCGAACCCAACTGGCCAGCCCAAAGGGCGTGACACGTAGCCCCAGCGCACGGCGATATTTTTCTCCTAAAAGCGGAAAGTGCAGGTGGAAGCTGGGAGATGGGTGTATAATAGATGTGTACAACAATTGCGCTAGGTTTGCGAAAGAAGGAGTTCCTATGAAAAAGACAATACTCATCAATGCCAGTCCCCGGAAGGATTGGAATACGGCCCAATTGGTAGAGGCAGCAGAGCGGGGCGCCAAGGCGGCGGGCTCGGAAACGGAACTGGTTCATTTGTATGATTTGAAGGGTTCCGGCTGCCGGAGCTGCCTGGCCTGCAAGAGCAAGAGCGGGAAGCACTGCCACTGCGTATGGCCCGACGACTATTCTCCGCTCATTGACAAGATTTACCAGGCTGATACGCTGATTATCGGTACGCCCATCTATTTTGGGGAGCCGGTGGCTCAGCTGAAGGCTTTTTTGGAACGGCTGATTTTCTGCGGTTTTTCTTACGATGACTATTCTTCCTATTTCCATGGACATATCCAGGTGGGGCTGATTTATACCATGAACGCTCCCAAGGAATATTACGAAGAACATTACAAGACCAAATGGGCTGGGGAAGCGGAGCTGTTCCACATCTTGGGCGGACAGATTTTTACCCTGGCCTCCTGTGATACCCTTCAGGTGAAGGATTACAGCCAGTACAACATGGCCAGCTTTAGTGAAGGGGATAAACAGGCCCATCACAGCCTGCAATTCCCCAAGGATTTGGCAGAAGCAGAAAAGCTGGGGCGGCAGCTGAATTTGCTGTAAGGCATAAAAAAGGAGTTCCTCACCCCAGCGCAATTAAGCGTAGCGGGGCTCTTGAAACTCCTTTTGAGGTAGTATACGAAAAAGGGGGTGTGAAATAATACCTACCCCGAAAGAAAAAACAGCTTGCGAGCTCAAAAGAGTTTGCAAGCCGTTTTTTTGTTCTTTATAACCGTATTCTAATAAACTTCCTCAGTCAGTCCTGCGGACTGACGGCCCCTTCACGCTTGCAGGGGCCAGTCTTAGACCACTACGAGTCATGTACTAAACGGGTATAGCAAAGCAGCATAGTTCGTAAATGTCTGCACTACCCCTAGTCTGTTACCTGACCAGTAGTGGTATAGAACGCTTCCTGCAAGCATTGCGGCCGCATCCAAACAGCCCGACACATTCTGCAAGTGGCTGTTTGGTCAATAAGGCCCATGCGATAGCTGCCCAGAAATTGAGCCTGCAAGGCGAAAATGACTGGCTAGCAGCGAACCGCTCAGGAAGTGTCGCCGCCCTTTCCGCCGCACGTTGTGCGGCACCTTCCCCATAAATGGTATGCTATGAATAAAGTAGACTGGCATATAGTTAAACCTCCTGGATTCGTTGAAAGGAGAGTATGTAAAATGTCTATATCGAAAGTCAGTGCAGAGGATAAATTAAAGGCTGTCAAAGCTGTTCTTGCTCATGAAGAATCACCAATGGTTTCTGCAAAAAGGTTAGGGGTTCACTGGAAAGCAGTACAGTATTGGGTAGATGAATATATAGGAAATGGTCCTGAGGTATTTAACAAAAGACAGGTTAAAAGTTATTCTGCTGATCTTAAGATCCAATGCGTAGAGGAATATCTTAAGGGCGAAACGACTATGTCCCAGCTGGTACAAAAATACGGATTAAAAAGTTCTCGTCAAATCAGAGACTGGTTAAAGAAGTATAATAGTCATGAGGAACTAAAAAGTTCGGGTACTGGAGGTGCCAAGATCATGACTAAAGCTAGACAAACGACCTTTGACGAGCGCGTTGAAATCGTAAAATACTGCATTGAAAACGGGAATGCTTACCATGAAACCGCTGAAAAGTTTAAGGTTTCCTACCAGCAAGTCAGAAATTACGTCTTAAAATATAATAAGTACAATACCGAAGGACTCATAGATGGGCGCGGACACAGGAAGCCAGTAGAAGTCCCTGAAGAAGCCCCTACAGAATATGAGTGTATGAAAGCTGAACTCAAACTGGCTAATGCAAAACTCAAAGCCAAGGATATGGAGATTGATTTCCTAAAAAAACTCGATATTGTGGAAAGGAGGCGGGATTCACACAAATAAGATATGGAGCCATTTATGAAGCCATTAAAGAACTGCACGCTGAAAAGAATTACCCTATTCTTGGCCTGTGCAAATTGGGAAAAGTGTCCCGGGCCGGCTACTACAAATGGCTTCATAGAGAGCCTTCAGCACGCGAAATTGACGACAAGGAAATTGCTAAAAGAATAGAAGAGATATACAAGGCTGACCCAGCTAAAGGGTACAGACGAATAGCTGATGACTTACGAGCCCCAAATAAGAAGATCTATCCTGACACGAAACCAATAGCAATTGGTGACGGTCGCGTTCTTCATCTTTGTCGAGTGATAAATATAAAGTCTACGATTAAATATGCCCCTAAGGGCTGCACCCAGCGTGCAATAGATCCTGCATACATTGCAGAAAATATCTTGAATAGGGAATTTAAAGCCGATGCCCCTAACCAGAAATGGTGTACTGACGTCTCAGAATTTCACTACTATGAGGGGGTAGTTGTGCATAAGGTATATCTGAGCGCGATTATTGACCTGTATGACAGACGAATTGTTTCCTATGTGATAAGCAACCGGAACGATAAAAATTTGGTATTCAATACCTTCAATAAGGCATTGTTGAAAAACCCTGGCGCGCATCCCCTGTTTCACTCTGACCGGGGATTCCAATACACCTGCAGGGATTTCCGCAAGATGATTCTAGATGCTGGTATGACGCAGAGTATGTCACGGATAGGAAAATGCATTGATAATGGCCCGATGGAAGGCTTCTGGGGCATGCTGAAAAGAGAACGGTACTATACTCGTGACTTCGACAGCCGTAAAGCTTTGGTAACGATGATTAATAACTACATGGAGTATTACAACAGTGGCCGTTTGCAGCGGAATTTGGGCCGTTTGACCCCTATGCAAAAACATAATAGCTACCAAATGGCGGCGTAGAGGTTTATATTATTAGGAACTGTCTACTTGACGGGGAGCACACCAAAATGTTGAAGGTAATAAGGAACGAACGACGATAGAAGTTTTATTATTTCACAGTCTTTTTTACAATTTTATTTGGTTGCTTGCAGGGCTTTATCTTTGGCGGCTTTTACCAGGGCTTTAAAGAAGTCCAGGGAAATCTTGGTGTCGCAGAAGTCCTTGGGGTCTTTTTTGTTGATGAGAACCTGCTTCAGGTCGTTTTCTGGATGGAACTGGAGCGCAACCATAAAGGTCTTGTGAGGATTTTCCACCCCTTCGATAATGGAAACGCCTTTGTAGGTAGTTTCTGCGGTCTGTACCAGGTCAGTACCCGCAATGCTTTCAATGGCCTGATGGTGCCAGCTGGAAACGTTCTTCAGCTCATCGCTGCCTACAATGGCCCGCAGGTAGGAGTTTACCGGAAGAATATGCACGTCGTGACGGGCGTAGGTCCGGTTGGGGACGCCGGGGGGCATCCGGTGGAAGGTACCTTCGTAGACCTTATCCTTGCCGGCATAGTAGTCGGTCATATCCTGAATCATCTTGGCGCCGGAAACTACGCCCAGCATTTGCTCGCTGCGGCAGACGTCCAGGGTGGGGATGTCCTTGGCCAGGCAGTAGGCCTGAAGGGTGTAGTCAGAAATATCCCGGGCAGCATTGATGGTTTCGTTATGGTTCAGTTCTTTTTCTTCATCCTTATACAGGGAGGGACTGATGTCTTCACCACCGGTGCCAAAGACGCCGTCTACGCCCTGCATGACTTCCGTCACGTTGGTTTTGGCAAAGTTCTTGTCTTTGATTTTCACAGCATATTTGTGCTTGAGCATACCGGAGGGTTCCAGGTCTGCGGGGGCTACGGCGCCGTCCTTGTCGTAGGCAACGGACTGGCTCTTAATCTGACCCAATTCCACGGGTACGCCCCCTGCCAGCTCAATAATGCGCTTAAAGGCTGCGTAATCCTGGGTATTGATCTTCCAGGAGATGCCGATGACGGGCTTGCCGCCTACCATGGCGTGGGCATCCACCATAAAGCCCAGGGACAGGCCCAAAGACAGGGCAGAAACGGCCAGCATTTTTTCCAACTTTTTGAACTGCATTTCATCCACATCCTTTCGTATTCAGGTACTGCCGATTTTGACAATTTCAATATAAAAAAATCTCATAAAGTTGTCAAGAATTTGTGAACAAGCAGTGATTTTACTCTAAAAAAACAGGAAAAATGTTCAAGAACGTACAAGATTTTTTGAATATGTACTAATATATCCGCATTTATCTATAGCTTTTAGAAACATTTACAGAGAGCCGTGGGCAGGATATAATGAAATGGGCCTATGTAGTGAGAAAGTGGAGATTCAAGGAGGAAAAGCCAATGAAACATAAAATTTTTAAGCAATATGTAGTGGATGCTTTTACGGATCAGGTATTCCAAGGGAATCCGGCGGCGGTGTGCGTGCTGGAAGCCTGGCCGGAAGACCAGGTGATGCAGCAAATTGCCCAGGAAAACCGGCTGTCGGAAACGGCTTTTACGGTAAAGCAGGGGAAGAAGTACGGCCTGCGCTGGTTTACCCCGGGTGGGGAAATCGACCTGTGTGGTCATGCTACCCTGGGTACGGCTTATGTGCTGTCCCACTTTGTGGAAAAGAAGGCCACGGAGCTGGTGTTTGTCACCAAAAGCGGCAAGTTGACCGTGACCCGGGACGGGGATCTGTTTACCTTGGATATGCCGGCCTATGAACTGAAGAGCGTGCCTGTCACCAAGGCTATGACGGAAGCCATTGGGGTGGAGCCCAAGGAAGCCTATATGGGCAGGGATCTGGTGTGCGTACTGGAAACGGCGGAACAGGTGAAAAAAGCCCAGCCGGACCCGGAAAAGGTCAAGAAGCTGGACGGGCTGTTGCTCCACTTGACGGCACCGGGGAAAAAGTATGACTGTGTGACCCGGAGCTTCGCTCCCAAGCTGGAGGTAATCGAGGATCCGGTGTGTGGTTCCGGCCATTGCCATGTGGTGCCCCTATGGGCGAAAAAGCTGGACAGAAAGAAACTGGTGGCCTTCCAGGCCTCTCAGCGGACCGGGGTGCTGTACTGCCACCTGAAAAAGGACCGGGTGCTGCTGTCTGGGAAGGGCGCCCTGTACAGCAGGGGAGAAATTTATCTGCCCATTAAATAAAAAAAGCATGCATAAATAATTTTGCCTGGCATAAGAATTTGTCTATAGATAAGCTAGAGGAAAGGGTACATTTCGGTGTATCCTTTTTTTGTGCGTTCAAAGCCGAATAAGGTACTCGGCAGGCGGACAAAATGGTGTTTTGCGGCAAAGAAAAACTGTCTATAAGAAAAAACGAAAAGATGAAATTTACTATTTCTTATATTTGCGGTATACTGATAAGGTAATTGCACTTTTTTCGTATGGTTATCCATTCTCCAAACCAGCGAGCCCGGCAGCGCCGGGCAGGTGATACTAAGGAGGCAGCGAATTGAAGAAAATAGGATTGATTGGCGGCATTGGCCCAGAATCCACCATCATGTATTATCGGGAACTGGTCTATGGCGTTCAGGAACAGCTGAATAAACCGGTGTTTCCTCCCATGGTCATTGAGAGCCTAAGCGTATTTCAAGTGTTGGATTATTGTGCCAAGCGGGATTATGAGGGCCTGATTCAATACTTACTGCAGGGGATTGAACATTTGGCAGCGGCTGGGGCCGATTACGGCGCGTTAACGGGTATTACGCCCCATGTGGTATTTGATGACCTGGCGGCCCGGTCTCCCATTCCTCTGGTAAGCATGGTGGAAACGGCCTGTGAGGAAGCAGAAGAATCCGGGTACAAAAAAGTGGGGCTGTTGGGCACCCTGCCCACCATGGAAGGAAATTTTGTACAGAGAGCCTTTGCCAAACGGGGCATCGGTATTTTTACGCCCAGTGAAAATGAAAAGCTGTATATCGCCGATAAAATCAAGACAGAACTGGAGTATGGCCGGGTGGTGCCGGCTACCCGGAAGATTATGGCGGAAATGGCTGAAGGGATGATTGAGGAGCATAAGCTGGATGCGGTGGTGCTGGGCTGTACGGAACTGCCCCTGCTGTTTGACCAGGTGACCCTCCCGGTACCAACCTTGGACGTAATGCGCCTGCATATCCGGGCCCTGATTCGGCTGATGCTCCGGGCAGAGTAAAGAAATTCTCTCAGAAACTGGACAACTGGCTGTCCTTGCGTTATAATACAAATAAAAGAGCAACCCTCCGATGTGCGAGTCGAATTCCATATGTTTTGAGCCAACACTCTCTATAAGGGAGCCCGTGTACTCCGGTCGTTGATGATATGCCCTTTCGAGGGGACATCAGAAGTGGCAGGGAGGGCACCCACCTGCTCATGCAGGTTCAAAACTCGGAATTGGTACGGCATTGTAGGGCTCTTTCTTTTTTTATATCAAAATTTGCCTGTAAAGGAGAGAACGAGATCCATGCTGGAAATCATTCTTGGGGTGGCCGTGCTGGATCGGCTGACCAAGCTCCTGGCGGCGTCCGTCATGACGGAAGGGATGAGCATTCCGGTAATTCCCGGGGTGTTTCACTTTACGTATGTACTGAACCCTGGAGCTGCCTTTGGCTTGTTAAAATACCAGCGTTTGTTTTTTGTCGGCATAACTGTAGTGGTAGCCATTGCTGCCTTTCTGCTGCGGGACCATATCCGCCAGGAAGGAAGATTGACCCGCTGGGGTGCCGCCTTTTTTTTAGGCGGAGCTGTGGGCAATATGATTGACCGGATTCATACCGGTTACGTAATTGATTTTTTTGATTTTCTCATCTGGCCCGTGTTCAACGTGGCGGATATTTTTATCTGTGTAGGAGTGGGAATGATTGTATGGAGTACGCTGAAGAAGGACTCGGGGAAAACGGGCAAGACCGACTGATTACCACTGACCCGGTAACGGAAGAAGAAAAGGGGCAGCGGGCAGATGTGTTTTTGGCAGCCCGGCTGGACCTGACCCGTTCCAATGTACAGCACGACCTGGCGGAAGGCCGGGTAACCCGGCAGGGAAAAGCGGTGAAAGCCAATTATAAAGTAAAGACAGGGGATGTATTTCAGGTGCTGATTCCCCTGGCGGTAACGCTGGAGGCGGTACCCCAAAACATCCCTTTGGATATATTATACGAAGATGAAGATGTTATCGTCATCAACAAACCCCGGGGCATGGTGGTGCATCCGGCAGCCGGCAATCCGGACGGGACGCTGGTCAATGCTCTTTTGTACCACTGCCATGATTTGTCCGGCATCAACGGGGTGGTGCGGCCGGGGATTGTGCACCGGCTGGACAAGGATACTTCTGGGGTGATGATTGCGGCCAAGAACGACCTGGCCCATTTGTCCCTGTCCCAGCAGATTCAGAGCAAGGAGGCCAAGCGGACCTACCTGGCTATTGTCCGGGGCAATATCAAGGAGGACCAGGGGCATATTGAAACCCAGCTGGACCGGGACCCCAAGGACCGGAAAAAGATGGCGGTGGTGGCCCAGGGCGGCCGTTTTGCGGCTACGGACTATCAGGTGCTGGAGCGCTACGGAAAATTTACCGTGGTGCGCTGCAAGCTGCTGACCGGGCGGACCCACCAGATCCGGGTCCATATGACGTATATTGGCCACCCGCTGGTAGGGGACCCCAAGTATGGTCCCCAGAAAACCTGTTTTTCCATTGAGGGGCAGGCGCTTCATTCGGAAACCCTGACTTTCCGGCATCCCCGGACCCAGGAGTGGATGACGTTTGAAGCCCCGGTGCCCCAGGATATGGCAACCATCCTGACCCGTTTGCGCAATGGGCAGTTCCATTAACAAGGAGGAGAACAACATGAGTACTTCCGTCAAGAAAAAAACCATTTTGGATGCAGATGCCATCCGCCGCTCCCTGGTGCGGATTTCCCACGAAATCGTGGAAAAGAACAAGGGTGTTGAAAATGTGGTCCTGGTAGGTATCCGGACCCGGGGCGTGCCCCTGGCCCAGCGCCTGGCGGAGCAGGTGGCAGAAATTGAAGGCGTAAAGGTACCTGTGGGTTCCCTGGACATTACCCTGTACCGGGACGACCTGTCCACCCTGGCCTATAACCCCATTGTAAAGGAAACGGAACTGGACTTTGACATCAACGGCAAGACGGTGATTTTGGTGGATGATGTGCTGTTTACCGGCCGTACCATCCGCTGCGCCCTGGACGCCCTGATTGATATGGGCCGTCCCAAAGCCATTCAGCTGGCGGTTTTGGTGGACCGGGGTCATCGGGAGCTGCCCATCCGGGCGGACTACGTAGGCAAGAACGTGCCTACCAGCACCAGCGAAACGGTGGACGTGACCCTGGCAGAAATCGACGGCGAAGATGAAGTATCGCTGTCCGATATTCAGGCGTAAGAAGGAACGGTACCGTGCGTTTAAAATCATTTGAGGCCCATGGGTTCAAGTCCTTTGCGGATCGGGTGAGCCTGGACTTTGAGCCGGGGATTACCGCCATTGTAGGGCCCAACGGCAGCGGCAAGAGCAATATTTCCGATGCCATCCGCTGGGTCATGGGGGAACAGAGCATCAAGTACCTGCGGGGCACCAAAATGGAGGACGTGATTTTTGCCGGCAGCTCGGTTCGCCGGGCCATGGGCATGGCAGAAGTCACCCTGCTGTTTGACAATTCGGACCACGAGCTGCCTTTGGACTTTGACCAGGTGAGCTTGTGCCGCCGGGTGTACCGCAGCGGTGAAAGTGAATATTTTATCAACAAAAAGAACTGCCGCCTGAAGGACGTGCTGGCCCTTTTGGCTGATACGGGACTGGGACGGGGTTCCATGTCCATTATCGGCCAGAACAAGATTGATGAAATCTTAAACAGCCGTCCTGAGGACCGGCGTTCCATATTTGAGGAAGCGGCCGGGATTGCCAAGTACCGGATGCGGAAGAAGGAGGCCCTGCGGAAGCTGGAAGAAACCGGGGCCAATTTGCTGCGCATTCGGGACATCCGGACGGAGATCCAGGGACAGCTGGAACCGTTAGGAGAGGCGGCAGCCAAGGCCCATGCCTATAAGGAAAAGGCCGCCCAGTTAAAGCTGGTGCGGCTGACTTTGCTGTTTCGGACCCTGGAAAAAATTGACCAGGAAAAGGCCCAGCTGACGGAGCTTTGTGCGGCCAGGGAGCAGGAACTGCTCTCCCTCCAGGCCCAGCAGAAACAGGTGAAGACGGAGCTCCAGGAACTGAACCAGAAGATCCAGGAAAAGGAAGACGCCTATTCCCAGTATCAGGAAGAAATCCTGGCCAAGGAGCGGGAAATTGCTTCCTACGGCCGTCAACTGGCGGTGTACCAGGAGCGGCTGGAACAGGGGAAAAACCGCCTGGAACAGCTGGCCAAGGCCAAAAGCAGGCTGGAAGGCGAGCTGGAAATCAGCCAGCGGAACCTTTTGACGGTAACGGAGGAGTACGACCGGCTGGAAGGGGCGGAGGCCCGGGCCCAGAAAAAGCTGGCTGTTGCTGGGGAAGAAAAGAATCGGCTCAGCCAAGAGGTCCAGGACGCCCAGGATAAGATCAAGACGTACCAGGACAAGGCGTTTGACAGTATGCGGGAACTGGTGATGGCCCGGAACACGCTGACGGGAATCTGCCAGGAGCAGGACCGGCTCCACCGGCAGCAGGAACAAAGCAAGGAAAAGCTTGCGGCGGGGGAAGCCCAGGTGGCCGAAGCCCAGCAGGCAGCCCAGGCAGCCCAGGAGGAACTCCAGGGGCTGGCGGACCGGCTCACCAGTCTGGAAAAGCAGAAAAAGACCCTGGAAGAAGAACTGCTGGCTGCGGCGGAGGACTACCGGAAGGAACACGAGCTGGTGGAGGCCAACCGCCGGAGCCTGAACCAGAAAAAAGCCCGGCTTCAGGTGCTGTCCAATATGGAACGGGAGCACGAGGGGTTCAGCAAAGGGGTTAAGACCGTGCTGGGGGCCAAGGCTCCCTGGCGGGCCCAGGTATACGGGGTAACGGCGGAGCTGTTCCACGTGGAAGACCAGTACGTAACGGCGCTGGAAACAGCCCTGGGAGGCGCTTTGCAGAATATCATTACCCAGGACGCCCAATCGGCCCGAGATGCCATTGGCTACCTGAAACGGCAGCAGGGCGGCCGGGCTACGTTCCTGCCGCTGGACACCATCCGGCCCCGGTCCCTTTATGGGAAGGAAAAGGAAGCCGCGCAGGCCAAGGGTATTGTGGGGGTCGCTGCGGACCTGGTAACCTGTGACGAAAAGCTGCGGCCGGCGGTGCAGTTCCTTTTGGGAACGGTGCTGGTGGCAGAAAACCTGGACGATGCATTGGCAGCTGCCCGGAAGGCAGATATGCGGGTGCGGATTGTGACCCTGGACGGGGACGTAATCAGCGCCGGTGGGTCCATGAGCGGCGGCCAGAAGCAGCAGGGAAAGAGCTTTTTGGCCAGACGGCAGGAAATCGTCCATCTGACGGAAGAAGTCCAGGGACTGGAGAAGCTGCTGCAGCAGCAGGAAAAGGAACTGGACGCTATTACCCAAAAGGGGAAGGAGCAGCGACAAGCCCAAGACGATTGCCTGGCGGAGCTCCAGAAACTGGCGGTGCGCCGGGCGGGCCTGGAAACCCAGGCGGAGCAGAAGCAAAAGGAGCGGCAGGAAAAGCAGGAAGCTCTGGAACTGCTGCGGGAAGAAAAACGCAGCCAGACGGCAGAGTTTCTGAAGCTGGTGGAGCAGCGCAAGCAGCTGGAGCCCCAGGTAGCGGCTATGGAACAGGCGGATGCCCGTGAAAAGAGTGAGTCCCAGGAACTGGAGGCCCAGCTGGGCAAGCAGCGGCAGGACCTGGAGCAGGCCAGCGGCCGGTACCAGGATGCCCTGGTGGAGGCCAGCGGCCTAAAGACCCAGCTGGAAGCCCTGAACCAGCGGATCCAGACCATGGACAGCTACGAGGAAAAGACCCAGCAGGAGCTGTCGGACAACGAAGCCCAGCAGGCGAAACAGGTGCAGAGCCAGAAGGACAGCGAAGCGGCCTGCCAGAAGCTGGCAGCCCAGGCAGAAGCTCTCAAGGCAACGCTGACGGGCACCGAAGACGCCAAGGCCCAGTTCCTGACGGAGCGGGAAGCCCTGGCCCAGGAAAAGACCGGTACTGAGGAAAAGCTGGCCAAACTGGCCGGCCAGGAAGAAGGCGTCCGGCAGAAAATCCGCAGCGTGGAAATGGAGCAGGTCCGGAAGGCTACGGAGCAGAGTCATTGCCTTCAGCAGCTCCAGGAAACCTACCAGGTGACGGAGGAAGAGGCCCGGAACAAGAGCCTCAAGGACGTGGAAACCGGGGACCTGCACCGGCAGGAGAACCAGCTGTCCGGGGACCTGGAGGCCATGGGTGCGGTGAACCTGACGGCGGAGGATGAGTACCAAACGGCCAAGGAACGGTATGATTTCCTGAACCGGCAGTACGAGGATATGACCGCTGCCAAGGAGCAGCTGGAAACCGTTATTGCCAGCATCAACTCCGATATGGCCCGGCGTTTTAGGGAAGCCTTCGCCAAAATCAACAGCTATTTTGCAGAATGCTATGAGCAGCTGTTTGGGGGCGGAAAAGCCCGGTTGCGTATTTTGGACGAAAATCATATACTGGAATCAGGCATTGATATTGAGGTGCAGCCCCCGGGAAAGAAAATGCGGAACTTATCCCTTTTCTCCGGCGGGGAACGGGCCCTGACCGTTATTGCCCTCTTGTTTGCCCTGTTAAAATACCAGCCGGCGCCCTTTGTCATCTTAGATGAAATTGATGCGCCCCTGGATGAAACCAATATTTCCCGGTTCGCCCGTTTTCTGCGGGAGTACGGGGAGAAAACCCAATTTATCGTGATAACCCACCGGAAGGGGACGATGGAGGCGGCGGACGTACTCCATGGGGTAACCATGGAACAGTCCGGTATTTCCCGGATCCTGTCGGTGAAGTTGTCGGAGGTGGCGGAAGCATGAGTTTTGTAGAACAACTGAAAGATGGCTTGAGCAAGACCCGTAAGAATTTTACGGATCGGATGGAAGACCTAATCGGCGTCAGCGTGGAGCTGGACGACGATTTTATGGATGAAATGGAAATGATTCTGGTGGCCGGGGACGTAGGGGTCAAGACTACGGAAAAAATCATGGCTGCCTTGCGGAAGGCTGCGGCTACCCGGGAAATCAAATCCCCGGCGGAAGCGCTGCCGTTCTTGAAAAACTATATTGCCAATATGCTAAAGACCACGGGTCCCCGGATGCATTTTTCCGGCCATCCGTCCATTGTGCTGGTAGTTGGCGTCAATGGGGTGGGGAAGACCACCACCATTGGCAAACTGGGCAATTATTACCGGCTTATGGGGTATAAGGTTATGCTGGCAGCAGCGGATACTTTCCGGGCCGGGGCTACCGAGCAGCTCCAAATCTGGGGCAAACGGGCCCAGGTGGATGTAATCGCCCATGGTGACGGGGCGGACCCGGCTGCGGTGGTGTACGACGGCCTTCAGGCGGCCATTGCCCGGAAAGCCGACGTACTGTTTGTGGATACCGCTGGCCGGCTTCACAACAAGACCAACCTGATGAAGGAACTGGACAAGATTTACCGGGTAATCCGGAAGGAAGTCCCGGACGGTCCCCACGAAACCCTGCTGGTGCTGGATGCCACCACCGGGCAGAATGCCATTTCCCAGGCCAAGATTTTCCTGGAGACGGCCCATGTGACCGGGGTGGTGCTGACCAAACTGGACGGCACGGCCAAAGGCGGCGTGGTTATCGCCATCAAGGAAGAACTGGGGCTGGACGTGAAATGGATTGGGATTGGGGAAGGTATGATGGACTTCCGTCCCTTTGATCCCCAGCAGTTTGTGGATGCCCTGTTCAGCAGAGAATAATAAAGCGAAAAAATCAAAAGGGGCTGTGAAAAAATAAAACTTCCTCATTCATCCCTATAGGATGACAGCCCCTTCACGCTTGAAGGGGCCGTTCAGACCCATCAGGTTCCCAGTGTTTAACAATATTTGCACTATAGTTCAGACATAAGCTGACCAGTAGTGGCCTAGTATGCCTCCTTCAAGCGTGGTGTGCTCCCCGTCAAGTAGACAGTTCCTAATAATATAAACCTCTACGCCGCCATTTGGTAGCTATTATGTTTTTGCATAGGGGTCAAACGGCCCAAATTCCGCTGCAAACGGCTACTGTTGTAATACTCCATGTAGTTATTAATCATCGTTACCAAAGCTTTACGGCTGTCGAAGTCACGAGTATAGTACCGTTCTCTTTTCAGCATGCCCCAGAAGCCTTCCATCGGGCCATTATCAATGCATTTTCCTATCCGTGACATACTCTGCGTCATACCAGCATCTAGAATCATCTTGCGGAAATCCCTGCAGGTGTATTGGAATCCCCGGTCAGAGTGAAACAGGGGATGCGCGCCAGGGTTTTTCAACAATGCCTTATTGAAGGTATTGAATACCAAATTTTTATCGTTCCGGTTGCTTATCACATAGGAAACAATTCGTCTGTCATACAGGTCAATAATCGCGCTCAGATATACCTTATGCACAACTACCCCCTCATAGTAGTGAAATTCTGAGACGTCAGTACACCATTTCTGGTTAGGGGCATCGGCTTTAAATTCCCTATTCAAGATATTTTCTGCAATGTATGCAGGATCTATTGCACGCTGGGTGCAGCCCTTAGGGGCATATTTAATCGTAGACTTTATATTTATCACTCGACAAAGATGAAGAACGCGACCGTCACCAATTGCTATTGGTTTCGTGTCAGGATAGATCTTCTTATTTGGGGCTCGTAAGTCATCAGCTATTCGTCTGTACCCTTTAGCTGGGTCAGCCTTGTATATCTCTTCTATTCTTTTAGCAATTTCCTTGTCGTCAATTTCGCGTGCTGAAGGCTCTCTATGAAGCCATTTGTAGTAGCCGGCCCGGGACACTTTTCCCAATTTGCACAGGCCAAGAATAGGGTAATTCTTTTCAGCGTGCAGTTCTTTAATGGCTTCATAAATGGCTCCATATCTTATTTGTGTGAATCCCGCCTCCTTTCCACAATATCGAGTTTTTTTAGGAAATCAATCTCCATATCCTTGGCTTTGAGTTTTGCATTAGCCAGTTTGAGTTCAGCTTTCATACACTCATATTCTGTAGGGGCTTCTTCAGGGACTTCTACTGGCTTCCTGTGTCCGCGCCCATCTATGAGTCCTTCGGTATTGTACTTATTATATTTTAAGACGTAATTTCTGACTTGCTGGTAGGAAACCTTAAACTTTTCAGCGGTTTCATGGTAAGCATTCCCGTTTTCAATGCAGTATTTTACGATTTCAACGCGCTCGTCAAAGGTCGTTTGTCTAGCTTTAGTCATGATCTTGGCACCTCCAGTACCCGAACTTTTTAGTTCCTCATGACTATTATACTTCTTTAACCAGTCTCTGATTTGACGAGAACTTTTTAATCCGTATTTTTGTACCAGCTGGGACATAGTCGTTTCGCCCTTAAGATATTCCTCTACGCATTGGATCTTAAGATCAGCAGAATAACTTTTAACCTGTCTTTTGTTAAATACCTCAGGACCATTTCCTATATATTCATCTACCCAATACTGTACTGCTTTCCAGTGAACCCCTAACCTTTTTGCAGAAACCATTGGTGATTCTTCATGAGCAAGAACAGCTTTGACAGCCTTTAATTTATCCTCTGCACTGACTTTCGATATAGACATTTTACATACTCTCCTTTCAACGAATCCAGGAGGTTTAACTATATGCCAGTCTACTTTATTCATAGCATACCAGCGTGAAGGAGGTGGGGACCGCAGGGCCTCGGAGAAAGTTTTGAGGTTTGGATACGGCTAAAACGAACAATAAAAATGGCTTGCGAACTCAAACTAGTTCGCAAGCCATTTTTTCACAGCCCCTTTTTTGCTGCCGGTCAACTTAGGAATCCAGGGCAGCAATCAGGGCATAGAGTTCTTTTTTCAGTTGGGCCATTTCCTCCGGGGAAAAGAGGGTTCCCTTTTGGTTCAATTTGCAGGTCATGGCGTGGGGAATGGTTTTGGCCTTGTCCCGGAGCGCCAGGCCCTGGTCCGTAAGGGCGGCAATAAGGTTCCGTTCGTCCTGGGGGTCCCGATAGCGGCGGATATAACCGGCGGCCTCCAGCTTTTTTAACACTGGGGTCAGAGTACCGGAATCCAGGTACAGGCGTTTTCCCAGCTGGTGCATGGAAATCTCCTTTTCTTCCCACAGGACCATCAGCGTCACGTACTGGGCGTAGGTCAGGTCCAGGGCTTTGAGCAGGGGATGGTAGGCCGCCACAATTTTTCGGGCTGCGGCGTAGAGGGGGAAGCACAGCTGGTTTTGCAGCAGCAGGCCGGCGTATTCGTTTTCTGAGGTCATGGCAATCACCTTGCATCCTTTCGTTGTTTAGAATTATTGTAACGGATAAAATTTATCACGTCAAATTAAATTTTAAAAAATAGTATTTGACAAAATTAAATAACACGTTATAATAAAGACAGAAAGTGATTAGCAGAAAGTCAGCCAAACAAAAAGCGGAGCTGCGGTGCGCAGCTGCCGGAACCTGTAAGGAGGATTTGTAATGAACGTATATGATTTTGTTGTTAAAAATAAAAAAGGTGAAGACGTTTCTTTGAAGGATTACCAGGGCAAGGTGCTGCTGATTGTGAACACTGCCAGCAAATGCGGTTTTACGCCCCAATTTAAGGAACTGGAAGAACTGTACAAGAAGTATCAGGACAAGGGCTTGGAAATCCTGGGCTTTCCCTGCAACCAGTTTGCCGAACAGGATCCTGGCACCAATGATGAAATTGAACATTTCTGCCGGGTAAACTACGGGGTTACCTTCAAGATTTTTGCCAAAGGCGATGTGCGGGGCGAAAATGCCCAGCCGCTGTTCAAGTACCTGACCCAGCAAAAGGGCTTCAAGGGCTTTGATATGAGCCATCCTGTGGCTGCCGGCCTGGTGGATGCCCTGAAGAACCACTTCCCGTCCTACCTGGAAGGGGACGGCATCAAATGGAACTTCACCAAGTTCCTGATTGACCGCAGCGGCAATGTGGTGGAACGGTATGAACCCACCACGGTTCCTTCTGCCATCGCTGCCGATATCGAAAAATTGCTGTAAACGTTGCGAAGACTGCATTCTGGGGTACGCCTGGGATGCAGTCTTTTTTGTCTGGAAGGGAGCAGGGTAGGATACCCTGAGCGTACACTGTATACAGTATTTTAAGTACTTCGTATCTTTTAAAAAGTATACAGTATTATTTGCGTTACAATCGGTTTAAAATATTTACAAATAAACGCAATACGTGTATAATGCAAAACGTGTTCACTAGATTATACAAAAGGAAGGTTGATCATATGACAGTGCAAATCGGTATTTTAGGTTATGGTAATATTGGCAGAGGGGTGGAAACAGCTCTCTTGGATAACCCGGATGTAAAGCTGGCTGCGGTATTTACCCGGCGTGACCCGGCTCAGGTGAAAATTGCTACGGCAGGGGTGCCTGTAGTTTCTGTTAACGACATTGCCCAATGGACGGACAAAATCGACGTGCTGGTCCTGGCCGGTGGTTCTGCTACCGATCTGCCTGTACAAACTCCTAAATACGCTTCCTTGTTTAATGTCATCGATACCTTTGACACCCATGCCCATATTCCTCAGCATTTTGCTGCAGTAGATGCAGCTGCCAAGGCTGCCGGCAAGGTGGCTATGATTTCTGTAGGCTGGGATCCGGGCCTGTTTTCCCTGGCACGGTTGTATGGCAACGTACTGCTGCCGGACGGCAAGGATTATACCTTCTGGGGCAAGGGCGTATCCCAAGGCCACTCTGATGCCATTCGCCGGATTAAAGGGGTAAAGAACGGCAAACAATACACCATTCCTGTGGAGGCAGCCCTGGAAGCGGTAAGAGCCGGCAAGAATCCGGAACTGACCACCCGGCAGAAACATACCCGGGAATGCTTCGTGGTGCTGGAAGAAGGCGCTGATGCTGCCAAGGTGGAAGAGGAAATCAAAACCATGCCCAACTACTTCTCCGATTACGATACTACGGTACACTTCATCTCGGAAGAAGAATTCAACAAAAATCACCAGGGCTTTGCCCATGGCGGTTTCGTATTCCGTTCCGGCAAAACTGGCGTGAACAAGGAAAACAACCACGTGATCGAATACCGGCTGACCTTGGATTCCAACCCGGAATTCACCGCTCATGCAGTGATTGCCTATGTAAGAGCCCTGGCACGGCTGGCCAAGGAAGGGGCAACGGGCTGCAAGACTGTATTCGATATTGCTCCTGCTTATTTGAGCCCTCTCAGCGGCGAAGAACTGCGGGCCAAGATGCTGTAAAGCAACGAAAAAGAAAATCCGGCTTTCCTTTGGGAGAGCCGGATTTTTTTCGTTGCTTTATAGGAGATTCAGGGCAAACAAAAAAGACAGCAACCGAAGTTACTGTCTTATTTTTTAAGATGGTCGGGGCGACAGGATTCGAACCTGCGGCCTCCTAGTCCCGAACCAGGCGCGCTACCAAACTGCGCTACGCCCCGACAACACATTAATAGATTATAAAGGCTATTCCTTAATTTGTCAATTGGTATTTGCCAAAATCTTGATAAATTTTTAAGCGGATTTCAAAGGGCCTCTCCCAGGGGAGGCCTACGGTAAAGTCCGCGTTTTGCAGGTAGTAGGCGTCGGTTCCGTCCTGGTAGTAGGGATATTTCCGGCAGTACCACAGCAGCAGCTTGTTGTAGATGCCCAGTTCCCGGGCAATGTAGAACAGGGTCTGCCGGGCGTAGGGGTCGGCGTCCTGGGGATTTACTCCGTTAAGGTCCTGGAGCTCGGCCATGTGGGGGCGAATCAGCTTCTGGTAGGCCCAGTCGTCCAGGAACCGGGCGTAGTTGAAGCGGAAGTTGGCGCTGTACAGGCCGGGCAGCTGGTCCTTGGGCAGGCGCTTTGCCTGGCCGGTGACAATGGTGCCCTGGGCTGCGGCGGTGCCAATGGAATTGGAAGCCGTATTCCAGCCGGAATAGGACAGCAGCTGGGGCAGGGGCGTGCCATTGGCCGCCAGGTGGGGCAGGATGCAGTCCCCGGCTGCAAAGCGGGTGGACAGGTCCACCAGGGCTACGGGTTTTTGGGTCATGAGCAGTTTGATATTCTCAGCAATTTGGGTGTAGTTTTCCTTCTTTTCGCTGCCGCAGTGGATGAACAGCACAAAATCCGCCTGGTCCAGGGAATCCGTTTCCACGCCGCCTGCCAGCTGAATCTTGTCCGAAGCAATCTGGCCCAGGGTCTGGGGCACAAAGTGGAGGGTGTAGTCCCGCATTTCGGGGGTGCCGTACATTACCTTGATTTTGGGCTGCCAGTGATTGCTGCGGGTGTAGATCCGAGAAATGGCCAGGGCCCCCAGCTCATCGGCTCCCTGGGAGGTATAGATGGGGGGATGTTCGTCGTATTCCTTGAGGTAGGCTGTAGCGTTGTGCCGGTTATGGTTGGGCAGGCCGTAGGGCTGGGCGTCGTCCTGACCGATGACCAGGTCCGTGAGGTTTTCTTCTGTAACGAACTGGATCAGTTCCTGGTTCAGCCGGTCGTTGTTCTGGTACAGGGTAATGTATTTCCACTTCAAATCCATGGGAATCAGGGCCTTGACTTCTTCGTACAGGGCATGGTCATAGGGCAGGCCCTGGAGCTTTTTGTCCATGTTGATGGTCCAGGTCATGAGATGCCACTGGTACCACCGGTCAGGGAGCACATGGTCGCTGATCAGCAGCCGGGGGATGATGCTGTACAGGTAGTACTGCTTGTCCGGATAGGTTTCTTTTAAATCGGACAGGTAGGTGAACAGTTCCCCGGCCTTTTCTTCATCTACCTGGTGAATCCGGGAGTGGAGAAGACCGCCGAACAGGATCAGGTCCGTGGAAATGATAGCTCCCTGCTGCTGGGGCAGCTGGGCTTCCAGCCAGGTTTTCAGGGCAGGAATATTGGCCGGCTTTTCGTACCAGTCCATGATATTGTCCGGAGGTGCGGTAACGGAAATCCCTGCCAGGGCACCCAGTTCCACGGTAAAGTCCCGGCAGGGCGGCCGGTTGTCAATGGGCAGCAGGGCCCAATGGGCTGTAGCTGGTACGGGCGGCGGTGTATAGTTCTCCCCCCGGGGCGCAAGGCGGCCGTGGAGCAGAAGGCCGGCTGCGGTGCAAAGCACTGCCAGGGCAAGCAGGGGTTTTCGTTTCACGGGGAAGGCTCCTTTTCTTATAGAATGGTATCATTATATCGTAAGTGCCAGAAAATGACTACACTTCCCCGGGAAAACGGGGGGAGGGGTGCAAAAAATTCCGCACAATTTGTGTACACCCAGGTTTTTTCTTGCACCAGGAACGGGTACAGTTTATAATTGATTTGATATCTCACGAAAGGAAGTGGCGCAGATGCGCATTATTACCGGCAAGGCCAGGGGCCTGAAACTGGTTACTCCCAAAAATTATCTGGTACGCCCCACTTCCGATAGGGTAAAGGAAGCCCTGTTTAGCATTATCCAGTCCCGGCTTCCTGGAGCAGTGGTGCTGGATGCCTTTGCGGGAACCGGCAATCTGGGCCTGGAAGCCTGGAGCCGGGGTGCAGCCAGTGTGGTGTATTTTGACAAGAGCCGGGAGAGCCTGAAACTGGTGAAGGCCAATGTGGAAAAGGCCCGGGCCCAGGAGGCGGTGCGGCTGATTCATACGGACGCCGTCAATGGCCTGGCTATATTGGAGCAGGAACACCAGCAGTTTGACCTGATTTTTTCGGACCCGCCCTACAACAAGGGCCTTAACGAGCTGGTGTACAAGGCACTGCTAAAGCGTCCGGTGCTGAAACCCGGCGGCCTTTTGGTGTTGGAACATTCCCTGGAAGAGGATCCAGCCCAATATGTGGAGGAAGGGACAGAAATCCGAACAGAAAAGTACGGAGACACGAAAATATCTTTAATTAGGTGGAAATCGTAAGCTGTTTTTGTTATAATGAGATTTAGCAAATCTTGCTGCTATTGGAGGTTTAACGTGCGGAAAGCCGTTTGTCCGGGTAGTTTTGACCCGGTTACCATGGGCCATTTGGATATTTTTGAACGAGCCAGCAAAATGTTTGACGAGCTGATTGTCAGCGTATTCGTCAACCCCGCCAAGGACAAAGCCATGTTTTCCATGGAAGAGCGGGTAGCCATGATCGAGAAAGCGACCGCCCACATCCCGAATATCCGGGTTACCAGTTTTTCAGGGCTTTTGAACGAGTTCTGCGAACAGGAAGGGGCCAAGTTTATTGTACGTGGCTTGCGGGCATTCACTGATTTTGAGTACGAATTCCAGCGCGCCCTGCTGATGAAGGAAATCGATAAGAATTTGGAAACGGTCTTTATTATGACCAACGCGAAATATTCGTATCTCAGTTCTTCAGGGGTGCGGGAAATGGTGTATTTCGGCGGCAACATCACCGGTTTTGTACCGGAATGTATTCAAAATGAAGTCATGCAGCGCGGAAAAGCTCGCTAATGATTTTCTCTATTACATTAAGGGAAGGGATAGATGGTCATGGAATTAGACAAAATCTTGGACGAAATGGAAAGTATTCTGCAAGAGGGATTTCGGATTCCCTTAACCAGCAGATTGATTGTCAACGAAAATGAACTTACCATGGTAATGGATAAGCTGCGGGCTGCTGTACCTCAGGAAATCAAGAGAGCCCACGACCTGCTGGAAGAACAAAAGAGCATTATCGAAAAATCCCGTACGGAAGCGGACCACATTGTGGAACAGGCTCATGCCGAAGGCAACCGGATTGTGGATTTGGCCAAGGCTGAAGCTGACCGCCTGGTACGCCAGGAAGAAGTGGTAAAAGCTGCGGAAAACAAGGCCAACCAGATTCTGGCTGAAGGCCAGCAGTATGACCACGATATGCGGGCTGCTGCGGAAGCTTATGCCAATAAGCTGCATAGTGAATCCATGCAGTATGCGGTAGATGTCTTCAGCTACCTGGAAGAAAACCTGAACAAGACCCTGAAAGCTGTTCAGGAAAATGGAGATGCCCTGAAGGCCTCCTATCCGGAAGATCATCGGATTGAATCCGGTACTGACAGAAAATAATAGGTAAAACAAAGGACTGAGGAAAATCCCCAGTCCTTATTTTTATGGGTAAAATTGGCAGCTACAGGCGCACTGGCGGCAGGCGGTAGTCCAGGTCCGTGATCGTGCCTGTTTGCAGCAGCTGGTACAGGTTGGCGGCCCTAAGGTCCAGGGCAAGCTGGGCGGCAAAGGCGGCGGAAGGGGCCTTTGCCAGGGTGTTTTTGTTTACCTGGAGCACCAGGGGCAGCTGGGCCTTCTGCTTGAGCTGGCGAAGCAGCTCCTGGCCCCTGGGGCTAAAGCCCAATACCCGCAGGTAGGTGGGAGCAGCGTTGGCGCCCTGGCTAAAAGTACAGTCTGGCTGGGAGAGCAGCAGCTGCCACAGCAGCCGGCGAATCCGGGAAGGGGAGTAGCGCCGGGTGGCGCACGCTTCTACCAGGGCAGTAAAGGAGCCGGCCCGGCGGTGCTTGTACACCAGGTCTTCCAGGCCCTCGCTGGTAAGGCAGGCCGTGCGGATGGCCGCTGGGGAGGAGCATTCCAGGGTGTAGGAGAGCAGCAGGGACAGGCGGTCTTCCGGCAGACCGCAAAGCCCCTGGGCTAACCAGGTCCTGATCCAGGGCAGTTCGGCCTCGGGAAATTGCTGGGCGGCCCTTGGGGTTAACCCGTCACGTTTCAGCGCTTTGCGCAGGGCGGAGGCGCTGGCCAGGGTATCCTCCAGGGTGGTGCTGCCGTAGGCGCTGCCCTGGCGCAGGACGGGCAGGGGCTGAAGCTGGGGTGCCAGGCTGCCAATTGCCCGCAGGTATTCCAGGGCCAAAAGGTTGTTGGAGCCCTGGAGCAGGGCGGGGTAGCGGGGATTCAGCCTACCGTAGACCTGCTCCGCCGCCTTGGCATAGGATAGTCCCTGGGAAAGGGCAGCTTCCCACTGTACCTTGGCCGGCTGTTCCTTGGCCAGGCGCTCCAAGAGGGCCAAATTCGGAGTCTCACAGCCAAAGGACAGGTGGGTGACTACGCCTGTAGCCTGAAGGCAGGCAACGGCACCCCGGGCAAATTCCCGGGCGCTTTGGAGGCTGTAGACCACTGGCAGCTCCAGCACCAGGTCCACGCCGCCCAAAAGGGCCAGCCGGGTCCGTTTCCATTTGTCCCAAATAGGAGCCTCACCCCGCTGGGTCAGGCTGCCGCTGCTAACGGCGATGACAGGTGCGTCAGGAAATTTTTGCCGGACCTGGGAAAGCTGGTATTGATGCCCCTTGTGGAAGGGGTTATATTCTGCGATAATGCCGATGACGGCAGCTGGGTTCATAGGGGCCTCCTTAAAGAAAAGTTTGGGCCCGGGGCGAAAATCACTTTTTGCCCCTGCCTTGTATTCCTTTCTATTGTAGCGGCAGGAGGGGCGGCACGCAAGGGCGGAGGCCGGGGAAAAGAGACTGAATTCAGCCCGGAAACAATTCTTTTCTAGACATTCTGGGCTAACTTTGCTAAAATAGTTAGGTATTATAGAAAATGCGTAATACTGCTTGAAAACTCAGTAGTTGATCAGGAGGCAAGGGAATGAAGATTTTTGTTGTTAACTGCGGCAGCTCTTCCATCAAATATCAGCTGATTGATATGAATGATGAATCTGTCATTGCTAAAGGTTTGGTTGAACGTATCGGTATTGAAGGCTCTGTTTTGACGCATACGCCTGCCGGTAAGGACAAAGTAAGACTGGAAAGCGAGATCCCCGATCATGTAGACGGTATCAAAAAAGTACTGGCTGCTCTGGTTGATCCCAACCATGGCGTTATCAAATCCATGGACGAAATCGATGCTGTGGGCCACAGAGTGGTACATGGCGGCGAAATCTTCAGCGAATCCGTTGTCATTAACGACGAAGTACTGGCCAAGATTGAAGGCCTGAGCGATATGGCACCTCTGCATCAGCCGCCTAACGTAGCTGGTATCCGTGCCTGCCAAAAACTGATGCCCAACACCCCGCAAGTGGCTGTATTTGATACGGCTTTCCATCAAACCATGCCTCCTGTGGCTTATATGTTCGGCGTTAAATACGAAGAATACGAAAAGTACGGCATCCGTAAATACGGTTTCCATGGTACTTCCCACAGATTCGTAGCTGCTCGGGCTGCTGAAATGCTGGGCAAGGACATTGCCGATACCAAAATCATCACCTGCCATCTGGGCAACGGCTCCAGCATCACCGCTGTAGACGGCGGCAAATCCGTGGATACTTCCATGGGCTTCACTCCGCTGGACGGCGTTCTGATGGGTACCCGTACTGGTTCCATCGATCCTGCTGTAGTGCCCATTCTGATGAGCAAAAAAGGCCTGGATGCTGCTGCCATGGACAAATACATGAACAAGGAATGCGGCGTTTTGGGTGTATCCGGCGTTTCCAGCGACTTCCGTGACCTTGAAGATGCTGCTGCCAAAGGCAACGATAAGGCCCAACTGGCCCTGGATATGTTCTGCTATCAGGTAAAACGCTACATCGGCGCTTATGCTGCTGCTATGGGCGGCGTTGATGCCATCGTCTTCACTGCTGGTGTAGGCGAAAACGACATCACCACCCGTGCCAAAGTATGCGCTGGCCTGGAATTCCTGGGCGTGAAGATTGATGCTGACCGCAACAATGTACGCGGCAAAGACACCGAAATCAGCGCTGCTGATTCCAAGGTAAAGGTATTTCTGATCCCCACCAACGAAGAATTGGTTATCGCTCGGGATACCAATAGACTCTGCAAATAAGAAAATGTTTTCGGGCTTTTGCTTGACAAAGGGTGAAAGCCTAGATATAATGTAACGGTTGATAATATGATCAAAATCAATGTAGCAGAAATCAAAAAGAAACTCGTAGGGTCTGAATCTTTTCAGTATACCCTGACCGGCAAAGAGTTAAATATCCTGCCGGAAGATGCGGAACTGCAAGGTCCCATTACCATAGAAGGTACCCTGGCCAACGGCGGCGATGTGCTGCTGCTGACGGCCACGGAGAACTTCACGGTGCGGGGAACCTGTGCCCGCTGCCTGAAGGATGTGGTACTGGACCTCACCGCCAAGGTGGACGAACGGTACTATCCGGAAGGAACCCCGGGGCTGGAAGAGGATGCCTTTACCTATAAGTTTGATGTGGTTGATGTTACAGATGCTTTAAGGGAGTCCCTGCTGCTGGCCATACCTGCCAGAATGCTGTGCAAACCGGACTGCAAAGGGATTTGCCCTGTCTGTGGAGCGGATCGCAACGTGACGGAATGTCATTGTGATACTCGGTCCATCGATCCCAGGCTGCAGGCTCTTGAGGCATTGTTAGAGAAATAGGTTGAGTTTAGGAGGTGTACGATAATGGCAGTACCAAAGAGAAAAATGTCGAAAGCTCGCCGCGATTCCCGTCGCGCTAATTGGAAACTGGCTGCTCCTGGCTTGGTTGAATGCCCTCAATGCCATGAGCTGAAGCGCCCTCACCATGTTTGCCCTGAATGTGGCTATTACGATGGTAAGGAAGTAGTGAAAGAAGCTGAATAAGGAATCCTGCGGGAGACCTGAAAAAATGAACGTCGCTCTATGGGGCGGCGTTCTTTTTTTGCAGTGAATGCCGCTGCGTGCTTTCTAAAGGGATAAGGTTTCTTCTTTCGAAGTTTTGCATTATAATAGATGCTGGAGATATTTGGCTTAGGCAAAATATCCCTGGCTGTCTGCCGGAATTTCTTCTGGCGGGCCTAACCTTTCTGACAAGTGGGGAGGGATGCTGCAAAATCTATGAAGAAGCTGTAAATTATTGTAGGTTTTTTGTGCGAGCTATTGTATTTTGCCCGTTCTTTGGTATAATAGGCTCTAGTGTTATGACTAGGTACTAAAAGTAGGTGATAGAATGGGTTCTGCAGCACAGAAGAAGGCACGCCAACAGAGGCTTCGGCAGCTTTTGGACAAGAATCCTTTCTTGACCGACGAGCATCTGGCCGAAACCTTTCAAGTCAGTATCCAAACCATCCGACTGGATCGGTTGGCCCTGGGGATTCCCGAACTTCGGGAACGGACCCGTCACATGGCGGAAAACGCCCAGGAAAAATTGCAGGCCATCACCAGTGCCGATATTGTAGGCGAACTGATTGACCTGGACATCGGTCACAGCGGTATTTCCATGATGACCGTGGACAAAGAGATGGTTCTGGAGAAAACAGGCGTAGCAAGAGGGCAATACATGTTTGCCCAGGCCAATTCCCTGGCCTTGGCAGTAATTGACGCACCGGCAGCGTTGACCGGTGTGGCAAATGTGAAATACAAGATTCCTGTGTATACGGGTGCCATTCTGGTGGCCCGGGCCGAAGTGGTTCGGAAGCAGGAAGATAAATATACGATTTGGGTGAAAATCAGAAACAACCATAAGGAAGTGTTCCGGGCTAAATTTCTGATTGTTGCCATTCCGGAAAAGAGGAACCAAGAAGATGAAAATCGCAGTTGATGTAATGGGTACTGACTATGGCCCTCAGGAAATTATCAAGGGTGTACTTCAGGCTGTCAACGAATATGGCTGCGAGGTAGTACTGGTAGGAGATGAAGAAACCATCCGCCAGGCACTGATGCAGGAGCATCAGGAAAAGAATCCTAAGATTACCATTCATCACGCCAGCCAAGTTATCGAGATGAAAGATCATCCCGGCATCAGCGTGAAGAAAAAGAAGGACGCTTCCATTGTGGTGGCAACCCGCCTCCTGAAGGAAGGGGAATGTGACGCACTGGTTTCCTCCGGCAGTACCGGGGCTGCAGTGGCTTCTGCCCTGTTTGGCCTGGGCCGGATCAAAGGCATTGACCGTCCGGCCATTGCTACGGTGATTCCCAGCATTACCGGGGCTACGGTTCTGGTTGACTCCGGCGCCATGGTGGACGCCAAGCCGGAAAACCTGGTGAAAAGTGCTGTAATGGGTTCTGTGTACGCAGAACTGCAGCTGGGCCTTCCCAATCCCCGGGTAGGGCTGCTAAACATTGGGGAAGAGGAGACCAAGGGCAACGAGCAGTGCCTGGCCACCTACCCTTTGATGAAAGCGGACCCGCATATCAATTTTATTGGCAATGTAGAAGGACGGGACATCAACAAGGGTTCCGTAGACGTAGTGGTTTGTGACGGGTTTGTGGGCAACGTGGTATTAAAGACCATGGAAGGCCTGGGCTCTGCCATTGTGGATATTTTCAAGAATACCCTGAAGCGCAGCAGCGTGCTGGCCAAGCTGGGAGCCCTGATGATGAAACCGGCGCTTTACAGCATGATGAAGCAGATGGATGCTTCGGAATACGGCGGTGCTCTGCTCCTGGGTGTCCGTGCCCCCTTTATCATCTGCCACGGCAGCTCCAAGGCCAAGGCCATCAAAAATGCAGTGCGGGTGGCCATGGAACTGACGGAGAAAGATGTGGTAGGGCATATTCGTCAGACCATTATGCAGGACGAAGAAAGTGGTGAACTGTAAATATGAGCAATAAACCCAGTGTTGGCTTTTTAGGCATGGGCTATTATGTGCCTGAAAAAGTACTGACCAACTTTGATTTGGAAAAAATGGTGGACACCAGCAACGACTGGATTGTGGAGAGAACGGGTATCCGGGAGCGGCATATTGCAGCACCGGAACAGGCGACCTCTGATTTGGCCCTGATTGCTGCCCAGCGGGCGCTGGAAGATGCCGGCGTTGCGGCAGAGGAGCTGGACCTGATTGTGGTAGGCACCGAATCTCCGGATATGAAATTCCCTTCAGTGGCCTGCATTTTGCAGGACAAGCTTCACGCCACCCATGCGGCTGCCTTTGACCTGGCGGCCGGCTGCTCCGGTTTTGTGTATGCCTGCGGCATCGCCAGCCAGACCATCGCCTCCGGGCTGTACAAGAAGGTCCTGGTGGTAGGGGCAGAAACCCTGTCTCGGATTCTCAACTGGGAAGACCGCAACACCTGCATCATCTTTGGTGATGGGGCCGGTGCGGCAGTACTGGGCCAGGTGGAAGACGGCTACGGGATTTTGTCCGTGGACCTGGGCGCCAACGGGGCTGGGGGAGATTTTCTGAACATGCCTGCTGGCGGTTCCCGGAAACCTGCCAGCTACGAAACGGTGGCCAACAAGGAACACTCCATCCATATGGTGGGGTCCGAGGTCTTTAAGTTTGCCGTAAAGGTCATGGGGCACAGTACCCTGAAGGCCCTGGAAAAGGCCGGCATGACCAAGGGGGATATCGATTTGCTGGTACCCCATCAGGCCAATGTGCGGATCATTGCTTCCGCTGCCAAACGGCTGCACCTGCCTGAAGAAAAAATTATGGTTGATTTGGATAAATACGCCAACACCTCCGGTGCCTCCATTCCCATTGCACTGTGTGAAGCACGGGATCAGGGACGCATCCATAAGGGCGACAATGTAGTGATGGTGGGCTTTGGGGCCGGCTTGACCTACGGTTCGCTGGTGGTAAAATGGCAAAAGGACGAGGAGGCTAAAGGATGAGTAAGATTGCTTTTGTATTCCCGGGTCAGGGTTCCCAGACCGTGGGCATGATGAAGGAACTGTACGACAATTACGCCTGCGTCAAGGACGTTTTCAAGGAAGCGGACGAAGCCCTGGGCTTTTCCATGACGGACCTGTGCTTTAAGGGCCCGGAAGAACAGCTGCGGCTGACCTACAACACCCAGCCGGCCATTCTGACTTGCAGTGTGGCTGCCCTGAAGGTGCTGGAAGAACACGAAGTATTCCCGGACGTGGCTGCCGGCCACAGCTTGGGTGAATATTCCGCTCTGGTGGCTGCTGGTTCCCTGAAATTTGCCGATGCCGTACGGGTTGTACGCAAGAGAGGCCAATTCATGCAGGAAGCTGTTCCTGTGGGCCAAGGCGCCATGGCTGCCATTATTGCCCTGGATACGGAAAAGATTAAGGAAATCTGCAAGGAAGTACAGGACCGTACGGGTCTTGCTGTACAGCCTGTAAACTTCAACTGCCCGGGCCAGGTAGTTATCGCCGGTGCCACGGATGCAGTGCGGGAAGCCTCGGAAGCCCTGAAGGCAGCTGGTGCCAAGCGCGCCATTGTCCTGCCGGTCAGCGCACCTTTCCACAGCACCCTGATGCAGCCTGCTGCCGACCGTTTGGCAGAAGTGCTGGACCAGGTGAAAATTGCCGACGCCAAGATTCCGGTGATTGCCAACGTAACGGCCCAGCCGGAACAAAAAGGCGACGAAATCCGCAAAATCCTGGTTAAGCAGGCTGCCAGCCCGGTACTGTGGGAAGACAGCGTACGCTACATGATCCAGGCTGGGGTTACCACCTTTATCGAAGTGGGCCCGGGCAAAGTCCTGACGGGCTTTGTGAAGAAAATTGATCGCTCCTTTAGCGGCCAGAACGTAGAAGACCTGGCTAGTTTGGAAAAAACTCTTGCTTATTTAAAGGAGGTCAGATAAAATGAATTTAGCTGGCAAAGTAGCTTTGGTAACAGGCGGCTCCCGGGGCATTGGCCGTGCCATCGCCCTGACCCTGGCAGAACATGGCGCAGATGTGGCCATCAACTATGCTGGGAACACCGCTGCTGCTGAAGAAGTAGCCGCTGCCATTGAAAAGCTGGGCCGCAAGGCGCTGCTGGTACAAGGCAGTGTTGCCGATACCAACGGGGTTGCGGATATCGTTGGCCGTGTGGTAAAGGAACTGGGCAGACTGGACATCCTGGTGAACAACGCAGGGATTACCCGGGACGGCCTTCTCATGAGAATGAAGGAAGCCGACTGGGACGATGTGATGAACACCAACCTGAAGGGTGTGTTCAACTGTTCCAAAGCAGTACTGAGAACCATGATGAAGCAAAAAGGCGGCCGTATTGTAAATATGGCTTCTGTAGTTGGGGAAATGGGCAATGCAGGGCAGGCAAACTATGCTTCTGCCAAAGCCGGTGTTATCGGTTTTACCAAGTCCCTGGCCAAGGAAGTGGCCTCCCGGAATATCACCGTGAATGCGGTGGCTCCCGGCTTTATCGCAACCGATATGACCAGCGTGCTCACTGATGAGCAAAAAGCTGAAATGGCTTGCACCATCCCTCTGGGACGGGCAGGAGAGCCTCAAGATGTTGCCAACGCAGTTTTATTTCTAGTATCTGATGAAGCTGCTTATATAACCGGCCAGGTTTTAAACGTGGACGGTGGCATGGTAATGTAGTATGATTATGTGTTAGAGAGCTGGAAGGAGGTGAATAGGAATGAGCGAACAAAGTACTTTTGAAAAAGTAAAGGCTATTACGGTTGATCAGCTGAGCGTAGCTCCTGAAGACGTAAAGATGGATTCTACTTTTATTGATGACTTGGGAGCTGATTCTCTGGACATTGTGGAATTGATCATGGCTTTTGAGGAAGAATTCAACACTGAAATCCCTGATGAAGTTGCTGAAAAAATCCGCACTGTAAGAGACGCAGTAGAACTGTTGGATAAAGAAGACAAAAAATAATATCCCATTATTTTCGGAAGGTCCCTTACGGGACTTTCCGAGCTTTATCCATGATCTTTTTGATCTGAAATGGGGGATTGTTGTTGAAAGTGCCAGTGCTGAAGATTGGTGAAAAAGTAGCAACTATGCCTATCGTTCAAGGCGGTATGGCTATCCGCTTGTCCACGGCGCGGTTGGCGGCTTCGGTGGCCAATGAGGGCGGTGTGGGACTGATCGCTGCTTCTGGTCTGCCCTTTGATGAGCTGCGTAAAGAAATCCGTCTTGCCAGAAAGTTATCCAATGGCAAGGGAATGATTGGTATCAATGCAATGGTTGCCGCCCGTGAATTTAAAGGGCTGATAACGACTGCAGCCCAGGAAAAAGTCGACTTGATTGTGGCTGGGGCTGGTTTTTCCAGAGATATGTTTTCTGTCGGCAAGGAATATGATGTTCCTATTGTGCCGATAGTTTCTTATGCCAAATTAGCGAAAATAGCAGAGCGTCTGGGCGCTTCCGCTGTAGTGGTGGAAGGAACGGAGGCCGGTGGCCATCTGGGAACTCAGCGTTCGATTAAAGATATTTTGCCGGAAATCCTTTCGGTAGTGAAGATTCCCGTCATTGCAGCCGGTGGTGCTGTGGATGGCTATGATGTGGCAGAATTGCTGCAAATGGGAGCCAGCGGGGTTCAGATGGGCAGCCGGTTTGCTGCCAGTGAAGAATCCAATAGTGCGCCCATGCTGAAACAATTTTATTTGAAAATGACCAAAGATGATGTGGTTCAGATAGATAGCCCGGTGGGATTTAAAGGCAGAGCCTTATTGAATCCGTTCTCCAAGGCGGTATTGGAAGGTCATCCAACCAAGCCATTTAGCTGTGACAGCTGTCTGAAACATTGCTCCCGGAGTTTCTGCATTATTAAGGCTCTGACCCGGGCGCAGCAGGGAGATCTGGAAACAGGCCTGGTGTTTACCGGTGCAAATATGTGGAAAATTAAGGAAATTCTTCCCGTCCACGAGATCTTCAGAAGATTACGGGAAGAACTGAACAATTCTAAATAAGAGGTGATCCTTTTGAAACGTAGAGTGGTTGTGACCGGTGTTAGCGCCATTACTCCCATTGGTATTGGTAAGGATGAATTCTGGAATAACCTGATTGCAGGCAAATCCGGGATCGGCCTGATCACGCAATTTGATACCACTGACTTTTCCTGCAAAATTGCCGGGGAAGTTAAGGGCTTTGATTTCTCCGAATACGGCGACCGCAAGGAAGGCAAGAGAATGGACCGGGTTACCCAGTTCGCTGTTGCCTGCGGCAAAATGGCTGTAAAGGATGCTGACCTGGACCTGAGCAAGGAAGACGCTGTCCGGGTAGGTGTCTGCGTTGGCACGGGTATTGGCGGTATCCATACTTTCCTGGATGCAGCCAACAAATATGTAACCAAGGGCCCCAGCAAGATCAGCCCGTTCTTTATTCCTATGGAAATCCCCAATATGCCGGCTGCCCAGATTGCCATTGACCTGGGTGTCAAGGGCCCCAACACGGCCATTGTAACGGCCTGTGCTACGGGTTCCAACTGCATTGGTGATGCCCTGCGCATTATCCAATACGGCGATGCCGACATTATGCTGGCCGGCGGTACGGAAGCTGCTATTTCTCCCATTGCCGTGGCTGGTTTCGACAATATGAAAGCGCTGTCCCGGAACAATGAACATCCGGAAAAAGCCTCCTGCCCCTTCGACAAGAAGAGAGACGGTTTCGTTATGGGTGAAGGCGCCGGCATTATTGTTCTGGAAGAACTGGAACATGCCAAGAAGCGCGGTGCCCATATCTACGCCGAACTGGTGGGCTATGGCTACAACTGCGATGCTTACCATATTACCGCTCCGGATCCCAGCGGCGAAATGCCTGCTGAATGCATGCTGGCTGCCATCAAAGATGCGGGCCTCACTCCGGATGATGTGGACTACGTCAACGCCCACGGTACTTCCACCCATCGGAACGACCTGAACGAAACCCTGTGCTGCAAGAAAATCTTCGGCGACCGGGCCAAAGACGTTCCCATGAGCTCCAACAAATCCATGACCGGTCACCTGCTGGGTGCTGCCGGCGGTGTGGAAGCTGTGGCTTCTGTACTGACCATTGAAAACGGCATTCTTCCTCCCACCATCAACTATGAAGATGTGGATACGGAAGAAGGCCTGGATCTGGACTACGTGCCCAATACGGCCCGTAAAGCAGAAGTCAATGTGGTACTGTCCAACAACTTTGGTTTTGGCGGTCACAATGCCTGCATCTGCTTCCGCAAATACCAGGACTAAGGGTTCCTGTGATGGAAGAAAAACGGCGTAAGGAGCTTGAGGAGTTCTGTCAGGGTTTGGGTATGACCATGCAGGACCTGGGCTTACTCAATACGGCTTTGACCCATACCTCCTATGCGTATGAGGCCAAGGTAAAACCCCGGCCAGAGCATAACCAGCGTCTGGAATTCCTGGGGGATTCCGTTCTCAGTCTGGTGGTCAGCACCCATCTGTACCGCCACTATCCCCAGCTGGATGAAGGGGAGCTTTCCAAATTCCGGGCCTTTCTGGTCTGTGAGGAAACTCTGGCACAGCTGGCTACGGAAATGCAGCTGGGTAAGCACCTGCTGCTGGGCAAAGGGGAACTGAACCTGGATGGGGAGGAAAATCCTTCCATTCTGGCAGACGCCTTTGAATCAGTACTGGGTGCCTATTATCTGGACCAGGGTTTTGCCCAGGCCACAGAGCTGTTAAACCGTCTGCTGATCCAGCGGATTCCCGAACTGACGGCCAACGGAATTGACCGGGACTACAAGACCCGGTTCCAGGAAGTGGTTCAGGAACATGGACCGGTGGATATTGTGTACGAACAGGTTTCCGCCGATGGTCCCAGCCATAACCGCACGTTTGTCATGCGGGTGCTGGTGAACCAGGTAGAGCGGGGACGGGGCCGCGGCCGGACCAAAAAGGAAGCCGAGCAGCGGGCTGCCCACGAAGCATTAAAAAAATAGGCTGAAGGTGTTCCAATTTCGGTTGGAGCACCTTTTCTTTTAGGAAGAAGGCGTTAACATGATACTGCCCGTATTCATTCCCCACCTGGGCTGTCCCCACCAATGTGTGTTTTGCAACCAGAGGACCATCAGCGGGGAAACGGAAAGCGGCCTGGGGGGGGCCCAACGGCAGCTGGCGGAGCTCAGTACCTGGGTGCGGCCCAGCCTGGAAAACCAGCTGGCCTTTTACGGGGGTTCCTTTACGGCCCTTGACCTGAAGCTGCAGCAGGCCCTTTTGGAGCTGGCCGAAACATATCGGGCCCAGGGTCTTTTTGGCAGCCTCAGGCTTTCCACCCGGCCGGACGCTATTGATAACCAGGAACTGGCTTTGCTAAAAACCCATGGGGTCACAGTGGTGGAATTGGGGGCCCAGTCCCTGGACGACCGGGTGCTGGCCCTAACGGAACGGGGGCACAGCGCCAGGGACGTATGGGAAGCCTCCCGGCTTATCCAGGCAGCGGGCTTTACCCTGGGGCTTCAGCTGATGACGGGGCTGCCGGGGCAGGACCGGGAAAGTCTGCTCCAGACCCGGGACCAGGTGCTGGCGATTCACCCGGAACTGGTACGGATTTATCCGGTGCTGGTAATCCAGGGCACGCCTCTGGCTGCGGCGTACCGGCAGGGCAGCTATCAGCCCCAGAGTCTGGAGGACGCAGTGGAGGAGAGCACCCTGCTTTACGACGCCTTTACTGGGGCCGGCATTCAGGTAATCCGCTTGGGCCTTCAGCCGGACAGGGAACTGTGCGCTCCCGGGCATATTCTGGCAGGGCCCTTCCACCCGGCCTTTGGGGAACTGGTGAAGTCCTACTCCATTCGTCTGAAAATTCTCCGGCAGATTGCATCTCTGCCCCCAGGAAACTATAATATGGTTATTACCTGTCCCAAAGGGCTGGAATCCATGGTCAGGGGCCAGCACCGGTCCAATCTCCGGTATTTTCAGGAGGAGCTGGGCCTGCCAGTAACTCTGGAGACAGGAGAAAAATTAGAGGTGAGGTTCTATGACCGAGAAACTGTATGAAACGGATTCCCTGTTAAAAGCATGTGATGCGGTGGTCATCTCCTGTGAACCCAAGGACGACCATTACGAAGTGGTCCTGGACAAAACGGTGATTTTCCCCGAAGGCGGCGGTCAGCTGTCCGATCAGGGCACGATTAAGGGTGTTCCGGTTTACTACGCCTCTGATGCAGCTGGGGAAGTGCGGCATTATACCCACAGCCCGCTGGAAGCTGGACAGAAGGTCCATGTGGTTCTCAACTGGGACCTGCGGCTTGACCGGATGCAGCAGCATTGCGGCGAGCATATGCTGTCCTATGCTTTTTGGAAAACCTGCGGGGCCAACAATGTGGGCTTCCATATGAACGAAGAAAGTGTTTTCATCGACCTGGACCAGGAAATTGACGAGGAAAAGGCCGCCAAGGCGGAACTTTTTGCCAACCAGGGCATTTGGGAAAATGATCCTATAACGGTCCATTATTTGCAGCATACGGAACTGGATCAATACCCCCTGCGGAAAAAGAACGAAAAGCTCCGGGGCACCATCCGGCTGGTGGACATCAAAAACGGGGATATCTGCACCTGCTGCGGCACCCATCCGCCCTATACGGGAATGGTAGGCGTTATCAAGATTATCCGCTTTGCCAAGCATAAGGGGGGCTCCCGGATCGAATTCCTCTGCGGCAAGCGGGCACTTGCGGCTATGCACCAGAGAAATTGCATTCTGGAAGAAACCAGCAATTTTCTGTCGGTGAAGACGGAGGAAGTGCTGCCGGCGGTGCAAAAGCTGCATCAGGAAATTGTTGACCTGAAGGGGGCCCTGCGCAGCAAAAACCAGGAGCTGCTGGAGCTGCAGCTGCCGGCCCTGCTTGCAAAGGCACCGGTATTTGGGGCTGGCACCAGGCTGCTGTTTATGACCCTGGAAGGCTCCAGTGCCGACGGGAAGAATGCCCTGAAGAAGTTGTCCTCCCTGGAAAATGTCCTGTGCTGCATTTTGGTAAAGGACGGCGCCCGGGTGATGTACCAGTTTGCCGTGAGCCCGGGTGGCTCCGGGGACTGCAAGGCTTATTGCCAAATGGCCAACCAGCTGTTTGGAGGCCGGGGCGGGGGCAAGGCCCAATCTGCCCAGGGCGGGGGCGAAGCCGGCGAGGACTGGCTGGACAAGGCGGAAACCCTGAAGCAGGAAATTTTGCAGGCAGTGCAGGCCTAATGAAGGCCGAAAACACTCTTGCAACTTTTGGAACACTTATGGTATAATCTAGAGCGGTTGTGAATTCACAGCCCCATTAAACACACACGCAGCGTCAGAACGCGGCTGTCCTCGGAAGGGGTTAAGCGAAAAATGAGCTGCGGAGGAAAAACAGGAGGAAAGAAAAATGGCAATTGTATCCATGAAACAACTTTTAGAAGCAGGTGTGCATTTTGGTCATCAGACCAGACGTTGGAACCCTAAGATGGCTCCCTACATCTTCACCGAAAGAAACGGCATCTACATCATCGACCTGCAAAAGACCGTTAAGAAGGTAGAAGAATGCTACAACTTCCTGCGTGAACTGGCTGCCAATGGCGGTACCGTTCTGTTCGTAGGTACCAAGAAACAAGCCCAAGGCGCTATCAAAGAAGAAGCTGAACGTGCTGGCCAATTCTATGTAAACGAAAGATGGCTGGGCGGCATGCTGACCAACTTCAAGACCATCCAAACCCGTATCAAACGGCTGCATGATCTGGAAAAAATGGAAGAAGAAGGCACCTTCGACGTTCTGCCGAAGAAAGAAGTTATCGTTCTGCGCCATGAAATGGAAAAATTGGAAAAATACCTGGGCGGTATCAAGAACATGAAGAAGCTCCCCAGCGCTCTGTTCGTTATCGATCCCCGCAAAGAACATAACGCTATTCTGGAAGCCCGTAAACTGCACATTCCTATCGTAGCTACCGTTGACACCAACTGCGATCCGGATGAAGTTGACTACCTGATGCCTGCCAACGACGACGCTATCCGTGCCGTACGCCTGCTGACCAGCAAAATGGCTGATGCCGTTCTGGAAGGCAAAGCCAGCGCTGTGGATGAAGAAGCCGTTGCTGCTGAAGAAGAAAACGCTGCTGAAGAAGCTGCTCAAGAAAACTAAGATAAATACATCCATTATACAGGAGGAATACTGATGGCAATTACCGCAAGCTTAGTAAAAGAACTGCGTGAACGTACCGGTGCCGGCATGATGGACTGCAAAAAAGCCCTGACCGCTACCGATGGTGATATGGACAAGGCAATCGACTACCTGAGAGAAAAAGGTCTGTCCAAGGCTGCCAAGAAAGCCAGCCGCGTAGCTGCTGAAGGCATTGTTGACGCTTACGTTGACGAAGCTAACAAAATCGCTGTCCTGCTGGAAGTCAACTGCGAAACTGACTTCGTGGCCAACACCGATGACTATAAAAACCTGGTTCTGTCCGTGGCCAAACACATCGCTGCCAACAAACCGGCTGATGTGGCTGAACTGGCAAACCAAACCTTCCTGGGCACTGACAAGAAAGTCAGCGACGTAATCACCGAAGCCATTGCCAAAATCGGCGAAAAAATCGACATCCGTCGTTTCACCGTTTACGAATATGGCAATGACACCGTTGGCCATTACATCCATGGCGGCGGCAAAATCGGCGTTCTGGTTGAACTGGAAGGCGGCGACGCTGAAGTTGCCAAGGACGTGGCTATGCACATTGCTGCAGCCAACCCTGCTTACCTGGATCGTACCCAAGTTCCTGAAGCTGAACTGGATCACGAAAAGGAAGTTCTGTCCGAACAAGCTAAAAACGAAGGCAAGCCTGAAAAAATCATTGAAAAAATGGTTCTGGGCCGCATTCAGAAGTACTACAAGGAAGTTTGCCTGGTTGACCAGGAATTCATCAAGGATCCGGATAAATCCATTGCCGGCCTGCTGAAGGAACACAATGCCAAAGCCAAGAGATTCGTTCGTTATCAATTGGGCGAAGGCATTGAAAAGAAACAGGAAGATTTCGCTTCTGAAGTAATGAGCTTCGTAAAATAACGACCTATAAGAGAACACTTAATGGTGTTCTCTTATTTATTAAGCTTGCATGAAGCGGCAAATTCAAATATAATAGCAAATAGACAACGGAGTTCTGTAGGAGGTAACGTTCAGTGTCGGCAAATAGAAAGTTCAAGCGCGTAATTTTGAAACTCAGTGGTGAAGCCCTGGCAGGCCCTAAAGGCTACGGGATTGATCCTGTTACGGTTGACAACATTGCAGCACAGATTCAGGCTGTACGGGAAAGCGGATTGGATGTGGCAGTCGTTAACGGCGGCGGCAACATCTGGAGAGGTCTCTCCGGCGCTTCTGAAGGCATGGATCGGGCAACGGCCGACTATATGGGCATGCTGGCTACGGTCATCAATTCCCTGGCACTCCAGGATGCTCTGGAAAACCGCGGGGTTGCTACCCGGGTGCAGACGGCCATTGAAATGAGAGCCATTGCAGAACCGTACATCCGGCGCAAAGCCGTTCGTCATTTGGAAAAGAACCGGGTCGTCATTTTTGCGGCAGGCACCGGGAACCCTTATTTCTCCACCGATACTACAGCTGCCCTGCGGGCTGCTGAAATCGAAGCAGACGCCATTTTGATGGCCAAGAAGGGTGTGGATGGTGTCTATGACAGCGATCCTGCCAAAAATCCCAATGCCAAAAAATTTGACCATCTGGAATACATTGAAGTGATTCAGAAAAATTTGGGTGTCATGGATTCTACCGCTATCAGCCTGTGCATGGATAACCACATTCCCATCGTTGTGTTCAACATCGACAAGGAAGGCAATATCCTGAAAGCAGCTGCCGGCGAAGAAATCGGAACCCTGGTAGGAGGATTTTGATGGCAACGATTGAGGAACTGCAAAAAGAGACCGAAGGAAAAATGGACAGAGCCATTCAAGCTCTGCTGACTGAGCTGGCCGCTATTCGTACTGGCCGTGCTACTCCTTCTTTGCTGGATCAGGTAAGGGTGGATTATTATGGAACGGCAACCCCTGTGAACCAGGTAGCCAACGTTTCCGTGCCCGAACCCAGAATGATTGAAATCAAACCCTGGGACAGAGGCCTGCTGAAAGATATTGAAAAGGCCATTATGACCTCTGATTTGGGTCTGAACCCCAGCAACGATGGTACTGTAATTCGCCTGAACCTGCCCATTCTGACGGAAGAACGCCGGAAGGATCTGGTGAAGGTAGTCAATAAAAAAGGGGAAGCCAGCCGGGTTGAAATCCGCAACATCCGCCGCGACTTCAATGACGCCATCAAGAAACAGGTAAAGGCCAAAACCATTACCGAAGATGACGCCAAGGACGCAACGGAAACTTCCCAAAAACTTACGGACAAGTACATCAAGAAAATTGATGATATTTTGGCCAAAAAAGAGAAAGAAGTTATGTCGGTGTGATGGAACTCTCCAAGGAAGTCCCGGATCTTCTGGCCCGTCCTCTCCCGTATGCTCTGGAGGTTTTGGAGCAGCAGGGCTGGCAGGTACAGGTGGTGCGGGCAGAGCCCTATTTTCACCGTGCTTCGCAAGTCTGGCAGGATGATCACGCTTATGTGTTGAAGCAGTGCATACTGTCTGACCATACATTACAATTAATTGTTGGTTGCAAATTTGAAGGGAGGTGTACTCAAGATGGCACACAAGATTAACCAAGACGATTGCATCGGTTGCGGTTCCTGCGCAGGAACTTGCCCCGTTGGTGCAATTTCTGAAGACAACGGCAAGTATAAAGTTGATGAAGCTAGCTGCATCGACTGCGATGCTTGCACCGGCGCTTGCCCGGTAGGCGCTATTTCTGCTGAATAAGCTGATAGCGGATTGCGCAGCCCGCGTTATGCAGGCTGCGCAAATTTTTTTATAGGGGGAAACGGTATGCTGAAAAAATTCTTCGGAAAAACGAATACTCTGCCGGAACTGCCCGACTACGGGTCTGTAGACCTGTCCAAGCTGGACGGAAAAAGAATCCCCCGGCATGTAGCCATCATCATGGATGGCAATGGCAGATGGGCCAAAGCCCAAGGCCAGCCCCGTACCTTCGGCCATGCGGCAGGGGCCAAGACCCTGCGCAAAATTGTAAAATTTGCCGATAAGCTGGGCATTGAGATTTTAAGTGTGTATGCCTTTTCCACGGAAAATTGGAAACGGCCGGTTACGGAGGTTCGCTTCATTATGGAGCTGCTCAGCCGGTATCTGACCATTGAACTGGAGGAGTTCCATCGCTACAACGTGCGGATTCGTTTTATGGGAAGCCGTGAAGGCTTGCCGCCGGTGGTGCTGGAAAAAATGGATCATGCCCTGGAAGTGACCAAGAACAATACGGGCATCATCTTGAATATTGCAATCAATTACGGCGGGCAGCGGGAAATCGTCAGCGCTGTGCGGGAAATTGCCGCACTGGTAAAAGACGGTACCCTCCAGCCGGATGATATAAATGAAAAAACGGTTGAAGACTATTTGAACACCCATGGCCTGCCTGCTCCGGACCTTTTAATCCGGACGGGGGGAGATCTGCGGGTCAGCAATTTTATGCTGTGGCAGATTGCCTATGCTGAACTTTGGACGACTCCTGCCTATTGGCCGGATTTTTCCGAGGAGATGCTGGTAGAGGCAGTGGGCAGCTTTCAAAAAAGGGACCGCCGATTTGGCGGCTTAACCAAGGCATAAGAGGCGAACATGGGACAAAGAATACGAACTGCGATTGTGGCCATTCCCATTGCTTTGTTTTTGATTAAAATGGGTGGTTTGTTTTTTGCGGCCGGGGTGCTGCTGCTGGGCCTGGTGGGCTGGCGGGAATTTGCCCGGATGCTCCAGGCGGCTGGCTTTAAGGTCTATGCCCTGACGGGCTGCCTGGGTACGGCTCTCCTGATACTGGCGGCCGGCCTGGGAATTAAAGCATTGCTGCTGCCCCTGGTGACCCTGTTTTCCCTTTTGGTAATGCTGGAAGGTCTTTATTTCTATGAGGAAGGCCATTGGCCGGAGAAGGTAGGACTTACCTGCATGTCCCTGGTCTATTTGGGCCTTCCTTTTGCCCATTTTATCCTGCTGAGGGAAATTACAGGACCGGTGCATACCATTCCTGTGTGGGGCGCCATGAGCCTGGGAGAAGCCCTTTTGTGGGTGGTGATGTTTGCCACCTGGGCCAGCGATACCTTTGCCTATTTTGGAGGACGGCTTTGGGGCAAGACAAAATTGGCTCCCAAAATCAGTCCCAAGAAGACCCGGGAAGGGGCCCTGTGCGGCTTTATCGGCTGCGTGGCTACGGTGCTGCTCATGGGCTGCCTGTGGCTGGGGTATGGGCTGCTGCCCATGCTGGTACTGGGCGTCGGCATCGGGATTTTCGCTCCTTTGGGAGACCTGGTGGAATCCATCTTGAAACGCTCCTGCGGCATCAAGGATTCTGGGAACTTCTTTCCCGGACACGGGGGCGTGCTGGACCGGTGCGACAGCCTGATTTTCTCCGTTCCCTTGGCCTACTATTTTATTACCCAGCTGCTGCTAGGGTAAAAGGAGTCGCCTATGAAGAATATTGCAATTTTAGGGTCCACGGGTTCTATTGGAACCCAGACCCTGGAGGTAGTGGCAGCCAATCCTGAGCGCCTGAAAGTAGTGGCTCTGGCTGCCCATAGTAACGTGATTTTAACGGCCGAACAGATTCGCCTGTTCCAGCCGGCCCTGGCCTGCCTGACGGATCCGGAAGCGGCGGCTCAGCTGGCCAAGCTGGACGTGGGCAAAACGGAAATCCTCTCAGGTCAGGAGGGGCTCATGGCCGTGGCTACCTACAGCGGTGCCGATACGGTGCTGGGGGCCATGGTGGGCTACGCAGGGCTGAAACCGACCCTTGCCGCCATCGCTGCCGGCAAGAACATTGCCCTGGCCAACAAGGAAACCCTGGTGGCGGCTGGCAGCCTGGTAATGGCTGCGGTAAAGCAGCAGGGGGTAGGGCTTACCCCGGTGGACAGTGAGCACAGCGCCATTTTCCAATCCCTTCAGGGGAACCAGCATAAGGATATCAAACGGATTCTCCTGACGGCTTCCGGCGGACCCTTCCGGGGGAAAAGCCGGAAAGAACTGGAACAGGTCACGGTCAGCCAGTGTCTGAACCATCCTACCTGGAGTATGGGCACCAAGGTGACCATTGATTCCTCCACCCTGGCCAACAAGGGCCTGGAAGTGATTGAAGCCCATTGGCTGTTTGATACGGCTTACGACAAAATTGTGCCGGTCATCCATCCCCAAAGCATTGTCCATTCTCTGGTGGAATACTGCGACGGGGCTGTGATTGCCCAACTGGGAGCAGCGGACATGAAGCTGCCCATCCAATATGCTCTGAGTTATCCGGACCGGTGGCCCGTGGCCTTTGACCAGCTTGACCTGGTGAAGGCCGGGAACCTGACCTTTGAAGCGCCGGATACGACGGTGTTTCGGGCTCTGCCCCTTGCCATTTCGGCAGGGAAGGCCGGGGGCATCCTGCCCTGCGCCTTTAACGCTGCCAACGAGGTGGCAGTAGCTGCTTTCCTGAAGGGGCAGATTTCCTTCCTGGAAATCGCCGACCTGATTGAACAGGTGCTGGAAAAGACTCCCCAGCAGTCGGTTCAGTCCTATGAAACCATTGTGGAAGCGGACCGGAAAGCCCGGGAAACCGCCGAAGCCTGGGTGGCCCGGAAAGGCCGGGAGGGAATCCCTTGCTGACAGTTTTGGCAGCCATTGTGCTGTTTGGTGTACTAATTACCGTGCATGAACTGGGCCACTTTTTGGCAGCCAAGGCCACGGGCATGCTGGTGACGGAGTTTTCCGTGGGCTTTGGCCCGCTGCTTTACCAGCGTCAGGTGGGGGAGACCCTGTATTCTCTGCGGATCATTCCTTTCGGGGGCTATAACCGGATTGCCGGTATGGAGCCTGGGGAGGAAGACTTGCCCCGGGGCTTTGGCAGCCGTCCCCTGTGGGCCCGGATGATTACCATCTTGGCAGGACCCTTTATGAATTTTCTGCTGCCAGTGGTGATTTTCTTTGGCATGTATGCCCTCTCCGGCATTGATATTCCCGTGGACCAGCCCATTGTGGGCTCCACCATGGCCGGGTATCCTGCTGAGCAGGCCGGCGTCGTGCCTGGGGACCGCATTGTGTCCATTAATGGCGTCAAGCTTACCCAGTGGAAGGAAATCAGTGAGCAGGTGCAGGCCAGCGGGCCGGTGCCCAGCAAGCTGGTGGTGGAACGGGGCGGCAAGGTACAGAACCTGACCCTGAAGCCCCAATACGAAAGCGAAACCAACCGGTATCTGATTGGTATTACCCCCAAACTGAACCATAAGGACCTGGGCCTTGTACAAAGTGCTTCTACGGCGGTGAAGGCAGTGAGCCGGATTACCGTGGGAATGCTGCAGGGCATCAAGCTGATGGTCACCCGCAAGGTATCGGCAGAGCTTTCCGGACCTATTGGGGTAGCCCAAATGGCTGGGGACGTAGCTGCCCAGGGCGCCATTCCTTATTTGGGCTTTATGGCGTTTCTCAGCATCAATCTGGCGGTTTTAAACCTGCTGCCCATTCCTGCCCTGGACGGAGGACAATTCCTGGTCCTTGTGGTGGAAGGCCTGCGGGGCAAGCCGCTGGCACCCCGGGCCAAGGGTATTATTCAGATGATTGGTGTAGGCTGCATCCTGTTTTTGACCATTTACGCAACGCTCCACGATTTGATTCACTAAAGGAGGTCGTACTGTGCTAAAACGCAGAAATGCCCGTGTGGTGCAGATTGGCAGCGTTTCTATCGGCGGCAGTTACCCGGTGGCTGTCCAGTCCATGACCAACACGAAAACCGAAGATATAGAAGCCACTGTAAAGCAGATTTACCAGCTGACGGCGGCAGGCTGTGAAATTATCCGCTGTGCCGTTCCCACTCTGGAAGCGGCCAAGGCATTAAAGACCATCAAGGCAAAAATCCATATTCCCCTGGTGGCAGATATCCATTTTGATTACAGACTGGCCCTGGAGGCCATCAATTCCGGGGTGGACGCCCTGCGGCTCAACCCGGGAAATATTGGGGGCCGGGACCGGGTAGAAGCGGTGGTGAAGGCCGCCAAGGAGCACCGGGTACCCATTCGGATTGGGGTGAATGCAGGCTCCCTGCCCAAGGACCTGCTGGCCAAATACGGTCATCCTACTGCCCAAGGGTTGGTGGAAGCGGCCTGGCGGCATATCCGGATTTTGGAGGAAATGGACTTCCGGGATATTGTGATTTCCCTGAAAGCCCACGATGTGCCCCTGACCCTGGAAGCCTATCGGCTGATGGCGCAGGAGTGCGATTATCCCCTGCATGTGGGAATTACTGAGGCAGGCACCCTCCACACCGGGCTCATCAAGTCCGCAGTGGGGATTGGCACCCTCTTGGCCGAAGGCATTGGGGATACCATCAGGGTATCCCTTACCGGGGACCCGCTGCCGGAAATTGACGCCGGTTTTGAAATCCTAAAGTCCCTGGGCCTTCGGGAGTACGGTCCCACCCTGATTTCCTGTCCCACCTGCGGGCGGACCAGTGTGTGCCTGGACAACATGGCCTCCCAGGTGGAAGCAAAACTCCGGGACATCAAGGAACCCATTTCCGTAGCCGTTATGGGCTGCGTGGTCAACGGCCCGGGAGAAGCCCGGGAAGCTGACGTGGGCATTGCCGGAGGCAAGAATGAGGGACTGATCTTCCGCAAGGGAGAAATTATTCGTAAAGTTCCGGAAGACCAACTGGTCGACCAATTAATGCTGGAAATCCAAAAAATATTGGCAGAAAGGAAGTAAATAGAATGCGCGTTTCCCAATTGTATGCACCCACTTTAAGAGAGGTTCCTGCGGAGGCGGTTATCGAGAGCCACAAATTGATGCTCCGGGCCGGTTATCTGCGCAAGGCTGCCGGCGGTTTGTATACCTACCTGCCCCTGGCCTGGAGAAGCATCAAAAAGATTGAAACCATTATCCGGGAGGAAATGGACGGAAAGGGTGCCCAGGAAATTATGATGCCCATTCTGCAGCCTGCTGAAATCTGGGAAGAAAGCGGCCGCTGGTCCGTCTACGGCGAAGAAATGTTCCGGATCAAAGACCGTCATGGCCGTCAATTCTGCCTGGGACCTACCCACGAAGAACTGATTACTACGCTGGTGCGGGACGACCTGCGTTCCTACCGCCAGCTGCCGGTGAACCTGTACCAGATCCAAAGCAAATTCCGGGATGAAAAGAGACCCCGTTTTGGCCTGATGCGCAGCCGGGAATTTATCATGAAAGATGCCTATTCCTTTGATGCCGATCCGGCTGGGCTGGATGTGGCTTATCAGAAAATGTACGATGCCTACAGCGCCATCTTTACCCGCTGCGGGCTGGAATACCGGCCGGTGGAAGCAGACAGCGGTGCCATCGGCGGCAATGCCACCCACGAATTTATGGGCCTGGCAGAAAGTGGTGAAGCCGGCATTGTGTACTGCGATACCTGCGATTATGCTGCGGACGTGGAAAAGGCAGAATGTGCTGCCCTGGAAGCTCCTGCAGAAGAAGCGCTGCCCCTGGAAACCCGGGAAACCCCTGGCTGCAACACCATTGAAGCTGTGTGCGAATTCTTAAAGGCGCCCATTCTTAAAAGCGTCAAGGCAGTGGCCTTTACCTCTGAACAGGGCAAGCTGATCCTGTGCTTTGTCCGGGGTGACAAAACTGTCAACGAAACCAAGGTGGCCAATGCGGTCGGCGTACCGGAAGTGGAAATGGCTCCCGATGATATGATTCGGGCAGCCGGCACTGTGCCTGGCTATATGGGCCCCATTGGCCTGGATACCAATAAATGCACCATCATCATCGACCAAACGGTGATGAATATGCACAACATCTGCTGCGGCGCCAACCAGAAGGACCTCCACTATGTAAACGCAGAACCCAGCCGGGATTTTGTGTATACCCTGGTAACGGATATCAGCACCGCGGTAGCAGGGGATAAATGCCCCCACTGCGGCGGCCACTTGCTGGAAGCCCGGGGCATTGAAGTGGGCCAGGTCTTCAAGCTGAACACCAAATACAGCGCCGCCCTGCACGCCACCTATCTGGATGCGGACGGCAAGGAACAACCCATGTACATGGGTTGCTACGGTATCGGCGTAGGCCGGACCCTGGCTGCTGTTATCGAACAGCACCACGACAAGGACGGCATCATTATGCCCAAAGCCATTGCTCCTTATCAGGTAATTGTGCTGCCGGTGAATACCCAAGATGCGGAATCCAACGGCAAGGCCGAAGAAGTGTATGCTGCCCTGAATGCTGCCGGCATTGAAACCCTGATTGATGACCGGGACGAACGGGCTGGGGTAAAATTCAAGGATGCCGACCTGATTGGGATTCCCCTGCGTATTGTAGTAGGTCCCAAGACCTTAAAGAGAAATGCACTGGAAGCCAAGCTGCGTGCTACGGGCGAAATGACGGATATCTCCCTGGAAGGAAATTACGTAGAGGCCATCAAGGCTCTCTTGGCAAAGGCTTTATAAGAAGCAGTTAGGCAGTAAAACGGCGTTAGGAGGGATTGTCATGTTGTGGGATGAACAAGTGCTGAGACTGATGCTGCGGATTCTGGTGGCCGCCATTTTGGGCGGGCTCATCGGTCTGGAGCGGAGTGCAGGGGACCGGCCGGCAGGGCTGCGTACCCACATTCTGGTGGCTACCGGTTCGGCCCTTCTGATGATTGTCTCCATTTACGGCGCCGATGGCTATACCCAGTACCGGGATCCTTCCCGGATTGCCTCCCAGGTGGTCAGCGGCATCGGGTTTCTGGGTGCCGGCACTATTCTCCATGAGGGCCTGACGGTGAAGGGGCTCACCACGGCAGCCAGCCTGTGGATTGTTTCAGCCATTGGTCTGGCGGTGGGCTGCGGGATGCTGTATCTCAGCATTCTGGTGACCCTTTTGACCCTGGTCACCCTGATTATGATCCGGGGCCTGGAGAAAAAGGTAATTCCTGCCGGGAAGTCCCTGAAATGCCGACTCCAGGTAACCCTGGACAAGCATCCGGAAAGCATGATGGAGGTCATGGACTACCTGCAGCAGCGGAATGTGAAGACCCGGATTTTGGGCATCAAAAACGATCCGGCCAAAAGCGTGATTCAGGTGAACCTGTCGGTGAAAATCGGCAAGCATCTGGACGCCGGAGCCCTCCTGGAAGGACTGAAAAAGCGTCCTGAAGTGGAGAGTGTCACGATGGTAGAAAAGTAAGAGGTTGGCATGCAATCTGAATGTTATAAAATCATACCTGATCCAAAGGTTTTTTTGAGCTTCCTTTCTTCCCTGGAGCTATCTCCGGAACAGCTGGCCTGTGTCCAGCGAATTTCCGCTGCCACGGTGGAAGTATACGAGCAGCGGAACCTGTGGGAGATTGCTTACGAAGGAAAATGCACCCCTCTGGAAGAACAGGAACTGGCGGAAGTTGGCCATAAGGTGGCGGACGCCTGTTCCGTGGGCCAGGTGGTCTTTGTGAAATGCGACCAGAACCCGGTGCTGCCTCCCTGTCAGGAGGACCGGGATCTGGCCCAGGACCAGGAACCGCCCACCTGGTGGCCGGAAGAACCGGACGCAGGCTGGCCGGAAGAGGCTCCCTGCGAACCTGAACCTGAGGTAAATGCTTTTGACCCCAACCAGGAAATTTTTGCTAGTGAAGATTACCAAGCCGCTCTCCGGGCAATCCAGGGGGGCGGCTCTTCCAGCCGGGAAGATGGGGTGGTGCTGGGCCGCAAAATCAAAAAGGCGGCCCGCCCCATGGCGGAGGTGCTGGAGGAAGAAAACAACGTGGTGGTGGAAGGCCAGCTCATGGGCTTTAATGAACGGGAGCTGAAAACCGATGCCATCATACTGAGCATTTTGGTGGCCGATGAGACCGATGGTCTGACCTGCAAAATGCGCTTTGCGGATCCTGGCGGCAAAAATGACCTGAAAAAGAACCAGAAGGAATGTGCAGACCTGAAGGCCAAACTGCCGGTGGGCTGCCGGGTGAAAATCCAGGGAGATGTGGCACCGGACAAATACGAGAACTTCGAAATCGTTATGCTCCGGGTCAAGAACATCATGATGGAGCCTGCGCAAAAGCGGGAAGACAAGGCGGAAGTCAAGCGGGTGGAACTCCACTGCCATACGAAAATGAGCAAGATGGACGGCCTGACCCCCATTGAAGAACTGGTAAAGACTGCCATCCGCTGGGGGCACAAGGCCCTGGCCATTACGGACCACGGGGTGGTCCAGGCCTTTCCCTTTGCCTACGATGCGGCCGCAGGGTCGGACCTGAAGCTGATTTTCGGGCTGGAAGGCTATCTGTGCCATCACCTGAAAGATAAGAAGAATTACCATATTATCCTGCTGGCCAAAAATGCAGAGGGGCTGCGGAACCTGTACCGGCTGGTTTCCCTGTCCCATTTGCAGTACTTTGGCGGCCGGCCCAAACGGCCCCGGATGACCAAGGGCCTTTTGGACCAATACCGGGAAGGGCTGATTATTGGCTCCGCCTGCGCTGCCGGGGAAGTGTACCGGGCGGTGCTGGCCGGGGCGGACCATCAGGAACTGTTAGACATTGCGTCCTACTATGATTACCTGGAAATTCAGCCCACGGGCAACAATAATTACCTGATCCGGGACGAACGGTTCCCGGAAATTACCACGGTGGAAGATTTGCAGGCCATCAACAAGAAGATTCTGGCCCTGGCTGACGAACTGGGGAAACTGACGGTGGCTACCTGCGACGTCCACTTCCTGAATCCGGAAGATGCCCTGGCCCGGAGAATCCTCCAGGCCGGCATAGGGTATCCCGATGAGGAGCAGCCGCCGCTATACCTGCGGACCACCGATGAAATGCTGGAAGAATTCTCCTACCTGGGCAAGGAACGGGCCTACGAGGTGGTGGTGACCAACTCCAACAAGATCAGTGAACAGGTGGAAACCTTTAAGCCGGTTCCCGACCGGGACCAACTGTATTCTCCCACCATTCCTGGGGCCAAGGAAAAAGTGGAATCCATGTCCTACGCCAAGGCCCACGAGCTGTACGGCCCCAACCTGCCCAAGATTGTAGAGGACCGGCTGAATCTGGAATTGTCTTCCATTATCGGCAACGGCTTCTCCGTGCTGTACTACATTGCCCATCTGCTGGTAAAGAAATCCAACGACGATGGGTACATGGTAGGCTCCCGGGGCAGTGTTGGTTCCTCCTTTGTGGCCACCATGCTGGACATTACGGAAGTAAATCCCCTGGTGCCCCATTACCGCTGTCCCCACTGCTTCCATACGGAGTTCTTTGAGGACGGTTCCGTGGGTTCCGGCTTTGACCTGCCGGAAAAGGCCTGCCCGGAATGCGGCACCATGATGATCCGGGACGGACACAATATTCCTTTTGCCGTATTCTTGGGTTTCCACGGGGACAAGGTGCCCGATATCGATCTGAACTTCTCCGGGGAATACCAGCCCCGGGCCCATAAATATACGGAAGAACTGTTTGGCCGGGATAACGTATTCCGGGCTGGTACCTTGGGTACCATTGCGGACAAGACGGCCTACGGCTACATCAAAAAGTATTACGAAAGCCGGGGAGAGCCCAAACGGAACGCCTTTGTGGAAGGGCTGATTCCCAAACTGGCTGGGGTCAAGCGGACCACCGGCCAGCATCCGGGCGGCATCATGGTTATCCCCCGGGACCTGGATGTGCACTATATTACGCCCGTCCAGTACCCGGCAGATGACGAAAACTGCGGCACCATTACCACCCACTACGATTACCACTCCATCAACGACCGGTTGGTGAAGCTGGATATTCTGGGTCACGATGATCCCACCATGATCAAGATGCTGGATACCCTGATGGGGCAGGACGGCTACTGCAAGTCCATTCCCATTGGCGATCCGGAGACCATGGAACTGTACCTGAGCACCAAGTCCCTGGGGGTAACTCCGGAGGCCATTGGCAGTGAAGTAGGGACCCTGGGGGTTCCGGAATGCGGCACCCATTTTGTGCGGCAGATGATTGCGGACGTAAAGCCCAAGAACTTCTCCGACCTATTGCGTATTTCCGGGTATTCCCATGGTACCGGCGTGTGGCTGGAAAATGCCCAGGACCTGATTAAGGAAGGTCACCCCACGGACGAAACCATTTCCACCCGTGACGATATCATGACCTACCTGATCAACAAAGGGGTGGAGCCCAGCATTGCCTTCAGCATTATGGAAACCTGCCGGAAAGGGAAGGCCCACAAGAACGGCTTTTCCGACAAGCAGGCGGAAGCTTTGCAGAAGGCCAATATTCCGGACTTCTACATCCGGTCCTGCCGGACGGTGCAGTACCTGTTCCCTAAGGCCCATGCCGTGGCCTACGTATTGTCGGCCTACCGGATTGCCTACTGCAAGGTGCACCATCCCAAGGAATTCTACGCCGCTTATTTTTCCATCCGGGCGCCCAAGTTTGACTATGCCCAGGTCCATAAAGGCGAAGAATACATGAAGAAATTCATCAAGGACGTGTACGCCCAGGGCAACAAGGCCAAGGTCAACGACAAGGATACGGCCACGTATATGGAAATGTGCGTAGAGATGCTGGAACGGGGCTTTGTGTTTGAGGATGTGGACCTGTACCGGTCCGACGCCCATAAATTTATTGTTACGGAAAAGGGCCTTTTGCCGCCCCTGGGCTCCATTGGGGGCATCGGCGGGGTAGCGGCCGAAGACATTGTGGAGGCCCGCAAGAAGGGCGAGTTCATCTCCCAGGAAGACCTGAAGAACCGGGCCAAAATCAGCAAATCCAATGTGGAAGTGCTGGCGGACCTGGGGATTTTGGAAGGAATGCCGGCTACGGACCAGATTGAACTGTTCTGATCCGGGCCGGAAGTTTCCATCCGATTTAGGCCAAAGTGTAAAATACTTATCGCCTTGTGTTGATAAAACCGTGTTCCAGTGTTATAATGGTTTAAGAAAACTGAGGCAGACTTTAGAGAGTGGGTATTTATACCCGCTCTTTCGTTTACTAGGAAAGAAGCAGGTGTCTTACGAATGGACAAGAAAAAGATCACAGAGCAGGTTACCGAACTGGTGCTGCCCATTGTGGAAGCAGCCGGTCTGGAACTGGTGGATGTAGAATACGTGCGGGAACGGGATTGGTTCCTGCGGGTCTTCATCGACAAGGAGGGCGGCATCGACATTGATGACTGCTCGGCGGTCAGCAATGCCCTGGCCAAACTTCTTGATGAAAAGGACTTCATCAAGGATCAGTACTATCTGGAGGTTTCTTCCCCCGGCATTGACCGGCCCCTGAAAAAGGATAAGGAACTGGAAGCCCACTATGGCACCAAGGTGGACCTGGCCTTCTACGTACCCTTTAACGGGTCCAAGCAGCTGACCGTTGTCCTGACGGGTCACGATGCAGACAATTTGCAGGTGACGGATGCCAAAAACAAACCTATGACCATCGAACGGAAGCTTGTGGCTTCGGTTCGGCCCCATATTGATTTTTAACGAGTTTAAGGAGGAGTCAAGAAGTGAATGCGGATTTCGTAAAAGCCATTGCAGAACTGGCAAAGGAGAAGGGGATTGCTCCCGATATCCTTTACAGTGCAGTGGAGGAAGCCATGATCAGCGCCTATAAGAAAAATTTTGGTTCTGCGCAAAATGTACGGGTTTCCCTGAACAAGGAAACGGGTGAGATTCATGTGTATGCCCGGAAAAATATCGTAGATGAGGTTACGGATCCGGCAACGGAGCTGGACCTGGAAACGGCTCAGAAAATTGACCACAAGTACCAGGCCGGCGATATTATGGAAGAAGAAGTGACTCCCAAGAATTTTGGCCGGATTGCTGCCCAAAATGCCAAGCAGGTGATTGTGCAGCGGATTCGGGAAGCAGAACGGGGCATGGTCTATGAACGGTATTCCGACCGGGAAAACGACATTGTAACCGGTACCATCCAGCGGATTGAAGGCCACAACGTGTTCGTAAACCTGGGAACGGCAGAAGGTCTGCTGCTGCCCAACGAACAGATTCCTGGGGAAACCTATGATTATCATGATCGTCTGAAATGCTATGTGGTGGAAGTCAAGAAAACCACCAAAGGCCCTCAGATTATTCTGTCCCGGACCCATCCCGGCCTGTTGAAGAGACTGTTCGAACTGGAGGTTTCTGAAATCCAGGATGGTACTGTCATCATCGACAGTGTTGCCCGGGAACCGGGGATGCGTTCCAAAATTGCCGTGCACAGCACCAATCCCAGCGTGGATCCGGTGGGTGCCTGCGTAGGTCCCAAGGGCCTGCGGGTACGCAATATTGTGGACGAGCTCCGGGGCGAAAAGATTGATATTGTAAAATACAGCGAAAATCCGGAAGAATACGTGGCCAATGCCCTGTCTCCTTCCAAGGTGGTGGAAGCCATTGCCGATCCCGCAGAAAAAATCTGCCGGGTTATCGTACCGGATGACAAGCTGAGCCTGGCCATTGGCAAGGAAGGACAGAACGCCCGTCTGGCTGCCAAGCTGACCGGCTGGAAAATCGATATCAAGAGTGAAACCCAAGCTGCCCAACTGCGGGCAGAAAAGAAAGCTGCTGAAGAAGCAGGAGAATGAGCATGAAAATGAAGAAGATTCCGCAGCGGACCTGTATCGGCTGCGGACAGGTGAAAGATAAAAAAGAACTGATCCGGATCGTCCGCTCCCCGGAGGGAGCGGTGAGCCTGGACCGTTCTGGGAAAAAGCCGGGCAGGGGCGCCTATGTGTGCCCTGAGGCTGCCTGCATTACCAAGGCCATCCAGAGCAAAAGTCTGGAAAAGGCTTTGCAGGTGAAAATCAGCCCGGAAATGAAAGATACCTTGTTGGTGGAGCTGTCACATGAAAAGCACTGAGCAGATTTGCTTCGCCTTGGGATTGGCACAGAAGGCTGGGAAACTGGTATCCGGCGATCAGGGCATCTCGGACGGCCTGAAAAAGGGGAAGGTCCGTTATGTGCTGATTGCCGCTGATACCTCCCCCCGTTCCAGGGAAAAACTGGAATTTGGATGCCAAAGCAGCCACGTCCCCTATGGAAATGGGCCGGATATGGCCACCTTGGGGGCTGCAATTGGTAAGTCTCCCCGGGCCGCTGTGGCCATTCTGGACAGCCACTTTTTGAAACTGATGTTATAGCAGCATGGAGGTGTGCGGATGGCAAAATATAGAATATACGAGATTGCTAAAGAACTGAACACGGATAGTAAAAAAGTCATGAACTTCTTATCGGAGCATAAGATTACCGTGAAAAGTCAATTGAGCTCCGTAGAAGAGGATGTACATTCATTGATCATTAATAATTTGAAAGACCACGCTGCCAAAACGGCAGCCCCGAAACCCGCAGAAAAGAGTGCAGCTCCGGTAAAACCGGCTGCTGTAAGACCCGCCCAGAACCCGAGACCGGCCGCTCCCGCCGCTGAAGTCAAGCGGGATGCGTCCACCGTGGACCGGGGAAACCGTCAGGACCACCATAACAACAACCGTCCTGCCGGCTCCCAAAACCGCAGTGACGGAAACCGGGGCGGTTTCCGCAACAATGACCGGAATAACGACCGCTCCCACAGCGATCGTACGGGTGCACCCCGCCAGCATACGGCTGGGGGCAATCGGGATAACCGTCCGGGCCAAAATAATGGCTCCCGTCCCAGCAATGGTTCCCGTTTTAACGACCGTCAGGGCAGCAATGGCCATACTGGCGGCAATAACCGGGGCTTCCAAAAGAACGACCGGGAGGGCGGTTACAACAAGAACGGCAATAACCAGCACCGGAAACCGGGCAATGGTCCCAAGGATCATGCAGCTAAACCGGCAGCTCCGGTGGGAATGAACAGTGCCCATGCCGGCAAGGAAATGGGCAAACGGAATTCCAACTTCCATCAACACGAGAAAAAGGATAAGATTAAGGGTTCGTACGCGACCCGGGAAAACCGGCCTACGCGCAGCGCCGATCATATGATGCATAACCATAAACATAAAAACAACAACAATAATAATGCGCCGAAGAAAGCCGCTGAAGTGGTAAGACCTACCAGTATTGAAGTAGGGGAAAGCATCAGCGTGAAAGAATTTGCCGCCCAATTGGGCCGCGAAGCCAGCGAAATTATCAAGAAGCTGTTTATGCTGGGCAAGATGGTAACCATCAACCAGGAAATCGACCATGAAACGGCTGAACTGGTTGCCCTGGACTACAATTGCGAAGTAAAGGAACCGCCGCCTGAGGCCGATCCTACGGAAGTGCCCGAAGTGGAGGACGATCCGGCTCTGCGGGTACCCAGACCGCCTGTTGTAACGGTTATGGGCCACGTTGACCACGGCAAGACTTCCCTTTTGGATGCCATCCGGAAAACCAACGTAACGGCACGGGAAGCCGGCGGTATTACCCAGCACATCGGTGCTTACCGGGTAATCTGCCAGGGCCGTCCTATTGTCTTCCTGGATACGCCGGGCCACGAAGCCTTTACAGCTATGCGTGCCAGAGGCGCCCAGGTAACGGATATTGCCGTTCTGGTAGTGGCTGCCGACGATGGTGTGATGCCCCAGACCCTGGAAGCCATCAACCACGCCAAAGCTGCCAAGGTGCCCATTATTGTGGCCATCAACAAAATCGATAAAGAAGGGGCTAACCCGGAATTCGTTATGCAGCAGCTGTCCGAGCACGGGCTGATTCCTGAAGCCTGGGGCGGCGACACCATTATGGTTCCCGTTTCTGCCCGTCAGAAGACCGGTATTTCCGATATTCTGGAAATGATTCTGCTGGTAGCTGATATGCTGGAACTGAAGGCCAACCCCAAACTGCCGGCTCACGGTACTGTGATCGAAGCCAAACTGGATAAGGGCAGAGGCCCTGTAGCCACTGTGCTGATTGACCGGGGCACCCTGCATATTGGGGACTGCATCCTGGCCGGCACTACCTACGGCAAGGTCCGGGCCATGGTCAACGACCGGGGCGAAAAGGTAAAGAAAGCACTGCCTTCCACCCCTGTAGAAGTACTGGGCCTTAATGATGTGCCTGCCGCCGGTGATATCATGGATGCCACTGATGAGCATACTGCCAGAAGCGTTGCAGAAAAACGTCTGGCCAAAATGAAGATGGAAGAACAAAAGCAGGCCAAAGTATCCCTGGACGATATCTTCAACCGGATTCAGGAAGGGGAACTGAAGGAACTGAACATTGTAGTCAAGGCAGACGTACAGGGCACCATCCAGGCTTTGGAACACGCCCTGGGCAACATCAAGAACAGCGAAGTGAAGGTGGTTGTGGTGCACTCCGGCGTGGGTGCCATCAACGAATCCGACGTTATGCTGGCTTCTGCTGCCAACGCCCTGATTATCGGCTTCAACGTCCGTCCGGATGCCAACGCCCGGAAGGCCGCCGATACCGAAAAGGTGGATATCCGCACCTACCGCGTCATCTACGATGCCGTCAACGATGTGGAAGCTGCCATCAAGGGTATGCTGGCACCGAAATTCAAAGAAAAGATTATCGGCCATGTGGAAATCCGTCAGGTAATCCCCATCAACAAGGTTCTGATTGCCGGTGCCTATGTAAAGGACGGCAAGATTACCCGCAGTTCCAAGGTTCGCCTGGTTCGGGATGGCATTGTCATCCACGAAGGGGAACTGGACTCCCTGCGCCGGTTCAAAGATGATGTGAAAGAAGTGGCAGCCAACTTCGAATGCGGGCTGACTCTGGCCGACTACCGGGATATCAAAGTAGGCGATCAGCTGGAAGTTTACGTAATGGAAGAAGTTGCCCCTGAATAAGGAGAAACTATGACCAAACTGCGTGCAGAAAAATTGCAGGCTTTGATTCAGCATGAACTAAGCAATATGCTGATTCATGATGTAAAAGATCCCCGAGTGAAGTTTGTGACCATCACCGGGGTGGAAGTAAGCAACGATTTAAGCTATGCCAAGGTGTATGTGAGCCTGTACGGCAGCCAGGAACAGCAGGAGCAGGCCTGGACGGGCCTGCAGCGTGCTGTGGGCTTTTTCCGCAGTGAAATTGCCAAACGCATTGACCTTAGGGTGGCACCCCAGATCAGCTTCCATAAGGACACGTCCATGGAATACAGTGCCCATATTGAATCCCTGATTCGGGACCTGAAAAAGGAAGAAGGCAAGCATGAGTAAAGAAGTGGATTATCGCGGTGCCTGGCAGCTGATGATGGGGGCGAATACCCTGGCATTGGTCAGTCATGTGGGCCCTGACGGTGATACGCTGGGGTCGGCACTGGGGCTCTGTCACGCTCTCCGGGAAGCCGGCAAAAAGGTGATTCTTCTGGTGGACGACCAGCTGCCCCGGCTGTACCATTTCCTGCCGGGCCTAACGGACTATCAGCACCCGAAGGCGGAGGAAAAGCTTGCCTGTGACCTGACGGTAGTGGTGGATGCCAGCTCCAAGGACAGAATGGGTGCTGCAGAGCAGTGCCTTTCCGCACCTATCTTGAATATTGACCATCATATTTCCAATACCCATTATGCAGATACCCTGCTCCTGGATACCCAGGCCGCAGCCACCGGGGAAATCATGTACCGGATGCTCCAGGCCAATCAGGTACCCATTTCGGAAAAGACGGCAGTGTGCCTGTATACGGCCATTGTTACCGACTGCGGGTATTTCAAATATGCCAATACCACTCCCAGCTGTATGCGTGCAGCAGCGGACCTGGTGGAAATCGGCGTGGACCCCAACGAGATTTCTGACCTTTTGGAAATGAAATCCCGGGAGTCCGTGGAACTGTTGGGCAAGGTACTGCCCGGCATGACCTTCTACGCCGATAACCGGATTGCCACCCTGGAAGTGCCCCACGAGCTGTACAACAAGAACGTTTCCACGGAAAGCTTCATCTACTATCCCCGTTACATTGATGGGGTAGAGGTGGCCGTGATGTTTAAGGCTGTGGAAAAGAATCAGGTACGGGTCAGCATGCGCTCCAAGCATGTGGACGTCAGCAAGGTAGCCCTGCTGTTTAACGGCGGCGGCCATGCTAAAGCCGCAGGCTGCACCGTGGGTGCCAGCCTGGAAGACGCCAAAAAGCAGGTGGTGGAAGCGCTGGAAAAGGCGCTGGAGGAATTGTAATGGATGGGATTTTCAACGTACTCAAACCCCCGGGGATGACCAGCCACGATGTGGTGGGCGCGATGCGGAAAATCCTCAACATGAAGAAAATTGGCCATGGGGGAACCCTGGATCCCTCGGCGGCTGGGGTGCTGCCGGTATTTACTGGCCAGGCTACCCGGTTTTTGGAATACGCCAGCCATGAGGAAAAGACCTATCGGGCCGAAATGACCTTCGGGTTTCAGACGGATACGGGGGATACGGAAGGCAAAATCATTGCCGAAAGTCCTGTACTGCGCCTAACGGAAGAAGAAATCGACCGGGCCCTGGAATCCTTTTTGGGGGACGGCTTTCAGATTCCGCCCATGTATTCGGCCATTAGTGTAAAAGGGACCAAGCTGTACAAGCTGGCCCGGCAGGGCATCGAAATCAAACGGGAGCCCCGGCCCATTACCATCCGGCAGCTGCGTCGGGTGGCCTACACCGGCCGGACCCTGGTGTTTGACGTGACTTGCTCCAAGGGAACCTTTATCCGGACCTTGACGGAAGACCTGGCGGATAAGCTGGGGATGAAGGGAACCATGAGTTTCCTCCTCCGCCGGCAGGCCGGGGTATTTACCCTGGAAGACGCCCATACCCTGGAAGAAATTGCAGAAGCTCCGGCTCGGTACTGCCTGGATGTGGACTGCGTGCTGGCTCAGTTTCCCCGGGTAGAGGTCAACGCCCTGCAAGGGCGGCGGATTGCCCAGGGAGTGGCTACTACGGTGCCCCATGCAAAACCCTACGAAGGGCAGCTGGTACAGGTGTTTACCGGGGAGGGCCTTTTGGTGGGCCTGGCCAAGGTCAAGGACCAAAGGCTGTACGCCCATAAAATTATCCGCATTCCGGAAGTACAGGACAGGGAATAGTTATGAAGCTGATTGAGAATCTTAGCGAACTGAAAAAAATGACGCCGGTTCCTTCGGCAGCGGCCCTGGGCACCTTTGACGGGGTCCATTTGGGCCACCAGGAAGTCATAGCGGCCACCGGCCGTTATGCCAAGGCCTATGGGCTAAAGCTGATGGTTTTTACCTTCAGTACCCATCCCATGGCCAGCCTGATGCCGGAATTGGAACCCCAGCGGCTTTTGGACAACCGTTCGAAAATCCAGATTATGCAGAGCCTGGGTGTGGATATCCTGGTAAACCTGCCTTTTACCCCTGAGCTGGCCCAAATCAGCGCAGAAGACTTTTTGCAGCTGCTGACGGCCGCCGGGGTCAAGGCCGTGGGCATTGGGGACAATTTCAGCTTTGGGGCCGGCGGCAAGGGTAATGCCCAATACCTGCGGGCTCAGCACGAAAAGTATGGGCTTACCGTGCTTGCCCGGCCGCTCCTGACCCTGGACGGGCAGATTGTCAGCAGCACCAATATCCGCCGGGCCATTAACCGGGGCGACCTGGACCTGGCCAATAAGATGCTGGGACGGCCCTACGAAATCCGGGGCAAGGTTATCCACGGTGAGGGCAGGGGGCGGCTGCTGGGCTATCCTACGGCCAACGTCCAGCTCCTGGGCCGGAACATCGCCATGCCTAAGAGCGGCGTGTACGCCGGGCAGGTAGTGGTGGAAAAGAACCTCTACGGCTCCATGATCAATGTGGGGGATAATCCCACCTTTACCGATGCAGATTTCCGGCTGGAAGCCTACCTGTTTGCCTTTTCCGGCGATTTGTATGGGCAGGAAATCCGGGTACGGCTGCTGCATCGGATTCGGGAAGAACTTAAATTTGACTCCCTGGAAGCGCTGCTCAAGCAAATCCAGGAAGATGAAAAAACAGTCCGGAACTTCCTCTAAGGAACCGGGCTGTTTTGTTTTTACAAGAAAAATCTTGGCAAATGACCGGATTTGCCTGGTCATTTGGACCAATCTATGATATACTTTCTCAGTGCCTAAAGGGCCAAGAAACTAAACCTTAGCGTTGCTGTGCGACACTCCGACGCCGGCTACAGCTATGGCTTTTCCATGACTAAGGAGGAAAAAACTATGTTAACACCTGCAAGAAAGAAAGAACTGATCGAAACCTACCGCATCAACGAAGCTGATACCGGATCTCCGGAAGTTCAGATTGCCATCCTGACTGAACGGATCACCTATTTGACTGAACATCTGAAGGCCAACAAGAAGGACCATCATTCTCGCCGTGGTCTGCTGAAAATGGTTGGTCAACGTCGTGGCCTGCTGAACTACCTGATGAAGAAAAACATCGAAAGATACAGAAGCATCGTTGAAAGACTGGGCCTGCGTAAATAATCGCAGCTCTGGACTGGCAATACGCTTAGGCAAAGGGATTTTCCGCTTTTGGCGGGAAATCCCTTTTTCGATTATGGGCAAGAATGCGTTTGGGGGCTGCCGGGCCCGCAAGACCGCAAGAGTTTCTTCAGCTTCAGCGGCTTGCAGGACTTTTCTGTTTTCCCATGCTTTAATTGTCCTTTGCTTTATTTTTTATTAGAATTCAGATATGAACAAGTCTGAATTTCCAGCGGAGGTAGGAGAATGGATAAAGAGAAAGCGTATTTCGTCCTGGTTTCGGAGAAGCCTTCCGTGCACGGGAAACCCGGAGCTATTGTGGAACAGACCTTAAAGCTGGCGGCTAGCGGCCTTGCCAGTCTTGTCACCCGCACGGCCCGGCAGAGAAAAACAGGAAGAAGTTATCATGAAGCAAAGCTGGCGAACATTGGGGAAGAGAAGGCAGAGCTGCTTCTTTCTCTCACAGACCGGGTAAAACAGAAAAAAGAAAGGATTGCGGGAACTGGTTCCTATAGGCTGATACGGTATGAGGAGGCCGCGGGAGCTGCGGTTGTTGTTGGGCAGCAGACGGGCGTTTATGTGGATTTCCCCGGCACTGGGAAAGTGGATTTGACGGAAATGTACCAGCGGGTTCTTCCCTTTGACGATATCTGGGCTTTTGGCAGGTGCCAACAGCTTCCTAAGCGGAACGGGAAGAAACGGATGCACCAATTTGCGGCAAAGTGGGTCAAGTTGCTCCTTCAGAGGGAAAAGGACCCGGAAAAATTTTGGCTTCAGTTTGACAAACTGGGCGATGCCTGCTCGAAGCTTGGCTTCCGTATGGACTCGGGGACTGGATTTGTCAAACGCTATCCAGAATGTGCAGCCATGAGAAGTGAGGCTTTTGCGAAAGTGCTTCCCACGGTCATTGATATCGAACTCCTGGGGTCCGCCATCTATTCCCTGTGGCGGTATAAAACCCATTGGGAGTCCTTTGATGGCAGCGTTTCTTGGTCAGAAAACAGTCAACAGTGTTTTCTCCTGCTTTTTCAGCGTTTGGAAGAACTGACGAAATAGGCAGGGAAACAGACCTGAAGTGGCTGCACAGCGTCTTGCACTGGGCGCTGCTGTTCAATGTATTTTGGAGGAATATTGGCGCAGCAAAAAGGGGGTGTGAAATAATGAAACTTCTATCGTCGCCTTCGGCGACACTTCCTACACGCTTTACGGTCGCATCCAAATGTCAATGCAGTTCCCCGAGGACATTTGGTATTATGCGACCTATGTGATAGCCGTCCGTGAGCCGAACCCGCAGGGTGAAGGGGAACGGAACACGGCGAACCACTCAGGAAGCATTCTATGCCGATACTGGTCAAGTTCTAGAGGGTAATAGAAGTAGAAATTTATCTACATGCCATAGATTCCTTTCCTATACCCGTTTTGCACATGACTCGCATAGGCCTAAGACCAGCCCCTGAGCGGTTCGCTGCTAGCTGCGCAGCTGCGTCCTCCGGACTTGCTTTGCAGGCAGCTATCGCATGGGCCTTATTGACCAAACATCCATAGGAAAACTTGTGGATGTTTGGATGCGGCCGCAAAGCGTTGTAGGGGCTGGCAGTCCGTAGGACTGACTGAGGAAGTTTATTAGATACTGTTATAAAAAACAGAAAACGGCTTGCGAACTTTTTTGAGTTCGCAAGCCGTTTTTTTCGGGGATAAGTATTATTTCACACCACCTTTTCATTGCAGGGACAGCACAAGCTGGTCCCTATTCTCATTAGGGGCGGAGCAGGGCTTCAATTTTGTCAGCGATTTCTTTATAACGGTTTTTGGAGATATCCAATTCCACCTTGTTTTTCAAAACGGCCTTATACCGCTTAAAAGTTTCAATCTGATGCACGTTGACCAGGAAGCTCTTATGGATTCTGACAAACTGGTGCCGGCACAGCCAGCGCTCCATGGATTTCATGGTTGCGCTTTTAGGGTAGGACTTTTTTCTGGTATGCACCAGAACCTGGGGGCCCTTAGCCTCTACATATAAAATTTTATCAATGCCCAAATCAAAGCGGCTTTCTTCACAGACCATGGGAAACCGGTAGTGCTGGTCATACAGAGTATTTCGCATCAGGTTGTCCATCAGCTTATACAGAACCTCTGGAATAACGGGTTTGGGCAGAAAATATTGCTGATTGGGCAGGGTTTTCTTGCCAGAGAAACAATTTTTGTCTTTGGATGTAAACATAATGGGGACAGTTTTGTCCAGCTCACGTAAAACGCGGCCGGCTTCCAGGTTATCGCGAAAGACATTTGCCGGATCCAGGATGATCAGTTCGTAACGTGTATTGCTTGTACACTTGACTAGGAGAGACCGCAAATCGGCAAACACAGAAATTTCTGGAATGTCGAAAGGGCTGGGCATGGCCTGGATACAGGCGATAATGTTTTCAGTACTGAGAGAATCTTCGTCGCAAATAGCTATGCGAAACATAGGATGTGCCTCCAATCTGGATAATTTCGTATACAAAATACAATGTATACGGTTGATGAACATCGATAGTATAGCATATCAACGGTAAATAATGCAACTAAAAAATAGATTATTTTGAATTGCAAAAATAAACATAATTATTTACTGCTAAAAGTGGAACCAAACTTGGGATAATTATTGATAAGAATCGTAAAAAACATAACATAAACGTATTTAAAATACTACAAGAACAAGAATATGTTACAAACTATTCACGGTGAATTGGCACTGTTGCTGAATGAAAAACAGCTTTCAAATAAACTTGTTTTCTTCTGAAATAACGTTTGTATCCATTTATACAGTTGGCTGCGGCTAATAGTTGTGAAACTATTTTTATAAACGATTTCTTAGACTTTATAAACAAACAACGCTATAATATATTCGTAGAGATGTTTGAATAATAATAACATAAAACTTAATGTACTTAAAGGCCTTTGCCTGTTTGACGAAAGGGGGAAGCTGGCGGCTGCGGGAGGCGCTGGCACAAGTTATGGGGAAACACAAGCATCAGAAGGAAACCAGGAATGGACAACAGAAGCAATTATTGACAGTATTGGTGCTCACCAGCATTTTGGGACTGGGGGCGTATGTCCCCAGGGCTCAGGCGGAACCAATCACCATTAGCGGGGAAGATGTGAAGGCTGAGGAAGGGAACGAGTATGGGAGCGGCTTGAACACGGAAGAATCTATCAATTTATCAAATGGAGCCATTGGCAACAAGGATACCGGAACCGCTTCCGGTAACACCTTGCAGGTTACAGGAGGGACGGTAACGTCAGAAAATCCCGGTTCCAATATTTTTGGGGGCGTGATCATTCATGAGGACAATACTACAACCTCCACAGAAGATCAGGTAAATGGCAACACGGTGACCCTTGGCAGCACCACCCTGGGTTCTGGTGCCACAGAGTACGATGGGGTATCCATTTTTGGCGGCTATTTATATGACTATACAAAAGAGTATTTGGGCTCGGAGGAAGAGAATGAGAACCATTTAGTATCCACTGAGCAGTTTGACGTGTCCGGCAATACAGTGACGCTGGAAAAGGTCACTGTGCATGACGGAACTCCTGTTGCTGTGTATGGCGGAGCTGCCAATGTAAAGGGATATAGTGATTATTATGGCGTTTATCGTGATGAGGCAGGCAATTATACCGACTGGTCATATCTGTCTCCTCTAGATGTGACGGCCACAGCTGATGCCAGCAATAACCGCGTATACATTGGCACCAGTGCAGAGGCAGAGGCCAGCGGTACGCAGCCAGACTCCGAAAATCAGGGAACCTACACCGCGGTGATAGGGGGCTACTCCGGCAAAGGCACTACCTCGAACAACCAGGTGGTGGTCCGGAACAGCACGCTTACCCTGCTGGCTGCCGGCGGCTACACGGCAAAATTGGATGCCAATGAAAACCAGGTGACGCTGTCCGATATTACGGTGAGTGCCAAGACTGCAGACTACTATGATGACGAACTGGATCTGGTGGGCGGTTTCAGCCTGCATAATGGAGCTTGCTATAATACGTTGACCTTGACCCGGGTCAACGAAATAGAAAGTGACAGACATGTTGATGTGGCAGGGGGTTTGACAGGAGGAACGCTTTCCACCCAGGAAGAGGGGGATGCTTCCTATAATACGGTCTATATCACTGACAGCAGACTTGCCACGGCAGCAGGCGGCATTGCTGGCGATATGGAGGATGGACTGCTGGATTATTCACGTACCAGCTCCTTCCATATTTTTGACTTCCAACACAGTTTCCTTCCAGCCAGTGCCATTGGCAACAAGGTGTATATTAGAGAAACCTCATCCGGTGCTACCACTATCAGCGGAGGGGTTTACGGAGGCGCAGCCCACAAATATGCCAGCCAGAACGAAGTGCAGTTCCTCAGCGGGTATGCAGCTAAGGTGGGCGGTGGTTACGCTTATTATGACGCAAACGATAATACGGTTACCCTGGGAAAGGAAGATTATTCCACCCAGCCTGTCCTGGGCAATTCCCTACTGGGAGGCTTTTCTGAATATGGCAGTGCCGTGGGAAATAAGGTGACCGCTTATGGCGCGACCTTGGGAAACGAGGCAAGTCAGGATACATATGTTGATTTACTGGGCCTAAATGTATATGACCTTCCTGTAGGTGTATTGGCTGGGGGCTATAATCATCGCCATGTGTCGGAATCTGGTTTGGCAAGCGCTGCAGATTCCAATGAAGTGCAGATTTACCAAAGCACCATCAAGAACGGGATTACGGATATCTATGGCGGTTTGGGTACTACCAGTGCCAAGGACAACAAGGTAACTCTGGACAATACGGCAGTGACCCTGGGAAATTCCAGCATGTTTGGAGAGGCTGAAACTGGATCAGGGGGCTGGATCCTTGGCAGGGTAGCAAATGAAGGACCGGCCTCTGGAAACCAGGTGAGTATCAGCGGCCAGAAGACGGAGCTGCAAAATGCAGCGGCAATTGGCGGTGGACTTGCTTGGGCCTCGGGCGATGATTCAAACGATGCGGGCTGTGCAGACCAGAACCAGGTTTCCATTACGGGTGCCAAAGTAAGCTATACGACACAGGATTCGAATGAGGACGGAACTACGATTTTTGGCGGATTAGGGTTAGTCAGTGCTTCAAACAATTCTCTAGAATTGAATCAGGCAGCTGCTGACGGTGCTTATATGATTTGTGGTGGGTTAAGTGAAAAGGGAACGGTTGCAGCTAATGCTGTGAAACTAAATCAGAGTACGGTTTCAGGTCTTCGTTATTTATGGGGTGGTTATTCTCCCTATGGCCGTGTTTCTGAGAATAAGGTAACTTTTACTGCTTCTACCATTTCTGGCAATGCCTCGTATATCGTTGGTGCATATGGCGTAGCTCCGTATAAAAATACAATGTCTATTGAAGACACCAAAATAGATAATCTGGCCGAAGTGCGTGGAGTTTATGGTACGGTTTATGAGGGAGACGATGATGCAGTTTATACAACTCTTACCCGTGAGAACCAGCTGAAGATTACCGGAAATAGTGAAATCACTTTTCTCCCAGTAAGCGGCACCAGTCTAATAGGGGCCGACGCAACGGGACTTGCCCAGGGCAACAGCCTTACGGTGGAAAATAGCAAGGTGTATAACCTGAGCGTATTGGAAGGGGTAAAAGCTGAGCAGAATGCTTCCGAGAACCAGCTGCAGTTGACGAATGCGGAAGTAAGTGGGTTAAGCTGCCTGATTGGCGTGCAGGCTATGGGCGAGGATACGGTAAGTGGGAAAGCAGTTGGTAATACTGCAGCTATTACAGGTGGTTCCCTTAGCTTCACCGATGGGGTCCTGGACTCTGATGGTGGTTATCCAAGCAAACCTACGCTGGCAGCAGCCTATGCAGGTGCTTCAGCCTATAAAAACAGCCTTGCACTTACGAATGTCAAGGTAAACGGAGCCCAGGAAATCTATGCAGGGGCTGGTGCCAACCAAGCTCTAGAGAATATCCTGAAGCTTCAGGATGCCACGATTTCCGGGGCTTCGGTTATCGCAGGCGGGAAATCCAACGGTACAACCTATTATCGGACGTACGATACGTTTTATCAGTTAAAACTTCTAAGCAATCCCGGCGCTTATGCCAACCAAGTGGCCATCAGCGGCGGCAACGTCACGGCAGACGCCATTTATGGCGGGTATTTGACCACCATTGCCACGTCAGACGACCTGCTGAAGGATTCCTCTTGTCCGATGTATGACAACCAGGTAACGCTTGGCAGCGGGGTGACTGCAGGAAACGTCTATGGCGCCTATAGCCCGCTGCGCAGTTACGCACAACGCAATACGGTGACCGTTGAGGGCGGCACAATCCAGAAGAATCTGGTGGGCGGTCAAACCACAGGAGGAATTGCTTCTGGCAACATCCTGAATATCAAGGGCGGTACTATTGGTACCACGATTGCTGCGGACGAAGAAGAGAACCCCCTTATGAGCGGGAACCTGATTGCTGCCGGGGTGAACGAGGAGGGCCCGGCTACAGACAACACGGTGAACATTACCGGCGGCCTACTGGGCTCCATGATGAGCCTCTACGGCGGCTATAGCACCACCGAGAGCACCGGCAACACCCTGAATCTTTCCACCAAGGGCAATACAGTTAAGAACCTGGGTTATTTCCAGAACCTGAATTTCTACGTGCCGGCGGATGCCAAGGCCGGGGATACCATGCTGGAAGTGACGGATACTGCGGATGTCCATGGGGCAGCCATTAACGCCGGGGTGGAGGATACCACCCAGCTGAATCCGGGTGAAGTGATCAACCTGATCCACGACGCCAACAACGAAATCAACACCACAGGTACCAGCTACGCCATGATGGACGGTAAGGATATCGTCACCGACGCAGCCTTCCTCCAGCGCAAGGTCTACATTAAGCCCCAGGACGCCAATACCATCGTTCTCTACGTGCCCATCGACAGCCAACCCATCCTGCACCCGGATACGGAGGTTATCGCCGACGGCCAAGCCAATGCTGCCAGCACGGTAGCCAACGGCTCCGACGCAGCCGTCACCGATGGCCTCCAGGCAGCTCTAACCGCCTGGGCCGAAAGCCATGAGGCGGCCCGGCTCCGGGATGATGACCATAACGTTATGGATATGCTGGGCACTCCCTATATTTCTTCCCCTGCCGGCATGAGCCTGAGACAGGGACCCGTTATGGCAGCTGCTTCTCCTCTTGACGCCGCAGATGCCAAGAACGCGAATGTGACCCTTAGTGCAGAAGAAATTGCCCAAAGGAAAGAACGGGAAGTGGAGGCCAAGTTTACCCCCTATGTCATGCTGGGCGGCCACAACCTCCGCTATAACAGCAGTTCCACGGTGGATACCAATGGGTTCAATGGTGAATTGGGCTTCGTAAAGCGGGTTTTTAAGAAAGACTACGCCGACACCATTATGCCTTTCATCGAATACGGTACCGGAAACTATACCAGCTATAAGAACGGCACCCGGGGCGACGGCAGTCAGCGGTATGTAGGCGCTGGTATCCTGCTCCGCAGAGACCAGGTCAACGGCGTCCACTACGAAGGCCTGGTACGGGCCGGCCGCCTAAACGGTGACTATGCTGGACGCATTGCCGGCTACCGTACCACCTATAACTCTGGGGCTGGTTATATTGCTGCCCACGCCGGTCTGGGGCGGATTTACCGTCAGGCTACCAACGACTATAATGTCTACGGCAAATTCTTCTATTCCCATTTGGGCGGTGACAGCGTGACTCTGCACAGCAGTTTGGGCAGCGCTGACTACGATTTGGATGGGGTGGATTCCATCTGGACCCGTTTGGGCTTTAGATGGACCAAACACCTGGACGAAGCTACCACCACCTTCTATGCAGGCCTTGGCTGGGATTACGAATTTGACGGCAAAGCCACGGAACGGTACAGAGACTACACCACCCCCGACGCCAGCATGAAAGGCTCCAGCGAATTCCTGGAGCTCGGCTGGCAGAGCAAAGTGACCAAAGAGAATCCCTGGGGCGCCGACGTACGCGTTACGGGCTGGCACGGGGTAAAGCAGGGCTTCACATATGGAGTAACGATTACAAGACGTATGTAAATGTGAACTAAGGTGAAAAAAGCATTTCTCCAGATCAGACAGGTTCTGGAGAAATGCTTTTTTGTGTGAAATCTGGGGAATGGGTGGGGACCTGAACGTTAGTGTTGAAGAAACCAAACGCCCCTTGACGCTTCCTCTTCCCACACACGGATTTTTCATTTTTCCTTCATGGCAAATATGTTACAATAGTAAAAGAATAGGTTACGGTTTGTACCCCTGAAGGAGGAAACGAAAGGTGATCACAGCAAGTGGAGATGCCTACGGGGACTGGCTTCCTGTCCTGGAAACGGTCCAGACGGACTTGGTCCACCAGATTGAAAAGTATAACCAAGTGGAAAAGCAGCGCAGCGGAGAGATGGCCTATGAGCACCTGATCTACCGGATCAAAAGCGTGGACAGTATGGAAGAAAAATGCCGGCGGAAAGGGCTGCCGGTGAATGCGCATTCTGCCCTGGTGGAGCTTCGGGATGCCATTGGGCTCCGGATTGTGTGCCGCTTTTTGCACGATATCAAGTTAAATATTGACTACATCAAGCAGATTCCTGGCTGCAAGGTGATCCAGGAAAAGGATTATATCCACAATGTAAAACCCAATGGATACCGGTCCTACCATATGATTCTGGAATTGGAGGAGCCGTTCCGGGATGTGGACGGCAACCAGCCTGGGAAGTTTTATGCGGAAATCCAGCTGCGCACCATTGCCATGGATTCCTGGGCCAGCCTGGAACACCAGATGAAATACAAGCATCACATTAAAAATGCAGCCCTGATTGGACAAGAACTGAAGCGCTGCGCGGATGAACTGGCGGCCTGCGACCTGGCCATGCAGACCATCCGGAACCTGCTTCAGGAAGAACCGGAAGGAGAGGAAGAAAACCAGTGAGCAAAATCTTATTGGCAGAAGACGAGAAGGCCATGTCCATGGCGGTCCAGGCCATTTTGACCCATCAGGGTCATGAGGTGGATTTGGCGGCCAACGGACAGGAAGCGGTGGACAAGGCCAGCAAAAATTTATACGATTGCATGGTTTTTGATATTATGATGCCGGTAAAAGATGGCATTACGGCCCTGGAGGAAATCCGGGCCACGGGGGATACCACCCCGGTAATTATGCTGACGGCCAAGGCGGAAGTGGACGACAAGATTCTGGGCCTGGATGCCGGGGCAGATGATTATCTGACGAAACCCTTTGCTATGGGCGAACTGCTGGCCCGGATCCGTTCTTTGACCCGCCGCCAGAGTGAATTCAATCCGGAAAAACTAACTGCTGGGTCCGTGACCCTAAACTGCGGGGAAGGGGAACTGTCCAGCCGCAGTGCGGTCCGGCTGTCACCCAAGGAAACCCAGCTGATGCGGTACCTGATGGTCCATGCGGGAAAGCCCTGTCCCACCCAGCAGCTGCTGGAGCACGTGTGGCAAGAAGAAAAGCAGGAAGATCCGGGGATTGTGTGGATCTACATTTCCTATCTGCGGGAAAAACTGAAGGCCATTGGGGGCAATTTGGAAATTGACGGAAGTCAGGGCGGCTCCTTTACCCTGAAACCCGTGTCCCAGGCCAGCTAAGGAGGTGCTGCAATGAATATGGTGCACCGGCTGCGGCGGAAATTCATTCTCATGGCGCTGATTGCCGTGGTGATTATCCTGACAGGAGCTCTGGGCCTCATCAACGTCATCAGCTATATGAAGATGGAATCAGAAGTGACCACCCTCCTGAACGTCATTGCCCAAAACGGCGGTATGATGCCGGCCCACCAGATTCCGCTGCCTTCGGAAAGCTGGAGCAGCTGGCTCAATGACCCGGAATGGTACAACAATACCCCGGAATTTGCCCACCAGACCCGATATTTCAGCGCCTTTGTGGATGAAACCAACGGCAAGGTCACCCAGCTGAACCTGACCAACATTTCTGCCTTTGACCAGCAGGAAGCCCTGGAAGTCATTGACAAGGTGCTGGAGAACCAACAAAAGCAGGGCGTGTTTAAAAAAGAACGGGCCAGCTATGCCTTTTTGGTTTCCCCCCAGCCTGGCGGGGACTATATGGTAGTAGTGATGGACTGCACCCGGGATGTGGCTGCGGTGGAAGCCTTTATGCGCTACTCGGTGCGCTTTGGGCTTATCTGCGTGCTGCTGTACATCTTGGTGCTGAGCTTTTTGTGCAATTTTGCCATTCAGCCCTTTGTGGAAAATATGGAGAACCAAAAGCGGTTTATCACCAATGCCGGGCATGAGCTAAAAACCCCCATTGCCATTATTTCTGCCAATGCAGAGGCCATGGAACTGCTCAACGGGAAAAGCCAGTGGACGGACAACATCCTGATGCAGGTCAAGCGGCTGACCCGGCTGATCAACGAGCTGATCATGCTGGCCAAAATGGGGGAAAAGAGCCAGTCCAGTTTGACCCTGAAAGATGTGGACGTGTCCGCCCTTTTTACAGATGCAGTGAAGGCCTTTTCGCCCCTGGTGGAAGGGGAAAAGAAAAAGCTGGTGCTGGATATCCCCCCGGATATTCGGGCCCTCTCAGAGGAAAAATATCTCTATGAGGTGTTCACCATTCTCATGGACAACGCGGCCAAGTACTGTGATGATGAGGGGACCATTTGGGCTGTGCTGACCCGAAACGGCAAGCATGGCTTTAAGGCCGCTGTTTCCAACAGTTACAAGGAAGGAGAAGGGGTGGACTACAACCATTTCTTCGAGCGGTTCTACCGGGGAGACGAGTCCCATAATTCCAAGAAGGCCGGCTACGGCATTGGGCTTTCCATGGCAGAAGAAGTGATGAATCTGTTGGGCGGCCAACTGAAGGTGACCTTTGACAAGGGCGTCATTACCTTCACGGTGCAATTCTCCTAACGAGAAGCTTTTTTAGGTAAAGCTTGGGTAAATGTGCCGGGAATGGTTGTCACTGGTGCTCCTTTATGTTACAATAATACAATCTAGAGTGTGGAGGGAATACCTGTGGCTTTAAATATTTTGATGGTACTGGATGTCATCGTCAGCGTTCTTATGATGATTTCTATTTTATTGCAGTCTGGGAAAAGTGCAGGTTTCAGCGGCCTGGGCGGCGGCGAATCCCTGTTTGGCGGCAAACCGACAGACATGGACGAAGCACTGTCCCGTTTTACAGTAGGTCTGGGTTTGGCTTTTGCCATTATCAATGTGGTCATTGCCCGTATCCAGTAATTTACGGCGACTGAATTTGTATATGAGAGCGCACTGTGGCATTGCCTTTTGCAGGTAATGCCCTTTTTGTGTACCAAAATAGGGAACGGGAGGTGTGGCGGCATGGTGATGCCCGGAGCAGAAAGCTACTACTGGGAAGGAAATAACCAGCGGGCCGTACTTTTGGTCCATGGGTTTACCGGAACCCCTGCGGAGCTGCGGGAACTGGGAGAGACCCTGCACCAGCACGGCTATACGGTGTATGGCCTGCGGCTGGCCGGCCATGGTACGGATCCCCGGGAGCTGACAAAAGTAACGTATCCGGAGTGGCTGGACCAGGTGCGGGAAGCAGTAGAAAAGCTGAAGCACCAATGCCGGGAGGTAACGGTCATTGGACTGTCCATGGGCGGGCTTTTGGCTGTGTACGCCGGTACCCTGCCCCAGGTGGACCGGCTGGTGCTGATTTCCACCCCTATTTATCTCTACGACTGGCGCATCCACTTTTTGTGGCTGGCGGACCGGCAGAAGGCCTGGGCGTTGCCCAAGCACCCTCGGGAAATTGATGCCCCGGAACGGTACAATGTGGCCTATTCCTGTATGCCCCTTTTTGGCATTCACCAGCTGGAATGGCTGCTGCTCCTGTGCAAGGGGCGCTGGCTCCGGAAGGTCCAGGTGCCGCTGCTCATTATCCAGTCCCGCACGGACCACACGGTGCGGCCGGAGAGTGCCCGCTACCTGTATGCACACGTTTCTTCCCGGAAGAAAAAGCTGCTGTGGGTGCCCAAGGCCCGGCACGTAATGACCCTCTACAAGGGCCGGGAAAAAATTTATCAAAGCATTTTGCATTTTTTGGAGGATAAAAAATATGAATCTCGCAGATCGTGATACCCTGTGTTTTGGCTGCGGCAAGGACAACCCCATTGGCCTGCATATGCATTTCAAGGTGGACGAGGAAGGCTGCTATGCCAGCTTTGTTCCCCAGCCGGTGCACCAAAGCTATGATGGCCGGATGCATGGAGGCCTTATTTCCACGCTGCTGGACGAAACCATGGGGAATTACCCTTATTTATATGAACATCGGGTGGCCTATACGGCACGGCTGGAGGTGCGCTTCCGTCAGCCGGTTCTGATTGGGGAAAAAATCTCCATCATCACCAAAGTCAAGAAGCGCAAGGGCATTCTGCTGGAAATGACGGGGCAGGTGGTCCGGGAGGACGGGACCATTGCCGCCGAGGCTGATGCCAAGCTGATGTATGAGGAGAAGCATGAATAGAAAAGAACTGGAAGAACAAATTACTGCGTATATGACCGCCAACCCTGCCCCCCTGTCGGCGGACGACCTGCAAGGTGCCATTGCCCTTTCGGACAAGGATCAGGACCTGTATGAGGAGGTCATGAAGGACCTGGAAGAAAACGGGGTAATTGTACGCACCCGTTTTGATACCTTCGGGCTGCCTCAGGCTATGGGCCTGGTTACGGGCCGCTGCCAGGTTACCAGCAAGGGCTTTGGCTTTGTGGTGCCCCTGGTGAAAAATGGGGACCCGGACCTGTTTGTTCCGGCCAATTCCCTGTCCGGGGCCATGGACGGCGATACGGTCATGGCCCGGGTGTCCAAAAGCAGCTTTGACGGACGCCTGGAAGGGAAGGTTATCCGGATTTTGAAGCGGGCCCACCACAAGCTGGTAGGAACCTTCTCCAAGTCCAAGGAATTTGCCTTTGTAATTCCGGACAACAAACGGATTTCCCGGGATATCTATGTGCGCCGGAGAGATTTTAACGGTGCCAAGGATAAGGAAAAAGTAGTGGTGGAAATTACTACCTGGCCGGATGAACGTCGGAATGCTGAGGGTAAGATTGTAGAAATCCTGGGCAAGCAGGGGGACATCGGGCTGGAAATCCTGTCCATTATCAAGGACAACGACCTGCCCACGGAATTCCCAGCCAAGGTCCAGGAAGCCGCCCAGCAGGTGGAAAAGAAAATCAAACCCAAGGAAATTGAAAACCGGAAGGACCGCCGAGACTGGAGCATCATCACCATTGACGGGGTAGATGCCAAGGACCTGGATGACGCTGTGTACGTGGAAAAACAGGGGGACAACTACTTCCTGGGGGTCTACATTGCCGACGTCAGCTATTACGTTCATCCCCATACGGCCCTGGACAACGAAGCCTACGAGCGGGGTACCAGCGTATACCTGGTGGACCGGGTACTGCCCATGCTGCCGGTGGAACTTTCCAATGGCATTTGCAGCCTGAACGAAGGGGAAGACCGGCTGACCATGAGCTGCGAAATGCTCCTGGACGGGAAAACCGGTAAGCTTCTGAGCTATGAGATTGCCCCTGCGGTCATCAATTCCCTGCACCGGATGAACTACGATGATGTCCGGGATATTCTGGTGGAACAGGATCCTGAACTGCGGAAAAAGTACCAGGATATCGTTCCCATGCTGGAAACCATGGCAGAACTCAGCAAGGTACTCAAGAAGCGCCGGGAAAAACGGGGCTCCATCAACTTTGAGCTGCCGGAACAAAAGGTGATCCTGGACGAAAAGAAGCACCCCATTGAAATCAAGCAGCGGATCCGCTCCATTGCGGAAATGATGATTGAGGAATTCATGCTGGCGGCCAACGAAACGGTGGCTGCCCATATGGCCAAAAAGAAACGGCCTTTTATCTACCGGGTGCACGATGTGCCGGACCGGGACAAGATTACGGACCTGGCCAAGCTGATGAGCGTCTTTGGGGTCACCCTGAAAATTGACGAAGACGATATCAAACCCAAGACCTTGGCCAAGGCTTTGGAAAAGGTGGCAGGCAAGCCGGAAGAACGGCTGATTTCTACGGTAGCTCTCCGGAGCATGAAACAGGCCGTGTACCAGCCGGAAAACATTGGGCACTTTGGCCTGGCTGCTACCTACTATACCCACTTTACTTCGCCCATCCGCCGTTATCCGGACTTGATGGTGCACCGGCTGCTGCGGGAGCAGCTGTCCGGCAAGCGTCTGTCCCGGGAAGAAGCGGAAGAAAGAACGGCCAAGCTGGCGCTGATTTCCACCCATTGCTCCACCCGGGAGCGGGCGGCCATTGAAGCGGAACGCCAGACGGTAGATCTTAAAATGGCGGAATATATGCTCCAGTTTGTGGACCAGGAATTTGAAGGAACCATTTCCGGGGTTTCCTCCTTTGGCTTCTTTGTGGAATTGGCCAATGGGGTGGAAGGACTGGTGCATATTTCCAGTCTGACCGATGATTACTATGAATATCTGGAAGGGCAGTATGCCCTGATTGGTGAGCATTTGGGCCATCGGTACCGTTTGGGGGATACTGTAAAGATTCAGGTGCTCCAGGTGAACGTGGCCGAACGGAAAATCGACTTTGTACTGGCCGGGATGCCGGAATACCAGCTGTCCCGGATGCGTCAGGACCTGACCCGGCAGAGCAAGAAGAAGGAAAAACGCCAGACCGGCGGTGCGCTGGATAAGAAGGACCTGATTGCCGGAGAGGCTCCCGCCGGAGACAAGAAGCACAAGAGAAAGAGAAGACGCAAGAAGAAGGGCGGCAATGCAGCCCAGGGTCAAAATACGTCCAATAGCCCCACCAGTACCAAGGCCCCGCTAGAGCAGGGTAAATCCACCAACGGCGGCAGAAGAAGACGGAGGAATCGACATGGAAAAAACGGTGAAGGTCATAGCCGAAAACAGAAAAGCAAGGCATGATTACAATATCCACGAGACCTATGAAACAGGCATTGTCCTGACCGGCACAGAGGTGAAATCCCTGCGCCAGGGGAAAGCCAATCTGAAGGACGCTTACGCGGCCATTACCAAAACCTGCGAGGTCTATTTGTATAATCTGCATATTAGCCCCTATGACCACGGGAACATCTTTAACCATGAACCCCTGCGGGACCGGAAGCTGCTCATGCACAAGCGGGAAATCCAAAAGCTCATTGGCAAGACCAAGGAAAGAGGGTTTACCTTGGTCCCCCTGCAGCTGTACTTTTCCCATGGCCTGGTGAAATGCAAGCTGGCCCTGGCTACCGGTAAAAAAATCTATGACAAGCGCCGGGACATGGCGGAGCGGGCTGCCAAGCGGGATATTGACCGGGCCATGAAGGATCGGAACCGGTAATATATAGTTGTGTATAAATAAGAACATTTATTAAGAAATAGAAATCTGTGGTAAAAACCTTCATTTTGTGTTACTATATAGGTAACATCAATAGATGTTGAAGACAGACATTCAATTGGTTATGGTTATCTATGAGGAGGCTTTATTATGGAACCTAAATTCTTTAAATGTGCCCATTGTGGTCAAATCATTACTTTGGTAAAAGCTACCGGTGTTCCCGTAATCTGCTGCGGCGAAAAAATGGGTGAATTGGTCCCCAATACGGTTGACGCTGCCAAAGAAAAACACGTACCTGTTTATGAAGTGAAGGACGGCGTAGTGAATGTTACCGTTGGCTCTGTGGAACATCCTATGACTGCAGAACATTATATTGAATTCATCGTTTTGGCCACCAAGAATGGCGTACAAAGAAAAGACCTGAAACCGGGCGATGCTCCGAAAGCAGCTTTTGCTCTGGTAGCAGGGGATGAAGTCGAAGGCGTTTACGCTTACTGCAACCTGCATGGTCTGTGGAAAGCCTAAGACCGTGTAATTGGAGAAGCTGTGCAAAAAGGAAATCCATTTTGCACAGCTTCTTTTTTCAGCAGAGCAGCAGTCTGCTGACCTGTTTATGGTACAGACCATTTTTGGCTAATAAAGTATACATAATCAAAAGTAATTATTTAACTTTTCTATAAATGTATACAAAATACGGAAATTATATTGAAAATAAATTTTTCCATGATAAAATGATACTGAGGGGCGGACTGGTAAAACAGTCCAGCAATAAGTGCATCTACAGGAGGTAATGGTATGAAAGTTTTATGTTATGGAGTTAGAGACGTAGAATTACCGATTTTTGAGGCTTGCAACAAAGATTTCAATTATGAAATCACTTGTATTCCTGAATATCTGAATACGAAAGAATCTGCTGAAAAAGCTAAGGGCTACGAAGCTGTTATCCTGCGCGGCAACTGCTTTGCCAACAAACAGAACCTGGACATCTACAAAGAACTGGGTGTTAAATATCTTCTGACCAGAACTGTTGGTACCGATCATATCGATATTCCCTATGCTAAAGAACTGGGCTTCAAGATGGCCTTTGTTCCTGGCTATTCCCCCAACGCCATTGCTGAATTGGCCGTTACCCATGCTATGATGCTGCTGAGACATCTGGCATACACTACCAGCCAATCCGCCAAAAAGAACTTCGTTGTTGACAGCGAAATGTTCTCCAAGGAAATCCGCAACTGCACCGTTGGTATCGTAGGCCTGGGCCGTATCGGCCGTGTCTGCGCTCAGATTTTCCACGGCATGGGTGCTACCGTAATCGGCGAAGATGTCTTCCAAATCAAAGGCATCGATGACTATGCTACCCAGGTTTCCATGGACGAACTGTTGGCTAAATCCGATATCATTTCCCTGCATGCTCCTTACATCAAGGAAAACGGCAAGGTTGTTACCAAAGAATTCATCAGCAAGATGAAAGACGGCGCTATCCTGGTTAACGCAGCCCGCGGCCAGCTGGTAGATACCGATGCTGTCATCGAAGCCATTGAAAGCGGTAAACTGGGCGGCTTTGCTGCTGATACCCTGGATGGCGAAGCTGAACTGTTCGGCAAGAACTTTGGCGACAAAGAAATCCCCAATGCGCAATTTGCCAAACTGGTAAGCCTGTACCCGAAAGTCCTGATCTCCCCGCATCTGGGTTCCTACACTGATGAAGCCGTGAAGAACATGGTGGAAACCAGCTATCAGAACCTGAAAGATTACGTGGAAACTGGCGATTGCAAGAACAAAATCAAATAATTTTGCCTCGCTTAAAGGAGCTGCGAAAAATGAGCAATCATTTTTCACGGCTCCTTTTTTATGGAACCCAGAAAAATTCCTGCTCACTTTCCATAGAAAACCGTACAATTTCGGAGTAAATAGGAAGAAACATGGAAGTATTTGTAATAAAGTTTGGTCCTGAAAAACCAAAAGCATGGTATAATATAAAGATACATGGCATAGGAATTACACGCACCGCCTGATTCCCTGCCGGAGGGAGGAATGCTCATGCTGGACAAGATTGATTTGGACACTAAGATTTCTAAAAAAGAGTATACGGATAAAATGGAGGAAGAAACCAATCGGCTGGGGTTTTTGCAGCGGTCTCTGCGGGATGCAGGGGTACCTGTGATTATTCTGTTCGAAGGCTTTCGGGGGACCTTCCGCAGCGAGCTGATCAGCAAGGTGATTTCTGCATTGGACCCTCGTGGTTTTCGGGTATTTTCTGCTTCTAAGACCACGGACGCCCAAAAGGAAAGTCCTTTCTTTACCCAATTCTGGAATGAACTGCCGGCCAAGGGGCATATTGCCATTCATCACAGGGCCTGGTATTTTCTGTGCAATGAGCATTTGGTAGGGGACCCGGACGAAGCGGCTTCCTGGTACAATGTTTCCTACGAGGAAATCAATACCTTTGAAAAAGAACTTACCGATGGCGGTTATACCATCATCAAGATATTTACCCATATCTCCAAAAAGCAGCAGAAGGAAAACCTGGAAAAGGGACCTTCCGATAGCAGCTTGTGGGAAAAGCTGACGCCTTCCGGCATTGAGGGCATCGACTACAATGCCTACCGGGAGGTATACGAGAAGATGCTGGCGGCTACGGATACCAGCGTGGCTCCTTGGCACATTATTCCCATGGAAGACAAAAAGACCGGGACGGAAGCTGTATTCCAGGTGCTGATTGCTTGTATGGAAAAGGCCCTGCGGCAGAGCCAGCTGAAGGTGCAGCGGGATATTGCCCCGGTGAAGGATCCTTCGGTGCCGGATATTTTGGCTACTTTTGATCCCAACCAGCCCATGGATTCGGACGAATATGACAAGAAACTGAAGAAATGCCACAAGCGTCTGGGTGAATTGCAGGTGGAGCTGGCCAAACGGAAAATCAGCACCATTATTGCCTTTGAAGGGCAGGATGCCGGCGGCAAGGGCGGCGCCATCAAGCGCTTGTCGGAATCCTTTGATCCCCTGGGCTACCAGGTGAATCCTGTAAGCGCTCCCAACGAGTGGGAGAACCAGTTCCACTATCTGTGGCGGTTCTGGACCAAGATTCCCCGCCCAGGCGAGATTGCCATCTTTGACCGTACCTGGTATGGTCGGGTGCTGGTGGAGAGAATTGAGCATTTTGCCACCAATCCAGAATGGCGCCGGGCCTATGGGGAAATCCAGGACATGGAAGCCCAATGGGTGAAGCAGGGCATTATTGTGCAGAAATTTTGGATGCACATTGACCAGGATGAGCAGTTAAAGCGGTTCCAGGACCGGGAGAATGATCCCAACAAGACCTGGAAGATTACCCCGGACGATTGGCGGAACCGGTCCAAATGGGATGCCTACGTGGATGCGGTAAACGAAATGATCTACCGGACGGATACCCCTGAGGCACCCTGGACGGTGGTGGAAGCCAACAACAAACTGTACGCCCGGATCAAGGTGTTGGAAACGGTGATTGCCCGGATGGAAGCGGCTCTGGCCAAGGCGGGACAAAAGGCGTAAATTTCTTTGGAACCCCGTGGTTTTGGACGGGATTTTCTGGCTTTTCGTTTTACAAACGCCAAAAAAAACAGTACAATGGAAGTTACTGAAAGCAAGTTTTCGGTAACTTCCATTTTTATATAACTCCAAGGGGAAACGAGGTGGGAGCGTGGCTCCATTTGCAATACGAGAAAAAGACGGCTTGCGCTTTGGCTATTTCCCAGCCTGGGAAAAACTGGGCGTTGGCCATGCTTTTACCTGCCGTACAGGCGGGGAAAGCGATAATTTGGAAGGCATTTTGAATATGGGCCTGCACTCAGGGGATAACCCGGAGAAGGTGGTCCGCAACCGGCAGAAAGTGGCCAAGGCACTGGGCTTTGACCTGAACCGGACGGTCACCTGCAACCAGGTGCACAGCACCCACATTGTGCGTGTGACAGAGGCGGATGCAGGCAAAGGGGCGTTTACCTATGAAGATACCCTGCCCCAAACGGACGGTCTCATTACGGACTGCCGGAACCTGCCTCTTTTATTGGTATTTGCCGACTGTGTCCCTATTCTACTGGTGGATACCTGCAGCAATGCCATCGGCCTAGTTCATGCCGGGTGGCGGGGCAGCGTGGCAGGTATTGCTAAGAAAGCAGTAGAACAGCTGGCAGAAGCCTTTGGCTGCCAGCCCCATAATCTAGCTGTGGGCATCGGGCCTTCCATCGGTCCCTGCTGCTACGAAGTGGACGAGGCCGTACGGTCCCAGGCAGAAGCCTATGCCTCCTGTTTTACACCGGGTCGGGAAGGACACTACCAGCTGGATCTGTGGAAAATGAATACCCTGCAGCTGCTGGAGGCCGGCGTGCCTCAGGAGATGATTTTCCGGTCCGATTATTGTACCTGCTGCCATCAGGGAGACTTTTTCTCCTACCGTGGCGAGCATGGCAAGACCGGGAGACTGGCGGGCATTTTGTTTAGAAAATAGGAAGGGAGAGAGAGCCTATGTTACAGGAAAATTTGGCGAAGGTACAGGCCAAGGTTCAGGAGGCTCTTGCCAATCGCAAGGAAAAGAAAGCAACGGGGGATAAGGTGACCATTTTGGCGGTGACCAAAAATCATCCTCCGGAGATTGTAACGGAAGCACTGGCGGCAGGGCTGACGGATGTGGGGGAAAACCGGGTCCAGGAAGCCATGCACAAGCAGGAGGTACTGCCTCCTGGTGGTGTTTGGCATTTGATCGGCCACCTGCAGACCAACAAGGCCAAGCATGCGGTGGAGCATTTTGCCATCATTGAATCGGTGGACAGCGAAAAGATTATGCAGCATCTGGATAAGGAAGCGGCCGCCCTGGGCAAGGTTCAGGATGTGCTGCTCCAGATCAACGAAGCTGGGGAAGAACAAAAGAGCGGCTTTGCACCGGAGGAATTCCGGGCCGTTATTCCCAAGCTGGGGAACTATCCCCACCTCCGGGTCCGGGGCGTTATGGTGATTGCCCAGGCAACGGACCAGGTGGAAGAAACCCGTCCTGTCTTTGCGGCAGGCTATCAGGATTTCCTGTACCTGAAAAACCAGCTGCAATCCCCTGCCTGTGACACCTTGTCCATGGGCATGACCCACGACTACTGGGTAGCAATCGAAGAAGGAGCCAATGAAATCCGGGTAGGTTCCGCACTGTTTGGCGCCCGGGATTACTCACTAAAATTTTAAGATGGAGCGGTGGACTGCATGAATTTCGACTTTATGAGAAAAATTACGGAATCCCTTGGCTTTTATAAGGAAGAAGACAAACCGGAAATGGACGGCGGGGAAGAACTGCGGGATGAGGACAGCAAGGTGGTTCCCATTTTTGGCAGACACAGCCAGCCGGAAACCAGTTATGAAGAAAGCAGACGGGAGGTACCCCCTGTGGAAAATCGCAATAACGATGCGGACAAGGTCATGTCCATGCCTGTAAACCGCAATCCGGTCAGTGTGGTGGTAATTGAACCCATTGACTTCAATGATTCCCAAAAAATGGCGGACTATCTGTGCAAAAACCAGCCGGTGGTCATCAATTTCGAAGATACGGATCCCGACGTGCGCAAGCGCATTGTGGACTTTGTCAGCGGCACCATTTATGCCTTGGACGGCACCGTCAAGAAAATTGGCCGGAATATCCTGGTCTGCGCGCCTCCTAATATTGACATCGATACGGAAAATACCAATTACGTAGAGGAAGAAGGGAATTCTCCTTGGGAACAATAAATACTATCGCCAAAATTGCCTTTATTGGCTGCGGCGCCATGGGTGAGGCTATTTTAAAGGGGCTGCTCCAGGGCGGTTTGGTAAAGAAGGGACAAGTGGCGGCTGGCGTACCTACGGCAGCCCGTCAGGAATATCTGCAAAACACCTACGGTATTACGGCTGTAGGGGATAATGCAGCAGCTGTCCAGGGGGCGGATTTGGTGATCCTGGCCGTAAAGCCCCAAATGGCAAAAGCGGCTGTAACGGACGACCTGCGCAAGGCAATGGCCCCGGAGGCCCTGGTGGTGTCCATTATGGGCAGCTATGATATTGCCATGCTCCACGACCTGGTGCCCGGCCACCGGGTAATCCGCTGTATGCCCAATACGCCCCTTGCGGTGGGCATGGGTATGACTGCCATTACCGGCGATGACAAGGCTTCGGCAGAGGACTTGGAGCTGACGGAAGCTATTTTTGCCTCCTGCGGCCAGGTGGTCCGGGTGGACGAAAAAGCCATGGAGGCCATTACGGCCATCAGCGGCTGCGGCCCCGGCTATTTCTTTGTGGTCATGGATGCCCTGGCAGATGCCGGGGTGATGGCAGGGCTGCCCCGGGCTTTGTCCATTCAGCTGGCAGCTGCCACCATGGCAGGCAGCGGGGTGATGGCCCTGAAAACCGGCGTGCATCCGGCCCAGCTCCGGGATCAGGTAACGTCCCCTGGCGGCACTACCATTGCCGGCATCAAGGCACTGGAAAATCATGGAGTGAGAGGAGCGTTCTACGATGCAGTGCAGGCCGTCCTTGACCGCAGCGCTGCACTCAAAAAATAAGATGGCAGATCGAGAGAAAATTTTACGCTACTTTAAGGCCGGCGGAGACGCCGAATTGGCCAGCCAGCTGCTGGATTTGGCTGAGGGGGCCCGGAAAAGCCGCCGTTATAAGGTAACCGGCTTTTTGGATCCCCATGAACAGAATGTGGCAGAAATTATTGCTGCCAACTTTCCCAATATCCGGGTGGAATTAAACGGCGGGTTCCAGAATGCGGAACGCCTGCGGGCTGCTTTTGTCAGTGAAGAGTTCTACGGCCAGCCGGATTTCGCCATTACTCCCCTGCAAATCACCTGGGACAAGCGGTATTACGATATCGGTCACCGGGACGTGCTGGGCGCCTTTATGGGCCTGGGGTGCAAGCGGGAAATCATGGGTGACATTGTATTTAACGAAGAAGGCGGGCAGATAGTGGTGGATACGGCCATGAGCAATTTCGTGGTGACCAATCTGACCAAAATCGGTGCCGCCACTGTAGAAGTCCGGGAAATTGCTTTTGCGGACTTGCAGGAAAAGGAACAAAAAATCAAATTGATTTCGTCTACGGTAGCCGCTTTGCGGCTGGACGCCGTGGCTGCTGCGGGCTATGGGGTTTCCCGTTCCCGGATGGCAGATGAAATCAAGGGTCAGAATGTGCGGCTGAATTGGCAGGACGCCAAAAGTCCGTCCCAGACCGTCAAAGAAGGGGATATTATTTCCTTCCGGTCCCGGGGCAGGGTGGAACTGTCCGAAGTACGGGGCACCACCAAGAAGGGCCGTTTTGCCATTACCCTGAAACGGTATATCTAACCGTCAGCAGCGAGGGAGGAACACCATGATTATCCTGATTCGGCATGGGGAAGCAGATCATCATGTGCAGGCATTGACCGGGGGCTGGACCGACTCGGCCCTGACTGAAAAAGGCTGCGGCCAGTTCAAGAAACTGGCGGACTGCCTGGCCCGGGACTTTGCCGGCCATACGCCCCCTAGGATTGTGACCAGCGACCTGAAGCGGGCCCGAATGGGCGGCGAAATGATTGCAGAAAGACTGGGTGCTTCAGGGGTGGAGTCCTATGCCTTCCTTCGGGAGAAGAACAATGGCCGGGCAGCTGGCCTTTCTCTCAAGGAATCCAAGGCCTTTTACCACCCGCCGGTAACCGGCCGGGAGCTGGACCATATCAATTACGAGGGTGGAGAAACCCGCCGGCAGTTTTACCAGCGCACGGTGGAAGGCTTCAAGAAGCTTATGGAGGAGCCTGGGGACCTGATTATTGTATCCCATAAGGGAACCATCCAGAACATGATTTTTTATTGGCTGGGCCTGGATATCCAGGAGGTGGCCGATAAACAGATTTCCTTTGATATTCTTCCGGCATCCTTAACGGTGTTGGGCATCAATAAATGGGGGGAAAGAACGCTCTTTGCCTTGAATGATACCGGCTATCTTCATGACCAGGGTATGTTCCAACTTTTTTCTTATCCTTTTTTAAAAAAGTAGTTGACAGGATAGGCACTTTCGTGTAGAATAATCTTCGTTGAGAGATTCCCCGATAGCTCAATGGTAGAGCACTCGACTGTTAATCGAGTTGTTGTAAGTTCGAGTCTTACTCGGGGAGCCATTTAAAAATATGCCGGACGGATGTCCGGCTTTTTTTGGATTTATAAGCAAATTGAAATCATTTTTAAAACAATTCGCAGTATAGTTAAATGAGTACTGCGCTGACAGTAAGAATTTGAGGTGTTATATTTGGTTGGTATAATAACGGTCGATCAAGACAAGTGCATTAATTGCGGGATATGTTCCAACGTTTGCCCCAGCTGCATTTTGGAAATGAACCAAAGCGAAGGCAAAAAAGGCCCGGTTTGCATCAATGATATGTCCTGTATGTCCTGCGGCCATTGTGTTTCTGTTTGCCCTACGGGCGCCCTGGACAACTCCCGCTGCCCCTACGAGGAAACGGATCCGGTTCCTACGTCAGTACTAGATAAAAAATCCGCCTATGATTTTATGCGTATGCGCAGAAGCATCCGGAATTTTAAGGATGAACTGGTCAGCGAAGAAAAGATTACCGAGCTGCTGGATATTGCCCGGTACGCTCCTACTGCTGCCAATTCCCAAGGTTTGTACTACATTGTGGTATCTGACCGGGAATTGATCCAAAAGATTACCGACTGCGTGGCTGATTGGATGCAGGAAGAAATCGACAGAAAAGCTCCCCAGCGCCGGTACTATCTGAAGGTGCTGGAAGTATACCGGGAGCGGAAAATCGACATTATTGGCCGCAATGCCAAGCAGCTGATTTTCGCCCTGGCCCGGAGACTGAACATGACCGGCATCAGCAACTGCGAACAGGCATGGGCCTACGCTGAATTGTATGCACCCACCCTGGGTCTGGGTACCACCATTATGGGCTTCATTCAGACCTGTGCCCAGGCTGATTACCAGCCGCTGCGGGAACTGTTGAACGTTCCGGCCAAACAGGTGGTGGTGGGCACCCTTTTGGTAGGGTATCCCAAGTATAAATACAATCGTTTGCCCAATCGGCAGCATTTGAAAGTGGAATTCCGTTAAGCGCTGCGGCGCTGTAAGAAGGGAGGAGGACGCAAACCATTGTCCTTCTCCCTTTCTGTATTGTAAGGAGGGATTGGTATGATTCAAGGCAAAACCATCATCAGTGAAGAAGTCTTTACGGAACTTGTGCGGATTGCTGTAGGTAAGGTGGAGCACGTATCTTTGACCTTAAATGAAGGCGGCTCTTTCTTTTCCCTGGCCAAACGGATGACGGACAAGATTACGTCCCAGATTGCCGTAAAGAAAACGGATGCGTCCGTGGAAGAAAGCGGCACGGTGAAAAAAGGCCATGTGAGCTTTGAGGTGAAGGTCAGCGTGGAATACGGGGCCAATATCCCTGAAGTGGTGGAAGCCCTGCGGGAAGCAGTAGTGCGGGAAACGGTTGCCATTACCGACTACGCCGTAGATGCCGTGGATGTAGTGGTGGTGAGGCTAGTTCAGCCCCAACCCGAACCGGAAGCTGTAGAAGCAGAGGAAGTGCCGGCAGAAGGGGAAGAAGCGGCGGCTGAAACTGTGGAAGAAACTGCGGAAGAACAGCCGGCTGCGGAAACTGCAGAAGAATAAGTGCGGGAAAAGGATGCGCCAAGGCGCATCCTTTTTGGCGTCCTGGGGGTATGCGGTCCGCTGCTTTAAAAGGGAAGCCCAAAAGTTTGCAATTGGCAAAGCGGGGGACAAAGGCAGGTACGGATCCCTATTTTGTGTATAAATTGATACGAAATGGGAATGTTTTCTTGCAAAAAGCCTGTGGTTAGTAAAGAATTGACTGTGAAAAGAAAAACATTGCAAAATGTTAAATCTCTGCTATACTAGAAGACGTTAGAAGCTGGGAAAATGGATTTGTTTATGCATAAAAGGTATAGCGCTGCTGCTTTTCTCCAGGAAGTGCGGCAGTGGAGGAGAACAGCATGAAGGCTTTAAAGAACCGGAAAGACATTCATAAATTCGCCAAAAAATATCTGATCCTGTACAAGGACCCCATGACCCCCATTGATGTGGTGGAGGAAAGCGTCTTTGGAGAGGAATGCACTGCCCTGGGCTTCAAAGCGGACCAGGGAAAGGGCTTTAGCAAGGCGTATTCCAAAGGAGCTTACCAGGATTGGGAAACCCTGGAACAGGTGATTTTTCAGATAGAGGATCCCCTTCTCCTGGGCAGCGGCATCTACTCCCGCTGGCTTCAGGTGACGGAGCATTCTCTCAGCGAATACGTCCTGGATGACAAGAACCTGCCCTGGTTCCTGTTGGCCCTCAAGCGGTTAAAGCAGCTGACCAAAAAGGAAGAGAAACTGGCACAGGCTATGCAGGAAAAATCAGCGTAAAATCAGGCCCTCGGGCTGCGGAGCAATCTGCGGTGCGGGGGCTTTCGTGTCCCTTAGGGGCGGGGTCCGTGACGGACGGGGAAAAATAAGGTATAATATAATAATTGCGCATAAATAGACAGCAGCTCCAGAAAGGTCTGGAAAGCTGCTGAGAAGTTTGTTTGGAAGACAAAGGAGAATGCAAATGGAAACTTGGCTGCAAGTCAGCTTGAAAGTCACTCACGAAGCGGTGGAAGCGGTAGCCGAACTGCTGCGGGAAGTGGGCGCCAGAAATGGCGTGGAAATTGAAGACCCCCTGCTGCTCAATGAGCTGCGGGAACACGCCACCTGGGAACTGTGCGATATTCCTGCCCAGGAAAATACGGAAGTGGTGACGGTAACGGCCTACTATCCGGAAAACCAGGAGCTTCAGCAGCGCCTGGAGGCCATTGAAAACGGTATGCAGGAAATTGAAGCTCGGCTGGGCAAGTGCCGGTTTGGGGCCACCTTGTTCCGGCAGATTAGCGAAAAGGACTGGGCCAATCAGTGGAAGCAATTCTTCCACACCAAACGGGTAGGGAAGAGAACGGTGATTAAACCCACCTGGGAAACCTATGAACCCCAGGAAGGGGATTTGGTCATCTCCCTGGATCCGGGGATGGCCTTCGGTACCGGCACCCACGCCACCACCAGTATGTGCATCCAGCGGCTGGAAGAGCTGGTGAACCCGGATTGCACGGTATTTGACGTAGGTACCGGCAGCGGGATTTTGGCCATGACGGCCGCCCTTTTGGGTGCCAAAACTGTGGAAGCGGTGGACATCGACGCCAAGGCTGTAGAAGTGGCCAAGGAAAATATTGCCCTAAACGGCCTTTCCGACAGAATTGACGTAAAGCAGGGGAACCTGCTGGACGATACCAATGGTCAGGCGGATATTATCATCGCCAACATTATTGCGGACATCATCATTCTGGTGCTGCCGGAGGTAGCTGCCAAACTGGCTCCTGGCGGTAAGTTCCTGGCCAGTGGCGTCATTGAAGAACGGTTCCCGGATGTGGAAGCAGCTGCTAAGGAGCAGGGCTTCCAGATTCTTCAGGTCAGCCGGAAAGCTGGCTGGACCGCCATTACCATGGGCAGGGAGGCATAAGGCTGTGTATCGTTTTTTTGTACCCCGGAATTTTGCACCGGAAATGGTTATTGACGGGCAGGATGCCCACCACATTTCCCACGTGCTGCGGATGAAGGCTGGGGATCAGGTGCAGATTGTCAGCCTGGACCAGGTAACGGCCCTGATGGAAATTACCGGCTTTACGGAGCATCAGGTGGCGCTGTCCCTGGTAGAAAAAATTGAACGCTGCCACGAACCCTCGGTGCAGGTAACCCTGATCCAGGGCCTGCCCAAGCAGGACAAGCTGGAATGGGTTATCCAAAAGGCCATTGAGCTGGGGGTGACGGCCATCCAGCCGGCTGTGATGGACCATTCGGTGGTAAAGCTGGACCCTGTTAAGGTCGAAAAGAAGCTGGAACGGTGGCAGAAAATTGCCGAGGCAGCGGCCAAACAAAGCAAGCGGGATATCATTCCCCAGGTGCTGCCGGTGAGAGCTTTTAAAGAAGTACTCCAGGGCTGTACGGCAGAACTGAAAATCATTGCTTACGAAGTAGAGGACGGGCAGGGCATTCGCCAGGCTCTTCAGGTACAGCAGGAGGCCAAGACGGCGGCCCTGATTATTGGCCCCGAGGGGGGCATCAGCAAGGACGAGTTCGCCCTGAGCCAGAAGCTGGGCTGGGCGTCCGTCAGCCTGGGGCCCCGGATTATGCGCACGGAGACCGCCGCCCTGGCGGCCCTTACGGCCATCATGTACGAAACAGGAAATTTGGGAGGATAAGATAGATGAAAAAAATAGCTTTTTATACCTTGGGCTGCAAGGTAAACCAATCGGATACTGCATCCATGGAGAAATTGTTCCGGGAAGCCGGCTTTACGATTGTGGATTTTGAGCAGCCTGCGGACATCTATCTGATCAATACCTGCGTGGTGACCAATATGGGTCAGAGCAAGTCCCGGAAGATGATCCGCCGGGCAGCCAAACGGGACCCCAAGCCGCTTATCGTGGTAACGGGCTGCTATCCCCAGACTTCCCCTGACGAGGTAGCCCATATTGACGGAGTGGACCTGCTCATTGGCAACCAGGACCGGAGCAAGGTGGTGGAGCTGGTGCAGCAGCGGCTGCAGGAGGATGAAGCGGAGCAAGCTGTACCCTTAAACGCTGTTCACGAGCTGCCCATTGGCCGGAGCTTTGAGGCTATGGAAGCGGCCGTGGACGAAAGCCGGGACCGGGCGTTCCTGAAAATCCAGGAAGGCTGCGACCAATACTGCTCCTATTGCATCATTCCCTACGCCAGAGGTCATCTCCGTTCCCGTTCCCTGGAAAGCATCCGTGAAGAAACCCAGCGGCTGGTGGATCAGGGCTTTAAGGAAATCGTGTTGCTGGGCATCCATCTGGGCTGCTACGGCAAGGAAGACGGCCAGGGCTACCGGCTGTCCGATGCGGTAAAGGCCGCCCTTTCCGTACCGGAGGTGCGCCGGGTACGCCTGGGCTCTTTGGAATCCGTGGAGGTGGAAGACGCATTGCTTCAGGTGATGCAGGAAGATTCCCGGCTGTGTGCCCATCTCCATCTGCCCTTGCAGGCGGGCTGTGACGCTACGTTAAAACGGATGCATCGTCCCTATACCACCGCAGACTTTGCAGGTCTCCTGGAGCGGATTCGCAGCCTGGTGCCGGGGGTAGCCATTACCACCGACGTCATTGTAGGCTTCCCGGGAGAAACGGAAGAAGATTTCCAGGCCTCCTTGGACTTTATCCGCAGCTGCCAGTTCAGCAAGATCCACATTTTTCCCTATTCCCAAAGAAAGGGAACGCCGGCAGCGGTGATGCCCGGCCAGCTCTCCAACAAGGAGAAACAGGAACGGGTGCACCGGCTGGAAGTGATTGACGCCGAAGGTCACGAAGCCTTCCGGAAAACCCTGCTGGGGGCGGAATCCTCTGTCCTGTGGGAGCAGGTGAACAAGGAAGGGTACTGGGAAGGCTTGACCCCTGGCTATATTCGGGTGTATACCCACAGTGACCAGGATCTGGAAGGAAAAATAACCCCAGTTCGGCTGGATTCTCTATTTGAAGACGGCATGAACGGTGTTATAATATAAAAGTACCAAATTTTAGTCGGCAGGGGGTGAAATTATGTCAGATTGTATTTTTTGCAAGATTGTTGCAGGTGAAATTCCCAGCGAGCGGGTCTATGAAGATGACAAGGTCATCGTAATCAATGACTTGAACCCGGGTGCGCCCGTTCATGTCCTGATTATCCCCAAGGAACATTCGGAAAACATTTTGACGGCATCCCCCGAGGTGCTGACTCATGTTCAAAAGATTCTTCCTGAGATTACCAAGAAATTGGGTATTTTGGAAAAAGGGTTCCGTGTTGTGGTGAACACTGGCGCAGAAGGCGGACAAACGGTTCCCCATCTGCATTTCCATGTCTTGGGAGGAAAGGAATTAGGCTGGCCTCCCTGCTAATGTTGTTGACAGAGACGCCTGGTTTAATGTATAATGGCTAGGTGTTAATGTTAAAACACTTCCCGAAAGAGATCGTGGAGGGAGGGATATAGATGACTGAGATTAAAGTTGGCAAAACTGAATCTTTGGACAGCGCACTGCGTCGTTTCAAACGTGCTACGCAGAAAGCTGGCGTTCTGTCCGAAGTAAGAAAGCGCGAACACTACGAAAAGCCCAGCGTAAGACGCAAGAAAAAGTCTGAAGCTGCCAGAAAACGCAAATCCAGATAATCATTTTATGATTTGGGGGCTTTAAGGTGTCTTTACGAGAAATCTTACAAACCGATATGAAGCACGCCATGAAGGATCGGGAAAACGGCAAATTGCAGTTGACCGTTCTGCGTATGGTATGGGCTGCCATTCGGAATAAGGAAATTGACGAAAAGACAGAGCTGAAAGATGACGCTGTCATGGCTGTCATTATGAAAGAAATTAAGCAGAGAGAAGATACCATCCAAGAAATCAAGGATGCCAATCGTCCTGAAATGGTAGAGAAAAATGAGCAGGAAATTGCCATTTTGAAAAAGTATCTGCCCCAGCAATTAAGCGACGACGAACTGAAAGAAATCGTTCAAGCCGCCATTGCCAAGACGGGTGCCAAATCCATGAAGGATATGGGGAAGGTAATGGGTACGGTAATGGCCCAGACCCAAGGCCGGGCTTCTGGCCAGCGGGTAAATGCCATTGTCAAAGCTCTCCTGCAATAAGCGCAAAACAAAGGGTCGTGGCTTAGGTCACGGCTCTTTTTTTGTGCCCTTTTGGGCTGCTGCGGGAAAGCAGCTGCAAAGGGGGCTTGTCTTACCCTGGGGGTTTATGCTATAGTATAAACGAACAAATGTTCGAATAAGTTATAATAAACGAACAAAGAGTGAGGGAGTACTATGGCGAAAGGAAAGGTCTATGCGGCCATTGACTTAAAATCTTTTTATGCTTCGGTGGAATGTGTGGAACGGGGGCTGAATCCCTTGGATGCGTGCCTGGTGGTGGCGGATCAGTCCCGGACGGATAAAACCATCTGCTTGGCGGTTTCCCCGGCTCTCAAGGCCCGTGGGGTACCTGGACGGCCCCGTTTGTTCGAGGTAATCCGGCAGGTGGGGGAAATCAATGCGGACCGGCGGGCCATGGCGCCGGGGCGGCACTTCCAGGGAGAATCGGCTTCCGACCGGGTACTGAAGGCGGATCCTTCCCAGAAATTGACCTATATTACGGCGATGCCCCGGATGGCGCTTTATATGGAGTACAGTGTCCGGGTCTACGGCGTATATCTGCGCTTTTTGGCTCCGGAAGATATCCACGTGTATTCGGTGGATGAGGTGCTGCTGGACTTGACCCCTTATTTGGAAACCTATGGGCTGACGCCCTATTAGCTGACCCGGAAGCTGGTCCAGGCGGTGCTTCAGGAAACGGGGATTACGGCTACGGCCGGCATTGGTACCAACCTGTACCTGTGCAAGGTGGCCATGGATATTGTAGCCAAGCATCTGCCCGCAGGAAAGGACGGGGTGCGCATTGCGGCCCTGACGGAGGAAAGTTACCGGGAAAAGCTGTGGGAGCATCGGCCGCTTACCGATTTTTGGCGGATTGGTCCGGGGATTGCCCGGAAGCTGGCCCAGTACGGGATGTATACCCTGGGGGATGTGGCCAGGATGTCCCTTGTGGACGAGGACCTGCTGTACCGGCTGTTTGGGGTCAATGGGGAGCTGCTCATTGACCATGCCTGGGGTTGGGAACCCTGCACCCTGGAGGACATCAAAAAATACACCCCCCAAAGCTCCAGCCTGGGGTCAGGGCAGGTGCTCCAGCATGCCTATACAGCAGAGCAGGCGGGGCTGATTGTTTGGGAAATGGCGGATCAGTTGGCCCTGGACCTGGTACGCAAGGGCCTTGTAACGGACCGGCTGGTGCTGCATTTGGGCTATGACCGGTCCAACCTGGAGGACTTGGAAAGGCTGCGCTCCTACCGGGGGCGGGTGGCCCAGGACCATTATGGCCGGCTGGTGCCCTTTCCGGCCCGGGGCACCCAGGCACTGCTCCAATACACGGCCTCCGGGCAGGTGCTTACCCAGGAAGCCCTGGCGCTGTATCGGAAAATTATGGATCCCCAGCTGCTGCTCCGCAAGGTGAGCCTTACGGCAGAACGGGTGCTGCCAGTTTCCCAGGAGCGCAGCCGGCCCCAGGAAGCGGATTTGTTTGCCCAGGAGGAATCCGCCTGGCAGGATCCCTTTAAGGAATACCGGCTCCAGGAAACGGTACTGGCTTTAAAGGAGCGGTTTGGCAAAAACTCCATTTTAAAGGGCAGCAATCTGTGTGCCGGCGGCATGACCATAGAACGCAACCAGCAGGTAGGGGGGCATCGGGCATGAAACGGTATCAGGATATGCTTGCGCTGCCCCATCCGGAGAGCCCCAGACGCCGCAAGCTGTCCCGCTCCCAGCGGGCGGCCCAGTTTATGCCCTTTGCAGCCCTTACCGGGTACGAAGAACTGGTGGCCGAGGAGGCCCGGCTTACCCAGGCCCAGCGGGAGCTGGACGAGACTGAAAAGGAACGGCTGGACCGGCAGCTCCAATGGGTGGGCTTGGAATTGCAGCAGGGCCGGCAGCCCCTGCTGCTGCTTACGTACTTTCAGCCGGATGCCCATAAGGAAGGCGGGCGGGAGCTGGTACTTCAGGAGCAGGCGGTGAAATTGGATACTTTTCGGAAAAGAATTTTGCTGAAAAGTGGGAAATGGGTCCCCATAAAACGGATTTTGGAACTAAAACTGGGTGCTTTAAACGAAAAAATACCCGATGGTACGCTTTAAATACCCGATGGCCCAAAAGGGGTAGGCAAAAAAATAAAATCCGTTATAATAAAATCATCAAGCGGATGGCCAAAGGCTCATCTTGTAAGGAGGATTACAATGGCTGAATTCAGTTACGAAGTAGAAGAAGAACTAGGAATCTTGTCGGAAAATACCAAAACTGGTAATACCAAGGAATTGAACCGGATTTCTTACAACAATACTCCCGCCAAGTTTGATCTGCGGGAATGGGCCCCCAGACGGGAAAAAATGTACAGGGGGATTACCCTGAACGAAGCAGAAGCCCGGGAACTGGGCAGATTGCTGTACAACTACTTCAAAAACCATCCAGGGAAATAACCGCTTCTCCGCTTCCATGGTATAATGAACAGGTAAGTTCATAGCATGGGAGATGATGCAAATGCTGCAGCGCATACGAGAATTTGCTGCTGCGCTTTTCCAGCGCAGCAGACGGTTTAAACTGGCCGTGTTTGGCAGCCTGTATATTTTCGCCGCCAGCCTGGTGGAAACCAAGCTGAACCTGCCTCCTGGCGGGGAGGGGGACATTTGGCAGCGGGGCATCCTGGTGATGCTTTGTGTGACTGCCCTGTCCATTCCCTGGCGGCTGTACAATGAACGGGCGGACAAAGTAGGTCCCCGGCGGGATGCCCTGGGTTTCCTGATCTTTATTATTGGCTGGCGGCTTTTGGAAGGACTGCCGCTGACTCCGTACTGCTTTATGGCGGCGGGAGGCATTCTGGCAGCTTCAGCTACCGCCACCCTGTATTACTGTGATGTCCCAGAGGGCAGGGACCGGGTTTTTCCCTGGCTGTTCCTGTCCCTGGTGAAAAGCTTGGGCATAGGGCTGCTGATTCTGGTCCTGCTGTCCATCTGCTACCTGGGCTTCCAGTTTCTGGTCATGCCCGTAGGCATCCAATGGCTGGGCTGTATCTTCGTCTTTGCCTTTGGAGTAGTGGGCTTTCTCACCTTTCTTTCCTACATTCCCCTTCCGGAAGAAGAAATTCCGGAAGTGCCGGGGTTTACCACCCTGTGGCGGCGGGTCCTGCTCCCCTTTTTTGGACTTTTGCTGCTGATCCTGTATCTGTATATGGGAAAGATTGCCTGGGTAAGAGCCATGCCTGTGGGCACCATGAACTGGTTTGCTTCCGCTGCCACGGCGGTATACGCCCTGCTGTACTTCAGCTTTGGAGATTTGTCCCAGCGCTGGTTTCGCAAGGTATTCCTCTTGGGCGGGCTGCTGCTGATTCCTGTACTGCTGGTGCAGGGCATCGGGGTGCAGATGCGCTGGAGCGCCTACGGGGCCACGTCCCTGCGGTATTTGTCCCTGGTATGCAGTGCCTACGGGGTCTGCATCCTGGCAGCGGGGCTGGTGGGAATGAAACCCCGGAAACTCTTTGGCCTGGGCGCTGTGCTGGCCCTGCTGGTTACAGTGACCCCGCTGAATGCCATTGATTTCCCGGCCCAGCTCCAGTATAGTCAGCTGCGGGAAAACCTGCTGCAGGGCCAAATGCTGGTGGACGGCCAGCTCCAGGCCAATCCGGCTATTTCCGTCCAGCGGGCCGACCGGATTTACAGCGCTTGGGAATATCTGAAAGGAAATCCCGGCAGCTGGCGGTATCCGCTGGTAAAAGAAGTAGAAGCCTCCGGCCTGTTGGCTTCCCTGCCCAATAACCGGCAGCAAACGCATCTGCGTTATGCCTATAATGCAGGCAGCTTTCCGGTAAAGGATTACAGCCGGGTATATATTCTGGATCCGGCCAAAATCCAAGACGGGAAATTGACCTATACCCAGGAAAATGGTCAGCTGGCAACCTATGACGTGACAGCTTTTGTAGATAGACTCTACCAGCTGTATCCCAATGGGGGAGAGATCCCGCTGAAGGATATGACCTGGATGATTGACGAACATCATATGTTTTACTTTACCTTTGTGGGCGGTCAGGAGAAATCCTTTACCGGCACCAAGCCGGGAGTAATCGCCGTACGAGGTCTAGTTTTAGAAAGATAGCTACACCTTGGCAATTTCGGAAAACGGAACTTCCAGCAGGAAGCCCCGGATTCCGTTTGCAAGTCCCACGCAGCAAGTGTTATAGCCTGCAGTTCATGCCCCTGTTGCTTTGAGTCTCCTTTATTATTTCATCTAGTCGATTTATAACGCCGGGCCCCATTAGGTCGAAATGGACCGGCACCTCAAAAGACAAAGGCTGGGCTGCGCTTACATTCCAATTAGAAATAGGGACCCTATGGGCTGCCTGTCCGAAAGGATAAGGCAGCCCATTTTAGGTGCCGAAAGTATCAAGCCTGATTGCGGGGGAGAACCTGCGGTCAGGCTTTTTTGGGCTGTTTTGCTTGCGGCCATTCCTATAACGTTTAGGCAACTTGCAATTATCTATAGGAAACGGTATAGTAAAACGGATTAGCACAAACAAACTCCCGGAATACAAGGAGCGTGACCTATGGACATCAAACAACTGGAGATTTTTGTCACTGCCTGTGAGCGAGGCAGTTTATCCCAGGCTGCGGCCTGTATGTATACGACCCAGCCCAATGTAAGCAAGACCATACGTACTTTGGAGCATGAGCTGGGGAGAAACCTGCTGATTCGCAGCGGCAAAGGGGTGCAGCCTACGGTGTATGGCAAGACCGTGCTGGAATATGCCCGGCTGATTTTGAAAACCACGGCTACCATTGCTTCCCTGGCCATTCCTGATGAGCAGGAAAGCCTCAGGGTATCCACCTATCCCAGCAATATGGTGGCCCGGCTTTTGGTGGATTTCTACAAAACCTGGGGGGCGGACATTCATATTGAACACCACGAAGGAACGGTGGAAGAAATTACGGAGCAGGTACAGCAGGGGATTTCCGAAGTGGGGATTGTCTATGTGGCCCAAAAGCAGGCAGCGGCCTTCCAGCATATTTTGTCCCACAAGAAGCTGGAATTTATCCCGCTGAGCGTAAAAAGCATCTGCGTCTATGTGGGGCCCAAGCATCCCTTGTACCAGGAAAACAGTGTGGATTTTGCGGACCTGCACAAGCTGAAGTTTATGCGGGGCGTGCGGGACTTTTTCTCCATGGAGCACCATTTGGAGCATGTGAGCATGGGGGTCATTGACCCTAAATTGCTGCAGAACGTGGTTTATACCAATAGTGACCATTTGCTGATTGATATGCTGCTGCACACCGATGTTTGCAGTCTGGGGCTTAATTTTATGCACGAGCCCTATGAGCAGTATGCCATCAAGCCCCTTGCCATCGAGAACTGTGAGCCTTTTCTTCAGCTGGGGTATGTGCAGGACCCTGAGCGGCCCTTGTCTCCCCAAGCCCAGTGGCTGATCCAGGAATTGGCAAAGATTTTATAGGGTATAACGATTCGTTATAGATTTCTATAAAAAATTCGGGCCTAGTAAGTTTCGACTAACCAGTGTATTCTGACAAAGTATGATATGTACGCAACATTTGTCAGGAGGTCCTTATGAAAAAACAAATTTTGGTGGCGCTGCTGGGCGGCGTCCTGCTGCTGACCGCATTTACGGGTTGTGGTGCCGATGGCGGGGCAGGCAAAACGGCAGGCGGAAAGAAAGATGAATTGGTGTACGTCAATTACCGGGATATCCGGAACCTGAATCCCCATTTGTACGCTGGGGAGATGTACGCCCAGTCCATGCTGTACGATACCCTGGTGACCAATACGGAAAAGGGGTATGTGGGCTGTCTGGCGGAAAGCTGGACTATCAGTCCGGACGGGCGGACCTACACCTTTAAGATTCGTCCGGGGGTTACCTTCTCCGATGGAACGCCCTGTGATGCCAACGCCATTTTGGCCAACTTTAATGCTATTTTGGAAAACCGGGAACGGCATACCTGGCTGGAAATGATGAATTTGCTCACCAGTGTTTCTGCTCCGGACAAGGATACCTTTGTTATTGAAATGAGCGAGCCCTATTATCCCATGCTGACGGAATTGGCCTGCATCCGGCCCTTTGCCATGATTTCCCCCAAAAGCATGAAAAACGGCAGCACCAAGGATGGGGTAACCAGTTATATTGGGACGGGGCCCTATGTACTGAAAGACTTTGTCACTGACGAATACGCTGTATTTGAACGGAACGAAAAATACTGGGGTAAGAAGCCGGCCCTGAAGAAAATTACTGTAAAGGTCATTCCGGATAACCAAACCCGGATCATGGCGCTGGAAAATGGGGAAATTGACCTGATTTTTGGCAAGAATATGTTGGATGCAGATGCCATCAGCCAGTATGTGAAAAGCGATAAATTTACCACCCAGCTGTCCAATCCCACCTCTACCCGGCACATTGTCTTCAATACCACCCATGAAATCTTAGGGGAAAGTGCGGTTCGGAAAGCCCTTCAGCACGCCACCAACCGGAAGGCCATTTCAGAGGGTATTTTTTACGGACTGGAACCGGCGGCGGATACCTTGTATTCCCCTACCGTTCCTTACTGCAATGTGGGGCTGGAGCCCTATGCCTATAATACCGCAGCGGCGGGCCAGCTGCTGGACCAGGCTGGCTGGGTTATGGCCAGCGATGGGCTGCGGGCCAAGGACGGCCAGAAACTGGAACTGGATCTGCTCTACAACAGTGACAGTGTAACGGAGAAAACCATTGCCGAGTATCTCCAAAGTGAGTATCGGAAACTGGGCATTGCTCTTAATATCCATGGGGAGGAAGAACAGTCCTACCGGGATAATATGAAGGCCGGGAATTTCGATATGGTCTTTAATATCTGCTGGGGCATGCCCTATGATCCCCAGTCTTCTCTGGCGGCCATGCGGGCTCCGGTGTACGGGGACTTTGCAACCCAGCAGGGGCTGGCAGATAAGGCAGAGATTGACCAGGCCATTACGGATATTCTCACGTCCACCGATGAAGCCAAGCGGCAGGAATTGTACAAGTTTGTGCTGACCCGGCTGCACGAGGACGCGGTCTACCTGCCGCTGACCTATGAAACCAACAAGGCACTCTATACGTCCAAATTGAAGGGTGTCCACTTTGGCATCGACCAATACGACGTAGATTTTGCCAGTATGTATTTTGAGTAATCCAGGGGGCCGCTTCGCAAGGAGCGGCTTTCTTGCTGTAAGGAGAGAAAGAGAAGTGAAAATACCATGAAACGTTACGTAATCCACAGGCTGCTGATGGCCATTCCGCTGCTTTTGGCCATTTCTTTTGTCTGTTTCGTATTTATCAACCTGATCCCCTCCAATCCGGCGGAGGTGGTGCTGCGCATCCAGCAGACCCCCATCATTACCCCTGAGGCCATTGCCAAGGCAGAAGCCGAACTGGGCCTGAACAAACCCTTTTTGGTGCGTTATACCGACTGGGTACTGGGCTGCCTGCAAGGGGACTTTGGCGTCAGCTATGTAAACCCGGCCCGGACGGTGGCTGGGGAACTGGCCCGCTGCCTGCCGGCCACCCTCCAATTGGCGGCGGCGTCTTTTGTGATTGTACTGGTGCTGAGCATTCCCATTGGGTTCCTGTGTGCGGTGTACAAGGATGGCTGGTTCGACCGGGGCATGCGGGCCCTGGTCTTTATCTCCACTGCCATGCCCGCCTATTGGGTGGGGCTGCTGCTGATGTGGGGCGTCAGCGTCAAGCTGCGGCTGCTGCCTACTAATGGGAATGGTACCTGGCAGCATTTGGTTCTGCCGGCCTTTACGGTAGCCCTGAGCTATATTTCCACCTACATCCGGCTGATTCGCAACAATATGCTGGAAAATATGAAGCGGGACTACGTACTCTATGCCCAGGTTCGGGGATTGCCCCAGCGGGCCATTTTGGTGAAGCATATCCTGAAAAATTCCATGCATACCTGCATTGTGGCCATGGGAATGAGCATTCCCCAGATGATTGCCGGAACCATTGTGGTGGAAAATGTGTTTTCCTGGCCGGGGCTGGGTACGTTGTGCATCAGCTCCATCTTTAACCGGGATTTGCCGGTAATTCAAACCTATGTGCTGTTTATTGGAATTTTATTTGTGGTCTTTAATCTGGTATTCGACGTGCTGCAAACGGTATCGGATCCCAGACTCAGAAGGGAGGTCTAACCATGGGAAAACGGTTTTGGAACAATCGGGCAGCGGTGCTGACCGTGGCTTTTGTACTGCTTATTGCCCTGATTGGCTTATTGGCTCCGGTTTTGGCGCCCCATGACCCCTATGTCACCAATATCCTACAAAAGTTTCGGCCCTATAGCCTGACCTATCCGCTGGGTACCGATCATTTGGGCCGCTGCGTCCTCTCCCGGCTGATTTACGGCATTCGGCCCACCCTGGGCCTGGCCCTTTTGACCATGCTGGGAACCATCAGCTTGGGAGCTGTGCTGGGCATTATGGCCGGTTATTTCCGGGGTGTGGTGGAAGAGGTCATTATGCGGGTGGTGGACGTGATGCTGTCCTTTCCCAGCCAGATTATGGTTTTTGCAGTGGTCGGGCTTTTGGGTATTAACGTCCAGAATGTGATTATTGCCAATATCTTCATCAAATGGGCCTGGTATGCCCGGATGATCCGCACTGGGGTTATGCAGTATCGGGATATGAATTTTGTGCAGTTTTCCCGCTGTGTGGGTATGCCGGAGCGTTTTATCCTTTTCCGCCACCTGCTGCCCTCCATTACTTCCGACCTGGCGGTGCTGGCTTCCTTGGACGTGGGCTGGGCGATTATCAATATTTCCACCCTGTCCTTTTTAGGGCTGGGAGTGCAGGCACCGGTTCCTGAATGGGGTGCCATGCTCAATGAGGCCAAAGATGTATTGACTCGGAATCCCATCCAGATGCTGGCGCCGGGCGTTGCCCTGGTTTCCTTGGTATGCTGTTTCAATCTCATGGGAGATGCCCTGCGGGATGTGCTGGATCCAAAGGAGGTGGAATCATGAAACCCCTATTTCAGGTGGAAAACCTGGAGGTGCAGCTAAAAGGCCGGAAGGGGCTGCTGGTTCCCTTGGTAAGAAACGTTTCCTTTTCTGTGGCGCCTGGGGAATGCCTGGGCATTCTGGGGGAATCCGGCAGCGGCAAGTCCCTGACCCTGAAAGCTGCCATGGGCCTTTTGGACAGCAGCTTTCAGGTAACGGGCAGCGTCCAGTTTCAGGGGCAAGAGCTGCTTACCAAGTCCAGTGAAGAGCTGCGCCGTCTGCGGGGCGGCAAGGTGGGGATTATTTTGCAAAACCCCATGACCTGTTTTGACCCGCTGTACAGGATTGGCAGCCAGCTGGCTGAAACCTTTGCGGCCCACGGAAACTGGAGAAAGGGAGAGATTCGGGAGCGCTCCCTGACAGTATTGGAAAAAATGCGCATCCACCAGCCGGAAGAAGTGCTGGAAAAATATCTCCACCAACTGTCCGGAGGAATGCTGCAGCGGATTATGATCGGCATTGCAGCGGCCCTGGAGCCGGCGCTTCTGATTGCCGACGAGCCCACTACCGCCATTGATGCCATAACCCAGGTGGAAATTTTGGCTGAGCTGCTGAAAATCAAGGAGGAGAAGGGAACGGCCCTGGTCTTTGTTTCCCATGACCTGAACGCCATTTCCCGGGTAGCAGACCGGCTGGTGGTGCTCAGCCAGGGCCAGGTGGTGGACCGGGGCAGTTTCTATCAGATTCTTCACCACGCCAAAGATCCCTACACGCGGCTTTTGGTGGGAAAAAGGGCAGAGGTTATGGAACGGTACCAAAGGGTGCTGCAGGGTAAAGGAAAGGAGCAGGGATATGCTTGAGCTAAAAAATATATCCGTAAGTTTTCGCCGGGAACGGCAAAATACGCTGTTTGGGCATAGCCGGCAGCAGGTGTTGTTTGATGTGTCCCTAAAGGTGCAGAAAGGAACCTGCCTGGGGATTTTGGGCGAATCCGGAAGCGGGAAATCCACCCTGGGACGGGTGCTCTGCGGCCTTTTGCAGCCGGATCAGGGAAAAGTACTGTGGGACGATTTGTCGGTCTACGAATCCCGGGCAGGGAGGAAAAATTTGCAGAATAAGCTGAGCATAGTGTTCCAGGATTATACCACCTCGGCCAATCCGCGCTTTCGGGTAAAAGATATTATCGGGGAAGGTTTGAGGGTCCGGGAGCGCCGGGAAGGCCATAAGGTCGCGCGGGAGGAGGAAACGGCCAAGCTGCTGGAGCTGGCCGGGCTGCCCGCCGCCCTGGCGGACCGGTTCCCCCATGAGCTTTCTGGGGGACAGCTGCAGCGAGTGTGCATTGCCCGGGCTGTGGCCTGCCAGCCGGAAGTGATTCTCTTTGATGAGGCCATTTCTTCCCTGGATGCCCATACCCAGGTGCAGATAATGGACCTGCTGCAGAAATTGAAACGGAAACTGGGCCTGACCTATGTGTTTATTACCCATGATTTGACGTCCGTTACCTATCTGTGCGATGAGGTCCTCTTTCTGTACCGGGGCCGGGTAACGGAATATCTGTCGGTGGAACAACTGGGCAGTACCCGGGACCCCTATGCTAGGAAGTTGCTGGAAGCCATTATTCCGTTGGAAGACCGGGCTGCGGAGGAGGCCGTATGATTTTTTGCGGAACCCAACTTTTGCCCGGAGAGCAGAAACCAGCGGCGGTTCCGGTACCGGGAGCTGCGCCGTTAACCGCTTTTTGCTTTTGTGGGAAAAAGCCAGGAAAAACCCTTGTGGTAACAGCCGGAGTTCACGGCTGCGAGTATGTGGGCATCCAGGCCCTGCGCAGGCTGGCCCAGGAGCTGGACCCGGAAACCCTGTCCGGCAGTGTTGTTTTGCTGCCGCTGGCGAATCCCAGTGCCTTTTATGCAGGCAGCAAGCAGGTGGTGCCGGAGGACGGCCTCAACCTGAACAGGGCCTTTCCGGGAAATCCGGAGGGCTCCCTTTCAGCCCGGCTGGCCTGGGCCCTGGAGGCCGCTTTGTATCCGGCAGCCGACTTCCTTTTGGATTTGCACGGAGGAGACTGGAACGAAGCACTGGAACCCCTGGTGTTTGTTCCGGCCGGAGGAACGCCAGCTGTAAATCAGGCGGCAGAAAAAGCCGCCCAGGTGTTGGCGGTCCCGTACCAAGTACCCTCCCAGGCCCGGAATGGGCTGTACAGCTGGGCCGTGCAGCAAAATATCCCTTCCCTGCTTTTGGAACGGGGCGGCAGGGGAGCCTGGTCGGAAGGGGAGGTGCAGGACGCCTGCCGGGACGTACGGGCACTGCTGCAGCACCTGGCTATTTTACCTGGCAGGGTACAGCCCCAGATTCAGCGAAAATTGTGCAGGGCCTCCTATGTGGAAGCAGAGGCTCCAGGCTTTTGGCAGCCGGTAAAAAGCCCGGGCGCAACCATCTCCCAGGGAGAACTGTTGGGAAAGCTGGAAACCCTGACCGGCAGCCTCCTCCAGGAAGTGCGGGCCCAGTATGACGGGGTGATTTTGTACCAAACTGTTGCCTTAGGCGTACGCAAAGGAGAGTCCCTGCTTGCCTACGGCCAATAACGCAAACCGCAGCTATTTTGTGCTTCAGAAACCAAAAAGACTTGCCGGCCCCCAAAGCGGGGCGGCAAGTCTTTTCTCATTTTGCAGACAGTTTTATTTGCCCAGAAGGTTCCGGCTCCAAACGTAATCGATAAGTTTTCGGCCAAGGGTACTGGTGCCTTGGGACAGGTAGGACAGATAGATGGTCCTAAGGGCAGCCGGGTCCTCCAGCTGGTAGAATACCACGGAGTCCGTGGGTGTTACGTATTCCGGGATGGTGGAGCGGAGGAAGGTAATGCCCTGGCCTTCGCAGACCAGGTAGTAGGCAGTCATCATCTGGGCCAGGTACATGGATACCTTTGGGTTAAAACCGGCGTTCCGGCACAGGGTCACGCTGCGGGTATGGATGTCATGGCCGGATTTCAGCATCAGAAAGCTTTCGTTCTGAAAAGCCCGGAGGGGGACCGGAGGCCTTTTTACCTGGGGCTTTTCCCGCTGGAGAAAGTCCGTAAAGGAATAGGCGTAAGGCCGCAGCTCCTGGTTCAGGGGATTCTGGGCAGGGACTGCCAGGACGATTTCTTCCGTGGCCCAGGATTGGGTGGTGATTTGGGGATCGGCCGGATCCTCTGCCTCCAGGAAAAAGTCCAGTTTCCCGTCTAACAGCCGTTTGGCCAGGTTGGCAGTGGTTCCTTCTGTAAAGGACAGCACTGCCTGGGGATATTGGGCCTGAAATTCGGCCAGCAGGCTGGGGAGCACATAGGTACAGAAAAACATGGAGCTGCCAATGTGCAGCCGCAGGTTCTGCCCCTCCCGCAGCTCCTTGAAATGCTGGGCCATTTCTTTTTCAAGGGCCATAATTTGTTCGATATGACGGATATAATACCGGCCTTCTTCCGTCAGGGAAATGGGATTGGTACTCCGGTTGAAGATGGGAAAGCCAATTTCCTGCTCCACCTTTTTGACGGTGGCGCTAAGCCAGGGCTGGGAAACAAATAGTTTCTTGGCGGCATTGGAAAAACTTTTTTCCTGGTACACGGCGTGTACATATTCTTTATAATCGGCCATTTTTGTCCCCCTTATACAAATTTACCTATAGGCTGATATACATTTACGTATTTCACAAAACCCTGTCATCAATTTTATAATCATACCATCAAACCAAAACCGGCGCAATTGTGAGCTGTCCGAATCTGGTGTTTGAGTGGAGGAATCAAGATGACTGTGAAGATTGCAGAACGTATGAACCGGATGGCTCCTTCCGGAATTCGTAAGGTAAATGAAAAAGCCCTGGCCATGGAACGGGCTGGGGAACGGGTGCTCCATTTTGAATTGGGCCGCCCGGATTTTGATACGCCGGAATATATCAAAAAGGCTGCCTGGGAAGCCCTGGAAGCCGGCAAAGTCCACTATACGTCCAACTTTGGACTGATGGAACTGCGGGAAGCCATTGCAGCCAAGCTGCTTCGGGAAAACCAGGTGAGCTATAAACCCACCGAAGTGCTGGTGACGGTAGGCCTGTCCGAGGCCGTAATGGCCGTGCTGGCCACCCTGCTGAATCCGGGAGATGAAATTTTGGTGCCGGATCCGGTTTGGTTAAATTACATCAACGTACCCAATCTTTTGGGCGCAAAACCGGTAACCTATAGTCTGAAGGAAGAAAATGGCTATCAGCTGGACATTGAGGAAATCCATTCCAAAGTGACGGCAAAGACCAAAGCCATTGTCATTGTTACTCCCAACAATCCTACGGGCGGCGTGCTGACCCGGGATGTGCTGCAGCAGCTGGCGGACATTGCCATCCAAAATGATCTGATGGTAGTAGCCGATGAAGTGTACGAACGGCTGCTCTACGATGACGCCGAACATGTGAGCATTGCTTCCCTGCCGGGCATGAAGGAACACACCTTTACCCTGAACGGCATGTCCAAGGCCTATGCCATGGACGGCTGGCGGCTGGGCTACGTGGCCGCCCCGGAAGAATATATTCTTGCCATGAACAAATTCCATCAACATAATACAACCTGTGCCCCCAACTTCGTTCAGGTGGCCGGCGCCGCCGCCCTGAATCAGGAAGGAGACGAAGTAGAAGAAATGGTGAAAGAGTACAAGCGCCGCCGGGATTATGCGGTGAAAGCCATCAATGCCATTCCCGGAATTAGCTGCCAATGCCCTAAAGGCGCTTTCTACATCTTTATCAACTGCAAGTCTCTGGGCATGAAATCCGCAGAGCTTTCTGCCTATCTGCTGGAAAATGCCAAGATCGCCCTGGTTCCCGGTGACGTGTTCGGCCCCGGCGGGGAAGGGTACCTGCGGCTGTCCTTTGCCGCCAGTTATGATTCCATTGTGGAGGGCTGCCAGAAGCTCAAAGAAGCTGTGGCTGCTCTGCAGAAAAACTAAGGAGGAATTTCCATGCGTTTTGCAACTGTGAAAGTAAAAGGCCAGGAAGTGGCCGGGATTGTAACCAAGACAGGCGTTCTGCCCGTTGCTAAATTGAATGCAGCCAAGGGGACTGCCTGGAAGGAAGATCTGATGGGTCTGATTCAGGCCGGTCAGATTCCCGGCTTGACCAAATGGTATAATGCCGGCGGTGCTGCCGAACTGGAAACCATTCCTGGGGTCATTCCCCAAGACCAGGTGGTGTACGGCCCTCTGTACCGGAATCCCAAACGGATTTTCGGCATTGGCCTGAACTATCGGGATCACGCTGGTGATATTGGCAGTGCGCCTCCTACCGGTTTCCCTGGCAGCTTCTTCAAACAGGCAGATACCCTGGTGGGACCTGCCGATGAGATTAAGCTTCCCAAACTGAAGGAAGCCCAAAAGACCACGGCAGAAGCCGAACTGGGCATTATCCTGGGTAAGGACTGCCGGGATGTGGAAAAGGCCGATTGGCAGGACGCTATTGTGGGCTACACCACCATTTTGGACATGACGGAAGAATCCATTTTGAAGGGCAATGATTTCCTGGCAGGCAACCCCCGTTACCTGACCATCGTGAAAAACTTCCCTACGTTCTTCTCCTTTGGGCCTGAACTGGTTACGCCGGACGAAGTACCCGATGTGCTGAAGCTGGAAATCCAAAGCGTCCATAATGGCGAAATCCACGCCAAGAACACAGTGGACCATATGATGCATCAGCCGGATGAACTGATTTCCCTGCACAGCAAGATTCAGGGCTGGTATGCTGGGGACGTGCTGTCCACCGGTACCCCCAGAGCTTTCCACATTGTGGATGGGGATCAGGCAGAATGCCGGATTTACGGACCCAAGGGCTTTGCAATGAGAGCCCTGGTGAACCCTGTTGTGGACTTGAAAATCCATCCGGAAAAAGAATAACGGAAACGAATAAACGAACTGTTGAATTAATAGGAGGATAACTATGGATTTAGGATTAAAAGGAAAAGTTGTTTTGTGTATGGCTTCTGCTGCCGGCCTGGGCAAGGGTATTGCTACGGAAATGGCCCGGGAAGGCGCCAAGGTGATGATCTGCACCGCAGAACCCTTTAAGGAACAGCTGTACGCTGCCCAGGATGAAATTGAAAAGGAAACCGGCAACCGTCCGGAAGCCTACCTGTGCGATGTAAATAAAGCTGAAGATATCGACAAACTGGTAGCACACACCATCGCCACCCTGGGTGACATCTGGGCTTTGGTGAATATGTGCCCCGGCCCCAAACCCGGCCCCTTCGTGAACTTCTCTGACGAAGACTGGGAAAAGGCTTTTGGCATGTGCCTGCTGTCATATGTGCGCACTATCCGTGCGGTACTGCCTTCTATGAAAAAACTGGGCGGCGGCCGCATTGTCAACAGCACATCTTCTTCCGTCAAGGACTGCCTGGATAACCTGATTCTGTCCAATACCATGCGTATGGGCGTGGTGGGCATGAGCAAGACCCTGGCCCGGGAAGTAGGTCCCGACAATATCCTGGTCAACGTCATCGGACCGGGCCGGATTGGTACCGACCGGATTCTGAAACTCAATGCAATGAGAGCCGAAAAGGCAGGGTATCCGTGGAAGATTACGAAAAAATCGACCTGAAGAGCTTCCCTCTGGGCCGCTATGGCCATTTGGACGAATACGGCCGGCTGGCTGCCTTCCTGTGCAGCGAAGCCAACAGCTACGTATCCGGCCAGACCATTCTGCTGGATGGCGCCATGACCAAAGCTTATTAAGAGCCAACCGCTAAACTGCAAAAGGACCGTACCGTTTGGTGCGGTCCTTTTTAACGCAAACAAGCCCCTGGAGGCATTAGGCTCCAGGGGCTTGTTTGTTGCTGTATTTAGTGCAGTTCGTCCAAAATGGCGTTGCCTTTGGCAATATTTTGCCGGATGGTAGCTACGCATTTCTTGAAGGTCTGCATTTCTGCTTCGGGCAGCTGGAATTCCAGCACCTTTTCTACGCCGTTCTTTCCGATTACTGCGGGCACACCGGTGAAGATATCCCGTTCACCGTATTCCCCGTCCAGTTCTACGGAGCAGGGGAGAATCCGCTTGTCATCGTGGAAAATGGTGCGTACCAGGGTGGCCGCTGCAGAAGCGATGCCATATTCGGTGCACCACTTGCCGGACATGGTAATCCAGCCGCCTTGAATGGCATCGTGCTGGATTTTCTCATGGTCAAAGGCAAACTTTTCGGTGGCGGCAATTTGATCTACGCTTTGGCCGAAGAAGGTAACCTGGGACCAGGGCGTGAACTGGGCATTGCCGTGTTCGCCCATCATGAAGCCAAAGAAGCCTCTGCTGTCCCAACCGGTGATTTCGGACAGCTGATGAACCAGGCGGGAGGTATCCAGCATGGTGCCGGTGCCCAGGACTCTGCCCTTGGGCAGGCCGGATTTCCGGGCAATCAGCCGGGTGATTACATCGCAGGGATTGGTGATATTGACAAAGATCCCATCAAAGCCGGCAGCCATGACTTTGGGTACATAGTCAGCCACTTGACGGACACTGTTGGAGAGTTCATCGTCCCGGTTGAAGGAACGGCAGATGGTAATATCGCCTACGGCATTGACAATCACGTCGCAGTCTTTCAGGCCGGCATAATCCACTACCCGGTAGGTAGTGTGGTTGAGCATGAACATCATGGCGTCCATCAGGTCGTTGGCTTCAGCGCCTACTTTCTTTTCTTCTACATCACACAGCAGAACTTCGTCGGCTACACCCATCATGCCCAGACAGAATGCTACATGGGCACCTACATGGCCCACCCCAACTACACCTACAACACGTTTCTTTATCATAGTATTGCCTCCCTTAAGCAAAAGAATACTGTTTTATGTAACGTATAATTTAAAATGTAACATGATTCCAGCACTGTGTAAAGCAGGAATCTGCTTTTTCCCGGAAATTTCAAACATTTGTCCGAAATTGTGGGCAATTCGTTAGAGCTGGAACATTTTGGGTATTGGCAGCCGGTAAGAAACTGGAAAAAAAGACGCCCGCAAAGGGGCGTCAAAGAGAAAATTCCTTCAGCATTTTTCCAGGGCGGCAATTAACTTCTGGGCACTGGCCTGGCAGTCCTTGAGAATCCGTTCCTTGTCGGCTTCAGCACTGACCCCAGGAACGTACATACAGCCGTAGGTCACAAAGGGAGCGTGAGCCTTCATGCCGGTAAAGAGCGCCAACTGATCAAAATTATACAGATATTCTTCTACCGGCCGGTTTTGGACGCCTCCGGGGCGGTAGGTATCCTTGGCGCCGCCGGTGGTAAAGGACAGGAAGAAATCCTTTCCCTTTAGGGCCGTTCCCGTGCTGCCGTAGGCAAACCCGTGAGCCAATACTTCCTCCACCCACTTTTTCAAAAGGGCAGGGTAGGAGTACCAATAAAAGGGAAACTGGAAGACCAGTACGTCTGCGGCCTTGACCTTTTCCTGTTCGGCGGCAATGTCCCACTGGCCGCCCGTTTCTGCCAGATTTTCTACGGTAAGGTCCAGACCGGCCTTTTCTACTTCTGCCAAAATGGCGGCATTGGCCAGGGATTGTTCCGGATGGGGATGACCTGCAATGCATAAAATATGTGCCATGATTTGCAAACCTTCTTTCTTAGCTTATAATAGAGGAAACTTGCCAGGTTTATCTTGATAGTATTATTATATCATGATAAATGGCAAAAATACCGCATTTCTGCGTAAGGAGTAAATTATGGTACGAGAAATTATCCGGGATATTATTTTTTTGCAGCAAAAGGCCGTTCCGGCCGTCAAGGAAGACGCAGCTGTAGCCCAGGACCTGAAGGATACCCTGGAAGCCCATCTGGACCACTGTGTAGGCCTCGCAGCCAACATGATTGGCGTAAATAAGGCCATTATTGTTTTTCGGGAGGGGAACCATACGGTGGTCATGTACAATCCGGAAATTGTGAAGCATTCCCCCAAGGCCTACGACACAGAAGAGGGCTGCCTTTCCCTGTCCGGGGTCCGGCCCTGCAAGCGGTACGAAACCCTGGAAGTGACCTATCGGGATGCTCAGTTCAAAAAGAAGAAAAAGACCTTTCAGGGGTTCACGGCGGAAATTATCCAGCATGAACTGGACCATCTCCAGGGTATCCTGATCTAGCCCCAAGAAATGCCTTGACAACGGGAAGAAATACGCTTAGTGTATACTTCTGAACAATTGGAGGAGGGACTTTCATGAGCATACCCCAAATTATTGGCGTAATAGAACTGATTATCTGCATTTGGTACCTGCTGGCCCAAAAGCGTCCAGATACTTTCGCATTCTTTTTGCCGCCGCCCCGGGAAGAAAAGCTGACCCAGGTGTGCATCATTGCCCTGGTAGTGGTGTTTGGCATTGGCATGGGCCTGGAAAAACTGGGCGTGTACTGATTTTCAGCAGGATTTCCCCTGTCAGACGGCGAAAAGTAACCTTAGAGATATGGTCTGGTTTTGCCGTGAGGGAGATGGTCCTATGAAGGTAGAAAATTTGGCCAAGCTGGCCCTGGGCTTTGGCTGCCTGGCCCTTTTGAACCGGCAGCTGGTTTTAGGCGTCGGTATGATTGCCCTGAGCTGCACCCTGATGCGGCTGGCCCATCGGCAGTAGAGAATGACACAAACTGCAAAAAGGACTGTGAAAGATGAAGTTCATTTTTCACAGTCCTTTTTTTATTTACTGGTTTACCAAACCCAGGTGAGGTTTTTGTATTGGGGCGGGACTAGCCATTTTCCAGCCGTGTCTATTATGCCGTACCGGCCGCCGCTTTTGGCAAGGGAAAAGATCTTCAGAAAGGTGCCGGCCGTGGTGATGGAGTCCTTGGGGGCAGTGTAGACCACCTGACCATTGGCATCCACCAGGGAGTACTGTTTGTCCTGAATCAGCCAGGTTACCTGGCTGGTGCCGTAGGGCAGGAGCTTGGCTTTCTTTGGGTAGGAGGCCAGGACTTTGCCGTCCGTACCACTGACCAGTAGGGTGCTTTGCCCATCCCGGATCAGGTACCGGTCACTGCCTAGGAAGTAAGCTTCCTCAAAGGTGTAAGGAATAATCAGCTGTCCGCTGCGTAGGTCCAACACCCCCATCTTTTTGCTCTTTTCGTCCACCAGGGACAATTGGCCATTTGCCAGGGCTTCGGTCTGGCAGGCAGTATCTTCGGCAATATGGAATTTGCCGGGGCCGTACAGCAGCTTTCCGGTCCGGTCTACGAAAATGGTTTGGCCCTTGTCTTCCACAAAAGTGCCAAAGGGGGTCATGGGGTAAACGAAATCGTTGTGGCTGTCAATGACAATCTGGCCGGAACGGTCGATATAGCCCCGCTTTACCCCGTCCCGGGTCAGGGGACCGTTGGTCTGGGGGTCGTAGCCCAGGCCAAAATGAACGGCGCCGACAATACCAAGGACGGAAGCCCAGTTAAACCCGCTGACGTCCCGCTGGTATTCTGCCAGTCCATTTTGGAAGGGGAATACCCGGTCGTAGGGCAAGAGATACAATAGCTGGCCCTGGGAATTGATGGCCGCTTTTTTGCCGTCGGGCATTTTGACAAAGGCAATGCCTGCCTGAAAACCAGCAATTACGTCCTTATAAATCGGTGCCAGAACGGTTTTTCCGGTTTCATCCTGAAACCCGTATTTGCCGTCTTTTTTGAAGGAATAGAGTCCAGGAGGTTTTGTTTGCTGAAGCTCGGGACTGTCTGCCGCTAAGGGCTGGCCGTCAGCCGTAATGGCGGTCACAGCCTTTTTGCCGGTGACCGCAAAGGTGCCGTTATTGCCTAGACCAATGCTTTTGTACTGGGGCGGCACGGCTTCCTGGCCCTTGAGGTCTAACAGCCCCCATTTGCCGTTATCCCCCTGGAAAGCGGCCAAAATGCCCTTTTCCCGGGACTCCAGAGGAATGGTATCGGTGATTTTTTCTAGAACGGAGGAACGGCCCTTGGTTCCTGAAGACCCCAAACGGGGGAACAATATCGTGCCCAAAGTTGGGCCCAGCCGGTCCTTGCGGACCGTGGTGCTGGTATGGGTGCCGCTGCTGCGGGTGGTCTCCCGGGTAACTTCGCGGCTGGAGCTTTGGGTGGTGGTACGAACCTCCCGATGCTCATGGGAGTACACGTGGGCTCCTGTCTCGGCAAAGGCCGGTGGGGACAGAAGAAGACAGGTCAGCAGGGCAGCGGCGCTGCAAACGGTATGGGGTTTGGGGTGATGGTGCATAGAAAGCCTCCTTTAGAATCATGGTAAAAATAGATTGATTGATGAGAATTTTAGAATGATTATAGCAAAATAGTAAACTCCTCGTAAATAGAGGTTAACACAATACGTACAATTCTGCCCCCGGACTTGTTCCCCTAGGCTAATTTGGGTACAATAGAACGGAAACCTGATGATCCTGCTGTATCTGAATTTATTTGCACTCAAGCAGAAAGGAAAATGTTATGACCAAACGCTTGTATTCGCTGTCCCTGGGGGAAACCCTGCGGGAACAGTTTTTGGCGGACGCCGCCCAATATCCCTATGGGGAGGTACTGTATTTAGTGCCCAACCGGATTTTGGAGCATCTGGTAAAGGCCCGGGGTGTGGTGAAAACCCTGTCCCTGGATGCCCTGGCCGGAGAAATCTTGAAAGAAAATACCCAAGGAACTCCTCTGCGCCGCATTTCCCGGCAGGCCCAGAAGAAAATTCTGGAAGAAGCCCTGGCAGTGGCGGTAGAAGGGGGACAGGTGTCCTATTTTGCCCAGCTGGTGAAGAAAAAAGGCTTTTTGGACAGTCTTTTGAATCTGTTCAACGAATTTGCCCAAAACAGCCTGGCCCCGGAACAGTTTAACCAGATTCTGGTCAGCTGGGGACGGCCTGGAAAACTGGGCAAAAAGGACCGGGAAATGGCTTTGATCTACCTGCTTTTTGTGAACAAGCTCCGGGAGCAGCAGGTTACCGACCTGTCCGGCCGTTACCAATTGGCGGTAGAAGCTTTGCAGCAGGGAGGTACGGTGCCCTGGCAGAAATGCTATATCAGCGAATTCAACCAGCTTTCCTCTGTGCAATTGGAACTGGTTGAAGCGTTGGGAGATTTGTGTGACGTGGAAATAGGGCTCTTTTATGACCCTTCCCGGCCCGAACTCAGCGCCGTAACGGAAAATATCCATGCCCAGCTGGTGGGAGCAGGTTTTGCAGACCTAAAGGAAGCCCCCCAAATTCAGCGGCCAGCGGATTTGGACTTTTTTGCCCAGAACTGGCGGGGCAGCGACTACTCCCGGCCGGAAGCAGAGCATATCCATTTGGCAGAGGCAGGGACTCCAGAGCAGGAAATGCGCCTGGTGCTGACCCAAATCAAGAAAAAACTTCAGTCCGGCACAGCGCCCCAGGATATCCTGCTCCTGATGCGGAGCACCAGTGATTATCCCGGCCTTGCCCGGGCCTTTGCCCTGTACGGCCTGGAAACCACCATGCCTACGGTTACTGGCGCGGCCAGCCAACCCCTGCCGGACCTGATTACCAAGCTGCTCCAGGCTGTCAGCCAACCTCAGGACCTGGGAGCCTGGCAGAACCTGTTTCGCTGCACCCTGCTGCCTCTATTGTGGGACTGCCAGCGGGATGCCCTGGAGCAGGACTATACCCAGCTGTATTTTGAACGGGCTGGGGCACTGCGTTCCCATGTAAAGCGGGAACGGCGGATTAATGATGAGTTTTGGACGGACCTGGCTTTTTTCCAGGCAGACCATACGGCCAAAGAATGGCAGGAGGGCATGCAGGACCTGCTGGACCGGTGGAACCTGATGGGCCGGTGGGGAAGCCTGCACCAGGCTGGCAAAGTGGATCTGGCCCAGGTAAAGCTGATGGGAAATGCCGTGGAGCTGGTGAAGCATACCTTTGAAATGCTGGAGCGGACCTGGGAAGACTGCGGTCAAAAGGCTGCCGCCGTAACCCCAGCCCAGCTTCTGGAATTCTGGCAGGATTCCCTAAAGGGAGCCACCCTGATTCTCAAGGAAGGCAATCCTCAGGGCATTAGCGTCATGGAAGCCGGGGATATTCAGGGGGTTTCCTATCCCTATGTGTTCATTATGGGCCTGCGGGACGGGCTCTTTCCTTCCGTAAAGCGGGAAAGCTGGCTGTACAACGACGGGGAACGCACGGAACTCAACGGCCTGGGGGTGGAACTGGCGGTGTCCGGCCGCAGCCTGGAAGCGGACCGGTTCTTCTTTGCCTCAGCGGCTGCTATTGCTGCCCAGGACCTGTATCTGAGCTGGTACCGGGACGAGGAAGGGGGTCCCTCTCCCTATATCCAGGAACTGCTAAATTTGTACGCCGAAGGCTCCCTGGTGCCCCAGACTTTTTACGACAGTCTGGACAATTGCGCCAGCGAGGCCCTGCTGGAACAGCTGCTGATGCAGCAGGAAGCTTTGGCTCTCAAGGAACAGGCCTTTTTGGCTAAGCGGCTGGGCAGCGATTATGCCCAGCGGGCGGCCACCGGGAAAAAACGCTGGGAGGACCCGGAAAGTCCCTGGAACGGCACGGTGCCGGGAATCTTGAAGGAGCCCCTGCGGCTCAGCGCTTCGGGGCTTGATGTGTATCTTCAGTGTCCCTTTGCCTATCTGTTTGGCAATGTGTGGAAAATGGAACCCTGGGAGGAACAGACGGGCTACCCCGGTCCTGATGTGGTGGGAAGCCTGCTCCATGCGGTACTGGCGGAGTTCTTGAGTCGGCATCTGAGCAAGGCCCTGAGCTTCAGCGACCTGCCCCAGCTGCGGGACGAACTGCAGCAGGTTTTTGCGGACCAATTTGAGGCGCTGGTGCAAAGCGGCAAGATTTCCCAATCCAGTCTACTGCCCCATTTGCGCAAGGTCTATGGCAGCTGGCTGAGCAACTGGCTGAAGCAGGAATGTGAATACGAGCAAACCAGCAGCCTGCTGCCTTCCAAGCTGGAATGGAGTTTCGGCCGCAAGGACAGCCCTTGGCGTGCCCTGTGCCGGTATGTGGACGACAAGCCCGTATACTTTTCCGGCCAGGTTGACCGGATTGATACCAACGGAACAACTTACGCCATTTTGGACTATAAAACCGGGCAGCACCCCAGCGGGAGCCAGATCAAGGACGGGAAAGCCGTTCAGCTGCCCCTCTATGCAAGAGCCCTGATGGAACTGGGGCCTGTTGACCCGCAGAATATTTTGGGCGGGGGCTACTGCTCCCTGCGTTCCGGCAAGCGGGAAGGGGGAACCTGGTCGCCAGAGGCCAAGAAGTACCTGGACTATCTGGCCAGGTCCCGGGCTCCCAAGCTGGAGGAAAGTATGGAAAAGGCTTTTGCAGAAATCGACAAGGCTGTGCGGGCCCTGCGGCAGGGAGCTTTCCCGGCAGCCCCTTACGGCAGCTGTCCGCCCTATTGTCCGGCCAAGGATGTGTGCCGGATTTCGGAAAATCCCAAAAGCAGTGAACAGGAACAGGAGTGAAAACCATGGCAGATTTTACCAGACAACAACAGGAAGCCATTTCCACCCTGGACCGGAACGTATCCGTTTCTGCCGGGGCCGGCTCCGGAAAGACCCGGGTGCTGGTGGAACGGTTTTTGAAAATATTGGAGGAGGAGAAAGCCTCTGCCCAGGAAATTTTGGCCATTACATTTACCCGGAAGGCCGCCCGGGAAATGCGGGAGCGGGTACAGAAGGGAATTTTGGACCGGTTGGCGGAAGCCACAGACCCCCAGCGGCAGCAGTACTGGCAGGAGCAGCTGAATCAGCTGGACCATGCGTCCATTACCACCATCGACAGTTTCTGTGCCCGGATTATCCGGGAAAATCCGGTGGAAGCGGGAATGGACCCTGGCTTTGCCGTGCGGGAAGAATATGAAATTGCAGATTTTAGGCAAGAGGCCGTCCATACCTTTATGGATCAGGAGCTGAAAGGGGAAAACGAAGACTTTTTCGGCCTATTGGATATATATGGTCCCCGGCGGCTGGAAGAAATGCTGGTGCTGCTGATTGACGCGCTGCCGGATATTCTGGCGCTGGGAGACCTGTCCCGGCCCTATCAGGAAGAATTGGACAAGGAAGAAGACCTGAAGCTTGAGGCGGAGTCTGCCTTGGACGACCTTATTGCCGTCAAGGACACAGCAGGCCCCAAGGGCAAGGAACTTATCCTGCGGCTGGAAGAACAGCGGGACTCCCTTCATGAGGCCATTGCCAAAGGCGATTACGAAACGCTGGCAGAGGCTGTGGGAGGTCTTCGGGCGGCAGGCGCAATCAAAGACTTTGCCGCAAAGCTGAAAGAGACGGTGAGTACCCTGTTGGACCTGGACCTGAACCGGGCGGGCCTTGCCCAAGCGGCCCAGTGGCAGACCGTACTGGAGCGGCTGGACCAGTACCTGTTTACTGCAGCGGAGCAGCAGGAGATGTACAGCTTTTCCTATATTTCCGCCAAGGCAGTGAAGCTGCTGGGCACAGATCCGGAACTATTGCGCACCTACCGGAATAAATTCAAGTTTCTGATGGTGGACGAGTTCCAGGATACCAACGAGGAACAAAAGCGTCTGGTTTACCTGGTGTCCGGTGGGGACGCCAAGGTGCTGCGGGGAAACAATCTGTTTGTGGTAGGGGATGCCAAGCAGTCCATCTACCGGTTCCGGGGTGCCGATGTCAGCGTCTTTAAGCAGGTGCGGGATGCCATTGTGGCTTCCGGCGGCAAAGACATCATTATGGACGACAATTTCCGTTCAGCTCCAGAGATTATCCAAGCCTGCAATGTGTTGTTTGAGGACCTTTTGGGTACCGACGAGACGGCGGACGTCCAGGCCCAGTCCCTGACGCCCCACCAGGCTCCTACAGAGCTGCCCCGCTTTATGGTACTGAAGAAGCAATCCGAAACGGACAAGGGGGCTGCCCAGCGGGTCAAAGCCCAGTGGGTGGCAGCCGCCATCCAGGAGCTGGTGGCTTCCCACCCGGAATTAAAGTATGGGGACGTGGCCATTTTGCTGCCGGCAATCCGTTTGTCCCGGCAGTATGAAGAAGCGCTGGATGCTCTGGGTATCAAAAGCCAGGTCAGCGACGGCAAGGGCTTCTACGACCGGCAGGAAATTGTGGACGTCATCAATTTGCTGACCTGTCTGCTCAATCCTCGGAAGGACTGGGCCCTGGCGGGATTCCTGCGTTCCCCCTGGGGCGGCTTGTCCGACCCGGAAATCGGGGAACTGGTAAAGGATTACCCGGAGTTAACCCTGTGGGAAGCTCTCCAGCAAGCCCTGGAACCCCGGCAGGTAAAACTGGCCGCTAGCTTGCACACCCTGCGGCAAATGGCGCTGTACCAGTCCCTGCCGGAATTCTTTGACTGCCTGAATCAGGAGTTTCAGGCGGAACCCCTGCTGCTTTCCCAGCGGGGGGGCCGGGAAAAGCTGGCCAACTACCGTAAGCTGCGGACCCTGGGCACGGAAGCAGCCATGAACCAGGGCAGCAGTGTCCAGGATTTCCTCCAGCGGCTGCAGCTGATGCGGGCGCTGGGGGCACGGGAAAGTGATGCCAACCAGGAAGCGGATCCGGAGGCCGTGAAGATTATGACCATACACAAGTCCAAAGGCCTGGAATTCCCGGCGGTTATCCTGCCGGACCTGGATCAGAATGCACCGGCAGATAAGCTGGGAATCCAGTTCATTCCCCAGGCGGCCTTTGGGGTGCGGGTACCCAATGCAGAAGGAGTGCTGGAGAATACCGGTATCTATACCCTGCTGAGCAGGGAAAAATCAGCCCTGGAATTCAATGAAAAGAAACGCCAGCTGTATGTGGCCATGACCCGGGCAGAAAAATACCTGTATATGGTAAGTATTGAAGAAATAAAGAAAAAGCCTGTAAAGGAAGCCACCCAGGAAAAATGGGGAAGTGCCCTACTCCGGGTATTTGGCCCCCAGGGGCCTGCAGCCGGCAAGGTCGCCTATGATGAATGCCCGGTGGAGTCCGTGGGTATCCTCACGGAGGAAGGCATTTTGGCAAAGCGGCAGGTGCCGCATTCTGCGCCTCAGGTGCCCGCCAAGGTTTACCAGCAGGCTGCCCCGGTGGCCTTTCCCAAGGCCCTGCGGCTCAGTGCTTCGGCCCTTTTGGAGTATGATACCTGTCCCAGAAGCTATTACTATCACTACCAGCGGCATATGCCCCCGGTGGAAGTGGAAATGACGGGAACCGGCAAGCACCGGGTGTCCGCCATGGATCTGGGGACCTTTGTCCACCGGGTGCTCCAGCTGATGAATACCCTGCCCCAGGAAGAAGCTTTGGAACTGGCTCTGGCAGAAAACGAGAACTGGTCGGAAGAAAAGCGCCGGTATATGCGGGAAGACGGAGGAGCACTGCTTGGCAGCTACTGCGCCAGTCCGCTGTATACCAATCTGGAAGGTTATGAAGCTCAGGCAGAACGGGATTTCGACCTGAACCTGTTTACGCTGGGGCAGACAGAAATCTGGTTCCAGGGAAGCATCGACAAGCTGGTATTCCTGCCGGACCAAAAGCTGGGGATTGTGGACTACAAGACCGGCCATCCCCCAGTGGACGGGGAGGAACGGCAGGGGTATACCCGTCAGCTGGCCATCTACGCCCTGGCGGCAGAAACCCTGTACAAAGGTTATACCGTGGCCTGGGCCCAGCTCCATTTTCTCCAAAACAACAGTATTTGGGAATTGAAGGATAGGGAAGCCGAGACGGAAAAACTTCGGGCTCTCCTGAAGAACCTCAGTGAATGGGATGAGGAGACGGCGTTCCCGGTGCGGACCGAGGCCTGCTCCTATTGTCCCTATCAGTATTTTTGCACCAAAGCCTAAAGTGCCATAAAAAAACGACTTGCGAATCAGGTTGATTCGCAGGTCGTTTTTTTTGAATGTTTAGCTTTGTATGGTTCCTGTTTTCTTAGTCCAGTTCCCGGGTGGTGCCAAAGGGAACAATGATGACCTGGGTTTTGCCTTCGGTCTTCAGTTCTACGGATTTCTTGAACTTTTCAGGGTCCTGGGCAATCAGGGGCCAGGTGTTATAGTGGATGGGAATGACATAGGGGACTTCCAGGAACTGGGCAGCTACCCGGGCATCTCGGGGTCCCATGGTGAAATTGTCACCGATGGGCAGCAGGGCGTAGTCGATTTGCTCCAGCCGGGCCAGCAGCTGCATATCGGAGAAGACCCCGGTATCTCCGGCAAAGTAGACGGTCTTGCCGCCGAAGGTGACGATAAAGCCCGCAGCGTGGCCGCCGGCAATGCCGCTGCCGTGGAAAGCAGAGGTAATCCGTACGTGGCCAAAAGGAAATTCATGAGTGCCGCCAATATGCATACCGTGGGAACGGCAGCCCTGGTCCGCCGCAGCGTGGGCGATTTCAGCGGTGGAGATAATCAGGGCATCTTTGTTCTTGGCGATTTCGTAGGCGGAGCCCAGATGGTCCCCGTGGGCGTGGCTTACTAGAATGTAGTCAGCCTTGATGTCCTTGGGGGTCAGGCCTTCGGGGTTGCCTTCCAGATAGGGGTCGAACAGCAGGGTGGTGGTACCATCGGACAGGGTAAAGCAGGAATGGTGGATATAATGAAATTGCAGCATAAAATTTGCCTCCTTTAAAGTATTCGTCTTCTTTATTATCAACCAAAGTGTGCGTTTTGACAACTAGTCCCGTGCGGGGAAAAATCAAAATTTCTGAAAAATATTCGAATTTTGCCGGGAAAACTGGCTTTCGCTGGGTAACCTTTCTTTACAACTTCCGGCAAGTAAAGTACAATGAAGTTTGTTGAATTTTGAAGCTGTGAAAGATGGACTGGGAATATTCCAGAATTTGGTGAGGTGGCTACAGTGAATTGGTATTTGGCAGTAATCGTTGGGTATGCTGCACTATTGATTTTGTTGGGGTATTGGATTGGCAAGCACGTAAAAGGTGCTTCCGACTTTTTTGTAGGCGGCCGAAACTTTGGCTCCGGGCTGCTTTTTACTACGCTGATTGCGGCCAATATTGGCGCCGGTTCCACCGTAGGGGTGACGGGCCTGGCTTACCATTTTGGCGCCTCCAGCTGGTGGTGGATTGGCTGCAGCGGCCTGGGGTCCCTGATTCTGGCCTACGTGGTGGGCCCTGCGGTGTGGCGGCAGGCCAAAAAGCACAATCTGTTTACCATGGGGGATTACCTGGACCTGCGGTATTCTCCGGCTTTCCGGGGGGTAACCTCCACCCTGATGGCCATTGGCACCCTGGCCCTGTTTTCCGGCCAGCTGCTGGGCATCGCCTGGATTCTCAACGTGGCAGCCGGCGTGGACCGGACCCTGGGTATTATCATCGCGTCCGTGGTGGTGACCCTGTACTTCTCCGCCGGAGGCCTGAAATCCGCAGCCATCGTGAATATCATTGAGCTGGCGGTAATCCTTTTGGGCTTCTGCATTGCGGTACCCTATGCCCTGGCTTACGTAGGGGGCTGGCAGGGCCTGGTCCAGGCCGTCAGCCAAAATACCGGCAGTGCGGCCAAAACGGCCTCCTACTTTAGCTGGAACGGGATGGGGAACCAGGCCATTTTGGGATACTTTTTGATGCTGACCCCGGCCTTCTGTATTTCTCCGGGCCTTATTGGCAAGGTGTACAGTGCTAGGGACGAACACGCCGTAAAGGTGGGCACGCTGCTGAACGGCATTGTCCAGCTGCTTTTTGCTTTCCTGCCCATGCTGATTGGGATGTGCGCCTATGCGGCGTTCCCCAATTTGGGCAACCAGGAACTGGCTTTGCCCAAGGTTATGAAGGAAATGCTGCCCTTTGGCATTTCGGCCCTGGCCCTGTCGGCTATTTTTGCCGCAGAAGTCAGCACCTGCGACACGGTGCTGTATATGCTGGCCACGTCTTTAAGCAAGGACCTGTACAAGACCTTCTTCCGGCCCCAGGCTACCGACCAGCAGCTGCTTAGCGTCAGCCGGAAAATCTCCGTGCTCTGCGGCATTGTGGGAATTTTTGTGGCTCTCTTTATGGCCAACATCATTACGGCTCTGGCTATTTTCTATAGCCTAATGACTGTAAGCCTGGCAGCCCCCTTCCTGTTTGGCCTGTTTACCCAACGGGCTTCCACCAAGGGCGCTTTCCTGTCCGCAGGCCTTGGGGTGGCCCTGGTACTGGGACTCCAGCTGTTTCATGGGGGCAAGGGCTTTGGTATCTTGAATGCCACTTCCCTGGGAATTCTTACGGCTGCGGTGGTAATGCTCCTGAGCCTGTGGCTGTTTCCCCAAAAGAAGAAGGTCTAATATCATTGTTAGAGAAAGGAAATCCTGCGTGAACAAATATAAGCTGAAACAAGCGGTGCAAATCGGTCTTGCGGCTATGGTGCTGGGCGTTTTGCCCCTAAGCCGGCCGGTACAGGCTGCAGAAGAAACAAAGCAGCTGTCTTTTAAGGAACGGGTGCAGGCGATTGCCAACGCCCGGAAAGAGGATTTTGCCCTAAAAAGCGAGGAAATCCGGGCAAAGCGCCGGGGGGATAAGCCCCAAACCCAGGCAGAGGAGAAACAGCAGCCTGAGGAAGAAAAAAATAAAACAGCGGTAAAAAAAGAAACGCCTAAAGAGGACGCTTCCCAAAAGGAAACGAAATCGGCTAAAGAGGCCAAACGGCAAAAACCGGAAAAGCCCCAAAAGGAAGCCAAAACTTCTCCGCGGAACCAAGCGGCAGAGGCTGAAACACAGGCTGAGGACAACACCCCGGTGAATCCGGGCCATTTCAGCGCTTCCGAGCTGGCTGGACTTACCCTGCGGCCGTCCCTGGAAATTGAGGGCAAAAAGCTGGTTCTGACCGAGCCCATCAATTTTGAAGAAAGCCGCCAGCGTTCCTTTAAGGACCGGGCGGTAAAGGACCCCAGCCTGCAGCTGATTCTCAACCGGGTGATGACCAAATCCCAGCTGTGGAACATTCCCAAGGACTATGACCAGGTGACCATTGCCGGGGAGGCAGAAGCCACCCGGGACCAGGCTGTGGCTTTGCTGAAGCTGTACAATAACCGGCTGCCCATTAAGGCTACCCCGGAACAACTGGTGGAAATGTATTACAATGAGGCAGGAAAAGAGGGCATCCGTTGGGATTTGGCCTTCTGCCAAGCACTTTTGGAAACAGGTTTCTTCCACTTTGGAGGCACGGTGGTGCCGGCCCAGAATAACTTCTGCGGCCTGGGAACCACCAGCAGCCAGGTGCGGGGCGCCTATTTTGCTACCCCGGACCTGGGGGTGCGGGCCCACATCCAGCATTTGATGGCCTACAGCACCAGCCGGAAACCTTCCACGCCCATTGTTGACCCACGCTATCAGTTGGTTTATGATGGTAAGGTACGAAACGGGTTTTTCGATCGCTGGTCCCAGCTAAATGGAAAATGGGCTACAGGCAGCAATTATGCAGAGAAAATCATGAACATCCACGAACAGATGAAATCCTTGATTACCGTCTCTGGTGCTGACTGGCCCAAGGAAACGAGGTGAGCAAATTGCCTATGCATATTGTTCTGGTAGAACCGGAAATCCCGGGCAATACGGGCAACATCGCCCGGCTGTGCGCCGCTACAGGGGCCTCCCTGCATCTGGTGCGCCCTTTGGGGTTCTCCGTGGACGATAAGTACTTGAAACGGGCAGGACTGGATTATTGGCATCTGGTGGACATCCACTACTACGACAGCGTGGAGGAGGTGTTGGCAGCCTATCCTGACAGCCCCCGCTTTTTACTGACCACCCATGCCCATCAGTCCTATACCAGGGTCCATTACGCTCCGGATTCCCTGCTGATTTTTGGAAAAGAGTCCGCAGGTCTGCCGAAAAGCTTCCGTGAAGCCCATGCAAGTGAGTGCGTCCGGATTCCTATGGTGAGTGAAGCCCGCTCCCTGAATCTGGCCAACTCCGTGGCCGTCGTTTTGTATGAAGCCTTACGCCAAAATGATTTTGACCTTCAGGAGGGAACCATATGATTTGCATAAAAGAATTTGAGTTTGACGCAGCCCATTATCTGCCCAATTATCATGGTAAGTGCGAGCATCTTCACGGACATACGTATAAGCTGGTGGTAAAAGTAGAAGGCACCCCGGATCAGGAAGGCATGGTCCTGGATTTCGTCCAGTTTAAGAGAACGGTCAAGGAACTGGTGGTGGACAAACTGGACCACACCTGCCTGAACGACCTGCTGCCCCAGCCTTCCGCCGAACATATTTCGGTATGGGTTTGGCAGCAGCTGGAGAAGCCTCTGACGGGCCCCAACTACCATTTGGCAGAAGTGGAAGTTTGGGAAACCAAAACCAGCGGTATAGTCTACAGAGGTGAAACATGTTAAAAGATGTACAGGCACAGCAGGATGTGCGTCATATTCCCCTGAAACACGTGGGAATCAAAGACCTGAAGTGGCCCCTGGTGCTGAAGGACCCCAAACGGGGCGAGCAGCACTCCGTGGCCGTGGTGCAGCTGTCCGTAGATCTGCCTAAGGAACAGCGGGGCACCCATATGAGCCGGTTTGTGGAATGCCTGAAGGAGCTGGGGGGCGTGCGTCCCAGCGACCTGGAGAAATTCCTGGATAACCTGAAAGAGAAATTGGGAGCCCGCTCCGCCATGGTGAAGCTGGATTTCCCGTACTTTGTAACGAAAAAGGCCCCGGTCAGCGGCATTGAAAGCTACCTGGACGTGGAATGCCATTTCCGGGCGGAAAAAGGCGAAAAATTCGTCCTGGACCTGGGCGTGGATGTGCCCGTGCACACCCTGTGCCCCTGCTCCAAGGAAATCAGCAAATACGGCGCCCACAACCAGCGGGCCTGGGCCAGAATGACGGTCCGGAGCCAAAAACCCATCTGGATTGAAGAATTGGTGGAAATGGCAGAAAAAGGCGCTTCTTCGCCGTTGTTCTCCCTGCTGAAGCGGCCGGACGAAAAATTTGTTACGGAAGAAGCCTACGAAAATCCCCGCTTTGTGGAAGATGCAGTGCGGGATATTGCCCTGCAGCTGAACGCCGACAGCCGGATTGACTGGTACAGCGTCACCGTGGAAAGCCAGGAAAGCATTCACAACCACAACGCCTTTGCCACCGTGGAGAAGGGGGAGGAATAATATGTTTATTCCTGTGCCTTCCCGGCTGGTGCTCCACGAAATGGAGAAAATGGCTGTCCACCCAGTGGGCATCCAGATTATGGCCCCCAAGGCGGAGCTTTGCCCAGTGAAATTGTTCCAGGTAAAGTCCCCGGCGGCCAATATTATCAAGCAGGAAATGCTGTCCATGGGCTGCGAATGCGTCACCGTAAAGGGGGCCATCAATTGCAGCGTGCCCGTGGGGGATGTGCTGCTCCTGGGCAATAAGAACCAGTACCGCCATCTGGTGGAAAAACTGGAAACCATGCGGGCCTGGTTTGGCTTTGCAGAGGTTATTGCTGACCTGAAAGCCTATTTGGACGAAACGCCGCTTGTGACCACCTTGGCGGACGGCCGGCAGCTGACCTACGAAAAAATGCGGGTGATGGGGATTCTCAACGTAACCCCTGACTCCTTTTATGCCGGGTCCCGGGTAATCCAGGAGGAAACCCTGCTTCACACGGCCGGCAAAATGCTGGAGGACGGAGCGGATATTTTGGATATCGGCGGGGAATCCACCCGGCCTGGGGCGGAAACCGTGCCCCCGGAGGAGGAAATCCGCCGGGTGACCACGGCCCTTGGCCAGCTGCGGAAAGCCTATCCCGGGGCCATTCTCAGCGTGGATACCTACCATGCGCCCACGGCCAAGGCGGCCCTGGAAGCTGGTGCGGATATGATTAACGACGTGACCGCCGGCACTGGAGACCCTGCTATGGTGGAGGTGGCAGCGGCTGCCAAGGCCCCGCTGATTCTTATGCATATGCGGGGCACCCCCAAGACCATGGTGCTCCAAAGCAACAAAGTCTACGAAAATATCACTTCCGATGTGACCCAGTACCTGCTGGAACGGGCCAAGGTCTGCGCCGAAGCCGGTTTGGGCCGGGATAAAGTCATTCTGGACTCGGGTCTGGGCTTTGCCAAGAATCCCCCCCAATCCCTGGAAGTGTGCAATTCCCTGGAAGAACTGACGGGTCACGGCCTGCCGGTGCTGGTGGCCGCCTCCCGGAAGGGCTTTATCGGCAAGGCACTGGGAGACCTGCCGGCAGAAGAACGGCTGGAAGGGACCCTGGCGGTAACGGCTGCGGCCGTGTACGCCGGTACCAACCTGGTGCGGGTCCACGATGTGAAAGAAAATGTCCGGCTGATCCGGATGCTGGAGGCGATTCGCGCATGTCAATAGCCTACGTGGCCCTGGGCAGCAACCTGGGGGACAAGGAAGGAAACCTGCGGGAAGCGCTCCGGCGGATGGAAGAGCAGGGCATCAAGGTCTTGGCCGTTTCTCCTTTTTACCAGACGGAGCCCTACGGGGTAACGGACCAGCCGGTATTCTTAAACGGAGCCGCCAAGGTGGAGTGGCAGGGGGATTGTGAGGCCTTGCTTCACACCCTGCTCTCCATTGAGCTGGATATGGGCCGGGAGCGGAAGCGGCACTGGGGGGAGAGGAACATTGACCTGGATCTGCTGCTTTTTGACCAGGAAGTGGTCCATTCGGATGACCTGGTGCTGCCCCACCCGGATATGCAGAACCGGGCTTTTGTGCTGGATCCTTTAGCGGATATTGCCGGGGACGTGGTGCACCCGGTGCTGCACAAAACCATTGGCGCCCTGAAACAGGAACTCCGGGCCAGGGCCCAAAAAACGACAAATTCTGAATCAGACGGAAAGCAGGGATTTTCATGCAGAAACGATTGAAAACAGGCTGCTGCCTGGTTCTTCTTTATGCAGTATTTACACTGATCTCCAGTGCGGTAAGGGTGGTGCCCCAGGTGTCCGGGCTGCGGCTGGAAGCCATGCTGTCGCTGCCCTACGGCCTGATTTTTGGCCGGCTGGGCGCTATTAGTGCAGCCTTTGGCAGTGCCCTGGCGCTTTTTCTTGTGGGAGCCAATCTAAACCAGATTCCTTTGGAATTTCTGGCAGCCCTGATTTCTGCTTATCTGCCCTTCCGGGTCTGGCAGGGAATGAAAAGTCCCCAGGAACCCCGGCTGGCACTGTATGACCAGCGGACCGTTACCATGTTTGTGATTTTGGGCCTTTTGGCCGTGGCTCCCATGGCGGTTTATCCGGCGGTGGGTGCGGAAATCTACCAAGTGGTTCCTTTTTCAGCCTCCTTTTTCAAAATTCTGCTGCCTACCTTGCTTTTTACCCTGGCAGGCGGTTTCCTCCTGTACAGAAAGGCCTCGGCCTATTTCTTTGCAGGAAAGGGCGAAGCCCTGTGGCGACGCCTGGAAGATAAGAAAACCACTACCCGGAATATGGCGGTGGCTATGCTGCGGATTACTCTTACCGGGTTGTTTCTGGCAGCAGGCCTGGCACTGATGGTGCCGCCGGAATTCCATTCCAAGGTGGTGGAATATACCATGGGGGTTTTTGCCCTCCTGCTATTGGTCATGACCGGTTTCTAAAAGGATGGTTACCATGTACACGATCACCTTACTTGTGCAGCTTCTGCTGCTGATTACCTTTCTCTGGGTTGCAGGCACCACCCTCATGGGCCTGCTGCACCCCAAAAAAGACAAACCAGGAAGCGGAGCCTATTGCTCTATGGCAGTAGTTGTCTGCGCACATAATGAGGAAGCAGTGGTGGGGAAACTGCTCCAGAGTTTGGCGGAGCAGGATTATCCCCGGGATAAATTCCACGTGTTTTTGCTGGCGGATCATTGTTCTGACCGCACCGCAGCGGTGGGCCGGACCTTTGAACAGGTGACAGTGTATGAACGGAGCAGCGGCCCCCGGACGGGGAAGGGCGCCGTACTCACCTGGGGCATTCCGCTGATCCTGGAGAAAAATCCCGGGCGTTTTACCCATATGGTTATTTTTGATGCGGATAATGTGGCGGATACGGGCTTTTTGTCCGCCTTGAACCAGAGCTTTGACCGGGGCGGCCGCCTGATTATGGGCAACCGGCTCCCGCTCAATCCCTATGATAATATCATCAGTGAATGGTACAGCATGTACTGGCTGACGGTGGATAACCTGCTTTGCAAGCCCCACCACAGCATGAACCTATCCGCCATTATTTCCGGTACGGGGTTTGGCTTTGACCTGTCCCTGTTGGAGCCGGAGGGGTGGCATACGGTGACCATTACCGAGGACATGGAATTTTCCATGCAGCAGAACTTTAAGGGCGTTTTTTCCGATTATCAGGAGGAGGCCCGGTTCTATGACGAGCAGCCTACAGGCTTTGGCACCATGATCAAGCAGCTGCGCCGGTGGTGCACGGGAAATTTTGAGATTGCCCAGCACTATCGTACTGTCTGGTTCCGGCATTTTCGGGCCAAACCGGATGCCCGGCTGATTGATAACTTTGTGCCCATGCTGATGTGCACGGTGTTCGGCTTCTATTTCATTTCCAATGTGTTTTGGCTGCTGTACAACGCTGTTTCGGGGCTGCCGCTGTTTGCTCCCAAGGACGTACTGTGGTGGATTTTTCTCTACCTGCTGAGCCTGGGCATTGGCACCTACTCTGCAGCAAAGGGTGGGCTGAGCCTGACCAAGATGCTGCCGGGGATTCTGACCAGCGGGCTGTACTGCCTTTTGATCAGCCTGGTGGCTGTATATTCCCTGTTTAAGCCCCAGCGGGCCTGGATTCCCATTGCCCACCGGCATAAAGACTTTCCCACGGATTTTCCCGACTCCCCTAACTGAAAAAATACAGGAATTCTGTTATAATAGAGGAAAGGGAGGGATGTACCGTGAAGAAAACCTTGGGGCGTGTTTGGCTGATTCTTTTGCTGGTGCTGGTGCCTTTTGCTTCTGCGCTGGCATCGTCACCCATTAATGCAGGCGGCTATTTCAATGGCATTAAACTGATGGGCAAGGTGCGGATTGTGGAATACAACCCGGATGTAAAAGTCCAGGTGGTTACCAGTTTCCCGGACCTGAAAGTAAAAGTAGTGGACCATTTTCCTTCGGAAGTTGGAGAATGGCAGTTTGTGGAATACGGGGAGGATTTTACCGTTCAGTTCGTTACCAGTTTTCCGGACATCCGGATCCAGTACGTGACTGCTTTCCCGGGAGTACAATAATATGCTGCGAGCAATACGCAAAAACAAAGGATCGCTGGAACAAAATTGGTTCCAGTCGGTCCTTTTTCCGTTGGGACGGCAGGTCAACCGTTTGCCCCGGAACCAGCAAACATGGTACAATAAAATATCACGATTAAATTAGAGGAGAACCTGCATGACCATGAATAAAACGTATACCATTCTCAATTACGGCTGCCAGATGAATGAAAGCGATTCTGAGCATTACGCCGGGCAATTGTCCGACCTGGGCTATCATTATACAGAAGACTTTCATGAAGCAGACGTGATTCTGATCAACACCTGCTGTGTCCGGGAAAGTGCAGAGAAGAAGATCCTGGGAAAAATCGGCGAGATGAAGGCCGTAAAGGCCAAGGATCCCCACAAGGTGCTCTGCGTCACAGGCTGCATGGCCCAAAAGGATGGGGAAGACTTTCTCAAGACCTATCCCCAGGTGGACCTGCTCATCGGCACGGCCCATGTGAACAAATTCAAGGCCATTTTGCAGGAATATCTGGCGGAAAAGAACCGGAAAGCAGGTATCTACAACGACCTGACTATTATGCCCCAGGAGTTTGAAGGCCATTTTGTCCGGAAAAGCGAATACGCGGCCTGGGTGCCCATTATGTACGGCTGCAACAACTTCTGCACCTACTGCATCGTACCTTATGTTCGGGGCCGGGAACGGAGCCGCAGTGCGGAAGCCATCTGTGAGGAAATCAGAAAGGCCGTAGCCCTGGGCTACAGGGAATTTACCCTTTTGGGCCAGAACGTAAACTCCTATGGCAAGGACCGGGGTGAGGCCAATGCCTTTGCCCAGCTGCTGCGCCAGGTGGACCGGATTCCCGGAGTGGAACGGGTCCGCTATATGACCAGCCATCCCCGTGATATGAGCGAGGAACTGATCAAGGCTGTGGCCGAAAGCCGCCACGTGTGCAAGCATTTCCATATTCCCGTGCAAAGCGGCAGCACCCGGATTATGCAGGCCATGAACCGGGGCTATACCCGGGAATCCTACCTGGAACTGGTGCGGCGCATCCGCAGCTATGTACCCAATGCGGTGCTGACCACGGACATTATTGTGGGGTTCCCCGGGGAAACGGAAGAGGACTTTGCCCAGACTATGAGCCTCTTTGACGAAGTCCGCTACGATGCAGCCTACACCTTCATCTATTCCAAGCGGTCCGGAACGCCGGCTGCTGCCATGGAAGACCAGGTGCCGGAAGCGGTGAAGAAGGACCGGCTGAACCGGCTGATGGAGCTGCAAAACAAACACAGACTGAAACACAACCAAGAACTGGTGGGGAAGACCCTGCCCATTATGGTGGAGGGTCTAAGCCATAACAACAAACAAATGTGGAGCGGCCGTACGGACGGCAACAAGCTGGTGCTGTGGCCCGTAGGGGATAGAATTTTCAACCCCGGGGACGTGGTGCCGGTGACCATTGAAAAAGCCCAAACCTGGCTGCTCAAAGGACGTGCAGAATTATGACCACTTATACACCCATGGTCCAGCAGTATCTGAAAATCAAGGAAGAACATCAGGGCGAGCTGCTGTTCTTCCGCCTGGGTGACTTTTACGAACTGTTTTTTGACGATGCCATTACGGCGTCCCGGGAACTGAACCTGACCCTGACCAAACGGGCCGGGGGCAGTGATGCCATGCCCATGTGCGGCGTGCCTTTCCATTCCGTGGACAGCTACCTGGCCAAATTGATCAAAAAAGGCTACAAGATTGCCATTTGCGACCAGATGGAAGACCCGAAAAAAGCCGTTGGCATTGTAAAACGGGAGGTCACCAAGATTCTGACACCGGGAACGGTGCTCAGTGATGCGGTGCTGGAAGAAAATCATAACCAATACCTGGCCTGCCTGACCCAGGACCAGGACAACTATTGTTTGGCCTTTGCAGACGTTTCCACTGGGGAATGTGCCTGGTATATTGCCGGGGGCAAGAACCGGGAGGAAGCGGTGCTGGACCAGCTGTACCGGCTGCAGCCGGCTGAACTGGTGCTGACGGAAGACAATGAAGCCTTCCAGTCCCTGCTGGACAAGCTCCAGCAGAAGCTGCCGGACTGTATGCTGAACCATTTTGACCCGGCGCCGGGGCTGGATTATTTCAGTCAGCATTTCGGCAGCGACAACCCGGCCCTGAAGCGCCCCTTGGTGCACCGGACCGTGGAAGCCATGCTGCAATATATCCACGGAAATGTAAAAAGCGACCTGGCCCAAATCAACCAGCTTCAGGAGATTACCACGGACCAGGTGATGGCGCTTGATGCCACTGCCATCCGTAACCTGGAACTGGTGAAGAATATGCGGGACGGCTCCCGGCATGGGACCCTTTTGGATGTGCTGGACTATACCCAGACTGCCATGGGAGCCCGGCAGCTGCGCCAGTGGGTGGAAGCTCCCCTTCTTGACGTGGCAAAAATCCGCCAGCGCCAGCAGGCCATCGGCACCCTGGTGGAAGATGTGAAGTTCCGGAACGGGTTGGGGGATAGCCTGAAGGAAATCACCGACCTGGAACGGATTCTTTCCCGGCTGGAAGTGGGTTCTGCCAATGCCCGGGATATGGCGGCGCTGAGAGCGGCCCTTAGGGAATTGCCCCAAATTAAAAAATGGCTGGGAACCCACCCGGACGGCCTTTTGAGGGTCCTGAACCGGCGCATTGCTCTCCACAGCGATATTCTGGACGTACTGGAACGGGGCATTGTGGACGAGCCGCCTTTTTCCCTGCGGGACGGCGGCATGATCCGTACGGGTTTTAATGCTGAGCTGGACGAACTCCACGACATTGCGGAAAACAACAATGCCTGGATGCAGAATTTCGAGCAGAAAATCAAGGAAGAAACCGGCATCCGGACACTGAAGGTAGGGTTCAACAAGGTGTTCGGCTACTATATCGAAGTGTCCAAGGGCATGGTTTCCCAGGTGCCGGACAACTTCGTCCGGAAGCAGACCCTGGTCAACGGGGAACGGTACATTGTGCCGGAGCTGAAGGAATTTGAAAACAAGATTCTCAGCGCCAAGGAAAAAATCCAGCAGCTGGAATACTACCTGTTCAACGAGATTCGCCAGGAGATTCGGGACCACCTGGTGGAAATCCAGGAAACGGCCCGGGCCATTGGGGAACTGGACGTGCTGTATTCCCTTGCCATGGCAGCCTTTAAGGGCAGCTATGTGTGCCCCCGGCTCAACGACCGGCAGGAAATCCAGATTAAGGACGGCCGGCATCCGGTGGTGGAAAAACTGCTGGAACGGGAGCTGTTTGTGCCCAACGACGTGCACCTGAACAACACCGATGAGCGGCTGATTATCCTGACGGGCCCCAACATGGCCGGTAAATCCACCTATATGCGCCAGGTGGCACTGCTGACTTTGATGGCCCAAATGGGCAGCTTTATTCCCGCCCGGGAGGCGGATATCTGCCCGGTGGACCGTATCTTTACCCGGGTAGGGGCCAGCGACGACCTGGCCACCGGCCAGAGCACCTTTATGGTGGAAATGAACGAAGTGGCCAATATTCTGAAGTACGCTACCAGCCGCAGCCTGATTATCCTGGACGAAGTAGGCCGGGGTACCAGCACCTACGACGGCATGAGCATTGCCCGGGCGGTGGTGGAATTCATTAACGAAAAGATTAAGGCCAAAACCTTGTTCGCCACCCATTACCACGAACTGATTGAACTGGAAGACCAGGAAGCGGGCATCAAGAACTACTCCGTAGCGGTAAAGGAAAAGGGCCGGGAGGTCCTGTTCCTGCGCCGGATTGTGCCGGGGGGCACGGACCGGAGCTACGGGATTCATGTAGCCAAGCTGGCAGGGCTGCCGGATGCGGTGGTAAAGCGGGCGGATGAACTGCTGGCAGAATACGCCAAGAGCGGGCTGCCCACGGCGGCGCCTGCTCCCAGTAAGACCAAAGCAGCCCCTGAGCCTGCCCCTGCCCAGCAGGCGGCGGAGCCCAGTTTGTTTGGGGACGCCCTGCGGGAAACCCTGTGCAGCCTGGATGTAATGACCATGACGCCCCTGGAGGCGCTTAATACACTCTATAAGCTTCAGGAAGAAGCCAAACGGGAGGGAGGTAAAACCTATTGAGCAAAAAAATAAATCTGTTGGACCAAACCACTTCCAACCAGATTGCTGCCGGTGAAGTAGTAGAAAAGCCGGCTTCGGTAGTAAAGGAACTGGTGGAAAACGCACTGGACGCTGGGGCGGACCAGATTGACGTGACCATATTTGCTGGCGGCACGGAATTTATCCGGGTCAAGGACAATGGCTCCGGCATGGACGAGGAAAATGCCCGGATGGCTGTGTTGCGTCATGCTACCAGTAAAATTCTCAAAGCGGATGATTTGCTGACCCTGCATACCTTGGGCTTTCGGGGGGAAGCCCTGCCCAGCATTGCGTCCGTTTCCCATTTTTCTCTGCTCACCCGGGAGCCCGGTGCCGAATTTGGCACCTCGCTGACCCTGGACGGAGGAGAAAATATGGAGGTAGAGCCCATGGGCTGTGATGTGGGCACCACCATAACGGTAAAGGACCTGTTCTACAATGTGCCCGCTCGGCGGAAATTCCTCCGGACGGTAAACACCGAAGGCCGCTATATCTCCGAAGTGATTACCCACATGGCCCTGTCCCGGCCGGATGTGCATTTTACCTTGACCCATAATGACAAGGAAGTGATCAACACCCCGGGCAGCGGGGACGTGGCAGATACCATCAGTGCCCTGTACGGTGGGGAAGTGACCAAGCAGCTGCTGACCGTGGACCATGAGCAGGACGGCATCCAGGTAAAGGGCTATATCAGCCGGCCTACGCTGCTTAAAGGAACCCGGACCTGGCAGACCCTGTTTGTCAACGGCCGCTCCATCAACAACCGGATGGTCAGCAAGGCCATTGACCACGCCTACCAGTCCCAAATTCCCAAGGCAGGCTTTCCGTTTGCCGTGCTGAATATCCTGGTGGATACCCATAGTATCGATATCAACGTCCATCCCCAAAAAAGTGAAATCAAGTTTGGGGACGAGTCGGCGGTGTACCGGGCCGTATACCATGCCCTGTGCAAGGCGCTGACCCAGCCCATGGCCGGACGGCCGGAAGCAGGAAATACCCTGGCGGCAGCCATGCCGGCGTTAGCCGAGGAACCCCAGCCAGCCCATGTGGGCCTGGTGAAGGAAGAAGCTCCGCTGTTTACCGGGGGAGACCGGGGACGGGAAGGCCGGAACCAGTCCTTTGGCAGCAGCACCTTTGCTTCTAGTTCCTTCCCCAAGAACCCGGCTTTTGGCCAGCAGGTGTGGAAAACGCCGGACGTGACCCAGGAGGAACGGGAAAATCTTTATGCGGCCCAGCGTCGGGACGAGTATGCAACCAATAGCAGCCAGCCCCTTCCCAGCGCCTACGAAGCACCTTTGGCCCAAAGCCAGGGAGAGCCCGGGGAAGCACTGCCCCAAGGGACTTCCGGCGTGGACGTCATCTGGCCCCTGGGCCAGGTGGACCGGGTATTTATCATCGCCCAGTCGGAAACGGCTTTGTACCTGATTGACCAGCACGCTGCCCATGAGCGGATTATGTACGACCGGTTTATTCGGCAGCAGCAGGAAATTCCCAGCCAGCAGCTCCTGATTCCCCTGTTTCTCAACGTTACCAAACAGGATGTGGATGCAGTGGAAGAATACCGGGAAGAATTTCTGAAGCTGGGGGTGGATGCGGAGCCCGCTGGGGAAACGGTACTCCGGGTGTCCGCCCTGCCCGCCGATGTGGAAGGCAGCCAGGCGGAGGGCTTTATCGACGATATTTTGAAGCTTCTGTCGGAAAACAAAACCATCCGGCCCAGCGACCTGCGGGAGGAAGTGCTGCATTACGCCGCCTGCCACAGCGCCATCCGGGCGGGAGAAATCCTGAATATCCGGCAGATGCGCCAGGTAATCCTGGAACTGCTCAATACGGAGCACCCCTTTACCTGTCCCCATGGACGGCCCTGCATGATCAAACTGACCAGCCAGGAGCTGTACCATATGTTCAAACGGACGTAAGGAGGCAGCTGTGGACTATGCAGTAACAGTGGGCCGCAAAGGCGGCACGGACCAGGTGCTGGAAGCCCAGGCCTGGGCCAAAGAGCTGCACCTGCCCTTCCTGGAGAGGGAAGGGGGCCTGGAAGAAATGCTCCGCCGGTACGGGCTGAAGGCCTTATTGGCAGCCACCCGGCTGGGACCCCAGGTGTATACGGAGCAGGGGGTTATGCGCTACCATCCCGGCATGGCCATGCTCCGCATCAAAGTGATTAAAAGAGGGGAGCCGGACCATCTGGCGCGAGCCTGCCAGTTAAAGCCCGGAGATCGGTTCTTTGATGGGACTCTGGGCCTGGGGGCGGACGCAGCGGTGGCGTCCTTTTTGGTAGGACCTACCGGGTATGTGCTGGGAACGGAGGCTTCCCCGGTTATCTACAAAATGACCTCCCTGGGTCTTAAAAACTACAGTGAAGGAGAATCTGACTTTTTGGCAGCCCTGCGGCGGATAGAGGTACGTCACGGTATTACGAAAGAACTTTTGCGGCAGCTGCCGGACAATTCTTTTACGGTGGTGTACCTGGACCCCATGTTCCAGCGGCCGGTGGAGGGTTCCTCCAGCATGACTTCCCTGCGGCCAGCTTCCTACAAGCACCCTTTGGACCGGGAAATCGTGGAGGAGGCTCTGCGGGTGGCACCTCGGGTAGTGATCAAGGAGCGCTTCCGGGAAGTATTGGAAAACCTGGGTGCCCAGGAAATCCAGGGCGGCCGCTACAGCAAGGTAAAATACGGAATTGTCAGGAGGAATCATGGAAACTAAACCCAAGGTGATTGTTATCACCGGCCCTACGGCTACCGGCAAAAGCCACTGTGGCATCCGTTTAGCCCAGGAGCTGGATGGAGAAATCATTTCCGGGGATTCCATGTGCGTTTTCCACCGGATGAATGTAGCTACGGCTAAGCCTACGCCGGAAGAACTGGCCCTGGTGCCCCACCATCTTATTGATATTTTGGAACCCAATGAAAAATATTCGGTGGTGGATTTTCAGCAGCAGGCCGATGCCCTGATTAGAGATTGCCAGGCCAGGGGCAAGATGCCCATTATTGTAGGGGGAACTGGGCTCTACATCAAGGCACTGCTGGAGAAGTACGAATTTTCTTCGGTGGATGAATCTGCCAAGCTACGCCGGGAATTAGAGGAGTTTGCCGAACATAACGGCAATGCAGCCCTTTACCAGCGCTTAAAAGAACTTGATCCACAAGCCGCTGCACAATTGAAGATTAACGACAGAAGGCGTATAATAAGAAGTGTAGAAACCATACTGGGCGGAGACAGGGTTTCGGTGGAAAGGGCCCCGGAAAGCCCCTATGAAGCCGCTGTCTATGGCTTGATTATGCCCAGGGAAATTTTGTACCAGCGGATTAACCGCCGGGTTGACATCATGGTGGAACAGGGTTTGTTTGAGGAAACCAAGGCACTTCTGGAGGAAGGCGTCGAGGGGGATGCCCAATCTATGAAGAGCATTGGCTACAGACAGGTCCTGCGCTATTTTGATGGGGAGTGGAGCAGGCAGGAATGCATTGACAAAATCAAGCAGGCCACCCGCAACTTTGCCAAACGGCAGATTACCTGGTACAAGAAAATGCCCTATATCCATTGGTTTGAACTGACAGAACCACCCTGTTATGAGGCTTGCATCAAAGAAATGATGGAGGACTTGCACCAAAAGAACTTTTACTAAGGGGAGTAAAGAATTATGACAACAACCACCAGCAAACCGCTAAATTTACAGGACAGCTTTTTGAACAAAGTCAGAAGTGAGAAACGGTCCATTGTGATCTATCTGCTGAACGGCTTTCAAGTAAGAGGAAAAGTATGGGGATTTGACAACTTTACTGTCATCATGGAGTCCGAGGGAAAACAGCAGCTGATCTATAAGCACGCTATTTCTACCATCGCACCCTTGGAGGCAGAACCTGTCTTAGTCCTAAAAAAAGGAAATGATTAGGGTGACACTAAAAAACAAGCTGGAAAAAGAGATCGAAACCTTTCTGGACTATCTGACCGTAGAGTTGGGGCTCTCGGTAAATACCAGAGAGTCCTACGGCAGAGATTTGCGCCTGTTTGCAACCTGGACCAAGAAAAGCCTCTCGGAAATTACCCGGGATGATATCGTCCAATATTTGCAGGTGCTGAAAGCTGAAAACTATGCAGCTACTTCTTCCGCCCGGAAACTGGCCGCCCTGAAGTCGTTTTTCCGTTTTATGGTAACGGAAGGCTACATCAAGGATGACCCGTCGGAAGTGGTAGAGGCTGGCAGCCGCGGTATGTTGCTGCCCAAGGTCCTGAGCCTGGACGAAGTAAAGCGTTTGTTTGCCCAGCCCAACCTGAGCCAAAACGAGGGCTTTCGGGACCGGACCATGCTGGAGGTCATGTACGCCACCGGCATGCGGGTCACAGAATTGCTGAGCCTGACGGTCTCCAGCGTAAATCTGCAGACCCATTACGTCATTGCCTATGGCAAGGGCTCTAAGGAACGGCTTATTCCTTTGGGGAAATATGCTGTGTCCTATTTGGAAGAGTACATCAACCGGGTGCGTCCTCATTTTCTGAAGGCGGGCCGGGAATGTGATCTGCTGTTTCTGACGGTGCGGGGTACCGGCATGACGCGGCAGCGTTTCTGGCAGATCATCAAAACCTACGGGCAGCAGGCTGGCATCAACAAGTCCCTGACGCCCCATATCCTGCGCCACTCCTTTGCCACCCATATGCTGGACAACGGAGCGGATCTGCGTACGGTGCAGGAACTTCTGGGACATGCGGATATTTCCACTACCCAGATTTATACCCATTTGACCAACAACCGCCTGAAGGCTGTGTACGACAAGGCACACCCCAGAGCGTAAAGGACAGATTATGAAAAAAAGAGCCACCAGAAGAAGCCAGCGGGGGAAACGGGGTCCCTTCCGCTGGCTGCTGGGACTGGCCGTATGTGCCGTCCTGGTGGGAATGGTGTATGCAGCCACAGGGCGAGGAACGGAGACGGTTCCTGGCTCTGCGGCCAAAACCATTACCGATACCGTGAAAAAGAATCTGCACCCGTCAGAGAAAACCCCGGAAACCAAAACCGAAAAACCACCGGCCAAGAAGACGGAGCCCCAGCAAAAGGCTTCGCCTTCTTCCGCTACAAGGGAGGAAGGTCCCCTGGCAGCGCTGTCCGGTCAAAAATATCACGGGAAACTGGCCGTCATTATCGACGACTGCGGCTACGCCCTGGATCCGGTACGGACCCTGACCAGCCTGCCTTTTCCGTTTAGTTATGCCGTGATTCCCTTTAAACCCAACAGCAGTGAGGCCCTGTCCATCATTAAGGGCAGCGGGCACATTGCCATGCTGCACCTGCCCATGGAACCTGTCAGCGGCGGCAGTTCTGAGACCCGGGCTGTACGGGTGGGGATGACCGCTGAACAAATCCAAAATTATACCCGCGAAGCCATCGACAGCCTGCCAGGAATCCAGGGGGTCAACAACCACCAGGGTTCCAAAGCCACCTCCGATGGGCCTACCATTCGGGCGGCGCTGAAGGTTATTGGCGGGGACGGCCTGTTCTTTGTGGACAGCCGGACCATCAGTACTTCGGTGGCAGAAAAAATTGCCCGGCAGGAAGGGATTCTTACGGGGCATAATAGTATGTTCCTGGATAACAGCAGCGATATTGCGGCCATTCAGGAGCGAATTGCGGAAGCCATCAAAGACGCGGACCGCTACGGAGCCATGATTGTCATCTGCCACGCCCGCCCCAACACGGCGGAGGCCTGGCGGCGCAGCGAAGCCGCAGTAAAGACTTCCGGCATTACCCTGGTCCCGGTAACGGACCTTTTGCAATAGGAGGAATCTGCAATGCTGAAAACGACCCTGCTCATGGGCTTTCTGACAGCCCTGATGCTTTTGATTGGTGATTATGTGGGAGGAACCAGCGGCATGACCTTTATGCTGGCTTTTTCCCTGTTGTCCAACGTACTGATGTATTGGTTCAGTGACAAAATGGTCATTGCCCAGTATCGGGCCAAACCGGTGGACGCCCAAAGTGCCCCCATGCTCTACGGCATTGTAGCCCGTTTGGCTGAGCGGGCTGGACTGCCCATGCCCAAAGTGTACGTGGTGGATACGGCTCTGCCCAACGCCTTTGCTACCGGCCGAAACCCGGAACACGCAGCGGTCTGCGTGACCACGGGCCTAATGGAAACCCTGGAACCCCGGGAAATCGCCGGCGTTCTGGGCCACGAAATGAGCCATGTCAAACACAACGATATCCTGATCAGCACCATTGCGGCCGGCATGGCCGGGGTGATTTCCCTGCTGGCCCGTTTTGCCTATTGGTTCGGCGGCAGCCGGGACGATGACCGGAGAAACCCGCTGGGGGCCATCCTGATTCTGGTGCTGACACCTTTGGCAGCAGCCATTATCCAACTGGCCATTTCCCGGACCCGGGAATATATGGCGGACCATACCGGGGGTGAGCTCTGCGGAGATCCTGACGCCCTGGCGGACGCCCTGGAAAAGATTGACGGCTACGCCTATATGCGTACCATGCCCCGGGCTACGGAAGCTACAGCCCATATGTTTATTATCTCGCCTTTTAGTGCCCGGGATGCCAAGGCCCTGTTCAGCACCCATCCGTCCACGGAGCAAAGAATCCAGCGGCTGCGGGCAGAAGCGGAAGAAATGAAACAAAAGGGCCAGATTGATCCCATTGTTTGAAAAGTACACCATTACAGAATCATTAAGAAAAAATTATAGGTGCAAATCTTCTGATAATTGCATTGAAATTTCATATGCAACATGATACAATAACCCTCAAGAGAAAGTCATGCAACTGGAGCGCTACATGATTTTCCAAAGAGGGTTTTTATTATTAGAGGGGGTATTATTTTATGGGACCTATGGTAATCAAATTATCCATGTTCCACACACTGGCTTTGGCTGTATTGTCTATCTGGTTTGGTAACTGGCTGAGAAGCAAGTTCTCCATCCTGAAGAAATATTGTCTGCCCGGTGCTGTAGTAGGCGGTACGATTTTTGCAATCATTTCTTTGGCACTGTATGAATTTGGCGTTTGTGAACTGAACTTCGATTACAAAGTAGCCAACAACCTGTTCTACTGTATCTTCTTCGCGGCTTCCGGTGCTGCAGCAAGCTTGTCCCTGCTGAAAACCGGTGGTAAGTATGTTGTCCTGTTCTGCATTTCCGCAGCCGTCCTGGCAGCCCTGCAGAACGCTCTGGCCATTGGCCTGGGCCAAGTTCTGCACGTTCCGCCGCTGATTTCTATGATGACCGGTTCCATTCCTATGACCGGTGGTCACGGCAACGCTGCTGCTTTTGCTCCGGTAGCTGTTAACATGGGCGCTCCGGCTGCCCTGGAAGTAGCTATTGCAGCTGCTACCTTCGGCCTGATTTCCGGTTCCATCATCGGTGGTCCGTTCGGCCGTTTCATTATCAGAAGACATCACCTGGAAGATCCTTCCCAAGATGGTAAGGGCCTGTCTGCTGAAGAAACTGGTAATGCTACTGGTTTAGCCATCTACAAAGGGGACGTTATTCAAGCTATGTTCCTGATGATGCTGGCTCTGGGCGTTGGTGACGTTTTCATGGTAATCCTGAAACACTTCTCCATCAACTTCCCGATTCACGTATGCTGCATGTTGGGTGGTATTCTGGTACGTCTGTACTACGATTCCAAACCTGGCAACCATGACCGTCTGTACGAAGGCATTGACACCGTCAGCGACTTCTCCCTGGGTCTGTTCGTAGCTATGTCCATCATCTCCATGAAACTGTGGCAGCTGTCCGGTTTGGGCCTGCAGCTGTTCATCCTGTGCATGGCACAAGCTGTGTTCATCATCTTCTACTGCTACCTGGTAGACTTCCCGCTGATGGGCAAGGATTACGATGCAGCTATCATCTCCGTTGGCCATACTGGTTTCGGTCTGGGCGCTGTGCCTGTATCCATGACCACCATGACCACCGTCTGCGATACCTACAGATACTCCAAACTGGCATTCTTCGTAGTGCCCGTTATCGGCGGTTTCTTGAGCAATATCACCAACGCAGTGATCATCACCTGGTTCCTGAACTTTGCTCACGGCCTGATGTAATCTGGCCAGTTTCGCAGTCTTGGGTTTGCTCCAGAAGGCCTGCCAAGCAGCCATTCCGGTTTTCCGGAATGGCTGCTTTTTTACGTTGGAACCTGGGGAGAAGGGGAAGCCGGCAGTAAACTGCACAGGCTGGGTATTTGTCTGGAGGGTTCCCCGGGGGCGCGCCAGGTACTTTCGCGGGGCCGGGAATGGGAGACGTTTGGCTGGGCTGCGGGAGTGCCTGGCAGGTGACCCGCGCGGCTTTTTTGCAAACCACAAATTATGATTGAATTACTTAATGAATGAATATTCCAAAAATACCGACATAGAAAAATAATTATGCATATTGTATTATGTACACAAGATTGCTAGCTTGTAGAACTATAAGAAAAACTGAGGATTTCGGAAAAGCTGCAGCAAAGGGTCCGATTTGTGGTATCATAGGGAAGGTTATGTGCCGGAACTGGCAATGTGGTCCGGCACAGTATTAAACAACGGGCGAAGGGCTTTCCTGTCTGGGCAGGAGCCTTTTGCCAAAGCAGCGCGGCAGGCTGGGCTGGACTTAGGCCCGTCTGACACGCAGCAGGAAATTTTGAAGGAGGCATGGCATATGTTCATTGCGGGCTGGCAAAAACTCAGTCTGGTGGATTATCCGGATAAGGTGGCTTGCACCCTGTTTACCGGCGGCTGCAACCTGAGATGCCCCTATTGCCACAATAGTGAGCTTCTGGACGCCCAAATCCCGGCCCTTCATATCCCAGATATCCTGGAGTATTTAAGAAAGCGACAGGGCATTTTGGACGGTGTGGTGGTTTCCGGGGGAGAACCCTGTATGCAGCCGGACCTGGCAGATTTTTTGGGAGAGCTGAAACAACTGGGGTATCTGACCAAACTGGATACCAATGGCTGCTATCCAGCGGTGCTGCAGGAACTGCTGGACAAAAAGCTGGTAGACTACGTGGCCATGGACATCAAGAATTCTCCCCAGGGCTATGCTGCAGCCAGTGGGGTGGAGCAGGTGCCCTTGGACCTGATTTGGCAGAGCCTGCGGCTGCTCTTTTCTCATAAAACGGCCTTTGAGCTGCGTACCACCACTGTGGCACAGCTGCATACCAAGGAACGGTTTCAGGAACTGCAGAAGGCGTTTTTGCCCCTGGTAGAGGCCTACGGCAGGAAGATTCCCGCCTACTACCTCCAGGCCTTCCAGGACCGGGATACGGTACCCTTTGCCGGCCTTTCTGCTCCCACCAAAGAAGAACTGGAAGCCTATGCGCAATTGCTGCGGCCGGTGGCGGACAAGGTGGCACTCCGGGGCGTTTAGCAGGAACCTGGCGGAGCAGCTGGCGGACAACCGCTGGCTGCTTGACTTTTGTGAAATTATTTTTAGACAGCGAATATTTGTTTATGCTGCTTGGACAGGTGTTTTTGAAAAAATTCGGAAAATTTTCCTCTTGACACAAGATACAGGTCAAGAGGAACGCAAAATTTCTTTTTTCCAGGGACCTGACCTTACACTCAGAACGGGAGAGAACCCATGTACTGGGGCTTTGGGAGATTTCCGTGAAAAATTGTTAAAAAGCGTAAACATACTATATATAGTATTTATTAAAATAAACAATACATCATATTGACAACACCCGGGAAACGGGGTAGAATAAACAAGCACACAGAAATTGCGAAATCGAAATGAAAGAGGGAATCAGCCATGTATTCGGTGGTAAAAAGGGATGGCAAAATCGTAGACTTCGAAATTGCCAAAATCAGTAAGGCAATTACAAAGGCCTTTGAGGCACTGCATAAGAACTATCATCCCAGTATTATCAATATGATGGCTCTGCAGGTGACAGCTGACTTTGACCCTAAGATCAAAAACGACCTGATTGGTGTGGAAAGCATCCAGGACAGCGTGGAAAAAATCCTGTCCGATGCGGGCTATGCTGATGTGGCCAAGGCGTATATCCTGTACCGGAAACAAAGAGAACAGGTTCGCAACGTGAACTCCGCTTTGCTGAACTACAAGGACCTGGTGGACAACTACCTGAAAGTCAACGACTGGCGGGTAAAGGAAAATTCCACTGTGACCTATTCTGTAGGCGGTCTGATCCTGTCCAACTCCGGTGCCATTACAGCCAACTATTGGCTCAACGAAATTTATGACAAGGAAGTGGCGGATGCCCACAAGAGCGCTGCCATGCACATCCACGACCTGTCCATGCTCACCGGCTACTGCGCCGGCTGGAGCCTGAAACAGCTGATCCAGGAAGGCCTGGGCGGCATCCCCGGCAAGATTACTTCTTCCCCGGCCAGCCACCTGTCCACCCTGTGCAACCAGATGGTAAACTTCCTGGGGATTATGCAGAATGAATGGGCAGGAGCCCAGGCGTTCTCTTCCTTTGACACCTACCTGGCACCCTTTGTAAAAGTGGACCACCTGTCCTACAAAGAAGTGAAGCAATGCATCCAATCCTTTATTTACGGCGTGAACACTCCCTCCCGGTGGGGCACCCAGTCACCGTTCTCCAACATTACTCTGGACTGGACGGTTCCCGAGGACCTGAAGGACGTGCCGGCCATTGTAGGCGGCAAAGAATGCGACTTTACCTACGGCGACTGCAAAGCCGAAATGGATATGGTCAACAAGGCCTTTATCGAAAACATGATTGAAGGGGACGCCAACGGCCGCGGCTTCCAGTATCCCATTCCCACGTACTCCATCACCAAGGACTTTGACTGGAGCGACACGGAAAACAACCGGCTGCTGTTTGAAATGACCGCCAAATACGGTACCCCGTACTTCTCCAACTATATCAACTCCGACATGAAACCCAGCGACGTCCGCAGCATGTGCTGCCGTCTGCGCCTGGACCTGCGGGAACTGAGAAAGAAGTCCGGCGGCTTCTTCGGTTCCGGGGAATCCACCGGTTCCGTAGGGGTTGTCACCATCAACCTGCCCCGGATTGCCTACCTGGCCAAGGACGAAAAGGACTTCTATGGCCGTCTGGACCATATGATGGATATTGCCGCCCGGAGCCTGAAAACCAAGAGAACGGTCATCACCAAACTCCTGGAGGCCGGCCTGTACCCCTATACCAAACGGTACCTGGGCACCTTCAACAACCACTTCTCCACCATTGGCCTGATTGGTATGAACGAAGTAGGCCTGAACGCCAACTGGCTCCGGAAAGACCTGACCCATCCGGAAACCCAGAAGTTTGCCAAGGAAGTGCTGCTGCACATGCGGGAGCGCCTGAGAGACTACCAGGAACAGTACGGCGACCTGTACAACCTGGAAGCAACCCCGGCAGAATCCACCACCTATCGGCTGGCCAAGCATGACAAGGAACAATATCCTGACATCATTACCGCCAACGAACACGGTACCCCGTACTATACCAACTCTTCCCACCTGCCTGTGGGCTACACCGAAGATATCTTCTCCGCCCTGGACGTCCAGGATGAACTGCAGACCCTGTACACTTCCGGTACCGTTTTCCACGCCTTCTTGGGCGAGAAACTGCCGGATTGGAAATCCTCTGCCGCCCTTGTGAAGAAGATTGCCGAAAACTACAAGCTGCCCTATTTCACCCTGTCTCCTACCTATTCCATCTGCAAGGAGCACGGCTATTTGGACGGCGAGCAATACACCTGCCCGTACTGCGGCGGAAAAACCGAAGTCTACAGCCGGATCACCGGGTACTATCGGCCGATTCAGAACTGGAACGACGGCAAGGTACAGGAATTCAAGGACCGGAAGGTTTATGACCTGGCCCATTCCTACCTGCACAAAGCAGAACCCAGTAAGGCAGAACGCCCTGTATTTATGGTAAAGGAAGAACAGGCTCCCAGCACGGCCCAAAGCAACTGGATTCTCTTTGGTACCCATACCTGCCCCAACTGCAAGCGGGCGGTACAGGAACTGAAAGCCAAGGGAGCTGATTTCCGGGAAATCTTCGCGGAAGAACATCCTGAACTGGCAGAGAAATACCAGGTGCAAAGCGCACCCACCTTGCTGGTAAAGAGCGGCGAGGAACTGTCCAAGATTGAAGGCTTTGGCCCCATTCGGGCATTCCTGCAAAAACAAAGCCAGTAAACTTAACTAGGAATGGAAGAAGACCTGCTGCGGCAGGTCTTCTTTTAGACTGGGCAGGGAATTTTATCAGCTTTACAAAATAGGAAATTCCCTGCTATAATAAATTGTTACAAATACCCTTGGGGATGTACCGGTTTCGACGGGGGTAGATGTGGTGTGATAAGCGAGCTGGGATTCCATCAACCCCATTAAACGGTGGAAACGCGTTATAAACGCAGACGATTCTTACGCTTTAGCAGCTTAAATGCTAACGTCTCCCTTCTTCATTCCTGCTGAAGAAGAGCAGACGACACTTGCAGGATACCCATGGACCAATTCTCGGAGGCCTGTGGGGAAACCCATCGAGATAGCAGCTGATTAGCCCGCCGTTAGGCGATGAGGCTGCGAAATAAAGTATGACGGATGCGCTCGGAGAAAGTTGCATGACAATGCTTTCGGACAGGGGTTCGACTCCCCTCATCTCCACCATCTTTCGGATTGAAACCGTGACGGTTTAGCAAGAACCGCAGCAAGCCTGAATAAGGCTGGCTGCGGTTCTTTTTTGTTTGCGGAAAAGGGGCGCGGAGGAGTATCCTGCCAAAAGTGCACATATTTTGCACACAGGCCATTTCAGGTTTCCCTCAAAAAGTGGAATTGCACACAGCTTGCTGCAGGAACTGACCGTTCTTTTACCCATACTTTCTGCTATACTGATATTAGAAGAGCAAAGAGAAGAAAGTTTATAAGTTCACTAGCACTGCAACAACCAGGGCACAGCAATCAACTGAGGAGCAGTCAAAGGCAGAATATAATCTCTGTAAAGGAGCTGATGCCAACTGGAAAAATTTAAAAGATCGACAGGAGTCGATGTTTAGGAACACGGTTTTTTGAATTCAAGAGATGAATATACTAAAGAAGAAATTGAAGACCATAAAAGTGACAATAGAACAACACAAGAAAGACTGCTTCCAAAAGGGTGAGATATATCGGCAATGAGAATAAAGAAATTGTTGGAAAAACAACAAGATAATTGGCCGATGAGGAAAGAAAGGAGGGTGTGGATATATTATGAACAGCCAAATCTTAAAAGATAGAATCAGTTCTTTATTTACACACGTACTCTTTGATTACAAGGGTATTCATTGTGGGGTAGACCCATTTTCAGCACATGAATTCGACGTGTGGTATGGTGATAAATACGAAACAATGAAAAGCATTGAGGAAGTTATGAACAAACCATTTTTTGATGGTAAAAGCCTGTCGGAAATATCTTCAGAAATAGAAAATGTTGAGTTATAGAGGCTGTGAAAAAATGAAAATAAACTTCCTCAGTCAGCCGTGCTGGCTGATAACTCCTTAGCAGTTCACCGTATCCAAAGCAGCTACGCACCAAGGTAATTTCTCTTTGGACGGCTGTTGTATGGCTCACATTAGACAAGAGCCTTGTAGTCCCCTGTTATGCTCTAGGATGTGAGCGAAATACTGAAGGGGCCAATTCGTACCCATAAGGTTTCCAGTGTTTATCAATAATAGCACTATAGTTCAGTCAGTAGTTGACCAGCAGGGGCTGTTTTACATATTAGAACTCGATTTATCAATGAAGTGGCATCAGCTATAGTTCACAAGGCCGATATAATCTTTATTGGAAGGAGGGATTTCGATGTCTGTACTGAAGTATTGGAATAAACGAATACCGGAGATTGAAAAATATTGTGCCGAACATCATCTTTCCGTCAAAAAATTTAGAGCCGCAAGAAAGTGTTTTGGGCCAGATGATTATTGCGTTCTTGCTGATACTCCTCCCAATTACGATGTGAATGCTCCCCTGCCTCCTGCATTGATTGTTAGAAGTCAAGGTGATGCGTTGACTTTTGAGCAGACCGAGTATACGCAGAAAACTTTGGGCAATGATGATGAAGACTAAAAATGGAGTGAAGGGTGCTGCAACCATTATTTCGGCGGCAGCGTCGCTGCTGGGCAGGTAAAAGCACTTCTGTTTTGGCAGGGTACGCTTTATGCCTGTATAAAATTTATGAGAAGGGATGATTTCGATGTCAGATGTTAAGTATTGGGAAAAACGAATACCGGAGATTGAAAAATATTGTGCCGAACATCATCTTTCCGTCAAAAAATTTAGAGCAGCAAGAAAGAGTTTTGGACCAGATGATTATTTCGTTCTTGCTGATACCCCTCCAAATTACGATCTGAATGCCCCCCTGCCTATTGCCTTGATTGTTATAAGTCAGGGTGATGCGTTGACTTTTGAGCAGACCGAGTATACGCAGAAAACTTTGGGCTATGACGATGAAGACTAAGAACGGATTTAACGTGTGCCATAATCGTTATCTCGGCGGCAGCGTTGTTGCCAGGCAGCTAAAAGCTCTTCTGTTTTGGCAGAGTACTTTTTAATACCGCAGGCGAAAAAGATTGTGTTTCATTGATTCTGCATGTATTGGAGTAATAAAATCTGATGCCTATTTATTTGCCCTTCATTGGTACAGAAATGCTAATATGAAATTCAATGTTTGATTTAAATCAAAAGTATTAAGAGAAGGTGATGTGCCGTGAAGAAAAAAATTGTTGGAAAAGTGCGTTATGTAGGTCCGGATTTAGGTGTTACTTTATTAAAATCTAATGTGATTTATGATGTGGTAGGAATTGAACCACCTTTCATTCGCGTAATTGATGAGTCAGAGGAAGATTATCTTTACTACATGTTAAGGCCGCAATCCCTTGATAAAGAAGGACTGTACGGGAAATTTGAAATCGTGGAAGATGAAGACGGACTACTTGCAGAGGCAATGGCTAGACAAGAAAAAATAAAAAAAGAGTATTTGAAAACGCACCCGCCTTTAGTGAGAGAAGAAAAATAAGCTGACGATTTTTATAGATGAAGTATAAAAATTAGTTAATAATTTCCATGGAATTGAATAAATTTTGCATAGTAATAACGGAGGATAGAATCGAAGAGGTTATAGAAGACACGGTAGTAGGTAGTTTGCCTTACATAACAACGAGAAGCAGGAACAAAAGGGTTTACAATTTACTACCCAAAGACAGAAACTCATGTCGTATCAAGGCGGGTGGAACGATAATGAAAAACATATATGAATATTTAGGCCGAAACGTGGAAATAATCGACGTGGACGAAAAGAGTTGGAAAGGTCACGTGTCCGGTTACTATCCAGCTGGTGAAATAGAAGATGATGAAGATGAATTTATAGTTTTAGACGTACCAGGAATTGAAAATAAGGGATTCACTTTTTACCCTTCTGAAATAAAATCAATAAGAGAGCTTGATTAAGCCCCTATTTCGGGTAATTGTTGCAGTAGCTGTTGTTGCTTATACTGCGCGGGAACCATTTGACGATATGCCTGCAAACGGGCATAATAAGAGCATAGATACATTTTGGGGGTGAATGGAATGTTGCTGGATGAGGTGATGACAGCTGCGGAAGCAGCGGAAATTTGGGGAAAATCTCCTGTTACGGTGCAGCAGGCATGTACGGGGTATAAAGGAAATGCTCCCCGGTTTTTGCCAACCGAAGCCAGAAAGGCTGGCCGGATTTGGCTGGTGACCCGGGAAGGAATGAACCGGCTGTATGGTGAACCGAAGAAATAAGCAACAAGAAGGGAGTCCCTGCGAGGGGCTCCTTTTTTGTTTGGTTCAAATTGTACTGGGCAGCCGGGAAGAAAACGACAGCAAAACTTCTGGGAGCTTTTTTGACCAGGACATCTGCTATACTGAAGGGAGAAGAAAAACTGGAGGGATTTTAAAAACTGCAAACGTTTTACAGTGTGGCTAGCTGTGAAAGAATCAGATCTTATTCAAGAGGCAAGGTCTTGTTTATGTTTCCAATATGTAAATGTATGACGTGCAAACATTATGCTGTTTATCCAAGGGAAGACATGATAGGCCGTCCTTATTGTGATGCTTTTCCTGAGGGAATCCCTAAGAAAATTTGGTGGGAAGAAATAAAGCACGATAAGCCGTATCCTGGTGATAATGGCTTGCGGTATGATGCTGCTTATGAATATACACGGCAAAAGCGTAATGGCAATAGGGCTTAGGGTGATTACGGGCTGTGGTATGAATCGTATGAGGAGGGGGGAGAAACATGGACAAATATATTTCTTATCTGGCACTGGCAATATCTCTGATTGCACTGGCTTTGGCAATTTTGAAGTAAAGACAGGAGGGATTTGATACTTTGCCAAGAAGCGACAAAATCTGTATAGCGCAGGCACCGAATGCAGGAGGTTTTATATAAGAAAAAAGGTAGTGATGGCGTTGGTGAGTATGCTTATTTTTCCTTCCAGTTATTTTGACCCTAAGAAAGTAGATGAGGAATTGCGAGAGGAGTACCTGGCAGCATTGGGTACTGGATTGTTTCGAGCGACTTTATTTGGGTATGATGCCTGGTTTGAGGAAGGCAGACTGATTCTATCCACTGCTCCCGCAGAGCTTACAAGGGCGGTTTACAGGGGGTGGATGATGAAACCGGAGCAATATGAAAAATTTTATAACCTGCTGCTGAAGGAGAATATCCAATTAATTACCAGTCCGGAACAATATAAGTTGCTGCATACTTTTCCCAATGTGTATCCATACGTGGAGGCAGATACAGCGAAAATGCTGATTTATCCACTTCATGCGGAGATTCCAGTGGCTGAGCTTCAGAAACAGTTCTCCCGCTTCATGGTGAAAGACTATGTGAAGTCAGTTAAGGGAACAAAGTTCCCCAAATATTTTGATGCAGCGGTAACTCAGCAGGAGTTTGATTATTGGATGGGAGAATTTTACAAGTACCGGGGAGACCTGCTGACAGGCGGTATCTGTATTAAAGAGTACCTCCCGCTAAAACGGTATGAAAATCATACAAACGAATATCGAGTGTTTTACATCAACCATATACCGGCATCAATCAGTCGCAATTCGGGCCAAGGAACAGCTACCCCAAGGCCTCCGCAGAAGCTGATTGACCACTATCGCAGGCTGGGCAGCAATTACTACACCGTGGATTATGCCGAGTTAGAAGATGGAAATTGGAAAATTCTTGAGACTGGGGACGGCGGCGTTTCCGGACTACCGGATTCTGTAGACTATGAAACATATTACAAGACGCTATATGAGTGTCTTAATGGCTGCTCTACATAAGGTGGAACATGTGATTGCTTCAAAAAGAAATGTGGATGTAGGGTAGGTATGGGGATTGGGGAATCGGCTTTTTCTATAAAAATTTATTTTAAACCTGAAATTTCCAGGCTTGAAATAAACGAAATGGTATTTTAGACAATTTGGAGGCGAGAGAAATGGGTAAAAACAGCAGCAGAGCGAAAGCGTTGATTGAGGACCTGAAGGATTATAATCCGAGACTCTTAAAAGAGCTGAAACATCCCCAGGCCAGTCTGGAGAAATTCCTTGACGATGTGGAAGAACGGGAACAGGAGACCCTGGAAATCCTGAAACGGGACATTCCGGAAGGGCTGGACGAGCAGGAGTATGCGCGGGAACTGAATTGGAGACGGCAGCAGGCGCAAGAACTGGCCAACGAAGAGATAAACAGCCTTCTGAGGGGCTAATTTTGGGTAAAAGCCGGCGCCTTGTGAGACCCCGGGAAAAAGCGGAAAATCAGGAAGTCTCCAATTCACCAAGCTGGAAAATCAAAAAAGGCTGCCCAAGTACGGACAGCCTTTTATAGGATTTTGGCTTCAATAGCCCAGATTTTCTCCTACCAGAATCACTTTGATCCGGCCTTTGGGGCCGCCGTTGCGGCGGGTGTGGACCAACTGGTTGCAGATGCTGTCGGGGCTCAGGCAATCGGCACACATGCCATTGACCAGACAGGGTGTTTTGATGGCAAAGCGCTGGGTGTTGATGGGGGCAGCCACAGAACGGGCCCGGGCAATGGCGGCTTCCAGGGTGGGGGCAAATTTATTCATGCCCAAAATGACCAGAACCTGGTTGGGACCAAAACACAGGGCGGCTACCCGGTTGCCGTTGTTGTCCACGTTAAACAGCTGGCCGTCTTCGGTGGCGGCGTTGCTGCCCATAATGTAGGTGTCGCAGAGCAGGGCCTGGCGCATCAGCTCCCATTTTTCCGCAGGATTTTTGGCGGTATCCCGGTCAATCACCTTGTTGTGGGCCTTTACGTAGTCAAGCAGGCCGATTTGGGTGGCAGAAACGGTGCCGCCCCAGGAAACCACATCCGTGGCTGGAATCAGAGAAATGGCCTTGGACAGAGCTTCTTCCTGGGTGGGACAGTAATAGGCTGCAAAGCCCCGTTTTTCAAAATTCTTGGCCACCACAGGGCCCTTTTTGTCATACATGGTATGCATAGTATCAGAACGATCCATTTGAACTCCCCCTTTATAAGATGGATTGTAGCAGAGTGGGGGGCGTAGGGGCAACTGGAAGGCAGTAGAATTTTCAGCATTTTTTTAGATTGTACTTTCTATGTATGAAATGTTACATTTTATTCCAAAAAGCTTCCCGTAGGGGATTATTTTTGGAAAATGGTTCTCCGGGGTTGACAATATTTTCTCCCGTGGTATAATTAAGCCAATTTCAAAAGCCAAAGGTAATGCGAAGGACAAGCTGTCATAGATGCTGTACAGAGAAGTCGGAATGCTGAGAACCGACCCGGATAAGTGGCAGGTAACCACCTTCAAACCATCTGCTGAACCAATAGTAAGCCAGATCGTAATCCTGCGTTAAAGGGTCCGAGAGGGTTCGTATTGTCGAACCAATCAGGGTGGAACCGCGAGCTTAGGCCCGTCCCTATTACAGGGACGGGTTTTTTGTTTTGCCTGGCTAAGAATAGAGGAGGAACTATCATGTCAATGATTCAAGTAAAACTGCTGGATGGCAGTGTAAAAGAAGTTGAAGCAGGCAGCAGCTTGCTGTCCATTGCCAAGAGCCTGTCCCAGAAACTGGGCAAACAAGCCCTGCTGGCCAAGGTTGACGGTGTCAACAAAGATTTGAGCGATACCCTGGACCACGATGCCCAGGTGGAATTCGTTACTCCGGATTCTGAAGAAGGCCTCCATGCCATTCGCCATACGGCTTCCCATGTCATGGCCCAGGCCATTCAGCATCTGTTCCCGGGCACGAAGTTTGCCATTGGCCCTGCCATTGACAAAGGCTTCTACTATGACCTGGACAGTGAACACGTTTTTACGCCGGAAGATTTGGCTGCCATTGAAAAAGAAATGGGCAAAATCATCAAAGCCAACTATCCTCTGGTGCGCAATGAATTGCCCCGGGAAGAAGCTTTGGCCAAATTCAAGGCAGAAGATGAACCCTACAAGGTGGAACTGATTGAAGACCTGCCGAAAGATGCCGTTATCAGCACCTATACCCAGGGCGACTTCACCGACCTGTGTGCCGGCCCGCATTGCCCCTCCACGGGCCGTGTAAAGGCGTTCAAGCTTATGAGCATTGCTGGTGCCTACTGGCGCGGCGATGAACACAACAAGATGCTCCAGCGTATTTATGGTACGGCTTTTGCCACCAAAGAAGAACTGGAAGAATACCTGCATATGATGGAAGAAGCTGCCAAGCGCGACCACCGGAAACTGGGCAAGGAACTGGGTATCTTCATGCTCAGCGATTACGGCCCCGGCTTCCCGTTCTTCCTGCCCAACGGCATGATCATCCGCAATACGCTGATTGATTACTGGAGAGAAGTTCATAGAAAATATGGCTATCAGGAAGTTATGACTCCTATGATCATGAACCGGCAGCTGTGGGAAACCTCCGGTCACTGGGATCATTACAAGGAAAATATGTATTTCACCAAGATTGATGACCAGGATTACGCCATTAAACCCATGAACTGCCCCGGCGGCATGCTGGTTTACGCCAACACGCCCCACTCCTACAAGGAACTGCCCCTGCGGGTGGGCGAATTGGGCCTGGTACACCGCCATGAACTGTCCGGTGCCCTGCACGGCCTGTTCCGGGTACGCTGCTTCACCCAGGATGATGCCCATATCTTCATGATGCCCAGCCAGATTGAAAGCGTTATCCAAGAAACCATCCGGCTGTTTGACGAAGTATACGCTACCTTCGGCCTGACCTACCATGCAGAACTGTCCACCCGTCCGGACAACTCCATGGGTGACGACGCTACCTGGGAAATGACCACCGGCGCCCTGAAAAAAGCCATGGACGACTTCGGCCTGAAGTACACCATCAATGAAGGCGACGGCGCTTTCTACGGCCCCAAGATCGACTTCCATCTGAAGGATTCCATTGGCCGGACCTGGCAGTGCGGCACCATCCAGCTGGATATGCTGCTGCCGGAAAAATTCGATCTGACCTATACTGGCGAAGACGGGCAAAAACATCGTCCGGTTATGATCCACAGAGTGGTGTATGGGTCCATTGAACGCTTCATTGGTATCCTGATTGAAAACTATGCCGGTGCTTTCCCGGCTTGGCTGGCTCCGGAACAGGTTCGGGTAATGCCCATTACGGACAAGTACAATGACTACGCCAAGAAGGTAACGGACAAGCTGCTGGCCCTGAACGTACGGGTACATCTGGATGACCGGAATGAAAAGATTGGCTACAAGATCCGGGAAGCCCAGGTCAAGAAGGTTCCTTATATGCTGGTTATCGGCGAGAAGGAAGTGGAAAGCAACACGGTTTCCGTCCGCAGCCGCAGCGAAGGGGACCAAGGGGCTATGGACGTAGATGCTTTCACGGCCAAACTGTTGGATGAAATCAAAAACAAAAAATAAGAAATACGGTTGACAGTGGGGGGCCTCTGTGGTATTATAATCAAGTAACCAAGTAGAGGCCACCTGCTTCTCACCTTGCGGCAACGCTCGACAGGGTCATTGATACGTATTTTGAACGGGTGGACTTTGGTTCGCCCGTTTTTTATTTTTGAGAATTTGAGAAGTTGTGATTAACTGATGGAGGTGAGCAGTCATAGCGAAAGAAGAACTGCGAATTAATGAAGAGATTCGTGCTAGAGAAGTCCGCGTGAACTCTGCTGATGGTGAACAGCTGGGTATTATGTCCTTGAGTGAGGCCCTGAATCTGGCTGAACAACGGCATCTGGACCTGGTGGAAATTGCTCCGAAAGCAAAACCGCCGGTATGCCGGATTATGGATTATGGTAAGTACCAGTATGAACAGCAAAAACGGGAAAAAGAAGCCCGTAAGCGCCAGAGAGTGATCGATGTAAAGGAAGTTAAACTGCGTATCCGCATCGAAGACCACGATTTTGACGTTAAAACCAAAAACGCCGTCCGCTTCCTGGAAAGCGGTGACAAGGTAAAAGTGACCATTATGTTCAGAGGCCGGGAATTGACCCACCCTGAACTGGGTGAAGAATTACTGAATAAAATGGCGGATAAACTGCAGGAAATTGCTGTGGTTGAAAGAAAACCCAAACTCGAGGGCCGCAACATGATTATGATTGTGGCACCTAAAAGCGCCAAATAACAAGGAGGAAGTCAAATTATGCCGAAAATGAAAACCCGCAGATCCGCTGCGAAACGTTTTAAAGTCACTGGTTCCGGTGAATTCAAACGCGCAAAAGCCTTCAAGAGCCACATTCTGGAGCACAAATCTCCTGCCCGGAAGAGAAATCTGCGTAAAGCCACGCTGGTTCATAAGACTGACCATGAACGCGTAGCAAGAATGCTGCCTTACGCATAAGCACGATTAGAATCCAAGGAGGAGTAAGAGAATGGCAAGAATTAAAGTTGGTGTAACTGCTCATAGACGTCATAAACACATTCTGAAGCTGGCTAAAGGCTACAGAGGTTCCAAGAGCAAGCTGTTCAGAAAAGCTAATGAAACCGTAATGAAAGGCCTGATGTACGCTCGTCGGGACAGAAGAGCAAAGAAACGCGAATTCCGTCAATTGTGGATCGCTCGTATCAATGCTGCTACTCGTGCCAACGGCCTGAGCTACAGCCGTTTCATCTGCGGCCTGACCAAAGCTGGGGTTGAACTGGATCGTAAAGTTCTGGCTGACCTGGCTGTCAACGATGCTGCTGCTTTCGCAAAGCTGGTTGAAACTGCTAAAGCTGCCCTGTAAGACACACAAGATACTGTGGGAAATCCTACAGTATCTTTTTTTATGCCCAAAAAGTCGGAGAAAGGGGCAGAAGCGCTGGGGACGCAAAAAAAACGGCCCCCAGATCCCCGTAGGGACTGGAGGCCATGGTTAGGAGGTGCCTGGAATTAGAATACCTTTACCCGTTCATCAATGGGCAATTTGGTAATGGCATTGGGGGCCTGCAGGGCTTCCCCAAAGGGCATTTCGGCAATCAGCTGCCAGGAATCGGGAACCCCAAAGGTCTTTTTCACTTCTTCATCAATCAGAGGATTGTAATGCTGGATGTTGACACCCAAGCCCAAATCGGTCAGGGCCGTCCAAATGGCGAACTGCATCATCCCGTTGGCTTGTTGGGCCCAGATGGGGAAGTTGTCTGCATAGGCAGGGAATTGTTCCTGCATATTCTTTACGGTAGCTGTTTCGTCAAAGTACAGAATGGTACCATAGACAGCGGCAAAGCCTTTGATTTTGTCTTCTGTGCGGCCAAAAGCTTCTGCCGGCACGATTTTCCGCAGGGTTTCCATTGTAATGTTCCAGATTTTGTCGTGATTTTCGCCGGTGGCAATGATAATCCGGCCGGACTGCATATTGAAGGCAGAAGGTACTTCATGGACCAGTTTCTGCACGGTTTCTACAACTTGTTCCTTGCTGACAGGGATATTTTTGCCCAGCGCGTAATTGGTACGGCGATTGGCAATGGCCTCTACAAAGTTTCTCATATATATTCCACCTTTCGTAGTTAATAATTATCCTTCTTTAATTATATAGGGTATATTTATAAAAAACAAGGGTGTAGGGAAATTATCTTGTATTTCCCTACACCTTCTGGTTTTTTGCTAGTCACTATGCAGTTTAGTTATGGTTTTGCTGGAGGGCGGCCATGATGCCGGGCCATTGGCTGTTGATGGCTTGGGCCATCAGCTGCTTGCCCCGGAAGTTCAGATGCAGCCCATCGGCAGCCAGACTGGTGGGCAGCTCCTGATTTTCGTCGATAACTCCGGACAGGTCAATGTGGTAGGGCTGGCTGCGGATCCAGTCGTTAACAAGCTTGAATTGGCTTTGCCAGTTGTCCGCCGTAGGCTCATCAAAGGCCTGCTTGATATTGGCCGGGTTGATGGGCGGCAAGGTCATGAAGATGGGAACAATCCCATTATCCGCACATTTTTGCCGGAGGGCATCCAGGTCGCTGATCACGGAATTGCCGCTGACCCAGCCCCGAAGGCTGTTGCTGCCGGTCATGATAATCAGGTATTTTACGTGGAAGGGCAGTACGTCCTTGTCAAAACGGTCCAGGGTAGCTGCGCTGGTATCGCCGCTTTCCGACAGATTGATGGAGTCAAAGTCCAGGTAGTACTGGTAGCTGTATTCCCAGTCGGAAGGGGAGTAGGACAGGTCGCCGCCCCCGTGGGAGATACTGTCGCCCAGGGTACCGATTTCCCAATTGTCATTGGGATTGGTGCGCAGGGGGAGAGGGTCGGTAAAGGGCCCCAGGGGCTTGTCGTTGTCGTCCATGGCCCGGACCCGCCAGTACATGGTATAGGGGGCGTAGTGGGAGCTGTCATCGTACCAGTCAAAGCCGGTGGAGCGGCCCCGCTCAAGCAGCTGCTTGTCCAAAGCCGGCAAGGTAGGGCTTACTTTGTTGGTTTTCAGAACTTCAATCTGGTAGTGGGCAGCGCCGTCCACGGGAATCCAGTTGTATACCGGGTAGAGCAGGGTGGTGCCGTTGCCGGTGTTGAAACGGGTCAGGGGCACCGGGGTCAGGTCCGGCTCCTCCTTGGGATTTACAAAGGAAACCTCTGTTTTGGACGGGGCGGATACCGGGTTGTCATCCAGGTCAAAGCCCTGTACGGTCCAGCGGATATTCCCTTGGGTACCCGGGGGCAGGATTACGTTCAGGCCTTCCACGTAGGCCCTTTGGGTGGGCATTTGGGTGTTGTTGGGCAGGGTAATGGTAAGGTCGTAGTAAACGGCGCCAACTACCTTGTTCCAGGTCAGGAAGGGCCGCAGGGAGGCGGGATCCGTCTGGGTGTAGTGGGACAGGATGGCGGGAATGGGCAGACCCGTAGCCGGGTCCACTTTGGCAGCGGGCTGCAGGGTGCTGTCCGCGTCCGTGGGCACGTCCTCATTATTGTCAGAATCTCCAGCAGGCTGTAAGGGGGCAACAGCTGTCTGCGGGGCAGCCTGAGTGTCAGTTGGCGCCGCAGCCGCTTCTGGAGCCGTCTTTGGGTTAGCCTGGGGCTGTTCTTTGGAGGTACTGGCAGCTTCTGGCTGAACCTCCCCCGGTTTTTCCTTGGCAGGGGGCAGCACCCCGTCTGCCGCTTGGGACGGTGCATCCGTTACCGCTGCGTGGACAATGGAGGGCAGAAGGAATCCTGTTTGGAGCAGAGAAGCCAGTACAAGCGTGGGAATCAATTTTCGTTTATGATAGGTCATAGTATCTTATACCTCAACTTTTTTAGAAATTGCGGGCAGTGTTTGTAAGACGTGTGCGTCAAGTACTGCTTAATATATTGTAGGAAATTTACCGGGAAAAAGCAAAGTTCTCCCCAAATTGTCACAAAATGGGCAAAAGGAGACAAAAAAACAGGCAGCGGCACAAGGCCAGCTGCCTGGAAAAGGGGCTGGAGAAAAGCCTCCAAAGCCTTTTGGCAAAAACTTATTTATTGACTTCAGCGTCTGCTTCCTGGTAGGCCAGGTCTTCTTCTTCGTCCTTGCCAATACAGTAGGAAGCATACAGGGAACCGCTGACATTGTGCCACACCGAGAAGATGGCACCGGCAATACCGCCCACTGCGGTGAAATACATCAGGGCCAGGGTGGAGGCCAGACCAGAATTCTGCATGCCAACTTCAATGGTCATAGCCCGGCATTGGGCCGTATTCAGACCAAAGCGCTTGGCGAAGAAACCGCCCAGCAGCATCCCGCACAGGTTGTGGAGAATTACCACTGCCAGGATTACCAGGCCATTTTCTACAATGGCTTTGCCGGACAGGGATACCACGCAGCCCACGGTGAGAATAACCACCAGCGCGGACAGCATGGGCATAATCCGGATGACCTTCTGGACCTTGGCAGGGAACAGGGTATTCAGGGCTACCCCCAGAATTAAGGGCAGCAGCACCATCTGCACGATGGAAAGCATCATGGAGACAAAGCTGATCTGCACCCAGGTGCCGGCTATCAGCCACACCAAAAAGGGCGTTACCACAGGAGCCAGCAGGGTATTGACCATGGTCATGGATACGGACAGGGCCACATCTGCATGGGCAATGTAGCTGATTACGTTGGAAGCTGTACCGCCGGGGCAGCAGCCGACCAGTACCACGCCAATGGCAATGGCTGGGGGCAGCTGGAACAGGTGAATCAGGACATAGGCTACCAGGGGCATAATGGTAAATTGCAGCAGGGAGCCGATGGCCACGCTTTTGGGCCGGGACAGCACTGCCTTAAAGTCGCTGGGGGTCAGGCTCATGCCCATACCGAACATGATAATGCCCAGGAACAGGGGAATCCGGGGAGCCAAAGGCTTCAGCAAAGCCGGCTCTACAATGCCCAAGATCCCAATGAGGATAACGCCAGCGGACATATAACGGGTACAAAAATGAACGAGTTTATCCAGCATAGGGGTCCTCCTTCCGGGCTCAGCTGATTTCCCGTTCGGCTTCCTGGCCCCGGACCTTTACCGGGTGATTGTTTTCGTCCACCATCACCACTTTGGGCACAAAGCTCCGGGCTTCGGCTTCTTCCATTTGGGCATAGGCGATAATGATTACCGTATCACCTACCTGGGTCAGCCGGGCCGCAGCCCCATTCAGGCAGATGACGCCGGTGCCCCGGGCGCCGGGGATGGTGTAGGTTTCCAGACGGGCCCCATTGTTGTTGTTGACAATCTGCACCCGTTCTCCGGGGAGAATGCCGGCAGCGTCCAGGAGATTCTGGTCAATGGTAATGCTGCCCATATAGTTCAGGTTGGCCTCCGTCACGGTAGCACGGTGGATTTTGCCATGGAACATTTGATACAGCATGACTTAGGCCTCCAATACTACGTTATCAATCAGACGGGTGGTGCCAAATTTCACGGCAACAGCCAGCAGCACACGGCCGGAAATGGTTTCTTCCACTTCGGTCAGGCCGGGCATACCGTACATTTCCACATAGTCAATATTGCTCAGGGGTTCAGCGGAGATTTCGTCTTTTACCTGCTTTAGGAGAGCAGCGCTGCTGCGTTCTCCCTTGTCAAAGGCTTCTTTGGCGTGTTTCAGGCTCCGGGACAGGACCAAAGCGGCCTTCCGTTCTTCCGGAGACAGGTACACGTTCCGGGAGCTCTTGGCCAGTCCGTCGGCTTCCCGGATAATGGGCATAATCCGCAGTTCTACCGGCATAAACAAATCTTCTACCATGCGCCGCAGCACTTCCGTCTGCTGGGCGTCTTTCAGGCCGAAGTAAGCCCGGTCTGCCTGGGACAGATGCATCAGTTTGGAAACCACCGTGGTAACGCCCCGGAAATGGATGGGACGGGTACGGCCGCACAGCACCTTGGTGACATTGCCGGTGACCTCTACCCAGGTCATATCCTTATGGGGGTACATTTCAGCGGGGGAGGGAGCAAACAGCACCGTGGCACCGGCTGCTTCTGCAACCTTGCTGTCCGCTTCCAGTTTCCGAGGATAGGCATCGTAGTCTTCGTTGGGCCCAAACTGGGTGGGATTTACGAAGTCACTGACGATAACCACCTGGTTTTCCTTGTGGGCCGCTGCAATCAGAGATGCATGGCCTTCGTGGAGGGCACCCATGGTGGGTACCAGGCCAATGGATTTCCCCTCTGCCTTACAGGTCTTGACGAATTCCTGAATTTCCTTTACCGTTCGAATCAGCTGCATTTCAAACATCCTTTCTGGTTGGGACGGCCTGGGGGCGAGCCTGCCGATCAGAGTCATTGTGGCTGCCGGTCCAGGCCTCAGTTTTATTTGTGCATTTCGGGAACGCTGCTTTAGAAATACACATTCACGGGTGCTATTGTACAACAAAAAAACAGGTTGTCAAGACAGTAGTTCGGGTTAACCATGCAGTTGTAGTTTACATAACTAAAATTAATACAAAAGGAGCCCTGGTATAGGGCTTCTACGATTGATTTTCAATTTTTTTCCGAACATTATAATCAAATTTTATCTTTTCCCTGGCGCTGGGCTTGAATCTTTGCGGTGGTCTGGGCATCGATGGCTTTTTTGAGCTGGGTCAGCTGGGGGGAAAACTTTACGTCTTCGGCCCCATAGGTGTATTGCAGGTCATATTCCTGGGGAAGCCAGGTATCCAGGTCCGACTCGTTGTGGCTGATTACCGCCTCCAGCCGGTCCAGGGCCTTATAAATTTTGGCTTCCTGCGTTTGTTTCTGCTCCATTTCTGCAAAGAGTTCCGTAAATAGGAGGCGCTGGGCCTGAGGCAGTTCCTGCACCCAGTTAGTCAGGGCAAAGGTTTCCTCGGTCCGGTCCTGCTCTGTCTTTACAAAGGTGGGAATATCTCCGGTAAAACTTTCTCCCAGGTCGTGGATCAGGCACATGGCTATGACTTTGTTCATATTGAGTGAGCTATACGGCGGGTCCTGGGCCAGCAAAAGAGCCATCAGCGCCATGCGCCAGCTGTGGTCCGCCACGCTTTCCTTGCGGCCAGGTGCTGTAAAGCAGTGGCGGGTGGTGGTTTTCAATTTGCCTGCCTGGGCAAGAATCTCCAATAATACTTCGGGTTTCATGAAAAAATAGCCTCCTAGGGAAAATATCTAGGTTAAGTATAAGCCAGCCTGGGCAAATGAACAAGCTCCGGCGGAAATTATTATTGAGTTATCTAAAACTAACTTTTTCGTTGACATTTCCCAGGAACCTACTATAATAAATACAGATACCCCGGGATGGTATAGGGTACCAAATAGTTTGGCCTTTGGGTCACACAAGGAGGATTTCCCATGGTAAAATGTATCGTAGGTGTGGAGGGTATGGCTTGCAGTATGTGCGAAAGCCATATCAACGACGCCATTCGCAATCACTTTAAGGTTAAAAGCGTTTCGTCTTCCCACACGAAGAAACAGACAGAAATCGTCTCAGAACAAGCACTGGACGAGGCAGCGGTCCGTAAGGTTATCGACGCTACCGGGTATCAGGTGACGGACATCAAGACCGTACCGTATGAACAAAAGAAGGGATTCCTGGCTCGTTTGTTCGGATAATCCCTGCCCGCTGCCCGTTGGTCAGAAAGAGGTGCAGTATGTACAAAGAACGCCGCAGGGCGCCTGCTGTCAGCACGGGCAAAAGCCAATTGGCCTTTCCTGACAATTATATTGTAGTGGACGTGGAAACTACCGGTCTTTACCCTGACCGGGACCGGCTTATTGAAATAGGGGCGGAGAAGGTGGTTCAGGGAGAAGTGGTGGATACCTTTTCTTCCCTGCTCCAGCCTAAGGCCCATTTTACAGGCCAGTTCGTTTCCCCCTTTATTACCCGGCTTACGGGGATTACCAACGCCATGCTCCAGGAGGCTCCGGCTGCCCAGGACGTGCTTGGGCAGTTCACCCAGTTTGTCGGAGACGGGCTGCTTCTCGGCTACAATGTGGGCTTTGACGCCCAATTCCTGGCAGCCCGGTCCCAGGCCCTTTTGGGAACGCCCATTTTAAATGACTACGTGGATATCCTGATTTATGCCCAGACCCTTCACCCGGAGGAGCAGGGGCACAGGCTGGCCGACATGGTCCGGCTCTATGGGCTCACCAACGAGAATGCCCACCGGGCCCTTAGCGACGTAGATGCCACCCGGCTGGTGTATGGCCGCCTGCGGGCGGAAGCCCTGGCCAAATTTGGCACGGAAGAAGCCTTTTTCAAGGAAGTCTGCCGGGCCGGGTATCATGCGGAAGAAGAACAATTGTCTTTGTGGTAAGAAATGGTCCGGCGATGCAAAATCATTTTGCATCAGCCGGACTTTTTATGTTAGAATACCTATATTATATTGAAATTCTAGGATTTACTGGGAAAAGAGGGCTTGTTATGGCAAACAAATATAATTTTGACCAGATCATTGACCGCAAAGGCACCAGCTGCCTGAAATACGACTTTGGCCTGCAGCGCAAGGGCCGCACGGACCTGCTGCCCATGTGGGTGGCAGATATGGACTTCGCCCTGCCTGAGGAAATTCTGGCAAACTTCCACCAACGGATTGACCATGGAATTTTTGGTTATACGGACCCGGACGCAGAATACTTTGCAGCCCTGAACCATTGGTTCTCCACCCAGCACGGCTACACCGTTGAACCCCAGTGGGTGACCCTGGGCTGCGGGGTGGTGTACGGCCTGGCTACGGCGGTGAAGGCCTTTTCCCAGCCCGGGGACGCCATCCTGATCCAGCAGCCGGTGTACTATCCCTTTAAAGAAGTCATTGAGGACAATGGCCGGGTGTTTGTGAACAACCAGCTTCATTATGAGAACGGCCGCTACACCATAGACTTTGCGGATTTTGAACAGAAAATTATTGACCACAACGTAAAGGTATTCCTGCTGTGCAATCCCCATAACCCGGTAGGCCGGGTGTGGTCTGCGGAAGAACTCCAGCGCCTGGGAGAAATCTGCCTGGCCCATCACGTGATTATCCTGGATGACGAAATCCATTGCGATTTTATTTATCCGGGTTTCCATTTCACCAGCTTTTTTACCCTGGACAAAAAATTCCACAAGAACCTGGTGGTCTTTACTTCTCCCAGCAAAACCTTCAACGTGGCCGGTTTCCAGCCTGCCAATATCATCATTCCCGATGAAACCCTGCGGCAGGCCTACAAAAAGGCCAACGCTGCTGCCGGCTACAGCCAGGGCAGCATCATGGGTCAGGTAGCCGTGAAAGCCTGCTATACCAAAGGCGCCCAGTGGGTGCGGGAACTGAACCAGTACATTTACCAGAACATGGTATTTGTCCGGAACTTTGTGCAAGAAAACTTCCCCAAGGCCACCTTTGTGGAGCCCGAAGGCACCTACTTGGTTTGGATTGATTTCTCTGGCTATGGCCTTACCGATGAGGAACTGGAACAGCTGGTGGTGGACGATGCCAAACTGTGGCTGGACTCCGGGAAAATCTTCGGACCTGCAACTGCCCAGTTTGAACGGTTCAACCTGGCTTGCCCCAAAGTGGTGGTGGAACAGGCTTTTACCCAGCTGAAAAACGCCTTTACGGCCAAAGGGCTGTAAAAGGGCCAGTAAATAAAAATGCTCCCTTCCGTCAGTTCCTGCACAATAGGACTGGGGAAGGGAGTTTTTTCAGGCTTTTTTCAGCGGCGTCTGCCACAGGGCCAGGACCCAGATGACGACGGCCAGAAGGCCGATAATGGAGTAGGTGTCCGTCAGGCCCCGTGTATCGGCGATTTTACCCAAAAGCGGTGCTACAATGCCGCCGATGCTGACCGCCAGGCCTAGGGTTACGCCGGAAGCCAGACCCATATGGTTGGGCAGGTAACGCTGGCCGGAGAGCACCAGGGAGCTGTAGCACAGGCTGATGCCCATGCCCATGGGTACCAGCAGCAGCCCTGCGGCGAGAACGCTGTGTACCCGGGGAAACAGCATCAGCCCCAGTGCCAGCAGGGTGCAGGAAAACACAATGGTTTTCTTTTCGCCCCACAGGTCCGCCAATTTGCCTCCCAGGAGGGAAGAGGCAGCAGTCACGGCGTAGTAGATGCTTAGCAGGGTGCTGCTGAAGGTGTCTGTCTGGCCCAGCACGTGGATGAAATACAGCACCAGGAAGGTGCTGACCCCGCTGTACACGATGGAGCGCAGGGTTACCAGCACGCTGAGTTTGGCAAAGCTCTTCACATCGTCCTGCTGGGGTGCCTGGTCCTGTCCCCGGGCTGCAGCCGTCCCGGTTCTGGCGTCTGCGGCTTCTTTGGGGAAGAACAGGTGCAGGGCCGTGCCGAAAAGGAGGGGACCCAGCAGGTAGAGCAGGGTTCCCTTCAGTCCCCACAGGGACATGGCCAGGGTGGTGAGAATGGGGCCCAGGGTAAAGCCCAAATTGCCCCCAAAGGAAAAGATGCCCATGCTGACGCCCTTTTTGCCGGTGCGGCTGGTGGCGTTTACCAGCTTGGCCGCCTGGGGATGGAACAGGGCTACCCCAATACCGCTGACCATTACCGCCAGGCACAGGCCGGCAAAATTGGTAACGTAACCGGTCAGGGCCATGCCGCCTGCTGCCAGGGAGACTCCCAGCAGCATAAAGCCTGGCCGGTTCTTCTTGTCAGACATATGGCCAAACACCGGCTGGATAATGGAGCCGGCCAGGTTGGAAACCATGACCAGGGTGGCTGCCGTGGTGTAGCTGTAATGGTGGGCGGCAATGAGAAAGGGCAGCAGGGCTGCCAGGGAGCCCTGGTTGATATCGGAACAAAGATGCCCCAGGGCCAGTACGTAGCGGGCCTTGGAGGTGGGGTTCTCAGCAGAGGAGGGCGGTGCTGCCGCCGTAAGTGTGGACATAATTTTAGCTTCCCTTCATGCAATTTTGATTATTTTATCTTATAATAGAGTATATAGCCCCTTAGGGGGAATCATCCTAGAAACGCAAGCCTAAAGCAGGCGGTATTTCTTTTATTGTAGCAGGCTGAAGGGAAAATCGCACCTGTTTCTTTAGGCTTATCGAGAAAGAGGGAAAATTCTTATGGAACCATTTTGGATTATGGAACAAAGAGAAAAACTGCGGGATATTGGCAAGAAGTATCCCAGCGTCTATGTGTACCACCGGGATACCATCTTGACCCAACTGGATAACCTGCAGCAGCATTTTCCCCGTTTTGGCTTTCTGTATTCCCTGAAGGCCAACCCTTTTCCGCCCCTGGTGAAGGCCATTGCCAGCCAAGGGGTGGGAGCAGACGCTGCCAGCGCCCGGGAAGTGGAACTGGCCGCAGCAGCGGGAATGCCGCCTTCCCAAATCTATTATTCCGCCCCGGGAAAAACCTGGGAGGATTTGGAACGGACCCTGGGCAAGGCCGTCATCATCGCAGACAGTCTGCACGAGCTGGAGCTTTTGGAAGCAGTGGCCGCAGAGCGCAGCACCACCTATGAAGTGGGGCTCCGCATCAACCCCAACTTTGCTTTTACCGGAGGCCCTGGGGTGGCCTCCAAGTTTGGGGTGGATCAGGACCAAGCTTTGGCATACCTGAAAAATCGGAAGCCCGGCCGGATTTCCGTTCAAGGCATCCACGTCCATCTTCGTAGCCAGGAACTGGATCCGAAGCTGTTGGCAGCCTACTATGGCCACGTACTGGAATTGGCCCAGGAGACCGCCAAAACGCTGGGTCGCCCCCTGGCTTTTGTGAATCTGGGGTCCGGCATTGGCATTCCCTATAACCTGTCGGAAAAGCCCCTGGACCTGGACGCCTTGGCCAAGGGGCTGGCACCCCAGGAAGAAGCCTTTGCCAAGGCTATGCCCCAGACCAAGGTGCTCATTGAAACCGGCCGTTACGCCGTAGGCCAGGCCGGGGTGTATCTGACCCGGGTGCTGGATCGGAAGGAATCCCACGGGAAAACCTTCCTGATTCTGGTGTGCTCCCCGTCAAGTAGACAGTTCCTAATAATATAAACCTCTACGCCGCCATTTGGTAGCTATTATGTTTTTGCATAGGGGTCAAACGGCCCAAATTCCGCTGCAAACGGCCACTGTTGTAATACTCCATGTAGTTATTAATCATCGTTACCAAAGCTTTACGGCTGTCGAAGTCACGAGTATAGTACCGTTCTCTTTTCAGCATGCCCCAGAAGCCTTCCATCGGGCCATTATCAATGCATTTTCCTATCCGTGACATACTCTGCGTCATACCAGCATCTAGAATCATCTTGCGGAAATCCCTGCAGGTGTATTGGAATCCCCGGTCAGAGTGAAACAGGGGATGCGCGCCAGGGTTTTTCAACAATGCCTTATTGAAGGTATTGAATACCAAATTTTTATCGTTCCGGTTGCTTATCACATAGGAAACAATTCGTCTGTCATACAGGTCAATAATCGCGCTCAGATATACCTTATGCACAACTACCCCCTCATAGTAGTGAAATTCTGAGACGTCAGTACACCATTTCTGGTTAGGGGCATCGGCTTTAAATTCCCTATTCAAGATATTTTCTGCAATGTATGCAGGATCTATTGCACGCTGGGTGCAGCCCTTAGGGGCATATTTAATCGTAGACTTTATATTTATCACTCGACAAAGATGAAGAACGCGACCGTCACCAATTGCTATTGGTTTCGTGTCAGGATAGATCTTCTTATTTGGGGCTCGTAAGTCATCAGCTATTCGTCTGTACCCTTTAGCTGGGTCAGCCTTGTATATCTCTTCTATTCTTTTAGCAATTTCCTTGTCGTCAATTTCGCGTGCTGAAGGCTCTCTATGAAGCCATTTGTAGTAGCCGGCCCGGGACACTTTTCCCAATTTGCACAGGCCAAGAATAGGGTAATTCTTTTCAGCGTGCAGTTCTTTAATGGCTTCATAAATGGCTCCATATCTTATTTGTGTGAATCCCGCCTCCTTTCCACAATATCGAGTTTTTTTAGGAAATCAATCTCCATATCCTTGGCTTTGAGTTTTGCATTAGCCAGTTTGAGTTCAGCTTTCATACACTCATATTCTGTAGGGGCTTCTTCAGGGACTTCTACTGGCTTCCTGTGTCCGCGCCCATCTATGAGTCCTTCGGTATTGTACTTATTATATTTTAAGACGTAATTTCTGACTTGCTGGTAGGAAACCTTAAACTTTTCAGCGGTTTCATGGTAAGCATTCCCGTTTTCAATGCAGTATTTTACGATTTCAACGCGCTCGTCAAAGGTCGTTTGTCTAGCTTTAGTCATGATCTTGGCACCTCCAGTACCCGAACTTTTTAGTTCCTCATGACTATTATACTTCTTTAACCAGTCTCTGATTTGACGAGAACTTTTTAATCCGTATTTTTGTACCAGCTGGGACATAGTCGTTTCGCCCTTAAGATATTCCTCTACGCATTGGATCTTAAGATCAGCAGAATAACTTTTAACCTGTCTTTTGTTAAATACCTCAGGACCATTTCCTATATATTCATCTACCCAATACTGTACTGCTTTCCAGTGAACCCCTAACCTTTTTGCAGAAACCATTGGTGATTCTTCATGAGCAAGAACAGCTTTGACAGCCTTTAATTTATCCTCTGCACTGACTTTCGATATAGACATTTTACATACTCTCCTTTCAACGAATCCAGGAGGTTTAACTATATGCCAGTCTACTTTATTCATAGCATACCATTCTCAGCAATACCTTAAACGGCTTTATCCGGCCGTCCTTGGGCCAATTGGTCCAGAACTATTCCCCCAATCCGGAACCGGCAGCCTGCGAACCTCTCTACAGCGAGGCCGGCGCCTTCCAGTTCTTTACCCTGCGGGAGAAGCCGGGTGCCCTGGAAACGGTTACCCTGGTTGGGAACCTGTGCACGGCGGCCGATGTGGTGGCTGAGGATTTGGAACTGCCCCGGCTGGAAATTGGGGATGTGGTGGGCATCACCAACGCCGGTGCCTATGGCCGGGTTCTGTCCCCGGACCAATTTGCCAGCGTGGCTGACCTTCACGAAGTACTGTTATAAAGCAAAAAAGGAACCTTCTGTGCCAAACCTGAGGGCTTGGTGCAGAAGGTCCCTTTTATTTTGTCTTTTATTTGTGGCTGCGAATTCCCGTGCCGTCAAACAGGGGAATGAAGTTTTCATCGGCGGAGGCCGCTTCCTGGACGTACCCGTCTTCCAGGGGACTGTCCATCAGATAATTCTCCACGTCTGCGTATTCTTCATCCGTCAGGGTCCGGTTGATTTCCGGGAACTGGTCTGCCTGACCGCAGGGCACGTACTGTCGCATCAGGCTAAACAGCACCTGTCCCGGCCCAAAGGTGTCCGTAACCCAGTCAATAATCCGCTTGCTGTCTTCCGTCTGGCCTGGCAGGATCAGGTGGCGGATCACCACCCCTTGCTGTAAAATGCCGTCCTCATCCAGCTGATAGGGGCCTACCTGGCGGTACATTTCTTGAATGGCCTGGGTGGCAAATTGGAAATACTGCGGAGCGTTGCTGTAGCGGATGGCTGTTGCTTCCCGGTAATACTTCAGGTCCGGCAGGTAGATCTGGACCTTGCCTTCCAGCAGCCGCAGGGTTTCCACCTTTTCGTAGCCGCCGCAGTTAAAGACCACCGGCACTGGCAGTTTGGGCTCCAAAGATTCCAAAAGCAGCGGCACAAACTGGGTGGCTGTAATCAAATCAATGTTGTGGGCCCCTTGGTCAATGAGAGAACTGTAGATTTTCCGCAGGTCCTCCGGGGTAACCTCCCAGCCCTTGCCCTCCCGGCTGATTTCACTGTTCTGGCAGAACTCGCACTGGAGGGTGCAGCCGGAGAAAAATACTGCACCGCTGCCCCGGGTACCGCTGAGGCACGGCTCCTCCCACAGGTGGAGGGCGGCTCGGGCTGCCTTAGGCCGCAGGGCGCAGCGGCAGTAGCCCAGCTGTCCCGGTGCTCCTTCATATTCCGGACGGTTGACCCCGCAGTTGTGGGGACATAAATTGCAGATATACATAAAGACCCTTCTTCCGTTAGCGTGTAGGGCTATTATAGCACAACCCGGCACTTGGCGTCAGGTCCGGTTAGCTGACCGGCAGCTGGTCGTACAGGGCGTCCCGGAGAATGGCCACCGCCTTGTCCAGATCCTTTCGCTCAATGGTAAGGGGCGGGTTAAAGTACAGTACGTCCCCCATGTTTCGCAGCACCAGGCCCTTGTCCATGGCTTTGCGGAAAATTTGCCAGCCCAGCCGGCATTTGCTGGGGAAGGGCTCCTTGGTTTGTTTATTGAGAACCAGTTCCAGGGCGTTGATCAGGCCAATATGGCGGATTTCCCCTACGTTGGGGTGATTGCCCACCGCTTCCTGGAGTCTGGCGTGGAGGTAGGCCCCATTTTCCCGGACCCGCTCCAGCAGGTTGTCCCGTTCCAAAATGTCCAGTACCTTCAGGGCAATGGAGCAGGCCAGAGGATTGCCCGCATAGGTGTGGCTGTGGACAAAGGCCTTTTGGGTGCCGTAGTCATCATAGAAAGCGTTGTACACCTGGTCCGTGGTAATGGTAAGGGACATGGGCAGATACCCGGCAGTCAGACCTTTGGAGGTGCACAGCAGGTCCGGGCTGACCCCGGCATGCTCAATGGCAAAGAGCTTTCCCGTCCGGCCAAAACCGGCGGCGATTTCGTCGTCGATCAGCAGGACTCCGTAGGCATCGCACAATTTACGCAGCTTGATCAGGTAGGCCGGGGGATAGATCCGCATACCGGCTGCTCCCTGGAGAATGGGCTCCACCAGACAGGCCGCCGTTTCGTGCCCGTACTGGGCAAAGGCCCGCTCCGCTGCTTCGAAGCAGTCCGTGTGACAGGTTTGCCGGTTTTCCCCGTAAGGGCAGCGGAAGCAGTCCAGCCCTTCAAAATGTATATTATCCATGAGCATGGGGTGGAACAGGGCTGCATAGTGGTCCAGGGAACCTACGGAAAGGGCGCCGATGGTCTCTCCGTGGTAGGAGCAGGGCAGGCACATAAAGCGCTTTCGTTCCGGGTGTCCCGTCTGCACCTGGTATTGAAAGGCCATTTTCATGGCCGCTTCTACAGCAGAAGAACCGTTGTCGTGGAAGGTAAATTTGGTGAGCCCTTTGGGCAGCAGGGGCTGGAGCCGCTGGGCCAGTTCAATAGCCGGCTTATGGGTGAAATTGGTGAAAATCACGTGCTCCAGGGTGTCCACCTGCTCCTTGACCGCTGCGTTAAGTTCTGGATTGCAGTGGCCCAGCAGATTGCACCACCAGGAAGAAATAATGTCCAAATAAGCCTTGCCCTGGCTGTCGTACAGGTATACGCCCTTGGCATGGTCGATGACCACCGGCGGGAAAATCTCATTGTCCTTCATTTGCTGGGCAGGGTGCCAGATGAGCTCCTTGTCCAGTTGTTCCCAGGATTTTTCCATTAGTTCTTCACCTCCAAAGGCGCAAAGCAGGCTGCCAGGGTTTTGGGGTCGCAGTCCAGCGATGCAGCTCCTGTAGGAATTTTGGCCAGCACCGGTACCCCGGTCATTGCGGGAATCATTTTGAGGTTATCCTCTTCCAGGACACCACCCTGCCAATGGTTCAGCAGCACGCCCTTTACGGGAATCCCCAGCTTTTCACAGTAGGCAGCAGTGGTGACAATATGGTTCAGGGTGCCCAGGCCGGCCTTGGCCACAAGCAGGACCGGCAGCTCCAGCAGCCGGATAATATCCGTTAGGTCGATATGGGCCTTTGCATCCCGGCGGAGGGGGCAGGCGATGCCCCCGGAACCTTCCATTACCAGATAGGGATAGCGGGCCGCAGCCTTTTGAAAATCCCGGTGAATCACCGCAAGGTCCACCGGATTGCCCTCCAGCTGGGCCGCCAGGTGCGGGGATACCGCTGTTTTGTACAGATAGGAAAGCAGCAGGTCTTCCGGTTCCCCAATTTGGGCAAAACGGTTGACGAAACCCGCATCCGACTCCGCCACCGAGTCCGCTCCGCTGATAGCCGCCTTGTAGTAGCCCGTGTCATAACCGCCCTGACGCAGGGTCTTGATCAGCAGCGCTGTAACATACGTTTTGCCGATATCCGTGTCTGTACCGGTAATGAAAAGTCCGTTTGACATCATATATTCCCCCTAAACAGATTGGTGCGGCTCTAGTTGAGCCGCGGTTAACTTTATTTATGATAACGTAAACCAAAATTACAATCAAGGTTAACGGTAAAAAGTTAACGATAAATTGTATATATTAGGTATTGATAACTGTGTACGTTCGTGTTACAATTGAGACAAAATATAGGAAGCACGGTTTGGAGTACCCCCCGGGGAGTCCGCGCTTCAGGCGTTTGCCAGTATTAGGAGGGAATTGTATGACTAGCAGTATTTTTACCCGTGTCAGCGTAAGACGGTATGAGGACCGTCCTGTAGAACAGGAAAAAACCGATTACTTATTGAAGGCCGCCATGCAGGCACCTTCCGCCGGGGACCAGCAGCCCTGGGAATTTTACGTAATCAAGAACCCCATTATTTTGGCCAAACTGGCCCGAATCAGCGAATATTCCGGCGCCGTAGGCCGTGCACCCATTGCCATTTTGAGCGTAATGCGCACCGAAGGACTGCCCTTCCAGCCGGTTGCTCCTGTGGATATGAGCATCTGCATGGAAAATATGTGGCTGGCTTGCAGTGAAGTAGGTTTGGGCGGCGTTTGGATTGGGGTAGCTCCCTTTGAAGACCGCATTGCCAAGGTAAAGGAAATCCTGAACCTTCCCGATACCCTGCAGCCCTTTGCCATTTTGGCCTATGGCTATCCGGACAAGGAACGGCAGCAGCGGGACCGTTGGGATCCCAAGAGAATCCACGTGGTGGAATAAACCGCGTAAAAAGAGACACTCTGCAAAAGCGCAGGGTGTCTTGCTTTTTGTGGGAGTTTTATCACCCAACCCTTTTGCTATACTAAGGTTAGCGGAAGGATTAGCCTAGCAAATGCCCTAGCAGTCTGCGTTGAGGCAAGCTGTCCTGCCCGTCAGCCGGTGTGCCCTGGTACCCGGCAAGCCAGCAGAGGAGGTTTTGCAAATGGGTGATTTTTTTATGGGTTTAATCAAGTTGGGGCTATTTTTTCAATTCGGACTGCCAATTCTGGTGGGAATCCTTGTTCTTATTGTTTCGGCCTTTGCCCCGGGGAGCATCCTGTCCTTTAGCGGCAGGTTAAGCCGGAAAAAATATTTTCTCTATGGTTTGGGGGATTTTGCCCTGCTGATGGTGGGTATGCTCCTGGCCTTTTGGGGAGAAGCGCAGAGCATGTCCGCCGTTATGGATGTGGGACTGATTCTTGCCGTGGTCAGTTTTATTTTTTTCTACTCCCTGGCTGCCAGACGGCTGCACGACTTTGGCCAATCTGCCTGGTGGTGTTTGGCCCTTTTTGTGATGTTTCGCCTGCTGCCCAGCGGGCCGGACATGAAAGATGCTTTGAACCTGATTATCTTTGCCGGTTTGGCACTGATTCCAGGAGACAAAGGGAACAACCGGTACGGCCCGGATCCCTTGGACCCCACCAACTACCCGGAGGTATGGTAGGGCAGGCTTTTGCCAAGCCGCTGCACAAATTACAGATAAAAAGAAAGGTCAGTTTCCCAAAACCGAAACAAGGGAAACTGACTTTTTTGCTGTACCAACGAAATTATGCCCCGGCAAACTGGCTGTTGTATAGGTCCGCATAGGCGCCGCCCTGCTGCAGCAGTTCCTGATGGGTGCCCTGTTCCACAATATTGCCGCCGGCCATAACCAGAATCAGGTCTGCGTCCACAATGGTGGACAGCCGGTGGGCAATGACAAAGCTAGTCCTGTCCTGCATCAGGGTCTTCATAGCCCGGTTGATTTCCATTTCCGTCTGGGTATCCACGCTGGAGGTGGCCTCGTCCAAAATCAAAAGGGGAGGGTTGCAGAGAATGACCCGGGCAATGGTCAGCAGCTGGCGCTGGCCTACGGAAATGGCTTCGCTGTCATTTTCCAGCCGGGTATCATAGCCCTGGGGCAGGGTTCGTACAAAGAAGTCCACCCGGGCTGCCTGTGCTGCCTTGCGGATTTCTTCTGGGGAAGCGTCCGGCCTGCCATAGGCAATGTTTTCACCAATGGTGCCTTCAAACAGCCAGGTATCCTGGAGTACCATGCCAAAATAGGAACGGAGCTGCTGCCGGGACAGGTCGGCAATATCCACATCGTCCAGGAGAATCTTCCCGCCCTGAACTTCGTAGAAGCGCATCAAGAGATTGATCAGGGTGGTCTTCCCGGCACCGGTTTCCCCTACAATGGCCACCTTTTGGCCGGGCTGTACGGTAAAGCTGACTCCTTTCATAATTTCCTTGTCCGGACTGTAGCCAAACCGTACCTGACGAAATTCCACTTTGCCCCGTATAGTAGGAAGCACCGGGGGCTGCGCCGGCTCCGGGCTCAGTTCCGGCTCGTCCAGCAGTTGGTAGACTCGCTCCGCAGAGGCCAGGGCAGACTGCATGGAGGTAATTACGTAGGAAGCATCTGTCAGCGGCTCCGCAGCCTGGTTCATATACTGGAGAAAGGCCTGGAAGGCCCCCACACTGAGGCGTCCCTGAATCAGCAGACTGCTGGCCCAAAGGGCGATGCCCACTTGTCCAAGCCGATTTACCAGACGGATGGCTGGATTCACTACATTAATGAGAAAATCTACCTTTTCAGAAGACCGGGCCAAGGCTTCGTTGGCAGTATGAATATGCTGGGAACTGTCCGCTTCCCGGCTGAAGGCTTTGAGAATTACCCGGCCGCTGTTGTATTCCTCTATCAGGCTGGTGACCCTGCCCATAGCTTGCTGCCGGGCGGAGGCTTGGTTCAGGGTGGCCTGGGAAAACAGTTTGGTAACTCCCAGCGCCAGCAGGGTAAAGAGCCCGAACAGCAGGGTCAGCCGGGGCTGGAAATGGAACATCATAACCAGTGCCCCCAGCACCATGCCGACCGAAGTAAACAGCTCTAGCACCCCATTTTGCAGGGCTTCGGACATTTTGTCCAGGTCGTTGGTAAAGCGGCTGAGGCTGTCTCCCGTGGGCTGATGGTCAAAATACGACAGGGGCAGCCGGTTTAATTTCTGGCTTAGTTCTGTCCGCAAGTGCAGGGACAGGGTCTCCGCAAAGGAGAGCATGGCATAGCTTTGCAGACTATAGAACAGCCAGGCTCCCAGATATAGCAGAAACAAAATTCCGATTTCCCGGCCGCCCTGCTGCCAGGTTACGTGAAATGCCTGTCCCAGGGTTTGGCTTATCTGAATGTCGTTCCACAGATGGTCAATGACCCCGGCACTGTACCAGGGTGCTGCAATCATCAAAATGGTGTAGAAGGTTACGGACAGCAGCACCAGAATAAGCCTTTGGTGGAAGGCCCGGGCTGTTTGCCACAGTCGTTTCAGGGTTTTCCAGGCAGCCTGGGGCTTTTCAAAGGACAGTTCATAGGCCAGGGAAGTGTCCTGTTGGTGTTCAGTTTGCCGGTTGTCCTGTGCCATGGCAGCTGCCTCCTTTCGTTTGGGATTCCACAATCTGTTGGTATGCTGGGCAGCCTTTCAGCAATTCCTGATGGGTGCCCACCCCCACGGTCCGGCCGTCTTCCAGCACAATAATCTGGTCCGCTGTTTCAATGGTGCTGACCCGTTGGGCAATAATCAGAACCGAACTCCCTGCCAGGGTGTTTTTAAGGGCCCGCCGCAGGGCCGCATCCGTTTTGAAATCCAAGGCAGAAAAGCTGTCATCAAAAATGTACAAATCTGCTTTTTTGAGCAGCGCCCGAGCAATGGCCAGCCGCTGCCGCTGCCCACCAGAAAAATTGGTTCCCCCTTGGGATACCTGGGTTTCCAGTCCTTCCGGCAGGTCCTTCACAAAGTCCGCCTGGGCAATGGAAAGGGCCTTTTTCAGGTCCTCCTGGGAAGCTTCTTTCCAGCCCACCCGCAGGTTTTCGGCCAGGGTGCCGGAAAACAGCCAAGCCTTTTGGGGTACATAGGAAATATGTTTGCGCAGCTGTTCCTGGGTCAGCTGGCGAATATCCATTCCCTCCAGGGTAATGGCTCCTTCCGTTACATCGTGAAAGCGGAGCAGGAGCTTGGCCAGGGTGGATTTTCCGCTGCCGGTGCTGCCAATAATGGCGGTGGTTTTTCCCCGGCACAGGGCAAAGTCCAGGTTTTGCAGAGCAGCCTCCGCCGCGTTGGCAAAACGGAAAGTAACGTTATGCAGCCGGAACACTTCGGGTGCAGCCGCAGGCAGTGCTTTTGCCTTCCCATCAGTAATTTCCGGCTGCTTTGCCAAAACAGCACCAATCCGGTTTAGGCATACTTTGGCCCGGGGCAGGAGAATCACCACCATTTGGGCCAAAATCACGTAGAACAAAATCAGAATGGCGTATTCCGTGAGAGCAGTCAGGTCCCCAATCTCCAGCTGCCTTGCGCCAATCTGGTCCGCTCCCAGCCACAAAATGGTACAGATGCATAGGTTCATGACAAAGATGGCCAGGCTTTCCAGGCCGAAAAACAGTCCATTGGCATGAATGGCTGATTCTGCATAGTCTGCAAAGGACCGGTGCAGCCGTTTTTCTTCGTAGGCTTCCTTGTTGAAGGCACGGATAACCCGCACCCCGGTGAGATTTTCCCGAATCAGCACATTGATTTTATCCAGCAGGGTTTGCAGCTTTTCAAAAATGACTGCCGCTTTCCGGGTAATCAGCACGGCCCCGCCCAAAATTACCGTGGTGACCCCAATCATCAGCTTTCCCATTTCCGGGTTCAGGGAGTAGGCCAGCCCCATCCCCATGAGGCACAGGGCAGGTACTGGCAAAATCATCTGAATGGACCAGGTAAAAGCCTGTTGGACCACGCTGACATCTGTCAGGGTACGGGTAATCAGGGAACCGGTGCCAAACTGGTCAAAATCGGTCTCCGAAAAGGCAAGGACGTGGTCGTACAGAGCATTGCGCAGGTCCCGTCCCAGCCTGGCCGACAGCCGGGCGCAGAGAAAACTGCCCACCAGCGTTCCTAGGGCAGAGAGCAGTACCGCTCCCAGCATACAGACACCTTTATGGACCACTTCCGGCCAATTGCCTGTTTCCAGGCCAATGTTGATCATTTCCGCTGCCAGGGTGGGAATATACAGGGTGCCTGCCACATCTATCAAAGTCACCAGTACGGTGAAAAAGCAGAGACATTTGTAGGGCTTGAGAAAATGCAGCAGAACCCTCATGGCGTAGTCCTCCCTTTCCCCTTTTGGCCTGTCTGCGAGGTTTCCTCCAGTTTCTCCACATGGGTCTGGAATGCCAGCTTCAGCCGGTCACTGAGGAAAGCTAGGGCATCAATAAAGGAAGTAGAGTATTTTTCTACCGTTTCCGTAAAAGCCTGGGCTTCCGCCTGATAAATCGGCGCCAGTACCTTTCGGGTGTAGGCTTGTCCCAGGGGGGTCAGTTCAATATGGCATTCCCGCCGTTTGCCGGGAATGGGGGACAGCGTCAGATAACCTTCTGACTCTGCCTGCTTAATGGTGGTGTTCAGCGTACTTTTGGGAAAACCCCATTCTGCACAAATTTCCTTTTGGGAATGGGCCTGGCCGTTATCCAGGGCATACAGCAGCCACAGCAGGGATTCCTTGATGCCAATTTTGGCGGTATCGTTGTAATAGAGCTCGTCAATATTATTTATGGCGATAATCAGCCGGCGCATAGCTTTACGGTCTTGTTCCACTTTGGAAGCCTCCTTATAATCCGAAATCGTATTTTAAACCTGTATTAGATTATAGTACGAAATCGGATTATAATCAACCCGCATTTTTACCTGCTGGGGAGGATGCCGGCAATAGCTGCTGTGATTTTTGCCTTTTGCAGGGTATTTTTTGCCGTTAGCTTGGTCTTTCTTACTCTGAAAAGAATGAGTATTGACTTTTGCACTGCAAAACTGTTTGAATGAAAATAACGAATATTGCGGGTGCTGGCAGCCTGGCAGGCCGCAGAAATCTAATGCTCCTGCCAAGGCGCTGCGGTGTTTTACCGCAAACGGCAGGAGTTATGAAGGACGGGATGGTTATGGAAAAGCAGGAGCAGAAGCTTACCCTGGGAAACAGGAAGGGAGAACAGGAAAGCCTTTTAGGCACCGGACCCATCCATCGTCTCTTTTTCTCCCTGGCCGTACCCGCTATTTTGGCCCAAATGATCAATATCCTCTACAATCTGGTGGACAAGATGTTTATCGGCCATATCCCCGTGGAAGGACCGCTGGCCCTGGCTGGGGTGGGGATTACCACCCCGGTGATTCTGGCCATATCCGCCCTGGCAGCCTTGGTCAGTATGGGCGGTGCCCCCAAAGCCTCCATTATGATGGGACGGCAGAATTACCCGGCTGCAGAGGAAATCCTGGGGACCTGTACCTGGATGATTTTGGTGCTGTCCCTGCTGCTCACGGTGTTCATGCGTTTGTGCGGCCGTCCGGTGCTGCTGCTTTTTGGGGCCAGCTCCGGTACCATTGGCTATGCCTTGGACTATATGAATATTTACTGTCTGGGGACGGTGCTGATTCAGCTGACCCTGGGGCTCAATGCCTTTATCACCGCAGAAGGCTTTACAAAAATCAGTATGCTGAATGTGGCTGTGGGAGCCGTCTGCAACGTGGTTTTGGACTATGTCATAATTAATTTGCTGCACTGGGGCGTAGAGGGGGCAGCTCTGGCTACCATACTGTCCCAGGGAGTTTCTGCCCTTTGCGTGGTAGGCTTTCTTCTGTCTCGGCACAGCACCCTAAAGCTGCGGTTAAAGAATATTGTTTTTCGCCGGGATTTGCTGCTGCCCTGCATCCTCCTGGGGACCAGTCCTGCCCTGATGCAGCTGACGGAAAATATGGTAGCCATTTCCTTTAATACTTCCCTCCAGCGTTTTGGTGGGGATATGGCCGTCAGTTCCATGAGCATCATGAATTCCATTATGCAGTTTGTCATGCTGCTGCTGCCCGGACTGGTTCAGGGAGCACAGCCCATTCTCAGTTATAATCTGGGCGCGGAGAAAATTGACAGGGTTCGGGACTGTTTTCGCGACCTGTTGGTATCCTGTGTTGCCGGCTCCTGCCTCATCTGGGCGCTGTGCATGCTGCGGCCGGACTGGGTGGCAGCCATCTTTACGGACAATGCCCAGCTGATCCAGTACTCTTCAGGGGCTATCCGTATCTACCTGTCCATGCTGTTCCTGTATGGGGTCCAGGTGGCCTGCCAATATAGCTTTGTGGCCTTGGACCAGGCCCCTACTGCCATTTTCCTAACCATTTGGCGGAAAATCATTCTGCTGATTCCCTTGATTTTCATTCTGCCCCATCTGGTGGCAGAACCTGTTACAGGGGTGTTCTTGGCGGAACCCATTGCGGATACTGTAGCGGTTTGCACCACCGGTCCCATGTTTTACCGCTATTTCAGCAGGCTGAAACGGAAATACGGAGTGAAATAAGAGAATAACTGTCTGGAGCTGTGAGAAGCGCTTTTGCTTTTCACAGCTTTTTTCACGAAAAATTTATAAATGCTGGAACCTCTTTTGGCAGGGAAAGGAGTATACTACTCTGTATTAGAGCGATAACAAACAGTTGGCAGGGGAGCTGAGCAGCGTGAAAAACCATAAGGAACGCCGGGTGGAAGAGCCGGCCAAAATCCTCTCCTATTTTAAGGCAGAGGCACCCATTTTGGTCATTGTGACCATTACCGGGATTCTTTATAACGTGGGTATGGGGGCGGGACCCTATTTTGAAGGTCAAATGGCCCAGTGCCTGTACGACATTCTCCAGCACCGGGCTGTCCCCCTGGACATGGTGAAACTGGCACTCAGCTATGTGGCAGTGCTGGCGCTGGTCCAGGTCATGCGGGCAGGGAAGCGCTACAGCGTCCGGATTTTTTCCGCCCAGATTGGTTGGCTCATGCGCCACACCCTGTACCACAGCCTGGTGCATATGGACAGCAAGGAGCTGCGCCGGGAGAATTTGGGGAATATGATGACCAAGGCCGTGTCCGATGTGGACGCCTGTTCCGAGGGCATGCGGAAATTTACCACTGAAGTTTTTGATACCGGAGTGGTGATGGTGGTGTATCTGGCCCTGCTGCTGGGTTACGACTGGCGGCTGACGCTTCTGGCCTGCCTGGTGATTCCCGTTGCTTACGCCATGGCCAATTGGCTGAAGAAAATTGTCAGCGAAACCAACAGTGCCTACAAGGCCTGCGAAGCCCAGCTGAACCAACTGACCATGGACCGGGTGAGCCATGCCCTGACCTACCGGATTACTGGCCGGGAAAAGAATCGGGATACGGGTTACGAGGCCCAGTTGGCGGCCTATGAACGGGCCAGCGCCCGGGCCAATATTTTTGAAGGCAGTATGATGCCCATCTACGATGCCATTGCCATGTGCGGGATGCTGATCATCTTCTATTTCGGTTCCCGAAACGTGTTGGGAACGGGCTGGGTCCAGTGGGACATTGCCGGCTTTACCACCTATGTGGCCTGCTTTACTAAACTGGCGGTAAAAACCAGCCATGCGGCCAAGCTGTTTAACGCCGTGCAGAAAGCCCAGGTTTCCTGGGTACGGTTAAAGCCGCTGCTCCAGCTTCAGGTAACAGAGCGGGAAAGCAGCAAGCTGGAAAAAGCCCGGCCGGTAACCCTGGTACTGGACCAGGTCAGCTGCCAGTACGATGAGTCTTCTCCCGTACTGCGCCAGATTTGTCTTACTGCCCAGCCCGGGGATATTGTGGGTATTACCGGCAGGGTGGCCTGCGGCAAGAGTATGCTGGGGAAAATCTTTATTGGGGAGGTGCCCTGGGTGGGGACTATTACCTTAAACGGCACGGATTTTCGCGCCCTGTCCCCGGAGAAACGGAAGGCCCTGATTTCCTATATGGGCCACGAACCGGAGCTGATGACCGCTTCCATTGCGGAAAACATCACGTTGGGCGACCCAATCGACGTTTGGTCCTATCTGCGGGCCGTGTGCCTGGACCAGGAAGTGGCCGCCCTGCCGGATAAGGAAAATTCCCTGGCCGGCAGCAGCGGCACCCAGCTTTCTGGCGGCCAGCAGGCAAGAATCGCCCTGGCCCGGACCCTGGCCCATGCCAGGCCCCTGCTGGTGCTGGACGACCCCTTTTCTGCCGTGGACCCCAAGGGGGAAAGCCGCATTTTGAACAATCTTCGGACCCTGTGCCCGGAGGCAGTTATCCTGCTGATTTCCCATCGGCTGCTCCATTTTCCGGAGTTTGACCACGTACTGTTTCTTCATGATGGCACCGGCACCTTCGGCACCCATCAGGAGCTGCTGGATTCCCAGCCGGAGTATGCGGAGCTGTACCAGAAACAGGCAGAGGGGGTGGATTTAGATGCAAAATAAGCAAAGCACCTACGCTCCCGTGATTGCTTCCGTAAAAACTTCCTTAAAGACCCATCCTGGGGCCGTACTGTTGCTGGTAGCCCTGATAGTGGCTTCCGTAGTAACCAGCCTGCTGCCGCCCCTGGTGCTGAAACGGGTAATCAACGAACTGACGGCGGGGAAGGGGATTTCTTTCCGCCTGTCCGCCGGCTATTTGCTGCTGGTAATTGTTTCCGACCTGTTTGAAACGGCTCAGAACAGCGCCATTACCATCTTCGGCCAGAAAATTACCCACGGCATCCGTTCCGTGCTGTGCGCCAAGCTGGACCGGCTGCCCGCCGACTACTTTACCAAACACCCTGCCGGTCAGATTACCAGTGTTTTCGTCAACGATGCCGACACCATTGATACCCTGTATTCCGATGGCATTGTGGGGATGCTGGCCGACAGCTTTAAGCTCATCGGCATCCTGGGCATCATCTTTACCGAATGTCCGGGCCTGGCAATCCTGCTGGTGATTCTTACGCCCTTCCTGTTCCTTCTGACCAGGCATTTTCAGCGGGCAACCCTGGTGGCCCAGCGGGACAACCGGCAGGCCATCGGCCGGGTCAGCAACCACGTACCGGAAACCATCCGGAACATCCGCATGATCCACGTGCTGGGGAAGGAAAAGTACATGGAATCCCGCTACGACGCTTACATCAGCGACAGCTATAACGCCGTAAACCGTTCCAATTTCTACGATGGAATTTATTCTCCCATTATCCAAATCGTCCAGGCTGCCGTGGTGGCAGTCATGATGGTTGCCGCCGTGTCCGGGCTGGAGCTGCAGGGACTGTTTGGCCTCAGCGTAGGGTCTGCGGTAGCCGTGATTTCCTACGTGGGCAAGCTCTTTGCGCCGATTGAGAACATCGGCATGGAGCTCCAGAATATCCAGACCGCCATTGCAGGTATACGGCATATCAGCGACTTTTTAAACGTGCCCGACCGGGTGGTGCCGGAGGCGGAAAAACCAGAGGAGAACGCCCCTGCCGTGGTGTTTGACCAGGTGACCTTTGGCTACGACCCCAGTTTGCCCATTTTAAAACAGCTGTCCTTTACCATTGCTCCTGGGGAACACGTATTCATCCTGGGCCGCAGCGGCGCCGGGAAAAGCACCATTTTTAAGCTGCTGCTGGGTCTGTACCAACCCCAGGGCGGCGCCATCCGGCTTTTTGGGGAAAATCCCCAGGCTATTCCGGATGCGGCCAAACGCCGAGTGTACGGCTGTGTGGAGCAGGATTTCCAGGCTATACAGGGAAACCTGAGAGACCAGATTGCCCTGTTTGACCCAGCCATTACAGATGAGGAAATCTGGGCTGCCCTGCGCCTTTCCCGGCTGGAAGCGGTGGTTCGGGCCCTGCCGGAGCAGCTGGATACACCTATGTCCAGCGGTCTTTTCTCCCGAGGTCAGCTCCAGCTGCTGTCCATTGCCCGGGCTGTGGTTACGTCTCCCAGGCTCTTGCTGCTGGACGAAATCACCGCCAACTTGGACAGCGAAACCGAGCAGAATATCCTGGAAGCCCTGGAAGCTGCCGCTGAAGGCAGAACCGTTCTGTCCATTTCCCACCGGCTGTCTGCCGTTATGAACGACAAACGGAAAATCCATTTGAATTGACGCTTTGCGAAAAAACTCCCTCAGTCCTGACGGGCTGGGGGAGTCGTTTCTTCTCACATACTTGCCGCCAGTTGGCTGAACTGCCTTACTCTTCTGGCCCAGGCCCGGCCCGTTGGTTGGAAAGCCATAAAAAATACCGCCCACTGCGATTGGACGCGCAATGGACGGTATTTTTTTAGGAACGAGAACTCATGGGAAGGCTTATTTGCCCTGTTCCCGTTCTTTTTTAGCCAGTTCAGGCAAAATCAGGCCGATGCCCAGCAGCACCACAGGGGTGATGATGTTCATGGCAAACTGGAAGTACCAGCCGCTGGTACCGCTTTGGACGCCGCGGGGGAACATCCCCATGATGCAGGCGTAAGCGGTGAAGAAGAAGCACCAGCCGCCGAATACCATACCTACGCCTTTGCTCTTTACAAATTGGTAGGTAGCGGCAAATTTGTCGGAGTGTTTCTTCAGCATGATGTAGGCAACAAATACCCACAGATACCGCAGGGGCATGCACACAGCGTTCAGACGGATCAGCCAGTTGTACAGGGTGGTCATATCGCCGATGCCCAGAGCCGGAACAATCAGCAGAATGCTGACCAGTACGGCAGTCAGTTTGTAGCCGGTTACAGGCACGCCGTTGGCATTGATTTTGGTGAAAGATTTGGGAACGAACTGCGGATCTACGTCGCCCAGCAGAATCTTGATGGGCGCATCGATGGAGATGGCCAGGGTGGCGGACTGGCCCAGCACGTTGCAGATAGCATAGATAACCAGGAAGGTTCTGCCCACACCATAGTATTCACCCAGCTTCAGGAAGCTGTAGTAAGCACCGTTCATCATCAGGTCCTTGGGAATGTTGTTGGGGTCGAACATCAGGCCCATGGCAAAGGTTCCCAGGAGTGCAGTGATAGCTACCATGGCAGCCATGAAAATCATGGCCTTGGGGAATTCAGAAGAAGGTTTTTCCAGGTTGTTTACATAAGGAGACAACTTTTCGCAGCCGCCTACGGCAAAGACCAGAATGGCCAGGGTGGTCATGTAGTCAAAGTCGAAGGTGGGCATCAGGGTATTCCAATCCAGGCTGTAGGTAAAGGTCTTGGCGGTGGTCAGATGCGGTGCGGCCAGGGCAAGGACGATATACAGCAGGGACATGACGAACATGGAGGAACCGGCCAAAGCGCCGATGCGCTTTAAGGCTCCAATGCCCCGAGATGCATACCACAGGAAGAAGAAGAAAATAACAAGAGCGGTCAGCTGCAGAGGCAGGGGCGCAATCATTTTGGTGAGCGTGCCGTTGCCTAAGGTTGCCCAGCCGCAGGCGATGATGATGTTCTGAGGTTTCTGTGCCAGATAAGGCATGTGTACGATCCAGTAGGTCCAGCCTGCGAAGTAGGCCAGCTTGGTCGTGGTGGTGGAACGGATCCAGGAAGAAACGCCGCCTTTGCTTTCCTTGAAGGTAGACCCCATTTCGCCTACCATCAAAGCGTAGGGAACAAAGTACAGGGTGAACATCAGGATCCACGATACCACAGCCTTTAAGCCCTGGTTTGCGTAGCCGTTCACCACGTTGCCGAAGCCCCATACGGCTGTGAAGGTCATCAGCGCTAGGGATTTCCAAGATAGGTACTTGTTCGATGTGTTGCTGGATTCATTTTTGTTGTCCAATTGAATTGCCTCCTTTGTAAAATATAATACGGTTGATAATATCTTATCATATTTTTCAATCTTCTTGAATACTTTGCCGAACTATTTTATAATATATTTGTTCAGTTTGTACAACATTTCGGAATAGTTATTATTTCGAGCCAATTCAAGGAGGAATTCCCATGAAACAAAGTACAAAAGCTCTGCTTGACTTCATCCAAACCAGCACGTCCCCTTATCATACGGTACAAACCAGCGAAAAGCTGCTGCAGGACAACGGCTTTGAAGGCCTGTCCCTGACTGAAGACTGGAAACTGGCCGATGACGGCAAGTATTACGTAAAGATTTTTGATTCCGCCCTCATTGCCTTTCGTACCGGCAAAGCCGGGGAACGGGGCCTGAAGATGGCGGCTGCCCATACGGACTTCCCCTGCTTCCGGCTGAAACCGGCTGCGGAAATCAACACCAACGGCTACGGGACCCTGAACGTAGAAGGCTACGGCGGCATGATTGTCAGCACCTGGCTGGATCGTCCTCTGGGCTTGGCCGGCAAGATTGTGACCCGTACGGACAAACCCTTTGCTCCCAAGGTACACCTGGTGGACTTCAAACGGCCGCTGCTCACCATGGCCAACCTGGCCATCCATATGAACCGGGAAGTCAACGACGGCTACAAATGGAATAAGCAAAAGGACGTGCTGCCCCTGGCTACCATGCTGGGTCAGGACGAAAAGGATCCCCATTTCTTCGTGAACTTCCTGGCCGGGGAACTGGGCTGCAAAGCCGAAGACATTCTGAGCTTCGAACTGTCCACCTATCCCTTTGAACAAGGCTGCACCTTCGGCTTGAAGGACGAGTTCATCTCTTCCGCCCGCCTGGACAACCTGACCTCCTGCTTCGCCTGCCTGACCGGCATCATCAACAACGAAGGCAGCGGCATCCGGGTGGCTGCCCTGTTTGACAACGAAGAAGTTGGTTCCAAGACCAAACAGGGTGCCGATTCCCTGGTACTGGACCACCTGCTGCGCCGGGTGTACAAGGCTTTGGGCTTTAATGAGGAAGACCTGTTCGAGGACCTGGCTTCCGGCTTTATGCTGTCCGTGGACGTGGCCCATGCCCTGCATCCCAACCATGTGGACAAATGCGACATCACTAACAAACCTGTGCTGAACGGCGGTCTGGTACTGAAACAAGCCTGCTCCCAGTCCTACGCCGGTGACGCTGAAGCTGTTGCTATTGTAAAGGGCCTGTGCGAAGCCAACCACATTCCCTGCCAGCTGTTTGTGAACCGCAGTGATGTGAAGGGCGGCTCCACCTTGGGCTCCATGGCCTCTGCCCTGACCCCCATCCGCACCATGGATATCGGCGTGGCTCTGTTGGCTATGCATTCTGCCAGAGAAACCATGGGCGCTGATGACCAGGATGCCATCAACGCATTGCTTACCGCTTTCTATAACGGCTGAGAACGGCAAAGCGGAGAGGGACTCCATAGCAGCTGGGTAAATTTTTACCAACTGTGCAAAAGAATACCCACCTGAACACTGGGAAAAATGACAATATCCCCATTGTAAGGCTTCGGCCTGGCAGTGGGGATATTTTTTGGCAATTTCCTCTTATTTTTCCCTGATTCCAAGCTATGTTTTTCAGGGCTTTATGCTAGAATAAAAGCATAGAGAAACGGGAGGGATGGCCATGTTATATCCTTACGGCGAAAAAGAAATCAGCTATCTGAAAAGCAAGGACAAGAAACTGGGGGCGGTCATCGACCAGCTGGGCCATTTGGAATGGGAAGTGATGCCCGGCTTGTACAGCGCTGTGGTCCATCACATTGTGGGGCAGCAGATTTCCGGCAAGGCCCAGGCTGCCATTTGGGGCCGGCTCTCGGCAGCCGCTGGTACTGTCACCCCGGAAAACGTGGCGGCCCTGGGGCAGGAGAACCTCCAGGCCCAGGGGGTCTCCTCCCGGAAAGCCACCTACATTTTGGAATTTACTCAAAAGGTGCTCAGCGGAGAATTTGACCTGGAAGCCTTGACGGAGCTTCCCGACGAAGAAGTCATTGCACGGCTTAGCTCCCTGAAGGGTATTGGCCGGTGGACCGCGGAAATGCTGCTGCTTTTTACCCTGCTGCGGCCCAATGTGCTGAGCTTTGACGACCTGGGCATCCAGCGGGGGCTGCGCATGGTCTACCGCCACCGCCGCATCGATAAGAAGCAGTTTGCCCGGATTCAAAGGCGTTTGTCCCCCTACGGCTCCGTAGCCAGCCTGTACTTTTGGGAAGTGGCCGGGGGCGCCATTCCGGGGCTGACCGATCCGGCACCCAAGAAAAAGAAAGAGGCGAAGAAATAATGCAATATACCTGGAACTATTCCTCTCCCCTGGGGGAAGTGGTGCTGGCCGCCAATGGGGACAAACTGGTGGGCCTGTGGTTCAGCGGCCAAAAGGCTTTTGGCAGTACTTTGGCAGAAAACCGGGAGGAAAAACTGGTGCCCGTGCTGCAGGAAACCTGTACCTGGCTGAATACGTATTTTGCCGGCAAGCAGCCAAAAACAACACCGGCTCTGGAATTTATAGGCACGGCGTTTCAGAAAAAAGTCTGGGAGCAGCTTCTGCAAATTCCTTACGGCAGCACCGTTACCTATGGTCAACTGGCCAAAGCCTTGGGGAAACCCAAAGCCGCCCGGGCCATCGGGGGTGCCGTGGGCAGCAATCCCATTTCCCTGGTAGTGCCCTGCCACCGGGTTATTGGCACGGACGGAAGCCTGACCGGCTACGCCGGGGGCCTTGAACGGAAAACGGCTTTGCTGAAGCTGGAAGGAGCCCTGAAATAATTCCCAGGACCCCTTGTCAGGAAATTCGCAAGGAGTATAATACTAAGACAGTAGGATTACTATATATTAGAAAGAAAGTTTAAGGAGAGTAAAACTTATGTACGAAATGCGACGGAAAGATCGGCAGATTCCCAACGAGGAAGCCATTGCTTTGTTGAAACAACAGCAGTATGGCGTCCTGTCCACCATGGGCAGGGACGGGTATCCCTACGGCGTGCCCATTTCCTTTGTGTACGAGGATCCCGGCCTGATCACCTTCCATTGTGCTGTGGAAGGGCATAAAATCGACAACCTGGCCTATTGCTCCAAGGCCTGCTTTACGGTCGTAGGCCCTACCGAGCCTCTGCCGGAGCAATTCAGCACCCGGTATATTTCCGCCATTTGTTTTGGTACCCTGCGGGAACTCACCGGGGAAGAAAAGGTTCAGGGCCTTTTGAAGTTTGGCACCAAGTACGCACCCCAATTTCTGGAAAAGGGCGCCAAATATACCCAGGCCGCTAAAGACAGAACCCGGGTCTATGAGATGCAGGTAGAGCAGCTTACCGGTAAGGCCAGACGCTAAGACAGCAGAAAAAATACGGCTGGAACCGCAGCAGAGCCAGACAGAAGGAAGCCTCCTTTTGCCTGGCTTTTTTGCGCTGAAAAATGGCGTTTTTGGCAGGGAGTCCGCTGAAACTTCCATGCATAAATTGTATAACGCTTTATAAAATATAGGCCTTTTACATACGCCTGCAAAAGGATTATAGTGTACTTGTAAGGAAAAGGAAGCCTGTCAGGCTCCTTTCTTTCTGGCAAATCCTCAAGAAAGCGGGATGCAGCATGACCGAAAAAGAACGCAAAATCAAAATAACGGCAGGGAAACACGTTCTCGTTGCCAAATTGCAGGAAAACGAAGCTGTCCGGGCGCTGTGGAACAAATTGCCCCAGACCTATTCCATGCAGAATTTATATGAACGGGAAATGTGCTTCCGGATGGGCAAGGGCAGCCTGCCTGCCAAAGAAGCCAAGTATACCGGCTACAAAATTGGCGATATTTCCTATTGGCCGCCCCGGGGCAGCCTGGTGATTCTCTATGCCCAGAATGGGGAAATCTTTGAACAGCAGCCCATCGGGCACATTGCTGATGACGTAACGTTTTTCAAAAACCTGGGCGATACCAAAATCAAATTTGAAAGGGTGGAGGAATAATCATGAAAGAACTCAGCGTATTTCCTATTGGCAAGACCAATGATGCCTATGCCAAATATTTTGTAGGACAAAGCTACCTGTATCCCATTTCCAAGGAGCAGGTGCATATTTCCAACGTAACCTTTGAACCGGGCTGCCGGAACAACTGGCATATTCACCATGCGTCCAAGGGCGGCGGCCAGATTCTCATTGTCACCGCCGGCCGGGGCTGGTACCAGGAATGGGGCAAACCTGCCCGGGAACTGAAGCCCGGCGATGTGGTGAATATCCCCGAAGGAGTGAAACACTGGCACGGCGCTGCCCAAAATGAATGGTTCCAGCACCTGTCCATTGGCGTTCCCGGCGAAAACAGTTCCACCGAGTGGCTGGAACCCGTAGCCGCTGAAGACTATAACAAGTTGAAATAGGAGGAAGCAATCATGGCAAAAGTCACTGCAGGCAAAGATCAATTGGGAGACTTTGCACCGGAGTTCGCCCATTTGAATGATGACGTTCTGTTTGGGGAAGTTTGGGCCCGGGAAAAAGAACTGCCCCTGAAGACCCGGAGCATTGTTACGGTAACGGCGCTTATGGCCAGCGGTGTGCTGGACAGCTCCCTGAAATTCCATATTGCCAAAGCCAGGGAAAACGGCGTAACCAAAGAAGAAATGGCGGAAATCCTCACCCAGGCTGCTTTCTACGCTGGGTGGCCCAAAGCCTGGGCCGCCTTCCGCTATGCCAAGGAGGTCTATGCCAAGTGAATATCGTGGTGCTTAACGGCAGTCCCCGGCCCCACGGCAATACCGCCTTCCTGGTGGACGCCTTTAGAGAAGGAGCCCAAGAAGCCGGTCATACCGTGACCGTGCTGCCGGTGGCCTCTATGAAAATTGCCGGGTGCTTGGGCTGTGAGTACTGCCACGGCAGGGGCCAGGGCAAGTGCATCCAAAAGGACGACCACCCCCAGGTTATCGCAGCCCTAGGGCAGGCGGAGCTGCTGGTGCTGGCCAGTCCCATCTATTTTTTTGAGGCTTCGGCCCAGCTGCTGGCAGCCATCCAGCGGATGCACGCCACCGGTATGCCCCGTACCATCCGGGACAGCGCACTGCTTCTTAGCTCCGGTTCTCCCGGGGTGTACGCTGCGGTAGAAACCTGGTACAAAAACGTATTTATCGACTATCTGGGGTGTCGGAACCGGGGCATTTTTACCGCCGCCGGCAGCCAGAACAAAACTGAGAAAATGCGGCAGAAGCTGTATGACTTCGGCCGGAACTTATAGAAAGAAGGAATTACGATGATTTTTGACGAAACCTTACAGCTAGCCAATGGGGTACACATTCCCGTATTTGGTTTGGGTACCTGGTTTATTGAAGACAAAGACGCAGCAGACGCCGTCCGGGCCGCTGCGCAAATCGGCTACCGCCTGTTTGATACGGCCCAGGCCTACGGCAATGAAGCCGGGGTAGGGGAAGGCATCCGCACCTGCGGCATTAGCCGGGATAAGCTGTTTGTGACCAGCAAGGTGGCCGCAGAACACAAGGATTACCAAAGCGCCAAAGCGTCCATTGACGCCACCCTGGAAAAAATGGGTCTGGACTACCTGGATTTGATGATTATCCATAGCCCCCAGCCCTGGAAAGTGGTAAACCAGTCGGAAAACCGTTATTTTGCAGAAAACGTAGAAGTCTGGAAAGCCCTGGAAGATGCTTATCTGGCAGGGAAACTCCGGGCCATTGGCGTGTCCAACTTCCTTCAGGAAGACCTGGACAATATTATCAAGCATTGCGGCACCAAACCTATGGTGGACCAGGTCCTGTGCCATGTGGGCCATACCCCGGCAGCCCTCCTGGACTACTGCAAGACCCAGGGCATCCAGGTGGAAGCCTACGCCCCCATTGCCCACGGAGCAGCCATGAACATTGGCGCCGTGCAGGAAATTTCCCACAAGTACAACGTAACCGTGCCCCAGCTCTGCCTGCGCTATGACCTGCAGCTGGGTACGGTGGTGTTGCCCAAGACGGCAAACCCCGACCATATGAAGAGCAATGCCGCGGTGGACTTTACCATCAGTGACGCCGATATGGAAACCTTGAAAAACGTCCATTATGACGATTACGGCGCTGCCGGCAAATTCCCCGTTTTTGGCGGGAAATATAAAGGCTAAGAATTGGCCTTGAAAAAATAAAAAGGAAGAACGGCTTCAGGTACTCCTCAAGCTGTTCTTCCTTTTTTGTTGACCATAGGCGGCTGGCTACAGAATCAGGTAGCCTGCCCCCGCCAAAACGTCCAGGGCCTTCGTAAAGTTTTCCTTCTTAACCAGGATATAATCCGTATTGTAGGTGGATACGGCGAAAATGCCAATGTGATTTTCGGCCAGAATTCCGGACAGTTTGGACAAAATGCCCATCAGGGAAAAATCCAGGACTCCCTGGATGCGGAAAGCCTTCCAGCCATCATCCCGGGGTTCCGCTGCTGCCGGTACATCTTTAGTCAGACAGACCAGGGACAGTTCCTCGTCCGTTTTCCCCACAAAATAAAAATCACTGGACAAAGGCAGCTCCTTGGGAGAAGCCACCTTGCAGACCGTCAGGTCGTAGGGCAGGGGTTTTAGTTCCAAAGCCACAGTCATACTCAGCATCCTTTCTTCATTCAGGTTTATCGTTAGCGATTTTTGTTGATCAGGTCCGCCAGGGCTTTGCTGGATTTTTTGAACAGCAGGAAGCTCACCAGGGATACAATTCCGTATTTAATCAGGTTAAAGGGAAATACCGTCAGCAGCAGAAACCCATTGAGAGAGTGCACGAAAGGGTTGGTGGCGGAGCCCATTTTCACAATGGTATCTAGGGAAATCCCAAACATCTTGACGTACAGGGGCAGGGCCACGTACCGGTTGGCCAGCACCGCAAACAAGCTGGCAAAGCCCGTACCCAACAGCAGCGCAGGAATGGCACTTTGGGTGGTGCGGAACTGGTGGTAGAAATAGGACGCCGGCAGCACATAGGCCAGGCTGCAGAACAGGGCCATCCATTCTCCCACAAAAGCCGTACTGCTGCCGGTGAGAAACACCTTGATGAGAATCTTGATCAGGGCTGTCAGAGCAGCTGCACCGGGCCGCAGAAAAAAGCCCGCCATAATCGCCGCCACATCGGAAATCTCAAATTTCATATACGCCGGGGCAAAGGGCAGCGGAAACTCGAAAGCCATAAGCAGGGAGGACAAAGCCCCCAGCACCCCTATAAAGACCCGGGAACGGGTTTTGTATTCGTTGATCATGCGTAGCGCTCCTTGGTGCGTTTTCTCAGTGCTCCTATCCCAGAGTACTGATATGGAATCATTATAGCACAGATTTCTGCTAAATTGGCTGCGGTTGTAGGGAAACCAGGAACAACGGAGAAAAACTGCTGTTAGGGGAGCTTTTACTAAGAAACGAATGGCCAGCTGCAACACTTTTGCCTGACCAGCCTTTCGGTACCGTCCCAGCCAGGTGCCTATTTTCCCACAAAAAAAGAACGCAGCAAGCCCTGCGCCCTTCTGGCCATGAAGAAGAGAGTACTCCCCAACAAGCTGCTGGTCAACAGGTCCTCATCAGGGTCCAGTCTTCTTCTATTAATAGAAATATTACAAAACAAGCACGTTCCTGTCAAGCTACTAACAAAATTGACCAATTTGCTGGAAAGCCTGCATCGGCTTTTCGTTTCATAAGTGACAAGCTCCTCATTTTACGATACAATAGAATATCAAGTATTCAAATAAGGGCAGGCTTAGATTATGACCAAAAAGTTGATTGTTAATGCCGACGATTTTGGCCGGCATTCCTATATTAATGCGGCGGTGCGCCAAGGGGTGGAGCAGGGGCTTATCCGTTCTGCCACGGTAATGGTTACCGGGGAAGCCTTCCAGGAAGCGGTGGATATTGCCAAAACCCACCCGGAACTGGGACTGGGCATCCATTTCACCCTGGTAAACGGCAAACCGGTGCTGCCAATTAGGGAGATTCCGTCCCTGATTGACCCCAAGACCGGTGAATTCTTCCCCAGCCACAAGGAGTTTGTGAAGCAGTATCTCAGCGGCAAGGTCCGCAGAAGTGACGTGAAAAAAGAATGCAAGGCCCAGCTGGAAGCTTTTTTGGCCACCGGCCTGCGTCCCACCCACGCTGACAGCCACCAGCATATGCACGTGCTGCCGGGAATCATCGACATTATCCTGAGCCTCTGCGAAGGCTGCGGGGTAAAACGGGTGCGGATTCCCGCCATTCCTGTGTCCCTGCTGGCCACCCGGAAAAGCAACCTGGGTGAGCAGGTGGGCCGTATGGGCCTTCATCTGCTGGCAGAGCGGGCCCGGTCCAAGGCCAAGGCCAGGGGCTTTCTTACCCCCGATTACTTTGGCGGCATTGTGGCCGGGGAGGCGGTGGACCTGAGCAATTTCCGGACCATTCTGCTGCAGCTTCAGGAAGGCACCACGGAAGTGATGCTGCACCCGGGCACGGACAACGCAGTGCTCCAGCCAGCTATCCAGTGGGACCACGATTTTGAAGCCGAACTGACCGCAGTAACAGCGCCCCAAAACCTGGACCTGGTGAAAAGCCAGGGGATTTCCGTAATTAATTTCACCGATTTATAAGAACGCGAGGAACTTTTATGATTTATACCGTAACCTTTAATCCCAGCCTGGATTATGTGGTGACCGTGCCCCAGTTTCAGGTGGGGAACATCAACCGGACCCAGGCCGAGGAAATTTTCCCCGGGGGCAAGGGCATCAACGTGTCCATTATTCTTACCCACCTGGGAGTTTCTACCAAAGCCCTGGGCTTTAAGGCCGGCTTTACCGGGGACGAGATTGAACGCCTTTTGGCACAGTACGGCATTCCCGCAGAGCTGCTGCCGGTAAGCAGCGGCTTTTCCCGGATAAACGTCAAGGTGCGGGGCAGCAAGGAAACGGCCATCAACGGCCAGGGGCCCCAGGTGTCCCCAGAGGATCTGTCCCGGTTGGAAGCCCAGCTGGACCAACTGACCCCAGAGGATATGCTGGTGCTTTCCGGGGCCAAGCCCAGCGGCGGGGCCGATACCCTGTACTGGGACCTGACTGCCAAAATGGCGGCAAAGCAGGTCCCCTGCGTAGTGGACGCCACAGGTGAGCTGCTGAAAGCAGCCCTGCCCGCCGGTCCCTTCCTGATTAAGCCCAACCGGGAAGAACTGGAAGAACTGCTCCAGCGGCCCCTGCCAACCCGGCAGGACTTGGTTGACGCGGCCCTGGAACTCCAGCGGCTGGGAGCCAGAAACGTTTTGATTTCCCTGGGAGCTGGCGGTGCCCTCCTGGTGGATGCACAGGGCGTGGTGCATACCAGCGCCGCTCCCGCCGGCACTCCCGTAAACACCGTGGGGGCCGGGGACAGCATGGTAGCTGGTTTTTTGGCTGGCTACCAGAAGACCCAAGATTACACCTATGCCCTGCGCCTGGGGATTTGTGCAGGCTCGGCTACGGCTTTTGCCATGGGCCTTGCCACAGGCGACGCCATTGAACAACTGATGCAGGAATTGCAGTAACGAAAGGAAACCAGCATGCAAATTACTGATTTACTGAAACGGGAAAGTGTAGAATTAAACGGAAGCGCCGCTTCCAAAAAAGACGTATTGGAACAAGTGATCGCCCTAATGGTGAAACAGGGAAATATTGCCGACCCTGCCGAATACACCCGCAAGGTGTTCGCCCGGGAAGAAGAAGGAAGCACCGGCGTAGGGGAAGGGGTAGCCATTCCCCATGCCAAGACCCCGGCAGTGACCCGGCCCGGCCTGGCCTTCCTGCGCTGTCTGGACGGAGTGGAATTTGACTCTCTGGACGGCCAGCCGGCCAAACTGTTTTTCCTGATTGCTGCTCCGGATACCGAAGACAATGTGCATCTGGAAGTGCTGAGCCGGCTGTCCACCCTTTTAATGGACCCGGATTTTATTGACGCCCTGCTGGCAGTGCAGGATGTGGACGCGCTCTACGCCCTGATTGCCAAGGCAGAAGCTGAGAAATTCCCGGAAGAAAAGGCAGAGCCGGAAGCCCCTGCTGCCAGTCCTGAAGCTGCTCCAGACGAAAGCCCAGCCCCAGAAACCCCGGCACTCCAGATTCTGGCAGTGACTGCCTGTCCCACCGGCATTGCCCATACCTACATGGCTGCCGAAAGCCTGGAACAGCACGCCAAAAAACGGGGCATTTCCATTAAAGTAGAAACCAACGGCCAAAGCGGCGTCAAGCACGCCCTGACCGCCGAGGAAATTGCCGCTGCCCAGGGCATCATCGTAGCAGCGGACAAATACGTGCCCATGAACCGCTTCAAGGGCAAACGGGTGGTCATCGTGAAAGTAGCCGACGGCATCAACAAGGCTGACGAGCTGTTGGACCGGGCCCTGTCCGGCACTGCCCCTGTTTTTGAAGGGGAGACCGGCGGTCCCGAGGCCGAAGGCACCCAGGAAGAAAGCGGCGCCAGACGGGTGTACAAGCACCTGATGAACGGTGTTTCCCATATGCTGCCCTTCGTCATTGGCGGCGGCATCTTGATTGCCCTGGCTTTCTTGTTTGATATGGGCGCCGCAGGTACGGCCCAATTCGGCAGCAGCACGCCCCTGGCAGCCTTCTTCAAGCAAGTGGGCGGCCTGGCCTTCAGCTTTATGATGCCCATGCTGGCCGGTTTCATTGCCGCCAGTATTGCTGACCGTCCCGGCCTTTTGGTAGGCTTTGTGGCTGGCGCCATGGCTTCTACCGGGGGCAGCGGCTTCTTTGGCGCCCTGGCTGGCGGTTTCGTGGCCGGCTATCTGATTCTGGCCCTGAAAAAATGCCTGGGTTTCCTGCCGGAATCCCTGGAAAATATCAAACCCATTCTGCTGTACCCGGTGCTGGGCCTGATTATCATGGGCGGTCTTATGGTGCTGGCCATCAATCCTGTCATGGGTCTGGTAAACACCTGGGTCAACGGTACCCTAAGCGCCATGAGCGGCTCCAGCAAGATTCTTATGGGGCTGATTCTGGGCGGCATGATGTCCATCGACTTTGGCGGTCCCCTGAACAAGGCGGCCTACGTTTTTGGTACGGCTTCCCTGGCGGGTGCCAACGGCGCGGCTGTGTCTTCTCCCTTTATGGCTTCCGTCATGGTAGGGGGCATGGTGCCTCCTTTGGCCATTGCCGTGGCCTGCCTGCTGTTCCCTAAGAAATTTACAGAGAAGGAACGGAGCGGTGCTGTGTCGAACTTTATCATGGGACTTTCCTTCATTACCGAAGGGGCCATTCCCTTTGCTGCCGAAGACCCGGTGCGGGTAATTCCTGCCTGCGCCATCGGAGCAGCCCTGGCAGGTGCCCTGTCCATGTTCTTTGGCTGCACCCTGCCTGCACCCCACGGCGGCATTTTCGTTCTGGGGGTTGTACAGAACTGGCCCATGTACCTGGTTTCCCTGGCTGCTGGTACGGCAGCGGGCGCCGTTCTGTTAGGTTTCCTGAAGAAAAACGTCTAGTAATGGTATAATAGCAATAACAGAGAACGCAAAAGCTAATAATTATTTCCGGCCCAGCCGGAGCAAGGAGTGGAGATTATGGTTCAATTTACGTATACGATTCAAGATCCTCAGGGGATTCATGCAAGACCGGCAGGTCTTCTTGTGAAGGAAGCTGCTAAATTCCAGTCTAAGAGCACCATGACCGGCAACGGCAAAACCGGTGACCTGAAACGGATTTTCGCCGTTATGGGCCTTGGCATCAAAGCCGGCATGGAAGTGACCATCGCTGTGGAAGGTCCGGACGAAAAGGAAGCCGCCCACGCACTGGAAACCTGCATTCGTGCCAATCTCTAAGGGGGTGCAGCCCATGTTCTTAATCGAGGGAAAAGGCGCTTCGGAAGGTATTGCCGTAGGTCCTCTGCTGGTAAAACCCGCCAAGGCCCAAAGCTCCGCTTCTCCTATCAGCACCCTGGCGCCGGAGCAGGAAGTGGCCCGGTTTCAGGCCGCCCGGCAGCAGGTTCTGACCAATCTGGAAAAGCTGCGGGTGAAAGCCCAGGCGGAAGCCGGGGAAGAAGAAGCCGCCATTTTTGAAGTGCACCAACTGATGCTCCAGGATCCGGACCTGAACGATGCCTGCGAAGCCCTGATGGTCCAGGACCATCTGACTGCCGAAGCAGCCACCCGGGAAGCCACGGCCCAATTTGCGGCCATGCTGGAATCCATGGACGACGAATATATGCAGGGACGGGCTGCGGACGTGCGGGATATCGGCGGCCAACTGGACGAACTGCTGACCAGTGGCAAGGATTGGACCAGCCTGCTGACCCGGCCGTCCATCATCTACGCCGATGACCTGACCCCCAGCGAAGGCAGCAGCAATTCCCATACCTCCATTTTGGCTCGGACTATGAAGATTCCGGCCATTGCCCACACCGGGCAGAACCTGACGGAGGAGCAGAATGGAATTTTGGCCGCCATGGACGGGGGCAGTGGCGCCCTGTTCCTGGAGCCTGACGAAGGCATTCTGAAAACCTTTAAGGAAAAGGCGGAAATCCTTTCCGGCAAGGCCCACGAGCTGGATCAGTTCCGGGGCCGGCCCACCATGACCGCCAGCGGCAAGGGCATCGCCCTGTACGCCAACGTAGGGGGACCGGAAGATATGCCCCTGGTCCGGGAAAACGATGCCGAAGGCGTTGGCCTGTTCCGCAGCGAATTCCTGTACCTGGGCCGGGATACCTTCCCCACGGAGGAAGAACTGTTCACTGCCTACCGGGATGCGGCGGTGGCCATGGAAGGCCGCCGGCTGATTATCCGTACCCTGGATATCGGCGCTGACAAGAAGGCGGGCTATTTTGACCTGCCGGAAGAAGCCAACCCTGCCCTGGGCTTCCGGGCCATCCGGATTTGCCTGAAACGGCCGGATATTTTCTACACCCAGCTGCGGGCCATTCTCCGGGCGTCTGCCTACGGCCAGGTAGCTGTCATGTTCCCCATGATTACCTCCGTGGACGAAGTCCAGGCCTCTAAGGAACTGCTGGAAGCAACGAAAATCAAACTGGCCCAGGAAGGGATTCCTTTTAACCCTGACCTGGAAGTGGGCGTCATGATTGAGACCCCTGCTGCAGCCCTGATCAGTGAAGACCTGGCGCCCCTGGTGGATTTCTTCAGCATTGGCACCAACGACCTGGTGCAGTACACCCTGGCGGTGGACCGGCAGAACGCGGCCCTGGAAGACTTGGCCAATCCGGCCCATAAAGCCGTTTTAAAGCTGATCCAGGCCACCATCTACAACGGTCACAAAGCCGGCATCTGGGTGGGCATCTGCGGGGAAGCCGCAGCCAACCCCGACCTGATTCCGCTGTTTATCACCATGGGTGTGGACGAGCTGAGCATGGCTCCTGGCCGGATTCTTCCTGCCCGGAAACTGATCTGCTCCCTGACCGTTGAGTAGTGAGGCGCGGCATGATCAATCTGGATTTCAAGAAAGCCGTGGACCAGGCCATTGCCGCCCACAAGGATAAACGGGTGCTGTCCTTTTCTTATGAAGGACAGGACTACTTTATCAAACGAAAAATTTCCAACCACCGGAATGCCTTTGCCAAACAAAGTGTGGAAGGCGCCTTCTGGTGCGAGGTTTATAAAATTATGACGGTGAACCAGTATTTTCCCCTGGCACCGGAAATTGCCCTGCTGCAGGACGACTATTTCGTCATGAAGGCAGTGGGCAAGACCATGCAGGGCGTGGCCAAGGAAGCCCCCTGGCAGGACTGCCGGGACCGGGCCTACAAACTGGCCGGCATTTCCCTGGCAAAACTCCACGAAGTGGGGCTGCACCACGGCCGGCCGGCACTCCGGGACATTGCCTACAATAAAGAAACGGATACCATTACCTTTCTGGATTGGGAAAATGAAAAGCGCTTCATCGAAGCAGACCCCCGGGTGCTGGACCTGATTCTGTTCGTCCACAGCTGCCTGAGAGAACATTGGCCGGACAACCATTTGCTAGATGAAGCCCTCAAGGGCTATACGGCCAGTCCTACCGGCCGGGAAATGGTGCGGGGTGCCAAAGCCCTGATTAAAAGCCACCCCAAAGCTTTTTCCCTGTGCAAGAAACTCCGGGTCTTTGGCTGGCGGGACGTAACCAGCCTGGACGATACCCGGAAATACCTGGAAGAGATACCCCTGGCCTAGCCAGGAAAAGGAGAACCCTATGCATTTTGGTGCACGGCTGGAAACAGTCGCCCGCAATATCCCGCCCTGCAGCAGCTTTGCCGACATTGGTACGGATCATGCCTACCTGCCGGTGCTTCTGCTCCAGCAGTGCAAAATTGAAAAAGCCGTGGCCGGGGACGTGGTGCCCGGGCCCTGCGAGGCTGCCCGGAAAACCGTCCATAGCTTTGGCTTCACTGGCAAGCTTGACGTTCGCCTGGGCTCCGGCCTCACTGTGGTGCAGCCTGGGGAGTGCCAGGTGTTTGCCATCTGCGGCATGGGGGCGGGGACCATGGTCCAGATTTTGGACGAGTCCCCCCAGGTGTGGCAGCATCCCAGCTGCCAGGCTCTGGTACTCCAGCCCATGAGCGACAGCGCCCTTTTGCGGCACTGGTGCGAGCAGCATGGCTGGGCCATAGCGCACGAAGACCTGGCCCAGGAAGGGGAGCGTCTGTACGAGATTCTGGTACTGAAACCCCAGCCCGGCTGGAAGTATCCCGGCACCTGCTATCTGGTGGGTCAGGACCTGGTTGACCAGCACCATCCCCTGCTGGAGCCCTTTGTGACCCAGCTGCAGGACAAGTATCTCAAGCTGCTTGCCAGCATGGAAAAAAGCCCTCGGGCCATCCATACGCCCCAATACCGGGAATATCAAGAAACAGCAAAACAATTGGAGGAGATTTTACGTGGAAACAACGGTAACTGACATTTGTATTCTCATGAACGAATTGGCACCGGTCCATTATGCCGAAAGCTGGGATAACCCTGGCCTGCTCTTGGGTCACCTGCCTGCCCCTGTGCACAAGATTCTGGTTGCCCTGGACCTGATGCCCGAAGTGGCCGAACAAGCCATTGAAGAAGAAGTGGACCTGATTATCACCCACCATCCCTTCTACTTCCATCTGCCCAAAACCTTGGCGGTTACGGACACCAAAATGGAAGTACTGTACGAACTGATTAAACACGATATCGCTGTATACGCTGCCCATACCAACCTGGATGCAGCCAAAGGCGGGGTTAACGACGTGCTGGCTGCCAAGCTGGGCCTGGAAGATGTCCAGGAAATTCCCCGCAAGGACTGCCCCGAACAGGGCCTGGCCCGGATCGGCGTGCTGCCCCAGCCTATGGAACTGGCTGACTTTGTCGCCCTGGTGCGGGACAACCTGGGTGCCGAGCACCTGACCTTTGCCGGTGGGGACGAACCCGTCTTCAAGGTAGCCGTAGTAGGCGGCAGCGGCAGTGACTTCATGGAAGATGCCCTGGCAGCCGGCGCTGATACCCTGGTTACCGGCGATGTGAAGTACCACGTGGCCCAAAAGGCTGTAAACCTGGGCCTGAACATTGTCGACGGCACCCACCAGCTGACGGAAATGCCCGTAATCGATGCCCTGGAAGAACGGCTGAAAGCCTGGGGCGCTGAAAACGACCGCCATTTTGAAGTCATCCGGGCTCACGAAGACCGGCTGCTTCAGAACGTGTAAGGGGTGCGCCCATGATTAAGGATCTGCAATTGGGAAATGCCATGGAACAGCCTTGTCTGGTCCGCCTGCAAAAGATTGGCACTTCCTCCAATGGCAAGGCCTATGCCAAGGGCGTGCTGGAAGACAACAGCGGCTCTGTTCCCTTTATCTGTTTTGAAGCCGGTCCCATCAGCCGGCTGCGGAGTCTGACCGCTCCGTCCCCCTGCCAAATCTCAGGGAAGGTGGATATCAACAAATATTCCAACCAGATGGGTCTTCAGGTCATCGTCCACGAGGCAGCCTCCGTGAGCCCCGATATGGACCTGTCCGTGCTGCTGCCCAGCGGGAATATCGACCTGGACCAGCTCACCCTGGAGCTAAAGACCTGGATGCGACGGATTCAGCACCCGGGCCTGGAAAAACTGGTGCACACCATTCTTTCCGGGGATACCCTGACCCGTTTCCTGCGCAACCCAGCCGGTACCCGGCTGCACCACGCCTATGTGGGCGGTCTGCTGCACCACACGGTTTCCATGACCAAACTGGCTGCCGCCATGGGCAGCACCATTGGGGACGTGGATATGGACCTGATTATTGCCGGAGCCCTGCTCCACGACGTGGGCAAAATCCGGGAAATCTCTGGGGAAATTGGCTTCCCGTACACCACCGAAGGCCGCCTGATGGGGCACATCTCCATTGGCGCCATGGCCGTGGACCGGGCCGCCCGGAAGATTCCGGAAATCAGCCCGGAGCTGCGCCAGAAGCTGCTCCACATTCTGCTTTCCCACCATGGAGATCAGGAAAAAGGTTCCCCGGTGCCCTGCGCCACCAAGGAAGCCTTCATTGTTCACTACGCAGACGAAGTGGATTCTGTAATGAATCAATTTCACCAAAAAGAACGCCCGGACAGCTGGGAGTTCGACAAAATGTTACAGCGGTATCTGTACAAAGCTTGACGGAAATCGGTACCTATGGTACAGTGTTCTAATGTGAGTGTGAAAGATAATCGCGGCAGCGTAACAGCTGATGAGGAAAGTCCGAGCTCCGCAGGGCAGAATGCTGGATAACGTCCAGTGGGGGCGACCCTAAGGAAAGTGCCACAGAAAACAAACCGCCGGCTTGCCGGTAAGGATGAAACGGTGCGGTAAGAGCGCACCAGCAGTCAAGTGATTGGCTGGCTTGGTAAACCCCATTCGGAGCAAGACCAAATAGGGAAGGGATGAAGCGGCCCGCTGATCCTTCCGGGTGTGTCGCTTGAGCCTGCAGGCAACTGCAGGACTAGATAAATGATTATCACATACAGAACTCGGCTTAGTGAGCACTCACATCCTATTTTAAGGAGGTTATAACCATGGAATTACTGCATATTGGTGATAAAGCTGGTTTTGATGTGCTGATCCAAAAAAGCGAGAAACCCGTGATGGTGGACTTTTGGGCTACCTGGTGCGGTCCTTGCCGGATGCTGGCTCCTGTAATCGAAGAATTGGCCAACGACTATCCTGAGGTCCAGGTTGCCAAACTGGACGTGGATCAGGTGCCGGAAGTGGCCCAGGAATTTGGCGTTTCCGCCATTCCTACCGTCATCGTCTTTAAAGGCGGCCAAACGGTGCAGCGCTTTGTTGGCGTACAGCCCAAGGAAGTCTTTGAACAGACCCTGAGAACTTTATAATTTGCAATAACGCGGCTGCCAACGGCAGCTGCACAAGGTATTCTAAAGGAGAAAGACAAGAATGAAGAAGGTTTCCTTTGTAGTTCCGGTCTTTAACGAACAAGAGAATATCGGGGAATTCTACAGGCGCATTACGAAAGTAATGGCGCCTTTTCCTTATGACTACGAGCTTTTGTTCATTGACGATGGTTCCTCAGACCGGAGCCCCATTTTGCTCCAGGAACTGGTGGACAAGGACTCCCATGTCCAAGCCTACCTGTTTGCCCGGAACTTTGGCCACCAGCTGGCTCTTACCTGCGGCCTGGACCATGCCTCCGGAGATGCGGTGATTTCTATGGACGGAGATCTGCAGCACCCGCCGGAAATGATTCCCCAGCTTCTGAAGCTATGGGAAGAAGGCTGGGAAATTGTCCAGACCGTACGCCTCACCACCGAAGACGCCAGCTTTTTTAAGCGGTTTACCTCTAAGATGTACTACAAACTCATCAATACCATGTCCGAAGTCCGTATTACCCCCGGCGGCTCCGACTTCCGCCTGATGGACAAAAAGGCCGTACAGGCCTTCCGGCTCTACCGGGAGAGGGCCCGTTTTATTCGGGGCATGGTCAATAACCTGGGCTTTAAGGTCACCACCATTGATTTTGTGGCACCGCCCCGGTTTGCAGGACATTCCAAATTTAATCTGCGAAAAATGCTCCGCTTTGCCCTAGATGGTATCACTGGTTTCTCCCGTGTCCCTCTACGGTGGGCACTATATGCGGGATTGATTTTTGGCCTGGGTTCGCTGTTACTTTTGTTACACGTATTGTACGTAAAATACATTATTCAAGACGCTGTCCCTGGATGGACCACACTGGCCGCTGCAGAGTTCTTTTTAGGTGGTACAGAGCTCCTGGGCATCGGCATTGTAGGGGAATACGTGGGACGCATTTTTGATGAAGTTAAACAAAGACCTCTATATATAGTTCGTGAACATCTAGTGAAAAATAAGGACAAAGAATAGACAGTCCACGGCAGAATTGCTATAATGGAGTTCGGTGAAAACAACAGAATATACAAAACGCCGAATCGTAGTGATACGAGCGGGGGAACCAAAGTGGGGTTAATTTCTTCGGAATAGGGTATCTCGACCCGCACCCGGCAGCTAACCTCGTAGGCGAATCGAGAGGATGTGTTTATCATTTTTAGGAGGATGATGCTGGGAGTGATGCTCGCAGCCACAACAATGGCCGTGGCATTACCGGCGCAAAGCGTTTTTGCCAGTTACAATGTGGGTACATCAGGACCTGATGTAGCCGAGATTCAGAACGAGCTTTCCGACCTGGGCTATTATAATGGTATTCCCGACGGGGTGTATGGGGCCGATACGGCAGCCGCCGTTAAAAAATACCAGGCCAGCATGGGTTTGGAAGCTGACGGGGTGGTAGGCGATTACACCTACTCCAAGCTGATGGGAAAACGGATGCCCTCCAGACGGTCTGACTACGGTGTCAGCCGGGGCTATGGTTATGGGTATGGTGCCAATACGGGCATGGTGCGGTCTTTGATTTCCACCGCCTATGATTACGTTGGCGTACCCTATGTATTCGGTGGTACGACCCCTTGGGGGTTTGACTGCTCCGGGTACACCCAGTACGTGTTCCGCCAAATCGGGGTGGATATCCCCAGAACGGCTGATGCACAGTACTACAGCTATCCGAAAGTTTCTGCCAGCAACCTGCAGCCGGGCGACCTGGTCTTCTTTGAGACCTACGAACCGGGGCCTTCCCACTGCGGCATTTATATTGGCAACGGACAAATGCTCCAAGCCGGAAGCAGTACGGGCGTGACAGTGTCCAATGTATTTTCCGGGTATTTCGGTGCCCGCTATATCGGAGCCTGCCGAGTCCTCTAAAAGAACACAAAGCAGTGTTTATTCATGAGATTGATCATAAATCCCTGAACAAACACTGCTTTTTCCTTTATTTTCCATTGTTTATAGAATGTTTATGAACGCAGGTTTGCGTCCCGTGGATAAATAGGCTATAATATTGGTAATGCATAGAAGATTATCTATGTGCAATTCTTGACAAGAAATTAGGTGAAACCATGGAAGTACATGAAGCAGCAGAAATGTATCTGGAAACCATCCTTGTACTGAAGAATCGCCTGGGATTGGTGCGCTCCATTGACGTGGCCAACGAAATGGGCTATTCCAAACCTACCATCAGCATTGCTATGAAAAAATTTCGTCAAGAAGGTCTGGTTACGGTGGATGAATCCGGCTTTATCAATTTGACGGAAGCTGGACGTGATATTGCCGAGAGAATTTACGAAAGGCATCAGGTCCTGACCCACATTCTGGTGTCCCTGGGGGTATCCCAGGACCACGCAGAAGAAGATGCCTGTAAAATCGAACATGATATCAGCGATGAAACCTTTGCAGCCCTGAAGAAGGAATATTTACGGCTGAGGCAGAAAAAATAGGCACAAGGAATGCGGGCATCAGATTGGCAGAGGTAAAGCAGCTCTGCTGATCTGATGCCTTTTTACTTTTTGCTTATTGGTCTCCTTAGTGGTTCGCCGCTCTCCAATCAGCTGCGCCCTACGGGCTTGCTTCTTGGGCTGCTATCACATGGGTCGCATGTTCCAAATATCCCTGGTCAACTTGTAAGGATATTTGGATGCGACCGCAAAGCGTTGCGGGGCTGACTGAGGAGGTTCAACCAACTTTTTTCCAGCTGTTGACTGACGGAGTTTCACAAGCAGTTTCCAAAGCTGAAAACTTTTTCCCATATCTTCACACAATTTTCATCTTTTTGCAGTATCCTATGCAAAATGTATTTTGTATAAAAAATCCTGCTCCAGCAGGAAAAGGAATCCCATCTATTAGCTCGAATAATTACTACGGGAGTGCTGTTTAGCACGCTGCCCATTCGCAAAGGAGAGACTTACCCATATGGAATTTAAAACCTATGCTTTCCTTCCTCCAGAGGCCAAGGCCCTGCGGGAAGCCGTTTTCGTCAAAGAACAGGGCTTTCAGGTGGAATTCGATGATGTAGACAAGACCTGCACCCATGGAGTGCTTTTTGACGGAGACCAGCCTGTGGCCTGCAGCCGCTTCTTTCCTGGAGACGCACCTCAGAAGTATATTCTGGGCCGCATCTGTGTGGACAAAAGCCGCCGGGGAACCGGATTAGGCTCTGTCGTAGTGGAAGAAAGCGAAAAGGCCGTTGCTGCCCTGGGCGGTCAGTCCGTGATTCTCCACGCCCAATGCCGGGCCCAGCATTTTTACCATACCCTGGGTTACCAGGAGTACGGGCCCGTTGAAGACGAGGAAGGCGTACCTCATCAGTGGATGCGCAAAAAAATCTAAAGTATTTTTCTAAAAAACACGTCCCTTTTTGCTAAAAACAGGTATAATAAGGGGAATGTTCCGCCCTGAGGTTTTCCTTTAGGGCCCTTGGACAGCCGTAAAAGGCGGCCCATCAATCCGGCAGTTTTCTGCCAGAACAGAGGGGTATTAACTATGGAAAGACAACAAACCGTATTGATTGCCGATGATGAGGCTCAGATTCGTGAGATTTTGAGCCTGTATTTCAAAAAAGAAGGCTTTAAAGTCATTGAAGCAGCAGATGGAGCAGAAGCTCTGGTGCAGGTACAGGCCGGTAAACCCGACATTATCCTGCTGGATATTATGATGCCCGTGCTGGACGGCCTGGAAGTATGCAAACAGGTCCGGAAGATTTCTGATGTGCCTATTATCATGCTCACCGCCAAAGATTCCGACGATGACCGCATCCTGGGTCTGGAAATTGGTGCGGACGATTACATCTCCAAACCCTTCAATACCCGTGAGGTGGTGGCTCGGGTCAAGGCTGTGCTGCGGCGTACCAGCCAGTCCATCTCCAGCTCCAACAAGCAGGTCCTGGAGTATCCCAACCTGATGATCAACTTGAGTGAATACAGAGTCGTTGCTTTCGGTCGGGAAATTACCTTCACCGCCAAGGAAATGGAACTGCTGTGGTGCCTGGCCTCCAACCCCGGCATCGTGTTCTCCCGGAACCAGCTCCTGGAAAAGATTTGGGGCTACACCTACTATGGCGATACCCGTACCGTAGACACCCATATCAAACGGGTGCGTCACAAACTGGATATTCCCCCGGATTCTAGCTGGGATATCATGACCGTTTGGGGCGTTGGCTACAAGTTCGAGGTCAAAAAGTGAAAAAGTCATTATCAACCAGGCTCATGTACAGTTACATGGGCCTTATTGTGGTTATTATCGTGGGCATTTCCATTGGCCTGTCTTATCTGATTACCGACTATTTCTTCAGGGCCAAGGAAGCCGAACTGAACGACAAGGGCAGCCAGGTGGCCATGATGGTCCGGTATTTCAATGCCATGGACATGGACAAGACCAACCTGCGCCAGTACCTGACCTCTATGGACCAGCTGATTGGTGCCCGGATCTGGTTGTTCAATACCCAGTACGAGCTCATTGGTGCCTCCGAATCTTCGTCCGAAGATGGCGAAGCAGCCTCTCCCTCCAACCTGGAGCGGGAAGCCAAGTGCCGGGAAAAATGGCAGAAGTCCATTACCGCCATCGACCAGCAGCTCCGGGACGGCGGGCCCCTAAGCGACCAGGTGAAGGACATCATCACCCAGGTATACCATGGTGACCGGGTGAACGCCCGGATTTTCCACCCCTATTATAAGGAACAGGTGCTGATGGTGGGTTTGCCCCTTACCGATTCCCACGGCCTTCAGACCGGCGCCATTCTCTTGGCCTCTCCCATTGGGGGCCTGAATAAGGTTCTAAAGGATATTTACCTGTACACCATTGGCGTGGGGATTATCGCCCTGATTATCAGCATGGTTATCGTCCGCAGCCTGACCAAACGCATGGTCCAGCCCCTGATTTCCATGAAAAACAGCGCCAAGGCCATAGCTTCTGGGGATTATTCCCTGAAGGTCATTGTAGACGGGGACGACGAAATTGCTGACCTGGGCCGCTCCCTGAACTCTCTGAGCCGGGACCTGGAACAGTTCGTACTGAAAACGAAAAAAATGGAAAAGATGCGCCGGGACTTTGTGGCTAACGTATCCCACGAGCTTCGGACTCCCATTACCATTATCCAAGGCTATAATGAAGCCATTTCTGACGGAACCATTACGGATCCCGAAGACATCAAAAAATACCGCAAGCTGATCAACGATGAAACCCTGCGCCTGGAGCGGCTGATTAACGAACTGCTGGATATCAGCCGGCTGCAGAAGGGAGAAGGGGAAGAAATGGAACCCATTCCCTTGGCCCAGGTAGTGGAAGCCGTGGTAAATATGCTGGAAGGCCGAGCCCATCAGCGGGACATCCGCCTGGACCGGTACCTGGACGACAGCCTGTACGTCTATGGCAACGGAGACCGGCTATACCAGCTGGTGATGATCCTGGGGGACAACGCCATGAAGTACTCTCCGGACAGCTCGGTGATTACCTTCAAGGTCACCCAAAATCCGGACCAAAGCACCGAGCTCACTGTCAGCGATCAGGGCTATGGCATCCCCGAGGAGGACATTCCCTACATTTGGGAACGGTTCTACAAGGCGGACAAATCCCATTCCCGGCATATTCCGGGTACCGGCCTGGGCCTTGCCATCGGCCGGGAAATCATCCGGATCCACAAGGCCAAGGTCCAAGTCCAAAGCCAGGTGGGGAAGGGAACCAGCTTTGTCATTACTTTCCCGCCCTGTGACCAGCATGCGCCCCAGCCCGGCACCACCCGGGAGGCAGAAGTGGTGGAAAATGTTCACCCTCTGCCGGACGACGATACCATCGAGAAGTAAAGGAGGAATCTCCATGAAGCATACGAAACTCACTGCCCTGGCTGGGGCCCTGTGCCTTAGCCTGAGCCTTTCCTGCACCGCCCTGGCTGCCGTCTGGCAGCCGGAAGAACTGCCCCAGGATGAAGCCGCCCTGATTGGCTTCTACCGTTCAGGCGGGGAATCTCTGGCGGTACGGGAGCGGGACGGCCACCTGGAAATCCTGTATCGGTTCCAGCAGGGAGATAAGGACTTCACCCAAAGCAACGAATTTGCCCTGACCAAGAACCATTACGATTCCTATGCCCTGCGGGAAGTGGGGCCCAATACCGATGCGGAAAACGACATACGCTTTGACCGGGACTCCCGGGGGCAGGGCATCAGCCTGGTCATTGGCCAAAGAAGCTACACCCGGTACTTTGCCGGCGGTGAAAACGGCAAGCCCATCCGGATTACCCCAGCGGCCCCTATGGACCAGCTGCGGCAGGAAGCCCAAAAGGCTGCGCCGCCCAACCTGCCCTACGACAAGACCGCTGACCTGGTGGAGCTGAGCTCCGTAGTTCCCGGTCTGCAGTACGACCTGCGCTATACCACGGACAACAACCTGTTTGGTACGCCGCTGGTCACCAGCACCCATGCCTATTTGGACCGGAATGCAGCCCAGGCCCTGGGACGGGTGCAGACGGCCCTGAAACCCTACGGCTATGGCTTGGTTATCTGGGAAGCCTACCGCTCCTGGAGCGACTTTAAGACCGCCACCCTTGCTCTTGGCACCAAAAATGCCGCCATGCTGCCCAAGGCCGAAGAAGGCTATTCCCACAATTCCGGCCGTTCGGTGGACGTGAGCCTGTACGACCTGAGCTCTGGCGCGGAAGTACCGATGATTTCCGACTTTGACGAGCTCTCCCCGGCCCAATACGCCCAGTTCCCCGGCGGCACCCAAAAGCAGCGCTGGCTCCGGGATCTTTTGCGGCAGCAGATGACCCTGGCCGGCTTTACCGGCAGCGATATGGAATGGTGGCATTTTGACTACGATGCCGGCAGCCGCTATCAAATTCTCAATGTACAGGTGCAATAAAAATACAGACGTGCTATAATAATTTGGCTGTTTGTGCGGTGTATGGTACAATACAAACAGAATATCTACTATATATTAGGAGGAAGACCCTATGAACGTATATGATGAAATGAATAACCTTTGCAAAGCCATCAAAGAATCCCACGAGTACAAAATGATGCAGGACGTGAAAGCCAAACTGAAGGGTGACAGCAGTGCCGAACCCTTGGTAAAAGACTTTCTGAAACAAAAATCTGAAATTGAACTGCTCCAATACCAAGGCAAAGAACCCCCAAAAGAACAAATCGAAAAGATGCAGAAGCTGTACGGCGTGTTGCAGCTCAATCCTGTAGCCAGCGAATACATCCAAAACTACATCCGTTTTCAAATGATGATTGGCGATTTGTCCAAAACTCTGGGCGACACCATTAAGGAAGCTGTTGAATAATGGGAATGCAGCCTTTCCTTTCCTACTTGGAAAGAAATTTTCCGGGGAAGTATCAATTGAATGCTCCTATGGCCCGGCACACCTCCTTTCGGGTGGGCGGACCGGCGGACGTACTCATTACCCCCGATACCATTGATGGCCTGCCGGAGCTGCTGAAGGCCATCCAGGCCGAAGCCCTGCCCCTGGTAGTGATGGGCAACGGGTCCAACCTGCTGGTGCGGGATAAAGGCATTCGCGGCGTGGTCATTAAATTGGGCAATAGCCTTCGGGAACTGTCCCGGGTGGATTCTTCCAACACCATCCGCTGCCAGGCAGGGGTTTCTTTAAGCACCCTGGCTGCCCGAGCTGCAGAATATGGTCTCAGCGGTTTGGAATTTGCCATTGGCATTCCCGGCTCTCTGGGCGGTGCTGTGGTGATGAACGCAGGTGCCTACGGCGGAGAAATCGGGGAGCTGGTGACTTCTGCCACCGTTATTGATGCGGCTGGTAATCTGAAGACCCTGTCCCACGAAGAATTGGCCTTCAGCTATCGTCATACGGCCCTCCAGGACAGCGGCGATATGCTGTTGGAAGCCGAATTGGCGCTGAAGCCGGGCAATACCCCGGAAATCTGCGCCGCCATGGATACTTTTACCCAGAAGCGCCTGACCAAGCAGCCTCTGAACTTCCCCAGTGCGGGAAGCACCTTCAAGCGTCCTCCGGGCCACTTTGCCGCCGCCCTGATTGATCAGGCCGGTCTCCGGGGCTACCGGGTAGGGGACGCACAAGTGTCTGAAAAACATACTGGATTTGTGATCAACTGTGGTCACGCTACCGCTTCCGAAATTTTGGAGCTGATGGCCCAGATCCGGGAGAAAGTGTTTGCGGTCAGCGGCGTATGGCTGGAGCCCGAAGTCCGCATTCTTGGAGAAGAATAATCCCAGCCAATACAAATAGAGGGGAATCTAACAAGTGAATAAGGGATATTTTTTCGTATTGGTAACGGCCGTATTGTTTGGAACCATGGAAACGGTTCTGAAATTCTATGCCGGAGTATTCCATCCTGTGCAGATCACCTTCTTACGCTTCCTGATTGGCGGCTTGGTGCTTTTGCCCATGGCCCTGAAGGCCCTGAAAAAACGCAATGTGACCCTGAATAAGCAGGATATGGGCTTTTTCTGCTTTACCGGCTTCTTGGGTGTTGTGGTCAGCATGATCCTCTACCAATTGGCCGTGGTCTATGGCAAAGCTTCCGTTGCCGGCGTTATTTTCAGCTGCAACCCGGTATTTGTGGTGCTGTTTGCCTACTTTCTGCTGGGAGAGCCCATTGACAAGCTTACCGTGTTGTCCCTGATTGCCAGTTTTGCCGGGATTGTCTGCATTGCTGATCCTACCAACCTGGCAGGCAACGAACTGAGCATTATCCTGATTCTGCTTTCTGCCGTATTTTTTGCTTTGTATGGTATTGCCGGCCGGAAAAAGAGCCAGCGGTTTGGCGGCATTGCCATGACCAGCTTCAGTTTCCTGTGCGGCAGCCTGGAAATGTTTGTGCTGATTTACCTGACGGAATTGCCCGCAGTGCGGGATTTGCTGCTGGATACCGGCCTGAAGGTCTTTACCCACATTCCCATTATTGCAGGCCTGACCTGGGCCCATATTCCGCCCCTGGCCTATATTGCCGTGATGGTAACCGGTGTAGGCTACGCCAGCTATTTCCTGGCCATGGAATATACCAACCCGGCTACGGCCTCCCTGGCCTTCTACATTAAACCCATTCTGACCTCTTTTATGGCCTGGCTGTTCATCGGTGAACCCATCACCCTGAATATGCAGGTGGGCATCGGTCTGATTCTGTTGGGCTCCTGCTTCTCCCTGGCTTCCAAGCGGAAACAAAGCCTGGCCGCTAAAAAGGCAGCGATGAATACGGAAAATGAGGTGTAACATGAACTTTAAATTTGTGCATAACAATCTGAATGTGCTGGATTTGCAAAAGAGCCTGGCCTTCTATAAGGAAGCCCTGGGCCTGGAAGAAGCCCGGCGGATTGAAGCCCCGGATTTCACCATCGTTTATCTGGGTGACCATACTACCAGCCACCTGCTGGAACTCACCTGGCTCAAAGACCGGAAAGAGCCCTATAATCTGGGAGATAACGAATTCCACCTGGCTTTTGAAACCGATGATTTTGCCGCTGCCCATGCCAAGCATGAGAAAATGGGGTGCATCTGCTTCGAAAACCCGGCTATGGGAATTTATTTTATTACGGACCCGGACAATTACTGGCTGGAAATCCTGCCGCCTAAGAAATAACCATAGGCAAACCTGACCTCCCCAGCCGGATTTGTCCGGCGGGGAGGCCTTTTACTAACCTGAGGAATTTATACATAGCCCTTTTACACTTTTTGGTTTTCCAGGCTTGAGAACGGAAAAAATGTATAGTATAATAACAGGTAAATAACAGATATTAATTTGTTATAACTCCGTGAATTGCCATGGAAAATTGAGAAAGAAGGGATACAATGGGAGAATTTTTAAAAGAGTTTAAAGCATTTGCATTAAGAGGCAACGTAGTTGACATGGCAGTCGGCGTTATCATCGGCGGCGCTTTCGGTAAGATTGTGGCTTCTGCCGTTTCTGATATCATTATGCCTCCTTTGGGTATGTTGATTGGCGGGGTGGATTTCAGCAATCTTTTTATTAATCTGTCCAGCAAGAAAGTGGACACCTTGGCCGAAGCAACTGCAGCCAAACTGCCGGTTATCGCCTATGGCAAATTCCTGACCAACGTCATCGACTTTGTCATTATGGCTTTCGTTATTTTCTGCCTGATCTCTGTACTGAACAAATTCAAGAAAGAAACACCCAAGGCACCCGAAACCCTGTGTCCTTTCTGCAAGATGCCAGTGGATCCCGCAGCAACCCGCTGCCCGCACTGCACCTCTGAAATCCCTCCTCAGGGAAAATAATTACCAAGCGCAATTGGCGCGAAACAATAAGGAGGAAGTTTGGTGAGCGTTTTAGACGTATTGAAGGAACGGGGATATCTGAAACAGATGTCCCATGAAGATGAAATCCGGGAACTGCTGGAAAAGGAAAAAATCACATTCTATATTGGTTTTGACCCCACCGCAGATAGCCTGCACGTAGGTCATTTTATTGCCTTGATGGTAATGGCACATATGCAGCGGGCTGGCCATCGTCCCATCGTCCTGTTGGGCGGCGGTACCGGAATGGTAGGGGACCCCAGCGGCAAGAACGAAATGCGTAAGATGCTGACCCCCGAATTCATTCAGCACAACATTGAATGTTTCAAAAAGCAAATTGCCCGGTTTATTGACCTGTCCGACGGTAAAGCCATTGTGGCCAATAATGCCGACTGGCTGCTGAAGTTAAACTACGTGGATATGCTGCGTTCCGTGGGCGTCCATTTCTCCGTAAACCGTATGCTGGCAGCTGACTGCTACAAGAACAGACTGGCCAGCGACACCGGACTGTCCTTCTTTGAAATGAACTACATGATTATGCAGGCCTATGACTTCTATACCCTGCACAAGAAATATAACTGTGTCATGGAACTGGGCGGCGACGACCAATGGTCCAACATGATTGCCGGCGTGGAACTGATCCGCCGGAAGGACCGTCAGCCGGCCTACTGCATGACCAACACCCTGCTGACCAACAGCCAGGGCCAGAAAATGGGTAAGACCGTAGGCGGCGCCGTATGGTTGGATCCGGAGAAATTCTCCCCCTACGATTTCTACCAATACTGGAGAAACATCGACGACGCCGATGTAGAGAAGTGCCTGAGCCTGCTTACCTTCCTGCCCATGGACGAAGTACGCCGCCTGAGCCACCTGGAAGGCTCCGCCATTAACGAAGCCAAAGTGGTCCTGGCCTACGAAGTGACCAAACTGGTCCACGGTGAAGAAGAAGCCAAGAAAGCCAAGAGTGCTGCAGAAGCCCTGTTCAGCAACGGCGGCAATATGGACAACGTACCCACCATCACCGTTACCGATGACCTCCTGGGCACCAAACTCCTGGACCTTTTGGCAGAACGCAAAGTCATCGCCACCAAGAGTGAAGGCCGCCGGCTGATGCAGCAAAACGGTCTGAGCATTGACGACGTGAAAATTACCGACGTAGAAACCCAGGTTACCCCTGAGCTCTTTGCCGGCAAAGACAGCGTCCTCCTGCGCAAAGGCAAGAAAAAATACTACAGACTCCAAAGAGAGTAGGAGCCAGTATATAAAAAGCGAAACGGGAAGTGCCTGGTGCACTTCCCGTTAAATTTATGCAAAAAAGCGGCTGCTGCATCTCTGCCTGTGGGGCCAAAGAACGCAGCAGGGGCGAAGCCTGGCACCCGGCCAGCGTTTGCAGCTTGGTCCGGCATTATACGGTAAACTATTTTGACCGCTTCCATTCACGTACTATACCTAAATGTGAATTTAACAAATGCTTGTTAAATTCACGACAAAAAGCAAAAATTAACCTTCAGCCATATACAACGTATAAAATATCCATTCTATAGAAGTTTTATATTAATTTACAAAATTTCCAGTAAATAATCTTGTAATTACAAAAATTCGATAACTTAAATTGCTGGTTTGTTCCCCAATTTGTCCATTTTCATCTACATATCGATTTGCAATGACCTGCCTAAGTTTTTCTCAAAACCAGTTAATTCACATATTTGACACATATTAAATCCTTTGCTTTTTCACTTCGAGAGCCCTAAAAACACACCATTTGTTAACCCGTATACGGAAAATGTATACATAACTTTACAACAAATTTTGCATTCTTCTGTTCCCCTTACGCCTTCTGAGAAGCTTTTGGCACCACAGTCAAGACTCTCAAGCTGACGATAATAAAACAAGGGAGTGTGAAAAACGGCTTGCGAACTTGTTTGAGTTCGCAAGCCGTTCTTAACGTTGTTTGTGTAGTAATATTCGAACCTCGGAACTTCCTCAGTCAGCACTATAGGCTGACAGCTCCTTGTTTCACTTTCTTCCTGTGTACTTCCAGATAGAGCAGGGGAGAGTACATTTCTCAGCTGCCAATTTTGCTATCCATTCAGCGCATAACAAACATAAAAACCCATGGAACTCTGAGCGGTACACAAAAACACCTTTCCACAGCCCCAAATTTGCGTTTAGAGCGTTGTTTCACAGAGTTATGTAAATTCCTATTCGTCCCAACGAAAACGCTTCATATCCACGCAGCCGTTGCTTTTGAACTCCACGCCTTCTGCTTCCAGCCGCGAGCGCTGCTCGGTAAAATGGGGAGCCGTGCGTCCTGCTGCATTGACCACCCGGTGGCAGGGATAATGGCCGTAGTACTCTGCCCGGGATAGCACTTTGCCTACCAGCCGGGCATTTTTCTCCCGGCCAATCAGGGCCGCTATCTGTCCATAGGTAGCCACCCGTCCCTCCGGAATTTCTGACACCACCGACAGGATTTCATAGATCAAAGCTTCGTCCAAAACCCGGGACATGGTATCCTTCCATCCCTTTAGATGATAAAATAGACCATACAGATTACGAACCTTTGAAAGGTCCAAATAGAAGTAACAGGTTAAAATTTTTTTATGTTTTTCCCAATTTGGAAAGAGGGTGAACCTATGGATAAACTGCAAAGGGCCGCCCAGGCCATCAAAAACGCCGACGGCGTATTGGTGGGCATCTCCAGCGGCTTTGCCGAAGCAGAAGGTCTGCACCTGTACGCTGCGGACAAAGAATTTCAGCACCATTTTGGCGATTTCCAGAAGAAGTATGGCATTGGGAACCTTTCCCAGGGTATGAACTATCCCTGGCCCAATGAGCAGGCCAAGTGGCAGTTCTGGTGCCGTTTGATTGACCTGTACTACAACCAGTACAGCCCCAGTACCCTGATGAAGGATCTGAAAGACCTGGTGGGCTACCAAGACCACTTTATTATGACCACCAATGGGGACGGACACCTGGAAAAAGCCGGCTTTTTCCCCAAGAATCTTGACGAAATAGAAGGGAACTGGCTGACCATGCAGTGCTCCCGGGCCTGTCATGAGGAATTATACCCCACGCCGCCCCTGGTGGACAAGCTGCTGGCCGCCAGTTCTCCGGATGGTACCCTGCCCCAGGAACTGCTGCCTCGGTGTCCCCGGTGCGGCGCTCCTATGCAGGTACATATGAATAGGGACGAATACTTTATTCCCAACACCAGCGGGTCCCTGGGCCTCAGCCGCTTTATCCACAATTTCAGCGGCACCCGGCTGGTCATCTTAGAGCTGGGTATCGGCTGGCAGGATCAGCTGCTGAAAGGTCCCCTGATGCAGCTGGCCCAAAACGAGGACAAAGCCGTTTACATAGCAATAAATCAGGGAGAAATCTTCCTGCCCCCTGCCTTGGCCGATAAGTCTATCGGTCTGGATGGCGCGCTGGGTGACATTTTGTCCCAGCTCTGTTTCGCCCTATAATTGCAGGTGGGGAAGAACTTCTCCCTGATTGGTACAGTTTATTTGGTTACGGTGGGGTCAGTCTCAGGAAATCATTTCCTTGGATTCAGAATTGGTAGCATACATACTGTAGCTGTCCAAAATATCCTGCAAGGAAATGTTTTTCATCTTGGCTTCAGCTGCGTTTTGCACTTCATCGTAAGCATCTTGGAGAGCCATCTGAATCTTGGTACCCACTTGGCATTCTGCATTGATGTCCTTGTTCAGGTGGAGCAGGGGCTTTTCGCCTTCCACTGCTTTGTAAATGTCATGCAGGGTAATGTCTTGGGGAGCACGGGTCAATCTGGGGTTGGCAACCCCTTGTTCACCCAGCAGCAGGCCGCCGTGTTTCAATTTCATCATCAATTGCCGTACGAAGGATGGGTTAGTGTGAATGCTTGCCGCAATGTCGCTGCTGGCAAGGCGCATACCCATGTTGCCAGGTAATTGTTCTCTGTGGATTACGATAAAGGCTAAAATGTGGATTGCATCACTTAGACGAGTAGAGTATTTCATGGTAAGAACCCTTCTTTCTTAGAACTTGTATTGATTCCAATTCCTTATGTGTATCTTAGCACCAATTTAACCTTTTGTGTAAATTTTATCTGAGATAATAACAAGTTTGGCATAGTAAAATCGCTGATACAAGCCCGGAGAAGGGGATTCAGTCATTAAACATATATTAATTTGTATGCAAAACTTGAAAGGTGCTAAAAGATTAGACACACCTAAATGTTAGTGCTAAGTTAACATAAAATGGTGAAATACAGAATATCTAGTGGTACTGCCCCCTAAGCTTGCACTAGAATATTCCCTGCGGTACAATAAAAAAGTGCATAGCACGCAGCGGCTATGGTAAAATTTTACCGGAAAGACCGTTGATTCAATAGAATTTGAATGAAGGTGGATTTTGCATGGATAGAAAATGGGTAAGAAATCTGAAAGACTGGCCCGCCATTGAGCCAGAATTTACGGTTTGGGAAAAATATATGTGGGATCATGTAGACTTTGCCCTGACCACCAGCGTTATACATACCAAAGAGCATGCCGAAAGGGTGCTTCTCTTTGCCCTGCTTATGGCCCACAAACTGGGCCTGGATAAAAAGGACCGGGAAGCCCTGTGCCATGCTGCTATTTTTCATGATACCCGGCGTCACGATGATTCCTACGACGTAGGCCACGGTGGACGGGCAGCAGTTCATTATAAAGAATTCTGCCAGGAACATCACCTGGACTACGACCCTAGGACAGCTCTCGTAATGGCCTATCATGACCATCCCGATGCAGAAGGCATTGCCCAGGCGAAAAAAAGCGGCCTGAAAAATGCCGTGCTGCTGTACCAAATTTTCAAAGATGCCGATGGCTTGGATCGGTACCGGCTGGCTCCCCACGGTTTGGATGTCAAGTACCTCCGGACCACCGTATCTCCCAGCTTGGTCCCCTTGGCCAAGCGCATGAATGGGCGGGTATGAAAATAAAGTATATATAGATTAAATTATATTACAAAAGTTTCAGTGTTATGCCAAGACAGGTGATTATAATGAAAACATGTACATTAAATAATGGCGTTGAAATGCCTCTGTTGGGCTTTGGCACTTATCAAACCGCTGGGGACGAATGTGCCCGTTCCGTAGAAACTGCTCTCCAGTGCGGCTATCGGCTCATCGATACCGCTACCCTTTACGAAAATGAAGACCAGGTGGGAGAGGCCATCCGCAAAAGCGGGGTGAATCGGCAGGAGATTTTCCTGGTGACCAAAATCAGTTTCAAAGACTACGAACACACCGTGGACTCCGTAGCTGCTTCCCTGAAGAAATTGGGCACCGATTACCTGGACCTGGTGCTGCTGCACTGGCCCTTTGCCAACTACTACAAAGCCTGGCAGGATCTGGAAAAACTGTATCAGGTTGGCGTAATCCGGGCCATTGGCGTTTCCAATTTTAACCCTGACCGACTGGTGGACCTGATTTCCTACAACAAGGTAGTCCCCGCCGTGAACCAGATTGAAACCCACCTGTACTGCCAGCGCCAGGAGCACCATAAATGGGAAGACCAGTACGGTGTAGCCCATATGGCCTACGCACCCCTGGGCCAGCAGCGGGCCAAGGAAATGTTCACCGAGCCTGCTGTTGCAGCCCTGGCCGCCAAATACCATAAAAGCCCCGCCCAGATTGCCCTCCGGTACCTGATCCAAAATGACGTCATTGTTATCCCCAAATCCACCCACGCAGAGCGCATCCGGGAGAACTTTGCCCTCTTTGACTTTGCCCTTACCCCGGAAGAAATGGAAAGCCTGAGAGCTCTGGACAAAAACCATCCCATGATCGGCACCCCCGATGACCCCAATAAAGTCCTGCATTCCTGTAAGACCTGGGTAGCACACTTCAGTGAATAACTGTAGAGTAGACTTTTCCATAGAAATGAAAAGCTGCTGTAGGCAAGGCAGAAACTGTAGTTGTTAATGGGAATTGATGACTTCCTACACTTTCTACGAAAGTGTAGAGGTGTTTTTAAGAATATATGGGCGGCCAAGCCGCCAAAAGAGTCACTCTGCAAACTGGAGTTAGTACTGCGAAAGGCACAAGTGCACCCTACACTTTCTGCGAAAGACAGCGAATAATTGGGCTGTGAGAATTTCTCTAGAAATGAACAGCTGCCGCAGGAGAGGCAAAAACTGTAGGTGTTAACGAAATTTGGGAACGTCCTACACTTTCTACGAAAGTGTAGGGGTGTTTTTGGGAATAGAAGGGCGGCCAAGCCGCCAAAAGAGTCACTCTGCAAACTGGAGTTAGTACTGCGAAAGGCACAAGTGCATCCTACACTTTCTGCGAAAGACAGCGAATAATTGGGCTGGGAGAATTTCTCTAGAAATGAAAAGCTGCTGTAGGCGGGGCAGAAACTGTAGGTGCTAATGAAATTTGAGGACGTCCTACACTTTCTGCGAAAATGTGCGGTGCTTTTTTAGAATATACGAACCCTTTGGGCGACTTGGCAGGTGCAGCGTGACTTGGCGATTGTGCTGGGAAAGTTTGTTTGCGGGGGTATGAAAAAAATGAAACTTCTATCGTCGCCTGCGGCGACACTTCCTACACGCTTTACGGTCGCATCCAAATGTCAATGCAGTTCCCCGAGGACATTTGGTATATGCGACCTATGTGATAGCCGTCCGTGAGCCGAACCCGCAGGGTGAAGGGGAACGGGGTACGGCGAACCACTCAGGAAGCATTCTATGCCTCTACTGGTCAAAGTGACAGAGAAGGGTAATGCTAGTCTTTACATACCGTGATTTCATCTCAAAACCCGTTTTGCACATGACCAGTATAGGCCTAAGACCGGCCCATCCAAGCGTGGAGGGGCTGTCAGTCCGCAGGACTGACTGAGGAAGTTTTGAGCCTTGGATACGGCCATAACAATCAAAAACGGCTTGCGAACTCTTTTGAGCTCGCAAGCCGTTTTTTTACAGTTCCGTTTTTTAATTCGTTTTTATTTCACGTATTGCAGCACCACACTGGTCCAAAAGGCCGAAATGGGCATTACCACTACCATTGCCGGAATCATATCCGCAATGGGGAACTGTTTTACGTTGATCATTCTAAAGCCTGTTGCCAGTAGCAGCACTCCGCCGCAGGCGGTAAAATCCCCAATCATGGTAGGTGTACAGTAGGGGAAAATGGCGTTGGCCATAAAGAACAGGCAAAGAAAAATCAAGCACTGGGGAATGGCGATAAAGCTGACGATAATTCCCAGTTCACAGGCAAACAGCATGGACGTGGGCAGGTCCATAATGGATTTGGCAATGAGAATGCTGTGGTCCCCGGTCATCCCGGATACCATGCTGCCGTAGATGCCCGTTCCGCTGGCACAAAACAGTACAATCATGGTAATCAGCATACTTTCATAATCGCTGCGGCTCAGGTCACTGTCGCTGTCCTGGGTCCGAGGTCCCGTAATTTTCGTAATCATCTTCTCCAGCTGCCGGGCTCCTGCCGTAATTTTTCCGTCCAGCCGGATATTCAGGCCAATAATGGTTCCGGCAATTACCGCCAGGATTACCACCGGCATATTCTGCATCTTCATCATGGAACCGATGCCCATGGTCATGGCACAGGCACCAAAAATCGTGGTCAGCTTTTCCTTGAACGTGTCGCTGAGCCGCTGGCCCGCCACATTGCCCAAAAGGCCCCCGATGACCACCGCCAGCGCATTGATAATAACTCCAATTGGCATAACAACATTTCCCCTCTACCGTAAAATATAGATAAATCAATGCCTGTTCCTGCCGCTTTTTTACGGATACCGACTTGAAAACAGACAATACTTAATTTTACCATATTTAAGTTTATTTATGAATACAAATTAGCATACAAATACAGCAGTTTAGATATTTTCAGAAAGCTTTCTGGCAAAAAGGCAGCCCCCCAGTGCAAATTCTCCACTGGGGGACTGCCTTTTCCAATTTCTTTGCTTAAAACAAACTGATTTCTGTATCCAGCCAGCTTTTCTGTTCCGCCTGGTGCACCCGGTCCCCTTCCTCCTTGTGACCAATCAGCAGGGCAGAGTAGGGGTCGTGCCGCTTCCAATTTCGCAGCACGCCTTCCCGGTCGTAATTGGCATAACAATAGATGCAGCAATGGGGGCAGGTGTTGTACGCCCCAATATCGGCACCCAAAAGACAATTGCACCCTTCCCGGGCCGGCTTGCCCTTGGGTACATTTAACCGGCAGCCCAGGGCTCGCTCCAGCACTGCCTGGGACAAACAGCCAGTGGTGTCCACATTGTCTCCAGCCAGGGCAGGGGACTCCAGACACAGGTACAGCTTCATTCCATTATCCTTGGCAATGGCCGCCAGGGCCCGGGTCAGCTCTTGCTGCTGGGCCGCAGGCACTGCCTGGACCTGGGGAAAGTTCCGCTTGGTCTTTTCATATAGGTCGATAAAACTGATTACCACCTGGTGGGTATACCCCTTGAAACGCTCTGCCATAAACTTGAACGCCTTCAGATGGAACTCTGGGGTGTAACGCCCCAAAAGGAAAATCGGATCATACCGCCAGCCAATGCAGTCCGGTCCTACCCGCTTGGACAATTCCCGGAAGCTCAGCATAATCTGCTTCTTGTCCGGCAGCCGAGGCTCTATTTCCCGGCCATAGGGAGTCAGCGTCACGTGCCAAAAGGTCTTGTACGCTTCTAGTTCCTTCCAGCGCTCAAACATGGGCCGAGGATTCTTGGTGCAGAACACAATACAGTCAATCAGCTCCGGCCGCAGTTCGTACCGGGTAATCTGGCTGGGATTGTAGGGATTTCGGGCCAGCACATAGCCTGCTTCCAGCCGGTTGTAGAACCAATTGCTGTAGAATGCTGGAATATCAGTCCGGCTGCCCGTATTGAGAATCATACCTCCTCCTTAGGGGCAGCTGCGGCAGGGGAGGGGGCTTTCTCGCCGGTTCCAGGTCCTTTGCCCGGATTTTCCTTGTGACCGGACACTGTTACCAGCTGCGCCTCCGGAGGATTTTTCCGGTATTGCAGGGGCGTGATGCCAAACTGCTTCTTGAATATATCAATATAGTAGCTGGTGGAACTGAAACCGCAGCCATAGGCAATATCGCTGATGGGTTCATCCGTATTCAGCAGTCGGGGAATGCTTTGTTCCAGCCGGAAATTGCGCAGGTAGGAGAAAATCGATTCTCCGGTGAAGCGCTTGAAAATCCGGCAGCACTCACTTTCCGTATAGGATGCATAATCCGACAGCTCCGCCAGTGTCACCTTTTCCCCGTAGTGGGCTGCCATGTAGCTGAGCATCTTCTGGATGGCCCCATTGGCGTGGGTGCGGCGCAGCCCATTCTGTCGTGCCGTCCGGTGTGCCAAAATCCCCGCCACCAGAACGTACAGCCGGGACAAAATCAGCAGCTCATAGGCTTCGGGCTTTTCCTCGCTGAGCTGATACACCTGCTCAATCTGGTCCAGCAGTTCCCGTTCCCAGGGCACCTGCCGCTGCAGCACCTGGTAAACCAGTGTGGGGTCGGCCAGCGCAGGCAGCAGGTATTTCTGCTCCATCACCGAGCCGGCAAAACCGCTGAGCAGCTGGGGCGCAATATCCAGGCAAATGTAGGAACTGTCCGGGTCCTTCACCGGCCGGGCCATGTGCAGATAGCCCGAGTTGATGAAAAGGCCTTCCCCCTTGCTCAGTACAAACCGTTCTTCATTGACAAAAAACAATACCTGACCCCGTACCACCAGACAGAACTGAAGTTCCTCGTTCCAGTGGAGAGGCGTGTAGCCAAGCACATTCTGGCTCAGCACCGAATAGTAGATGGCCAGGGGAAAATCCGGAGTACCCGGCCGCGTTATCTCCCGCTGCCCGGCATCCAAAGGGATATCATAAATCTGCATGGGATCACCTCCAAGGCATTGCAGACTGTATATTTTGATAATTTATGAACCATTGCGCAGTACTTTACAGCATTAATTCGCTGTCTGCTTGCTTTCAGTATAACAAACCATCGCCTGCCTGTACAGGGCATAACGCAAAATAGCGATATTTTTCGCTGAAATCCGGGTATCTCTAACCCCGCCGAAAACCTATAATAAAGGCAACAAACAAGCTTGCAGTACAAGGAGGAAAATACTATGAATATCAATGGCAAACGGCTTTTAGACACAATTTTCACCCTGGGCAAGATCGGCATCGATGCGGAAGGCAAGCGTACCCGCCTGGCAGCCTCGGACACCAACAAAGCAGGCAGGGACTATGTGGTTTCCCTGATGAAGGAACTGGACCTGAAAGTAGTGGTGGACCACATCGGGAACATCTTTGGCATTTGGGAAACCCCCGAAAACAAAACAGAGCAGCCCTTTATGGTAGGCTCCCATATTGATACCGTCATCAACGCCGGCCAATATGACGGCTGCCTGGGCGTACTCTCCGGCCTGGAAGCCATCCGTACCCTGAAAGAAAATAATGTAAAGACCAAACGCCCCCTGATTGTAGGCGTCTTCACCAACGAAGAAGGTGTCCGCTATACCCCGGATATGATGGGATCTTTGGTGTACGCCGGTGGCATGAGCGCCAAAGAAGCCCTGGCTGCCGTAGGCACTGACGGCACCATCCTGGGGGACGAACTGAAACGCATTGGCTATGCCGGCACCGTTGAACCCGGTTTCGTTACCCCCTGTGCTTTTGTGGAACTCCACATTGAACAAGGACCCATTCTGGACGTAGAAGGCATCAACATTGGCGCCGTAGAAAACCTTCAGGGTATCCATTGGCAGCAGGTCACCATTGAAGGTGCTGCCAACCATGCCGGTACTACACCTACCAAACTGCGGAAGGATGCAGGCCTGGCAGCCGCCAAAGTCAACGTCTTTGCCCGGCAGCTGGTAGAGAAATCCGGTGGTGTGTGCACTGTAGGCACCATTGCCTTCAGCCCCAACGCCGTAAACGTCATTCCCTCCAAGGCTGTTTTCACCGTTGACCTGCGCAACCCCGATAAAGCCAAACTGGATCAGGATGAAATCACCCTGGCTAACTATCTGAAAGAACTGGAACAAACTGACGGCGTGAAAATTACCACCCGCCGCATGACCTGCTTTGACCCGGTGCCCTTCGATAAAGAAATCTGCAATACCATCGAAGCCGCAGCCAAAAAACGCGGCCTTACCGTTAAACGCATGACCTCCGGCGCTGGCCAAGACGCCCAAATGATGGCCAGAATCTGTCCTACCGCCATGATTTTCGTCCCCAGCATCAATGGTATTAGTCATAACCCCAAAGAATATACGCCGGACCAGGACGTGGAAAACGGTGCCAACGTCTTCCTGGACGTCATCGAACAGTATACCAAATAACCTGTCCTCCCAAACGCTGGAAAACCAGCAGCAAAAACGGCTGTGAAAAAATGGCTTGCGAATTCAAACTAGTTCGTAAGCCATTTTTATTGTTCGGTATAGCTGTATCTATGTCTCAAAACTTCCTCAGTCAGCCCTACGTGCTGACAGCCCCTTAGTGGTTCGCATTGTGCCAATCAGCTTCGCTCCTTGAGCTCGCTTCTTGGAATGCTATCACATGGCTCACATGAACCAAGAGCATTTTGAACCACGGACATGCTCTTGGATGTGAGCGCAACGCTTTGAAGGGGTCGGTCATGTCCAAGCGGTTTCACTTCTCCCCAATACTAATGCTACAGATTAGTTAGTAGCTGACCAGTAGCGGTTCGAAAGCCTTCTGCAAGCGTGGAGAAGGTGTCGCCGGAAGGCGACGGATGAGGTTTAAACCCCACATTTACGGCTACATTTTAACAAACTTCCTCAGTCAGGCCTGCGGACTGACAGCTCCTTCAACGCTTTGCGGCCGCATCCAAACAGCCCGACAAATTCTGCAAGTGGCTGTTTGGTCAATAAGGCCCATGCGATAGCTGCCCAGGAATTGAGCCTGCAAGGCGAAAATGACTGGCTAACAGCGAACCGCTCAGGAAGTGTCGCCAAAGGCGACGATAGAAGTTTTATTTTTTCACAACCTCGTTTTTTATATGCACCAAGTCTTCCGAAAAACTCCGCCTAAAATTGGTCACGAATTCCAACACGGGTCCGTATATGCTCCTTACGCTGCCCTAATTACACATTGACATTCATCAATCTATGCTGTATCCTACACATAGATAATCATCAATCTGTATAAGGAGACTATTATGAATTCCATAGACGTAGCACTAATCTGCAAAGCCCTGTCCGACAGCAACCGGCTCCAAATTGTCCAAATGCTGGCCGACGGCGAAAAATGCGGCTGCAAGCTGCTGGAAGCCTTTTCCATTACCCAGCCCACCCTGTCCCACCATATGCGCATCTTGTGCGAATGCGGCTTGGTCCAGGCCAGGAAAGAAGGGAAGTGGCAGCACTATTCCCTGAACTGCGCCACCCTGCGCAATTTCCAGGCCTTCATTGCCCAGTTATCCTGCTGTACTTGCGGCACTGAACCCACGGAGGGGTAGACCATGTGGGCTTTTCTGCAAAATCAAGTCCTGGGCATGGCTTGGCTCCAGGAGCTGTACAAACTCCTTTTGGTGCAGGCCGGCGTTCCGGTGGACAGTCGACTGGGCGGCAGCCTATTGTTCTTTCTGTTTGATGTAACCAAAATCACCCTTCTGCTGTGCGTACTGATTTTCAGTATTTCCTACATTCAGAGCTTCTTTCCCCCTGAACGCAGCCGGAACATCATGACCCGGTTCCACGGTGTCTGGGCCAACTGCGCCGCCGCTCTTTTGGGTACCGTCACACCCTTTTGTTCCTGCTCGTCCATTCCATTGTTCATGGGCTTTACCAGCGCAGGCTTGCCTCTGGGCGTGACCTTTTCCTTCCTGATTTCCTCTCCCATGGTGGATCTGGGCAGTCTGGTGCTTCTGACGAGCATCTTTGGTCCTAAAGTAGCCGTAATCTACGTGGGTCTGGGATTGGTGGTGGCCGTACTGGGCGGCAGCCTGATAGAACGGCTGCACCTGGAGGACCAGGTGGAAGACTTTATCCGTCAGGCCCAACTGGGCGTCGGTGCAGACGCACCCGCCTTGACCACCCGGGACCGTCTCCAGTACGCACAGGAACAGGTCAGCGGCACCTTTCGCAAAGTCTTTCCCTATATTCTAGTGGGCGTGGGCATCGGTGCAGTGATCCACAACTGGATTCCTGCCCACCTGGTGGCCGGCGTCCTGGGCAGCGACAACCCCTTTGGCGTGGTCCTGTCCACCCTGGTGGGCGTCCCCATGTATGCGGACATCTTTGGCACCATACCCATCGCTGAAGCCCTGCTGTCCAAAGGCGCCAGACTGGGGGCCGTCCTGAGTTTCATGATGGGCGTTACCACCTTGTCCGTGCCGTCCCTGATTCTCTTGCGCAAAGCCGTAAAGCCCAAGCTCCTGGGCGTCTTTACCGCCATCTGCACCACTGGCATCATCGCCGTAGGGTACATCTTCAACTTCCTGCACGGCTGGATTTTATAAATAAAGAAATTGGAGGAGGCAATACCATGGGATTATTTTCCAGAAAAAAGACTGAAACTAAGGCAGCTAGCCCCGCATCAGGGCGCATCAAGGTTCTGGGCAGCGGCTGCGCCAAATGCCATGAACTGGCAGACCATACCCAAGAAGCCCTGAACGCCCTGCATATCCAAGATGGGGTAGAGCACGTGACCGATTTTGCCAAGATTGCCAGCTACGGGGTAATGAGCACCCCCGCCCTGGTGGTGGATGAAAAAGTCGTCAGCAGCGGCCGGGTTCTTACCACTGATGAAGTGAAGAAACTTCTGCAAAAATAAAATTCAGGAAAATAGGTCATAAAATAAAGAAGACTTGCGAACTCCCCTTTAGGAGCCCGTAAGTCTTCTTTTTGTTCTTCCTATACCGCTTTTTCCAATTCTTGAGGGCAGCCGTCCTTGCTGGCGCCCAGTTCCCAGTTTTTTCGGTACTGCAAAGGCGTCTGCCCCAGCAGACTTTTGAAGCACTTGATAAAATAGCTGGCCGAGCAGAACCCGGTTTCATAGGCCACCTGGCTGATGCTGTGGTTCCCTTGGCGCAGCAGTTCTGCTGCTCGTTCCAGCCGGTACACATTCAAATACTGGTAAATGGTTTCGTTCAGGGCACTTTTAAACATCCGGCAGCATTCCGCCCCGCTGTAGTTTACTGCTGCCCCAATATCGTCCATGGTGAAGTTTTCGCTATAATGCTTCGCAATATAATCCAGGATTTCCCGTACTACCAGCTGGTGCCGCTGCACGGACGTTTTTTGCACTGCCGGAGTTTGGGTATTTTCTACCAGCTGCGACCAGCACTGGAGCAGCAGGCTTACCACTGACAGCTCATAGCCCGAGCGTTGGTCCCGGTAGGCAGCATACAGCACCCGCAGTTTGTCCAAGATAGCCTTCTGCCAGGGTATTTCTGGCTCCAGGGGCAGAGCTGTAAAATCCGGATTCTCTAGCAGCGGCTTTACGTATTTTTTCTCCAGCTGCGAACCCCTAAATAGGCTCAACAGCCGGGGAGAGAAGTCAAAACAAAGATAAACCCCTTTTCCCGGGCGGCGGGATCTTGCCATATGCAGACGACGGGCGTTGATAAGAATGCCGCTGCCCGCTGCCAGAGTGTACTCACTGTGATCCACTGAAAAGGTCACTGGCCCCTCCAGCACCAGGCAGTACTGCAATTCGTTGTGCCAATGCCAGTTCACAAAGCCCAGGGTCTTTTTGTGCAGGATGTCATAGTAGGCTGCAAAAGGAAACGAAAAACTGCCGTGGGACGTCAGCTCCCGTTGGGAGTGATCCACTGCCACATCCACAATCTGCTGCTGAACCAACCAATCTTCTTCCATAGAGATGACCTCCTGCAAGTTATATTAACGAACGTTTAAATGATTATACTACATAATGTTCTAAAATTGAATAGCGGAAATGATATCTGCTTGAGCACAATACAATGATATTTTGCCACAATGGATTGGTATATCTTTTTCTGATAATTGGCTATAATCAAGCTGTAAGAAAACTTCCGGAAGAGTTTTGTGAAATACGGCATTAGTCAAGAATCGCTTTGTACCAAGCTAAACCTATTTAAAAGCAAGGGGAGAGAGCATTATGGAATTTATTCGTTTCTTGAACAGCATTTTCTGGGGCTGGCTGGTGGCCGGCATCCTGCTTTGCACCGGAGTATTTTTCACCTTGAAGCTTCACTTTCCACAAGTTCGTTATTTTACTAGATTGTTCGGAAATCTGAAGGAAAGCATGACCAGTGGGTCCAAAGAACCTGGCAGCGTCACCGGCTTCAGCGCCCTGTGCGCAGCGGTAGGCGGCCAGGTGGGCACCGGTTCCCTGGTAGGCGTAGCCACAGCCCTGGCTTCCGGCGGTCCCGGCGCCATTTTCTGGATGTGGATGACCGCCGTCCTGGGTATGCCCATCAGCTTTACCGAAGCGGTACTGGCTCAGCTGTTCCGGGAAAAGAATCCCGACGGCACCTACCGGGGCGGTCCCGCCTATTATATGGAAAAGGGTTTGCACAATCACCTGCTGTCCGTGCTGTTTTCCATCAGCATCCTGATAGGCATCGGCATTTTCTACTGCATGATCCAGAGCAACTCCATCTCCGCAGCCCTTACCGGCGTGGTGGACGTATCCCCGTTTTTTGCCGGCGTCTGCCTCCTGATTCTGGTAGCCTTGGTTATCTTTGGCGGCATCAAACGCCTGGCCGAAGTGGCTTCCCTGATTGTACCTTTTATGGCCCTGGGCTATTTGGCCATGGCCCTGTACGTAGTATTGACCCACTTTTCCATGCTGCCCGGCATGCTTGAAACTATATTTAAATCCGCCTTCAGCCTGCACTCTGCAGCAGGCGGCGTGGCCGGCTATACCATGAAAGAAGCCTTCCGCTATGGCGTAGCCCGGGGACTGTTCTCCAATGACGCCGGCAACGGCACCGCTCCCAGTATGCACGCCACCGCCGTGGTGCCCCATCCTGTGAACCAGGGCTTTGCCGCCATGCTGGGCACCTTTATCACCACCATCATCATTTGCAGCTGCACTGCTTTCTGCATTCTCCTGTCCGGGCAATTGGGCACCGGCGAAACCGGTATCGCCCTGACCCAGGTAGCCTTTGAAAGCAATCTGGGCACCGTGGGCCGCTGGATTGTGTTCCTGGCCATGTTCCTGTTTGGCTTTACCACCCTTTTGGCCGACATCTACTACGGTGAAGTGAACCTGATGCACCTGATCAAATCTCCCAAAGCCATCCAAGCCTACCGCCTCCTGTGCTGCGTTCTGATTATCGTAGGCGCCGTAGCTCCCGTGCCTGTAGTTTGGGAACTGGTGGACTTTGTCAGCGCCTTCCTGGTTTTCTTTAACGTCATCGCTCTGATTGGCTTGTCCAAGTACGTGGTTTATATCCTGAAGGACTACGCTGCCCAGTGGGCCAAGGGCAAGAAACCCTACTGGCAGCCAGACCGGGACATCTCCCAAATGGACCTGACCAGAAGTTCTGACGAGCAATAGCAGGAATAAAAAGCATTTTAGCCGAAGAGTGGAGGAGAATACACTGGTTATCCCAGTGGATCAACTAGCTAAACACCGCTGAGCCTCGCAGAAAAAATGAGGAAAATTGTGTCTTATAACGTGAATGAAAGGACTTGATTCTATGCCAAACAACAAGCTTTCTTTTCGTGATCAACTGATTGCCTGGCGGCATTACCTCCATCAGCATCCGGAAACCGCCTTTGAGGAAAAGACCGCCTCCAAACTGGTGGCCGAGGAAATGCGGGGAATGGGCATTGACGTAGCAGAGGGCATTGGCGGCACCGGCGTGGTAGGTACCCTGAAAGTAGGGGACGGCACCGGCTGCATCGGCATCCGGGCCGATATGGACGCCCTGAACATCCAGGAGTGCAGCCAGCACGACCACGTGTCCCAGAATCCTGGCAAAATGCACGGCTGCGGCCACGATGGCCACACCGTCACTCTCCTGGGAGCCGCCAAGCTCCTCAGTGAACGGAAAAATTTCAACGGCGCCGTCCGTTTCATTTTCCAGCCTGCTGAAGAACCGGGGCACGGCGCCCAGGCCATGCTTGACGACGGGCTGTTCGAGCGTTTTCCCATCCAAGAAATCTACGGTCTCCACAACGCTCCGTTCCTGCCTGCCGGTACCCTGCATACCCGGGTAGGGGGTATGGCCGCCAGCGAAGATGATTTCACCTTCAAGATTACCGGCAAGGGCGGACACGCTTCCAGCCCCCACGAGGGCAATGACCCCCTGGCCTCCTTTGCAGAAATTTACCTGGCGCTTCAGACCATCGTGTCCCGGAATGCCACACCTGTGCGGCCCGTGGTGGTTTCCTGCACGGAAATCGAAACCGACGGTGCCCACAACGCCATTCCCACCCACGTTGAAGTCCGCGGTGATGCCCGGACCACCACGCCCGAGGACCAGGCCCTGGTGGAACGCCGGATGCGGGAAATCGTGGAAGGCGTCTGCGCCATGAACCACGCCGGCTGCGAATTTCTCTATACCCACGAATTCTACCCTGTGGTCAATGACCCGGCCTGCGTAGCTGCCGCCGTAAAGGCTGCTCAAGCTGCTGTAGGGGAGGACAAGGTCAACGGCAATTGCGACCCCTGGATGGCCAGTGAAGACTTTGCCGCTTTTTTGAAGAAGGTTCCCGGCTGCTTCCTGCTTCTGGGCAGCGGTAAAAATGCCGCGGGCAATGTATCCCTGCACCAAAACATCTTCGATTATAACGACGATATCCTGACCACCGGCGCCGAATTTTGGGCTGAACTGGTCAAGGAACGCCTGGCTAAATAAGGAGGACCACCCATGCAAGAAACCATCAAAGAAACAACCCTGCTCCATACTGGCAAGGAAACCGGTGCCTATGACGCCGCCTTCGCAGCTGACAAGGCCAGAATCTCCCGGCACTTTCACCAAAGCATTCCCGGCTACGCCCCCACGCCCCTGGTGGAGCTCAAGGCCGCAGCCCAGCATTTTGGCATCGCCGCCCTTTATGTCAAGGACGAAAGCAAACGCTTTGGCCTCAACGCCTTTAAGGGCCTGGGCGGCAGCTTCTGCATTGCCAGCTACCTGGCGGACAAACTGGGCCTGAATATTGAAGAACTTACCTTCGAGACCCTGCAGCAGCCTGCTATTCATGACAAAATCAAGGACTTAACCTTTGTGACCGCTACCGACGGCAACCACGGCCGGGGTATCGCTTGGACCGCCCACGCCCTGGGCGTCAAAAGCCTAGTCTTTATGCCCAAGGGCAGCGCTCCCGAACGCCTCCATAATATCCAGGCCCTGGGCAGCGATGCTTCCATTACCGATATGAATTACGACGATACAGTGCGCCACGCTTCCAAAGTGGCGGAAGAACATGGCTGGCCCCTGGTCCAGGACACCTCCTGGCCCGGCTACGAAACCATTCCCACCTGGATCATGCAGGGATACCTGACCATGGCTTTGGAAGCTGCCGAAGCCCTGCCCCAGGCACCTACCCATATCTTCCTGCAAGCAGGGGTAGGGGCCATGTCCGGCGCCCTGACCGGCTTCTTTGCCGACTACTACAAGGGCCAGAAACCCATCATCACCATCGTGGAGCCCAATAAAGCCGACTGCATCTATCGCACCGCTTTGGCCCACGACGGCAAGCTCCATAACGTGACCGGCAGTCTCAGCACCATTATGGCTGGCCTGGCCTGCGGAGAACCCTGCGGCATTGGCTGGGCCGAACTGGAAGCCCACGCCGAACACTTTATCTCCATGCCCGACTACGTGGCTGCCAAAGGCATGCGTATCCTGGGGAATCCTCTGCCCGGGGACGAAAAAGTCATCTCCGGCGAAAGCGGCGCTGCCACCAGCGGCTTCGTTTTTGAACTTTTGGATAACGCGTCTCTTAATGAACTTCGGGACAAATTGGGCATCACCAAAGACTCCCGCATCCTGTGCTTCTCCACAGAAGGGGATACCGACAAAGAAAACTATCGCCGCATTGTCTGGGACGGCACACACCCCAGCTTCTAAAAGCAATTCTTGTGTTGCCCCAGACGCAAATTTTATTAGCCAAACCGGGGGAAAGCCAGCCGGAACCCTGCCCGCAGCAGCTTCTCGTGACTTTCCCCCAAATACACCCTCATACAAAAGGCTATAAAGTCCAAAAAACGACTTGTTCACCCAGCCAGGCTGAACAAGCCGTTTTTTGTTGGGAGAAAAGAATTCTCTGGCCCCCAGGCCCTGCTGAACGCTGTCGAAAAGCCTGGCAGCAGGCCTTCCCAAGTTTCCCCGAAGGGCTCAGATATTCCTCCCCAAGACACCACTACAATTTATTCGAAGAGGGCCCGGATATTCCAAAAGCATCTCCATGGTTTCCCCCGAAGGGGCATATATTCCCCAAAACACCACTACAATTTATTCGAAGGGAGCCTGGATATTCCCAAAAGCACTTCACCGGTTTCCCCGCAGGGGCATATATTACCAAAAACACCTCCACACTTTTCAACGAAAAGTGTGGTAATTCTTCCTTATTCAGCAACTTCTCCCTTACTTTTTTAGCAAGCCTTCATTACCTGATCTAGTTTAAAGTTTTCACTTATTCTTATATTGACAAGATGTCAATATGGTATTATACTCATACTGACAAAACGTCAAATAAACTTCAAGGAGGCGAGTACCATGGCCAGGATGCCCCGCAGCATCTGTGAACAGCGGCCCCAGGAAATCGTAGCAGCCTGCCGGAAACTATACCAGCGGCTGAGCTTCCAAGAAATCACCCTGGGAGAAATCAGCAAGGAGACCAGCATCTCCCGGCCTTCTATCTACAACTATTTCCATTCCAAAGAAGAAATTTTCCTGGCCCTGCTCCAGGAAGAATATGAATTGTGGACCGCAGATCTTACCCAAAGCTTTGCCAAGCACCCTGCTTTGACAGCCCAGGAATACGCCGCACTGGTAGGCCAATCCCTGGAAAAGCGCATTACCCTGCTTAAAATCCAGTGCATGAATCTGTACGAAATCGAGGAGCACAGCCGGTTGGAATGCCTGGTGGAATTCAAAAAATCCTATCAGCATACCCTGAGCACGGTAGAGAAGAGCCTGGAAAAATTCTTTCCTGCCATGACTCCTCAGGACCGGGAGAACTTCCTGTATCTGTTCTTTCCGTTCTTATACGGCCTGTATCCCTATGTGTATCCTACAACCCAGCAGCAAGAAGCCATGGAACGCGCCCACATCCAGCTCTCTCCCCAGAAAGTATCGGATTTGGCTGCGCTGTGCCTGCTGAAACTGCTTCCCAATTAAGGAGGAACTTTCCATGAAAAAAGATTTAGGCAATCTCTTGGCCCTGTATCCCACTCCCGTGACCATTGTCGGCGCCCTGGTGGACGGCAAACCCAACTGGATGGAAGTGGCCCACGTGGGCATCATCGGCCACGACCGGGTAACCATTTCCTGCGTCACCAGCCACTATACCAACAAGGGTATCCATGCAGCTGGCCTTTGCACCCTGAACCTGGTAAACCAGGACCTGCTGCAAAAAGCTGACTACGTAGGCACCGTCAGCGGCAAAGATACGGATAAATCCCAGGTCTTTGCCTGGAGCAAGGGCCAGGCCGGTGCCCCCGTCATTGACGCTTCCCCCCTGGTGCTGGAATGTCAGGTGGACGACGTGTACAACACCCCCAATTTTGAAACCTTTATCCTGAAAATCCTCCACACCTACGTGGAAGAAGATATGCTGAACGAAAACGGCAAGCCTGATTACGCCAAAATCAGCCCCGTACTCTTTGAGTTCCCCAACTACCAGTACTTGTCCACCGGCAAAGTGGTGGGCCACTGCCGCAAAATGAATCAGTAGACCGCCTGGAGCGGGGGAGCCAGCCAGCGCCGGCTTCCCTTGAATCTATTTCTCAATTTGTGTCCTACATTCTTAGTCATTGGAAGGAGATTTTAGCATGAGTACTGTAGTAACCTATTTTTCTGCCAGCGGTGTTACCCGCAATAAGGCTCAGCAACTGGCCAAAGTGGCCAAAGCCGACCTGTATGAAATCAAGCCCGCCGTGGCCTACACCAGTGCCGACCTGAACTGGATGGACAAAAAGAGCAGAAGCACCCTGGAATCCCAGGACCCCAGCTCCCGTCCTGCACTGGCCGACAAGAAACCCAACCTGGACAAATACGATACTGTCTATATCGGCTTCCCCATCTGGTGGTACACCGCCCCGAAAATCATCAACACCTTTATCGAGGCAGCCAACCTGACCGGCAAGAAAATCTACCTGTTTGCCACCTCCGGCGGCAGCGGCATCGACAAATCCATTAAAGATTTGAAGGCCCAGTACAAAAACCTAAACATTGTGGGCGGCAAAATGCTCAACGGCAAAGTTACCGACCTGGCCTAAGGCAAATAGAAACGAAACACCCTGAACCAAGGAAAAACCTCGGTCCAGGGTCTTTTTGTATGGAGGAAAGGCCTTGCCAGGGAAGCGGCGGCAAAACAGGCACTGCACCATTTAACTGTATCATTAAATAGTGTATATAAACTGTTCTAATTAAACAATCCTAACATGATATAATACAATATATATGTTGTTTTCTGCCCTTTTCACCGGGCTTCAACGGGGAGTTCACTTACTGCAAGGGGCAGCGGAAGTGGGATCATACAGAGGAGGCTGCAATAATGAAAAGGAGAAACGTCGGCAAAAAACTGCGCTATGGCTGCGTCACCCTGTGGGGCCTGTCCGCCCTGCTGGCTCTGTGTCTGCCGGCCCAGCCGGCCAGGGCAGAAGAAGTGGTAAGCGATAAGACGAATACCACCGCTATCTATGTAGGGAATAAAACGAAAACTGCCAGCGGCAATACCCTGACTATCAATAACAGTGTCGCAGGCGGCGCCGTAGCAGGCTCTACCATTCCTGAGGAAATGCTCAGTGCGGGTACAGCCATTACCAGTTCAGATGCTGAAACCATCGAAACGGGTACGACAGGAACCGTGACAGGCAATACTCTGACCTTGAATAATACAAAGGAAGGAAGCAGTCCGCTTGTTTCAAATTGGCTTGCAGGCGGGTTAGCCATGACCAAAACAGTGAACCAAAACCAGGTGAATGTTAACCTGCCCAATGCTCAGAGGGTTTCCTATCCGGTAGGAATTACAAACGATGTTTTTGGCGGCTTTACCGTTACAGGGGATGCCACGAACAATATTGCTACCCTTACGGGAGTTTCGAGCCTTGGGGGAGACAATGATGACCATGTCGCACAAAATTTTTACGGCGGTTATTCCTATACGGGTACTGTCTCTGACAATACGGTAAATATAAATGGAGGCAAGTTTGGCGGTACCATTTATGGCGGAGCCCAAGGGGTGTTGAATAATCAATATAACTTACCGCAATCTATGAACGATTATTTCTCACAGTATGCAGAAGGCCTTTCGTTTACATCCACCGGCGATGTAAAGAATAATAAAGTCTTTATCACGGCTGGCGGCAATCAGTCACAATTTGGCAACAACGGCACGGTTTATGGCGGCCTCATTGAGGCAAATCTCCCCACTGCTGGAAATACTACAAAGTTTGGCAACGTGTATGATAACACCGTAACCATCTCCGGCACAGGCATGGCTAACAAGGTCTATGGCGGCGCGTTTATAACGTCCAGCAGCGAAAACGGTGATGCGCTCCAAATGGGTTCGGTAACCTATAACCATGTGGATATTTTAGATGGCGGCTATGGTGAGGTTGTCGCCGGCGGGTACTATGCCATAAACGGCACCACTGTCGCGGACCTGGAAAATAACAGCGTCACCGTAGATGGTGGGACTATAGGGGATTCTGTATATGGCGCGTACTTGAGTGTCTCATCAGGTACGTACACCGGCACAGGCACTGTAGCCAACAACAGCGTTACCCTGACGAAGGGTACCTTGAGTGGAAGCACCTATGCTGATGCGGTCCATGTCTATGGTGGCTATGCGAACGGGGGAGAAGGCAACAACGTTACCGTAAAAAATAATACCGTTACGATTGACGATAGTACATTAGGCAGTTCCATCGTGGATTATGTGGAACTGCTAGGGGGCCGTTCCGATTATTATGCCCTGCAAAATAATACCTTAACCGTATCGAATAGCGAAATCCCAACAGACGGGTCCGTCTCTACCATTGCGATGGCTGGGGCCAATGCCCTATATGATTACGTAGATGAATCACTTTCAGGAATTGTCTCTGGTAATACGGCGAATCTGCAGAATAACAAGATTGTGACGAACTATGGCGGGCAAATCATCCTGGCAGGCGGCATCAATGCGTCATACGGTAAGGCCTGGTATGGGACGAAAAACGCAGACAGCAACACCTTGACGATGACTGGAAATACAGTGGGCACAGTGGCAGATGCAGACGATGAAACAGGCTCCAAAAACTACATCGCCGGTGGCATTGCTGTAGGTCAGGCTGATGACAATGATAAGACCCTCGTCCCCGTCAAAGCTACCGGCAATACAGCCACCCTTACCAATAACACCATTGGCACCAACACAGCTGACAATAACTATGTCGCCGGCGGTATGGTTACCGTGGACGGCGATGCGGAGTCCAATACCCTGACCATAACCGGCGGTACCATCGAGGGCAACAAATCCTACGTAACTGGCGGCATGTCTATAGAAAAAGGCAATGCCGATTCCAATACCCTGACCATTTCAGCTGTCACCATTGGCACCTTAGGCGGCAGCAAAACTTACGTTGCTGGTGGTTATGCTGTAACAGGCAATGCATCGCAAAATACCGCCACCATTACCGGGGCCACCCTTGGCACGGATGAGGGCGCCAAAGTCTACGTAGCCGGCGGGTACTCGGATAAAAAAGGCAATGCTGAGGGCAATACCCTGACACTCTCCGGTACGAAATTTGGCACCGGTAACAAGGCCTATGTGGCCGGCGGATTCGCCAGTCAGGGTAATGTTACGGACAATACGTTAACGTTCTCCGCCAACACTATGGCTGGAGCCAGCGGCGCCAAAGCTTACATAGCGGGCGGCTGGGCAGATAAGAGCGGAACTGCCAGCGGCAACACGCTGAATTTCCTCAGCGGCACTGTCGGCATGGTTGCTGACAGCCAGCCCTATGTGGCCGGCGGCTATACCAAAAAAGGCGATGCCACTGGCAATACGTTGAATCTTGCCGGAGGCAGTATTGCCACAGCTCCCGGTGATGAAGAAGATGAAGAAGAGCCCAGCGGCATTGCCTATATAACTGGCGGACATACGGAAAGCGGCAATGCCTCAGGCAACCGCGCCGCCATTTCCGGCGGCAGCCTGGGCAGCCTAACCGGCGGCACGACCTACGTGGCTGGCGGCTATACCGCCAAGGGCGGCGATGCCAATGAGAATACCCTGACCATCTCCGGGGGTGAAATCGCCGCCGTCAGCGGCACTACCGCCTATGTAGCCAGCGGGTATTCTGCGGCCGGCAATGCCAACGGCAACACCTTGATTCTTTCCGGCGGCAAATTTGGCGCGGCCTCTGCTGCAGCAAGTGCCCTGAGCCAAGGTACGGCCACGGATTTAACCACCCTGTCCAATTACCTTGCCGGCGGTTCTGCGGTAACGGGCGAGGCTTCCAATAATACGGTGAACCTGGAAGGCAGCCCCCTGCAAACTACCTACAGCCTGTTCGGCGGTCTGGGGCAGACCAGCACCGGAAATACCCTGAACGTTTCCAGCCTGGACAACCGCGTAGGAAATCTGGACTACTTCCAGGTCATGAACTACAACGTGCCAGAGGGCAGCGTGAAAGGGGATACTCTGCTGACGGTCACCGGCACGGCCAACCTGACCAACGTTCCCGTCACCGCCAAACTCCTGGCCCGTACCCCTTTGAATCCAGGAGAATTCATCACCCTGGTTACCAATCCCAACGGCCTTCAGCTGAGTGGCACCACCTATGGTATGGCGGCTGACACTGCCCAGACCATTGATGCTGGCTTGGTTACCCGGCCAGCGGAAGTGAAGCAGCAAGGCACCACTTCTTTGGTGGTGACCCCTGTGGACGCCAAAATCGGTACCATTTCCCAGGATACCAAACTCATTCCCGAAGCCCGTGCTGCAGCCCTGAACTTTATTGCCGCAGGGGCCGACACCACCCTGGACGCCGGCTTTAGGGCTGCCACCCAGGCTGCTGCAGACAGCGAAAGCAAAAAGAGCTTTACTCCCTACGTGACCGTTGGCGGGCAGAATTTGCGCTTTGACACAGGTTCCTACGTAGACAGCAATGGCTGGGCAGGGAACCTGGGCTTAGTACGGAGAATCCCCAACGCCAATTCCATTGACACCATCATTCCCTTTGCAGAATATGGCAAAGGCAACTACACCAGCCATCTGGAGAACGGCGCCAGAGGCGACGGCACCCAGCACTATGGCGGCGTGGGCCTGCTGCTGCGCAGAGACCTGAACAACGGCGTGTACTACCAGGCCAGCGCCAGAGTGGGTGTCCTGGACGGAGACTTCCGGGGTGTATTGGAAGGCTATCGCTCTACCTACGATACCAACGCCCGGTACGCCGGGGCCAGCCTGTGGCTGGGCCGGATCTACCAGCAAACCGATAAAGACAGCCTGGACGTGTACGGCCGCTTCAACTATACCCATTTAGCCAGCGATACCGTTACCCTGCACAACACCATCGGCGATGCCGTCTTTAATCTGGACGCCGCCGATTCCTACCGCACCAGATTGGGTGCCCGCTGGACCCATAATTACCAGGAGAACCAGTCCTACTACGCAGGCCTGGGCTGGGATTACGAGTTCGACAGCACCGCCAGGGCCACCTACCTGACCTTCAGCACCCCGTCGCCTGAGAGCAAAGGCTCCAGTGCCCTGCTGGAACTGGGCTGGAAGAGCGACTCCACTAAGGATAATCCCTGGGGCGCAGACCTGCGGCTCACCGGTTGGGCCGGCAAGCAGAGAGGCGTGGTATTTAACGCTACTGTTACCAGAAGACTGTAAAGAAAATACAGCAAATACAGCAAATACAGCAAAAGCAGTCCTCCAGGAGCCTGGAACCTCTGGAGGGCTGTTTTGTGTGTGGTTTTAGTTTTTCCAGTTGAATGCTATACTATAACCTAGCTGCACACGCAACAATTCCCTATGTGGAGGAACGATACAGATGCCCAAAGCAAAACCTACTCCTAAAGCCGCAGACACCCAGACTGCCGTTTTTTCTGAAGCGGTGACCTATTTCAAACACTGCCAATATGCCAAAGCCGAACCTCTGTTCCTTTCCGCTGCTGCTGTCAACCCCCGGGCTATGTACTTTCTGGGAGAAATCTATTCCCAGGGGACCAAGCCCCAGTGGCCCGACAAAACAAAAGGTGCCGCTTGGTACGAAAAAGGTGCCCAAGCCGGCGACCTGCTTTGCCAATTTAATCTGGTCCAAATCCAGGACCTGCCGCCCAAGACCCTGCAAAAAAAGCTGCGGAGTCTGTTTCCAGGCATGGCTAAATTGGCCCAAAAGGGAGATATTTTTGCTGCCTACGAACTGGGCTGCCTCTTTCTGTACAACTGGGAAGAAAACTAGGACCACCAGGCAGCGGAATACTGGCTCAGCAAAGCCCTGACCCCGGACTTTGCCCAGGCCCTGAATGCCCAGGGAAATCTTTATTACCGGGAGAAAAGGTATCCCTTGGCCAATCGCTGGTACCAAAAGGCCGGCGAAGCCGGCTGTGATTGGGGCTGGGACAACCTGGGAGATGACCTGGAAAACGGACGGGGAACCCCGGTGGATATTGACAAAGCCCTGGAGTGCTACACCAAATCCTACGCCCTGGCCGGTCCCGCCGCCGGTGGGTCTGCCAATGCCATCGGCCGGATTCAGGCCAAACGCGGCAATTACCAGGAGGCCGTCAAATGGAGCCGTCTGGCCGGCGAAGCCGGCTGTGATTGGGGCTGGCACAATCTGGGCGATGCCTATCGCCTGGGAGAAGGCGTTCCCGTGGACCTGAAGAAGGCCAAGAAATGCTACCTGAAAGCCTTTGCCCTCCAGGATTATGCAGCAGGAGAAGCTGCCAACCAATTGGGGCTCCTGTATGCCCGGCAGGGAGCTGTAAAAGAAGCCCGCAGCTGGTACCAAAAGTCCGGAGAAGCTGGCTTTGACTGGGGTTGGCACAACCTGGGCCAAACCTATTGGCTGGAAGAACACACGGTCCCCAATCTGAACAACGCCTTGACGTATTTCGTCAAAGCCTATAACTTGAACGGAGAGGCCGCAGGCCCCTCTGCCAATCAGCTTGGCCTTATCTATAACCTCCAGGAAGAATATAAAATGGCCAACCTTTGGCTGAAACGCTCCGGCAAAGCCGGGTACGACTGGGGCTGGTTCAACCTGGCCGTCAACCTTCAGGACGGCAAAGGCTGTAAGGCCAATCCTCAGGAAGCCTGCCGGATTTATAAAGACCTTTACAACCAAGGCGGCGAAGCAGCTGCCGATGCCGCATATTTTCTGGGTCTCTGCTATGCCCAGGAAGACCGCCTGTCCCAGGCCAATGGGTGGTTCCAAAAAGGCCAGGAGGCCGGAAGCCCCTGGGCAGCCCTGGCCCTGGCGAGAAACCTCCAAGAAGGCTGCGGCATCACGAAAGACCCAAAAAAAGCCCTAGCCATATGCCAGGAAATTTACGCCCAAGGGGGTGAAACCCAAGCCCAGGCTGCCGAACTCATCGGCAATTGGTATTGGAAAATGGGCCAACTGGAAGAAGCCGAAAAGTGGTATCAAAAAGGCGGCAAAGCCTAAAACCACTTTTCACTTAGGGAAAAATTGAAGAAAGAGCAAAAAGGCTGGTGGTAATCTCACAGAGATTGCCGCCGGCCTTTTGGTCTGCCCAACGCCAGGTCTCCAGCAGCGGGGCATTCATGCTTGTTCATTGTACAATGCGTTTATACAATGGAAATGTACATCTGTCCAAGCGAAAGAAATTTAGATTTACAAAATTAAAAAAACGATAGCGAAATATATTTCGTATTGTTTTTAACAGTATTCTGCATAAACAATTTTACGTTAGGTAAAGAACTCAATAACACTTAGACTTTTTTTAATAACAATATTATAATGAAAATTGTAAAAAGTAATTATTACAGTTACAAGAACCTAACTTCTATTGATCCCATTGCTAATATTCCAGGGGGAATCTATCTGCCGCCTTACGAAAGGGGGAATGCCGGTGCCTAGGGGGCACTGGCGCAAATTATGGGGAAACGCAATCATACGATGCAGAACAAAAACGGACAACAGAAACAGCTTTTAACGGTATTGGTGCTTAGCAGCATCTTGGGCATGGGACTGTACGCAGCACCTGTCCAGGCAAAGAGCATCACGGAAGGCACTGGTGATGCCTATGCGGTACAGACTACAGATGGAACTGCTGCAGAAGGCGGAATTTTGCAGATTTCGGGCACAGCAGCCTTGGAACATGCCTATGGCGGCTATGCGGTGAAGGGCGGCAACGCCCAAAACAATACCCTGTCCATTACCGGCGGCAGCACCATTTACGGTTATGGCGGCTATACAACATCTGGTAATGTTTCTAAAAATACGGTGATGATTGGTACAGAAGGCACTAAAGTAGTTGACAGTGGTCTGACCTTCGGACCGGGAGCTAAATCAGATGCGGTTAGCGTATACGGCGGCTATACGGGTAGCGGAGTGGCAAGCAATAACCAGGTAACAGTAACAGGAACTACCATAAATTCTGCCATTTACAGCGGCTATACCGGTTCTGGGGATGCCACTAACAACACAGTGAATTTAACAAACAGTGCCATTGTGAACGGTACTTATGAAAGCCGCAGTGATGTGTATGGTGGTTATTCTGCCGGTACAACTGGCACGGTCAGCGGTAACAGTATTATTGTAGATGGTACGACCAGTAAGGGCGGAAGCTACTATGGTGGCTATGCAGCGGGGGGCACGGTAACAACGAATACAGTGACAATGCAAAATGCCAGTAGCGTTACCCAATACAATTACGTTAACAAAGAGGGAAGTTCGTCCTATAAAGCAGGTAATACCTATGGGGGCTATAACGCCAAGGGTGACGCCACTTACAATGTAGTCAACTTGAAATCTGGTAGTGTTACAGACGGCAAGGTCTATGGGGGTTACGCCACTAAGGGTAATGCGAGCTACAATACCATTACTTTTGATGCCAGTACGCTGAAACATTACTACAGTGGAGAACCGTTCCGCTCCTTCGTGTATGGCGGTTATGGAGAAAATGGCGGGGCCGATCATAATACGGTAAAGATTCTCAATGGTTCCTCTATCGGTGAAAATGTGTATGGCGGTTATGCGAATGGCTGGGTTTCGAACCGTAGTGCCAATGCCAACTATAATACGATAACCATGGTGGATTCTACTTCTTCTGCTAATTTGTACGGCGCTCTGTCGGGAGCCGGCGTAACTACCAACCACAATCTGGTGACACTGAGTAATTCCCAAGTTACAGGCAGTGAAATTTACGGCAGCTATAACCGCAGTCCCAATGCGGAATATAATACAGTAATTCTGGAAAAAGGCAGCTCAGCTAAGAGCATTTACGGCAGCATGAACTACCAGGGCAGTGCCTCGTATAACACCCTTATCATTGCTTCGGGTGTTGCCAAGGATGAAAGCGGTAGCGCACTTCTTAGTGGCGAAGCTACTAGCAGCAAGTGGGACGGCACAACCCGCACTGCGGTAAATGGCTCAGTATATGGCGGCTATACCCAGATGAATTCTGGTAGTGCTAGTGGGAACAGCATCCATATTACGGATGCTGATATAAAGTATAGTGTTTACGGCGGATATACACTAAATGATGGTTCAACCAGCGGGAATAAGATTATCCTGGATGGTAGTACAGATGTAAAACAGACTGTTTACGGCGGTCTCGCAAAGAATAGAGAATCGGACGTTACTAGAGAAATGGCTTCTGGCAACAAAGTAACCGTAACGGGGGAAGCCAAGGTGGAAAATACCAACAAGGCATCTCTGGGAAATATTGTAGGGGGCTATACAAATCTGGGCAATGTAGACGGTAACACGGTGACAGTGGATAGTATGGCAGGGCAGAGCGGTCTTGTAATTGTTGGCGGTTATACTTATCAGGGCAATGCCAGGGCTTTGACCAATACCTGGGGTTTCCTAGGCAATGTTGTAACGTTGGCCGGGAATAGCAGCTACAGTAAGGTCACAGGCGGTTACACCAATAGCGGCGATGCAATAAATAACCAGGTTATCCTGGACGGTAAAGATAAGGCTACTTTTGCTTCGGTGTACGGCGGCTATACCGCTACGGGCAATGCCAATGAAAACACCATTACCGTGCAGAATAATGCGGATACCCGGGAACTTTTGTATGCAGGGTATTCTGAAACTGGCACGGCTAACAGCAACCAGCTGATTATTACAAAAGGTACCGGCATCCAAGGCTATGCGGGCTACACTAAGAAGGGTGAAGCTTCCGGCAACGGGGTTACCGTAACGGAAGGTACTCTGGGAGCAACAGTGATTGCCGGGTATACGGAAAGCGGCAATGCCAATGAGAATACCATTACCCTGAACGGGGGGACGGAAGCTTCCCAGGAGAATATCCTGTACGCTGGAAAAACGGCGGACGGAACCGCAGCGGGAAACAAGATTACCGTGAATAGCGCAGCCGCCGCAGTGGGAACCCTGATTGCTGGGGCAGCCAATGGCGCTGCCAACGAAAATACCATTACCCTGACCCAGGGCACCGTGCAAACGGCTATGGCTGGGCAGTCCACTGAGGCTGGGGCTTCGGGCAACAAACTGTACGTAAGCGGCGGGACGCTGACCGGAACCGGCTATGCCGGTTATGCAGAAGCTGGCGCGGCCAATACCAACCTGGTGGAAGTTACCAGCGGCTCGGCAAACACCCTGTACGCTGGCTATGCACCTGCCGGCGCAGCAGATGGCAACCAGCTGACCATTTCTGGCGGTACCGTTGCTGCGGCTGTTGCCGGCAGCGGCAGCACCAGTGCTTCCAGCAATGTTGTAGAAATGAACCAGGGCCAAGTGGGTACCTTGATCGGCGGCAACAGCACAGCAGGAGCTGCGGATAATAACATTCTTATCATTAACGCCGGCACCATTACCACCTCTGTGGCAGCTGGTAAAGCAGCTGCAGGAAGCGCTTCCGGCAACACCCTGGACATTAACGGCGGAACCCTTGGCACCACCGCAAATAGTGCCGCAGACAGCAACCTGATTGCTGGCGGCTATACGGATAACGGTGCGGCCAATGATAACACCGTCAACGTGTACGCAGGGCACCTGGGCTCCATGATGAGCCTGTACGGCGGCCGCAGTACCACCGAAAGCACGGGCAATACCCTGAACCTTTATGCCAAAGACAATACCGTTAAGAACCTGGGCTACTTCCAGACTTTGAATTTCTACGTCCCTGAAGGTACCGGGGCCGGCGAGACCATGCTGACCGTAACGGATCAGGCCGACGTCAGCGGCGCAGCCATCAACGCCGGGGTACAGGATACCACCAAGCTCTCCGCGGGGCAGGTCATCAACCTGATTTATGCCCCCAAAGGCGTTACTACCAACGCTGCTACCACCTATAGCGTCATGGACGGTTTGGACAAGGTTACCGATGCTGGCTTTGTACAGCGGACTGTCCTGATTAAAAAGCAGGATCCCAATACCATCGTATTGTACCTGCCGGGAGAGAGCAAACCCGATTTGAACCCGGGTACGGAAGTCATTGCAGATGGCCAGACCAATGCTGCCGCTGTAGTGTCCAACGGCTCCGATGCAGCTGTTACCGATGGCCTCCAGGCAGCCCTGACCGCCTGGGCTGAAAGCCACGAAGCTGCTCCGCTGCGGGAAGATGCCCATGGGGCTCTGAGTATGGTCGGCAGTCCCTACATTTCCAGCCCCGCAGGCATGAGCCTGAGACAGGGCCCTGTTATGGCGGCTTCTTCGCCCCTTGATGCAGCAGACGCCAAGAACGCCAACGTTACCCTGAGCCAGGAAGAAGACCTGGCAGCCCGGGAAGAACGGGAAGTGGAAGCCAAGTTTACCCCTTATGTCATGCTGGGTGGGCACAACCTCCGGTACAACAGCAGTTCCACCGTAGATACCAATGGCTTTAACGGCGAACTGGGCTTTGTAAAGCGGGTTTTTAAGAAAGACTATGCTGACACCATCATGCCCTTCATCGAATACGGCACTGGCAGCTATACCAGCTATAAGAACGGCAGCAGAGGTGACGGCAGCCAGCGCTACGTAGGCGCAGGCATTCTCCTTCGCAGAGATCACGATAACGGCCTTCATTACGAAGGCTTGGTCCGGGTTGGCCGCCTTATGGGCGACTACGCCGGCAGCATCGGTGGCTATCGCACTACCTATAACTCCAGTGCCAACTACTTTGCCGCCCATGCTGGCTTGGGTAAGATTTTCCGTCAGGACAGCAACGATTATAATCTCTATGGGAAGTTCTTCTATTCCCACCTGGGCGGCGACAGCGTTACCTTACGCAGCAGTTTGGGCAGCGCTGACTACAGCTTGAGCAGCGTAAATTCCTACTGGACCCGTCTGGGCTTCCGGTGGACCAAACACTTGGATGAAGACACCACCAGTTTCTACGCCGGCCTGGGCTGGGATTACGAATTTGACGGTAAAGCCACTGCACGCTATAGAGACTATACAACCCCTGACGCCAGCATGAAAGGCTCCAGCGAATTTTTGGAACTGGGCTGGCAGAGCAAAGTAACCAAAGAGAACCCTTGGGGCGCCGACGTAAGAATCACCGGCTGGCACGGCGTGAAGCAGGGCTTCACATATGGTGTAACGATAACAAGACGTATGTAAATGTGAACTAAGGTAAAAAAAGCATTCCTACGGAAGCACAGATTTTCTGTAGGAATGCTTTTTTGTGTGAAATCGGGGGAATGGGTAGGGGACTAACAGGTAGTGCTGAAGAAAGCTGACGACGTGCTACAGTTTCTACGAAACTGTAGAGGTGTTTTTCAGAATATATGGCGGCACCAGCACCGCAGAAGGAGCTTTCCCCACCCAGGGCCCTTGGATTCTTGGTGTGGCCCGTCCCTCCCCTTCCTAAAGGCGGGGAGGGCAGAGGACGTGCTGGCCGGTTCTGTAGGTATTTTTGATAGTGAATGTAGTGGTAATGCTATATTAACGATTAACAATTGACCAGTAGTGGTTATAGAATGCTTCCTGCAAGCGTTGCGGCCGCATCCAAACATCCCCAAAAATATCCCAGAGGATGTTTGGTTAATAAGGCCCATGCGATAGCCGTCCAAGGAGCAAGTCCGTCAGGACGCAGCTGCTTGGAATACGGCGAACCGCTCAGGAAGTGTCGCATTTTCCTTTAAAGCCCCCTTCAAGCGTGAAGGGGGTGGCAGCCGATAGGCTGACGGAAGAAGTTTTTCCAGGAATCTGGCTACGATAGAAGTTTAATCCAGGTATCGTCTTTTAATCAATTATTCGCGGCCCTTGGCCGCAGTAGGAGCACTCTCCGTCTTATAACCCTCAACGTTCACGGGGAGGGTGTCACACAACGTGCGACGGGAAGGGACGGCGACACCTGCGCCCGCGTGCGCGCGAGGTCAGCTTCTAGAGAAAATTCGCAATAATAATGTACTTTATCCTGCTTAGCTACCCCCACATTGTTTCCAAAAATAAGTAATTTTAGAAACGTGGTGGTGCATAACTGTTGACTTTCATCAAGAATGAGGGAAGTGGCGCCGGTAGGCGACGAAGAGAGTTTGATTAATGATTAAATAGCGAAATTGTTATATTACATTCGAAAAAAATATTGTTTTCTGCGGCGCTAGCACCGCATATGCAAGAACCAAACTTCTATCGACGCCTGCGGCGCCACTTCCTACATTGGTTCGCTGCTATCCAGAGTGGTTCGCGGCTCGCTGCGCAGTTTCACCTTGGAACTTCCCCAGTCAGCTCATAGAGCTGACAGCCCCTTCACGTTTGAAGGGGCCAGACCAATCCCGCTATCACATGGCTCATATTAACCAACTCTCTGCGGCATATAGCCTTGAGAATTGGATATGAGCGCAAAGCGTGAAGGGGCCGTCAGTCCGCAGGACTGACTGAGGAAGTTTATTAACGTATTGCGCCCAAGAGTAAAACGCAGCCGGGATGGAGTTCAAAAGTAGGATGCCTGCACCACACTCCGCAGACCGCACGAATAAAGTGGTCACAAGTGACACTTTACATTCTCTGTTTTTTCTGTATAATAGTACCTGTACCGCGGACGAAACAGGCCTTGGTCAGCTTTCCGGGAGCTGCCAGACCTCAAATTTTTCAGGGTTTTACAGGTCCTTGTATAAGTGCGCCCTTTTGCCGGTCTGTATGCGAAGGTAAGGGCAGAATAGGGTAGGTAAGTATAGGCTAGACCAAACCAGAAAAATCCAAAAAACCGGTATGGTTTGTGATCACAGTATTAGCCCCTGATCGAACAAAAACCCCAGTTAGCCATGGATCGAAGTAGTACCCTATAGTTCCCATAGCGATAGTTCTTCTTAGTACTAAAAATTTACTATTGCCAAAGTAACTTACTAGGGGGTTACGCCGCATCCTGTGGATAACTGCGAACTGTTGCAAAATATCCACAAGTCTTAAAATGTCCGCACCATAAGGACTAACTGCAATGCAAAACAAGTACATTCCTCTTCAGCCCTGCCAAAAATTGCGGATTTGCGGTAAAAAAACGAGCGCCATACCGGCATTGGCTCAGCCTTATTAAACTCTTTGCTGTAAGTGAAGCTGGCACTGGAACTTGGTAAAAAGGCCTGATGGGGTTTCGGATATCGGACGTTTTTTCTGCCAAGAAGTTTTGCTGTAGGAGTGTGTCCTTGGCTAATGCTGAAGCCCCGGTTAATGCTGAAGCCCCGGTTAATGCTGAAGCCCCGGTTAATGTAAAAAACCTCACCATGGAAGATTCCTTCTATGCTGGGGATTTTTTTGTTTGCAGCAATATTTGCGGCAAGCGGCAGCTATGTGCTTTTTTCTGCTTGTTCTTGGGCTTGTCTTATAGCTTTCCGAGTTTGAGGTTGCTATAATTATTATAATAAGTGTATGCTATGGGAGCAGAAAACCTAGGCGTATTCACTTGGAATGCTAAAACCCTCAAACGTGAATCAATCCACTGATGAAATCCCACTTGCTATTGTTCAAGGAAAGGTGTACGGAACAGCCTAAGCCCGGCGGGGTCTGTGCTGCCAATACCAAGGTGATTAACAATTTTACTAAGGAGAATTCTATGACGGATGTATACTCTTTCCACGTAGCTCTGCAGGAATTTGAAAGCAAATTTTGGCGGGATTTTCAAATTTCTTCTAATGCTACTGTGGCCTTTTTGGCCTATACAGTGTTGGGATCCTATCAAGCCCAGGGAGAACACTTATTTTGCGTAGACTGTAAAGGAGTCCATTACGAATTTCCTATTGATGATTTTGATGATGAACTACCGCCTTCCGTAGACCCTTCTGCGGTGAAACTGCGGCAGTTGAAACTGGCTCCTGGGGATACACTGACGGTGGTTTATGACTACGGTGACGAATGGACCTTCCAACTGGAATATCAGGGAAAGGCGCCTATGGAGCGCAATACCTGGCCCCGTTATCCCCTGATAACGGACGGTGCCGGACAAGGTATCATAGAAGATATCGGCAGAGATGGTCTTGAAGAAATTGTCCAGAACAAGGACGAAAAAGGCGAGGACTATATCATTAGTGAATTTCAGGGCATACCGATGTATTGGGATTATACCCGGTTCGATTTGGCTTCGGAGAATCTAGTGCTCAAAGAAAAAGCCCGGTATCTCAGGGCGTTGTACGAAATTCCTTTTGAGGATGATTTTGAACCGGATTTCTCGGAATAGGCAGAAAGAGGATAGTGTCAAACCTCAGGACCAGAGGGAAAAGCGGCTGGAGTAAGCTTTCTTTGTTCCCTATTCGATAATTGAAGGGCCTGGCGGGAATTTATCTTGGAAATGATGGCCTGCTGAAAGGAATGCTTGACACTCTGGGGGAAGCCTAGAACAACTGGAAACCGGCATTTAAGGAAGCTTAATTTGGTGATTAGGGGATGAAAGTTTTGCGCATCAAAAAGAAAATAGTAAGCTTGGCCCTTTTGGCCTGCCTTGCAGTGGCTCCAGCGTATGCGGCGGAGTGGTATTGGTTGGGGTCAGATTCTTATAACTCCAGATTTGTAGATACTGCTTCCTTGGAGAAAAATGATTACCAGGCTATTGTTTGGTGGAAAAACACAGGACCAAAGGGAGACAGCTACCTGAAGAAATTGGCCTTTAACCGCTATGACCGGACCGTAGCGGTGGCAGCCTCGTATTTGCTTGACAAATATGGGGACTACAAGAAGACGTATTCTAATAAACCCCGGTCGGAGTGGAAGTACGAGGCCATTGTTCCGGAATCCTTTATGGAAGAAATTTATAACTGGCTTTGGCCTGCGGCTGCAGGCACGGCCAATCGTTGGTATTATTTGGGAAAGTGGTCGGACGGAGCCACTTTCTTTGTAGATAACTTGAGCGTTAGGAAAGATGCTCAGACGGCCCGGGTATGGACGAAAGAGAATGACCCCAACGGCCATTATTCCATACAATACCGCATCATCAGAAGAAATGAAAAAACGCTGACGATTTGGAAATCGTATACCCTTCGAGGCTCTGCAGGCCATGAATATATCGATACAGAAGCTTTCCCTAATGAGGTGATTCCCATTTTGCCTGGGTCCATGGATGAAAAGCTGTTTTATGCCATTTGGCCCAATTAAGCTTTTTAAGCAACAATTCGGCGGGGGTTACAGACGCTGCTTTTGCGTGGTAAAGTCTTTGTATATCTGGAGGTGTATTTGAAATGGCAGAAGTCTATACTTTTCACGTTGCCGTGAAAGAAATGGAGAATAAGATTTGGCGGGATATCGATATTTCTTCTAAGTCCACACTGGCCCAACTGTCGTACGCAATCCTGGTAGTCTTCAACACAGAGTATAATCATCTATTCTGCTTGTACTATAAGGGAAAAAGGTATGAGCTTCGCTTTGATCCGGATGCACCCAAGTCAATCCGACCCAATCGGGTACACCTGGAAAAAATGAAGCTTGAACCAGGGGACGAGCTGACCATGATCTATGATTATGGTTCTGAATGGGAATTCAGGATTACCTTCCAGGGTTCGCGGCCCATGGAAAAAGGCAAAGGAAACCATTATCCCAATGTGACAGCTGGTGCAGGGATTGGCATTAAGGAAAATATGTTCCCGCAGGAATACCTGGAATACATCCAAAAGGAAGATCAAACGTGGAAACCGGAAACTTTAGTAAACGCACTCGGCCAGGAATACCAACGGTCCTATAAAAATTTTGATTTGGAGCATATAAATTATGGACTGACCTGGGATGTACGATGGGTAAAGGCTGCCTACGAGCACACTAAAGACAGCCGCTGGTAAACTACAGTAAGCGACAAGAAACCCTCAGTCGGGTGATCTGTGAGATCACTTGGCTGAGGGTTTGTCATCATGACGCCTATTTGTAGTTGCCTACTACAGCGCTGCTGCTCACGCCGCTTTTGTGGGTGACACCATCTTTGACGGCAGTTTTGGCAACACGGAGTACTATGGCGGAAATGCCCGCGCCCTGCTTCACAGCATTTTGTATCAGCTTTTCCGCCTCCCGGAAGAAACCGTGCTGTATCCTGGCCATACTGGTCCCACCACTGTGGGACAGGAAAAGCTCCGGGTAGGATTGGAACTAAGCTGAAGGTGCAGGAAAAGAAATACGGATGCCCATTTCCTGCATCAAACATAATTTCACTGAATCCATTTAACAAGAACTATATTTTATTAAATTTGCATATTGAGAAACACATGTTCGCATGATATACTTTTTCTAACGAGAAATACCACGGATACAATTACATATTTTCAGGGCCTAGTTTTCGCTATCCACTTACAATGACTTTATTCCACCAACTATCTGCAGCAAAGGAAAGATCATGATGAACGAATCCAATCCCTACGTAAAACACCAAAAATTACAGCAAAAGGCAAAAGAACTTCGCAAGAACATGTCCAGAGCGGAAAAACGACTCTGGTTCGCCTTCCTTCGTCACCATTCCGTCAAGTGGCGCAGATTCAAGGTCTTTGACGATTATATCGTCACCTTTTACTGCGTCAAAGCCCAATTGGTCATCAATGTGATTGACGGGCAGGAAGCGGATGAAGAAACCTTGGCTTATATCCAGGCACGGACCGAATTCCTCAAACAATGGGGCCTGGAAGAAGTGCGTTTTTCCGAGAAAGATGTTCTTCAGTACTTTGATACCATCTGCTATGAAATCGACAATAAGGTACAAAGCCGGATCCAGGAAAATCCTGCCAGAAGGTCCCAATACCACGCAGATTATTGTATCTATTCCACGATTCCGTGGCCCTGAATTTAAAACTAGGCAAAAATAGTATCCAACATTTCTCGATGTACAAAAGTCTGAACCATTGTTTGCTTTTAGGAGCAGGACATTAGGTACAATAGAACTGGGACCTGTGATTCCACTGGGAATTTCTCGTCCCCGAAAATTAATTTGGGCGTTTTCAAAACGCTCGCAGCTTATCGGTGAAGTGGTAAAAACTGCGTTTGGATAATTGAATACGCCGTACCTGATGTCCTGCTCCATTATCTTGCTTGCCAGTACTGTAAACAAGGCCTAAGTGTGCCCGAATCATTTAAGCCAGCTATTTTACATAATCAATACTGATATAAGCATATTTGCTTAACCTCTAAAACGGCCAGCAGCCTAGCTGCTGCAGCCACCTAGATGTGAGCATTTGCCTTTTCAAAACTTTTTTCGATAAATGTGTTGACGACCATAACTTCCTGTGCTATTATATACAAGCTGTCTCGTACGGAAACAAACGAGCAGCTAACAGCAGGCAGAAAGTCAAGTACTTCAATCGCCTTGGATGAGCTATTGAATTAGCCTTCACCCAATGCAATTTAGGGAAGCAAATGACAGGTGTCTGGCTTAGCTTTTTAGCAAGGCCAAAGAATGATATTGAAACCAACCTTCCGCGAACAGCAGCAATGCTGCACCAAGCGAACCTCGGTTTTAATATATTCTAAAAAACACCTCTACAGTTTTCGCAGAAAACTGTAGTAAGTCCTCAACTTTCCAAAATAAAAAAAGTATTGACAACTCTCCTAAAGTTTGTTATTATAAATGAGCTGTCATTGAGGCAGCCGACGAACTTTGAAAACTGAATATTGATTGACAGATGTGCGGGTCAAGTCACCTTTACGGTGATGAGATCGAGTCACTTCGAGACAACGAAGTAAAAAAATCGAAGCTAGTATTTTCAAGAGCCAAGCGGCTTTTCAAAATAATTCTATTTTGGAGAGTTTGATCCTGGCTCAGGACGAACGCTGGCGGCGTGCTTAACACATGCAAGTCGAACGGAGAATTTATTTCGGTAAATTCTTAGTGGCGAACGGGTGAGTAACGCGTAGGCAACCTGCCCTCCAGTTGGGGACAACATTCCGAAAGGAATGCTAATACCGAATGTGATCCCTTTTCCGCATGGAGAAGGGATGAAAGATGGCCTCTATTTATAAGCTATCGCTGGAAGATGGGCCTGCGTCTGATTAGCTAGTTGGTGGGGTAACGGCTCACCAAGGCGATGATCAGTAGCCGGTCTGAGAGGATGAACGGCCACATTGGGACTGAGACACGGCCCAAACTCCTACGGGAGGCAGCAGTGGGGAATCTTCCGCAATGGACGAAAGTCTGACGGAGCAACGCCGCGTGAGTGATGAAGGTCTTCGGATTGTAAAACTCTGTTGTCAGGGACGAATGTGCGAATGTTGAATAAGCGTTTGTATTGACGGTACCTGACGAGGAAGCCACGGCTAACTACGTGCCAGCAGCCGCGGTAATACGTAGGTGGCAAGCGTTGTCCGGAATTATTGGGCGTAAAGAGCATGTAGGCGGGCTTTTAAGTCCGACGTGAAAATGCGGGGCTTAACCCCGTATGGCGTTGGATACTGGAAGTCTTGAGTGCAGGAGAGGAAAGGGGAATTCCCAGTGTAGCGGTGAAATGCGTAGATATTGGGAGGAACACCAGTGGCGAAGGCGCCTTTCTGGACTGTGTCTGACGCTGAGATGCGAAAGCCAGGGTAGCAAACGGGATTAGATACCCCGGTAGTCCTGGCCGTAAACGATGGGTACTAGGTGTAGGAGGTATCGACCCCTTCTGTGCCGGAGTTAACGCAATAAGTACCCCGCCTGGGGACTACGATCGCAAGATTGAAACTCAAAGGAATTGACGGGGGCCCGCACAAGCGGTGGAGTATGTGGTTTAATTCGACGCAACGCGAAGAACCTTACCAAGGCTTGACATTGAGTGAAAGACCTAGAGATAGGTCCCCCTCTTCGGAGGCACGAAAACAGGTGGTGCATGGCTGTCGTCAGCTCGTGTCGTGAGATGTTGGGTTAAGTCCCGCAACGAGCGCAACCCTTATCCTATGTTACCAGCGCGTAATGGCGGGGACTCATAGGAGACTGCCAGGGATAACCTGGAGGAAGGCGGGGATGACGTCAAGTCATCATGCCCCTTATGTCTTGGGCTACACACGTACTACAATGGTCGGCAACAAAGGGCAGCAAAGCCGCGAGGCAGAGCAAATCCCATAAACCCGACCCCAGTTCGGATCGCAGGCTGCAACCCGCCTGCGTGAAGTTGGAATCGCTAGTAATCGCAGGTCAGCATACTGCGGTGAATACGTTCCCGGGCCTTGTACACACCGCCCGTCACACCACGAAAGTTGGTAACACCCGAAGCCGGTGAGATAACCGTAAGGAGTCAGCTGTCTAAGGTGGGGCCGATGATTGGGGTGAAGTCGTAACAAGGTAGCCGTTCGAGAACGAGCGGCTGGATCACCTCCTTTCTATGGAGAACCGTTGGGTACTACGGTACATCAACTATTCTCGTCGACGCACATCTGTCATAATCAATATTTGGTTTTCAGGGCTCGTCCCTGAACCATGAACCTTGAAAACTTCATAGAAGAGACAAAAATTTAATTTCGATTATATCGAGATTAAAAAATGTGTATGTTGTGATGAACATATACAAACCTCTAATCTAAATGCGAATTTAGAGACGAGTAACGAGAAAACTAGGAACGTTAGTTCCTTAGTAGAACTAGTTGTTTTCGTCAAGAATCGATTTTATTCAAGGAACGAGGAGTGTTTTGCCGCAGATAATACTACAAGGTATATCGAGGACAAAACACGACGAGTGACGCAGAAGAAAACGATTATCGGCGAAAACTTATAAGTCAAGCTACTAAGGGCATACGGCGAATGCCTAGGCACTAAGAGCCGATGAAGGACGCGGTAAGCTGCGAAAAGCTACGGGGAACCGCAAGCAGGTTTTGATCCGTAGATGTCCGAATGGGGAAACCCACCAGCCGTAATGGGCTGGTATCCTTAGGGAAGGGAACCCGGTGAACTGAAACATCTAAGTAGCCGGAGGAAGAGAAATCAAACGAGATGCCCACAGTAGCGGCGAGCGAAGAGGGCAGAGCCTAAACCGGGAAGCTTCGGCTTTCCGGGGTTACGGACTCACATAATTCAAGTTTATCCTAGCCGAATTACCTGGAAAGGTAAGCCACAGAGCATAAAAGCTGCGTAGGTTAAAGGACGAGCGAGATGGTGAGTATCCAGAGTACCACGAAGCACGAGGAATTTTGTGGGAAGTCGGGGGGACCACCCTCCAAGGCTAAACACTACTTAGTGACCGATAGCGCATAGTACCGTGAGGGAAAGGTGAAAAGAACCGCGGGAGCGGAGTGAAAGAGAACCTGAAACCGTATGTCTACAAGCAGTCGGAGCGCAAGCGACGGCGTGCCTATTGAAGAATGAGCCAACGAGTTGCGGGCACTAGCGAGGTTAAGCAGGAAATGCGAAGCCGTAGGGAAACCGAGTCTGAAAAGGGCGATGAGTTAGTGTTCGCAGACCCGAAACTGTAGTGATCTACCCATGATCAGGTTGAAGCACAGGTAAAATTGTGTGGAGGACCGAACCGGTGAGTGTTGAAAAACTTTCGGATGAATCGTGGGTAGCGGTGAAATTCCAATCGAACGCAGAGATAGCTGGTTCTCCTCGAAATAGCTTTAGGGCTAGCCTCAAGCAGTAAGCATAGGCGGTAGAGCACTGATCGGGATAGGGACCGTAATGGTTACCGAACCCTGTCAAACTACGAATGGTTATGCTGCAGAGCTTGGGAGTCAGACTACGAGAGATAAGTCCCGTTGTCAAAAGGGAAACAGCCCAGACCATCAGCTAAGGTCCCCAATGCCATACTAAGTGGAAAAGGATGTGGGGTCTCATAAACAACCAGGATGTTGGCTCAGAAGCAGCCACCATTTAAAGAGTGCGTAATAGCTCACTGGTCGAGAGGCCCTGCGCCGAAGATTCCCGGGGCTAAAGTATGGAACCGAAGCTATGGATGCAAGCTTAGGCTTGCGTGGTAGAGGAGCGTTCCCATCGGGTTGAAGTCGTACTGTAAGGTACGGTGGACTGGTGGGAAGTGAGAATGTTGGCATGAGTAGCGAAAAGAAAGGTGAGAATCCTTTCCACCGAAAGCATAAGGATTCCTGAGCAACGATCGTCGTCTCAGGGTAAGTCGGGACCTAATCCGAGGCAAAGAGCGTAGGAGATGGACAACTGGTTGATATTCCAGTACCGGCAGCAATCGTTTGAACAATGGAGTGACGCAGGAAGGCAGGTCCGCACGAGATTGGAAGTTCGTGTGCAAGCATGCAGGCTGGTGTACAGGCAAATCCGTACACTGAGGCTGAGGTGTGACGCGGAGGGAACTTGTTCCCGAAGGGATTGAGCCTACGCTGCCGAGAAAAGCTTCTAGTGAGAAAGCTGCCGCCCGTACCGTAAACCGACACAGGTATGCGGGGAGAGAATCCTAAGGTGCGCGGGAGAACCCTCGTTAAGGAACTCGGCAAAATGTACCCGTAACTTCGGGATAAGGGTAGCCATCGTGGTGAAGGGACTAGCTCCTGGAGCCTAGGATGGTCGCAGAGAAGAGGCCCAAGCGACTGTTAACCAGAAACACAGGTGCCTGCGAAAGAGAAATCTGATGTATAGGTGCTGACACCTGCCCAGTGCTGGAAGGTTAAAGAAGGATGTCCGGGTTCGACCCAAAGCATTCGACTGAAGCCCCAGTGAACGGCGGCCGTAACTATAACGGTCCTAAGGTAGCGAAATTCCTTGTCGGGTAAGTTCCGACCCGCACGAAAGGTGTAACGATTTGGGCACTGTCTCAACGAGGGACCCGGTGAAATTGAAATACCTGTGAAGATGCAGGTTACCCGCGACTGGACAGAAAGACCCCATGGAGCTTTACTGTAACCTAATATTGGGTTCTGATATTTGATGCACAGGATAGGTGGGAGGCAGAGATGGTAGTCCTTTGGGATTACCGGAGCCGCCGTTGGGATACCACCCTTCAACTATCGGGATTCTAACCGAGCGAGTAACGATCGCCGGGACATTGTTAGGCGGGCAGTTTGACTGGGGCGGTCGCCTCCTAAAGAGTAACGGAGGCGCCCAAAGGTTCCCTCAGCGCGGACGGAAACCGCGCGCGGAGTGTAAAGGCAGAAGGGAGCTTGACTGCGAGCCAAACACGGCGAGCAGGTACGAAAGTAGGGCTTAGTGATCCGGTGGCATCCAAGTGGAAGGGCCATCGCTCAACGGATAAAAGCTACCCTGGGGATAACAGGCTAATCTCTCCCAAGAGTCCATATCGACGGGGAGGTTTGGCACCTCGATGTCGGCTCATCACATCCTGGGGCTGAAGTCGGTCCCAAGGGCTGGGCTGTTCGCCCATTAAAGTGGTACGTGAGCTGGGTTCAGAACGTCGTGAGACAGTTCGGTCCCTATCCATCGCGGGCGTAAGAGATTTGAAGGGGGCTGCTCCTAGTACGAGAGGACCGGAGTGGACAGACCGCTGGTGTACCAATTATCCTGCCAAGGGTATAGTTGGGTAGCTACGTCTGGAACGGATAAACGCTGAAAGCATCTAAGCGTGAAGCCATCCTTAAGATGAGATCTCTCACGGAGTAATCCGGTAAGACACCTTGAAGAACACAAGGTTGATAGGCAGGATGTGTAAGCACAGCAATGTGTTCAGCTGACCTGTACTAATATGTCGAGGGCTTGACTTAAACCGCAAGTCCAAGAAGTAAAACGTCTCTTCATGAAGTTTTGAAGGCTCATGCCTTCAATTGAAAATCCGGTGGTTATGGCTGAAGGGATCCACCTGTTCCCATGCCGAACACAGTAGTTAAGCCTTCATACGCCGAAAGTACTCGACTGGAAACGGTCCGGGAGGATAGGACGCTGCCGGTTAGGCAAGACCCGAGTGATGATTCACTCGGGTCTTTTCTTATTTGAAAAACAATAACCCAGCCCTTCCCGGAGAGAGCCCGGGGATGGGGCTGGGTTGTCTATTATCTGGGGGCGGTGGTTAAACGTACTGCTAGCGATTCACTGAAGGTGCGGCCAAATGGGATGCTGCGGCCACCGCCCGCTTGCCTTCTCCACCCATTGTCTTCTCCGTTTCAGCTGTGGAACAGCTGAAATGGGGAAGATGCGCCTAGCATAAGAATTCCAAAGGCGCAGATGGGGCGTGTTCAAGGGAAGGCGGTTGGGGCCAGCCAAGCGTTTTACATTTCTCAGTTTGCATCTAATCCTGGTGTTGAACCCCAACCTTGTTCCGCTTTTGCACTGGGGGGCGGAACGTTCCTTCCCCTTCTACAGTGCGTGCCAAGCAGCGCACTGTTAAGTGGAAGGCAGCGGCCTTCGGCCGAAATCCAGGGAGAGGTCCGCTTGATATTTGCTTTTGCGTTTCTTATTCAGGTATTATGATTATCAATTGGTCAGTACAGATTCAGGTCATAACGCCTGGTTTAAACCAGTTACTAATTCTTTTCAGCGGATTTTAGCGGCCACCGGCCGCTTGCCTTCTCCGCCCCACAGTGGTGCAAGGTGGTGTGCTCCCCGTCAAGTAGACAGTTCCTAATAATATAAACCTCTACGCCGCCATTTGGTAGCTATTATGTTTTTGCATAGGGGTCAAACGGCCCAAATTCCGCTGCAAACGGCCACTGTTGTAATACTCCATGTAGTTATTAATCATCGTTACCAAAGCTTTACGGCTGTCGAAGTCACGAGTATAGTACCGTTCTCTTTTCAGCATGCCCCAGAAGCCTTCCATCGGGCCATTATCAATGCATTTTCCTATCCGTGACATACTCTGCGTCATACCAGCATCTAGAATCATCTTGCGGAAATCCCTGCAGGTGTATTGGAATCCCCGGTCAGAGTGAAACAGGGGATGCGCGCCAGGGTTTTTCAACAATGCCTTATTGAAGGTATTGAATACCAAATTTTTATCGTTCCGGTTGCTTATCACATAGGAAACAATTCGTCTGTCATACAGGTCAATAATCGCGCTCAGATATACCTTATGCACAACTACCCCCTCATAGTAGTGAAATTCTGAGACGTCAGTACACCATTTCTGGTTAGGGGCATCGGCTTTAAATTCCCTATTCAAGATATTTTCTGCAATGTATGCAGGATCTATTGCACGCTGGGTGCAGCCCTTAGGGGCATATTTAATCGTAGACTTTATATTTATCACTCGACAAAGATGAAGAACGCGACCGTCACCAATTGCTATTGGTTTCGTGTCAGGATAGATCTTCTTATTTGGGGCTCGTAAGTCATCAGCTATTCGTCTGTACCCTTTAGCTGGGTCAGCCTTGTATATCTCTTCTATTCTTTTAGCAATTTCCTTGTCGTCAATTTCGCGTGCTGAAGGCTCTCTATGAAGCCATTTGTAGTAGCCGGCCCGGGACACTTTTCCCAATTTGCACAGGCCAAGAATAGGGTAATTCTTTTCAGCGTGCAGTTCTTTAATGGCTTCATAAATGGCTCCATATCTTATTTGTGTGAATCCCGCCTCCTTTCCACAATATCGAGTTTTTTTAGGAAATCAATCTCCATATCCTTGGCTTTGAGTTTTGCATTAGCCAGTTTGAGTTCAGCTTTCATACACTCATATTCTGTAGGGGCTTCTTCAGGGACTTCTACTGGCTTCCTGTGTCCGCGCCCATCTATGAGTCCTTCGGTATTGTACTTATTATATTTTAAGACGTAATTTCTGACTTGCTGGTAGGAAACCTTAAACTTTTCAGCGGTTTCATGGTAAGCATTCCCGTTTTCAATGCAGTATTTTACGATTTCAACGCGCTCGTCAAAGGTCGTTTGTCTAGCTTTAGTCATGATCTTGGCACCTCCAGTACCCGAACTTTTTAGTTCCTCATGACTATTATACTTCTTTAACCAGTCTCTGATTTGACGAGAACTTTTTAATCCGTATTTTTGTACCAGCTGGGACATAGTCGTTTCGCCCTTAAGATATTCCTCTACGCATTGGATCTTAAGATCAGCAGAATAACTTTTAACCTGTCTTTTGTTAAATACCTCAGGACCATTTCCTATATATTCATCTACCCAATACTGTACTGCTTTCCAGTGAACCCCTAACCTTTTTGCAGAAACCATTGGTGATTCTTCATGAGCAAGAACAGCTTTGACAGCCTTTAATTTATCCTCTGCACTGACTTTCGATATAGACATTTTACATACTCTCCTTTCAACGAATCCAGGAGGTTTAACTATATGCCAGTCTACTTTATTCATAGCATACCAGAAAGCTGGGAGGTCAAGTGCCTCGGTAACCAGAGCTTTCATGGTTTCATCCCGAATTGCTGTATTCTGGCACTTGTCCTTTGGCCCGGTGCAATACCAGGAACGTGTGCGTGTGCCGTCCTTGCGAACGTTGGACTGGCAGCGGTAATTTGCACCGCAGCAGCCACATTTGATGAAGCCTGTGAATTCGTAGTACGTGGACTTGTTTGGGTTGGTATCCTTCCGCTTGTGGCGCTCGCCCCAAAGGCGTCTGCGCTCCGGTGTCCACCAGTCCGTCTTGGCAGTGGATTCCCATGTAGTTGTGACCTCGCGTCCATCGTAAAACTGGAAGCGCAACGTGTCCTCGGAAACTACAAGTATTTCTTCGACCTGCTCGGCAAAGGCCGCTTCATCAAATTCCTCAAGGCCCATAACCTCGGCGGCAACATTCTGAAGCGTCTTTTCAGGGATATTCTTAGAGCCGCAGGCACCAGCGCCTTTTTGGCTTTTTGTCTGGCAGGTCCAGATGTAGTAAACCTCACCGGCTGTATTCCGCTTTCCGCTCCGGCGATAATGTTTGCCGCAGATGCCGCAGGTGATCTTCGTGGAAAAAGCCGTCAGATGCAGGGACTTATTTCCGAAAGGCCCAAGGTCACGCCTGCGCTTGAATTCGCCTTGGACAGCCTGAAATTCATCCATCGGGATGATGGCTTCGTGCGTGTCCTCAACAAAATACTGGGGAAGCTCACCGTGATTCTTTTTACGATGCTTGGCAATCGGGTCTGCAACATATTCCTTCTGGAAAAGCATATTCCCGGTATAGGTGACGTTGGTGAGGACAACCTTGACGTTGGAATCCACCCATTCTTTGCCTTGACGTGTGTAGATGCCTTTTTCGTTAAGCGACCGGCCAATCTCGATCCGCGATGCGCCGTTCATGTATTCTTGGTACATGTACCGGACAATTTCGGCTTCCTCTGGGAGAATTGTGAGCCGCCCGTCAACCCATTTATAACCGAACACACGCATCTGCCCGTTGGGGATACCCTGCTGGAAGCGCTTGATCGTACCCCATTTGACGTTATCCGAAATGCTGCGGCTTTCCTCCTGTGCGAAGGAAGCCAGCAGCGTAAGCATCAGTTCGCCATCCTCAGAGAGCGAATCAATATGCTCCTGTTCAAAGCGGACGGAAATGCCGAGCTCCTTCAGGTGGCGGACCGTTTTCAGCAGGTCCACCGTATTTCTGGCGAAACGAGAAATCGACTTTGTAAGAACAATGTCAATTTTCCCAGCCTCGCAATCCTCAACCATGCGCCGGAACTCGTCACGCTTGCTGGTGCCAGTACCGCTGATGCCGTCGTCCGCATAAACACCGGCGTATTGCCAATCAGGATGCTTTTGAATCAACTCGCTGTAGTAGCTGATCTGAGCTGACAAGGAATGCTGCAGCCGCTCGGTTTCCATAGAAACTCTGGCGTAGGCAGCGACTTTCTTGCGTTCCGGCATTTGAGGTACTGTAGGCTCAATTTTTGTTACTGTTTTCAAGAGAAATCACTCCTTTCCAGTACACATACATCACTCTAAAACGGCTTTATAGCAAGCAATTCTCGGACAATAATGTGCCGAATAACGGTCGATATTTCTCCTGCAGTTTTGTATCAATTATGGCATATTCCTCCGCAGTCAGAAGGCCCTTTTGAAGGAGTATTTTTGCCAGATGAATAGAAGCCTGATAGTCCTTCTCGGCCTCGAATTGTTCTTTGCTCATGCCGGATCACCGTCTTTGAAACGGGCCGCGATATAGCAGGCGTGGGAGCAATATTTTCTGCGGGAATTGCCGTAGGCTGTAAAAGAGCGTCCGCAATGGGCACAGGTGAATGTATAAACAGCTTTCTGTCGCACCGCCTCCGGGTGGGCGTTCCACCAGCGCTGGCGGCATTCAGCGGAGCAGAACTTTACTTTTTTCTTGCCCGGAGCCTGTTGCAGCGGCTTTCCACAGCACAGGCAGAAGCCCTGCTCCGGTGCGACGCGGGCATTGCTTTCTGCTTTTATTCCTCCAAGGTCGTGCACACGGCAGTAAGCCTTTACACTATCTTTTGTCAGACCGACCGTCTTGGCGATGGTCGTATACCCACAACCATCCTGCCGCATGGCGGTTATCCGTTGCTTCTGTTCAGTCGTCATCTTTTTCCTCCAGTCTGAGAACATCTGTCCTCATTACCCAATGGAGGTCAAAGTGCCGTTTGGCCGAAAAATGAGAGAAAAAATAGAAACAAAAAATAAGGCCCGGCAGGATTTTTCCCGCCGAGCCTTAAAACGATGTGTCAGAGCTTTGCCGCATAGTCGAGCGATATCCATCCGGCATTGCTTTTGAGCCTGCCCCACTTGGAAGCACCCTCGCCGCTGGCTTCCTCGACAATGGTGAACACACCCTTGCCGGTGTAATGTCCAATCGTACCATAGTTGGTGCCAGGGCCTTTGCGGATGTTCAAGTTTGGGATCGTCACCCGCACCCGGTAAGGCTGAAATGTGGTCGGTGTCTCGGCGGTATCAGAAGACGAACCGAGCAGAGCGTTGACCTGCTCCGCGATGTATGGGAACTTACTCTCCAGATATGGGCCGGGACAGGCGGTCGCAGCGAACCACTTGTGCATGGTGAGGTTGCCGGACTTGTCGCTGGTGTAGTTGAGCTTTGCGATGTTGTTGCGCTTGCAGATATCCGAGCAGAGCGTGATGAGCTTGGCAAGCGCCGTATCGCTGACGTGCCAGTCCCCGCCGACCTCGTCATTTGCGACCTCGATGGTGACGGCGCGGTTGTCATTGGCGCTGTTGGAACTGCACCATCTGCACCGCACCCCAACGGTCGAAGGCGATCTCCCGGATGTTGTACTGCTCGCCCATGGTTTCGATGAACTTTTCGATGTAGCCGTAATGGACGACGTTCCCTTCCGTCGTGTGCAGGAATCCCTGCTTCTGCCATACGTCATAAGGGACATGATCCCGCCGGACACGCAGTGATACGTTTTCCTCCGGTATCCAGAAATAGGGCAGCACAACATAGTTGTCTGTTTCATCCTGCGGCGGAAACACCAGCACAAAAGCCGTAATATCCGTCGTGGAAGATAAGTCCAGGCCGCCGTAGCAGACGCGCCCCTTCAGTTCATCCGGCTGTACGGGAAAGGCGCAGGCATCCCACTTTTCCATCGGCATCCAGCGGATCGCCTGCTTGACCCATTGGTTCAGGCGAAGCTGCCGGAAGGCATTCTCCTCGGCGGGATTCTGTCTGGCAGATTCGCAGGCCGCCTTGACCTTATCCATGCCGACCGTAATGCCGAGCGACGGATTGGCTTTCTTCCACACCTTGACATCTGTCCAGTCGTCGGTATCCTTGGCACCATATATCACCGGATAGAAGGTGGCATCTATCTTCCGGCCTGCGATAATATCCAGTGCCTTTTGATGGGTTTCATAGCAAATGGAATGGGTGTCCGTTCCGGCTGTCGTAATAAGGAAATACAACGGCTGCGTCCGGGCATCGCCGGAGCCTTTAGTCATGACATCAAACAGCTTCCGGTTCGGCTGCGTGTGCAGTTCGTCAAAGATCACGCCGCTTACATTAAAGCCATGCTTGCTATAGGCATCAGCAGACAAGACCTGATAAAAGCTGTGCGTGGGAAGGTAGATGATCCGCTTCTGCGAAGCCAGCAGTTTCACCCGTTTGGATAAGGCCGGACACATCCGCACCATATCCGCCGCCACTTCAAAGACAATGGATGCCTGCTGGCGGTCGGCAGCGCAGCCATACACTTCGGCACGCTGTTCTCCGTCGCCGCAGCATAAGAGGAGTGCTACCGCTGCCGCCAGTTCCGACTTGCCCTGCTTTTTGGGAATCTCGATGTAGGCGGTATTGAACTGCCGATAGCCGTTCGGCTTTAAGATGCCGAACACATCGCGGATAATCTGCTCCTGCCAGTCGATCAGCTCAAACGGCTTTCCGGCCCAGGTTCCCTTGGTATGGCAGAGGCATTCGATAAAGGACACGGCATAGTCCGCCATGGTTTTGTTGTATTTGGAATCCTTGGCCTTGAATTTTGTAGATCGATAGCGTTTCAATTTTCGCAAGCAGCGTCACCTCCTTTGCGGCAACAAAAAGACCGCCGAAGTGGGCAGTCTTGGTAATGATGATATGGATTATTTCTTTCTGATTGTAAGGCAGCGGTCTATGCCGTACAGCACAGTCAACGTACTGCCGTTATCCCAATGCACCAGCAGACTGCCGGTGTCATCCACACCGACGACTGTTCCCTTGGTGCCGATCGGCGGAGCCTGGGCGTCGTCCATTTGCACCAGTACAATCCGCGTCCCGGCGGGATATGTGCTGCGCAGTTGCTCCAGCCTTTCCTTATTCGGATATCTCATCAGGGTGTTCTTCCTTTCTGCCATTTTTAAAGGCCGAGGAGCCGGAAAGGTGCTGCAGGAGCAGCTTCCGTTCGTCCTTGTATTTCGTACCGATAAAGCCAAGGCGAAGCAGAAAGCAGCGGAAGTCGTATTTCTCGTTGGTGGATGGGTGCTCCGTTGCCAGCACCCGTTTCTGCTTCTTTGCCAGATGGCAGAGCGCCGTAATGAAATGGGTGCAGGTTTTGACCGTATCGGCATCCGGGCAGCCGGTGAACCAGGGGAATAACACTTTATCCTCTGTTACCTGCATACACAGCACATCAGTTTGGAAAACTTTTAACATGAGATTGCTCTTGGCCTGAATCAGTTTCTTGAGATTTTCCAGTGCCGTATCGGTGAAGAAAGAGCGCGGCATGGCAATCACCAAGTCGTCTATATTCTCCTGCTTAGACGCCGAATCGTCAGGTTCTTTCTCTATTGGTTCGGCTGGATCGACATGGAATCCCATGCTGTCGAGTTTCTCGAGTAAATTCTTAATGTCTGTACTGTCATCAAAATTAAGATTGCCGTCGCGGTCGACCGTGAAGCAGTCAATCTCATAGGCATAGCTGGGAATCCCCTGATATACTTTGGCGGCTCCGGTAATGGTGCTGATGGCATTCGCCAGTTCCTTACGTGTTTTTCCTTGTGCATGGTACATAATCTTCATGGTAGTAAACCCCTTTCGTTTTTTGTCATGTACATATATCACTCTAACCGGCAATTATAGCAAGGGGTTTGTACCATAATTTGTACAGATTATTCTTGTACTGCCACCATTTTACCGAGCAGCTTTCCGATTAGCCACAGGCCACCGTCAATCAGTGTCGGCAGGAAGCATTGGTCGCGGAACTTGTTCCAACCGGTTTCCTTGTCAGCGGATGCCTGCAACGCAGCGGTGTAGGCATCCGCTACTTCCTTGGCTGCCGGAAGCACCGTTGTATGGAGCCAGGAAATAGTGGCGTTCTTGGCATCCTCCTGCACTGAATCCAAAATATGTTCCTTAATTTCATTTTTAATCGTTTCAATATCCATTTTTTCTATCTCCCTTCAAAATCTGTTATGCCGCGGGCAATGGCCCGGGCGAAATCATCCGCGTTATTCGTAAGCAGCGCGGCATCATCCTCGTTATCAATAAAAGCTGTTTCCACCAGAACGGCGGGCATCGTGGTATCTTTCAACACGATGAGGTTGGGCCGTTCCTTTAGGCCGCGATCTACCGTGCCGAGGCTCTGCACAATCTGCGACTGGATGCAGGCGGCAAGCTGCGGGGACGAACCGCTGTTGTTGGCATAGATAAGCGTTTCTGTACCGCTGGCGCAGCCGCTGTCGGCATTGCAATGCAAACTGACGAATACATCAGCAGGCCATGTATTTGCTGTATCCACCACACAGGGCAGATCCGGTGTTTCCCCAGCCAGATTATCACTTTGCAGGAGCTGCACCTCGCAGCCTGCCGTCTCCAAATATGTTTGGACGAGACTGCCAATCGTAGCAGCCACATCACATTCCCGCAGTCCGGTGTTTGGGTTCACCGCGCCGCTGTCCCGTTCCCGGTCATGCCCGGGGTTGATACATACACGCATTATGTTGCCTCCATTTCAGTATAGGTATACGTTTTTCCATTCCGCGTTACAGTTACCTGTTCGCTTGAGCCGATCTGCTCGATATACCGTTTTACAATCACATCACAGAACTTTTCATCGAGTTCTATCATATAGCAGCATCGTTTCGTCTGCTCGCAAGCCAGCAGCGTTGAGCCGCTGCCGCCAAATGGATCCAGCACGGTGCAGCCGGTCATGCTGGAATTTAGGAGGGGATAGGCTAAAAGCGGTATTGGTTTCATGGTGGGATGGTCCGCATTTTTCCTAGGCTTGTCAAACTCCCATATAGTGGATTCCTTCCGTCCGGTGTACCATTCATGCTTTCCTTTCTTCTTCCAGCCGTAAAGCACCGGCTCGTGCTGCCACTGGTAGGGAGAGCGTCCCAGCACCAGCGACTGCTTCTTCCAGATGCAGCAGCCGGACAAATAAAAACCGGCATCCGAGAAGGCTTTTCTAAAGTTAAGTCCCTCGGTGTCGGCGTGGAATACATAGATACTGGCATCGTCTGCCATGACGGTGTGCATGCAGGTGAACGCATCATATAAGAATTGGTAGAATTTGTCGTCCTGCAGATGGTCATTCTTGATTTTTCCGGCCCGGCCTTCGTAGTTGACATTATATGGCGGATCAGTGACCACCAGATTGACCGGTGTTCCCTGCAGTAATCGCTGGTATGTTTCCGGCTGGGTGCTGTCGCCGCAGAGCAGGCGATGGATTCCCAACTGCCACACATCACCGGTCTTGGAGAATACCGGTTTTTGAAGCTCGGCATCCACATCAAAATCATCATCATGTACACCATCCTTTATATCGTCCTTGAACAGGTCGTCCAGTTCCGCCGGATCAAACCCGGTAAGCGATACATCAAAGTCGCTGCCCTGCAGGTCGGTAATGAGCAGCGCTAATTTATCCGTATCCCAATCGCCGCTGATTTTATTAAGGGCGATGTTTAGGGCTTTTTCCTTTTCGGTGTCCATGTCGATGACGATGCAGTCGATTTCCGAGATGCCCTCCTGCTGGAGCACCTTCAAGCGCTGGTGCCCGCCGACCACGTTGCCGGTGTGCTTGTTCCAAATGACAGGCTCGACGTAGCCGAACTCATCCAGCGAGCGTTTCAGTTTTTCGTACTCCGGATCTCCCGGCTGCAAATCCTTTCTCGGGTTATAGGCTGCCGGGACGAGGTCTTGTATGTTCTTTTTGATCAGTTCCATAATTATTTTCCTTTCCGTGCCTGCAACAGGTGTTCCATCATCGTATCCTGCGGACTTCCTACAAATGCTGTGGTACAGTTTTGCTTGACGATATCGAAAATCTCATACCAGAGCAGGTTCGCCTGCTTCTGGAATGACTGGCTCATCTGCACAAATGGACTGGTAATCGCACCGCCGGTCGTGGGGTGCTTGCCGAGCAGTCCATAGGTGCTGATGGCTTCTTCGCACTGGATATACCGGGCGAATGCCTGGGCATAGGCTTCCAGCAGCCGGGGATTGACGAGCCGTTCGCAGCCGCGGTCCTTCAGCCATTGCCAGGTCTGACGGAACAAGTCGTCCGCACCGAGCGGCTTGCCGTCCCGCTGCCGGGCAGACAAATAGTCACTGGGATTCGGCATATCCTCGCCGGTGAGATCTGCGGCATCGTTTAACTCGGCACCTTCTAAGGCAGGCGTCGGCAGGTCGATAATGGTGGCTGCTTTTCCCTTGTCGATTTTATCGGCCAGCGCCTCCGGCTTGTCCCCGGCGCGGATCCGTCTGCCGCCGCGATTGGTTCCGTCCTTGGCCATGGTTGTTCAACTCCTTTCCCATGCGGTAAATCCCCCGTTTGAACTGCAATTTTTGTGCGTGTGACCCCAGCACCGGTCTAGCATTTGGGCGCGCCAGAGATTTGGACCGCCCCTCCTGGCGAAGCGTAGTCATTCGTAACGGTATTCCTTTCTGGCATGATGCCAACGGTCATCCATCTCGGCGGTTATCATTGAGTGGCACGGCTTGCACAGCGCCATAAGGTTATCCTCGTCGTGAGTGCCGCCGCGGGAGAGGGGACGGATATGGTGCACCTCCGTTGCCGCTGTGGTTTTGTGGTTCTTCAGGCACATCTCACACAGAGGATGTTTTCCGATGTACCGGTCCCGGATGCGCTTCCACGCTCTGCCGTACCGTTTCTTGCTGACAGGACTGCGCTCGTACGCGTCATAACGTTTGTCCATTAATTTTTGGTGCTGCTCGCAGTACCGGTTCACGGTCAGCTCCCTGCAACCAGGGTAGGCACACGGTTTCTTTGGTTTCCAAGGCACAATGTTCATCTCCAGACATAGCAAAAGCCTTCAAAGGATCGCTCCCTCGAAGGCCTCTCTCACACTTTCATGCTATTAGTATGCCACGTCAAATGAATAAATGCGTCCGCGATTTTGGACATCATGTCTTTCCAAATAAAAGAATAGCAAACTTAGCTAATGCACGATTCTTCCTTTTGTAGGCAGACGACCGTTCGATGTGGAAATGATCAGCGATGGCATAGACAGCGCTCGTTTGTGCATCCTCATCAGCATAGAAGGTTTGCAGTACATATTGCTCGTCACTGCTTAGTTTCTCCCATGCGGGCTGAAACCATGCCATGTACTCCAACGCCTGCCGGTAACGTTCCTTCAGGATATCGATGTCTGCCAGACCGGAGATGATATGATCTTCTACGGCATGCGGGTTGCTGGAGTGCGGCATCCCATCGAAACCGGACGGATGCAGGCTGGTCATGGCAGCATATGCCTGCTTGATATCCTCGCTGGTATTTTCGATGATGAACTGCGTGCTGTCGTAATCCCGGATGGCATCAATAGCACCGCTTCGTTTATTCAGATACTTCCAGATAACACTCATAGGCTGCCTCCTTGCAAGCTGGCCCGGACTGCATCAATCAGTGCAGCCTGGGTTTTGTTTTTTTCTTTCAATGATTTCATAATGGTTTCATCTATGGTTCCGGCAGTCAGAATGTGATGAATGACGACCGTATCCGTTTGTCCTTGCCGCCAGAGTCTGGCATTCGTTTGTTGGTATAATTCCAAGCTCCAGGTTAGTCCAAACCAGACGAGAGTGGATCCGCCTTGTTGCAGGTTTAGACCATGTCCGGCAGAGGCGGGGTGGAGAATAGCAACAGGAATAACACCAGCGTTCCAATCTGTTATATCTTGTGAAGTCTTGATTTCTCGCACCGTAAACCGTTGCTGAATCCGTATCAGATCATGCTTGAACCAATACGCAATCAATACGGGTTTGCCATTGGCACCTTCAAGAATATCCTCCAGGGCATCGAGCTTTCGGTCATGAATGGGAATGATTCGCTTTTCCGCATCGTAGACGGCACCATTTGCCATCTGGCATAGCTTGTTTGATAAGGCAGCCGCGTTTACGGCATCAATTTCTTTCCCATCTAGTGAAAGCACAAGCTGGGAACACAAGGTATCATACATGTTTCGTTCCCGCTTCGAGAGTTGTACACTGATTTCATTTCGTACTACTGCTGGCATAGTCAGATACTCCTTGCTTTTCATGGAAATGGTGATGTCTGCGATACGCCGATAGATTTCTTCTTCCGCACCGGGTTTTGGCTTATAAGAAAAGATCATCTGTTGGTTCCGTTTATCCGGTTGGAAAAATTCACTCCGGTAATGGGTGATAAAACGACCAAGTCGCTGTCCCATATCCAACAGGCGAAACTCTGCCCATAGATCCATCAGGCCATTTGAAGAAGGCGTACCTGTCAGTCCTACGATGCGTTTTACCTTGGGACGAACTTTTAATAGACTCCGAAACCGTTTTGCTTGATATGATTTAAAAGAGGAGAGTTCATCAATTACCAGCATGTCATAATGAAAGGGGATGCCGGAATCTTCTATCAACCAAGGCACATTCTCGCGATTGATAATGTGGATATTGACCTGCTGCAAGAGTGCGGCTTTTCGTTCCGTAGCCGTACCAATAGCAACGGCATACGTTAAGTTATGCAGATGGTCCCATTTCTGGATTTCTGCTGGCCATGTGTCCCGTGCTACCCGGAGAGGCGCGATGACCAGAACGCGGTGTGCCTTGAAGCTGTCAAACAGCAGATCGTTCATGGCCATCAGGGCAATGGATGTTTTGCCCAAGCCCATATCAAGCAGAACGGCGGATATCGGATGCGTTTCGATGTAGTCGATGGCATATCGCTGGTATTCATGAGGTTTGTATTTCATCCAGCATCCCTCCAATCTGCTCTGGTCGGTCAAGCACATAGACTTTGAAGTCCAGCCGACGAAGCAGTTCGTGTCTTGCTGTCTGTAGCGGGTGCGGCACCTTGCCTGGAGCCTTGACTTCCACGAAGGCCATGTGGCCTCCGGGGAGAAGCACAATCCGGTCCGGCATGCCATCACACCCGGGACTTACGAACTTTGGCGCAATACCGCCCAACATCTTTGCCGCCTGTGTTAATTTTGCTTCAATCTGTTTTTCTCTCATTTTCAGGTCCTCCATCAGGATTTTTAACTGGGGTGTTGACCTCGACGACCTCGATATACAGACTTTTTTTATATCAATTTTTATGTCCCTAAGAAAAGTTCCTGTAAAAGAGGTCGTCGAGGTCAACATTTGGTAGTTATTTCAGAAAATCTTCAAAATCTCCATCATCCGTTTTTAGCCGCAAACCAATAAAAAATCGCTTCCCTCTGGGGTTAGTTCTCTTAAAGCCTGCATTCTCCAGTGCAAAATAGAAATCTGCAGTGCTGCGGACATATTCGTTTGTGTCAATGCTGTAATTACGGTATGCCTGATATAAGGCACCGGAGCTTTCACGGAAACCAGCATCAAGCTCGCATTTGTCTTCAAGAAAATGGCCAAACCAGTCGTTCTGCGCCCGGTACTCTGCAATCGCTTTCTTCACGCATGCCGGGACTGGGATTTTGTAGTCAAGTGCGATGACCTTCCGGGCACCTTCGATGATCCAAGTGAGGATACTTTCACCGGCGTTGTTGTAAAGATACTCGCCGTAATTCTTGATGTCGCTGGTACCTTCGATCTTGGCGTCGAACGGGATGACGATCAGCCTGCGCCAGATACCGTCATCGGAAGCGCTGACCTTCGGCAGATGGTTGGTGTAGAGCACCAATGTATGGCAGGGCGTGAAGCTGAACGGGTCCTTGTACTTTTTCTCCGCAAATACATCGTCGGTGGAGCAGAGCTGTTTGACGGTAGAGTCGTTGAGCCTTGCGCCTTCCTGCATTTCCGCCGCGATCAGCAGACGCTTGCCTTTGACCTCCGCCATTTCTGGCTTGATATTCCTTCGGCAGCCGACCGTCAGCGTATCGGCAGAGATGTTGCCGCTGTAAAGGCCCAGCACACGGGAGACAGCATTCCAAAAGGTCGATTTGCCGTTCCGCCCGCAGCCGTAAGAGATGATGAGAGCTTCCACAAAGACCTTCCCGATAGCGGCCAGTCCGCAGATCATTTGGACATAGTTGATGAGCTCTTGATTCTTGCAGAAGATTAGGTTCAGGCTGTCATGCCAGAGCTGTTCGCCTTTACTGCTGGGTGAAACGGACGTGATCTTGGTGATATAGTCCTCCGGGGAATGTTCCCTCGCTCCAGCGATACCTTTGCGGAGATCATAGGTTGCGGTCGGGGTACAGAGGGCAAAGCAGTCCGCATCCAGATCACGAGGCGAAATCTCCAACATGGGGTGCGCTTCCTTCAGCGTCGCGGTAATATTCTTGGAATCACGGCGGCGGATTGCAAAGGACTGATATGCCTTTGCTGCGAGGAAGGCAGTGTAGGCTTCAGTCTGCGTATCATTGAACAGGGCCTTGGCCTTTGAAGTTGTATCGAGGATTCCCTGAGCGCCGCAGTCCGTCAGGGCTTTCATCGCCTCGTGCATATCCTTCGCGGCTTCCTCCAATTGGCGGCGGGTCAGTTCATGAGCGACGGCCTGTGCTCCGGGTTCAGTTTCCTTCCAGTAGTGTTCTGTGTACCGGATGAAATGGGTGGCTGGCGAGTATCGCAGTTCACCAGAGAAATGCTTGGCAAGCACCTCGGCCTGTCCGACGTCGGAGAAATCTGCCGGTTTATAGGAGGTGTCGTCGTTGTAAACCTCCGGTGAAACGTACCCGGACTGTTGCTGGACTCTGGCGTAAAACCGCTGGGCGCTGTGCCAGATGGTCGAAAGCTCGGAATCTTCCAGAGGGGGTATGCATTTCGCAGCCTCGTCGAGGAAGCACTGGTAAGCTTCTTCGCTGTCGCCGTATTTCTTGATGACCCGCCCGGCAAAACGGGACATGGTTGCGTTGCGGCTGCCTTCCGGTATAACCAGACTGGCTTGATGGCCTCCTGCCATATTTGCATCAAAGTCGTCATCCTCCAGAAACTCGGTCAAATTTATGCTGCCGGGGAAAATTTCAACGTCGGTCGAAGCCGTGCCAAAGAAGAAACGTGCGGCATCCAGCGCCTGTATATCAAAATATGGAAAGATAGAGTTGACCAGCTTCTTCATGCCGCCGTAAGCGGCCGCGTCTGTCATGCGTGTGATCGCAAAAAGGATATGAAACTTCGGCCGGGCGGACTTTCCGTTTTTCTCGCGCATATTGTAGCGGCTGTAGTGGACCGCAAAGCAGACGTCTGGAAAGGCAGCGGCGACGTCCGCAGGCAGTACCCAATCCTCCGGGTTTTCAGAGTGGTCGTTGTCACAGTCGACCGGGAGACAATCCGCGCCGAGAAAATTGTCACCGCTTCGGTAGCTGTTTTTGTACTCAGCGCAGACGTAGTCGTGGCAGACCGCCGCCCGCAGGCTGTCTTCATCCGTAATCACGGTCTTATTGGGATAGGAGCAGTTGCCGGGATTGCCGATGATGTCGGAACTATACAGGGTGAACATCAGTCATGCACCTCTTTCGAACCGTCCTCCAGAACCTTGGTGATGAATTTGAGCGCCGTGATGATCGTTTCAAGCTCACAGTCGCCGCCGAGGGTAACTTCGAAACCCTCGCTGCCAAACTTGTCCCGCGTCACATGGACATCCATCTCTGTGGAGGCCAGATCTTTGATGCGAAAATAGGTGCGGCTGCCGTGTCCACCGTCGCCACCCTGATAACCATTTGTGCCCGCCTCTACTTCGAGAATATTGGCGCTCACGACCTCGCGCTTATAAGTAGGAATTTCAATGCCGCCTATGCGGCGCGTACCTTCAGTGATTGCAAACATCTTGTACCTCCTCCAATTCTTCTGTGAAATAACGCAGGCGGTAGTCTTTCCACCTGGCTCGTTTGATCTCTGCCTGCATGCCAGCCGAGATATTGCTGCCGAACACCCAGACCTCTGAACATTTGCTCATGAGCGCATTTCCGAAGAACAGCCCAAGTTCACGTTCGTTCGGATCGGCGTCATTCAGAAACTGCGGAAACAGCAGATGCGGCGCGATCGGGATGAAACCCTTGTCCACAGCAAACCGGCTGTAACCTCGCGCAGCCTTTACGTTCTTTTCGATGACTCCCGCATAGGGAGAACAGATATATACGATTGGCCGGAAAGCGCGGAGCGCGTGTTTCTCTTTTTCAATCAGCGTAAGGGCTTCATAGGCAGTTGGGTCATGGTAGCCCTCAGCGTTACGTTTATCGATACTCATTTATGAGCCTCCTTTCCGGGCAGGCTTTTAGTCCACCTCTGTTACCCAATGGAGCCGAAAACCCGCCTTGGCCGAAAATTTCTCAGTCTTTTTTATAAAAATCCGTTTCATAGCCATCCGCCCGTAGCAGAAGGCCCTTTGCCCACGGCGGCGTCCGACCCATCTGATCGCAGACCGCCTGCAGAGACATACGCGGATCAGCCTCAATGACCAGTTCATCGTGGATATGCATGACAATGGAGCAGTTCCGAAGCGTCTGCATGGCATAGCACAGGATATCCCGGCTGGTCGCCTGCACGATATTTTCCACAAATTTTGGACCATAGGAATCGAGTCGTTCCCATTTCTTTGTGCCGCCGACACCTTCGTAGGTGATGCAACTGCCGCCGAATTTGTTCTCGCCGATATGCGGTTTGACGTAGACGAGCTTTCGGCCGGAGGGCAGCGTGATAAAAAGCATGCCGCTCTGGCAGGAGAAGATAATGCCGTGCGTTGTATTGGTATGTTTATTGCGAACAGCCTCCATTGCGGCACGGTCCACATCCCACCAGAGTTTTACGATGTTTGGATTGGACTGCCGCCATGCGTCAACCAACGGAGGAAGTTCCTCCTCTGTGAGTCCCATTTCCAAAGCTCCCATCGCTTTGAGCGCCCCGACCGAGCCGCCGTAGCCGAGCGCCAATTCCGCGATTTTTCCTTTTTGCCGCAGGTGACCGTTGATGCCGTGCTTTTCGACAGGGATCTTGAACATCTGACTGGCGCTGGCGCAGTAGATGTCGCCGCCTTTCTTGAATACTTCGGTTCGCCAGTTTTCTCCGGCCAGCCACGCGATCACGCGGGCTTCGATGGCGCTAAAGTCCGATACAATGAACTTTGTACCGACTCTCGGCACAAAGGCTGTGCGGATGAGCTGCGAAAGCGTGTCCGGGATATCTTCATAGAGAAGTTCCAGCGCGTCAAAATCTCCGCAACGCACAAGGGCACGGGCCTGTTTCAGATCGGGAAGATGGTTCTGAGGCAGGTTTTGCATCTGAATCAGCCTGCCTGCCCAGCGGCCGGTCCGATTCGCGCCATAAAACTGGAACATCCCACGGGCGCGGCCATCGGCGCAAACAGCAGTCTCCATCGTCTGGTATTTTTTCACGGACGATTTGGCAAGCTGCTGCCGGAGGGAAAGCGCCTCGCCGAGCGGCTCCGGCGCGATCTTCAGAAGTTCGGCGACGGCTTTTTTGCCGAGCGTATCGGTTTCCAGCCCATTGTCGGAGAGCCATTGCTTCATCTGCTGCACTGAGTTCGGATTATCCAGCTTCGTCAGTTTTTTCATCGCGGCAGTGAGCTTTTCGCGGGACCGGCCGTCCATGTCGATTGCCTGTCTGACCAGTGTCATATCCAAGGCAACGCCATGGTCATTGATTTCCTGATCCAGATGGTATTCATCCCACACGGATTCCGGCACCGGGAAGTTTGCGAGCTTGGCCTGAATCGCCATTTCCGTTTCGACATCCCGAACGTTGTATTTTTTGAACATGGACCATTTCTCCGGTGCATGGTACGGGTAGTTTCGGATACGCTGGCCGTTCACTTTTGTCGGTGCGCAGGGCCGACAGAAAAACTTGACGAGGTCTTTTCCTTCCGTCAGCTTCTGCTTTTCAAGACCGAGGACCGTGCCGACGCCTTCCAGCGAAAGCGGCAGGCCCATTGTGGCAGCCCATATCATGGAGCAGTGCCATTGGGCGGGCTCGAGATATTCGCCGGTCGGTAAGCCAAGATACCGGGATAGGCAGATCCGTTCAAAGCTGGCGTTGAAGGCCCACTTCGTTACGGATTCATCCGTGAGTGCGGCTCTGATTTCATCCGGCAGCTTTTCACCGCAGGCAAGGTCGATGGTTTGTACAGGGCCGTTGTCGGCGCTGTAGCCAAAGAGCAGAATCTCAAAGTCAGGAGCCTCCACATAGCGGTAAACGCCTGATTTTGAGAGGTTGATGCTACTGAAAGTCTCCAAGTCCACGGACAATGATGTTATGGTAGCCATGAAAATATCCTCCCGTGTTTTATGGCGCTGATAATCGACTGTGACACACCATACATGGCAGCAAGGTCCGAGCCGCGTATGCCACACCAAATTCCAAATCGAATCGCTCCAACATCATCAACAGACAGCTTTCTCCATAGCTTCCCTTGTCTATAAACATCAAGGATGTTGTCGGTTCTGGTACCATAGCGAAGATTAGATAAACGATTATCAGTCGGTATACCATTTAAATGAAGAACCTCCATACGCTTTGGAGGCTCTCCAACAAAAGTTTTCATAACGAGCTGGTGTACAGGTTTACCATTGGTGCCTTTGCGAAGAATTACAGAAACATGACCACACTTACAATAGCGACCGGGTTTTAGAATTCGTTCTGGAATAGTACGGTAGAATGGCTTTCCTGTATACCAATTCTTGCTGACGGCCATGCGCTTAAGGCTTTTAATGCGGCCCATAGTGCTTGCCTGATATTCACCCTCATAGCCGGGTATGTCTTTCCATATTTCGTTTTTCATATAATCGTCCTTTCATAACTCGAAAGGGTGGCAAGATTGCTCCCACCACCCACGGGTCAGACCTTACTTATTTAACTGCTCCATACGCTTCTGGTGGTATTCCTCATCACGGGCAGCCTGTTCCTGCTCACGTTTGTCGCGTTCCTTACGGTACTCGATATCGCGGGCGGCGGATTCCTGCTCACGCTTTTCACGCTTGCGGTCGTAGATCCAGCTCTGAATTGCGGTGATCAGGAACACAACGCTGAAGATAAGCCAAATGGCGATAAGCACGGTTACCAAAATTGTCTGCAATGTAGTCATAGTTGTTTCCCTCCTTAGTTCAAAAAGTCGTCATCGTTGTCAGTAGCAAAGTCGTCCTCTGCGCTCATTTTGCCGCCGAGAGGTTCCCCAGCGCGGATAAGTTGCAGATTGTTGAGGCCGCAGGCGATACCCTTGTTGCCGTTGCTGTTGAAGGCATACAGGTTGATGCTGGCGCGGCCGTAGACACCGGAGTAGACCTCAGAACGGGTCAGGACCGGATTGAGGTCTGCATCCACGATGCCGGGTGCCGTAGCGGAGTTGGCATTGATGAAGTAGGCATTGGCATAAGCGGGATCGTCCGGACGCTCGGCATCACCATTGCGCAGTGGATTCTTGATTGCGGCCAACGGCGGTACGGTCTTGCCGTTGCCCTTGAGTTTGGATTCGCCCTCGTGGTAGGCAGCTTCAATGGCGGCCTTCAGCTTGGCGACAGTCTTGGTATCAGATTTTGGGATAATCAGGCTGACACTGTATTTCGGAGTGCCGCCGTTGATGCTTTTGGGCTCCCAGACGTTTGCGTAGCTCCAACGGGTGTCGGGACCGGTGATGACCTTCATGGGGTTTTTGACTTTGTTCGTATTATTAGACATAAGATTGTCCTCCTTAATTTTCATTAAAATCGGCTGTTGCCGTAGACATCGCCGGTCGTTTATCGCTCTCCGGCACGAGCGTTGGTTTGCCTTGCGGTTTTTCGATGTAAGGGCTCAGAAGTTCGTCAAAGCGGGATTTGCCGAGCATTTTTTGCATGGCGGTGATGCCAAGCACCTTGCGTTCATACGGGTCAAAGCCCGCGTGCTCAACAACGTCGGCGACAACCGAGTCATTGACGTACTTCCGATTGGACCTACCTTCGACTAACTTCCAGCCGCTCCACGACTTGCCGCTGATCGCCTGCTGCAGGGCGTATTTCTTTATGTCGGATGCCCATGCGACAAGCTCATCCACCTTGGCGAGAATATCTTCGATATCCTCATCCGTGAGCAGCGGTGGAAGTTTGAACTCATACTGAGCCAGAGCGAGATTCGCTTCGGCACGGGCACGGCAGTCGTTCTTCGCCTTGCAGAAACCGCACCATTCGCCGCAGAGGAAATTACCGTCACCGGCAAACGCGAGTTCGGCGGTAGGCTTCAGAACTTCATCTGCCCAGCGGTACAGGTCATCTTTGGAAACCTCGTAGGTGCTGACGTTGTCCCGGCGCGGCTGGTAGATGGTCATGCTGACCGTTTCAATGTCGTAGATTTTGTCGAAGAGTTCCAGCGCGCCGAGCGCGTAACACATGAGCTGCGGATTTTCCTCCGCCCGGACGAGCACGCCGAGTCCATGCTTGTAATCGCAGATTTTGAGGGTGCCGTCTGCGATGATGAGGGCATCCGCCGTTCCGAAGCCACCCTCCACCCAGCGGGAGAAGTCGACGCGCTGTTCGATGAGCACTACCGGATCGGCGCAGACATGCTTGGCGGCCTCGACCTGTTCGAGTACATAAGCGGCGTAGCCAGTGGCACAGTCATTCATTTCCTTATTGAACCAGGTCAGGTTTTCGGTCGGGTCCTCAGCTTCCAGCCCCAGCGCCTTACGAAGTTTGTATTCGCAAAGTGCGTGGGCGTCGGTCCCTTCGGCGGCGTAATCACTGCCCTTGTCCTCGTAACTCTCGCACAGCCGTGCGGACGGCGGGCAGTGGAGCCAGCGGTCGGAGCTTGATGCTGAGAGCACTGCATGTCCTTTAGGTGGCATCGTCCAGTACCTCCGCATCAGCAAGCAGCGCCTTGTAGTTCGCGGGATCAATCTTCGAAAGTTTATCTGCACCGTACTTTTGAAGCAGCGAGCGAATCTCAACGGTATGACCCTTGCGGGATTTCTCCGCGAGAACGGCTCTCACTTCTTCAAGCGTTAGTGCCGGCTCCGTCACCGGTGTTTCTTCGGAAGGCTCTGCGGCGCTAAACGCCCCGTTCAGCCAGTCTGCCACGCTGTTAATAGCGGCAGCGGCATTCCGCAGTTCTTCGATGATAGTAGCCATATCGCCCATTTTGCTCATCGGAATTTCCTCCTTCCTTGTGTTGACTCTGGTTGGCAAGTACGGTCAGTTTTCTTGCCAGACGTTTGGACACGACGCTGATCGTGGTCAGAACTTCAATGAGCTCCTCGTCTGCAGCACTGGTCCGGGTATTGGTTTCGTACATTTCGTTCACCTCCTTGGAAGGAGCGGTTGTCGTTTTTGCTCTTTCCACTACCCAATGGAGGTCAAAGTGCCGTTTGGCCGAAAAGCTCAGAAAGTTTTTGAAAAAAAGATGCCTCTCTCCAGCAGAAACCAGAGAGAGGCGTTGAAGTTTAGATGAAATCCTTCAGATAATCGGCAAGTGCGGCAAACAGCTTGTCCCTTTTATAGACGAAAGTATTCCGGGCCATCCCCATTTCCTTGCCGCAGTCGCGTTCGGAGCGGCCCTCCATCACAAGCTCACAGATTCGGCGACCTTCTGGATCAAGCTCGTCCAACTTATGAAGAAGTGTGTCCAGCAGTTCGCGGTCCTCCATCACGAATTGAGCGCTGGGCCTGTCATCCGGAAGATCTTCAAGCCAGCTTTTTTCGTTGCTATCCTCGTCGGTGACAGTGTAATCAAGGGAAAGCTCATCGCCGCCCTTGTGAAAACGGCAGGTGCAGCAGTCCATATCGCAGAGATAGCGCTTGCTGGCCGGACAGACACAACGGCCGTGTTCCTGTTGCCTGCGGCGATAGGCATTGATATCGCGGTAGTAATTATCAAAATCTGTTTTGCTGACCGGCACCCACTGATGCAAGTCCTTGAGGTAGATTTTGCGTTCTGTAGATTCGTTGTCATTGATTTTCATAGAGATTCCTCCGTTTGTCGTTTCTCGAAACGGAGGAATCTGCAGAGCTGACCTAAAAATGGCAATAGTATGCCGTCCGCAGTCCTAACGGATTACTCCGTTTCGGATTGCAGCTTCCTGCTCAGTAGTCAGCTGTACGTTATTCTGTTGTCCACCTCATCGCACTGAACCATCCGTGATCGGCGGATGTACTTTGAGGCGACGACCACATCAATTTCGCAAAATATCGTGTGCTTTGAAGAAACTCCTTTCGCGTTCACAAAATAATGTTGTTCTTTGCGAAATTTGGTGGTATAATGTATAAAAGCGGCTCGTAACAAGCACCTTGGTGGCTCTCTTACGGCTTCTTTTACACTTGTATTGTACAAAAATAGAATGTCCACGAACTTGACGTCCGTGGACATGAATGTACAAGTGATGTACAAATAGAGGAGGCGCGGTAATGACATTCAGTGAGTTTTTAAAGCTGATGCATTCATATATTGGATGCGGCGTTACTCAGCAAGACTATGTCTTGTATATCACCAACCTAATCATTCGGGAGCCATCAAGCGAATCTGAGGAGGCTGCAGACGAAGCCGATAATTATAATCCGATGTCAGGAAAATCGCCGAACCTGTTAAGCAAGATATACAACGGCGAGAGTAACAGAAAGATTGCAGTCAACGATGCCCGTCGCCTGCTAAGTCTTTTTTCCAAAACAAAATTTGTAGATGAATTTATAAGCGTAGACATGGAAGCCAGGGAGAACCTGGTGGGGGCTCTAAAAAAACATGAAATTACATCAACGGCAGAAACTGTTGATGAGGTATGCGCCGAAATTTTCTACAGACTAATTGAAGCAATGGCCACCGGCAGAAATTATATTTCTTCCAGCGACATTCCTCATGTTGATAGATATGGTCAGCGTCTGGCAGAGGCTCCTTTGACTTCTGTCTATGTCGAGGATGGAGTTATTCATATCGCGGACGAAAAAATAGAACTCCCGATCCAGCTCACGCCAGAAGAGGAGTTTGCACCATATGAGTTGCCATATATCAATGCTTTATGTGATGCTTACGCCGATGCATTGTCAATGATAATTACGCCGGATGATATTGATAAATTGCCGAATCGCTACCATAAGGATTTTGTTTCACAACGTGAGGCATATTTTGCGGCTGAAAGTCTGCAGCGGTCTGTGCGCGAAGTATATTCAGATGGGGAAGATCAATTCAACAATTTAAAAAAAGAAGCATATGACGGCGTTGAAAACACATATCTTCAGGATTATGAGAACGGCTATAAACGCCTTCAAGCAGTAATTGATAAAATGCTGACCATGCCGCTTAGCGCGTCTACATTAGCACGCACTACAAATTTGATCAGGAATATGGTTAGAAAGGGCATTTGCCATGTTTTGGTGAATGATGGGCGCATCAAGTCCTGGGTAAATACCGATGAATGAAGTCTTTAATACACCTTTTGAGATTTCGCTCAGGATGGTATTACTGCTTTCTGCGTGCGATAATGCCATAACGGCGGATCGCGCGGCGGCCTTGGATTTTATAACTGTATACAGCAGCGCATTCCATTTATCTCAACAGTCAATCAATGGCGAGAATGATTTCGGATTCAGCGAATTTGCTACACGCCGGGAACTCGTTAATAAAGCTCTAAAGAGCATGGTTATTGACGGCTTGATGGCTGTTCGCAGAGACGAGTTGGGGTTTCAATATTCGCTCAGTCCATCTGGAAGAAAATTTTGCAGCAGCTTAAATAGCGAGTATGCAAAAGAATATAGTAAACTTGCGGCAATTACAGTGAGAAGCACAAAAACCAAAAGTGATGTAGATCTGTTGACTTTAATTACGCATGAGTCAACTCAATCGCTAAGGAGGTAGCGCTATGGCAAAAGGATTCTATATTAAACAAATCGTAGCAAAGAGCTCTACCAAAAGCGACTCTACAATCGAATTCTGCCCCAAGTTAAACATTATTGAGGGCCATTCCAATACGGGTAAGACCTGCGTTGCAAAGTGCATAGATTTTGCATTCGGCGGGTCAACGAAGAATCCATTTAAAGAATCATCCGGGTTTAACCGGGTGTGCATGACTGTTTCAACTTACGATGGGAAAGAACTCGTTATAGATAGAACCGTTGGTAAAAATCAGGCCATGGTCACAAGTGAAATAGATGGCATCAGCAGCGATACATATGATCTTGAACCCAAGAAGAATCAGAAGCATCCTGTCTTGAACACCATTTGGCTGATGCTCATGGGCATCAATTGCGATCCTGAGCCGCAGGTAGTTATTAATTCACGGTTTGAAAAGAAAAGGCTCACTTGGAAGAGTCTCCTCCGGCTCTTCTATTTGGACGAGGACCGGGTCGGAGATTCAGAATCGATAATTGTGCCTCAACACAGATATTATGAGAATACATATTTTTTATCTGCTCTGCTTTATCTGTTGACCGGGCGCGACTTTTCTGAAACAGATGCAAAAGCAAAAAAGGAAATACGTCAAGCACGAAAAAAGGCAATCACGGAGTATGCAAACGGCAAGATACAAGAAGCGACAAAACGTCGTGAGCTGCTTAGCAAACAATTGGAACTGTTTGATGGAATTGACGTTGAGCAAAAGATCGCCGAGTTGGTGCAATCTTTGGAAACTGCCGAGGAAGGTATTTCCTCCGCTCTAAATGAGAGTAAAACATTATTAAGTACAATCATGGAGACAGAAGAACGCGAAGCTGAATGTGATATTTTGCTTTCAAGGTTTAAACAACTTAAGGGGCAGTATTCGGCAGATATCAAGCGGCTTTCATTTATCGCAGATGGGGAAAACGAGCTTAGCAACGTACCCAAGCCTGCCAATTGTCCTTTCTGCGATGGTAAGATTGCACCTCGCGGAAGAAAATCATATATAGATGCTTCTAAAGCAGAACTAAAGAGAATTGCGGCACAACTGGAAGGACTTATTAGTTCTGAGCAGGATGTTCTGGCTGAAAAGTCGGAAATTGAAGAGAAACTAAAGGAGCTTCGGCAGAAACGCGATAATATTGAAGCATTAATAAAAGAGGAATTGCAACCCAAGGCGAGCCAGTTGAGCGAATCTATTGCATCTTATAAGGCTTATATACAAATTTCTAACGAAATAAAATTGGTGTCGTCTTTTGCACAGGATTTCGCTGTTGATATCAACACCTACTCTACTGATGAAGATGAAAATGAGATTGAATATCACCCCAGGGAGTATTTTGACGATGACTTTCAAAGCGTGATGACTGAGTACGCCATGCAAATCCTCCGTGAATGCAATTACGAAAATCTTACGAGCGCTCGTTTCGATATGAGTATTTTTGATATTGAAGTCAATGGCGAAAGCAAGGAAAATAGTAATGGAAAAGGCTATAGAGCATATTTGAACTCAGTCGTAATCTTAATGTTCAGAAAGTATCTTTATAAATACGCGAAGTTCGACCCAAGAATGTTTATTATTGATACCCCGCTACATGGCTTCGACGAGGGCATCGATGAAACAGCACCAGAAAGTATGCGAACAGCTCTTTTCCAGTACTTTATTAATCATCAGGATGAGGGACAATTGATAGTGATTGAAAACTTGGATCACATTCCCCATTTGCCGTATGAAAAATCCGGCGCGACAGTAACAAAATTTGTAAAAGGACGCGAACCAGGTAGGTATGGTTTTTTAAATGATGTTAAATGAATTTGTGAGCAACAGCAAAGCAGGAGGCGAACCCATGAAATTTAGTTATAACAAGCTTTGGAAACTTATGATTGATAAAGGTATCAACAAAAAAAGCCTGCGTGAAATGAGTGGCATTAGCGCAACGTCTGTTGCAAAGCTTGGAAACGGTGGAAATGTAAACACCGAAATTCTACTCAAGATTTGCGCAGCATTGAATTGTGATGTTGGAGATATTATGGAAATCGTCCCAGACGACAAGTAAAAGTCCGGAAAATGGGACACGCGTTGTGAGATTATTTAAGGAGGCGCAGAATGGGAGTAATTATTCGGGCACGTGATTATCTGCCTGAAAAGCAGGCGGGAATGTTGAAACCGATCATATTCTGCGTGTCCAGCAATGAGATGGTAGAAAAATCTGTTTCCATAAACAAGATGCTTGCTGAAGAATTGATAAAGGTGCGGAAAAACCGCCGGACGGTGCAGATGGAACGCTGCTTTAACCAAGTGATTTTAGGGTTGCCTGATGGGGCTGTCATAAAAGACTTTGATGTTCTGTTCAATCCTGATTATCAGGTGGACGTCTTGAAGATATTTGTCACTGCATGCAAGCAAAAAACGTTCAGTGTCCTTTGGCCCGGTAGGCTGGAAGATGGAAAACTGTTTTATGCAGAAGAGGGCTTTCCAGATTATAAGGTGTACAACATAGGCGATTACGATATTACTTGCATCGTATAGCCGAGAGGAGAAAAAGCATGAAATATTCTAAACTAATTAGTTTTAATCCGATTGAAGATGTCATTCAGCTCACGACCGCCAGTGATGAAAATAAGGCCCGCGAATATGTAAAGACCTATGTTATGTCCGATGCTATGGCCGATAGCTTGAAAGCCACGGTTATCGATCAGCTGCGAATGGACGAGGTCATTGACAATAAGGGCGTTCTCGTCGTTGGTAACTACGGAACCGGTAAATCTCACTTAATGTCTGTGATTTCAGCGGTTGCCAATAACGCTGATAACCTTCAGTACTTGCAGAACAAGAAGTTTGCAAAGAGCATGGAACCGATTGCCGGCAAATTTGAGGTGCTCCGTATTGAAATCGGTGGGGTTACCATGTCACTGCGTGAAATCCTGTTCGGCTTTATTCAGGACGATTTTGATAGCCGTGGCATTGACTTTGAGGTCCCGGATTTTTCGACTGTCCGCGATAATAAGAAGCTGATCAAGGACATGATGATGGCTTTTTCCGCAAAGTATCCGGATAAGGGCTATCTCATTGTCGTAGATGAGTTTTTGTCATACTTGACGTCCCGTAACGAGCGGGATATCGTACTTGATCTGGAATTCTTCCGCGCCTTGGGGGAAATGTGCTCAAAGTCAAATCTGCGTGTGATATTCGGTGTGCAGGAGAAGGTATTTGATAACCCGCGTTTCAGCTTCGTATCAGACACGCTGATGCACGTCAAGGATCGTTTTACGCAAATCATCATCAGCAAAGAGGCCACATCCTATGTTGTCTCGGAACGAATTCTGAAAAAGACGCCAGAGCAAAAGGCCCTCATTCGTGCGCATCTGGAGAAATTCAGTAACCTTTATGCCGGAATGTCCTCCAGAATGGATGAATTTGTGGACCTGTTCCCGATCCATCCGTCCTACATCGACGTTTTCAATCGCATATATCTGATTGAGAACCGCCATATTCTTAAGAACATTTCCTTGACAATCAAAGATATTTCTAATACCAATGTGCCGGAAGACGCACCCGGCGTCATCTCTTTTGATGATTATTGGCCTGCAATCAAGTCGAATGGACTTCTGCGCAGCGATGTAACAATCAGCCGTGTAGTAACGGCGAGCCAGCAGCTGGAAGACATCATCAATCGGTCCTTCCAGAAGCCTGCGTATAAGCCAATGGCAATTCAGATCATCTATGCTCTGAGCGTTCACCGCCTTACTACGAATGGCCTTGACGTACAGTTCGGCCTTACTGCGGAAAACCTGAAGGATGACCTGTGCCTGTACCTTACCATGCCGGAACAGGACGCCGATTTCCTGCTCGGAGCAGTCAAGGCTACTCTGCGTGAAATCATGAAGACGGTTTCCGGGCAGTTTATTATCTTCAACGAAGGAAACGGTCAGTACTATATTGATGTAGACAAGATCGTCGATTACGACGAAAAGATAAAGCAGAAGGCATCTTTGCTGGCCGAAGGAGAACTGAATCGCTTTTTCTATCAGGTCGTTTACAGTTGCCTTGAATGGGAACAAAAGCAATATGTTCCCGGCTTTGAAATCTATGAGCATGACCTGAATTGGGACAGCCACAACATTTTCCGCGAAGGCTATCTCTTTATGGGCCTGCCCGGCGAGCGCAGCACGGCTCAGCCGGAGCGCGACTTCTATATTCACATTATGCCGCCCTATGGCAACGCAGGCGCAGCCAGAAATGACAAGGAAGATGAGGTCTACTTCTACTTCAAGTCCAATGATGAGTTCTATGAAATGCTGTCGCTTTATGCCGCAGCAAATAGTCTGGCAGGCATCAGTGAGGGCAAGGATAAGGAATCTTATCTGACGAAGGCAGGCACACTGCGCAAGGGCCTTGTGAAGTTCCTTAGTGAAAATAAGAATACCTGCTTTGATGTTGTTTATGACAAAGAGCGGCATCAGCTGATTGAAATCCTGAAAGGCCGCTACAACCGGGATTACACATTCAACGATACGATGGACCTTGCGGCGTCGCTCTGCCTTGACGGCTATTTTGACCGCATCTATCCGGAATTCCCGGTTATGAAGACAAAAATTACGCACAAAAATATGGCTGACAACGCACGTGTCGCTTTCGACCATTTTGCGGGCAGAAAGACCCAGCAGTCTGCGCTTATGCTGCAGAGCTTCGGCGTGCTGGACGGCGAGAAAATACGCCCGGAAGGTTCCAAATATGCCGCTTACTATATTGATTTGATAAAGGCACTTCCGCAGCAAGGCGTTCTCAACTTCTCTGATCTGTTCGAGCCGCAGGGACTTTATTGGCAAATCGATAAGAAGTTCCGTATCTGGCACATTTTTACGCCGGTCATTTTCCTTTCGATGGTATATGCAGGCTACGCCGTAATCACGCTGAAGAACGGCGAAACCATTACTGCATCTACTCTGGACAAGGTGCCGAAGATCTCCGCGACTGACTTGTATGAATTCAAATATCTCTCGAAGCCTGCGCAGATTTCCATGGCTGAATTGAAAAAGCTCTTTGACATCATTCAGCTGAACCCGGCGCTGCTGGATAACCCAAATGACCGTGAAAAAGGAGTTACTGATCTTTGCAAGAGAGCGCAGGAGCTTTGCAATAATGCGGTTCGGCTTGAGCGGAAGCTCACCGAAGGTTTTGACCTGTGGGGCGAGCCGCTTGCCAATCAGCAGCAGATTCAGCTCATGCGATCTGCTTGCACGGCGGTGAAGGATGAATTCAGCAATTACGGCGCTCGTTTCAATACACCGGCCAAGCTGAACAACTTCAGCCTCACTTCCGATCAGGTTGAAGAACTGGGCAAGAAGATCGCCCTCCTGCAGATCGTTCCGGAGTATATGGCCTTCAAGCGCGACTGTGGAGATGTCGTAAAGTACATTGCGGACATTGAGTTCATTGACCTTGGTGCTTCTCTGAAATCCGAGATCGAAAATGCAAAAGCGTCGTTCCGCGAAACACGCGACAGCATCATGAATGGAACCACCGGCGAGGCCGCAGCGCAAAAGGTCTGTGCCGAACTGGAAAAGATCAAAGAAAAATACATCACCATTTACTTTGACGAGCACAAAAAGAAGCGCCTTGGCATCGAGGATGCAAAGCGTCGCGGCAAGATTCAGGAGAGTATCGCTCTGTCAAACTTGCGGAAGCTGCGTACCATCGAAATTCTATCCTCTGCAAAGTTGGCGGAGATCGAGCAGGATTTGGCATCGCTCAAGGTCTGCTATGATCTGACGCCGACTGAACTGAAGAGCAGCTCGATTTGCCCGCATTGCAGATTCAGTCTGGAAGACAAGGCAAAGAACACCTACGGACAGCTCGATAACATTGAAAACCGTATTGATGCTCTGGTGGCAGAATGGACGAAAGTGCTGCTGGATACCATCTCTGACCCATTGGTATTAAATCAGAAGGAGTATCTCTCCGATGCGCAGGCCAAGGTTATTGACGACTTCATTTCGAGCAAATCGTTGCCGAAGCGTGTGGATGACTTCTTTGTCAAGAGCATTATGGCTCTCCTGAAGAACTACGAGCCGGTTGTCATCATCGTGGAAGACCTTGTACAGAAGCTGGACGAGCTGCCGCCGCTGGATGAAGCCACGTTCAAGGCAAAGCTGAACGGGATCGTTTCAACTTATACTGCGGGTAAAGACGCAGCGACGCTCCGAATTGTTGTCAAGAGAAGAGAAAGCGAGGAATAAGAGATGGAACGCAGAAAACTTACAAAAGCGGATATCGATAAGGTCCGCAATATCGAAGGCTTTCCCATTGGCAGCGATGAGGATATTATTGCGCTTTCCGATGCGCCTTTCTATACAGCATGCCCCAATTCCTTCATTGAGGAGTTTATCAAGGAGAATGGAACCCCATATGATGAGGCAACGGATGATTACCATCGTGAGCCATACACAGACGATGTGGCCGAAGATAAGCATGACTTGATTTACAATATCCATAGTTATCATACAAAGGTTCCGCCAAAAGCTATAATGACCTATCTTGAACATTACACGAATCCGGGCGATACGGTCATCGATACTTTTTGTGGCTCCGGAATGACTGGTGTGGCTGCGCAATTGTGCAATAGCGGAGCCCGAAATGCAATTTTGGTTGACTTGTCTCCTTACGCAACTTTTTTGGCATCAAACTATAATAATTCAAACAATTCGCATGTGATATCTGAATTACAAGGAATCATTGAAGAACTATCTAACAAATACGGTTATCTATACAGAACGAATCATGTTGTAAACGGGAAAACACAGATTGGATTTAGTGGGAAACCGATTGAAGGAACTATAAATTATACAATCTGGTCAGATGTCTTTTTCTGTCCTCACTGTGGTCAGGAAATGGTGTACTACAATGCGGCCCTCGATCCTAAGACAAAAAAAGCCTTAAAGAAATTCAAGTGTCCAAAGTGCAATTTTGAAATAAGCAAACTTAATATGATTCTCAAGAAAGAGACTGATATGACAGATTCTGGTGAATATGCCGAACACGCTGTAAAGGTGCCTGTTTTGATTAACTACAGCATTGATAAAAAGCGGTTTGTAAAAACGCCAGATGCAGATGATATTGCTAAGATTGAGACCTCAAGAATCGTAGAATGGCTACCGAAGGATGAGCTGCCCACAGGATATAATACTGAACAGCCTAAGCGGTCGCATGGAATGTGTTGGGTTAACTCGTTCTATACGAAAAGAACTCAATTCATGCTCAGCGAGACATATGCAAGAGTTAAGACAGATCAAAAAAAGATGTTTCTGTTTACCAGTATCTTGCCTAAACTCACGCTGCTAAATCGATATATGCCTGAACACGGGAGCAGAGCATTAGTAGGTCCTATGGTTGGCACATACTACGTTCCCTCGTTGAGCGTAGAAAATAATGTTATCCATCAATTGTTGTTCCAATTGCAAAAGCTGGGGCATCTTTCCTACCAGCAAGGGAAAGTGCTCGTTAGCACGCAATCGGCGACCGATTTGAGCAATATTCCAACAGATAGCATTGACTATGTGTTTGTAGATCCTCCTTTTGGCGCAAATATTATGTACTCTGAATTGAACTTCATGCCAGAAAGTTGGTTAAAAGTAAAAACAAACAACGCGGAAGAAGCTATCATTAACAACATCCAGAACAAAGCACTTCCTGAATATACAGGATTAATGAGCCAGAGTTTTCGTGAACTGTTCCGCGTCTTAAAGCCTAATCATTGGATAACGATAGAATTTCACAATTCAAAGAATGCAGTTTGGAATGCAATACAACAAAGTATCCAGACCGCAGGCTTTATTATTGCAGATGTTCGCACTCTCAGCAAAGAAAAGAAAACGGTTATGCAATACAAGTCTGACAATACCGTTGATCAAGACTTAGTTATTTCAGCATATAAGCCAAAGGATAGTTTTACGCGAGAATTTAGACTGAAAATTGGTAGTGTCGATACAGCATGGGATTTTGTCAGGGAACATCTTTCAAACCTACGAGTCGTTGTGAACAATGATGGAATTATCGAGGTTGTATCCGAGCGTCAGGCGTTTTTGCTTTGGGATAGGATGGTAGCTTATCATATTATGCAAGGAATCGCTGTTCCTCTTGATGCAACAGATTTCTATAAAGGTCTCGACGAGCGATTCTTGAAGCGCGACAATATGTATTTCCTGCCAAATCAAGTTAATGAATATGATTTAGTACGCTCAACTTGCGAAGTTGAAAGCCTTCAGTTTTCGCTGTTTGTCTCTGATGAAAAATCTGCCATAGGCTGGCTATATCAGCAGTTGAGTCCTGAAGGACATGGCCCGCAAACTTATGCGGAATTGATGCCAAAATTCATGCAAGAATGCCAGGCGCTGGACAAGCGTGAGAAAATGCCGGAGCTCTCCGTCATCCTCGAAGAAAACTTCCTCAAGGACGATGATGGCCGCTGGTATATTCCTGACCTGACCAAGAGCGGTGATATTGCGAAACTGCGTGAAAAGAACCTGCTCAAAGAATTCCAGGAGTATTTGTCCACCAAAGGTAAGCTCAAAGTATTCCGCTCTGAGGCCATCCGTGCTGGGTTTGCAAAGCTGTGGAAGGACAAGGACTATGCGACCATCGTTGCAGTGGCCGAACGTCTGCCGGAGGAAACCATTCAAGAGGACCAGAATCTGCTGATGTACTACGATATCAGCTTGGGTCGTGTGTAATTCATCACTGGAGGAATTGTAATGCTGAAAACCGGAGATTTTGTATTCGACAAGGCGACGGGTGCCAACGTTCAAGTTCTGGATCGGATTGAAGCATGGAGCTATATATCCTACCGCGTTTTTAATCCGTCAACCGGAAAGGTCTACAAAGTGGCCGAAGAACAACTGAATAAGGACGGCGGCACCAACACCTACGACGAGAATTATCTCCGGTATGTCACGCTACTCTGCAAGATAAAAAATGAGACAGCAGGCGGTTTGCTCTCTTCACTTGCCAGCGGCGTTATTCCGCTTCCCCACCAGCTTCATGTTCTAAACCGGGCAATGGAGCACAATACCATTCGCTATATTCTTGCCGATGAGGTTGGTCTCGGAAAGACCATCGAGGCCGGAATGGTCATCAAAGAACTGAAAGCACGTGGCCTCGTGCGCCGGGTTCTGGTCGTCTGTCCCACCGGCTTGGTGACCCAGTGGGCCGCAGAAATGCAGGACAAATTCCATGAGAAATTCAATATCATCCTGCCGTCAGATTTTGACACAATTCGACGTCTGACGGACAGCGAAGATGTGTATGGCCAGTATGATCAGATCATTTCGCCGATGGACTCCATCAAGCCAATCGAAAAGCATGTTGGCTGGACTGATGAGCGCGTGGAAAAGTACAACGAGGAACGCATTTATTCTATCATCAACAGCGGTTGGGACCTGATTGTCATCGATGAGGCCCACCGTGTTGCTGGCTCCTCCAGTGAGGTCGCTCGGTACAAATTGGGTTATCTGCTCTCACAGGCAAGCCCTTATTTACTGCTGCTATCGGCTACACCGCACAACGGCAAAACCGAGCCGTTCCTGCGCCTTGTGCGTCTTTTGGATGAGGAGGCTTTTCCAAATGCCAAATCCATCGTGAAAGAGCAAGTCGCACCGTATCTGATTCGCACGGAGAAGCGAGAGGCCATTGACAACAACGGAAACAAGCTCTTCAAAAACCGCATCACGCATTTGGTAGTCCTGAATTGGGATGAGCGCCACACGATGCAGCGGGAGCTGTATAAGCTGGTGACCGCATATGTTTCCAAAACCTACAACAAGGCACTCCGGAATCGCAAAAAGAACATGTGCCTTATCTTCCTGCTCATCATTATGCAGCGCATGGTCACAAGCAGTACGGCGGCTGTCCGGCAAAGCCTCGAACGGCGTTTGAAAGTGCTGCAGGATCAGGCCACAAAGATCGGCAGCCTGACTGAAGAAGACCTTGATGAGCTCAACATCGAGGACGGCGTTGAGGAAGCACTTGAAGCGATTTCTCTGGACAACGATGAGGAAATAGCCGAACTGCAGCAGATTATATCTGTCGCTAAGCAGGCCGAATTCCAGCACCCGGATGTTAAAGTTGAAACTCTGCTGGATACCATCGACAGCATTTTAAGCGAGGACGCCAACCAGAAAATCATCGTTTTCACAGAGTTCGTTGCCACGCAGAAATATCTGCAGAAAATCCTGATCGGACGCGGATATACTGTGTCAGCTCTTAATGGCAGCATGAGTATTGATGAGCGCAATATTGCGCTGCAGGACTTCCGCGACCGCGCCAACATTTTCATTTCGACTGACGCAGGCGGCGAAGGTTTGAACCTTCAGTTCAGCAATATCATCATCAACTACGATCTTCCCTGGAATCCGATGAAGATTGAGCAGCGGTGCGGCCGTGCTGATCGTATCGGGCAGAAGCGCGACGTACATATCTACAATTTCATTATCGAGGACACCGTCGAAAACAGAGTAAGGCAGGTCCTTGAAGAAAAGCTATCGGTCATTTTGAAAGAGATGGGCGTCGACAAGTATTCCGATGTACTGGACAGCGAAGTGGCCGAGTGCGATTTTACAGATGTCTACATGCGTTCGATCAGCCATCCGGCGAAGATTACTGAAGCGCTTTATCCGGTTGAGTCGGAAATGAAGCAGCAGGTCGCCAATGCCCAAAAATATAAGGACGTGATCCGCGAAGAGAAAGACCTGACGAAGCTTGTCGGGCAGGAATCGGATTTTGATGTCGAGTCTGCATTGAAGAAGCTACTTGCCTATTATGATAACTGGCAAGGCAAAGAAATGACATTGATCGACCGGGTGGGCATTAATGATACGAGGGTGACTCAGCATCTGAGCACAGATATTGTGCAGGACCGGCTTTCCCCGCTCCTGTCCGTAGGTATTAAGAATTTCCCAAACGAAGCCGGCTTTTTCATGCTGTGGGAACTTTCACTGACTGACAAGGATAGCGATCAGCGAATCATTCCGATATTTGTGAATGAGAACTTTGTACTGCGCCCGATGGCCGGCAAAAAGATCATGGACGTATTTCTCGACGAAGCATCTCGTTTGTCGGTAAGAAATGTGCCAAATATTACTTCGGAGGAATACGCAAAGCTCGAAAAAATGAGCATGGACTTTGCCTTTGACGCTTTCATCGATTTGAAAGACAAACAACTCATGAAAAACAAGGAGAGCTATGAGAAATACATGTACGCTCTCAAACTGCGTACAGAAGCGGCGCAGCAAATCGGCATTGAGAACATAAGGAAATCCCGCATTGCAAGACTGCAGCGGGAAAGAGACACAATTGAAGAAAACTACAAAAATGGCCAACAGGTGTATCCTGATTTCCGTCTGGTCGTGCTTGTGAAACTGGAGGCTTAGCAATGTTCGCGGACTATGTGTATGAAAAATCATCTGCAGCTTATTCGAATAAAATTCTATTGATCGACGCTGATGATCTTCAAAGCGTCACGGATTACTGCGCCAATTTTTCAGCACACGGTTTTCAAATAATCCATTTTGCTGACGATCTGGCCTTCCGCATAGAACATGATGATGCGATTAACAGCAGTGACGAAAAGTGCGCGCTGATTGTAAAACCAGACGTCTATATCCCGTATGATATTCACAGGCGCTTTCGGTGCTTTGAAGTTTCGATCTCTAACCTGTTTCCCGACTTGAATTCATCAGCTATTCGGGACGCTGAGAATATCAATCTCGATTTATTGTGCATGGCCTATCAGCGCAACTATGCCGATTTAAAAATGTATCCAATGACGCAGCAGTTTTTAAAGAACAAAGTATACAGCCACGATAATATAGCTGCATATCTTCAGGAATGTCAGAATCAACTTGCTGAATCAGTCTGCTCTGCAAAGACATATCAGGACTGGTTCCGAGTGGCTAATCTAAAATCAGCAATGGATGTAATGTCGGTTAAGTACGACATACCAATCTCATCCGGACAGGCACAGGAAGCATTCAAGCAGTTTGTACTTGCCAGTTTCGGAAAGCTTTCCACGGCAATCAACAAAGATGGACCGGTACTCGTAAGTCGGGCGATGGAATACATGCACGGGAATAGCGACAAGTTTGCAATAATTGTTATGGATGGTATGTCGGAATTCGACTGGCACATTATTGCGGAAGGATTCACAGGCATACACTACGAAAAGTCAGACGCCTTTGCAATGATCCCTACTACGACATCTATTTCACGTCAATGTCTTCTCTCTGGCAAATATCCGGTACAGCTGTTGGCGCCGTGGAAGCAAAGCAAGGAGAAAACAGAATTTCTTGATTGCGCTCAAAAGCTCGGATTTACTGAGGCACAAATCGGATATGAGCGCGGTTATGAAGCGGACTTTGCTGCATCGGTAAAGTGTGCAGCGGTCATCATAAATGACGTAGATGATATGGTGCATGGGCAAAAGCAAGGACGCATAGGCATGCTCAATGACATCTCCGTTCTTTCAAAGCAAGCCCAGCTTTTGAATTTGACGAAGCGTCTTCTGAGTAAAGGCTTTGATGTTTATATTTCTGCGGATCATGGAAACACTCCGTGTACCGGCATGGGAAAATTGATGAAGACAGGTGTGGAAGTTGAGACAAAAAGCAGACGAATGATCGTGCTGCGTGATTTTGCGGATAAACAAACACTTGCCGACCAATACGAACTAATTGAATATCCGAAGTATTATTTGAGCAAAGAATTTGACTATCTGATTTGTGACGTAGGCCGCTCATTTGATGCAAAGGGTGAAGAAGTGATGAGCCACGGCGGTATAACCGTTGATGAGGTCATCGTACCATTTATCAAGATAAAGGCGGACGAAAACAATGGCTAAAACTGTAGGACTTTCACGTAATATTAAAATGCAATGGCTAAACAAAGCTGTGGCTTTACTCTATGATAATTTGGAAGAAACGGAATATAAAAGTGCTCTGAACGAGTATTTGGGCTTTGAAATAGGTAGCGTCATCAATATAAGAAAGACCCGCGAAATTCTCATGCATTTGTGGTTCTACAAGGATGATGAAACAAACGATATCCGAGAACTGGGGCTTTCTTTAATCCGCGCATATCCTGATTACGCATTACCAATTCACTGGTGTATGATTCTTATCACATACCCGGTGTTTGCTGATGTATGCAAATTAATCGGCCGTATTTCTGATTTTCAGGAGGAGATCACATTAGCGCAGCTCAAACAAAAGCTGTTTGATGAGTGGGGTGAAAGAACAACGCTGTTCCATTCCACGGACAAGATCATCATGACCATGAAGGACATGGGCGTGCTTTCTTGCGAAAAGCCCGGAAAATACCACATACAAAAGTATCCGATAAGTAACGAACAGATCGTTAATTATATGCTGTTAGTAGCAATGAAAGTGGGCGGAAATAGCTACTATACTCTTCCCGACCTTACGAACATAGGCGTTCTGTTTCCTTTTGAATACCGAGTGAATAAGGAGCAGCTTATTACAGATGATCATTTTGTGATCAACAATTTCGGTGGAGAAATAACAGTAGCATTAAAATAAAACGAGGAGGATTTCATATGCCAGCAGTAATAGTGAAAAAAGAAGAAAAAGTCGCCTCAGTTTTTGCAGCAATGAGTAATCCAAATGATATTCAAGAATTTAAGACCAAGTTCAAAGAAATGTACCCAAAGGAATGGCAGCATATCATTGCTGTTTATCAAAAAGAGGAACGTGCAGACATCAAGCATAAAGGTCACCCGATGCCGGAGCCGGAAAAATATCTCGAAAATACATATAAAGTCGCACGTAATAAACGGTGAGCAGAACGTCAGAGTGAAACGTCAGAGTGAAACGTCAGAGTGAAACGAAGAACCTTTTAATTTTGCCACACTTTTTAATTATTCTTCGGCTGCCAATTTTGCAGGGTAAGTAAATACAAAATAGGCTGCCGGCACTACAAACCAAATAAATAAAAAAGGGCTCCCGAAGCTCGCATCGAAAAGGTGCGGAACCTCGGAAGCCCTTTATTTCAAGCCTTTTTCGGCACGCTGCTGTCGGGGGAAGGCTCTTTCTTATTGTATCAAAGACGGTAAGAACATAGAAGTTAGCGCAATGAAAATGATACAAAAGGATGCAATGGCCGGAACCTATATGTTATGGCACTTTCAAGAATTCACAGTTCTTGGGGGTGCTTATTTTTATGCCCCTTTTCCGGCGGTCAATAGGGGATGAATAAGGTGATTGCATACGGCTGAACAGTTTTCTGTTGAAAAATAAAAAAAGCCAGTAACAGCGATTCTTGGAAAGTTTTATTCAGGAACCTATGTTTACCGGCTTTTTATATTAGAGGAATTTGATAATAGTCTGTTAAGTCAACCATCCTCATCCAGGTCTAGTAAAAATCCGGGACGGCCGCTTTCTTTGTCGAAATGAATAATGTTAGCCCCATATTCTGTATAGTTTAGACTGGCAGTATTTTTGGTATTTTCGAAGATAATAATTTGCCCGTCATCTTGATGCTTAAGCATAAATTCAAACAATCCGTTACGCATACTGATATCGTAGTTTTCTTTTTTCCCTTGATCTAGGCCACTTAATGGACTATCTATAATCAGAAGCCCCGGATTGAACATGGCATTATCCTTAAGATATTTTCTGATAGCAAGTGCCATTACCGTATTGACAAAGGAAGAGTAACCATTTCCATTTCCCGCGCTTTTTTTATGACCATTAATAATTGCATCAAAGGTATTAACATCAAATGAAGCACTGTTGAGATTAGGATAATGGCACTCTATAAGAATTTCTTTTAATAAAGCACTAATGTCTGATTGAAAGGATTGTTCCAGAAAGTTAACAGGGTGGTATATTTCTTCAATTGCATCATCTGATGGTAAATTCTCTAGATCCTTTTCATATTCCTCAGTAGTTTCTTTTATTGAAGACAGAATTGTTTGCGCCTTGATATAAGCTTCAAATTGAGACATTATTTCATTTATTTTTTCAAACCTTGGGCGCAATTTGTTTTGTACTCGATCATTTGTTGTGTCCACTTCTTTTTGTAACTTAGCCAAATCATGCACGATGCGGTGTGTTCGTTCTTTCAAGTCGGCCTTTACGGAATCCAGCTCTTTGCTTTGGGCTAAAATATTCTGAAGTTCAGCATTGGCCGAATTGGTGTAGGATTTATGCTTTTTAAGAGTTATTTGACTTTGGCAGAAAGGGCAGACTTCCGCTTTACGCCCAAAATCTTTAAGATGAGCCTCACCATCTACAATATTAGTAAGTCTTTTTATATCAGCAATATATTGAGAGGATAAATCTTCATATTGTTCCTGTAAGAGCACATACTCACTGCGCTTTTTGTTCAGGCCCTCAATTCTCTTCAAGAGAGAAGTATAGTATTTACTGGATTTTTCAATTTCTTCTTTAAGGCTTTGACGAATATTAACTAACTGAGATATTTTGGAATGAATTTCATCGTCATTGCTTGCGTGAAGAGCCTTTTCAATTGATTCTTTCTGTTTTGCTGCCATTTGCAGCTTCTGCTCGATAAAATTCTTTACTGCTTTTCTCTGAGCTCTTCGAATTTCCGGTTTTTCTACTTCTTCTTTCTCTGCATAATCATTTCCAGATAATAGAAAGATAAGAGAAGAAAGAAATGCTGTTTTACCAGTTGCCTGGTTGGGAAGGATAGGTGAATCGTGCTCCGCTATTATGGATTGGTGCGGAATTAATATTAAAGGTAAAATAGTTCGCCAGGTAAGTAATTGTTTACGGAAATATTGATTTTTTATGATTTTATGGCGATCTTTAACGCCTATAGCGGCAAAAAGAAAGTCATTAAGGCCTCTTTCGTCATCTTTACCCTTGAGTGAATATTTTCCTGAAGGATAGTTAGGGATAGTAGAATCAATATCAATTCCTTTGGAATCAAAAGAGCGAGTGATTTTTAAATTTCCAAATCGGCTGGTTATATCTAGTGTGATTTTGTTATAGCCCAATGAAGCATCAAAGGGGAGAACTTTGCTGCCGAAACAAAAGTCGATGGTTCGAAAAATACAACTTTTACCAGTATTTGATTCACCCTCAATAATATTAAGACCGGGGCCAAGTTTTATAGTTGAAGGTGACTTTCCTTCACCCAGTGCTGTAATTCTGGTGATTTTCATGGTTACTCCTCCGTGTGCCGTAAGGACTCTTGATTATAAATACTTAAAAGCTCTGTATCTGATTTATTTCCAAACTGCTGCTTTGTATTTTTTAATATCGATAAATACTGAATTTTATAAGTAGAAGACAAGGATTTTACGTATTCTTGTCCTGTTGAGTCTATCTTATACAAGAAACCCGATTTGGGGGAGTAGTGGACATTTACAAATCCATCAAGCACCCCACGCTTTAAACCTTTTTTGAACATGGCTCTTCGTGCCGAATATTCACTAAACCGGAATGTGTTGTCTCCATGAAGATTGTAAGTCGATACCCCAAAAGACTTTCCATAGATGGTTATAAAATCAAGGAGCGTAATTTGTACAAGAGACAATGCTAAATCTTTAAATACGGATAATATCAACAGGGAGCGTAGTTCAGATTCAAATGCGGTGTTAAAAATCCTCGTCATCTATATTCACCCACGATTTAATGTAATTATCATTTACTAACTTATGGCATAATCCTTTTTTTGCCTCATTATTAATAAGGCCAGCAATATTGGCAAGTTTAGAGGCACTCAAGGTTGTACTTGTAATCTTATCTTGTACGATACGCAAACGTTCTTTTCCGTTAGGGCACGAACTATGGTATGTAGGCTCTATTCCATCATAAGCTTCTTTTTCTAAGCGTTTAAATTGGGCCTCTCCATCTGAAAATGTTTCTCTAGCGATGCGTGCTATTGATTCACTACTGTAAAATTCAGCCCTTTGTCTTTCCAAATGATTCTTACATTTTTGTGGAAGTTCATTCAAGTTTGCAAGAGAAAAAACCTTATTTTTGTTCTCAGAATAAACTTCCAATAAAGCTTTAATGTATGGGGCCTCTGATTTCTGTTGGATATCTTTTGGCTTTTTCAAACCAGGAGGGAGTTTGATATGCTCATTTCCAATATTAATGACATTATCGTCTGGAGAGTATTCGGATAATTCTAACGGGACAGGGCGTTTATTGTTTCTAAGTGCTGCTTCTTTTGATACGTTGATGTCTTTTAAGTCAAGTTCATCTTTTTTAGCGGAAGCTGCATGAAGGAACTTAATGAAAATATCAGCTAAAGTATCTGAAAGGTCGACGTTTTTGGGGCAATATAGCCCCTTATCTGTTAATACGTTTATTATTTCGGTAGAGGTGTCATAAGAAAGCTTTGATACTAAATCTACAAATTTAGATTTATCGCTATTAGATAAGATAAAATCTGCAATATCTTTTGGAAACTTACGCTGCCCATTGAATATTTTTGTAATAGTACTTTTATTTGTGAAATCAGAAAATTGTTCAAAACGGGGATCATCCTCTGCAGATGAATATACCGATACGATTTTGCCATGTGCACGGACTTTTTTTACCACTCTGCCGCAGTTATTTGACCATCCTTCCGGAAGTATTTGCCACCCTGCTCAATAACTCTCATACTGAAGATAGCACACGGTTCTCGTGTGACTTTAGTATAAGGGGGTCCTCATATGACGGATTACCGAAAGATTCTTATGCTGCGAAGCAAGGGGTACACTCAACGCGGGATAGCTTTAACCAAAGTTGCTTCTCGCCCAACCATCAGTGCAGTCTACAAGGCTGCAGACCAACAAGGCATTAGCTGGCCGCTGGATTCCAGCATCACTAATGCTGAATTGGAAACAATATTATTCCCAAGAAAGAGCATGACCAAAGTTTTTTATGTTGAACCAGACTATCCCTACATCCATCGAGAACTAGCAAAATCTGGTGTAACGATGACGCTTCTATGGGAAGAATATTGCAGACAGTGCTACGAGACTGGCAAAACGCCTTATATGAGTACACAATTTGCAGAGAAATACCGAAAATGGGCTCGGGTAACCAAAGCTACCATGCGTATTCAGCATAAACCTGGCGATGCCATGCAGGTCGACTGGGCTGGGGATACTCTTCCCGTATATGACCCGGTAACCGGCAGTACAAGCCCAGCGTATCTCTTTATTGCCACCTTGCCGTGCAGTTATTATACCTATGCAGAAGCCTGCGACGATATGAAAACTGAGAACTGGCTGAACTGCCATATCCACGCCTTCAAGTTTTATGGTGGTGTTCCTCGGCTTCTAATTCCTGACAATTGCAAAACTGCAACCACGTCTAATACTAAGTATGAAACAATCCTAAACCACAGTTACCAGGAATTGGCTGAACATTATGGTACGGCAATTGTACCAGCCCGTGTGCGCAGGCCTAAGGATAAAAGCTCCGCAGAAGCTTCTGTGCGTTTTGCTGAAACCTGGATTCTTGCTGCCTTACGTTCAAGGAAATTCTTTTCCCTTCATGAAATGAATGAGGCTATTGCGGAAAAACTTAAAGAAATGAACGACCGCCCCTTTAAGCAGATGGCAGGCTCCCGCTACAGTGCCTATATGGAAGAAGAAAAGCAATATATGCTTCCTCTGCCACCTACAGATTTTGAGGCTGCTGTTTGGTCGGTAGCCAAAGTTCCCAATGATTATCTTATTTCAGATGGCAAGAACAAATATTCAGTCCCTTACAACTTGATTGGCGAAAAGGTAGACATTCGGGTGACAAAGACTACTGTAGAAGTATTCTTCCACGGCAGCCGTGTTGCCAGCCACCGTCGTTTGCGGACCGTCCAGAGAGATCCGCTGGTAAACCTAGAGCACATGCCCCTTGCACACCAAAGGTACCTGACCTACAATACGGATGATTTCACTCGTTGGGCAACGACTGTTGGTCCCATGACAGAAAAGACTGTGCAGTATTTCCTTACCAGCGGAAAGGCCCCAGAACAGGGCTACAAAGCCTGCTCCAGCCTTAGGAAATTGGAAGAACGTTACGGGAAAGTACGGCTTGAAAACGCTTGTGGACGTATTTTCGCCTACAAGGCCACTCCGTCCGTCCGTAACGTCAGCAGCATTTTAAAAAATGACCAAGATAAACCTGTTAAAAACGCTCCGCAGAAAAAGCCAGCCGCAGCAAACAACTACGGAATTACACGCGGTGCCTCGTATTTCAGTAAGGATAGAGGTGGCCGCCAATGATAGACCAGGAAACCGTAGAGATGCTTAGGAAGATGAGAATGACCGCTATGGCGGATGAATTATCCCACCAATTACAAGACTCAACCTTTAATGAGCTTGGCTTTGAGGAACGATTAGGACTGATGGTGACTGCCGAATGGAACCGACGCCAAACGAATACAGTACAGCGACTCATTAAGAATGCAAATTTTTCTGCCCCAGCTGCCGCAGTAGAAGAAATTGAGTACTACGAAGATAGAAAGTTGGATAAAGCACAGATTTTACGCCTATCCAGCTGCAAATTTGTAGACGAGGGACACCATATTATTCTGGAAGGAGCTTCTGGCAATGGTAAAACCTACATTGCCTGTGCTCTTGGTAACGCTGCCTGCCGACGATTCAAGAAAGTACGATATATTCGTATGCCAGAATTGCTGGATGAGTTGAATATTGCCCGAAGCGGCGGTGAATTAAAGAAATGCCTGTCCAATTACAAAAAGGTTGATTTGCTCATTTTGGATGAATGGCTTATACGCCCCCTAACACCGCAGGAAAGTTATGATCTATTAGAAATTGTAGAAACTCGTTGCCAACGTTCTATGATTTTCTGCACCCAGTACAGCACAGATGGCTGGTATACCAGGATTGATTCGAACCCCGAATCTGCAAGCCCTGTGTCTGATGCTATTATGGACCGCATTATCCATAACTCATACGTAATTATGGTTGAAGGCCGTATCTCAATGAGAGAACGGTATGGCCTGAAAGCAACTCAAAGCTAAAGCTTATCTATACTTTAAAGAAAACTAAATAACCAGCTCTGCCGGCTCAACCATCCGGCAGAGCTTTTGGCTGAATCTCTTAATGGCCTACTAGTGCGGTGGGGTGGTAAAAGAATTCCGAGAAGGTGGTAAAAAAAGTCCGTGCAGACGGTAAACTTACACCGATTTATGCAGCAGAATCTTCTATAAAAAGATTAAGAAGATTAGACATAAATTCTGGTTGATTATTCTTGGGAATTGGCAGAGTCTTTTTTAATAGGTTTAGAAGTTCACTAAATTTCATGATGACCTCCAAAATATCAAGAGTACAAAATTTGTACTCTTTTGCCACCTTTTGCCACCTAGTGACAAAGGTGGCTTTGTTATTATATGGGCAGATGAAAGCTCTTTATCTACCTCTAATTATAGCAAGTGATGAGGCAGAAAGAGAGAGGGGGGAAAAGTCCTAAAGGGTATCATCTTTACTTTTAAAACAATATAGTGCTCTGAACGCGCGAGAAGAGCAGGAAATATATACCCAATATTCTTCTGAAAGAAGATTGGATAGATATTCCCTATCTTTGGCGTGTGTTTAAGGACCGGGATATCCATCCAAGGGTATCTCGGTTTTTGTTTCCTGCTTTCTTCGTTGAGCAGAAGGGAACCAGGAAACATGGAAACAAGAAAAATTAATGCTATGAACACAATGACTCTTACTTATGAATTTGCCAATGATGAAAGGGTTACTCTCCGGGCAGGGGAGAAGGGCGTCACGGAGATGGATATCAAGACAGTGAAGCTCCTTGTTAACAACGAAGTAAATAATAATCTGAAAAATGCTGGGCCGGCACTGACTGAAAAGGAAAAGAAGGAAATTGATGCTTACAAGAAGAACCACCCGGGCGAAGTGTTAGGTCGTAAGTGGAACGCTTCTATTGATAGTTTCACAGATGAAGAAGGGGTCTCCTTTGCAGATGCTGTGGCCATGAGCAATCCTTTCCAGCCGGCAGATGCTGCTCTTGAGGATAAGAAGCTCGTCATTGAAGAGGCTATGAACCACCTTACGAAGGAGCAGCGGCAGATTATTCTGTGGAAGTTCTTCGAAGAGAAGCCACAGAAGGAAATTGCTGATGAACTCGGTATTTCCAGCAGCGCCGTTTCGCAGCGGATCAGGACCATTTTGAAGGAAATGAAGCATTTTATTGAAAATTTTTCCTTTTAACCTTAATTTTTTAAATTTCCAGTGGACTAGTCATCAGAGGGGAAAACCTCTGGAAGGGAGTGAAAGATATGTCGATTACACACAAGATTCAAGTGAATGTAACTGACGCGACCGGAAGCAAACAGCCTGTGCTTTCCGGCGGACTTCTCAGAATGCCGAAACTGCTGGCCAAGCTCCTCTTTGGGCCAGCAGTGCAGGTTGTTCTGCTGAGTCCCGGTAAAAGTGTCAGCTCCATTGTCATTAAGGAGGTATCCAAGAATGAACCAACAGGAAATGGTTAACACGCTCACAGATGTAAAGGCTGAACTGTATGTACTCGGAACCGCTATTGATTCCGTACTTGAAGCTATGGGCGCAGGGGAAAGCACGGAAGCCAAGGTAAAGCCTGCGCCGCCGGAAGAACCTAAGCTCACTTTGGAAGAGGTGAGAGCGGTCCTGGCCGACAAGTCCATGGCGGGTTTTAGGGATGAAGTCAAAGCCCTGATTACCAGCTTTGGTGTGAACAGGCTGAGCGAAGTGCCGGCGGATAAGTATAAAGAGCTGGTAGAACAGGCGGAGGCACTTGGAAATGGCAGCAACTAGTCACGCACTTTTATCTCCTTCGGCAGCGCACCGTTGGCTGAACTGCCCGCCGTCAGCTAAGCTAGCCGCCCAGGTTCCTGGGAAAACTTCAGCCGCAGCAGAGGAGGGGACGGCAGCTCACGCACTGGCGGAGCATAAGCTGAAACGGCTGCTTCGTCGCCGGAGCAATAGGCCCGTTTCTTCATACGATATGGACACCATGGAGGAATGCACCGATGACTATGTGTCCTTCGTACAGGAGAAACTGGAAGAAGCGAAGGCAGAAAGCAAGGACCCCAGAATCTTTGTTGAACAGCACCTGAACCTTTCACCGGCGGTGCCTGATGGGTTCGGAACAGCAGACTGTCTTATCGTTTCAGATAAGCACCTCTGGGTCATTGATTTCAAGTACGGCACTGGCGTTTTGGTCGAAGCGGATAATAACCCACAGCTCATGATTTACGCCCTGGGTGCTATGTCTGCTTTGGGGCAGCTTTATCCGTTTGATACCGTTTCGCTCTGTATCTTCCAGCCCCGTCGTGAGAATGTATCTTGCTGGGATATCTCCCGCAAAGACCTGGAAGAATGGGGCAACAAGGTATTGAAGCCCAAAGCGGCACTGGCCTTTTCCGGCGGCGGTAGCTTTACCCCAGGTAGCTGGTGTGAGTTCTGCCCCATTGCTCCTAAGTGTAGGGCAAGGGCTATCAAACAGCTGCAGATTGCGAAGTACGACTTCAAGCTCCCGCCTGTGCTGACGGATGAAGAAATAGCAAAGCTTTTAGCTGAGCTTCCTGACTTCGTTTCATGGGCGAATCAAGTCTTGTCTTATGCAACAGAGGCTGCAATTCACCACGGCAAACATTGGCCCGGGTTCAAGGTGGTGGCCGGCAGGGCCATTCGTAAGTATAAAGACCAGGATGCAGTTATCAAGGCAGCAACGGCCGCCGGCTACACCGATATCTTTGATAAAAAGCTGATCCCGCTCACAGCCATGGAAAAGCTTATGGGCAAAGAAAATTTCAAAACCATTTTAGGAACATTGATTGTTAAACCAGCGGGAAAACCTACATTGGTGCCTGAATCAGATAAGCGCCCGCCAATTAACACAGATGATGTCAAAAAAGAATTTACGGAGGAATAAAACTATGAAACTCAGAACTAAAGTCATTACCGGTATTGTTAGACTCTCTTATGTATACGTATGGGAACCGCACAGTGTGAACGGCGGCCCTGAAAAATATAGCGTTTCCATCATCATTCCAAAGGATGACCTGGCCACACTTAAGAAAATCAACGACGCTGTGGATGCGGCCATTGAAGAAGGCCTTTCTAAGTTCGGCGGAAAACGCCCGAACAAGAAGGCAATCAAACTGCCTCTTCGTGATGGTGATACCGAAAGAGATGACCCGGCCTATGCTAACAGCTACTTCCTGAATGCTTCTACTAAGACCCCGCCGCAGATTGTGGATAAGAACGTGGAACCCATCATGAATCAGGGGGAAATCTACTCCGGTGTGTATGCCAGAGTGAGCCTTAACTTCTACGCCTTCAATTCCAGCGGTAATAAAGGCGTAGCCGTAGGCCTTGGTAACATTCAGAAGATTCGTGACGGCGAACCGCTGGGCGGCCGCACCACGGCAGCAGAAGACTTTGGTAGTGCGCCGGTAGATGATTTCCTGGACTAAGGAGGTGGGTTTCAATGGAAACACTATTAACACTTCTGATCTTTGCAGCCATTGTTTTTCTCTTTGTTTCCACTTGGTGTGAGTACAAGCTCATGAAGTTGGAGCAGAAGGAGGCGAATGAAGAGGATGAAAAGCTTATCGATTGACTTGGAGACATACAGCGAAACGGATATCGGAAAGAGCGGTGTTTACCGTTACTCCGAAGATCCCGCTTTCCAGATACTTCTCTTTGGTTGCTCAATCGATGGCGGTCCGGTTAGGGTCTATGACCTGGCAAGGGGAGCAACCTTGCCGCCGGAAATCCTCCAGGCTCTTACTGACGATTCAGTGATTAAGTGGGCCTTCAATGCCCAGTTTGAAAGGGTCTGCCTTTCCCGGTATCTCTATCCGGGGGAGGAACGTTTCCTTTCACCTAAAGGCTGGCATTGCACCCGCGTATGGGCTGCAACGCTGGGCCTGCCTTTGTCACTGGAAGGGGCTGGGTATGTACTGGGGCTTGAAAAGCAGAAGATGAAAGAAGGAAAAGAACTCATCCGCTACTTCTGCTGCCCCTGCAAACCTACCCAGACTAATCAGGGAAGAACCAGGAACCGTCCAGAAGACGCCCCAGAAAAGTGGGAAGTATTCAAGGCATACAACAAGCGGGATGTAGAAACCGAGATGGCCATCCAGGAGAGGCTTCACAAGTACCCCGTCCCTGAAAGTGAATGGGAAAACTATGTGGTGGACCAAGTGATTAACGATACCGGGATTGCCATTGACCTTGTTCTGGCCGACGAGGCTATCAAGCTGGATACAGAAATTAAGGAGAGTACCCTGGGAAAAATGAAAGAAATGACGCAGTGTGAGAACCCGAACTCCGTCATGCAGCTTAAAGCCTGGCTGGAAGAAAAGGGCATCCAGGTGGAGAGTCTTGGAAAGAACGTCATTGAAGATTTGAAGGCTCATGCGCCGCCGGAAGTGAAGGAAGTCCTCTCTTTGCGGCAGCTGACAGCCAAGTCCTCGGTGAAGAAGTATGACGCTATGAAAAATGTGGTGTGTAAAGACGGCAGAGCCCGCGGTCTTATCCAGTTCTATGGGGCAGTCCGCACAGGCCGTTATGCTGGCCGGTTGATACAGGTGCAAAACCTCCCGCAGAACCACATGAAGGATTTACCTGAGGCAAGGGCACTTGTCAGGAGTGGTGATTGGGATACCCTTCACCTTCTTTACGATAACTCGCCTGGCGTCCTTTCTGAACTTATACGCACAGCCTTTGTCCCTAAAGAGGGAAGCAGGTTTATCGTTGCTGACTTTTCTGCTATTGAAGCCCGGGTGATAGCTTGGTTATCCGGAGAAAGCTGGCGGATGAAAGTCTTTGCTGAAGGCGGAGATATCTACTGTGCTTCAGCTAGTGCCATGTTTCATGTACCCGTCAAGAAGAACGGCATCAACGGGCATTTAAGGCAGAAGGGAAAGATCGCGGAATTGGCCCTTGGCTATGGAGGCTCTGTGGGAGCCCTGAAGGCCATGGGCGCCACTAAGATGGGAATCCCAGAGGACGAGCTCCAGGACATTGTGGACGCCTGGCGAAAAGCCAGTCCACATATTACGGACTTCTGGTGGTCAGTGGATAGAGCGGCCAAGGCGGCTATCCGGACCAGGAGCTTTGCCAGAACTCACGGCATTACCTTTGGGTACCGAGGTGGCATGCTTTTTATCAAGCTCTTAAGCGGACGGAAGCTGGCGTATGTGAAACCAATGCTCCAGGAAAACCAATATGGCAGCGAGGCTATTACGTATGAAGGCTTAAACGGCACCAAGAAATGGGACCGCCTGGAAAGCTACGGGCCAAAACTTGTGGAAAACATTGTTCAGGCAACGGCCCGGGATATCTTGGCCGGCGTGATGAAGCGGCTGACAGAAAAAGGATTTCGCATCTGTATGCATATCCACGATGAAGTGGTGGTGGAGGTGCCAGAAGGAAAATCCTCAGTAAAAGAAATTTGTGACCTTATGGGAATCACGCCTCCCTGGGCCGAAGGTTTGAAGTTAAGGGCAGACGGTTATGAATGCTCGTTCTACCAGAAAGATTAGGTGCTTTATGTTTATCGACAAAAGGAATGACGAACATTACCTGGACCCGACCTGCTATGAAGCTCTGATGAAAATAGCAAAGGATCGGCGCTCCTACATGCCAATTATTTATGTCTGCTCTCCGTATTCTGGAGATATTGAAGGAAACACCAAGAGAGCTAGAAAGTACTGCAAGTATGTATTACAGGAAGGCGGGGTTCCTCTTGCCCCGCACCTCCTTTTCCCTCAGTTCACTAAGGATAGAGAGCTTGGAATCCACATGGATTTGATACTCCTCCGTCACTGCAAAGAACTTTGGGCTTTTGGCAAAACCGTTACAAGAGGAATGGAAATCGAAATCCGGCAGGCCAGAAAGTATGGCAAAACTGTGAAGTTCATCAAGGAGGAATTCTATGAAGTTTAATATCTACGCTTCCCATTTCAACGGGAATCCTAAGAACTGCTATTACCCGGAAGAGAAGACGGTTACAAATCTTGAGGAATTTAAGGATGCCACAGCTCATGACCATGTGTGCGCTCTCTTCAAAGACCATTACCGCAGTATCTCCAATTTTCTGAAGGCAGACTGCCTCGTCATGGACTGCGATAACGACCATTCGGATAACCCAGAAGATTGGGTGAATCCATCCATTGTGAAGGCCTCCTTCGCAGGCGTTCCAATGGTGATTGCTTCCAGCCGGCATGATAATAAACCGAAAGGGGTAAAAACGGCGCGCCCCAGATTTCATGTGTATTTCCCGATCAAAGAAGTGAAGACGGCAGAAGAATACGCCAGCCTGAAGCGTCAGGTGCTGGAGGTGTTCCCACTCTTTGATGATAAAGCACTGGATGCAGCTCGCTTCTTCTTCGGCGCTCCGGGAGAAAGCGCAGAATGGGTAGAAGGGGAGGACACCCTGGAATCCTACATTGGGTTTGCCAGAAAAGAACTTCTTCCCCAGGAAATCACTGAAGGCTCAAGAAATAGTACCTTGTCCCACTTTGCTGGTAAAGTCATCAAACGTTTTGGTGACACTGCAGAAGCAAGGCAGATGTTTTTGAAGGAGGCGGACAAGTGTAACCCGCCGCTTTCCCAGGAAGAACTTCAGTCTATTTGGCATAGTGCTAAAAAGTTCGGAAAGCGTGTAGCCTCTCAGCCAGGGTACTTGCCGCCGGAAAAGTACAATGCTCCCTGCAAGTACAAACCTGGTGATTACTCTGATACCGGCCAGGCCGTTGTCCTTTCCAAACTGTATGGAGACGTACTTTGCTATACAACGGCCACGGACTTCCTTCGCTACCATGATGGCTTCTGGGATGAGTCGAAAGAACGGGCGATGGAAACGGTGCAGGAGCTCACGGATAATCAGATGGAGGAAGCAGAGAAGATGGAAGAAGCAGCCCTGGAAATTTTAAAGACCTCCGGTGCTCAGGCTATTCTCCTGGGGAAAGGGACAACCAAGGCAAAGAGAGAATTCTCCGCTGTTCAGATGAATGCTTTCTATGGGCTGGGTGAAGTGAAGAGTTATAAGCAGTTTGCTATCCAGCGGCGGGATACCCGGTATTTAAAGTCAGCTCTGGAAGCAGTCAAGCCTATGGTGGATATTCCCGTGTCAAAGCTGGATTCGGATTGCATGCTGTTGAATACTCCGGCCGGCACCTATGATCTTCGGAAAGGAATTATGGGGAAGAATACCCATGACCCGAAGGACTATATCACGAAGATTACGAGAGTTTCTCCTGCAGATGCTGGCATGCACCTTTGGAAGGAAGCTTTGGAGGTGTTCTTCTGTGGAAACGAAGGGCTGATTGACTACGTACAGCGTGTCGCCGGATTGGTCGCCATTGGCCGGGTGTATGTGGAAGCCATGATTATTGCTTATGGGGAAGGTAGGAACGGGAAGTCCACCTTCTGGAATACCCTGGCTCGTGTCCTTGGAACCTACAGCGGGAAGATTTCTGCAGATACTTTAACCGTAGGCTGCAAACGCAACGTGAAGCCTGAAATGGCAGAGGTGCAGGGGAAACGGCTCCTCATTGCTGCCGAACTGGAAGAAGGCATGCACCTCAACACGGCCATCATTAAGCAGCTTTGCTCGACAGACGAGATCTATGCGGAAAAGAAGTATAAATCCCCGTTTTCCTTCGTGCCCAGCCATACCTTGGTGCTTTATACCAACCACCTGCCTAAAGTAGGAGCAAACGACCCGGGAACCTGGAGGCGTCTCATCCTTATCCCTTTTAATGCTGTCATTGAAGGGAAGAAGGACATCAAGAATTATTCGGACTACCTCTATCGGAATGCCGGCGGAGCCATCCTTACTTGGATGATTGAAGGTGCAAGGAAAATCATCAAAGAGAGCTTTGAACTCACGCCGCCTCTTTGCGTCAGAAATGCTATCAATGATTATCGTGAGGCTAACGATTGGCTGGGTAATTTCATTGAGGCTAACTGCGAAGTGGGTTCATCCTTTGAAGAGAAGTCTGGTGTTTTGTACCAGGTATATCGGAGCTACTGCCTTCAGACAGGTGAAAAAATACGCAGTACAACGGATTTTTATGCAGCACTGGATTTAGCCGGGTTTGCGAGAAGAAAAACGAACAAAGGGAGTCTCATCAATGGACTTAGGTTAACTGTGAACGATTTCTAAGTTAATAATTCAGTATTTATCGGTGCGATGATGGTCGTGATACTCTTTATACTAAACTTCGCTATAGGAGAAAAAACACATAAAAAAAGCCTATAAGAGAAGTTATAGAGAAGAACGTCACGCCCGTCACTATTCGATGAGGAGAAAGAAAAAATATGCAAGAACAAAGTGTTGAGAAGGCTCTGGTTCAAAAGGTCAAAAAACGGCAAGGCCTGGCCTTGAAATTTGTCTCTCCTGGCATGGCTGGGGTACCGGATAGAATTGTCCTGATGCCAGAAGGGAAGATGGCTTTTGTAGAACTCAAGGCTCCGGGTAAAAAGCCAAGGCCTCTGCAAGTCTGCCGGATGCAAAAGCTCCAGCGTCTCGGCTTTCGCTGCTACGTTGTTGATTCTACGTCCATGATTGATGAGGTCCTGGATGAGATTGGAGGAAATCATGAAGTTTATCCCTCATGAATATCAAGCCTATGCCATATCTCACATTGAGAGCCATAAGGAAGCGGCGCTCTTTCTCGATATGGGCCTTGGCAAAACGGTGATTACCTTAACGGCTATCAACGAACTGGCCTTTGATTTCTTTGAAGTCAGCAAGGTGCTAGTGATTGCACCCCTCCGCGTTGCCAGAGATACGTGGCCTGCAGAAATCCAGAAGTGGGACCACTTGAAGCTCCTCTCCTATTCCGTAGCTGTTGGAAGCGTGGAAGAAAGAAAGAAAGCTCTGTGGAAGAAGGCCCTGGTTTATATTATCAACCGGGAAAATGTGGACTGGCTGGTCAATCAAAGCGGACTTCCTTTCGACTACGACATGGTTGTGATTGATGAGCTTTCCTCCTTCAAGTCCGGAAAGGCTAGAAGGTTTAGAAGCCTCCTCAAGGTTAGACCGAAGGCCAAAAGAATCGTGGGGCTCACGGGTACTCCTTCTGGAAATGGACTGATGGACCTTTGGGCGGAGTTCAGGCTCCTGGATATGGGAAAACGGCTGGGCCGGTTTATTACCCGCTACCGGGAAGCCTTCTTTCTTCCTGACAAGAGAAACCAGCAGATCATCTTCAGCTACAAGCCAAAGCCGGAAGCAGCTAAGAGAATTTATGGGCTTATCAACGACATGACCATATCCATGAAGTCCGTGGATTTTCTGGATATGCCGCCTCTTGTAACCAACGTAATCCCTGTGGAACTTTCAGAGAAGGAACGCAGGCAATACAAGCTATTGAAGGCAGACATGGTCCTTTCTCTGGGAGACCAGGAGATTGATGCCAAGAACGCAGCGGCTCTCTCGGGCAAGCTCCTCCAGATGGCAAACGGTGCGGTGTACGACGAGGAAGGTGAAGTGATTTCCATTCACGACAGGAAACTGGATGCCTTGGAGGATGTTATTGAAGGTGCCAATGGTAAACCGGTCCTTGTGGCTTACTGGTTTAGGCATGACCTGGAGCGGATGAAAAAACGGTTCATTGGCCTTCGGGAGATTCGTTCAAGTAAGGACATCACAGACTGGAACGAAGGAAAGATAGCAGTGGCTGCCATTCATCCAGCTTCAGCTGGCCATGGCCTTAACCTACAGCAGGGCGGTTCCATGTTGGTCTGGTTTGGCCTTACCTGGTCACTGGAACTTTACCAGCAGACAAACGCCCGCCTTTGGAGGCAGGGACAAAAAAACATGGTTATCATCCACCACATTGTGACGAAAGGGACCATTGACGAACAAGTCATGCGGGCCCTTAAAAGAAAAGACAGAACGCAGGAAGCGTTGATTGATGCAGTGAAAGCAAACCTGAAAGGAGAATAACATGAACGTACTGGTGAAATACTTTAACAAAAGAAATGGAACCATCGAGGCCATGAACGATTATGGCCCCATGCAGACCATTCTGAATAATACCGATAGGCTGATTAAAGAAGCCTATGAAAACCTGGAAGGCGTGGGTTCTCCTAAAGTAACTGGCCTTCCTGGAGCTCACAACCCTAAAGCAGGGGAAGCAAGGCTGGTTTCAGGTCTGGATGATATTACTATTCTCCGTGACAGGTACGCACAGGCCAAAGCCTACATGGAATGGTTCCAGCCGGCCTGGAACTCACTGAACGAGGACGAACAGTATGTTCTGAGAACCTTTTACTTAGATTCGGTGAGTAAGTGTGACGCAGTGGAAGAAATTTGTGACCACTTCCATGTGGAAAGGACGACGGCGTACAACAAGAAGAACAAAGCATTGACTCGACTGTCGATACTTCTTTTTGGAAAATAGCTTGACGTGACATTTTTATGCCAGTATAATGAGATTAATTTCAACACAGCAAAAGCGCTATCCAAGATGGATGGCGCTTTTTGTTTTAGGAAGGAGATGCATTCTATGAGAAAGAGTTTAAAAACAATCTGTGGGTTAGCGGTTCTTTCCATGTGTTTCAGCTTTGGCGCAGCTACAACCAGTGAAGCCATGGTTGGGGGTAAACCGGTTATTGGAATTACTTGGAAGAGTAATCAGCAGGACTACACGGCGTTCAAGAAAATCATTGAACTGGCAGGTGGTATCCCGGTTGAATTAGGTCAGGCTAAGAATCATAAAATCACTTACAACACAGACGGGACGATTTCTAAAGATATGCTATATCCGTCTGGTATGCTGAAGGAAAAGTATGCAAATGCAGTTAAAGATAATCATTACAAGGACACCAACGTAGAAGATGTTATGAAAGATATTGATGGTGTATTCTTCACGGGCGGTGAAGATGTAAGTCCAACACTTTTCAAGAAACCCGACATTGAAAGAAACAAGGGAGAAGAAATTAACGCAACCCGTGACGTGTCAGATTATACTTTGATGTCCTATTGCATTTCTAAAAATGTTCCTACCCTTGCCGTTTGCCGTGGTGAACAGGTCATGGGAATTGTTTCTGGGGTAACTTTTATTCAGGACATTCCTACCTACTACTCGGAGCAGGGGAAAACCTACAATGACCTCCACAGGATGCCGCCAGGAACACCGAACAGAACTTATGCGCGCCATGATGTCCACATTCTTCCGGTGAAATCCCATTTGAGAGAAATTGTAGGAGCTGACGAGCTGCACAATGTTTCTTCCTGGCACCACCAAGCCATTGGAAGTTTGAAGGGAACGCCACTGATTCAGACAGCGGAGACCACGTACAATGGCGTCTCCATTGTTGAAGGCATCGAAGACCCACGTAAGACCTTTGTGGTTGGTCTGCAGTTCCATCCGGAGAATGATTTGAAGCAAGTGATTATCAACAAGAAAGACCCGAAAGACTTCTGCGACCAGGAAATTAGTATGAAGTTCTTTAAGGAACTAGTCAAAGCAGCCAGCCAGAAAAAGTGAGGTAAAATCGCGGACGAAATTCACGGTTCGATGTGTTATCATAGTACCGTAAGCTCCTGGGGTAAAAAGCACGGGAGCGAAAAGAGGTAAAATCGCGGACGAAATTCACGGTTCAATGTGTTATGATAGTACTGTAAGCTCTTGGGAGAAATCTCAGGAGCTTTTGTATTGGAGATGAAAAGAGATGCCAAGGAAACCAAAGAAGCCCTGCGCCTACCCCGGCTGCCCGAAGCTCACGGACAAACGTTACTGTGAAGAGCATGAGAAACTTATGAACCGTCAGTACGAAAAGTATGGAAGGTCTAAGGAAGAGAAGAAGCGGTACGGCTACCGCTGGCAGAAGATTCGTAATGCCTACATTCACTCGCACCCGCTTTGTGAGCAGTGCCTAAAGGAAGGACGCATGACGCCGGCGGAAGAAGTACACCACATACTTCCATTAAGCTACGGCGGAACACATGACTTCAGTAACTTGATGTCTCTTTGTAAGTCTTGTCACTCAAGAATCACTGCTGAGATGGGTGACAGGTGGCATCGAAAGCGACCACCTTCGCGAGAGCAATGAAGTAAAAAGTTTTATGCTTTAACTGTCACGACCCACAAAGGGTAGGGGGGCCTAAAATCTCAAAACGCCGACGGCGTCGGAACGGGCGTGGGCTCTCACGCATAAAAACGCGATTTCAAACGGGGGAATAGCCCCAGGAGGTGAGAAGGAGAGACATGGCGAAGGATGGAACCAATAGAGGCGGCGCAAGACCAAGTGCTGGAAGGCCTCAGAAGCCCCTTGCTGACAAGATAAATGAAGGAAATCCGGGTAAGCGTCCGCTGCAAGTGATTGAGTTTAAAAACATGGAAGATTTGAAAGGGGAAGAGATGCCAAAGCCGTCCAGAATGCTTTCTGCAAAGCAGAAAAATGGCAAAAAACTGTTGGCGGCAAGCATTTATAAAAAGACTTGGGCGTGGCTCGACAAAAGGAGCTGCGCCGTTTTTGTCTCTCCGGATCTTCTGGAACGCTATGCTATGTCGGCAGCTCGCTGGATTCAGTGCGAGGAAGCGGTCACAGAGTGGGGCTTTCTGGCTAAACATCCAACCACAGGAAATGCGATTCAGAGTCCTTATGTTGCCATGTCCCAAAGCTATATGGCCCAGACGAATCACCTGTGGGATGAAATTTATCAGATTGTGAAAGACAACTGCTCCAGCGAGTATAAAGGAGATAGTCCCCAGGATGACATTATGGAGCGGCTCCTTCGTTCGCATGATGGGAAAAACTAAATAAGGCATTACAGAGTTTATGGCACTTCACAGGAATTTCCTGGAGGTGCTTTTTTATTTTCTAAAAGGAGAACGGTATGCAGATAGAAAAGAAGAAAGTCATAGACCTCGTTCCTGCTGACTATAATCCCCGTAAGGATTTGAAGCCGGGGGATAAGGAATATGAAAAACTGAAAAGGAGCATTGATGAGTTTGGGTATGTGGACCCGCTCATCTGGAATAAAAGAACTTCCCGTCTGGTCGGTGGCCACCAGCGGCTCAAAGTGCTCAAAGATATGGGCATTGATGAAGTTGACGTTGTTGTTGTGGATATGGATGAGGAGAAAGAAAAAGCCCTCAATGTGGCTCTGAATAAAATCAGCGGCGATTGGGATAAAGATAAATTGATGCTTCTTATCACGGACCTCCAGGGCGAGGATTTTGACGTTTCTCTGACCGGCTTTGACCCTGAAGAGCTGGATGACCTTTTTAAAGACGACATGAAGGATGGCGTAAAAGACGACAACTTCGATGTAGATAAAGAACTCAAGAAGCCAACCATGACCAAACCCGGAGACCTTTGGCAGCTGGGTGAGCACCGGCTGCTTTGCGGGGATAGCACCAAAGAAGAATCCTATAACCTTCTGATGGCAGGCAAGCAGGCCAATCTCGTAATCACGGACCCGCCGTACAATGTGAACTACCAGGGCTCTGCCGGAAAAATCAAAAACGATAATATGAAGGATGATGCTTTCTACCAGTTTCTGCTGGCAGCCTTTACCAACATGGAAAAGAACATGGCCGGTGATGCCTCCATTTACGTATTCCACGCAGACACCGAAGGTCTTAACTTTAGAAAGGCTTTTTCTGATGCGGGCTTCTACCTTTCCGGCACCTGCATCTGGGTGAAACAGTCCCTGGTATTGGGCCGTTCCCCGTATCAGTGGAGGCATGAACCTATCTTGTTTGGCTGGAAGAAGAAAGGGAAACACTGCTGGTATGCCGGCCGGAAGGAATCCACCATCTGGGAGTTTGATAAGCCCAAGAAGAATAAGGACCACCCGACCATGAAGCCCATCCCGCTTCTGGCATACCCGATTATGAATTCTTCTATGACCAACTCCATTGTGCTTGATCCCTTCGGAGGGAGTGGTAGTACACTCATTGCCTGCGAGCAGACCAAGCGAATCTGCAGGACCATTGAACTGGACGAAAAATTCTGTGATGTGATTGTGAAAAGATACATAGAACAGGTCGGCAGCACCAAGGACGTCAAGGTGGTGCGAGACGGCCTGACGTATGATTATGATGAGGTGAAAATTGATGAGCCGGATAGCGATCATTGATGCGGACCTGGTGGGAAGAAAGAGACACCGGTTTCCTAATCTGGTGTGCATGAAACTTTCTGCCCATGAAAAAGAGCAAGGAAACGATGTGGGACTGAAGATGAACTATGAAGACCTTAACCAGTACGATAAAGTGTACTTGGCTAAGGTCTTTTTAGATACACCAGTTCCGCCGGAAATACTGGAAATGAAAAATGTAACCTATGGAGGAACCGGTTTTTTCTACGACAAGGCTCCAAAGTTACCGCCTGCTGTTGAACATCATATGCCTGACTACCATTTGTATGACGGATTTGTGAACCAGCAGATAGCCGCCGGAAAACGACCGAAGGAATTTGACGAATACCTCAATAGCTCCATTGGTTACCTTACCCGTGGTTGCTTTAGGCATTGCCCCTTTTGCGTCAATAAGAACTATAACCGTGTGGAGGCTCATAGTCCGCTTTCTGAGTTCTTAGACGGCCGCCGGAAAGTGATTAGTCTTTTGGACGATAACTTCTTCGGCTATGCGGGGTGGAAAGATTTACTGCTTGAACTCCGCGCTACTGGAAAGCCATTCAAGTTTAAGCAGGGATTGGATGAGAAACTTCTGACGCCGGAAATGTGTGAGCTCCTTTTTACCAGCAAATATGCCGGTGACTTTACCTTTGCCTTCGATAACCTTAAAGACGCTCGGCTCATCGAGCGGAAAATCGTCATGGCCAGGCAGTACACAGAAAAAGCGCTGAAGTTTTATTGTTTCTGTGGATATGACCGGGAAGGGAAATGGGATGAGGCCTTCTGGACCAGGGATATCTTTGAACTGCTTTACCGCATTGAAATTTTGGTAAAATACCACTGTATTCCTTACGTGATGCGGTTTTATCGCTACACGGAAAGTCCCTGGAGAGGTGTGTACATCTCCATTGCTCTTTGGTGCAACCAGCCAGGATTCTTTAAGAAAATGAGCCTTAGGCAGTTTGCAGAGCTCAATGGGGAAAAGAGTGCTTGCTATCGTTACCTTGCCGAATTTGAAAAGGCAAACCCGGCAGCAGGCTATTTCTTTGACCTGAAATTCTAAAAAATTCCTCTGGGATATTGTACATTTCTCCTTGCTATTTACACCCGGTAGAGTGATATATAGGGTAACAAAAAACAAGGAGGTAAAACACCATGACAACCAACGAATTCAAAGTCAACTACAACGTAACCGGTGAGAAGAGAAAGGACCTGGTCAAGGCCATTAGCGAAATTACCGGGGCCAAAGCAGAGTACCTGAAGGCTCCAACCTTCGCCTACTTGATTGACTACATGAAGGTTAGCAAGGACGGGGTCCTTTCCTTTGACGACCGGGCTGATACAGAGGAAGTGGAGCACCTCCTGGAGGAGCTGGAAAGGAGAGGCTTCCTCGCAGCGCCGCCGGAAAAACCGGATGACCCTGAGCCCAAGGCTGAGGAAGCTGAGAAAGAGAAACCGCTGGTGGGGGTTGCCGTAAGCTATCCCAGAAGCAAGATTGACGACAAGACGCTGGATAACTTTATCAAGCTGGCCGCTGCAAAGGAGAAATTAATTAAGAAGGCCTTCGGGGTGGACGAACTCCCCATCCAGGTGACGGAGGATAAGGTAATCCTTCCCTGGTTCCAGTTTGACCCGGATAATCCTGACTGCTTGGCCTACGCAGCTTTCATCGAAAAGATGGTTGACTTGGCCCGCACCTTGAAACGGGTCAATGCCCGCGAGAAGCCGGTAGAAAATGAAAAATACGCCTTCCGGTGCTTCCTCCTGCGCCTTGGCATGGTAGGAAACGAGTGGAAGGAAACCCGGAAGGTTCTCCTTCAGAACCTCAGTGGGTCTTCCGCTTTTAAAGGAGGTGCTTCCAAATGAGACAACCAACTGAAAAGGAGCTGGCAATGCTCCGGAATAGGTATCAGCCAGGGGTCCTGGTGGTTCTGGATTCCATGGAGGATAGGCAAGCCCCTCCTCCAGGCACCCAGGGCATGGTGATGGGCGTCGATGACATAGGAAGCATTATGGTCCGTTGGGAAACGGGCTCTACGCTTTCCCTGATACCCGGTGTGGACTCCTTCCATACAGAAGCTGATGGCATGGAGGAGGTACGAAAGGAAATCCTTCTGATCCGGAATACCGGGCGCACGAATATGTTTGACCTTCCGGTAGTAAAAGCCATTGCCAGGGAGCTCGATTTTACGGATCTCCTGGACTTTCTGAAAAGGAATCGGGAGAAGTACATTCATTTTATCTTCACGGGTAAGCTCTGATTCTGTGCAGCAGGTTAAGCATGCCAAAACACCGATAAAATCTATATTTTCCCTTGCTTTTGCCTCCTTTTAGAGTGATATATATACACAAGAAAAGGGAGCGCAAAGCCCCAGAGTTACCAAAGGAGGAAACAAGAATGTGGATAAAAGGTGAAAGCAACGGAATGAAGTACGAGGTCAAGTATTATGACAAAGGCTCCGATTGGGGAATTGACGGGGGCCGGATTTCCAAGCTTTACATCGGGAAGGGGGGAATAACCTTATGCGCCTACGAACGCGGCTGGGACATTCACCCCAAAACCGCAGGAGCTCAGAAGCTTTATGAAGCCCTTGTAAAAGAATACAACTAAGAAATGAGCCTGCCTTCGGCGGGCTTTTTCAGTGCTATTTTCTTCGATAAAATCTACATATTTCCCTTGCTTTTATTCCCCTTTAGAGTGATATATATACACAGCAAAGGGGAGAACAAGGCCCCAGGATTTTAAAGCAATCTGGTAATATGTCAAGCTAAAAAATGAGGTGATTTCGAAAAAAAATCTTAAAAAGAGGCGCACTTAATAAGACGTTTCTCTCAGAAATTTTAAAAGAAACGTGTGTTTGAAAGCATTAACTTTGCTCTACTCTATCAGAAGAATAGAGCTGATGATTGGCCAGCAATCCAAAAATCAGTCTTACAAATTTTCGAGCTGTTAAGGCGAGTGCGCGTTTGTGCTGATGGAGTTTCACCTCAGCGTATTTTTTCTTGTAGTACGTAGCGAATTCACTGCAATGTTCTTTCACATGACTGGTAGCTTCTATCAGATAATACCTGAGATAAGCATTACCAGCCTTTGAAAGAGGGGTATCATCACTTCTGAAGTTACCTGACTGGTTTTCACGCCAGATAAGCCCGGCGTACTTTGCCAATGCTTCTTGAGAGTTGAAAGCCTCAATATGGCCAATTTCTGCTAGAATACCGGCAGCCATAACAGGTCCAATTCCAGGAATGGATAAAAGGATCTGATAGGCGTTAGGATCTAACCCTCGCAAGGTCTTCTCAATTGCCTTGTTTACTAATTTTATCTCCGCTTGGTATGTGGCGATAAGAGTAAAAGATGAGGCGATGGAGATTGTAAGGGGCGCATATAGACACTTATCCAATCGGTAAGAATCCCGGGCAGCCTGTCTGAGCAGGTCTGCGGTCTGATTAGGATTGTTGAAGTGGTGATGGCCTTTTTCACCCAAGAAAGCTACAAGGTCTTCTATAGGCATTTCGAGAATTTCCTCTGTAGAGAGAAAATCAGTTAGAACAGAAGCAGCTGTAGTACCGAAACTATTAGAGAAGGGCTGCTTATCTGCTTCTAACAGAGAAAACTCACTGAATTTGAGGAAGATATTGGAAAGCATGTAGGCCTTTTCACGAGAAAGGGCCTTTGCTAGATGAAGCCTGTGTCTAGTGAGGCGCTGGAGAGCCAGGAACTGGCTGCCACGCCAGGGCTTGGCAGTGATCCTGTTGGCACGAGCGAAATCAGCAATAACAAAAGCGTCAACAAAGTCGTTTTTACCTAGGTCAACGAAAGATTTTTTGTAGTTACGAATGACCTTGGGATTTAAGCAATATACCTTGGTTTGAAAAGGTGCCAGGGTCTCGCAGGAAGATAAGTAATTGGCGATATGGATTCCATAAAAAGATGTGGACTCCAAGCCAACTACTAATCCAGTAAGGTCCTTACGGCTTTGCAGATAGTCTGCAAGCCGATCAGCCAGCTCAGTGGCGCCGGGTTGATTGTTAGTAACTGTGAAAGTCAGGAGCGGTTTTTGGGACTCAAAATCCAAAAGAGCAACAACATTCCTACGGCTACTCACGTCGATCCCGACGAAAAGAGTAGAAAGAAGATCTGCCTTCTTCAAGAGATTCACCACCTTTCCGGCTAAGAATGGAAAAGTGACAAGGAATTATCCTGATCTTAGTTACTGACTGCACCCTCGCCAATTAGCATTCATCCGTGGGAGACAACATTGCTGGAATTTACTCCCGCCCAGAGATGCAACATCTGTGTAAGCAGTATTTGATAACTAAGGCAGGCGTCAAGCTTTTCAAGCAGTCATCCAAAAGGAGCCGCAGGAGAAAAAAGACGTAACCTTGGTCACAATTCACTAATGTAATTGTAACATCAGGATATTCTGATTAGGAAAAAATCTGTCTGAGTAAGATTAAGATCTTGCTCACAAAAATATTATACGAGAGAAAATAAGATTGGAGACGGATTAATTGTCCCAAAATCCATACAGTAATTATAGTATAATGAAATCGGGAAAAAGGACAGCAGGGAAATAAAATGAAGAAGACTGAAAATTTGAAGGGATGGAAATCAGTATGGAAGCAGAGATGGACGCCGTTTAGACCATTTCTGCATACGTGGCTGATTCAAAAATTGCAGGAGGTTGTATGGCAATTGAAAAATATTATCAACAGATAGCCGATACCTTTTCTTGTTTCTTGGGCAAGGATAAGAAGCAGGCTTTTTATACTGTCCAACAGGAGGCAAATACCCATAATGCAGCTGCCCTCTACATTATGGGATTGTATTTCGAAGGCGGATATGGCATCGTGTCCATCGATAAAGCCTGTGCAGAAAATTTTTATCAAAAGGCGGCACAGGCAGGCGATGCAGTTGCTTCCTTACGGATGCTGGAAAATCAATCCAGGACAGGCCCTTTGTTATTCAAAGAAGTTCAAATTTTAGCATCTCAAGGAGCCTGCCATGCCCAGGACTATTTGGGATGGTGCTATTCCAGGGGAATTTTTGTTGCCGAGTCACAAATCCAGGCAATCAAATGGTTTAGGCGGGGAGCCGCCCAGAGATATGCCGCTGCCCAGAATCATTTGGGGGAAATGTATATCCGATGTATGGGGAACTACTTTTTAGATGATGATTCTTTAGAAGAGAGAATGGGAAAGGCGAAATGGAGAAATAAGGCACTCCTGCAATACTATCAGGCTGCCGCCCAAGAGTATGCACCAGCACAGCACAATATCGGCTGGGAACTCCTTTGGGGAAATGACCCCTTTCATTTGGAAAACACGGATCCTGCGGAGTGGTTTCAAAAAGCAGCCGAACAGGGATTGGTTGAAGCCCAGGAATTCCTAGGCATCTGGTTTTCTGACGAGGGAAATGACTTCCCGTTTGAGCAAGCGATGGAGTGGTTGGAAACAGCCGCCCTTCGCGGAGCGGCACTGGCTCAATATGCTTTGGGGGAACGGTATGAAGAGGGAGACGGATTTCCCCAATCCTATACGTCGGCAGCCTATTGGTTCCAGCAGGCGGCATCCCAAGGAGAAGAATGTGCACAATATCGGCTGGGAATCCTCTACGATAAAGGACGGGGAGTCCCTCAGTCTGATGAAAAAGCGCTGTACTGGCTGCATAAAGCGGAGGCACAGGGATTTAGAGAGGCGCACGATTATCTCATGATAAAATTACAAGAGCAATGTAATTTTTCAAAAAAATAGTGAAGAATATTTATGTTCATTTAAAAAGGAAATATGGATATGGATGCAAAAGATTTTTTTGGTACGTTCCTAAAAGCAATCGAGCAGAATCGAAACTATGAAGGACGGGATTTATTTGATATTTATAAATACAATGCAGAATACACATCTGTAATTATAAAAATCATAAATGAAATCATCAAAGAGACAGGCTGTACACCTCAAAACGAATACTTCAGGATTGATGCAGTAGGATGGACCTCCCATTCTCAGGATATGAAAAAGGAGGCTGAAGAAGCCGGTATTGATTTGAAACCACACCTGTGGGATTTGAAAATTGCCATTGAGCATGAGAACGACAAGCGTGCCTGGTCAGATGAAGTGATGAAATTAATCCATGTAAAATGTCCATTAAAAATTGTCATTGCCTATAATTATTCTGATGAGCGAGGAGAAAAAGAGCAAAAAAAATTGGATTTCCTGGCTAATCAGATGACGAAAATTGAGGCTTTTTCCATAGGGGAAAGAAAAGAACAGTACTTGATCATCCTTGGAAACGGATGCAATCATAAAACAGGGGAGGCGGACTACGGAGATTTTGGCTATAGGGGTTATTTGTACGACTGGGAAGATAAAAAATTTAAAAAGTTGGATTGAGTAATCCTGGAAGGGTCCAGGACATGGATTGCTAAAAAGGGAAGTTCTGCCCTTTTCAATCGGATGTTTGTCAGAAAGATAGAATAAAAGAGAAAAAATAGTCATTTCCGTGTATAATAAATTTATCTGCTATGAATAAACAAAAATGAAGGTGAGGAAATTTTCATGGGGAATTGGCTGTCTTGGATTTCAGATTTTTTCTATTTATTATTTATTATAGGTGCAGGTTTCTGTTTTCGTTGGTTTTTCAGAATCAGTAAAGCTGGTTCTTCTGTGGAACAGATTATTTCTGTTTTACAGAATTATTCTCGGGAATCCATCAGGGAAAATTACGGCAATCTTCAGGCAGAAATGGGGCAGGCCCCGTATGATTCGATTTGGAAGAAATTTGAACGGACGCTGTTTAAAAGTAAAGCAGAAGGGGTGCTGATGACCCAGGACCCGGAGGCTTTTTATAACGACCGGACTTTGCTGGAGAACCTGCCTTTGGATCTGTTTCGCGCCATACCGGGAATCTTTACCGGCTTGGGGCTTTTGGGAACTTTTGCCGGAATCACCGTGGGTATCAGCGGCATCGACCTGGGCAATGTAGAAACCATGAAAAGCGGGATTGAAGTCCTGCTCAGCGGGACGAAGACGGCCTTCCTGACTTCTGTGGTCGGCCTTATCCTGGCACTGGGGTACAACCTCCTTGATAACTGGATCTACCGCCCTTACACCAAAAAACTGGCCACTCTGATCGATCAGCTCAATACCCTTTTCCCTTCCAAGAGTCTGGAAGAATTCTTGTCCAATCAGGCGGAACAGGCGGAAGAACAGACGGATGCCATGCGAGAACTGAATGGGGAACTGGTGGGCCGTCTGGAAGACATGTTTGTAAAGCTCAGCCAGAGTATCGATGTGGCGCTGAAAAATAATCTGACGGAATCCTTTACCAACAGTCTGGAACCGGTATTCCAGGATTTGAACCAGTCCATTGACAAACTGGGTTCCAGCGCCGGGGATACCCTGTCCAAATCCATTGAACAGGGGGCCGGGGACCAGATCCAGGGCCTGGCTGTGACCCTCCAGGATTTCCAGGGGAAAATGGGCAATATGATGGAAGTCTCTGAACGGCTGAATGCGGAAAATACCGCTCGGCTCCAGGGGTCTGTAGAGATGATGGTGACCAAGCTGAACGAAGCCATGGACGCCAATATCCAGAAACAGGCCACTACCAGCGATGCCAGTCAGGCGGCTATGAAGCAGTTGGTGGAAGAGATGAACACCAATCTGAAAGCAGCTCTGGATCAGATGGTGGAAGCTGGCCGGACAGCCAACCAGGCCTTGCTCCAGACTACGGAAGCCACCAAGGGAACCATCCAGGAGATTACTGACACCATGAGCCAGAGCACCCGGACCCAGAGAGACGAAATGATCCAGGTGACAGCCAATATGAAAGAATCCGTTTTGGAAGTGCTGAAACAGCTCCAGACCGATATGCAGGAACGGAACCGTACCATGGATTCTTACATGTCCGGGCTGAAGGAAATGCTGGGGCACAACCGGGAAATCATGGCTTCGGCAGGGAAAACTGCGGACAAATTTGCCCAGGCCAGCACGCCCATGCAGAAAGTGGCGGATACGCTGGGCAGCCAGCTGAACCTGGTGGTCAGCGCCAGCAATCAGTTCAACAGCCATGTGGACCAGAATGTCCAGAAACTGGTCCTGGCCAGCCAGAGCAGTCAGAAAGATCTGGAACTGATCCGGGATTCCATGAGTACCATGCGCAGCGCCTGGGAAAACTATCAGCAGACTTTCCAGGGGGTAAGCCGGGAAATGCGGGAAGCTACGGATACGTTGGCCCGAACTCTGGAACAGTACAATACTTCTACCAGCAAATGGCTGTCTGAAACTCTTGGCCAGTACGACAAGAGCATCAAAGAGGCCATGGATTCTGTGTCTATCATCAACAAGAGTCTGAGTGATTCCATCCAGGATCTGTCCGATGCCATGGACAAGAACAGACGGCACTAAGGAGAAACCTGAATGTGGAAGAAAAAGAAAGAAGAAAAAGCCCAACAGAGCGGTGATGCTTTTACCACTTCTGTCAGTGACCTGATGGCAGGGCTCCTGAGTATCTTTATCCTGGCTCTGTGCTATTTCATGCTGAATTTCGAGACGGTGACTAACAAATATACCGGGAATACGGAATTGCGGAATCAGCTGCTGAAGGATGTGGGGAAGGACCTCCAGGCCCAAGGCCTCCAGGTGAGGATTGACACCAAGCAGGGGGTGCTGCGGATCCCGGAAAGTGTGCTGTTTGAATCTGGGGAAGCCAATATCAAAGAACAGGGGCAGGCAGCGGTCAGCAAGCTGAGCCAGTCCCTGCTGAAAACCATGACCCGGCCGGAATATCGGGAAGCCCTGGAAACGGTCTTTATCGAAGGCCATACGGACAATGTGCCCATCCACAACGAATTTTTCCAATCCAACTGGGAGCTTTCCACCCAGCGGGCCATCAACACCTGGAATTTGATGCGGAACGATGTACCGGAATTCAACTGGCTGGTGAATCCCCGGGGAGAACCTATCTTCTCCTGTTCTGGCTATGCGGAAACCCGGCCTGTCCGGGAAAATGGTCTGGATCCCAATTCAGAGGCGGGACGGGCCGCCAATCGGCGGATCGATATCCGGTTTGTTATGATGCCGCCCCAGGATCCTGGGGAAAAGCCTTCCGGAGGCAGCCATGGATAAGTCGTTGCTGCACAGCCTGGAACGGCTGAAATCTTTCAAAATCCGCCTGCCTGATGTATGTCTGCATCCAGGTAGGCCCGTGGAACTGGAAAAATGGATAAAAAAGACCGTATCCAGCTCCTGCAGCCGGCCAGCCCTGGATCCGGTGACCATGGAAGAGCTGTATGCCAAGGTGAAAAATCAGGAAAAGAACCGGAAAGTGGTGCTGGACTTGAGACGGGAAATCCCTTTTCTGCCGGTGCTGCTCACCCGGGACAGGAAGGAAAAGCCCCGCTTTTATGAAGTACTGCTCCAGGACATCCTGCAGGCCATAGGGAATGGGGTTCGTCGTTCCGTCCGGCGGAATACCTTCCGAAATCTGGTATTTGCTTATTTTACTGTATACGGACAGCCATACAAGGGAGAACGGCTGCAGAAATGCATTTCTCTTTTCCTTCAGAAAGACCCAGAACTGTTGAAGTCGGTGCTGTATCTCCGGAACCGGAAGCAACTGCTGAAACCCAATGGCCATAAGCTGCTGACCCGGGAAATCCAGAACCGGCGGAGTTTCCATAAAGCATTGGAAGAATTCTGCTGGCCTGTGAACCTGTGGTATGGGGCATTTGCCCAGTGGGCTGTCAAGGATTTTTTCCAGCTGGAGGAAGAGGACGACTGGGATGACCTGTTCGGCGTATTGAAAGAAATCTGTGAGGACAAGGCCTGTGAGAATATGGTCCCTTTTGCTGCCGAAAAGATAATTTACCTGACGGACCGGTCCAGTGACGGAAATCGGGAAAAAGAAGTACGGATCCTGCTGCTACAGGCGCTGGGAGATCCCCGGGACCCGGGGTCTAGGCTGAACTGGGTGGATGTGGATGAAAAGGCCCAGGAGATTTTCCTGGCCTGGCTGAAAAAGAACGATCTGAACCTGTTCTTTACCATTATTTCCAAGACAGTACGGCAGGTTGCCACATCGGAAAACATGTGGAAATACCGTAAAAGTTTTTGGGAAAAATATCTGGATGCCATGTACTATACCAGGGTATTTCTGGGGCCCGAAGCAGAACAGATTGCCAGGCAGATGGATCTGGCCAAACAGGGTATGGGCTTTGGACGGTTGAACGGTTCCGGAGATTCCCTGAGGAGTCTGCTGATGTTCAGTATTGGGGATTACGTTTTTATTGAGGCCAGCCACAATGGCAAACTGAGAGTTTGGAAAAGAGGAAAAGAGCCTCTGCCTTTTTATCAGGCAAAATATACTTATAAAGGATTTTCTTATACGGACGTTACACAGGCTTCCAATATTGAGGAAGAATTCGTCCATTCCAGTTCAGAAACCGGTTCCTGGCAGCGGAAGGTCAATGACTGGGTTCGGAGACACTGCGGGGTACGGCCCAAAGAAAGCCGATGGAGGTAGAATAATGACCAACCACCGTTTTTGGACAGCACAAGAGAACGGATATTTTTACCCTTGTGTTCAAACAGAATCTACAGGAGACTGGCCGCTGATACAGGGACAATTGGAAATCCTGGTTTCTGAAGGAAAAGTGGAGGAGAAAACAGATGGATTCCTGCTGCCCCATGGACAGGCCGTGGAACTGGATCCGGAAATTTCAGAAATCCTGGAACTGCCGGATTGTTTTCCTTATGGCATCACTCTCCGCAGCCACGGCAGTCTGGGTTCTCCGTCCTTCCGCTATGACCTGGAATACCAGCGACCAGACGGGACTCCTTTTTATGGAATCAGGGTGTTGGGGTCTTATGTGGAACTGAGCCGGGAAACCTGTTACCGGTTCAGCAGGGACCAGTATGAATTGGTGAACCTGGTGGAAGAAAGCAACCGGGAAAGCCAGCAGATTAAGAACAGAGGGGAACTGAGCCAGTACAATACCCTCCAACTGGCTCGAATCAAAGAGAGAGCGGAAAAAATCCACGCCACCCTGGACCGGTTCATGGGACGGCAGAAAATCGTTACAGCGGATAAACTTTCTGTGCGATTGGAAAAAAATCCGGACGGATCTTTTTCCGTACTGCCGGTGCTGCTTCGGAAAGAGGGGGATTCCTATACCCGGATGGAAGCCGATTCTCTGGAGCAGGGATTCCGGAGCAATCCGTACAATACCGGAAAAATCTATGGACCGGACAAGACCCAGTATGTTTTTACTCCGGAACAGGAAGAAGGCATCCGGCAGATGCGCCGGTGTCAGCGGCTGTCTCCGGAGGCGGCTCGGCAGGTAGCAGAACACCCTCGGGAAATCTTTGGTTCAGATGCTTTCGATTTTGATCTGGGAGTCTATGGGGACCGGGTGGTCTCCATTGGAGAATTTCTGGCTCCAGATTTGCCTTTTTCCCTGAGTTCCGGGCGGAACTGGCTGCCTCCGGAAGGAGCCGGCATGGAAGCTTCTGCTGCCCGGGACAAGGTCGGGGGCAATTATACCAGCCTTGCACTGGATGAAAAAGATTATCCCGAACTGTTCCTGAAGGTCAGCGATGCTCTGGACCGGGGAGAAAAGCGGATTGTTGTTGGAGACCAGGAAGTTGAACTGACACCGGGTTTTCTGGCCTATGTGGACCAGCTTAAGGCAAAGGCTGGGGAAAAGCAAGAGAAACAGAACCAGGAACCGGAAGCCGCTGGTGAAAAGAAAAAAGAAGCGTCTCTCCAGATCCAGGAGAATTTCCTTTCCCAGGAATATCGTTCCCGGAAAGCGGCACGGGAGAAACGGCTGGGGTCCAACCGGCTGGGGGATTACCTGGGTCAGGGCCTGAAACCAGGCATCCGTCCCATGCCTCACCAACAGGTGGGAATGGAGCAGTTAGCGGTCTGTTGGGAACATGGTTGTCATGGAGTCCTGCTGGCGGATGATATGGGGCTGGGGAAAACGCTCCAGGCTTTTGGATTCCTGGCAGCCCTGAAAAAAGCCTATGGAAACAGTGACATGGCATCGGTACTGATTGTGGCCCCGGTTTCTCTGCTTCAGAACTGGATGGAAGAGTACAGGAAATTTTTGGCAGAAGGGTTGTTTGATGGAATTGTGCCCATGTATGGGAGCGAACTGAAGAAACACTGGGCCAGGAATCCGGACGGGAGCCGCTGTTATTTTCGGCCCCCGGACCCCAATCTGAAAGAAGTTTCCATGTTGGATTTTCAGGACCGGGAAAATCGGATCGATTACAGTCGGAACCATCTGATCCTGACCACCTATGAAACCCTTCGGGAACTGCAGCTTTCTTTTGGACGGGTGGCCTGGAGTGTCATGATCCTGGATGAAGCCCAGAAAATCAAGAATCCGGCCACCCGGACTTCTGTTGCGGCACGGGCCATGAACTGCGATTTTGGACTGGCACTGACAGGGACTCCTGTGGAAAATTCCTGGACGGATCTGTGGACCATCATGGATTTTGTGGAACCAGGCAAATTGGAATCTCTGAAAGATTTCAACAGTCATTATCAGCATCAGCTGCAGAATGTGGAAAACAAGGGGAAACTGTTGAAAGAACTGGGTGACCAGCTGCGGAAGAATCTGGATCCCTGTTTTATCCGGCGGCTGAAAGAAGATGTAAATCTGGGGCTGCCTGCCAAAGAAATCCTCCGGTTCAAGGATTCCATGCCGGAAGAACAGCGGAAACTGTATGGGGAAGTAGTCCGGGAAGCACGGGAAGGGCAGGGAGATAAATCCATCACCATGCTCCAGGCCATTGCCCGGCTCCGGGATATTTCTCTCTGTCCCAGTCTTGGAGCCGGCGGGAATGTAAAGAAATATACTTTGGGTGATCCGGAGCATTTCTTTGGCTCCTCTGCCAGACTGATGCGGACAAGGAAAATCCTGGATGAAGTGAGAGAGAAAGGGGAAAAAGCCCTGATCTTTGTGGAAAGCCGGAAAATTCAGCTGCTGCTCCGGACTTTTCTGGAACAAATCTACAAAATCCAGATGCAGCCTCCCATTAACGGGACCACACAGGCTGTGGCCCGGCAGAAAATGGTGGATCAGTTCAATCGGGCACCAGGGTTCCAGGTGCTGCTGCTGTCTCCGGAGGCTGCCGGTGTGGGGCTGAACATCATCGGAGCCAATCATGTGATCCATCTCAGCCGCTGCTGGAACCCGGCCAAAGAAGACCAGGCCACGGACCGGGCTTACCGGATCGGACAGAAAAAAGCGGTGACCGTCTATCTCCCCATGGCTGTGGATACGGATTTCCCGGAAGATGCATCCTTTGATCTGAACCTGGATGCCCTGCTCCAGTACAAACGGGATTTGAGCCGAAGCGCACTGTATCCTACAGAGGCCAGTGAAGAAAATGCTGTAGCCATGCTGAAACGGATTGAAGAGGCGGCAGGGTGAAAAGCGGCGGCCGGGAAGGGCGGGACATCGGCTCGCTTTTACGCCGTTGTAATCGAACGCTCGATCTAACGGTCACAGGAACGGATTTTTTGACAACCCCGTTTCTCTGATTTTCTGTTGCATCTCTGACCCCAACGTGGTAGGGGCTGCCCGCAGGGAAGCCCTTCCCTGGCCGCCCGGCAGGGCTCTTGTAAGACGTCAGATGCGGCCCCAAGGGCCAGTCTGACGTCTTTTTTGTCCGCCTTTTTGGACAGGGGGTGGGGTATAATAAAATTAACGAAAAAGAGGCCCTGATTCTGTGATACAATAAAAATATCACAAACAAGCACGCCAAATTATCCTAAAGGAGATTCACAACGATGAGCACTGACGAAAAAAGCCTGGAACAGGTTCTGTGGGATTCTGCCAACGTGATGCGCCAGACCATGGGGGCAGCGGACTATATGAACTATGCTCTGGGCCTTATTTTTTACAAGCATTTGTCCGACAAGACCCTGGAAGCGGCTGCCAATGCCCTGGTGGATGCCGGGAAAGTGGAAGCACAGGATGTGGCCACGGAAGAGGCCCGTCAGGGGGTGTATAAAAAATATTACGATGCGGAAGAATTCCACGAAGACCTGCTGGAAACCATGAACATGGATTATGAAATCAAACCGGATTTTACCTTTGCCGCTTTGATGGATTCCATCCGGAAGCAGACCTTCCAGCTGGAAAATCTGAACCAGGCCTTCCGGGACATTGAACAGTCCAATCCGGACCTTCTGGGCCATCTGTTCGACGATGTGGACCTGTATTCCACCAAGCTGGGGTCCACCCCCCAGAAGCGGAATGACATGATCGCCCAGGTGATGACGGCCCTGGCTCTCTTGAACCTGGACAGCCACAGCGGGGATGTGCTGGGGGATGCTTATGAATATCTGATCGGCACTTTTGCTTCAGATATGGGCCAGAAGGCAGGAGAATTCTATACGCCCCAATCGGTTTCCCAGCTGCTGACCCACATTGTGACCTGGGGCCAGGAAGCCAAAAAGGGCTTCAGCGCCTACGATCCGGCCATGGGATCCGGTTCCCTGCTGCTGAATGTACGCCATTATATCAAGGATGTGGATTCCATAGAGTATTACGGCCAGGAAATCAAAACATCCACCTATAACCTGGCCCGGATGAATATGATCATCCACGGGATCGCTGCCACCAACCAGCATCTGCGGAATGCGGACACCTTGGACCGGGATTGGCCCAGTGATGAAGTGACGAATTTCGACGGGGTCATGATGAACCCGCCCTATTCCCAGCACTGGAGTGCAGACAAGGGGTTCGAAAGTGACCCCCGGTTTTCCGATTATGGGGTGCTGGCTCCCAAATCCAAGGCCGACTATGCCTTTTTGCTCCACGGCCTGTACCATCTGAAAGATACCGGCACCATGGGTATCGTCCTGCCCCACGGGGTACTGTTCCGGGGGGCTGCGGAAGGGAAGATCCGCCAGAAGCTGCTGGAAAAAGGGTACATCTATGCAGTGATCGGCCTTCCGGCAGGGATCTTCTATTCCACCGGCATCCCCACCATCATCATGGTGCTGAAAAAAGACCGTCCCGGCCGGGATGTGCTGTTCATCGACGGAAGCCAGGAATTTGAAAAAGGCAAGGCCAAGAACACCCTGACCCAGGCCAACATCCAGAAGCTGTTTCAGGCCTACACCGACCGGAAGGACGTGGACAAATTCGCCCATGTGGCCTCCTTTGAAGAAATCCAGGAAAACGACTTTAACCTGAACATCCCTCGGTATGTGGATACCTCCGAACCAGAACCGGAAATCGATCTGGGAGAAGTGAACCGGGAAATGGCTGCCACCAACCACCAGATTCAGGCTGCGGAAAAAGAACTGGCGGATATGATGGAAGAGCTGACCACCGACGACCCTAAAAAGGCCAAAGACCTCCAGGACCTGCTTCACCTGTTTCAGTAAGGAGATGGGATGATGAAAAAAGAAATGAAGAAGGTTCCGGTGGTACGGTTCAAGGGGTTTACGAGCGATTGGGAACAGCGGAAGTTGTCGGAACTTGCCATATTTTCCAAAGGAATAGGTTATTCAAAGTCAGATTTAAGAGAATCTGGCACGCCAATAATCTTATATGGTCGTCTTTATACAAAATACGAAACTGTTATAAAAGATGTGGATACATTTGTTGAAGATAAAACTGATTCTATCTATAGCAAGGGTGGAGAGGTCATCGTCCCTGCTTCAGGAGAAACTGCTGAAGACATTTCAATAGCTTCCGTTGTTGAAAAGCCAGGGATATTGCTGGGAAGCGACTTAAATATTATTCATCCGAATAAAAAGATTGATTCTACCTTTTTGGCAATCAGTATATCGAATGGCGAGCCACACTTAGATATGGCACGAAGGGCTCAAGGAAAATCTATTGTTCATCTTCATAATGATGATCTTGCTCAAATTGGGCTTAGCTATCCGATACTTGAAGAGCAACGCAAAATAAGCAGATGCTTTTCACAGCTCGACCACCTTATCACCCTTCATCAGCGTAAGTCCGACCAGCTGAAAAAGCTGAAAGCCTATTTCCTCCAGAACCTGTTCCCGGACAAAGGGGAGAAGGTCCCGAAAATCCGGTTCAAAGGGTTTACGGACGATTGGGAACAGCGTAAGATAGGAGATTGTTTTACCGAACGTAAAGAGAGCATGCCTAAAGGTGAGCTATTATCAGTCACAATAAATGAAGGTATAAAACGTTTTTCAGAATTAGAACGGCATGATAGTTCCAATCAAGATAAATCAAAATATAAAAAAGTGTGTATTGGTGATATTGCTTATAATTCTATGAGAATGTGGCAGGGCGCAAGCGGCTTTTCGGATTATGAAGGTATCGTAAGCCCAGCATATACAGTGTTAAAGCCACATGATGGAATAGATGCCAGGTTTGTATCATATCTATTTAAAACAAAAGATTTAATACACGTTTTTCAGATAAATTCGCAGGGAATAACTTCCGATAACTGGAACTTAAAATTTCCCGTCCTCAGCACAATTAATATAAAGATACCAGAAAAAATTGAAGAACAAAATAAGATTGCTGAATTTCTGGCTAAGCTTGACAACCTCATCACCCTTCATCAGCGTAAGCTGGAAGCATTGCAAACGCTGAAAAAATTCCTGCTGCAAAATCTGTTTGTATAAGGGGGAAACCGTATGACTTCCTATGAATCGGAAGAAAGCATGGAACAGCACCTGCTCCGGCAGCTGACGGAACAGCAGTCCCAGTGGACACTCCGGGAGGACCTTCACACCATCCAGGACCTGTGGGACAATTTCCGGCGGATCTTGGTGAACAACAACAAAGAGCTGTTTGACGCCCATCCTCTTACGGATGGAGAATTCCTCCAGGTGCAGAACCAGCTCCGTTTCCCCACTTTTTACGACGGGGCCAAATGGATGCTGGGAGAAAACGGGGTGGCCCGGGTGGATATCCAGCGGGAAGACGCCAGCCTGGGCACCATCCACCCGGTGGTGTTCAAACGGGTGGACGTGGCCGGGGGCTCTTCCGTCTATGAAGTGGTGCATCAGATCCAGTTTCCCCGGAAAGAAGCCCTGGACCGGAACCGCCGGGGAGATGTGACCCTGCTCATCAACGGACTGCCCATGATCCACATCGAACTGAAGAACCGGGCCCATCCTTATATGGAAGCCTTCAACCAGATTAAGAAATACCTGAAGGAAGGGGTGTTCCGGGATATTTTCTCCACCCTCCAGATGTTCGTGGTGACCAACGGGGCGGATACCCGGTACATTGCCGCCGCTGCGGAAAACAGCCTGAATCCCCAGTTCCTGTCCCTGTGGCTGGATGACAAGAACCAGCCCCAGACTGATTACCTGTCCTTTGCCCGGGATGTGCTGTCCATTCCGGCGGCCCACCGGATGGTGTCCCAATATACGGTGCTGGACAGCGAACGGAAGGCCATCATCCTGCTCCGGCCCTACCAGATCCACGCCATCGAAGCGGTGAAAAATGCCGTGAATCCCTATACGGACGGGGGCACCCAGTCCGGCTTCATCTGGCACACCACTGGCAGCGGCAAAACCCTGACCTCCTACAAAACAGCCCATTACCTGACCCAGATTCCCAGTGTGGACAAGGTGATCTTCGTGGTGGACCGGAAGGATTTGGACAACCAGACCACCGGGGCCTTCCAGGCCTATGCCCAGTGTGATACCATCGATGTGAGCGAAACGGACAACACCAGTGACCTGATGCGAAAACTCCAGGCCAAAGGCGGGGACGTGATCGTCACCACCATCCAGAAGCTCCAGCGGGTGATGAAACGGTACCCGGAAGGGTCCAATCAATACGAAAAACTCCACAAACTGCGGCTGGTGTTCGTGGTGGATGAATGTCACCGGGCGGTATCCCCGGCAGCCCAGGCCCAGCTGGACCAGTATTTTACCCGGCCCCTGTGGTACGGGTTCACCGGTACCCCGATTTTTCAGGAAGATGCCAAGAACAGCGCCGGGAACCTGCCCAAGACCACTCAGGAACAGTACGGAAAATGCCTCCACCGGTACACCATCAAGGAAGCTCTCCACGATGGGGCAGTGCTGGGGTTCCAGGTGGAATACCACAGCACCTTTGACCTGGAGGACCTGGCCCGGAAGAACCAGGTGACCGGCTGGGAGGAAGATGAGGACGGATACAGCCTGGAAAAGGTCCTGCTCCGGGAGAAAATCCTGGATGCTGCCTATGAGGACGAAGGGCACATGCGCCAGGTGGTGGATTTCATCATCAACCGTTCCAGCGGCAAACTGGGACTGGACCGGGGGAAGGGGAACAACTTCACCGCCATTCTGACCACCAGCTCCATCCAGCAGGCCCAGCGGTATTACCAACTGTTCCAGGATGTGAAGGCGGGAGAAGTGCCGGGGCTGGAAGTGAGCAGCGCCATCAAACGGAAACTGGCAGATTTTCCCAAAGTGGCCATTACCTATTCCGTAACGGAAAATGAGGACAACAGCTCCGTGAACCAGGATCGGATGAAGGAATCCCTGCAGGATTACAACGAGATGTTCGGTACCCAGTTCGGTCTGGACCAGCTGAACGCCTACAACGCCAATGTCAACGATCGTCTGGCCCGGAAAAAATCCCAGTACCAGGTACGGGAAGCCCAGCTGGATCTGGTGATTGTGGTGGACCGGCTGCTTACCGGGTTCGATGCTCCCTGTCTGTCCACCCTGTTCATCGACCGGAAGCCCATGCGGTCCTATGGGATCATCCAGGCCTTTTCCCGGACCAACCGGCTGTTTGACAGCCAGAAACGGTTCGGGCAGATCGTCACCTTCCAGGTGCCGGCCCATTTCAAACGGGCGGTGGATGAGGCCATGACCCTGTATTCCGCCGGGGGCGGCAGCTTTGTCCAGGCACCCACCTGGGAAGAAGCGGAAAAGAAATTCCGGGAAGCCCTGGGGAAACTCCGGCAGATTGCAGACCGCCCGGAAGCGGTGGATGGGCTGACGAAAAAGCAGAAAATCAGCTTTTTGAAGGCCTTTCGGGATTTTGACGATGCTTACGGGGATATCCAGGTGTATTCCGAATTCCAGGACCGGGACCTGGAACGGGATTACAAGATTGCCGAAGAAATCATCGAAGGGTACAGCGGCAAGTTCCGGAATGTAAAGGAAGAACTGAAGAAGGACCCGGGGGATGGCGGGGACGAAGAAGTGAACACCGCCATCAACTACGAGCTCCGGTGCTGGCACAGGGACCAGATCGATGAGGATTACATCCTGAAACTGATGGAAGCCACCCGGCCCGATGAATCGGCCCTGATGATTGCGGATACGGCCAAGAATCAGAAGATTTTCCAGGAAATCAACGAAGAAATCGCCCGGTTCCGGAAGACCAATCCGGCCAGAGCCGAAGTCCTGGAAGAAATCTGGAAAGACTACCAGGACAACCCGGCAGCTTTTGTGAATCGGAGTTTTGTGGATGAAATGAACGACCGGGTACGGGCCAGGGTGAAAGACACCATCGATACCTTTGCCCGGGAATGGTGTGTGGATCCCGAGGCTCTGGAATTCTTCATCGAAACCTACGATATCAAGAAAGGTGAACACGACAAGCAGGTAAACCAGGACGCCTTGAAAAAGGCCAGTGATGTGAAAGAATACCGGAAAAGCCATCCGGATATCGGCCTGAAGTATTGGGGCAGGCTGCTGGCCGCCATCCGGGCTATGTACGTGGAAAAGCTCCAGAAGCTGATTGAGCAGTAAGAATAGCAGCCTCTTTTGAGGCTGCTTCCGATTGCTGAATATGGAAGGGATGCTTTTATGGAAAAGTGGACAGAAAGAGAAATCGATCTAAGTGAATATATGGGATATTATGTCACATGTACCGCATTGGAATTATTTTTTGCAGGGATGGATAAGAAAGACTTGCAAGAAATGATTGAAAGAAATCCCGCAGATAAAGAAGAAATCCTAAAATTACGTACAAGAGCTGGAGAATATTTTACTTCGCTTGATATAACGGTAAACAAAGCGGCACTTATTTTAATGAATATTGGAGAAAAGGCCTATGTGAAAGGGAATCGGGAACCGTGGGCCGTTTATGCACATCATCGGCTCAATAAAAGAGTAAAGTGGCCGATGATTATTACGGCAGTCGTCATACTGGCAATCATCTATTTCCTGTTTTTTAAATAAGCAGAGTAAGCGGAGTAGGAATTCCGCCTTAAGGAATATAGGATGCAAGAGGAACGTCCAAGTGACGGTCCTCTTATTTTTTTTTGTCTCTAACTCGATCATAACAAACCTTAGCCGGTATGGGAGCCATAGTAGCTTCTCATACCGGCTTTTTATATGCCAGAAAAAAATTTTAAAGTTTTTTGGAAACCGTCAGAAAATCCACTCTCCCAAGGCTAAAGAGTGGAAGGGGAAAACGATACTAACCCTCAGAAAGGAGGAAAAGCCATGAAGCAAAGAGTTAGCATCAGCGTTTCTGCGGCAAAGGGTGGTGGGCATATCGCTGCCGTACGGTCTGTGTCCGTGCGGGAACGGATTCTGCGGTTCCTGCTGGGTGGGAAGGAAAAAGTAACCATCATCGTGCCAGGCGACTCCGTAGAGGAACTGGCCATCAGGGAAATTAACGAAGGAGGAAACTAAGGTGACGAAGGACAATCTTGAAAATCTGGCGAACGAAATGGCCAATTGCACAAAGACCCTGCTGCGGATTGTAGAAGCTCTGGAAAACGAGATGAACAATAGCACAGCAGAACCGGAAAAGGTGATTCCAGAGCGGAAGGCCCTTTCTTTTGAAGAAGTCAGGAAAACGGCGGCTGACAAGTCCCGTCAGGGATTCACGGCAGAAGTGAAAGCCCTCATCGAAAAATATGGGGCGGAAAAGCTCTCCAGCGTAAAGCCGGAAGACTATGAAGCCTTCATGAAGGAACTGGAGGAAATCAGCCATGCCGGATAAGCAGCATGCGGTTCTTTCCGCCTCGTCCAGCTATCGCTGGCTGGCTTGCCCGCCTTCTGCGTTGGAGTGTGCTAAGCGGCCGGACACCACAAGCGACTTTGCCCGGGAGGGTACGGATGCCCATACCCTTTGCGAATACAAGGTGAAGGAAGCCCTGGGCAGGAAGGCCCAGAACCCTACGGGGACCCTCGACTATTACAGCGAGGAAATGGCTGAATGCACGGACGACTATGCCCAATTCGTCATGGAGCGGCTTGCGGAAGCAAAGAAAGAGTGCAAGGATCCCATCGTCCTTGTAGAACAGCGGTTGGACTTCTCGAAATGGGTGCCGGATGGGTTCGGTACAGGAGACTGTGTCATTGTGGCGGACGATACCCTGACCGTCATCGATTACAAGCACGGGCTTGGTGTGGAAGTCAGTGCGGAGAAGAATCCCCAGATGATGTGCTATGCCCTGGGGGCACTGGACCTCTTCGACGGGATTTACGATATCCAAAGGGTCTCCATGACCATCTTCCAGCCAAGACGGGATAATGTCAGCACCTACGAAATGACCAAAGGCGACCTGTTTCAATGGGCGGAGAAAGTCCTCAAACCCACGGCAGCCATGGCGGCTAAAGGCGAAGGGGAGTACAAAGCCGGTGAGCACTGCCGGTTCTGCAAGATCAGGGCCACCTGCCGGAAACGGGCAGAGTATAACCTGGAACTTGCCAGGTACGACTTCGCCATGCCATCTACTCTCTGTGACGCAGAAGTGGAAGCAGTGCTGGAAAAGGCCGATGACCTTGTAGCCTGGGTGGGAGATATTAAGGAATATGCCTTGCAGCAGGCTCTTTCCGGCAAGGCATGGGCTGGCTGGAAACTGGTGGAAGGGCGCTCCAATCGCCGTTATGTAGATGACGATGCGGTAGCCGCCAAAGTGGAAGAAGCCGGATACTCTCCCTACGAAAAGAAACTCATGGGCATCACGGCCCTGACCCGCCTTCTGGGGAAACGGAGGTTTGATGAACTTCTGTCCGGCCTCATTGAAAAGCCCCAAGGCAAACCGGTCTTGGTACCGGAATCGGACAAACGCCCGGCTATGTATACCGCGGCAGAAGATTTTAGCAGTGAAAATTAAGGAGGAACGAACAATGAAACATTATGTAAACCCTTGCAAAGTCATTACCGGAGCAAATACCCGCTGGTCCTACGCCAACGTCTGGGAACCTAAATCCATCAACGGAGGAACCCCCAAGTACAGCGTGAGCCTCATCATCCCCAAGTCTGATACGAAGACTGTGGAAAAGGTGAAAGCGGCTATCCAAGCAGCCTATGAGGAAGGGCAGGGCAAGCTCAAAGGAAACGGCCGCATCGTGCCGAAGCTGGAAACCATCAAGAACCCGCTCCGTGACGGAGATCTGGAACGGCCTGGGGATGATACCTACAAGGACAGCTACTTCATTAATGCCAATTCTGCCACAAAGCCCGGCATCGTAGATTCTTCCTGTCAGCAGATTCTGGAACGGTCTGAAGTGTACAGCGGGGTCTATGGAAGAGCCTCCATCAACTTCTACGCCTTTAATTCCAACGGCAACAAGGGCATTGCCTGCGGCCTGAACAACCTGCAGAAGATTCGTGACGGGGAACCTCTGGGCGGAAAACCCCGGGCAGAAGACGACTTTGCTACGGCAGACGATGATGATTTCCTGGACTAAGGAGGAACTATAATGGAAAATATTTTGAAGTTGATTCTGGATTGCCTGTACTGTCTGGTTGCCCTGTGTGTTGGCGGCTTTTTCGTGGCCATGATCTACACGGATATCAAAAAGGACCAGCGGGATGAAATTGCGGCCCGGAATCGGGAAGAACGGGAAGCAGAATATCATCGCAAACAAATGGAATCCTTTCGGAAATAAGACTTGGTAAATGGTGGCGGCGGGGCCTTGTGCTTCGCCGCTTTTCTCGAGGTGAAACGTATGAAAACCATCAGTATCGATATTGAAACCTACAGCGATGTGAACCTGGCCAAGTGTGGGGTGTATAAGTACGCCGAGTCCCCGGATTTTGCTATCCTCCTGTTTGGCTATGCGGTGGATGGGGGAGAGGTACAAGTGGTCGATCTGGCCCGGGGGGAAACCATTCCGGAAGAGATTCTGGATGTGCTAACCGATGACTCCATCACTAAGTGGGCCTTCAATGCCAATTTCGAACGGGCGTGTCTGTCCCGGTATCTCACGGATCTGGGGAGGAGCCTGGATCCCTTCCATGACCGGCACTCGCTTTCTAAGGACTGTGCACGGTTCCTGAACCCGGCCGGCTGGAAGTGTTCCATGGTGTGGTCTGCCTATATGGGGCTGCCCCTTTCCCTGGAGGGAGTGGGAGCGGTGCTGAACCTGGACAACCAGAAAATGAAGGAAGGGCGGGACCTGATCCGTTACTTTTGCGTGCCCTGCAAGGAAACTAAGACCAACGGGGGCAGGACCCGGAACCTTCCAAGCCATGCCCCGGATAAATGGAATCTCTTCAAGAGCTACAACAAGCGGGATGTGGAAGTGGAAATGGCCATCCAGGAAAGGCTGCAAAAGTATCCTGTCCCAGACCAGGTGTGGGAGGAATACCATCAGGACCAGGAAATCAACGACCGGGGAATCGCTATTGATCTGGAGCTGGCCCGGCAGGCGGTGGCCATGGATGCCAAAAGCCGGGAGAGCCTGATGACCGCTCTAAAGGAAAAGACCGGACTGGAGAATCCCAACTCCGTCCTCCAGATGCTGGGCTGGCTGGAAGCCCGTGGTCTAAAGTCGGACTCCCTGGGGAAAAAGGAGGTGAAAGAATTATTGAAAACTGCCCAGGAGCCTCTCCGCAGTGTGCTGCAGCTCCGGCAGAAGCTGGCCAAGTCCTCGGTGAAGAAGTACCAGGCCATGGAAATGACTGCCTGTCAGGATGGCCGGGCCCGGGGCATGTTCCAGTTCTATGGGGCGAACCGTACTGGACGGTTTGCGGGGCGGCACATACAATTGCAAAATCTTCCTCAGAACCATCTGCCGGACCTTTCAGAAGCCCGGGATCTGGTGCGGCAAGGAAACTACGAGGCCCTGGAGCTGCTCTACGATTCTGTGCCGGATGTGCTGTCCCAGCTGATTCGGACCGCCTTTGTGCCCCGTGAGGGCATGAAGTTTGTGGTCTCGGACTTCTCGGCCATTGAGGCAAGGGTCATTTCCTGGATGGCCGGGGAAAAGTGGAAAGCCGCAGCCTTTGCAGCCGGGAAGGACATCTACTGCTCAACGGCCAGCCAGATGTTTGGAGTGCCCGTGGTGAAACACGGAGTGAACGGGGAGTTGCGCCAGAAGGGGAAAATCGCGGAACTGGCCTGTATCGCGGAAGGGCAGCTTGTCCTTACAGATCATGGCCTCATTCCCATTGAAAATATGACCACGGAAGACCGGGTTTGGGATGGAGAGAACTGGGTCCACCATGATGGGGTGGTCTACAGAGGCGAAAGAGAGGTGATGCGGTATGCAGGTCTCCTGGCTACCCCGGATCACCCGGTTTATGTAGAGGAAAAGAAGGAACCCGTCCTGTTTCGGACAGCGGCGGAGAATGGGTACCACCTTCGAAGATTGTGCTCATCAATCGTGATACGGTATGGAGATCCGCCTGCCCGGGCCAGGGTCTACGACATCCTCAATGCCGGACCCCATCACCGTTTTACCGTATCGGACTGCCTGGTGCATAACTGCGGCTATGGCGGCTCCGTGGGTGCCTTGAAGGCCATGGGGGCCATGGATATGGGGATCCCGGAAGAGGAGTTGGGACCTCTGGTCCAATCCTGGCGGGCCGCCAATCCCCACATCGTGGATTTCTGGTGGCAGGTGGATAAGGCTGTGAAAACCGCCATCAAGCAGCGGATCCCCGTCCAGGTCAACAATCTCAGGTTCCTCTGTAAGAGCGGCATGCTGTTCATCGAACTCCCCAGTGGGCGGCGGCTTTCCTACGTGAAGCCTCGGATCGGGGAGAATAAATTCGGTGGGGAATCCGTGACCTATGAGGGTATCGGAGCTACTAAGAAATGGGAACGATTGGAAAGCTACGGACCAAAGTTTGTGGAAAACATCGTCCAGGGAACGGCCAGGGATATCCTATGCTATGCCATGCAGACCCTGCGGCACTGTGCTATTGTAGGCCACGTCCACGATGAACTGATCATCGAGTGCCGCAAGGACGTAAGCGTGGATGCCATCTGCCAGCAGATGGGAAGGACCCCATCCTGGGCGGAAGGTCTGATCCTCCGGGCGGATGGGTATGAATGTGAGTTTTATCAGAAAGATTGAACGAAACCGTCAGAAAACACCTCCTGCCGTGGCTAGTAAGCAGGAGGTGTTTATTCATGAACGATATACAGAAAGCACAGATTCGGGAACTGCGGCTCCAGGGAGTCGGGTATCGGAAAATCGCCAAAGAAACAGGCATGTCGGAGAATACCGTCAAATCCTACTGCCGCAGACACCCTTTATCCCTCAAGGAGCCGGAAACAGAACAAGCCCATCACTGCCTGCAATGCGGTCAGCCCATTGAGCAGAACGGCAAACGGAAGGAGAAAAAGTTCTGCTCCGATACCTGCCGGATGGCCTGGTGGAACAGCCATCGGGACAAGGTGAACCATAGAATCGTACGAAAGATGGAATGCCCTTGCTGCCACAAGACATTCACCGTCTACGGGAATGGGCAGCGCAAATACTGCTCCCACACTTGCTATGTAAAAGACAGGTTCGGAGGTGGCCAGGATGGACGCTAAGCAGTTGAAGCAGGAGAAGATGTACCTGGCCGCCATGCATTTCATCAGAGGAATGCTCCAGGAGGGCCTGATTACAAAAGCTGAATACGGAAAAGCTGAGCGGCAGATTCGGAATAAATATTCTCCTGTGATCGGCCCATTATTAGCAGATATCGACTTGCTATAAATCCGGTTCAGAGTGAGTAATAGTAGCAAAAGGAGTTGATACAATGAAGAAAATCACGCGGGTCAGTCGGCCCATGCCGACCATCACGCGGAGAAAAAAAGTGGCAGCCTATGCCCGGGTCTCCGTGGAGTCGGAACGGATGAACCATTCCCTATCGGCTCAGATCAGCTACTATAACGGCCTGATCCAGAGAAACCCGGAATGGGAATTTGCCGGTGTCTATGCAGACGACGGCATCAGCGGAACAACCATCGACAAGCGAAAAGGATTCAAGCAGATGCTGGCAGACTGTGAAGCAGGAAAGATTGACATTATCCTTACAAAGTCCATCCAGCGCTTTGCCAGGAACACGGTAGACCTTTTAACGACAGTGCGGCATTTGAAAGACCTGGGTATAGAAGTGCGGTTCGAGAAAGAGCATATCCGCTCCCTTACGGGTGACGGCGAACTGATGCTTTCCATCCTGGCATCCTTTGCCCAGGAAGAGAGCCGTTCCATCAGCGAAAATGTCAAATGGGCAACCCGGAAGCGGTTTGCAAAAGGGATTCCCAATGGACGATTCCGAATTTACGGTTACCGCTGGAACGATGACCAACTTGTTGTTGAACCGAAAGAAGCAGCCATCGTAAGGCTCATTTATGATAACTTTTTGAAGGGCCTATCAGCCGAGAGTACGGAAAAGCAGCTGGAAGAAATGGGAATCAAATCCTTTAATGGGAAACATTTCGGGAATTCGGCCGTCCGGAGAATTTTAGAGAATATTACTTACACCGGTAATCTATTGTTCCAGAAAGCCTATTTGGCAGACCCCATCACCGGAAAAACCAAAATCAATCATGGAGAACTCCCACAATATTTTGTGGAAAATACACATGAGGCCATTATCCCCATGGAAACCTATAAAAAGGTACAGGAAGAAAGGGAAAGACGGCGGGAACTGGGGGCTTTAGCAAACTGGTCCATCGATACCTGCTGTTTTACCACCAAAATCAGGTGTGGAATCTGCGGGAAGAGTTTTGTGCATATTCGCAGTAAACGGAAAAATAAGGATTGCTGGACCTGTATTTCCCATAAAGAGAGAGGAAGAACCTGCCGTTCTAAGGGAGCTATCCCACAGAAAGTCCTTATTAAAGAATGCACAGAAGTTCTGGGGCTTTCCAAATTTGATGAAAAAATCTTTCTGAATCATGTGGATAAAATTGTAGTCACTGAGCCACATGTTATGGTGTTTCATATGAAAAATGGAGAGCAGATTACACGGCAATGGGTTTCTACTGCCCGGAAGGACGCATGGACTAGTGAACGCCGGAAGGAATGGGGAGAAAGACATAAGCTAAAAAGCACAAATCCCAATCGAAAGATATTCAATGAGTTCACGGGGTTTATCAAATGCGGGAAATGTGGGGAAAATTACAGGAGCCAACAAACTACATATTCTGATGGAAAAAAGGAACGGTACTGGCGGTGTGCTGGTATATGTGGTAATGAAGCCATCAAAGACAGTACTATGAAAAAGCTAACTGCTTCTGTGCTGGGACTGGACACTTTCAATGAGGAAAAAATGGATGAATCCCTTGAAAAAGCAGTTGTCCTGAATGGAGAGATAACATTCCATTTTAAAGATGGCCATATGGAAACCAGGCAATATAGAGAAAGAAAACGGGGAACCCGTCATAGCGAAGCGTATCGGGCTTATATGCATGAAATCATGCAATATGCAAAACGCAAGGACCCAGAGGCTAAAAAAATAATGCTTGCGCTGAAAGAAGAATGGAAGAGAGAGGATAATCGATGGAAAAAACAGTAAGAGCGATTCCGGCAACAATCAGCCGTTATACATCATCTCCGATAAATAGTCGGAAGAAAAGGAAAGTAGCAGGGTACGCACGGGTTTCAACAGACCACGATGATCAGATTACCAGCTATGAAGCCCAGGTCGATTATTATACAAACTATATCAAAGGGCGGGATGACTGGGAATTTGTAGGTATCTATACGGATGAAGGAATCTCTGGTACAAATACCCGCCATCGTGATGGATTCAAGCGAATGGTCAATGATGCTCTGGAAGGAAAAATTGACCTGATCATTACAAAGTCTGTCAGCCGCTTTGCCAGAAATACCGTCGATAGCCTTTCTACTATTCGGAAATTAAAAGAACACAAGATAGAGTGCTACTTTGAAAAGGAAAACATCTGGACTTTTGACAGCAAGGGAGAGTTGCTCCTGACGATCATGAGTTCCCTGGCCCAAGAAGAAAGCCGGAGTATTTCAGAAAATGTCACCTGGGGTCATCGGAAGCGGTTTGCCGATGGCAAAGTCAGCGTTGCTTACAGCCGTTTCCTCGGATACAAGAAAGGACCGAACGGTGGGCTAGTAGTTGTACCAGAAGAAGCAACAACGATCAAGCTCATCTACAGGCTTTTCCTAGAAGGCTTGGGAACAACAACTATTGCCAAGCAACTAACAAAACGAGGACTCAAAACCCCAGGAGGAAAATCCAAATGGAGTGCACGTACGGTTTACAGTATCCTTCAAAACGAAAAGTACAAGGGAGATGCACTTCTACAAAAAAGCTATACGGTTGATTTTCTTACAAAGAAAACGAAAATCAACGAAGGAGAAGTCCCCCAATACTATGTAGAGCATGACCATGAAGCCATTATTGAACCTCAGACCTTTGAAATGGTGCAAGCGGAACTGAAACGTAGAAATAAAGCACGGAAGTACTTTAGTGGTACCAGCATCTTTTCCACCAAAATCCAGTGTGCTGAATGCGGAGGATGGTACGGTGCGAAGGTCTGGCACTCCAATGACAAGTACCGCAGGATCATTTATCAGTGCAACAACAAGTTCCGCAACAAGACTGGATGCAGGACACCACATCTGACGGAAGAGGAAATCAAGATGTACTTCGTCCGGGCAATGAACAAGATGATTACAGAGAAGGATGAGATCATCCAAACCATCGAGGATGCTAGGCAGGTGATCTGTGACAACGGAGACCTTCTAGCCAAACGAGATGCCATGCAGAAGGAAATCGGCATCCTGGTGGAAATGGCCCAGAATGCTGTGGAACAGAATGCACGGGTGGCGCAGAACCAGGAAGAGTACCAAAAACAGTATGATGACATCATCAGCCGCTATGATGCAATGAAAATTGAGTACGAACAACTGTGTGAGAAGATTGAAAACCGCCAGGATCGGAATGAGCAGCTTGGACGGTTCATTCAGGAACTGAAAGGTCGGGATAGCCTGCTCACCGAATTTGACCAGTCACTCTGGTGTTTACTGGTCGATAAAATAGTAGTAAAAAATAAAGAGGACATCACCGTGGTCTTTAAAGATGGTACGGAAATCAAGGCATAAAAGAAGCCGCTTTGCAGGATGGAAATGCAGAGCGGTTTTTGCGTGTTCAGGGTACCGCACATACCCATTCTATGGTAATATTTTATTAACGGAAAACATAAAGTTAATGACAGAAAGGACTTGACATATGCTATGAGCGGAAGCACGCTTTTAACAGACAGACAGACAGACAGACAGACAGACAGACAGACAGACAAGACTAAATTATTTGGATATAGCTAAAGGAATTGCAATTATTTTGGTAGTAGTGGGTCATTGTATTCCTGATGCTACTGCACCAACTGGAATTTCCAGTTCATATATGCGCATACTTCATTCAGTAATTTATAGTTTTCATATGCCGTTGTTCTTTTTTATTTCTGGTTATCTGATTTCAAGAAGACAAATTATTGCAAAAGGGGAAACCATAACTGCCAGCTTGAAAAAAAGATTTCACAGATTATTGGTTCCATATTTATTTGTAGGTCTGTGCTATGCACCGATGAAATATTTATTGTCATCTTTTGCAAACAGACCCTATGACTTTAGTCAAATATGGAAAATTATTATCGGCATTAATCCGGATGGAGAACTTTGGTTTTTATATGCATTGTTTGTTATTACAATGGTTGCTGGCTTTACGGGATATCGGATATCTAAATTAGGATTGACGATTTTATCGCTTTTAGCGGTTACTACTCCTCTATTACCAATAGTGACATCAAATATGCTGTACGTTTTTTTAGGGATTTATGCTCGACGTGATTATCCAAATTTTATTGTAGGCTTGAAAATGCCTGTACTCCTAATTGCAAGTCTTGCATTTGCAGTCGTTAATATCTGTTCAATTTTATATGGGGGAAATTCAATATTTCGAATTTTGACATCTATTACTGGCATAATACTATGTTTGCGCTTTTCCCAATGGGTTGATGGAAAGTCAGGTATATTCCGCAATGGGCTGATTCAGCTTGGTTTATTTTCTATGGATATCTATATATTAAGCGACATTATTAAAATACCGTTTCGCATTATTTTTTGGGAATAAGGAAATAGTATGATTCTTTTAAAATCGCTTAAATGATAACTTGCGGGGTGCATTTTACTTTGCACCCCAGGGTGCATCGTTCAAGAGTTTAGGGGGATAATCGTGTAATTGTATCAAATATTCTAAGGCAACCGACAGCGCAAAAAAGTCGCAGCCTATGCCCGCGTATCCGTGGACTCGGAACGGATGCATCATTCCCTATCGGCACAGGTCAGCTATTACAGCAGCCTCATACAGAAGAACCCGGAGTGGGAATATGCCGGGGTATATGCTGACTACGGTATTTCCGGGACAAGGATAAAGAAACGGCAGGAATTCCAGCGGATGTTAGAAGATGCCGAAGCTGGGCAGATAGATGTTATCTTGACCAAGTCCATCCAGCGTTTCGCCCGCAATACCTTGGATCTTCTGCGCACGGTACGCCACTTGAAAGAGATTGACGTTGAAGTGTGGTTCGAAAAGGAAAATATCCATACTCTGAGCGGCGAAGGTGAGTTGATGCTGACAATCCTTGCATCCTTTGCCCAGGAAGAAAGCCGGTCCATCAGCGAGAATATAAAATGGCGTGTGCAGAAACGGTTCCAACAGGGCATGCCGCCTGCAAAGTTCTTTATATATGGCTATCGATGGGAAGGGGATAAACTCGTAATTGTTTCTGAAGAAGCAGCTGTTGTAAAGCGAATATATCAAAATTTTCTTGACGGAAAATCACGGGTTGAGACAAGACGGGAGCTTGCGGCGAAGGGCATCAAAACTAGGCATGGTAATAACTGGGGTGATCCCAGCATCAAGCAGGTACTTACCAATATTACCTATACCGGTAATCTCCTGCTTCAGAAAACATATATAGAAGATCCTATTACTAAAAAAAAACGGAAAAACCGTGGCGAGAGAACAAAGTATTTTGTCGAAAATACTCATGAAGCTATTATTGATAAGAAAACGTTCGATTATGTACAGAAGGAAATGGCACGTCGGTGCAAATTAGGGGCATTTGCCAATAAGTCATTGCATACGACGTGTTTTACAGGAAAAATCAAATGCGGCGTTTGTGGAAAAAGTTATGTCAGTAGCAAACGGAAATATAAAGGGTGGCATATCGGGTACTGGGGATGCACATCCCATAAATATAAGGGAAAAAACTGTGGCGCAAAAGGAACTATCCCGCAAATTGTGCTGGAACGGGAATGTACGGCTGTCCTTGGACTGCAGGCTTTTGATGAAAACATATTCCTTGAAAAAGTTGATACCATTACTGTGCCGGAATATCGTGTCATGGTATTTAACATGAAAGATGGCCGAAAAATTATCCGGCACTGGGAATCAACTGCAAACAAGGATCACTGGACGGAAAAACTCAAGGACAAGCAAAGGGTTTGGACGAAGCGGTACCGAATGAGTGGTAAATCGGAGCAATATTCTGCTTTTACAGATCGGATTCTATGCGTTCAATGTAACATCTGCTTCAAACGCTGTCTGGATAAGCGGAAAAACGGGAAAGTTGCTTACTGGCGATGCAAGCTTTCAGGGAAATCCTGCAAGGTTCCGGGTATACGGGAGGAACCATTGAAGCAGCTGGCAGCAACGGTGCTCGGCCTACCAGCATTTGATGATGCCGCATTCCGAAAACAGATAGACCATATTGAAACTGGAAAAACTGATGAGCTGACATTTTGTTTTACTGATGGCAGAAGAAAAAGCTGCAGTTGGCCACCGGTTAAAACGGGAAATTGCTGAATACATGAAGGGAGGTGGAAACTATAGTGGAAGCGCGAAGAGTACATACCATTCCGGCAGTCATCAGTCGCTACACCGCAGAACCCATCAATAGCCACCGGAAACGGAGAGTGGCCGGTTATGCCCGTGTATCGACAGACCATGAGGATCAGGTGACAAGCTATGAAGCACAGGTTGATTATTACACCTCGTATATTAAGGGCAGGAATGACTGGGAGTTTGTTGGCATATACACGGATGAAGGAATCTCGGCAACCAATACCCGTCACCGTGACGGATTCAATACGATGGTAAAGGATGCACTGGATAATAAGATAGACCTTATCATTACAAAATCTGTCAGCCGGTTTGCCAGAAATACGGTGGATAGTTTGACAACGGTGCGAAAACTTAAGGATAAGGGGATTGAGGTTTATTTCGAGAAGGAAAATATCTGGACGCTTGATGCCAAGGGCGAACTGCTCATCACCATCATGTCCTCGCTTGCCCAGGAAGAAAGCCGGAGCATTTCCGAGAACACGACATGGGGACAACGAAAGCGTTTTGCCGACGGTAAGGTCAGCGTACCATTCAAGCAGTTCCTTGGGTATGACAAAGGGCAGGACGGCAATCTGGTTGTGAACAGGGAACAGGCAAGGACCGTGAAACTGATTTACAGGCTGTATCTTAGCGGATATACCTTTCACTTTATTGCTAGTGATTTGACGGAACGGGGTATTAAAACTCCGGCGGGGTGCGATGTATGGAGTCCAAGCACTGTCAGAAGTATTCTTACGAATGAGAAATATAAAGGCGATGCGCTTCTCCAAAAACGCTATACGGTGGATTTCCTGACCAAGAAAACAAAAGCAAATCAGGGCGAGGTTCCACAGTACTATGTGGAAAATGATCATGAAGCCATCGTCAGTCCGCAGGTATTTGATTTGGCGCAGGAAGAAATAAAAAGACGTGGGCGTGGTGGCAAGCGGCACAGCGGGGTCAGTATCTTTTCATCGAAGATAAAATGTGGCGACTGCGGCAGCTGGTATGGAGCTAAAGTCTGGCATTCCAACGATAAATACCGCAGGACTATCTACCGCTGCAATGATAAATTCAAGTATCACTGCAATACGCCGCACCTTACCGAGGACGATATCAAAGCCATTTTTATAAAAGCCGTGAATAAACTGGTCGGGGATAAGGACGAAATCATTTCCAATATACAAATGATACGGGAACAATTGTGTGATACGGCGAATCTTGAAAGCGAACATGAACGGCTGAATCAGGACCTGATTGCGCTTACCAATATGACGGAAATTTGTATTGCTAAAAATGCACGGGTTTCCCAAGACCAGATGGAATACCAGAAACGCTACAATAGCCTTGTTAGGCGATATGACAAAACAAAGGAACAATACGAAGCAGTTACTGAAAAAATAAAAGATAGTCGGTCGAGAAATGAGCAATTGGAAATTTTCATTGATAATCTTAATGACCAGAACTTGATAGGAAAATTTGATGAGAGATTGTGGTGCAGTCTGGTCGATTATATTACGGTCTATGGCAAAGAGGATATCAGAGTGACATTTAAGGATGGGACAGAAATACGCGTGTAAAAAATGATGAAATTAGCTTTTTTGCATAACTTTTAAGATTTATTATGTAAATTTTGATGATGTAGGGTATACAGATGTAAACTCATAGGTGCTTTGCATACGTCGCAGAGTGCCTGTTTCATGTAACTATGGAAAAATAAATGCAATATAATTGACAAAATTTACCGAGAACTTCTTGACACATACATTCTTTATTATATATTTGATATTATACAAATTTTGTGATATAATGAAAATATAAAAAAAGTTAACAAAAATAAAAATGGAATATATTTGGTAAGAGCCACTTTTATTAAAGTGGCTCTTTTTGTAAATAGCTAATGGTAATAACCTGAAATTGGCTAATATTTCTATGGCGTAGGAAAGGAAAATTGTAACACTAAATGATAGTTTCCTTAGGCTGATATTCTGGCAACATAAGAAGATTGTCCATGATTGCAGGAATGGGTCCTGCGTCGGGTATAATGGCAATGAACAAGTTAATAGATGTTCCTCATTCATTGCCTTCGCATCCTTGAATCCCCATAGATTAATCTACTTATGTTTCAACGTGTTCTGCATCAGTTGGCGTACCGTCTTGCGGCATATAGGAAAGCCATCTTCCTGCAGTTTGATGACAATCTTGCGAGAACCAAGATGCGGACATCTGGTATGCCAATAATCAATACGCGCCATTAAGGTCTTCTCAAGTTTGACAACTGTCGCATCCGGCTTGGTTAGTATGTAATATAGGCTGGAGCGATTCAGCCCCAGCAGCTCACACTGCCGACGGATAGAGAGCCCCTTATCCCTTTGAATCATATTCTAGGATTCGTGGGACGGTCTCTCCCGCTTGGCAAAAGCAATCCTGAAGAAAGTTGCGTTCCAACGTCAACTGACTGATGGTCTTCAGCATCTGGTCGTTCTTTTTCTTCAGGTCATTATCCTTTCTCTGAACGGCCTTACGCTCAGAATCTGTGCTAAAGGCGAGATGGGCATTCTGCAAAAAGTCTTGCTTCCATTTCCGGACCATGTTCGGATGCAGGCTATTCTCGGAACAGATAACATTAAATTCTTTGTCGCCTTGAAGAATCGACAAGACAATCTTTGTTTTAAACTTAGCAGTGTACTTTTTTCTTAGCATGACGGCAGCCTCCTATTTTGTTACCTATACTATATCATGCACTCTTGAATTTTTCAGTACTGGTCTAAATCCTTGGGCCCATTATAGACTGCTACCTACTAATATCGGGTTTTATTTCTAGAAATCGTAGTCTACATGTTGTAAATTGGTAGTCTCGTAGTTGTAAAAAATAAAAATGGACATATTTGGTATAAACCACTTTTATTAAAGTGTTTTTTTTTAATAAATAATTAGAGGTGTATTTAATTGGAGAGTAGAGAAAAAAAAATAAATATTGGGGTTGGTTTTGTGACAGGACGTAAGCATTTTAAAAATTTAATAAAAATGTATGTAAATAACTGGAAAGAATCTGGATTAATACATAATCCCAATATTGCAATTCATTTATTTATTGCATATGATTTAAGTTATACTAACACGGCTATAGATGATTATACTATTACTGATCTCCAAATATTAAAAATGTTAGATTATATTTATTATTTAGATGAAGATACAGTTTCAAATGAAATAAAAATGTTGGTAGAAAAAGATATTATTACTCTAGATGAAGCTAAATTAATATTTGGTCGTGGGTATGCAATGAAAAGAAACGCAGTTTTATATTTTGCGATAAAAAGGAAAATTGATTATCTTGTTTTTTTTGATGATGATGAATATCCGGTAGCCAATATAAAAATTAATAATACTATTTTATGGAAGGGCGAAAATGTGTTATTGACACATATTAAAAATCTTATGTATGCAGACATAACACACGGGTATCATTGCGGATATATTTCGCCAATTCCACAAATAAAATTTAATTCTGAACTTTCGAAAAAAAAATTTCGTGTTTTTGTTGAAGCAGTAAGCAACGATATAATTAATTGGCAATCTGTAAAAACAAAAATGGATAGTGGTGGAATTACGTATGCAAACGTCAATATAGATATAAATAATAGAACAGTAAAGGTTAAGGAAAATAATGGAATGAAATTTATTTCTGGTTCTAACTTAGGTTTTAATTTAAAACAAATTGATAGAATATTTCCATTTTATAATCCTCCAGGAGCAAGAGGAGAAGATACATTTTTAAGTACGTGCATTTGCAATCGAGTTGTCAAAAAAATCCCTTGTTATATGTTTCATGATAGTTTTTTGTCCTGTGAACAGTTGCTTTTTGGTTCGTTGCCCAGTAATTTAAAAATTATGCAAGCTAATTCAGAAGATATTACTCAAAGATTTTTGAATGCATCTATTGGATGGATTCGGTATAAACCACTTTTACTTTATGTAACACAAAATAAAAATTATAAAAATGAAATTAATATAGTTGAAAAAAAGCTTGAAAAAGTTGTGCCATGTATATGTAATTACTTTAATGAAGAGAAATTTAGAATCATTTTAGATGAATTTGACTATTTTCATTTACATGTAAAAAAGCATTATAAGGATTTTAAACAAACTCAAATTGTATGGTCAAAATTAATGGATAGATTAAAAAAAAATGATGATAAAAATTATAGATAAGATGACAATTATTTGTTAAAAAACACTATATTTGTACGTTAGGGAGAAAAACCATATGAAAAACAAAAAAAATAAAATTGTTGTTATGGGAGATACCTGCATAAATGTATTACTTTGGAATATATTTCCTCAAGAAGAAAAAAAAATGAATTGGGAGAATAACATTCATTTACGCCGTGTGTATATACCCGGAGCCACATTCCTTTTAGCAAAGATGATTGTCTTGGCAACGAAGCAAGAGGTTATTTCTCCCACTATTCCTGAAGGTATTCATTTAGGGAGTGATTGTTTTTTGTATTCATTTATTGAAATCAAAACATATCCTCGTTCTGTTAATGAAGGGGAATCCAAAGTTTACAGAGTTAGTAGATTTATGGGGGTTTCAGAGGTATCAGATGAGTTCATGGCAATGGTACCATTAGAAAAAGATGCGATTGATGCCTCCATTGTTGTCATTGATGATGAAAATAATGGATTCAATCAAAATAATGAGTGTTGGCCTGTAGCGGTTCAAAGTACGAAAACAACCCCGCTTGTTTTTTATAAAATGGATAATCCGATAGAAGGTAATCCGCTGCTGCAACACTTAGTTAGATATCATAATGATACAACTATTGTTATTATTAATGCTGATAATCTTCGTTCAAAGGGCGTTAATATTAGTAAAAGTATATCTTGGGAAAAAACGGCACTTGATTTTACGTGGCAGCTGAAAAACAACCCTAACTTATCGTTTTTATTAAAGTGTAAATATCTTATTGTTCTTTTTGGATTAGAGGGGGTTATTTATTGTGAAAATGATGATATGCATCAATCGTTTTTATGTTTTTTGCCATATGAGTTTGAGGGAGATTTTAGAAATAATAATTGCGGAGAAATGTATGGAATAGTTTCGGCTTTTGTGGCCGGCTTTTCGGCGGCATTTTTAGACTATAGAGTAGAAGAACTTGTAATTTCAATTTTCCAAGGAATTCGTGAAGGCATGAGTGCCATGAGAAAATATTTTTATTATGGATTTGGTGCAAAGGTGATTAGTGATTCTTTTCCAAATGCGCGCATATTTGAACAAAATTTGATTACAGATCCTGTTTTTGAATATGTACAAGATGTAAAAATACCCAATGTTTTAAATAAAGAATATCAAGATAGTTGGTCTATTTTACAAGAGAAAAGCTCTGCTAGTATTGCACAAATGGCATTTGATTTAGTTAAAAATGGAGAAGAAAATGTTTTAATGCATATACCTACTGCTAAATTTGGAAAATTAAAAACAATAGATAGAATTGAAATTGAAAGCTATCATACAATACAGAATTTAATTTCAGAATATATTTCATCAAAAAATGCCAATAGACCCCTATCTATTGCAATATTTGGCACTCCTGGATCTGGCAAATCTTATGGTTTAAATCAAATGGCTATTAGTAAATTTTCTGAAAGTATAAAAAAAGTGGATTATAATATTTCTCAGTTTTCGACATCCTTAGAGTTACAAAAAGCATTTCATCAAATAAGTGATTCTAATCTAGAAGGAAAAATACCGTTTGTTATTTTTGATGAATTTGATTCCTATTTTCATGAAAACTGGGGATGGTTAAAATATTTTTTATCACCAATGCAAGATGGTGTCTATAAAGATGAAGAAGGGTTTCACCCTATTGGGAAAGCTATATTCGTTTTTGTTGGAGGGACTAGTAGCTCCTTTTCTGAATTTTGTGGAGAAGAAATTAAAATTGAAAAAGAAAAACAACTATTTTTGAATAAGTTTAGAGATAGTAAGGGACCTGATTTTATTAGTAGATTAAGAGGGTATATTAATATACTTGGACCCAATCAAGTGAATAGTTTTGATCAGTTTTTTATGATTAGACGAGCAATGTTAATAAGATCATTACTTGAACAAAAGTTTCCTCACTTGGTTAACGAAAAAGGAATTGCACAGATTGATAATGGTGTCCTTAGAGCGATGCTAAAAATACCAAAATATAAACATGAATCCAGATCTGTAGAGGCAATTATGGACATGAGTATGTTAACTAAGGCTAAAAAATGGGAACAATCTTTTTTACCACCTAAAGAGCAGTTAAAACTTCATCTTGATGAAAAATTATTTTTAAGATATATGATGCATGATGCCATTTTTAGTGAAAAAGTCGATATAATAGCGGAATTACTAAGAAATAAATTTAATGCGTTGGATGAAGCTATTGTTGTTACAGGAGATAACACTTCCTTGAAATGGGAAAAAATGGAAGAAGGACCACGAAATTTTTATAGAGATCATGTTAAAAATATTCCAGAAGCAATTTTATTAATACAATATGATATATTATATGTTGATAATAAAATTGATAACAATCCTTTTTCGGAAAAAGAATTAAATATACTTTTTCGGTATGAATATAAACGGCGCAAAATTTATGATAAGATGAAAAAAGTAAGCTTTGTATCTCAAGATATATCTTCAGGTGAAGGGCTTAAAATGCAAATTTATCAAATGGTTACACTTTGGATTAATGCACTTTCTGAAGCAAATTTTAAATTAGAAAGATTAAATACTATAAATTAACACTAATATATTGTAGATTGTCAATGCTTAGTCAAACATTTTTGGGGCTATGAATAAAAGTCTGTAAATAAGGTCTTCTATGATAGTTAATAAAGAATTAATAAATCGTCATTTCGTTAGGGCTATCATGCCAGTAATCTGTCAGCGTACATAATGACCAGTTCACCTCTTACCTTTCCCCAATTCCGAAGTGGCATAGTCCATTTCTTGGCAGCCTCGAAAGTGGACAGGTACAAAGCCTTGAGCAGAGCTTGTGAACTTGGGAAAACACTTCGCTGACGGTTTAAACGGCGGTAGGAAGAATTTAAACTCTCAATGGTATTCGTTGTATAGAAAGCTGTACGAACGTCTATCGAAAACTTAAAGATTGGTGTTATGACATCCCAGTGATCATGCCACCGTTTCATGGCTGCTGGATACTGGGACGTCCATTTCTTATCTACTTCCTCTAACCGTTTGACAGCAGTTTTTTCGTCAGGAGCGGTATAGATCGTCCGAAGATCTCTGGCAAAATTCTTCATGTCCTTATTGGCTACATATTTAAGGGTATTACGTACCATATGCACAATACAGCGCTGGTGTTCTGTTTTTGGGAAGGCTGCAGCAATCGCTTCCTTAAGCCCTGTGAGTCCGTCCGAGCAGAGGATAAGAAGATCCTGCACGCCACGGTTCTTAAGACCGTTCAGAACACCCCGCCAGTATTTGGATTGTCCGACTAAGTGTTGACAATCCAGTCAAGCATCTGATGTAATGTATAACTTTTATATAAATTTGTCTGTTTCATTTTTTGATCCAGATACGATATAAGAATCAATGATGTAAATAGGTTATATCAATGTCGCTGAATTTTTCCATGATATCCTATATTTTGCACACGGGGGTGTGCAAAATCCGGATTATCGTTGTATTGTATCAAATACAGGGTAGGATTGGATGGGGTAACATCCAGGCTGGCATCGCAATCCTCAAATTCAGTATTAAGGAGTGGGAAGATGATGAAAACGAAAAAACAATCTGAGTTGTCAGCAAAAATTTTGTTGGGAATTGTTGCTGCAGGTTTGACCTTTGGTGTGAACGGAATTACCCAGGCGGCAGACCTTGTGAATGTGGTGGGTACGACTGAAACGGCTAACTACTTCCACAATCTGACGCCAACAGCAGCACAATACAGATATGGCAATATTATGAACAATACTTTAAGTACAGAGAATTATACCGGTGATTCAGATGCCGCCACAGGTGGCGGTATTTTTCCACAATGTGCTTTTAGTACCACAGCACTGAAGGGAGTACAGACGATTGTTATCATTAATGGGGAGGTTTCCGGAAATACTGTTAAAGGTGCTCAATATCGTGCTGAAGGCGGCGGAGTATTTTTAAAGGGTTCTAATGTACTATTTGTAAATAAACCGATTACAAATAATAAAGCTATCAGTGTTGATTTTGCTCATGGTGGTGCGGTTGCTACCCATTACAATGGCAATTCTATAGAATATAATGGCAAAACATATAACTACCTTGTTCCAGGTTCTGTTTCTTTCTACGCCTTAACAAATAAAACTGTTTCTTATACTGGCAATGATATTATCTTAACGAATACAGCTGACTATAACAAGTTTGATGAATATGCTGGAGAGGCCATCGCTCCTTCTGGCGGCGGCTTTTTATCGCTCTTTGCCTACGGAAATGCAACTTTTAATACCTATGATGGTGCATCGATAACTGTCGGCAACGAAACGCCTGCTACTGCAACAGAAGACTCTATTTCCAGTGCCATCGTGGTTGACGGCAGAACAGATGTCCCCGAGCCAGCTATCACCAAGAAGGGGAACGGTACCCTGACTATTAATAGCAGCCTCAACAGATATTATGGTACGTTCACCCAACAAGCTGGTACGGTTAATCTAAATCAAGATCTGAATTGGGCCAACAAATATGACCTTCAAGCGGGCACGCTGAACTTAAAAAATGTTACGCTAGACAATATGTATGACAAGTTGAAGCTGGAAAATCTTGAAAGCACAATCGACCCAGATGACAGCAGTGTATTACATACTTCGACGTACCTTGCTTATTTTGATAAAACATATAATCATACTATCGTAAACTCTACAGGCAATCTTGTTACCGCTGCCGGTACCACCGTCAACGCACAGGATGTAACCCTGAAAGACGGCGGTTCTATTAACGCTGAAGGCGCCCTGAACCTCACCGGCGACCTGTCTGCAGACGCCTCCACCGTTACGGCTGCCAACGCTACCATTGGCGGCACTGTCTCGTCCACGAACGGTTCCACCGTTACCCTGGGCGGCGATAGCCTGGCCCTTAGCAAAGTCAATGTGGATGCAAACAGCAGTGTTGCCCTGAACGGCGGTACCTTAACCGCGACCAAGCTTGCTGATTCCATCACGGGCGGCGGCAAAGTTACCCTGGCTGGCACCGCAACCCTGGCCACCACGGCTAACCAGATCTTTACTGATACGGATACCACAGAAAAAACAGCAGGGGAAAATGCGCTGACAAGCACTGCGGATGCTTCTGTCAAGTTCAAGGCTGGTACCCTGTCCCTGAGTGATGACTACAGCTATACGTATTTGACCAATATCCAAGGCGTCATGGACGGCCTGGCCGACTCTACTACGGCTCTCGTCATGACCGGCAACCTGGTAGATACTACTGGTGTCAGCAATACCCTTTCCACCGATGCTATCAGCACCATCGGCAACACGGCTGCGTTGGACAGCGTTACTGTAAATACTGATAACAAAGATTTGGTTATCGGCAGCACCACTACAGAAGACGGCGCTGCATCCGTTTCTCGCGGCTTCAGCGTTGCTTCCCTGGACCTGGGTTCTGCTGACAGTGTTACCGTTACCGGCGGCCAAAGCCTGACCCTGGGCGGCCGCAGTACCACGGACGTTATCACCACCACTTCTTCTAACGGCAGTGCTGAAGTAGCTCTGACGGACGGCAGCTCTCTGACCATCGGCAACGCAGCCGTTACTGCTGACCAGACGCTGAACGTAAACGCTTCTGTAGCTGCTACCAACAGCACCGTAACCACCAACGGCCAAACTACGGTGGAAGGCAATGTAAGCCTGACCGACTCCACCATCGCTGCAAACACGGGTTCCCTGACCCTTGCCAAAGACCTGACTACTTCTGGCACCTCCACCATCACTGGCGACGTAGCTGTGGCAGGTACCATTACCGGCACTGCCAACACCACCCTGAACCTGGGCACCGGCACCACCGCAGCTACTCTGACGGCCGACAAAGTCAGCCTGAACGGCGGCACCCTGTACCTGGATCCTGTGTGGAACGGAGGTACACAAATTGACGGTACGGAAGTAGCCATCGAATCCCTGGATGGCACCAACGTAGTAGTAGGTGAAAACTCCACCCTGACCCTGGGTTCCAAGGATACCACCGCTGCTGAAAACATGTTCAAGGAAACGGGTCTGTCCTGGGGCTCTTCCGGCATCCTGTCCGCCCTGTATCTGGCTTCCAGCCAAGACCTGACCAATAACAGCATCGTGGTAAGCAGCACGGCTGACAATACCAAGGCTGGTACCGCCGGCACCTTCTCCATGGGAGACAATTCCCTCCTGATGGTGAGCGGCAGCACCGTATCCGGCAGCAATACCGCAGCCATCACCGGTGTTTCTACCACCAGCGTTTCTGATTCTGCCAAACTCTACATTTCCGGCGCCACCGCAGGCACCACCTATAACATCCTGTCTGGTTCCAGCGTCAAATCCGGCAACGCCTGGTACGCCGATGCCAATGCCGACACCACCAGCAACGTATTCACCCATAACCAGTTGCTGAAATTCGTGGGTGCTGAAGGCAACGGCGATACCCAGTACTCCGTTACCGCCGAAGCTAAGGACGCCACTGACGTTTATGGCAATGCCCTGAACGCAGCTAACGTAGTTTCCGCAGCTGTAGCTGCTGGCGGCGCCGCTGGTACCCTGTTTGGCAATGCGGCCAATAGCGACGTCCACAGCACCACCGCTTCTCAGGTAAACGCCCTGAACAGCGCCACCTCCCTCACCGAACTGGCTGGCGTTCAGCATGGTCTGTACACTGCTGGTAACCTGTTTACCGGCGCCGTTGCCAACCACTTGGCTGATGTCAAAGACACCACCCTGGATAAAGACCTGTGGGCTCACTACATCCATGACAAGGAAAACATCCGCGGCCTGGCTGTGGACGGCCTGTCCGGTGCAGACTACGATGCCCAGTACAACGGCGTGGTAGTAGGTTCCGACCTGTACCATAAGAATGGCGTGGTTGCCGGTGCAGCCCTGACCTACATGGACGGCTCCTTCTCCGGCAATACCGATACCGCTTCCACCAAGAATGATGCCGACTACTACGGCCTGAGCCTGTACGGCAGAGTACGCAGAGGCCAAACCTCCTACCTGGGCGACATCTCCTGGCTGCATGGCAAGAACGATCTCAGCCAGTACAACAGCGGCAGCGAGATTACCGGCGACGTTTCCTCCAACGCCTACACCGCCGGCGTACGGGCTGAACACGACTTCGCAGCCGGCGACGGCACCCTGACCCCGTATGCAGGTGTACGGTACGCCCACCTGGACTACGGCAACTACACCGACAGCCTGGGCATCCACCACGACAGCGACAACGCCAACCTGTGGCTGATCCCCGTAGGCCTGCGTTATACCCAAGACTTTGCGATGGACGGCTGGAACGTGAAACCCATTGCCGAAGCAGGCTACCTGTGGACCCTGGGTGACCGCAACAGCGACGAACGCCTGAACCTGAACGGTTCCTCCAGCACCTTCGGCTACGACGTATCCGACTCCGGCAGCTTCTACGGCCGCCTGGGCATCGAAGCAGAACACGGCCCCATGACCTATGGCCTGGGCTACCAGTACCAGAAAGGCAGCGACGTACGCAGCAACGTATGGAGCCTGGCCCTGCGGTACAAGTTCTAATAGGCTTTCCCCTTCCCTTCGGGGAAAGTGCACTTCCCATATATGAAAAACCAAAAAGAGCAGTCACAGCCCCATCTGTGATTGCTCTTTTTGGTTTAGTTTGCGGGAAGGTGCCTGACGTTAGGGAGGCGGATGGATCCAGTACGCACTAGCCCCTGCTGACCGCACGACCAAAAATCTGGTACAGAGTTTTCTACAGCAAAAATTTGCCCACGGGCAAATTTCCCGTCGTTGAGCTACCTAACGGTCCGCACTAGCCCCAAAAGGGGACAAATTTTCCCCCAATTGGGGGAAACGGCGCAAAGCGCCGATAGAGGAGCACTCTCCGTCTAATAGCCCTCAACATTTATGGGGAGGGTGTCGCACTCCGTGCGACGGGAAGGGCGGATGCCACCTGCGCCCGGAGTGGTTCGCGGCTTGCTGTTCATCATCGTCCTTCGGACTCGATTCACAGGCCGCTATCACAGGGGTCGTATATTCCACCCTTCTGCGGCTAAAGCCTTGAATGGTGGATACGACTCCCTGCGTGCGAGGTCAACTTCTAGAGAAAATACGCAATAATAATATACTTTATCCTGCTTATATACCCCCACATTGTGCTCAGTAAAAAGTAAGTTTAGAAATGTAGTGGTGCCTAATTGATTTCCTCAACCAAATGTTGCGGTCGCGTCCAAACAGCGTCGCAAGTATTCTATAAGCTGTTTGGTACACGCGAGCCATGTGATAGCCGTCCAAGAAGCAAGTCCGTGAGGACGCTGCTGATTGGAGCACGGCGAACCACTCGAGAGGTGTCACCGGAAGGTGACGAAGAGAGTTTAAAAAATGTAGAATAGCAATATTATTATACTTTACATCGAGTATAAAATATGCATTTAAACTTCCTTCGTCATCCCTGCGGGCTGACACCTACCACACGCTTGTGGTAGGCTTTCAGACCGCCACGGGTCAAGTATAATCTAAAATATAGTGCTGATATAAAGATGACCAGTACTTACTAAGAACGCTTCCTGCAAACGTGTAGGAAGTGGCACCGGTAGGTGCCGATAGAAGTTTAATTGCAGCTTTAGCGGCCATAGGCCGCAGAAGGAGCACTCTCCGTCATCCTTCGGATGCCACCTGCGCCCGCTTGCGTGCGAGGTCAACTTCTAGAGAAAATACGCAATAATAATATACTTAATCCTGCTTATATACCCCCCACATTGTGCTCAGTAAAAAGTAAGTTTAGAAATATAGTGGTGCCTAATTGATTTCCTCGACCAAACGTGGGAGATGCGCCTATTCCAAAGCTATTAAAGGCGCAGAGGGGGCACGAAACTGCGGGAAGGTGCCTGACGCTAGAAAGGCGTATGGGTCCGTCTAGACTATCTAATGATTCAAGTGCCTATAAAGAATAGTGTTGTCTTTTGTGGATGATAACAAACACCCCTGGAACGGCCGTAAGCCATTTCAGGGGTGTTAAGGTTTTGCAAGTTTTAATTTGCCATATTCAAATTAATGTAGGCCTGCATTTCTCTGTAGGCGTCAAGGCTGTCCTGGAGCTGGGGCAGGAGCATGGCGAAGTCGTGGGACATGCCGGGGTAAACGGTCAGGGTGACTTTGACGCCGTCTTTGACGGCTTTGTCGGTGAGTTTGGTGCAGTCATCCAGGAAGAGTTCATAGCCGCCGGCTTGGATCAGCATGGGAGGCAGTCCGGTCAGGTCGCCGTAGAGAGGGGACAGGCGGACATCATTCAGGGCCATGCCTTTGGGGGCGTAGCTGGGATTGTTGATTTCATGCAGCATTCCTTTATTGATTTCTCCCAGGCTCAGGTCTTTTTTCACGTTGTCCTGACGGGACGGGGACTGGGTTTCCATGGTGGTCCAGGGAGAGGGGAGTACTAGCAGGCCGGGTTGGGGCAGGTTTTGTTTTTTCAGTTCCAGGGCCAGGGCCAAAGCCAGGTTGCCGCCGGCAGAATCGCCGAAAAGAATCAGCTCTTTGGGATTGGTGCCGCGTTTCAGAATGGTCTTATAGGCGGTGACCATGTCGTTCAAGGCTGCCGGGTACGGATTTTTGGGAGCAATGCGATAATCCACCAGGTAGGTGTCCTTGGCATTGGCCACCACGGATTGCCGTACGGCCAGGTTCTTATAGTCGTTGTTCAGGGGGACGATGTAACCGCCGCCATGGACCTGGAGTACGGTGCGGTTGGGGTCGCCTTTGGGGTTCTCCAGTTTCACCATATTCAGCTTTTTGACCTTGAACGGGGTGTAGGTCCAGCCATCGGGCACGGAAAATTGGGAAGTCTCCGCACCGGTAACGGCCACTTTGAAATAGGCATCCATCTCTTTGTAGATGTAGGCCTGCTTGGCTTTGTCATCCTGGATTTGGACGCCTTGCTGGTTCAGGGACCAGGCGGGGGCGGCACTGACGGAAAAACCACCGGCAAATAAGCTGAAACCTAACAAGCCGGCTGCAGCCAGTCTGCGCAATTTGAGATTCATACAATCAGCTCCTTTACATTTTTATGAAAATTCACTTGTAGGACACATTTTCTGTATCTATTATACGCCTAATAATTGTTAGAGTCCAAGTAATTTATAAAATTTATAGAATATTTTAGGGCTGGGAATGGTTCACCTCTCCAGCTGCAGATTGATCAAGTCCCTGATTTCGGCGTAGGAATCGATGCTGTCCTGGAGCTCCGTCAGGTTCCTGACAAAGTCGTTGGGCATACTGGGGTACACGGTGAAGGTGACTTTCACGCTGTCTTCAGCGGCTTTTTGGGCCAGGGCTTTACAGTCGTCCAGAAAGAGTTCATAGCCGCCGGCTTGCCTCAGCAAAAGGAAAACACCCCAAAGCTGGAGTTTGGGGTCCAGTCTTGGGGTGTTCTTTTAGGGCTGGTGCGAATACGTTCAAGACAGCCTTACTAAGGTTTTTTGCTTATTTGGCCAGGTTCAGATTGATGAAGCTTTGGATTTCGGCGTAGGAATCCAGGCTTTCCTGGAGCTCAGGGATACACATATTGAAGTCGTGGGACATATTGGGATAGATGGTCAGGGTGACTTTCACATTGTCTTCAGCGGCTTTTTGGGCCAGGGTCAGGGCGTCATCCCGGAACAGTTCGTAGGCGCCGGCTTGAATCAGCATAGGAGGCAGGCCGGTCAGGTCGGCTTTTACCAGGGACAGGCGCGGATCGCTAAGCTTCATTCCTTTGGGGGCATAGGTGGGGTGATTGATTTCGTAGAACATTTTCTGGTTGGTTTCGCCCAGGACCAGGTCTTTCTTTACATTACCCTGGCGGGAAGCGGATTGGGTTTCGAAGGTGGCCCAGGGGGAATCCAGCACCAGCAGGCCGGGCTGGGGCAGTTTTTCTTCCTTTAATTTTACAGCCAGGGCCAGAGCCAGGTTGCCGCCGGCGGAATCACCAAAAAGGACAATCTGCTGGGGCTTGGTGCCTTGGGCCAGTACGGATTTGTAGGCGGTCAAGGCATCTTCCAGGGCTGCGGGGTACGGATTCTGGGGTGCCAGGCGATAGTTCACCATATAGGTGTCTTTGGCGTCTGCCAGTACGGCCTGGCGTACGGCCAGGTTCTTGTAGCCGTTGTGCAGGGGAACCACGTAGCCGCCGCCATGGAGCTGCAGGACGGTACGGTTGGCGTCGCCTTTGGGATTGGTTAATTTTTCCAGGGTAACGTTTTGGGCCTGGTATTTGGTGTAGGTCCAGCCGTCGGGGGCAGCAAAGTCTGCGGGCTTTTGGGCGGGATGGAAATAGGCATCCATGCGCTTGGCCACGTAGGCCTGTTTGGCGGTGTTTTCTTCAATTTTGACGCCGGGTTGGTTCAGGCTCCAGGCTGGAGCAGCGTAAACGGAAAGGGAGCCGGCAAAAAGGCTGAAGCCTAAGATGCTGGCGGTGATGACTTGACGCAATTTGGTATGCATTGGGGTACCTCCTTTGGTACAAACAAGATAGATTATTTTTATTATAAACCTGGAACCCGGCTCTAAGGCAAGAGTGTGAAGGCAAAAAGCTGATAGAATCTGGCTATCCTGGACTATACGCAAAAGCTATCGGTGCTATGCAGAAGGGGCAGTTGTAAATGCTTTGATTTCTACTATAATAGTAGAGTACAGAAAATTGTCTAGGAAAGTGTGAACGAGATGAGTGACGGAATTCGGAAAGGGAATCTGTGGAAGCAGATTCTGTTATTTGCCCTGCCCCTGGCGGCTACCACCATGCTGGAGCAGCTGTTCAACTCCACGGACGTGATTGTGGTGGGACGGTTTGCCAGCAGCAATGCTTTGGCAGCGGTGGGCAGCACCAGTTCGGTGGTGAATTTGTATATTACGATTTTTACGGGACTGGCCATTGGGGCCAATGTGCTGACGGCCCAGAACATTGGAGCCCGGAATCAGGCCAAGGTAACCCAGGCAGTGCATACGTCCTTGGCTCTGGCGCTGCTTAGCGGGCTATTGATGACCCTATTTGGGTACTTTACGGCGGAGCCGCTGCTGGTGGCCATGGGGACGCCGGCGGAAATCATGGATCTGGCGGTAAGCTACCTGAGAATCTATACCCTGGGGTCCATTTTCATCATGCTGTACAACTTTGAATCGGCCATTATGCGGGCCAACGGGGACACCAAAAGGCCCCTGTACTGCCTGCTGTTTTCCGGGGCACTGAATGTGGTGCTGAACTTGTTCTTCGTTATCGGCTGCGGGCTGTCGGTGGCCGGGGTGGCCATTGCTACGGTGCTGGCCAACGGGGTAGGGGCGCTGCTGCTCCTGCACTTTCTCCGGTCGGAAAAGAATATGGTTCAGGTGCGGCTGTCCTGGGTGCGGCTGGATATGCCCATGCTCCGGGAGATTCTGCGGATTGGGATTCCGGCGGCCATTCAGGGGGCCATGTTCAATGCGGCCAATGTGGTAATCCAGACTGGGTTCAACCAGTTGGGGGCAGACATTATTGCGGCCTCCACCATTGGGGTCAATGCGGAGATTTTTGCCTTCTACCTGATGAACAGCTTCAACCAGGCGGCGGTTACCTTCAACGGGCAGAATTTCGGGGCAGGGAACTACGCCCGGTGCCGGAAGTCCACCCGGGTGGCCATGATTCTGGCGGAAGTGATTTCCATGGGCTTTGTGGGGCTGCTGCTGGTATTCCGGGTGCCGTTTGCGGCACTGTACACCACCAGCCAGACCATCATCGAACTGGCGCAGGTGCGGTTAATCTACGTGCTGCCCTTTGAAGTGTTCAACATTATGATTGAAGTGTATTCCGGGTCCCTGCGGGGGCTGGGGTATTCTTCCGTGCCGGCGGCTATGTGTGCCATTTTCGTCTGCGGCGTGCGGCTGTTGTGGCTGTTTTTGGTATTCCCCCGTTACCATACGTATTTCTGCCTGTTGGTGGTGTACCCCATCAGCTGGATCCTCACCAGCGGAGCGCTGGCGGTGTGCTACTACAGCATAAGAAGAAAGGTGTTGCCACTGAAGACGGTGGAAGCCTGAGAAAAAATAATAGCTTGGCAACAACTCCCCTCCAAAAGGAAAATGGCGGGGAGTTTTCTTATGGGAAGTTTAGAAGACTTTCTTCGGCAGCCTCTATGGCACGGGTAGATTTTCTTTTCAAATTCTGCTGCAATGTTGTAAAAACAACATACTTCTTTCGCCCTTATATGTATACTAAAATTATACAGAAGGCTGTAAGGTACAGCGGTAAATCGATGTATGCAGTTAAGAAAGGAAATTTCTATGGCAAATCCCAAAACTTTCCAAGTAGATATAGAAAAATGCAAGGCCCTGGTTCAGCTGAAAAGGGACTATTTCAGCGGCAAGCTGTCTTTTGAGGAGGCCCGTGAGCTTCTGGTGCAGCGGTTTCCGGTGGTGACGCCGGAAGAGTTCGCCTATGGGGAGCAGCAGCTGAAGGAAGAAGGGGTCACGGACCAGGATATGCAGGACCGGATGGACGACCTGCTCCGGCTATTTGAACCGGTCTTGCAGGTGCGGAAGCTGGACAGCCTGCCGGAGGGGCACCCGGTAAAAAGCTATCTGGACGAAAACCGGGCGCTGGAGCCGGTACTGGCCCAGGCGGAAGCCCTGCTGCAGAAAGACAAGTTCATCAAGAACCCCTGGCTGGAGGTATACGACAAGCTGCTGGCGTATATCAAACACATTACCCGGAAGCACAACCAACTGTTTCCTTTCCTGGAAAAGGCGGGATTTGACCGTCCCACCGCCGTGATGTGGGCCTTTGACGATGCGGTCAGGGACAAAATCCTGAAGGGCAGCCGCCTGCTGCAGCAGGGGAATGAGACAGAATTTCTGGCCTTTCAGCCAGAAGTGGTGGCCGACCTCCGGGATATTATGGGGAAAGAGGAAACCATTCTGTTTCCTACGGCGCTCCGGGTGCTGACGGAGGGGGACTTCCGGAAAATGCGCATTGGGGAGGAAGAAGTGGGCTTTGCCAACATCCCGGAACCGATGGGCTTTCTGCCGGAAAAGGCCCAGCCCCAGGTGCAGGGTGCAGCGGTGCCTCAGGGCTTTATGGGGGAACTGGACGCACTGCTGCAAAAGTACCAGGTGGGGAAATCGGCCCAGGAATTCCTGGACGTGGCCAATGGGCAGTTGACCCTGGAGCAGATCAATTTAATCTACCGGCATTTGCCCATTGACCTGACCTTCACCGATGAAAACGACATTGTAAAGTTCTACTCGGATTCCAAGGAGAGAATCTTTGACCGGAGCGCCGGGGTAATCGGCCGGGTCATGCAGAACTGCCATCCCCGTTCGGTGCTGCCGGTGGTGAACAAGGTGGTGGAGCTGCTGCGCACCGGGCAAAAGGATAAAATCGAGTTCTCCCTGCGGAAGAAGGGAATGCTGGTTCACGTGAACTACATTGCCGTGCGAGACGAAAGCGGCAAGTTCCGGGGCATCCTGGAAACCATGCAGAACATTGCCCCACTGAAAAAGGATTTCGAAGGGGACCTGGTGGAGGCGGTGCCGTCTTCCCATAAAGCAGAGAAAACTCCTGGGGAGCAGGAGAAGCCGGAAGCAAAAGAGGCAGCGGGGGCTGCCCAGCAGGATCCGGCGGAAACAGTGGACCTGTCCATTACCATGGCGGGGCTGATGGATAAGTACCCGTATCTGAAGGACTATTTCGTCACGCTGAACCCCATGTTCAAGAAGATGCAAAATCCCATTACCTTTGCGGCGGTGGGGCGGTTTGTAACGCTGCAAATGGTGGCGCAGCGGGGCGGCTTTGTACCGGAAGAACTGCTGGAAAAGGTACGGGCAGAGATTCGAAGACACCAATAAGCGGGAAATAGAAAAGGGGAAAACAAAAAATGACTTGCGGCTCCTATGGGGGGGAGTTCACAAGTCATTTTTGTGCATTGTGTTGGGATTATTAAGGGTGGCAGGCAGCTGCGCCTGTCGGGCTGCTCTTACAGTCTATGGGAGGAGTTCAGTACGTCCTTCATCTTGTGGGCAACCATTTGTTTGATGGCTTCGCGGCCCTTGCCCAGGTAGGAACGGGGATCGAAGTCTTCCGGATGTTCTGCCAGGTATTGGCGGATGGAAGCGGTCATGGCCAGACGCAGGTCAGTATCGATGTTGATTTTGCAGACGCCGAAGGTGCCGGCTTTTTTCAGCATATCTTCCGGGCAGCCCTGTGCGCCTTCGATTTTGCCGCCAAATTCGTTGCATTTTGCCACGAATTCAGGCAGTACGGTGGAAGCACCATGGAGTACCAGGGGGAAGCCGGGCAGCAGGTTGGTGATTTTTTCCAGACGGGCAAAGTCCAGTTCGGGTTTGCCTTTAAATTTGTAGGCGCCGTGGCTGGTGCCGATGGCGATGGCCAGGGAGTCAACGCCGGTGCGTTCTACGAATTCTACAGCCTGGTCCGGATCGGTGTAGGTGGCGTCTTTGGTGTTGACCTTGACGGCATCTTCTACGCCGGCCAGTTTGCCCAGCTCAGCTTCTACTACAACGCCTTTGTTGTGGGCATAATCTACTACCCGTTTGGTCAGTTCGATGTTTTCTTCGAAGGGATATTTGGAGCCGTCGATCATTACGGAGGTGAAGCCGCCGTCTACGCAGGCTTTGCAGATATCGAAATCAGCGCCGTGGTCCAGGTGGAGCACGATGGGCAGGTTGGTGTCTTCTACAGCAGCCTGTACCAGGCTCAGCAGGTAGGCGTGTTTGGCATATTTGCGGGCGCCGGCGGAAACTTGCAGGATCAGGGGAGATTCTTCCTCTTTGGCTGCGTCTACAATACCTTGGATAATTTCCATGTTATTGACGTTAAAAGCGCCTACAGCATAATGGCCTTCATAGGCTTTTTTGAACATTTCTTTAGAAGTTACTAATGGCATATTTGACCCTCCTAGATTTTTTCTACGGTACTCATTATACCATACCTGGGGAAAATTTTCCCTGCTGAATGTAGGCCAAAAAGTCGGCAGGCAGGGGCGCGGTAATCCGCAGGGGCGCCCTGGTCAGGGGGTGTATAAGCTCCAGGGTTTTTGCGTGGAGCAGGTGGCGGCTCTGGGGCCCCGGGGGACCGTACAGGTGGTCGCCTGCCAGGGGATGGCCGGCGTGGGCGCAGTGGACCCGTATCTGGTGGGTGCGGCCGGTTTCCAGGGTAAACTGGACCAGGTCATAGTCCCCAAAGGTCTCAAGGACCTGGTAATGGGTAACGGCCGGGGCGCCGCTGGGGTCCACCTGGCGGCGGATAATGGAGCCGGGAGCCCGGGCAATGGGGCCATTCAGGCAGCCCTTGGGCGGGTCCCAATGGCCTGTGGTAAGACCCCAGTATTCTTTGCGGAGCTTCTGCTGGCTGAGCATATGGTGGATGCAGGCGTTTTTGGCAAAAAGCACCAGGCCGGAGGTTTCCCGGTCCAGGCGGGAGACCGGGTGGATGGCGGCGGGAATCTGGTGAGTCTGGTAATACCAGGCTACCCGGCGGCTCAGGGCCGGCTGGGGGTCAGGACTGGAATTGTGGGTTACCAGACCGGCAGGCTTGTTTACCGCCAGCAGCACGTCATCTTCGTAGACGATGTCTAGAGCCGCGGGCTCGGGCTCCACGGCGGAGGTCTCGGGAAGAAATTCCCAGGTGACGGTGTCGCCGGGGCTCAGCAGCAGGTCCCAGGACGTGGGAGCGCCGTTAACCTTCAGGACGCCGGCTTCCTTACATTTCTTCCAATATTGCTGGCTCATACCCCACTGGAGCAGCAGGGTCTTCAGGCGTAGGGGGGACTTTTCAGGGCTAAGGGTTAGACTGGGCAAAGGGAACCTCCTTGGGGCAAGTGTTGACTATGGGGGAAACATCAGTTAAGATGAACGGGTGGAAAGAACGTACAGGCTTTTTGGCTGTACGGCTATCTACACCAATAATACGCAATCCACGCAGGAATGGGGATATTAAATGAACAAGAAGATATTGGCCTTGGCGGTGCTGGGCTGTACGCTTTTCAGCAGCCAGGCTTTGGCAAAAGACGCAGATTGGAACCTCCTGGGCGAAAACAAGTCCGGGGCTTACTATGTGGACGCAGCTTCCCTTAAACCGGTGGGCAAGGAAGCGGACCTGACCCAGGCTTCCACCAAGGCGGTATTTAAGGACAAGGCGTTTTTGCGCATTCTTAACGACCACTTTGCCAAAAAACTGAAGGAAAACGATACAGCGGCCGGTTGTGAGCTTATTGTAACACTGAATTCGGTCCAAAACACCTATAAAATTGACCAGATCAAAGTGGTATCGGAAAAGGGCAAGACCTTGGAGTCCAGAAAGCTCCAGGAGGAGTTCTCTCCCATTCCGGCCAGGACCTTTGTGGCACAGCTGAACCAGGAAGTGAAGGCCTGGAAAATCCAAAAAAGCCACCCCTTGACTGTAGGGCGGGTAAAGCCCGGGGAAAAGGGCAAGCGGCTGAAGGTGAAGAAGGCTTCCAGTTCTCCTGCACTCCGGGTGGGCAAGGCAACCAAGCCTAAGGCTGCAAAAGCAAAGGTTGTACCCGTGAAGAAAACCCAGAAAGGAACCAACTAACTATGAAAATCAGAGGCTTTGAAAAAATTACTTCCTATCAAAATATGGATTTCCCCCTGCCCAGCAGACAAACCAGCCGCAGCGCCGGCTACGACATCTATCTGCCGGAAGAAGTCACCATTCCGGCCCATACCCAGAAGCTGGTGCCTACGGGAATCAAGGCGTATATGCAGGACAACGAATACCTGGGTATCCACATTCGCTCCAGCATGGCTGTAAAACGCCATTTGCGCCTGGTAAATAATGAAGGGATTGTAGATGCGGACTACTACAACAACCCGGACAACGAGGGTCATATGCTGCTGGCACTGTACAATGACAGCGACGAGGACGTGACTCTGCAAAAGGGCGAACGGGTGGCCCAGGGGATTTTCTATCAATATCTGTTGGCTGACCAGGACGGCGCCACCCCCAAACAGGAGCGCAGCGGCGGCTTTGGCAGCACCAAATAAGGAGCGATGCGCAATGAGCGACAATAAATGGAAGAAAATGGCGGATGCGGTGGATACCATCGGCGACTGGGCCGGCTACCATATTTATGAATGGTTCAAGCTGTTCCCGGAAGCCAGGGTAACAGCCCTGCGGGAATATATGTACGTGAAGGCCCATCTGGTGCAAAGCTGCGCCAAAATGGTGGGCCAGACCTACAGCCTGGAAGAATGGAACGATTTTTACCTGACCCTGGGCAAACAGATGGAAGCTACCCCGGACTACAGCTACGGGGCCAATTATGAGGAAATGTGTGAGGCCCTCCACGCCTATGAAGGGCTGAGCCTGCCCCAGGTACGCCAGGTCTTTGCCAAACGGGCAGGAATCGGGGCTACCGTATATTCCCAGCAATTTGTACCGGAATTAACAAATTTGTTCAGCCGGTGCATGGCAGATTTACGAAAAAACATTAAATAAGGCAAAAAGTGACGAAATTTGCTCAAATCGGTTGACATTTCGGCGCAGAATGCCTATACTAAAACCATAAAATTTACAAGTGATAGAGGCGCGGAAACGATCAGTAGTTTTCTGAGGGACACCAAAGAGGAAAATGAAAGGCCAACCGCCGAAGCAGGACCGTGGGTACATGGCCGTGCTGGGCTGCAGATCAAGAATCTGCAGACTGTCGCCTTAGGGTGGAGAGCTATCAATGATGTGGAATGAACAAGAGCTTCCTGGCAAAAGGAACGCTTCTATTTCTATAAGTCATTGGGCTCGCTCAATGACTTATTTTTTTAGGACAAAAGGAGAGATGGCTTCATGGTAAAAGTATTGGTAAACGGTGCATTGGGTAAGATGGGTCATACGGTTGTCCAAACGGTACTGAAACAAAGCGATATGGAACTGGTAGGCGCTGTAGATGTATTCGGGGAAGGCAAAACCGTGGAAGGCACGCCGGTGGATACCGATCTGGCAGCTGCCCTGGCCGCCCACAAACCTGATGTAGTGGTGGACTTCACCCGGCCGGATGTAGTTATGAATAGTCTTCGGACCATCTTGAACGCTAAAGTGAACGCTGTAGTGGGCACCACCGGTTTTACCAAGGAAAACTTGGACGAACTGGATGCCCTGGCCAAAAAGAATGATGTGGGCGTGCTGGTTTGCCCCAACTTTGCAATGGGCGCTGTGCTGATGATGAAAATCGCCACGGAAGTGGCCAAGTATTTCCCCCAAGTGGAAATCATCGAAATGCACCACGACCAAAAACTGGATGCGCCTTCCGGTACCGCCGTACTGACGGCCCAGAAATTGGCAGAAGCCAGAGGCGGGTTTGTAGCCCAGGGCAATCCGGATGAAACGGAAAAGCTGCCCCATGCCAGAGGTGCTGAATACGAAGGCATGAGAATCCACTCTGTTCGCCTGCCGGGCTTTGTGGCCAGCCAGGAAATCATCTTCGGCAGCATGGGCGAAACCCTGACGGTCCGCAACGATCCTGTCAGCCGGGAATGCTATATGCCGGGGGTTATGCTGGGCTGCCGTACCATGGTTAACAAAAAAGGTCTTGTCTACGGACTGGACGCCATTTTATAACATATCTAAAAACAATCGCTAGGGAAATAGAAAGGGGTACACATCATGAAACAATACAATTTGGCAATTTTGGGCGCTACGGGTGCCGTAGGTCAAGAATTTATCAATCTGCTGAACGAACGGGATTTCCCGTTTGCCAACCTGAAGCTGCTGGCTTCTGCCCGCTCTGCTGGCAAGGAACTGACCGTTCGGGGCAAAACCTATAAAGTGGAAGAAGCCAAGGCTGATTCCTTTAACGGCATTGACGTGGCTCTGTTTGCCGGCGGCTCCATCAGCAAGGAATTTGCTCCTATCGCTGTAAAAGCCGGCGCTGTGGTTATCGACAACTCCAGCACCTATCGGATGGACCCGGATGTGCCTCTGATTGTTCCGGAAGTAAACCCCCAGGACATCCAAAAACATCACGGCATCATTGCCAACCCCAACTGCTCCACCATTATCATGGTGATGGCCCTGAAACCCATCTATGACCTGGCTCGGATCAAACGGATCATCGTTTCCACCTACCAGGCTGCTTCCGGCGCCGGCAAAGACGGCCTGGACGAACTGGAACGCCAGATTCAGGAAGCTGCTGCCGGCAAAGAAATGGAAGCACATATTTTCCCCAGCGCTGGCATGCCGAAACATTATCCTCTGGCCCTGAACCTGATTCCGCAAATCGACGTATTCCTGGATAACCTGTACACCAAGGAAGAAATGAAGATGGTCAACGAAACCAAGAAAATCTTCTCCGATCCGGAAATGCGGGTAACGGCTACTACCGTTCGGGTACCTGTGTACAGAAGCCACAGCGAATCCGTCAACGTGGAACTGGAACACGATGTGGACCTGGCTGAAATCCGCAAGGCTTTGGCCAATTTCCCCGGCGTTGTGCTGCAGGACGATCCTTCCCAGCAGGTATATCCTATGCCCCTCTACACTTCCGGCCTGAACGATGTGTATGTAGGCCGTCTGAGACGGGACGAATCCGCTGCCAATAGCTTCAACTTCTGGTGCGTAGGGGACCAGATTCGTAAGGGCGCTGCCCTGAACACCCTGCAAATTGCAGAGACCATGGTTAAAAACGGCTGGCTGTAAGCAAAGAGGAGTCTGAGAGACATGAAAATCATTGTACAAAAATTCGGAGGAACGTCCGTAGCATCTCCTCACACCCGTGAGCTGGTTGTGAACAAAGTCAAGGAAGCTATCGGCAATGGCTATTCCCCTGTGGTAGTGGTATCTGCCATGGGCCGCAAGGGCGATCCCTTTGCCACCGATACGCTGATCAATATGCTGAAATCCGTGAACCCCTCTCCGGAGGATCACGAAATGGATCTGCTCATGGCTTGTGGGGAAATCATTTCCTCCGCAGTCATGGCGGCTACCTTGCAGGAAGCGGGCCTGAAGTCCAAAGCCCTGACTGGCGGCCAGGCAGGCATGATTACCGATAACGAATACGGCAACGCCAAAATCCGTAAGGTGGAACCGGATCACCTGCTGCAGCTGATTGAGCAGGGCATTATCCCGGTTATCTGCGGGTTCCAAGGGGTAACCGAAGACCATAAGAACATCACCACCCTGGGCCGGGGCGGCAGCGATACCTCTGCAGCCGCTTTCGGGGTAGCCCTGAAGGCTGACAAGGTGGAAATCTATACCGATGTGGACGGCGTTATGACCGCTGACCCCCGGGTAGTAAAAGATGCCAAGATTATCAAACAAATTTCCTACGATGAAATCCGGGAAATGGCCCACCAGGGCGCCAAGGTAATTCACCCCAGAGCGGTGGAAATCGTCATGCGCTACGGGGTGCCCATGGTAGTCAAGAGCACGTTCTCTGATGCCCCGGGCACGCTGATTACCAAGGAAGAAGATAACAACCCGGATATGGAGCAGCAGGACGATGTAAAAGGCCAGCATGCTTCCGGCGTGGCCAGCAAAACCGGCCTGTCCTTCTTTCAGGTAGAACTGGAACCGGGTGCCACCCACAACGGCAGTGAGCTGTTCGATACCCTGGCCCACAGAGGGGTCAGCATCGGCACCATGAGCCTCCAGCCCAGTTCCCTGATGTTTGCCACCTACAGTGCTGTAGCCAAAGATGCGGCTAAGGTGCTGGATGACCTGCATTTCAACTATACATTAACCGAAAATTGTGCTAAAGTAACGGTTGTCGGCGCTCACATGGGCGGGGTTCCCGGCATCATGGCCCGGTTCATCCTGGCCCTGACGGATGCAGGGATTCCCATTCTGCAAACCACTGATTCTGACAATCTCATTTCTGCCATTGTCAAGGACGACCAAGTGGATGCTGCTGTGAATGCGCTGCACAAGGCTTTTAAATCTCGGGAAGGTGAAGCGGAATGACTAGAACAAAACCCTACTTTGGTCGTTTGATGACGGCCATGGTAACCTTCTTTCACGAAGACGGCTCCCTGAATGCTGACGGCACAGCGGACTTTGCTGCCTGGCTGGTGGAACATGGCTCTGACGCAATCCTGGTTTCTGGGACCAGCGGCGAAGCCCCTACCATGACCGTGGAAGAAAAGGAAGAACTGTTTACCAAAGTAATTGCCAAGATTAACCATAAAGCTCCGGTAATCGTAGGCACCGGCTCCAACAACACGGCTGATGTGCTGAAGATGAACGAACTGGCAGAAAAAGTAGGCGCCGATGGGGTGCTGGTGGTGGGACCGTACTACAACAAACCGTCCCAGGAAGGTTTTTACCAGCATTTTAAGACCATTGCAGAGCATACCAAACTGCCGATTATCATCTACAACGTGCCCGGCCGTACCGGCACCAACATTCTGCCGGAGACCATCAACCGGTTGGCCCGGGAATGCTCCAACATTGTGGCAGTAAAGGAAGCTTCCGGCAATGTCAGCCAGGTGGCAGAACTGTACCGTATTGCTCCGGAAGATTTCTCCATCTACAGCGGTGATGACGGTTTAATCCTGCCGCTGATGAGCGTAGGGGCTGTGGGCCTCATCTCCGTACTCAGCAACGTAGGCGGAGAACTGCTCCAGGACCTGATGACCAGCTACGAAAAGGGCGAAGTACAAAAGGCCCGGGATTTGAATGCCAAGATGATTCCCCAGGCCAGATCCATGTTCCTGGTAAGCAACCCCATTCCCATCAAGGAAGCGGTTACCAAAATGACTCCCTTTAATGCCGGTCCGTACCGCCTGCCCCTGTGCCCGATGACGGACGCAGAACGGGCCAAGGTAACGGCTGCCTGGAAAGAAAGTGGCCTGCTGTAACAGCAAGGGCTGCACCACATAAGTTTGCGTTTGACCAAAACCACATGCAGTACCCGGACCTGCTGGGGGAAACCCTGGCAGGTCTTTTGGGCGTGCAAACCGTGTAATTGGACTCTTGACAAGCGGACATTTTTAGAGGAAAATGGTTACAGAAAAGATATCGGATGCATTGGCTAAAAGAGGAGACTAAAATTTATGAAACATTTGTTACAGCTAGATTTTCGCAAAGCCTTGCTGATCGTGTTCTTCTTTGCCCTGTACCGGAGTTTTATCACCGGGTCGCTGATGACCATGGCCGCAGCAGGCCTGATGGGCATCGCCCTCCTGGTGGAGTTTGGCCGTTCCCGGACTTAGCAAGGGTCCTGAACGGAAGTGTGGAAAAGGTTCGGATGCAGAAAAAAGCTTCAAGCAGCGTGCTGCCTGAAGCTTTTTTCGTGAATAGGGCCTGGCCGTACTTTATGGAGCAGGGAGGTCTTCCGCTCCCACGGTACCTTTTTCGGCTGCAAACTGGTATAATAGAGGCATAATCAAAGAGGAGAATTATTATGCTAGCTGATTTGCATATTCATACAACGTTTTCAGACGGAATTTATACCCCCCAGGAGATTGTGGACCAGGCGGTGGAAACAGGAATGCACACCATTGCCATTACGGACCATGACAATATCCAGGCGTTTGGGCCGGCTAATTCCTATATCCAGGAAAAAGGCTATACCTTGGAACTGCTCCGGGGAGTGGAGATAGATACCAATTATTATGGACGGGACGTCCATGTGCTGGGCTACCATTTTCGCCCGGACTATAAGCCTCTGCTTCAGGCCATGGCCTGGAACCGGGTGGGGCGGATTGACCGGGTCAGCCGGATCATAGACAAAATCAACAGTCTGGGCTATCCCCTGACCCTGTCGGAGGTGCGGGACGAGGCTGCCGGCTCCAAGAGCCTGGGCCGGCCGCATATTGCCAGGGTGCTGGTCAAGAAAGGGCTGTTTCCCACGGTGGGCGCGGTGTTTGATGCGCTGATTGCCGAGGGAAAGCCGGCCTACTGCCGCCAGGTGAAAATGAGCCCCAAGGAAGCTGTACAGCTGATTCACGAAGCGGGGGGCATTGCAGTGCTGGCCCATCCGGCGGAAATCAAGAATGTGAAGCTGGTGCTCCAGCTGCTTTCGGAAGTGCCCTTTGACGGGATGGAAGTCTGGCACCCTTCTACCCTGAAGGAACGGGTAAAGCACGATTGGCTGTCCATTGCCAAGGAGCAGGGTCTTTTGCCCAGCGGCGGCAGCGATCTGCACGGGAATCCTGACCGGTTCCCCAATCGTTTGGGAGAATTCCCCATTCAGTACGAAAATATTGCTGGCGTAATTAACGCCAAAAACCACTAAAATAAAGCGGGTGCGGCAAATGAAAGTGATTGCGTTTGTAGGCCCCAGCGGTACCGGGAAAAGCTACCGGGCCATCGGGGTAGCCCACGACCATGGCTGCAATGGCATCATCGATGATGGGCTGCTGATTGAAGGCACCAAGATTTTGGCAGGCAAGTCGGCCAAAACGGAACAGAATAAGGTACAGGCCGTGAAACGGGCCATCTTTATGGAAGATGACCACCGGGACGAGGTAAAACACGCCCTGACGGCCAGCGATATAGATACGCTGCTGGTTATCGGCACTTCGGACAAGATGGTGCGGACCATCTGCAAGCGTCTGGCTATTCCGGCACCGGCGGAGTACGTGTATATCCAAGACATTGCCACAGGCCGGGAAATGAAAAAGGCCCGGGAAATGCGCCTGAAGGAGGGCAAGCACATTGTGCCTGTGCCCACCATTGAGCTCAAGCCCCATTTGTCCGGGGTACTGGTGGATTTGCCCCACCGATTGTTCAACCGGAACAAAAGCAATAAGCCCCATTTGGCAGAGAAGTCCATTGTGCGTCCGGCCTTCAGCTACTATGGGAAGATTTCCGTGTCGGACTATGTGGTCATCGACATTGTGAAGATTGTGGTAAAAAAGAACAGAGATGTGGACCGAATCACGTCTATTAAGGTGCGCCGCCCTTCGGATACCAGCAAGGGCATGACCATCTATTTGGAACTGATTCTGTTCTTTGGTGCGCCGCTTTTTGAAGTGGTGAAAACCTTGCAGAATAAGATTAAGCTGAAAGTGGAGGGTATGACCTCCATGCCGGTAAAAAATATTGATGTTTCCGTGCGCAGCCTGACGGTGCGGCCGGAAGATAACCCGGAAAATAGTGAAAAGCCTGCGGCGGAGGATGATCTGGAACCTGTTATTGAGGTGGAGACCGAGGCTGTGCCGTAAGCCTGGAACCGGGCAGATAAGGAGAGTGTGCATGGCACCGGAAGAATTTGCCCGTTATGTGGCAGACAAGAAGAAAAAACTGCAGCAGGTAACGGCTGAGCCTGTCCAGCAGAAGGAAATCAACTACGGTCAGCAGCTGCGCATAGAGCAGGAAGGCGTGGCTGTCACCGTAGCTTTTTATAATGGAAAGAAAGGGCTCAAAATCGTCTGGGGCGGCAAGGAGTCCCCTCTGCGGCAGGTTTGTGAGGACTGCCTGTCGGGGTATGCGGTGACGCCCAAAAGCGTTGGCTCTACTACAAAAGAAGCGGTACTGGGCGGTCTGCGGGAAGAAACCCTGACCCTCCTGGCTGGCAAGCCGGGCTTTGATGGCTATTGGGCCGGCAGCGACGAGTCGGGCAAGGGGGATTTTTTGGGCCCTTTAGTAGTGGCGGCTGTGGCTGTGCGGAAAGAAACCGCCAGGCAGTTTCTGGAGTGGGGGATTCGGGACAGCAAGACCCTGACGGACGACAAAATCCACACGCTGGCAGAAAAAATCCGGGAGCATGCGGCAGGGTACTCTGTACTGACCCTGCGGCCCAAGTTCTATAACCAGCGGTATGCAGAGTTGAAAGCCCAAAAGCAGAATCTGAACCATTTGCTGGCCCACGGGCACGTGACGGCACTGGCCAAGGTGCTCAAGGAGTGCCCGGACTGTCATTTCGCCCTGGTGGACCAGTTCACCCGGGTTAATACCATTACCCGGGACCTGGAAGGGGCGTTCCCGGGACTGACGGTGTATCAGCAGCCCAGGGGAGAGCAGGACATGGCGGTGGCTGCGGCGTCCATTTTGGCCCGGGACCAGTTTGTCCAGGTGATGCAGCAGCTGTCGGAAGCGGCGGGCTTTGCCCTGCCCAAGGGCGGCGGTGCCCAGGCTACCAGAGCGGGAAAGAAACTGCTGGAAAAGTTTGGGGCAGAGCGGCTGGGAGAATTTGCCAAGCTGCATTTTGCCAATGCCAAGGAAGTGCTGGGAAAATAGACGTGGGGAAGGTTTGATGCCCTGCAAACGAGAAGAGAAAAGAGGCCAAGTGTGTGCAAACAGCTGGGCGTCCTTTTGATATTTGCCGGAAATATAGAAATATTTTCCGTTGTGACAACAAATTTACGATTGTTTCTCATTTGGCTGCTATAGCTATGGTATAATAAAGAGATGAATCAATGAACATGACAAAAATAGGGGATTTCCCCTAAATACAGATAATGGCAGGTTTTCGTACAATGAATAAAACTGTTTTTCGCGTGCTGTGCATTCTGTTTGTGGTAGTGGTCCTGGTTTCGGCTGGGGTTATCTACTTTACTTTTGATGTTTCGGCGCTGCGGTATCTTTCCACCTTTAAATTTTATTATGCCATTCTTGCTTTGTTGGTCCTGTCCATCGGCCTGTTCTTCGATGCCAGCCGGCTGATTACGCTGACCAAGATTTCGGGCGAGAAAATGGATTATACCCATGTGTACAATGCTGTATTCGCCAACTATTTCCTGGCCCTGTTGACTCCTGGCCAGGGGGGCGGCGGGATTGCCATGCTGCTGTTTATGAAACGGGCTGGGGTTCCCGTGGCCAAGTCCACGCTGATTATCATTGTGCGTACGGTAATGTCCATTTTGTTCCTGTTTCTGATGGTCCCTATTGTGTTTTATTTGGACCCGGAACTGGTTGGCTGGATGCCCAACAGTGTAATTGCCCTGGTCTGTGCGTTCTTTATCCTGACTCCTGGGCTTTTGTGGCATCTGGTGGTAACGGGCAAGATTGAGCACTGGCTGGTGCGTTTCTCCAAACGGTTTTCAACCCGGGTGCAGGAAGCAATTTTCCTGGGCTACCGGGATTTCCAACAGGCTATTTTCATGATGCAGCAGCATCCGCTCCAGGTTTTCCGGGCCTTTATTGAGTCTGGTCTGAGTTTGCTGTTCATTTATTCCGTAGTACCGGTGTTCATCCGGGCCTTTGGCATTCACATTCCTCTGTCCGTAATTATGGGCCGGATGTGCCTGATCAACCTGATTCTGTACTTTACGCCTACTCCTGGGGGTTCCGGCGTGGCAGAAGGCGGCTTTTTGGTACTGTTTAATCCCATTTTGCCTCCGGGCGTCTCCGGGGTGCTGGCCGTACTGTGGCGTTTCTTCTGTGAATACATTCCCTTCAGCATTGGGGCTGTGCTCACCATCCGTTACTTCGGCGTGGATATTTTGACGCAAATTCGCAATAGGAGGAACCTGGATTCATGACAAATATTCTGGTTACTGGCGGAGCAGGGTTTATTGGCTCCCATGTGGTTGCCTTGCTGCTGAAGCAGGGGTATGAAAAGGTATGCGTGCTGGACAATCTGTCCACTGGTAAAAAGGAAAACGTTCCCGCTGCCGTGCCCTTGGAAGTCCTGGACATCCGCAGCCCAGAACTTGAAGCCTTTCTCCAGAAACAGCAGTTTGATGTGGTAATCCATCTGGCGGCCCAGACCATGGTGCCCTTTTCCATGGCCCATCCGGATCTGGACGAAGCCATTAATATTTCCGGGATGGTGCATCTTTTGGAAGGCTGCCGGAAAAGCGGCGTGAAGAAGATTATTTTCTCCTCCAGCGCAGCCATTTACGGGGATAACCAGAACCTGCCCCTGAAGGAAACGGAAGCTCCGGCTCCCACGTCCTTCTATGGGCTCACCAAGGCGGCTGGGGAGCAGTACATCCGGCTGTACGAAAAGGCTTTTGGCCTCAAAGGCATCATCTTCCGCTTTGCCAATGTATACGGGGAGCGGCAGGGTGAAACTGGCGAAGGCGGCGTCATCAGCATCTTCGCCCAAAAGATTGCCAAACAGGAAGCGGTTTCCATTTTTGGGGACGGGAACCAGACCCGGGACTTTGTGTACGCCGGGGATATTGCCCGGGCCATTGTACTGGGAGTGGGCTATGAAGGCTCTGGTACCTTTAACGTTTCCACCAACCAGGAGGTCAGCCTGAACCAGTTGATTGCAGCCCTGGAAAAGGTTACCGGCAAGAAGCTCCAGGTAAACTACGGACCCGTACGGCCGGGAGATATTTATGCTTCCGTATTGTCCCACCAGGCCATTGTAGAAAAACTCAACATGACGGAGTTTACCCCTCTTGAACAGGGCCTGGCCAAAACCATGGCCTATTTTCAACGCCAGTACGGCAAATAATCAGCTACTAATTGAATGAAGGAATCCGGAGGTTTGGACCCATGAAAAAGTTTAGCGTATTTTGTCTCTTGCTGTGCCTGCTGCTTTTAGGCGGCTGTGCCGGCAGCAGCCAGAGCAGGGATAAAATGCAGAACAAGACCATGCGTCTGGCCACCGGCCAAAGCGGCGGTGCCTATGCGGGGCTGGGGGATGTTTTGACGCCCCTGCTGAACCAGAACATGAAGGGCGCTGCCGTTAAGACTGTAGAAACCAATGGTTCTGCAGCCAATATTGAGCTGCTGCGGCAGAAACGGGCAGAGCTGGCCCTGGTGCAGGGTGATGCGGCCTACGGGGCCCATACCGGGACGGAATCCTACCAGAACCGGAAAATGAGCAATCTCCAGGCCATCGGCACCCTGTTTGTGGAGCCGGTGCAGATTATCACCTACGATGTGACGGGAATCCGCAAACTGTCCGACCTGAAGGGGAAAACGGTGTCCGTAGGAGCAGCTGGCTCCGGCATGGAAAGCAACGCCCAACAGGTACTGGCTGCTGCAGGCATTACCTATGATGACCTGAATATCCAATATCTATCTGTAGCGGATACCCTGCGGGCGCTGAAGGAAGGCACGGTAGATGCGGCGTTTGTTACGTCGGTGCTGCCTACGCCGGCCCTTCAGGAATTGTCCCGGCAGCGGCGGCTGGTATTTGTACCGATAGCGGGCCAGGCCGCAGAAGAATTGTTGCGGAAGTACGATTTTTATCAGGAACTGGTGATTCCTGCGGGAACGTACGCTAACCAGACAGAAGCCTGTCCTACGGTGGCGGTGGAATGCCTTTTGGTGACCACCGATGGTACCAGCAAGGAAAACGCCCACAAATTGGCGGAAACCCTGTACGACCACTGGAATGAGCTGCGCCAGCAGTTCCCGTATCTGCCGGAACGGTCCCTAGAAAATATTTTACAGAATACGGAAATTCCCCTGACACCGGGAGCAGAGCAGTTCCTGACGGAAACCGAAGCCAAACAATAATCCAACGTTCAGGAAAAGTAATTTGCAAAACGGGCTCCAACACTGTATAATGAACAACAAGAGACTAGACCTATCGGTTTCGAAAAAGGGCCAAATGTTCGGAATCGTAGGGAATACGGGAAGAGAATCAAATAGTTTCGTTTGTTGGAGTATGGACGAAAATATACTCCAGTATTTCTATATGTAAAATAAATAAGGAGGTGTCTTTTTGAATAAAGGACAACAAAAGAAGTTAAGCATTATCCCCTTGGGCGGTCTGGGAGAGATTGGCAAGAATATGACCGCATTTCAGTACGGCAATGATATGATTTTGGTGGATGCTGGTTTGGCATTCCCCGATGACGATATGCTGGGCATTGATCTGGTAATTCCCGATACCACTTACCTGCAGGAAAACAAGGACAAGTTCAAGGCCATTTTCCTGACCCACGGTCACGAAGATCACATCGGCGCTCTGCCGTATATTATGAAGGACTTCAGCGTGCCCGTCTACGGAACTCCCCTGACCCTGGGAATCCTGGCCGGCCGTCTGAAGGAAAATGGTGTCAGCGACAGCAAATGCAAGGTGGTAAAGCCGGGCAACTCCGTACGGGCCGGCGCCTTCCGGGTGGAATTCATCCGGGTAAACCACAGTATTCCTGATGCCGTATGTCTGGCCATTCATACGCCTATCGGCGTGATTGTTCACACTGGCGACTACAAGTTCGACCAGACCCCTGTGGACGGTCAGGTGGCTGACTATGCAAAACTGGCGGAAATCGGCAATAAGGGCGTACTGCTGCTGCTGTCCGATTCCACCAATATTGAACGCACGGGCTATACGCCCAGCGAAAAAAGCGTGGGCAAGACCCTGGATGAACAGTTCAGACTGGCCAAGAACCGGGTCATTGTTGCCACCTTCTCTTCCAACGTACACCGGATCCAGCAGGTCGTTGACGCAGCTGTCATGACCCGCCGGAAAGTCGCTGTAATCGGCCGCAGCATGGTCAACGTAGTGAATATCTCCATTGAAATGGGATATCTAAACGTACCGGCCGGCGTGCTGATCGACATTGACGAAGCGAAAAACTACGCTCCCCGTCAGATTGCTATTATCACCACGGGCAGTCAGGGTGAACCGATGAGTGCCCTGACCCGGATGAGCAACAGCGACCACCGGAAAGTCTCCATTATGCCGGGGGATACGGTCATCATTTCCGCAACGCCTATTCCCGGCAACGAAAAGGGCGTAGCCCGGACCATCGACAACCTGTACAAACAGGGTGCTGAGGTGGTTTATGGCAAGGAGCAGGGCATTCACGTGTCCGGCCACGCCAGCCAGGAAGAAATCAAATTGATGCACCGGCTGATCCGGCCCAAGTTCTTTATGCCCGTCCATGGCGAATACCGCCATCTGGTAAAGCATAAGAAACTGGCCATGCAGCTGGGTATGCCTAAGGAAAACATCGTCATTGCCGAAAACGGCTCCGTAGTTGACGTAACCCCCAATTCCATCGGAATCAGCGGGAAGGTAACTGCCGGCAAGGTATTGATTGATGGTCTGGGTGTAGGTGACGTAGGCAACGTGGTTCTCCGTGACCGCCGCCAGCTGTCCCAGGACGGCATCCTGATTGTGGTGGTTACCATTGACCACAGCAACTACCGGATTGCTGCCGGCCCGGATATTGTTTCCAGAGGCTTTGTGTATGTACGGGAATCTGAGGAACTGATGGAAGGCGCACGGGACAGAGTGCTGAGTACCCTGGACAAGTGCCGGGAAAACAACATCACCGAATGGTCCGCCCTGAAATCGGCGGTACGGGATTCCTTGGGCAAGTATCTGTTCGAAAAGACCAGAAGACGTCCGATGATCCTGCCTTTGATTATGGAAATCTAAGTCTTAACTAATTCAAAACAAATCTTCAGGAAGGTAGAAGCGTGGAGAATAAAGGAAAACACGGGAGAAAAAAACAAACGAAATTTGATTTTACCATCAATCGGGAAGTGCTGGGGATTCTGCTGGCAGCCTTTGCCGTCTTTTTGGCGGCGGGGCTGGCAGGTCTGAATATCGGCAGCCTGGGGGCTTATCTGCTGAAGGTCCTGGTATATGCCCTGGGTGTGGGCAGCTTCCTTTTCCCCCTGTATGTGGGTGTTATGGGCCTGGCGTTTATCATCAACCATGAACACCTGCGGTTTTCCCGGAAATTCTTCACCCTTCTGCTGTTTCTTATTTCTATCCTATCCCTATGGCATGTGTACCACACACCGGAGGGCTCGGAACTGATTCCTGAGTATCTTATGACCGGTGGCGGCCTCTTGGGAGGCGCCATCGTGTTTGTTTTTACGAAAATATTGGGCCGGGTGGGTACGGTGATTCTCTTGAGTGCCAGTGCCCTGACGGCTTTGGTCCTCACCGGGAAGTTCTCCCTGAGCAAGCCGCTAAAAACGGCGGGCACCATGGCTGCCGAAGGAGCCGAAACTGCCGCCCAGAAATGGGAGGAAATGCGGGAACGGCGCCGGGAAAACAAGCATTCTTCTTTCTATAACCAGGAAGAGGACGGGAAAGAACTGCCTCTGTTCCCGGGACGCCAGGAAGAAAAACCTGCGGAGGAGCCCAAACTGACCTTTGCTGAACGGCTGAAAAAGGCCAGCAGCGGTCCTCTCCTGAAGTTCCAGAGGGAGCAGGTGGCTGCGTCCCCTTTGCCGGAACCGGCTTTTGCGCAGGCTTCTGAACCCTTTGGCGGCGAACCGGAAGACTCCGGCGAGTTTACGGTGCCGGAAAAGGACGGGGACAGCGGGGAAGAAAGCAACTACACCTTCCCGCCCCTGGATTTGCTGAACAAGGAAAAGCCCGTGAACAAGCGGAATTTCCAGCAGGAAATCGAGACCCAGGGTGGGACCATTGAGCAGACGCTCCACGACTTTGGGGTGAATGCCGCCCTGGTGAACGTGACCAAGGGACCTTCGGTCACCCGGTATGAACTGGAACCGGCCCCCGGGGTGAAGGTCACCAAGATTCAGAACCTGGCGGACGATATTGCCCTGAAGCTGGCTGTGTCCAGCATCCGGATTGAACCCATTCCCGGGAAGGCCGCTATCGGTATTGAAGTCCCCTCCCAGACGGTGGAACCGGTAACCTTCCGGTCCATTGTGGACTGTCCCGAGGTGAAAAACGCCAAGGGTAAGCTGTGCATTGGACTGGGTAAGGATATTTCCGGCCACGTGGTGGTGGCGGACCTGAGCCGTATGCCCCACCTGCTGATTGCAGGCTCTACGGGTTCTGGTAAATCCGTCTGCATCAACACCATTATTGCCGGGCTGCTGTATCGGTGCAAGCCCGAAGAAGTTAAACTGATCCTGGTGGATCCCAAGGTAGTGGAACTGACCAACTACAACGGGATTCCCCATTTGCTTACCCCTGTGGTGACCGGTCCTAAGCAGGCCGCTTCTGCCCTGCACTGGGCGGTGGTGGAAATGGAACGGCGCTACAGTCTGTTTGCCAAAACCCAGGTCCGGAAAATCGATGACTACAATGCCATTGCAGAACCTGGGGAGAAGCTTCCTTTTATTGTAATTATCATTGACGAGTTGTCCGATCTGATGATGGTGGCAGCGGTGGATGTGGAAGATGCCATTTTGCGTCTGGCCCAAAAGGCCCGGGCGGCAGGCATCCATCTGATCCTGGCCACCCAGAGACCTTCCGTGGACGTGCTGACCGGTACCATCAAGGCCAATATTCCTTCCCGGATTGCCTTTGCGGTTTCCTCCCAAATCGACAGCCGTACCATCCTGGACGCCAGCGGGGCTGAAAAGCTGCTGGGCCGGGGGGATATGCTGTTCTTCCCTACAGGGGCCAACAAGCCTCTCCGGGTACAGGGAGCCTTTATTACGGATGATGAGCTGAACCGCATCGTCGACTTTATCAAAGCCCAAGCCATTCCGCCTGCCTTTGCGCAGGAAGTAACTACCCAGGAATTGGCTGGAGATAAAAAGAACGCCGGTAATTCCGGTGATGAAGATGCTGAAGATGAACTGTTTGAAGATGCTGTGCGGCTGGTTATGTCCACCCATCAGGCTTCGTCCTCCATGCTCCAGCGGAAGTTCCGCATCGGGTATACCCGGGCGGCACGGCTGGTAGATGCCATGGAAGAAAAGGGCATTGTTGGTCCGGCGGATGGCAGCAAGCCGAGAGCGCTCATTATGAGTCCGACGGCAATCGAAGAAAGATTCTTTACCAAAACGTCTAAGAAAGAGGCCAACCTATTATGAAAAGCAAAATTGGAGCCTACTTAAGGCAAAAAAGAGAAGAGAAAAAACTCTCCTTGGAGGATATTGCCGAACATACCGGCATCCGGGAACCCTATTTGTCCGCTTTGGAAGAAGGGGAATTCAACAAGATTCCCGGAGATGTATTTATCCGCGGCTTTTTGCGCAACTATGGGAATTATCTGGGCCTGGATGGCAACCGGATTGTAGAGGCCTACCGGCTGGGGCTGGATCCCAAACTGGTGATGGGGGAGGAAGAAAAGGTGGAGATTCCGGTCAAGCCGGAGCTGCCCCGTTCTTCCGATACCATTGTGATTTCCCGGGATATGTTCCCCCTGCGGAAAAATCAGCCTGTGAAGGCGGCTGAACCCGCAAAGGAAACGGCTGCCGCTCCGGCGGTGGAAAACCCGGCAGAGGAAACTAGTCCGGAAACGGACGTAAAAACCGCTAAGCCGGCGGAAGCCGGTGCTGGCCTGGGGGCTATTGCAGCGGTAGAGCTGGAAGAAGCCATTAAGGCGGACAAGGAAGCCGCTGCCCAGGAAGAAGCTGCCAAAAAGGCGGCAGAACCTGCTGCGGCGGAGGAGCCTGCTGAAGCAAAACCGAAGGCTGAGGCTGACCAGCAGAAGGAAACGGCTGCGGGTACTACTGCCCTGGCAGGTGCGGCAATGGGTACCGCAGCAGGCGCTGCTGCCAGTACTGAAGCTGGTGCAGCAGGCACAAAAGTCGCTGAAGCAGCAGCTATAGACGCCACCGCCGGTACTGCCAGCGAAGAAGCAGCGGTCAGCAGCCCCAGTGATCCTAGCTCTGCCTCGGACGCTTTGGGCAAGGCCCAGGTCAAGGCGGCAGCCGTTTGGGCGGCAATCCAGGATAAGTTCCACCTGATGATGGACAAAATCCGGGAATTTATTGATGAAAATCTGTATGAAACCGTACCGGAGGAGGACGGCGGCGTAGTAGCCGAAGAACCTTCCCGGGGCCCTGGTTTCAGTTTTAAGGTCTTTGCTACGGTCTTTGGGGTATGCCTGGCCATTTTTGCTATGGTTATGGCCTACTTTATTTTCGGCGGGAAAACCACGCCGGACCTGCAGCCTGCCACCAACCTGACGGATGGGGTTAAATCCGACCATTCCACCCAGAAGGCACCGGAAGCCAAGCAGGAAGAACCGAAAAAGGAAGAAAAGAAAGAAGAACCCAAACCCACCCAGAAAACCCTGGGCTTGGGCAATAAGGTAACGGTTGAAATCACCTATAAGAAGCCGGTTTGGACCCAGACCCATGTGGACGGAAAAGTGGTAGAAGCTGCCACCATTCCTGCGGGCTCTACCCGTACCTACAAGGGGGATAAGGAAGTTTCCCTGAACCTGGGCAGTATCCGGGATGTGGAAATCAAGGTCAACGGCAAGGTGGTTCCCTACGGTGAAAAAGAGTGGGGCGTTGCCAATAAGACGTTCCGGGCCAACTAAGGCCTGATGCGGTAAGAAAGAGAGAGGAGCAGCAGTTTGGAAATCGGAGTTGTCAGCCTGGGCTGTCCCAAGAATCTGGTAGATTCTGAAGTGATGATGGGCCTGATCCAGGAAAGAAATTGGAAAATCACCAACGATCCTTCCCAAGCGGATGTGATTATTGTCAATACCTGTGGTTTTATTGAGAGCGCCAAGACGGAATCCATCAATACAATCCTGCAAATGGCGGAATACAAGAAGGAAGATGCGGCCCGGAAGCTGATTGTGACGGGCTGCCTGGGTCAGCGCTATGCCGACGACCTGTTCAAGGACCTGCCGGAAGTGGACGCCATTATCGGTACGGAATGCTACGAACAGATAGGTTCCGTCATTGACCGGGTACAGGCCGGGGAACGGTTTGTGCTGGTAAAGCCCCCCAAGGTCTATACCCAAAAGACCAAGCGGGTACTGGCTACGCCCAAGTACACTGCATATCTGAAGATTGCCGAAGGCTGCAACAACCGTTGTTCCTACTGCGCCATTCCGAAAATCCGGGGACCTTACCGGAGCCGTCCTTTTGAGGAAGTGTTGGACGAAGCCCGGAGCTTGGTGGAGCAGGGGGTGCGGGAGCTGATTGTGGTGGCCCAGGATACTACCCAATACGGCATTGACCTGTACCACAAGCTGCGCCTGTCCGAACTGCTGAAGGCCCTCAATGAGATTCCCGACCTGCGCTGGATCCGGGTGCTGTACTGCTACCCCGATTCCTTTACGGACGAGCTGATTGAAACCATGGCCACCTGCGACAAGGTCTGCAACTATGTGGACCTGCCGCTGCAGCACGCCAGCAACAGCCTTCTGAAAACTATGCGCCGCCGGGATACCCGGGAGCAGGTGGAAGAACTGCTGGCCAAGCTGCGTCGGCGGATTCCGGATATTTGCCTGCGCACCACGTTCATCGTGGGCTTCCCTGGGGAAACAGAGGAACAGTTTGCCGAACTGCTGGACTTTGTGAAAAAGGAACGGTTCCAGTGCGCCGGGGTGTTCACCTATTCCCAGGAAGAGGGAACGGAAGCCGGGGAAATGGAAAACCAGATTCCCGAAGACGTGAAGCAGGACCGGTACCATGAATTGATGGCGCTCCAGGCGGAAATTTCCGAGGAGATCCAGCAGGACCGGGAAGGCCGGGTTTTGGAAGTATTAATTGAAGGCAAGGACGAGGAAGATCCCAATCTGGCGGTGGGCCGCTCTTATGCGGAAGCCCCGGATATTGACGGGAAGATTTATGTGGAAGACGCTGGGGATCTGAAAATTGGGGATTTTGTAAAAGTACGGATCAGTCAGGGCTTCACCTATGAGGCTGTAGGACAGATCGTAAAGGAGTGATTCCTTGTGAACGTAGAAGTCATCAATACGGGGACGGAGCTGCTATTGGGAGATATTGTCAACACCAACTTCCAATACCTGTCCCGGATGCTCAATGATGCAGGCTTTAATGTGTTGTACCAAACCACCATCGGGGATAACGGCGACCGGCTGTTGGAAGTGTTGGGCGCGGCCCTGAAACGGGTGGATATCATCATTACCACCGGCGGTCTGGGACCTACCCGGGGGGACATTACCAAGGAAATGGTGGCCCAATATCTGGGGCTGCCCCTGGAACCCAGTGAAGTGTGGCTGGAAAAGCTGAGAAAGCATTTTGCCGCCCGCCATGTGGAAATGACGGACAACAACAAGAAACAGGCCATGATTCCTCAGGGAGGCATCGTTTTTGACAACCAGGTGGGCACGGCTCCCGGTATTGGTGTCTGGACTCCGGACCACAAACTGATTATTATGCTGCCGGGACCTCCGGCGGAGACCAGCTACGTTTTTTCCCACGAAGTGATGCCGTATCTGCGGCAAAGCTACAAGGACCAGGGCATCATCCACTCCCGGGTGCTGCACCTGCGGGGACTGACGGAATCCAAGGTGGCCCAGGAACTGGATGCCATTGTAATGGCCCAGACCAACCCCACCATCGCCATCTATGCCCGGAAGGGTGAGATCATCATCCGGATTACCGCCAAAAGCGACACCCTGGAAAAGGCGCAGGCCATGAATCTGGCCACAGAGCAGCAGATCCGGGGCGTACTGGGAGACTATATTTACGGGGTGGATTACGAAACCCTGCCAGAGGCATTGGGAAAGCAGCTGAAAGCCAAAGGGCTGACCATTTCCTTTGCCGAATCTTGTACCGGCGGCCTTGCCTCCAGCATGGTCACCGACATACCGGGAAGCTCCGAATACCTGATGGGTTCGGTAGTTTCTTATACCAATCAGGTAAAGCATCAGGTACTGGGAGTTTCCCAGGATACTTTGGAGCGCTATACTGCCGTTAGCGAAGAAACCTGCCGGGAAATGGCTGAAGGGATCCGCCGCCTTATGGGCACGGACCTGGGGGTCAGCATTACTGGAATCGCTGGGCCGGGCGGGGGTACACCGGAAAAGCCGGTGGGCCTGGTCTATGTAGGGGTGTCCGACAAGAATGGAACCCAAGTGCAGGAATGCCGTTTTAAAGCGGCCAGAACAACCATTAAATTACGAAGTGCCATGAATGCCCTGTCCCTCGCAATGGACCGGGTGAAAGATTTATAATTAGGAGATATTATGACCGAAAACAACGAAATGCAAAATAACACCACCACCATTACCCCTGCAGAAGAAATCACGTCTTTTGAAGACCTGCATTTGGACCGTAAAATCATCAACGCCCTGAAGGATATGGGCTTTGAAGAACCTTCCCCCATTCAGAAGGGTGCTATTCCCCTGGCTTTGGAAGGGGAGGACCTGATTGGCCAAGCCCAGACAGGTACTGGTAAGACGGCTGCCTTTGGGATTCCCATTATCCAAAACCTGGACGAAAAGAACCGCCACGTCCAAGCCCTGGTAATGTCCCCTACCCGGGAATTGTGCATCCAGGTAGCTGACGAAATCACCAAGATTGGCCGGACCAAACGGGTACGGGTACTGCCGGTGTACGGCGGCCAGCCCATCGATCGTCAGATCCGCAGCCTGCGCAACGGCATCCAGGTAGTCATTGGTACGCCGGGCCGTCTGCTGGACCATATTCGCCGTCAGACCATCAGCCTGGACCATGTGAAATTCCTGGTATTGGACGAAGCCGATGAAATGCTGGATATGGGCTTTGTAGATGATATGGAAGAAATCATCAAAAACGTTCCCACGGAACGCCAGACCATGCTGTTCTCTGCTACCATGCCCCGGCCCATTCTGAGCATCAGCAAGAAGTACATGAGAGCTCCCAAACTGGTGGCCATCCATAAGGAAGTCGTTACGGCTCCCACTATTGACCAATACTACTACGAAACCCGGGATAAGGTGGACGGTCTGTGCCGCATTCTGGACACCACCGACGACTGCCGGATGATTATTTTCTGCCGCACCAAGAAGGGTGTGGACGAGCTGGTTATTGCCCTGGCTACCCGGGGCTACGAAGCTGAAGGGCTGCACGGCGACCTGAGCCAGAATCAGCGTGACCGAGTTATGAAGAAATTCCGTCAGGGCCAGGTGGACATCCTGGTAGCTACCGACGTGGCAGCCAGAGGCCTGGACATCGACAACATCACCCACGTGGTGAACTTCGATATTCCCCAGGATCCGGAAAGCTACGTGCACCGCATTGGCCGTACGGGCCGTGCCGGCAACACCGGTGTTGCCCTGACCTTCATCACGCCTCGGGAATTCAGACAGCTGAAGCTGATTGAACGGAGCATCAAGACCAAGATTATCCGCGGCACCCTGCCTACCGATGCCAGCGTGCTGGAAAGACAAAGAGAGCAGATCGTTTCCAAGATGCAGAGCATTCTGGAACAGGATCGGTTCCATGAATACCTGCCCATCGTGGAAGCCCTGGAAAAGGACTACGATACCCAGGATATTGCAGCTGCTGCCCTGAAGTTCATGCAGGAAGGCGCCAAAGCCCTGGAAGAACCGGAAGAACAGGTGGGTCCTGCGGGCCTCAGCAACACCGGCGCAAAACCTGGCATGGTGCGCCTGTTTGTGAATATCGGCAAGAGCTCCCGGGTAACGGTGCGGGATATTGTCCAAAGTATTGCCATCGAAGCGGAAATTCCGGCTCACAGCATTGGCCGGATCAGCATTTACGACAAGTTCAGCTTTGTTGAGGTTCCCATGGAATATGCGGAAAAGGTTCTGGCCGTTATGCACCGGAACACCATCCGTGGCTACAAGGTGAACATGGAGCCGGCAAAAGCAAGAGGATAATTGTATGACTCATGAAATCTATGGACGGACGGAGGGCCTGAAAAAACAGGTCCTCACCCAATTAGAAGCAATCTATGAGCTGCAAGCAGGGCAGGGCCAACTGATCAGTCAGGAGTTGGCCCTTGTTTTGCGTGACCTGTCGGACCAGATCAAGCGGGAAATCTCCGTATATCTGGACCGGAAGGGGGTGGTGACAGCGGTAGCGGTGGGTTCCGATTCCCACGTGGAGCTGCCGGCCATCGACAGCCGCCGGAGCCAATTCCGGCTGTGCGGCATTACCTGCATCCATACCCACCCGGAAGGTGCAGCCAAACTCAGCGGGGTGGATATTTCTGCCCTGAAGGACTTGCGCTTTGATGCTATGGCGGCTATGGCGTGGGAAGATCTGTCCCAGGACCCCCTGTTGTCCTTTGGAATGATTACGGACCTGGATGACGACCAAAACCCCGTTGTGGAGGAATTTGGCCCCTTTACGGCCAAGAATGCAGCCCGGATTCCCTTTGGGAATATGATCCATATGATCGAACGGATTCTTGGAAAAAAGACCCGGGGCCACAGCCTGGCCAGCGGTCCGGAACGGGCCATGCTGGTTTCCCTGAACTGGGGGGACCCCCATGCCCGCTGGACGGCGGAGGATTCCATTCAGGAACTGGGACAGCTGGCGGAAACGGCCGGCGCCGAAGTGGTGGGCAAGTTTGTCCAGTCCCGGCCCAAACCGGACCCGGTATTCTTTATCGGCAAAGGGAAGGTCCAGGAACTGTCGCTGTTTGCCCAGCAGGAAGAAGTGGACCTGTGCATCTTTGACGACGAGCTGTCCCCGGCCCAGCAGCGGAATCTGGAGCAGGCTATTGGCGTGCGGATCATCGACCGGACGGGCCTGATTCTGGATATCTTTGCGGGGCGCGCCCGGACCAGTGAAGGGAAGCTCCAGGTTGAGCTGGCCCAGTTAAAGTATATGCTGCCCAGAATCATGGGGCAGGGCACCAGCCTTTCCCGGCTGGGCGGCGGCATTGGTACACGGGGTCCCGGCGAAACCAAGCTGGAAGTGGACCGGCGGCGGATTCGTGACCGGATTTCCTTCCTGGAAGACCAGATCAAGAAAATGAAAAGTTCCCGGGACCTGCAGCAGCGGGCCCGGAACAAGAACGAGGTGGCCCAGGTGTCCCTGGTGGGGTATACCAACGCAGGAAAATCCACTCTGCTAAATACCTTGACCCATTCGGACATCTATGCCCAGGATCAGCTGTTTGCTACCCTGGACCCCACCACCCGGCAGCTGGAACTGCCGGACCAGGGCTTCTGTACTATTACGGACACCGTTGGCTTTATCCAGCGGCTGCCCCACCAACTGGTAGCGGCCTTTAAATCCACCCTGGAGGTGGTAAAGGACGCGGACCTGCTGCTCCATGTGATTGATTGCAGCCACGAAATGGCCAACGAGCAGGAGGAAGCCGTGTACCAGGTACTCCAGGAGCTGGGCGTTACCGATAAGCCCATGCTGAAGGTGTACAACAAGATTGACAAGCTGGAACACCAGGAAGGTCTGGTGCACCGGCTTTCGGCCCAGGAAAATACCCTGTGTGTGTCTGCCAAGACCGGCGAGGGCATTCCTGAGCTGCTCCAGGCCATTGCCAAAGCCCTGGGCAAGGACGTGCTGGAGCTGTCCCTTTGCATCCCCTACGATAAGACCAAGCTGGCGGCCCAGCTTCACGAGGAAGCTACGGTGCTCAGCGAGAAGTACGGGGAAAAGGGCGTAATGCTGAAAATCCGGCTGGCCAAGGATAAAAAATCCCTGGTTGAGCCGTATATACTAGAGGAGGTTTCACTGTAAAAATGATTGAATGGGATAAAATTGAGCAGCAGGCCCTGGAATGCGTGGCCCGTCAAACCAAGGAACATGAGGAAGCGGCAGTCTACAACACCAAAAAGGTGCTGGACGCCTTTGCAGCCCATCAGGTAGCAGATTACTATATGCTGCCCAGCAACGGCTATGCCTATTCCGATACGGGACGGGACCAGCTGGACCTGATTTATGCGGATATCTTCAAGACGGAAGCGGCGCTGGTCCGTTCCCAGTTTGTTTCCGGCACCCATGCCCTGGCGGTGGCCCTTTTGGGCAATCTCCATCCGGGAGATGAGCTGATTGCCGCCACCGGCGAACCCTATGACACCATGCAGACCATTATCGGCAGCCCGGTGAAAACTCCTGGCTCCCTAACGGATCTGGGGGTCATTTACAAGGAAATTCCCATGGCAGGGGATACCCCGGGCATTCCCGCCCTGCTCAAGGCCCTGAGTCCCAAGACCCGAATGGTTCACGTGCAGCGCTCCTGCGGCTACAGCAGCAAGAGAAAGACCCTGACCGTGGCCAAAATCGGGGAAATCTTTAAGGCCGTGAAGGCTGTGCGGCCGGACATCATCTGCTTTGTGGACAACTGCTACGGGGAATTCATCGAAAAGCAGGAACCGACGGAAGTGGGGGCGGACCTGGTGGCCGGCTCCCTGATCAAGAACCTGGGCGGCGGCCTGGCTCCCACCGGCGGCTATATTGCCGGCCGGGCGGATCTGGTAGAACAGGCTTCCTACCGGCTGACTGCTCCGGGCCTGGGCGGCGAAATGGGCGCTACCCTGGGGGATACTGCCCGGGAAATGTACCAGGGCCTGTTTTTGGCACCCCATGTGGTACTCCAGGCCGTGAAGACCTCCATTTTCGCAGCCTCCGTGTTCCAGTCCCTGGGCTTTTCTGTGTCTCCGTCCCCTGAGGACGTGCGCAGCGACATTATCCAAACCATCGTGCTGAACAACCGGGAAAACCTGTGTGCCTTCTGCGAAGCCATCCAGGCCCATTCCCCGGTAAACGCCCACGTGACCCCGGTGCCTTCCCATCTGCCGGGCTACCAGGACGAAATCATCATGGCCGCCGGTACCTTTGTGCAGGGCGCATCCATTGAGCTCAGTGCCGATGCTCCTCTGCGGGACCCCTTCCGGGTATTCATGCAGGGCGGCCTGACTTTTGAACACGGCCGCATTGCCATCATGGCTGCTGCCAAACAGATTATGGAACAAGGCAAATAAGAGAAATAAGAAAGAACGCTCCTACTGGATCTACCGGATCCGGTGGGGGCGTTTTTGCGTGCAGGGGAGGGTGGGCTAAGGTAACTTCTTACCGGCTTGCAGGAAAGCTGAATTTCTGTTCTCTTGACGAAGAAAAATCGCAATTTTATGTAAAATCCAGTTGTACTCTGCTATAATAGTATTGTGTAATAATTCTAGAAACAGGTTATACCTAAGGGGGATTACATCATGGGGAGAGAAAATAAATGGTTTTATGCTTCCATTATGGCTGCGGTTTTTGCTGCGGGGGCAGGCTTTCACCCTGCGCTGGCAGCCGGTATTACTATTGGGACCCTAGACCCGGCGACGAAGGTCCTAACGCCGGCGGCTAATACACCAACGGGATTAACTCTGTCTACTAAGGCTCTGTACGGGACGACCTATACACAGAACCCTTCTCATACGGCGCTTTCCTTATACGGCGAAGGAACGAGCCTGACGCTTGAGGTAACCTCTAGCACTCCCGCTGGTGGAGAACAGGATATTCCCGGTCTTGTGGCGGCTGGGTATGTAACCGAAGCTGCGACAGCAGCCACTGGTAATACGCTCTCCCTGACGGACCAGGCAGCCATTACTGTGAAGCTGGGTTACCATTACCAAGATAGTGACATTCATTACAGCCTTGCCGGCGGTATTTCCAGTCAAGGTGCCGCCATAGACAACAACGTTACTCTGAACAACACTCCTATAACACTCGTGAATAACCCGCAGCAAGCGGTGGATGAGAAAAATACAGAAGATAAGCGAGAGCTGCAAAAAAACTGGCAAGTTTCTGCCAGTCTCGTCGGCGGTGCCGGTGCGTTAACGGCTGCTGGCAATACCGTTTCTATTACGGACGCTGTGATTACGGGGACGTATGATGGCGTCTATACTAGTCAACAGAATAGTCCTCTCAAGCTGAATGTTACGGGCGGTGCCGCCTTGGCTTCTGAGGCGACTTCCGGTATGAGTGCCAATCATAATAGTGTGACCATTACCCAAACAGCAGCCGGAGGTACTTCCAGAGGTGCCTATGGCGACATTACGGGCGGCTTTAGCAGCTACGGAGAAGCCAATAACAATGCTGTCAAACTGGAGAACCTGACCGGAGCAGCACTGGATAGCATCTACGGTGGCGTTTCTGGCATCAATGCGTTGCCGGATAAGCTGCTAGATTACAATCAGCTTACGCTCAATGACCTGTCCCAGACCTACGCCGTTTCCTATACTGCAGACAACAATACCGTTTCTGTAAGCGGCTCGAATGCAGAGGAAGGGGATATTTATGGCGGCTATGCCGCAAGCGATACAGAATTATCATCGGCTGCAGAGACTGCCTCAAACGTAACCGTGCCAGTGACCTTGACCGCACAGGCCAGTGGTAACACGGTCACTGTGGCTGACAGCACGGTGGACAGTATTAGTGGCGGCATGGCAGAAGGCAATCTTTTTACTAGCGATGAATTTGATACGGACCTCATTACCATTTCTCCCCAACTCATCATGCATACAGACGCAAACACAGTGAAAATTACAAATTCCACCATAACCTGGGATATCTATGGCGGCCACAACTGGATCATGGAAGACTATGGCACTAATTCGTATGCGACAAATCCGGATAAACTGACCCTCCTGACTGCCGATGAAAATACCGTTTACCTGGAAAATTCCCAAGTGAAATACGGTGTCTACGGTGGGTCGGCTCTTGATCAATACGATGATTATAAACTATTGGCACCAAGTCCCTTCCAAGGCGAGGCCAATGGGAACACCGTGACCTTAGTGAATACAGCTGCTGGAAGCGTAGTCTACGGCGGAGAAGTCGAGGGTATGGATGTTTTTTGGAGCGGTGCGCTTGATACGACGCTAACAATGGAAGAAATGGCCGCCATCATGAAACCCTCCAATGCTAACAATAATACGGTCACCATTACCTATCAGCTGGATACGCAGAATAAGTCCGGCGAAATTGCCGGCGGTTATACGGTCTATGGCGATGCCAACAACAACCAAGTCTCCGTGACAGGGAAAATTCTCGGTACCGGTACGGACGCGCAGGCTAATTGGTCTCTAGGCGGATTTTCAACTTATTCTGGCAGTACGCATGAGTATACCAGAAATATAGAAGGCGGCTATACCGAAGGCGGTAATGCCAATGACAACAAGGTTAGCGTAAAAAATGTGGCAATCCTGGGATCTGTCGTCGGCGGCTATGCAGATACATTTGTTGACTTCGCTTTAGATACGGCAGGTGCACTTTCGCAGAACTGTAATAACAATACCGTAGCTTTGGAGAATGTCTACGGTTTTTCCGAAGAAGGCAACAGCACCATCTATGGTGGTTGGGCTATAATTCAGGGAGACAATCCGCATGTTGATTCCCCTTTCGTTCCCAGCTATAGGACGACAGCGCAAATTCAGCAGAATGCCTTGGGCAATACAGTCACTCTGCAAGGTGACGTCGCCACGCCGACTATATCCATCGTAGATGGCGTCTATGGCGGCTGGTCCGGCGATGTGATTACCATCGGGATTCCCACCACGGCTGCAGACGCCCGCTTCTATACCGATACTGCTGCCAGTAACGACAACACCGTCTCCCTGTCTAACTATCAGTCTGGCTACGTCGTAGGCGGCGAAGCGGAACTCAACCTGAGTGCCATAGGCGTAACGGACGAGGAAGCAGCAGTAAGTACAGCAAGTACGGCAGAAACGGTAAGCGCGCCGACCGTCACCCTGGCTGCTGTCGGCACGGCCAATAACAACAAGGTCAGCCTCACCGGCAGTACCATTACCTCCTCCGTCCTCGGCGGTGCAGCCGTGGTTAACACCACCTTGGATGATGCTCTCACGAGCTCCGACATCACCTTTAACCGGACCCATTCTGACACAGCCCAAGGAAATACGGTCACTCTGGCGAAAACCAAGGTAACGGATAACGTCATCGGCGGCCTGGCCCTCCGCGGCACAGCAGCGGGTAACACTGTAACCATAGGAGCAGACTCGCAGGCAGCCAGCCTCTACGGCGGCGTCTCCGGCTACGGCAAGGCTATCGGAAATACGGTCAACCTGGCCGGTGGCACAGTTGCTAACGTCTATGGCGGCGCCACAGGCGTCCTGGGTACGGGCAGCGACCTGCAGAACTCTTTAACTGATGCCATCACCACTCTGGCCGACGTTTCTGCAACGATTACAGACCCTGACGTTTCCCAAAGCGATGCTAACGGCAACACGGTGAACTACTACGGCGGCACCGTCACGGACAGCATCATCGCCGGTAAATCTGCTTCCGCGGCGGCTGATAACAACACGGTCAATCTATATGCGCCCTTAGTGGAAACTGGACTGAACCTCTACGGCGGCATAGGCAAGACTGAAAGCACCGGCAACACGCTGAACGTCTACTCCAATGGTAATAGCGTGGGTAATTTGGACCACTTCCAAAAGCTCAATTTCTACGTACCTAAGAATGCAGTTGCCGGTGACACAATGCTGACGGTGACCGGTGACGCCAATCTTGCTGGCGCTGCGATTTTGGGCGGTGTAGAGGAAACCGCCAAACTCACCTACGGGGACGAAGTGAATCTCCTGTACGATGCCAATGGACTTAGCACGGATGGCGCTTCCCTGGGCGTCCTGCCTGGCAAAGACAGGATTCTGAACGCCGGGTTTGTCAGCACTCCGGTGGAAGTACAGCAGAAAGACAAGAATACCATTATCCTGAAAGTGCTGGATCGTTCCGCTTCCACCCTGTCTCCTGATACCAAACTGATTGCCGAAGGTAACGCCGCAGCCCTGAACTTCATTGGGGCGGGGGCGGATACCGCAATGGATGCGGGCTTTATGGCAGCCTCCCAGGCCAGTCAAAACAGCGAAAGCCAGAAGACCTTTACGCCTTACGTGACCATTGGCGGGCAGAATATGCGCTACGATACCGGCTCCTACGTGGACAGCAACGGCTACGCCGGGAACCTGGGCCTGGTGAGGAGAATCCCGAATGCCAACTCCGTGGATACCATCATGCCCTTTGCGGAATACGGCAAAGGCAATTATACCAGCCACCTGGATAACGGCAGCCGGGGGGACGGCACCCAGCACTACGGCGGCGTTGGTCTGCTCTTGCGTCGGGACCTGAATAACGGTGTATATTATGAGGGCAGTTTCCGGGCCGGCGTGATGGATGGGGATTTCCGGGGTGCCCTGGAAGGGTACTATACAACGTACGACACCCATGCCCGGTATGCCGGTGCCAGCCTAGGCCTGGGCCGGATCTATCAGGAAAGCGACAAGGATAGCGTGGATGTATACGGCCGGTTCAACTATACGCACCTCACCAGTGACGATGTAACCCTCCACAGCGCCTTGGGCACGGCGGACTACAACCTGGATGCCGCCGATTCCTACCGCACCAGACTGGGTGCCCGGTGGACCCATAACTACAAAGAAAATCAGTCCTACTATGCCGGTCTCGGCTGGGATTACGAATTTGACAGCACCACCAGAGCCACCTATGATGGCTTCAGTACCCCGTCGCCTGAGAGTAAAGGCTCCAGCGCTATGCTGGAACTGGGCTGGAAGAGCGATGCTACCAAGGAAAATCCCTGGGGCGCAGACCTGCGGCTTACTGGCTGGGCCGGGAAACAGAGAGGCCTGGTGTTTAATGCCAGCATTACACGGAGACTGTAAATGTGAAAGAAAGTAAAAATCATTCCTCCAGAAGCACTGAGCCTCAGGAGGAATGATTTTTTTCGTGAAATCGACAAACAGATGAGGCAATTACCGGTGGCGTTGAAGAAAACGGAGGATGGACTACAGTTTTTTGCAAAAACTGTAGAGGTGTTTTTAAGAATATATATCCGCTTCGCGGCAGCTTGGATAGGAACCCCATCCCGGTCACGGTTTAGTACTTGGGCGCGACCGGGATGGTTATCCTGATATTGCCTTTTGTGTTTTTTTAGCCAGTGGGACGCTTTCAACTAAGCAATTGCGGCGCCGTTTTGTCTGTCCTGTACAACGGCAGTATCAGGCAAGGAAGGTGTGGGTGGAGTCTCCGGTGGATGGGGGACAACCAGTAAATCTTTCTTTGCCATCAAGACCTTGCTGTTCCCGCTGGTTTCCTACCGCACTTAGTTTTGCTTTTCTGCACTGAATAAGTATCCAAAATACACTTCCTACAACCGTTTCATTTGCAACAATAAACTCCGAAATACTGTATACATTCACAAAAAATCCGCATATTTTTCTCTGCAAATTGACAAGTTTTCACTTTCTGACTACAATGGACTCAAAAATATGACTGTGGTCATAAAAATGGGATTGGTGTTATGGAAGCGATGGAAACGAAAAAAAGCGGCGGGGGTATTTTGGGAACCATTGAGCGGGTGGGCAACAAGCTGCCCCATCCCTTTATCCTGTTCCTGTACATCATCGCCATATTGGCGGTGGTTTCTGCGGTGTTTGCTGCTATGGGAACCCACGTAATCAATCCCTCCAACGGGAAGACCGTATTTGTCCGCAGTATCCTCAGCCAGGAAGGGCTGGTCTGGGTTGTAGAGCATCTGCTAAGCAATTTCTCCAGTTTTGCACCCCTTGGGTTGGTGCTGGCCATGCAGATGGCCATTGGTCTGGCGGAAGCAGCAGGGCTTTTGTCCACGGTGATGCGCCGGGCCATGATGGGGGTGCCCTTGTGGGCCCTGTCGGCTACAGTGATTTTCCTGGGCATCAATGGCAGTATTGCTTCTGAAGCGTCCATTATTGTCATTCCGGAACTGGCAGCCTCGGCTTTTGCTGTGCTGGGGAAGAATCCCCTGGCCGGGCTGATTGCCGGCTATGCGGCGACCAACGCGGGTTTTACAGCCAACGTGCTGATTACCGGTACGGATGCGCTGCTGTGCGGGGTTACCCAGGAAGCGGCCCATATCATCGACCCCAATGTGGTGGTTACGGCTGCTGACAACTGGTTCTTTATGATTGTTTCCTGCTTCCTGCTGACGGCGGTGGGCGTTGTGGTCAACGACAAGGTCATTACCCCTCGGCTAGGTGCCTATACGGGAGAACTGGCCACCGAAGGCACGTCTGTTACTCCTGCGGAGAAAAAAGGGCTGCGGTATGCTGGCATCTTCACGGCCGTTTATGTGGCATTGCTGCTTCTGTGCACCGTACCGGCAAACGGCCTGCTTCGGGGCAAGGGCGGCACCCTGATTCCCAGTCCTTTCCTGAACGGCCTGGTGCCCATCCTGATCATCTACTTTATCCTGGTGGGCGTGGTCTACGGCAAGACCGTGGGCACCATCAAACAGTCCAGTGACGTGCCGAAGTTTATGGCCCAGTCCCTGAACTCCCTGACCGGGTACATTGTGCTGGTATTTGTCATCAGCCAGTTTATTGCCATGTTCAACTTTACCAACCTGGGTATGGTTATTGCTGTAAACGGTGCTGCCGGGCTGCAAAATGCCGGGTTTACCGGTGTGCCGCTGATTATCGGGATTATTCTCCTTACCACGGTGGTCAACCTGTTCATGTCCAGCGGCTCCGCCAAGTGGTACATCTTCGCTCCGATTTTCGTGCCCATGCTGATGATTCTGGGATACTCCCCGGCTTTTGCCCAGGTCATCTACCGTATTGGGGACTCGGTAACCAACCCCATTACGCCGATTTATCCGTACCTGCCTATTATTATTGGCATGGCCCAGAAGTATGAGAAGAACACCGGCATGGGAACCATCATTTCCCTGATGCTGCCGTATTCCGGGGCTTTCCTGGTAGTATGGATTCTGCAAATGGCAGCCTGGCTGCTGCTGAAGCTGCCTCTGGGGCCTGGGGTATCCTGCTTCTTCTAAGCCTGCACCAGTTTGCTTTTAGAATTGCTGGAATAGGAGGTCTATTGCGTTGTCCTACGAATTGAAATTGCAACGGCTAGAGGAAATCCTGCGGGAATTCCGCTATCTGAAATCCATGGAATCGTTATTTGAGCTGGACCAGTGGGGGCTGCTGCCGGAACAGGGCGCAGCCTACCGGCAGGAGATGCAGGCCCTGGTGGCCGCCCGTAAAACGGGGCTGTTCCAAACGGCTGAGGCCCGGGAATTGGCCCAGTATTTTGCAGAAACCTCCGGTAATACTGCGGTGGAACGGGGCGTTATCCGCTTCTTCTTGTATCAATATCGGACTTTGGGGCTGATGCCCCAGGACCTGCTGCGGCAGTACAACTTGATTCGGGCGCAGGCTATGTTTGCCTGGAAGAAGGCCCGGGAAGCCAAGGACTTTGCTGTATTTGCACCTTATCTGGAACAGGTCTTTACCCTGAAGAAACAATTGGCCCTGGCGGCGAACCCGGACCAGCCGGCTTTTGACACCCTGGTGGCCCAAACCGATGAGGGCCTTCAGGCGGCTGTAGTAAGCCGGGAATTTGAGGTGCTGAAACACGGGCTCAAGGAACTGCTGGGCCGCCTTCGCCGCAGCGGCCGGGACTTTGACGACAGCCTGCTGCACAAGGACCAGGATCCGGACAAGATGCTGGCGCTGGCCAAACACCTGGTGGGGGAAATGGGCTTTGACCCCAAGCGGGGGACCATCAACCAGCAGGTTATCCACTCCTTTACGTCTTTTATGGGTCCCCGGGATTCCCGAATCTCCACCTACAAAAGCGGCAACCCCCATTTGCTGTACTCCCTGCTCCATGAGTCGGGCCACGCCATGTATTCCTACTCTACGGCGGAAGAATATGCGGCCGTAGGGCTGTGGGGCGGCAGCGAAGGGGGCTTTCATGAGTCCCAGTCCCGTTTTATGGAGAATATTATCGGCCGGAGCCGGGCCTACGCCCAACATCTGCTGCCCCTGCTCCAGGAAACGTTCCCGGATTTTGCCGAGGTGACGGCTGAAGGGCTGTACCAGGCTCTGAACCGGGTGCAGCCCAGTCTGCAGCGAATCAACGCCGACGAGGTCACCTACAGCCTCCATGCCATTATCCGGTTCGAACTGGAACGGGATTGGTTCGCAGGGAAATTGACTACCCAGGAGCTGAAAAAGGCCTGGGACGACAAGTACGAGGCCTACCTGGGGGTGCGGCCCCAAAATGACCTGGAGGGAATCCTCCAGGATATGCACTGGGCTGGGGATTACATTGGCTATTTCCAGAGCTATGCCCTGGGAAATATCTACGATGGGCAGATTTTGGCCGTGCTGCTGCGGGACGTGCCGGATTGCTATGAACGGGTGGGTCAGGGAAACTTTGCTCCCGTTCTGGACTGGCTTCGGGACCATATCTGGCAGTATGGCATTGTCTATACCGGCAGTGAGCTCATGACGCAGCTTACCGGAAAAGCCATGGACGCCCAGCCTTTCCTGGCTTATCTGAACCGGAAATACGGCGCCCTGTATGGCTGCTGAGGTGCCCCATGAAAAAATTGACCAAGGGGGACCAGACCAAGGAACATTTGTACCGCTGCGCCCTGGCGCTGTTTCGGGACAAGGGGTACGACGGGGTCACGGTGGACGCTATTGTTCAGCGGGCCCACGTGGCCAAGGGAACCTTCTACATCTATTTCAAAAGCAAATCGGATATTATCACCGAGCTGCTGAAGTCCTACGACTCCTATTATCTGGCGCTGGAAAATCAGCTGCAGCCGTCCATGGGGGTGGAGGAAAAATTTGATGCCATCATTACCGGTTCCTGCCGCTTTACCCAGGAGGAGATTGGACGGGAATGCATTCAGGTGCTGTATAAGGCCCTTTTGAAAGGGAATGACCGCTTGGACGCCCTGGACCTGGAACGGGCCCTGTATGGCATTTTCCGGGCTCTGGTGGTGGAAGGAATTGCCCAGGGGCACTACGCCAAGGCAACGGATCCGGACCATTTTACCCGGCTGCTGCTCCGGTGCATCCGGGGCACGTATTTCGAATGGTGCATCCAGACCAAGGGGTTTGATTTAACGGAAGAAACCCTAGGGCTTACCCGGGCTTTTCGCAAAGCCTATTGGGTGCAGCCCGGACCCAAGGAAGACTAAGAATTCCTGCCAGGAATAAGACAAAACGCTTCTGCTCGGATATTGCTGCCAAGCGGAAGCGTTTTTTGCGCCTTGGGTGGCGTATAATACCTTTTGCAGCTTGCAGGGGTCAGCTGGCAGGGGAGGATTGCCCCAAACCAGTACTGTGCACTGCTACAGTAGAGAAGAAGAGTGTAACTTTAGACCCCAAGCCGAATGCTTTTGAGGTGGATTTATGACCGTTATGAACGGACAGATTTTTGGGCTTAAAAGCAATAATTCCAGGCCTGGCAGCTTAAAAAGGTTCTTCACAAATTGACGATAATTTAACGAAAAGTAAGCTTATACTTTCCAATTGAAAAACGCTGTATTTTGTATAACAACGAGTAAAGCTGTAGGAAAATACAGGGCTCAAGCAGTCTTTAGCCAGCTTTGCGTTAGCTTGTGTATTTAATAAAGGTTTTATAGATTAGAAACTATTCTTATTAATAATGTTCATTTGTTACGATAATTTCATAAAACCTTCATGTATGGGGAAAAATGGCCATAATATTTTTGTTTCTGCAAAAAGTGTGTTATACTTAACATAAGAAAGCGGCTGGTTGTCCTCTGGTTGGGGCAGACAGACATCCCCGTTCAGGTTAGCAGCAACAGTTGTTTACGAAGTAGAAACGCCCTGAGCAGGAGACTATTCTTGCAGAAAAGAGAGTATCATGAAACCGTATATTAGCTATCAGGGCTACACTGGAAAAGTGGAATTGGATGTTATAACAAGACTGTACATTCTTAACGTCATGGAAATGCAGGGTGGCATCCATTTTATGGCCCCCAATTACGAAACACTGACGGAAGACTTCTATGATTGGGTAGACGATCTGATGTTAGGCAATGACGAGGAAGACGATACCCTGGAAGATAGGGGACTAAGTTATATGTAAGCCTCCAAGACCCGGTAAGGTAAATTCCCTGCCGGGCTTTTTTATTTTGTTAGGAGATGGAATGGTATGGCAACGGAAGGGGAAGCGCCCAGCAGCACGGCGAAAAAGGTCTGGCGGGTGCTGAGTATAGACTTTGACTATTACCTGGATACTACACTGGAAGTCCGGGATGAGGAATTTCCTCCCGGTGGAGATAATATCCCGCCTCAGGAACTGAAAGCGGAATGGCAGCAAAGCTACCAGGAATACCCGCAGCTGCGGCGTTTGGGGCTGCGGCACCTGCCTTATGCCTACCATTGCCACGTGCTCCACGCTATCCACCGGGGCAAGGCCTACGTGGCCGACAGCCATGGGGAGATTGTAGAGCTGCTGAAGCAGATTCCCCGAGCTGAAACCCTGGAATTGACCCATATCGACTTTCATCATGACAATTACGTATCGGCCGGCAGCAAGGTGGACTGCGCCAACTGGGTGCATCACCTGCAGCTGCACCGGGATCCGGAGAATACCCACGTAACCTGGATCCGGCGGCTGGACAGTGAAATGGCGTCCCTGTACGGGCCTTTCCCTTATCCCAATACCACGGATTATCATATTTCCAGTCTATATGATTACGTATTTCTCTGCTTTTCTCCGGAGTGGACGCCGCCCCATCTGCGGGGTGCTTTCCAGAAGCTGGTTCAGGCAGTCAAACAGCTGCACCCCAGACTGCTAAAATCTGGAGAGAAACTGTAGGGGGCATATTCCCTGAGGAATGGCCACTGGAGACAGGAAAGCGGCCCGGCAGCTGAAGGCATCTTGGCCTTGCCCCAGCGCTATGCAGCCTTTGACCGGAACCGCCTGCAAATACTGCCGGTGCCTTGGCGAAAATTTCAGCAAAAAAAGACGTCTCTGGATTTCTTCAGAAACGTCTTTTTTAATGCAATTGTGCTTTACAGAGATCTAAATACCCCAATGACTTTCCCGGTAATCCGGATGTTGTCCGTACCAATAATGGGAGAATAGGCATCATTTTCCGGCTGGAGGCGAATCTGCTTTAGGTCCCGGAAATACCGTTTGATGGTGGTTTCTTCGTCATTAATCAGAGCTACCACAATGTCGCCGTTGCTGGCGTAATCCTGCTTGCGGACAAACACGTAGTCGTGGTCATAAATACCGGCATTCTTCATGCTGTCGCCTTCGACAACCATCATGAACACATCGTCCCGGCAGCCAATCAGGTCCATGGGGATGGGGTAGGTATCCTCAATATCTTCTACTGCCAGAATGGGATCACCGGCGTGGACAGCGCCTACCAATGGCACGGGTACCATATCCTTTTTCCGCCAGCCCAAGTCCTGGGGCATATAAGTACGGGGCTTTTCAGGGTCCCATTTCAGATAGCCGGCATCTGCCAGCTTTTTCAGGTTATTATGCACAGAAGCGCTGGAAGAAAGACCTACTGCCTGACCAATTTCCCTTACCGAAGGGGGATAGCCGTTGGAAAAGGTGTAGGTGTTGATATACGTAAGAATCTTGGTCTGTCGATCAGTTAAGGAAGTAAGCTTAGATTCGGAATTGGCTGCATTGTTCATAGACAGATCTCCTTTACCCCCAAAATCCGCTTTTGGGATATTATTATCGAATAAATATAGGTTGCTACTAGCCTTAGTATACCAAGCTTATCCCAAAAAATCAAACAAATGTTTGCAAAAAGCGCAATAAAGCCTCAATTTTGCACAAAACGAACAGGAAAAGTGGAAACAAGCACAATCGATATATTGTGGTAGGGCTGAAATGGTTTGAAACGTCCAAATTTGCGATTTGACGAGATTTAAGTGAAAGTACAATAACTTACTCACGCAGAATTGGAAAAAACGATTCTAAAGCCATTTAACGCATGAAAAATCAGCCGGGAAAAGGAAAAAAGTAAGGTGTACGCTGAGAACTCAAAAAAAGTAAACTGGTATCCTAGCAGAGCACCCGAAAACACTGGGTGCAAGCTGCAGAACAGCAAAAATGGCTAAAGCAGCAGACTGGCATCCAGATAAACAGTTGAAGTCACACCAAACCACAGCTTGCAGAGGAATGCTCAAATAACCCAGTTGCCTGAAAGCAAAACCATACTTGGTCCAATACGTCCAATACGAATGAAGGTCCGTTGGATAAATCACAGCTTTGACGAAATGCAGAGACTCAGGCGCCTATAATATGATGTCTCAAAGTTCGGAGGCAAGGCAAAGACACAGGCAATAAAAAGGAAGTTTATGGCACGGTAAAAGCCGATTGTCCAACGTGAAAACCAGCAGCGGCAGTATGGCGAACATCATTTAAAAATGCTTGCGAACCGGATTTGTAAGGGAGTTGTAAATTTCTGGAAAAAATCAAGAAAAATTTTACGTCCTATAATATATATTATGTTAAATAGTGTGGAAAAAATTTAACAAAGGGTAAGTTCCTGGCTTGCCAACCGTTAAAAAGTCATACTATTGGCGCCAGCCCAGGCGCTGCCAGTGTTTGCAGGCTTTATTTTTTCGGCAAAGTGCTTTCTGGTCCTACAAACCTATTGCTTTCAGGTCCATTTAACGGTATTTTCCTTTTTAGCTTCGGGCTTTATTATCTATACCATAATTATATACGTATAGATATATGCAGGACCTTTGCGTTGCTTTTCTATGACGCAGCTTTTTGTAGTTTTTACCTTTTACGTTTCCTACTTTTTCGTTTGGCCCCCGTGAGTATGTGTAGCCGATGCTGCCACTGGGCTTTTGCGCTGCTTTAAATCTATTCCTTTAACAGTACTGTCCTACAGAATATCCCTCTTTTTTATGGAGTTGCGCTTGGTTTTAAATTTATCTTTTCACATTTGCTATTTTACCTTATTGGTTTTTATCCTACTGCTGGCAGTATTGCTCCCTTATTTGGGCGAAAGATTGCCTTTTCAAAGCTGTAGTTCTATTTCGTCCTGATAATCACTACATATGGTAGCATAATTCCTGCTTTTCCGTCATAATACTGCTATATATGCTATGACCGCCAAATTTCGTTTCTGAGGCGTTTTTTTAAGGGGGTGCATATACTTTTATATAGGCCATTTTGCATCTAAAATGATTTCAGCCCCATTTTGGAAGCAATTTTCCAAAATGAGACTGTAGAATGGCGAACAGGTGAAAACCGGTCAGCTGATTACGCAATTTAGCTAGGTTATTTAGTTGAATCCTATAGACGTTTTCCCAGTTGGTAGGCATCTTGTATAAAATGGCTATGCTTGGTCATAAAGGGCGTGCCGCAGCCCGTGCCCAAAATCATGCCTTGGTCTGCAAAGCCGCAATATTTTACCAGCGTTTGGTAGTGGACCCGCAGGGCCTCAAAGGTCCAAGAATCATCATTCCAGGCAACGGTTAGGAGGGCCGATTTCAAATGGGCGGAATGGAGTGAAGAATTGAAGGAGCAAAAACGGTCAACAATGCTCTTTACTTTAGCTGAGCCGTCATGCCAAAATAATAAAGGGGAGTGGCCAAAACCAACATATCGGAAGCTAAAATTTGCTGTTTTAACTGGGGCATACCATCTTTTTGCACACAGGGGCCTTCGTAGCCGCAGGCTAGACAGCCGGTGCAGGGATGGACCTGGGCGTGGGCTGCATCAATGACGTGAACCCGGTGTCCTGCCTCCTCTGCTCCCCTTTTGAAACTTTCCACTAACAGGTGGGTGGAACCATTTTGGTTGGGACTGCCCATTAATACGGTAATATCCATTTCACTCGCTTCTTTCCATTAATTAATCGAATAATTAATCGAACAATTAATTATTCGGTGTGCTGCTGCGCTTCTTGCCCCTGCAAACCTAATCGTGCCACTGATAGCCGCAGTGCCTACAGGTATACCGCAGCCGGTTGGAATGGTGCTTTCCTGCAATCAGCCCTAAAGGTCCAATGAGCAGCGCCCCCACTACCCCCTTCACCAGGCTGTAGCCCTTCTTATCAATATAAATATCTGTAGAATGGCAATTGGGACAATGGAGCCACCCTCTGTCCACAATCACTTCTACTCGGCTGGGCTGCACTGTAGGCAGTTCCTGGTCCTGGCGTGCAGGCCTGGCCGCAGGATCTATCATATATACAGAGTCTGCGGGCAGAGCCAGCGTTTCAGTTTCTGTTTTGGGTCCGGCGCCTTTAACAGGTGCTCCGCACTGACTGCAAAACTGCGCCCCTGCAGCCAGCTTTGCCCCACAATGGGTACAAAACATCCCTATCCCTCCCCTTCGTAGCCGCAGGAAACTTGTACCTTCCTGCGTTACTGGTACATTACAGTTTTATCTTAGCACACTGGCCAGAGCCTGTCACGGGAAAGAAAGGCAGAACGGAAAAAGAATTGGAGCTTGCACAAGAAAGCAGGAACCGAGGCTTCTCCGATTCCTGCTTCGTTTATCTAAAGGGCAATCCCTTTGTGCTCTTTAGTACTCCGGTGTCCAAAGAATCTTGGCCACAGCCTCTTTGGCATCTAAAATGCCTTTGGATGCCAGCCCCTGTTTGATGGCGCAGTCTGCTACCGCTTCGGCTACGGCTTGGGTGAAGGTTCTCAGATGGGCTACCGGCGGAAGCACAGCAGCCCCTTCCTGTCCTGCGTCCACAAATTGGGTCAGGGCATGAGCCGCAGCAGAAATCATTTCCTCCGATACCCGGGACGCACCGGCGGCAATGCTGCCCATTCCCAGGCCGGGGTAGATTAACGCATTGTTGGCTTGGCCAATGTGGTAGGAAATGCCCTTATAGGTAATGGGTTCTACTGGAATCCCTGTGCCAATGAGCGCTTTTCCGTCAGACCAAGCCAGCAGATCCTGGGCAGAGGCCTCGGCCAGCTGGGTAGGATTGCTCAAGGGGAAAATAATGGGCCGGTCACACCAGGACAGCATGGCTTCCACAATCTCTTTCGTAAAGGTCTTGGGCGTAGTGGACGTGCCTACCAGAATGGTGGGCTTGGCAGCTATCACGGCACCCTGTAGAGTTGAAGTGTCCTGACCGGCAAATTCGTCCCGTTTTCTGGCAAAAGGCCGCTGTTCCGGCGTCAGGTCTTCCATATCGTCAAACAGAAGGCCCTGCTTATCTACCATATAGAAATGCTTTTTGGCTTCTTCTTCCGAGAGCCCTTCCTTAACCATTTCCTGGCAGATTTGGGCTGTGATGCCAGCGCCTGCTGTACCAGCGCCAAAGCACATGTAGCGTTGGTCCGTCAGCTTTTCTCCGGTAATCTTCATGGCACCCAAAAGTCCGGACAGGGTAATAATCCCCGTCCCTTGGCAGTCATCGTTAAAGACCGGGTAGGAGTTCCGATACCGGTTCAGCAGTTTGGCTGCATGTTCCCGTCCGAAATCCTCAAAGTGGAGATAGACCCCGGGAAACAGCTTTTCTACGGCGGCTACAAACGCATCCACAAAGGCCAGATAGGCGTCGCCCCGCACCCGTTTGTGCCGGGCACCCAGGTATAAGGGATCCTGCAGCAGACTCTCCCGGTCCGTTCCGCAGTCCAAAACCACAGGCAGAACATATTCTGGATTGATGCCCGCCGCATTATAGACCATCAGCTTGCCTACGGAAATATCCACCCCGTTGATGCCCCAGTCACCAATGCCCAAAATGGCCTCCGCATCGGTACAAACAATCAGCTGGATTTTGCGGTTATCGGCTGCCCGTTTCAAAATCCCCTCTATAGCCTCCGGCTGCTCCAGGGATAAAAAGGCAGCTTTTTGGGCCGTTACGTACTTTTCGCTATAGGTTTCAATGCTTTCAGCAATCACCGGATCGTAGACAATGGGCATCCATTCTTCCAAATGCTGGGTGAAGGCGTAGAAAAACAGCCGCCGATTGGTGTTGAACACCTCCATCAAGTAATTTCGCTTTTCCAGATTGTTGGTCTTTTGAGAAAAATAGGCATAAACCCGTGCTGCCTGCTGGTCAATAGTTTCCACTACCGGTGGCAGGAGCCCGGAAATCCCGGCCTTTTCCCGTTCTTCCAGAGAAAAAGCAGTGCCCTTATTGAGAAACGGATCCCGCAGTAAGGCAAATCCAGATTTTGTCATAATAAGACTCCTTTCGAAAGCAGAACAAAGAACGAATATCCATAACATGTTAGTATATAAATCATCTCTATAGCCATTATAAGGCAAACTGAAGAATTTGTCATATACAAACAGGCCTCTAGAATCTGTGCAGGTTCTAGCGGTGCTGTAGAAAACTATGTATCGGATTTTTGGTCGACGTTCTCAACGGGTGTAGTGCAGACATCCTACTTTTGAACCCCATCCCGGCATTGCCGTGGGCAATGCCACCCTTCCCCTTTACCTGTTCGCATAGCGAACAGGTAAGGAGACGGCAAACCAAACTTCCTCAGTCAGTCCTGCGGACTGACTGCCCCTTCACGCTTGAAGGGGCCATTCTTAGGCCTATACGAGTCATGTGCTAAACGGGTATAGAGATGGAATTACGGGGTATGTAAATACTAGTACGACCTTTCTATATCACTTGACTAGTAGAGGTCTAGAACGCTTCCTGCAAGCGTGCAGGAAGTGTCGCCGACCGGCGACGATAGAAGTTCACCACATATTGCGGCCTCTGGCCGCTGCCTTCCACTTACCAGTGCGTTGCTCGGCACGCACTGGAGAAGGGGAAGGTCGGTCACGCCCATGTACCAAACCGTGACCGGGATGGGGTTCCGGCCCAAGCGGCCGCAGAGCGGATATATATTCTGAAAAACACCTCTACGCTTTCGTAGAAAGCGTAGTACGTCGTCAATTTTCTTCAGCACTACCTGTCAGCCCCCCACCCAATCCCCGATTCTGCGCAAAAACATTCTCATGTCTCCAATTTAGCGGTGAAGGCTCATTCTACGGCGCTGGCGCCGCTATATATTCTGAAAAACACCTCTACGCTTTCGTAGAAAGCGTAGTACGTCGTCAATTTTCTTCAGCACTACCTGTCAGCCCCCACCCAATCCCCCGATTTCACACAAAAAAGCATTCCGCCAAAAGTTCCATTCTTCTGGCGGAATGCTTTTTTTACCTTTTTCACATTTACATTCTCCGTGTAATGGTCACCCCATATGTGAACCCTCTTTGCACGCCGCTCCACCCGGTGACTCTCACATCCGCACCCCAGGGGTTCTCTTTGGTGGCCTTGCTCTGCCACCCCAGTTCCACAAAACCGCTGGAGCCCTGGACGCTGGGCGCCGGGGTGCTGAAATCCCGGTACTGGGCTCTGGCTTCTCCGTCGAATTCATAGTCCCAGCCAAGGCCAGCATAGAGGGTATCCTGGGCTCCCTGATGCCGTGTCCAGCGCAGCCCCAGCCGGCTGCGGTAGGAATCCACGCTGTCCAGGTGGTACGTTCCGCCGCCCAGGCCGCTGTATATCCTCGTGGTGTCACTGCCCAAATGGGTCCAGTAAAGCTTACCATAGTAATCAAAATCATTTCGTCCACGGGTGACCACCTTCCCCAGGCCCAGGTGGGCCGCCACATAACTGGAGCCCGTAGCATAGGAAGCCTGGTGGCCCGCCAACAGACCCCGGAAGTCCCCGGACAGATACCCTGCCCGGACCATTCCTTCGTAGTGCGCTCCATTAGACAGATCCCGGCGCAGCAGCAGCCCCCCGCCTATATAGTGCTGGCCCCCATCGCTCCGGGCCCCGCTGTCCAAATGGGCTGTGTAGTTCCCGTTGCCGTATTCCGCAAAGGGCATAACGGTATCCGTGTGGTTCCCTGCAACAACCCGTTTCACGAAGCCCAGCTCTGTACTAATCCCCTGGCTGTCCACGTAGGAGCCGGTAGCGTAGCGCAGGTCGTGGCCTCCCACTACCGCATACGGAGTGAATTTGGCCTTTACCGAATGGTCTTCCAGCCAGGCCGCTTCGTAGGCCGCCACTGCCGAGGCGTAGCCATGATTGGACGCCAGGTCGGACGCATTCACCAGCTGACTGATGGCCGCCTCCCTCTGCTCGGGAATCAATTTGGTGTCCGGGTTCAGGGTGCCTTTATCACCGGCAGGGATGTATAAAACCACCGTGTTGGGGTCCTGCTTCTTGATCAGCACCTTGTGCTGCACAAAGCCCGGATCCGTAACAAAATCCTGGCCTGCCACCATACTGTAGGAAGCCCCTTCCGTCAAAAGCGGCGCATTGCCCTTGTGGAGCAGGTTGATGACTTCGCCCGGCTGAAGGGAGACTGCATCATTCACCCCCGCACTAATGGCTGCCCCGTGAACGTCCGCCGTGCCCGTCACCTCCAGCAGCGTGTCCCCTGCCGCCGTGCCCGCCGGCACGTAGAAATTAAGCGCCTGGAAGTACTGCACATTCTTTACCGTATTGCCTTTGGTATACAGGTTCAGGGTGTTCCCCGTACTTTCCTTGTCACTGTAGCCGCCATACAGGCTTAGCAGGGTTCCCAGGCTGCCGCCGGTGATATTTACCGTGTTGCCTGTGGCCGCGCCGTTTTCAGCAAAGCCTCCGGCAATCACGTTGTCATCGGCTTCCCCCGTAGTGGCCGCCTCCGTACCCAGGGTGCCGCCAGCAATAGTTACTGTATTCCCTGTAGCGTCGGATAGGGCCGAGTGGCCGCCCAGGACGCTGTTCTTTACGGTGCCGCCTGTGATGGTGACCTTGTTGCCCACCGCCTTGCCGCTAAGGGGCACCTCGTCGTAGGTGGTCACCGCTGCAGCTTCCCCGCCCACCACCGTGTCCACGCTGCTGGTACCGCTGAGCGTTACCTGGTTATTTTCGGCATCCTGGGGCTGCGCGGAATACATAATCCAGCCTACTGTATCACCGGTCTGACCGCCTACAACTTCTACGTCCACGGTACTGTCCGTAATCGTCACGCTGTTTCCCGTGGCCGTGCCCAGCACGCCGACGCCGCCGTAAACGGATTTGGCCTGGGTCCCGGCAGTCAAAGTGACCTGGTTGTCGTTCGCTGCCCGGCCATTTTGACTAAGTCCGCCGATAACCAGTCCTGCTGTATGGTCCTGGGTATTGCCCGAGGTATCCTTAACCACGGACGAAGAAACTTCCACCTGGTTGCCCGAGGTGCAGCCCATCATAGAATAGGCGCCCAGAACAGAGGACAGGGAACTGTCCTGGATGGAAACGCTGTTCCCATTCGCCGTGCCATAGCTGCTGTAGCCCCCGTAGACCCCGGAAGAAAAAGAACTGGGATTTTGAGGTGCGACGTGAACCCCTTTTAGTTGGACCTGATTGTTATTGGCCCCATAGGTGGCATCATCGCCGTCCGGTATTACGCTAAGATCCTCCGGGTGGGCCAAGGAAATACCGCCGGTAACTGTATCATAAGTGCCGCTGCCCGAATCGGTTACGGTAACGCTATTGCTGTCTGCTGTGCCATTCACGGCCGAACCGCCGAATACGTACAGGTTGGCGCCACTAGGAGTGTTGAGCGAAAGGGTTACCTGGTTTTCTTTGGCACTGCCTTGACTTCGGCCGCCAAAAATTACTAGCGCCGTACTGCGCAGGGTCAGGTCGCTGGCCTGGACTACGTTGTAGGACGCATCACTATTTGAAGAAATGCCCCCGGCCATAAGGTCAATGTTTATTTTCGCCGAAGCAGGATGCACCTCTGACTTACCATAAATCGTATCGCTGGAAGACTCAGCAGAGCCTGCGCTGGTAGAAATCGTATGTCCAAAGGCCATTCCCTGAAGGACAACCCGGTTGTTATTGGCACTCCCTTTCGCCGCTTCGCCGCCAATTGCTTTTTGCAGCACCACAGCCCCCTGCCCCAAGGTGACGGTATTGCTGTTGGCACTGCCGCCGGTAGTAACCGCAGTCTGAAACATGGCTTCCTGCAAAGTCCCCGCCTTGCCGCCCCATACCCCAGCAGCCGTGCTGTTGGTCAGGGTAACCGTGTTTTTGTCAGCAGCACCGTTTTCCGTTTCCGTGTGGCCGCCGTACACATTGCCGGATACCGTAATCCCGTCCGCCGTCAGCGTATTGCCGCTGGCAGAACCCGTATAGCCATTGCCTTCCAAAGCCTCATACACCGTACCTGTGTCCGACTGGACCTGCCCCACCGCACTTGTAAGCGTTACCCCCGCACAGACCGGCGGAGTGTACGCCCCCAAGCCGATAATGCTGGATGCCACCATCACCGGTAAAAATCTCTTTGCTGGCTTCATAAATTTTCCCCCTATACAGTGTTTTCCCTTTTTCCACCTTGAAACAAAATCATAAAAACAGCACAGCCCGTTTACACGATAATTTAGAATAATTCCTTCTTGCGGTTGATTATTGATAATCATATTATAACGGCTTTGTATATTGTTGTCTATGTATTTTGCGAAATTTGTGAAATTACTAACCATTGCTGCAAAAGGAGAATTGCCGTAAAGTCAAGCCCAACGCCATTTGTATATTGGCCTTGTAAGCCTGCTAGAACTAGCAGCAGGCCCCTAGAATCCGAAAATTCCAGGGGCCTGTCCGCCTACTTGTTTCGATTACATTTTTCTAAAGATGGTGGCACTATAGGTGAAGCCTTGTTTTACCCCGTGCCAGCCGGTCACCCGCAGATCTGCACCCCAAGGATTCGTCTTGGTGGCGCTGCTCTTCCAGCCCAGTTCCAGGAACTCGCTGGAGCCCTTCATGCTGGCATCCGGAGAAGTGTAGTCCTGATAATGGGAAGTGGATTCACCATCAAACTCACGATCCCAGCCCAGTCCAGCATAAACACTTGAGGTTTTCTCATCCAAATGCTTGGTCCACCGGAAGCCAAGACGGGTCCGGATGGAATTTACGCCGTCCAGTTTGTAGTCCGCAGCACCGAAGGCGCTGTGCAGCTGGAAGTCATCACTGCCCAGGTGGGAATAGAACAGCTTGCCGTAGATATCAAAATCATTGGTAGCCTGCTTGTAGACCTTGCCCAGACCTGCATGCGCCGCGAAGTAGTTGGAAGCCGTGTTGTAGCTGGCGTCAACGCCTGCAATCCGCCCAGCGTATTCCCCGCTGAGATGGCCGCCCCGCACCAGCCCTTCATAATGCACCCCGTTGTTCAAATCCCGGCGCAGCAGAAGGCCTGCCCCTACATAGTGCTGACTGCCATCACCTCGGGCACTGCCGCTCCAGCTGGTGAAGTTGCCAGTGCCATATTCTATAAAGGGCATAATGGTGTCAGAATAACCATCCGTAAAGGTACGCTTGATAAAGCCCAGTTCTCCGTTAAACCCATTGGTATCTACCGTAGAAGTGGTGTTGTACCGCAAGTTGTGACCACCCAGCATCACATAGGGAACATACTCAGCAGCCACATCCTGCTGTTCCAGGAAGGCCGCATTTGCTGCCGGTGCCGGAATAGTCTCTGGGGCCGTTTCGGCGGCCGAGGTTGGCGCAGTCTTTGCAGCCGTTTCAGCGGCAGTTTCTGGCGCCGCAGGGCTTACAGTCAAAGAATCGGTGCGCACTTGGCTGAGCAATTCGCTGGGGGCCGTCTTCTTTACCAGCAATGAGGTTTCTAATCCCCCTTGATTGATATAGGCGCGCATACGATCCATTTCATATTGCCCCTGCCAAGCTTCCATAGCCGCTGACAAGCCGTCCGTTACAGCCACTTCCGATCCTCCGGCTACCAGGTTGGCTGCGTTGGTCTGTCCTTCAGAAAGGACTTTGGTATCTGCATCAAGAACGCCTGGAGTCCCTGGAAGAACGCCCAAGACCACCGTATTATCGTCCTGTTTCCAGATACTCACCTTCCGCCGCAGGAAGCCGGCGTTCAGCGCTGTATCCATACCTTCCTTCATGCTGTAGCTGGTTCCTTGGTTGGTTTCCACCCCATTGGCATCGGCCAGCAGGTTGATGACCTCGCCGTCGGCCAAATACGTGGCGTTCCCAACAGCTGCCTGGATATTGGAATCCTTGGCATTGGCCGTGCCCGTTACCGTCAAAAGGGTTTCTCCTGTTCCAGTTCCTGCAGGCACATAGAAATTCATATTCTGGAAGTAATCCAGATTCTTTACGCTGCTGCCCTTGGCATACACATTCAAGGTGTTGCCGGTGCTTTCCGTGCCCTGTCCGCCATAGAGCTTGCCCTCGCTGGTCAGGAGTGCGGCGTACAGGTTCACCGTATTGTCCTTGGCTGCGCCGGTTGTGGACTGTCCGCCAAGGAGACCCTCCGTAACAGTGCCGCCATAGAAATTAATGGTGTTGTCATTGGCAGTGCCGGAATCAGACTGCCCACCGATAACGCCTTCCGCAACAGTACCTCCGAAGACGTTCACCGTATTGTTGTTGGCTTCAGATTTTGCCTGCCCGCCTACGATGTTCGTATTGGTAGTACCACTGTAGAAATTCACCGTGTTGCCATTGGCCGTGCTGGAATCGGACTGCCCGCCGATAATGCCATTCGCAACAGTACCGCCGGAGAAGTTCACGGTGTTGTTGTTGGCTTCCGATTCTGCCTGACCGCCTACGATGTTCGCATTGGTAGTACCGCTGTAGAAGTTCACCGTGTTGCCATTGGCCGTACCAGTTTCAGACTTGCCGCTGACGATACCACTCGCAGCAGTACCGTTGGCGAAGTTCACCGTATTGTTATTGGCCGTGCCAGATTCAGACTGGCCGCCGATAATGCCTTTCGTAACAGTACCGCCATAGAAATTGACCGTATTGTTGTTGGCAGTGCTGGACTGGGAATAGCCGCCTGTAATCCCATTATTTACGGTGCCAGCGTAGACGTTCACCGTATTGTCATTGGCAGCGCCGCTCTTGTAGGTGGTCGATGTGGGTTCTGCAGCTTCCGCTGTCATTACACTTATCTCAGCATCGGAAGCATCGGAAGAGTCGACAGCCTCGGCTACCCAGACCCAATCATCTTCATTGAAGCTGTATTTTAATTGTACCGTCGGCGCTGCCACGTTCGCATCCATAGTGGAATCCACGGCATAGCCGCCGTAGATGGCGTCCACCGTGCCGCTAACCAGGTTTACCGTATTGCCGCTGGCGCTGCTCACAGAACCTGTCACCGTAGGGGTATAGGCTACATCCGTTAAGGTTGTACCTTGATACGTATAACTCCAACCATCATCGTAAGACTCATACTCTTTAATCGATGTATAGTCCACAGTCGGCATGCTATTGATCAATGTGCTGCGAAGGCTGCCCGCGTCCGTGCCCAAAAGGCCCGCTGCGCCGCCGTAGACACTTCCTGCCGTGCTGCCGGAGATGGTGACCGTATTGCCCTGGGCTGCACCTACTCCGGAGATGCCGCCATAGACGTCAGCGGCCGCAGAGCCATTGGTCAGGGTGACCGTATTGCCTGCTGCCGTACCCTGCATGACCATACCGCCCAGCACCAGGCCACTGGCATTAACCTTGGCCAGGGAGACCGTATTTCCCTGTGCGCTTTGCTCCGCCGCAGCTGTAAAGGAAAGTGCACTTGTATAGGTTTTTGTTATGTGAAAATGTACATACCCCTCACTATCCTCATCATAATCATAAATCGATTTCTGTGCGGGCAGGACTGTTGTGCCGCCGATGATAGAGCCGCTTGCCTTACTATTGGTCAGGGCTACGGTATTGTTGTCCGCGCTGGTGCCGCCAGTACCGCCGCCGATGACGCTTGTTGCCGTGATGCTGCCCTTTTCCGTACTTTGGAGGATGACCTTGTTGCCATTGGCTTCCCCGTAGAGGGCAGTACCGCCCAGAACGTCTCCGTAGGACGTTTCTTTGTCCAGAGTCTGGACCATCTGTACGGTGTTTTCATTGGCCTGCGCTTCTGCAATGGCTGTACCTTCATCGGGCACTACATAACCGCCGTAGATGACTCCTGTAGAAGAAGCATCGGTCAGGAATACCCGGTTCGTATTGGCCTCTGTCGCATCAGCGGTAAACAAGTCGTTTGGCATGTAATAATCGCCATAGAAACTGAAAGTACCTCCCTGGGTGCTGCCTACGAGGCCGCCATAGACGTCGTTTTGTAAGCTTGTGTTGGTCAGGGTCAGGGTATTTTCATTGGCCGTACCACAGGCAGCGATACCGCCGGCTGCTGCTATATAAATAACGGGTACCGGATAATAACCTGCATCTCTATCATCAGCGTCAGGTTCCGCCCCAATGGTCAGATTGGTACCTTGTGTCAGCTGCTTGCCACTCACAGTGACCTGGTTGGCATTGGCCGATCCGGCTTCTGTATAGCCGCCTATTACCCGTTCATAGGCAGTTGATGCGTCCAGGCTGTACGAGACATTTACAATATTACTATTGGCACCGGCCTTTTCCGCATCAGCAGTGATATAGCTATCGTCAACGGTCGCAGTCTTGGCTGCTGTATCCGCCTGTATTGTCGGTTTTTCGTCATCAAGGTGATACAAATGAAGGCCCAAATAGCCGCCATACACAGCTCCATCAGCAACAGTAGCATAGACATTATACGTTTTACTGACCAGGCTGTCTATCAGAGTGACCGTATTGCTGCTGGCGCCATTCCCAGATAGGCCATAGACATTGCCGCCGTAGACCGATCCAGCCTGCACGTTTTCCAGGGTTACGTTGTTGTGTTCCGCATTGCCATAGAATTCGATAGGATTACTAGTCTTCCCGCCAATGACAGAGCCGACTATCGTATTGAAGCTGTTGCCATCTTCATCCGGCATGGCAAGTAACTTCCCAGTAATCTTTACGCTGTTGCCATCGGCATTGCCTTCATCCACATAGCCGCCGTAGACATCTCTATAGCCTGCCGCCTCATTCAGGGTAGAAGAAATGTTTACCTGATTATCATTGGCCGTAAGCAGAGAAGAGGTACCCTTAACATACTCTGCATCCCCGCCATAGACGTAGAGGTCTGCATCTGTCAATGTATGTTCCAGATCCTTTAAGGTGATTACATTCTTGTTGGCGCCGAGATTTGCTGCAGCCGGAAGCGTATAGGTTATATTTTTACTATTTTTATCTGTATAGCTTACTGTCGTTGTACCATCAGCGTTGGCTGCAGTCGTTACATTCCGCGAATCTATCCACAGACTGCCGCCGTAAAGGCTGGTTGTACTATCAGACGCAACTTTACTAGCCTCAATGGTAACTTCGTTACCACTGGCGCTGCTAATACCGGCCAGACCATATTTCACATAGCCGCCTTGGACATCCCCGTTAAGAGTGACATTTTTGAGATTCACCGTATTGTCATCGGCACTGCCGCCGTGAAATACCCTGCTACTGTCAGCACCACCACTTTTACCGCCGAATACATCAGCATCGAGGGTCAGCAAATTGCTGCCATCAGCAGCTTTCACTCCGGTAATGGTTACTTCATTGCTGTTTGCATTGCCCAAATCCGTGTAACCACCGTATAAATCAGCATTAAAGGTCGTTTCCTCCGCCAGCTTTTCATTTTCAAAGGAAATATTCACCGCATTGTCCGTAACGTTTATAGGGCTCAGTACTACGGAAGCGGCATCACCCAGAGAAATTTCCCCATAGCCGCCGGCGACCAAATTATTCTTACCCGTAAACGTACTGTCTGAGAAAGAAACACTGTTGCCGCTAACCGTAAAGGTGACCGTGGGAGAACCGTCTGCCGTGCCTTCTGCCTTTAGATAGCCGCCATAGATGCCTTTATTCCTACTTATTGTGAAGGCGCTGTTCTCGCCAATAACCTTGTTGTTCTTGACGCTGACATCGGTGTTATCCAGCAAAGCTGCTATACTATCAGCATCTAGGCTTAGATCTCCGCCGTAAACATTGGTACTAATATTTGTCTGACCGCTGATATCATTTTCTTTATCGGTAACACGAGTGACGACTTCTGTGCTGCCGGCCAAGGCAGGCTGTGCATATAGTCCCATACCCAATATGCTGGACAATACCAGCGTGGTCAACAATTGTTGATGATACTTTTTCATTCCCCAAACCTCCCCGAAATCTGTTGCATTTCCCCTACGAAACACAACGATTGCTCATACAATTACAATGGCCAAAAATCAGCCAGCCGCTATCTCCGACTGTATTTTACTCACTCTTTTATAGCTGTACACGGGCAGCCTCATCTCCTTTGGCCACTGGACTCCTCCTCACAAAAACGTATTTGCTATTCTGTCAATTCGTGACGAAGAAGCCAATTTCCCCAATTTATAGCATTATTATAAAGCAAAAAAGTATTTAAACATCTTATTTCTTGTAATTAAGAAATATACTTATACTGATCAATTTAGCAGGGCGTGTTAAATCATTATATTCAAGTTTACCAACCAATTTGAACGCTTATGCCTCCCCCTCCTACGCAGCAAAATAACCTAAAAAACTACAAAGAAATCTCAAAATATGTACGAAAAATAATCACATCTGGTGGACAATTTATCACGTGTTGTCAAATCAAGAATATTTCCGATTTCGCAGGGCTTAGAAAAAGAAGAAGAACTGCAAAAGAATGATTATCACCGCTAGATTAGTAAAAAGAGGATGTTTTGTGTGAAATCGACAGATCGGTGAGGCAATTACAGGAGGTGCTGAAGAAAAATGAAAACGGTTTTGTGTGAAATCGAGAGAATTGAGTCACTATAATTTGTAGGAATAGAGGAAATGGAGAACGTACAACAGCTTGAAGCCTGAAATTTGGGTGGCATCAAGCTGTTGAGGAATCAAGATGGAATATATGGCGGCGCCAGCGCCGCAGAATGTTCCTTCCCCACCCCGGCCCTTGGATTCTCGGATTGGCCGTCCCTCCTCTTCCTGCTAGGCGGGGAGGGCATGGGGTAGTACTGTCCGCTGCTTTAGATATTTTGACAGTTAATGTAGTGGCAGCGCAACAGTAACGATTAACAGTTGACCAGTAATTGCTATGGAAGCTTCCTGCAAACGTTGCGTTCGCGTCCAAACAGGGCTACAGTTTTTCCAAAAGCTGTTTGGTATACGCGAGCCATGCGACAGCCGTCCGGGAATCAAACCCGTAGGGTGCTGATGACCGGTATACGGCGAACCGCTCAGGAAGTGGCGCATTTTCCTCTATAGCCCCTTTCAAGCGTGAAGGGGGTGGCAGCCGATAGGCTGACGGAAGAAGTTTTTCCAAGAATAAGGTGCCGATAGAAGTTCATCCAAGCCTTTGCGGCCGCCGGCCGCTGCCTTCCCGCAGCAACAACAGTCCAACTGCGGGAAGGTGCCTGACGCCAGGAAGGCGGATGGGCCCGGTCCACACCTACACCCTGCTGACCGCACGACCATTTATAAGCTCCAACCTTTATGCGGCCGCATCCAAACAGCCCACAAATTCTGCAAATGGCTGTTTGGTTAATAAGGCCTATGTGATAGCAGCCCAGGAATTGAGCCTACAAGGCGAAAATGACTGGCTAGCTGCGAACCCACTGGGGGAGCTGGCAGACACGTCAGTGGCTGAGTAAGGGAGTCGTATCCATTTCTCAAGGCCTCAGCTGCTGAGAAATGGAATATACGACCCCTGCGATAGCCGTCCAGGAACCGAGCCTGCAAGGCGATGGCGACTGGAATACGGCGAACCGCTCGGGGATTCCCGGCACCACATCACTTCAGGTCCGCTGACTGCACCAAAAAGCTCCTCCTGAAAACCAGTCGGTTTTCAGGAGGAGCTTTTGTCTTATAAACTAAATCTCATGGCCTGCACGAACTGCCCAAATCTCTCGCCTTTAGCATTCTGGTAATATGTCAAGCATATTTTTTTTAAGATATTCTATGTATTAATCAAAAAAAGGGCGCACTTCACCTGCACCCGATGTTGCTTCAAAAAAAACGGGTGCTATTTGAAATCGTTATTCTGTTCGGCGTTCAACTTTCCGCCGGCGTACAGTTGGTTTTTGACCAGCAAACCAAAAACGAGTCGTACTAATTTACGAGATGCAAGCGCGAGTGCTCTTTTATGCTGATGCTTTGGCACTTCAGCATATTTCTTGGCGTAATACTCTGCGTATTCAGGGATGTATCTTCGGACACTGTTTGCAGCCTCTCCAATATAATTACGGAGATATGTGTTACCCGTTCTGAAAACGGGTGTTTCCTCGGCCACGAAGTCGCCTGAATCGCTCTTGCGCCAAGTAAGTCCAACGTATTTAGCTAGCGAATCAGCTGAGCGAAAAGCGGAAATATCACCAATCTCAGCGAGAATGCCAGCAGCCAAGACTGGTCCAATACCAGGAATGGACCGTAGAATCATGTAGGCGTTAGGATTAACGCCCTTGACCGTCTTTTCTATAGCATGATCAATTGCCTTAATTTCCTTCTTGTAAGACTCAATACAGTTGAACGAACTGGCCAGAGCGATTGTCAGGGGTTCAGCTGCACGCTTATCAAGACGATAGGAATCCTGGGCGGCCTTTTTTAGCAATTTAGAGGTTTCAGCTAAGTTTGTAATGCGATTCCGGCTTTTTTTTGCCAGAAATTGTAGGAGCTCTTCTTCGCTGGCATCCACAATATCCTGTACAGAAAAGAATTCTGTCAAAACGGCAGCTGAAGTGGTCCCAAAAATGTTACTAAAGGGCTGTGATTCCTGATCCAAAATCTCCAGTTCACTAAATTTAAGAAACAGATTGGAAATCATGTAGGTCTTTTCTCTTGTGATGCATTCAGCGAGGTGCAGTCGGTGCCGTGTCAGACGCTTGAGTGCAAGAAACTGACTGCCTCTCCAGGGAGAACTCTTGATTTTGCCAATCCGAGCTAAATCAGAAATGATATATGCGTCCGTTGAATCAGTTTTGGAAAGGCCAATAAAAGTTTTTCGGTAATTCGCTGTGATTTTTGGATTGAGACAATAAACATACGGATGAAAAGGCATGAGAATTTCGCTGGCTGACAGGAAATTGGCAATATGAATACTGTACATGGAGGTGGATTCTAATGCGAAAACGATAGTATTTAGATTTCGATGAGAAAGCATACATTTACAGATAGCATTCGCCAATTTTTCAGCGCCAGGCTGATTATTAGGGAAAGAATCAGAAAGAAGCTTATTCTGTTCAAAGTCCATGGCATAGACAACATTGGATTTTGAACTTACATCAATACCGACGTATAAAGTTGACAAAGTGTTGATCTTAATCATGATATCATCCTCCTTCCCAGATCAGATTTGTGAAGCCTGAGCAAAAGGTTTATCCCAGGCATCATGAAGTAACCGCAACCTCGCGCAATTAGCATTCATCCTGTCAGCCTTTTTGCTGGTGCTAAGGCAGGAGATGCAACTTCTGTGTTAGCGGAGTAATGCTTCATGAGCTGGGCCGCATGCTAAAGGGAGCAGACACAGACGAACTGGCTGCAAGGGGAGATAGCAGTGCCTCCGGACATCAGACTCTACTGATATCGTACCATGGGAAAACCTTTTGTTACAGAGCTTCAGATTGTATAGACGGGAAACCGGAAGAGGAAAATTCTCCGAATGGTTCTTACCGCTATACGCACAAAAAATATGTATGTGAGCTGTTTTTAATAACTCACATACATATCATACGAGGGGAGAGATGTCACCGAAGGTGACAGAGAGTGGATTCCCCAGGCCAGCACACTTCAGGTCCATTGACCGCACTACTTACAGTCGTCTTGTCAACGTCGCATTCACTGCCACGCCCCGCTGCTTGCCTGCCCAGCCCATCAGGCGCACATCGCCGCCCCAGGGGGTTTCTTTGGTAGGCTCAGCCTTCCAGCCCAGTTCCAGCAGTGCGCTGGAGCCCTTGCTGTCCGGAGATGCCGTGGCAAAGGTTTTGTACGTAGCCCGGGCCGTGCTGTCGAACTCGTAATCCCAGGCCAGCCCTGCGTAGTAGGACTGGTTCTGCCAGTAGTTGTGGGTCCACCGTGCCCCCAGCCGGGTCCGGTAGGAATCCACCGCATCCAGGTTGTAGATGCCTGTGCCCTGACTGCTGTGGACCGCAACCTGGTCGCTGCCCAAATGGGTGTAGTAGAAGCGGCCATATACATCTACGCTGTTCTTGTCGTCGGTTTTGTAGAGCCGCCCTGCACCCAGGGTCGCTGCTGCATACCGGGAATTGGTGTCATACGTTGCATAGTGCCCTGCGATTACGCCCCGGAAGTCACCGTCCAGGGTGCCTACCCGCAGGTTACCCTGGTAGTACACCCCGTTATCCAGGTCACGCCGCAGGAGCAGCCCTACGCCGCCGTAGTGCTGGTCCCCGTCGCCTCGGGCACCGTTGTCCAGGTGCGCCGCATAGCTGCTCTTGCCATATTCCGCAAAGGGAATGATGGTATCCGTAGAGTTGGCATTCTTCACCTGCCGTACCAGCCCCAGATTCCCTGCATACCCGTTGGTATCCACATAGGATCCAGTATCGATGGTCAGGTGGTTGGCCCCCATGACTGCGTAGGGCGTAAAGCTGCCCTTTTCCTCGTCCTGGGTCTTGCCCGCTGCCGAAACCGCCGCCGTGTAGGCGCTGTCCATGGCCACATCGGAGCCGTTGCCGATGGTGCGCACCGCAGCCACCCGCTGTTCAGGGATCAGCTTGGTGTCCGGGTTCAAGGTCGGCACGCTGTCCGCAGGAATCCCAACCACAACCTTGTTGTTATCCTCTGCCCAGATGCTTACCTTGTTTTGCACGAAACCAGCGTCCGTGACCACATCTCTGCCCGGGATCATGCTCAGGGTTGTCCCTGCAGCAGGAACCCCCTGGGCATTCGTAATCAGATTGATTACCTGCCCCTTGCCGAGCTTGGCAGCGTCATCTACCCCGGCCTGGACCACAGCACCGCTTACGTCCGCCGTGCCCGTTACCAGCAGCATGGTATCTCCAGCCACTGCATTTCCCGGCACGTTGAAGTTCAGCGCTTGGAAGCTGCCCACGTTGGCCACGCTGTTGCCTACAGTGTATACATTCAGGGTATTACCTTTGCTCTCTACAGAACTGACGCCGCCGTACAGGCCTACGTCACTGCCTACCAGAGTTCCATACAGGTTCACAATGTTGTCATTAGCCGCGCCGGACTGGGACTCGCCGCCCGTGATATTTCCCGTGACGGTGCCGCCATAGTAGTTGACGGTGTTGCCCGAAGCATTGCCGCTGTTGTACGTAGTAGTCGTCGTGGTGGTGGTCGTGTCTTCTTCCAAAGCAGCCACGCTCATGACTGTTGCTTCTGTCATGATGATTTCGGAATCATCGCCAGAGTCATCGGAATCATCTTCTGTTTCCGTTACGTCCGCTGCGTAGCCACCCCAGAGATTGCCGATGGTGCCGCCCGTGATCGTCACCGTATTTCCTGTGGCTGTGATAACGGCAGCGGGGCTGGTCAGCAGTGAAGCATATGGGCTGCTTCCCATGCTGGCAGTATCCACTCCCAGGGCCGCGGCATCTTCTTCACTCAGGGTACCTGCTGCGCCGCCATAGACGGAGGCTGCACTGCCGCCCGTAACGTTCACCGTATTGTCCGACGCTGTTCCTGTCAGGGTATAGCCGCCTAAGAGAACCTCGGCCTTGCTGTCAGAGAGGAGGACGCTGTTTTTCGAAACCGTTCCCATTTCAGAAAGACCGCCGGCTGCCAGGGCTGCTGCAGAGTCAGCATTGAGAGAGACCATATTCTGGCTGGTCGTCCCCTGCGTGGTAAAGCCGCCGATCACTACGCCTTCCACGGTACTTCCCTTAAGCGTCACAATGTTTTTGCTGGCTGTTTCATTGGCTGAAATAGTGAGAGCGGAGAAATCAAAGCCTGACTCCCCGTCGCTAGCGTCTTCTATTGAGACAGCAGCGCTGCCGCCCATTACATCCCCGGAAACGGTGCTGTCTGTCAGGGTTACCGTATTGCCGCTGGCTGTGGCAGAAACGGTCAGCTTACCCGACGGAGCTGCTAAAGCCTCAGTCTCTTCTTCACTGCCTGTCAATTTCGGCATGATCATCAGGTATTCAGAAGCAACGCCGCCTTCGACCATTTCTGCTGTGCTGCGCGTCAGGGAAACTGTATTTTGATTGGATATAACGGCAGCTTCATAAGCAAGATTCGTCGTATCGGAAGACAGGAAATCCCTTCCATCATTTATTACATAACCGCCAGCCACATCGATGGTTGGTCCCTCCGAGCCGCTGGAGACTGAGTTCGTCACTACGGAATCTGTCAGTGTCACCTTGTTTCCACTGGCACTTGTGGAGACAGTCCCGTCTGCCAGGGTTACAGGCACTGGGCTCATGGACCATGTGAGTACGCTGCCGCCAATGACGCCCGGCATGCTTGAAGAACGTATCATCTGACTATTGATTGTCACATGATCGAGGGCTACGGTATTATTATCCGCATTGCCGTTTTGGGTAGTTCCGCCATTTACACCTTCCCCAACCAGTTCCAGATTCGTCGTGACCGTATCATTTCCTGTGAGAGCCGCCCCGGTAATGGAGACCTGGTTGCCGCTGGCATCGCCATAGTTCGTCCAGCCGCCATACACGCTGCCATAGTAGCCCAGCTGCGTTGTATCGGAATAGGTAATAGATACCTCATTGCCATTCGTATGATACGGAACAGCGGCTGTACCGCCGACGGCATAACCACCATAGACATAGGGCGAGAAAACATATCCGGTTATATCCGCATCAGTTTCATTCCCCGCAGGTTCTTCAATGAGTACCTGATTGTAGCTGGCGCCGCCTGTGGTATCCGCCGTGCTGGTGGACGCCGTTTGGCTGGTCTCCGCAAGGCTTTCCGTCGCATAGGTGATATAGGAATTGTTGCTGGAAGAAACCCCGGCATAGCCGCCATACACGTTTGAACTTGTTTGCGTACCTTTCAGGATGACGCTGTTATGGTTGGCGTTGTTGATATAGACCGCATCGACTGAAGAAGAGGCGGCAGCGAAGGAAGTGAGGACTATGTCACTTTCGCTGGTACTTGCAACGTTTGTAGGGGGGCGCAGAATTGTGCTGCTGGAAGCGCTTCCTGCCAGGCCGCCGTAGATAGCCCCGGAAACGGTGCTGTTTGTCATTTCCACTTTGTTGCCGCTGGCCATCAGGGTGATGGTAGGCGAAGCATCTTCCAGAGAAGACAGATACGAGGTGGGAGCGCTGGTTTGGCCGCCGTAGATAGCCCCGGAAACGGTGCTGTTTGTCATTTCCACTTTGTTGCCGCTGGCCGTCAAGGAAATGGTGGGTGAAGCACCTTCCAGAAAATACAGATCAAAGGCAGAAACGCCGGCATAGCCGCCGTAGACATCGCCTCCGATTTCCCCCGCTGACTCGCTCGTGCTTCCGATTGCACTGTCTGCAATCGTTACGGTGTTGTCATTGGCGCTGATGGACATGGCGGAGGTTCCTGTACTGGTATCCGCAGTATCTCCTGTCGCGACAGCCAAAAGACTGGTCAAATAGGTAGTGCCGCCGGAATTACTGGAAGCGCTTCCTGCCAGGCCGCCGAAGACACCGCCATCGATTGTGCTGCCCATAATCGTTACAATGTTGCCGCTGGCACTGGTGGCTATGGAATCTGCTTCTGTGCTGGTATCCGTTTCCGTGCTTTCGTCTACGGGAGCAACCACAAGGCTCGTAAACGCAGCTGCAGCAGCTACTTGACCGCCGCCTGAAGGGGCACTCCCCGCCTGGCCGCCGTAGACGGTGCCCGAGGAAGCGATCGTATCCAGTGTGACCGTATTGCCATCGGCATTGCCGGACCCGGTTTCCCCGCCGGTAATATCGCTGCGCACAGAGGTCAGGTACGTTGTTTCATCATCTTGCGTAACCTTTGTCCCTGTAATTTTCACCGTATTATCATTGGCATCGCCGTAATCCGTATAACCGCCGGTAACAGTAGAGACGCCATACTCCGCCTCCGCAGTATTGGAAATCTCCACGGTATTGCTGTTGGCATTAAGGGCCGGTGCACTACTAAAGCCCGACACATAGCCGCCATAGACCCCGGTACCGGAAGCGGACGTATCCGTCAGCTTGACCGTATTATGATTGGCCCCGGCAATAGCATCCACAGAAGCAGAAGTATCGCCATAGTATAGCATATAGCCGCCGTAGATATCCGAATTCTGGGCAGTACTATTCGACAGCGTTACTGTATTGCCGGAAGCGTTGGCACTAAAAGCCGGCGTACTCGTCGAAGTAGCCGCCTCGCTAGCTGCCAAAGCAGATTCCTCAGTCAATACATCAGTCGATACCGCATCGTATTCCTCATAGCCGCCGTAAATGCTGCTCTCGACAGCAGTACTATTAGTCAGCGTTACCGTATTGCCGGAAGCGCTGGCGGAGGAGCTTCCTGTGGCCACGAGACCGCCGTAAACTTCCCCATTGGCAACGCTGTTTGTCAATGAAACGGTATTTCCCGAAGCATTGACGCCAGAGGTAGTGTTAGACTCAACAAGGCCGCCGTAGATATCATCGCTGGCAAAGACTTGGGTCAGGGAAACCGTATTGGCGCTGGCATTACCGTAGGCTGCATTCCCGCCGTAAATCGTTCCTTCTACATCGATGGAAGGCAGCGTATTCGTGGGATTGCTTGCATCTCTCACAATCCCATTCCCTGTGAGAGTAACCTCATTGTTTTCTGCACTGCCTGACTCACTATTCCCGCCATAAATATTACCAGAAACGGTGAGCAGATTGTCCGTGTCTGTGGCAGTAGAAGTCAGGGATACCACGTTGCCATTGGCATTTCCTGTGGAACGCCCGCCGGTGATGTCTGCATAGGCTGCTTCCGTAGAGGCCGAAATCGTGACACGGTTGTTCGATGCGCTGTAAGCACTGGCACCGTCGCTGGGCTCTGTCAATGCCCGTGACTCGCCGCCCGTAACGGACTGGTTTTCCGTACTACTGGTAAGATCCGTCAAGGTCACCACATTATTGTCTGCAGCAGACGCTCCGCTCACCCCGCCTGTAATATCCAAGCTGTTGCCGTCAGGCACACTCAGGAAAGCCCCTGACAGCGTGACCTGGTTGTCCGATGCAGCGCCATTCATAGACGCACCGCCTGCAACACCCGCATAGCTGCTGGAAAACGTGACACTGGCTCCATCTGTTACGGAAAGCGTATTGTTCGATGCGTCTCCAGCCTCTGTCGTATAAGCGCCAGCCAAGATACCGGACGTTTTGCTGCCTCCGCTGACAGTCTCCCCTGCCAAAGTGACGGCTGTCCCTTCTCCGCTGATGGAAACGGTATTGCCGCTGGTGGAATTCGTGTACGTATTGCCGTACAGGCTTGTTAATGTCGTATCCGTCAGCGTCTGCTGCGTGCCACCGGTAGTTCCTACCGTAATCCCTGTAGGCGTTGCCGCCGTTTCCGCAAATACTGGAGCCGCATAAAGCCCCATGCCCAAAATACTGGACAAAATAATACTGGATAAAAGTCTCTCCTTTTTTAACATCATATTCTTCTCCCCATTGAAATTCATAGAAATCCGATTTTCGCCTCAACTTGTTCTTGTATGAAGTACAAATAAACTATGGATGCAGTCAATTTGCAAATACAAAAATTGTATTTGTTATATAAACAGTGATAATTATATAGTATAACTACAAAATTGTCTATAGATTTTATAGGAATAATGAAACGTTAAATACTAAAATGCTATATTTATTAAAAAAGATACATTCTTTTTAAACCGGAGCACCCTGAGAATCTCTGTACCTTTCCCAATTCCCCTCTTTCTTATTTTTTCTAGCCCATTCTGAAAACCTACAGAACCCCCAAACTACCGTACTAGCCAGAACCCCACTCCCCCACTTTCCCCGCCAACCACTCCAGCACGCTTGTGAGAGCCAATTTTGCCAGCTGACCGATCGGTCTATACTCTGTGGACATTGGCTAAAAAATAACGGAGCACATGAAGGCCGTGAAAAAGAAAATGGATGCTGACGAAAGAAGGCGGATGGGCACATATAGGATTCCGTTCTTATTGTTCTTTATCGCCGTATCCTAATAAACTTCCTCAGTCAGCCCTACGTGCTGACAGCCCCTTCAACGCTTTGCGGCCGCATCCATACAGCCCACAAGTTTTCCCATGGATGTTTGGTCAATAAGGCCCATGCGATAGCTGCCTGCAAAGCAAGTCCGAGGACGCAGCTGCGCAGCTAGCAGCGAACCGCTCAGGGGCCGGTCTTAGACCCATACTATTCATGTGCAAAACGGGTTTTGAGATAAAATTTAGGTATATAAATACCTGCACCACCCTTCTCTTTCACTTGACCAGTAGAGGCCTGGAACGCTTCCTGCAAACGTTGCGTTCGCGTCCAAACAGCGCTACAGTTTTTCCAAAAGCTGTTTGGTATACGCGAGCCATGCGACAGCCGTCCGGGAATCAAACCCGTAGGGTGCCGATGACCGGAATACGGCGAACCGCTCAGGAAGTGTCGCCGCAGGCGACGATAGAAGTTTCATTATTTCACACCACCGGATGAAGTTTACCTCAGCCTTTGCGGCCCCCGGCCGCTTGCCTTCCCGCAACAACACTCGTCTCCTCCATTTCGCCGTGTAAACGGCTGAAATGGGGGAGATGCGCCTATTCCAAAGCCATTAGAGGTGCAGAGGGGGCACGGAACTGCGGGAAGGTGCCTGACGTTAGGAAGGCGGATAGGGCTAAAGGGCAAATTGCTTTTCTTATCGTTGCCCTGAAATACCAATGTCAGTTTGCTAGGGTCCTCTGTTTTGAAACCCCATCCTTGCTTCGCCCAAGTACAAAATCGGGACCGGGATGGGGTTCCTATCCAAATTGCCGCGGAGCGGATATATATTCTAAAAAACACCTCCACAGTTTCGCAGAAACTGTGGAACGTCCTCCTTTTTCTTCAACACTGTCTGTAATTGCCTCACCCGCACCCCCGATTTCACGCAAAAAAGCAGGTCTCCAGAAGTTTCGTACTTCCGGAGACCTGCTTTTTACTTTCTTTCACATTTACAGTCGTCTTGTCAACGTCGCATTCACTGCCACGCCCCGCTGCTTGCCTGCCCAGCCCATCAGGCGCACATCGCCGCCCCAGGGGTTAGCTTTGGTAGGCTCAGCCTTCCAGCCCAGTTCCAGCAGAGCGCTGGAACCCTTGCTGTCCGGAGATGCCGTAGCAAAGGTGCTGTACGTGGCCCGGGCTGTGCTGTCGAACTCGTAATCCCAGGCCAACCCTGCGTAGTAGGACTGGTTCTGCCAGTAGTTGTGGGTCCACCGTGCCCCCAGCCGGGTCCGGTAGGAATCCACCGCATCCAGGTTGTAGGCACCTATGCCCTGACTGCTGTGGAGCTTAACCTGATCGCTGCCCAAATGGGTGTAGTAGAACCGGCCGTACACATCTACGCTGTTTCTGTCATCGGTCTTGTAGATCCGCCCTGCGCCCAGGGTTGCTGCTGCGTACCGGGCATCGGTATCATACGTTGCATAGTGCCCTGCGATTACACCCCGGAAGTCACCGTCCATGGTGCCCACCCGCAGGTTGCCCTGGTAGTACACCCCGTTATCCAGGTCACGCCGCAGGAGCAGCCCTACGCCGCCGTAGTGCTGGTCGCCGTCGCCCCGGGCACCGTTGTCCAGGTGCGCCGCATAGCTGCTCTTGCCGTATTCCGCAAAAGGAATGATGGTATCCGTAGAATTGGCGTTCCTCACCTGCCGTACCAGCCCCAGGTTCCCTGCATACCCATTGGTATCCACGTAAGAACCGGTGTCGATGGTCAGGTGGTTGGCCCCCAGGACTGCGTAGGGCGTAAAGCTGCCCTTTTCTTCGTCCTGGATTTTGCCCGCTGCCCCAAAGGCCGAAACCGCCGCCGTATAGGCGCTGTCCATAGCCACATCGGAGCCGTTGCCGATGGTGCGCACCGCAGCTACCCGCTGTTCAGGGATCAATTTGGTGTCCGGGTTCAGGCTCGGCACGCTATCGGCAGGAATCCCAACCACAACCTTGTTGTTATCCTCTGCCCAGATGCTTACCTTGTTTTGTACGAAACCAGCGTCCGTGACCACATCTTTGCCCGGGACCATGCTCAGGGTTGTCCCTGCAGCAGGTACCCCCTGGGCATTCGTAATCAGATTGATTACTTGCCCCTTGCCGAGCTTGGCAGCGTCATCTACCCCGGCCTGGACCACAGCACCGCTTACATCCGCCGTGCCCGTTACCAGCAGCATGGTATCTCCAGCCACTGCATTTCCCGGTACGTTGAAGTTCAGCGTCTGGAAGCTGCCCACGTTGGCCACGCTGTTGCCCACGGTGTATACATTCAGGGTATTGCCCTTGCTCTCTACAGAACTGACACCGCCGTACAGACCTACGTCACTGCCCACCAGAGTTCCATACAGGTTCACGATATTATTGTTGGCTGCCCCGGACTGGGATTCACCGCCGATGATATTTCCCGTGACGGTGCCGCCATAGTAGTTGACGGTGTTGCCCGAAGCGTCGCCGCTCTTAAAGGTAGTGGTTTCGTAGGGCAGATTGACGATTTCTGCATCACTCGCTGCAAGTACTTCCACGGCATTTTCTGCTTCAGCGTCAAGCGTTTCTTCACTCGTAGACGTGGGCACAGGAATTTCCACATCCTTGGCGTAGCCGCCCCAGACAGAGCCCACCGTACCGCCGCTAATGGTGACAGTATTTTGGCTGGCTGTAAGATTGGCATTTTCCGGCAGAAGCTGCGCAAGAGTTGCGGTTGATAAACCAAAAGTTGCTCCTTCGGAAAAGATCAAGTCTGTACCCAACTGCTGCAGCGCAGAGGCATTGGCGTTGAGGCCCGCTGTGCCGCCATAGACCGTTGTAGCTTCGCTGTCAGAGAGGAGAACGCTGTTGTTGTCAGCCTGGCCCTGATACAGCACAGAACCGCCAATGACAGCGCCTGCTTTTGAGCCCTGCTGGAGGGTTACTTTATTTTCCACGGCTGAGCCTAGGGCAGTTATACCGCCAGCGATGCTGTGACCAGCAGTGGTTCCGGACAGGCTGACCTGGTTTTGGTTTGCCGTAGCAGTGCTGGACGGGTGCACCAGGTTTTGTAATGAAGTGGTGCCGGAGGATGCATCAACGTTCACTATGGACAGGGCGTAGCCGCCTAGGACGCTGCTCTCAACCTTGCTGTCGCGCAGCACCACCTGATTCCCGTTAGCCTCAGCCCGGGTATTCACCGTGATTTTTTCAGGAAGCGTTCCTCCTGCTGTTTCATATGCAGTCAGAGTCGCAGCGCTAGGCACATACATTGCATGCTGGCTCTGGGCATAGCCGCCCAGGACCAGCCCGGCAGTGCTGCCTTCCAGATATACCTGGTTGTCATTGGCCGTCGCGGTTTCTGTATACCCTATAGTTTGCGGTGAGCTGCTAAGTGAAGAACCTATTGCAGAGGTTATGAGATTGATGTTGGCGTAGCCGCCATAGACAGAGCCGCCGCGCCGTATGTAATCAATGGTACTGGTACTGCTGCCGTCTAAAGAAATATTGATTCCCGTCTGCGGAACGCTCACGCTGGCGGCTGCAGATTGGAGCAGTGTCACGTGATTGCGGCTGGCGTCCAGGGTAATCGTAGTGTCACTGCTGCCTTTTGCTTCATTTGCCGCATCGTTTGCTTGGTCCACTGCTTCCTCGCCATCCACAGAGTCTAACTGCACATCCAGCAGGGAGGAGCTATCCGTTGCTGCAATTTCATCAATTTTCTGACTAGTTTCATCTTTCGTCGCTGCTTTCACTACGTAGGGGCTGTTCGTAGGCGATATACTTGAATCGAGAGTCCCTGATGTATCCCAATTAGCAAAGCCGCCATAGACATTGCCGCCGTAGACAATGGCAGAAACACTGCTGTCCACATCTACACCCTGGGCGGACAGGTCTTCACTGGAAAAGCTTTTACCGGCAACGGTACTATTCTTCAGCCATACGCTATTGTCGCTGACGCTTCCTGTCCGGGAGGTTGTCCGTGCGACGGTGGAATCCACCGCAGACGGAGAAAAGGGCCCACTGCTGGCCAAGGACGTGTTCAAAAGCTCTGTATTGCCGGTGGTCTGGTCTGCGGACAACGCATTCATTTCCACCTCGTATTCCGGATAAACCCTCACATCAGAAATGGCATTACCCATAAAACCGCCGTACACCTGGCCGCCTGGGAGCGTTGTCTGATCCAGGGATACCTGGTTGGCTTTCACGTCCACGTTTAGAACCACATCGCTGCTCCCCGTTATATGTATAGTAGGAGTCGTCTGCTCTTGAACCTCTGCCATACTTATAGTGCTGTTATCAGTCACTATATAAGAATTTCCCGTATTGAAATGTACACTGCCGCCGTAGACATCGCCAGCTACGCTCAAATACGTATAAAAAACATTATTTACCGCACTGAGGGTGCTGCCTACGGTGCTCTGGCTCAGCTGCACTATATTTTGGCTGGCGCTCAGGCCTACCTTCTTAGACAAAGCTTCAGCATAGTAGGTATCTGTGGCAGTCAGCATAGACGCATTGAGGCTATACGCTGCATTTGTAATGCTGCTGGGAGTAGAAGAACTATAGGCTGTGGCGTCGACCAAGCCACCATAGATGCTGCCTGCGGCTGCAGCCCCTTGTTCCAGCAGGACCTGGTTTCGGTCCGCACTGCCTGTCACAGTGGCATTTTCTTCAACCTTCGAAAATTGACTAACAGGTATAAGGCTGGGCATTTCTGTTGTGGTTAGATAGGTTTCTACTTTGCCGCCATACACGTTGCCGCCGTGGGTAATGGTTTCACTGCTGGAGCTTGTCAACTTACTTGTATCTATAGAAACATTCTTGACAGCTCCGGCGCGCAGCTGCACCGTATTGTCATCGGCGTGCTGATTTATATTACTTGTTTCTGTGAGCTTCGGCATAGCCGTAGTGTCCGTAGCTGCAGCCAAGCTCCCTGCAAACAGCGCATTGTCACCCAAGACGGCCATCTGCAGCACTGTGCTGTTCGAGCCAATCACATCCGGTGCGCCAATCAGGCCGCCGTACACATCCCCTTCCACGTTGGAACGAACCAGCGTGACCGCATTGTGCGATGCCGCCTGGTCCTCCTGAGATGTCATTACTTCATCGGGTACCGCAGTGCTTGCCTCAGCAAGCAAAGACGCTTCCGGTAAATTATTGGTTCCATTGGTGGCCAAAACGCTCATATAGCTCGTAGACGGATAGGGGGAATAGATTGATGTGGAAGAAATTCCCGAAGTATCGATGACACTGCCGCCAATGACATCACCGGCTGCAATCAAAACGCTTCGACTGCTAAGACCATAGGGGTAGGAGATTTCCATCACTGCCGGGGCTGCCTTTACGTTGGTATCGGTAAGCTGCACCGTATTGCCATTGGCCTCACTAGCCGTTTTTGTAGTGAACTTCAGCTGTGCCTCTGCCGCAGCCGTATTTTCTTCACTAACCATGGAGGTCACCAGGAAATCTGTGTCCTGTGCTGCAATTAGGGAATTGGCCGATGCCGCCGTTTGCTCTTCTTCTTCAGCAGCAAGCTTTACTGTTGCTGAAGGTCCCACCGTACCACCATAGATACTGCCGGTGATAGCCGCCTTTTCGGCCCCTACCTGGTTGCTGTCTGCCTGCTGCGTCTGGTTCCTATTAGAGCCTCCTATCAATCCTATTCCCACTGTGCTGTTCGCTGCAGCACCGCCATAGACATTGCCCGTTACGGTCACAGAAGGCTCTAACTGCACGATATTCGTATTGGCCTGCTGGGTTATAGCTACCGCACTGGTGGTCGGGAAACTACCGTACGGTAAGACTTCCTCCAGTATAGAGGACATGGGCAATGCTGCTAGGCCAGTACTATTCACCACGCCGCCGCCTATATTGCCGCTTATACTGGAAACTCCGCCTATGCTGACCGTATTATTGTTTGTGCTTTGCGTGAGGTGGGCTGTCAGGTCAACCTCTGCCTCATCTGCATCCGCTTCCTCCTCTTCCTCTGCAGCCTGTTCGGTCACCAATGACGTTGGAAGGCTAGTATCCATCACTACTATATTACTCTGACTGTAATTACCGGAATCGATAATAACATTCGGGTCTTCGTCCAGGAGGCCGCCATAGACGTCAGCTGTATTTGCCGAAGTTACGCTTACCGTATTGTAATCTGCACTGACGGCCCCGTTAACAGCCACCCCTGTCAGCGTGTCTGAATCATCTTTTGTCAACGCTACAGCATTACCCGTGAGTAAGGGGGTGCCCACAGCAAGACCGCCGGCCACAAGACCCGATGTTTCTGCCACAGAAAGGGTAACGCTGTTAGCGTTGGCACTGCCTTCCTCAGTCATGCCGCCGACGACGCTTCCAGAGACCCACAAATTAGGGCTAGTTTCGTCCCCTAGTGTAATCACCTGGCCGGCCAGGGATACCTTGTTTGCATTGGCATCACCATAGGTGGTATAGCCACCTGTCACAGCAAGATACCGCCCGAGCACAATCGCCCCGCCCTCAGTCTGCGGCGTATGGGTCAGGGTAACCTGATTGCGGCTGGCACTTAGCGGCGCTGATACTGTGCCGTCCACCTCTACATAGCCGCCGAATACAGCAGTTCCTTGTCCCAACTTGTCCGGATCATAGGTATCGTCCAGGCCAGTCGTCTGTTTGATGGTGACGGTATTGCTGTTGGCTCCGGCTGCTGTATCTAGCGTATTCGCAGCCGTATTGGCTGCCAAAGCGGTATTAGCCAAAGCAGCCACCTGATCGGTCGTTGGAATTCCGGACGTACTGGACGACTCGGAATCATCTATCGTAAGGGAGACATAGCCGCCGTAAATTGATGGGGAATCATCGAGTATTATTTGGGCTGCTCTGAGATTTTCCACACTTACCGTATTATTATTGGCACTCACGTCAAGCTGCGGCAAGGCCGTAGTGGTGCCGGTGCTTTCCGCAGAGGAACTTTCGCCCGTAAGAGAACCCACCTCCAGGGTCATATAGTCCTCGGACAAGCTGTTGCTTTGAACCAGATTGCCCGCCAACAAGTCCGCCACATTGACCGTCGTTGTTTCAATGTTATCATCAGTTGGCAGTGCTGCCTCGCTTCCTTCTGTTCCATACGTAACAGCGCCGCCGTAGACAGTGACAACGTCGGCATTTGTTAGGGATACGTGATTGTTATAGGCATTGCCGGAGTTGGTTTTACCGCCATAGACAGTGACAACGTCGGCATTTGTCAAGGTTACGTGGTTGTCATGGGCGTTGCCGGAATCCGTCTGGCCGCCTGCAACAAAAGTATCATCATTATATCCAGCGAAAATGTTGTTGTAGCCATAATCACCATTATCGTTTTCCGGAATATACACCCCAGTAAGTTTGACTGTGTTGCCGCTGGCCTCGCCTGCAGCTGTATAACCGCCCACTACGGAGCCCATGAATACATCATCCTTACGGTCATTTCTAGTAATAGTCACCGTATTGCCATTGGCAGAAAGAGGCGTGTCCTGCGTGCTGCCAGTTACGTAGCCGCCATAGATAGAGCTATGCTCATAAGTTACTTTAATATCTTGATTATAAGTTTGATATTCACCCTCATTCAACATAGCCGTATTGGTAATGGTAACGGTATTGTTGTTGGCCCCCGTTGCAGCAGTGCCAGAGCCAGTAGAATTCAAGTAACCGCCGGCCGTAAACGAGCCCAGCGGATTCTCCGAGGTCAGGCCGGAAATGGTCAAGGCGTTGTAGCTGGTCTGGTTGGTATAGGTAGTGCCATACAGCGGATCCGGAATCTTGTCCGTTGACGACAGTGTTTCTACGGTTGTTGCCTGTGTTGCATCTGCCGGATCAATTTTACCCACCGTAATCCCAGCCGCCGTCTCCGCAAATGCCGGAGCCGTATAAAACCCCATGCCCAAAATACTGGACAAAATAATACTGGTTAAAATCCTTTGCCTTTTCATAATATCCCCCTATATAATCCCAAAAATACCCCTACAAGAAACTTCAGCAACTACTTTCTTGTTGATTGTAAATCTACAATAGAATAAATCAGATAATTTTCCAACTAAAAATTGCGCTTAGTTTGAAGCTGTGTAAAGTCCTATACCCAAAAACTGTTGGCTAAACTGCTTTCTCTTTTCCTGCTATTCCCCCTTATAACCGCCAAAACAACCCTGCAAGAAACTTTAGCAATCACTCGTTTGTTGATTGCGAACCTACACTAGAATAAATCAGATAATTTCACGACTGAAAATTGTACTTAGTCCAGAGCCGCATAAAGCCCCATACCCAAAATACTTCTGACAAAACTGCTTCTTCTTTTCCTGTTATTCCCCCTTATAACCCCAAAAACAACCCTGTAAGAAATTGCAGCAAATCACTTGTTTGTTACTTGATGACAAACAATAAAATAAATCAGACAACTTTTTCAGTAAAAAATTGTACTTATTTTATTAACTATAAAGATTATATAATACAATTATAAAATTGTCCATAATTGTTATATGCTCAACGAAATATTAAACCTTGTAATGATGGTTTTTATTAAAAACGAAACATTATTTTCTTTGTATAAATCTTACGTTTTCCACACTGCCCTGCACTAACATATAATTAGAAGAAATCCCCTGCGATCCACAAAAAATCGCTATTGCAGCAGCCCTCAGCCCGTTAAATTTCCCCTTCCCCAGCCTTCACTCCTGCCCCACCCCGGTCCTTGGATTCTCGGATTGGCCGTCCCTCCCCTTCCTGATAGGCGGGGAGGGCATGGGGTAGTGCTGACCGGTACTGTAGGTGTTCTAATATTTAATGTAGTGGTACCGTAATAGTAACGATTAACAATTGACCATTAGTGGTTATAGAACGCTTCCTGCATCTGCGGCCCCCGGCCGCCTGCCTTCTCCGCACACTCGTCTTCTCCGTTTCAGCTGTGGAACAGCTGAAATGGGGAAGATGCGCCTAGCATTAGAATGCAAAGGCGCAGATGGGGCTTGTTCAAGGGAAGGTGGGGCGCGCAGCGCCTCGGATGGGCCCGCTCCACCCACACCCCGCAGACCGCACTAACCCTTAAAGGCTCCTCACTTTATGCGGCCGCATCCAAACATCCTCACAGTTTCCCAAAGGATGTTTGGTCAATAAGGCCCATGCGATAGCCGTCCAAGAAGCAAGTCCGTCAGGACGTAGCTGATTGGAACACGGCGAACCGCTGGGGGAGCTGTCACCGCAGGCTGACTAAGGGAGTCGTATCCATTTCTCAAGGCCTTGGCCGTAGAGAAATGGAATATACGACCCCTGTGATAGCGGCCCAGAAGGCAAGCCCGTAGGGCGCCGCCGCCTGGCTAGCCGCGAACCACTGCGAGGATTCCCCGCACCAGCACCAGGAAGTCCGCAGACCGCACCACCCTCAAATTTGCATATACTCCCTCCCCATCACCTCCGCCGCCCAATCCAGTTCCTCCCTGCTATGGGCGGCGGTAACGGTCAGCCGAATCCGGCTGCTGCCCGGGGCCACGGTGGGCGGCCGAATGGCCGACAGCAGCAGCCCCGCTTCCTGGCACGCCTTGGCGAATGCCAGGGTTCGTCCTTCGTCCCCCAGCACCACCGGCAAGATTGGCGTCTCCCCTGGCAGCACCGGCAGCCCCGCTGCTGCCAGCTTTTCCCGCATATACCGGGCATTTTCCTGCAAGCGCCCCACGTACCGCTTGGGCGCCGCCTGGAGCAGCTCCAGCGCCTTTAGTGCTGCAGCCCCGGTGGCCGGCCCCAACGCCGTAGAGAAAATGAAGGGCCGGGACAAATTCCGCAGGGCGTCGCAGATTTCCCGGGACGCCGCAGCATACCCGCCCTCTGCCCCCAGGGCTTTGGACAGCGTCCCTACCTGGATATCCGCCCCGGGGCAGCCCCAGTATTCCGCCAGCCCCCGGCCTGTCTTCCCAATCACCCCCACCCCGTGGGCGTCGTCGGTAATCAGGCAGGCCCCGTACTTGTCCCGCAGCCTTAGCAGCCCAGACAGGTCCGCCACGTCCCCGTCCATGGAGAACACGCTGTCCGTTACCACAAACCGCTGGCCTGGGCACTCCGTTTTCTGGAGCAGCCGCTCCAGCGCCTCCAGGTCCCCGTGGGGATACACCACCACCCGGGCCCGGACAATCCGGCACCCGTCAATAATGCTGGCGTGGTTCAGGGCATCGGAGAAAATCACATCTTCCCTGCCGCACAGCCCGTACAGCACCCCCAGATTGGTCATGTAGCCCGTACCAAAAATCACTGCGTCCTCCGTGTGCTTGAAACTGGCCAGCGCCCCCTCCAGCTCCGACAGCTCAAAGGGTGCCCCCGAGGTCAGCCGGGCACCCCCGGACCCCGTGCCCCAGGCCAGCGCTTCCCGAGCCGCCCGCTGCACCAAAGGCTCGTGAGTCATTCCCAGGTAGTCGTTGGAATGAAACACCAGATACTCCCTGCCCTGCCGGTCCAGCCCCCGGGTGGCCGTTACCAGGCGCAGGTCCCGCACCTGCCGGAACTGCTCCCGCTGCCGAATTTCCTCCAGTACCGTTCCAAGCTCCCTAAGCCTCATGCTGCCACCTCACCAGTACCGTCTGATTCTGCATATACTCCTCGTAGGCCGCCACATCCGTGCCGGTCGCCACAAAGAAAATCCGTCCCCCCACCGGGTCCCCCAGGTCCTTCAGCACCGTGATCCGCACGTACCCCCGCTGCCGGGAACCCACATACCCCGTTACATACTGGGGATCGTCCGACCAGCACAGTTCCGCCACCGTCCCCGGCCCGTAGGCCACCTTGGACGCCAGCACCAGCGCCTCCCGGGGATGGTCGCCGCCCAGCCCCTGCTGGTGCATATGCCGGTCGTACAGCGCCGTGTCCGTCGCATCCATATTGCTGCACCGTACGCCCCGTTCCTGCCGCTGGTCCAGCCGCACCCCCGATTGAGCGTCCACCACCATGGCCCCCCGCATACTGTCCGTGAGCCCCTCCAGCAGCTTGAGCCCCGCCTGCACCGCCTGAGCGCTGACCCCGGCCCGCCGCAGCTCCTCCCCAGCCGCCAGCCGGCCCTCCGCCTTGGTCCGGGTCGTAATCTGGTGTACCGGGAGCACCGGGCAGTACTGGATGCTCTCCTCCGGCACCTCCTCTACCTTTACCTGCATAAAGCTGGCCGCTCCCCGCTGGTGGGTCCGGGCCCGCAACAGCATGGCCGCCACACTTTCCTCCACCTTGCCCTCCGGGACAATCCGTTCCGCCCCGGAAATATGCCGTCCCCCTACACCATGGACTCCCCCCTGGCTGGAATGCATCTTCACGCTGTACAGCACACCAATTCCTCCTTCGTTAACCATATAAATATAATCGGTAAACCTTTAAAACAAAAAAGAAGCCGAAGTCCACCTTCGGTCGCTTCCCTTACTCTACGCAAAAAAGCCCTGCTTGTCAAATAGACAAACAGGGCATGTTGACGCATATTTTTAGTTACCAAACCTTCTTACAGATTGTCAATCTGCTTTTCCATCAGGTCCCAAACCGCCTGGTCCAAAATCTCGTCGTCCAAAGACTGGTACCGGGGCCCATCCGGCAGCGGTGCCACCTCGTCGGTTTCCTCATTATATAAGAATGGCTCGTACTCATACACCGAATCGTTCCGGAAAAAATTGTCCTGAATCGCTCGGGTATCGATGAACGCCGGATGCCCCGGCTCCTGCGGAATCAGCACCATCAGACTGGTGTCCCGCACATTCCCAATGCACCGCACATCATGATTGAACGCCTTGCGGATGGTGCCCCCCGCCAGGTCCGTCACATACGTATTGTTCTTCCGGCTGATGAACAAATGAGAATCCTGGTTGGCCCAGCCCGCAATCTGGCTGTCCAACGGCAGCAGCTGCAGCACCGTATTGCTGGGATACGAAACCAGCTCGCTTTTCCGGTTCACGTACAAAATACTGTTGTTCTTGTACGCCAGCAGATTCCCCTGCATCCGGTCATAGCTATAGTCTTCCACCATCAGATGACTCTTGGTCACCGCCTTGTCCACCAGGAAAATCCGGCTCCCCAGCGCCACCCAGAACCCCTGTTCCGTAGCCTGGAGCCCCGTAGCCCGCTGGTTACCTTCTTTTTCCAGAGCCGCTACCGGCAGCCCGTGGACCCCGTTGGGCGTAATCTGCACCAGCAGGTACGTATTGTCCTTATTTTCCTTGCCCAGCAGAAGCAGGCCGGTCTCATCCACCAGCATATTCTCCAAAGACATATTATATTTATGCAAAACCTTTTCGATGGCCACCGTCCTGGACTGATCCAGTTGACTGGCTCTGCGAAAAATCAGATCTGATGCGGTACTGGCCGCCGTCACGCCCTGATATACGCCTTTTGGCGGATAAACGGCGTTGCGGATTGGGTGGTAGGCAAAAAGCAGCCCCACAATTACCAGACAGCCCACAGCTGCAGTTTTATAGTACATACCTAGGACCCCATTCCTAAAAGGTATGGAAACAACCCGTTTCCTTTATAATTATAAATTATAGCATAGAAACATGAAAAAATGATGAAAGAATTATCGGAATTCTATATTTATACGTTTATTTTTTGATAAAGCTATCCGAAAAAGCGGGAGCCCCCTGCGCAAAAGGAGAACCCCCGCCAAACGTCAAGCCTTTTTTCTGCATATACTTTGCAGTTTACAGTTCGTCTGCCATTCTGGCAGCCCGTTCGCAGCCATCCGTATCATCAATTTCCCCGATACGATAGACCCCCGGCACCAGCACCTCAGCCACCTTGTGCCATTTCAACAGGTCAGCAGACTTGGCCAGAGGAATCCGGATCCCAGCAAACACATCCATGCTGTTTTCCTCGCAGGCAGCAATCAGCCCATAGCCCTTGCCGGCCACATCCTTGCCCGCCACGCAGAAAGAATAGAACTTGTCCAGCACACACTTGATCTGGGCCGGAATGGAATACCAGTACACCGGCATCACAAAAATAATATCATCCGCTTCCAGAATCTTTGGAGCCAGCGTATTGAAATCATCATCAAAGGCACAAGCCTTCCCATTCTGGTAGCATTGCTCGCAGGCATGACAGCCGCCCAAATTAGCCTTGGCCGCATCGAAACGATAGACCTCATGCCCCTTGGCCTCCGCCTCCTTGATGAAAGCCTCCGCCATCGCCATGGTGTTCCCCTTCTTTCGAGGACTCCCCGTGATTACCACAATTTTTTTGCCCATAACCAATACCTCCTCCACAGGTGCTTCAAACACCTACAATTGTTGTCTGATAACTATATTATAACAACATATAGAGGAAATAGCACGGAAAAATCAAAAATTGTACAGTTACCGCTTCCCAGCAAACCAGTTTTCCATGGCCCGCTTGTGCTCCTGCGGAATTTTCGTAGCCACCTGCTGGTGCAGCCAGGCCAGCGTCTTGCTGTTAAGATACTGCCGCAGCTGGTTCTCCCCCTCCTGCATCACCGTATTGATAAGACAAGGACATTTCGTGTACGCATCTGGCAAATGCTCCTGGTCCAGCAGCAGCTCCCGCTGCCGGATCTCCTGACATTGGAACAGCGGCTCGGCCCCTTCAATGGCCTCCACCACCCCCCAGAACGTAATCTCCTCCGGCTTGGCCAGCAGCCTGTAGCCGCCCTTTACCCCCGGCGCCGCCTGGATCAGCCCCGCCTTCCGCAGCCGCGTAAACACCTTGGACAAATACGTCTCCGAGACCCCCTGGTACAGCGCCAGATCCTTGATACCCACCGCCTGCCCCGCCGGCAAATCCACCATATATAACAAACAATGGAGCGCATACTCCACACCCACAGAATATTTCATGTTGCTTCTCCTCATTCCCTGGAATTTTCTCTATCTTAACCCAGATACCCCTCCCCCGTCAATTCTATTATGGATAATATTTATCTTTTATTATTTTTCCTTGACAGCGAGCAGTAAATTGATTATTATAATTGCAGATAGAACGTATCCACGATTAACAATTAACCCTAAAGGAGCCTACAAATGATCAACGAAAAATTCCGCGAAGTACTGAAACACGAAGGCGTCGTCACCATCCTGTCCTGGGGCGCTACCCCCGAACCCCATTTGGTCAACACCTGGAATTCCTACTTGGAAATCACCCAAGACGGCAAAATCCTCGTCCCCGCCTTCGGCTTCCGCCAAACCGAGAAAAACGTCAACGCCAACCCCAAAGTCAAACTCGCCGCAGGCACCAAAGAAGTCCTCGGCTATAAAGACTACCAAGGCACCGGCTTCATTGTGGAAGGCACCGCCCGCTTTTTGAGCGAAGGCCCCGAATTCGACCTGATGAAAAAGAAACTCACCTTCCCTAATAGAGTCATGGAAATCACCATCGAAACCTGCACCCAAAAGATTTAAAAGAAGCAAAAAAGCATAGGATTAGAGCTGCAGCCCCGCTTTGTAAGGGCGTCAGCTCTTTTTTGCGCATCGTGTATGGCGTTGGTGCGGTCAACAGGGATTGGAGGATGTAAAACAGAGAACGTACAACAGCTTGAAGCCTGGAATTTAGGTGGCTTCAAGCTGTTGAGGAATCAAGATGGAATATATGGCGGCCCTTGGCCGCAGAATGAGACCTTCCCCACCCCGGCCCTTGGATTGGCCGTCCCTCCCCTTCCTGAATGGCGGGGAGGGCATGGGTAGTACTGGCCTGTGCTGTAGGTGTTTTTAATAGTGAATGTAGTAGTAAAGCTATCGTAACGATTAACAATTGACCAGCAGCGATATAGAACGCTTCCTGAGTGGTTCGCCGTGCTCCGTTCTCCTTCACCCTACGGGTTCGGCTCACGGACGGCTATCACATAGGTCGCATATTCCAAATGTCATCGGGAAACTGCATTGACATTTGGATGCGACCGTAAAGCGTTGCGTTCGCGTCCAAACAGCGCTACAAGTATTCCAAAAGCTGTTTGGTATACGCGAGCCATGTGATAGCTGCCCAGGAATTGAGCCTGAAAGGCGAAAATGACTGGCTAGCAGCGAACCGCTCAGGAAGTGTCGCCGTGAGGCGACGATAGAAGTTTATCCGATTATTCGCGGCCTCCCGGCCGCCTGCCTTCCACTTACCTGTTCGCTATGCGAACAGGAGAAGAGGAAGGTGCCGGCAAACTTGCCGGCGGATGGAGTTCAAAAGTAGGATGCCTGCACTACACCCCGCCGACCTCACGACCAAAAATCAGAGTTTTCTACAGCAAAAATTTGCCTTTTGGCAAATTTTCTGTAGTTGGACTACCTAACGGTCCGCACTAGCCCCAAAAGGGGACAGACTTTCCCTGAAGGGGAAATGCCGCACCGCGGCAATGGGGAAAAACTTCCTTCGTCAGCCCCCTTTCCACCACCCTACGGGCGGTTCCCCTTCCCCATAAATGTGGAAGGTAATGGCTGACACCTACCACAACGCATTGCGGTCGCATTAGCCAAGAGTCCACAGTTTATCAAAGGACTCTTGGCTAATGCGAACCACTGTGGTAGGCTTCCAGGCCACTACCAGTCAAGTAAAATCTAAAATATAGTGTCAATATGAAGATGACCAGTGGTGTCCTAAGAAAGCCTCTTTCAAGCGTGAAAGAGGTGTCAGCCAAAAGCTGACGGAGAAAGTTTAATTGCCGCTTTTTTGCGGCGCCAGCGCCGCATATGCCTTCCACTTACCTGTTCGCTATGCGAACAGGAGAAGGGGAAGGAACGCCCCGCCCCAGTCATAAAGCGGGGCAAGGATTGGGTTCAAAACCAACCTGCCCAGCGGGCGCCCATAGCTCTCGCCTCTATGCGGCCGCATCCAAACAGCCCTCAAATTCTGCAAGTGGCTGTTTGGTTAATAAGGCCCATGCGATAGCCGTCCGTGAGCCGAACCCGCAGGGTGAAGGGGAACGGAACACGGCGAACCGCTGGGAGAGCTGTCGCCGAAGGCTGACTGAGGGAGTCGTATCCATTTCTCAAGGCCCTGGCCGTAGAGAAATGGAATATACGACCCCTGTGATAGCGGCCCAGAAGGCAAGCCCGCAGGGCGACGCCGCCTGGCTAGCCGCGAACCACTGAGTGGATACCCGGCACCAGCACCAGGAAGTCCGCCGACCGCACCAACCCTTAAAGGCTCCTCACTTTAGGGGGGAGCTGGCAGCCACGCTAGTGGCTGACTGAGCGAGGATACCCGGCAAACAATGCCTGCAAAGTATGCTAACCGTACTAACTATTAGTTCTCACCTCTACCTATCTATGTCCAAAATCTACCCCACTACACCTCACCCCGTCAACACAAACTTCTTTTTACATTTTCTCCACACTTCATAATTGTTATCGATATTAACATCTTACAACCCGCATTCTACCTACCTTCTGCGTTATATTTTTTACATCCGTTTTACTATTTTCCCCACTGGATATTACATTTTTATATTTGTTTGCAAAATCAGCAAATTTAATATTGAATATCTAAAGTGGTCGTACTATAATATTCGTGTTAAACTAATGCTTATATGTACGTTATGAAGCAATACCATAGCTGTACCAGCTGCTCCTACTCCTTGTTACGGGACAAAGAGAAACCGCTGACCAAAGACAGTACTTTCCAGTTTCTGGGGATGGTCAAACACCAAATGCAGCTGGAAAGACGCTGCTTTTTTAAAGCTTCAGTTAGGAGCTTCTAACGTATCAAGCAAATCGCACCAAGTAAAAACGGGAAGGAGTTTTACAATGAAACAAAGTGGGAGAAAATTAACCAAGCAAATCTTGGCCAGCGTTTTGGCCGCAAGCACACTGGGTGTAATGGGGATGGCAGGCACTGTGCAGGCCGCGGATGCTCCAGATCCTATTAAACTGGATAATACCACAGAAACCGTGCCCACCTGGCTGGATCCTAACGTATTCTCTGCGGTTCTGGCAGACCTCAGACCTGCTTTTTTGCTTACCTCTGTAACGAACAACAAAATTACGTCCACCTATAAAACCGGCGATGCTGCCGGCGGCAGTATTTATTTTCAGGGCGGCATGGTTACTCCTGTTGCCCAGCTGGAATTAACCACCACGGATGGCGTCCAAATTACCGGCAACTCCTTGTCCGGAACCAGAACCATCGAAGGCGGCGCCTTAGCCTTAAAAGGCGTTAACGCCACCTTCACCAATGCAGTGATTCAAAATAATAACGTGACTTCTACCTCGACCACCGGTGCGGCTATGGGCGGGGCTATTGATGCTGTTTATAAAGGAAATACCTTGCACGCTTATATGCAGCTGGAAGACGGAACCTGGGGCTATAAAGATATACCTGTTTCCCTTTCCACCCAAGTTACCTTTGACGTAACCAAAGATTTGGCTTACACCGGCAACACCGTAACCACCAGCGGCAGCGCCTCTACTTTATATGACTTTGAATCTACCGGCACCGGTACTCCTTTCGGTTCTACCGGCGGCGGCTTCATGGTATTGGAACCCGGCAGTGATGCCACGTTCAATATTGCTGCCGGAGCCACGCTGACCCTTGGCACATCGACTGTAACCGGCGACACAGATGCCATCAGCAGCCTGATCAGCTATAGCTCCTCCGAAGCCATGTACAACCCCTATATTACCAAAACCGGCGAAGGTACCCTGACCATCAACAGCACCCTGGACAAATACTATGGTGACTTCAATATCAATGCAGGTACGGTAAACCTGAACAAAAACCTGAATCTGGCAAACACCTACACCGTTAGCGGCGGCACCCTCAACCTGAAGGATGTCACCATTGACAAACTGTACGATAAGCTTGCAGCAACTGGCCTGACGGGCTATACAGCTGATGCTGAAAACGAAACCCTGCAGGGAACGGTTATTGGCACAACAGAGCTTGGAACCGCTCATAAGGTAGCCAATACCGCCGGCTCCCTGGTTACCAAAGCTGACACCACCGTCAATGCCGGAGCTGTTACCGTGACAGACGGCGGCTCCATCGATGCTGCAGGCAGACTGAACCTGGCTTCTTTGTCCGTAGATAACGGCAAGGTCACCGCTTCCGACGCCACCATCAGCAGCGGCACCTTATCTGCCGCTGATAACGCCACTGTTTCCATCGGCGGCAGCGATTTATCCTTAAACAAAATTACTGTGGATAGCACCAGTAACGTCACCCTGACCGGCGGTACCTTGAACGCCACCACACTGACCGATGCCATCACTGGCGGCGGCAAGATTACCCTTGACGGTACTGCCGTGCTGTCTACCACGGCAGATCAGGTTTTCACCAATACGGCTACCACAGAAACTACCGACTCTGACACCAGCGCACTTACCAGCACCGCTTCTAACCTGGTAAACTTTACAGCTGGCAAAATCGCCCTGAATGATACCAAGTACACCCTGACCTACCTGCAGGATGTAAAGGATGTAATGACCGCAAACAAATCCAATACGGGCATCATTATGAAAGGCACCCTCGTGGATGAATCAGGTGATACTGTTTCCAGCCTTTCCGTTGATACCATCAGCAATTTGGGCAGCGGCGTGGAACTGGATACCGTTTCCGCTACCACAGATAAAGATTTGAACATCAGTTCCACCGGCGTCAGCGGCCTTAGTGCAGCTTCTTTGGAGATGACCGGCGATGCCAATACCGTTACCGTATCGGACCAAACGTTAACCCTGGGCGGTGCCGAAACAACGGACGTCATTACTACGAAAAACGGTACGGCTTCCGTGAGCCTGACCAACGATTCTACCCTGAACATCGGCAACGACAGCGTCGCCGCAGATCATGCCCTGACGGTTGACGCCAACCTGGCAGCTACGGACAGCGCCATCAACACCAACGGCGTAACCACGGTAAATGGCACTGTGGCCCTGGCGGATTCGTCCCTGGATGCCAAAACCGGCACCCTGACCTTAAGCCAGGACCTGACTACCAGCGGCACGTCTAAGGTTGCCGGTGACGTTACTATTGATGGCTCCATTACCAACAGCGGCGACACAGCCTCCTCTCTCCAGGTCGGTAATAGCGCAGAAAAAAGCACCTTAACCACCAATAACATCGACCTGAATGGCGGCACCCTGGATGTTGCCTCCGGCAGCTCCCTTACCTTGGGAACCAAAGACAACACAGCGAACGCCTTGACCGTCGACGCTACTGTCAAAGCAGCTGACAGCACCATTACCACGAATAAGGCGACCACCGTTACAGGCGATGTTAGCCTGACCAACTCTACCCTTGCGGCCACCGCAGGCACCCTGAGCGTCGAAAAGAACCTGACTGCCAGCGGTACCAATAGCGTCACTGGGGACGTGGCCGTTGCCGGTGACATCAATTCCGCCGGCACAGGAAACCTGAACTTGGGCGATGACACCACCGCAGCCACCGTTACCGCTTCCAACGTGGATCTCAACGGCGGCACCCTAACGATGGCTAAGGACAGCTCCCTGACAACCACAGGAACCAATTCCACTATTGATGCCGCCATTACCGCAGACAATGCCACGGTAACCACCAACGGCAACGCCACGATTACCGGCAATGTCAGCCTGGCAGATTCTTCTCTTAATACCAATAACGGCACCGTTACCCTGGCCCAGGACCTGACCACCACTGGTTCCTCTGCTATTTCCGGTAATGTCAATATTAATGGCTCCCTGACAGTAGGCGGGGACTACAACACAAATTCCGTGCTCGCTGTGAATGGCGACACCACTGTTGACGGTGACTTAAGTCTTGCCGGGACTATCAGATATAAAAGAACCGCCACACTGAATGTAGCAGATTCCCTGACTGTCTCTGGCGACGTATCTATTGACCGTACCACAACGATTACAGGTGCCGTTGACGTAGGAGGCGATATTCAGGGGAAAAGCTTCAAAGCGGTCCTAAACGTAGGCGATTCTGATTCCGCGGGTGAAATCAGCGCCAACAGCATTGATATGCACCAAGGTACGCTCTTCCTGGATCCTGTCTGGGTAAATGGTGACGAAATGGCAGACGGCACAGAGGTTGCCACCAATTCCATCTCCAGAGCCCGGGTCATTGTAGGCAGCAACTCCACCTTCACCCTGGGTTCCGAAGACAAAACTCTGGCGGAAAATGCCTTTAAAGACAGCGGCCTCACCTGGGGGACAGATGGCGTACTTTCTGCAGTATATGCAGCAGCCAGCACCAGCTTGGCAAATTACTCCTCAGTAGACTATAGTACTAGACAATATACTTTGAGCAACACCCTTTATGTAGACAGCAATGCAGAATCCACCGTAATACCAAAAAATTATGGCTCCCTGACCATGGGTGACAATACCCTCCTCATGGTCAAAGGCAGTGCCGTTTCTGGCAGTCAGGCTGCGGCCTTTACCGATGTGGTATCCACTGACATTTCTCAATCTGCCAAACTCTACATCGACGGAGCTGTTAAAAATACCACCTATAATATTTTAAGTGCCAGTAAGGAAACCACCTTTACAAATCTTGGGTTGACAGTAGCTGCTGGCAATGTAAAGGAAGGCAATGCTTGGTACGTAGACGCCGGTGAAGACGCTTCCTCCAACATTCTGGTCCATAACCAACTGCTCAAAGTTGTGGGTGCAGAAGGGAACAGTGAAACCCAGTTCTCCGTCACCACAGAACTCCGGGACGCCAGCGAAGTATACGGCAATACCAACAACATCAACCTGGTGAATGCCGCCCTTGTCAGCACCACCCCTGCCGCCGATTTCTTTATGACTGCCTCCGACGATACCATCAACTCCACCAAAGCAGATCAAATGAACGCTATGCAAAGCGCCACCTCCCTCACCGAACTGGCCGGCGTTCAGCATGGCCTGTACACAGCCGGTAACCTGTTTACCGGTGCTGTAGCCAACCACCTGGCTGATGTCAAAGACACCACCCTGGATAAGGACCTGTGGGCCCACTACATCCACGATAAGGAAAACATCCGCGGCCTGGCTGTAGACGGCCTGTCCGGTGCAGACTATGACGCCCAGTACAACGGCGTAGTAGTAGGTTCCGACCTGTACCACAACAACGGCGTAGTCGCAGGTGCAGCCCTGACCTACATGGACGGATCCTTCTCCGGAAGCTCCGATACTGCCTCCACCAAGAATGATGCCGACTACTACGGCCTGAGCCTGTACGGCAGAGTACGCAGAGGCCAGACCTCCTACCTGGGCGACATCTCCTGGCTGCATGGCAAGAACGACCTGAGCCAATACAACAGCGGCAGCGAAATCACAGGGGACGTTTCTTCCAACGCCTACACCGCCGGCGTACGGGCTGAACACGACTTCGCAGCCGGTGACGGCACCCTGACCCCGTATGCAGGTGTACGTTATGCCCACCTGGACTACGGCAACTACACCGACAGCCTGGGCATCCACCACGACAGCGACAACGCCAACCTGTGGCTGATCCCCGTAGGCCTGCGTTATACCCAAGACTTCAGCATGGACGGCTGGAACGTGAAACCCATTGCCGAAGCAGGCTACCTGTGGACCCTGGGCGACCGCAACAGCGATGAACGCCTGAACATCAACGGTTCCGCCAGCACCTTCGGCTACGACGTATCCGACTCCGGCAGCTTCTACGGCCGCCTGGGCATTGAAGCAGAACACGGCCCCATGACCTATGGCTTGGGCTACCAGTACCAGAAAGGCAGCGACGTACGCAGCAACGTATGGAGCCTGGCCCTGCGGTACAAGTTCTAATAGACTTTCCCCTTCCCTTCGGGGAAAGTGCACTTCCCATATATGAAAACCCAAAAAGAGCAATCACAGCCCCATCTGTGATTGCTCTTTTTGGGTTTAGATTGCGGTGGGAAAATATAAAGGCGCCAGCGCCGCAGAAGGAGCACTCCCACAGCTAAATTGGTAAAATGGAAACTGTTTAGTGTGAAATCAGTGGAATCGAGTCGCGATAAATTGCAGCAATGGAGGAAGCGAAGAACGTACAACAGCATGAAGCCTGGAATTTGGGTGGCTTCATGCTGTTGAGGAATCAAGATGGAATATATGGCGGCGCCAGCGCCGCAGAAGGTGGCCTTCCCCACCCCGGGCCCATGGATTCTTGGTGTGGCCCGTCCCTCCCCTTCCTGTTAGGCGGGGAGGGCCATGGATAGTGCTGGTCGGTGCTGTAGGTGTTTTGATAGTGAATGTAGTGGTAAAGCTATCGTAACGATTAACAATTGACCAGTAGTGATTATAGAACGCCTACCACAAGCGTGTGGTAGGTGTCAGCCGTTAGGCTGACGGAGGAAGTTTACCCAGTCTTTCGCGGCCTCTGGCCGCGATTTGCCTTCGCCTTACCAGTGCACTGCTTGGCGTGCACTGGTAAAGGGGAAGGTCGTTCTCGCTTCGTTCTTGAAGCGAGAACGGGATGGGGTTCAAAAGTAGGATGCCTGCACAACACCCGTTGAGAACGTCGACCAAAAATCCGGTACAGAGTTTTCTATAGCAAAAATTTGCCTTTTGGCAAATTTTCTGTAGTTGAACTACCATCCTCACTGCACTAGCCCCAGCGGGGACAAACTTTCCCTGAAGAGGAAATGTCAGCCGAATGGCTGACAAAAGGGATATGCCCATCGCTCCTCCCCCATCCATGTCCTAAATTCTCCCCATATGTATCAATTCTGCCAACAGCTTTTTCTTTTTGTAGTTTTCATTCTCCTAACAATTGTTATTGATATTAACATCTCGCAACCCGCATTCTTCCTGCTTCTCTTGTTATATTTTTCACACCAACTTTTACATTTTCCTTACTGAATATTACCTTTTTATATTTGTGCACGAAATTCGACAAATCAGTATTGCCTATCCCAATTTCCGGTATTATAATATGCCTATTGAACAAATACTTATATGTATGTTATGAAATAACACAACAGCAATTTCGCTTGCTGCAACTCCTTGTTACGGGGCAAAGAGAAACAGGCCGATGCAATCAGAGTCTTCCAATTACTGGGGACATTTTGGGGGGCTGCAAAGCTGCAGATTGACCGACTTTGGGCGCAGCGACGTAGTGTGTTTCATAACCACAATAAGCAAAATATGGGAAGGAGCTTTACAATGAAACAAAGCGGGAAACAATTAACCAAACAAGTCCTGGCCAGCCTGCTGGCCGCCAGCACCCTGGGTGTAATGGGAATGGCAGGAACAGCCTTTGCTGCGGATCCGATCACCTGGAGCAACCATACGTTAAACAATTGGTACGGTGGGTATGTCAGCGGGGTACGCAATATTACCTTCGGAGACGTTAAGGATAATGCTCTCGTACCGGATGCTGCTATGGATGCATATTCGGGCGGAGCAGCTTTAGGCGGTGGCTTAAATTTTGAAGGGTATGTGGCAACGGATGTCTTAATTCCTGAACCTACTGCCGTGAATGCAACCTTCCAAAATTCCACCATTTCTGGCAATACAGCTACATCCGGCCTGGAAGTATATGGCGGTGCTATGGAAGTCAAAGGAACCAATGCCACTTTCAATGATGTGGTGATTGAAAACAACTCTGCTATTTCCAATACAGCATATGGCAACGTCATCGGCGGTGCCATTGCCACTAGCCGCAAGGGAAATATATATTATGTATATCGGCAAAATGAAGACGGCAGTTACGTCTTAGATGATAATGGCGATAAGATTATTGATCAAAAGTCCATTAAACTTCCTACCCACCTGACTTTCAACGTCACGAAAGACGCTGCCTTTACCGGAAATACCATTGTCAAAGAAGGCGGCGATACCTCCAAACTGTACGTATATAATGGCTACGGCACTGTTGGACCTTCCGGCGGCGGCTTCTTAGCTATGGAACCGGGGACGGATACCACCTTCAACATTTCTGACGGTGCTACCCTGACCATCGGCGCTGCAGGTGCCGTTACTGGCGATACCGATACCATCAGCACGTTAATTCCTACCACCACTGCGGCTGAAGCCTATAACCCCTTCATCGTTAAACAAGGCGAAGGCACTCTCACCATCAACAGCAACCTGGACAAGTACTACGGTGACTTTACGGTGGAAGGCGGTACCGTAAACCTAAACGCCAACCTGAACCTGGCCAGCACCTACAAGGTTACCGGCGGTACCCTGAACCTGGCCGATGTAACCATCGACAAACTTTACGATAAATTGGCTGCAACGGGTATTACCGGCTATGCGGCCAATGCGGCTAACCAAACCCTGACGGCAGCTAACCTGTACAACCAGGAAGGCTCTGCCTTCGCCAAAACTGACCAACCCACCAGTGTTACCGTCAAGGTCACTAACACTGCCGGTTCCCTCACCACTGCCGCTGGCACCACTACTAACGCCAACAGCATCACCGTAACCGACGGCGGCTCCATTAACGCTGAAGGTGCCCTGAACGTTACTGGCGACTTGTCCGCCGACGCTTCTACCGTTACGGCAAAGAATGCTACCATCGGCGGCACGGTCTCCTCCACTAACGGTTCCACCGTCACCCTGGGCGGCGATAATTTGAACCTCTCTACTGTAAAGGTTGATGACAGCAGCACCTTGACCCTCACCAGCGGCAAATTGACAACAGCTGATTTGAAAACAGCTATCACCGGCACTGGCAAGCTGACCCTGGATGGTACTGCAACTCTGTCTACTGTGGCAGACCAGGTATTTACCAATGCCAACACCACGGAAAGTGAAACCTCAAAGGATAATGCACTGACCGAAGCTGCAGCCAAAGTGAACTTCAAGGCTGGCACCCTGTCCCTCAGCGATGCTAAATATACCATCACGTACCTAAAAGACATCAAGAACGTCATGACCACTGCCCAAGCCAATACCCAAGTCATCATGGAAGGTACCCTGGTAGGCACCGATGAGCAGACGTCAAACACCGTTTCCCTGGCTGACGCCGAAGATGTCGGCAGCAACATTGCTCTGGACAAAGTCACTGTGGAAACCAATTCCAATGCAGAAACCGGCGCCGTAAATATTTCCAACGGCGTCAACGTAGGTGCCTTGGCTGTAGATGAGAATACTACCACCGTAGCTGTAGCTAAGAATACCGAAGTCACCCTGGGCGGCACTACTACTACCGAAGTCATCCAAAGCGCTGCCAATACCACTCCGGAAGTAAGCTTGGCCGAAGGTTCTACCTTGAACATCGGCAATGCGCAAGCAGCAGTCGACAACACAACCTTGAACGTAAAAGCTGACCTGGTTGCCACTACGGCCACCAGCAACATCAATACCAACGGTACCACCACTGTGGACGGCAGCGTATCCCTGGCTGGTTCCACCCTGGCCGCCAAGACCGGTACCCTGACCGTCAATAAAGACCTGACTGCAGCTACTGGTTCTACCCTTACCGGTAATGTTACCGTGGCCGGCACCGTGAAAACCGATAGTAATGATGCCACCATCAACATCGGCGGTACGGAAGAAGGTACTGCTGCCAACGTAACCGTCTCTAACGTCGCGCTGAATGAAGCTTCTACGCTTGCTGTTCAGAAGAACAGCACCCTGACCCTACAGAGCACCAGTGCAGACCAACCGGCCACTGTTACGGCAAAAGTTACTGCTGATAATAGCACCATTGTTTCCAATGGCCCGGCTGAAGTCAACGGCACGATTGCCCTGACAAATGCAGCTATTCAGTCCAAGGACGGTTCCCTGGCCATTAAGGAACTGACCACCAGCGGCACCAACACCCTGACCGGTGACGTTGCCGTAGCCGGCACCATCAAAGCTGCCGATGATCAGGTCAGCACCCTGAACATCGGCACCGAAGGCACTGCCGCTAACGTAACTGTCAGCAATGTAGATCTGAACACAGGCTCCTCCCTGGCGGTCCAGAAAGACAGCACCCTGACCCTGCAAAGCACCACCACGGCCCCTGCTACCGTTAAAGCCGACGTGGCTGCAACGGGTTCCACCATTGCCTCCCAAGGGGATGCGCAGATTAACGGCACCGTAACCCTGACCGATGCGGCCATCCAATCCACTGCTGGCTCTCTGGCAGTAGATACCCTCTCCACCGCCGGTACCTCCACCATCACTGGTGATGTAGCCGTAACCGGTGATATTACAGGTACTGCCAACACCACCCTGAACCTGGGCACCGGTACCACCGCTGCTACCCTGACGGCCGACAAAGTCAGCCTGAACGGCGGTACCCTGTACCTGGATCCTGTGTGGAACGGCGGCACCCAGGATGACGGCACGGAAGTAGCCATCGAATCCCTGGACGGCGCAAACGTAGTGGTAGGTGAAAACTCCACCCTGACCCTGGGTTCCAAGGACACCACCGCTGCAGAAAATATGTTCAAGGAAACCGGCCTGTCCTGGGGTTCTGACGGTATCCTGTCCGCCCTGTATCTGGCTTCCAGCCAAGACCTTACCACCAACAGCATCGTGGTAAGCAGTGAAGCCACCAGCGACAGCGCTGCCGAGGCAGGCACCTTCTCCATGGGTACTGCTTCCCTCCTGATGGTGAACGGCAGCACCGTATCCGGCAGCAATACCGCCGCCATTACCGGCGTTACTTCTACCAGCGTTTCTGACTCTGCCAAACTCTACATTTCCGGCGCCACCGCAGGCACCACCTATAACATTCTCTCTGGTACCAGCGTGAAATCCGGCAACGCCTGGTATGCCGATGCCAACGCAGACACCACCAGCAACGTGTTCACCCATAACCAACTGCTGAAATTTGTGGGTGCCGAAGGCAACGGCGATACCCAATACTCCGTAACCGCTGAAGCCAAGGATGCCACCGATGTATACGGCAATGCCCTGAATGCAGCTAACGTAGTTTCCGCAGCTGTAGCCGCTGGCGGTGCCGCAGGTACCCTGTTTGGCAATGCGGCCAATAGCGATGTACACAGCACCACCGCTTCTCAGGTGAATGCCCTGAACAGCGCCACCTCCCTCACCGAACTGGCCGGCGTACAGCATGGCCTGTACACAGCCGGTAACCTGTTTACCGGCGCTGTGGCCAACCATTTGGCTGACGTCAAAGACACCACCCTGGATAAGGACCTGTGGGCTCATTACATCCATGATAAGGAAAACATCCGCGGCCTGGCTGTGGACGGCCTGTCCGGTGCAGACTATGACGCCCAGTATAACGGCGTGGTAGTAGGTTCCGACCTGTACCATAAGAACGGCGTAGTGGCCGGTGCAGCCCTGACCTACATGGACGGCTCCTTCTCCGGCAATACCGATACCGCTTCCACCAAGAATGACGCCGACTACTATGGCCTGAGCCTGTACGGCAGAGTACGCAGAGGCCAGACCTCCTACCTGGGCGATATCTCCTGGCTGCATGGCAAGAACGATCTCAGCCAGTACAACAGCGGCAGCGAAATCACCGGTGACGTTTCCTCTAATGCCTACACCGCCGGCGTACGTGCCGAACACGACTTCGCAGCCGGTGACGGCACCCTGACCCCGTATGCAGGTGTACGCTATGCCCACCTGGATTACGGCAACTACACCGATAGCCTGGGCATCCACCACGACAGCGACAACGCCAACCTGTGGCTGATCCCCGTAGGCCTGCGGTATACCCAAGACTTTGCGATGGACGGCTGGAAGGTGAAACCCATTGCCGAAGCAGGCTACCTGTGGACCCTGGGCGACCGCAACAGCGACGAACGCCTGAACATCAACGGCGCCTCCAGCACCTTCGGCTACGACGTATCCGACTCCGGCAGCTTCTATGGCCGCCTGGGCATCGAAGCCGAAAAAGGCCGCATGACCTACGGTCTGGGCTACCAGTACCAGAAAGGCAGCGACGTACGCAGCAACGTATGGAGCCTGGCCCTGCGGTACAAGTTCTAATAGACTTTCCCCTTCCCTTCGGGGAAAGTGCACTTCCCATATATGAAAACCCAAAAAGAGCAATCACAGCCCCATCTGTGGTTGCTCTTTTTGGGTTTAGATTGCGGTGGGAAAATATAGCGGCACCAGCGCCGCCTGAACCGGAACCCCATCCGCCGGCGAGTTCGCCGGCACCTTCCCCTTCTCCTGTTCGTGCTAAGCAGCGAACAGGTAAGTGGAAGGCAGCGGCCGTAGGCCGCAAATACTGGGATTGGAAATCATAATACTTGTTTGAACTTCTATCGTCGCCTTTCGGTGACACTTCCTACAGTGGTTCGCTGCAAGCCAGTCAGCTTTGCACTGACGTGCTTGCTTCCTGGGCAGCTATCACATGGGTCACGTATTCCAAATATCTTTTAGGTAACTTGTGAAGATATTTGGACGTGAACGCAACGCTTGCAGGAAGCTTTCGTTGCCATTACTGGTCAAGTAAAATCTAATGTATAGTGCTGATATAAAGATGACTAGTAGTGGCTTGGAAGCCTACCACAAGCGTGTGGTAGGTGTCAGCCGTTAGGCTGACGGAGGAAGTTTATCCAGGTATTATCTTTTCTACCCAAGTATTGCGGCCACCGGCCGCTGCCTTCCCGCAGCAACAACAGTCCAACTGCGGGAAGGTGGGGCGCGCAGCGCCTCGGATGGGCCCGGCCACACCTACACCCCGCCGACCTCACGACCAAAAATCAGAGTTTTCTACAGCAAAAATTTGCCCACGGGCAAATTTTCTGTAGTTGAGCTACCATCCTCGCCGCACTAGCCCCAGCGGGGACAGACTTTCCCTGAAGGGGAAATGTCAGCCGAATGGCTGACAAAAGGGATATGCCCAGAGGGCGCCCATAGCTCCAGCCTTTGGGAGTCGTATCCATTTCTCAAAGCCTCGGCCGTAGAGAAATGGAATATACGACCCCTGCGATAGCCGTCCGTGAGCCGAACCCGCAGGGTGAAGGTGAACGGAGCACGGCGAACCGCTTGCGGCCGCATCCAAACATCCCACGGATGTTTGGTCAATAAGGCCCATGCGATAGCTGCCCAGGAATTGAGCCCGAAGGGCGAAAATGACTGGCTAGCAGCGAACCGCTCGTGGATTCCCCAGGCCAGCACACTTCAGGTTCATTAATTGCACAACCCAAAAAACCGTACTGCTTCCTCATCTCAGGAAGCAGTACGGTTTTTAATTTCACGCTATTTCACGTTACTTCTTCTCATCCAACAACATCACATCTTGGGGCGGATTCTTGTCAATGGCCCCCACAATCCGGTGCGGCAGATACGGTTCTTCCAGGAACGCAATATCTTCCGGGGTCAGCTTCACCTTCAGTGCCGCCGCAGCATCATCCAAATACTTGGCCTTGGTGGCCCCCACAATGGGAGCGGTCACGCCCTTGGCCCACTGCCAGGCCAGGGCAATCTGGGTCATGGTGGTGCCGGGATACTTGCTGGTCAGGGCGTGCACCCGGTGCACAATCTCCAGGTCCTGCTGCTCCGTCCGGTCGTACTTGCCCATGGCCACCCGGTCCGTCTGGCTCCGCAGGGTATCCGCCGTCCAGGTATTCCGGGTCAAATGGCCTGCTGCCAAGGGGCTGTAGGGCATCAGGGACACCCGCCACTCCTTGCAGATGGGAATCAGTTCCCGCTCGTCTTCCCGATACAGGAGGTTGTAGTGGTTTTCCATGGTGGAGAACTGGGTCCAGCCGTGGTCCCGGGCACACAGCTGCATATTGTAGAACTGGTACCCGTACATGGCCGAAGCCCCGATGGCCCGGACCTTACCCTTCTTCACCAGCTCGTCCAGGGCTTCCATGGTTTCCTCAATGGGATGCTCGTAGTCAAACCGGTGGATAATGTACAAATCCAGATAATCCGTGCCCAGGCGCTTCAGCGTCCCGTCGATTTCCCGGAAAATCGCCTCCCGGGACAGCCGCCCCGGATTGAAATACACCTTGGACGCAATCACCACCTGGTCCCGAGGCACCAAATGCTTCAGCGCCTTCCCCAGGTATTCCTCACTGGTCCCGGCAGAGTAGCCATTGGCCGTATCAAAAAAGTTGATGCCCAGGTCCAGGGCATGGTGAATCACCGCTTCACTCTGCTCCGGATTCAGCGTCCAATCGTGCATGGTCCCTGCCTTGCCAAAGCTCATGCAGCCCACACAGACCTTAGAAACCCGAATATCCGTCTTGCCAAGCACATCATATTCCATACTGCAATCCTCCGATCCAATGCAATTTTCTATCCACAAACACGAACACCCGTTACTTGCTCAGGTCCAGCCCCTTCAGCCAGGCCTCCACCTTGGGCTTTGCCTGGTCCGGGTTCTTCTGCACCACGGCGCCTTCCAGCCCCAGCCCCTGGAGCACCCGGGCACCCTTGGCATACTGGGGAATATTCTTTTCCTCCCCGGTCATGTACTCCCCACCGGAGGTACAGAACGGAATTATTGTCTTGCCCTGGAAATTTTCCTGTTCCATGAACGTATACACCACCATGGGCATATCGCCGCCCCAAATAGGATAGCCCAGGAACACCACGTCATAGTCCTTCAGCTCCGGTAGCGGACCTTGAATGGCCGGCCGAGCCTTTTCCTTCAGTTCCTTCTTGGCAATTTCCGTAGTCGCCTTATACTCCTGGGGATAGGGTTTCACCGGCGTAATCTCAAATTCCTTGGCCCCGGTAGCCTGGGCAATCATATTCGCCATCAGATGGGTATTCCCCACCTTAATGTAGCCCACATCATAGTTTTCTCCTGCCCGGGAGAAGTACGCCACCAGAATCTTGCTGCTGGGAATCCCCTTCCAGCTGGTCACTGTGGACGTTGGCGCCGGCTGGGCCGGTTTTGCGCTCTCCTGCCCGCTGGTCTTGGACGCCGCCCCGCTTTCCCCGCAGGCCGCCGTGGCCAGCAGCATGGCCGCCGCCAGAGCCGTCACCAGCAGTTTCTTCAGCTTCATAGCACTCACTCCTTTGGCCCGTTCCGTCTGGCCCCACACACCCAGGCCCCACAGAATTCGGCCTTATTTTTGACCGCTAAATTGTTTCTTCAGTTCCTCGCCAAAAACCGGCACATACTTCTTCCCCGGCGGCAGCTGCCAGAACGCATAGTAGTCCCGGGTAAAAATTTTGCCGTCGTCCAGCACCGGGACACACTTCACCAATTCCTTGGCCGGACCCGTAGAGCTGGTCCATTCCCGCAGCAGATAGCCCTGGCCGGAGATTACCTTCAGCACCGCCTCATCCAGCGTATCCACCCGGCAAAAATCACTTTTCACCTGGAGATATTCCTGATAGAACAGCCGCTCGTTTTCCTCCTGGGACGGAGGCGTAATCAAAATGCAGGGCAGGTCCTTCAGGTCTTCCATGGTAACCCCAATGGCCTTGGCCAAAGGCAGAGAGGCCCCCAGCGCCGCATGCAGATACGTTTTGGACAGCCAGTAGTTCTCATACCGGTCCGAAGGCGCCCGGTGCAGATCGTTCAGCACCAGGTCCGCCCGCCCCGTCCGCAGCGCCTCATACAGCTCCTCGTGGGTCCCACTGAAGGTTTCCAGCGTAATCTGGGGGTACGCCTTCCGAAACGACGCCACCGCATAGGACAGCTCGTCCCCAAAGTAGTTCTTCAGGTACCCAATCACCAGCTTGGGCTGGGTCCCGTCCCCCAGCTGCACCGTTTCCTCGCACAGCTTGTCAAACTCCTTTACCAGACCCAAACTCCTCTGGTAAAAAAACTCTCCTGCCGGCGTCAGGGCAAACTTCCGCTTTTCCCGAATCAGCAGCTTGACCCCCAGCTCCCGCTCCAGCGCCTGGATCTGCTGGGAAATGGCCGACTGGGAAATATTGCACAGTGCCGCCGCCTCCGTAAACGAACGGCAGGTCACCACCGCTTGGAAATATTTTACTTGCCGGAGCATGGCTTCACCGCCTTATTTTTCCGCTGCCTTTTTGATGCAGTTGATGGCATTCAGGCTCCGGGGATAACCAATAAACGGCAGGCAGGCGGACACAATCTTAATCAGGAAAGCCCGGTCGTTGCCTACGTTGAAATTCCCCTTGGCATGCGCAATCAGCTGCGGTTCAGCCCCGCCCTGAGCGGACAGGAAGCAGAACGTAATCATTTCCCGCTGCTTCAGGTCCAGCCCCTTCCGGGTGTAATAGTCCCCAAAGCAGTTGTCCACCAGCCACTTGTTGATGTGCCGGGTTTCCTCCGGACCACTGGTGGCAAAATCCTTCATGCCCTCGCCAAAAATATCCATCTGTGCCTTCCGGCCGCCTTCCAGCCGGGTTTCCGTGGTAGTCGTTGCCTGAGGTTCCAGAGGCAGCGCAATCCCCCGCTGGGTAAATACCTCATTGGTGGCCATCAGAAACGGCAGCACCCGGCCCATGCCCAGATAAGCCGCAGCCTGGTACACAATCTCCTTGATTTCCACCGGCATTACCCCGTAGTTCAGCGCACCCACTACCATTCTCCGGTACATATCGATACCCTGGCAGCCCAAAAGCGTAGCCAGAATCGCCATAAACCGCGTCCGGTCGTCCAGGTCCACATCGTGGATTACCTCATCAAACGCAAAATTGTGGAACCGCTCCACAAACTCCGGATCCGTATCCCGCATAGACCGGGCAGCCCCAGCCACCAGCTTATTATGAAAATCCTCAGCAAATTTCGTTGCCATACTCCATAACCTCTTTTCCAGAATACATATACAAAAGTCACATACTACTATTAGTATAGACCCCCATTTGCCCCTTGTCTATTTGTTCTTTCCTATGGAAGAGTATACGTTTTAGGTATCGATGCAGCCACTTCGGAGCGCACGCACTACCGCTTTTGGTAGGCCTCACCCCAGGCGTACAGTCCGTCCAGGGAGGGCAGCAGTTGTCTTCCCAGGTCTGTCAATTGATACGTCACCGACGGCGGCACGGTCCCCGCAGACTTGCGCACCAGCAGCTTCGCCTCCTCCAGCTCCCGCAGCGCCCTGGTAAGCATGGTGTTGGTTACCCCCGCAATCCGGCGCTTCAATTCATTGTAGTGCAGATTATCCTCCTGGGTCAGATTCCAGAGAATGGGAATTTTCCATTTGGAACCGATAATCTCCATGGCATAAACAATAGGACATTTATTCAGGACCTCGTCTTTGTATTTGTCCATTTTGCAGCCTCCTTTTCAAGGAACAAAAATGTGCGTACTTGCATTATTCTCTCTAAAATTATATTTTATACCTAACGAAAAAGCAAGGAGGGAGCCAATATGCTGAAAATCTTGCAGCCAGCAGAACTCTGCGGACTGCACCTGAAAAATCGCCTGTTCCGTTCAGCCACCTGGTTGGCCCTTTGCAGGCCCGACGGAACCCCTACCCCAGAATTGTACCAGCACTATCGCCAGCTGGCCCAGGGCGGGATTGGAACCATCATCACCGAACTCACCGATGTCTGTGAGCGCAATAACGCCATAGGAAACAATATGCGCCTGTACACCGACGCCCTGATCCCCGCCTACCAACAACTGGTGGCTATAGCCCACGCCTCCGGCGCCGCCATCATCCCCCAGCTGAATATGTACCAATACGTCAGACCCGGAACCGGGCAGCAAACCCTCGACGTAAACGCCCTGACCCCGGAAGACCTGGCAGAGATCCGCCAGCTCTACATAGCCGCCGCAGTCCGGGCAAAACAGTGCGGCTTTGACGCCGTGCAGCTCCACCTGGCCTACGGCTGGCTGCTGTACCGCTTTCTTAACCCCTATTACAACCAGCGCCAGGACGCCTACGGCGGAACCCCCGAGAACCGCTGCCGCCTTATCGTAGAAATTATCCAGGGCATCAAAGCCCAGCTGCCGGACTATCCCATCTGCGCAAAATTCAGCTTCTACTTTAAGCCCCAGGCTGAAATCCGCCGGATCCTTGCCCAACACAAGGACCAGCCCCTACCCATAGCCCCCTGCTATGCAGCCGACGAATGCGCCGGCCTCTGCCAGCACCTCTATGCTGGCGGCCTGGACTTTATCGAAGTCCTGGGAGACCATGCCCCCTGGGAAAACGGCAATCGCCACCCCTCCTGCTACCAGGACCTGGCCAAAGCCGTCAGAGCCAAATGCCCCATCCCCATCGTCCTCACCGGCTGCAACAATGAGCCCCAGCAGCTGGAACAACTCCTGGACCAGGACAAAATAGACGCCTTCGCCCTAAGCAGAGCCCTGATCCGCGAACCCCAGCTGCCCAACCGCTGGATGAGCGGAGACCTGAGCCCCGCCAAATGCATCCATTGCGACGCCTGCTACCAAACAAAAGCACACCAGTGCCGCTTTCAATAAAAGGAGGAATTTTTCATGAAAAAAGTAAAAATCACCGTCATCAAATGCGGGTGGAACCAGGACCTGGTAGACAAATACGCCACCCCAGGCCTCACCCCCTGCGACTACAACACCGAAGGCATGACCTTCATCTCCAACGGCTGGCAAAAACCCAAAGGCCTGTGCGACAACGCCTGGAAATCCATGATGGAATACGTTTTCGCCCTGTCCCACGGCGCCAAAAACTTCTACGACGGAGAACTCAAAGACAAAAACGCCTTTATAGCCTCCTGCAACGACGGCTTCCGCCCCGTCAGCTTCCTGATCGAAGCCCTGGACGAAGACGCAGACCAAATGTTTGAATAACCACAGACTGCCTGACTAAGCTAATGAAGAAAACAAAAACGACCTGTGAACCCAAAAATGGGCTTACAAGTCGTTTTTTTGAGGAAAAATAGAAGCTGGCCGGTACTATAGGTATTTTGATGCTTAATGTAGTGGTGACACTATAATAACGATTAACAATTGACCAGTGGTGGTTATAGAACGCTTCCTGAGTGGTTCGCCGTGCTCCGTTCTCCTTCACCCTACGGGTTCGGCTCACGGACGGCTATCACATAGGTCGCATATTCCAAATGTCATCGGGAAACTGCATTGACATTTGGATGCGACCGTAAAGCGTTGCGTTCGCGTCCAAACAGCGCTACAAGTATTCCAGAAGCTGTTTGGTATACGCGAGCCATATGATAGCTGCCCAGGAATTGAGCCTGAAAGGCGAAAATAATGCGCTCATATCCAATTATCAAGGCTGCAAGCCGCAGAGAATTGGTTAATATGAGCCATGTGATAGCGGCCTGCAAAGCGAACCCGCAGGGTGAAGCTGCGCAACGAGCCGCGAACCACTCTGGCTAGCAGCGAACCACTGTAGGAAGTGTCGCCGCAAGGCGACGATAGAAGTTCACCCAAGTATCATCTTTTAATCATACATTCGCGGCCTCCGGCCGCAGAAGGTTCCTTCCCCACCCCGGCCCATAGATTCTTGGATTGGCCGGCCCTCCCCTTCCTGTTAGGCGGGGAGGGCATGGGGTAGTGCTAACCGGTACTGTAGGTGTTTTTGATAGTGAATGTAGTGGTAAAGCTATCGTAACGATTAACAATTGACCAGTAGCGGCCTAGACCGCTTCCTGCAAACGTTGCGGTCACGTCCAAATATCTTCCCAAATTATCCAAAAGATATTTGGAATACGTGACCCATGTGATAGCTGCCCAGAAGGCGAGCCCGTAGGGCGACGCCGCCTGGCTTGCAGCGAACCACTGTAGGAAGTGGCACCGCAAGGCGACGATAGAAGTTCACCCAAGTATCATCTTTTAATCATACATTCGCGGCCTCCGGCCGCAGAAGGTTCCTTCCCCACCCCGGCCCTTGGATTCTAGGATTGGCCGGCCCTCCCCTTCCTGTTAGGCGGGGAGGGCATGGGGTAGTGCTAACCGGTACTGTAGGTGTTTTAACAGTTAATGTAATGATAATGCAATAGTAATGATTAACAATTGGCCAGTAGTGGTCTGGAAGCCTCTTTCAAGCGTGAAAGAGGTGTCAGCCGCTAGGCTGACGGAGGAAGTTCAATCCGTTTTTTTTGCGGCGCTAGCGCCGCATATGCCTTCCACTTACCTGTTCGCTGCGTTGCGCGAACAGGAGAAGAGGAAGGTGCCGGTGGAATCACCGGCGGATGGAGTTCAAAAGTAGAATGCCTGCACTATACCCCGCTGACCGCACGATCAAAAATCCGGTACAGAGTTTTCTACAGCTAAAATTTGCCTATTGGCAAATTTTCTGTAGTTGAGCTACCTAACGGTCTGAACTAGCCCCAAAAGGGGACAAACTTTCCCCTTGGGGAAATGCCGCAACGCGGCAATGGGGAAAAACTTCCTTCGTCAGCCCCCTTTCCACCACCCTACTGGCGGTTCCCCTTCCCCATAAATGTGGAAGGTAATGGCTGACACCTACCACACGCTTTGCGCTCGCATCCAAGAGTCTACAGTTTATCAAAAGACTCTTGGTTAATGCGAGCCATGTGATAGCAGCCCAAGAAGCAAGCCCAAATTGGGCGTAGCTGATTGGCTAGCTGCGAACCACTGTGGTAGGCTTCCAAGCCGTTACTGGTCAAGTAAAATCTAAAATATGGTGCCGATATGAAGTTGAACCGTGGTGGTTACGAAAGTCTCCTTCAAGCGTTGCGTTCACATCCAAGAGCATTATAGGCTCTTGGCTAATGTGAGCCATGTGATAGCAGCCTGTGAATCGAGCTCTACGAGCGAAGATGAACAGCTAGCTGCGAACCACTAAGGAGATACCGACGTAGTCGGCAGAGGAAGTTCACCCACGATTAGCGGCCATCGGCCGCCTGCCTTCTCCGCACAACAGCAGTCCAAGCGGGGAAGGTGGGGCGCGCAGCGCCTCGGATGGGGTCAGCACTACCAAATTTCTTGCACGAGCCTATTGCAAGCAACGAACTATGGTGGTAGTAAGTGTCTTCCTCGTCGCCAGTCGAAGGCCTTTTGATTAAAAATGCCTTCGACTGTGATTGCCCCATTTTTCCAACAATCACCAACGAGGAAGTCGTCACTGTGCGTTCCTCGCAGTCTGGCGGGACCTCTACAGCCTATTGGAACGCTCGGTGGCGGAAGGTGCCTTACGCCCCACCGCCCCGGAGGGGTGCATACATACCTCCCAAACTTGAGCAACATAACTGCCACTCCGCAGTGTCCTGGAGTCTTCATCGTCGTCCTGATAGGCCCTTGCGGGTCCCGATTTTGGTAAGGTGTCGGTACTTGGGAGGCCCATGCCCAAAGTAAGGACACAATAGAGTGGCAGCGCAGACGCACTAGGGTAGCTACAACAAATTTGCCAGTACTAGCCTGATTACAGCTTGTGGTACACCGTTTCTGCGGGCTATGTTTTCAAAAACAGTCAGCGCTCCGTCGCGTTTTTGAAAATATACCCCAAAGAGAACGGAAAGGCCAACATTGCTAACACCATCCCAGTCCCCGAATGGGCCTGCACCCATTTAAGTAACGCATCACGCCCACCCAATCCAAAATGCCAGCAAAAAGGGAAAACGAACAGCAGAGTTTCAGTAGCCAAATTTGCCACAGGCAAATTCGGCCCCGTTGCTCAATACCCCTCCTCTTCCCACTCCTTCACTCTTCTCTTCACATCTTCCAAATTCAGCACCCCCAGCGCAAACCCTTTCCTGGTCAGTTCCGCCGGCACGTACTCATCATATTTGTCAAACTCCGGCACTTCATGTTCGTAGAGCAGCTCCATAGGGTCGATGTCCTCGGCAATCTTCCGATAGCAGGTCTGAAAAAACGTCTTGGCGTCCGCTTCCATGGTAAACTGCATGAAGTACGGCCGGAAGGAATCCAGATTCTTCAGCCCCACTTCCGGCCCCACCTTCAGGTTGAGGAACCGTTCCATGGCCAGGAACCCGTACGTCCCCAGCCAGGGCAGCAGGCACCACATCTTGCCCCCCAGCTGGATCAGGGGCTGCTTCACCGCCCCCGACTGGACGGCGGTGAACCGGGCCTGGGTCAGCCGGGCCACAGCGTTCTTCATGAGATACGGGTACTGCCGGTCTTCCCGCAGCACCTCCCGCATCCGTTCCAAAATCTTCGTGTGCAGGTCCCCGGGGCACTCGCCAAAGTACGCCGGCACCTTCCCCTTTACCAGTTCGCAGTAGATCACGTGCCGTTTCCGGTCCACCTCCAGCACCCGCCACACATGGCCAGCAATGGCGATCTTCTCCCCCGGCGGAGGCGGCGCCACCACGGTCCCCAGCTCCTGGGAATCGCAGCGCACGGTGTACTCCTCGTTCTCCTGGAACACCCCGTAGAACTTAAAGGAGCTGGTAATCCGCTCCCCAGTGAGCCCCACAATCAGCCCGCCCTTCTCCGTCCGCTGGAGATGGTCCGTATCCAGCAGATGGGTCAGCAGCACCTTGTAGTCCTCCTGGCTGATCCGGTGAAAATACGGCAGGGTCAGCACCTTTCCCGCCAGGCTGGCCGCAGACATTTCCCCGTTGGCCTGGAGTACGCTCATGGTCTGATGGTACAGCAGACTGTAGGGCAGCCGGTCCAGCCGGGGCGGTTCCACCCACTTTTCTTCCAAATACAACTGCACCAGCGCAATGGCCTGGAGCAGCTTCCAGGGAATGGTGGCTGGCAGCATGGCCCGGATTTCCGGCTCGTCCTCCCGGATTACAAACCACATCTCCGGCGGCAGGTCCCGCCGTCCCGTCCGGCCCATCCGCTGCAAAAACGACGACACCGTCCAGGGCGCATCAATCTGGAACGCCCGCTCCAGCCGCCCAATATCGATGCCCAGCTCCAGGGTGGAGGTGGTCACCGTAGTGAGATTCTTGTCGTCTTCCTTCATTAACATCTCCGCCGTTTCCCGGTAGGACGCCGACAAATTCCCATGGTGGATCAAAAACCGGTCCGGCTCATGGTTCAGCTCGCAGTACTGGCGCAGGGACGTGGTCACCCCTTCACATTCTTCCCGGGAATTCACAAACACCAGGCACTTCTTCCCCCGGGTGTGCTCAAAAATATACCCCAGCCCCGGGTCCGCCTGGACCGGCGCCTCGTCCGTCTTCTCCTCCAGCACCGGCAGCGCCTGAATATCCGTCTTGTCCTCCCCGGCCTGGGCGTCCTTCACGTAGAAATGCTCCATGGAAAGCCGCCACTTGCTGCCCGGCCCCTTCACCGTGGGAATCAGCGTCCGGCGCCCGGTGCCCAGCGACAGGAATTTCCCCACCATCTCCGGGTCCCCCAGAGTAGCCGACAGCCCAATCCGCCGGGGATTCACCCCCGCCAGCCGGGACAGCCGCTCAATCAGGCACAGCGTCTGCCCGCCCCGGTCTCCCCGGAGCAGGGAATGCACCTCGTCAATCACCACAAACCGCAGGTCCCCAAACAGCTTGGGAATGGCCATATGCTTGTGGAGCAGCATGGCCTCCAGGGATTCCGGGGTAATCTGCAAAATCCCCGACGGCTTTTTTAACAGCTTAGCCTTGTGGGACTGGGACACATCACCGTGCCAGTGCCACACCGGAATCCCGCCCTCCTCGCACAGAGGCTGGAGCCGCTGGAACTGGTCGTTGATGAGAGCCTTTAACGGCCCAATGTAAATACACCCTACCGACGCCGGCGGGTCCTGGGCAAACAGCGACAAAATAGGAAAAAAGGCGGCTTCCGTTTTGCCGGAAGCCGTAGACGCCGTCAGCAGCAAATTCTCGTCCGTGTTCAGGATTACATCTCCGGCCGCCACCTGAATGGGGCGCAGCTGTTCCCAGCCATGGTCGTAGATGAAATCCTGGACAAACGGTGCATAACGGTCAAATATACTCATATTCTCTCCTTACACGGTAAATTCCGCAAACTCCGCCGGAGCGTCCCCTTCCTGCACGTCGTTCTTGGCGTACTGGAATTGGTCGGACCCCAGCAGTTCCGTTACCGTCAGTTCCGGATGCTGGTACAGAATATCCAGCACCTCGATAAAGTCCCGAATCACTTCCCGGGGCGTAATATGGGAATCCGCCCCAATCCGGCCAAACTCAATCTCAATAAACTTGGCCAAATCCTTGGGCTTGATATGGGACTGGTATTCGTACAGACTGCTGTGAATCTCCGCCAGCTTTTCAATGAGGATCAGCATTTCCTCGTTGGTCAGCGGCAGCAGGGGAATCACCGGCGCCATCAGGTCCTTGTGGGTGCCCCCAAAATGGCCTTCCGCCAGCCGGGACCGCAGGGCCTCGTAGCTGTAGACCCCCCGCCGGGGATCCTCCATGCACTGGGGCGTGCCCCCCATGATGATGCCCAGATAGTGGGCCTTCCCCTGGAGCGTGTCGTTGTACATGGTCAGAATCTTTTCGTAGTTGTACTGCCGGGTAATGGCGTGAGGCACCTTGTAGATGTTCACCAGCTCGTCGATGCACACCAGCAGCCCCGCATACCCCGCCTGTTTCAAAAAGCACGCAAACAGCTTCAGGTATTCGTACCAGTCGTCATCGTTGATGATCACGTTAACGCCCATTTCCTGCTTGGCTTCCGTCTTGGTATGGTATTCGCCCCGGAACCACTTGGTGACCTTGGCCTTCTTCTCCTGATTCCCTTCCGCATAAGCCTGGTAGTACAGGGTCAAAATCTTGGCAAAGTCAAACCCGTGGACCATTTCGTCCAGCGCCCCGATAACCTGGGCAATCTTCCGTTCCATCAGCGGCCGAATCCCCGGGTCCGCAGCCGGCAGCCCACTTTCTTCCATGACCTCCGCCTGCACCCGGCTCAGCCACCGGTCCAGAATCAGGTTCAGTGCGCCCCCCTCAGGCTTCGTCTTGGTGGCCATGTTCCGCACCAGTTCCCGGTACGTAGCCAGCCCCTGGCCATTGGTGCCCTGGAGCCGCCGTTCCGGAGACAGGTCCGCATCCACCACCACAAAATTCTTTTCCATCACATAGTTCCGGATGGTCTGCATCAGGAAACTTTTGCCGCTGCCGTAACGCCCTACAATAAAGCGGAACGAAGCGCCCCCGTCCGCAATGGCGTCCACATCGTGGAGCAGGGCCTCAATTTCACTTTTCCGGCCCACCGTAATGTACGGCAGACCAATCCGGGGCACTACGCCCCCCTTGAGAGACGTAATCAGCGTCCGGGCAATGCGTTTTGGTATCTTCATTGATTAATTCCTTTCCAGGGGAGAAACTGCCGCCAGCCCTTCCCTGACTTCCTCTATATAATCTTCCAGCACTTCCGGCGGGTCCCCAGCCAGCACCGTATCCCCAAACTCCTCAAAGAGCTTGTCGTTGATGCCGTCAAAGAGCACCGAGGCCATCAGCCCCCGCTCCCGGACCCAGCCCGTAGGCTTTCCTTCTAATATATCCTGCAAATATTCCAGCTCGTCCGCCGTCAGGTTCCAGGGCGCAGCCCCAGCAGCCGCTTGCTGGGAAGTTTCCACGCCCTTTGGCGCACCTTCCACCGCCTGCCGCACGTCCGCCAGATAATCTTCCACAAGTTCCGGAGGATCCCCCTCCAGCACATTGTCTCCTAGCACGTCCAGCGCCTTGGCGTTGATGCCGTCCACCAAAAGGTCCGCCATCAGCCCCTGCTCCTGTACCCAGCCCGTGGGCTTGCCCTCCAGAATATCCTTCAGGTAATGGAGCTCAGCTTCCGTTAGGTTCCAGGGCAGCCCCTGAGCTTGCGCTGAAGCCTGGGGTTTTTGCACCAACTGCTGCGCAGCCTTAGGCGCCGGTTTAACGTCCTGCCCCGAGGCAAACAAGTCTTCGCCCGCAGCCGCACCGCCAGGCAGCGGCAGCACCGGTTCTTCCTCCGGCACCTCCGGCTCCTCTTCCCCCAGGTCGGCCTCCGTAATCAGCCGCTCCCGGGTAATGGCCGCCTCCTGCCGGATCTTGTCCAGCACCGCTGCGTCCAGATTCACCTGGGCCCGCTTCTTCCGGTCCTCCTCCGCCTGCCAGTCCTCAAACACCCCCGTGACCAGCTTGGTCAGCCACTTGTAGTGATAGGGCTGCAATAATTCCTGGTACCCCAGCAGCGTGCGAAGCTCCCCTTCAATGGTCTTTACCAGCTTTCCCAGCTTCCGGTGCTTGGCCGTTTCATACCGCAGCCGCTGCACCGTCCAGATACCTTCCTTATTACTATAGGTACACACCGGCGTTAGCTGCACCGCATACGTCCGGGTATCCTGCCTCTTAAAGAACACCGCCGAGGAAAAAAGAGAAATCCACTCGTAGTCCTCCACCCCCAGGAACTCCTCCTGGAAGGACTTTTTCCGGTGGGACAGATAATACTCCTGAAGCTTCCGGCAGCACCCCGCCATCAGCCGCACGTACCGGTCCGTATCCTCCTTATAGAGCTTGGAACGGTCCATCCGGTAGGTAGAAAACGTGCCCAGCGCCTGGAACAACTCCTGGTCAGATGCCTGCTGCCAGTTTACCAGCGTCAGATACGCCTGGTCCATCTGCCCGCTGTGCGTGTCCGGCAGCAGCTTGGGGTCCAGCTGGTAATACAGCACATAGTCCCGGAGCCAGGTATTCATATTGGCCAAAATCCGGGAATCCAGGCTCCCGTACTCGTCCTGGAATTCCAATAGCTTCTGGAAGCCCTCCTCCGGGGACTTCACCCCAATCTGATTGATTAGCTCGTAAATATAAATATACGCATAGGTCAGCGACGTACGCTCCGCCGCATGATGCCGCAGCCGGGTCCGCCAGCCAAAATACCCCCGCAGCTCCCTGTCCCGCAGAGACTGGTACGTAGGAAAATAATGGAGCACCGGCAGATCATAAGTGTAATCGTCCTCATAGTCCTCCACCAGCTTGCCCTGCCGCACAAAAATCTCTTCCCAGGACATATACTCCTTCTGCGCATTGCAAGCCGCGCCCAAGGCCCGCAGCTTCTGCAGCTGTTCCGGCAATACCTCCGGTTCCGGCACCTTCCGGGGCTTAATCGGCTCCGACTGGTACTGCTCCTTCAGCCGCAGAAACGTCTCTTGTTTTGATTTATCCATAGGACCGGTCATGGCCGCCCCATCCTTTCTCTCCAGCACCGCAGCTTTTGGGACCCTCGCCAAACTTTCCCGAACTTCCCAAAAACCCGTTGAGAACAAACAAATTTTCGCCACTCTCTATTATAAAATAAAACCCGTAAAAAAGAAACAGCCTTAGGCCCCAAAAGAACACAAAAAAAGCCCCCGACCGGGGTGAGAGTCCGGTCAGGGACCTGCTGCCTGGCGGCCCAGGCGGGGCCCACCGCCTAAGACTTGCCTTCAGCAGCTTTCTTTTCCTGTTCCACAGCTCCAGAGACGAGTTCGTCCAGCTGCATATACAGCTACGTCATCTCCTCCGGAGTCTTGGCACTGCGGATTTTCGCCAGCAGCGCAAATTTCTTTTCCTCGTACGATAAATCCATTCCTGTCACCTGCCCCTCATTAATGTGAAAGCATTGGAAAGGAGCTCCCAGAATGGCCAAACAAGAAACTTTATTCTTTAGGATAAATTATAGCATAGCAATTATAATATTGCAATGATTCTGATAAATATTTTCCAAGCGTAAGAGCCACTTTTGGCCCTGATTCACTTCACCAGGTTGTTCTCCGGCTTTGCAAGGCTGCTGATTCACCATTTCAAGCATATTCACAGCCCACCATCACTTCACCAGATCGTCCCCCGGCTCCACCGTCACAATATTGGCACTGCGCAGAATCCGGCGCCCCGCTTCCCATAACGTCTCCGGCACATCGATATAATACGCCTCCCGGTCAACCTTTCCATTGGGCCCAAAATCCCGGATGTCCAACTTTGCCCCACAGCCACAAATCGGCGCCTCACTGGGCATAGAACAAGCCGAAAACTCAATCCCCGCCTGCGAGAGAAGCACCTTCGCCGCCTCCCACTCAGGCCGCGTCCCAATGGAATGATACAACGTCTTTTCCCGGCAAAAGAAACCCATAATACCACACCTCACATATATAGTAGACCTACGTACCTTACAGCACGCTCCCTTGTTACCATATATTTTACACTGCATTCAAGCCAAGTACAAGATAGGATTGAAGGAAAGGTGTGGGGGTATTTTTTAATATATAGCGGCGCCAGCGCCGCAGAAGGTGGCCTTCCCCACCCCGGGCCCATGGATTCCTGGTATGGCCCGTCCCTCCCCTTCCAAATCTACATTGAGCAGCGATATTGTTCGGCTATCCCCTCATTACAGAGCGTCAGGTAAGAAACTTTCTACTGTTCAGTCGGGTAGACGTCCCACAGTTTTTGCAAACTGTGGAGGTGTTTTTTTTAATATATGGCGGCCCATGGCCGCAGAAGGTTCCTTCCCCACCCCGGCCCTTGGATTTTTGGATTGGCCGGCCCTCCCCTTCCACATAGGCGGGGAGGGCATGGGGTAGTGCTGACCACGACTATGAGCGTGTTGATAGCTGCAGTAGTGGTGACACAACAAAAGCAATAAACAATAGACCAGTGGGGGTCATGAATGGCCCATCCAAGCGTGGAGGGGCTGTCAGCCCGTAGGGATGACTGAGGAAGTTTATCCTCGCCTTTGCGGCCTCCCGGCCGCCTGCCTTCCACTTACCTGTTCGCTATGCGAACAGGAGAAGAGGAAGGTGCCGGCAAACTTGCCGGCGGATGGAGTTCAAAAGTGGGATGCCTGCACTACACCCGTTGAGAACGTCGACCAAAAATCCGGCTACAGAGTTTTCTCCAGCAAAAAGTAATTACATTGGAAACTTTGACCTAGTTGAGATACCATCCTCACTGCATTAGCCCCAGCGGGGACAAGCTTTCCCTGAAGGGGAAAGTGGCGCAAAGCGCCGATAGAGGAGCACTCTCCGTCTAATAACCCTCAACATTTGGGAGTCGCATCCGGTCGTCCATACCAATGTATCAATGGAAGACCGGCTAATGCGACCTCTGTGATAGCATTCCAAGAAGCAAGCTCGAAGAGCGCAGCTGATTGGTACAATGCGAACCACTATGGGGAGGGTGTCGCACTCCGTGCGACGGGAAGGGCGAGTGCCACCTGCGCCCGAGTGGTTCGCGGCTCGCTGCGCAGCTTCACGCTGTGGGTTCGCTTTGCAGGCCGCTATCACAGGGGTCGTATATACCACCTTTCTGCGGCTAAAGCCTTGAACGGTGGATACGACTCCCATGCGTGCGAGGTCAACTTCTAGAGAGAATTCGCAATTATAATATACTTTATTCTACTTATATACCCCCACATTGTTCTCAAATAGAAGTAACTTTAGAAATGCGGTGGTGCCGTATTGATTACCTCGACCAAGTGTGGGAGAGGTGTCACCGGAAGGTGACGAAGAGAGTTTTAGCATAGATAGATATCAATAAAATTATATTTTTAATATTATCTTTTCCACCTAGGTATTGCGGCCTTCTGGCCGCCCGCCTTCCCGCAGCAACAACAGTCCAACTGCGGGAAGGTGCCTGACGCCAGGAAGGCGAATGGGCCCACCAAGTGGTCCGGAGGACAATTGAACTTTCAAAATTACCACACTACCCCCTGCAAGCACACGGCCAGTTGTGGCCAAAGAACGCTTCCTTTAAGCGTGAAGGAAGTGTCACCGCAAGGTGACGATAGAAGTTTATATTTTCTCTGCACTAACCCCAGCCAGCAACGCTATGCCTTTTCCGGGACCTAGCCGGCCTGCCTCGTTGCTGGTTTCACCCATTTTCATGGATGAAACCCCGTGATGAGCGCAGCGAATCACCAACGAGGAAGACGTCACCCCGCTTTCCTCGCAAGTTCAACGGGACCTCTACAACCCATTGGAAAGCGGGGTGGCGGAAGGTGCCTTACGCCCCACCGCCCCGGAGGGGTGCATACATACCTCCCAAACTTGAGCAACGTAACTGCCACTCCGCAGTGTCCTGGAGTCTTCATCGTCGTCCTGATAGGCCCTTGCGGGTCCCGCTTTTTGTAAGGTTTCTGCACTTCAGAGGCCCATGCCCAAAGTAAGGACACGATAGAGGGGCAGCGCAAACGCACCCAAAGTACCTCCAGCCAAGCTTGACCCACGGGGCTGATTACAGCTTGTGGTACACCGTTTCTGCGGGGTATGTTTTCAAAAACAGTCAGCGCTCCGTCGCGTTTTTGAAAATATACCCCAAAGAGAACGGAAAGGCAAACATCGCGAACAAATACCCACCTGCACCCATTTTACTCCCGCACCACACCCCAAAAAAAGGCATCCTGCCCAAATTTTTTAAGCAGGATGCCCTTCTTTTCTATATTCGAACTATATCTGAAACTACCTTACGGACCAATACGGACCCCGGAAGGCACAGCAAACGTATATCAAAAAGCACCGGCGTCTTCCGCCAATTTCTTCAACACCTTCGCCGGCACACCCCCTACCAGCGTGTTATCCGCCACATCATGGGTCACCACTGCACCAGCAGCCACCACCACGTTATTGCCGATATGCACGCCCGGCAGAATGGTCACGCTGCCGCCGATCCACACATCATTGCCGATGACCACCGGCTTGGCGATGCCCAGATGCTTCCGCCGTCCGGCCGCATCCAGGGGGTGGTTCACCGTGGTAATCAGGGTGTTGGGCCCAATCCACACGTCATTGCCCATGGTCACCGGCGCCACGTCCAGAATCACCACGTTGTAGTTGGCCAAAAACTCGTCCCCCACGTGGATGTTCTGCCCGTTGTCGCATTTGAACCCAGGGAGTATATTGGGGTTATTCCCTACGCTCCCCAGCAGCTCCCGGATGGCCTTGTCCTTCCCGGCCAAATCCTGGACGTCAACCGCTTCCAGCTTGGCACAGCCCCGGGCAGCATCCAGCTTATGCTGGTTCACTTCCGGATCATTCACATTGTAGGGCAGCCCTGCCTGGAGCTTTTCGTATTCCGTCATCGAGCGTTCCATAGCAGCGCCTCAGCGGTAGGATTCTTCGAAAATCGCCAGGTAATCTGCATCGCTAAGAGGCAGCGGATCTGCACAGATATCCCCGCCAATGACCTCATGGACCTTTTGCGGATAATTCTTCAGTTCTTCCTTGGTAATGCCCGCATCGCTCATGCGCAGGTCCGCACAGCCCACGCTGGCAATCAGCTTGTCCAAAGCGTCGATAAAGTCCTTGCCAGAAGTGGGATTCTCCACCCCCATAGCCTTAGCCATCTTCATCATGGGTTCCTCGCAGGCCTTCCGGCTGGCAAAGAAATCATAGTACGCATGAGACAGCATAATCAGGCCGGCCCCATGGACCAAATTGTCGTGGAAGCTCCCCATCACGTGTTCCATAGTATGTTCAGAGGTGCACAGCATGTAGTACCCAGCCAGCGTATTGGCCAGAGCCACATAGGCCCGGGCTTCCTGGTTGCTGCCGTCCTTGTAGGCCACCGGCAGATACTTGGCCACCAGTTCAATGGCCTTCAGGGCAAACATTTCGCCCATGGGATGCTCGTTCTTGTTGATGACACTTTCTGCCGCATGGAAGAACGCATCCATGCCCTGGTAAGCCGTGAATTTAGGCGGTACGCTGAGCATCAGGTTGGCATCCACCACGGACAGGGTCGGGAACATGGATTGGAAGAAAATCCCTGTCTTTTCCTGGTACTTTTCATTGGTGATAACGGACGCCATATCCACTTCAGAACCCGTACCAGCACTGGTGGTAATGGCCACAATAGGAGCAGCCTTCTTGGCCGGCTGCTTCTTGCCGCCCTTGGCAGAAATGCTGTAGTCCCAGATGTCCCCGTCATTGGTCATCATGAGAGCAATGCACTTGGTGCAGTCCATGACAGAACCACCGCCCAACGCAATAGTAAAGTCGCAGCCGCTCTTTTTTCCCAGGGCAGCCCCGTCCATCACATTGTCACTGGTAGGATTGGGACGAATCTGGTCGAATACTTCATAAGCTACCCCAGCCTGATCCAATTCCTTTTCCAAAGCAGCCAGATAACCGTACTTTTTCACGCTGGTGCCGTTGCTGGTGCAGATTAACGCCTTTTTCCCCGGCAGCACTTCCTCATGTAAATGCTGCAATTGCCCCGGTCCAAACAGAACTTTCGCCGGTATATAAAAACTAAATTGATACATGGTATCCACTCCTTTTAAGCTAATCAGTTTTGCTGTTGACTCTTGATTTCCTTTGGGTTTCCCCGTTTGCAATTCCTATTCTACCCCTATCCATTGCCAAAAACAGTCGCCCATGTTAACATTTTATATGGTAAATCTTAACATCGGAGGGTACACCATGGAACCAAAACAAAACCTTACCCAGGCCCTGGACCAATTGGCCGCCCAGTTCCCCCATCTCCATTGGAACTTTCGCCCCGACCCCAGCGGCACCCGGGTAGAATACATCTCCCAGTGGCTGGGCGAACCCGACGAAGACTGCATGGTCTGCGCCTTCAAAGGAAACCACATCCACGAACGCTTCCACCGCCAAGACTTCTTCTTCTTCAACTTTGCCTACACCGGCAGCTACATCGCCCTGTCCGCCCAGTCCCAGCACCAGGTCCTTATGGAAGAAGGCGACTGCTACCTGGGCCAGCCCTACTCCGGCTACGCCCTGCGCAAAAATAGCCCCGAAAACTGCCTCATCGTCGGCGTCCTCATCAAAACCACCGCCTTCTATCGCTACTACCTGTCCCAGCTGGCCGCCGACCCCGCCCTGTTCCACTTCTTCCTGGAACCCAAACTCAACCGCTATGCCGACGGCTGCCTTCACTTCCCCCTGCCCCCAGATTCCCCCGTCTGGCAGCTGCTGAACCTCATGATCCTGGAATACGTAAACCCCAAACCCGATACCCAGCAGATCCTCCAATCCCTGGCCCTGTCCCTGACCTTTTACATCGCCAGAGCCTACCACCAGCAGCACCAGGATACCCCCACCTCCCTTACAGACCAAATCCTCGCCTATATGGAAACCCATTGGGATACCGTCACCTTGGAAACCCTGGGCAAACAATTCGGCTTCCACCCCGCATCCATGTCCCGACTCATCAAACAAAACACCGGCCAAACCTTCTCCCAACAGCTTTTGCATATCCGCCTGACCAGAGCCAAACTCCTCCTGACCCAAACCCAGCTGCCCGTAGAAGAAATCGCCCAACTGTCAGGCTATAACGACCCCAGCAACTTTTATAGAGCGTATAAGAAAGAATATGGCGAAACACCAAGAGGAGCTTTGTGAAGAGGAGAAATTCCTACAGTTTTTGCAAAACTGTGGAGGTGTTTTTTAGAATATATAGCGGCGCCAGCGCCGCAGAAGGTGGCCTTCCCCACCCCGGGCCCATGGATTCTTGGTGCGGCCCGTCCCTCCCCTTCCTGTTAGGCGGGGAGGGCATGGATAGTGCTGGCCGGTGCTGTAGGTGTTTTAACAGTTAATGTAGTGGTAATGCAATAGTAACGATTAACAATTGACAAGTAGTGATGATAGAATGCTTCCTGCAAGAGTGTAGGAAGTGTCGCCGTAAGGCGACGATAGAAGTTTAATCAAGGCATTATATTTTTATGCCCTGAATTAGCGGCCCTTGGCCGCAGAATGAGCCTTCCCCACCCTGGCCTATGGTACACTTCCAATAGCTTGAAGCCGGGGGACTTCAAGCTGTTGAGGAATCAAGATGGAATATATAGCGGCGCCAGCGCCGCAAAATGTCCCTTCCCCACCCCGGCCCTTGGATTCTTGGATTGGCCGTCCCTCCCCTTCCTGTATGGCGGGGAGGGCATGGATAGTGCTGACCAATGCTGTAGGTGTTTTTAATAGCTCATGTAGTGGTGATGCTATCGTAACGATTAACAATTGACCAGTAGTGGTTATAGAACGCTTCCTGCAAGAGTGTAGGAAGTGGCACCGGTAGGTGCCGATAGAAGTTTACCCAGGTATTATCTTTTCCACCCAAGTATTGCGGCCTCCCGGCCGCCTGCCTTCCACTTACCTGTTCGCTATGCGAACAGGAGAAGGGGAAGGTGCCGGCAAACCTGCCGGCGGATGGGGTTCAAAAGTAGGATGCCTGCATAACACCCGTTGAGAACGTCGACCAAAAATCAGGTACAGAGTTTTCTCCAGCAAAAAGTAATTACGTTGGAAACTTTGACCTCGTTGAGCTACCATCCTCGCCGCACTAGCCCCAGCGGGGACAGACTTTCCCTGAAGGGGAAATGCCGCACCGCGGCAATGGGGGAAGAACTTCCTTCGTCATTCCTACGGGCTGACACCTACCAGCAACGCTTTGCGCTCGCATCCAAGAGTCTACAGTTTATCAAAAGACTCTTGGTTAATGCGAGCCATGTGATAGCAGCCCAAGAAGCAAGCCCAAATTGGGCGTAGCTGATTGGCTAGCTGCGAACCACTGTGGTAGGCTTCCAAGCCGCCACTGGTCAAGTAAAATCTAATATATAGTGCTGATATAAAGATGACCAGTAAATTGCTATGAACACTTCCTTCAAACGTGAAGGAAGTGTCGCCGCAAGGCGACGATAGAAGTTCACCCAGGTATTTATTTTTTTCATCCAAGTTTTGCGGCAACCGGCCGCTGCCTGCCCGCAGCAACACTCGTCTTCTCCATTTCGCCGTGTAAACGGCTGAAATGGGGGAGATGCGCCTATTCCAAGGCTATTAGAGGCGCAGAGGGGGTACGGAACTGCGGGAAGGTGCTTTCTCCTTATTTAGCTTCCTCAAACGTGAGGAAGCTGTCCCGCCATACGGCGGGACGGAAAGAGTTTATAATTGAAGGCGGATGGGTCCAACCATGCTGAGCGCCTCCCCCTTCCAGGAATTCCAATGTATCCACCTTCCCAACTTTCTGTCTAATTAAATTCGCATACAGATCTGTTTTTCTAATTTCGATTTTTCAAAATGTCGCTTCTCTAGATAACTTCACCTGTGCAATTCTTTACACCCTGCATTTTGCCTACTCTTTTTGTATTATATTTTACGATATTTATATATTTCATCATTTAGCTATAATATTTTTCTATTTGTTTAGGAAATATGTAAATTTCATATTGTCCATCATTATTAAGCGTATTATAATAACAGTGATTTGTATTGCTTTTGCATATATTATGAAATCCTCTAATCGTTATGTTTTCTGTTTTTTACGGTTAGCACAGCCAAGCTAGTAGTATTCGTATCAGCATCTGCTGTATGGGGTTGTTTGGAAATACAGATTGCTAGACGCCGTATATCCAGACTGAAAGGGGTTTCATAAAGGCTAAGCAAAAAATATAGGGAAGGAGTTCTGTTATGCAAAAAAGTGGGAAAGAATTAACAAAGCGAGTATTGGCTAGCATTCTAGTAGCCGGATCCCTTGATTTTATGGGAGGTGGAATTGCCCTCGCAGCAGATTCTATTGCAATTACTGGCAAATCAATTGATACTTCTGAAACTGCCAGTGCTGGATCTGTTTATTCCGACGTATCTGGGAACAAATTATCCACTGATAGCGCTACAACACAGGGGATTCTTTATGTAGGTGTAACTGAGACAGATGCAGTTGAATTTACCAAAGCTGATGATTCGGTCAACATCAGCAATAACACTGTAGAAATCACTTCTAAAGATAACACTTCAGGCAGTGCCATGGGCGGTGCCCTTTTCGTAAATGGTGCAGGTGTCACCTTTAACGATGCCTTATTCCAAAACAACAAATTAATTAACAATAGCAAAACCGTCACAGTTGGTGGTGCCCTTGCTGTAACTTCCAATGTCGTTTTCAATGTAACGAAGGATGCAGCATATACAGGCAATACAATTCAAGCTGCAGACGGTTATTCGTCGTTCCATGATATGGGTGACTATATTACCACCTCTGGTGGCGGCTTCATGTATCTTGCTCCCTCTTCAACGGTAACCTTCAATGTGGCCAAGGATACTACCTTGACCATCGGGGAAGCCAATGCTACCGATGCGAATGCAGATACTATCATTTCAGGGATTCGCAAAGCAGCTAGTAATTTAAATCTGAATGCACCTACGATTATCAAAAATGGTACCGGCACCTTAACGATTAACAGCAGTTTGAATAACTACCATGGAGAATTTATCGTTGGCGAACCGCTCGTTTCCGGCACACAGGAAAATGGCGAAAGCGAGGATGCCGATTTTTCTGAAGGTGGTACGGTAAATCTGACAAAAGATCTCAATCTGGCTTCTTCGCTGCAAGTCAATAAGGGTACGGTAAACCTCAACAACCTCACCATAGACAATTTGGCCAATAAGCTCAAAGCCAACGGTGTAGACGAAACTACGGACAAGGGCACGGCCACCTTTGACCTGATTAAACAAGGATTTAGTGGTTCTTTATATGTAGATACGCCAAGTACCGTCAATGCCAAAAGCATTACCATGAATGGCGGCGATCTTTCCGGCCGCGGCACGGTCAATGTTTCCGGTGATCTCACTGCTTCCGGTTCTAACAATGAGTCAAACAATCGACCGTATATCGATTTGGAAGAAACAAGCAAACTTTCTGTCGGCGGCAATCTCACGCTTAATAGCGGGGCAGATTTTGGATCGACTGGCACCGTAAATGTTACAGGCGATTTTACCGCAGTAGGATTGGGCTCCCCTGATGTGCAAGAAACTACCGTTGGGCTTGACGGAGACAGTACCCTGACTGTAGGCGGCAACTTCTCTCTAAGCGCTGACGCTGATTTTTCTTCTAACAATTCCACCAAAGTATCCGGTGATTTCACAATCGAGAATGTGCTTCTGGGAGCATCTGAAACCAGCAAAGATGACAATACAGGCAAAGCAAACTTCAAGGACCTGAGCATTGGCGGCTCTGCCACAATCACCAATAGTGACGTTACCGCTTCCGGTACGGCATCCATTGACAAAGACCTGACCGTAACCGGCAGTGATGGCTACGTACGCTTTGCTGACCTGACGGTAGGCGGCAATGCGGCAATAAACTCTGCCTCTATTTTTAAAACCACAAACAGCCTGGCCATTACCGGAAATCTTTCTATCACAGGCGAAGCCAGTGAAGCGGATGACAGCACTGAGATTCCGGAAGCTCAATTGCCAGGCGTTACCGCAAAAGGCCTCACCGTAGGCGGCAATGCAGAAGTAACCAACGGCAGACTTATCACCAGCGGTACCACAAAAGTTACAGGTGACCTTTCCGTTTCCGGCAGCCGGCTGGAGGCCAACGACCTGACCTTAGGCGGGAAATTAACCGTAGACAACGAAGGGGAAGCCTATGTAGGCGGCAGCAACCTGACGCTCACCCAGGATAAGACCTCGGTTACCGGCGGCAGCTGGCTCCATTTGTCCAGCGGTACCCTTCAGGCCGATAACCTGGACAGCGTCATTACAACGGGCAGCCACTTGGATTTGCTTGACACTGCCGTCCTGGCGACAAAAGCCGATCAGATTTTCACCAATGCGGATACCAACGCTTCGGAAATCACCACGGATAACAGTCTAAAGGATACGATATATGCAGATAACCACATTCTCTTGGAAGCAGGCACCCTGTCCCTAAGTGATAATTACAGCTATGCCTATCTGACCAATATCCAAGACGCCTTGAGCAAGGCCACCTATAATGCAGATACCGACAACAGCTTCACTTCACAGACCCAGCTGCTCATGACCGGTGATTTGGTGGACACCACCGGTGTTCCTAATAATACCCTGGATACCAACCAAATTAGCAAAGTCAGCGCCACGTCCGTCCTGGATGCCATTACCTTAGACGCTGGTGACAAAAATGTCCTTGTTGGCGCAGACACCACCACGGAACAAGATACCACTCCCCTTGCCCACGGCTTCAATGTAGCTACCCTTGCATTGGGCAATGCAGAAAAGCTTACGGTAACCAACGGCCAAAGCGTTACGCTGGGTGGCAGCAAAGCAGACGAAGCCATTACGACCAATGCTGATGCAGCAAATGTCACGGTTGAAGGTGGCAGCAGCCTCACCATTGGTACCGCAGCCGTAACCGCAGACCACGCCTTAAACGTGAAGGCCGCCGTAACTGCCGAGGATAGTACGGTAACCACCAACGGCAAGACCACCATCGCCGGCAAAGTTGCTTTAGCCAATGCTGCCCTCAACGCCAATACCGGCACGGCAACCCTGGCTAGCGACCTGGCCGCCAGCGGTACTTCTTCCCTGTCCGGCAACGTTACGGTAGACGGCGCAGTTACAACAGAAAAAGCTACGCAGCTGACCACAGCTGGTACCACTGCCTTCAAAGACAGCGTTAACCTGACCAGCGCTTCCCTGACTGCCCAGTCCGGCACCGTTTCCATTGCCAAAGACCTGGCTGCTTCCGGCACTTCTTCCCTTACCGGTACGGTTACCGTAGGCGGCGATGTAACGACTGCGGAAGGCACAGCCTTAACCACTGATGGCGCAATGGCCCTGAACGGCAATGTAGCTCTGACGGGCTCTTCCATCCAAGCCAAAACCGGCACGGTAGCTATTGCCAAAGACCTGAACATCTCCGGCACTTCCACCATTACTGGTGATGTGACAGTTGCCGGCACGATTACCGGTGCTGATGCTAAGGCCCTTTTGAATGTTGGTACGGATGATAAGGCAGCCACCCTGACAGCAGGCAAGATCAATCTGAACGGTGGTTCCCTGTACCTGGATCCCGTGTGGAATGGCGGCACCCAAAACGATGGTACCGAAGTGTCCATCGAAAGCCTTGCAGACACCAACGTGACTGTAGGCCAGAATTCCACCCTGACTCTTGGCTCTCAGGATACTGCTGCAGCAGAAGCTTTGTTTAGCGAATCCGGCCTGACCTGGGGTTCTGACGGCATCCTGTCCGCCCTGTATGTAACTTCCAGCCAGGATCTTACCGGCAGCAGCATTACCGTAGACAGTAAAGCTACCGGCGCCGCTGCAGCTGATACCGGCAGCTTTACCATGGGAGCTGGTTCCCTCCTGCTTGTAAAAGGCAGCACCGTATCCGGCAGCCAGGCAGCAGCCTTAACCAATGTATCTTCTACGAACATTTCTGACTCGGCCAAATTGTACATTTCCGGAGCTTCCAAAGATACTACGTATAACATCCTGTCCGGTACCAACGTCAAAGAGAACAACTCCTGGTACGCTGACGCCAAAGCAGATACCACACAAAATGTCTTTACCAATAACAAACTTCTGAAATTTGTTGGGGCTGATGGCAACAGCGAAAGCAAATTCTCCGTCACCACCGTATCCCAGGATGCCCATGATGTTTATGGCGACAGCCTGGTAGCTCCGGATGTGGTAAACGCGGCCCTCCTGGGCACTGGCGCTGCAACCGACTTTGTCAATAATGCTGCCAATGAAGACGTCAACTCCTCCCTGGCCAAACAAGCCAATGCCCTGAACAGTGCAAATTCCCTCAGTGAATTAGGCGGAGTACAGCATAGCCTCTATGCGGCTAACAATCTGTTCGATAATGCTGTGGCTAACCACCTGGCTGACGTGAAGGACACCACTTTGGATAAGGATGTATGGGCTCATTACATTCACACCAAAGAAGACGTAGACGGTTTGGACCTTGATGGACTCACCGGAGCAAACTACGATGCCCAATATAATGGCGTAGTGGCCGGGGCCGACCTGTATCATAACGATAATACCGTTGCTGGGCTGGCCCTCACCTACATGGACGGCTCCATCTCCGGCAATACCGATACCGCCAGCACCAAGAACAATGCTGATTACTACGGCCTGAGCCTGTACGGCAGAATCCGTCAAGGTGAAACCAGCTATCTGGGCGACATCTCCTGGCTGCATGGCAAGAACGACCTGAGCCAGTACAACAGCGGCAAAGAAATCACCGGCAGCGTTTCCTCCAATGCCTACAGCGCTGGTGTTCGTGCCGAACACGACTTCAATGCTGGAGCCGGTACCCTCACCCCGTATGTGGGCATCCGGTATGCACACCTGGATTATGGCAATTACACCGACAGCCTGGGCATCCATCACGACAGTGATAATGCCAACCTGTGGATGGTTCCCTTGGGCCTGCGCTACAGCCAGACCATGAAGAGCGGCAGTTGGTCCATTAAACCCCTGGCAGAAGCCGGCTACCTGTGGACCTTCGGTGACCTGGATGGCAACGATCGCGTCAGCCTGAACGGAGCCGCCAATACCTTCGGTTACGATGTATCCGATGGCGGCAGTTTCTATGGCCGCCTGGGTGTGGAGGCCGAACATGGTTCCATGACCTACGGCATAGGCTATCAATACCAGAAAGGCAGCGACGTCCGCAGCAATCTGTGGAGCGTAGCCCTGCGGTACAAGTTTTAAGTAAAACGGAGCCAGTTCATTTAAGCACAAGATTCATTAAGGAAAATAGTTGAACGTAAGAAGGCCAGCGTGTTACCGGAGTATCGATAACACGCTGGCTTTGTTTTTTAAGCAAACAGAAATTTCAGCTTGGTCAAAGGTTTGCTGAAGCCCCCTACTTTAATATTGTTTTTTCCCCTCAATCCCCTTATACTCCTCAAACAACTTCCTGCACGCCTCCGCATCCAGCTCCGCCATGAGCTTCTCCTTCTTCTCCGACCCCATCTCGTAAAACACCTTATCCCGGAACCCGATAGCCTCGGCATCGGCAATATTGCAGCCGTAGTAGACTTTGTCCACATTGGCCCAGAGGATGGCGCCCAGGCACATGGGGCAGGGCTCGCCGGTGGTATACAGCTCACACCCGGACAGGTCAAAGGTCCCCAGCTCCTTGCAGGCGGCATGGATGGCCATCATTTCTCCGTGGCAGGTAGGATCCTGCTGCTTAATCACCTCATTATGCCCCCGGCCTACAATCTTTCCGGCTTTCACAATCACGCAGCCAAAAGGGCCCCCGTGACCGTTCCGAATCCCCTGCTGAGCTTCTTTGATTGCTTCTTCCATAAATTGATTCATACCCTTAGCCTCCTTACTATTTTTCGTGGGGAATGACCATCTTTTCCACACGGTATGCTTTCCCATCGATGGTCAGCATGGCAAACGTAATCTCCTGGTCAAACCGCCGCTTCCCGCAGCTGCCAGGATTCAGCCACAGCCGCCCATCGATCACTTCCTGAAAATACTTGTGAGAATGCCCGAAGATTACCACATCAATCCCCGTCAAATCCTTGGGCACAAACTTCTTGTTGTGGACCATAAAGAACTGGAGACCTTCCAGCTGAAACCGCAGGGTTTCCGGCAGCCCTTCCGCCCACTCCTTGTCATTGTTCCCCCGGACCACATACAGCGGCGCGATTTTCCGGAGCGTGTCCAGAATCTCCGGCTTGTTGATGTCGCCCCCGTGAATAATCCCATCACACCCAGCAATCCGAGAAAGCACCTCCGGCCGCAATAGGCCATGGGTATCCGAAAGAACAGCTATTGATTGCGTCATAAAATCACCTCGCTCCTCCTAAAGCCTGTGGTTGTCGCCCCAGTCGCACATGGCATCCAAAATGGGAATCAAAGATTTCCCCCGCTCCGTCAAACTATACTCCACCTTGGGTGGAATCTGCGGATACTCCTCCCGGTGCACCAGCGCATCGGCCTCCAGTTCCTTTAAGGTAGCGCTCAGAGTTTTATAGGAAATGCCCGCAATGTACTTTTTCATCTCATTGAACCGCACCACCCCAAACTCCATCAGAGTATACAGAATGGTCATCTTATATTTCCCGTTGATCAGCGACAAAGTATAACTAAAGCCCGTGGAAGCAATATTCTCGTCGGAAATACACCGTTGGCCCATTTTACACTCTCCTTTAGGTAAGTATACTACCTGAATGTACGTACTTGAATTTATTCTCATTCTAGCTAGAATTATATTATAGAACTATAGGTTAGTCAATTTCACAATTTAGGGGGAGTTTGTAATGAACAAAAAAATCGTCATCTTGAACGGCAGTCCCAGAAAAGCTGGCAACACCTCTGCCCTGGTAAAAGCCTTCACCCAGGGAGCTGAAGAAGCCGGCAACACCGTCACCGAATTTTTCCTGGATGCCCTGACCATCCACGGCTGCAAAGGCTGCTTTGGCGGCCATAGCAGCAAAACCTGCCCCTGCGTCCAGCAGGACGACATGAACAAAATCTATCCCGCCGTCCGGACCAGCGACATCGTCATCTTCGCCACCCCACTGTACTATTGGAACATGAGCGGCCAAATCAGAACCGCCATTGACCGCCTGTTTGCCCTGGAAGAAGGCGACGGCAACCTGCTCCGAGGCCATAACAGAGCCAGCGCCCTGCTCATGGCCGCCGAAGGAAACGACTTTGCAGACGTCCTCACCTACTACGACCACCTAATGAACCATTTGCAGTGGAAAAACCTCGGCCACGTCCTGGCCGGCGGCAACTGCAACGTAGGCGACATCACCGGCAAAAAAGAACTGGAAGAAGCCCGCGCCCTGGGCAAAACAATGTAATTAGGCCCTGACAAATCAAATAACCCTAAACCATAAGCACCCCTCGCCAATGGAAACCATACCAGTGACGAAGGGTGCTTTTAGGTTGGAGGAATTGGTAAAATGAGAATGTTTTGTGTGAAATCGAGAGAATCGAGCCACGATAAACTGCAGCAATGGAGGAAGCGGAGAACGTACAACAGCTTGAAGCCGGGTGGCGTCAAGCTGTTGAGAAATCAAGATGGAATATATATAGCGGCGCCAGCGCCGCAGAAGGAGCCCCACACAGCTAAATTGGTCAAATGAGAATACTTTTGCGTGAAATCGAAGAGATTCGAGTCACGATAAGCTGCAGCAATGAAGGAAAAAGAGCACTTTCAACAGTTTGAAGTTTGGAATCCAGGTTCTTCAAACTGTTGAGGAATCAAGATGGAATATATAGCGGCGCCAGCGCCGCAGAAGGAGTCCCACACAGCTAAATTGGTCAAATGAGAATACTTTTGCGTGAAATCGAAGAGATTCGAGTCACGATAAGCTGCAGCAATGAAGGAAAAGGAGCACTTTCAACAGTTTGAAGTTTGGAATCCAGGTTCTTCAAACTGTTGAGGAATCAAGATGGAATATATGGCGGCGCCAGCGCCGCAAAAGGAACCTTCCCCACCCCGGGCCCTTGGATTCTTAGATTGGCCGGCCCTCCCCTTCCTGTTAGGCGGGGAGGGCATGGGTAGTGCTGGCCTGTACTGTAGGTGTTTTTGATAGTGAATGTAGTGGTAAAGCTATCGTAACGATTAACAATTGACCAGTAGTGGTTAAGACTGCCTTCTGAGTGGTTCGCCGTGCTCCAATCAGTTTCGCTCTTCGAGCTCACTTCTTGGACGGCTATCACATAGGTCGCATATTCCAAATGTCCTTGAGAAACTTTATTGACATTTGGATGCGACCGTAAAGCGTTGGAGAAGGTGTCGCCGGGAGGCGACGGATGAGGTTTGCCCAAGTATTGCGGCCACCGGCCGCCTGCCTTCCACTTACCTGTTCGCTATGCGAACAGGAGAAGAGGAAGGTGCCGGCAAACTTGCCGGCGGATGGAGTTCAAATCCAAAATGCTCGAAGGGCTAAGTAACGCTCATCACCCATCCCTGCAATTATCAAGCTTTTCCTTTACTTTTCTTCATACCCAAAATGCGCTTTGACTTTCTGGTACGTATCCTTTTTCGACAAAGTATAGGCCACCAACGGCACGCTGGTAAGGCCTTTCTCCCAATACCCGTCTGCGGGATCAGCCACTGTTTTCAGCCATTGGACCCGGATAAAAATTTCTTTTTCAGGGTTCAACTTCTGTTTGTCCGGTTCAGAGATCCAAGGTGCTTGTGCCACAGGGACCCGCTTTCCAGCTACCGTTACGGTAAATTTAGTCATCTCGACAGCAGAATCCACACATTTCCCAATACCAACAAAGCCAAAACCAGCAATCAGGCAGAAAACCAAATCCCCTGTCTGAATGTTTTTCAAATAGCGCCCGCTGGCTTCATTGTTAGCGGACAAGAAACCGTACTGCAGTGCATCCGCCCAGCTCCGGTCTTTGTAGCTGACAGTAAATTCCTTGGGCTGGACATTTTTAAAAAATTCCCGTTCTTCTTCCGGCGTCCAGCCTCCTGCCAATTCCTTAATATCCAACGGATTCCATATATCACTGGCCATTTGCAGGTAAATATTTGTCCGTTCCGCAATACTATCCGCTGTAATCTTAGGCATGGGTTTGAAGCCATAGACGTTTGCCACTTTGTTGATAAATTGCGGATTATGGTTATAGAAGTCTGGATTCAGCGCTTTTGCCAGAACATTATCCGCACTATAGTTTTTAACCTTCTCCTCATACTGGATAGCCTGATAGCTGCGGTTTCTATCCCTGGTAAGGATTATCAGATTACCAATGGATTGACGAGCTTTCTGAAAGTCTTCTTCGTCGGGGAAAGCCTCCAGATAATCCTGGTGTTTATTAGGCATAATATGCTCGATATCATAGGTGTTTCCCTTCCGCTTCCGGTCTACATAGACATTAAAATCGGACTGATTTCCCATGAGCACATTGGCATAAGAAGTAAATCGGGCTAAAAAGTGCAGCATGTAACGGGAAGTAAACTGGTTCAGGCCAAAATTGGTAATTCCGTCCAGGTTTGCATCCATTCTTCTTAATTCCCGAAGGTATACCAGACCCATGGTTTTGCAATCCTGGTTGCGGGTATCTATGAGCACCCTAAACAATAGATATTTATTGGTATTCCAATTGACCCGGCTAAAATTAAAAATACGCACAGACGCAAAATCATCCACAAATTTGGAAGCCATCCGTATTTTCTTATCGACAATTTCGTCCGGATCATCATTTTTCACAGTCGCCAGGATGAGCATTGTCTGATAGCCCAAATCCCGGTTGGCATTGTAGAAAACTTCCTCAAAGCCGGGAGTCAGCTTTGCCCCGTATTGTTTTACCCGTAGGTACAGTCCTGTCATGCGGGACATTTCCTTCATAACGAAATACTTAAAGTCGCTGCTTTTGGCCAAATGCATTTTTTCCTTGGCATAATCCCGCACCCAAGAATGGAACTTTTCCCCCAGCAGCTCATAGTCCCTATCCTTGGACCCCTTTTTGCTTTCTCGCAGGGTCATAGCATACTTGGCCCGCAGCCAGATGGAGATAAATTCCACATCTTCCGTATTGACCTGGCCACTGGTATCGTTGGCACTGGCGGCTTTGATGGCATTGATATTCTCCTGCCATTTGCGATTTACTTCCAGCCGGTCTGCTTCAGCCACCTGCTGGATAATGTATGCCTTCAGCATTTCCGCACTGTTCAGGCTCAAGCCCCGGTCATTCATGGTCAGGAAAATCGTATGGGCTTCATCTTCAGAAGGCGTATCAATTTCCAAAAGCAGAACCTTCTCCTTCAGCCAATAGATAAAGTAGGTCAGCGCTTCCCCTTTTAGTTCCTCAGGAAACAACTCTTCAATATCCTGATACCGATTCATCAGGTTTTTGGTGCTTTCGTTGTCAGGCTCATACACAGCATCATTTTCCATCAGAGCATGCATGCAGGGAATACGTTCCGGTACGTATATATTAAAGTTCATTTGCCCATACGCATCGGAATAAATCAGAGACTTTAAGTCTACACCTTTATCCAACCCAAAAAGACCCTGTTGCTTTTGAAGATTTTGCAGGTAAATCAGCAGCAGCGTCAACGAAGTCAATCGCTGTTGGCCGTCAATGATTTTTTTGTTGTCACCCTCAGTGCAAATAATGCACCCCATATAATAGTAGCCATAATGAGCCACTTCTACCGTAGAATCGTGATTCTCCGGATCATAATATTCTTCAAACGTATTTTGGAAATCCGACAACATCTGCTCAATCTGTTTTCTGCCCCACCGATACTCCCGTTGAAAATAATCCACCGAAAAATGCCGGTTCTCCAAAATCTTCTGCAACGTATCCGTTTTATCAATCTTTTTCAAGTCGTACCCCCTATCTGTGCCCTATCGAAAATGATACCTCTCGAATTATGCACCCAAGACTCTGGGATCCTTCCAGCGCATCCAGGTTCTTCTTGTACCAGCACTAAGAACCTTTAACAATACAACCCCTATCTCAGCACCTTACGCCCAACGACTCCCCTCACCAAATCGCATCATACAGCTTTTCTTCCAGCGAATCCGGCAGGATCGGATACGCGGCCTTAGCAAAACTCTCCGCATCAATGTACCCGCCTTTTCCCAGCCGCACAAGAGAATACGCAATCGGTACCGTATACGATCTTTCTCTGCGTCTCATAGTATAGTGCGCTATGGTCCAGGTACCTTTCGGGCTCAGCCTTTTTGTCCATACCGAAGCGTATTCGGTGCCTTTTACCACGGTGGAATTATCCACATAAAAATTACATCCCCCGTTGTCGGTCCCCAAATAATACCATCTGTCAGGAGAAGTATGGATATCCTGGGGCCACAGATAGGCGTAAATCACTTCATTGTCGGATTCAGGGTAACACTCAAAAAAGCGCAGCTTTGAATCAGATTTCACCAGGTCGGCAATTTTTCTTGTCCCATCAGGCGCAAAAACATACCTTGCCTTTACCGCAGCCATTTTGACTTTCCGTTTTAGTACCAGCTGCTGCAGTATACTTTTACCCTCCGGGGTTATATATTTTTTCCACACCACGGCCTCATTGTTATCTTTTTGCACAGAAGCTGTATCAATAAATTCACTGGCTGCCCCATCCTGGGATTCCCCCAAGTATTGCCAATCCGCCGCAAACGCTGTCCCGGTACACAGACACAGAAGCAACACCAGCCCCATTAGTTTCTTCACAATAAACATCTTCCCTTCTTTCCAGTAATATAGCAAGCTTTCCCCACCTGCAACCTGATTTTATCGGCTTTTAGATAAACGATATACAACATAAAAGAAAATCCCGCATCCTACTGCCCCTTCTACACCCCATATAACGCTTGCTACAAGAAGTATGATCCCGGCTATTTTTTTAGTGACTGACGAAATATCTTTATATCCGGTATAATACCATAAAATATAGGCTACAATTACTGCCGTAAAAATACCAGGGACGGTATATTCAACCCGTGGATTTACATTTAAATCGCCTTCAGCAACCAAGTTTCCTAAGCTCCTTATAACCGCAAAAACCACAAAAAAGCCGATCCATAATAAACAGCCATTCCTCTGGTTTGAAGGTTTTTTCTCTTCTTCATCATTCTCGTGCCCCAATTCCGTTTCTTGTGTACCATTATTAGAAGATTCAACCGCATCTGGAATTGTCAAATCTAAATTGATCTCATCCTTTTCTTGTGGTTCTTCTTGTGTCCCGATACTAGAAGAATCACCCATTTTTACGGCCAGTGGAATTACTTTGGCTCCGCAATATGAACAAAATACAGAATCATCCTTTATTTTCTTCCCACATTTAGAGCAATACATAAAAACTACCCCTTAACCCTGATATTCTTTATAGAATCAATGACTTTCGCCTCTGTCTCTTTATCATCCTCTGAGTACACATATGCAGCGGCCCATAATTCATTGTTCTTTATAATAACTAGCATTTTTACCTTCTTTTTTCCTAGACTATCTGAATCAACTGTCATGTCTATTAATAAAGCTGGAATTCCGCTAATTGTTAATTTTTGGCCGTTTATTTTTAAATTTGAATATTCATTTCCCTTACTCTGTAAACGCTTTTCAAACATTTGTATGATATTACTTGTATTATCATCTTCTATTAGTTTGTTTACATCATCGTTTTTATATTTATCTGCTATAGTATAAAAACATAAAATTCCATTATCTTTTACAAAGGCCTTACGATGAGACATATGCTGCACATCATTTTCCGGAATCGGATATGTTTCCCCTTCAGATGCTATTTTGAAAGGAAGTTTTACCTCCATAGTTGATGCAGTGCCATGCAATTGCACTTCTTTATAAGCAGCAGACCTTCCATCTTTTACCATTTGGACAAGACCGCCTGTTTTGCAGCTTACGCAAACTCCCATAATCAATGTGATAAGTAATGTAATAATATTTGTTCTAATCATCACTTACATCCTTCCTTAATTCCTTAGCTATTCAATTTGCAAAGAACAGCTTCTTTCCAATTTTCTGTTCATCCAGGGACGTATTTTACATTAGAAATCGCACACCCATCTTCCCACTAAAATGCCCTCGCAAAACCCCAAGGCTCCAGGCCCCCCCAGCGCCACGCCTATAATGTACATTGCCCGCAGCAATATCTCAGCACCTTACGCCCAACGCCTCTCCTCACCAAATCGCATCATACAACTTTTCTTCCAGCGAATCTGGCAGAATGAGTTCCACATCATTGGGAAAGCCTTCAGCATCTATATACCCGTCTTTTCCGGGGTAAACTAGAGAATAGGCGATTGGTACCGTATACGTTCTTTCTTTGCGTCTCATAAAATAGTGTGCAATAGTCCAGGTTCCATTTGGGCTCGCAGATTTTGTCCATACAAAAGCGTATGCGGAATCTTTTTGTACTGTGGAATTATCTACATAAAAACTATTGCCTCTGTCGTTGATTCCCAAATAATACCATCGGTCGGGAAAAGTATTGATCTCATTAGGCCAAAAATGAGTGTAAAGTATTTCACCATCTGATTCGGGGTAAATATCACGGAAGTACAAAGCGGCTTCAGATTTAGCCTCATAAATTGTTTTCCTTTTCCCATTAGCATCGAAAACATACTTTGCCTTTAGCGCATCTTTTCTTTCTTTATGTTTTATGACAAGTTGCTGCAAGGCAATTTTCCCATCCGGATAGATGTATTTTTGCCACACCACGGCTTTTTCATCATCCTTTTGCAGGGATGCCATATCGATAAAGCCACCGCCATCACCTAATTCCGATTCTTCCAACCGCTGCCAGTCTGCCGCAAACGCCGTTCCAGTACTCAGACACAGAAGCAGCACCAGCCACAATAGTTTCTTCATAACACAACACCTTCCCTTCTGCCCCTAGTATAGCAAGCTTTCCCCAGCTGTGGGTCGCCCAGAAAGCGACACAGGGCCTGCAAATTCCTACAAGTCCACCTGGACTACTGCCTCCGGCAAGGTGGCCTAAAAAGTCCGGGAAGGTGAAAGAGATGGTCCGGAATATTCCGGCCTATGCTAATCCAAGATTTCCTTCCACCCTTTTAAGTTATGTTTTTCAGACGACTCTTCAGATATTCCTGTAGATTCTTATCACAGCAGTAAACTGCACAGCCGCGCATTCCCCGGGACAGCAATATACGGTAAATATTCTTAATCAGCTTGGTCAACTCTTCAGGTTTATTTTTCAAACCTTTCTTTCCCGTAGCATCACAATAATTCTTGTAGACCGCTTCAATGGCATAGGTTTCCGGATTATAGATTAAATCCTTGCCAATAATGACACCTACATAGTCAAATTCCAGTCCCTGGGACGTATGCACACAGCCAACCTGATTCTGCATATTTGGATCAATAGCCCAATTAGTAGAATTCTTACGGCTATTCCAAGGCCGCGCAAAATTGAATTCTGGAATACAGACATCGGGAATCTCCGCATCAGGATTCCCTTCTTTTGCAGTGGACCAATGCCAGGCGTAACCAGCCAGCATTCTTGCCTTCCAATGCTGCTGATTTTTCTCCTGTATATACTTTTCCAACGCAAGAGGAGAATCCATAATTTGGAACTCAAAGGTTTCCTTGTCCCAACCGTCAAAGTTGGCCGTATCCCGAATTTGGAGAGTATGTTCCACCCAATTCAAAAAGCCCTCTGCTCCGGCGCAGCGGAACTGAGCCTCCAATTTTACTTCATGTACTTCGGACCCGTACTTTTGGGCCATCGCCTTAATCAAAGCGACAGAACCCTCATCTTCCAGTCGGATGCGCTGATGATCGTCAATAAAAAAGATATTGACCATTGAAGAACGAATGATATCCTCTACCTGGCCTTCACCCTTATACATATAGGCGCCCTTAGCTTTCAGCCGATGAGCTTCATCCACTAAAATTGCATCGTAACTCAAGGGAGCAGCAGCCGCAAAAGCTGAGGAACCCATAAAAAGTTCATTCAGCCGCTTTTTACTATTTCTCCGACCCTTACCCAAGGTATCAACCATCGCCAAGCGAAAAGCAGCATTGGGCGCTACAAAACGAATATTTTTTCCTTTCTTTAGCAGCGCAACAAAAGCATTCATGGCTACTACCGATTTCCCTGTTCCCGGTCCCCCATTCACTATGATAGTTGTCCGTTTCGCAGCCTTGATAGCATAGGACAAAATAGTCGCATAAGCCACTTGCTGTTCATCCAGCAAGGTATACACCGGATTTCCGTCAAGCATATCCGCAACGTATTCAATAAATTTCTTAGAAGGTCTGACTTTGCCGGAATCAATATCGTCCAGGATTTCCATCCCCTGGCCCTTGCCCACTCGTTCCGCCAGATACTTTTCCAGTTTTTTGGTATCCGAAGCAAAGAAAAGCGGGGTATCCTCATAAATAGGAGCATACTGTTCTTCCAATAACGGCTCCGGCGTCTGTTTATGATAATTGTGTAAATAGGCACAAGAATACGGATTCAGAGTTGAATCCGCAACCGCTGTATTCATATCCCTCAGAAATTGCTTGTAGGAATAGGCTTGATAAGCAGGATGCGGAAGCACTCGTTTGCCTCCACCAACATACGTACGAACCAAAAAGTCCATATCCGTTGCTTCTGCTTCGCTCCACTGCTTCAGCTCAATAATGACAAAGTTCTTGCGTTCCTTTTCATCATGACCGCTGACTACCACATCAATCCGCTTGGAAGTAGCCGGAATATTGTATTCCAACAAAATACCACTATCCGCAGGAATCGCAGACTTACGAATTACCCGCTCCATAAACTGCAAGGAATTATTCCAGGAATTCTTTTCATTGGGTGACACCCCATGCCCTACCTGAGTCAGGAAAGCATTTTCCAGGTCATCCACAATATGATTATCATCAACAGCATTACAAAAAGCAGAAGCCGTATTCTTATAAAGAATCATGCATTTCCCCTCAATCCCTGAGTAAAACCATTAGTGCAATTAAACTATAGCTAGTATTTTATATACATTTTATACTGTCAATTTTATCACCCAGGCTACCAAACATACAAGTGTATAATACGGCTTCCCTATTATTAAAGTCGATTTAGTGAGTAGGAAAGTTAAGTACAGAAGGCAAATAAGTATTTAATGAATATTTAGAAATCTAACGTTGTAAAATATCCATTTTTTGTATGCTTCCAATTATATTAATTGGTAAATACACAATCAAAAACAAAATGACAGTAGAATCTCCTGCTATACTCACTGTTCCTGCAGAAACAATGCGTAATAGCAGACTTTAAACAATTTCCTTCTAATACCCGCCTTCATTTTGGCAGCCTTTCAACAAATACAATACTTCATCACTTCCACCTTTTCCTATTTTGGCCTTTCAATCCTCACCCCAAATTTATTTTTCGACATTCTTTGCAATTACGCAATATCATGATATAATCGAAATTGTCAAAAATGCACAGTGAAACTTGCTCCTCGCGGAACGTACTTTGCGTAACAAAATATTCTTTTCTATGTTTTTTATTGTCGCTCTTTCACTTTTGCATTCCCTACACAACAATAGGCTGTGCCTAGGTTTCTCGATTGTTTCAGCCCTTCGAAGCTGCCTTGATTTTGGCTTATTATTCTGCGATTGGCAAAAAGAGCGCCTTATGTTTCATACTTGCACATAGCAGGTTAACGAAATATTTTCCCCAGGACATGGCCCTGCTAGCTATAATAAAATCCAGATAAATATAAATATGGGGTATATCTTAAAAGTACAAATAGCCCTATTACGCCCAAAATCAGTCCAGAAACAGTATTTTGTATACAGTCCATACCCGAGGTCATATTTCACGCTTTTCGCCCGTTAAAAACGAAATTTGGTAAGATCTCCATTTGCCGACTGCAAAATAGCCGCCAGGACTCCCTACCCGGATTACCCAGACCAGTGCCGCAAAGCCCAGGCAGAGCCTGTGTGCAAGCGCTTTCTGGGTAAGCAGCGAAGTGGTAAACGTTCTGTAGAGCAGAAGGAGTAATACACTGTAAGCGGGTAAATATAAGCTATACGGAGAGTAAAACTGTATATCTGTAGCTACGTAGTGCTATGTAAATATAAAACACCAAGCTTTTATGTTTTTTATATTATATTATCTTAACTTACATTATCTTAACTTAACTTATATTGGGTTGTCACTTGGTTGTCACTTGGTTGTCACTTGGTTGTCACTTGGTTGCCAAAACGAATATTTGAAACATGTATTATAAGAAATAAATATCAATATTTTTATATTTTTTAAGATGTACTGGATTTTTAAGAATATATGGAATGCTGGGCAAGCCCCCATTGCCGCTTTGCGGCATTTAGCGGTTCTCCGTATTCCATTCGCCTTCACCCTGCGGGTTCGGTTCACGGACGGCTGTCGCAGGGGTCGTATATTCCATTTCTCTACGGCCAAAGCCTTGAGAAATGGATACGACTCCCTTAGTCAGCCTGCGGTGACAGCTCCCCCAGCGGTTAGCCGTGTTCCAATCAGCTACGTCCTGACGGACTTGCTTCTTGGACGGCTATCGCATGGGCCTTATTATCCAAACAGCCACTTGCAGAATTTGTTTGGCTGTTTGGATGCGGCCGCATAAAGGTTGGAGCTTATAAATGGTCGTGCGGTCTGCGGGGTATTGGTGTGGGTCGGGCCCCCAGCCTCAACTTCAATGACAAACATTACAAAAGGACGAGAGCATTTCTGTTCTCGTCCTTTTGCTATATTCCTCAATTGCTGCGTTCTACTTCCACCCAGCTCCCCCTATGGCCTGCCTAAAGAGAGTGTTTTTGTATTTTGCTAGGCAGGCAGCTGGTGCTTCTTTAGGCTGCATCAATCACGGACGTATACATAGCCTTCCATAATACGGCGGGCAGTCCGATCCAGGTTGCCGCTGAGCACGGTATGGGTTCCATCCGGGTTATCCTTCAGGTCTGCGTAAGCATCCATAATGCCCCAAGGATGCCCAATGCGAATGTGGGTTACTTTATTGGAAGGGTTCTTGCCGTCTCCGCAAACGATTTCATTGACGATGGTACCAGGGGTATTGGCAGCCGTTACGGTGCAGATGGCGCCGGTACCCATATAGGCATCAATCATTTTCATATTTACAGAGAACAGGCGGCCCACGATATCAATCTGGTCCTTGCCAATGGCTTTGCCGCTGCCTGCGGTGTAATCCACCGGTTTGGTTACAAAAGCAATCTTCGGCAGGGTTTGGCTGTTCTTTTTGGCGTCTTCCAGGTCTTTGGCAAAGCCCAGGGTAATAGCACCAGTGCCGCGAATGACTTCCAGTTTCCGGCAGATGTCTGCACAATTAGGCAGTGCATTGAATTCGCTGGGGATTTCCGTGCCCTTTACGCCGAAGTCTTCGGGATGCACAAAGATAACAGGGTTGGCAGCATCTACAAAGCTATATTCATAGGTTTTGCCTTCTACTTCAATGGTGTCCTTTACATGGCCGGTGGGCAGAAGTTTGCCGCTGGCAGCGCCCTGGGGAGAAACGAATTTCAGGGTTACTTTGGCAGCAGTGCCCGGTACACCGTCAATGGCGAAATCTCCTTCGGTTACAGCTTTGCCATCTTTAACAGGGACCTGAGCAATAATTTCTTTTTTAGTATTGGTGTTGAAGATATGCACTTCGGTGATAGGTTCCACGGCTTTGACCAGACCTTCATCAATGGAGTAAGGGCCAACTGCAGAGGAAATGTTCCCGCAGTTCATGGTCTTGCCTACAATGGGGGCCATAACATCTACCTGGCCAAAGTCGTAGTCCACGTCAATACCGGGACGGCTGCTCTTTTTGATGACAGCAACCTTACTGGTGGATGTGTTGGCGCCGCCCATACCATCGATCTGCCGGCGGTCAGGAGAGCCAAAGGCACTCAGAATCACCTTATCCCGTTCCTTTTCATCCTGCGGCAGATCTTCCGCATGGAAGAAAACAGCTTTGGAAGTGCCCCCGCGCATATACACAGCAGGGATTTTACGATTGGGTTTATAATTCGTCATGATCATTACCCTCTTTCTCAGAATTTGTTCTGAAACTTTTTATTTCATGGTTTATTTTTTCTTGCAATTTATAATTGCAAGAAGGCCTTTGAAACGATAAAATAAGTATATAAATCTTGAAAGGAGCACATTATGCTTAACAACTACAAATACTTTATTGCACTTGCGGAAGAAAAGAGCATTTCCCATGCAGCAGATAAGCTTTATATTTCCCACCAATGTCTCAGTAAATATCTTAAAAATCTGGAGCAGGAATATAATGTTGCCTTCTTTGAACGAACCCCCAAACTCACTTTAACGCCAGCAGGCCATGCGATGTTAGACACGCTCCGGCAAGTTCAATTTCTCGAACAGAATCTGGACAACCAATTGGAAGATATCCGCCTTTCAAAGAAGGGCCGTATCCGTGTAGGGACAACGGAAGGCCGCTACCGGGTGTTAATTCCTGAGTTGATTTCTGAATTCAAAGCTCTCTATCCAGAGGTGTTGTTAGATGTAGAGTACGCTGTTTCAAAAGAACTGACGGATCGGGTTTTAAAAAATGAATTGGATCTTGTCCTCATTAATCAAGATGGTGTCGATCATCATCAGTTAATATCCAAACCGCTGCTGAATGAACAGTTGTACCTGGTCATCTCTGACAATATGCTGGCACAATATTTTCCGGATAATTATCCTGCTTGCAAAGAGCAATTTGCAAAAGGTGTTGATCTGGCAATGTTTCAGAAGGTGCCATTTATTCTCAATCGCAAGACCTTTAATTCTCGAATTGCCTTGGAAAATTACGCTCAAGCACGGAACCTGCAGCTGAATTGTGTCATGGAGCTAACCCAATTGGATATCCATTTTATGATGTCCGCCCGGGATTATGCAGCCAGCATTTGCTGGACTATGTATCTTCCCTCCATTGCAGAAATGAATCAGCTTCATCCGGAACATCATTTAAACGTATTCCCCATTGCTGGTTTGGATGCTCGCAATCAATTTTCCTTGGTTACCTTAAAGGAAAAGATCCTTCCGGATTATGGGAAAAACTTTATCCGTTTAGTACAACGAAAATGTGCTTCGTTTGCTGACTTGAACCCGTCCACCATTTAGCGGGCGGTGTTCAGGATATCCATCAGCGGGTTTATTTGACTGGCTTCATCCATGGATTGAATCAAAGCCAGCAATGTATCTGCTTCCTTCTTAGGCAGCACAGATTCAGTATTAATCCGGAATTTCTGCTCCAGTTCTTTCCAACCAATGGGATTACCCGGAGACCCTTTCAAATCATACAATTCCTTTTCATACACGGTACCATCTTTTAAATAGACCTTTACTTTGGCACCTCTGCGCTTTGGATAAAGTTTTTGAACATCAGGATCAACTGCGACAGTAACCAAATTACCGAGCTTAATATTAATGGGGTCCTGTGTATAACGCTCATCCAAATGGGCAATGCCAAAGCAGTGTTCATGCAAGGCCAGGGCAACGCCGTAAGCTAAGCTGAATTTAGCTTCTCCGGCATCCTTCGGAGCTTTGATAATACCGGTCATGTCGTAGGCTACCTGGTGGGTCCCTACCCATACTTTTTCAACAGCTTCCCAAGAGAAGCCATGTTCAGCCACCAAATCAAGGACAGCTTCAATTGCAGGCTGGGAATGTCTGGCAGTAGGATACATTTTACTATAGGTATCACCAATCAGGAATTTCTCCCCAAGTCCTTCACAAACCTTTTCAGGATCAACATTTTCTGACTTGGCCTTAAAGAATCCAGACTTGCCTTCAAAGGCGCTGAGGGAACCTTCCATATTTTCCTGAGCGTAATAAGCGGCTGCAATGCCGTTATATACAGCATTCCCTACCTGAATGCATTTAGAAGCCTGACCTGTTACAGTAGCTTCCATTAAACCGGAGGCATACAAAGCGCTAAGGCCCAGACCTTGCTCCAATTGATTTTCCGTCAAATTCCGCAATTTTCCGGCCACAGCCATGGAGCCAATTGTGTCATCATTACCAGAAGGATGAAACCCCTTCTTGATTTGGTAAGGTGCCATATTTGAAGCTAATCTGTAGACAATATCATAGCCAATAACAATGGCTGTCAAAATTTCCTTACCGCTGCAGCCCAGTGCAGAGCCTAACGTCAACGCTGTAGGAATAATCGCGGCGCCGCAATGTACGCCTGCATTTTTATGGCCATCATCCAACTCAATACCATGAGCAAAGGTAGCGTTGATCATAGCCGCTCTTGCCAACGGGAACTCTTTTGCACCACCCGTAATAACAGCAGTATCGCCTTTTCCAAACTTCCTGCAGGCTTGCAGGAAGTTTTCTTTATATTCCCAATGGGAGGCACCAGCCAGTGCAGCTCCCAAGGTATCCATAATTCTTTCTTTGGCAATCTGAATAACATCCTGCGGAAGCTTTTCGTATGTGGTCTCCGCAATAAAATGAGCAAAACGCTTAGGGATTATATAATCCATTGTTAGTTAGCCTCCTTAATCCGATGCAGCATTTCTGTCAATACATCGGAAGGACTTGTCACTTGTTCCAACGACTCAAGGGTATTCCAAAGTTGCTTTGCATACTCTGCATCAGCAATTTCTTGAACATGTCCCAGGAATTTCTTTTCAATGGTACCTGGAGGGAACGGAGATTCGCGATCACCATCAGGAATTTTCTTCAAGACTTCATACTCTTTGTTCTCGTTTGTCGTAATACGTACTTTGGCTGCGCCCCACAAACTTTTATCTTTTTTGGCCATCTCTGCAATTTCTGAATCCAGCAATACGATTACTTTCCTGGACAGGGAAGCAATTTCAGGGTTCTGCAAATTTTCTTCCATATAGTCATCGCGTACTACCCCAAACTTTAACAGATTTGCCACCGCATAAGGAACGCTGGTCTGTGCCTGTGCACTGTCTTTGGGGTCGTAGGTTCCTGCATCATAAAGGAAAGGTCCGCCAAATACCTGAACCGTTTTTACATCTTCCAACCGCAGCTGGTGATCCGACATAATCTTGTTCACAGCATCCAACGTGGCATGGATACGTCGTACACAGGCATGAATCTTCATATATGCATATTGAATATCCCAGCGCAGTTTCGGTTCTTCCAACAGTTCGCGGTCTGGATGAGCCGAGAAGGCGTTAACAAAGCCTAATTTTCCTTCATATACGTGGGAAGGCCCGCCTAAACCATAAGCTGCAATTTGAGCTGCGGCAATTCCCACTTTCGCGCCAAAGCCAGCCACAAGATACTTTTGGGCAGATCCATCAATTGCACTTTGATTTAACCCGCCAATTACGGCTGCAGCCAAGGAAATGGCATCCACCAGCTGTTTTTTGGAAAAGCCCATCAAGGTTCCAGCAACCACTGCGGCAGCAGCAGCGCCGCAGGCACTGGTGGCATCTATGCCTCTTTCCAAATAAGCAGACGGATTAATCACCCGGCCCTGCCAACAATATACTTCGTAGCCCTTAATAATGGCTTCCAGATATTTTTTCCCATCCACCTTTTCTTTGGGCAGAGTCATAGCCATGGCAGCAGCTGTGGCCTGTATTACAACACCAGGGTGAGCCATGGCAAAACGATGGCCATCATCCATATCCAACATTCTGGCGGAACTTGCCATCCACATGGCAAGTTCCTCAGCAACAGGCTTTTCGCCCAGTTTGTCTTTTAACGCCTCATGCAATTGACGAGACATACTCTTTTTGGTGCTGGCACAAAAGATTCCGATAAAATCGGCAACGTATTCTTTGGTTAACTTTAGAATATCTGGGGGAATTTGCTCATAAGACATATCATCAAACAAATTCACCAGTTTGCTTACACTTGTTTCTTCCATTCGAATGCCTCCATATACCTTATGCAAACAGATTGATAAAGGTGGTAATCAATGCTGCATTAATCAGTGAAGTGAACAGGCCGCCTACAAAGGGTACAACCAATCTGGATTGTGGTGCGGGGCTGTATTTTTCTTCAACAGTAGCGATGTTCATCATAGCGTTCGGGGTTGCCCCAAAACCATAGCCAATCTGAGCTGCACACATTACAGCCGCTTCATAATCCTTACCCATCAGCGGGAAGGTAACCAGTACTACATAAGCGGTAGTGGTGATCACTTGCACCAGCAAAATGATTGCCATGGGAACAGCCAGATCAATCAGCTGCCACAGTTCTACAGACATCATTGCCAAAGCCAGGAAAATATTCAAGGAAATAGAACCTGCGATATTTCCTTCCCGTTCGTAGGTGGGATAGAGATGTGTATAATCGGAAATGTTTCGAATAACCACAGCCACCAGCATGGAGCAAAGGAAAACTGGAATAGTAATGCCAGTGGATCTTTTGATCAATACGTTCAATACAACACCAAAGGCCATCGAGATGAAAATATGGAAAGCCATCAGCATCACATGAGAGATAAATTCTTTTTCAGAAATTTTCAATTCGTCTGTAGAGCCTTCGCCTTCGTTTTCCACTTCTAAGGTCTTTTCCACTACATTCGTACCACTGAGCTTAAATTTTCTAATCAAAAAGTCAGCTGCTGGGCCGCCTAATAAACTACCGAATACTAAGCCAAACGTTGCCCCTGCAATTGCAACCGTTGTAGCACTATTAATACCCATACTCTGAATTTGCGGACCAAAAGCGCCAGCATTGCCGTGACCGCCAACCAGAGGAATAGACCCAAGGCAGAGCCCTAGCAATTTGGGCAGGCCAAGAGCAACAGCAGTATAACCGCCGATAATATTCTGCATAGTAATAAGAATGGCAGTACTTACAGTCAGCAAAATAATGGGTTTTCCAGCTTTCCGCACAGTTTTCATAGAAGCAGAATACCCAATGCTGGTAAAGAAGGCTACCATGCAAAGGTTTTGAAAGACTGCATCCAGCTTTAAGTGCAAAATGTTGTATTGATGAAAAATCAGATTAATGACGGCGAAAAGGATACCACCAACAACGGGTGTAGGAATACAAAACTTCCGCAAGAACTTCAGATGGTTTTTGATAATGCTGCCAATATAGAAAAAGAACAGTGCCAAAGCAACAGTTGCATACAAATCTAATGTGACTTTCACGCTCAACATCTCCTTAAAAATAGGGTATTCATAAAAGCTTGACTTCAGTTGGGTAAGAACAAATCAGATTATTACTTTAGTACAAATATTTCTGATAAAGCATTACAATATTCTAACTGCTGGATTTGATGAATATATTGCTGATTTAGAACTCCAAATGGAGTTTTTTCTACAAGATGGGTAAATTTTGATGCCACCATATCCCAGCCGAATTTCGTCTCTTTTGTTTCTCCTATGGGTATATGCTGAGTGTGGGTCAGAATTTTCCCACTGCTTGTATAGACAACTACTTTACTGGCACTAAAATGTGAAGGATGTTCTTTTAAATATGCTTCTAAGTCAGAATCATATTTTACGATAATTCGTTCTTCAAAGCGAGACACAGTTTCATCTTTTAAACATTCTCTCAAAAATTCTGCGGCATCCAACTTTCCATAAAGCAGTACTACCGCTGTTGTAAAAGGCAGGCTGGATTGTGCACTAATCTCAGTTTTGGTATAAGGTTCTGCAAAACGAAGCAAATAACTGGATGCTCTGATTTCCACTTTTTCAATCTGCTCAGGAACCAGGTGATAGCTTTCTTTTAACTGCAAAGCTGCATCCAAAGTTGCATGAACACCTCGCAGGCAGGCAAACCGCTTAAAATAGACTTCATTAATTTTAAACAACTTCCCTAAACTATCCAATACGTGATCAGTCTCAAAACCATGGCTGCTTTGAAAGGCTTGGAAAAGTCCCCTTTTCCCTTCTAAAATTTGCGGTGATCCAGTAAATCCAGCTCTTGCCAAATCTACTGCACGCAAACCATTAAGCGCAGCCCAGGCTCCACAGAGATACTTTCCTGAGGTACCATCTTGCTGGCATTCTATAATTCCTCCAGAAAAAGTCCCTGCTAAACCCATAGCATTTGCGGCCTGGCCAGAATCGCATTTCATTATTCTGGCCAATAATGCCGCAGCTGCTACAGAACCACATACACCGGTTGCATCAAATCCCCTTTCCCTATGCATATAGGGGTTTAAAGCTTCAGCAATCCGTGCGTATACATCATACGCAGCAACAAGGGCTGCAATAGCTTCTTTACCTGAGATTTTATGCAGCTTGCCCATTATCAGTAATGTTGGAACCAGAAACGAACCAGGATGGCCCATTGCCTTACTAAAGCCATCATCCATATCTGCCATTCTGCCCATTGCGCAATAAGCGAATATCGCTGCACGTGTAGAAAGTGCGTAATCCTGCTCGCTCAAAAAAGTGAAAGTAGCTTCAGTTTTAACTTCTTCGCTGATTGATTTTGCATATTGCAGGAGGGGTACTGCAGCTGCATCAAATCGTCCATTGATGAAGTTGGCACTGGCATCTAGAATAACTTCTTTAGCGCGCTCGATGGAGGCTTTTGGCAATTGGTCATAGTGCAGATTCACTGCATAGTCCGCCAAGACTTGAGCTAATGTTTTTCTCATCATTGCACCAGCCTTCAAGGGGCATCCGTGTGGATAATCCTGTTTACTTTTTGATTTGGCGAATTACATCCAGCACGGTGCCGTCCCGATATTCTACAATGGCGGCTACTTTGTCGGTGGTTTCAATGGGTTTATAGACGCCTGTCAGGGATTCAGCCAATTGCTGCAGTTCTTCAATGGTTACCAGTTTCAAAGAGGTCTTTTCCAAATCTTCTTTCAGTTCCTGGTAATTCCGGTGTTTCGGGTTCAAGGCAATTCCGGCTTCGGTTACTACTGCTGCCACGGTTTCACCGGGGGTGCACAGGGTAAACACATGTTTTACCACGGAAGGAGTTCTGCCTCTGATGATGGGGATGGTAACAATGGAAATGGCTGCGCCGCCGGCTACATCCGGGCCGCCGCCCAGTCCGCCCATCATTTCGCCGGAGGATCCGGTGAGGATGTTTACGTTAAAGTCCGTATCGATTTCCAGGGCACCCAGTACGCCGAAGTCTTCCCGGTTCAGATAGCCGCCTTTGTTATAGGCATTGGAATAGTCGGCGTTGTCAATTTCGATAACCCCAGGACGATCCACAATGGCCCTGGCTGCTACGTTATCGAAGCTTTGGCTACAGGCAACCACCCGCACCAGTTCTTCATCATACATATCGATGATGGCTGCGGGAATGCCGCCCAGGGCAAAGCTGGCTTTGACGCCCCGTTCTTTCATCCGTTCTGCCAGATATTTGGTAATGGCAATGGGGATGGCGCCGGCGCCGGTCTGGAAGGAGAAGCCGTCTTTGAAGCGGCGGGAAGCGGAAATCAGGTCCACAGTTCGTTCAGCAATCATCAGATCCCGAGGGTTCTTGGTGAGCCGAGCAGCCCCTGCGCCAATTTTGGCAGGATCGCCGATGGAATCCACCTTCACCACATAATCCACGTACTGTTGGCTGATGCTTACCGGGCAGCAGGGATATTCCACCAGGTTGTCGGTGATGACAATCACGCAGCCGGCATTTTGGGCATCTACGAAAGAGTAACCCAGGGAGCCGCAGGCATTGGGGCCGATTTGGCCGGTGCAGTTGCCGTTATCGTCTGCAGCAGAAGCGCCGATGAAGGCTACGTCAATCTGCAGTTCGCCGGCTTCGATAGCCCGGGGCCGGGAACCGTGGGTACGGAGGATTACCGGCTTTTCCATTTCACCGGCCAACACAGCATCCCCCAATTGGCCGCGGATACCGCTGGCTTCAATCCGGTCGATGGTTCCGTCTTCAATAAAGTCCACAATGGAGGGTTGGGAAATGTTGACCACGGCGCTGGGGGCAAAACGCAGATGCTTGATGCCCAGTTTGCGGATGGCCAGAAGTACCTGACCAATGATTTTGTCCCCTTCCCGGAAGGCATGGTGGAAGGAGATGGTCATGCCATCTTGCAGGCCAGAGGCTTTGATAGCTTCCTCCAAGCTTCCCAGGAGTTTGGTATCTCCGGGAATTCTATGGCCTGCCGTACGCTTGGTAACCACAGGACCTTTCCGGGCTGGGGTTACATAGGCGCCCTGATAGGGTTTTACTACATAATCGCCGATTTTTTCCGGCAGTTTGCGTCCTAAACTATTTTCTATCATCACAAGTTACCCCCGATCTTGATTCCAGCAGCCTCTGCTTTGGCCAAGGTGGAGCGGGCCCGGAGTTCCATGGGTTTATCCACCATGCCACCGTCCAGCGTGCAAACGCCCGTATGATTCCGGGCAGCTTTCTTCAAAGCTTCCAGCACTCGGACTGCATTGATAATCTCCTTACGGGAAGGGGTAAAGCAAGCGTTTACTTTGTCAATCTGTCTGGGATGCATGCAGGTTTTGCCGTCAAAGCCCAGGGTTCTGGTCATTTCCAGATCCCGTTGAAGGCCTTCGCTGTCGTTGATATCAGAAAACACGGCGTCCTGGGCGGAAATACCGGCTTCCCGGCAGGCCATCAGGATGGTGTTCCGGGCGTAGAAGATTTCCCAACCCGGCTTGGTGCGCTGGGCGCTCATGCTGGCAGTAAAGTCTTCGGCACCCAGGGCCATGGCTGCCACCCGAGGGCTGGCCTTGGCAATTTCCCGGGCATTGAGTACGCCCAAATAGGATTCGATATTGCACCACAGGGCTATTCCGCCAACAGGCAGGCCGGCCTTCTTTTCAATGGCAGTAATTTTTTTATCCACCCGTTTGACTTCCTCAGCATATTCCACCTTGGGCAGGCGAATGGCGTCGGGCTGTGCCCGTACTGCTGCTTCCAGGTCTTCGTCCAATTCTTTGGAGTACAGGCCATTGACCCGGATCAGGATATATTTGCCGGCCGGGCGCTGGTATTTCACTGCGTTGTAGACCAAGAAACGGGCAGCATCTTTCTCGCCAGAAGAAACGGAATCTTCCAGGTCGTAAACCAGGCAGTCTTCATTATAGAAGCCAGCCTGAATCATTTTCACAGGACTGGTACCTCCAGCATAGAGGGAGGTCCGCATCAGCTCAGTTTTGGCCATGTTGATCCTCCTTTCCCCAATCGTAATGGATTTCAGCTGCTCTGCAGACCGCACATTCCATGCGGGCCCGGATGGCAAAATCCAAGGCGCCTTTATCGTACACTTCTACTCTGGCGTCCTTTACGTCAAAATTCTTCAGGACTTCCCGGATGGTAGCTTCGATAGCATCACCAAACAGGGTTTTTACAACGCTCTGCAAATCGATATCAATGCCTTTTCCCGGATTGGGAAACAGTTTAATCTGCACATCGCTGGATTCCAGCGTACCGACCAGGGCCGGTTTCTTTAATTCCATACTCGTGTGCCTCCTTAGTCTTCTTTGGCGTGGGCTTTCATATAGGGGAACAGCCCTCCGGCTTCCATGATTTCGTGTTCCAGGTTGCTGACGGCATCTCCGTGGAAAACCACACCGGTGTTTTGGTCTTTGATTTCCCCGGTGGACAGGTCAACTTCCAGGGTATCGCCGTTTTTGATCTTGCCGTCTTTGATGCCCTGGGACAAGCCCTTGACGAACAGGACCGGATAACCGTTGTTGATGGCATTCCGGTAGTAGATTCGAGAACAGGTTTCTGCCAAAATGCAGGGTACTCCGGCGTATTTCAAGCAGTATACGGCGTGTTCTCGGCTGGAACCGCAGCCAAAGTTCTTACCAGCTACAACAAAGTCCCCAGGTTTTACTTCCTTGGCAAAGTTTTCCATGCCCGGATAATATTCAAAAGCGTATTGGGGCATTTGCTTGGGGTCTGTTTCCGCCAAATATTTGTTGTGATAAATCAAATCCGTATCTACGTTATCGCTTAATACCCAGGCACGGCCAATTTGTTTGTTCATTCTGCGTTCCTCCCTATTTCAAAATATCCCGGGGGTCAGTGATGCAGCCCCGAAGTGCAGTAGCCATGGCAGACATGGGAGAAAGCAGATAGGTATGGCTCCCCTTGCCCACTTTGCCTATGAAGTTCCGGTTGTTGGTGGCTACGCCCACATCCCCTGCAGGCAGTGCACCGTAATGTTCTGCTGTGCACAGGGCACAGGTGGGATTGGTGAAAACAATGCCGGCATTCAGGAAATCCGTAACGAAGCCGTCTTTCAGGCACTGCAGTTCCACTTCCGTGGTGCAGGGGGTGATGATTACCCGGGTGCCCGGATTGATCTTACCGCCGCCTGCCATAAGCACGTCATGGGCAGCTTTAATATCTTCGTAGCGGCCGTTGGAGCAAGAACCGATATGAACCTGGTCCACATGGGTACCAGCAACTTCCCGGACAGTCTTTACATTATCCGGTGCATCGGGGCAGGAGGCCATGGGCTCCAATTCGTCCACATTGTATTCCAGAACCTGGCAGTACTCAGCATCGGGGTCAGCAGACAACGCCTTCACCCGGTCCACCACTTCTTTCCCAGCCCGTTCTACCAGCCAATCCAGTACAGGGCCATTGGGCATAATCAGGGGAACCTTGCCGCTCATTTCGGTTACCATGGAGCACAGGGTAATCCGCTCTGCCAGAGTAGCCCGTTCTACCGTATCGCCGGTGAATTCCACTGCCAGGTAGTCCATGCCGCCGGCACCCAGGTCGCCTACAATCTTGGTAAGCAGGTCACGCATACACACGCCTTTTTTGAAATGACCGGTGATGTTGATTTTCATAGTTTCCGGAACCCGGAACCAGCACAGGCCTTTCACATACGCAGCTGCTACGTCAGAGTTGCCAACGCCGGTAGCAAAGGCGCCTACGGAACCCAGCAGGTTCATATGGCTGTCCGTGCCCAGGACCACATCCCCCGGTTTGATCAGGCCGGCTTCCAGCATAACGTGTTGGCCGATGCCGTGGTTGATGTCAAACAGATGAGGAATACCTTGTCTTTTTGCAAATTCCCGGATGATTTTCTGGTTATTGGATACCTTTTCCGAATGGGAGGGTGTCTGCAAGTCAAAGGTATAGGCTACTTTATTGGGATCCCATACCTTGGCATCCTTGCCCATTTCCTTTTCAAACTGCAGCACGCAGTTGGCACCGCCGAAGTCTCTGGCGGAAGCCAGGTCCACATGGCACCAGACCCGTTCCCCTACCTTGACAGGATGGCCAGATGCACGCTCCATAATTTTTACAATGGCTGTCTTTCCCATTGAACTGCCTCCTTTTATTGCATTTCTAAAATTCAGTGAATTATCAACCGAATCTTGCCTTCACCTACATGCTACCGTTTCATCCATGTAATGAAAAGCACTTTGTATTTGTAAGTCTGCAACCAAAGGTTGCATCTAAGGACATAAAAAATCCGCAACCTAAAGTTGCGGTATCGTTCCATTTAACTGCTTTTTTATTACATAGCACTCATGATACCATGGTCTTAACAAAATAACGGAGGTTGTGGGTATTATGAGCACAAACAAATTCAGTTTCACCATGCCGCCCCAGGCATGCAATGCACACCTGCACATTATTGATCCTGCTTTCCCCAATGATGGTAAGGCAGCTTCCCAGATTGGCACTGTGAAAACCTATAAATATCTTGCAGAAAAGCTGGAATTGCCTAGAGCCATATTTGTCCAGGCGAAACCCTTTGGGAAGGACAATACCTGCCTGCTAGACGCCATCCAGAAGTTCGGGCCGGCCAACGTAAGGGGCATTGCCGTCGTAGATGCCACTGTCAGCGATAAGGAATTGGAACGGCTCCATGAAGGCGGGGTACGGGGGCTGCGTTTTAGCGTATGGAACCCAAAAAATGCAGTTGTTTCCTTTGATGACTGCTACCCTCTCAGCGAACGGGTAAAAGACCTGGGCTGGAATATCCAGTTGCATATGAGCGCCGCCCAAATTGCCGAGCATGCTGACGTCATCCGAAAAATGGACTGCAAAATTGTCATTGACCATATGGGGCGCCTGGATCCGGTGCTGGGCACCAAAGACCCGGCTTGGACGTTCATCCAGGAAATGCTGGAAAAAGGCAACACCTGGATTAAACTCACCGGTCCCTATTTGAACACCACCAGCGTATATCCTTGGGTGGATGCTACAAAAACTGCCCGTACCATTGCCGAGTTTGCTCCCCAACGGATTGTTTGGGGGACGGATTTCCCCCATGTTACGGAAAAGAAAAAGCCGGACGAATTCCAATTGGTGGAACTGCTAGCCCAATGGCTGCCCAGTGACCGGCTGAGACGCCTGGCTCTGACCGACAATCCCGCCGAACTATACGGCTTCTAATCTGTTTTCTTCCGCCTTATTGGCTTATTGCTTGTGAAACTTGAAAGCGATGCTTCTGGACTTGTTCAAAACCCTCTGTTTCTATTTCTTGAACCCCTCTGCCGAAGCATCGCTTCTTGTTACCCAAAACGAAACCGCCATAATTTGAGATGGGAGGCATCCCCTATGGAAAAAGATTTGGTAGAAACGTTTTTGACCATTGCTAAGGTCAATAATATCAGTGAAGCCTCCCGGGTGCTTTATGTATCCCAGGCTACCGTCAGCTATCGGCTAAAGCAGCTGGAACGCCAGGTAGGTGCTCAGCTGGTCCTGCGGCAGCAAGGCTCCCGGGGCACCCAACTGACACCCAACGGCAAACGACTCCTGCCCTTGGCCCAATCTTGGTTATCAGTGAACATGGCATTTGAAAATTTTCAGCCGCAAGAATAATACTGGGTGAGGTATGACCCCATACTAGCCCCGCTCTATAACTGGAGCGGGGCTAGGTGTATGCGGCGGTCGGCCGCAAAGGCTTGGGTGACGGCTGGGAAAGCCCCTTTTGCCGCGTTGCGGCATTTTCCCCCTGTGTGGGGAAAGGTTTGTCCCCATTTGGGGCTAGTGCGGACCGTTAGGTAGTCCAACAACGGAAAAATTGCCCAAGGGCAATTTTTAGCTGGAGAAAACTCTGTACCGGATTTTTGGTCGACGTTCTCAACGGGTGCGGTACAGACATCCTACTTTTGAACCCCATCCCGGCTGCGTTTTACTCTTGGGCGCAGCCACCCTTCCCCTTCTCCTGTTCGCATAGCGAACAGGTAAGGAGAAGGCATTCGGCCTACGGCCGCAGAAAAAGTCGTAGTGAACCTCATCCGTCGCCTCTGGCGACACCTTCTCCAACGCTTTACGGTCGCATCCAAATGTCAATTCAGTTTTCAAGGACATTTGGAATATGCGACCTATGTGATAGCCGTCCAAGAAGCAAGTCCGCGAGGACGCCGCTGATTGGAGTACGGCGAACCACTCAGAAGGCTTCCAGGCCCCTACCGGTCATGTAATAGACTAGAGTAGTGATGATATTTACGAACCATGTTGCTTTGCTATACCCCGTTTAGCACATGACTCGTATGGGCCTAAGACTGGCCCCTGCAAGCGTGTAGGGGCCGTCAGCCCGTAGGGATGACTGAGGAAGTTCACCCCAGCATTTACGGCGCTAGCGCCGCGAAAAATAGCTTTAATGAACTTCTATCGGTGCCTACCGGCACCACTTCCTGAGCGGTTCGCCGTATTCCGGTCATCAGCACCCTACGGGTTTGATTCCCGGACGGCTGTCGCATGGCTCGCGTATACCAAACAGCTTTTGGAAAAACTGTAGCGCTGTTTGGACGCGAACGCAACGTTTGCAGGAAGCGTTCTATATCGCTGCTGGTCAATTGTTAATCGTTACTATAGCGTCACCACTACATGAGCTATCAAATCACTACCTGTAACGGCCAGCACGTCCTCTGCCCTCCCCGCCTAACAGGAAGGGGAGGGACGGGCCACACCAAGAATCCAAGGGCCCTGGGTGGGGAAGGTTCCTTCTGCGGCGCTGGCGCCGCAATATATTCCCAAAAACACCTCTACGCTTTCGTAGAAAGCGTAGCACGTCGTCCGTTTTCTTCAGCACTACCTGTCAGCGCCCCACTCATCCCCCGATTTCAAGCAAAAAAGCCGCTCTCCAAAATCTGCATGATTTTGGAGAGCGGCTTTTTACTTTCTTTCACATTTACAGTCTCCGTGTGAGGGATGCATTAAACACCAAACCTCTTTGCTTCCCTGCCCACCCGGTCACTCTGAGATCTGCGCCCCAGGGGTTTTCCTTGGTGGCGTCGCTCTTCCAGCCCAGTTCTAACAGGGCGCTGGAGCCTTTGCTCTCCGGGGACGGGGTGCTGAGGCCATCATAGGTGGCTCTGGCAGTGCTGTCAAATTCGTAATCCCAGCCCAGGCCTGCGTAGTAGGACTGGTTCTTTTGGTAATTATGGGTCCAGCGGGCGCCCAATCTGGTGCGGTAGGAATCGGCTGCATCCAGGTTATAGTCCGCCGTGCCAAGGGCATTGTGCAGGGTTACGTCATCGCTGGTGAGATGGGTATAATTGAATCGGCCATATACATCCACGCTATCTTTGTCGGTTTGTTGGTAGATCCGGCCCAGACCCAGGCTGGCGCCGGCGTACCGGGCATGGGTGTCGTAGGTGGTATGGTAGCCTTCCAGGGCGCCCCGGAAGTCGCCGTCCATGACGCCGGCCCGGAGGCTGGCCTGGTAATATACACCGTTGTTCAGGTCCCTGCGCAAGAGCAGGCCTACGCCGCCATAGTGCTGGGTACCGTCGCCCCGGCTGCCGTTATCCAGGTGGCTGGTGTAGTTGCCTTTGCCGTATTCGGCAAAGGGCATGATGGTATCTACGGAATTATCGTTGGCAATGCGCCGTACCAGGCCCAGGTTCCCGGCGTAGCCGTTGCTGTCCACATAGGAACCGGTATCGTAGCGCATGTTCTGCCCGCCGATAGTAACGTAGGGCGTAAAGTTCTTCTGGCTTTCGCTGTTCTGGCTGGCCTGGGAAGCTGCCATAAAGCCGGCATCCAGGGCCGTATCCGCTCCTGCCCCAATGAAGTTCAGGGCTGCGGCACTGGATTCAGCAATGAGTTTGGTATCCGGAGAAAGTGTGGCCTTTTGGCCCTCCAGGACGTGCAGCACAAGGGTGTTGGCGTCCTTTTGCTTTACCTCCACCGGCCGGATCACAAACCCGGCATCCATAACCGTATCCAAGCCAGCCAGGGTTCCGTAGGTCGCCCCGTCCGCAGTGATGCCCTTGGCATCATACAGCAGGTTGATTTCGTCCCCGCCTTTAAGGGCCGTGGTCTTTTCCACGCCAGCCTGAATGGACGCCCCGGACACATCTGCCGTACCCGTTACTGTCAGCATGGTATTTCCGTTTACGGCCTCAGTTGGCACGTAGAAGTTCAGGTTCTGGAAGTGGTCCAGGTTGGCAACACTGTTGTTCAGGGTATAGACGTTCAGGGTATTGCCGGTGCTTTCGGTCTTGCCAATGCCGCCGGAGAGGCTGACACTGCTGCCCACCAGGGTTCCATACAGGTTCACGATGTTGTCGTTGGTTGCGGCGGATTCGGACTGGCCGCCGATGATACTTTGATTCACCGTGCCGCCGTAGTAGTTGACTGTGTTGCCGTTGGCGGAGCCGCTGTCGTAGTTTGTGGTAGTGAAAACTTCTACATGGTTTACATAATCGCTTTGTGTTATTTCAAAAGCTTTTGCGTAGCCGCCCCAGAGGGAATCTGCGGTGCCGCTGATCATGTTGACTGTATTGTCTTTGGCCTTGCTGGTAAGCTTAGCTTGAGTCTCAGCACCTACGTAGGTGTCGCTCAGGAATGCTATTTCATTCAAGTCGTCTCTCAACGTGCCATCTGTTCCCAACTCACCTGCAGCGCCGCCATAGGCACTGGTTACCGTGCTGTCAGAAAGGTTGACCGTATTGCCTGCGGCTGTACCTTGGAAGGCCAAGCCGCCAACCACGTGCCCATAGCGTAGTTCCTCATTGTCAATTTGTCCTGTCACATTGCTTCCTGTCAGAACGACTGTATTGCCCGTGGCCGTATCGCTCATGCTCTGTGTAAGCGTCATTCCCAGGTCAATGGCCTCATCCGCTTCAATATAGGCAGCGGTCCCACCGCCAATGACGTTGCGGGTAACAGTGCTGTCCGTCAAGAAGACGCGGTTGTCATTTGCCCTGTCACTTGCGATTATGGATAGAGAACTTGAGTTCTTCTGAGAACCATATTCCTTATAAACATATACGGCAGTGCCGGAGTTGCCGGCTATGACATTTCCTGCCTGGTAGTGATTTAAGGAAACCGTATTACCATTGCTGCTCAAGGATACAGCATAGCGCTCAGCCGAACTCGTATCGTTTACATTGAAATTTGCATTGGATTCTGTATAGCTGCCACTGGCGGTTTTGATGTGTGCCAACTGGGGCATGTCAGGTGAGCCAACCAGAGTCACCGTATTATCATTGCTCTCACCGTATAGCTGTGCTCCTTCGTTTTCCGGGTCTAAATCTGCAAAAACAAGCACATAGCCACCGAGGGCCTCGGACCAATGATTATTTCCCGAGTCGTCATCTGCGCCATACACATTTTTTAAATATATGCTGTTTCCATTGGTACTGACGTAGGCCCTCCTATCGTCCGATACATACAGATCATTTTCTGTATAACCGCCAATAACGTTATCGTTAATGCCGATGTTCTCCAAGCTGACCTTGTTTCCGTTGGCACTGCCACCCCACGTTTCACCGCCGGTTACATATGCAGATTGTTTAAGAAATCTAGATTTCACAAACACATTCGTTTGGGCTTCCGCCCCACTGCCGCTGAGGGTCCCTTCCAGTCTGATGGTATTGCCGCTGGCATCGCCCTTAGTCGTGTAGCCGCCATAGATATCCTGATAGGTAATAGGTGTAGTTGATTCATTGGTGATGGTCACTGTGTTGTTACTGGCAGCAGAAGGCTGCAGATACGGGAACAGGTCAGAGTCTTCGCCGATACGCTCTACAGAACCACCATATATTAGGCTAAACACGGTGGTATTTTTCAGCGTAACCGTATTGCCGCTGGCGTCTGCCGTAAAAGGTGCAGTGATGCTTGTATTGTCTTCATCAAGAAAAACGTAGCCGCCATAGACCGTGCCTTTGACATACGCATTTTCTGCATCCACCGTATTTTCATCGGCTTTGCCATAAGGAGAATAGCCGCCGTAGACCCTGCCCCACGTGACATAGCCCGTTTCGGTGATGGTCACCGTGTTTTTGGTGACATTGTCCCCTGCCTCGGTGCCCTGACCGCCGTAGACGTCTACCTTTACTTCCGTGTCAACCGTCGTGGTCTTTCCGGTAACATCCGCTGCAAGGGCTGGATGCAAGCCTGCCCCCGCAGCAAAAACAGCAGCCATGATAGAAGCATATAGCCATTTACTTTCTTTCCCCATAATACACCCTCCCTTACAAACATCTTGTTACGACAGTTATTACATAATACTATTATAGCAGGATTATAGGGAATTTTACATAAATTTTGGGGATTCTTGGCACGATAGAGGGTGGCTTGCGGAATAGTGCGGTCAGCGGACTTCATGGTGCTAGTGCGGGGAATCCTCGAGCGGTTCGCCGTATTCCAGTCGCCATCGCCTTGCAGGCTCGGTTCCTGGACGGCTGTCGCAGGGGTCGTATATTCCATTTCTCAGCGGCTAAGGCCTTGAGAAATGGATACGACTCCCCCCGAATGGGAAACGTCCGTCCCCTTTTGGGGCTAGTGCGGTGAGGATGGTAGCTCAACTACAGAAAAATTGCCCACGGGCAATTTTTAGCTGCAGAAAACTCTGTACCGGATTTTTGGTCGTGCGGTCTTCGGGGTGTAGTGCGAGAATCTTGGTTTTGAACCCCATCCGCCGGCGAGTGCGCCGACACCTTCCCCTTTTCCAGTGCACGCTGAGCAGTGCACTGGTAAGGAGAAGGCAGTAATTAACTTCCTCCGTCAGCCTTTGGCTGACACCTACCACACGCTTGTGGTAGGCATCCAGACCACTACTGGTCAATTGTTAGTCGTTACAATCGCATTCCCACTACATTAACTGTTAAAACACCTACAGAACCGGCCAGCACGTCCTCTGCCCTCCCCGCCTAACAGGAAGGGGAGAGACGGGCCACACCAAGAATCCAAGGCCCTGGGTGGGGAAGGCTCCTTCTGCGGCGCTGGCGCCGCAATAAAATGGCTGGAGGCAATCCATCGTGGATTGTCTCCAGCCATTTCGTATATTCTATCTTGATTCCTCAACAGCTTGAAGCCCTGCTTTTCGGGCTTCAAGCTGTTGGAAGTGCTCCGTTTTCCTGAATTCCGACTGTTACGGTACGCTCTAAACTTTCTTGCTTACGTTTAAAGTCTTCTGCTTATTGTCACCCCATATGTTACCCCTCTTTGTGCTCCGGTCCAGCCTGTCACTCGCAGATCTGCGCCCCAGGGGTTCTCTTTCGTTGCTTTGCTCTGCCAACCGAGCTCCAGCATGCCGCTGCTTCCCTGGACGCTGGGGGCGGGGGTGCTAAATTCTCTGTACTGGGCTCTGGCTTCTCCGTCAAATTCGTAATCCCAGCCCAGGCCGGCATAGATGGTGTTCTGGGCGCCCAAATGTCTGGTCCAGCGCAGGCCGAGTCTTGTCCGATAGGAGTTCACGCTGTCCAAATGGTAGTCGCCGCTGCCTAGATTGGTATGAATAGCGGTGGTATCGCTGCCCAGATGGGTCCAATAGAATTTGCCGTAGTAGTCAAAGTCGTCCTGGCCTTTGGAGATGATTTTCCCCAGGCCCAAATGGGCGGCGATATATTGGGAACCGGTATCGTAGGAGGCTCGGTGACCGGCTAGCACGCCCCGGAAATCTCCGGACAGGTATCCGGCCCGGAGCATGCCTTCGTAATGGAGGCCGCTGCGCAGGTCTCTGCGAAGCAGCAGGCCGGCTCCCAGGTAGTGCTGGTCGCCGTCGCTTCTGGCGCCGCTGTCCAGGTGGCTGGTGTAGTTGCCGTTGCCGTACTCAGCAAAGGGCATGAGGGTATCGGCGTGATTGCCGTCAAAGGTGCGTTTCACAAAGCCCAACTCGGTGTTAAGGCCCTGGCTGTCCACGTAGGAGCCGGTGTCATAGCGCAGGTCGTGGCCGCCGATGACGGCATAGGGGATAAATTTGGCTTCCACGGAATGGTCTTCCAGCCAGGCTGCTTCGTAGGCTGCCACAGCCGAGGCATAGCCCTGGGTGGCGGCCAGGTCGGAAGCGTTCACCAGTTCGCTGATGGCGGCTTCCCGCTGCTCGGGGATCAGTTTGGTATCGGGGTTCAGGAAACCTTTGTCCCCGGCGGGGATGTACAGGACAATGGTATTGGGGTCCTGTTCTTTAATGAGGACTTTGTGCTGGACAAAGCCGGGGTCCGTGACCACGTCTTTGCCGGTGATCATGCTGTAGGTGGTGCCGGTGGTGCTGATGGTATTGGCATCGTGGAGCAGGTTGATGACCTGGCCAGGGCTCAGTTTCACGCTGTCGTCAATGCCGCCGTTCACTGCTGCTCCATGGACATCCGCTGTGTCCGTGACTTCCAGCATGGTCTCTCCCGGAACGGTGCCGGCCGGCACGTAGAAGTTCAGGGTCTGGAAGTAGTCCAGATTCTTGACGGTCTGGTCTTTGGTGTAAAAATTCAGGGTGTTGCCGGTGCTTTCGAGTTCGCTATAGCCGCCGTAGAGGCTCATCATGGTGCCTAAGGTGCCTCCGGTGATGGTGACCGTGTTATCGTTGGCTGCGCCCTGTACCGATGCGCCGCCCACGATGTAGTTGGTGTCCCCTTCCGTCGTGCCAATGGTACCGCCGGAAATGGTCAGGGTATTGCCTGTAGCATCGCCGCTGACGGTGGTGCCGGCAGCTACGTTTTGTGCGACTGTGCCGCCGGAGATGGAAACGCTATTGTCCGAGACGGTACTGGCGCCTTCGGCTTCGGCACCTTCGCCGCCAATTACATAATAAGTGACAGTACCGCCGCTAAGGGAAACATGGTTTCCTGAAATGGTCCCTTCTTCGCCCAGGATGGTGGCCCCGCCTACCAGTCTAGCAGCGGTACCGCCGCTCATGCTGGCGGTATTATCTTTGACGTTGGTGCCGCCATAGCCGCCTACGGCCGCTGTAATATCCCCGTCATAGACGTAGAGGGTATTCCCGGTAGTATCGCCTTTTGCTAGATTTTCCGTATTTCCTTCTGCATTGGTATACTCCAGTTCATTGGCCCGGCCAGCGGCTGCGGTGAAAATAGTGCCGCCTTTGATGATCAAAGTATTGCCGGTGGCGTCGCCGGTCTCTGTCACACCCGCTGGCAGTGAGGCAATGGGTTCGTATTCGGCGGCTGAGCCTGTAGCCCCGCCGTACACATTGAAATAAGTGCCGCCCTCCACGGTTACAGTGTTGTCAGAAGCTGTGCCTATGAGAGCCCGGCCGCCGACGATTTCTTTCATCTGTGTATCGGCGGTGACATTGGTAAGGGAAACGGTATTGCCCGAAGCGGTACCATGTGCAGTATAGCCGCCATAGGCATCGCCGCTTAGGGTGGTGCTCGTCAGGCTGGTGGTGTTACCCGTGGCATCGCCGTAAACAGTATAGCCGCCGTAGACATCGCCAGAAAGGGAGACATCAGAAATTTTGACAGTGTTTTGGGACGCATCACCCACCGGTGCGGTCGCTGTGGGAATATAATAATCAACATAAAGGTTCACATAGCCGCCGTACACATTGCCTGCAGCAGCTGCTGTGCCGCTGATTTCCACGGTGTTGCCGGTGGCATTTGTGGGATTGGGGGTAAGGGAATAGGAAGTACCGGCATTGAGTGCCGCGCCTCCAGCTACATTTCCTCCCACGGTGCCGCTGGAAATTTTGACGGTATTATTGGCAGCATTGCCTAAAAGGGAGCCGCCGCCATAGACATTGCCTGCAACAGCTGCTGTGCCGCTGATTTCTACGCTATTCTGGTCGGCGCTGCCAAAGGGAGCCCAGCCACCGCTGGCAGCGGGCATTTGGCTGTCATTATAGGTAATTTCACCGCCGGTGAGGGTGACCTGGTTGTTGGATGACGTTCCTCCATAACCATTTGCATAGCCGCCTATCAGCATATAATGATCCGTTCCGCCGCTCATAATCACACGATTGTTTGCCGTGTTTTCCCCATTGCCTCCGATTGCCTGGTTCACAACGCCGCTTTTGACTTCCACCGTGTTGGCATTGGCGTCACCCTTTAGGGAAAAACCGCCATAGGTAGTGCCGATATTATCGGCTGCCGTATCAATCAGGACGTAGTTTCCCAGCGCATCGCCTGCATCAACAAACCCACCGTAGTTTGGGCCTGAAGAACCATAGATTTCCACCCGGTTATTGCTGGCATTATTGCCATTCCCACCTGTTATAGAGCCAACGGCACTTGTACTAGCAATGATGACGGTATTCCCCTCAGCTGGTCCAGAAGAGTAACCTCCAACGATATCCAGGCTGGTAAGGCTGCTGTTTGTGACAGTTACCGTATTCTTTGACGCGCTGCCTGCTTGTTCATCAGCAGCCTTACCACCATAAACGGTTGCTCTTTTCAGGTCCAGCGTAGCCTCCGTAACGGTCAGTGTATTGCCGCTGGCTGTACCGGTATCGCTGTTGCCGGTCGTTTCCGCCTGGGTAATAGCACCCGTCACGGTAACCGGATCCGCCATAGCCGGAGCGGCATACAACCCCATACCCAAAATGCTGGAAAGAATCACCGCTGTGCAGCTGCGCTGCTCTTTACTCCCCATAAAAATTGTCAGAAGTCCCCTTAGGACAGCTGGCCTGCCTCCCTTCACCTATACCGAAAATGCCCCCTAAGACATTTTCGCACCAAACCTCCAATGTGGCCAAATTGCTTGTTAAAGAGTGAGATACTTTTTTATACCCGTATTATAGCATGAGAGTAGAAATGTAGTTATTATATTTCGGACAATTTTCTAGGAGTGGTTATTTGTGGAAAGGGATTATGGGTTTTGGGTGGGGCTCGCTGTGTCCCCTATTGGCACCTACGGTGCCACTTTCCCTAAGGGAAAGGTTTGTCCCCATTTGGGGCTAGTGCGGTGAGGACGGTAGCTCAACTACAGAAAAATTGCCCTTAGGCAATTTTTTGCTGGAGAAAACTCTGTACCGGATTTTTGGTCGATGTTCTCAACGGGTGTAGTGCGGGTATTTTGGTTTTGAACCCCATCCCGGCTGCGTTTTGCTCTTGGGCGCAGCCACCCTTCCCCTTTTCCTGTTCGCATAGCGAACAGGTAAGGAGACGGCAGTAAAACTTCCTCCGTCAGCCTTTGGCTGACACCTACCACAGTGGTTCGCTGCTAGCCAGTCATTTTCACCCTACGGGCTCAATTCCTGGGCAGCTATCACATGGGTCGCGTGTACCAAACAGCTTCTGGAATACCTGTAACGCTGTTTGGACGCGACCGCAACGTTTGTGGTAGGCTTCCAGGTCACTACCGGTCATGTAATAGACTAGAGTAGTGATGATATTTACGAACCATGTTGCTTTGCTACACCCGTTTTGCACATGACTCGTACAGGCCTAAGACTGGCCCCTGCAAGCGTGTAGGGGCCGTCAGCCCGTAGGGATGACTGAGGAAGTTCACCCCAGCATTTACGGCGCCGGCGCCGCGAAAAGCTTTGATAAACTTCTATCGTCGCCTATGGCGACACTTCCTTCACCCTTGAAGGAAGCTTTCATAAGCCGCCACTGGTCAAGTGTTAATCGATACTATAGTATTACCACTACATAAGCTATCAAATCACTACCTGTAACGGCCAGCACTACCCTCTGCCCTCCCCGCCTAACAGGAAGGGGAGGGACGGGCCACACCAAGAATCCATGGGCCCTGGGTGGGGAAGGCTCCTTCTGCGGCGCTGGCGCCGCAATAAAATGGCTGGAGGCAATCCATCGTGGATTGTCTCCAGCCATTTCGTATATTCTATCTTGATTCCTCAACAGCTTGAAGCCCTGCTTTTCGGGCTTCAAGCTGTTGGAAGTGCTCCGTTTTCCTGAATTCCGACTGTTACGGTACGCTCTAAACTTTCTTGCTTACGTTTAAAGTCTTCTGCTTACTGTCACCCCATATGTTACCCCTCTTTGTGCTCCGGTCCAGCCGGTAATTCGCAGATCTGCGCCCCAGGGGTTTTCTCGTGTTGCTTTGCTTTGCCAACCGAGCTCCAGCATGCCGCTGCTTCCCTGGACGCTGGGGGCGGGGGTGCTAAATTCTCTGTACTGGGCTCTGGCTTCGCCATCAAATTCATAGTCCCAGCCCAGGCCGGCATAGATGGTGTTCTGGGTGCCCAGGTGTCTGGTCCAACGCAGGCCCAGTCTTGTCCGATAGGAATTCACGCTGTCCAGATGGTAGTCGCCGCTGCCTAGGCTGCTGTATATCCTTGTGGTATCACTGCCCAGATGGGTCCAATAGAATTTGCCGTAGTAGTCAAAGTCGTCCTGGCCTTTGGAGATGATTTTCCCCAGTCCCAAATGGGCGGCGATATATTGGGAACCGGTGTCGTAGGAAGCCCGATGGCCAGCCAAAAGGCCCCGGAAGTCTCCGGACAGGTACCCGGCCCGGAGCATGCCTTCGTAATGGAGGCCGCTGCGCAGGTCTCTGCGGAGCAGCAGGCCGGCTCCCAGGTAGTGTTGGTCGCCGTCGCTTCTGGCGCCGCTGTCCAGGTGGCTGGTATAGTTGCCGTTGCCGTATTCTGCAAAGGGCATGATGGTATCGGCGTGATTGCCGTCAAAGGTGCGTTTCACAAAGCCCAGTTCGGTGTTAAGGCCCTGGCTGTCCACGTAGGAGCCGGTGTCGTAGCGCAAATCATGGCCGCCCACTACCGCATAGGGTATAAATTTGGCTTCCACGGAATGGTCTTCCAGCCAGGCGGCTTCGTAGGCGGCCACGGCGGAGGCATAGCCCTGGGTGGCAGCCAAATCGGAGGCGTTCACCAGTTCGCTGATGGCGGCTTCCCGCTGCTCGGGGATCAGCTTGGTATCGGGGTTCAGGAAGCCTTTGTCCCCGGCGGGGATGTACAGGACAATGGTATTGGGGTCCTGTTCTTTAATGAGAACTTTGTGCTGTACAAAGCCGGGATCCGTGACCACGTCTTTGCCGGTGATCATGCTGTAGGTGGTGCCGGTGGTATTGATGGTATTGGCATCGTGGAGCAGGTTGATGACCTGGCCGGGGCTCAGTTTCACACTGTCGTCAATGCCGCCGTTCACTGCTGCTCCAGCCACATCCGCCGTATTGGTCACTTCTAGCATGGTCTCTCCAGGAACGGTGCCGGCCGGCACGTAGAAGTTCAGGGTCTGGAAGTAGTCCAGGTTTTTGACAGTCTGGTCTTTGGTGTAGAAGTTCAAGGTGTTGCCGGTGCTTTCGAGTTCGCTATAGCCGCCGTAAAGGTCCATTTCCGGATTCAGGGTGCCACCCAGGATATTGACGGTGTTGTCATCGGCTGCGCCGCCTTCCGACTCGCCGCCATAGATTCCGGTATCAAGGGTTCCGCCAGAGAAATTAACAGTGTTGCTGTTGGCGTTTCCGCTTTTTTCATCATTATACGTTGCAGCATACCCGCCTATGACATTACCCGAAACTTCACCGCCGCTGATGGTGACTGTATTGGAAGCAGCATCACCGCCCATTGTATAGCCTCCTGTCACGCCGAAAGGTATGCCTTGCTGGGTCGTTCCTGCCGTACCACCGGAAAGTATGACTTTATTTCCTGATACATTGTCGCCCGTAACCATTGCACCTATAGTGATTCCGGCATCACCGCCCGTGATAATTACCGTATTGTTCGTTGCGGAAACTCCGGACACTCCGCCGAAAGTCCTGGTGGACGTACCGCCATTCATTTCGACAGTATTATTGATGGAACCAAAGGTACCATCCGAACTGCCCACAGTATTTCCACCAATCAGACTTTCTGTAGTACCGCCATTGAAAATGACTTTATTGTCTTTTACCCCGGTCAGGCCTATACCGCCTGTAACGCTAGTAAGCTTGCCCGTCCCTGTAGTATCAATCGTGACTGTATTGCCGGAAGCGGAATTCCTAGTGGATTCACCGCCAATAATTGAACCAGTAACATTTCCGGATAATAGGGTAACGGTATTGTTATCGGCGGGATTCGACAACTCCGCCTCACTCCCCGAGGAATATCCCCCATAGATATCACTGGTCAGGTCACCGCCTTTGATTGTGACCGTATTGGAAACGGCGTTGCCACCCGCCGCATACCCGCCATAGATGGTGTTTTTAGCGTCCGAAGCCCCAATGGTGCCACCTTCAAGGGTGACGGAGTTATCTGTGGCGTCGCCGCTTGGCGTATTGCCGCCGTAGACGTTGTTATTGATTGTGCCGCTTTCAATAGTGACGGCGTTGCCTGTGACATCGCCGGTTCCTGTAAAGCCGCTATTCTCATTATGCTCCCCGATATTGGCGCCATAAATGACCCCGGTAACCGTCGCGCCCGATACTTTGACGGTATTTCCTGAAGCATTGCCCTTGACCGCGGTGCCGCCGAAAACATTATTTTGGAAGGTGCCGCTGTCGAGGGTGACGGCGTTGCCGGTGGCGTCGCCATAAGCGGTGTAGCCGCCGTAGACTTCGCCGGGAAGGGTCACGTCCGAAATTTTGACGGTGTTTTGGATGGCAGCACCGGCCAGTGAACCGTTATAATTAGCCTCAACCTTCCCGCCGTACACATTGCCAGAAACGGCTGCTGTGCCGCTGAGTTCTACGCTATTGCCGGTTACATCTTGCGAATAGGAACCATAACCGTCAGTATACCCGCCTATTACGTCTTTGCTGACACTGCCGGCGGAGATTTTGACACTATTGCCCTTAACATTGCTGCCTGCAAAGGACAGGCCGCCATATACGGTACCGTTTACGACAGCGGTGCCGCTCATTTCTACACTGTTGCTGGTTACGGAACCGTCATAGTTACCATAATACCCTCCTGCAACTATAGCATTGGAATCAGCATTGCCTATTGTGCCGCCCGTAAGAATCACTTTGTTGTTTGACAATGATCCTATTTGATTTGCCATACCACCTGCAACCATAACTCGAATATTCCCGCCGCTAATGGTAACGGTGTTGTTTTCCAGTATTCCCCCTTGAGCTCCATGGACATAATTGTAATTCCCTGCCGAGACTTCTATTTTATTGTTCTTTGCTACAGCTGCCGAGGCGGAAGTACCAGAAGCCAGGCCCCCAACTAGGTAATCTGCAGAGCCACCAGAAGCAATAATCGTATTGTCTGAGGCTTCGGAACTCCCTTGGCCGCCATATATGGAATTACTAATAGTACCAGCACTTTCTACCCGGTTGTGATTGGCTGTAGTGCCAATACCGCCCCAGACACTATTCAGACTGCTCTTATCATCAATGCTCACAACGTTTTCTTCATTAATAGTGCCGCCAGCGCCGCCATAAATCTCGGCATTGAGCGTAGAATTGGTAACCGTGACTGAGTTATTGGAAACAGAAGTGTCTGTACCGGCTACGGAACCACCATTAATGCGGATTGGGGTATAAGGATCAGCTTGTGATGCATCTTTTACTATCACTTGATTCCCTCTGGGCGTACCTGTATCCTCGTTACCGTTGACGTTTGTAATATTTCCCGTCACCGTCACCGGAGCTGCCAGCGCAGGGGCGGCATATAGCCCCATCCCCAAAATACTGCAAAGAAGCACTGCCGATAAACTCTGTTTGTGTTCTTTTGTCCCCATGTCTTTTGCCAGAAATAGACCTAGAATTTCTGGTCTGCCTCCCTTCTCCTGTACCAGAAATGCCCCCTAAGACATTTCCGCTCCAAGCTTCCATCGTTAATGTTTATCCTGTTAACATTTTAAATACTTTTTTACAATTGTATTATAGCATAAGAGTAGAAGTGTAGTTATTTTATTTTAGACAATTTATAGGAAAAGTTCTTTGTGGATATAGATTATGGGTTATAGTAGCATGACTCCTATTTGTTGGTGCGGTCAGCGGGCTTCCTGGTGCTGGTGCGGGACCTGATGGGAAGGCGGAGATTGGGTTGGTGCGGACCACTACTAATATGGGTGCAACTGAAATGCTTGTTCGCGATGTTGGCATTTCTGTTCTCTTTGGGGTATATTTTCAAAAAAGCGACGGAGCGCTGACTATTTTTGAAAACATACCCCGCAGAAACGGTGTACCACAAGCTGTAATCAGGCTAGTACGTCAAGAATGGCTGGAGGTACTTTGGGTGCGTCTGCGCTGCCCTCCTGTCGTATTCTCGCGCCACAGAACCCCGTCTCTTGGAATCTTGGTTGGCGGGGCATCTTGTCGCTCGGACACTACGGAGAGGCAGTTACGTTGCTCAAGTTTGTTTTGTGTGTACTCGCCCCGCCGAAGCGGCGGGGGCGCAAGGGCACCTTCCGCCACTCCGCTTTCCAAGGAACTGTAGAGGTCCCACCAGACTCGCGAAGAACGCGGCGTGGCGACTTCCTCGTTGGTGATTCGCTGCGCTCATCACGGGGTTTCATCCATAAAAATGGATGAAACCAGCAACGAGGCAGAAACCTGAATGCAGAAATACTTCCGTTGCTCGCAAAAGGTGAGTTCTAAAAGTTTGGTAGTGCAGGCCCCATCCGTCTTCCTGCGTCAGCCACCTTCCCCGCCTTGGATTGCTGTTGGGCGGAGAAGGCAAGCGGCCGGCGGCCGCAAAACGTGGATAAACTTCTATCGTCGCCTATGGCGACACTTCCTACAGTGGTTCGCTGCTAGCCAGTCATTTTCGCTTTTCAGGCTCAATTCCTGGGCAGCTATCACATGGCTCGCGTATACCAAACAGCTTTTGGAATACTTGTAGCGCTGTTTGGACGCGAACGCAACGCTTGCAGGAAGCGTTCTATAACCATTACTGGTCAATTGTTAATCGTAACGATAGCTTTACCACTACATTCACTATCAAAAACCACCTACAGTATCGGCCAGCACGTTCTCTGCCCTCCCCGCCTTCAGGAAGGGGAGGGACGGGCCACACCAAGAATCCAAGGCCCTGGGTGGGGAATCTCCTTCTGCGGCGCTGGCGCCGCAAAGCAGAAGAGGTCCTGACCCCAAATAAGGTCAGGACCTCTTCTGCCATATATTCCATCTTGATTCCTCAACAGCTTGAAGCCCTGCTTTTCGGGCTTCAAGCTGTTGGAAGTACTCCATTTACCATTACACCAGAATGAACGCCTCTTTCTGCCTGTCGGCAAGCACAGCTACATGCGGCGCGTGATGGTTACCCCATATGTAAAGCCCTGTTTCACGCCGTTCCACCCGGTGACTCTCACATCTGCCCCCCCAAGGGTTCTCTTTGGTAACTTTGCTTTGCCAACCCAGCTCCAGGAATTCGCTGGATCCTTTCATGCTGGCGTCGGGGGTGGTGTAGTCTCTATATCTTGCCGTTGCTTTGCCGTCAAATTCGTAATCCCAGCCTAAACCGGCATAGAAGGTGGTGGTGTCTTCATCTAGATGTTTGGTCCACCGGAAGCCCAAGCGGGTCCAGTAGGAATCTACGCTGCCGAGTTCGTAATCAGCGCTGCCAATACTGCTATGCAGGGTGACGCTGTCGCCGCCCAAATGGGAATAGAAGAATTTGCTGTAGAGGTTATAGTCGTTGCTGTCCTGGCGGTAGATTTTGCCCAGGCCGGCGTGGGCGGCAATGTAGCCTGCGCCGGAGTTATAGGTGGTGCGATAGCCGGCAATGCGGCCGGCGTAGTCGCCGTTGAGGCGGCCGGCCCGGATCAGGCCTTCGTAGTGGACGCCGTTGTCCAGGTCTCTGCGGAGGAGGATGCCGGCGCCGACGTACCGTTGGCTGCCGTCGCCCCGGGTGCCGTTCTTGAAGCTAGTGTAATTGCCGGTACCATATTCTACAAAAGGCATGATGGTGTCGGCAGAATTTTTGTTGAAGACTCGCTTTACAAAACCCAGTTCACCATTAAAGCCGTTGGTATCCACGGTGGAGCTGCTGTTGTACCGCAGGTTGTGGCCACCCAGCATGACGTAGGGGGTGAACTTGGCTTCTACGTCCCGGTCTTCCCGGGCTGCCATTTCTTCTTGGCTCAAAGGCACGCTGCCATTCTTAGCGTCTGCGGCATCAAGGGGCATATTGGCTGCCATGGCGGTATTCTGTCTGACGCTCATGCCGGCAGGACTGGAAATATAGGGACTGGCGGTCATGCCCATGGCCGCATGGTCGTCTTCCCGAAGCCGGGCTGCTTCGTGGCTTTCGGCCCAGGCGGTGAGGGCTGCCTGGAGGCCGTCGGTGACGGCGGCATCGGAACCATTGGCTACTGTGCTGGCAGCATTGGCTTGGCCGTCAGCGATCACCTCTGTATCCGGATGCAGAATGGGCTGGCTGTCGATGGGCACATACAGGACAATGGTGTTGGCATCCTGCTTTTTGATGTAAGCCCGACGCTGGAGGAAGGCTGCATCGGTGACGATGTCCTTGCCGTCCATCATATCGTAACTGGTACCGGTAGTATTAATCTCATTATTGCCATCGTGGATCAGGTTGATGACTTCGCCCGGGTTCAGCTGGGTGGTATCCTCCACGCTGGCGTTAATGGCTGCACCGTGAACATCGGCGGTGCCCGTAACCTCCAGCATGGTCTCCCCGGCTTTCGTTCCTTCAGGAACGTAGAAATTCAGGGTCTGGAAGTAGCCCAAATTCTCTACGGTGTTGTCCTTGGTGTAGAGATTCAGGGTGTTGCCGGTGCTTTCGGTGGTGCTGTAGCCGCCATAGAGACTCATCATGTGTCCCAGGAGGCCGCCCTTGATGGTGACGGTGTTGTCATCGGCTGCGCCGGCAGAGGCATAGCCGCCGGCAATCAGGTTGCTGCCGCTGGCTTCCTGGGTACCGATGGTACCGCCGGTAATGGTGAGGGTGTTGCCGGTAGCGTCGCCTTGGACGGCCATACCGGCAACAACTTCCATACCTACTTCCCCGCCGGACACGGTAACCTGGTTTTGGGTGACGGTGCTGGCGGAACTGTCGTCCCAGCCACCAAGGACGAGCATGGCCGTGCCGCCGCTTAACGCAGCCTTATTCTCTGCGATGGTTCCGCTGCTTGCCCGGCCGCCGGCCAGGTACATTACCGTACCTCCGGTCTGCTCTGCCGTATTGCCTGTTACGTTTTCTCCGCCTTGCCCGCCGCTGGCATAGCCAAGATTCCCGCCAGAAACCAGGACTTTATTCCCGCTAACTTTCCCGGCAGGGAGGTCAAGCGTTTTTCCCTCCGTGTCCGTAGTGGCAAGTTCACTGGTAAAGCCGCCGGCTGCGGTATTCAGGGTACCGCCTTTGATGGTAACGGTGTTGCCGGTGACATCCCCGACAGTGGCTGCAGCCGTTGCCGGAACAGACGCCGAGCCTACGGGCAGGGCCCCGGTGGCGCCGCCATAAACAAGGGCAAGGGTCCCGTCTTCTACCGTTACCTGGTTGTTCACAGCGGTGCCCACAAGGGCTCTGCCGCCAACCAGTTCACCGGAAGTGGCGCCGCCAAGATTGCCGCTCTTAACGGTTACAATATTATCTGAAGCGCTGCCGGTGGCCGTAAAGCCGCCATAGGCACTGCCCACAACGGTGGCGCCTTCAGTCTCAAACGTGTTTCCAGTCGCATCGCCGCTGCCGCTGTAGCCGCCGTAGGCATTAATGCTTACTGTGCCTTTGTTCAGGCTAAGGGTGTTTTTTGCAGCGTTGCCGCTTTGTGCAACACCGCCATAGATATTCTGAACTGCGGCACCCTGGGTGCCATCAAAGGAAACGGTATTATTGACTGCATTGCCGCCCTTGCCCGAGTCGTCGGCAGCTGCATAGCCGCCCATAATATCAAGGAAACTACTATTCCCCGCTGCGGTAACCGTGTTGCCGCCTTCATAGGAGACTCCGTCATAGGTGAAGGTCTCTTCCTGGCCAGCATTGCCGCCTACGGAATACCCGCCGAGTACAGCTACTTCTGTCTGTCCTGCCAGGCTGTTATAGGTGACGGAATTGCCTACCACGTCTGCGCCTGTGGAGCGACCGCCATAGGCTTCAGGTACACTGGCGGTGCCAGTTACCGTTACCTGGTTTCCTGCAGCGCCTACCTTACCTTCGGAAGCAAAGGTACTCCCACCTTCAACATACCAGGAAACGGTAGAAGTTCCGTCTACTGTAACGCTATTTCCTACGGCACTGCCAAGGGCAGTCACGCCGCCTTGAACGGCCGTTTCCACAGTGCTGTCAGTAACGACCACTTCATTTTTTACGGAATTTCCTTTTTGACCGATATTGGCGCCTTGGACTCCTGCTGCCTCGCTACTGGTGACGGTTACCGTATTATGGGAAGCATCGCCATACCGCTGATAAGCAGAAGCCAGATAGCCTGTCTTACCGCCGTTTCGAACAATTAATTCATTATACTCCGCAGTTCCTGTCACATCATAGCTGCGGTCAGCAGCCCGGGCGCCGGATCCGTTTAAATTGGTACTGTCTATTATAACAGTGTTATGGTACAGCTTTCCAGAACCAGCATTGATTGCCCCATTAATAAGAACCGGATCCGTCTTGCTGATTGACAGGGAGGAGCCAGTAACAGTAACCTGGTTATAGCTGGCATCACCGGAGCCATCGATGATAAATGCGCCATCTAAGCCTTTTACTTTTGTCGTAACGTTCGTAAGCTCAACTTTATTATAGGCTGCACTTCCACCCGTAGTTTGCGCCCCACGCAGATACGCAGCTTCTGTGCTGTCCTCCTGGGTAATTCCCGAAACCGAAAGGGTATTGTGATCCGTATTTCCTGAGCTTGAGCTGCCAGCAGACAAGGTTTGTATAATTTTTCCTCCGGTCAGGTTCACGTTATTTCCTGAAGCCTCATTGGTATTGCTGGAACCGCCGAAGCCCTGATACAGGGATCCTCCTGAGATATTCAGCGTATTGCCTGTAGCCTTCCCTTGATCGGCATAGCCGCCGTAGGCCAGTGCTACCTCAGCCGTACCGCTGATGGTGAGCGTATTGTTCACCGCATTGTCCGTTCCCGAGGCCTGGCCCCCGTAGGCACTCCCACTACCGGAAGACATCGTAACCGACTTCTCTGTTACATCCGCAGCCCAAACCGGCTGGATACCAACTCCCATGCCCAGAATGCTGCAAAGAACCAACGCTGTCAAAACTCGATTTCTTTGTCCGCTGCAACTTTCATTCTGATGACTCTGTTTCCCCATACTAAGCGCCAATGTCCCCTAAGACATTGGCTTTCCCCCCCTTTCACTAGGCGGCTAAAGGTTTCCCAGAAACCTTTACATACATGGATAACACTGTTATGATGTTTCTTTATTTTCAACAATTTTATTACAACCTTGTTCTTTTATAATGTCCAAGAAAAGAATGATTATAGACAAAAAATAAATTGCATGAAACTGTTAATGTAAAGAAAGATACATCATACAAGCAGTTGTGTTGTGGGGTGGTTGGGGGTATGAAGTATAGGTGTGAGGGGCAGAGGCTGCATGGAGATTCCCCTATTGGCACCTGCTGGGGCTAGTGCGTACCGTAAGGTAGTCCAACTACAGAAAAATTGGTACTGGGTTTTTGGTCGACGTTCTCAACGGGTGTAGTGCGGGTATCCTACTTTTGAACCCCATTCGCCGGCGAGTTCGCCGGCACCTTCCCCTTTTCCAGTGCACGCCAAGCAGTGCACTGGTAAGGCGAAGGCAATAATTAAACTTTCTCCGTCAGTCACGCAGTGACTGACACCTCTTTAGTGGTTCGCGGCTAGCTGCGCAGCTGCGTCCTATGGACTTGCTTTGCAGGCCGCTATCACATGGGTCGTGTATACCAAACAGCTTTTAGAATACTTGTAGCGCTGTTTGGACACGACCGCAATGCTTGAAAGAGGCTTCCAAACCACTACTGGCCAAGTAAAATCTAAAATATAGTGCTGATAAGAAACTGAACCGTGGTGTTTATGCATGCTTCCTGCAAACGTGTAGGAAGTGGCGCCGCAAGGCGTCGATAGAGGTTTGGTTCTTGCATATGCGGTGCTAGCGCCGTGAAAAGGCTGGTTAAACTTCCTCCGTCAGCCTTTGGCTGACACCTACCACAGCGGTTCGCCGTATTCCATTCGCCATCGCCTTACAGGCTTGGCTCCTGGACGGCTGTCGCATGGCTCACATTAGCCAAGAGCCTTTTGGCTCTTGGCTAATGTGAACGCAACGCTTGTGGTAGGCTTCCAAACCACTACTGGTCAATTGTTAATCGTTACGATAGCTTTACCACTACATTCACTATCAAAAACACCTACAGAACCGGCCAGCACGTCCTCTGCCCTCCCCGCCTATGAGGAAGGGGAGGGACGGGCCACACCAAGTATTCAAGGGCCCTGGGTGGGGAAGGCTCCTTCTGCGGCGCTGGCGCCGCAATAAAATGGCTGGAGGCAATCCATCACGGATTGTCTCCAGCCATTTCGTATATTCTATCTTGATTCCTCAACAGCTTGAAGTCTGTTTTTTAGGCTTCAAGCTGTTGGACGTTCTCCCCTTGTACTATTTCTCTATTTCCTACTTTTACCTTAGAACTTATACTTCAGTGCAAATGTGAACGCATTGCTCTTCACGCTGCTGCCTTTCTGGTACTGGTAGCCGATGCCGTAGGTCATGCGGCCGTGTTCGGCTTCCAGGCCCAATCTGCCGTAGAAGCTGCCGTCGTCGGCGACTTCATACCCGAAGGTATCGGCAGCGCCGTTCAGGCTGACTCTGTCGTTGCCGTCTCTGTCGCCGAAGGTCCACAGGTAGCCTACTTCAGCCACAGGTTTCAGGGTCCAGCTACCGGTCTTTACGGTGTTGGTGTACCGTACGCCCAAGGGTGCCAGCCACAGGTTGGAGGCGTCGCTGTCGTGGTGGATGCCCAGGCTGTCGGTGTAGTCGCCGTAGTCCAGGTGTGCGTAGCGGATGCCTACGTACGGGGTCAGGCTGCCGCCGGCTACGTCAAAGTGCTGCTCTGCCCGGACGCCGGCGCTGAAGGCGTTGGAATCCACGGAGCCGGTGACTTCTTTGCCGCTGCCGTTGAGGGTGAGGTCGTTCTTGCCGCGCAGCCAGGAGATGTCTCCCAAGTAGGAGGTGCGGCCCTGCTCCACTCTGCCGTACAGGCTGGCACCGTAGTATTTGGCTTCGTTCTTCACGCTGGTGCCCAGGGTGTTGCCGTCGATGTCGCCATCGATGTAGGTCAGGGCTGCACCGGCGGTTACGCCGTTCTTGCTGTACAGGTCGGCGCCGGCTACGATACCGTTATACTGGCTGTCGTAGTTTGCTCCGCCCATGGCGTCCAAGGACAGGCCGTCGATGTCTTCTTTGTCGTGGATGTAGTGGGCCCAAACGTCCTTATCTTCGTCGTGGTTTGCCAGATGGTTCATCACGGCGTTGTCAAACAGGTTGTTTGCTGCATACAGGCTATGCTGCACGCCGCCCAGTTCGCTCATTGCGTTGACGCTGTTCATAGCGGCTGCCTGGCCAGCGGTGGTGGGGTTAATCTGGTCGTTGGCGGCTGCGTTAAAGTAGTCTGCTGCTGCGCCGGTGCCGGCGATGGCTGCATTCACTACATTCGGAGCATTCAGGGCATTGCCGTAGACGTTTTTAGCGTCCTGGTTTTCTGTGGTAACAGAGAACTTGCTGGCACTGTTGTCATCTGCGCCCACAAATTTCAGCAGCTTGTTGTGGGCCAGTACCTGTCCGGCGCCGGCTCCAGCTGCGGCGTAGGCGTTGTTGCCGCTTTGGACGTTGCCGCCGCTGAGGATATTGGCGGAAAAGTTCAACCCAAGGAAAGACGCATTTTTAACAGCTGCCCAGCATAACGAAAAGCAGGCAGCCACCAAACGGGATTAAGGAGGTCTGCCTGCTTTTCACAAAGTGGGAATTATGATCATGCTCCCAGGGGGAGCCAACCATCGGTATGAACGTGCTCAGGGTGGTTGGGTGGTTAACCCATACGCTCTTGTTGAAGCTCTAGTATCATCATAACAGCAATAAAAGTGGTTTTCAATTATACGAAAGTATACACTTTTATCTTTTTATCAGTTTTTATGCGTTTTTTCTTGCTTTTTATGCGATAAAGGAAAATAAAATATGCCGGGAATGGGACTTGCGGACAAGGCAGTGTTTGGGCTGTCAGAAGCGATTAGAACGGGTTCTGGGGTTGCTGGTCCAGGTATTAGCCTGGAAAAGCTGGAAAATTGCTTTGTTAACACTTTAGTGTGTTGTATTTCATTTTATTCATGTTATAATAAAGATACAAGCAATGAATTTCTAGGAACCGATTTCACAAGGTATAGGTAATTCATTATTGACGGACATGCGTTTTTCACTTGTGGACGGAGGACGAGAAATCCACGGCTTTAGCAGAGCTTCTCCCCCATGGAGTTCTGCGGCGATAACCTATCCCCCGCAGGTATGTTCCCTCCCCTTGGAACGAATCCTGCCTCCTTTCCCGTTTTGTTTTTGAAAAAGACAGCCTGTGTTGCCACCCCCATTGGCACACAGGCTGTCTTTTTTGGTTGTGGGGGGAGATGCAGTACGGTCAGCGAACTTCCTGGTGCTGGTGCAGGGAATCCTCGCGAATTTTTAATAACAGTACGGTCGGCAGGGTCTAGCACTGGTGCCGGGGTTTGAGAAGCAACTACAGAAAAATTGCCCAAGGGCAATTTTTAGCTGGAGAAAACTCTGTACCGGATTTTTGGTCGACGTTCTCAACGGGTGTGGTGCAGGCAGCCTACTTTTGAACCCCATCCCGGCTGCGTTTTACTCTTGGGCGCAGCCACCCTTCCCCTTCTCCAGTGCACGCCAAGCAGTGCACTGGTAAGTGGAAGGCAGACGCGGCGCCGGCGCCGCGAAAAGCTTTGATAAACTTCTATCGTCGCCTATGGCGACACTTCCTACACGCTTGCAGGAAGCGTTCTATAGCCACTACTGGTCAATTGTTAATCGTTACGATAGCTTTACCACTACATTCGCTATCAAAAACATCTACAGTCCCGGCCAGCACTACCCCATGCCCTCCCCGCCTATGAGGAAGGGGAGGGACAGGCCACACCAAGAATCCAAGGCCCTGGGTGGGGAAGGCTCCTTCTGCGGCGCTGGCGCCGCCATATATTCTGAAAAAGCACCGCACAGTTTCGTAGAAACTGTAGTACGTCGTCCTTTTTCTTCAGCACTACCTGTCAGCCCCCATCCAATCCCCCGATTTCACACAAAAAAGCATTCCGCCAAAAGTTCTATACTTCTGGCGGAATGCTTTTTTTACCTTATTTCACATTTACATACGTCTTGTAATCGTTACACCATATGTGAAGCCTTGTTTCACTCCGTTCCACCCGGTGACTCTCACATCGGCACCCCAGGGGTTCTCTTTCGTAACTTTGCTCTGCCAACCTAATTCCAGGAATTCGCTGGATCCTTTCATGCTGGCGTCGGGGGTGGTGTAGTCTCTATACCGGGCGGTGGCTTTGCCGTCAAATTCGTAATCCCAACCTAAGCCGGCGTAGAAGGTGGTGGTGTCTTCATCCAGATGTTTGGTCCACCGGAAGCCCAAGCGGGTCCAATAGGAATTGACGCTGTCCAGTTCGTAATCGGCGCTGCCTAAGCTGCTGTGCAGGGTGACGCTGTCGCCGCCCAGATGGGAATAGAAGAATTTGCCGTACAGGTTGTAGTCGTTGCTGTCCTGGCGGTAAATCTTGCCCAGGCCGGCGTGAGCGGCGATGTAGCCTGCTCCGGAGTTATAGGTGGTGCGGTAGCCGGCAATGCGGCCGGCATAGTCGCCGTTAAGGCGGCCGGCCCGCACCAGGCCTTCGTAGTGGACGCCGTTTTCCTGGTCTCTGCGAAGGAGGATGCCGGCGCCTACATACCGCTGGCTGCCGTCGCCCCGGGTACCGTTTTTGTAGATGGTGTAGTTGCCGGTACCGTATTCTACAAAGGGCATGATGGTGTCGGCGTAGTCTTTCTTGAAGATTCTCCGGACAAAACCCAGTTCGCCGTTGAAACCATTGGTATCCACGGTAGAACTGCTGTTGTAGCGCAGGTTGTGACCACCCAGCATGACGTAGGGGGTAAACTTGGCTTCTACATCCCGTTCTTCTCTAGCTGCGATTTCTTCTGCGCTGAGGGTTACGTTGGCGTTTTTGGCGTCTGCGGCGTCAAGGGGTGAAGCGGCCACCATGGAAGTGCTTTGTCTGATGCTCATACCTGCCGGGCTGGAAATGTAGGGGCTGCCCATCATATCCATGGCGGCATGGTCGTCTTCCCGAAGCCGAGCGGCTTCGTGGCTTTCGGCCCAGGCGGTCAGGGCTGCCTGGAGACCGTCGGTGACGGCGGCATCGGAGCCATTGGCTACCGTGCTAGCAGCATTGGCTTGGCCGTCAGCGATCACCTCTGTATCCGGGTGCAGAATGGGCTGGCTGTCGATGGGCACATACAGGACAATGGTGTTGGCGTCCTGGGGCTTAATGTAAGCCCGACGCTGGAGGAAGGCGGCGTCGGTAACGATGTCCTTGCCGTCCATCATGGCGTAGCTGGTGTCCTTGGTGTTGATTTCGCTATTTCCGTCGTGGATCAGGTTGATGACTTCGCCCGGGTTCAGCTGGGTGGTATCCTCCACCCCGGCGTTAATGGCTGCGCCGTGAACGTCGGCGGTGCCCGTAACCTCCAGCATGGTATCCCCAGCCTTGGCGTTTGCTGGCACGTAGAAGTTCAGGGTCTGGAAATAGCCCAGATTTTCTACCGTGTTGTCCTTGGTGTAGAGATTCAGCGTATTGCCGGTGCTTTCGGTGGTGCTGTAGCCGCCGTAGAGGCTCATCATGTGGCCCAGAGTACCGGCATAGACGTTGACGGTGTTGCTATCGGCTGCGCCGTTATCCGTATAGCCTGCGGCAATCAGGTTGCCGTTGGTAATGGGATTGCCGTCATCATCTACAGCCTCGGTGGTGCCGATGGTACCGCCAGAAATATTCAGGGTGTTGCCAGTAGTTTCACCACTTGGCGTTTTGCCGCCAATCAGGTTCTTTTGGATGGTACCGCCTTCCACCGTAACAGTATTGCCATAGGTATCACCAGGCATAGTCGTGTACGCACCAATGACATTATCAGCCGTTACGCCGCTGCCAAGGGTTACTTCGTTTTCAAACACATGGCTGCTCACGTCAGCCGAGCTTTCTTCTGTGCTTTTGGTTACATAACCGCCGTAGATATTTTCTGCGGTAACACTGCCGCCGCTAATATCCACCTTGTTCCAATAGGCACAGGGATCTCTGAGAACAGTTAGGCCCTCGTAAGTGTATTGTGATAGCCCGGAAGATTTGCCGCCAGCAATCGTAGAAGCACCGGAAATATTGGCCGTCGTAATGGTCAGCTGATTTTCAAGGGCAACATTGTCACTTTCGCCAGCATAAATGGTTTGTGCATCGGTTATAGAGGTTCCCGTAATCTCCAATTGGTTATTATGGGCCATAATGTTTCCTTTGCCGCCTATCAGAAGTGAAGCTTCTGGTGGAATTGGCTCGCCGTTCGTTTCTGTCTCATAGGTCAGAGAACCTCCCGAGATAGTAAGTTTGTTGTTTTCGGAAGTTTCATTAGCATAAGCATTAACAAGCATCTGCAAACCCGAGATTTTGGCATTGGTCAGGGTTGTAGAATTGTCGAGGGCATTTTCATTGGCATTATTCGCAACAAGCATAAGCATATTGCTTACTCTAGAATCGGAGATGGAAAACGTATTATTGGAAACCGTCCTGCCATAGGCTCCTATAAGAGTAGAGGAATTGCTGTTGGAAAAAGCCAAATCACTGCCTGTAATGGAAAATTTGTTATCACTGGTGGTTTCGTCGTTTTTGCTGCCATAGATTTGGCTAAGGCCTGTAATGGTGGAAGTATCAATAGATAATGCATTGTCCTTGGCATAGCTGTTATTTCCGCTAGCCACAGCTAATTCAAGGTTATCTCCAGTAATGGTTGCCTCTTTCAGGTTGACTTTGTTTCCGGAAACATTTCCATTATAGGCATAACCCCCATAAAGTTGTTCCAGATTTGTCAGCTCTGTGGCTTCTATATTCACTTCATTGTTTTTAGCTTCATAAAAGTCATCCTTACTATAACCATGGGAATAGCCGCCATAGATTGCCGCAACCTGGCTTTTATCCATTTGGGAAAGCGAAACTTTGTTATTGGAAACAGCGTCATGACCTGCATACCCGCCATACAAAGACGCATTTTCTGTAAGTGTGGATTTCTCCAGTTGTATGGAGTTCTTTTCAACGGTTCCCTCAAAATGGCTATAGCCGCCATACAAGGAATCAACACCTACTTCTGAATTGTTCTTAACAATGACGTTATTGTCCGATACATTCCCTTCAAAAGAGAGTCCGCCATATAAGGAGGTATCCCCGTACACCGAGGAATTGTCTAAGGTGACTGTATTCTGACTGACGTTTCCTTCTTCAGATTTGCCGCCAAAAATACCCCTCGCTTCAAGTTTCGTCCAGTTATAGTCTGGTGTCTCTGTTCCCAAAGCAGCGGTTGTATTGGTCAAGGTTACTGTATTAGTTGATGCATTTAAACCGCTGTAGCCTCCGTAGATGTTGGAGATTTCGGTCCCGATGGTACTGTCATTGATGGAAACGTGGTTATCAATGGCTTGTCCTCCATCAAAGTCATCTCCATCCGAAATATTGGTTGCTACCCCCGCCGGCAATCGTATGGGTGATTTGACGGAATTCGCTCCAATGGCTATAGGAATCCGACCGACTTACTGTAACTGGCAAAGAGGCCTCTTCATCCCCTACACTTGCGCTGTAAATCTGGACCTGATTCTGTATGGCATTTTCAAACGTGGCCTGGCCGCCAATTACTGTAGACCCAATGATAGGCTTTGTAGAACCATCTTTTTTGCCAATGGTCACGCTATTTTTTTCGGCAGAAATGGAACTGCCATTCCATTCAAACATGCCCTCTGAATATCCGCCCCAAATGTTGGCGACGCTTCCACTGATTACATCTACTGTATTAGAAACGGCACCGCCATGGCTCATGCCGCCAAATACGCCGTCAATACTGGAATCACCCTGGATTGTCACGTGGTTTTCAATGGCGCTGAAGCCCAAGTAAGCGGTTTCGAAATCACCGCCCTGTCTATTGGCATTGGCATAAGCAGAACCACCGATAACCATATGGCTAATACTATCCGTGATGGAAACCGTATTGTATTTTACATCCCCATTGGGGCAGAGATAGTTTGCTTCAGAAAAACCGCCAATAATCACGGCATCGTAACCATAGGAACCAGAAAAAGTTACAGCATTGGAATTGGCTTCTCCGAAGTAATTCATGCCGCCTACCATAATATCGTTTAGACCGATGTTTCTGGCTATTATGGTGTTATTTGCAGCCGTGCCCTGGGTAGCATAGCCGCCGTACACCTTACTATAAAAGTTGTCCTTTATTGTGGAAATGGTATTCTCCGTAATACCTTCTTTGCTATAGGTGCCGTCTGCTTCCTTTTGGGCAGTAGTCCCCAGATACACAGCATTTTTAACCACCGAAGCAGTTCCCGCGTCAAAATAGTACCTATGGATCCAAATAGATTGAGGATCGTCAGGTATTCCCTGGGCGCCGCCATAGACTGATACTTCACCAGCATTTTTAACTGCTGCAGCAGTCACCGTATTTCCAGAAATCGTAAATTGTTCCTTATCGTTATCGACCTGGGGTTCGCCTACTGTCTCAACAGTAGGCTCTTTTGTTGCTTTATAATCACTGAGAAAGCCACCAAAAAGGAAAACCTTACCGCCTTCCTGCCCAATAGCAGTATTGCCGGCAATGGTCAGACTGTTATTACTCACCGTCGTTGCTGCAGAATTCAGATTAGAAGCCACCACGCCGCCAAAGATATTGGAGCCGGGGCCAGAAGCTGGGATTGTTCCCCCGGAAATGGTCAGCGTATTGCCAGAGGCAGAAGTTTTGCTGCCAATACCGCCGTTATCCAGATTAATCGCAGTCGTTTGCACGCCGCTGGTTTTGGTTTCGACCTTTACTTCGTCCCCGCTGATGGTCTTCGTCTCTGCCCAAGCAGGTACTGCGTACAGACCCATCCCCAGAATACTGCTAAGCACCAATACCGTCAAAAGCTGTTTTCTTTGTCTAAAACTGTGTTGTTTTCTACCATTGTTATTCCCCATTTTTATGCCAGTGCCCCCTACGGCACCGACTTTCCCCCTTTCGCAAGGCAAGCAAAGGTTTTCCCGCAACCTTTGAGTTATAAGGTTTTTGTTATAATATTTATCACATCTTTCTACTTTATTATAGTCTTGTTCTTTTATAAAGTCTAAGGAAAGAATAGTTATAGACAGGAACTAAATTGCATGAAAGGATAAGTGTACAGAAAGGTACATGATACAAGGGAGTGTGTGGTAGAGCGTTAAAGAGTACAAAAAATTGTGTGGGTGGAGGGGATAGGCAAAACTGCTGTTGTGATTTCCCTATTGGCACCTGCTGGGGCCAGTTTCCCTAAGGGAAAGGTCTGTCCCCGCTGGGGCTAGTACAGTGAGAATGGTAACTCAACTACAGAAAATTTTGTACCCGGATTTTTGGTCGACATTCTCAACGGGTGTAGTGCAGACATTCTACTTTTGAACCCCATCCGCCGGCGAGTTCGCCGGCACCTTCCCCTTTTCCTGTTCGCATAGCGAACAGGTAAGTGGAAGGCAGTAATTAACTTCCTCCGTCAGCCTTTGGCTGACACCTACCACACGCTTGTGGTAGGCTTCCAGACCACCACTGGTCAATTGCTCATCGTTACGATAGCTTTACCACTACATTCACAATCAAAAACTCCTACAGAACCGGCCAGCACTACCCGATGCCCTCCCCGCCTAACAGGAAGGGGAGGGACGGGCCACACCAAGAATCCAAGGGCCCTGGGTGGGGAAGGTTCCTTCTGCGGCCAAGGGCTGCGGAAAAGCAACACTTTTTTATCAAACAGAATATATTTATTTTGCTATTTGTTCCTTTATGAAACTCTCTTCGTCACCTTCCGGTGCCACCTCTCGAGTGGTTCGCCGTGTTCCAATCAGCAGCGTCCTTACAATTAGAAACTTTCTCCGTCAGCCCCCTTTCCACCACCCTACGGGCTGTTCCCCTTCCCCGTAAACGTGGAAGGTAGTGGCTGCCACCTCCTTCACGCTTGGTGTGCTCCCCGTCAAGTAGACAGTTCCTAATAATATAAACCTCTACGCCGCCATTTGGTAGCTATTATGTTTTTGCATAGGGGTCAAACGGCCCAAATTCCGCTGCAAACGGCCACTGTTGTAATACTCCATGTAGTTATTAATCATCGTTACCAAAGCTTTACGGCTGTCGAAGTCACGAGTATAGTACCGTTCTCTTTTCAGCATGCCCCAGAAGCCTTCCATCGGGCCATTATCAATGCATTTTCCTATCCGTGACATACTCTGCGTCATACCAGCATCTAGAATCATCTTGCGGAAATCCCTGCAGGTGTATTGGAATCCCCGGTCAGAGTGAAACAGGGGATGCGCGCCAGGGTTTTTCAACAATGCCTTATTGAAGGTATTGAATACCAAATTTTTATCGTTCCGGTTGCTTATCACATAGGAAACAATTCGTCTGTCATACAGGTCAATAATCGCGCTCAGATATACCTTATGCACAACTACCCCCTCATAGTAGTGAAATTCTGAGACGTCAGTACACCATTTCTGGTTAGGGGCATCGGCTTTAAATTCCCTATTCAAGATATTTTCTGCAATGTATGCAGGATCTATTGCACGCTGGGTGCAGCCCTTAGGGGCATATTTAATCGTAGACTTTATATTTATCACTCGACAAAGATGAAGAACGCGACCGTCACCAATTGCTATTGGTTTCGTGTCAGGATAGATCTTCTTATTTGGGGCTCGTAAGTCATCAGCTATTCGTCTGTACCCTTTAGCTGGGTCAGCCTTGTATATCTCTTCTATTCTTTTAGCAATTTCCTTGTCGTCAATTTCGCGTGCTGAAGGCTCTCTATGAAGCCATTTGTAGTAGCCGGCCCGGGACACTTTTCCCAATTTGCACAGGCCAAGAATAGGGTAATTCTTTTCAGCGTGCAGTTCTTTAATGGCTTCATAAATGGCTCCATATCTTATTTGTGTGAATCCCGCCTCCTTTCCACAATATCGAGTTTTTTTAGGAAATCAATCTCCATATCCTTGGCTTTGAGTTTTGCATTAGCCAGTTTGAGTTCAGCTTTCATACACTCATATTCTGTAGGGGCTTCTTCAGGGACTTCTACTGGCTTCCTGTGTCCGCGCCCATCTATGAGTCCTTCGGTATTGTACTTATTATATTTTAAGACGTAATTTCTGACTTGCTGGTAGGAAACCTTAAACTTTTCAGCGGTTTCATGGTAAGCATTCCCGTTTTCAATGCAGTATTTTACGATTTCAACGCGCTCGTCAAAGGTCGTTTGTCTAGCTTTAGTCATGATCTTGGCACCTCCAGTACCCGAACTTTTTAGTTCCTCATGACTATTATACTTCTTTAACCAGTCTCTGATTTGACGAGAACTTTTTAATCCGTATTTTTGTACCAGCTGGGACATAGTCGTTTCGCCCTTAAGATATTCCTCTACGCATTGGATCTTAAGATCAGCAGAATAACTTTTAACCTGTCTTTTGTTAAATACCTCAGGACCATTTCCTATATATTCATCTACCCAATACTGTACTGCTTTCCAGTGAACCCCTAACCTTTTTGCAGAAACCATTGGTGATTCTTCATGAGCAAGAACAGCTTTGACAGCCTTTAATTTATCCTCTGCACTGACTTTCGATATAGACATTTTACATACTCTCCTTTCAACGAATCCAGGATGTTTAACTATATGCCAGTCTACTTTATTCATAGCATACCAGCTTGAAGGAGGCATGCCAACCGCAGCTATCACATGGGCCTTATTCACCAAACAGCCAAATACAATATTTGTCTGGCTGTTTGGATGCGGCCGCAATGCTTGGTAGAGGTAATCAATAAGGCACCACCACGTTTTTAAAATTACTTATTTTTGAACACAATGTGGGGGTAACTAAGCAGGATAAAACACATTGTTATTGCGAATTTACTATAGAAGTTGACCTCGCGCGCATGCGGGCGCAGGTGGCGCCGCGAGGCGACGGAGAGTGCTCCTTCTGCGGCGCTGGCGCCGCTTATATATTCCCAAAAACACCTCTACGCTTTCGTAGAAAGCGTAGCACGTTCTCCGTTTTCTTCAACTCTACCTGTCAGCCCCCCACTCATCCCCCGAGTTCACACAAAAATATTCTCATTCCACCAATTTAGCTGTGAAGGTTCCCTCCGCGGCCAAAGGCCGCAAATACCCTTCTAAAAACAGCAAACCAGCCTGTGAGTTCTTATTCACAGGCTGGTTTGTTCATATTTTCTTCTACCCAAACAGTTTCTTCAATACGTCCCACAAGGAAAAGGTGGTCTTGTGGTAGATTTTGTTTTTGATGGCGCGTTCGGGGTCTTTGATGTACCCCATGCCTTTTTGGCCGTAGCCGGGAATAAGGGCGCGTTTGACCTGGCGTTTGAGGCGGCCGGTAGTTCTGGCTTTCAGGGAACGGGTCAGGGACGGGGTTCTGAGTCCGAATTTCATGTGTATTCACTTCCCTTCACGGGTTTTGGTACTGCTGCCGGGGTTAGTACTTGAGGTAGAACAGGCAGTAGACGGCGACCTGGAGCATGATCAGGATGCGGACGCCGTAGATGAATTTTTTATGCTGGGTTTTGTGGCGGAAAAAGTACATGGCCAGGAGGGCGCCCAGGGATCCCCAGGCGGCGGCCAGGACCAAAAGGACTTTTTCGGAGACTCTCCAGCCGCCGCGTTTGGCCTGAAATTTGTCGTAGCCGTAGATCAGGAAGGTCAGGATATTGATAAAGCCCAGATAGTAGAAAAAGGATTGGTGTAAGGTAAGCACGGGTTGAATCTCCTTAGGGTATATGCAAAATTGTTCTTTTCAAGTTCTGCGCGGGTATCAGCTGAGTTCAAAGGCGCCGGTATACAGTTGGTAGTACACGCCTTGTTTCTCCAGCAGTTCTTCGTGATTGCCGCGTTCGATGATGCGGCCGCCGTCCAGGACCAGTATCTGGTCGGCGTTTTTGACGGTGGACAGTCTATGGGCAATGACGAAGACGGTGCGGCCTTCCATCAGGGCATCCATGCCCCGCTGGACGATTTGTTCGGTACGGGTATCGATGGAGCTGGTGGCTTCGTCCAAGATCATGACGGGGGGATCGGCTACAGCGGCTCGGGCGATGGCCAGCAGCTGGCACTGGCCCTGGGAGAGGCTGGCGCCGCCGCCTTTGAGCAGGGTATTATAGCCCTGGGGCAGGTGGCGGATGAAGGAATCGGCTCCGGCCAGTTCTGCGGCTTCTCGGCATTCTTCGTCGGTGGCGTCCAGTCGGCCGTAGCGGATATTCTCCAGCACGGTGCCGGTAAAGAGGACGGTGTCCTGGAGGACGATGCCCAGGGATTTGCGCAGGGAGCCTTTGCTCATCTGGTGGATGTCGATGCCGTCATAGGTGATGGTGCCTTTGGTGATGTCGTAGAAACGGTTCAGCAGGTTGGTGATGGTGGTTTTGCCGGCTCCGGTGGCGCCTACCAGGGCAATTTTCTGTCCGGGGAGGGCGGTGATGTTGATGTCGTGGAGGATGGTCTTTGCGGGGTCATAGGCAAAGTCTACGTTCCGGAAATGGACCTCGCCAGTAAGGGGTACGTACTGGTACGTGCCGTTCTCCTGGGGTACCTGCCAGGACCAGTGCCGGGCTTTGGCTTTGCAGCCTTTTTCCGGGGGCACCAGGGTCACGTGGCCATGGTCTTCCTCGGGGTCTTCGGCCATGAGGCCAAAGATGCGTTCTGCACCGGCCATGGCCAGGACGATGGCGTTAATCTGGGGTGAAATCTGCTGGATGGCGGCGGCAAACTGCCGGCTCATGCCCAGGAAGGGGATAATCACGGCCAGGGTAAAGGGCAGTCCGGAGATGGACAGGTTGGGTACGTCCCAATTGAGGAACAGGCCGCCAAAGCTGGCTACGATAATATAGATCAGGTAGCTGACGTTGTTCAAAATGGGCATCAGGGTGTTGGAATATTTGTTGGCCTGGAAGGAGGCCTGGTACAGTTCTTCGTTTTCTTTATTGAAGTCTGCCTTGGACAGTTCTTCGTGGCTGAAGACTTTGATGACTTTGCCGCCGTTGATCATTTCTTCCATGAAGCCTTCGCAGCGGCCCAGGGCGTGCTGCTGTTCCAGGAAGTACTGGGCGGACTTGCCCCCTACTTTACGGGTAATCACCACGGACCACAGGGAGCCGCCTACGACCACCAGGCTCATCCACACGCTGTAGTACACCATGACGGCAAACAGGGCCACCACGGTAACGGCGGACACCAGGAGCTGGGGAAAGGACTGGGAGATCACCTGGCGCAGGGCTTCTACGTCATTGGTGTAATAGCTCATCACGTCCCCGCGTTTGTGGGTATCAAAGTACCGGATGGGCAGGCTTTCCATATGGGCGAACAGTCGTTCCCGGATCTGGCACAGGCAGCCTTGGGTAAAGACGGCCAGGAGCTGATTGTAGGTAATGTTGGCCAGCAGGGAAATCACGTACAGGACGGCCAGGATTTTCACATAGTGGTAAATGATGGGCTGGATCACCGGCCAGGTCAGGTTCTGTTCCCAGGCGGTTTGCAGGGTGGCCACCACCTTCTGCATAAAGATGGAGGGGATGGACAGGATTACCGAGTTCAGGATAATCAGGCCCACAATGGTGGGAAACAGCCGGGGGTAGAAGCGCTGGAGGGTCAGGATGAACAGTTTGGCCTGGCTCCAGCTGAGGATTTTGTGTACCTGGGGTTTACGCTGGGTCATAGGCCAGCCCTCCCTTCTCTGCCCCGGATTGGGCCAGTTTTTCGTCGGTCTTTTGGAGGTTCTGGGACCGGGCCATTTCCTGGTAGATGGTATTGGTCTGGAGCAGTTCTTCGCTGGTGCCTACGGCGTTGATTTTGCCTTTGTCCATGACGATAATCCGGTCGGCGTTTTCCACGGAGGCCAGGCGCTGGGCAATAATCAGCTTGGTGGTGCCGGGCAGGAAGTCCCGCAGGGCCTGCCGGATGGCGGCATCGGTTTTGGTATCCACAGCGGAGGTGCTGTCGTCCAGGATAAGAATCTTGGGTTTCTTCAGCAGGGCCCGGGCAATGCAGATGCGCTGCTTCTGACCCCCGGAGACGTTGGCGCCTCCCTGCTCAATCCAGGTGTTGTAGCCGTCGGGGAAGCGCTGGATGAATTCGTCGGCGCAGGCCCACTCACAGACCTGGCGCACTTCTTCGTCGGTGGCGTTTTCGTTGCCCCAGCGGATGTTGTCCGCTACGGTGCCGGAAAACAGCAGGTTCTTCTGGAGGACCATGGCCACGCTGGAACGCAGGGTTTCCAGGTCGTAGCGGCGTACGTCCAGGCCGCCTACTGCTACGGCGCCGTCGGTAACGTCGTAGAGCCGGGGAATCAGCTGAACCAGGGAGGATTTGCCGGAGCCGGTACCGCCTACAATACCGATGACTTCTCCGGAATGGATATCCAGGTTAATGTCTTCCAGCACCGGGTCGCCGTTTTGGGCGTCGTACTGAAAATAGGCGTGGTCAAAGACAATGGAGCCGTCCCGGACTTGTGTTTCGGGGTCCGGGGGCGATACCAGGTCGCTCTGTTCGTGGAGGACCTGCTCCACCCGCTTGACGGATTCTTCAGTAAAGGTCAGCAGCACGAAAATCATGGACAGCATCATCAGGCTGCCCAAAATTTGAAAGCTGTAGGTCAGCAGCGTGGAAAACTGGCCGATGTCCAGGGCCTGGCCCTGGGTGGTAATGATCAGTTTGGAGCCTACCGTGAGCAGGAACACCATGATGCCGTAAACGCAGATCTGCATCAGGGGGTTGTTCAGGGCGATATAGCGCTCGGCGTTGGTAAAGAGCCGCTGGACTTCCCTGGCGGTGACGTTGAATTTGCTGATTTCGGTATCCTGGCGGACGAAGGATTTCACCACCCGGATGCCTTTGATGTTCTCCTCCACTTTGCTGTTCATGGCGTCGTACTGGGGAAAGCCGCGTTTCAGCATAGGCATGGCTTTTTTGGCGATGGCGTACAGGCCGTAGCCCAGCACGGGGATTACCACCACAAAGCCCATGGCCATAAACCCGCCCATGTAGTAGGCCATAAAGAAGGAAAACAGCAGGTTGAAGGGGGCCCGGAAGGCGGTGCGGATCAGCATCATAAAGGCCATCTGGATGTTCTGGATGTCCGTGGTCAGCCGGGTTACCAGGGAGGCCGAGGAAAACCGGTCGATGTTGGAGAAGGAAAATTCCTGAATCTGGTAGAACATGTCCTGCCGGAGGTTTTTGGCAAAGCCGCAGGAGGCTTTGGCGCAGGTCATACCGGCGGCGTAGCCGCAGAGCAGTCCTAAGAGTGCCATGACGCAGAGAATCCAGGCGTAGTGGCCAATGCGGTCGGGGCCGCAGCCGGCCTTGATTTCGTTGATCATCAGGGCAATTTCATAGGGAATCAGGGCTTCAAAGCAGACTTCTCCCAGGACCAGCACAGGGGTCAGGAGCATGGAGGTCCGATATTCTCTTACAGATTGAAAAAGGAGTTTCCAACCTTTTTGCATGAAATCACTTCGCTTCTGCTTGAATTTGTTCTTGGGGTGCTGCGGGGCGTTTGCCGCTCATGAGACGGGCTGCGGTGGCGGCCAGGAGCTGCTGGGCTTCGGCCGGGTCTTCGGTATCCATAACGGACTTTTCAAAGGGGCAGATGCCGGTTTTCATCCGGTTTTCAATCATGGCAATTTCCGTTTGGAAGAACACGGGGATATGGTGTTTTTCCAGGTATTCTTTGCCGGCGGTGCTGATGATGTAGGTATGGACTTCTTTGACGCCGCCAAGGGTAAAGAGCATGGCAGCGGCCTTGCCTACAATCTTATCTACGGCAACGGCGCCCTTTAACAGTTCGGGCTGGGCCCGCAGTACTTTCAGAAGGGGCATCACGCCTTTGGCGGTATCCGTGAAGACCACCTGGCCGTCCTGAAGGATGGCAATGGACTGGCCTTCGTGGACGATTTTATGCATTTCGCTTTGGATCAGGGCTTCCAGCGCCTGATTTTGGGTATGGTTTTCTTTCATTATATTCTCTCCTATCTGTTCCTTGGTGGGAACGTTGGTATTTGTATTCGCCGCAGGGGCGGTTTTTCCTGCCTGGGCAAGGCCCAGGGCCCGGAGTACCCGGGGCAGGATCAGCAGTTGGAGGACAATGCCGGGCAGCCCTTGGAGGATAAAAACAAAGAGCAGCAGGCCCAGGGCTTTGCCGTTAAATAGGAACAACCCTGACACCAAAAGCACCCGGACCAGGCGGCCCAGCACCATGGAGGCAACGAGAGCCGGCAGCAGCCCCCACCCCCGGTTCCAGAAGTGGCCGGTGGCCCAGCCGTAGGTGCCCAGCTCGCCGATCATCAGGGGCAGCATGGGAAAGGCCGGGGGCATGCCGGTAAGCACGCTGGAAATCAGGGGTGTCAACACCCCGATGACCGCACCCCAGAAGGGGCCCAGAAGGAAGCCCGCCAGCAGCACGGTAAAGTGCATGGGCAGCAGCACCGTTCCCTGGACGCCGAAGGCGTGACCGGTGACAAAGGGTATGAGAATGCCCAGGGCGATGAGAAGTCCCGCCTGGGTTAGGTTATGGGGATGGTATTTGGACATGATGTCGCCTCGCAAAATATATAGAGTTGATAGGTATATTATACAGCAAATGGGGTGTGGAGACAAAAGTCAATCAACGGTTGGTGGGGTGCGGGCGGTGCCCGTTGGGAAACTTGGTTTTGAACCCCATCCCGGCCGCTTTTTATTCTCGGTTGCGGCCACCCTTCCCCTTCTCCTGTTCGCATAGCGAACAGGTAAGTGGAAGGCAAATCGCGGCCGGGGCCGCGAAAAACTGGGATGGCCCGCTGGGCCCCCTCCTCCCCCGCATTGTCTCATGAAAAACGCCAAGCAAAAGGGCTTGGCGTTTTGCTTGGCGTTGTAACTGCTAGGTTATTTAACCCGTTTGGCGTCTTCCAGCAGGGTCATTTTCATTTTGTAATAGGTGGGGCTCATATCCAGGTAGTGGATATGGGGGTTGGCGAAGCGCTGTTCTTCGGGCCAGATTTCGTTGACCAGCTGGATTTTCACGAAGTTGCGGATGCTTTCCAAAGAGGGAGAGGGTTTGGTGCGTTTGCCGTTTTTCAGCACCAGTTCCTGGAGTTCTTTGAAGTTGCAGCCGGTGAAGGACAGTCGTTTCCAGGGACGGTGGGTATCCACAAAGTGGAATTCTTCTCCATCCACGGGCTTTTCGTCTTCCATGGTCAGCAGGTCGGCAATGGCATGGCCATTGGGGTCATACACCCGGTACACGCCTTTGCGGCCGGGGTTGGTAATTTTTTCGAAGGTTTCGGAAACCTTGATTTTGGGGATAATGGCTTTGTCCTTATGGACGGCCACCAGTTTGTACACGGCACCGAAAACGGGGTCGCTTTTGGCGGTAATCAGGCGTTCGCCTACGCCAAAGGAATCCACGCAGCCGCCCTGGTCCAAAATGGAGCCAATGGTGTATTCATCCAGGCTGTTGGAGATGACGATAATGGCGTCCTGCAGGCCGGCTTCGTCCAGCATTTTCCGGGCTCTCTTGGACAGGTAGGCCAGGTCGCCAGAGTCGATGCGGATGCCTTTCAGCCGTTTGCCCATGGGTTCCAGGACTTCGTGGGCCACTTTGATGGCGTTGGGTACGCCGGAATCCAGTACGTCATAAGTATCTACCAGCAAGATGGCGTTATCCGGATAGATTTCGGAGAAGCGTTTGAAGGCGGTATATTCGTCGTCATAGTACATGACCCAGCTGTGGGCCATGGTGCCGCTGACGGGGATGCCGAACATTTGGCCAGCCAATACGGTTGCAGTGCTGGCGGCACCGCCAATGTAGGCTGCCCGGGCGCCGTAGACGGCTGCGTCCATGTTGTGGGCGCGTCTGGCACCAAAGTCGGAGACGGCACGGCCTTCGGCGGCTTTTACGATCCGCTGGGCCTTGGTGGCAATCAGGGATTGGTGGTTGATCTGGCACAAGATGGCGGTTTCCACCAGCTGGGCGTCAATCAGGGGTGCATACACGGTCAGCAGGGGTTCGTTGGGGTACACAATGGTGCCCTCGGGCATGGCGTACACGTCTCCCCGGAAGTGGTAATCCTTCAGCCATTCCAGGAAATCCTCACTGAAGGTATGCAGGCTGCGGAGGTATTCGATATCTTCGGCACTGAAATGCAGGTCTTCCAGGTAGTCCAGCACCTGTTCCAGTCCGGCAAAGATGGCAAAGCCGCCATCGTCAGGGTTGTTGCGATAAAAAACATCAAAGGATACGTAGTCGTCCCGGTCCCGTTCCTTGTCTTCAAAATACCCGTTGGCCATGGTCATTTCGTACAGGTCAAATACCATGGACAAGTTTCTAGCGTCACATTGTTTCATGTTAGTCTTCTCCTCGTTACTGCGGCTGAGCACCGCGTATTTCCCGGACTGGGAGAAACCTCCGGCCAGGTATTGCTATTGGTAACAATTGTACCACGTTTATAACCAGTTTTGGCAAAAAATTCTAAAAGTTGGGGATTTGAGATATAAATGGCGGGGATTCCGGGGAACTTGGCTGGACTTTCCTGCTTATTTAGTTTCTTTAGTAAGCAGGAAAGTTATTGAAGCTAGAGATTTCTTTACTTTCTTCAGAATTAACAACCAAACAGAATGTAAAAAACGAGCCTGCAATTGGTTTTCCCTTTTGCAGAGTCGTTTTTTGCTTTGGCTCGTGCATTGTCTTGCGGCGGTGCCTTCCCATTTTCCAGAGCACTTGTGCTCCCCTGCTCTCTCAGCGTTTTTGCAGGGTTCTGAGACCGGGGAAGTGTTCACCAAGCCATTCGCAGCAATAGACCAGCAGGGTGGCGGTTCTTCTCAAGGCGGCTCTGGCTTTATAGACCTGGGTCATGGTAATCCAGCCAAGGGCGGCGCCGGCCAGTACGTCCAAGGGGTAATGGACGCCCACGTAGGGTCTGGAGATGGCCACCAGGGCGGCTAGTACCAGCAGAGGGGTGCCCAATTTCCGGCTATACTTCAGGCCTGCGGCGGCCAGGGCAAAGCAGCCAACGGCGTGGTTGGAGGGAAACGAGGCATTGGCAGCGTGGGGCAGCAGTTGGGTGACGGCCAGAACGGTAAAGGGTCTGGGTCTAAACCAGAGGGTGCCAAGGCCGGTACCGATGGCCAGGGCCAGGGCGGTGCCCAGGACGGCCAGCATGACGAAAATTCGGTTTTCGAACTGTTTCTGGGGGCTGCTGCCTTTGAACCACAGGGCGGCAAACACCAGCAGGAAGGCCAAGGGGCCGTACTGGCTCACCAGTTTCATAAAGTGGTCCAGGACGGCGGAGTGGCCGGCCAGGGAGTTGATGAAGATGAAAAGCTGCGTGTCACATTGCAGTAGGGTGTGGAGCATGGGGTTTACCTCCTGAAGATAGATTTTATAGGGTTATTACAGAAGTGACTTGAGTAAGGTAACGTCCTATACTTTTCTGCGAAAAGTATAGAGGTGTTTTTGGGAATATTTTGCCCTCCGGGGAGTCGTATCCATGCAGTAGGGTGTGGAACATGGGGTTTACCTCCTGAAGATAGATTTTATAGAGTTATTACAGACGTGGCTTGAGTAAGGTAACGTCCTATACTTTTCTGCGAAAAGTATAGAGGTGTTTTTGGGAATATTTTGCCCTCCGGGGAGTCGTATCCATGCAGTAGGGTGTGGAACATGGGGTTTACCTCCTGAAGATAGATTTTATAGAGTTATTACAGACGTGGCTTGAGTAAGGTAACGTCCTATACTTTTCTGCGAAAAGTATAGAGGTGTTTTTGGGAATATTTTGCCCTCCGGGGAGTCGTATCCATGCAGTAGGGTGTGGAGCATGGGGTTTACCTCCTGAAGATAGATTTTATAGGGTTATTACAGAAGTGACTTGAGTAAGGTAACGTCCTATACTTTTCTGCGAAAAGTATAGAGGTGTTTTTGGGAATATTTTGCCCTCCGGGGAGTCGTATCCATGCAGTAGGGTGTGGAGCATGGGGTTTACCTCCTGAAGATAGATTTTATAGGGTTATTACAGAAGTGACTTGAGTAAGGTAACGTCCTATACTTTTCTGCGAAAAGTATAGAGGTGTTTTTGGGAATATTTAGCCCTCCGGGGAGTCGTATCCATGCAGTAGGGTGTGGAGCATGGGGTTTACCTCCTGAAGATAGATTTTATAGGGTTATTACAGACGTGACTTGAGGTAGGTAACGTCCTATACTTTTCTGCGAAAAGTATAGAGGTGTTTTTGGGAATGAGTGGCCCATCCGAGGCGCTGCGCGCCCCACCTTCCCACATTGGACTGCTGTTGTTGTGGGAAGGCAGCGGCCTGCGGCCGCAAATACTTGGATAAACTTCCTTCGTCGCCTTGCGGCGACACTTCCTACACTCTTGCAGGAAGCGTTCTAGGAATGTACTGGTCAATTGGTAATCGTTAGTATAGTGTCACCACTACATTAACTATCAAACCACCTGCTGCACAGACCAGCACCGTCCCCCATCCAGGTTTTAGCGGCCTACGGCCGCTTGCCTTCCACTTACCTGTTCGTCACTTGGTACGAACAGGAAAAGGGGAAGGTCGGTCCTGCCCTAATTCTAAAGCAGGACCGGGATGGGGTTCTCCCCTTCTCTTTTTGGTTTTCTTTAGGATACGGCAGAATTCTAACCAACTTCTAAACAGATTGACAACATCCTGTGAAATTTTGTCCTCTTTATGTAAATAGGGAAAGGCCCTCCTGGGTGGTGTTGGCCCGGGAGGGTCTTTTTCAGCTGCAGCAAGGGATTTCTGCAGCTGCGTTCTAACGGGCTGCCCAGCTGGGAGGTTTCTTTCAGCTTGGCAGCGGGAAATTACTTGGTAGGTATTCTCCCCCATCATTGTGCAAACTGGGAGTTATACAGTTGTGTATAGAAGCCGTTTTGGGCCATGAGGGTGTCGTGGGTGCCTTGTTCGATGATTTTGCCGTCCCGCATCACAAGAATCTGGTCGGCGCTGCGGATGGTGGAGAGTCTATGGGCTACGATGAAGCTGGTGCGGCCTTTCATGAGTTTGGCGAAGGCGGCCTGGATTCTCAGTTCGGTGCGGGTATCGATGGAGCTGGTGGCTTCGTCCAAGATGAGCATGGGCGGCAGGGCCAGCATGACTCTGGTGATGCACAGGAGTTGTTTCTGGCCTTGGCTCAGGCTGTCATCGTCCACTACGGTATCCAGGCCCTGGGGCAGCCGGCGGATAAATTCCCAGCTGTGGGCTTCTTTGGCGGCATGGATGATTTCTTCTTCGGTGGCGCCGGGTTTGCCAAAGGCGATGTTCTCCCGGATGGTGCCCTGTTTCAGCCAGGTTTCCTGGAGGACCATGCCGTAGGTTTTCCGCAGGGAATGGCGGTCCACGGTCTGGGTATCCTGGCCGTCGATGGAGATGGTGCCCTGGTCCACGTCGTAGAAGCGCATCAGCAGGTTGATGAAGGTGCTCTTGCCGCAGCCGGTGGGTCCTACGATGGCGGTGGTTTGGCCGGGTTCTACGTGGAAGTTGAAGTCTTCGATGAGTTTCTTGTCTTTTACGTAGGAGAAGTACACGTGCTGGATATCCATTTTGCCGTCTTTAAAGGCCAGCTGCGCCTGGGGATCCGGGCTCTGGGGCTGGGCGTCGATGAGGGTAAATACCCGGGCGGCGCAGGCCATGGCGTTTTGGAGCTCGGTGACTACGGAGCTGATGTCGGTAAAGGGTTTCATATACTGGTTGGCGTAGTACAGCAGTACGGTCAGGTCGCCTACGGTAATGGTGCCGCTGAGGATCCGGAAGGCGCCCAAAAGGGCCACCAGGGCGTAGATGACGTTATTGACGGCACGGGTGGAGGGGTTGGTCAAGGAGCTGTAGAACAGGGCGTGCTGGGTATAATGCTGCAGGTCTTTGTTCAGGACGTCAAATTGTTCCGAGGCTTTGGCTTCGTGCCGAAAGGCCTTCACCACTTTTTCGCTGCCCACCATTTCGTTGATCAGGGCGGTCTGGCGGCCCCGAACGGCGGTCTGCTGGCGGAACATATGGTAGGAATGGGTGGCGATAAACTTGGCGGCGAAGAAACTGACGGGGGTCAGCACCACGATCATCAGGGAGATTTCCACGTTCTTGGTGAACATGATGTACAGAGTCACCAGGATGGTGATGATGCCGGTAAACAATTGGGTAAAGCCCAGCAGCAGGCCGTCAGAGACCTGGTCCACATCGGCAATGACCCGCTGCACCAGGTCGCCGATGCTCTGGCCGTCCAAATAGGACAGGGGGAGCACCTGGATTTGGCGGATGGCCTTGGCCCGGATATCCCGGACGGTGCGGTAGGTCAGCCGGTTGTTGATGAGGTTCATAATCAGGGTGGCCAGGCTGGACAGGGCCACCAGGGCGATAATCCGGGTAAGATACCGGCCTACCAGGGCGAAGTCCACCCGGCCGGCACCTACGATGCCGTCGATGGCCCGGCCAAAGAGCACGGGTACGTACAGCTGCAGCACCACGCTGACGCCGGCCAGCACGATGCTAAGGACCAGAAGAATCCGGTAGGCGTCAATGACGTTCAGGACTTTTTTCAGGGTGGTCAGGCTGGTGACGTTTTCGTCCTGGGGCAATTCTTCCAAGAGCTTTTCGTCTTCTTGGTTCAGGTTCTTTTTGTCCGTCATAATGCTGCCTCCTCGTCATCCAGTACCAAAGGCCGGTCTTTAGGCCGTTCTTCCGGGTACTGGGAATAATAGATTTCCTGATATACTTCACAGTTCTGCATAAGCTGGTCGTGGGTCCCCTTGCCCACCAGTTTGCCGTCGCTGAGCACCAGAATCTGGTCGGCGTAGCGGACGCTGCTGGTGCGCTGGGACACGATGAATACGGTCATATTGCCTTCCAGCTTTTTGATGGCCTGCCGCAGTTTCAGGTCGGTGACAAAGTCCAGGGCGCTGGCGGAGTCATCCAGAATCAGGATATCCGGCTTCCGCACCAGGGCCCGGGCAATGGTCAGCCGCTGTTTCTGGCCGCCGGACAGGTTCCGGCCGTTCTGCTCCAGCTGGTAGTCCAACTGGCCGGGCTTACCCTCCACTACCTCATGGGCCTGGGCAGTATCTATGGCCTGCCACAGTTCCTCGTCGGTGGCGTCTTCCTTGCCCCATTTCAGGTTGTCCCGGATGCTGCCCTCAAACAGGGTAGCCCGCTGGGGCACCACGCCGATGCGTTCATGCAAGGCGCCTTCTGCGTAATCTTTGACGTTCTTGCCGGCGATTTCCACAATACCGGAGGTGGCGTCGTAGAACCGGGGAATCAGGTTCACCACGGTGGATTTGCCGCTGCCAGTACCGCCGATGATGCCGATGGTCTCACCGGGCTGGGCGGCAAAGTCTATATTGGTAACGGCTTCGGCGCCGGAGCCTGCATAGGCAAAGGACACGTGCCGGAAGGCTACTTCGGGTACTCCTGCCTGGGGCTTGGTTAGCTGCACACCCGCTTTGGGGAAGTCCATGCCGGGCTTTACCTGCATGACGGATTCCAGCCGCTCAGCGCAGGCAATGGATTTATTGATGGTAATGATCAGGGCTGCCAGTTTTACCAGCTCGATGATCATCTGGGCCATGTAGTTGTAAAGGGCTACTACATCGCCCTGGGCCAGGCCGCCCAGGTTCACCCGCAGGGCGCCTTCCCGAATCAGGACCACGGTAGCCAGGTTCACCAGCAGGTAGGTGGCCGGGTTCATCAGGGCGGAAAGTTTCCCTACGGTTTCGTTCATATGGGTCAGAAATTCGTTTTTTTCATCAAATTCCTTGACTTCGTCCTTTTCCTTACAGAAGGCCCGGATTACCCGGACGCCGGTGAGGTTTTCCCGGGTGGTCCCCAGGAGCCGGTCCAGGGCCTGCTGGGCTTTGGTGAAAAGCGGAATGCTCTTGATCATAATGCCCAGCACCACAGCGCTAAGGATGGGAATGGCCACCACGAAAATCAGGGCGCAGCGCACATCAATGGTGAAGGCCATGACCATGGAGCCAAACACCACGAAGGGGGACCGGAGCAGCAGGCGCAGGGCCAGGTTGAGACCGGTCTGGACCTGGTTCATGTCGCTGGTCATCCGGGTAATCAGGGTGTCCGTGCCCAGGGTGTCCAGCTCGGTATAGGACAGCGCCTGGATGTGGTCGAACAGGGCTTGGCGCAGGCTGGTGGTAAAGCCCACGGCACCTTTGGCAGCGTACCACTGGGCGGTAAAGGAGAAGCCCACTTCCAAAACGGCCAGTCCCAGCATCAGCCAGAAGCACAGCCAAATGTAGTGGGTATTGCCGCCCACAATGCCTTTGTCGATGATGTCCGCCACCACCAGCGGCACCAATAGGCTCATCAAGGCTTCCAATAATTTAAAGAGCGGTGCCAGCACGCACTCTTTTTCATACCCCTTAAAATAGGGCCATAAGGTTTTCAACATTTTCTTCACCCCTCATCAATTTCTGTACTTATCATAGCACGGGAGATGGTATATAATTTATATATCATCTGTGTATATCTATTTAATTTCTATATAGGAGGAAGCGCTATGAATTCAGAACAGCTGATTTGTTTTGCGGCGGTGGTCCAGGAAGGCACCATTTCCGGGGGTGCCCGGCGGCTGAACCTGTCCCAGCCTCCGGTGTCCCTGCAAATCAAGAATCTGGAGAAGGAATGCGGGGTAAAACTGCTGGAACGGGGAGCCCGGCAGATTCGGCTCACCGAAGCCGGAAAGGTGCTGTACGACTACGCCCAAAAGATACTGGAGCTGCAGCAGGCAGCCCAAAGCGATATGCGGAGTTTTCAGGCGGGAAACAAGGGTAGTCTGCGGCTGGGAATCATCTCCTCCGGGACTGGGGAAAAATTCCTCAAGGGTCTGACCCACTTTACCCTGGAGCACCCGGACGTGCCCTTCCAGGTGTATGAGGCCAATACGTATGGGCTCCTGGAGGCTCTGGATAAGGAAAAAATTGAGCTGGCCCTAATCCGCACCCCCTTCCCTGCTGCCGGATTGGAACGGACGGTACTGACCCAGGAAGCCTTTGCGGCGGCGGGGTCAGCCACCATGCTCTACGGCCTGCCTGACACCCTGACCCTGAAGGAGCTGGCGGGGCGGCCGCTATTGGTGTACCGGCGGTGGGAAGCCATTCTCCGGGACCTGGGGGACCGCTGGGGGGCGTCCCTCTCCTTCCGGTGCCTCTGCGACGACGCCCGGACCTGCCTCCAGTGGGCGGCCTCCGGGCTGGGCATTGCCCTGGTCCCCGAGTCGTTGCTGGACCTGGCACCGGAGCTGCCCCGGCGGACCGTGAACGAGCCCCAGCTGGTAAGCCAGGTGTGCCTGGTGCGGAAAAAAGGACGGAAGCTGGGGGAAGCGGAAAAGGCGTTTTGGGGAGAGTTTAAAGGGAAAAGCGGGGAATGAAAAGGCGTTCCCGCATAGGAAGAAAAGCCTATACGGGAACGCTGGTTGTGCTTATTTAGGTTTCTTGCATCACCTGCTTGTTTTCTACATCATTTATTGTTAAAATGATGTAGAAAAATTTCCAGGGAGGTGTTGGAATGCGGGATTTTGCCTACGAGGCGATGGTGCAAAAGCTATTGTCGCTGGAACTGCTGCAGCAGCTGACGGCCATTCACGAGTGCAAAGGGCGGCAGGATTTATTTCTTGAAGCAAACAGAGATGAACTGCAACCTCTGGCTGAAGTGGCCCTAATCCAAAGCACCGGAGCTTCCAACCGGATTGAGGGTATTTTCACCAGTGACCAGCGGCTGAAGGAGCTGGTGAGCCACAAGGCGGAGCCCCACAATCGTTCGGAGCAGGAGATTGCTGGCTACCGGGAAGTGCTTGCCACCATCCACGAGAGTTACCCCTACATTTCTCTGTCTCCACGGGTCATCTTGCAGCTGCACCGGGATTTATATTCTTTTTCAGGAAGCAGTCAAGGGGGCAGTTATAAGGACGCGGACAATATGATTGCAGAAACGGATGCGGCAGGAAAGCAGCGTACGCGGTTTGTCCCGGTTCCTGCTTTTCAGACGGCAGAAGCCCTGGAAGCCTTGTGCGCCAGTTTCAACCAGGCCTGGCAGGAGGAAAAAATCGACCGGTTGCTGCTGATTCCCCTATTTGTGCTGGATTTTCTGTGCATTCACCCGTTTAATGATGGCAACGGTCGGATGAGCCGGCTGCTCACTACCCTGCTGCTGTACAAAGCGGGGTATATTGTGGGCAAGTATATCAGCCTGGAGATGATTATCGAAAATTCCAAGGAAACGTATTACGAAGCGCTCCAGGCCAGTTCCACGGGCTGGCACGACAACCAGAACACCTATGCACCGTTTTGCAGTTACTTGCTGGGAGCTATTCTCAAGGCGTACCGGGAGTTTGAGAGCCGGGTGGAGTATTTGGGAGCCAAAAAGCTGTCCAAGACGGAGCGCATCAAGGCGCTGCTGGACCAGACCGTGGGCATCATCACCAAGAAAGAGATTATGACCCGCTGTCCGGACATCAGCAAGATTACCGTGGAACGGACCCTGTCCCAGCTGCTGCAGTCGGGGTTGCTCATCAAGGTAGGCCAAGGGCGCAATACGGGGTATGTGCATAAAGGGTAGGGAAATTAAAAAATCGCCTTGCAAAACCAATTGATTTTGCAGGGCGATTTTTAGTTCTTAATACAGTTTCAACAGTTTTTCGAAGAATTCCACGCTGGGGCGCAGAGCGTCCATGGGGATTTTTTCGTTGACCTGATGGGCTTCGCCCCACCGGGCGTCTTTCTTGTGGGCGGAGAAGCGGAGCACGTCCTGGGATACGTTCCGGTAGTACCGGGTGTCGGTGGCACCCAGCATGAGAACGGGGATCATCAGGACTTTTTCTCCATACATTTCGTGGAGAATCTTCTCGGTAAGCCGGAAGGCGTGGCTGTCCGGGGTGGAGGTTGGCGTGGGGGTCAGGCCAGAAATGTGCTTAATCTTGACTCCTTCCGGCAGGAACTGGGTAAAGTATTTCTGGACGGATTCCACGATATCGCCCTGAAGCACCCGGACGCTGAAGCCGGCTGCAGCATGGGAGGGCAGCACGTTGGGCTGGGTGCTGGCAGAAGCCATGGTGAAGGCAATGGTGGTATGGAGCAAGGCGTCCAGGGCCGGATTCTGCTTGGCCAGGGCGCACAGGTCCTCCCAGCGTCCTTCAGGGTCGGCGTAGATTTCTTTGATGCCTTCGGGCTGCAGGGGTGCGCTGGCAATCAGCTGGTCCTTGGCCAGAGGGGTCAAGCGGTACGGGAAGGGATGGGTTTCGATGTTCACAATGGCTTTGGCCACTGCGCCCAGGGCCGTTCCTGCACCGGGCTTGCTGGAGTGGCCGCCGGGGGAATCTTTGTAGATTTCGTAGTTCACGGCAGTTTTTTCGCCCAGGCCAATGCGGGCGGACAGCCAGCCATCTTTTTCCGGCTGGATAAAGCCGCCTTCATCAAAGATGGTGCCAATGCGGATGCCTTTTTTCTCCAGGTTTTCGGCCAGGCGCTGGGCAGCGTCGGTATCGTTTTCCAGATACACTTCTTCTGCGTAGCCCAGGCTCAGGTACAAGTCGTAATCCGGGCGCCAGCCTTGGGCCAGGAGGTTTTCCACGGCTTCCAGCTCGGACAGCAGCAGGTGCTTGCAGTCGGTGGTACCCCGGCCGCAGACGCAGCCGTCAATAATATCCCCGGAGAAGGGGTCAAATTTCCATTGGCTCCGGTCGCCGATTTCCACCACGTCCTGGTGGCTCATGAGCAGCAGGGGCTGCTTGCCGCTGCCGGTTCCTTTCAAATGGAATTGGAGACCGGCCTGCCCCACTTTGTCCAGTTCCATGAGCTGGTAAATATGGGGGTAAAACTTTTCAAACAAGGCATGGAGTTTTTCAAATTCCTGCCAATCCACCTTGTTCACGTCGGAGTTGGACACGGTGGCACAGCGAATCATGGCCTGCAAATGCGCAGCCAGTTTTTCATCTTCTTGGGTCAAACTCACTTTTCAGCACCTTCTCACCATGCAGGGATCAAGTTGCCCTTGCAGTTTTGTTCGATATATTCTTTGACAGCCGGGCTTTGGAAAATCTTCACGAATTTTTGGTAGGTGGGGTTATCCTTGTCTTCTGCCCGGGCGGCGATGATGTTCACATAGGGGCTGGTATTGTCTTCTTTGGCAATGGCCAGGTCCTGGGACAGGCCGGCGGAGTTGGCGTAACCGGCGTTGACCATGCTGGCTGCGGTATCATCCAGGGAACGGGGCAGCTGGGCTGCTTCCAGTTCGATGATTTGCAGGTGCTTGGGGTTGTCGGTAATGTCGTTGACGGTCAGGCTGGTAGCTGCTACGTTGGGGTTTACTTTGATCAGCCCCAGTTTGCTGAGCATCAGGATGGCACGGCCGCCGTTAGAGGGATCGTTGGGAATGCCAATTTTGTCCCCATCTTTCAGTTCGTTGATGTTCTTGATTTTGGTGGAGTACAGACGCAGGGGAGCCAGGTAGGTCTTGCCGATGCTCACCAGGTTGGTGCCGCTCTTTTTGTTGAAGGCCACCAGGAAGGGTTCATGCTGGTAGGAGTTCAGGTCCAGTTCTTTGCTGGCCAGTGCCTGGTCGGGGGTCACGAAGTCGGAGAAGACTTTGACTTCTACGTTCAGGCCCTGTTTGGCAGCTTCCTTCTTTACTACTTCCATGATTTGTTCGGAGTCGCCGGGGGTAATGCCCACGGTAATGGTCTTCTTTTCGGCTGGTGCCGCAGACTTGTCGGCGGTTTTGTCGTTGCCGCAGCCGGTGAGCAGGCTGGCTGCTGCCAGGACGGAAACCAGTCCCAGCAATACTTTTTTCAGTTTCATACACATCTCTTCCTTTCTTTTTTTGAATGACTTAACCAGAACAGTTTTTTCTAGCGTGAAGGTATGAAAAAAACGTCATCTGAAAAGATGACGCTGCCTTTGTGCGGTTTCATCTTTCAGGTTGTTCCCGTTGGATTTGGCACCTTCCCTTCCGGGGGTTGCCGCAGCTTCATAGGGCCAATTCCCTCCGCTGCTCTGGATGAAGTATTCAGTTTATGAAGAAATCATACTATAAAGAGGGGATATTTGTCAACAGGGTTTTGGAGGGAGGGAAACACATCGGACCAGTTGGTGCGGCCAATGTACCTGAAGTGTGCTGGTGCCGGGAATCCCCCTATTGCCGGTTGCGGCATTTTCCCTGAAAAGGAAAATGCTATCCCCTTTTGGGGCTAGTGCATGAAGGACGGTAGTCCAACTAGGTCAAAATCTCGAACGTAAAGCAATCTCTAGCTGTAGAAAACTCTGTACCGGATTTTTGGTCGACGTTCTCAACGAGTGTAGTACAGGTATCTTGGTTTTGAACCCCATCCTGGCATTGCCTTCGGCAATGCCTTCCTTCCCCTTTACCTGTTCGCATAGCGAACAGGTAAAGAGAAGGCAAATCGCGGCCAAGGGCCGCGAAAAACCGAGTAAACTTCCTCCGTCAGCCTTTGGCTGCCACCTCCTTAGTGGTTCGCCGTGTTCCAATCAGCAGCGTCCTTACGGACTTGCTTCTTGGACGGCTATCACATGGGGCACGTGTACCAAACAGCTTCTAGAATACCTGTGACGCTGTTTGGACGTGACCGCAACGCTTGAAGGGGGCTTTAAAGGAAAATGCGACACCTTCTCAGTAGTTCGCTGCTAGCTGTTCATCTTCGTCTTGCAGACTAGATTCACAGGCAGCTATCACATGGCTCGCATACACCAAACAGCTTTTGGAATACCCGTATCGCTGTTTGGACACGACCGCAACGTTTGCAGAAGGCATACTAACCCCCCACTGGTCATTTATTAATCAATAGTATAGCGGTTATTACTACATTAGCTTTCAAATCTCCACTACTATCGACCAGCACGTCCGCATCCATGTTTTTGTGGCGCTTGCGCCACATTGCCTTCCACTTACCAGTGCGTTGCTCGGCACGCACTGGAGAAGGGGAAGGTCGGTCCTGCCCTGGTTCTAAAGCAGGACCTGGTTGGGGTTCCTGTTCTGCCATATATTCCATCTTGATTCCTCAACAACTTGAAGCAATTTTTGTTTTCATCCCCCCATCCCCGCTGACCGCACGTCCATTTAAAGGCTCCAACCTTTGGGAGACGCATCCGGTCCGCCATAACATGGGTCCAAAGGCGGGCCGGCTAATGCGTCCCCTGTGATAGCGGCCTGCAAAGCAAGTCCGTAGGACGTAGCTGCGCAGCTAGCCGCGAACCACTAGGGGGGAGCTGGCAGCCACGCTAGTGGCTGACTGAGCGGGGATTCCCGGCACCACATCACTTCAGGTCCATTGGCCGCAACAACCCGCCAGCCCCCTGTGAAAAAGCGTCAGTTATTCTTTCGAACAACTGACGCTTTCGTGGGGTTTGTTTTCTTACTTGACTTAGCTTTTTCTCTATTTTTTAATCTGGCTGCCGTACACGTCCCGGAATACGTGCTGGGCTTTGTCGTCTTGGTCGTTGACCCGGAGGCGTTCGATTTTATGCCGGTCGTTGTCTTTGCCGGAAACCCGGTCTACCCGGAAGTGGTCGGCTTCTGCGACTTTTTGGATTTCGGGGCCAAATTCACCCAAAGAGCGGCCCATATTGCCATCTACAGGGGCGCCGTTTTGCAGGGCTCTATAGATGATGGCTGCGTATTCATAACGAGTCATCGTACGGTTACCTTTAAATTCGCCGTCCGGATAGCCTTTCAGGTAGCCTCTGTCGGCCAAGGTCTTCACGTAGGTATAAGCCCAATGGTCTTTAGGTACATCGGGGAAGTCAACGTTCTGGGCTGCGGGGCTTGCTGGGGTTTGTCCGGCCATGAGCTGCTGGATTATGGCGCTTTGCTTGGCTACCAGCTGCTTCAGCTCCAGTACGTCTTTGGCCAGGGCTATCCGGGAACGGGTGACGTGGTTGTGCTGGCCCAGTTTAAAGGTGACGCCGGCGTTCACCAGGTTTTCTCCTCCAGCGAAGGAACCGCCTACGGAGAACATCACGTCTTCGGTGGGGCGATAGAAGGCGCCTACGGCCACTGCATTGGCTCCTTTGTAATTGCCATAGCCGGCTTGCAAAGTCCCATTTGTCATCGGGGTCAAAGTCCTGGGGATGGAGTGCGGCCAGAGCTGCTGCGCCAGCTCCTACCCGTTCTACCTGGTCGCCCAGTTTGTTGATGCGGCTGCCCAGCTGTGCTGCGGAATTGTCTATTTTTTGTTCTAAATTCCGCGTTACATTATAGACCTGGCCGCCGTTTACCACATCTTTGGACCCTTCGGAAATGTCTCCGTTCTTCACATTGGTGATTTTGGCGTTGTTCACGTTCACTTCGTTATCGCCCAGGGTAATGGTGGTATTGCCTCCATTGCTGATGGAGGTGATACCTGTCAGGTCTTTGGCCAGCCGCACCTTTAGGTTGTCTTTGCCGTCAGAGACCACGCCGATATTATCTGCGGCGGTGAGTTTTCCCTGGTCCGTAATACCGCCGATAACGTTCACCTGGTTGTTCAGCTTCTTGGCGATGACATCTCCGGTATCGCCGCCGTACTTCATGCCGTCGTCCAGGGTGGCTACCTGATGTTCTCCAGTTTTGTCTTCGTAAACGATGCGGGTAATACCGTCCTTGCCGTCTACTCCGGCAGCGCCGCTTGTGCCGTCCTGGCCGTTATAGCCGTTCTTCACGGAAATATCCACGGCATTGGTGCCATCCTTGCCGTTGGTCCCGGCAGGTCCGGTGAGACCGATATGGCCGACCCCATCTTTGCCGTTAATGGCCACTGCGTCCTTGCCGTCTGCGCCTTTGATGGAAATGCCATCGTTGCCGTTAATGCCCACTTCGCCTTTGTCGCCCTTGACGGAGATGCCGTCCTTGCCGTCGATGCCCATATGGCCGTCCGTACCGTCCTTGCCGTCTTTGCCCGGCCCACCAATATTGAGATTTTCGGAAAGGTCCACAGTATATTCCTTGCCGCCGGCAGCATTGGTGCCTTCGGTGACGGTCAGGTTCTTGTTAGCCCCGGCCTTTACGGTGGTGTGCTTACCGGCTTCGGCGGTGACGTTGGTAATCTGGGTGTTAATGGTCTTGATGGCGTCTGCGTTTTTGCCCACTTCGTTGGCCAGGCTGTAGAGCTGGCTGCCGTTGACGGCATCGGTGCTGTCGGCGCTGATCTTTCCGGCTGCCACGTTGATGATCTGCCGTTCACTGTCTTTAGCTCCTACGCTGACCACGCCAGTTGGGCTAGTGCCTGCAAAGTTCCCATATTCCCGGGTGGTTCCGTCGGAAAGGGTGATGGTCCCCTTGGTCTCACTGGTGGCCGCCCGGTCGGCGGAACCAGCTCCAAGGACCACGCTGTTCGCCTGGGTGGTGGTCACGCGGCTGCCCAGGACGAAGGTATTATTTTGGGCTACGTTATTGCTCACGCCTACTGCGGCGGAGCTGAGGCCGGACACCTTGTTGCCATTGCCCACAGCCGTAGAGGAAAGGGCCGAGGCTTCGTTGCCTACCCCCAAAGCGGAGGACCACTGGCCAGTGGCTTTGTTGGAATACCCAGCAGCTGCGGCCCGGTCGCCGGCTTCCGAATAGAGGCCAGCTGCCAAGCTGTAATTCCCGGCCTTGGAATTATCACCGATAGCAACGCCGCCGGCGGAATTGGCTCCGGTGCCGATGGCAATGTTGCCAAAAAGGTAGTTGCTGTCCGGGGAGCCTGCGGTGGCACCGTCGCCGATGGCCACGCCGTGCTTGCCGATAGCCTGGCTGCCGTTGCCGATGGCCACGGTGTTGTCTGCGGTGGTCTTAGTGCCATAGCCAATGGCTACCGATTCGAAGCCTTTTGCCGAAGCATTTACGCCGGCTGCCAGTGCGTTTCGGCCTTTGGCGCCATCGTTGTTGTAGTTGGAACCGTCGCCCTGCTCGTCGCTCTTTACGCTATAGTAGTGGGCGGCAGAACCAGCAGCGGAACTTACGGCTTTTTTCAGCTGGGCTACGTTTACCGCATCGGTATCGGCGGAGCCGGCTGCCACGCTGGTAATCTGACGGGTAAGGCCGTTATCCGCATCGCCCACAGAAACGGCCGCTGCGGTGGCTTTCCAGGTGGAACTGGTATCGGTGGAGGCTGCGTTGGTGGACAGGTCGTAGCCCGCTGCGCCTTTGTCTACCGCCGCCTTGGACTGGTAGCCCAGGGCTACGCCGCCCTCCTGGCTGACCAGGGCATCATAACCCAGGGACGTGGTATTGGCCACAGAACGGGTTTCAGCCTTGGACAAACCACCGATGGCAATGGTGTTTTCTGCCGTAACTGTATGCTTGTCCCCCATGACAATATTATTGGAAGCATTTGTTATGGTATTCTGGAACCCGGCAATATAGTTCAGCTTGGCAGGGGTGCTGGAGGAACCGGTAATGGTGTTGCTGACCCCGGAAATCTGGGTCAGCAGGGTATAATCCGCCGTGTTGCCGCCGCCAATGGCCAGGGTAGAACCGCCGCCGTTGGCATCTTTCAGCATGCCTTTCAACTTATCCCGCAGTGCATTGGGCGATGCATTGTCAAAATTAAGGTCCAAAGCCGATACATCAGTAACAGAATTGGTAATTTCATTGCCGGCACCAAAGACCAAAGCTCCGTTGGAATTGTATACCCTGTTGGCCACACCAACAATACTGCTGGCGATGCCGGAGTAAGCGGAGGATGCTGTTTTCGATTCGATGCTGTTTAAAGAACCTGTAATAGTCGCGCCAAAATTCTTTACAGCATTAGTAGTTCCACCACTATAATCAGAAGATGCAATGGAGTACGAGCCTGTTACGGAAGAAAATAATCCATTTGTATAACTATTGGCACCTACCGTTGTAGAAAACAACGACATATTATCAGCCTTTGCATTTGCACTATCGACCTCTGTGTCGCCTAATGCTCCCTTATAATTATGAGTACCAAGCATGACGCTGCCGGAACGGGCATAGGTATTCTGACCAATAGCTACACCAGTTACCATTTTTGATGGATCTTTCGGGAATCCATACGATATGCCAAAGATGCTATCATATTGGGCCTGATTAAAATCAAAAGATCGCTCTAAGCCTCCAACCATATTTTCCACAAAAGCATTGGCACCAATTGCGATACCACCGCCTTGGTCAATATAGTTATTGGTATGTGCACCACCACCGATAACAATATCGCCTGTAGATGGCTGCCCAACGCCGCCAGAGTAGGAAATGGTGGCATTTTTCCCGATAGCCACATTTTCCGCTTTGGGTGCCGAACTGCCCGTCCCATAGGCCACACCTGCTCCGCCGCCAACAGTGGTGTCAGCTGCTCCTGCGACACCGGCACTGCTGAGCAATAGGAACGTACAAAGAGCTGCCATGCTTTTTCCCCCAGCTCTGGCGTTCCCAGATTTTTTCGTGTGGCTTCTTGCCAGTTCGGAGACAACGATGTAACAATGTTTTACTCGACTCCAAATGACTCGATATGCCTTGTTCATAAACCTCGCCCCTTTTCTCGTATTCCATTTTGAGCACAATTAAGAACTGTTCTCTGTATCAAATTATCTTCCATTAGAGGACAATTGTCAATGACTTTTCAGTTTTCTTTTAATTGTTTTTATATTTTATAAGCATTATGTTATTAAACAAAGAATATGATGTAATGAATTTTTCACGAATACGAAATAACTATATAATATGTACAGCGTTTTGTAATATAATTCATTATTTATGTAATAGTACTCAAATTTATGGTACGAAATAAGGATTGTTGTACGTGTGTGAAGTACGTATTTTGGTTATGTAGGTGCGGCCTGGGAACCCTTTGCGTTGGCACGGGGCATCCCACACTGCCGGCTTTCTGGACACTCCAAACGTTTTAGCGTTTGCTTTTGGGATTGCTTCGTGGGTATAATGGTTGTGACAAAAAGCACTCCACCTGAAGGAGGCATTTTTATGAAAAACGAACAGAAGAAAATCAAGTTTTTGGCCGTATTTTGTCGGTGCAGCCCCGTTCCAAGGTCTGGCGCTATCGGCTGGATAACCGCACCCATGGCATGATTGGTTATAATCTGTTTTTGACGGGAAAGGCGGACGGTGAGGCCAGGGATTTTTCCATTGCCATTTCGGAACGGCAGCAGAACAGACTGCGCTTTCATATTGGTGATGAAATATCTGGAACGGCCTGGACGAAGCAGTATCCCAAGTGGGAATATGCCGACTACTATCGGGCCGGGGCTCTGAAAAAGACGGCGGAAGCTGCTTTTGTAGATGAAGCAAAGGATTCGCCCTGGGTGGGAGAGGTCCCTGCTTTGGAAGTCTATGCCTGGCGCGGCTGCCGCCTGCTGGACAAAAGACGGTGGGGCAGCAAATGCGTCACCTGCAAATGGGCTTGTATGGCCAATGTTGCCATTGAATACGATTGGGGCGTTTCCCAAAAATTCCGGTTCGAGAGCTTTTGCTATGGGCCAAAGAACTGCAAGCTGTATAAAATGGGACCTCCCAGACCGGTGCCCTATATAGGGGACGCCCCTTCTTAGGATTGTGGGGATTTGAACGAGATTTTAACGGAACGGCGCGGCGAGGACGACTGAGGTAAAGGAGGAGCGCTTATGGAGCCTGTGTATTATGAAGTAACCAAAAAAGACTGGAAGCTTTACCAGGAAAGACTTCCGAAATGGCAGGAAGCCTATATGGGAAAATTGGTTCAGGAATACGCGCAGTACCTGCAAGGAAAGGATCCAGCATCAACAAAATTTTGGACCCTTTGGAAAAAAATGCGTGAAGACAAAAAACATCCTGGGGTCAGATGTGAAGTCAGCAAGGGTACCATGATTGATTTTCTGATGCGGTTTCTCTATGACGGTGTTATTACGGACGCAGATTTGGACGGTTTCAGCGAGGAATTGAGAAAATATCTTGTATTCTTTAGAAAATCTATTGAAAGGATGGCTAGAGACCTGCAAGCAGAGGGCCTGGAGCGGCCTTAGGGCCACCCATCCGAGGCGCTGGGCGCCCCACCTTCCCAGCCTGGGACTGCTGTTGGGCTGGGAAGGCAGCGGCCAAGGGCCGCAAATATTGGAATGAAAGGAAAAATATATCGTTTTTGATATTTATGTGCTTTGAAAACTCTCTTCGTCGCCTCCCGGCGCCACCTCCCTCACACTTGATGGATGTCAACTATAAGGCACTACCACGTTTCTAAAATTACTTATTTTTGAGCACAATGTGGAAGGAGCTAAGCAGCACAAAATATATTATTATTGCGGATTTGTTCAAGTAACTGACCTCGCACGCATGCGGGCGCAGGTGGCACCGGCCCTTCCCGTCGCACGTTGTGCGACACCCTCCCCGTGAACGTTGAGGGTTATACAGAGAGTGCTCCTACTGCGGCCAAGGGCCGCGAATAATTGATTAAAAGATGATACCTGGATTAAACTTCTATCGTCGCCTATGGCGACACTTCCTGAGCGGTTCGCCGTATTCCAAGCAGCTGCGTCCTGACGGACTTGCTCCTTGGACGGCTATCGCATGGGCCTTATTAACCAAACATCCTCTGGGATATTTTTGGGGATGTTTGGATGCGGCCGCAACGCTCGCAGGAAGCTTCTAAAACCACTACTGGTCAATTGTTAGTCGTTAATATAGCATTACCACTACATAAGCTATCAAATCACCACTCGTAACGGCCAGCACTACCCCATGCCCTCCCCGCCTATGAGGAAGGGGAGGGACGGGCCACTCCAATAATTCATAGGCCCCTGGGTGGGGAAGGCTCCTTCTGCGGCGCTAGCGCCGCCATCTATTCTGAAAAACACCTCTACGCTTTTGTAGAAAGCGTAGCACGTTCTCCTTTTTTCTTCAGCAATACCTGTCAGCCCCCCACTCATCCCACGATTTCACACAAAAAAGCATTCCCCCAAAAGTTCTATACTTTTGGGGGAATGCTTTTTATTTAGTTCACATCTACATTCTCCGTGTGATCGTTGCCGTATAGGTGAACCCTTGTTTCTTCCCTATCCAGCCTCTGACTCTCAGGTCCACGCCCCAGGGGTTCTCTTTGTTGTCTTTGCTCTGCCAGCCCAGTTCCAGGAATTCGCTGGAGCCTTTTAGGCTGGCGGCGGGGGTGGTGTAATCGCCGTGGTAGGCTTTGGCTTCGCCTTTGAATTCGTAGTCCCAGCCCAGGCCGGCGTAGACGCTAGAGGTTTCTTTGTCCAGGTGCTTGGTCCACCGGAAGCCCAGCCGGGTACGGAGGGAATCCACGCTGTCCAGCTGATACTGGGTGGTGCCGGCGTTGGTGCGGATTTGGACGGTATCGCTGCCCAGGTGGGCGTAGAAGACTTTGCCGTACCAATCGTAGTCGTTGGTATCGTCAGTATAGACTTTGCCCAGGCCCAGGTGGGCGGCGAAGTAGTTGCTGCTGGTATTGTAGCCAAACCTGCGGCTGCCGATGATGCCGTGCATATCTCCGCTGAAACGGCCTGCCCGGACCATGCCTTCGTAGTGGAAGCCGTTATTCTGGTCCCTGCGCAGCAGAATGCCTGCCCCTGCGTAGTGTTGCCCACCGTCCGCTCTGGCCGTGGGATAATGGATGGTAAAGTTGCCGTTGCCGTATTCCAGGAAGGGCATGCTGGTGTCGATATAATCATCTTCGTAGGAGCGTTTTACAAAGCCCAGTTCGCCGTTAAAGCCGTTGGTATCCACCGGGTTCTGCTTCCGGTTGTAGCGCAGGTTGTGTCCGCTCAGGACCACATAGGGGGTAAACTTGGCTTTGATGGAATGGTCTTCCAGCCAGCCTGCTTCGTGGGCAGCCAGGGCGCTTTCAAAACCATCGTTGACAGCCAGGTCGGAGCCTTCGTTCACCAGGCTGGTTCCGGTATCCCGTTCATCGGGGATGACTTTGGTGCCGGGGTCCAGGGTGGGCTTGCTGTCGCCAGGAATATACAGGACGATGGTGTTGGGGTCCTGCTTTTTGATGAGCACAGTGCGCTCCAGGAAACTGGCGTCGGTAACCTTATCCAACCCTTCCATAACGCTATAGCTGGTCCCGTCGGTGGTAATGCCGTTGGGGTTGTACACCAGGTTGATGACCTCTCCCGGGTTCAATTGGGTGGTATCGTAGACGCCTGCATTCACTGCGGCTGCGCTGACGTTGGCGCTCTTGGTTACGGTCAGCATGGTCTCCCCTGCTTTGGTGCCTTGGGGGACGTAGAAGTTCAGGGTCTGGAAATAGTCCAGGTTCTCAACGGTGTTGCCCTTGGTATAAAGGTTCAGGGTGTTGCCGGAGCTGGTGCCTTCACTGCCTGGACGGCCGCCGTAGAGGCTGGAGGTGCCTCCCAGGCTGCCGCCTTTGATGGTAACGGTGTTATCCAGAGCATTGCCGTAGGCAGCATAGCCGCCATAGATGGCACCGGTGGTATAGCCGCTGCTAAAGGTTACACTGTTACCCACTGCATCCCCTGCGCTATTCACGGCACCGCCGTAGATATTGCCGGCAATGGCCCCTCCGTTTACCAGGACCTGGTTGCCCTCCGCTGTACCGGCACTGGCTTGTTGTATGTATTCCACCCGCGCCTGGACCTGTGCAATCTGCTCCGCTTTTTTCTCCTCAGGAAGATCGCTGCTTCTTATTTCTTCTATATACGCATCTGCACTGTCCAGCATTTCCTGCGTTTCCGGGTCCAGCTGCTGCAGGCCGCCGTAAACCTTGCCGTCTACCTGGCCATTATTTTGCAGTAGGACCGTATTGTTCGCGGCAGAGCCCATATACACAGCACCGCCTGCGGCATTGCCTTTGACTTCGCTGTGGTCCTTGAGGGCCAGGGTATTGCCAGTAGCTGCGGTGGTTTGTGAAAACCCTGCCAGGGCATTGCCGGGCACTACACTATTGCCGGAGAGCAGCAGGGTATTTCCCTCGGCGCCGTTACGGGCATAACCGGCGTAGGCATCGGCTCCCAAGGAGCCTCCGCTGAAGGTTACCTGGTTCTGATTGGCCGTACCATTCTTGGCATAGCCGGCGTATAGGGTACCCGTTACGCTGCCCCCGCTAAGGGTCAGGGTATTTTCACTGGCCTCCAGGCCTTCTGCATAAGCACTGTAAGCACTGCCGCCAACTGTACCGCCGCTGATTTCCACGTTATTTTTAAAGGCTTGGGTTTTTGTGCTGCTGCCATACACATCACCGCCTACAGAGCCGCCGCTCATGAGAACCTGGTTGCGTTCTGCAGAGCTGGAGACTTCATTGCCTTGCTGAAGGGCGCCATAGGCCTTGCCCCTAATCTCCGCTGCTTCCTGAATATACAGGATATTTCCTGCCGCCTTGCTCCCATTGCTCAGGCCGGCGTAGACATTGCCGCTGCCGCCCACAACGCCCGTACCCTTCACCGTCACCTGGTTGTCCACTACATCGCCTTGGGCTGAAAAGCCTCCAACGATTTCTTGGGACACCGTACCGGCGCTGAGGTTCACTTTATTGCCTTGGGCCAAACCGAAAAAGGTATTACCGCCCCAGGCCAGGGTGACCCCTGAGCCACCGCTGATATTCACTTCGTTATTGAGAACATCGGCCCTTCCAGAGGAAGAGAATCCTGTAGCCGTATCCGTATAGGCGCCATACAGTTCGCCGTTTACTGTGCCTCCAGTCATGTTGATTTTGTTGCCGGAAATCAGTTCGCCGTCCCGGGAATAGCTGGCGATGACGGTTCCCTTTACAGAGGCACTAGCCTGGATATTTACGGTATTTCCCGAAGCATTCCCGCCGACGGTATAGGCGCCGTACACCGGTTTATAGGTTCCTGTGATAACAGCACTGCCGCTAAGGGTCACTGTATTGTTGTTGGCGGCACCCACTCCTGAAGACCCTCCGCAGACGCGAATCGCTGAACCGCCGCTCATCAGGACCTGGTTGCCAGAAGCTTCTCCGACACTACCATTCACTTCATCACCAACGGAAGCCCCGCCATAAACCGCACCATATACATTTCCGCTTTCCAGCTTTACGGTATTGTTCATGGCTGAGCCGGCCCCTTCCTCTTCTGCCCCGCCGCCATACACAGTACCACCTAGACCGGAGCTGGTGCCTATATATCCGTTGGCATCCAGGGCAATGGTCACAGTATTGCCAATGGCACTGCCATAGGTGGACCAGCCCCCTGCTGCCTGACCCGTCACCTGAACAGGTCCAGAAAGGGTCAGCTGATTATTGACAGCATTTTCATTTGCTCCATATACACATAAACCGTACACGTTATCATAAGAGCCATCAGAATAGGCGACAGGCGGATTGGTCAGGTCCTGTGCCTGTACCGACTGAGCGCACACACCGCTGCCCAGCAATGCCGCCAAAATGGCTAATCGTAAGGCTTTATCCCGTTTCGACATGATTGCTCGCCTCCCACTTTGTTCAGATTATTCTGTATATTATTATGAAACTTCCCTTTGTTAATTCTATTGTAACAAAATCGGATTTAAATTCAATTATACGAAAGTATAATCTTTTTAAAGTGGGGAAAGCTAGGCTGAATGCGGGTTTAGGGACTTTCTTGTTGTTTTTGAACTGCTTTCTTATCAAAAAATACGGTGGCTTTTAGAGTACTTGGCAGGTTTGCCTTTCTGCACAGAAAAGCAGAAAGGCAGGCGGCACTTCAATGGGGGTGAAGTGCAGTCTGCCTTTCCAAAATGGAATGGGGAAAATCTATAGGTCAACTCCTGGGGAGAGGAGATTAACCCCGAAGGGAATAAGGTGAAAACGAAAGCGCACAGGTTTCTAGGGATAAGATAAAAACTTGGTATAACTTTTGCTGGTAATGCTGAGGCTAAAATTGGTGGATGGAGAAATTACTGGGATTCACTGGGCTTGTACGTCTTTCGAAACCTTTTATGTATATTGTATCAACTATGAAAAATATTGCAATTATACGAAAGTATATATTTTGTTCTAAACGTTGTGAAGACAACATATTTACAGCTATATTTACAGAAAATCCTGCAGTGACTTGCTTTCCGGGAACGGATAAAGAACTGCCGCTGGAGGGAAAGGGAAAATGCGACGCCGGTTTTTTGGCCGCAAAGGCGTTACCTCTGCCATAGTCACTATGAAATTAATCAGTAACTCATAAATAGGTTTATATATTTCGTTTCACAAGCAATACTGCTATTCTATAGGCAGCCGAAAGAAAGCCTAGCAAAAACAGAATTGGAGGATCTGACCATGAATGACAACGTTGTAAATCTATTGAAAGAAAACCTGTGGGATTTGGCTACTTGCAGCCAAAAAGGTGAACCCAATGTTGTTCCTGTTGCGTTCAAGACTGTGACGGAGGACGGCAAACTGGCTGTAGGAGATGTGTTCCTGGCTACCACCCTAAAGAATTTGCAGGAGAACCAGGGCCACATTGCGGTTTCCGTTTATGATGCCAAGACCCTGGAAGGATATCAGATCAAAGGAACCGCTGCCTATCTTACAGAAGGAGAACTGGTGGAAACCTTTAAAGAAGCGGTGGAGACCATGTTTAAGGGGGCGGCCACTGCCAAAGGTGCCCTGGTAATCACCCCGGAAGAAATCATCATTACCACCCCTAACGAGAATAACAAAAAGGTATTGAAATAAGGGCGCGGTGAATTGCGAAAGGAACGTCCTTGGGGTTTGTTTGAGCAGAACCCAGGGACGTTTCTGCTGCCTTCTGGACGAAGACTTTGTTTCAGTTACAGTATGGTGTGAAACGGGCCCAGAGGCCGAGCGGGTGGCCATATACCAAGCAACTGCGTCCTAGCATACTTGTTTCATGGGAAGCTATCGCAGGGGTCGTATTAGCCGGTCCTCCATTGATACATTGGTATGGACGATCGGATACGCCTCCCAAATGTTGAGGGTTATAAGACGGAGAGTGCCCCTTCGACGGCTAAAAGCCGCAAATAATTGATTAAAAGATGATACTTGGATTAAACTTCTATCGTCGCCCCTGGCGACACTTCCTTAGTGGTTCGCTGCTAGCCAGAGTGGTTCGCGGCTCGCTGCGCAGCTTCACCCTGTGGGTTTGCTTTGCAGGCCGCTATCACATGGCTCATATTAACCAATTCTCTGCGGCTTGCAGCATTGAAAATTGGATATGAGCGCATCATTTTCGCCTTTCAGGCTCAATTTCTGGGCAGCTATCACATGGGTCACGTATTCCAAACAGTTTCAAGAATACCTGGGCGCTGTTTGGACGCGACCGCAACCCTTGAAGGAAGCGTCCATAACCGTCTCCGGTCAATTGTTAATCGTTACGATAGCTTTACCACTACATTCACTATCAAAAACACCTACAGAACCGGTCAGCACTACCCCGTGCCCTCCCCGCCTTTAGGAAGGGGAGGGACGGGCCACACCAAGAATCCAAGGGTCCTGGGTGGGGAAGGCTCCTTTTGCGGCGCTGGCGCCGCCATATATATTACCAAAAACACCTCTACAGTTTCGTAGAAACTGTAGTACGTCGTCCGTTTTCTTCAGCACTATCTGTCAGCCCCCCACCCATTCCCCCGATTTCACACAAAAAAGCATTCCTACAGAAACTCTGTGCTTCTGTAGGAATGCTTTTTTAACCTTAGTTCACATTTACATTCTCCGGGTAATCGTTACACCATATGTGAAGCCTTGCTTTACCCCATGCCAGCCGGTAACTCTTACGTCGGCGCCCCAGGGGTTATTCTTATTGCTCTTGCTCTGCCAGCCCAGCTCCAGAAATTCGCTGGAGCCTTTCATGCTGGCTTCAGGGGTGGTATAGTCCTGATACCGGGCTTTGGCTTTGCCATTAAATTCGTAATCCCAGCCCACCCCGGCATAAAAACTGGTAACATCGGGATCCAGGTGTTTGGTCCAGCGGAAGCCCAGACGGGTCCAAAGAGAGGTTACCGGTTCCAGTTCGTAGTCGAAACTGCCCACATCGCTGTGAAGCTGCACGGTATCACTGCTCAGGTAGGAATAGAAGAGTTTGCCGTACAGGTTGTAGTCGTTGTCGTCCTGGTGATAGATGCGGCCGATGCCAGCATGGGCTGCAAAGTAATTGGCTCCGGAATCGTAGTTTGCGTGGTAAAGGCCGGCGTTTCCGCTATAGTCGCCGCTGAGATGTCCGCCTCGAACCAGGCCTTCGTAATGCACGCCGTTGCTTTGGTCTCGACGAACCAGAAGCCCTGCGCCAATATAGCGTTGGCTGCCGTCCCCTCTGCTGCCGTTCTTATAGCTGGTATAATTGCCGGTGCCGTATTCCATAAAGGGCATAATGGTGTCGGCGTGCCTTTCCTCAAAGATCCGTTTTACAAACCCCAGTTCACCGTTAAAGCCATTGGTATCCACCGTGGAACTGGTGTTGTAGCGCAGGTTATGGCCGCCCACCATCACGTAGGGAGTGAACTTGGCGTCCACATCGTGTTCCACACTCCAGGCGCCCCGTTCTGCAGGCGGAGCCGAAGCCAGGACAGAAGCAGGAGCATTAATATCCGCTTCTACCAGGGCAGGCACGGTTTGGGCAATGGGCGTGGTAATGGACGCCAACAGAGGAATCTGTCTTGCACCCAAATAACTTGCGTCTACGCTGGAAGTGAATACAGGCGTGAAACTATTGGCCACTTCACCCGCTCCTTGCGAATCCTGCCGCAGCTGGACAGCTTCGTGATCCTCTCGCCAGGCGGCCAGGGCTGCAGTAAGGCCATCGGTTACGGCAGTATCAGAGCCGTTGGAAACGGTCCCTACGCCATTAACCTGACTGACCAGCGGGGTTCTGCTGTCCGTATCCTGATCTGTCTTGCTCTCTGCCCAGGCAGGTGCTGCACCAAATCCCATCCCGAGGATACTGCTAAGCACCAAGGCAGTGAGGAGTTGTTTTTTCGTACTATGCAGTTTCTTGAAAGCCTTCTGTTTCCCCATAATATGCACCAACGTCCCCCTAGGACCTTGGCCTTTCCCCCCTTTCGTAAGGCTGCAGATAGATTCTCCCCAGAATCTTGGCAGGCATATTTACTAGCAGCAATTCCTGTTAGTATAATTTTTACTCTTTCCACTTTTATTATAAGATTGTTATTAAATAATGTCCAAGGGATTCTGTGTATTTAACCCAGAGCAAAATTGTTTGACAGGTATATTGTTACAAAGTGTACGTTTATAAATTTGATGAATTATTAAATTTATGGTAAATATATAGTGTTTTTTAACAACAAACAGCCTTTTCACTTGACAGCTGTTCGCAATTGGCGGACAAAAGTAGGATTAGCGGTGACAAGAACCACCTCAGGCGGTTGACATCTGCCAATAACCTACATATAATAACAGCTATGGCAAGTGTACCAATTCGGGGTACACTTCATTTTATTGGAAGAAAAGGGGTATTGTTTATGTCTAATGCGGAACAGAAAGACCAGGTCCGGGAGCAGGCCCGTGAAATCATTCACGGCAGCCGGGCCCACAAGAACAACCGTCAGTTGGCCCTATGGCTTGGGGCACTGGTGGCAGGAACTATTCTGGGCTGGCTGGGGATTCCGGCGCTGAATCAGCTTTTCAACTTTATTGCCACGGTATTCACACGTTTATTCCAATTTATTGCAGTTCCCACCATCGCCCTGGCGGTCATTACCACCCTGTCGGCTTTGGGCGGCAAAAAGGAAACGGGCCGCATCTTCGCCCATGCTGTCACCTACACTCTGCTGACCACCATCTGTGCCGCGGCTATCGGCCTGCTGCTCTATCTCTGGATTGCTCCCGGCAACCTGCCTTTGGAGCTGATCAATCAGGGTACGGCGGCTGTGCCGCAAAAGCTGGAAAAGGTATCGTACTACGAACATTTCCTGTCGGTTATTCCCAATAACATTCTCCAGCCTTTCCTGTCCGGCAACGTGCTTTCCGTCATGCTGATTGCTGCCGCTTCAGGCCTGGCGCTAGCCTTTATGCCCAAGACGGAAAACCGGGAAGTCCTCCTAAAAGGGATTCACGGTTTGGAAGAACTGCTTTTTACCCTGATCCGTGCCCTGCTGTGGGTATTGCCCGTAGGCATCCTGGCTTTCGCAGCCCAGCTGTCCTCCCAGATTGAAGCTGGGGTCATTGTAGGGGCCATCGGCAAATACACCCTGGTTATCCTGGCTGGCAACCTGATTCAGTTCTTCCTTGTGATTCCGCTGTTTTTGGCAGCCCGGGGGCTGAATCCGCTGCACGTGTTCCGCAAGATGGCTCCGGCCATTGCGGTGGCGCTTTTCACCAAGAGTTCCGCTGGCACCCTGCCGGTAACCCTGGCCTGTGCGGAAGAAAATATGCACGCCCACAAGCAGGTATCCCGCTTCGTGCTGCCCATCTGCACCACTATCAATATGAACGGCTGCGCTGCCTTTATTCTGGTTACCTCCCTGTTTCTGATGCAAAATGGAGGCATGGAACTGACTCTCAGCGGCATGATTGGCTGGCTCTTTGTGGCGGTACTGGCTGCGGTAGGCAACGCCGGCGTTCCTATGGGCTGCTACTTCCTGACCCTGTCCCTGATGTCCTCGGTGGGCGCGCCCATTGGCATCATGGGGATTATCCTGCCCATCTACACCATCATTGATATGGTGGAAACCGCTGAAAACGTATGGTCCGACTCCGCTGTCTGCGCCATGACCAACCACGACCTGGCCGACGAACTGGATGACGATGATGACAACAATGAACCGGCGCTGGAAGTGTAAGAAAGAAATTTAGAAAATTAAATCTAAAAGAACCGTACGAGAGCTGATCGTACGGTTCTTTTTTATATTCACCTTGGTTCATGCAGTTAAGTAGTAATAAAGCATCGGGCCGCAGACTCTTGGCCCTAAGGAGTCGAGAAAGGGTGCATTCCCCCTCCCCTGCCGACCGGTCTGTCCTGCAAAGCAAGGTTACAGCTGCCCTTGCACCCGGCAGTGCCACCCCAACATTAACGACAAAAAAAGCAGTCCCCCAAAACCGTTCTGGTTTCAGGGGACTGCCTTTTATTCTATTTCCAACCTTCAAAAGAAGGCGGTTTCTTACATGGCCTTGTGGGCTCTCCGGGCGATAACGTCCAGCTGTTGTTCTTTGGTCAGGTCGATGAATTTCACGGCGTAACCGGATACGCGGATGGTGAAGTTGGCGTATTCAGGTTTTTCCGGATGTTCCATGCAGTCGATGAGTTTTTCCACGCCGAACACGTTTACGTTCAGGTGGTGAGCGCCTTGGTCAAAGTAACCGTCCATAACCCGTACCAGGGATTCCTTTTGTTCGGGTTCGCTGTGGCCCAGGGTTTCAGGGCTGATGGTCTGGGTGTTGGAGATACCATCCAGAGCGTATTCGTACGGCAGTTTGGCTACGGAGTTCAGGGAAGCCAAGAGGCCGTTTTGTTCTGCGCCGTAGGCGGGGTTAGCGCCAGGTGCAAACGGAGCGTAGGCTTTTCTGCCGTCAGGCATAGCGCCGGTAGCCTTGCCATATACTACGTTGGAGGTAATGGTCAGGATGGAGGTGGTGGGTTCGGAGTTGCGGTAGGTATGGTACTTGCGGATCTTGTTCATGAAGGTCTTCAGCAGCCATACTGCAATTTCGTCAGCCCGGGGATCGTCGTTGCCGAAGCGCGGGAAGTCCCCTTCAATCTTATAGTCCACAACCAGGCCGGATTCGTCACGCACGGTGGAAACCTTGGCGTATTTAATGGCGCACAGGGAGTCAACTACATGGGAGAAGCCTGCAATACCGGTAGCGAAGGTTCTTCTTACATCGGTATCGATCAGGGCCATTTGGGCAGCTTCGTAGTAGTATTTGTCGTGCATGTATTGGATCAGGTTCAGGATGTTGACATACAGGCCAGCCAGCCAGTCCATCATCAGATCGTATTTATGCATAACTTCATCGTAGTCCAGCACTTCAGAGGTGATGGGAGCGTATTCCGGACCTACCTGCATATGTTTGCCGTCTTTGGTCAGGAATTTTTCGTCCTTACCGCCATTGATGGCATACAGCAGGCATTTGCCCAGGTTGGCTCTGGCGCCGAAGAACTGCATTTCCTTACCGGTCTGGGTAGCGGATACGCAGCAGCAGATGCTGTAGTCGTCGCCCCAAACGGGTTTCATCACGTCATCATTTTCGTATTGGATGGAGGAAGTGGTGACGGAGATATGGGCAGCGTATTTCTTGAAGTTGCTGGGCAGCTGGGAGGAATACAGCACGGTCAGGTTGGGTTCAGGAGAAGGACCCATGTCTTCCAGGGTATGCAGGAAGCGGTAGTCGTTCTTGGTAACCATGTGACGGCCGTCCATACCAATGCCGGCTACTTCCAGGGTAGCCCATACAGGGTCGCCGGAGAACAGCTGGTTGTAGGAAGGAATACGGGCGAATTTCACCATGCGGAATTTCAGGGTCAGATGGTCGATCAGTTCCTGGGCTTCCTGTTCGGTGAGGGTGCCTTCCTTCAGGTCACGGGTGATGTAGATATCCAGGAAGGTGGAGATACGGCCTACGCTCATGGCAGCGCCGTTCTGGGTTTTGATGGCAGCCAGGTAGCCGAAGTACAGCCATTGTACAGCTTCTTTGGCGTTGGTGGCCGGTTTGGAAATGTCGAAGCCATAAACTGCAGCCATTTCTTTCATTTGGCCCAGGGCACGGATCTGTTCAGCCAGTTCTTCCCGTTGACGGATAATGTCGTCGGTCATCATGCCGCAGCCGCAGATAGCCAGGTCAGCTTTTTTCTTCTCAATCAGGAAATCGATACCGTACAGGGCTACTCTTCTGTAGTCGCCAACGATACGGCCGCGGCCGTAGGTGTCGGGCAGGCCGGTAACGATGTGGCTGTGACGGGCACGCTTCATTTCCGGGGTGTAGGCATCAAATACTGCCTGGTTATGGGTTTTGTGGTATTCGTTGAAGATTTTGTGGAACTTGGGGTTTACGTGATAGCCGTAGGTTTCTGCAGCTTCTTCCGCCATTTTGATACCGCCGTAAGGCATGAAGGCACGTTTCAGGGGTTTGTCGGTTTGCAGGCCAACCACTTGTTCCAGATCCTTCAGGGATTCGTCAATATAGCCAGGGCCGTAAGCAGTCAGGCTGGAAACCACTTCAGTTTCGCAGTCCAGAACGCCGCCTTTTGCCCGTTCTTCTTTTTGCAGTTCCTGTACTTTGCCCCACAGTTTATCGGTGGCTTCGGTAGGACCAGCCAAGAAGCTTTCATCCCCGTCGTAGGGGGTGTAGTTCTTTTGGATGAACTCTCTAACGTCTACATCGTCGGTCCATTTTTCGCCTTTGAAGCCTCTCCATGCCATGCTTTGGGTAATGCTGTTCATGAAAATCCTCCTTAAAATGTTTTTGTTTGTCTTCCGTTCTCGATGGGTTTATTCTAACTTTCTTGCCGCCGGGTTTCCTTGATTTGAATCAAAGTTTACATTCAAACCGATGTTAACCCCGTCCATCCAGGATCTTCTGGGCCCATTCCGTTTGTTCCGGCGTGGGTGGCTTTACGTCTTTGAGTACGTAAGGCAGTCCCAGGGTTTCCCATTTGTACTGGCCCATACTGTGGTAGGGCAGCACTTCCACCTTCTGCACATTGGGCAGGCTGGCGATGAATTCCCGGGTCTTCCGGAGATCCGCTTCGCCGTCCGTATAGCCGGGCACCAGTACCTGACGCACCCAGATGGGTTTGCCGATTTCTGCCAGGTAATGGAACAGGTCCACAATGTTGGCATTGTCCTTGCCAGTGAGCTTTTTGTGGGCTGCCGGGTCAATGTGCTTGATATCCATCAGCAGGATATCCGTCAGTTCCATCAGCTGCTGGAATTTGCCAAAAAACGGCTCTTCCCGGGTAAAGGGCTGACCGGCCGTGTCGATACAGGTGCCGATGCCTCTTGCCTTGGCTTTCTGGAACAGTTCCAAAAGAAAATCTAATTGCAGCAGGGGCTCACCGCCGCTCACGGTTATACCGCCTTCCGGTCCCCAGTAGGGACGATAGCGTTCCGCCTGATTCAGCAGTTCGTCGGCCGTCTTTTCCTGACCGCCTGCCAGATTCCAGGTGTCCGCATTGTGGCAGTATAGGCAGCGAAGGCTGCACCCCTGTACGAAAATAATGAAGCGGGTCCCAGGCCCATCTACGGACCCAAAGGATTCAATGGAGTGAATCCGTCCTTTTACCATCTTTATACCTCCTGGTAAAACAAAATGGCTATATATTGGGGGTGAGGGTCCAACCCATCCCCTTTATATAGCCATTTTACTAAATTTTGTCAACGGAATCTTTGATTACAATCAAACATTCCTTAGGGTTTGGCCAAGGCTTTCAGCCCGGCAGCATTCAAAAGCTGCATACCACTTTGGCCCACTTTCTTTATCAGACCCTCCCGTTCCAGCTCCTGGAGCTTCCGGCTGATGGTCTCGGGCCGCAGGCGCACGCTGGCGGCAATGTCGTCCAGGCGCAGGGTCACCAGGTCCCCGGCCTGATGCCGGTAGAGATAGTCTAAAAAACCGGCAATCCGGGCCTTGGGCTCAGCAATGGACAGCAGCAGGTTACGCTGGTTGGCGTCGTGGAGTTTTTTGCTCAAGAGGCCAATAATCTTCAGCGCGATCTCCGGCTCCTGGATTTCCCGTTCAAAATCTTTCAGGTATAGCTTGCAGTAGTCCACATCCGTCAGGCACATGGCCCCATAAGGAAATACGCTGCCGTCAATAAAGGCCCCTTCCCAGATGGTGTCATGGTCGGCAAAAATGCCTACAATCTGCTCCCGGCCGTCCCCGTCGTAGGTACTGAGTTTTACACGCCCCTTGTGGATTACATAGATGGCATCCACCGGCGTATCTTCTTGGAAAATATAACTGCCCTTTTTCTGTTTCTTGCGCAGGGCCAGCGCCATGAGCCCCCGGACTTTCTCTTCCGGCAGGCCCGCCAGGAAATCTACGTGTTCCAGACAGGAATCTCCGCAGTCCTCACATTGGATGGGTATCCGTTCGGACAATCCCTGGTCCCCCCTTTCTTGCCAAGGCTGCCGGCGGTATAGGCCCGCAGCCTGCTGCCTGAACCAGCTAAGCCGGTCTGGCAGTACTTCGTTAGTTCGCTTTATTCGCCGCGTACAGGGCCTGGAATACGGCCTGGAGCTTTTTATCCCGCTCCTTCTTGGCCGCCTCTCCCCGTCCGCTGCTGTAGTCGTAAAAGCCTTTGCCGGTCTTGACCCCCAGGTCACCTCGGTCCACCTTTTCTTTGAGAATGGTCGGCACTTCGTGGCCGTCAGCCAGGTCCGGCATCAGATAAGAACTGACCCCGGCAAAGATATCCAGGCCGCCAAAATCCATGGTTTCCAAAGGTCCCAGGCAGGCCCAGCGGAAGCCCAGGCCGTACTTCATGACGGCATCGGCGGCTTCGGCACTGACCACCCCCTGCTCCACCATATGGCAGACTTCCCGGACCACTGCCAGCTGAATCCGGTTGGCAGCAAAGCCCGGCACGTCCTTTTCGATGACTGCCGGCTTCTTTTGGATGGCCAGAGCCAGGTCGTAGATGGCCTGGGCGGTTTCCGGGCTGGTCTTGTCATTTTTGATGATTTCAATCAGAGGAATCAGCGTAGGCGGATTGAACCAATGCATACCCAGGAACCGTTGCGGCCCCTGCACGGCCTCTGCCAGCTTGTTGATGGACAGGCCGGAAGTATTGGTAGCAATCAGGGTGTCCTTCCGGGCCAGGGCAGAGATTTCCTTGTAGAAATCCAGCTTGATGGCCAGGTCTTCCACGATATTTTCCACAATCAGGTCGCAGTCCGCAAAAGCGGCCTTGTCCGTCGTGTAGGTAATTTTGTCCGCTGCTTCCGGGGCAATCTTGGTTTTGGCTTTATCCAGGGTAGCCTGGCGATGGTTCCAGAGAATCACCTGGTAGCCAAAACGGGCAAAGATTTCGGCCATGGAGTAGCCCATGGTGCCGGCACCGGCAATGGTAATTCTTGCAATTTTCATGAGTAAGACTTCTTTCTCTTTTCAGTATGCAGAATTGTTATAATAGATTTTTTAATCGTTTGTAGTGCAAAAAGTCGTCATTTTCTCCTATTTTCCGAACATTATCGATGGTTGAAATCTCGAACGTTTCGACTTCATCTTCCTGGATATGCACGTCTGATGCGGTAAAAGGCAGGATAAACTGGTAGATATCTACGAAATAATTATTGTGTTCTTCCGGACTATCGTTCCGGTATGTATGGATTAATTTGCCTTGTTCCTTTAATACTTTTAAACCTGTTTCTTCCTGTACTTCCCGCAAAACGGCTTCTTCCGAGGTTTCGCCGGCCCGCACGCCGCCGCCGGGAATCTCCCATTTCAGGGGTGCCCATTCTTTATCGGCTTTGCGCTGGGTAATCAGCAGCCGGCCCTCCGGGGTCTTCACCAGGGCCAGCACGGTCAGGTGGTAATCTCCGTCCTGCATATGCCAGTCGTTCCGTTTCATGGTGCGGCCGGTAGGCTGCTTATTGCTGTCATAAATGTCCCACAATTCCATCCAATTCACCGCCTTTTCATAATGCTTCTATTATAAGCGTGGAAAAGGCTTTGGGCAAGGGGGCAGAACAAAGGCCGAACAATCCGAAACAGGGTACGGCAAGCCTTGCAAGAGGCCAGAAAACAGAAAACGAGGGCCTGCACAAAGGCAATCGCCTTGCACAGACCCTCGCAAAATGCAGTGGTTACGTTTTATTTTCCCCGGTTAGCTTTGATTCTATCCTGCACTTGCTTGTATTCCGGATCATTGTCAAAGTCATAGGTATTCTTGGGACCTACAGCATAGTGGAGCCACAGGAAATCGTCCGCCAGTTTTTCCACGTCCAGAAGTTTAAAGACCACTGGCGCATCGGTGGAAAGGCCGGGTTTAGCCAAAAACAGGGGCTGGGTGTCCGGGTTGCCGTCGGCTGCCGGAGCCATGACGATGCTCATTTCGTCCACCAGACCGGCTTGGACAAAGGACCAGTTGATGGTACCGCCGCCGGCCAGCATCATGGATTCCACGTGGAGCAGATCCTTTGCCTTTTTGCACAGCAGTTCTAGGTCGGGCTTATCCGTACCGCAGATCAGGTAGCTGATGCCCAGGCTGCGCAGGTAGGCCTTATAGGCGTTGGGGGTAGCTTCCGTCAGCACTTCCACCACGTGCATGGTCCGGCCGCTTTCTTCCAGGGTATTTTTCGGCCAGCAAATCCGGCCGTGGGTGTCCATGACCAACTGGTACACTCCCAAAGCAGCGCCGGGAGCCAGGTAGTCTCCGGCAGGTACGGGGGCTGCGTTTTCATCCAGCTCCGGTTTCTTGTAATAGGTGTAGTTATCTTCAATGGTAATCCTGCCTTCTAAGGTGGCTTCATACTGGAAGCGGGCCTCGGGTCCAAAAATCATCTTGTAGAACACGTCGTTTTCCGTGTTGGTTTCCGGAATCCACAAATATTTGCCCATAATCTTTCCGTCCAAGGACGTTTCCATATGGCAGAAAATAAAGGGGCGATCAGTTTTGTTCATGTTGAAACCTCCTTTGTGTTTTCCCTTTTATTGTACACGTTGGGGAATCAATAAGCCAATGCTTATTGTTTTGCCTTTGCTATGCCTAAACCGTATGGAACTAGTCCTTAGGGCTGCTCCTCCTCCGGGTCACCAGCCAAGAACTCGGTTTTGCCTTCCTGGTCCTCCCGGATTTCCGCCTGGTAGAGGCCCACGTGCTGCAGGGCTGCCACCACATCGTAGACGGTGCGGCCTTCGGCATCGGCATACAGTTCCCCCACCCCAGGATTATCCTGGGTAAACAGGTTGTCCGCAAAGGCCAGGTCCTGGCGCTGGGGTATGCCCAGCAGGGTGAAAATTTGCTTCAGGGGGCAGCCCTCCGTATCGTCCCGCAGGAGCATTTCGTTATACTTGTACTTGCCGATTTCCGAATGGGGTCCGCCAAAGCCAAAGGCGGACAGCCCATCGTTTACCAGTACGTCCCCGAACACCTCCAGAAGGTCCAGGGCCTCCTTGGCATCGATGGCGTCCAGATAGTATACACCATTATGGGTGCCCGCCATAATCCCGGGCTGATCCCCTTTGGGTTCCTGGAGAATTTTTTCCTCATTGCTCTTTAGCGGCACCTCCAAAAAGAAAAAGAGGCTCTCCTTGGGGTGCAGGGCCAAATAGTTCTCGAACACCGGCCGGATATGCTCGGCACTGACCTGGGCATCGGCCTTGTTTTCCTGAAGCAGGAACCCTTCCTGCAAAGGCTCTGCCTGTGCTTCTGGAAGGGCAAAGTGATTGCCCTTCACAAATTGAAATATTCCCATAGCTCTCCCCCGTTTCTGCTGCTTGGTTTCCGTCCTTGGGTGCAAACTTCCTTTTATCTATTTCGAGAGAAAAAAGGGGAACCCTGCAATAGCGGCAGGATTCCCAAGTAATTTTATTATTCCAGGCCCCAATTGGGGTCCTTGTACAGGCTCCGGCCCACGCCTATCAGGTCCGCAGTCCCTGCAGCCAGGGCCTTGTTCACGTCTTCCGCCTGGGTATAGCCGCCGGTGAGCAGCAGCGGCAGGTCCGTTACCTGACGGATGGCCCTGGCCTGGTCCCCGAACCAGCCGGGCGCCGTAATACCCGGGAGCACATAGCCGCACAGGCCGCCGGTAAGGCTGAGGAAATCAATATTTTCCTGGGCCAGCAGCAAGGCCGCCTGGGCTGCGTCTTCGGCAGTGCTGCCGCCGGGGGTATAGTCGCTGCCCCCCAGCCGCACGGAAACCGGGTAGTCCGAGCCGACGGCTTTGCGAACGGCGTGGATGACCTCCCGGAGAAAACGGGTGCGGTTTTCCAGATTCTGGGGGCCGTACTCGTCCTCCCGCTTGTTGGTCAGGGGGGAATAGAACTGGTTCAGCAGGTAGCCGTGGGCACAGTGGATTTCCACCCCGTCGTAACCAGCTTCCTGGGCTCTCCGGGCCGCCTGGGCGTACAGGTCCGTAAGCTGGTGAATCTCGTCAACGGTCAGAGGCCGAGGCGTTTCCTTCAGCACGGGAACATTGCTGGCGGAAAGAATCTGTCCGCCGGTATGCTCGCTGGCGGTCTTGGCGCCGGCGTGGTTAATCTGGGAAATGACAGCAATCCCCGGCCGGGCAGCGTGGAGCCGTGCCACCAGCGCCCGGTGCTGGGGCACCAGCCGGTCTTCTGCCAGGGACAGCTGATTGCCGCCGGTGGTGCCGCTTTTGGCAATATAGGCGTGTTCCAGCTCAAGCAGCCCCACCAGGGGATTTCTAGCAATGGCCTCGTAGTGGCGAAGCAGCTTTTCCGTGGGAGCACCGTCCTCGGCACCGGAGCTGTGGGTAGCCATGGGCGGGCACACCAGCCGAGTGGCCAGGGTAATATGCTTTAATTCCAGTTTCTCTTGTATTGCAGTCATACTTTTCTCCTTCTGCCGCTAGGCGGCACACTGCCAAGGGCACGGGCCGGGCTGGCAGAAATAGTTGGTTTCAATTTATTTGGCAGTTTATACGGTGCGCATCCGGTGCCGACGTTCCTGAAGACGCCTTGCCGTTACGTCGTCCATTTGCAGCAGCAGCTGGTCCACTTTGGCAAGGGCCTGCTGCCGATCCTTGGGCAGACGAGCCACCATCAGAATGCTGCTGGTAGAGGTCACCGTATCCACCGTAATGGGGTTCTGGAAATTCTCCAGCAAGGTCCGGATTTCCAGAAGCCGTTCCCGCTCGCTGGCTTCCTGGAATTCGCCCCGGGCAGCCCGCTGGGCCAGTTCCGTTCCAGGCAGCAGGGCTACATTGGTCAGATACATATAGTAGGGATGAATCTGGTTCCAGATGGCAGCGCTTTTCCGGGCGGATTCTTCCAGCTTCCCAGCACCGGCCAGACCTCCCAGGTAGATGCTCCGGTAGGGCAGACCTGCTGCATCCATTTTACCACAGGCTTCCACAATTTCGGCAGCCTGGTAGCCTTTGTTCATGGCAGTCAGCACCGCGTCATCCCCGCTTTCAATGCCCAGCACCAGGTCGTCCAGCCCGTGGGCCTTGATGCGCTTGATATCCTCCACCGTCTTATCCCGGAAATCCGCTACTGTGGCATAGGTGGACAGTCGGGCGTCAGGATAATACTTCCGAATCAGGTCCCACACGGCAATCTGTTTTTCCGTGCTGAGCACAAAGGGGTCTCCCCCAGAAGCCCAGATGTCCCGGGCATCCGGCCAGTTTTCCTTGGCTTCCTGGAGGTCCTCCTCAATTTGGGACAGGGGTGCCACCCAAAAGGGCGTACCCTCATAAAAATTGCAGAAGGCGCAGCTGTTGTGGGAACAGCCGGCGGTCACTTCGATAAACAAACTATTAGCGTCCGTAGCGGGGCGGACAATGGGTCCATGAAAATGCATAATTGCCTCCTTATAATGTATCAACATTTCGTGAAATTGAGATATGTATGGTTAGAAATAGCCCTGGCTAGGTTATGCAGCGGTTGGCAGCGGAACCTGGCCGCCCTGCCTCCTCCAGCGGCCAATTGGGGTGTTACAGTTCGGTTCCGATGTACTGGGCTAACTTCTGGATGCCCTCCTCGTTCCGACGGTAATAGGTCCATTTGCCGAAACGGCGGGATTCCAAAAGTCCGGCCTGCTGCAGCAGATCCAAATAATGGGAACCTGCGGACTGGGCAATGTGTGCCTTGTCGCAGATGGAGCCCACGCACACCCCCCGCTCGAAGCTGTCTCCGTCGGGAATGTGCAGACCCTGGGGCGGAAAATATTTTTCCGGCTCCTTGAGCCATTGCAGGATCTGCAAACGTTTTTCGTTTGCCAGTGCTTTGAATACGTCTAGGGGTTCCATGGACTCTATTATATCTCATTTTCGAGATTTGTCAATTTTTTACTCCACCACTGTGCTACAATAAAGGGGACAAAGGAGTTGATCGTATGGAGCTGCGGGTTCTTCATTACTTTTTGATGGTGGCCAAAGAAGAGAATATTTCCCATGCGGCAGAGCTGCTGCACATTACCCAGCCCACCCTGTCCAGGCAGATGTCCGACCTGGAGGAGGAACTGGGCACGCCGCTTTTGGTCCGGGGCAAGCGGAAAACCACCCTGACGGACGCCGGCCAGGTGCTGTACAAACGGGCGGAGCAGCTGATTTCCCTGGCCCAGCACACCAAGGCGGAACTCAGCCACCAGGGGGAGATTGCCGCAGGGGACATCTACCTGGGCTGCGCCGAGTCCAAGGCCATGGGGCTTTTGGCCCAGGCGGCCAAGGTGCTTCACGACAGCTACCCCGGCATCCACTACCATCTCTACTCTGCCAAGGCCGACGACGTAACGGAGCGGCTGGACAAGGGACTGCTGGATTTTGGGCTGCTGATTGAGCCCGGCTCCATTCGGCAGTACGACAGCCTGGAGCTGCCCATTCGAGACGAATGGGGTGTCTATATGCGCAAAAGCTCTCCCCTGGCCCAAAAGGCTGCCCTAAAGCCCCAGGACCTGTGGCAGGAACCGCTGTTCATTTCCCGGCAGACCCTGGACACCCACGAGCTCTACCACTGGCTGCAGCGCTCTCCCGACGAGCTGAATATCCTGGGCACCTACAATCTGGTGTACAACGCGTCCCTGATGGTGAGCGCAGGCCTGGGCAGCGCCCTGTGCCTGGACCAGCTGATTCCCACCGGGCCGGACTCGGAGCTGTGCTTCCGGAAACTGGACCCGCCCCTGTACGCCCGGGTGTATCTGGTGTGGAAAAAGGAACAGCTGCTGAGCAATGCAGTGAAGCTGTATTTGGCGGAAGTGCAGAAACTGGTCCAGGCATAAACTTAATCATGTAAAAAGAAGAGGCTGTGAAAAAATGAGCTTTCATTTTTTCACAGCCTCTTTCTCATTCATCAATTAGGCCAAGGGCTTAGTCGTCGTCTTCGTCCATAGCTTCCGCCATTTCCTGCCACAGCTGGGCTTCCTCCGGTTCTTCCCAGTCGCTGTAGATGGTGCTCAGCCGCTGCGCGGCTTTTGCAGCGCAGGTTCCGCCCAGGGAGTAGGTCTTTTTCAGCAGTTCCACAGCTTTTTCCGGGTCCGCCTCCACTCCGCTGCCGTTCCAATAGCTCTGGGCCAGCAGGTAATAGCCCTGGGCCTGGCCCAGGTCCCCAGCGATTTTGTTCCAGGCATTGGCTTCTTCGTACTGGTCCTGGCTCAAATACAGGTTTCCCAGCTCCTGGGCAGCAAGGCCTGCCAGTTCCTCACCGCACGCATAGGTTTTCCGCAGAAACTCCAGGGTTTTCTCCAAATTTGCAGGAACCCCTTTGCCGGCCGCATAGCAGGCCGCCAGGGCATAGTACCCACACTCAAAGTCCAGTTCTGCGGATTTTTGGAACCAGCTGAGAGCTTCCGCAAACTGCTCCTGGTGCAAATACCACTGGCCCACGTTAAAGGCCGCATCACCGGCGGGTTCTCCGCCCATTTCATAGGCCTTCACATACAGGTCCCGGGCTTTTTCCCCATCCTGGGGGACCCCGTCACCGGCTTCATAGCAGCCGGCCAGGTTGAAATAACCGCCGCCAAAGCCCTCGTCCCCGGCTTTTTTGTACCAGGCTGCGGCCTCCACATAGGCACTCTCCTCCTGGGCATAGTAGAGCCCCACCTGGTTGGCGGCTGCGCCCTTGGTTCCGTCCCCGATATTGCTGGCCTTGATGTAGAGTTCCACCGCTTTTGGCAAATCTACAGCGGTGCCCAAGCCCTTTTTCACATTATCCGCCAGATGGTACCAGCCCCAGGGATTTCCCGCTTCCCCGCACTTTTCACACCAGGCGTTGCCTTCCACGTATTTGCCGGCCTCACAGTACAGCTGGGCCAGTTCATAGGCAGCGTCCCCGGCAGCCTCGCCGCCTTGGGCATAGGCCTTTTGGAAGTACTTCCTGGCCAGCTCCTGATCCTCAGGAATGCCCCGGCCCAACAGGAGATTCCGGGCCAGATTGTACCAGCCCCAGTCGTAGTCCTTTTCGGCTGCCTTTTGGAACCAGGCATTGGCTTCCACCGGGCAGCCCTGGGCAAAATACGCCCGGCCCACGCCATTGGCGGCTTCCCCGGCAGTAGCGCCGCCCCGTTCGTAGGCCTTACGCAGGTATTTTTGGGCGTTGGGAAGGTCTTTTGGCGTTCCCAGACCCACCAGACAGCACTGGCCCAGGTTGAACATTCCCAGGGTGTCTCCCAGCTTCGCCGCTTTTTGGAACCATTCCACCGCCTCCGGGTACTCTTCCAGGTTATAGAGGAGCTCTCCCACTTTATTGGCTGCGCTTCCCTTGTACTTTCCAGGCAGGTTATAGGCGCGCTGATAAAAAGCCTTGGCCAGGTCCAAATCTTCAGGAAAGCCAAGTCCTTCCTGATAAGCATCTCCCCACCGAAGCCAGGCTTCTTGGGAACCCTTGTCGGCTGCCTCACGGAAATAATAGATTGCCTGTTCATACTTCTTTTGCAGCTGCAGCAGCACCCCTACGGCCGTAAGAATGCCGGCATCTCCTTTTTGGCCGGCCCTTTTCATCCAGTACAGGGCCTTGTCAGGATCCTGGGGAACCCGCTTGCCGTTTTGGTACAGTCTGGCCAATTCACAGGCCGCATAGGAATTTCCCTGCTCAGCTGCTGCTTTAAGCTCCGGCAGCACCTTTTGCACAGCCTCCGTAATGGCCTCGCCTTCCTGCAAAAAGGCAGCGTTCAGCCGGCAGAGCACATCTCCCAGGGCAGCACCCCTGCGTGCCCAAACTTTACCTGCCTCATAGTCCTGCCGGTCCTTGGGCAGCAGGTTCCAGTACAGCTCCGTCAGGAAATACATGGCAGGGCTGAGACCTGCCTCTGCGGCTTGCTCAAAGTAGGGCAGGGCTTCCTCATACTGACAATGGCTAAAACAGGAAAGTCCCTCTTCCAGGTTTCCTTCCGGGGAAAGCTCCGGCACGTCCTGCTCCTGGTCTTCGTCAGTGTCCTGGTCTTCGTCAGTGTCCTGGTCTTCGTTAGTGTCCTCGTCGTCTTCAGTTTCCTCGTCTTCGGCTTCAGCTTCTTCGGCCTCGCCTTCAGCGGTATCGTCCTCTTCCTCCGCCAAAGGTTCGTCAGTTTCTGGGACTTCTCCGGGAGCAGGGCCTTCCAGCCCCTCCAGGCGCAGTTCTTCACTGCTTAGGCCTTCAAACGGTCTAGCCTCGCCCAGGCGCTCCTGCTCCTGGGTTTTCTGGGCGGCAATCGCCTCCGTCTCCTGCCGCAGATTTGCTGCGGCCTTTTCCAAATCCGTCAGCACCGCAAGCTTTTCCCGCTGCTGCTCGTTTCTTTCTCTGCTATCCACCATAAAACAACGCTCCCTTCGCTGCACTTAATTTCTAGGATTCGGCGCATTCCTGTGCCAGGGGTCCGTCACTTCACCGGCTAACGGATCCGGTCCAAACCGGTTAGGACCCCGGGTGCCCCGGACGCCCACCATCAGCCCAAAGAAAATCAGGCTCACCAGGGAACCCAGAATTTCGCTATTCTTCAAAATCGCCTCCAGCAGGCCGATTCCCAAAAGATACCAGCCGGACTTTCCCAGGTCGTGAAGCCGCCGCACGGACAGGCACCAGGTCCAAGCCCAGCCCAGCAGGAGCAAGAGTCCTCCCACCAGGTACAGCAAAGCCCCGTACTCCACCCCCAAAACCAAAAGGAAAATCCCCAGCCCCAGGGCCAGCAGGGCTCCCAGGCTTTGGAGCAGATACTGCTTCCGTCCAATTCTTCCGTGGAAGGTCATGTTTTGGGAAAAATAATTTTTCAGGCTTTCGCCCATCTTCCTCATCCTTTCTCTAATCCTTACAGCTAAAGAAATCCAACCGCACAAGTTCCCCTTTCTTGACCGCTCTTTATACTACTTTAAGTATAGCAGAAGCCCTGGGGTGAATATTTCCCAGAAAAGAGAATCTTTGGGCGACGTTAAACGAGCCGAGAAAATTCCCGGTAAAGCAAGACTGCCGGCCATTTTGCGCCCAAGCTGGCTGCCTGAAAAAGTCTCACAAAATTCGAAAAAGGACTTCCTGACCCCGGACTTTTCTGCTACAATAAAGGAATTGAATGTGTCCAATTTGTGACCTAAGGAGCTGATTTTCCATGAATCTGACCTATTGGCTGCCCTTTTTCGTGGTGGTGTTCAGCAATACCTGCTACCATATTGTGGCCAAGTCCACCCCGGCGGGAGCGCCGCCTTTTTTGTCCCTGTGCGTCACCTACCTAGTGAGCTTTGTAATCAGCGCCGTTATCTACGCCGCTACCGGGCATTCTTTCCACCAGGACTGGAGCCAGCTGAACTGGACCAGCTATGCCTGGGGCTTTGTGCTGGTGGCCCTGGAAGCCGGCTACGTTTTTCTCTACCGGGTGGGCTGGAAAATCAGCGTGGCCTCGCTGTTTCTGAATGTTTCCGTGGCCCTGGCTCTGATTGTCATCGGGCTGGTGGTGTACAAGGACCACCTGTCCCTACGGGAAATGGCGGGGGTGGCCTTCTGCCTCTTAGGCATCGTTTTCCTCCACGGCTGACCAAATAACGCGAAAAATGTCTTCCAGCACTGGCTGCCGGGGGATTTTTCTGTCTGCCTGGCCCTTGCCAGGGCTGGGCTTTCCAGGCCTTTTCCTGGGGGTTAATTATGGTATACTATGATTGCTAAAAATTCTTAACGAAAGAGGTTGGGCCCATGAGTACAATTTACAGCAAAGACCTGCGGGGGGAGGAGTCCACAATTACTGTAGAAGACGATGCTCTGGAAGCACGGAAACGGCGTGCGGTCCCCACGAAGCGGGGGCTCTATCCCCACGAGCTGCTGCTCCTGTATTTTGCGCCCACCTTTTTCAGCGAAAAAAGCCTGAACCATTTTCCCGCCGCCTGGCGGGAGGCTTATACCCTGAAATATCCCCAGGAAGTGCTGCATTCCTTGGAAAAACGCGGTTTTCTTGAGCCCGCTCCTGCCCTCACCTGCTTGAAGGCGCTTCCCCTGCCGGAGTTGCGGGAAGCCGCAAGAGGGGTTAAACAGCAGTTTCTAAAAATCATACAAAGCCATATAAACATGATTATTTTGTACAAAATTCGAACAATATAATTGCATTTTGTAATATAATAGTATTAATAATTTACAGAATGGAGGTGATGCTGTGATTGTCTCTAAAACTTTTACGATTGAAACACGACTCAATCAAAATGATAATGCTGATCTAATTAAATACGTCAAGGAGTATAATGCTCTCTATGGCAGAATGTTACGCTTTGCGTGGCATCGTTATAACAATGGCGGCAAGTTTTCTGTAAAGAAAAGCCAGTTCAATACGCTTTTACAAATACAATTTGGAGTAAACAAGCGTTTTGCTAATTCTGTTATCTCTGAAGTCGAGGGTTTATATCGAGGCTTATATCAGTTGAAATGGTATGAGTATAAGCAGTTGAGTGGAAAAATAACGAAACTCTACAGTAAACGGAATAAACTTTGTAAACAAGTATTTGCTTTGAAGGAAAAAGCTCGAAACAATCAGTTGTCACCTTCTGCTTTGAGATATTATCGCAGGCAAAAAGAGAAAATCTTTTACACGGGTCAAAAGATTAACCGCCTCAAACAAAAGCAGGCTAACCTGCTGAAAGAGCTTCAGAGCAAAGATTTGCATCTCTGCTTTGGCTCAAAGAAGCTGTTTTATGCACAGCATAATCTTGAAAACAATAATCTGACAAGTCATAAGGTCTGGCTGGAACATTTCCGTGAGCAGAGAGATAATCGTTCCTTGTATATCGGAGCGAAGGATGAATTTCGCTGTAATCAGATACTGCAACTAACACCAATGGTACACTCGGGTAAAGGTAATCGTTTCGTTATTCAGCTGCGTAAGAACACAAAAGCTCGGGAGTACGTTTATGGAGCTTGTATTTTTAAGTATATGAGCAGCTTGCTAGCAAAAACCATTGTACAGAAAAGCCATGGCGTTAGCTATCGTATCGTATTCCGTGGCAGCAAGTGTTATCTGCAAGCTATGGTAACGTTCGATATAGATACCGACAGCTACAGGACCCGAAAAACGTATGGAACGATTGGCTTGGATTACAATGATGGCTTTATCGAACTTGCCGAGACCAATGAAACGGGAAATCTTGTCGGGCTAAAACACTATGATTTGCATTATCATGGTATGGGAAATAGAGCAAAGTCCGAAATTCGAGAGATAACTGCTAAGATTGTAAACTATGCAATTTCTGTCGGTAAAGACATTGTTATTGAAGATTTAGACTTTAGAAAATCTAAGTCAGAAGTCATCAAAGCAAAGTCAGCCCAAGGCAAGGCATACAATAAAATAATTCATGCCTTTGACTATTCGAGATATAAGGAAACTTTCGAAAATTGTTGTTTTAAACGAAATGTTAATTTGATTCAAGTCAATCCTGCTTATACAAGCAAGATTGCAAAGCAAAAATATTGTGACAGAAAGAAACTCATTATTCACCAAGGAGCAAGTTATGTTATTGCTCGTAGAGGTCAGGGCTTCGCAGATGAATATATAAGCAAAAAGAAGTCCTCATAAACAAAAACTTCCGTTAAGAAAGAACTGCTTTCAAGAGATTGCAGTCCTTGTACTTAACGGAAACTATAAAATAGACAACAACAGTTATATTTTGTTGTGCCACTTAGCAATAAGAGAAACAGAATTGAGCTGTTGGTAAATATGAGTGTGCCGTAACACTCGAAATCATTGGGAATTTGTCTTACCCTGTTTTGTATGATTTTATTTTACGGTGGGCGTCTCTGCTTCCTTTTATCGGGAAATCATGCTCCTGCGGCTCCAGGAAGCAGGCCTGGTGGAAAAAGCGGCTCAGGAGCTCTCCTACCATCTGTATCAGCGCACTGCCAAGGGCGAAGCCGAGCTGGCGGAAAATCCCTACGTGGCCTATATTTGTGACAGAAATACCATTACCCTTTGGGATATGAACAGGCTGCTGGCTGGCGCAAAGCCGGGAGATTCCTTTCAGGACCTGATTTGGCAGTACTATCAGCAAAAGGCCCGAGAGTGCTACGAACTGGGGCATATGGAGGAGTTTCTGGGCTGGCGGCAAACCATGCTGGACTTTCTCTTGCAGAAAAATGCTGGGGGGCTGCCTTTTATAACTGGTGCGCAGTTTTTGCCTACCAGTTTGCTCACCTGGCCTATCAGGACGACCTGACTCCCACTGCCAAGAACCTGGGAATCCATCTCAACCATTATTTGGACTACCTTTACGAGTATCCCCGGCGGCCCTCCGACAAAATGGTTGAACAGCTGCAAATGCTGCGAGACAGGCTGGGCTGGGAATCGGATCTGGAATTCTACGGACGGGCAATGCGGAATTTTCAGCGGATTGATTCCCTTTTCAGTCCGTACTCACCAGCAGACTATGCCGATTTGCTTTTGGCCCTGAGCAATGTTGACTACAAGTTCCTGCTGGACTTTGAAATGGGAATGGAAAAGCAGGTCAGGGCCCGGCTGAAAACCCTGCCTCAGGCAGCCCGGAAGCGGAGCCGGGTCACCCCCGGCATCCGCTGGTGGTAGGCAGTAAAGCAATAAATAAATAGCCCCCAGAGAGGCAGCTTGCCTTTCTGGGGGGTATTTCATGGTAGATCTATACGGGAGGGTGTTCTCACTCCATTTCGTCCCGCTGGGGCGTCCATTCGGGCAGTGGGTCCGGTCCCAGGGGATCCCGGGAGGTTTCCACAATTTCCAAAATGGTTTTTACTTCCGGCAGGGGCACGGGGGAATCCGCCGGATTGGCATAGAACACCTGGGTCACCCGGCCTTCCTGGTCCGTACCAGCTTCTGGGCCCGGTACCCGGACCACGTCTTCTGGATAGATATTGTCCGTATCGGAGCAGAAGTACGCCTTTTTGCCATCCGCTAGTTCTACCTGGCACAGGGCCACGTCCCCCTGCCGGGGAGCCCGGCGGCTGTAGGATTTTTCCTGGAACAGCACGGCGTAGATGGTCAGGGGGAACAGGGTCCGGGCTACGTCCATAAAGTAGGCCCAATCTTTGGCCAAATGGGGCGCATCGTAGATATTCCGGGTCCGGTGCTCCTTGCCGGCGGCGGTGGTTACCCGCAGGTCGTACAGGGTATAGGTTTCGGGTTTGGGGTCCTGGGGAAAGTCAAAATTATCCTTGATTTCCTGCCGCCAGGGCAGGATTTCCCGGAACACTTCGATTTCATCATTTTGGTGGGAAACGCTGAGCTTTTCCCCGTGGTCCCCTTTCAGGGTGACCTTGGCCTTATTTTTCACCAAATCCACCACAAACTTTTCCTTACTGCCTTCAGAGTTGTCCGTACCGGGCTTCAGGCGGATTTCCATATACAGGGCGTCTGCCGCATTGCCGTCCAGCAGCGACAGGTCTTCCCGCTTGCAGGCCATGCGGATCAGGGTGGACAGGCCTGGCAGCCGGCCCGGTTCTTCTTCCAGCAGATGGGCAGCCTCCACGGTTTTGCCTCCTTCGTAGTACAGGATAACCTGCCAGAAGGGCTGGTCCTCTGCCTCCGGGTTCAGCGGATCCCGTTCCTCGGTAATGGCAGCCAGCCGGTAATAGGCCACAACCTTCTGGGCCCGTTCCATTATCCGGCGGGCCAGTTCCTCATGGGTCTCGAAGGCAAAGGGTTCCCCTTTGCGCTTGCCGGTGACCACTTCTCCCGGCCGCCACCAGATGGCTCCCATGCCCTTGCCCTGGCTGGTTACGGTAACTTCCTGGTAGATAATATCCCGGTTGTCCTTGTTATCGTCCGGGCGGGTGATGACCACCACTTTTTGGGGCAATTTCCCCAAGAATGCATCCATTTCTGTATCTCTTGCCATACACTAACGCCTCCGTTCTTTAGTTTCCGCCCAGTTTCCCTAGGGACCGGCGGCTTATTGCTGCTAAAGACTGGGCCCGGTTTCCCAGGCACCAGTTTTTATCCCTTGGCTTCACCGGCCTCCGGGTACTGGGGATAATCCGGGCTGAACCAACGGCCGTATACCTTGTGAAAGACCAGGTTTCCGGCAATATAGTCCTTGTCCAGGTAGGCAGCGGGTATCAGCCGGGGCTGGACTACCTTCCGGGTTTCGGTTTTACCCGTGAGCCGGTCCTGGATAATCAGGGTCAGGGGCTCGGAATATAGCTCCCCTTTATCCGCATTATAGTAATAGTAACCAAGGGTTTCCACCACCTGATGCTTTTCGTAGTTCCGATAGAAGGTCCGAGCCTTGATTTGGTAATAGGGGGCTTCTTCCCGCACCACCTTTACCGAGTCCAAATCCACCCAGGTCTGCTCCCTTAGGGAAGAAGCCACGCTGACGCAGCGTTTGGGGTTAAAGTCAACTCCCTGGGCCTCTGCCTGGGTAAAGCAGGGAGCCAGAAGGCAGGCCGCCGCCACCAGGATTGCGCCAAATTTCTTCATACTGACCACTTCTTTCTGTATACATAGGCACCAGCGGTGCACCTGTTATTATTCACACTAATTCGATAATATTATACCCACAACTTTGGTCAAAAATCCAGGAGAAGCGCTCCGCCCTTAGAGAAGGGCCAGAAGCTGATACTTTTGAAACAGAAAACGGAAAGCCCCGTTTAGGAACTTTCCGTTTTTACATATCCAATTTTACTGCTGGGGTGCGCGGTTTTGGGCGTCCGGCAGAAGGGTAAAGGACTCAATGGATTGTTTAAAGGCATTGAGCTTCAAATCATAGTTGATGGTATCATCGGTTTCGTAGCGGATCTGGAACCCGGAGCCCTGGCGATTCATCAGATAGGTATTGATGATGAACACCTTTTTCAGGTCTTCGTTGTCGGTGGATTCCGCCAGACTGCCGTTGAGGGTCCCCACGGTAATGGGTTCGTGGCGCAGGATGGTCACGTTGGGGGTATACCGAGTCACCTTGTCCAGGAAATTGCTTTCGGCCTGCTTCAGGTTGGCCGGTGTAGCAGTGCCCAGTTCTGCAAAGGACGGGTCGCTGAAGCGGCGGATCATCAGGTCATCGGTATGGACGGAGCTCAGGGAACGGCCAAACAGGATATTGTCCGCCCGCAGGGTGTACATCCGCCAGCCGCTGGGGATTTCCATTTCAAAACCCATGGAAGGCACCGTCAGCAGGTTGATATCCGTGTAGCGAACCTTGGCCAGGGACAAATCCTTGGTCAGGGCTTTCAGGGCCTCCCTGGCTGCCGCTTCCTGGTCCTGGGGCGCACTGACATTCACCACCAGGGCAATGTTCTTCTGGGGCTGGTAAACCTTGCCCACAGTAAAGGGCCGCCGGGTTTTCAGGGAATCCTTGGGAATGGCTTCGTAGGTAAAGGTGTCCCGGTCGTAGCCGGACTTTTCGTCCTCCCGGGCCCGCATCAGTTCCGGGTTGTTCACCCGGCGCAGCACAGCCCGCAGCCGGTCGGCGGCAGCGCTTTGGCCGGTACTGCCCTTTACGCCGTCTTCCACAATGGTGGAATCCTGCATATCCTGGACCTTCCCGATAAAGCTGGTAAATTCCTTCTGCTGTTCCGAGGAATACTGGCGCATGGGCACAGAAACAAAGTTAGGCAGGGTGTACAAATCGGCGGAAACCAGGAAGGTCTTCCCCACCGTAAACCGGATGCCGGTGGTGGTATGGTAGATTTCCTGGCTGCCCGGGGGCACCGTCAAGGTGTATCCGCCGCTGGCCGGCTTGAATACCTGGTCCTTTTTCTCCGCCGCCTGGGCAGAAGAACCCAGACCCGTACTGCTCAGCAAAAACAAGGAAGCAGCGGCCAGTAGCAGCTGTAATTTTTTCATAGGGACCTTCTTTTCTCTTTATTTTTTGGCTTTTTCTTTGATATACTTGTCGATTTCCACGGCAGCCTTCTTCCCTGCACCCATGGCAGAGATAACGGTGGCAGCACCGGTAACGATGTCGCCGCCAGCAAAAACGCCGGGAATGGAGGTTTCTTCGTTTTCATCCACGGTAATCAGGCCCTTTTTGTTGGTAACCAGATCCGGGGTGGTGTGCTTGAGCAGCGGGTTGGGCCCCTGGCCGATGGCCATTACCACCATATCCACGTCAAACACATGGTTGGAGCCGGGGATTTCTACAGGAGAACGGCGGCCGGAAGCATCCGGTTCGCCCAGCTGGGTGCGGATGCATTCGATGCCTTTGACCCAACCCTTGTCATCGCCCACAATCCGGCAGGGATTGTTCAGCATATGGAGCTGAATCCCCTCAGCCTTGGCGTGTTCGATTTCTTCTTTTCTGGCGGGCATTTCCGCTTCGCTGCGGCGGTAGACCACGTAGACATTTTCTGCGCCCAGGCGCTTGGCCGTACGGGCAGCATCCATGGCCACGTTGCCGGCCCCTACTACGGCTACGTTCTTGCCTACATATACGGGAGTGGCCTTCTTGGGGAACTGCCAGGCTCCCATCAGGTTCACCCGGGTGAGGAATTCGTTGGCAGCGTACACCCCGTTCAGGGCTTCGCCGGGAATATGCATAAAGTGGGGCAGCCCAGCGCCGGTACCTACGTACACAGCCTGGAAGCCTTCCTCATTCAGCAGCTCGTGGAGGGTAAAGGTACGGCCGATAACCACGTCGGTCATGATATTGACCCCCAGGTCCTTCAGGGCCTGAACCTCGTGCTGGACAATGTCCTTGGGCAGCCGGAATTCCGGAATCCCGTACATCAGCACGCCGCCCACCTTGTGGAGGGCTTCAAACAGGGTTACATCGTAGCCCAGCTTGGCCAGGTCTCCAGCAGCAGTCAGGCAGGACGGGCCGCCGCCTACCACAGCCACCTTGATGCCGTTTTTGGGGGCAAGGCCTTCGGTAATCTGGTCGGTGCCCTCTTCCCGGGCCCGGTCAGCCACGTACCGTTCCAGCCGGCCAATGGCCACCGGTTCTCCCTTGATGCCCAAGATGCAGACTTTTTCGCACTGGTTTTCCTGGGGGCAGACCCGGCCGCACACTGCGGGCAGGGCGTTTTTGCCCTTCAGAATCCGAATGGAGCCGGCAAAGTCCTTTTCCGTAATGGCATGGATGAATTGGGGAATGTCCACATTCACGGGGCAGCCCTGTACGCAGCGCGGGTTCTTGCAGTTCAGGCAGCGCTGGGCTTCGTCCACAGCCACTTCTTCCGAGTAGCCCAGGGCTACTTCCTTAAAGTTTTTGTTCCGCACGTCCGCCGGTTGTTCCGGCATAGGATTTCTCATTCCGCCACGCATTTGCAATGCCCCCCACAACTATATTCTTCCGCTTCCTGATCCTTGTACATCTTGGAACGGGTCATCAGGTTGTCAAAATCCACCTGATGGGCGTCGAATTCGGGACCATCGCAGCAGGTAAACTTGCTTTCATCCCCTACCTTCACCCGGCAGCCGCCGCACATACCGGTGCCGTCCACCATCAGGCAGCTCAGGCTGGCAGTGGTCTTCACGTGGAAAGGCAGGGTGGTCTTGGCCACGTTCTTCATCATGATGATGGGTCCAATGGCTACCACCAGGTCCACTTTGGTGCCGGCTTCCAGCATTTTTCGCAGCGGATCGGTAACAAAGCCCTTGATGCCGTCAGAACCATCGTCGGTGGTGATGATTACTTCATCGCTGATTTTTTCCATCCGGTCCCGCCACAGGATCAGGTCCTTGCTGCGGCCGCCGATAATGGTAATCACCTTGTTGCCCAGTTCGTGATAGGCCCGGGCAATGGGATGGACGGGGGCTACGCCGATACCGCCGCAGACCATGACCACGGTGCCGAATTTGCCCATTTCAGAGGGCTGGCCCAAGGGTCCCAGTACGTGCTGGAATTCGTCCCCTACCTCAAAGTCGTGGGTCAGATGGGTGGTGGTGGCGCCTACGGCCTGGACCATCAGGGTAATGGTGCCCCGCTCCCGGTCGAAATCGCCAATGGTGAGAGGAATCCGTTCGCTGTCTTCATCCACCAGGACCATAACAAACTGGCCCGGCTGGCATTTATGGGCAATGAGCGGTGCTTCAATTTCAAATTCCCACACTGCAGGCGCAAGCTGCAGCTTCTTCAGTACTTTTGCCACAATGAATCACTCCCCTTTAATTTTTGGGCAAAACATATTCAATGCACCGGTTGACCTCAAAAATGACCTTTTCCAAATCAATGGTGGTCAGTTCCTTGTTCTGGAGCAGGACGCGGCCATCTACCAAAACGGTGTCCACATCCTGGGCAGAAGCAGCATACACCAGGAGAGAAACCCGGTCATGCCGGGGGTACCAATGCGGTGAATCCATATTATAGAGCACGATATCGGCCCGCTGGCCTACGGCAAGCTGTCCCAGGTCATCGTAGCCCACGGCTTTGGCGCCCTGGACCGTACCCATAGCAAGAGCCTGGGCCGCAGGGACGGCTTTGGGATTGCCGGACTCGGTCTTGGCCAAAAGCGCTGCCAGCCGGACTTCTTCCAGCATATCCAGGTTGTTGTTGCTGGAAGCCCCATCGGTGCCCAGGCCTACGGTAAGGCCCTTTTCCAGCATACTGGCCACAGGGGCAATGCCGCTGGCCAGTTTCAGGTTGCTTTGAGGATTGTGGGCCACCCGGACGTGGTGCTTGGCCATAATGGCCTGGTCTTCTTCTGTCACATGGACGCAGTGAGCGGCCAGGGTCCCCAGTTCAAACATGCCCAGGTCTTCCATCAGGGCAATGGGGGTCTTGCCGTACTGCTTCAGGCAGTCGTCCACTTCTCCCTGGGTTTCGGACAGATGCATATGGATTTCTGCACCCAGGCTGCCGGCCCGTTCCACCACAGATTTGATGAAATCCGGGCTGCAGGTATAGGGGGCGTGGGGGCCAAACATTACCCGAATCCGGTCATCGCAGGCGCCGTGCCACTTTTTGTACAGCTCCGTGTTTTCGTCCAGCCGGGATTTACCGTCCGCCACAGAGGCGCCGGTAAGTCCCCGGGATAACACCGCGCGGATGCCGCAGTCCCGGGCTGCCTGGGCCGTTTCGTCCATGAAGAAATACATATCCGCAAAGCAGGTGGTGCCCGTGCGGATCATTTCCGCCATGCCCAGGAGACTGCCCCAGTACACTGCCCGGCCATCCAGGTTGTTTTCCATAGGCCAGATTTTGTTCTGGAGCCAGTCCATCAGCACCATGTCGTCCGCATAGCTGCGGAACAGCGTCATGGCCGTATGGGTGTGGGCGTTGACCCAGCCCGGTACCGCCAGGTGGTTCCGTCCATCAATGGTCTGGGTGCCCGTAATGGCATCCGGCCCGATATAGGCGATACGCCGATCTTTAATGCCAATATAGCAGGGTTTGCCGCTGCCGGCGGCAGCCAGTTCCACATTGGCCAAAACCACATCATAGTTCATAGGTAATCTCCTTTTTATTGAAAGTCTTCACAGTGGAAGCCGCCGTATTCCTTTAGGGCCTCGCGGCAGCTGCAGCTGTGCAGGGGTGTTTCCGTATCCTTAATATAGGCTTCCATCACCGCAAGAATCTGTCTGCCCTGGAGTTCCATGGCAGCGGTTACTTCCTCGTGGGACAAAGCCCTTTGGGCAAAACCGGAACCCATATTGGTAACCACGGACACGTTGGCGTAGCAGATTTCGGCTTCCCGGGCCAGGACCGCTTCCGGCATATTGGTCATGCCGCACACGTCCCCGCCCAGACAGGCGAACATTTTGTTCTCCGCCGCCGTTTCGTAGCGGGGGCCTTCGGTAACCACGTAGGTACCCTGCTTGCAGTGGCGCAGCCCCAGCTGCATAAGAGCATGGATGACCCGCTCCCGAACCACCGGACAGTAGGGGTAAGCAAAATCCACATGGGCCACCTTGCCACCCTCCCCGTTAAAGAAGGTGTTCACCCGGTTTTTGGTGAAATCCAAAAGCTGGCTGCAAACCACGAAGGTGCCGGGCCGCAGGGCCACGTTGATGGAGCCTACTGCCGTAAAGGACAGGATTTCTGTGACTCCCAGCTGCTTTAGGGCGAAAATATTGGCCCGATAGTTGATCTTATGGGGAGGCAGGGAATGATTCGCTCCATGCCGGGCCATAAAATACACTTCGTGGCCGTTCAAGGTGGTCTTGAGGCAGTGGGCCTCACCAAAGGGGGTTTTCACGGTTACAGGTTCCAGGGTACCAAAACGGGAGGCATCTTCAACGCCGGTGCCTCCGATAATTCCGATTTTACGCAATCTTCTCACCTCTTCTGGTTCAATTCATCAATAATCGAAAGGAGATCCGAGACTTGCCCAATGACGTAATCCGGGTGGATTTTGCCGTCAAAAAAATCTTGTTTAAAAGACGACCAACCGACTTTTACCGTAGCCCGGCAGCCGGCAGCCCGTCCGCTTAACAGGTCGTAGGGGCTGTCCCCCACGCACAGGCATTCCTCCGGAGCAAGGCCCAAAAGGGCTGCGCCGCTGGCCATGGGTTCCGGGTCGGGCTTGTGGGCCTGACATTCCTGGGCCCCGATGATGCCTCCGTCAATGTAGGAGGAAAGCCCCAGGCAGTCCAAACCCCGCTGACAGGTGGCCTTGAACTTGCTGGTGACGATGGCCTGGGCAATGCCCTTTTCCTGAAGCTTTTGACAGCCTTCTGCCACCCCGGGAAAGGGCTCAATCATCTGGTCGTGCCATTTGATATTGTAGTGCCGGTAGTACTGGACCATTTCCTCAATCCGGTCCGGGTCCGTAATGCCCGTTACCACGGACAGGCCCTGGCGCAGAGGCAGGCCAAAGGTGTTGATGATGGCCTGCTGCTCCACAGGCTGGTCCAGGAAATGCTCCAGCGTCTTTTGGAAGGTGGCCAAAATTAACGGTGTAGTATTGGCCAAGGTTCCGTCAAAATCATATAAAATCCCTCGAATTGCCATAAGGTACTCCTTTGCGTTAGATACACCTTTTATTTTACCATATTTGCCAGGTAAAGTGAACACAAGTACCATTGCAGCGCCCCTCTGGCCGCCGCCTTCGCCCTGTGCGCCGCAGTTCCTTGCCTATAGGGAGCGGCGGCCTCCCTGGCCCAAAAAGAAGAAGCTGTGCAGCGCTGCACAGCTTCAGGTTTTGTTTTAGTTTCTCTTTTTGGTGTGGATAATCTGCTTGGGTCCCACTTCTGCGCTTTCCGGCACCAGCACATCGTTAAAGCTGATGTTCCGGGTATGCAGGGTGTGGCTCCAGGCGTGTTCATGGCGATGGATAAAGCCGGCCATGGTAATGGGAATCCAGCTGTATACGAAAATCGGATAGAACAGGGTGTAGAACCAGGACTTGGGAGCCGCATGGATCTTAAAGAGGATAATGGCCGGAATCACATACTGGCCAATCCCGATTACCTGCCAGATTTCGTAGGGCAGCAGGGCATACAGCACGTTGGTGTAGAAAGGAACAAAGGAGTAGATGGTGCTGCAGATAACAAAGAACGCGGAGATCAGCAGGAAGTAAGGCTGAATCAGGTCGATGATGCCGTCCAGAATGACGATATCCCGGCGCTTGATACCTTCCTTCAGCAGCTTGGGGATATACCGCTCAGCCACATCGAAATGCCCCTGGGCCCAGCGTTTTCTCTGGTTCCAGGACTGCTTGAAGGTAACCACCTTTTCATCATACACAATGGCATCATGGCACCAGGTGGTGGGAATCCCTTCCAGCAGGGACTTCATGGTAAATTCCATATCTTCGGTAAGGCAGGTAGCCTGCCAACCGTATTTCTTCAAAATATCGGTGGAAATGCACATGCCCGTACCGCCAAAGACGGAGGACAGGCCGATATTGTATTTGGCCAAGTGCCAAACGTGGTTGATGATCCAGAAGGAAATGGCGAACACGCCGCTGACCCAGGTATCGTTGGGGTTCTTGGAGTCCAGGTAGCCCTGAATCAGCCGTTCCCCTTTGCAGTACCGGTTGTTGATTTCCATCAGGAAGTCCAGATGCACCAGGTTGTCCGCATCGAAAATCACCACGGCATCGTATTGCTTGGGCAGGGCAAACAGCTTCTGGAACATCCATTCCAGGGCAAAGCCCTTGCCTTGCTGCATTTCGTTGGTGTTGTGCCGTTCGTACACCAGGGCGCCCTCACGAGCTGCCACTTCCGCCGTATGGTCGCTGCAATTATCAGCTACCACGAAAATATCGTACATATCATTGGGATAACGCAGCATCTTCAGGTTATCCACCAGCTGGCCAACTACCTTTTCCTCGTTATGGGCAGCCACAACCACCGCAAAAGTGGTTTTGGGGGTCAGGATCTTCTTTTCCTTTTTCCGGGGCAGAATGCCGAACAGGGAAATGGTAAAGTAGTAAATCGTAAAGAAAACGATCAACACTTGCAGAGGAATCATAATAATATCAAAATAGCTGCTCATGATGAACACAGACTTCCTCCTCTTAATGGCCGGCTTGCTTGCCAGTCACCTTTACATACAGAGCATTAAATACACCGCACAGGGTGTAGGTGAACATGATGACAAAGGGCCAAGCTGACACATTGATGTACAGCAGATACGCACCAATCAGGAAGGAAACAAGCACGGGCCCTTTGAAAAGCGGGTTGCCCTTCCCCTTGAAATCAGGATACCGGACTTCACTGTACATGAGCACAGCAACGCCCAGGGTGCCGATGGCTACCAGCACCGGATTTACCTGGAAACCGGAGGCTACGAACGTGGCCACCACGCAGGCGCCGGCCGGAGCAGGCATCCCTTGGAAATAACCGTGGATGGCGGATACGTTCACGTTAAAACGTGCCAGCCGCAGGGCTGCCCCGAAGGCAACCATGGCGGAAATAATCTGTCCAGCCAGACCCAGCTGGTGCAGGGAATAACAATAAATCAAAACAGACGGTGCCATGCCAAAGGAGCAGACATCACACAGGGAATCCATTTCCACCCCAAAGGGGCCGCTGACGCCCAGTGCCCGGGCTGCCCGGCCATCACAGGAATCTGCCAGAATGGCCAAGATGATAAAGATTGCTGCTTTTGTGAATTCCTGGTCCATGGAAAGATAAATGGACAGAACTCCCAGCACCAGGCTAAGGCCACTGATGCTGTTTGGAACCATACGTCTATAATTCATTCTGCTTTCTGCCTCCCAATAATACTTAATCCGCCCTTGACCTTGTCACCTTTTTTTACCATGACTTCTACGGATCTGGGCATTACCAGTTCCGTGCAAGAGCCAAATTTGATCATCCCGTAGCATTCGCCCTGTTTCAGGGTACTGCCCAGGGAGGTCCAGGACACAATCCGGCGGGCCAGAATCCCGGCAATCTGGATTACCAGGACACGGTTCTTCCCGTTGTCCAGGCCAATGGCCATCCGTTCGTTGACAATGGGGGCCGAGTTCTTGTAGGCCGGTTCGTAACCGCCGCAGGTATAGCGCTGGTAGGTCACGGTGCCGTCCATGGGAGCCCGGTTGGTATGCACATTGAAGACAGAAAGAAATATCGTCACCTTGATTGCAGGTTCATTGAGAAATTCCTGATCGTAGAAACCCTCCACCCCCATAACGGTACCGTCCGCCGGGGAATACAGGATGCTGGGATCAATCCGGGTGGGACGATCGGGGTTGCGGAAAAAATATGTGAAATACGCGGTCAGGACCAGAGGCAGTACGGCAAAGTCCACCCCTACAAAATACCCAACCAGAAGAGTCGCCATGGCGCAAATGCCAATAAAGGGATACCCTTCTTTCACGATTGTAAATTTGGACACAACTTCACCTCCACCTATTTTGTTTATTATAATACAACATTCGAGCTTTGTCTAATGCTTGCCAGGTTATTTCTTTTTGTGAAGTACGCCATATTTTGTGCCCAAAACTTCCAGCACAAACTTGGGCAGGGCCAGCATCCGGCCAAAGCGGCTGGGCTGCTTGTACAGCCGAAACAGCCACTCCAGGGAGGCTTCCTGCATCCACTTGGGAGCCCGTTCCATCTTGCCGGCCAGCACGTCGAAACTGCCGCCCAGGCCCACCCGGACCGGGGGCTTCAGTTCGTCCCGATGGCTGTCCAGCCAGTACTCCTGCTTAGGCGCCCCCAGGGCTGCAAACAGGATTTGGGCCCCGCTGCGGTTGATTTCGTCAATAATGGCACCGGACTCTTCTTCCTTAAAGTAGCCGTTCCGGGTGCCCACAATCTTTACCCCGGGAGCAATTTCTTCGGCCTTGGCTTTGGCGGCCTCGGCAATGCCCGGTGCTGCCCCAAACAGGTAGATGGTCTCCCCTGTTTTCGCTGCCTGTTTCAGCAGCTGGACAAACAGGTCAAAGCCCGCCACCCGCTCAGGCACCGTATAGCCCAGGGTCCGGCCGGCCCAGACCGTGCCGGCGCCGTCCGCCAGCACCAGGTCGGTTTTCTGGAGCAGGTCCAGATACCGAGGATCCTGGAGGCCCATCATGATGATTTCCGCGTTGGCGGTCACCACCTGGGTCTTTTTATTATCCTTAATCCGCTGCAGCAGCCAGGCTACGGCTTCCTGCATGGAAAAGGGGCTCACGGGAACCCCCATGATATCAATTACGGGTTTCTTGCTTGTATCCATGTTCTGGTCCTCCCCAGGGTCAGATGGCTCTGGCTTCACTGGGCACGGTGGTAAAGTTGATGCCCGGGTTCCGTTCCAGGATCCAGTTCAGGTTCCATTCGTTGGAAACCAGGATAACCGGCCGGTCCAGCTTGTCGTACACCAGCATGCCGTTGTCCAGGCCCTTGATGTTCCGGATGTCGTCGGCATCGTCGGCGTAAACCCAGCGGGCTACGGTGTAGGGCAGCTGGTCCATCAGCAGTTTGGCGCCGTATTCGTTAAGCAGCCGGTATTCCAGTACTTCCAGCTGCAAAACGCCAACCACGCCCACCACAAAGCTTTCCATACCGATATTCTTTTGGCGGAATACCTGAATGGCGCCTTCCTGGGCCAGTTGGACAATGCCCTTTTCAAACTGTTTCCGCTTCATGGAGTCCTTGGGCTGCACCTTGGCGAAAATTTCCGGCGGGAAAATGGGGAAATCTTCAAACTGTACCTGATGCTTTTCATCGCACAGGGAATCCCCGATGGTGAAGATGCCCGGGTCAAAGACCCCAATGATATCACCAGGATAGGCTTTTTCTACGGTGGTCCGTTCCTGGGCCATGAACTGCTGGGGCTGGGACAGCTTTACGGGCTTGCCCCCCTGGACATGGTACACGGTCATGCCCTTTTCAAACACCCCGGAGCAGATGCGCATAAAGGAAATCCGGTCCCGGTGGGCCGGGTTCATATTGGCCTGAATCTTGAAGATAAAGGCGGAGAAGGTTTCGTCGGTAGGCTTTACCACGCCTCCGTCCTTCAGGTGGCGAGGCTGGGGCATGGGAGACAGTTCCAGGAACTTTTCCAAGAAGCTGCGCACGCCAAAGTTGGTCATGGCGGACCCGAAGAACATAGGGGTCAGTTCCCCTGCGTTCACCTTGTCCAGGTCAAATTCATCCCCGGCCAGATCCAGCAGCTCAATATCGTCCAGGAGATTCTGGTAATTGGTTTCCCCGATGGCTTCCCGGATAGCCGGGTCGTTCAGGTCACCGGTGGTGGATTTCAAAATCTTGGAGCCGTGACTGGAGTCGTTGTCAAACAGCTCCACCTGCTTCTTCAGCCGGTCGTACACGCCAATATAGTGGCCGTCCACGCCAATGGGCCAGTTGATGGGGAAAGCATTGATATGCAGCACTTTCTCGATTTCGTCCATCAAGTCCATGGGGGCCCGGCCGTAACGGTCCAATTTATTCACAAAGGTAAAGATAGGAAGTTTTCTCCGGTGGCAGACCCAGAACAGCTTCTTGGTCTGAGGTTCCACGCCTTTGGCAGCGTCGATCAGCATAACGGCGCTGTCGGCAGCAATCAGGGTACGGTAGGTATCTTCACTGAAGTCCTGGTGCCCAGGGGTATCCAGAATGTTTACCCGGTAGCCGTCGTAGTCGAACTGCAGCACACTGGAGGTAACGGAAATCCCTCTCTGTTTTTCGATTTCCATCCAGTCGGACACCGCATGGCGGTTGGCCTTTCTGGATTTTACGGAGCCGGCCAAATGGATGGCGCCCCCATATAGCAATAATTTCTCAGTCAGAGTCGTTTTACCGGCATCCGGATGAGAAATGATAGCAAACGTTCTTCTTTTCGCAATCTTATCCTGCAGATCAGACATGCAAGCTGAACCTCCGTTTCTTGGCGTCCTTTTGAAAAGGAGCCGCACATTCAATCTTATTATAGCATTTTTCGTCATTTTTGCATGAAAAAACGCCACAAAGATAACCTTTGTGGCGTCCAGTTCATTTAAATGGTCGGAGCGGCGAGATTCGAACTCACGACCTCTTCCACCCCAAGGAAGCGCGCTACCAAACTGCGCTACGCCCCGAACACAAGAGCTATTATACGGTGTTTTGAACCATTCGTCAAGCGTTTTTCCAAAACTTTTTTAAAAAATTTTTGCGCCCTCAAAATCCAGGTCCAAAAGGTGCACCGTGGTGTCAATCTTACGTTTCGTAAAGGGCTCACGCATGGCCCTGCCAATGGTCTCCAGATCTGCGTCAACTGGCGCATAAGCCATGAGCGTGGAGCCGGAACCAGAGATAACAGCCTGGTACGCTCCGGCCTCCTGAGCCCGTTTTAACGCCTCCTGGGCCCCTGGAATCAGAGGCAGCCGGTAAGGCGTATGAATCTTGTCCTGCAAGGCCGTAGAAAGGAATTCATAGCGGCCGGTGGCCAGGGCGCCAATCAGGAGGGCAGCCCGGCTGGTGGAGTACACAGAATCCCGCACGGAAATAGCCTTGGGCATGGCTGCCCGGGCTTTGGCCGTGGAAAGCTGCATATCCGGCACCAAGACCACCAGTTTCAGAGGTTTGGCCGGGGCCAGTTTCAAGCTCCGTACTTTTCCCTCCTCCATGACATTGATGGTCATGCCGCCCAAAATTGCAGGCGCCACATTGTCCGGATGGCCTTCAATAAGGGTAGCCTCCGTCACCAGGTCTGCCTGGCCAAGGGGAGACCCTGCCAAGGCGTTGGCGGCCATCAGGCCGGCTACCACAGCGGTGGAGCTGCTGCCCAGGCCCCGGGAAACCGGCACCTGGGTTTCCGAGGTGATTTTGATGCCCGTAGCCGGCTGACCCAATTTATCCCACAGGATATAAAAGGATTCCGCCGCCAGGTTGTTTTTCCCCTGGGGCAAAAGCCCTGCGTCCTGACCCAGGGCTTCAATCACGATTCCCTCCGGAATCATTTCGTAAGTAAAGGTATTGTACAAGGTGCAGGCCAGTCCCAGGCAGTCAAAGCCCGGTCCGCAGTTAGCGGAAGTGGCAGGGACCCGTACAGTGACCTTGCGTATTGCTGCCATTGTATCCAAGACCTTTCGGTTTAGTTTTGCTCTTTCAGCTGTTCGTTCAGGCTGTCGTCTTCTACCCGGATGATGTTACAGATCCGGGAGACCACACTCAGGTTGGACAGGGCTTTTTCAGCCTTGCGCAGGGCATATTCGGAGACCCCGTGGGTAATTACCACGATTTCTGCCAGGTTCCCCAGGGAGCGTTTTTGCACAACGGTCTTCAAGCTGACTTCGTTGTCACCGAAAGCGGTGGCAATGGCGGCCCAGACACCGGGCCGATCCTGCACCAGCATACGTACGTAGCTGGGAGAGTAGATGTCTTTGGGGCCCATAAAGGGTTTCTGCTCGTAGCAGGTGCACCCTACCCGGCCGGTGCAGCCGTGGAGAATATTCCGGGTGGATTCCAGGATATCCCCGCAGACAGCGCTGGCAGTAGGCATCCGGCCGGCTCCCTGGCCAAAGAACATGGTTTCGCCCACCGGTTCGCCTTTAACGAAGACGGCGTTAAACACATCATTAACGGTGGCCAAAGGATGGTTCTTCGGCAGCATGGTGGGATGTACCCGGACGCTGATGCCCTTGCCTTCTTTCTGCTTGGCAATACCCAAAAGCTTCACCACGTAGCCCAGCTCGTCGGCGTATTCGATATCCCGCAGGGATACCTTCTCAATGCCTTCCACGCTGACATCTTTCAGGGACACCCGGCTGTTGAAGCCGATGGAGGCCAGGATAGCCAGTTTCCGGGCAGCGTCCCAGCCGCCTACATCGGCGGTGGGGTCGGACTCGGCGTAGCCCTTATCCTGAGCTTCCTTCAGGACTTCTGCAAAGTCCATATGGTCCTCGGTCATTTTGGTCAGCATATAGTTGGTGGTGCCGTTGATGATGCCCATAATCTGGTCAATCCGGTTGGCCGCCAAAGATTCCTTCAGCGGACGGATAATGGGAATGCCTCCTGCTACCGCAGCCTCAAAAAGGAAATCCACGTGTTTTTCTGCCGCCAGGTCAAAGAGTTCCTTGCCGTGCTCGGCTACTACGTCCTTATTGGCTGTTACAACATTTTTCCCGGCCCTGAGGGCAGCCAGCATATAGTCCAGGGCAGGATGCTCCCGGCCAATCAGCTCTACCACAATGTCGATATCCGGATCCCCAATAATGTCTTCGATGTTGTCCGTGGTTTTCAAGGTGGGGTCCAGCGCGGTGACCTTTTCCGGGTGACGTGCCAGAACAGTCTTAATACGGACAGGAACCCCCACCCGTTCCGTAATCAGTGCGCAGTTGTTTTTCAAAACCAGGATGACGCCGCCGCCTACCGTGCCAGCGCCCAATAAGCCAATATTGATTTCCTTTTTCATCGCAAATCGATCCCCTTTAGTCCACCTGTCCCAATACGTCCAGGCGTTTTACTCCGTCAATGAGACGCAGTTTGTCCAGCAAAGCTTCCATGTCAATGGTCAGGTACTTGGTTTCTACAGAAATGGTGGTGTTGGCAACACCTTGCAGGGGAACCCCCTGGTTGATGGTGATGACGCTGCCCCCGTCGCCGGCAATGGTATTCAGTACGCTGGACAGTACCCCGGGCTTATGTTCCAGCAGCAGGGAAATGGTGATCACCTTTTCCTTGCTGGCATCGTAGAACGGGAACACGTAGTCCTTATACTTGTAGTAGGCGCTCCGGCTCAAGCCCACCTTGGCTACGGCTTCATTGACCGTCCTCATTTTGCCCCGTTTCAAGATTTCTTTGACCATAATGGTCTTTTTGATAGCTTCCGGCAGAATTTCTTCTCTTACCAGGTAAAATTCGGATTTTTTATCGTTGTTCATCGGCCTCTATCCTTTTCATAAGAATTTTTATCCTTCTTAGGTAGACATTATAACACAAGTCTTCTAAAAATACTACTCTTTCTTGGCAACCCGTTTCATTAAATCTGCAATGGCTATCTCCACGGACTTTTTGGCAAAAAGTACCTGGTACAGCTGCTCAATAATGGGCATTTCCACCCCATGGGCCAGGGCCAGCTGCCGCACCACCGGCGCCGCATTGATGCCTTCGATGACCATATGGGTTCCCTGGGTAATTTCTTCCAGGCTCTTGCCCTGGGCCAGGGCCACCCCTGCGGAACGGTTCCGGCTCAGGGGGCTGCTGCAGGTAGCCACCAGGTCCCCCACCCCGGCAAGGCCGGAGAAAGTAGCCCGTTTGGCGCCCATTTTCACCCCCAGGCGGGTGATTTCCGCCAGGCCACGAGTAATGAGTCCTGCCTGGCTGTTTTCCCCAAAGCCCAGGCCGGCCAGAATGCCGCTGACCAGGGCAATGCAGTTCTTGCTGCAGCCGCACAGCTCTACCCCGATAACGTCCCGGCTGGTGTAGGGCCGGAAATATCCATTGATAAAAATCTTCTGCAAAGCCTTGGCAATTTTCAAATCCTTGCAGGCAATGACGGAAGCAGCGGGCTGCCGCTTGGCAATTTCCTTGGCCAGGTTGGGGCCGCTGAGCGCTGCCACCGCTTTGGCCTGGGGGAACGTTTCTTCCAGAATATCCGTCATCAGCTTCCCTGTAGCCAGGTCAAACCCTTTGGTACAGGAAAGGAGAATCTGCTCCCGGCAGTCGGTAAAGGCCGCGGCCTGCTGGGCCACCGCAGCCATTCCTTTGGATGGAACGACAAAAACGAGCACAGAGGCTCGTTCGATGGTTTGCTGCAGGTCATGGGTTACCAAAATGGAAGGAGAAAGTTCCAAATCCGGAAGGTAATCTTGGTTTCTCCGAGTACGTTGGATCTGGTCAGCCTTTTGGGGATTCCGGGCCCAGAGGCAGACTTCGTGTCCGTTGTCTGCCAGAATCTGAGCCAGGACGGTTCCCCAGCTGCCAGCGCCAATAACAGCAATTTTCATAAAGCTTACTCCTTTGGCGTGTTGTTCTTCTTGGAAAAATGACCTTGTTTTATTTTGTTTTCGGTACCGTTGACCAAACGGACCATATTTTCGTAATGCCGGGCGATAATCACAGCCGCACAAAAAGCCGTGAAAACCACCAGCCGGTAGTCATAGCCCAGATAATAGGCTGCCAGAGGGGTGGCAAACGCCGCCGCAATGGAGCCCAGGGAAACGTAGCGGCTCACATACACAATAGCCAGCCACAGGGTCAGGGCAAACACAGAAACTTCCGGCATAAAGTACAGCAGGATGCCAAGGCCGGTAGCAACCCCTTTACCCCCCTTAAAATGAAGGAACAGGGAAAAGCTATGGCCAGCCAGGGCCGCAACGGCCGTGGCCAACAGCACCCCAAGATCACTGGAAACCAGATGGTTGGTCAGGCATAGGGCCAGTGCTCCCTTGCCCAAATCCCCCAAAAGCACGAAGGAAGCCATCCGAGCCCCCACCGTACGGAAAACGTTGGTGGCGCCAATGTTGTGGCTGCCATAGTCCCGGATATCAATCCCGCAGACGGCTTTCACCAGGACCAGGCCGCAGGGAATGGAGCCCAGCAGATAACCAATCAGAATACCAATTACATAATCCATGGTTTATCCCGCCTTACTGGTTGTCCTCATTCTTGCCCCGGACAATGATGTTGATGGGGGTGCCTCTGAAGCCAAAGGCTTCCCGCAGCTTGTTTTCCAGATACCGCTGGTAGGAGAAGTGCATAATCTCCGGTTCGTTGCAGAAAATCACGAAGGTAGGCGGTTTGACCTTCACCTGAGTGGTATACAAAATCTTCAGGCGCTTGCCCTTTTCCTGGGGTGGCTGGTTCATCGCCACAGCGTCGGTAATCACCTGGTTCAGGACGGAAGTGGAAATTCTCATGCTGTTGGCTTCGGCAGCGTCCTTGATCATTTCCGGCAGCCGGGAAATCCGCTGCTGGGTCAGGGCCGACACGAAAGCAATGTTGGCATAGGGCATGAAAATCAGTTCCTTGTAGACCTTATCGGTAAATTCCACCGTGGAATTGTTGCCCTTGTTGGGGTACAGGTCCCACTTGTTTACCACGATGACAATGCCTTTGCCGGCTTCGTGGGCATAGCCTGCAATCTTCTTATCCTGTTCGGTAATGCCTTCCACGGCGCTGAGCACCATGAGCACTACGTCGGACCGGTCCACGGCCCGGAGGGTACGGATAATGCTGTATTTTTCGATGGGTTCATCGATTTTGCCCTTCCGGCGCATACCAGCGGTATCAATGAACAGATAGGTCTGGCCATCTTTCATCACCGGTACGTCAATGGCGTCCCGGGTGGTGCCGGCCACGTCACTGACAATGGACCGGGTCTGGCCAATAATATCGTTAAAGATGGAAGATTTGCCTACATTAGGGCGGCCGATAATGGCAACCTTGATTACATCGTCGTTATCGTCGTCATCATCCGAGGCAGGGGGGAACTTCTCTACCACCGCATCCAGCAAATCGCCCAGGTTCAGGCGGTTGGAAGCGGAAATCATGTAAGGTTCACCAATGCCCAGATTATAGAATTCGTAGGCATCGTTTTCCTGTTTGGGGGTATCAGCCTTGTTTACAGCCAGTACCACCGGTTTCCGGGATTGGCGCAGCATCTTGGCCACTTCCTCGTCATCGATGGTAATGCCGGTACGGGCATCGCAGACAAACAAGATGACGTCTGCTTCCTTAATGGCAATTTCTGCCTGCTGCCGGATGGAAACCGCGATGGAGTCGGTATTCTGCATTTCGATACCGCCCGTATCCACCATGGTGAACTTCCGGTCCAGCCATTCTGCATCTGCGTACAGACGGTCCCGGGTAACCCCGGGGGTATCTTCCACAATGGAAATCCGGCTATCTGCAAATATATTAAACAGCGTTGATTTGCCGACATTGGGTCTGCCGACAATGGCAACTATGGGTTTACTCATTTAAATTCCTCTTTCGCTTATATTCTCCGGTTCATCCTGGGATAACCAGCGGAGGGCCTCTGCCAGTTCACCCGTTACATAGTAACGGACCTGCCGGAGCTGGCCTATCTGCTCACAGCCTGTCAGGGCATAAAAGTCCTTCAGTGCCTCCAGGCACTGTTTCATCCGGGTAATGGCGGCTTCTGTACCGTCTTCCACTACCCACTTCAGCACATTTCCGGCCATGCCTACCGCATTGGCGCCCAAAAGCTGTGCCTTCAGGATATCCAGGGCCGAACGGATACCGCCCGACGCAATGATGCCCTGCTGCCAGCCTCTCACGCCCACCACTTCCGCAAGGGAAACCGCGGTGGGAATGCCCCACTCCGCCAGTTCCCGGTTGCCTTCCGGATAGCGGCAGCCTTCAATGGCAGGAAAATTGGTACCGCCGGCGCCCCCAATATCTAATAGGGTGACCCCGCAGTCCAGCAGTTCCTGAGCCTGCTCCCGGGCCATACCGCAGCCCGTTTCCTTGGCAATGACGGGTACTTCCACCTTCTGGCAGATTTGGGCAATATGCTCACTCCACCGGCTAAAGTCCCGGTCCCCCTCCTCCATGGCCAGCTCCTGGGCTGGATTCAGGTGGATTTGCAGCCCCTGGGCCTCAATCATAGCCACTGCCCGCCGTGCTTCGTCCACGGTGGCCAGGGCACTGATATTGGCAAACAGGATGCCCTTGGGGTAAAGCTTGCGAACCACAGAAAAAGTATCGTCATGCAGCTGGGACCTTACCGCCCCATATTGGGACCCCACAGCCATAGCACACCCAGTCTCCCGGCCCACCAGCGCCAGTTGCTCGTTGATGGCTTTCACCGGACCGGCTCCGCCTGTTATAGCATTGAGAATCACAGGGTTGGATAACGGCCCAACCCCGGGCAAAGCCGTGACAAGGCTTACCTTATCACGATTCACCCGGGGCAGACAGTTATGCATGACCCGTATATCAGAAAAGCCGGTGGCGCAAGGACCATCCTCGAGGCTTACTGCATACCTGATATGATCTAGTTTACGACTCTCCCGGCTTTTCATCTAGTACGAACTCCTCTTATTTTTCAGCTTCGGCTTCAGCCAGCTTTTCGCCCAGGCCTTGGGACAGAGTGCCCTTCTTGCCCAGGTATTGACGCATTTCAGCTTTTTCAGCGTCTTCTTTGGCTTTGGTGATGCTCAAAGCAATTTTCTTATGTTCGGTGTCAACACGCAGCACCTTTACTTTAACTTCCTGGCCCAGTTCCAGAACATCTTCCGGTTTTTCAATGCGCTGTTCAGCGATTTCGGAGATGTGGATCATGCCTTCGTTTTCTTCGTTCAGTTTAACGATTGCGCCGAAGGGCAGGAACCGTACCACTTTACCGGTTACAACATCGCCAACTTTGATGTCTTTGGCAGCAGCTTCCCAGGGGTCTTCCTGCAGAGCTTTGATGGACAGGCTGATACGGCCTTTTTCCTGATCCAAGCCTTTGATGTAAACGTTTACCTTGTCGCCAACTTTGTACAGGTCAGCCGGTTTCACGCTGCGGTCCCAGGAGATTTCGGAGATGTGTACCAGGCCCTGTACGAACGGAGCGATTTCCACAAACATACCGAAGTCAACAATGCTCTTAATGGTACCTTCCACCGTTTCGCCTTCATGGAAGGTTTCGAAAGCTTTTTCCAAAGCTTCATGGCGTTCTTCTTCACGACGAGCGCGTTCTTCCTTGTAAGCCTGGTTCTTGGCAGCCCGTTCTTCTCTCAGGACGTTCTTGCGGGAGAATACCAGACGTTTCTTTTCAGGGTTGATTTCCAGCAGGGCAACTTCCAGTTCCTTGCCTTCATATTCCTTCACATCATCCACATGTTTCAGGTCCAGGTGGGATGCAGGGATAAAGCCAGTCAAACCATTATAGGAAACAGTCAAACCGCCCTTTACTGCTCTCAGGCCTTTGACCGTAACAGTCTTTACTTCTGCCAATTGTTCCGGCAGTTTCAGCCAAGCTTGATCAGCTTCAGCTTTGGTTCTGGACAGAACAACCAAACCATCTTGGTTTTCGCTGGCAATAACCTTCAGGGTCACTTTGTCGCCAACTTTAACGGTGGGGGCTACGGTTTCCTTGGTACCGCCCAAAGTCCATTGGTCGAAGGCCACAGACCCTTCACTTTGATAGCCGAAGTCAACGACGACTTCATCGGAAGTTACAGCTACCACCGTAGCTTCCACAATCATGCCAATGTGTAATTTCATGCTCTCCTGTTCGCCCAACAAACTTTCCATTGTTTCCATAGTTCCAATAGCCTCCTCAATAATTTCCTGCGGTGTAGATGCACCAGCAGTAATGCCTATTTTTCCTGCTCCGGCCAGCATGGATGCAGTAATCTCACTGGCGTCCTGTAAGTGATAAGAACGGGGATTCAGACTTGCAGCAATGTCGTACAGATGTCTGGTGTTGGCGCTGTTCTTGCCGCCAAACACGAAGAATACGTCAACCTTGCCTGCCAGTTCCCGTGCAGCGCCTTGTCTGTCTGCTGTGGCAGTACAGATGGTGCGCACCACTTTGTAGTCTCCCGGGCATTTCTCTTGAGCCATACGAAGCAGAAGGTTAAACTTCTCAGCTTCAAAAGTTGTCTGGCTGACTACCCCATACTTATCTTTTACAGGAAGAGATACCAGGTCATCAGAAGTTTCGATGACCAGGGAATCCTGCCCTGCCCAAGCCTTAATACTTTGCACCTCAGGATGACGCTTTTCCCCAATGATAATCACAAAACGACCTTCACTGGCCAGTTCGGCAGCCGTTTTTTGTGCTTTCAGCACATGAGGACAAGTGGCATCGACGACGTGTAATCCACGCTGTTGGGCCTCCGCATAAACGTCGGGCCCAACCCCATGGGATCTGAATATGACAACATCACCAGCCGAGAAATCAGCCAGCTTCTCCTTACATAGAACGCCTTGTTGCTCTAGTTTTTTTACAACGCGGGGATTATGTACCAATTCACCCAGAGTGGCAATACTATCATTATACCCTTTTATGGGGGTTTGTGCAATGTCAACCGCCCTTTTTACACCATAACAAAATCCGCAGGGGTCTGCTACATAAATTTCCATAGATTATTTTTCCCGGTGGGCTTCAATCATCGCCGCAATTTGGGCCATGAGCCGCTCACTGAGTTCCTCCACTTTTACTTTATTTCCGTCCTGGTTTTCCATGGACAACGGTTTGCCAAAAACCACGGTGACCTTGGGCCAGAAGGTTTTCCGGTGCTTCAGGTCACTGCCGATAATGGCCGTAGGCACTACCGTGGCCTTACCCTTAATGGCAATGGCCAGGGCGCCCGGAGCTGCCTTGCCCAAATGACCTTCTGGCATCCGGTGGCCTTCCGGGAAAATCCCCAGCACCTGCTTGTTCTTTAACAGCAACAGAGCGTGCTTAATGGCGTGGGAATCGGCGGCTCCCCGGTGCACAGGGAACGCTCCCAGGGAGCTGTACAGGGCCCCCAGAACGGGTACAAACAGCTCGGACTTGGCCATGAAATTCACGGGCCGGGACGAGGCCGTCCCTACCACCGGCGGATCCAACAGGCTCATATGATTGCTGGCAATCACTACCGGACCTTCCATGGGAATATTTTCCCGGCCGATAATCTTGAGCCTAAGAATAATCCGAAACAGGACGGAGAAAATTATTTTTACGAAACGGTACCACATGCTAGAACCTTCCTTGCCAAAGCGATAATTTGATCGGTTACCTGATCAATGGACAGTTGGGTGGAATCCAAGTACACCGCATCCTCTGCGCAGCGCAGAGGCGAGATTTCCCGGGTTTCATCAAGATGATCCCGCTGGGCAATCCGTTGTTTCAAATCTTCCAGGTCCACGTCCTGGCCTTTTTCCTTCATCTCCAGGTAGCGGCGGTTGGCCCGTTCCTCCACGGAAGCGGTAAGAAACACCTTCAGCTCAGCCTGGGGAAATACCACCGTGCCAATGTCCCGGCCGTCCATTACTACGCCGCCCTGGGCCCCGATTTCCCGCTGGGCTTCCACCATGGCCGCCCGGACGCCGCCAACGGCAGCCACCTGGGACACGTGCTGGGTCACTTCCAAGGAGCGGATGGCTTCCGTCACTTCTTCCCCGCTTTCAAAGACCCGGTTTAGCCCGTCTGCGAAACGAAAAGTGATTTTTACCTGTTTGGCCAGCTCTGTTACTGTTTCTTCCGAAAAAGGCAGCTGTTTGGCCAAAAACCGCAGGGTTACCGTCCGGTACATGGCACCGGTATCGATGTAGGCATAGCCCAGTTGGGCAGCCACCTTTTTGGCGATGGTGCTTTTGCCGGCGCCGGCAGGGCCGTCAATGGCAATGATGATCTTTTTCACAGAGATTCCTCTTTTCCTTGGGCGGCCTCAGTTCCTGCCACGTAGCCCGATGAAAAGGCTGCCTGCAGGTTATAGCCGCCGGTATATCCATCTACGTCCAGCACTTCACCGGCAAAATACAGGTTGGGAACCAGTTTGGAGGCGAAGGTACTGGGACTGACTTCCTTGGTATTGACCCCGCCGGCGGTGACAATGGCTTCCGCCAGGGGCCGGGTACCCGTCAGGGGCACCGTAAACTGCTTCAGGGTCTGGACCAGCCGCAGCCGTTCCTTCCGGGTAATCTGGTTCACCGGCTGCTCCGGGTTCAGGACCGCCCGGTCGATAATCACAGGAATCAGGCTCTGGGGCAGCAAATCGTCCAACCCATGCTTCAATTGTTTTCTGCTGTATTTCACAAAGTCCCGCTGGATCCGGTTGTCCAACTGTTCCGGCGTTAGTGCCGGCTTTAAATCGATGGACAGGTCCAGCAGCGCCTTAGGATTCTTTTTCCAGCATTCCGACGCCGTCCGACTCAGCGACAGGATAATGGGCCCCGATACCCCAAAATGGGTAAAGAGCATTTCCCCAAATTCCTGGGCCAGCACCTTGTCCTGTTCCAAAAGGCTGGCCCGGACGTTGCGCAGGGACAGACCCATAAGTTTCTTTACGTCCTCGTCGTCGCTCTCCAGCGGCACCAGGGCGCCGGTGGGAGGGATAATGGTATGGCCGGCCTCTTTGGCCAGGGCATAACCATCGCCGGTAGAACCGGTCCGGGGATAGGAGGCGCCGCCGGTGGTAATAATCACCGCGTCCGCCCGGTAAAGCTTGCCTTCCGTGTCCTCCACCCCAACCACCTTGCCGTTCACCAGCTTCAGCTGGGAAACTTTCTTATGGAGCAGAATCTTTCCCCCGTAGGAACGGAGGATTTTTTCCAGGGTATTCACCACATCGATGGCCTTATCGCTTTGGGGGAACACCCGGCCGCCCCGCTCTACCTTGAGTGGTAGCCCATTGCGTTCCAACAGGTCCATCATATCCTGGTTGGTAAATTTATGGAACGCCCCAAACAGGAATTTTCCGTTGCCGGGAAGCATGGCTATCATTTCCTGCATGGTGCAGGCGTTGGTAACGTTGCAGCGGCCCTTGCCGGTAATCATCAGCTTCCGGCCGGCCTGCCCCATTTTTTCCAAAAGCGTCACCTGGGCGCCTGCTGCACCGGCTGCAATGCCGGCCATCAGGCCCGCTGCCCCGGCTCCGACTATTACTACCTTGTTCATTATTTCACCAGCCTCTGCAGGGCTTCCACTTCTTCCGGTTCCAGTTCCCGGTACTCACCCTTTTTGAGCCCTTCCAGGGTAAGACTGGCAATCTGGACCCGTTTCAGCTTGTTTACCGGGAAGCCAATGAAATCGCACATCCGGCGCACCTGCCGGTTCCGGCCTTCGTGGATGGTCACGGTAAACAGCGTCAAATTTTTTTCCGGGTCATAGCCCTTCACGTACACCAGGGCCGGAGCAGTCAGCCCGTCTTCCAGGGGTACGCCCATGCGCAGGATGTCCAGCTTTTCTTCTGGAACCTTGCCCTTGACCGTGACCTCGTAGGTCTTGTTCACATGGTGGCTGGGGTGGGTCATTTTCTGGGCCAGTTCCCCATCGTTGGTCATCAGCAGCAGTCCCTCGGTCTGGTAATCCAGCCGCCCCACCGGGTACAGCCGTTCCCGTACGCCTTCCAGCATCTTAGCCACCGTCCGGCGGCCCTGGGGATCCTTCATGGTGGTCACCACGCCCCGGGGCTTGTACAGGAGAATATACCGTTTTTTCGTAGGCCGCAGGCCCTTGCCGTCAATGGTGATGAAGGCCTTGGGCCCCACCTTGGTTCCCAGTTCGGTAATGGTTTTCCCGTTGACCTGGACCCGTCCGGCCTGAATCATTTTTTCGCATTCCCGGCGGGACGCAATCCCTGCCGCAGCCATTACCTTTTGCAGTCTTTCCAGTTTCTCTTCCATTTGTTGTCCTATTCTATGCTTTCTGCTGGGGTTCTTCCCCAGCCGGGTGTTCATTTTCTTCCGGGGCGTCCTCAGAGCTCTCCAGCTCCAAGACTTCCTCCCCCTCCTCCGGGAACAGTTTCTGCTCCAGGATTTCGTCCGGAATATCCGGCAAATCGGCCAGGGTATTAAAACCGAAGGTGGTCAAAAACCGATCCGTGGTACCGTACAAAATGGGCTTGCCGATAACTTCCTTCCGGCCCACCTCGGTAATCAGCCCCAAGTCCGTCAGGGTATTTAATACCCCGTCCACCTTCACCCCCCGGATGGCTTCCATTTCACTTTTGGTCACCGGCTGCTTAAAAGCCACAATGGCCAATGTTTCCATAGCCGCCGTGGACAGCTTCTGTTCCTGCTGCTCGTAAAGGATCTGGAGCACCGGAGCCGCTTCTTCCTTGGTCACCAGCTGCCAGCCTCCGGCGGCCTTGCGCAGGGTCAGCCCCCGGTCCGCCTCCTGGTACCCATGCTGGAGCTCCTCCAGCAGGTCCGCAGTCTGGGCCTGGGTAAGGGCCAGGGCCCCTGCCATTTTTTCCAGGGAAAGGGGCTGGCCGGAAGCAAACAGCAGCGCTTCCAGTTTGCCAAGCTTATGCAGTGCCATACGCACCCTCCTCCCGTTTCGATAGGGTAATCGGCGCAAAGGGCTGATCCTGGCGGATGCAGATTTTCTGCAGCCGAAGCAGTTCCAGGATGGCCAGGAACGAGGCAATGACCTCGCTGTGGCTGGCCTTATTCTTCAGCACCTGCTGGAATGACAGTCCTTTCTGCCGATTTTCCAGCATTCCCATAATATCATCCATCTTGTCCTGCACGTGGAATTCCTGCCGGGGAATAATGGGCTGCTCCTGTTCCCGTTCCGGGAATAGGTTGGCCAGGGCCCGCAGCAGGTCCCCCAGATAGTAGCGCTTCACCTTTTGCTGCTGCCGGGGTGCCGGTGCAGGCTCCCGGCTCCAGCACAGGCTGGCCTTGTCCAGGCACTGGCGCAGCAGCACCGCCCGCTTTTTGAAGCGTCGGTATTCCACCAGCATCTCCACCAGCATGGTCCGGGGATCCTCTTCCTCTTCTTCCACGTCCTTTTCCTTGGGGAGCAGCATTCGGGACTTGATCTGCAGCAGCATAGCCGCCATCAGAAGAAACTCGCTGGCCACGTCCAGGTCATACTCCTGAAGGGTATTCAGATAGGCGATGTACTGCTCCGTAATGGAAACAATGGGAATATCGTAAATATCGATTTTATCTTTTTCAATCAGGTGGACCAACAGGTCCAAAGGACCTTGAAAATCCGCCAATTTTACCGTATAAGCTGCCATGAAGTCATTCCTTGTCTTGCCTGAACAAACTTAAAAAAAGAAGAGCAGGTTCAGGATACTGTGGCACAGACTGAGATACAGACTGGCAAGAGGGGATACAATCACTCCAATTATACCCGTAAAGCATAGGGCAATCAAGATAAGGGTGCTGTAGGGTCCCAGCAGGCTCTCATAGCGCATAGCCGTGGTAAAAGGCAGCCAGTTGCGGAGAATCTGGTACCCATCCATGGGCGGAATGGGAATCAGGTTGAAAAAAGCGAACCAGACATTGTACATCATCAGCCAATTCAAGAACAACATCACCCCGCTGCCGGGATTCATGAACCGGACCATCAAAAATTGCAGGGCCATGGCCACAAAGCACAGAAACAGGTTGCTGCCGGGGCCGGCAAAGGCCACCTTCAGCTGTCCCGAACGGGGATTGGCGTAGTACCGGGGATCGATTCGCACAGGCTTGGCCCAGCCAAAGCCCACCAAAAGCAGCATCAGGGACCCTACCAGGTCCAGATGGGCCAAAGGATTCATGGTCAGTCTGCCGTCCATTTCCGGCGTGGGATCTCCCAGGCTGGCCGACATGGCGCCGTGGGCGTATTCATGCACGGTAATGGTCAGAAGCAGGGCCGGAATCCGAAAAAGTATCGTGGCATCCATTCCTAACATAGAGGCAAATCCTTTCTTTATAGAAACAGGGCCAAAGTGCCCCTAGAGCAGATTGACCCTGTTTTTGCACATATTTTATTTGCGATGTTCCTTCAAGCCATCCCGCAGGTATTCATTCAGGATCCGTACGTACGTGCCCTTCATGCCCAGGGATTCCGTTTCCAGAACGCCGGCACTTTCGAATTTACGCAGGGCGTTGACAATGACGCTCCGGGTGATGCCGGCCTGGTCAGCAATCTTGCTGGCGACCAGCAGGCCTTCGTTGCCCGGCAGAGCTTTCAGAATTTCAGAAATGGCTTCCAGTTCGCTGTAGGACAGGTTGGAGAAGGCAATCTGTACCATGGCTTTCTTCCGGGAAGCTTCTTCAATATTCAGGGCCTTGTCGTGGAGCAGCTGCATACCAATAACCGTAGCAGCATATTCACTGAGCAGCAGGTCGGAATCTACAAATTCCTTCTTGAACTTGCCCAGAATCAAGGTACCCAGACGAACGCCGTTGCCGAAGATGGGAACTACCGTGGTGAACTTGCTTTCGAACAGGCACTTGGTGTCTTCGCTGAAGGCGCACATATTCTTCACCAGACGATAGTTGGAGGAAGTTTCCCGGATGCCTTCCAGCCATTTCACATAAGAATCAGGGAAACGGCCCACATCCAGTACTTTCTTAATCATCAGTTCGCATTCAAAACCATCCAGAATGGAGTAACCCAAAAGTTCCCCGTTGCTGGAAACGATGTAGATGTTGGCTTTGATGACGTCCTTCAGCACTTCAGCCATTTTTTTGTAGCTGACAGTCTCGGTGTTTTGTAACAATTTGTTGATCATACGTGTTTTTTCAAGTAAAGCAAGCATAATAGTCCCTCCTGTTAGGCCCGTGGATGATGTTTTTCATATTCAGCTGTCAAATGCTCCGCAGTAACGTGAGTATAGATTTGCGTAGTCGACAAGCTGGCATGTCCTAATAATTCCTGTACAGACCGCAGATCCGCCCCGTGCTCCAACAAATGGGTAGCAAAGGTGTGCCGGATAGTATGCGGGCTGACATGTTTTTGTAAGGCTGTCATTTCAACGTATTTGTCCAGGATGCGTCTGACGCTTCTGGCGGTCAGCGGCGTACCCCGGCTGTTGACAAAAAGGATGGAATGTTCACGCACCTGATATTTTTTCATCAGATGCCTGCGGCATTCTTCCAGATAATGGGTGATGGCCTGTACGCAGGGGTGTCCTAGGGGAACCAGCCTTTCTTTGTTCCCTTTCCCTAATAACAGCACATACCGGTTTCCCAGGTCAATCCGATCCAAGGTCAGTCCCACCAGTTCGGAAACCCGGCACCCAGTAGAGTACAGCGTTTCCAAGATGGCCCTGTCCCGTTTGCCCAACAAAGTTGTCACGTCCGGCATTTTCAGAAGCAGATTGATTTCAAATTCTTCCAAAAATACGGGCAGCTTTTTCTCCAGTTTGGGCGTTCGTACCTTGGCAAAAGGATTGGTCTTGATGACGCCTTCCCTCCTTAAAAACCGGTAAAAGGAGCGAAGGGCAGAAATGCGCCGGGCAATGGTCCGCCTGGCCAATTCTTCCTTGTGCATGGCGGCCAAATAGCCGCGAATGTCAAGCAGAGAAATTTGCGACCATTCAAGAACCTTGCCCTTGTCCGCCATATACTGGGCGAACTGGCAGATGTCTGCTTCATAGTTGATGATCGTAAGGGGTGAATCGTCCTTCTCCACCGTCAGGTAGTTCAGGAACTTTTTCACCAGCGGATCCTTGGACGCACTGTTCTTCATGCTAGCCTCCGAAGCAGCTCTTGAATTGTACAAATTTAAGGTATTTCTTGACAATTCATATTATCACAAACTATTCAATCATGCAAGAGATTTTAGCAAATTTTCCAGAATAGTAAGACTCCGTTGCGAAATTGCCGCATTTTTTTCTTTTTTGCCACGAATTTTCGGTCCATCCCAAGGAGCAATCAGTCCAAAATTGATGTTCATAGGCTGGAAGTGCTTCACTTCCGGGTTGCTGATGTACTGGGACAGGGCGCCAATGGCCGTTTCCTTGGGGAACACAAAGGGTTCCTTGCCCTCAATGGCCCGGGCGGCGTAAATGCCGGCAGCCAGTCCGGAAGCAGCGGATTCCACATACCCCTCCACCCCGGTCATCTGGCCGGCAAAGTACAGGTGGGGATGCTCCCTGAGGGAATAATCCGGGTTCAAAAGCAGCGGAGAGTTCAAATAGGAGTTTTTGTGCATGACCCCGTAGCGGACAAACTCTGCGTTTTCCAGGCCGGGAATCAGCCGGAACACCCGTTTTTGTTCCGGCCAGCGCAGATGGGTCTGGAACCCTACAATATTGTACAGGGTCCCTGCCCCGTTGTCCTGGCGCAGCTGCACCACGGCGTAGGGGTCCTTGCCGGTTTTGGGGTCCGGCAGACCTACGGGCTTTAAGGGGCCAAACCGCATGGTTTCTTCGCCCCGGAGAGCCATCTCCTCAATGGGCATGCAGGCCTCGAACACGTTGCCGTGTTCAAAGTCCTTGACTGCTGCCGTTTCGGCATGACACAGCTCGTTCCAGAAGTGCTGGTACTCTTCCTTGGTAAAGGGGCAGTTGTAGTAGGCCGCTTCCCCCTTGTCGTAGCGGGAGGCCTTGTACACCTTGTCCATATTCAGGGAATCCACCGTCACAATGGGGGCCGCCGCATCAAAGAAGTGGAAGTAGTCCTTTTGGACCAGCTTCTGGATTGCCTCCGACAGCTTGTCGCTGGTGAGAGGGCCGGAAGCTGTAATCACAATATCTTCCTCGGGGAAATTGTAATCCGTGATTTCTTCTTCCACCACCGTCACCAGGGGATTTTCCCGAAGGGCCTTGGTAATGGCTGCGCTGAAACCGTCCCGGTCCACCGCCAGGGCGCCTCCGGCGGGAACCTGATGGATATCCGCTTCCCGGATAATCAGGGAGTCCAGCCGGCGCATTTCTTCCTTTAACAGCCCTACGGCGTTTTCAATATTGTTGGCCCGCAGGGAATTGCTGCACACCAGCTCGCTGAAATTGGCCGTATGGTGGGCCGGGTCGGATTTCCCCGGCCGCATTTCGTGGAGGATCACCGGAATCCCCCGGCGGGTCAGCTGCCAGGTGGCTTCGCTGCCTGCCAGTCCGGCGCCTATTACATGTACGTTCATCTTAACCTCATTTCTCTGCCGTCAGGGCCTCGGCAGACGCCGTGCTCTTTCGGGTGCGGGTGGTCTTTTTGACCCCCGCTGTACTCTTTGCCGCAGCCGTTTTGGTGGTGCGCTTGGCTGTAGTTTTCTTGGCGGTGGTCTTTTTGGCCGCCGTGGTCTTCTTGGCAGTAGTTTTCTTTGCCGCCGTGGTTTTCTTTGCCGCAGTAGTTTTGGCCGTGGCCTTTACCGGGCTGGAAACCCCGGCTGCCGCTGCAATTTTGGCGGCGGACCGCTTGCGCAGCTTGAATTCGGTGCAGTTCTCATTGGAACAACTGATGATTTTCTTACCATTGCGTTCCGTATGTTCCACCAGCATGCTGCCGCACACCGGGCAGTTTTCCGGCAGGGGTTTATCCCAGGAAACAAAGTCGCAGTTGGGATAGCTTTGGCAGCCATAGAACAGCTTGCCGGTTTTGCTGTGGCGTTCGATGATTTCCCCGCCGCATTTGGGGCATTTCACTCCGGTTTTTACCACAATGGGCTTGGTATTCCGGCAGTCCGGGAAGCCCGGGCAGGCCAGGAACTTGCCGTGCCGCCCTTCCTTCACCACCATCATCCGGCCGCATTTTTCGCATTGCACGTCACTGACAATCACCGGCTGTTCCACCACGGGAATATTTTCATCGGCTACTTTCAGAGCTTTTTCGAAGGGGTCATAGAATTCCTTGAGCACGGATTCCTTGTCCCGTTTATGTTCACTGATATCATCCAGTTCTTCTTCCATGTGGGCGCTGAACTTTTCATCAATGAAATAGGAGAAGTACTGGTTCAGCATTTCCATGGTGGTCTTGCCCAGTTCCGTGGGCAAAAGGCGTTTGCCGTCCCGGACCACGTAGCCCCGGGTCTGGATGGTTTGGATAATGGGCGAATAGGTGCTGGGCCTGCCGATACCCTTTTCTTCCAGTTCCTTTACCAGGGAAGCTTCTGTAAAGTACGGAGGCGGTTCGGTAAAGTGCTGGACCGCCGGGTCCACCTGCACCAGTTCCATAGGGGTACCCTTTTCCAGGGCCGGTACCTTTTTGTCCTTTTCATCGTCCTTCCGGCCGCTAAGCACCCGGAAGCCGTCAAAGGTAATGACGGAACCAGAAGCCGTCAGTTCGTAGGGGCCGCCGGTAATGGTGAGGGTGGTCAGCTTGCTGATGCTGTTGGCCATCTGGCTGGCAATGGTCCGCTTCCAGATCAGGGTGTACAGCCGCAGCTGGTCCCTTGTCAGGTAGGGCGCCACCGATTCCGGCGTCCGGGCCGCGCTGGTGGGCCGAATGGCCTCGTGGGCTTCCTGGGCGTTTTTCTTGCTGCTGTAGTGGTTGGGCGTCTTGGGCAGGTATTTATCCCCATAGTTCTGACCCACATAGTCCCGGATTTCCGCCACTGCCGTATCGGCCAGATGCACGGAGTCCGTTCTCATGTAGGTAATAAGACCTACTGGGCCGCCCTTTTGGCCTACGTCCAGGCCTTCGTACAGCTGCTGGGCCACCATCATGGTGCGCTTGGTGGTAAAGCTCAGCTGTTTTACCGCTTCCTGCTGGAGGGAGCTGGTGGTAAAGGGAGCCGCCGGCCGCTGCTGCCGGTCTTTCACGGCGCAGTCCTTCACTGCGTAGGAAACCTGCTGGAGTTCTTCGGTAATGGCGTTGGCTTCTTCCTGGTTATGGATTTCCAGCTTTTCGCCGTTTTTCTTTTTCACGTCCGCATGGATTTTCGGTGGCTTGCCGTTGGGCTCCAGGGTTACGGAGCTGGTCCAGTATTCCTGGGGCTCAAATTCGTCGATTTCCTTTTGCCGGTCGCAAATAATCTTGACGGCTACGGACTGGACACGGCCGGCGCTGAGGCCCTTGCGGATTTTCCGCCACAAGAGAGGGCTCAGCTGGTAGCCTACGATCCGGTCCAGAATCCGACGGGTCTGCTGGGCGTCCACCTTGTCCATGTCGATATTTTGGGGATCCTTCAGGGCATCTTTGATGGCCTGAGGGGTAATTTCATGGAAAGAAATCCGGCATTTGTCCTGGGGTCCTACCCCCAAAAGATAGCCCAAATGCCAGGCAATGGCTTCCCCTTCACGGTCCGGGTCAGTTGCCAGATAAATTTTGTCGGCCTTTTTGGCCAAGGTCCGCAGTTCCTTGATCAGGGGACCCTTGCCCCGGATGTTGATGTACTTGGGGGTGAAGTCATGCTCCACATCTACCCCAAACTGGCTTTTGGGCAGATCCCGCAAGTGGCCCATGGAGGCCCGGACGGTGTAATTCTTGCCCAAGAATTTTTGAATGATGTTCGACTTCGTAGGAGACTCTACGATGACCAGATTTTTTGTCACTCTCTTCTCCTCCTAAACTACAAGCATATAACGATTTCCCGGGCCCTGCCGCACAGCCCCGCTGATTTCCAGCTGGAGCAGTACGGAACTCAGTTCGGCCAGGGACCAGGAAAAATGTTCTGCCAGCTGTTCCATGGACTGGCTGCCTGCCTCCTGGAGCCAGGAAAAAACCTGCTGGGCCTGCGGCACTTGCGCAGACGGCAGCTGATCAAATAGCGAAAGTTCTGTTTCTTTTTTGGCAGGGACCGCACACTGGGGAAACGCTTCCTGGAGCAGCTGCTCCGGCCCATCCACCAGCAGCGCCCCGTCCCGAATCAGCTGATGGGTACCCTTGCTGGTGGCCGAGTGGATCAGCCCGGGAATGGCATACACGTCCCGGTTTTCCTCGGCGGCCAGCCGGGCGGTAATCATGGCCCCGCTTTTCAGGGCAGCCTCCACCACCAGCACCCCGCTGCACAGCCCTACCACAAGCCGGTTGCGCAGGGGAAACTGTTTCTGCAAAGGCTCCACCCAGGGCGCGTATTCGGTAACCAGAGCCCCGTGCTGGGCAATCTGCCCAAACAGCCGGGAATGGGCCGCCGGATACAGATGCTGAAAGCCGCCGGCCAAAACGGCCACCGTGCAGCCGCCTCCGTCCAGGGCACCCTGGTGGGCTGCGGCGTCAATGCCGAAGGCACCCCCGGAAACCACCGTTACCCCCTGCCCTGCCAAATAGCGGGCAAAGCTCCGGGCATTTTCCAGCCCGTAGGCCGTGGCTTTCCGGGAACCCACCACCCCCAGGGTACGTTTCCAGGAAGGAAAGGTTCCCTTCCGGTAGAGCACCGCCGGAGGACTGGAAAGCTCCCGAAGGCCCGGAGGATACTCCTCCGAATACTCGGTCACCACAGCCACCTGATGGGTTTCACAGTAGTCGTAGATTTGTTCCGGCAGGTCGCCTTGATACATTTCTTCGTAGTAGGAAAGCAGGCCTTCCTTCAAAAGCCCCGAGGCCTTCAGGTCCCTGCTGCCTGCACGAAAGGCGGCCTTGGCGGAGCCAAAATAACTGACCAGCTCCCGCACACGGTTGGGAGCCTGGTAGCCCAAAAGGTCGGCCAAGGCGGCATAGTAATAGCGTTCCATGTTCCCACATCCCTTGTTGAAAATAAGCTGAGTACATTAGTACATATAATTGAAGATAACACAATACAGAAAGAATGTCCAATCCCTGCCCGGCATACCTTGCCCCGTTTCAGGTCCTGGACCACAGCTTTATGGGGTTGCGGAAAACTTTTAGCAGGAAAATTACCTGAAAGTTTCAGAAATATTGAAACTGTAGCATAGTATACATGGACTCCGGGGAAAAAATCAAGTGTCAGATTAAAATCTTCTTCAAAAATGTTCTGATTGGGCAAATTCACAAGAAATATTATCACATTTGAAGCATATTTTAAAAAATAACCAATTCCGGAAATATTTCCCGATTATCCAGTATTTTACCGTTTTTACAAAAATCACAATGCAGGTTCCTCCAAAAAATTCACAACTTTTTTGGCCTGCACAGGGGGCAGGGACTTGTAATCTTTCCCAAATCCCGTATAATTTAGTAATACCGTCAAATAACGCTCTTATTATGGTAAATCGGTAAATCACCTTCCATTACAATATGCTGTCCCAGGAAACCCTTCCTGCCGCAGCCCAAAGGAGAATCCCCATGCCTGCATCTTTAAATGAAACCCCTTCCGGGGAACGCGTCCATATTGGCCTGTTCGGCTGCCGCAACGCCGGCAAGTCCTCCCTGATCAACGCCCTGACCGGCCAGGACTTGGCCATTGTTTCCGACTTTAAGGGCACCACCACGGACCCGGTGTCCAAAGCCATGGAAATCCTGCCCCTGGGCCCCGTGCTGCTCACGGACACCCCGGGGATGGACGACGACAGCGACCTGGGCCAGTCCCGGATTGAAAAAGCCCGGCTGGTGCTGCGCAGCACCGATGTGGCCCTCTTGGTGGTGGACGCCGCCCAGGGCCTGAATCCCTTTGACCAGAAACTGCTCACCGAAATCCAGGCTCGGAAAATTCCCTATATCGTAGTCTTCAACAAAATTGACCTGGCCCCGAGTTTTGCCCTGCCCCAGGACCTGCAAACCGTGGCCCTGGCCGTCAGCGCCCAAGAGAAGCTCCATATTACGGAGCTGAAGGAACGGCTGGCCGCCTTGGCCGGCAAAACGGAACACAAGCGCCCCCTGATTCTTGACCTGCTCCAGCCCGGGGACCTGACCGTACTGGTAGTGCCTGTGGACGGCTCCGCCCCCAAAGGCCGGCTGATTCTGCCCCAGCAGCAAACCATCCGGGAACTCTTGGACGGCCACTGCACCGCCCTGGTTACCCAGCCGGAAGAACTCCCCAGCCTCCTGAAAGCCCTGGGCAGCACCGTTAAACTGGTGGTCACCGACAGCCAGGTCTTCCATATCGTCAACAAAATGGTGCCCCCAGAAATCCCCCTGACCTCCTTCTCCATCCTGTTTGCCCGCTACAAGGGCCAGCTGGGCCCCTTCATTGAAGGCGCCGTAGAGCTGGGGAAACTGAAAGACGGGGACAAGGTGCTGATTTCGGAAGGCTGCACCCACCACCGCCAGTGCAACGACATTGGCGCCGTGAAAATGCCCAACTGGATTCGCAAATTCTCCGGGGCCCAGCCGGAATTCATCTTCTCCAGCGGCAAAAGCTTCCCGGACCTGCTCCAGGAAGTCCAGCTGGTGGTCCACTGCGGCGGCTGCATGCTGAACCCCCAGGAAGTGGCCTATCGGCAGCAAACTGCCCGGGAGCAGCACGTGCCCATGACCAACTACGGCATTGCCATTGCCTATATGAACGGCATCCTGCCCCGGGTCCTGGCCCCCTTCCCCCAGTACCTGGAAAAAATCCAATAGTACAGCAAAGACGGTGTTTCAGAACTATCTGAAGCACCGTCTTTTGATTTGCCGCAGGCCCTGCACCCAACAGCCCTGCCTGTTTATTTTTGAAAGTTTTTGGCCCAAAGCTTGCCAAAGCTTCTCTGCTCGGATTCGTCAATGCCCCGGTGTCCGTGGACCTGGCACTGGTCCAGGGCACCTTCCAGCTGGGCAAATTCGCTGTCCGTCAGCTCCACATTCCAGGCCCCCAGGTTTTCCAAAATCCTCTCCTGGTTCTTGGACCCGGGAATGGGCACCACATTGGGATATTTGTGGAGCATCCACGCCAGGGAAATCTGGGCGGGAGTGGCGTCCTTTGCCTTGGCAAACTGGTTCAGAATATCCAGAATCGGCTGGTTGGCCAAAAGGTTTTCCTTGGACAGCTGGGGCACAAACTTCCGCACATCATCTCCCTGAAACTGGGTCTTTGCCGTCACCTTGCCGGACAAAAAGCCGCTGGCAATGGGCGAAAAAGGCACCACCCCAATATGGTGCTTCAGGGTATAAGGGAAGATTTCCTTCTCGCAGTCCCGTTCCAGAATATTGTACAGGTTCTGCACCGCGGACAGGGGCGTTACCTGGTGGGCTGCAGCCACCGTTACCGCCGGCACCTGGGACAGCCCCCAGCCCCGAATCAGCCCCTGGTCAATGAGCTGCCCCAGCACCTGGGCAATTTCTTCCACCGGGAACCGTTCGTTGATCCGGTGCAGATAGTACAGGTCCACATAGTCCGTGCGCAGCCGCTTCAGGGAAGCGTCCAAATGCAGCCGAATGGTATTGTAAAGGCTCCCCTGGAGCTCCTCCGTTTCCCCCAGGTGGAACTTGGTGGCCAGGACAATGTCCTTTCGAAACGGTTCCACCGCCTCCCCTACGATTTCTTCGTTGTGGCCGGGGTAGTACAGCTCCTTACCGTAGCTTTCCGCCGTATCAAAAAAGGTGCAGCCAAAAGCATAAGCCTTCTGGATGGCAGCAATGCTGTAGCTGCGCTCCGGGATTTGGCCGTAGCCATGGGAAAAGCCCATGCACCCCATGCCAATGGGAGATACCTCCAGATTGCCCAATTTTCGTTTCTCCATAGGTGTTTCTCTTTTCTTACTTTGTCCAAAGCCCCCGGTTCCAACCAGGACCCAGGGGCTTTTCTTTCTATTATACCCAAACAACCGTTATAGGCCCAGGCTGTAGACCCAGTCCTGAACGTCTTTGGCAGCCACATTGGAGGGGAAGCGTTTCCCTTCCAGCCAGGTGCCGGTACCGGCCAGCTGCTGCAATTGGGTGCCGCTTTCTCCCATTCCTGATTCCACAGAAGTAGCAAAGGGAATCACCGTTTTACCGGAAAAAGCGTTGGCTTTCACAAAGCCTTTTACTGGCCAGGCCGCCAAATGCCACCAAATCGGATAGCCGATAAAGACCGTGCTGTACGTATCCCAATTGGCCGGTTTGGCATTGGTAAGCGCCACCTGCTCCTGAAGGCTGGGATTATCGTGTTCCTTTACCACCCGGCTGCTTTTATCCCGGTAGTTCAGGTCCGCTTCCGTATAGGGCTGGACCGGCTGGAGTTCCCACAAGTCCCCGTGAACCGCTTCCGCAATGGTCTTGGCCACAGAACGGGTATGCCCGGTACCGGAGAAATACACTACCAGCACCTTGCCGCCCTTCTTCACGCTGGGGGCAGCGCTTTCCGTTTTGGCCCCAGACGCCGTCGGTTTCTGCGATTCCCCTGAGCCGCAGGCAGCAGCCCCCAGAGCCAGAAGCAGCGCCGTAAACAGTACAATAATTTTTTTCATGCTATTCTCCTTTTAGCGGACAAAATTGGTAAATACCTGGGGTTCCTGCTGCGGCAGAGCCACTCCCGCCTCGTCCGCCGCTTCCCGGCATTTTAGGAAATAAGCCATATTCCGGCCCAGCGTCCGCATGGTCTGCAAGCCCTCGGCGTCCTGGAGTACATCTTCCGGGGTCTGGCCGTGGACCATATTCCAATACTGGCTGGAAATAATGGGCATCTGCATCAGCCCAAAGTACTTGTTCAATTGATCATAGGTAGCAGTGGTACCGGCCCTGCGGGCAGAAATCACCGCCGCTGCTGGTTTCAGATAAAAAGGTTTGTTTTCCCGGCGTGCCCCGGCATAAAAAGCCCTGTCCAGAAAGGACGTAATGGCGCCGCCAGCTGCTGCCCAATGGACGGGTGTGCCAAACAGGAAGCCATCGGCCCCTGCGGCCTTGTCCAAAAACGTATTTACTCCGTCACCGTCAAATACACAGCTATGCAAGGTGTTGCATTTGTGACAAGCAATGCAGCCATGAAGGGGGCCATTGCCAATCCAGAAGAATTCCGTTTCCACGCCCTCTGTGTTTAGGGTTTTGGCCGCTTCCTTTAGCGCCGTATAGGTGCAGCCCTTTTGATGGGGACTGCCGTTTACCAATAATACCTTCATTTTTTGTTCCTCCTGTTTTGGCTTTCCGCCAGCTTATTTTTTTGCAGCCACTGTACCATGACCTGGGCCACCTTTTGGTTATTCAGGTCGGCAAAGGCAAAGTGGGTGTTGCCCCGAAGCCCCAGTTCCGGCAGGGAAATGATTTCCGCCCGGCCGCCATTTTGGTTAACCAGCGTCGCCCATTTTTCGGCCAGGTTCTTCCGCACCCGCCAGTTGTCCATGCCCCAGTTGGCCACCGGCTTGTCCCCACTGGGGATATTGTCCCCAAAGACCACGGCAATGGGCAGCTTTGTCAGTTTTAGAAATTCCGCCCTGGGCACCGCATACCCGGCAGCCGGGAAGGGACTGGTAGTTTTTTCCACCGCCGGCACTTGCCCTTCCGGGAAGGGGAAGGTTCCCGGCTCAAAGGAGATTACGCCCTTCACTAGTGGGCTCTCCATAGCCGTGTCCCACCCTGGGCCGCCGCCCTGGGAATGGGTGACCAGCACCGAAGGCCCCGCCTTGGCCACCACTGCCGCAAGGGCAGAACTGATTACCTTGGCATCAAAAGCGCCCGTATTGGGGGTCATCTGATAAAAGAACTGCTCCTCCGCTTCCTTGTCCCGGGGAACCGCCGCATTGGCGTAGGGCTTTGGATACACCCCTATGCGAAAGGTGTTGTACCACAGCTGGTCCTGGGGCTGGGCAGAAAGGGCCATAGGCACCGTGGACTGGCCGGCTTTGCCCCGCCGGGGCTGGTCCACCACATAGGTCTTGTAGCCCCGTTCCAAAAAGATATTTTGGAAGCCGTCCCGGCCATCCGGCGTGGTTTCCCAGGTTTTGCCGGACTGCCCAGCGCCGTGCAGGAACACCAGGGCATTTTTCTGGGCCTTCACTGGAATCTGGTAAAAGGCGTAGGCTGCATCCCCGTGGAGGGTATTTCCAGCCCGGCTTTGGAGCTCACCGGTATAGGTGCCCGGAGCCGTTTTTACCGTACCGCCGGCAAAAAAGCTGCCCTGGTCCTGGAGCAGTACCGGATGGCTAAAGGCAAAACCCGTACTGGCAGAAGCCCACAGGGCCGCCGCACAAAATAAAGGTAAATATTTCGCTTTCATTGTTTTACCTCCCCTTCTTTTCTTATATTCCCAGTATAGTAAAAGCGAGGCTTCCGGAGAAGTCTCGCTTGGTTTACTGCTATTAACTTTTAGTTTCTACTATCCTAGGGCTGTAACCCATTGCCAGCCTCCTCTATTTGGTCCAAAGCCTCCAGGAATTCCCGTACCCCCTTGGAAGGTCTGGGGCTGTAGAGAATGCCATAGGGAATGGTGTAGTCCCAGTCCACCGGCAGGGTTTTCAAAAGGGGATGGACGCTGCTCCAGGGGTCAATGGTCACCAGCACTGCCTGCTCCGCTACGCAGCGGTTGAAGATTTTCATATCGTAAAAGGGAAAATCTACCAGTTCAATGGCCGGGTGGTGCTCCGTGAGCTCCCGTCTCAGGTCATCAAAGACCGTGCTGTTCCTGCGCAGCACGTAGAGCCGCTGGCCGTACAAAGCTTCCAGGGTCAGCCGCTTCTTGGCTGCCAAAGGATGGGTACTGGCCACAGCGCAGCGCAGGGGTTCCCAGGTCAGCTGCCGAAACCGGGTTTTGCTGTACAGCGCCTGCTGGCCCTGGTCCGAATACCCGGCCACCAGGTCAATGTCCTGGCCCAGATTTTCCAGGATATGCACTGCATTTTCCGGCGTATTTTCAAAAGGTACCAGCTGAACCTGGAGCTTGGGGTTTAGCTGGTGAACCTTGGGCCAGAGCTTTAGGAGGAACTGGGAAGGGGTCATGGGCGAAGTCCCCAGCCGCAGCAAATATTCCCGCTGCTCCTCCGCCAGCCGGGCCCGTGCCACCGCTTCCTGGGCATAGTCCAGCAGGCGGCTGGCATCCCGCTCCAGGGACGCACCCGCTTCCGTCAGCCTAAGACCCCTGTGGGTCCGGATAAAAAGCCTGAGCCCCAGCTGCCCTTCCAGCAGGTTAATCTGCTTTTGGACGGCAGGGGGCGAGATTTTCAGTTCTTCCGCCGCCTTATTAAAGCTTCCGGCCCGGGCCACCGCCGCAAAAGTGACAAGCGCTGAACTAATCAGCATACGCCCCTCCTCCTTTCTTCTGGACAGGAGCTTCCCCGCCCAGCATTTCCTACTATTATACCATGGCAGCCTATACCCTGGCAGCCCTGCCCCATGTTCACTTTTCTTCCGCCTTATGCAAAGCAGCAGGCTTTCCGCGGGGAAAACCTGCTGCTGATTTAGCTATGCAGTTACGCTTTGACCACCTTATGGAACAAGTCCTTATGGTCTTCAATCTTGCTTTGGCCGCCCACTACGCACAGGTAGCCGTCGCTGAGCACATCCTTGACCACCGGTGCCAGGGCCCGGATATCGGCCACCTGGCAGTCAATCACCTGATCCCGGCCCTTTTGCACCACGTCCTGAGGCAAACCGGTCATATAGGCCGCAATGGCCTTTTCCAGATGCATCGCCGTGGTCAGCGGCGTATCCAAAAGGCTCACCGTCCCAATGACGTACTTGGTCATTTCCCGAGCGTCTGCGTCGAAGCTTTCCAGATACGCCGGCAGATCCCGGTAGGTCTTCAGGGTTTCTGCCAGGTTGGGATCCCGGTAGGAGGACAAGTACAGCACGCCGCTCCGGTCAAACCGGGCACCGGCGCCGTAGGCCCCGCCCTGGACCCGGACCTTGGTCCACAGGTAGCCGTAGCGCAGAATGGTTTCCAGTACCTTCATGGCTCCCGTGTAGTCGTAGCCATGATCCCGGTAGTTGCCGCCGGCCAGTACGTACTGCACCTTGCCGGAGGTCACCACCCCTTCGTTGGTTTCCCCAGCAGGGAGCTCAGGCATGGGCTTTCCGGCAAAGGCGGAATGGGGCAGGCTGGCCACAAAGGCTTCCAGGCGCTGCACCGCTTCCGTCTTCATGTCCTCGTCACAGGACAGGGAATCCAGCTGCTCGTCCTGATGGAAGAAGGCCGGTACCAGCTGCTGGAGTTTTTCCACCACAGCGTCCGCCCGTTCATCAAAGTGGGCCCACAGGTCCTGGATGAACTGGTAATAGGTCAGCTGGTCGTGCTCCAGGCTCCGGCCGCTCTTAGAGAAGTAGGAGGTCAGCCGCATGGCAGCAACCGTCATGCCCCGGGCAAAGAACGCATTGTCCCAGCCGGTCTTCACTTCGCTGACAATTTCCTTCAGCCGTTTCTTGTCCCCAATATGGCTGCGCAGGGCAATGCTGGAAAGAATCTTAAAGAGCATTTCCTCGTTCTTTTCCAGTACCTTGGCAGATACCTTGAACACGTTCCGGTAAGAGTTGGTATTGTTGTACTGGGCATAGGGCTTGAGCTCAAAGTTCAGGCCGCCCAAATAAATATCGGACAGGGTGGTCAGTTCTTCGTAGGTATAGTCATCGGTGTCCACCTTGCCCAGCACATCTGTCAGCAGGTAGCCGTAGCACAGCAGCTCTTCTGGGATACCGGTGCAGTCAAAGCACCAGTCAAAATAGGCAATCTTGTTGGTAAAGGCCGGCAGGAACAGGTGCTGGTGCTTCCCGTCCTGGGTCGTGGTATAGGCTTCCGCTTCGGCCTTCCGGACAATGTCCGTGCGCTTCAGGAGAGGAATGGTAGCCAGGGCTTCCGGAGAGTCCGGAGCTTCCTGACGGGCATGGAGTTCGTCCGCCAGTTGGGCGTAGCCTTCCAGGGTCTTTTCGTCCATGCTGGCCTTCAGCTGGGCCATTTTTTCCTTCTGGGCCGCAGCATCCTTTTCTTCCTTCCCCGGTTCCGGGGTAAGGGTCAGGAGCACTTTGTGGGTGTTGTCCAGGAGCACCGTTTCAATCAGGCCCTCATAATAGCGCTTGTCCATCTGGGAGCGCAGATAATCCAATTCTTCGGTGAATTGCAGGGACGCTGCCGGGTCTCCCCCGTACAGCCAGGATTCCATGCAGCCCAGGCCGTAGATTAAGCCTTTGGGATAAATGTTGTAGTCCGCTTCCCGCAGCTTGAATTCTTCGGAATTCAGTTCCGCCGTCAGAAGGTCCTTGGGAATCCCGGTCCGGGTCAGTTCCTGCAAGGTATGGTATACCACCTTCACGAACTCGTCTTCCTTTTCCGGGTCGGAGCCGCTGACCTGCACGGAGAATACCGGCTGCAGCTGGGAAGCGTTCAGGGAACCGGACACGTCCGTGCCAATGCCGGCCTTGAGCAGCGCCAGCCGCAGGGGAGCGTTGTTGCCCTCCAGCAGCACATGTTCCAAAATCCGCAGGGCCATCACCTGTTTCTGGTCCAGGGCCGTGCCCGTTACGATATTCAGCGACAGGTAGGTCTTATGTTCCGTGGGGTCCCCTGCCGCTACCGGGTAAGTAGCCTGGACTTCCTTGGTCTGGTCAAAGGGTGCCTGCAAGAGAATTTCCACCTTCAGGGTCCCGCTCTTGGGGAAATGGCTCAGATACTCTTTATCCAGGTAGGCCAGGTAGTCCTCAATATCCATATTGCCGTACAGGTAGATATAGGAGTTTTCCGGGCTGTAGTATTTCTTGTGGAAGGCAATGAACCCTTCCTGGGTCAGTTCCGGAATGGCTTCCGGCAGACCGCCGGATTCAAACCGGTAGGGGGAATCCGGGAACAGGGCCTTGCACACCTCGTGCTCCTCGATGGCGTCCGGGGAGGAGTATACCCCTTTCATTTCGTTGTACACCACGCCGTTGTAGATCAGGGGCTTGTCCTCCCCTTCGCCCAGCTCGTAATGCCAGCCTTCCTGCTTCAGGGTGAAGGGGTTTTCGCTGGTCAGGGGATAGAACACCGCATCCAGGTACACATCCACCAGGTTGCGGAAATCCTTGTCGTTCCGGCTGGCCACCGGGTACACCGTCTTATCGGAGTAGGTCATGGCGTTCAGGAACGTATTCAGGGAACCTTTCACCAGTTCCACAAAGGGTTCCTTCAGCCGGTACTTCCGGCTGCCGCAGAGCACAGAGTGCTCGGTAATGTGGGCTACCCCCGTGTCATCCTGGCTGGGGGTGCGGAAACCAATGGTAAATACCTTGTTGTCGTCCGCGCAGGCCACATAAAACACCCGGGCGCCGCTGACCTCATGGACCAGTTGGTACCCTGTAGCGTCAATGTCCGGCAGTGCCGTGATTTTTTCTACTGTAAACCCATGCAGATGGGAATGAAGCTGTAATTCCATATGTAGGGCCTCCTTTTCTCAATTTAAGAAAAAGGGAGTGCGGCACCTGCTACACTCCCCCTTTGCTCATATAGTGATTCCTTATTTAAAGTATTGCACGCCAGCCAGGAAAATCGGCTGAACCTTATTGCCATAGATGTTCTTCATCAGGCCGTCAGTGTAGCGTTCGGTATGACCCATCTTGCCCAAAATGCGGCCGTCAGGGCTGGTAATGCTTTCAATGGCGTACATAGAACCGTTGGGGTTGTACGGGCTTTCCATGGTGGGCTCGCCCTTTAGGTTCACGTACTGGGTGCCAATCTGGCCGTTCTTGGCCAGGGCCTTGATTTCTTCCTCGGTAGCCACAAACCGGCCTTCCCCGTGGGAAATGGCAATGGTGAAGGTATCCCCCGGTTCCGTCAGGGACAGCCAAGGAGATTTGTTGGAAACAACCTTGGTCTGGACCATCCGGGAAATGTGGCGGCCAATGGTGTTAAAGGTCAGGGTAGGAGAAGTTTCCGTCATGGGCACAATCTTGCCGTAGGGAACCAGGCCCAGTTTGATCAGGGCTTGGAAGCCGTTGCAGATACCCAGAATCAGGCCATCCCGTTCTTCCAGCAGCTGGTTTACAGCTTCCGTCAGAATGGGGTTCCGGAATACGGTGGCAATGAACTTGCCGGAGCCGTCCGGTTCGTCACTGGCGGAGAAACCGCCGGGCAGGGCCAGGATTTGGGCCTGGGCCATGCGTTTCGCCATTTCTTCCACGGATTCCTTGATGGCTTCCGGAGTCAGGTTACGCAGCACGAAAATGTCTGCCTCAGCCCCAGCTGCTTCAAAAGCGGCAGCCGTATCGTATTCGCAGTTCAGGCCCGGGAATACAGGGATGAATACCCGGGGTTTGGCCACATTGTAGGGAGCGGTCAAAGGCAGGTCGTTGGCATAGGGAGCCAGCCGGACAATTTCCTTGCCGGAATCCTTCACCACAGAGGGGAATACACTTTCCAAAGTGTGGGTGTAGGCTTTCTTGATGTCTTCCAGGGAGATATCCGTGCCGTTGACAGCCACCTTGCCGTCATCAGTCAGGGTACCCAGTACCAGGAAGTCATTGCCGGCAAATACCTTGTCAGCGTCAGCGCCGTCTTCCAGTTCTACCAGGAAGCCGCCGGGCTGCAAGGTGAACAGGCATTCTTCATGGACAAAGGGTTTCACGAATTCGAAGCCCAAACCGTTGCCCAGGCACATGGAGGAAATACCGGCTGCTACGCCGCCTTCCTTCACTACGCCGGCGGTGATGATGCGCTTGCCCAGGATGCCCTTATGCACGTTGGCAAGCAGGGTCCGCAGGGCAGCATAATCCACCACTTCGTGTTCGTCGCAGGGAACGGGGATGAACACCACCGTATGGCCGGCCTTCTTAAATTCGTTGGAAATAGTATCCCGGCCGTCCATAACCCCTACTGCAAAGCAGATCAGGGAAGGCGGAACTTCCAGGTCCATAAAGGTACCGGACATGCTGTCCTTGCCGCCGATAGCCGGCAGTTCCAGTTCGCAGCAGGCTTCGTAGGCACCCAAGAGGGCACTGAAGGGACGGCCCCAGGTATGTTCGGTATGCAGTTTGGGGAAGTATTCCTGCATGGAAAGCCGCAGCTTGGCAGGGTCAGCACCCAGGGCTGCAGCCCGGCAGACTGCTTCCACCACGGCGTACATGGCGCCATGGTACGGGCTCCAGCAGGCCACGTTGGGGTTATAGCCGGCAGCCATCACGGAGGTGGCAGTGGTCTTGCCCCCCAGCACCGGCAGACGGGCTGCCATGCCTTCGGTAGGAGTCAGCTGGTTCTTGCCGCCATAGGGCATCAGCACGGAGCCCCGGCCGATGGAGCCGTCAAACCGTTCGCCCAGGCCTTCCTGACTGCACACGTTCAGCCGGTCCAGGTTGGCCAGCCAGGCTTCCTTGATATCCTTGCCTTCTACCACAGCAGGCGGATTGTTAAAGGGAGAAGTTTCTTCCACCCCATCTACAATGACATTATGTTTTTGGGGAATGCCGTTGGTGTCCAGGAAAGCCCGGGACAGGTCAACAATCTTTTCCCCTCTCCAGTACATAACCAACCGGGGATCTTCAGCCACTTCAGCTACCACCGTGGCTTCCAGATTTTCCACGTCAGCAGCATGGAGGAATTTGTCCAGGTCCTTGGCAGCAATAACCACAGCCATTCTTTCCTGGGATTCGGAAATAGCCAGTTCGGTGCCGTCCAGGCCTTCATACTTCTTGGGCACCTTGTCCAGGTTGATGACCAGGCCAGGAGCCAGTTCGCCAATGGCTACGGATACACCGCCGGCGCCAAAGTCGTTGCAGCGCTTGATCAGGCGGGTTACTTCCGGATTGCGGAACAGCCGCTGGATTTTCCGTTCGTTAGGCGCATTGCCCTTTTGGACCTCTGCCCCGCATTCGCTCAGGGAAGCAGTGGTATGTTCCTTGGAGGAGCCAGTAGCGCCGCCCATGCCGTCACGGCCGGTACGGCCGCCCAGCAGGACAATCAGGTCGCCGGCAGCCGGTCTTTCCCGGACTACCGCATCCCGGGGAGCAGCACCAATTACGGCGCCCACTTCCATGCGCTTGGCCACGAATTTTTCATGGTAATATTCTTCTACAGAACCGGTGGCCAGACCAATCTGGTTGCCGTAGGAGCTGTAGCCGGCAGCTGCGCCCAGGGTAATCTTTCTTTGGGGCAGTTTGCCTTTCAGGGTCTTTTCATAAGGAGTGCGGGGGTCGCCGGAACCGGTGACACGCATGGCCTGATATACATAGCTGCGGCCGCTCAAAGGATCGCGGATGGCGCCGCCCAGACAGGTGGCAGCACCGCCGAAGGGTTCGATTTCGGTGGGATGGTTGTGGGTTTCGTTCTTGAACATCACCAGCCAGTCTTCCTTCTTGCCGTCCACTTCAATGGGGACCACAATACTGCAGGCGTTGATTTCTTCCGAAGCGTCCAGGTCGGCCAGTTTGCCTTCCTTCTTCAGCTTCTTGGCAGCCAGGCAGGCCATATCCATCAGCGTAATGGGCCGCTTGGTGTCTTCCCCGTACACAAAGGCACGGTCTTTTTTGTACAGTTCAAAGGCTTTGGCTACCGTTTCGGTGTACACCCCGTCGGTGATTTCCACATTCTCCAGCTTGGTTTCGAAGGTGGTATGACGGCAGTGGTCGGACCAATAGGTATCCAGCACCTTGATTTCCGTAATGGAGGGATCCCGGTTTTCCTTTTGGAAGTAGGTTTGGATGTAGGCCAGGTCTTCAAAGCTCATGGCCAGTTCCTGCTTCTTCAGAAAATCTGCCAGAGCTTCCTGGCTCATTTCCCTAAAGCCCGTGAGAATGGCTACAGAAGCCGGTTTTTCCCAGGTCATATCCAGGGTTTCCGGTTTTTCAATGGCAGCTTCCTGGGCTTCCACCGGGTTGATGCAGTAATGTTTGATTTTCTCCACATCGGCTTCGGTCAGGTCCCCTTCCAGCAGGAACACTTTGGCAGCGGCCACAATGGGACGGGTGCCTTGGGTAATCAGCTGGATGCACTGGGCAGCGAAATCTTCCCGCTGGTCGTATTGGCCGGGGAGCAGTTCCTGGGCAAAGCTGTGGACGCCTTCCGGAATTTCCAGGGTTTCGTCACAGACCGTGTCCACCGGAGCTTCGCTGAGCACCAGGGATTTGGCAGCCTGGTAGTCCGCATCGCTGAGACCTTCCAGGTCGTACCGGTTGATGACCCGGAGACCGGTCAGGTTCTTCAGGCCCAAGGTTTGCTGCAGGTCAGCCAAAAGGCCTTCTGCTTCAACAGCGTAGTCTTTTTTCTTTTCTACAAAAATTCTTCTGATTTGTTCGCTCATGACAGTCTCCAGTCTCCCTTAAAAGTACTCGTTTATGAAATTGTTCTGCTGTGGGAATAATTTGGCTAGTGTATCCTCAGCGGAAGCATCAGCAGCAAAAAGCATACCTGCCTGGAGCAGGGTTTGGACAGAATAGGTACCAAAGAACAGCTGGGTAAAGGTTCCCACGTCCATCAGCACGTTGGGCTCCTCCACCGTATTCAGCAGCTGCACCCCCTGGGGCGTAAGCTGCACCTTGACCAGCAAGGTATTGAGAGCAATCTGTTCGTCCTTCAGGCCCAGGATGAACTCCCGGCCTTCCAGTTCCTTGGGAACGCTTAGCTTTTTCAGGATGGCGGCAGCATCAATCACCCGCCCCATCATAAAGGGTGCCAGCTTGGGGGCCAGGCTCTGGTCCGGCAGCGTCAGATAGGTCAGGTCGTCACCGGGCGCCAGATACTCCAGCTCCTGGTACGTTCCGGCAAGACCCTTAAAATACTGCAGAAGCCGCAGCTTGGCCGGCGGGTCGATGGCCAGGGCCTCCAGTACCTTCACCGTGGTCCCTTCCCGGCTGTACAGGGCGTAGCCCCGGGGCGTGCCGTTTTCCCGGACCACCACCGTTTCCACGTTTTCCTGGGCCGCCGTAATAAGGAAGTTCTGCCAGTTCTGGGACGACCGCAGCACGTAGCCGTGGTAGCTTTCCATAGTCTTGGCATACACCGGTGCCAGGAGCGGTTCCGCCCCCAGGGTGTCCACCCGCTCCGCCGTAAAGCTGGGAAGCAAGGTCCGGGCAGGTTCAAGCCCTGCTAGCGGCAACTTGTATTCCTTGCGCAGATGGGTGTATTGGAACCCATAGGGCTGGTAGATGCCGGCGTAAATGGGCATCAGGATTACAAAGGGCACCTTCAGGGCCCGGAGCATGGTAAAGGCCGTGTCCATCAGCTGGCCCATCACATGATTGCCCCGAAAGGCCGGTTCTGTAGCCACCCCTACAATGTAGGGCACCTTCCAGGCCCGGTCCCGGACCAGCAGTTCGTAGGGATTCAGGTGGAGCATGGTAACCAGTTTGTCCTGGTCAAAGCCGCCCAAAATCCGGTTCTGCTTCAAACAGTACTGGGAAAAGTACCATTCATAGAAAGGTGTTCCCTTCTTTTCAAAGCAAAAATCCCAAAGAGACGCCGCCTGGGGCAGAGTCTCCTGATTCAGCAAGCGAAAGTCCATAATTGCCCCTCTTTTACAACGATTACAGCACTTTGGTAGAGTACTTTTTCACCATAAATTCCGGTTTATAGGATTCTTTGGCCTTGCGCAGGCCTTCCTTGCCCATATCCTCTTCCCGGTTGATGTAGGTCACGTCTTTCCATTCATGATCCACAAATTCCTTGTTGATGGCCGTAAACAGGCCCCGGATATCGGCGTCCGCCTTTTCCACATGGATGACAGCCGTATCCTGGCCGCCTTTTTCCCCAAAGGAGAAAGCTTTGACCTGCCCATCCAGACGGATCAGCCCGCCCCGAATGTTCAGTCTTTCCATGTTGTTCAGGCCTTCTTCAATGGCACAGGATTCACAGGCAATGGACGGGTCGGTTTTCTCCCGCTCCGCGCACCAGGCCTTGCCAAAAGCAATGCATTCGTCCTTGTTGGCTTCCGTAATGGTCTCATAGACATAATCCGGATGTTCCTTCACAAAGGCGTTGTAATGGTTCTTCTTTTGATGGTATTTCCGGCCGGACAGGGTAGCCAGTTTTTCCTGGAGATACACATAATCCCAGTTATCCCGGTCTTCCACAAAGCCCGTCAGTTCTGGCAGGTACTTTTGGAACCGTTCCAGGGTATGTTCGTAAACCCCGTGGATTTCAAAGGGGCCGCCGAAGTATTCCTTCAGAGCATCCAGTACCTTGGGCAGATCTTCACTGACCCCGCCAAAAGGCGGCAGCATGAATGTATTGCCGTTTACCGTTACCTTCAGCAGCAGGCAGCCATGGGAAATGGCCCAGTACGTATCGTAGCACCCCCGCCAGATGAAGATGGAACCGAAACAGCATTCGGAAGCATGGTAATCCTCTTCCGAAAAATAATCATCGAATATCGGTTTATCCTCTATATTTATATGCTTAAATTCTAAAATAGAAATCTCTCCCAACTTATATTTGTACAGATAAAGATATTATAGCAAAAATGCCGTAAAGGGGCAAAGGGCAAACCCAAGCATTTTAGATACGAATATTCCCTTATAAAAAGCCTAAAGCATTCATGGTTTCTACCCGGTAGCCAAACTCCTGGGTGTAGACCACTTTGCAGGACGCCGTGTTGTCCAGGGACAGCCGCCACATGGCATCAATGGGCATACTGAGAATCCGGCACAGGAGCAGACGAATCAGCGCCCCGTGGCAGACCACCAGACAGTTCTTGTCTTCCTCCAGGTCCCGGGTAATCTGTGTTAGTGCCGCCCAGCCCCGCTCCTGGGAAGCCTCCAGGGTTTCCGGTGCCTCCACATCGGCCTTGGTGGGCGTGATAAAGATGCATTCCAAAAGTTCCGGTTCCTCCCGGCGCAGCTGGCTGAAGGTAAGCCCTTCCCACCGGCCAAAGGAAATTTCCCGTAGTCCCGGCAGGATTACCGGCTCCATTCCCCTAGCCCTGGCCAAAGGGGCCGCCGTTTCCTGGGTGCGGATGAGATCCGAAACGTAGATGGTTTCCAACGGCACCCGGGAAGCCCGGAGCACCAGGCCTTCTGCCTGCTTGTGGCCGGCGGCGTCCAAAGGATTGTTGTTCCAGCCCTGGAGCACCCCCTGCCGGTTGGCTTCGGTTTCGCCATGACGCACCAAATAAATCGTTTTCATAGGAATTCCTCAAATGGTAAAAAAAACGAGCCCAAGTCGCAGGCTCGTTTTCTGATTTTTATGCTCTTTCAATGTATTCACCGCTGCGGGTATCAATTCTCAGCACATCGCCTTCATTGATGAACAGGGGAACCTTAACCACATAGCCGGTATCCATTTTGGCGTTCTTGCTGCCGCCAGTAGCGGTATCGCCTTTGATGCCCGGTTCGGTTTCTACTACGGTCAGTTCTACGGTGTTGGGCAGTTCAACGCCCAGGACGCGATCCTTGAAAGTAATAACCTTAACATCCATATTTTCTTTCAGGAAGTTCAAGGCATTGCCCAGCTGATCCTTGTTCAGTTCCAGCTGTTCGTAGGTTTCGTTGTCCATGAAAACGTAGTTCTCATCAGCTTGGTACAGGTATTGCATTTCTTTCCGTTCAACCACGGCGTTTTGCAGACGTTCAGCAGCGTTGAAGGTCCGCTCAACCACAGCGCCGGTGCACAGGTTGCGCATTTTAGCCCGTACGAAAGCAGCGCCTTTACCCGGTTTTACATGCTGGAATTCAACGACCTGCCATGCATCGCCGTCAATTTCAACAGTTACGCCAGTTTTAAAATCGTTAGTAGAAATCATAAGTACAACCTCCAAAAATTTTCGTTTATAGTATTTTAAAGTTCTAACAGATCTTTGCGAACGGAAGTGAGAGGTTCACAGCCGTTCTCGGTTACCAGTACGGTATCCTCAATGCGTACGCCGCCTTTATCCGGCAGGTAGATGCCCGGCTCATCGGTAACGATGGCATTCACCGGCAGCGGTTCCAAATTGGACTTGTTCAGTACCGGTTTCTCGTGGATATCCAGGCCTACACCATGGCCCAGGCCGTGGCCAAAATACTGCCCATAGCCCTTTTCCGTAATGTAGTCCCGCACCGTCTGGTCAACGCTGGCACCGGTAAGACCGGGCCGCAGCACCTTTTCACCCAGGAGCTGGGCTTCCAGGACGATGTTATAGATTTCCTTTTGCCAGGGAGCTGCCTTGCCCATGACCACCGTGCGGGTGATATCGGAGCAGTAGCCCTCATAGATGCAGCCAAAGTCGAAGGTGACAAAATCTCCTGTTTCCACCAGCTTGCTGGACGCTACCCCATGGGGCAGTGCGCTCCGTTTGCCTGAAGCCACAATGGTGTCAAAAGAAGTTTTTGCAGCCCCCAGTTTCCGCATGTTGTATTCCAGCTCTGCAGCCAGGTCACATTCGGCCCGACCCACTTTGATATGGGGCAAAAGCTGCATAAAGGCTTCATCGGAAATGGCAATGGCCTTACGGATGATTTTCAGTTCTTCCGGAGTTTTTACGGCACGCAGGCCTACCAGGTTCACGCTTTTCCAGGTGACCTCCGGCAGTGCCTTGGCCAGCTCCTGCTGCTGGGTGTAGGAGAAGTAATCCCCGTCCAGGGCCAGGCAGCCCTTCTGTACCAGCTTGGCCGCTTCCGGCCAGAAGCCATGCTTGTGCTCCATAATTTCACATTCCGGAGCCTGCTGGCTGGCTTGCAGCGTATAGCGGGAATCCGTAATCAGTACCTGACGCTTACCGTCCACATAGAGAAGGCTTTCACCGCCGGTAAAGCCGGTAAAGTACCGGATGGAGGAATCTCCCTTGATAAAAATGTCCGTTACCTGCTGCTGTTCCAGAAAGGAACGTAATTTTTCCAGTGCGCTCATTCTATCGTCTCCCTGTCAAAAGATAGTTGTAGTTGTTATAGACAAGTCTGACCAATCTATTTTACTCTTAAAAGCCCGGTAAAATCAAGTATTTCTCCGAGAGTTCTTAGTTTTTTTCCTTGAGCCGCCGAACCAGGGACCAGGGTTCCATCCGGGAATCCCCTTTGGCAGTGTAAATCATCTGGGCGTGGGGAGCTGCCGTAATGGGTTCTCCCTGGTCGTTTTGCATTTCCGTTACCGTCCAGGCAAAGATTTCCCCGTCCGGATTCAGGATTTCCAAACGCTCTCCTTCCTTCACATGGTTCCGCTGTTCAATAGTCACCCGGCCCGTTTCCGGGTCATAGCCCTGAATGAGGCCCACAAAATCTGCAGTCTGTTCATAGGAAGACGTGCTGTATACCTGGTCCTCCGGTCCCGGCTGCCCCAGGGCAAAGCCCGTGGTGTAGGGCCGGTGGGACATTTTCTCCAGTTCCTGCCGCCAGGCTTCCTGCACCTGATAATGCTCCGGGTCTGCGTAGCAGGCGTCAATGGCCTTCCGGTAGACGCTGACCACCGAGGCCACGTAGTGGATGCTCTTCATCCGGCCTTCAATCTTCAGGCTCCGGACCCCGGCCGCCATAAGCTCCGGCAGGTGGTCAATGAGGCACAGGTCCTTGGAATTCATAATGTAGGTACCCCGCTCATCTTCCGCAATGTCAAAAGCCTGTCCCGGCCGGTTCTTTTCCACCAGGCTGAATTCCCAGCGGCACACCTGGGCACAGGCCCCCCGGTTGCTGTCCCGGCCGGTAAAGTAGTTGCTCAACAGGCAGCGGCCGGAATGGGAAATGCACATGGCGCCGTGCACAAACACTTCCAGGTCCGCCTTGACGTTCTGGTGGATTTGGGCAATTTCCGGAATGGACAATTCCCGGGCCAGAACCACCCGATCCGCCCCCAGGTCTTCCCAGGCCTTGGCGGCGGCAGAGTTGGTGACGTTGGCCTGGGTGCTGACGTGGAGCTCCACCTTGCTTTGGTCCACGGTTTTCCGGGCAATGGCCCAGACCCCCAGGTCGGAAATCAGAAGGCCGTCCACCTGGGCGTCCTCCAGGTCCTTCAGGTACTGGGGCAGCCCCGGCAGGTCCTCATCGTGGGGCACGATGTTCACGGTGACGTACACCTTCCGCCCCAGCTTGTGGGCGAAGGCCGTCATTTCCCGGATTTCCTCCAAAGAAAAATTGGCCGCGAATGCTCGCAGGCCAAAGGCTTTACCGCCCAGATAGATGGCATCTGCCCCGTAGAGCAATGCTATTTTTCCTTTTTCCAGGCTCCCGGCAGGAGCCAATAATTCTGGTTTACTCACTGTGCTGCTTCTCCATTAATCTTCTTGATCATTTCCAAATGTTCCTCATAAGTCCGAGTGAAATGATGGTGACCCTGCTTATCCGCCACAAAGTACAGATAATCGGTCTTCACCGGATGGAGCACCGCCTCAATGGCTTCCAGGCTGGGATTGGCAATGGGTCCCGGCGGCAGTCCCTTATGAAGATAGGTGTTATAAGGGGATTCGATTTTCAGGTCCTCAAAGGTGATTTCCTTCTTTTGGGACCCCAGAATATATTGGATGGTGGTGTCGGACTGGATGGGCATCCCCATCTGGAGGCGCTTCAGGAATACCCCGGCAATCAGGGGCATCTCTTCCTTGAAGGTGGCTTCCTCCTCCACCATGGCCGCCAGGTTCACAATGCTCCGCAGCGGCATCTTGCTGTTTTTGATGTCTTCCCGTACTTCCGGCGTCAGCTCCTTGTTGAATTCCCGGACCATCATGGTGAGGATATCCTTTTCGCTGGCGTTTTCCGGCAGGTAGTAGGTGGACGGACATACAAAGCCCTCCGCCTTGTAGACTACATCGGGGTTGTTGGTCTCCATATATTCATAGGGGGTGTAATTCTTGGCAGCGGCCTTAAAGGCGTCTGCACTGCCCAGATGCTCTTCCTGGAGTTTGGCGGCAATCTGGTTGATGGTGGTTGCTTCCGGAACGGTGAATTTGTTGTAGCGGACTTTCCCTTTGGACAGGATCTCAATGATTTCCTTATCCGACATCCCAGCCACCACTTCGTAGTTGCCGGCCTGCAAGTGACTGTCCAGTCCACGGAACTTGGCCGCCAGGCGGAAAGATTCCGGGGTATTGATCAGCCGCAGCTTATGGAGCATGGTGGCGATTTCCGAAGTGGTCATTCCCTGGGTTACGGTAAACTGCACCTTCTGCCCCGTAGCCAAGGCGGCGTTATTGTTGAAATAGTTGAAATACCAATACACGCCAAAAAGGGAAGCCAATAGAAGCGCCGCCACAATCGGCACAAATTTCTTAAACATCCGGATCAGTTCCTTTTTATTCTTTTTCCAGGTCGTCCATCATCTGGTTATAGGCTTCCGCCACCAGGTCGAACTCTTCATCGGTGGGATCCAGGTAGGTCGGATCGCCGTTTTCGTCAAATTCAATGCGGGCGATGATGCAGTTGTCTTCCGCTTCTTCCTCGTCCTCGCTGTTTTCGTCTTCAGGAATCTGGGTCAGAATGGCAAAGTTCTTGTTGTTTACCGGAATCACCATTTCCTCAAGGTAATAGGTTTCGTTGCCTTCCTCATCGGTAATGACAACAATGGGTTCCTGGTCTTCCGTGTCGATTAAATCCCGCTTGTCTTCCATGTTACAGCCTCCTTTGGCTATCCAGATAATTTTGCAGTATCACTACCGCGGCCATCATATCAATGATTTTCTTGCGTTTTTTTCTCTGGAGATCAGCCTGAATCAATACTTTTTCAGCTGCCACTGTAGAAAGGCGCTCATCCCATAAGGTTACGGGAAGGCTGGGAAACCGTTCTTTCAGTATCTCGGCAAAAGCTTCGCTGGCTTTGGCCCGCTCTCCTACTGTACCGTTCATATTTTTGGGGTAGCCCAGTACAAACGCCCCCACGTCTTCCGCCTGTACCAGCTCGGCCAGACGTTCTAAATCTTTTTCCAGGCTCCGTCGGTGGATGGTTTCAATCCCCCGGGCAATGAAGCCCGTTTCATCACTGACTGCTACGCCAATGGTTTTTGTTCCCAGGTCCAGCCCCATGATCCTCATTTGCCGGTTTGTTCCTGCAAATAGGCCTGGAGCAGGGCTTCAATCAATTCATACCGTTCAAACCGGCGAATCTTCAGCCGGGCATCCTTGTAGCTGGTCACATAGGCAGGATCCCCGCTGAGCAGGTAGCCGGCCAGCTGGTCAATGGGATTGTAGCCCTTTTCCTTTAAGGCAGCCGCCACCTCCAGAATGGTTTCCGCCACGGACTTGGACTCCGGAACCGGTTTAAACATAGTAGTTTCTTGCGTTGTTTGAGACATTGTTAATCCCTCCTCAGGTTTTGCGTGCAGCATGCAGGTAGCAAAACGGGAGTGTCACCAAAAAGCAACACTCCGTCTTACCCGCAGGCAGCGGCAGCTGGTACAAATTCTCCCCGGCCGCCCGCTGCTTCCTGCACCTGCGGGGGCAAAACTCCCCGTTCTTAATAGAAATATTGACTGATACAAAGTGGAATGGATTCCTGGAACAATACCAGCATGACTTCGATAGGCACCTTCATGCCTTCCATAACCCACCGCATGGTAATTTCCTCGCCGCCGACAACCACCATTTCCACGGCGAATTGGATATGGGGATTATCCAGATCTGCCCCGGCCTTGCGCAGCATCATGTTGTAAGCATCCCGCACAAAGCGCCGATTGGTGACCCGGATGGCTTCCACATCCTTGCTTTTATACAAATTCTGGAGAAACTTCAAATGCAGATCATACACCAAAAATTTCCGGTACAAAGCTTCGGACCAGCAGCTGGCACCCAGGATTTCCTTCCCGTGCAGGGACAGGATGTGAAGATATTCCCAGTGGGCCAATTCAACGTTGGAGTGGAAATACTTTTCGAACTCCGCTTCGCTTACACCAGCTTTTTGGAGGATTTCCTCCCGGGTAATCTTGTCCAATTCCTTTTCTTCCAAAAGATCATGAATGGCATTACCCAATTTGACTTTTGAATCCATATCCAGCACCTTCTTAGTGAATCAGTTCTTCAACCAGTCCCCAGGCCTTGTCCAGTGCTTCCTGTACTTTGGAAGCATCCTTGCCGCCGGCTTGGGCCATATCCGGACGGCCGCCGCCGTTGCCGCCCATAACCTGGGCAACCCCTTTGGCGATTTTGCCAGCATGGACGCCCTTCTTCACGGCATCCTTGGTAGCCATAACCAGCACGTTGACCTTGTCGGCCGCTACCGGAGCAGCCAGGACCACAACGCCGCCAACCTTATCCCGGAGGGTATCCCCCATTTGACGCAGGCTGTCCACGTCCTGGGTCTTAACTTCCTGTACCAGCACCGGCACACCCTTTACGTCCTTGGCAGAAGCCGTTACGTTTTCAGCAGCCGCAGCCACCATCTTCCGTTCCAGCTCTTCGCCCTTGTGCTTCTCTGCCTTCAGTTCATCCTGAAGGGCTTCAATCCGGCTGACCAGGGTATTGGGTCTAGCCTTCACAACAGCAGAAGCATCACCGATTAATTCTTCCATTTCCCGGGTGTAGGCCAAAGCGCCCCGGCCGGTAACAGCTTCGATTCTCCGTACCCCAGCACCCACGCTGGATTCGGACAGAATCTTGAACAGGCCGATATGGGCCGTATTGGAAACGTGTACGCCGCCGCACAGTTCCATGCTGTAGCCCGGTACATTGACTACCCGGACAATGTCGCCATACTTTTCGCCAAACAGGGCCATAGCACCCATTTCCTTGGCTTTCTTCAATTCCTGTTCCGTGATTTCCACATCCACGGCATCCAGAATCTTCTCGTTGACAATATCTTCCACCTGCAGCAGTTCTTCTTCCGTTACAGGAGAGAAGTGGGAGAAGTCAAAACGCAGACGGTCCGGGCCCACATAGCTGCCAGCCTGGTTTACATGGCTGCCCAGCACCTGTTTCAGGGCTGCGTGGAGCAAATGGGTGGCCGTATGGTTCCGGGCAATGTCCGCCCGTCTCTTCAGGTTCACTTCAAAACGGACAGCGTCCCCCAGCTTCAGGGTGCCGTCGGCCACGGTACCAATTTGCACCGTAGTGCCATCCGGCAGTTTCTTGGTGTCGGTTACATCAAAAATGCCTGCATCGGATACCAGCCGGCCGGTATCTCCCAGCTGGCCGCCCCCTTCTGCGTGGAAAGCCGTGTTGTCCAGGATCAGGGCCAGTTCATCGCCCTGTTCACCCTTTTCAATAGGATTGGTATCGTAAGCCGGGAAAATGGCTTTGATAACCCCGTCCTTGCTGTCTTCCTGTACCGTCAGTTTGCCCAGGTCCAGGCCCCGGGTGTTGTACAGCACCGGACGGCCGGCTTTGTCGTTCCGGGCAGAACGGGCTCTTTCCTTCTGTTCCGCCATGGCGGCGTCAAAGCCTTCCTCGTCCATGGTGTAGCCCTGTTCTTCCAGGATTTCTGCCGTCAGTTCCCAGGGGAACCCAAAGGTATCGTACAGCTTAAAGGCATCTGTCCCCTTCAGTACGGTGGAATGCTGGGCTTTCATTTCTGCAATCTTTTCGTTCAGCAGATTGGTGCCCTGTTCCAGGGTTTGCATAAAGGAGCTTTCTTCCATGTCGATGACTTTTTCAATATAGGACTTCTTTTCCCGCAGTTCCGTATAGTGGTCACCGTACATATCGATAACCAGGTCGGCTGCCCCTACCAAGAACTTCTTGGTGATGCCCAGTAGACGGCCGTGACGAATGGCCCGGCGCAGTACCCGGCGCAGCACGTAGCCCCGGCCCTCGTTGGAGGGCAGGATGCCATCGCTGACCATAAAGGTAACGCTTCTGGCATGGTCGGCAATGACCTTCAGGGAAACATCATCCTTGGGATCTGCATTGTAGGTCTTGCCGGACACCTTGCAGGCGTATTCAATAATCGGGAAAATCAGGTCCGTCTCAAAGTTGGACGGTTTGCCCTGCAATACGGAAGCCAGCCGTTCCAGACCAGCACCGGTATCAATATTCTTATGCTGCAGCGGCGTGTAGCTGCCGTCCTCGTTCTTGTTGAACTGGGTAAATACCAGGTTCCACAGTTCCAGGAAACGGCCGCAGTCGCAGTCAGGACCACAATCCGGTCTGCCGCAGCCCCGGTCCGCACCCAGGTCGATATGAATTTCGGAGTCAGGACCGCAGGGGCCGCCAGTGCCGATTTCCCAGAAGTTTTCTTCCAGGCGGACAATCCGTTCATCGGGCACACCCACTACATTATGCCAAATATCATACGCTTCATCATCCTTGGGATAAATGGTAACCCACAGCTTATCAGCCGGCAGTTCCAATTCCTTGGTCAGAAATTCCCAAGCCCAGGGAATCACTTCCTTCTTGAAATAGTCCCCAAAGGAGAAGTTGCCCAGCATTTCAAAATACGTATGGTGCCGAGCCGTATGACCCACGTTTTCAATATCCCCGGTACGCACGCACTTTTGGCAGGTGGTAATCCGCGGAGAAGGCGGTTTCTGCTTGCCCGTAAAGAAAGGCTTAAACGGAGCCATGCCGGCACCAATCAGCAGCAGGGACGGGTCATCGTGAGGAATCAAAGAGGCGCTGGGCAGAACCAGATGCCCCCGGGCCGCAAAAAAGTCCAGATATTTTTGTCGAATTTCGTTACCAGATAAATATTTCATGAAATTTATTCTCTCCCAATCGTCAATACTTTTCAGCTTGCCCGCAATAGACAATGCTGGAGAATGTCAGCTAAGCATTCGTAAATTATATTAAATTTGCAGAATACTGTCAACGAACAGAACCATTGAAGCTCTCCCTTTTATGCGGCTGCAGCCAGGAGTACACAGTTTAGCAAAGGACTCTTGGCTAATGCGAGCCCTGTGTTAGCAGCCTGTGAATCAAGCTCTTTACGTGCAGCTAAACAGCCAGCTGCGAACCACTACAGAATACGGCAAACCGCTCGGGGATACTCGGCACCAGGCCTATAGTTTATTGCCCCTCACAACAAACGGATTACTTCTTATATTCCTCCGCCAGCTTCTTAAACAGCGGCAGGGACTTTTTGATGGTATCGTAGTTAATGCAGTAGCTGGCCCGGAAATACCCAGGGCAGCCAAAGTCCGTGCCCGGTACCAGCAGCAGATCATACTTCTTGGCCCGTTCACAGAAAGCATAGTCGTCTTTTTCCAGACATTTGGGGAACAGATAGAAGGCACCCTGTGGCTTTAACACCGTAAAGCCAGCCTCTTTCAGGCCCTTGTACAGCAGTTCGCCGTTTCTTCTGTAGGGTTCCACATTGGACGGTTTCCCAGCGCAGCGGGCCACCACCAGCTGCCACAGAGAAGGCGCATTCACGTGGGTCATCACCCGGCCAGCCCCGGCAATAGCGCCGTACACCCGGCCAAAATCCGCCACCTTATTGGGCACTACCACATACCCAATCCGTTCGCCCGGCAGGGAGAAGGATTTGCTGTAGGAGTAGCACACCAACGTGTTGTCGTAGTAGTTGGGAATATACGGAACCACCACGTCATCATAAACGATTTCCCGGTACGGTTCATCGGCAATGATGAAAATCGGATGGCCATATTCCTTTTCCTTGGCCGCGAGAATTTGGGCCAGTTTCTTGATGGTCGCTTCCGAATACACCACCCCGCTGGGGTTATTGGGGGAATTGACAATGACCCCTTTGGTGTGAGGCGTTACCGCCTTTTCAAAAGCGTCGAAGTCAATTTGGAAATCCTCGGTTTGTGCCGGGACTACCACCAGCTTGGCACCGGTGGACTCTACAAAGCAGCGATATTCAGGGAAGAAAGGAGCCAGCGCAATGAACTCGTCCCCGTCTTCTGCCAGTGCCTTGAAACAGATGGAAATAGCAGCCGCAGCGCCGCCTACCATAAACAGGTTAGCCCCGGTAAAATCCGTGCCAAACCGTCTGTTGATATCCTTGGCCAGCGTTTCCCGCACTTCCGGGTTGCCGGCAGCCACCGTGTAGCTGTGAATGGCCTGAGGCGGCAGTTCCGTCATAATATCCAGCACCGCCTGCTTGATGTATTCAGGAGCCGGTACATTGGGATTGCCCAAGCTGAAGTCGCAGATATTTTCTTCCCCCACTTCCGCAGCCCGTTTCCGGCCATATTCAAAAATCGTGCGAATCGTGGATTTTTTGGTACCCAATTCATACATTTTCTCAGAAACCATGATAATCCCCCCTTAAAAGTAAAGCCTGCCCAAAGCAGATTACTTTACCTAGACAAAAATTTCACGTTACATTCTATTATAGCACGTCTCCCCCACCCTGACTTAACAAATTTGTGTCATCCTATTGTACCCGCTAGATATAGTGATGCATTTTTTGCATGGATAAACAAAACCACCAGCCCGCACGACCCTTTAAAGGCTCCAACCTTTAGGGGGGAGCTGTCACCGTAGGTGACTGAGCGGGGATACCCTGCACCATCGCCAGGAAGTTCGCTGACCGCACCAATATCAAAGTTACCCAGAGGGCCACCCGTTTTTTTGCGGCCCCCGGCCGCATGCCTTCCACCACCATCAGCAGTCCAAGTGGGGGAAGGTCGGCAATTATTTTCTTAATTGCCTTCATCAAGCGTTGCGTTCGCGTCCAAACAGCGTCACAGCTATTCTAGAAGCTGTTTGGTACACGCGAGCCATGTGATAGCAGTCCAAGAAGCAAGCCCCCATGGTGAAGGAGGATGGAGCACGGCGAACCACTCAGAAAGCATTCCATTCATCTACTGGTCAAATGACAAAGAGGGTTATTGCACTTCTCTACGTACTATGACTTCTTTTCCTATACTCGTTTCGCACATGACCAGTATGGGCCTAAGACCGGCCCCTTCAAACGTGAAGGGGCTGTCAGCCCGCAGGGATGACTGAGGAAGTTTATAATTCGGCCCCGCACTACACTCCGCCGACCGCACGACCAAAAATCCGGTACCGAGTTTTCTCCAGCTAAAAGTAATTACGTTGGAAACTTTGACCTGGTTGGACTACCTGACGGTCCGCACTAGCCCCAAATGGGGACGGACTTTCCCCTTGGGAAAATGTCGCCCGCAGTGGCGACAAAAGGGTATAACCGAAGTTCATCCTCGGTTTTGCGGCCTCCCGGCCGCCTGCCTTCCCGCACCAACAGCAATCCAAGTGCGGGAAGGTGCCTGACGTTAGGAAGGCGGATGGGACTGACCTCCACTAACAGTCTGCCGACCGCACCAACCCTTAAAGGCTCCTCGCCTCTATGCGGCCGCATCCAAACAGCCCGACAACTTCTGCAAGGGGATGTTTGGTCAATAAGGCCCATGCGATAGCGGCCTGCAAAGCAAGTCCGTCAGGACGCAGCTGCGCAGCGAGCCGCGAACCGCTGGGAGAGCTGTCACCGTAGGATGACTGAGGGAGTTGTATCCATTTCTCAAGGTCTTGGCCGTAGAGAAATGGAATATACGACCCCTGTGATAGCGGCCCGCGAAGTAAGCCTGAAAGGCGCAACTAAGCGGTTTGCCGCGAACCACTGAGTGGATACCCGGCACCACATCACTTCAGGTCCGCTGACCGCACCAACAGCACAACATACAAACTCCTGCCCAGATTCCGTCCAGGCAGGAGTTTGTGTGTTGTGCTTTAATTTTGTATTTCCTTCCCCCTACAGCAGTCCAATCATAGGAGCCACGGACACAATAGCCACGCCGGCCACCAGCATCACAAGGGAAATCTTCAAAATAAAGCCCAACCAGATGTTATAGGGAATCTTGTACAGTTCCAGGGTCCCCATGTTAGTAGCACTGGGATAGAACGAAGACGTGAAGTTCAGCCCAATGGTAAAGCAGGCAATCAGCAGCACCTGGCCGCCAATGGACCCAATGGGCGCCGACTGGAACAGCGCATAGGCCACAGCCCCCAGAATGGGCATGGTAATCCCTGCCACGCCGCTGGTGGACTGCATAAAGAACCCGATGCCCACATAAGCCGCAGTAGCCGCAATGGCAAACGCCCAGGACGGTACTCCGGCCAGAGCGTTCTGAATCCAGTACACGAAGGTCACGGACATGCCAGCCGTCTTGGTACCCATGATGACGGAAATCCCGTTGGCCACCGTCAGTACCAGCACCACGCCCAGCAGGTCGCTGGCGCCGGCCACAAATTCCTTCACAAACCGTTCTTCCGGAATCTTGTTGATGAAGCCCAACAGCAGCGCCCCAAACAGGAACACAAAGGAAAATTCCTCAAAGTACCAATCCCCAAAATGGGTATAATGGCCCAGCCCCAACAGATTGCCCAGCACCGGCACCTTGGCCAGAGAAGTAAAGGGCAGGTTGATGAGCGTCTTCATGTTGCTGCCGTCAGCAAATTTGATGGAATCCCAGGGAATATACCCGCAGACCAAAGCCAGGATAATGACCAGCAAAAGCCCAATGGACCAGGCCTTCTGGCTGGTAAATTCTTCCTCCTTGTGGTCCTCCTCCACCAGCGTATGCACCGGCACCCCGTACACAATGGACTTGGTGGGGTCCGCCTTGACCCGGGCCGCATAGCGCAGCACATACACCGTGCCAATAATATCCAGCACCGCAAAAATCACCAGCCGCAGCACAATGCCACTGCCCAGGGACAGGCTTTCGTTGCCGATGGCCCCTACCGCAGCCCCCAGGGAGAAGGGGTTCACCACGCTGGCCATGTTCCCGGCGGTAGCCCCTACAAACAGCACCGCAATACCGGTAATCACGTCATACCCTGCCAGCACAAACAGAGGCACCACCGCCATGGAGTAGGCAGGAATCTCTTCCCACAGCCCGTACACTGCCCCAAACAGAGCGGAAACAAACATCAGCACCACAATCAGAGCCTTGCCCGTAAACCGCTTCAGCAGCCAGCCAATCCCGGCGTTCATAGCCCCCACATAGTTCAGAATATGCAGGAAGGCGCCGGCCATCAAAATGGCAAAGCCCACCGGAGCCGCCTTCACAAAGCCCCGGGCCGGAGCCATGATCACATCCCACAGGCCCATGGGCTGGAGCCCCTGCCCTGTTACCACCTTGCCCTTGACCATAATGGCGTTAAAAATGATTTCCTTGGTGCCGTCATGGCTGACCACCACGGACTGGGGCACGAACCAGGTCAAAATGGCCGTGATAATCAGGAAAATAAAAACAATGGAATAAGAACTGAGCATTTTTCTTGCTTTCTTCGGTTCAGCCATACAACCGCCTTCTTTCTGTGCATTTTGGGAAAAGATTAGTCCTTATTGAAGTTCACAAAGGTGTGGATATAGATTTTCATGGCCGTCTTAAATTCGTCCACCACCATGTTCTCGTTGGGCTGGTGTTCGCTCTTTTCCACCCCGGGCAAAATCACCCCGTAGGCCACACAGTTGTCCATGGCCCGAGCGTAGGTAGCCCCGCCGCTGCTGATGGGCTGGTTCACCGTATCCCCGGTAGCTTCCACGTAGGACGCCGTGAGCTTTTGGATAATGGGCGAATCCAGGGGCAGATACACCGGCTTCAGCCAATCGTATTCCTCATAGACAAAGCCAAATTCCGCAGCCTTTTTGGTCAGCGCCTCCACAATCTGCTCCTTGGGGCAGGTGACCGGCAGCCGCATATCAATGGACAGAATTTCCTCTTTGTCCGTCAGTTCAATTTTGCCCAGGTTGAATTTCAGTTCCCCAGAAGCCTCATCTTTGACTTCCCCAAAAATCGGTTCCGCAAACTTGTGGCCGTCCAGGCAGTCCTTGACAAAATTTCCCGCCTTGGTAGGATGCCCCATCTTGTCCAGGGCCAGCAGATACCGCTGAATGGCGTTGATGCCCTGCTCCGCATCCTTGGCGTGGATGCTCTTGCCCAAAATGCCGAAGGTTTCCCCTTCGTCCCGGTACTCATAGCCCAGGCAGTCCAGCGCCCCCCGGAGCGCTTCCGAAGCCGGCGCCTGCACATAGGAAGGAACCACGTTAAAGGCATCCCCGGCCTTAAAGGTCAGCCCGCTGGTATTGGGCGCCTTCAGGAAGCATTCCAGTACCCCTTTTTCCGCATAAATCAGCGGGAAAACCGAATCCGGCGTAAACCCAAAGTCCGGCTTCTCCTCCTTAGCCATATACTGCTTGATGCCCCGCCACAGATTTTCCTCGTCCGTGCCGAAAATAAACCGCAGCCGGTAGTTGGGCTTAAAGCCGCAGTCCAGCAGCGCCTTCACCGCATAAATCGCCGTCAGCGTAGGCCCCTTGTCGTCCTGGACGCCCCGGCCGTAGGCCTTCCCGTCCCGGTAGGTTACCGTAAAAGGATCCGACTTCCAGTCGTCCAGCATACCCGGCGGCACCACGTCCAAGTGACCCAGAATCCCAATCAGCTTGTCCCCCTGGCCAATTTCTGCATAGCCATAGTACCCTTCCGGATCCGCATAGGTCTTGTACCCCATCTCCTGCAGCAGCTCCAGCGTCGCCGCCAGCACCTCATGCAGACTGGTTACCTGGGGATACGTATCCTCCTCCAGATAACTGGGAATAGCCACCAATTTTTCCATGGCGGACAAAAAATGCGGAAAATTCTGTTCCATTTTGTCATAGTAGATTTTCTCTTGTTCAGGCGTCATACCTTACCCTCCTTGCAATACCAGAATCCCCGGCGGAGCCATCCGGTGGCCCTTCCACCCCGGGTGTACATTACACCTGTTATTTTACAGGATGTCCGTCCATAAAACAACAACCATACCCCCCTCCGCCGCAAAAATAAATCAGCCAATATGATGACCAAAAACAGCCCCCAGCCCGAAAAGCCCTCAGCACCTCCCCAGTTCCCCTTCCAAGACCAATCCCTTCACAAAACCACCAGCAATGCCCCTAAGCATCCCAAAATGGATATTTGCGTTAACCCCGGCATACCGGACCACCGCCCAACTGCCCCAGCGGGCCAAGCCGCACTACACCCGTTGACTGAGCGGGGATACCCGGCACCAGGTCTATAATGTCGCTTAACATCACCAATAGCAAAGTTGTCCCGCAGCCCCACGGTCAGCACTAGCCCCAGCTAGGGACAAGCTTTCCCCTGCGGGGAAAGAGGCACCACAGGTGCCGATAGAGGAACACTCTCCGTCTTATAACCCTCAACGTTCACGGGGAGGGTGTCGCACAACGTGCGACGGGAAGGGCCGGTGCCACCTGCGCCCGCTTGCGCGCGAGGTCAGGTACTAAATACAATTCGCAATAATAAGATACTTTATTCTGCTTATATACCACCACGTTGTGCTCAGAAAGAATGTTGTTTTAGAAATGTGGTAGTACATATCTGTTGACTTCCATCAAGAGTTGCGGTCGCGTTCAAACGGCGCCACAGGTATTATTAAAGCCGTTTGGCACACGCGAGCCATGTGATAGCTGCCCAGGAATTGAGCCCGTAGGGCGAAAATAATGCGCTCATATCCAATTATCAAGGCTGCAAGCCGCAGAGAATTGGATAATATGAGCCATGTGATAGCGGCCTGCAAAGCGAACTCGCAGGGTGAAGCTGCGCAGCGAGCCGCGAACCACTCTGGCTAGCAGCGAACCACTAGGGAAGTGGCGCCGGTAGGCGTCGAAGAGAGTTCAAAAAATAAGCATCAATATAACTATATTTGTCTTTTTCTTCCAAGTATTGCGGCCCCCCGGCCGCCTGCCTTCCCACACCAACAGTAGTCCAAGTGTGGGAAGGTGCTTCCTTCATCAAGTGTTGCGGTCGCGTCCAAACAGCGCCACAGATATTCTAAAGCTGTTTGGTACACGCGAGCCATGTGATAGCCGTGGTTGGCATGCCTCCTTCAAGCGTTGCGCTCACATCCAAGAGCCAGACAGATTTTCAAATGGCTCTTGGCTAATGTGAGCCATGTGATAGCGGCCTGCAAAGCAAGTCCGTAGGACGTAGCTGCGCAGCGAGCCGCGAACCACTAAGGAGGTGGCAGCCGCTAGGCTGACGGAGAAAGTTTCTAATTGTAAGGACGCTGCTGATTGGAGCACGGCGAACCACTAAAGAGGTGTCACCGGAAGGTGACGATGAGAGTTTCAACGGAAAGATATTACATCAATCATTCGAAATAAAATAGCAAAATTATTATATTATTATCAATGGAGTGATATTGCATTTGCGGCCGCAGGCCGCCTGCCTTCCACTTACCTGTTCGCCACTTGGTGCGAACAGGAGAAGGGGAAGGGTGGCATTGCCGGCGGCAATGCCGGGATGGGGTTCAGCCAAGCTATCTGGAGGGCTCCTACGCCAATAGTCCCTTGACCGCTACAAAGCTCTCGTCACCCCCACTCCATACACAATCCCTCTCTGCTTTCCGACCCAACCAGTCACGTGCACATCAGCGCCCCAGGGGTTCTCCTTGGTACTCCTGCTCTGCCAGCCCAGTTCCACAAAGCCGCTGGAGCCCTTGGTGCTGGGGGAAGGAGTGTTGAAATTCCGATAACTTGCTTTGGCCTCTCCGTCAAACTCATAATCCCAGCCCAGCCCTGCGTAGAAGGCAGAGTGATAGGGCTGATTTTTGGTGTACCGAACGCCCAACCGGGTCCGGTAGGAATTTACAGCAGCAAAATCGTATTGGGCCTGGCCAAGGCTGTTATGGATAGTGGCAGAATCGCTGCCCAGATGGGTCCAGAAGAACTTCCCGTATACATCTACGCTGTTGTCTTTCTGTTTAAACAGTTTTCCAATTCCAGCATGGGCCGCCAGGTACGGTGCATTGCTGTTGTAGGAAGAATGATAGCCTTCCATAATCCCGGCAAAATCCCCGTGCAGCCTGCCGGCCCGGACCATAGCTTCGTAGTGCAGACCATCGGTATTATCCCGGCGCAGCAGCACCCCGCCGCCGATGTAATGCTGCTTCCCGTCCGCCCGGGCGCCATCGTCCAGGTGGCTGGTGTAGTTGCTGGCGCCGTATTCAAAGAAGGGCATCAGGTTATCCGTATGCTTTTCTGCCTCCCAGCGCTTCACAAAGCCCAGGTTGGCCGTAAGACCCTTGGTATCTACGTAGGAACCTGTCTCATTCCGGAGACTAAACCCGCCCAGGGAAACGTAGGGTACATAACTGGCATCGCCGCCGCTGGCATAGGCGGAAACTGCATCAGAATAGGCCGTAGTGGAGGCCGCAGCACCGCCGTTCCACAATAGAGCCGTCCCTGCCGCCCGGGTTTCTGCCAACAGCTTGGTATCTTCAGACAGGGTGGCCACACTGTCCTCTGGAATGTAGAGGGAAAGGGCATTCTCCCCGTCCTTTTTAATATCCACTGTACGGGTTACCATGCCCGGATCAATGACCTTATTTTTCCCCTCCAGCATAGATAGGGAAGCGCCCGCAGTGGTAATGCCTTTGCCGCTATACAGCAGCGTAATAGTTTCCCCGGGCTGCAGCTGTGTGCTTTCTGCCGTTCCTGCCGTAATGGCGGCACCCGTTAAATCCGGCTCATCACGGAAAATTGGGGGATACGAAATCTAAGACAGAATTTAAAAACTGAAAAAAGGTATTGAAAAAGAGCACGGGATGCTCCATTCTAAGTAATAGCGACAAAACTACGAAAGGAATGATCCACGTGCTCTCAACCTCAAGTATAGCAAATTTATGCAAAAACATACAGGACAATTTTAATATTCCTACGAGTATTGCTTCTCTTTTTGAAGAGATCATAGATGTAAATAGTACCCGGCCTACAGCCGACGTTGTATGCCCTTGCTGCGGCGGTAAGGTCCATGTCCATGACAACCCTGTAACTACACTTAAAGACATGCCCTGGATACCCGGAAAGCCACGGATTCTTCGTGTGAGATTCCACCGCTACCGGTGCCAAAAATGCGGGCATACCTTCAATGAAAACATAACCTTTAAGTATCCTGGAACCAGAGTCACTTCTCGTGCCGCTTTATGGATCAAGATTTTGCTTATGCATCAAATGACGATTAAAGCAGTCAGCGATTTGACCGGTATCCATTGGGGAACAGTTTCTAAAATCCATAAGGAAATTATGGACGAGGCTCTCAAAACGCGAAGCGAGGAACTTCGCAAAAGTGGCTACCGTCCTAAGCATCTTGCCGTTGATGAGTTTGCAATGCACAAAGGCCATACTTACGCAACCTGTGTTATGGACCTTGATATGGGAGACATCCTCTGGGTTGGTGCGGGACGCTCTATAGCTGCCTTTACAAAGTTTTTTGAAGAGACAGACCTGGAGTATTTGTCTGAAGTAGAAGCTGTCGCAATGGACATGAACGCATCGTTCAACACCCTGGTAGAAAAGTATCTGCCTCATGCGGCAATAGTATACGACCGCTACCATATGCAAGCCCAGTATGGACGAGATGTGCTGGGAGCCGTAAGGCTGGAGGAAGCAAGACAGCACAAAGAGAAAGCCGATAACCTAAAGCTTGGGATTACAGAGAATATTGCTGAAGAGCAGGCAACAAAAGCAGAGGATTCAATTAAAGAGGAGAATCGGCTTTACAAGGAAGTAAAACAAGCTCGCTGGACGCTGCTTTGCAAGGAAGAAACACTAAGCGATAAAAAGGCAGAAAATCTCAAGGAAATCCTTAAAAAACATGAAAATTTGACAGTTTGCCATACAATGAAAGAGGAACTAAGTGATCTATTCGAGCTTAGAAACCCCGATTTAGCTGCCGTAGAATGGGAAAAATGGTTTAAAGGAGCCGAGGAGAGCAACATACCGCAGCTGCAAAAGTTTGCCCGCTTAAAGCGAAAACGCAAAGAGGGTTTGATTGCTCACTCAGCCCATCCGATTACCACAGGAAAGCTTGAAGGCTTCAATAACAAGATTAAGGTTGCAAAACGAATAGGGTATGGATACAAAAATGATGAATATTTTTTCACTCTGATTCGATATTCAGCATTACCATCTATACGAAACGGCACTGTCTAGAGATTGCGACAGTGGGATGTTGCTAGACATAAAAGAAGGATGGCAGAAATCTGCCATCCCACAATAAAACGTGAAGAGCCTTAAATCCACGGCCTCCGTCACCGTCAGCAGCGTTTCGCCGGCCTTGGTGCCAGCCGGCACGTAGAAATTCAGCTTTTGAAAACCCGCCACCTGCTTTACCGCGACACCCTTGGTGAAGAAGTTCAGGGTATTGCCGCTGCTGGTGCCTTCTTGATTGGCAGAGCCTAAGGCGCCGCCGTACAACGCACTGCCGGCACCAAAAGTTCCGCCGAAAATATTCACCTGATTGTTCAGTGCCGACCCCGACACAGAATAGCCTCCATAAAGGTCCCCCTGCAGCGTGCCGCCGGAGATTACTACCGTGTTGTCCAGCGCGTCCCCGCTGGCTGCCAGACCCCCGTAAATAGCTGCGGCCACCGTGCCGCCCTGGACCACCACGACCACCACCTGGTTGCCCGTAACCTTGCCGGACCCACAGGACCAGCCGCCGGCCAGGGTTTTGCCGCCTGCGGCCCCTACCACTGCACTGCCGGTGACCAGCACCTTGTTGTCGGTAACTGCCTCCGAGGAGTCCTCTCCAACAAAGCCCCCTGCCCCATGTCCCCAAAGCAGGGCATTGTCCTGGAGCTGCAGCACATTACCCTCAGCTGCGCCGCTCAGGGTATAGCCGCCATAGCCGCCGGCATCGGGATTCACCACCCCGAAGGGCTCGAGCCCAGCTGCGTTTCCCAGCACCGCCGTACCCCCCAGCGTCAGGGTATTGCCCACTACAGCCCCTTGCAGGCTGTAAGCACCGTAGGCACTGCTTTTTACAATTCCGCCCCCAAGGTTTACCAGATTGCCCTGGGCCGTCCCCGTTCCCGCAAGTAGTGCGCCATACGCACTGCCTTCCACCGTGCCGCCGGTCATCTGCACCTGGTTGTTCCGGGCCCAACCGTCCCCGGCATTGACCCAGGCCCCGTACACACCGTTGCCCACGGCCACTGCTTGCTGGAGCTCCACCACGTTTTCCTCCGCCTGGCCTGCCCCAGCATAACCGCCGTACACACCGCCTTCTACTGTGCCGCCGCTAAGCACTGCCCGGTTCTGGGAAACCCTGCCGCTGCCAAAGGACAGGCCCCCTTGGAGGTCGGTAGCCACCGTTCCCCCGGTCATCAGGACCTGGTTACCCGTAACTGCGCCGCTGCTTTCCTCCCCATTGACCTGACCCCCGGAAACAGAATTGTACACATAGCTGCCAGCCTCCAGCGTCACCTGATTATCCAGCGCCGCTCCGCTGTAACTGACGCCCCCGTACACATTGCCTTCCTCTTCGTACTCCTCCCCTACCACGGCACTGCCGCTGAGAAATACCTGATTGCCCTGGGCCGTTCCGGCAGCCGTATACCCACCGTATAAATCTCCCTTCACCAGCCCGCCGTTCATACGCACCGCATTCCCTGCGGCCGTTCCCGTGCCGCGGCTTACGTGCCCCCCGTAGACTTCTACAGCCGCTACACTGCCGGGAGCAATTTCCAGGGTATTTTGCTGGGCAGAGCCCGAGAGAGAAAAGCCCCCGTAGGCAATCCCCAGCACCTCCGCCGTTTCAGAAAGGGTCAGCGTGTTACCCAGCGCACTGGCCCCAGCCTCCACCGCTTGTCCCCCATAGGCCGCTCTGGGAAGCGTACCCTCAACAAGTACCCTTTTCCCGATAATATCTGCCGCCCCACACACAGGCATAGCCACAGCCCCCGTACCCAATACTGCCGCTAATACCGCAAAAGCCTTAACCTTATCCCGTTTTCCCATCCTGCATCCCCACTTTCTTTTCTGCAAATCACTGGCCACATTGCCAGACGCATAAAATACCATTTTTAGCATAACAGCAAGACCACGTCTTGACAATTATACGAACGTATACAAATTGCACCCCCACAAAAAAACTCCGCCGTCCAGGCCTCCTTATGGCCCAAACGGCAGAGTTTTCTTTTTCCCTTTTCTTTTTCCCATTTCTTTTCTACTTTTCCATACCCAAATCCTTTAGTACCTTCCGGTACACTTCCCCCACCTTGTGCCGGGCCAGATCCGCCTCAAAATCCGCCTGGATCTGGTGCAGGATATTGTCCAGGCTGTCATGAATGTTATGCCCTACCGGACACTGGGGATTGGGATTTTCGTGGAAGCGGAACAGGTCCTCGTGGCTGCTGGTTTCCACGGCTTTGTACACGTCCAGGAATGTAATTTCGTTCAAGGGCTTTAACAGGTGGATGCCCCCCGGCCCCCGCTTGATTTCGATGAGCCCGGCGTCCTTCAGCTGGAGCATGATGTTCCGGATAATTACCGGATTGCTGCCTACGCTGCCCGCCAGGAATTCGCTGGTCACCTTATAATCCTTGGAAAAATATTCCACCGCCGTCAGCACGTGGATGGCAATGGTAAATTTGGTAGATATCTGCATAATTGTACCTCGACTTTGTTCTCTAACCTTATCGTAACCTCTTTCCTTACATTATACAAAAGTACCGGAATTTCGGCAAATTTTTTCCGAAGTTCCGGCACTTACACATTTTCTGCTTTACAAAGTGTCCCGCTTCTTCCCATAGTGGAGCACAGTGACCTCCGTCACCAGCATCAGCCCCTCCGTGACCATTTCCTGAAGCACAGGAATCACTTCCTGGATCTTCTCTTTGCGGTCCACCGCTTCCAGGACAATGGGCAGGTCGTCGCTGAGGGTCAGCAGCCGTTCCGTATGGATGGCCTTCCCCTCCCCATAGCCGGCAATGCCCCGGGTAACCGTCACCCCGGCCACCCCCAGCTCCTTTAGCTTCCGCAAAAGGGCCGTATGCAGGCTGTGGCCTTCCCAGCGGGCATCGTCCCCTACGTAGATTTTCAGCATTTCACAAGCTTCGCCTGTTTGCATAGTTACTCCTCCTTCTAGCTCCCCAGGGCATAGCCGGCACAGTAGCCCACCAGCCCCAGCACCACCGTACCCCCCAGGTACAGCACCGCATTCCGGGAATCCCGGTTTTGCAGCAGTCCAAAGCCCTCGTACATAAACGTGGAAAAAGTGGTAAACGCCCCGCAGAAGCCCTCACCCAAGAGCAGGTACGCCGTTTTTGGCGCCTCCAAACTGGACAGCAGCCCCAGGAGCAGTGCCCCCACCAGATTGATGCAAAACGTCCCCAGGGGAAAATCCGTGTCCGCCCGCTGAGAAATGGAGCGCCCAGCCTGGAACCGGCACAGTCCCCCCAGCACGCCGCCTATTCCTACCCATAAATAGTCCATCGCTTCCTCCTTAGTCCCGCTGCCGCAGGAGCCCCAGCCCCCGGGCCAGCACCACGCCGGCAAAAGCCGCCAGAAGCCCCAGGGAAATACTCAGCCCTACATAGGACAGCGCCAGATTTTCCTGCCCGGCCCGCCACAGGTTCACCGTTTCCTTGCACAAGGTGGAAAAGGTGGTAAACGCCCCCAAGAGGCCCGTAGTCAGCCCCAGCCGCAGATCCCCGTCAAACTCCCAGACCTCGTAGGCCACCGTGGAAATCAGGGCAATGAGAAAAGCCCCCAGTACGTTGATGCCCAGGGTGTGCAGGGGAATCACCTCCGGCAGCTGGCCAAGGGAAAGCCCCTTCACCCAGTACCGCAGCAGGGCCCCCAGAAACCCGCCGCACCCGACAAATAGATATTTGCGCATGAAAGCCTCCTTCAGTTTCGTTTCTTGCCCGCCTTAGAAAAAAATAAGCCGACGTCCCCTCTGCCTGTGCAGAAGTCGTCAGCTTTACGCGGTTTCGGCAATTGCCGTGGGAGAACTTCATTCCCGATGTGATGTATCATACCATAGAAAAGGCCGGGGGACAAGCGCTTTCTGTTCCTCGGCCTATGGCTTCTACTGGTTATTTTGAGGCAGCTTTTTGCTGGACACCAGACTGCTGCGCTCCGCCTCCACAAAGGGGTGGATGGCGTCCCAGGTTACCTGGAAGTTGTCCAAAAAGGCCGTATGCCAGGCCTTGGGCACTACGCACAGCCGGGAGTTGGGAAGCAGCTGGTGGGCTTCCAGTACCGTCGCCACCGGCGCATGGTCGTCCTCGTCCCCTACGATCAGCAGCACCGGGCACTGGATGGACCCAAAGGTCTCCTTCCCTACGTGCAGCTTGCTCCAGAACTGCATATAGTTGGTGAGAAATTCCTGGTACCGCTCCGGCTCCGGCATCAGCCCCAGCTGCTGCTCCACAAAAGCCGGGTCGGTTTTCCGCAGGTCTTCCACCGTAAGTCCCGGTTTGAAGTACCCCGCTTTCAGCGTCCCCGCCCCGATGGCCACAAGCCGGTCCACCGCCTGGGGCGCCAGCACCGCCACTTCATAGGCCGTATAGGCCCCATCGCTGAACCCCAGCAGGGTGGCCGGCCGCCTAGTGACGGTGCGCATCACCGTCAGCATATCCTGGGCCTTCTGCTCATAGGTAAGCGGCGTGTGGCCTATTTCCGAGCGGCCGTGACCCCGGGTAGAAACCACAATCACCTGATGGTTGGGGCGCAGCTTATCAATCAGGCCGCCCATTTCGTAGGGCGTACCCACCCCGCCCCCATGAAAAACGAAAACTGGGGACCCGGTTTCGGGCGTCCCGTACACCTCGTAGTACAGCTTGGCGTCCCCGGCCTGGATATAATGGCCCTGCTTCAGATTATTGCCGTAGGGCGTACTGCTGCCCTTTACCCCCGGCTTTTGCATAAAATACCGGAGACCAGAAGGTGCCTTTTCCGCCTGCGCCGCAGAGGCCATGCCCGTCCCTGCCAAACATACCGTCAGCCCCAGCAAAAGAGCCGTTTTCCGTAAAAGTCCCATACTAAGCCTTCTTTCAGTATTTCTACAGTTGCTTTCCAAGATGCTCCACCTAGGCCTGAATCCCAGCCTCATTGCGCCGCTAATAGGTTCACTTCCCCCACCGCGGGAAGGTTAACAGCCCGGTCCGCCTTCTCCTGAAAGCCCTGGCCGCAGACCCCGTCCCTTCGCAGCTGGGCGGCGGAAAATTCTGATTCGCCGCCTTCAGCCACTGGAGAATGCGCAGCCAGGTTTCGCTGCCCAGCAGCTTGGTGATTTCCGGATCTTTTCTTCCGTCACGGTCCTCACACCGTTTCGTACAGGTGAATTTCCAGGTCCCCTTCGGAGATTTTGCCCACAGCGGCAATGGTATCCACAAAATATTGCTGCTGCATATGCAGGTCCAGCCCCGCCTTGTCCTGCCATTTTTCCAGGAAATAATAGGCATTGTCCGTGCCTTGAGGATCCGTCAGCACATCATAGCTGACATTCTTTGCTTCCTCCCGGCTTTTTTCCGCCAGCGCATGGGCCAGCTTCAAGAATTCCCCTTCCTGACCTTTTTGTACAATACATTTGGCAAATACTGCAAGCATACTGCTGCCTCCTTTAATTTTATTGTCATGTAATTTATTACATTTCTTCTCTAGGGTTATGGTATTCCAAATTTTCCCTCCTGTCAAGACTTTTCCCCTGAAACCCACAGCAGCTATGCTATACTGAGAGAAATACCGTTTATTGCTTTCCAGAAAGGAGCCTCCCCCATGACCCTACTTCTCCGGGAAATCCCCGTCAAAAGCATCCTCTCCAAATCCAACCTGCCCGTCTGCGAATACGCCGCCAACCCCTACGTAGGCTGCACCCACGGCTGCCTGTATTGCTACGCCTCCTTCATGAAACGTTTCACCGGCCACCCCGAGCCCTGGGGCACCTTCCTGGACGTGAAATACTGGTCTGAGCTCAAGCACCCCGAAAAATACGCCGGCAAAGAAATCTTCCTGGGCTCCGTAACCGACCCCTACCTGCCCGAAGAAGCAAAATACGGCCGTACCCGGGCCCTGCTCACCCAGCTCCAGGGCAGCGGCGCCCGCCTTTCCATTGCCACCAAAAGCGACCTGATTCTCCGGGACCTGGACCTGATTAAAACCTTTCCGGACGCTCGGGTCTCCTGGTCCATCAACACCCTGGACGAAACCTTCCAGAAGGCCATGGACCGGGCCCCCAGCATAGAACGCCGTCTGGCCGCTATGGAAGCCTTCCACCGGGCCGGCATCCGCACCACCTGCTTTATCTCCCCTATTTTCCCCGGCATCACCGATGTAAAAGCCATTATAGAACGCGCCCGAGACCACTGTCAGCTGATTTGGCTGGAAAACCTGAACCTCCGGGGAAGCTACAAAACCACCATTCTCCGCTATATCGAGAAGCAATATCCCCACCTCCTGCCCCTATACCAGGAAATCTACCAAAAAGGCGTCAAAAGCTATTGGGAAGCCCTGGACCAGGAATGCAGGGCCTACGCCGCAAAAGCCGGCCTGGACTACGTAAGAAATGACGACAGCCTCACCCGCCCCTTTGACGCCCCACCCCTTTTGGTCAACTACTTCTACCACGAACAAATCAAAAAGAACGCCCCAAAGCCCAATAAACCACCCCGCCCCTGACAGCCGCAGACACCATCCTACGTACACTGCACATAAACATTGCATACAAACACCACTTACAACCCCTGCAAATATGCACTACTTACTAACCCTGCATAACGAAAAAACTTGCGAACCCAAACGAGATTTCGCAAGTTTTTTATTGCAACATTTTCAGCTATAGCAGAGTTTTCTCAGAAAAGAACTGGCAGAGGCAGTGCAAAAGTTTAATCAGGTATTTTCCAGTTTTTGCGGCCGCCGGCCGCTTGCCTTCCCGCACCCCTCGTCTCCTCCATTTCGCCGTGGAAACGGCTGAAATGGGGGAGATGCGCCTATTTCAAAGCTACTAGAGGCGCAGAGGGGGCACGGAAGTGCGGGAAGGTGTCTGACGCTAGGAAGGGGGATGGGCCCGTCCACACCAACAGTTCGCTGACCGCACCAATGGCTTGTTATCTACCCCTTCAATACTCATACTCCAAACTAAAATCATCATACTGATTCCTGTACTGGTTATCCGCATCTTCCGCGTCCCACAGGTCCAGATTCGGCGACTGCTGCTGGCTGTAGGCGCCCAGGGCATTGGCCCGGTTCACCACCTTATTGTTCACAAGCACAAACAGGTTCTGCAATTCCGCCCGGGCCTCCTCGGAAGGGCAATCCACAAAATCCAGATCATCCCGGCAGCGCAGCGCCCGGTCCGCAATATCCTCTGCCTGGGCATACCAGCGCTCTATATCGGCATACTTCCAGGGTTGGTTGAAATCCATCTCAAACGCCAGGTCCTCTGCTTCCCGGTTCAACGACTCCAGCGTATCCACATACCCGTCAAACTCAAAATACGTTTGGGGCGACGACGGTTCAGGCTCGGCCGGTGGGAGCTCCACCCCGTTCTGGGGCAGGGTTTGCTCCAGCGGCGGAAACGGGTTAGGGGGCGGCGCTGGATCCGGCTCTGGCGTGGGCTCTGGTTCCGGTTTCGGTTCTGGTGCCGGAGCCGGTTTTGACGCCGGTTTCTGCTGCTGCACGGTCTTCTGCTGGGGTTCAGAGCCATAATCCTGCTCAGGTCCATAAAAGCTGATAACCCCATACATCAGTACAAAACACGCAGCCACAAAAATCGTAAAGTTCCTCAGGGGCCGAAACGCCCAAGGCTCATCTTCCTCGTAAGCCACCCGCTTTTGGACCCTCACCCCAGGCTTGTTCCCCAGTCCCCTGCTGGTAGCCGCTCCAGCGCTTACTGCCGCAGATCCCGTTCCCCTCGCCTCCAGCTGGGTTTGCTGCGTATTCCCGTCAGCCTGCCGCTCCTCCGAGGCCCGCTTTTGGGCACTCTGCACAATGCTCTTTTCCTGCGCCGCCAGTACTTTTCCCAGGTCGTTCAACCCTTTAAATCCCGTTGCCATGCTGCTCTCCCCCCTTTTGCGGGCCTTCGGAACTTGTCTGAAACCCCCTTGCTTTACTGTTTGCTATACTCAGTCGGCTGCTGCTTATGCACAACTGAAGCCCCACCAGCTTCTATAAGTTTGCTCCTGCACATTTTCTTTCGGCTTCAAAACTTGGATTTTTTCAATTCTGCCTGAAAATCCGCATTTGCCTGTCTCCCTTTGGCAAATTCCCCAACAGGGCTTTGTCCCTTGCTGGCTGCTGCAATGGCATTGGCTCTTCCTACAACCCGATTATTGATAAGAACCAAAAGATTGTTCAAGCGAATCTTATCATTTTTCGAAGGGCATTTGATACCATCCAGTTCTTTCTGTAACGCCTTTACTGAGTCTGCGATTCTGACCGCTTCATCATAAAGATTTTCTGCTCTTCCTAGGTCACCCTGATAATGATCTACCTTTGCTGCCAAATTATCGGCCTGCGCATCATAAAAATGCATATTGCCAACCATCTTGTGGAAAGCTGCATACTCATCTTTTTTAGGAGCTGGTGCAGCTTTGGGCGCCGATTTCTGCTGCTGCACGTTCTGCTGCTGAGACTCAGTTGCATGATGTGCTATACCTCCAAAAAACAGGCCCAAACAACATAGTAGGACAAGTGCACCAGCTAAGAAAGCAATAAATTTCCACACCACCCGAAACAACAAGGGCTCATCATCATCGTAATCCACCCGCTTTTGGACCCTCACCGCAGGCTTGGTCCCCAGTCCCCTGCTTGGGGCACCCGCTCCGGCGTTGGAAGCCACCGGTGCCGTCCCCCTCGCCGCCAGTTGGGTTTGCTGCGTATTCCCGGCAGTCTGCCGATCCTCCAAGGCTCGCTTTTGAGCGTTACGCATAATGCTCTTCTCCTGGGCCGCCAGTACTTTTCCCAGATCATTCAAGCCTTTAAATCCCGTTGCCATACTGCGTTCTCTCCTTTGCCGGCCCTTTAGAGCGTGTTCACAATTTCCTGGATTTCCTGGGTCATATTCCCCTGCAGCTGTTTCTGCTGCATAAATTGAAAAATTACCCCTTGGGTTTGCGCCACCGCTGCCTTCCGGCTAGGCAAACTGACCCCGGAGAGCGTCAGCTTCTGTAAAGCCGCCAGTTCATTCCGGGCCCGGTTCTGGAGAAAATCCCCGTCCAAGGCGATCACCTTGAGCCCTGCCAAAAAAATCAGCGCATCCGCCCAGAAAACCAGTTTGGTCCCCGGTTCCCGGGCAGCCGCCATCAGCAGCTTGGCAGAGATTGTGCAAAGGTCCACCGCCACCTGCCGGCTTTGCCGGTCATCCTGCAGCCGGCTTTCCTTGGCCAGTTCCAACGGCTGGGCAAGCTTTTCCCAGGTATAGGTCAGCCGCAGCAAATGCCCCAGCAAATAGGCCAGCTCCACCTGGGAAACGTCTTCCCCTGCCCGTTTGCTGGTGTAGCGCACCAGCTCCCGCAGCGCCGGCGTAGCCGCGGCAAAAAAGCCCTGGGCCTCCACCTCGTAGGCATCTACCAGACTGTAGGCCAGTTGGGGTGCCCGCTGGGACCGTTTTTTGGTCAAAAGCTCCAGCAGCATCCCCAGCCCCAGTCCGATATGTTCGGACTGATACCGGTCCAAAGCCAGTTTGCACAGCCTCACCCATTCCCGCTGCTGCTTTTCCAGGGCCTGCTTCACTTTGGCCACCGACTCTACGGCCGGAAGCCCCGCCGCCCGCCGGTTCTGGTTGATCTGTTCCATTAATTTTTCCGGGACAATACGCTCCGTATACTGCATCAAAAGCCCCATATCCGTCAGGTTTTCTGCCCCCGGCCCTTCCTCTGCCACCCGCTGCGCCAGCACATTGGCCTTGGCGCAGTACAGGTCACTGCTTCTGCTGAGGGCTGCACTTTGGGGCTCCTTCCGCGGGGCTGCTTTTACCTGCTGCAAAATGGACGCCGTTTCCTGGGCACTGACCCCGGGCAGCCAGGCCACTTCCTCTTCCAGCCGCAGGCCAGGATTGGTCAGTCGGTTGGCCAGTTCCCGGGCCGTGCCATCCCCCTGGAGCAGCTCCCGTTCCTCCGCTGCACTGAGAATGGCCGTCTTCCGGGTCTCTGTTGCTACCTGGAGCAGGTAAAAAGGACTTTCCCATAAGCTCATTTTCTTCCCTGCTTTCTTATCGCTTATTCCTGCCGGCGCCCCAACAGGGCTTCGTTCAGGCAGGCCTGATCAATTTCCGTCTTCTTGTTTTTGGCAGCCAGGCGGGCCGCCTCCCGGATCACATAGTCCGTATCCGACAGGGGCCGCCCTGCCATCGTGCGTACCAGTTCCCGGGTGTCCAGCTCCGGGCTTACCGGCCGTTTTTTGAGGAGCGCCTGCACCAGAGACGCCACCTCTGCCTCACTGGGCATTCCCACCTCCACCAAATGGTCAAACCGCCCGGTTCTCCGGACCGCTGCATCAATCAGGTCCAGCCGGTTGGTCATAGCCAGAACCAGCACCTGGTGAGCCGCCGCTTCCGGCAGCTGCCGCAGGAACTCGTCCACCTCTTCCACCTGGTGGAGATTGCTGCCCGCCCGGTCCCGGCTGGAAACAAAGGCTTCCATTTCGTCAATGACCACCACCGCAGGAGCGTGGGCCTTAGCCAGTGCAAAAACCTCCCCAATCCGCTTGCTGGTCTCGTGGATGTAGGGACTTCCCACACTGGCGGAATCAATGGAATAGCGGGGCCACCCCAGATATTCCACCAGCCGGTCCACCGCATAGGTCTTACCACAGCCCGGCGGGCCATACAAAAGTACGGCCGTAGGAAACGTGATGCCCATTCTTCTATAGGCTTCAGGATGCTTCACAAGATCAATAATATGCTCGTTAAAAAATTTCTCCAGCTGCGGCCGCCCAGGCAGCGCAAAGTCCCCCTCCGGGTACTTTCTACTTTCCTGTGGGGAGCCTTCTGCCCCCTGCGGAGAGACTTCCACCGCCTGCTGGGCTGGCAGCGGCACCGCAAGGCCCGCAGCCTGCACCAGTTCCTGCCAAGCCCCCTGGGTCAGGTCCGGGCACAGGGCGGACAGCCGTGCAAAGTCCGTTACCGCCACGTCCACGCCCCCAGTGAGAACCCGCCCCAGCACCTGTGCATCGGGCACCGCTACGCGCCCCGTCCACAGGGGCAGCAGAACTCCGGCCTGCTCCAGGTACAGGGCGTCCTGAAAACCAGCGTCCTTTTCCAGCTGCCGGCTGCGCTTTAGGGCCCGGCATAGGTCCAGTACTTCCGGCAGTTCCCAGGCCTCCGTACAGTTCTCCAACGGAACGATGCGGCTGTCCCTAAAGGCCCAGGCCCTGCTGCGCCCCAGAGAAACGGCTTCCCCCTGATTTTGGGGCAGCAGCCCGCTTTTCAGCCAGCGCCCGGCCAGCTCCTCCAGGGCCAGCAGCAGAACGTCCCCCGCAGCGGTCCTGTACAGCTGCCACTGGGGCCCGCCCATCAGGAGCTCAGCCGCAGCCGTACCCAGGACCTGATACCCCCTGGGAAGCCATGGGTTTTGCATCTCCTCACCCCCGAATAATATTCACCAGCCGGTAAACAGCTCCGCTATCTCCCCGGCTGGGCAGCAGCCGGAACAACTCGAACACCACATTGCGCAGCTGTTCAATCCGGTCCTGCTGCTTAAACTGCTCACCCTGTTTTTGCAGGGCCTGGAATTTGCTCCGATCCGTAAACTGGCCCGGATTTTTTACCATTTCATTAAACATGCCTACGACGAACCAATCCTGCCGCCACAGGATATTCACTTTCAGAGAGCTCATTTTCTGAAGGGTCAAATCAAATTCATTATCGGGATTTTCCAGACAGCTTTCGGCATTTTTCTTGAGCGCCTCAAACCGTGCCTGTTCGCTGGGCTGGGCGTACCGCTGGATCTGGTCGGCATAATCCCGGACATTGTCCGCCAGTTCCCCTTCCCGGATTTTCGTCAGATTCCGTTCCCGGGTCTGGGCCAGCAGCTTTTTCACCTCATAAATGGTGTTCCAGGCTTCCCCCACATCTTCCGCACTTTCCGTACTGTGGTTCAGTTCCCGGGCCTGCACGGCCTTTTCCCGGGCTTCTTCCAAGAGGGGATCCTGCACCTGCTGCTCCAAGGTATCAATCCGCTGCAGCAGCTCCTTGGCATCTGCGTCCACCTTGGGCGAGGCCTTGCCAAAGTCCGGCGTCTTCCCTGCGGTAGTATAGAAATTCTTGGCCGCAAAGGACGCTCCAATGCTGGGCACCGCCACCGAGGCCACCAGCATCCCCGAATCCAGTACCTTATAGTGAAATTCCAGTTCCGCCCCAGCAGGAATCACATCATCGTCAAAATCGTCCCCGGTAATCTGCAAATACCCAATGGGCCGGTTGTCCGTTACCGGGTGGGCAATCTCCCCTTCCACCAGGTTGAAGTTCAAGGACTTATTGGCCCCGGAACGCAGGGTTTCTGCCGCCCGGTAGATTTTCGTCCCTTCCTTGGGCAGGGATTCCCCAGCCTTCACCAGGAAGTCCAGCACCTGCTCCCCGCCCACCTTGTCCAGCACAATGGCCGCAATGGAATGAGAAGCAGGAATGCCCACAATGGTAGCCGCCGTCTTGGTAATGGTAATCTGGTCTTTTTCAATGGGGACCAGCCCCCCGTTGGGAGCAAATACGAACACCTTAAAATGATTGTCCCCGCTTTCCGACAGAGGCACTTCCACGATTTTGCCGTTTTCCAGAGGCACCCGGCCGGAGGACCAGCCCGTATCCAAGCTGTCCACCTGGAACTGCATACCCTGCACATTGCCTCCCAGGACCTTGGCCGCCACCTTGGTCCGATTATCGGAGGTCCGGGCAATGTACACAAACTGCAAATCCAGGCCGCTACCCACATTCACCTGGCCCCGGTTCCCCTTTCTGGCGTGCTCAGCTGTGCTCCAGTCAATGGACTCCGCAAAAATGCTGGCCCCTTCCGCTACCGCCGTCATCGGGTTCACATCGGTGCTGCCGGGAATGCCCAGCTCAAAGGAAACCTTATCCCGCAGCGGCTTGTAGTTGGTGGGGCCCCCAATAAAGACAATTTTGGCAATATCTTCCGGCCGCAGACCGGCCTTGCCAATGGCTTCCCGGGCCGCCTCCACCGTTTCCCTAATGCGTTTATCGATCAAGGCATCATATCTCTTCCGGGTAATGGGAATGTCCAGATAGACTTCCGCATCTTCCTGGTCCCGGACATTCAGCTCCATTTCCGACAAAGTAATAGTGGCTTCTTCATTGGCGGACAGTTCCATCTTGGCCTTTTCCGCAGCCCAGGCCGCCATACGCATCAGCCGGTTGTTCTGTTTTTGCAGCAGTTCCTCCGGCAGCTTGAAATTTTCCCGCAGCCAGGGCTTCACCACATTGTCCACCAGTGTCCGGTCAAAATCCCGTCCCCCGCACATGGCAATGCCCCCGTGGGCAATGAGGTTTACCTTCCCCGCCACACTTTCCGCAATGGCAATATCCAGCGTTCCCCCGCCCAGGTCGTAGACCAGGAACGTTCCATCGGATTTTTCCTGCTCCATGATGTTCATGACAGCCGCCACCGGTTCCTGCATCAGCGCAACCTTGCTAAAGCCAGCCAACTCCGCCGCCTTCATGGTGGCCGTTTTCTGCATCTGGTTAAACGCTGCCGGCACCGTAATCACAATCCCCTGAATGTCAGCCTCGTCCACCTTGCCGGACAAATACCCGTACAGCACCTTCAGAATTTCCGCCGAGCATTCCTCCGGTGTCTTCTCGATATGCACCGCAGGAAAAGCAATCTTGGTGCTGGTGCCCATGAATCGCTTGAACAACGTAGCTGCGTTCCCCGGTGCCATCGGCGCCGCATTATAGGCCCGCTGCCCATATTGGGTATTGCCCCGGCGGTCAATATAAATGGCGGACGGCGTCACATCATTTTGCTCCGGGCTCTTCCACACCTGCGTATGTTTCCCATCATAAGTACAAATTGCACTGTTGGTCGTCCCCAAATCAATTCCCACATAAATAGCCATTATGCCTTCCCCCTCACCAAAATAGTTCCAAGCTTAACAAGTTGCCCATCTGTTCGCAAAATAATAGGCTCCACCATCTGTTCCACCACAAGAGACGTTCCTTCCGGAAATTCGTCCGCATTCAGCGCCTTTACCGCCATACCCGGGTCATAGACCGTACCCTCGTCATATTCCTTCAGCACAAACCCCGCCCTTTCCGCCTGCTCCCGCAGCTTCCGCAGGTACCAGTCATACCGCCCCCGGTACTTCTGCCGCTCCAACAGGTCCAATTTCTCCACCAACTTTGAGTAGCCCTTGGCAAAACGCCAAGATTCCAAGATTACCTGAATAAACGCCCCTTCCAGCTCAGACATTTAAATCCCTTCCCCTGCTTTTAAATTTGCAGACCTTTCCTGCATTTTTACTTACAACCCTGCTTGCAGCGCTTGGTTTGCATTGCTTGGTTGCATTTCTTACTCGCATTTCTTACTCGCATATCTTGCCCGCAGTGCTTACCTACACCATTTCCTTTCAACAATCGCTTCAAACCAACAATTTTCCATTGGCCCCAGCAAAATTCCAATTACTTTCAGTATAGCAGAATCCCTGTACCATAAAACTCCCACTTTCCCAGCCTAATATAATTTCCCTTTCCACCCCATAAAAAAACAAACCCGACCGAGGTAATACCCTCAATCAGGTTTGTTTCCTATTCGATATGCAATTGCTATTAGGTCAAAATACCGGGGTGCCAAAGCTTTGTGATGGTCGCCAGCTGGAAGAAATACCTCCAAGAAAGCAAAATTGGCATACCCAGCGGGTCACCCCAACATTTGCGGCCTCCTGGCCGCCTGCCTTCCCGCACCAACACTCGTCTCCTCCATTTCGCCGTGGAAACGGCTGAAATGGGGGAGATGCGCCTATTCCAAAGCTATTAGAGGCGCAGAGGGGGCGCGGAAGTGCGGGAAGGTGGGGCGCACAGCGCCTCGGATGGGCCCCACCAAGATGCCCAGCGGGCTAATGCACTACCTAATTCTTAGCACTAGCCCCTTTTTAGCAGCTGACCAGTAGTGGCTTAGTAAGCCTTCTGCAAGCGTTGCGGTCGCGTCCAAATATCGTCGCAAGTTACCCAAAAGATATTTGGTATACGCGACCCATGTGATAGCTGCCCAAGAAGCAAGTCCGTTAGGACGCAGCTGATTGGAATGCAGCGAACCACTGAGAAGGTGTCGCATTTTCCTTTAAAGCCCCCTTCAAGCGTGAAGGGGGTGGCAGCCGATAGGCTGACGGAAGAAGTTTTTCCAGAAATCAGGCGACGGCTGAGGTTTAACCCCATCATTTCCGGCCTCCGGCCGCCTGCCTTCTCCGCACAACAACATTCCAAGGCGGGGAAGGTCGGCATTGCCTCCAGCAATGCCGGGTTGGGGCAACTACCTACATTCCTGCACTAGCCCTAGCAAGCACACGACCAGTGGTGGCCCTGAACGCTTCCTGCAAACGTTGCGGCCGCATCCAAACAGCCCAACAAATTCTGCAAGTGGCTGTTTGGTTAATAAGGTCCATGCGATAGCCGTCCAGGAAGTGAGCCCTGTAGGCGAAACTGACTGGAGTACGGCGAACCGCTCAGGAAGTGTCACCGCAAGGTGACGATAGAAGTTTAAACCACACATTACGCTTTTCACCTCAAGTCGCCCAAAGGGCGCCCAAAGCTCCAACCCTTTGGGAATCGTATCCATTTTTCAAGGCTGTGCCGCTGAGAAATGGAATATACGACCCCTGTGATAGCGGCCTGCAAAGCAAGTCCGTAGGACGCAGCTGCTGCGCTCACATCCAAATTCGCTGCAATAGCCTTTCGTTGACAGCTGACCAGTAGTGGCTCAGTAAGCCTTCTGCAAGGGTGGTATGCTATGAATAAAGTAGACTGGCATATAGTTAAACCTCCTGGATTCGTTGAAAGGAGAGTATGTAAAATGTCTATATCGAAAGTCAGTGCAGAGGATAAATTAAAGGCTGTCAAAGCTGTTCTTGCTCATGAAGAATCACCAATGGTTTCTGCAAAAAGGTTAGGGGTTCACTGGAAAGCAGTACAGTATTGGGTAGATGAATATATAGGAAATGGTCCTGAGGTATTTAACAAAAGACAGGTTAAAAGTTATTCTGCTGATCTTAAGATCCAATGCGTAGAGGAATATCTTAAGGGCGAAACGACTATGTCCCAGCTGGTACAAAAATACGGATTAAAAAGTTCTCGTCAAATCAGAGACTGGTTAAAGAAGTATAATAGTCATGAGGAACTAAAAAGTTCGGGTACTGGAGGTGCCAAGATCATGACTAAAGCTAGACAAACGACCTTTGACGAGCGCGTTGAAATCGTAAAATACTGCATTGAAAACGGGAATGCTTACCATGAAACCGCTGAAAAGTTTAAGGTTTCCTACCAGCAAGTCAGAAATTACGTCTTAAAATATAATAAGTACAATACCGAAGGACTCATAGATGGGCGCGGACACAGGAAGCCAGTAGAAGTCCCTGAAGAAGCCCCTACAGAATATGAGTGTATGAAAGCTGAACTCAAACTGGCTAATGCAAAACTCAAAGCCAAGGATATGGAGATTGATTTCCTAAAAAAACTCGATATTGTGGAAAGGAGGCGGGATTCACACAAATAAGATATGGAGCCATTTATGAAGCCATTAAAGAACTGCACGCTGAAAAGAATTACCCTATTCTTGGCCTGTGCAAATTGGGAAAAGTGTCCCGGGCCGGCTACTACAAATGGCTTCATAGAGAGCCTTCAGCACGCGAAATTGACGACAAGGAAATTGCTAAAAGAATAGAAGAGATATACAAGGCTGACCCAGCTAAAGGGTACAGACGAATAGCTAATGACTTACGAGCCCCAAATAAGAAGATCTATCCTGACACGAAACCAATAGCAATTGGTGACGGTCGCGTTCTTCATCTTTGTCGAGTGATAAATATAAAGTCTACGATTAAATATGCCCCTAAGGGCTGCACCCAGCGTGCAATAGATCCTGCATACATTGCAGAAAATATCTTGAATAGGGAATTTAAAGCCGATGCCCCTAACCAGAAATGGTGTACTGACGTCTCAGAATTTCACTACTATGAGGGGGTAGTTGTGCATAAGGTATATCTGAGCGCGATTATTGACCTGTATGACAGACGAATTGTTTCCTATGTGATAAGCAACCGGAACGATAAAAATTTGGTATTCAATACCTTCAATAAGGCATTGTTGAAAAACCCTGGCGCGCATCCCCTGTTTCACTCTGACCGGGGATTCCAATACACCTGCAGGGATTTCCGCAAGATGATTCTAGATGCTGGTATGACGCAGAGTATGTCACGGATAGGAAAATGCATTGATAATGGCCCGATGGAAGGCTTCTGGGGCATGCTGAAAAGAGAACGGTACTATACTCGTGACTTCGACAGCCGTAAAGCTTTGGTAACGATGATTAATAACTACATGGAGTATTACAACAGTGGCCGTTTGCAGCGGAATTTGGGCCGTTTGACCCCTATGCAAAAACATAATAGCTACCAAATGGCGGCGTAGAGGTTTATATTATTAGGAACTGTCTACTTGACGGGGAGCACACCAGGGTGGAGAAGGTGGCGCCGCAAGGCGACGGATGAGGTTTAACCCCATCATTTCTGGCCAGCGAACCGCTCGGGGATTCCCCGCACCATCGCCAGGAAGTCCGCAGACCGCACAAACTACCTTACTTACACTCCTCCAGCACCGCCAGCAGCTCTTCCTTTCCAAACCGCTTGCAGCAGCCGCCGGTGAGCACCGTACTGTCCGCAATGGCCTTCCAGTCGGTGTCCGCCGGAATGCCCATTTGGGCAAAACTGGTAGGCAGCCCCACTTCTTTGATGAAAGCCCCTAGAGCCTCCACAAAAGCCTGGGCCAATTCAGCCTGGGTCTTCCCCGCCGGGTCTACACCCCACACATTCACCGCCAGCCGGGCAAACTGCTCCGCCCCTTCTGCCAGCATATGCCGGTACAGCACCGGGTGGATTACCGCCAGCCCCTGGCCGTGGTTGCAGTCCGTGTAGGCTCCCAGCTGGTGTTCCAGCATATGAGCCTGAAAGTCCGTGACTTTGCCCAGTTTCAGCATACCGTTTTCCGCCATGGCCGCCGCCCACAGCAGCTCACTTCTGGCCTGCATATCCTCGTGATTTTGCACGCTGGCCCGCAGGTTCCGGATAATGCTGCGCTGGCAGGCCTCGTTGATTTCATCGCTCAGGTTGGTGCTCCGGGGCGTACCCATGTACGTTTCCATGCAGTGGCTCAGGGAATCAAAAGACCCAGAAGCCACCTGACTAAAGGGCATGGTCTTGGTGTACAGTGGATCCAGCACTGCAAAGCTGTAGAAAGCCCCCCACAGAGCGCCCTTCACCTTCTTGTCCGTGTGGGTGATGACCGCCCCGTTGTTCATTTCTGCCCCAGTGCCAAAGGAAGTCACCACTGCCCCCATGGGAATGAACTCCGTGGGCACCTTCTTCTCACTGTATTCGTAGTCCCACAGGTCCCCGTCCAGCTTGGCCTGGGCCGATACCACCTTGCAGCAGTCCAGCACGGAGCCGCCGCCCACGGCCAGAATAAAGTCCACCTTCCGGTCTCTGGCCAGCGCCGCCCCTTCCTGCACCTTGGCGTAGGTAGGGTTGGACATAATACCCGTAAATTCCACCACCTGCTTGCCCGCCTGCTGGAGCAGCCCCAGCAGTTCCTGGTAAATGCCGTTCCGTTTGATAGAACCGCCGCCGTAGGCCAAAAGCACCGTCTTCCCCACCTTGGCCAGTTCTGCCGGCAGGTTCTTTACCGCAGAAGCTTCTCCAAACAGGACTTTCGTATTGTATTGATACGTAAAAGCATTCATGCTATCCTCTCCTTTTTAAGCTTTCGGCTGCAAGGGTCCGTAATAATAGGAAGCCGTAGCGCCCCCGTCCATCAAAAAAGTGGACCCCGTAATAAAGGCAGCCCGTTCACTCAGCAACAGCTCGGCCACATTGGCCACTTCGTCCGCAGTCCCCGGGCGGCCTGCCGGGCACTTGGCAAACATATTCTTATAGAAATCTCCCCGGGGCCCGTTAAATTCATCCAGGGCCAAAGGCGTCACAATAATCCCCGGAGCAATGGCGTTAATCCGGGCGCCCCGTTTCCCCCATTCCACCGCCTGTCCCATAACCCGCTTTTCGTTGCAGCGCTTGGCCAGCTGGTAGGCGTGCAGCGTATCCCGGATATTGCCCGGCTGGAGCAGGTCCAACTGCAGCAGTTCTTCCGTGGGGGCCGTGGCCAGAGCCCGGTCCTCCTCCGGCGTCAGCTGGGGCATCCGCCAGCCCGATTGGCTGGAAATGGTCACCCCGCAGCCCCCAGGAGCAATCACCTTGCCCACTTCCTCGAGAAGCACCGCCGTGCCGTACAAATCCACTTTCAGGATGGCTTCAATAGGTGCCTGGGAGGGCGATACCCCCGCCCCATTCACCAGCCGGGTAATGGGCCCATACTCCTGCCCCTTGGCAATCAGCCGCCGGATGGACTCCCGGGAAGACAGGTCCATCTCCAGCACCTCCACGTCATACCCCGCCCCGTTCATAATCTGGGCAATGGCCTTGGCATTTTCTATATTTTTGTCGCCCATGACGATTTTCTTGCCATACCCCACTCTCCGGGCAATGGCCATGCTAATCTGTCCAGCGCCGGTCACAAGCATTACTTCTTTATCCATCATTCTATACTCCTTCTGGGAATCCTGCTTCCCTTTGTATTCTTGCCTTAATTATATAAAGCAGAATTCCCAGGAGCAATTCGACTTTCCGGCGTATTTGATAAGTTTTTCTAATGCTTAATCCTAAACCAAAAATCCTGATTTAAAAAATCCTGACTGGAGACCACTTCCCCAGTCAGGATTTTATTCAATTCTTATTTCAACTTCTTATATTCCTCTTCATCCACAGCCTCGCACCATTCATTGCTGGTGCCTTCTCCCGGCACTTCAATGGCCAGATGCTGGAAAGCAGAGTCAGGAGCAGCCCCGTGCCAATGCTTCACCCCGGCAGGAATATTCACCACATCGCCCGGTTTCAGTTCCTGGGCCGGCTTGCCCCATTCCTGGTAATAGCCCCGGCCAGCGGTTACCAGCAGAATCTGGCCGCCGCCCTTGGTGGCGTGATGGATGTGCCAATGGTTCCGGCAGCCCGGTTCAAAAGTCACGTTGCCCACCACCACTTGCTTCAGGGACAGCATATTCAAATAGCTGGTGCCGTCAAAAAACTTGGCATAATCCACATTCTCTCCCCCCATAGCAAAGGGGCTTTCCTTCTTGATGTCTTCCAAAGTTGTCATTCTGTTTTTCCTTCTTTCTGTAAGGTATAAATCAGATAATCCAGGCAGTCCAGTTTTTTCTGTTCGTCATGGATTTTTCCCAATAGTTCCCGCCGGTACCGGCGCAGAGAGGAAATCTTTTCCTCCGTGTTTTCCAGCACCTGATAGGTGGCCACAAAAGAGTCCGGGCACCCGGCGTCCGCCAGATTCTGCCGGACCTTATCCCATTCCTGCGTCACAGCGCCGCCACCTCCCTGCACCAGGCCTCCAGTTCCTTCTCCGGGGTGATCAATTGATCCCCGCCGGTGGAGTCAAACTGCACTTCCTTAGGCAGCAGGCACTTGGCCCCCTTGGCCGCCCCTTCCAGGTCTTTAATGGCGTGTCCCGGCCAGCCCCCGTGGGTACTGAAGGGCACCACCGTTTTTCCTGCCAGGGAATGCTCCGCCAGGAACGTGCTCATGGCCGGCGCCATGGTATACCACCAGGTAGGCGTACCCAGCACAATAATATCATAGTCCTTAGGATCCTTTTCCAGCGGTTTCAAGGCCGGCTGGTAATGCCGGTTCACTTCCCTTTGGCCCTGGGCCACCACGTCATTATAAGAACCCTCATAGGGCACTACTGTTTCCAGCCGCTGCAGCGCTCCGCCCGTTTCCTTTTGCAGCAGCTCTGCAATCCGCTTGGTGTTCCCGCAGGACCAGGAATAATATACAATCAACAGCTTTTTCATAGATTTTCTTCTCCCTGAAGCTGGCCCCCGGGGGCCAGATACTGCTGCTTTGCAAAAGGCAGCGTTTCTTCCCTATCATGATACCAAGTGGGCAAAATGATGTAAAATGCTTATTCTGCACTTTTCAGTATACAATTTGCGTATTGTGTTTCCGCCCTAAAACAAGTACAATATAAGAAAACAGTGAACTCTTTATAGAAGGTGAAGATATGGAACTACGTACCCTATATTATTTCCTGGCCGTTGCCCGGGAAGAAAATATAACGGAAGCCGCCAATGTGCTCCACGTAACCCAGCCCACCCTGTCCCGGCAGATTGCCGACCTGGAACGGGAACTGGGCAAACAGCTCTTCATCCGCAGCAACCGCAGCACCATTCTCACCGAGGAAGGTATGCACCTGCGCCAGCGAGCGGAAGAAATTCTGTCCCTGGTGTCCCAGACAGAAGAAGAACTGAAAAACGATGAAGTAGAAATCAACGGCTGCATCCGCATCGGAGCAGGAGAAACCCACCTGATGCACTGGATTGCCCAGCTGTTCAGCCAGCTCCACCAGCAGTACCCGGCCATTACCTGTGAATTTTCCACCGGCAATGCCGATACCATCGAAGAAAAACTGGAACACGGCCTGTTTGATTTTGGCGTGCTCCTGGAACCCATCAATATTACCAAATACGAATCCCTCCGGCTGCCAGGCTGCGACCGTATGGGCATCTTTACCTGGCAGGGCAGCCCCTGGTCCAAGTTGGATAAAATCACCCCCGAGGACCTGAAGAATATGCCCCTGCTCTACCCCGCCCGGTACAAAACCCGGAATTTCGACCTGGTCCGCTGGGCTAGAGGCCAGCTCAGCGCCGATGACCTGAATATTGTAGGCCGCAATGAGCTGCTGGGCAACGCCTCCCACCTGGTAAAAGCCCAGGTCGCCAACGCCTTTTGCGTAGGCGACCTCCCCTCCCAGTACGACCCCGGAATGAAATTCATCCCCCTGGATCCCCCCATGGAAATCCACGCCGTAGTCGTCTGGAAAAAATACCGCCTCCTGTCCAAAACCAGCCAGCTGTTCTTGGACAGCCTGAAAGCCCTGTGCCAGCAGGAAAACAGCAAAAAAGAATAAAGCAAACCTAAACAAAAACGGATGATTCTGACCCTGCCAATTGCAGAGCCAAAACCATCCGTTTCTTCCTTATTAGGTCCCTTCAAACCAATCATAGTTTCACAGCTTATCGATACTAATGCTACAATTCAACCAATAGTTGACCAGTTGAGGCCTTGTATGCCTCCTTCAAGCGTTGCGGTCGCGTCCAAACAGCGTCACAGATATTCTAGAAGCTGTTTGGTACACGCGAGCCATGTGATAGCAGCCCAAGAAGCAAGCCCCCAGGGTGAAGGAGGACGGAGCACGGCGAACCACTCAGAAAGCATTCCATTCACCTACTGGTCAAATGACAAAGAGGGTTATTGCACTTCTCTACGTACTATGACTTCTTTTCCTATACTCGTTTCGCACATGACCAGTATGGGCCTAAGACCGGCCCCTTCAAACGTGAAGGGGCTGTCAGCCCGCAGGGATGACTGAGGAAGTTTATAATTCGGCCCCGCACTACACTCCGCCGACCGCACGACCAAAAATCCGGTACCGAGTTTTCTCCAGCAAAAATTTGCCCACGGGCAAATTTTCTGTGATTGCTTCTCAAAACCCTGCATCAGTACTAGCCCCTGCCGACCGCACAGATATTAAAAAAGGACTGAGCGAGGATTCTCCGCACCATCACCAGGAAGTTTGCAGACCGCACCAACCGCCGAAGGGCCCACCCATGGTATTAGCGGCCCCCGGCCGCCTGCCTTCTCCGCCCAACAACATTCCAAGGCGGGGAAGGAAGCAATGCCGCAGGCATTGCAGGATGGGGCAACCACCTACATTCCTGCACTAACCCCATTTAGCACATGACCAGTATGGGCCTAAGACCGGCCCCTTCAAGCGTTGCGGTCGCGTCCAAACAGCGTCACAGATATTCTAGAAGCTGTTTGGTACACGCGAGCCATGCGATAGCCGTCCAGGAATTGAGTCTGAAAGACGAAAATGACTGGAATACGGCGAACCACTAAGGGGCTGTCAGCCCGCAGGGATGACTGAGGAAGTTTTACCAAGCATAGTGCAACTCTAACTCAAAAAGTTTCCTTTCTCACCGCACCTTTGCTTATACGCCTAAAAGCTTTAGGGCTACCGCCCCTATTCATCTCCCGTCCCTTCCAACTGCTGCCGGGCATAATCCACAAAAGCCCCCACCGCCGGAGACAATTCCTGGTACTTGTTCCACACCAGGTACGTCTGGTCTATCAACCCCGGAGAGAGCGGAATCTGCCGCAGCTCCGGATCCATGCCCTCAAATTCGTGGGCCAGTGCCACCCCCAGGCCATTTTTCACCATCAGGGACCGATTGCTGTAGGACAGATTGCTGGTGACCCAAATATGCACCTGAGGAAAAGCAGGGCCGAACCAATGCTCCAGTTCGTTGCGCACCGAACGGCGCTGAGCCATAATCAGAGGATACCCTATCAGATCCTCCGGCGTTACCACCTCTTTGGCCGCCAGCGGGCAATCCTTCCGCACCAGCACGCACCAGGACTCCGGAATAGGATACTGAAGATAATTGTAGGTGCTGATATCCACCGGCTCCAGCACCAGGCCAAAATCCAAGGTCCCATTGGCCAGCCGGTCTTTTACCTCGTCAGCAATCAAGGTAAATAGCGAAAACGTCACCTCTGGATGTATCCGGCCAAACGCCGCCATATGCTGGGACAGCACCGCCACATTCTTGGTTTCCCCGCAGCCAAAACTGATATTTCCCGCTACCAAATGATTCCCCAATAGCTCCTGCTCCGCCTTGTCCGCCAGAAGCAGCATCTCCTGGGCCCGCCGCCGCAGCAGCCGCCCAGCATCCGTAAGAATCAGCCGATGCTTATCCCGTATAAATAGCTGCACCTTGTACTGCCGTTCCAACTGAGCCAGCTGCCGGGACAAGGACGGCTGAGAAACGTGCAGCTGAGCCGCCGCCCGGGTCATATTTTCTTCCTGGGCAATGGCCAAAAAATATTGAAGAGTGCGTAGTTCCATAGGAGCGCCTCCTGACAATAATAATTATAACCATATTATATAGCGTATGGAACAATTTTAGGAAGACAAAACTGCAATTTTGAGAAAATTTGACAAGTTATCCCTCTTAGCATTAGAATAAAAGAAAAAGCCTGCCTAAGGAGGGGAGCATCATGTATCATAAAGGCCTGACAAAAGGAATTATCCTGCAAAACGCCATTAAGATTATTGAAGACACCGGAATCAAAGGATTCACCATGAAACTGCTGGCGGACACCCTGGGCGTGAAAACCGCCTCCCTGTACAAGCATTATGATAACCTGGATGCCCTGATCACCGAGGTAGGACTGTATGCCCTGAACACCCAGCATACCAAAATGATGCAGGCCATCGGCCGGAAAGAACGGGACGAAGCCGTCATAGCCCTGGCCCAGGCCTACCGGAAATTTGCCAAAAAGCACCATGCCCTGTATGCCCTGATTATGGAAATCCCCACCTCGGAAAACGAAATCCTCCAAACCGCCGTTTCCATGGTCACCGAACCCGTGGTCAAAGTATTGAAGACCTTCTCCCTGGAAGAAAACCGCATGAAACACCTCCAGAGAGTATTCCGGGCCATCCTGCACGGCTTCATCAACCAAGAACGCGCAGGCTACTTCACCTACTTTACCGTAGATATCGAAGAAAGCTACAACCTGGCCATCCTGGTCTTCTTGGAAGGCGTCCACAGCGCCGAAAAAGAACACCTGACCATTACGGGAGAAAATACCCTACCAAACGCAGATATAGACGAAGACGACGAATAAATATAAGAAAAACCCAAAACGACTTGCGAGCCCAACAGTTCGCAAGTCGTTTTTTGTGAGGGTTGAGGTTCAACCCTATCATTTCGGCCCCCCGGCCATTTGCCTTCCCCTTAACAGTGCGCCGCTCCGCGCACTGTATGTGAAATAATAAAACTTCTATCGGCACCTACCGGTGCCACTTCCTACACGCTTTACGGTCGCATCCAAATGTCAATGCATTTTCCCGAGGACATTTGGTATATGCGACCTATGTGATAGCCGTCCGTGAGCCGAACCCGCAGGACGAAGGAGAACGGAGCACGGCGAACCACTCAGGAAGCATTCTATACCGCTACTGGTCAAGTGAGAGACCAGGATAGTGCCGGTATTTACGAATTATGTTGCCTTGCTATACCCGTTATGCACATGACTCGTATAGGCCTAAGACTGGCCCCTGCAAGCGTGTAGGGGCCGTCAGTCCGCAGGACTGACTGAGGAAGTTTATTAAGATACGGTTATAAAGAACATCCAAAACGACTTGCGAGCCCAACAGTTCGCAAGTCGTTTTTTTGTGAGGGTTGAAGTTCAGCCCTATCATTTCGGCCCCCGGCCATTTGCCTTCCCCTTAACAGTGCGCCGCATCGCGCACTGTAGAAGGGGAAGGAAAGGCCGCGCCCCAAGAGTAAAGCGCGGCCAGGATGGGGTTCCCACAGTACTACACTCCGCAGTCAGCGCCAATACCGCTGCGGCCCCTTACAGATTTGGCCTAATCACCAGGCGTCTGTATTTAGGTGCAAAAAAATATGATATTTATACCGCTATGTTGTATGTGCTAAACTTGAAATATCCATTTAGGACATCCTCCTTCCGAAATGAAGTGGTTGGTAGCCATCTTCATTTTACTGAAGGAGGATTTTTTAGTATAGTAAAAGCTTACCAGAACCCTATGTATAGCGTGGGATTTTCAAATCTGGCATAAAAAAAACTCCCTGAGCATTTTCGCTCAGGGAGTTTTCCCTATAGGACTAAAATCAGTTGGCCGCAGCTGGAATGCTAAGCTATTTCTCAGGGGGTTCTCTGGAATACGACATTCTCTCCCCGCAGCCTTCTCAATACTTCTTTTCCCCATCCAAAATCAGCATATGTTTTTGCTTGGGCAGTATTTCCGGCTCCCGCACTTTCTCATTCCATTCCGCCGGTGCAACCTCCTCCAGGGAAATGGTGATGGCTTCCTGGGGGCAGCCCCAGGTCTTCAGGAAAATCTCATTGATCTGTTCCACTACTTTTCTCTTGGTTTCTTCGTCTTTGGGAAATGCTTTCACTGCAATATACGGCATATGATTGCCCTCCTTTTATAAATCATAGGTGACAGTACCCACCCATTTGGCCGTTTCCAGATCCTGGTCATCAAGAATCGTGCTTTTTCCAGTATCCAGCGCCGCAATGGCACGCAGGTCTTCGTCAGAAAGTGCAAAATCGAATACGTCCAGATTCTCCCGCATCCGTTCCTTCTTCACCGTTTTCGGAATTACGGACACTCCTCTCTGCAGCAGCCAGCGGAGCATCACCTGCCCCACGGTTTTGTTATACTTGCTGCCGATTGCCTTGAGTACCGGCTGTTGGAATACCTGGTTCTTTCCTTCTGCAAAAGGTGCCCAAGCTTCCTGGGCAATGCCTTCCTTCTTCAGAAACGCTTCTTCCGCCTTTCTTTGGAACCAGACATTTGTTTCAATCTGATTGACCATGGGCTTAATCTCATTGTGCAGGAACAGGTCCTGCAGGCGCTCACTGGAGAAACTGGTGACCCCAATTGCCCGGATTAAGCCTTCCTTGTACAGGTCTTCCAGCGCTCGCCAGGCGCCGTAATAATCCCCATAGGGCTTGTGAATCAGATATAAATCCAAATACTCCAGCCCTAATTTCTGCAAGCTCTTGGCAAAGACCCGTTTGGTATTCTCGTACCCGTGGTCCTGCACCCAGAGTTTGGTGGTGATAAAAAGGTCTTCCCGTTTGATACCGCTGCTGGCAATGGCCCGGCCTACAGCCGCCTCGTTCAGATACGTTGCGGCCGTATCGATATGGCGATACCCGGTTTCCAGGGCATCGAGTACTGCCTGTTCACAAACCTGTTCATCCACCTGAAAAACCCAAAAACCCACCATGGGCAGCTTCACGCCGTTGGCCAATACTTTATATTCCATACGCTCTCCTCTCCCCGCTATAAATTCTGCTTCAGGAATTCTTCAATCCGGTCAAAGGGAATATAGTCATTGTCCCCGCCGTCATAAAGGTCACAGTGGGTGGCCCCCTTTACGGTAACCAGCTCCTTGCTGGCCGCCTGGGTCAGTCGTTTCAGCATCTTCACCGACTGCTGATAGGACCAGGCCTGGTCCCCATGGACCAAAAGACAGGGCTGGGTCACTTCGTCAGCGTAGGCGTAAATGTCGTTGGTATAGTGGCTCAGGAAAGTCGTAGGATTCCAACCGCAACCAGAATTTACCGAGCGCTTGTGATAACCCCGAGCCGTGCGGTAATAACCATAATAGTCTTTCATATAATCTGGGGAATCCACCGTAATGTCAGGCACCGTAATCAGTACCGGTACCGCCTCCCCCTGGGCCTGTCTGCTGCGAATTTCATTTAAGGCCCGACGGCCTGCCAGCCGCTCCTTGCCGCTAGTGAACGTATCAAATACCCCCATAGTGGCGCTGACAACGGCCTTCACCCGGGTATCTATGGCAGCCAGGGGAAAAGTATAGCAGCCCCAGCCGCAGACTCCCAGCACGCCAATGCGGCTGCTATCCACCACCTCCAAGGCTTCCAGATAATCAATGGCAGAGGCAAAATCCTCCAGATTGATATCCGGCGCTGAAATATTTCTCACCTTGCCGCCGGATTCCCCGGTAAACGACGGATCAAAAACCAGGGTAACAAACCCCCGCTCCGCCAGTTTCTGGGCATAATACCCGCCGGACTGTTCCTTGACGGCGCCGTAGGGGCCCACCACCGCCAGCGCCGGCAGCCCTGCCGCAGCCCCCTTGGGCATATACAAATCCCCCGCCAAAGTAATCCCAAAACGATTCACGAATTGCACCTTTGCCTGGTCCACCTGTTCGCTTTTGGGGAAAGTCTTGTCCCACTCCTGGGTCAGCATCAGCTGCTCCGTTAATTTTGCTTTATACTTGGTGTTTAAATTCATTGCAAACTCCTTTCGGACAGTACCATTTTCTTTCACGTTCTATGGTTCCATTGTATTAGCTGACCGATAGAATGTAAAACAGTTATATTCGATGCTTTACCATGTATAATAGTCATGGTACACTAAAGAAAAACGGTAGAAAGGACCTTCCTATGGAAATCAGAGTTTTAGAATACTATATTGCCATTGTCCAGCAGAAAAGCATTACCAGAGCAGCCCAGCTGCTGCATATCTCCCAGTCCACCCTCTCCCGGCAGATTATGGACCTGGAGCAAGAACTGGGCGTCACCCTGTTCCAGCGCGGGCGCAGAGAAATCTCCCTGACCGAAGATGGCAATTTTCTCTACCGGCGGGCACAGGAAATCCTGCGGCTCACCCAAGACACCCAGCAAAAAATCCTGGCAGGCCAATCCCTGTCAGGCACCCTGAGAATCGGCATCGGCGAAGGCGCCGTCAATGCCTTGATTCTCTCCGCCCTCCTCCCCTTGATTGAACACCATTCGGGCGTCAAACTGGACTACCAGACCCTGGCTTCCGACAAGATTTTCCGTGACATCGATCTGGGCCTGTTGGATTTTGGCGTAGTCTGGACCAACGACAACCTGTCCCCCTACGAATCACTGGAATTGCCCTATACCAATCACTGGGGCGCCGTAGTCCCCGCAAAAGACCCCCTGGCCGCCAAACCCGAATTGGTTGCCGCGGACCTGAGGCACCGCCGCGTCCTGCTGCCCCAGCAGCTTGACGTTATATCCGATTTAAGCAAATACCTGAACCACTACGTCCCAGGCATACGTGTGGCCGGTTATTACGATATGAACTATAATATGCTGGCCATGGTACGCTCCGGCATCGGCATCGCCATCACCCTGGATAAAGCCGAATACCAGGAATTAGCAGAATTTGCCTTTGTCCCTCTGAAAGCCCTAAAAACCCTTGGCGTAAAACTCATCTGGAAAACAGGCCAAACCCTGACAAGATTGAACCAAGCCTTCCTGACCAACCTACAAAAGCAAATACAAGCCTAAAACAAGAGAAAAACCGCCGGCCTATAAAAAAAGACCAGGACCCATAGGTCCCAGCCTTTTGCGTGCATATCCTAAGCCTCCGAGCTTTGCGAATTGTCGATGTCATCATATTTGCTTTTTTGAATGCCCGCGCAGCAATGCACTTCCCCGGCCAGCAAGTCCCTTACCCCTGCCGGCCGTAGCCCCGCTGCTTCAGCAGACGTGCGGCTGCGGTCCGTCTTTCGTAGCCGGCATGCTCGTCCCGGTAAATCTGGATTAGTCGCTCATCATCATAATAGTCGTACCGGTCCATATAGTCCTGAATCCGCTGCTGCTTTCTTTCCAGACTATCCGCTGCTTCCCGCACTACTGTACCGGCCACAGAACCTACTGCACTCCAAAAGCCCATCTGTCATTTCCTCCCATTTCCGTTCAAGCAGGTATTACCGCCCTGCCCCTGACAGGACACCTCTTGAACATTCAGATTTCGTTATCTATAATAGTAACAAAAGTATTATAAAAATTCCAGTTGTAGGGGAAATTTGAAAGGAGAAAAAAATGGGATTTTTTGATTCATTCAAAGAAGCCGTGAGCAAAGAAACCAACAACGATCGCCGCTATCGGGACAGAGCCTTCGAAGACGTGGACTCCAATCACGGCTGGTACGTGTGCAAAAAATGCGGCAGACATTTTAGAAAAGGAGATATGGACATCGACCATATTATCCCCCAAAAATACGGCGGCAACAACACCAGAGGCAACCTCCAGTGCATCTGCAAACACTGCAACCGCTCCAAAGGCGCCAGTCTGTCCGACACCGTCCCCGATTTGGTCAGCCGCAGAATTGAGCTTGCCAAACGGGATCTGGGGAAATAAGGGGTAGATAATGATGCTGGCGGAGGAACAGTCCACGCCCAGTGCTAAAAGGGAATAAAGCTGGAGTTCAAAAAAAAGATACCCGGAAGACCCCCGCCGCCGGTGGCCGCAAATGGTTGAGTTAAACTTCTATCGGCGCCCACCGGCGCCACTTCCTACACGCTTGCAGGAAGCTTGCGTAACCACCATGGTTCAATTTCTTATCAGTACTATATTTTAGATTTAACTTGACCAATGGTTTCATGGAAGCCTGCCACAAGCGTGTGTAGGTGTCAGCCAAGGGCTGACGGAGGAAGTTTATTCCGGCATTTCGGCCGTAGGCCGTTAATACCTGGTTAAACTTCTATCGGCGCCTACCGGCGCCACTTCCTGCACGCTTGCAGGAAGCTTGCGTAACCACCACGATTCAACTTCTTATCAGTACTATATTTTAGATTTAACTTGACCAGTGGTTTCATGGAAGCCTACCACAAGCGTGTGGTAGGTGTCAGCCAAGGGCTGACGGAGGAAGTTTATCTCAGCGTTTTGCGGCCGCAGGCCGCTGCCTTCCACTTACCTGTTCGCAGCTCCGCTCGAACAGGAGAAGGGGAAGGAACGTTCCGCCCCCAGCATTAAAGCGGAACAAGGATGGGGTTCAACACCAAGATGTTCGGAAGGCTAATGCAGATACACTCCAAGAAAAACCATAACACTTGGATTGCCCCAACCGCCGGTGATTCCACCGGCACCTTCCCCACCTTGGACCACTGTTGGGTGGAGAAGGCAAGCGGCTTCCGGCCGCCAATGCCTAGATGAACTTCTATCGTCGCCTTCCGGCGACACTTCCTTCACGTTTGAAGGAAGCTTGCATAACCACCACGGTTCAACTTCTTATCAGTACTATATTTTGGATTATACTTGACCAGTAGTGTCACGGAAGCCTACCACAGTGGTTCGCAGCTAGCCAATCAGCCGCGCCCTGCGGGCTTGCTTCTGGGGCTGCTATCACATGGCTCACATTAGCCAAGAGCATTTTGATAAACTGACATGCTCTTGGATGTGAGCGCAAAGCGTGTGGTAGGTGTCAGCCAAGGGCTGACGGAGGAAGTTTACCTCAGCATTTTGCGGCCTCAGGCCGCTGCCTTCCACTTACCTGTTCGCAGCTCCGCTCGAACAGGAGAAGGGGAAGGAACGTTCCGCCCCCAACATTAAAGCGGAACAAGGATGGGGTTCAACACCAAGATGTTCGGAAGGCTAATGCAGATACACTCCAAGAAAAACCATAACACCTGGATTGCCCCAACCGCCGGTGATTCCACCGGCACCTTCCCCACCTTGGACCACTGTTGGGTGGAGAAGGCAAGCGGCCGGTGGCCGCTAATACCTGGATGAAAACTGCAATACCCGGCATCCAGCGGACCTTTCCCAGCATTTCGGCCAAAGGCCGCTACCTTCCACTTACCTGTTCGCTGCGTTGCGCGAACAGGAGAAGGGGAAGGAAAGGCCACGCCCCAAGAACAAAGCGTGGCCAGGTTGGGGTTCAAAGCCAGGACCTCCAGAAGTTGTGCGGATAAGGCACAGCGGCCTCCGGCCGCAACATCCCATTTGGCCCGCACCTCCAGTGAATCGCTAGCAGTGCGTTTAACCGCTGCCCCCAGATAATAGACAACCCAGCCCAATCCCCGGGATCTCCCCGGGAAGGGCTGGGTTATTGTTTTTCAAATAAGAAAAGACCCGAGTGAGTCATCACTCGGGTCTTGCCTAACCGGCAGCTTCCTATCCTCCCGGACCGTTTCCAGTCGAGTACTTTCGGCGTATGAAGGCTTAACTACTGTGTTCGGCATGGGAACAGGTGGATCCCTTCAGCCATAACCACCGGATTATCAATTAGAAGGCATGAGCCTTCAAAACTTCATGAAGAGACGTTCTTTACTTCTTGGACTTGCGGTTTAAGTCAAGCCCTCGACATATTAGTACAGGTCAGCTGAACACATTGCTGTGCTTACACATCCTGCCTATCAACCTTGTGTTCTTCAAGGTGTCTTACCGGATTACTCCGTGAGAGATCTCATCTTAAGGATGGCTTCACGCTTAGATGCTTTCAGCGTTTATCCGTTCCAGACGTAGCTACCCAACTATACCCTTGGCAGGATAATTGGTACACCAGCGGTCTGTCCACTCCGGTCCTCTCGTACTAGGAGCAGCCCCCTTCAAATCTCTTACGCCCGCGATGGATAGGGACCGAACTGTCTCACGACGTTCTGAACCCAGCTCACGTACCACTTTAATGGGCGAACAGCCCAGCCCTTGGGACCGACTTCAGCCCCAGGATGTGATGAGCCGACATCGAGGTGCCAAACCTCCCCGTCGATATGGACTCTTGGGAGAGATTAGCCTGTTATCCCCAGGGTAGCTTTTATCCGTTGAGCGATGGCCCTTCCACTTGGATGCCACCGGATCACTAAGCCCTACTTTCGTACCTGCTCGCCGTGTTTGGCTCGCAGTCAAGCTCCCTTCTGCCTTTACACTCCGCGCGCGGTTTCCGTCCGCGCTGAGGGAACCTTTGGGCGCCTCCGTTACTCTTTAGGAGGCGACCGCCCCAGTCAAACTGCCCGCCTAACAATGTCCCGGCGATCGTTACTCGCTCGGTTAGAATCCCGATAGTTGAAGGGTGGTATCCCAACGGCGGCTCCGATAATCCCAAAGGACTATCATCTCAGCCTCCCACCTATCCTGTGCATCAAATATCAGAACCCAATATTAGGTTACAGTAAAGCTCCATGGGGTCTTTCTGTCCAGTCGCGGGTAACCTGCATCTTCACAGGTATTTCAATTTCACCGGGTCCCTCGTTGAGACAGTGCCCAAATCGTTACACCTTTCGTGCGGGTCGGAACTTACCCGACAAGGAATTTCGCTACCTTAGGACCGTTATAGTTACGGCCGCCGTTCACTGGGGCTTCAGTCGAATGCTTTGGGTCGAACCCGGACATCCTTCTTTAACCTTCCAGCACTGGGCAGGTGTCAGCACCTATACATCAGATTTCTCTTTCGCAGGCACCTGTGTTTCTGGTTAACAGTCGCTTGGGCCTCTTCTCTGCGACCATCCTAGGCTCCAGGAGCAAGTCCCTTCACCACGATGGCTACCCTTATCCCGAAGTTACGGGTACATTTTGCCGAGTTCCTTAACGAGGGTTCTCCCGCGCACCTTAGGATTCTCTCCCCGCATACCTGTGTCGGTTTACGGTACGGGCGGCAGCTTGCTCACTAGAAGCTTTTCTCGGCAGCGTAGGCTCAATCCCTTCGGGAACAAGTTCCCTCCGCGTCACACCTCAGCCTCAGTGTACGGATTTGCCTGTACACCAGCCTGCATGCTTGCACACGAACTACCAATCTCGTGCGGACCTGCCTTCCTGCGTCACTCCATTGTTCAAACGATTGCTGCCGGTACTGGAATATCAACCAGTTGTCCATCTCCTACGCTCTTTGCCTCGGATTAGGTCCCGACTTACCCTGAGACGACGATCGTTGCTCAGGAATCCTTATGCTTTCGGTGGAAAGGATTCTCACCTTTCTTTTCGCTACTCATGCCAACATTCTCACTTCCCACCAGTCCACCGTACCTTACAGTACGACTTCAACCCGATGGGAACGCTCCTCTACCACGCAAGCCTAAGCTTGCATCCATAGCTTCGGTTCCATACTTTAGCCCCGGGAATCTTCGGCGCAGGGCCTCTCGACCAGTGAGCTATTACGCACTCTTTAAATGGTGGCTGCTTCTGAGCCAACATCCTGGTTGTTTATGAGACCCCACATCCTTTTCCACTTAGTATGGCATTGGGGACCTTAGCTGATGGTCTGGGCTGTTTCCCTTTTGACAACGGGACTTATCTCTCGTAGTCTGACTCCCAAGCTTTGCAGCATAACCATTCGTAGTTTGACAGGGTTCGGTAACCATTACAGTCCCTATCCCGATCAGTGCTCTACCGCCTATGCTTACTGCTTGAGGCTAGCCCTAAAGCTATTTCGAGGAGAACCAGCTATCTCTGCGTTCGATTGGAATTTCACCGCTACCCACGATTCATCCGAAAGTTTTTCAACACTCACCGGTTCGGTCCTCCACACAATTTTACCTGTGCTTCAACCTGATCATGGGTAGATCACTACAGTTTCGGGTCTGCGAACACTAACTCATCGCCCTTTTCAGACTCGGTTTCCCTACGGCTCCGCATTTCCTGCTTAACCTCGCTAGTGCCCGCAACTCGTTGGCTCATTCTTCAATAGGCACGCCGTCGCTTGCGCTCCGACTGCTTGTAGACATACGGTTTCAGGTTCTCTTTCACTCCGCTCCCGCGGTTCTTTTCACCTTTCCCTCACGGTACTATGCGCTATCGGTCACTAAGTAGTGTTTAGCCTTGGAGGGTGGTCCCCCCGACTTCCCACAAAATTCCTCGTGCTTCGTGGTACTCTGGATACTCACCTTCTCGCTCGTCCTTTAACCTACGCAGCTTTTATGCTCTGTGGCTTACCTTTCCAGGTAATTCGGCTAGGATAAACTTGAATTATGTGAGTCCGTAACCCCGGAAAGCCGAAGCTTCCCGGTTTAGGCTCTGCCCTCTTCGCTCGCCGCTACTGTGGGCATCTCGTTTGATTTCTCTTCCTCCGGCTACTTAGATGTTTCAGTTCACCGGGTTCCCTTCCCTAAGGATACCAGCCCATTACGGCTGGTGGGTTTCCCCATTCGGACATCTACGGATCAAAACCTGCTTGCGGTTCCCCGTAGCTTTTCGCAGCTTACCGCGTCCTTCATCGGCTCTTAGTGCCTAGGCATCCGCCGTATGCCCTTAGTAGCTTGACTTATCTCCTAGCAATATTCGGCCATTTCTTTGTCGCTCGTCGCAAATTTTCCTCGATATACTTTAGTATTATCTCCGGAAATTTGCTTCCTCGCTTCGCGAACTATCCCGAATCTTGTTGGAGTCTTTCTGTTTTCGCCGATAATCGTTTTCTTCTGCGTCACTTGTCGTGTTTTGTCCTCGATATACCTTGTAGTATTATCTGCGGCAAAACGCTCCTCGTTCCTTGAATAAAATCGATTCTTGACGAAAACAACTAGTTCTACTAAGTCACACTTACGTGTTCCTAGTTTTCTCGTTACTCGTCTCTAAATTCGCATTTAGATTAGAGGTATCTACTACATATTCATCACAATACATAGTAGATTTAATTTTGATTTTCATCAAAACTGTTTTTTGTCTCTTCTATGAAGTTTTCAAGGTTCATACGATAGTAAGTAATTGGTGGAGACGAGGAGAATCGAACTCCTGACCCCCTGCTTGCAAGGCAGGTGCTCTCCCAGCTGAGCTACGCCCCCAGCATACATTCCTTTAGGAAAATATGGTGGGCCCAAGTGGACTCGAACCACTGACCTCACGCTTATCAGGCGTGCGCTCTAACCAGCTGAGCTATGGGCCCATTTCCTTACCATCTTGAGGGCAGAACCCTCAAAACAGAATATTGATATTGACAGATGTGCGTCGACGAGAATAGTTGAAATGCCTTGGCATCCAACGGTTCTCCATAGAAAGGAGGTGATCCAGCCGCTCGTTCTCGAACGGCTACCTTGTTACGACTTCACCCCAATCATCGGCCCCACCTTAGACAGCTGACTCCTTACGGTTATCTCACCGGCTTCGGGTGTTACCAACTTTCGTGGTGTGACGGGCGGTGTGTACAAGGCCCGGGAACGTATTCACCGCAGTATGCTGACCTGCGATTACTAGCGATTCCAACTTCACGCAGGCGGGTTGCAGCCTGCGATCCGAACTGGGGTCGGGTTTCTGGGATTTGCTCTGCCTCGCGGCTTTGCTGCCCTTTGTTGCCGACCATTGTAGTACGTGTGTAGCCCAAGACATAAGGGGCATGATGACTTGACGTCATCCCCGCCTTCCTCCAGGTTATCCCTGGCAGTCTCCTATGAGTCCCCGCCATTACGCGCTGGTAACATAGGATAAGGGTTGCGCTCGTTGCGGGACTTAACCCAACATCTCACGACACGAGCTGACGACAGCCATGCACCACCTGTTTTCGTGTCTCCGAAGAGAGGGACCTATCTCTAGGTCTTTCACTCAATGTCAAGCCTTGGTAAGGTTCTTCGCGTTGCGTCGAATTAAACCACATACTCCACCGCTTGTGCGGGCCCCCGTCAATTCCTTTGAGTTTCAATCTTGCGATCGTAGTCCCCAGGCGGGGTACTTATTGCGTTAACTCCGGCACAGAAGGGGTCGATACCTCCTACACCTAGTACCCATCGTTTACGGCCAGGACTACCGGGGTATCTAATCCCGTTTGCTACCCTGGCTTTCGCATCTCAGCGTCAGACACAGTCCAGAAAGGCGCCTTCGCCACTGGTGTTCCTCCCAATATCTACGCATTTCACCGCTACACTGGGAATTCCCCTTTCCTCTCCTGCACTCAAGACTTCCAGTATCCAACGCCATACGGGGTTAAGCCCCGCATTTTCACGTCGGACTTAAAAGCCCGCCTACATGCTCTTTACGCCCAATAATTCCGGACAACGCTTGCCACCTACGTATTACCGCGGCTGCTGGCACGTAGTTAGCCGTGGCTTCCTCGTCAGGTACCGTCAATACAAACGCTTATTCAACGTTCGCACATTCGTCCCTGACAACAGAGTTTTACAATCCGAAGACCTTCATCACTCACGCGGCGTTGCTCCGTCAGACTTTCGTCCATTGCGGAAGATTCCCCACTGCTGCCTCCCGTAGGAGTTTGGGCCGTGTCTCAGTCCCAATGTGGCCGTTCATCCTCTCAGACCGGCTACTGATCATCGCCTTGGTGAGCCGTTACCCCACCAACTAGCTAATCAGACGCAGGCCCATCTTCCAGCGATAGCTTATAAATAGAGGCCATCTTTCATCCTTCCTCCATGCGGAAGAAGGATCACATTCGGTATTAGCATTCCTTTCGGAATGTTGTCCCCAACTGGAGGGCAGGTTGCCTACGCGTTACTCACCCGTTCGCCACTAAGAATTTACCGAAATAAATTCTCCGTTCGACTTGCATGTGTTAAGCACGCCGCCAGCGTTCGTCCTGAGCCAGGATCAAACTCTCCAAAATAGAATTATTTTGAAAAGCCGCTTGGCTCTTGAAAATACTAGCTTTGATTTTTTTACTTCGTTGTCTCGAAGTGACTCGATCTCATCACCATAAAGGTGACTTGACCCGCACATCTGTCAATCAATATTCAGTTTTCAAAGTTCTTCCATCGCTTCTTGTTCATCAACGACTTTGATAGTTTAGCAAACTCAGAAGATTTTGTCAACTACTTTTTTTTGAAGCTAATTTCTCAAACAAGCAGCTGTTCTGGTTTGCCATTACTTCCCCGTGAGAAAGCTTATTTATAATAGCATAACTCCCCCACACCGTCAATAGGTTTTTAAAACTTTTTTGTATAAATGATACAATTTGGAGGTAAAAGAGGAATTGCGGCCCCCAGACGGCAGTTAAAAAGCGGTAAATAAGGAGAAAAGACCTGCCTGCCCCTATAGGAGTAGACAAGCCTTTTGAGAGCAGCAGCAAAGAAAATCGCTGCCAAAATACCATGAGAAATTTACATACGCTCAAACGTTTGAGAGCAATGTGAATTTCGCAGCACTTCCTGGATTGAAAGTGCGCGTGAAGCCCATGCGCCTCGTCATTTACAATTGCTTTATTTCCCCAGTGGCGCTTAGCATTGCCCTTCACCTGCCCTCAAACTGCAATAGCTCTCGCCGAGCAATCCCTTTGCCAGGGTGTGAAACTGCAAAGCAAAACGTAATTACTCCACCGGGATTTGTTAGTAGCATTATAACTGATTGGCGAGAAAAATGCCAGTTCTGCTAACTTTTTCGTGGTTGAGCTACCCCCAGGCCAGTACTGGCCCCGGCCAACCGTACAAAGGTTAAAAATGCGAGGGATATCCCCTACTTCGCCAAAAGTTTGCGGACCGCACGACCAAAAATCCGAAATCCCCCGCACCACGCCAAAAGTCCGCTGACCACTCGACCAAAAAATCCGGTACAGAGTTTTCTACAGCTAAAAGTCAGCCCCGCTGACTTTTCCGTGGTTGAGCTACCGTCCTTCATGTACTAGCCCCAAAAGGGGACAAGCGTTTCCCTTTGGGGAAATGCCGCATAGCGGCAATGGGGGATACCCGCACCACACCAAAAGTTTGCTGACCGCACGACCTAAAAACATTTTTCTCTTGTTTAAAGCATATTCCGTTCTTAGGCCACCTGCACGGTGTTTTTCTTCCACCCTACCGCAGAATTTAGGCTGTCTTGCCGTCGATACTTGCCACCCTGTTCATGCGTGCCCATACCTTCATTGGCACACTGAAAGAGATTTAAAACAATATATATCGGTTGAAAGCTGCTAGATTCACTCTGCCGGTTCTACAGATCCGGCAGAGCTTTTAAAAAGCACCTGGACTAATAGTCCGGAAGGGTGGCCTAAAAAGTCCGTGCAGATGGCCTAGTTGCTCCGGTTTATGCAGTCTTCTTCGAGGAACCAACGCTGGCTGCGATATCCTCCTGACTTAGCCCCTTAGAACCCAGCCGCAGGATTTCGCGATAATTAGGTTTGACTCTGGACATGGGACAACCTCCCTGTAAGTAGCTATGCACCAACGGTGCATAGCTACATTATAGGTCCAATCGGTTTCCTAAGTCCGGAATCTGTGGTTTCTTATTTTCCGGAATGGCGGTTTCCATTTACCGGACAGGTGGGGATATTAGCTCCGGTATATTCAACAAATACGTTCTATAGCGCCCATTAGAAAATTACGATTTAGAATGAAGGATTTTTCCGACAGATTTGTTTCTGGCCCCAATTTACCAACGGCTATAGAATTGGATAATGCAATCCGTAATGCGCTAGGAATATCCTAGTATAAACTCTTGCTTATTTCTATGCCCTAAACGTATTCCCGAATTCGTCTAAATGCCTGGCTGTCTAAGTACTCATAATTTAAATCGATTTTGTACCAAGTAAATCCATCATCTGTAGATGTATAGGCTGTCTTTTCACCCTGATATTCCGGTAATGCTACTTTTCGGTCGCCAAATTTGATGGTTCGATAGCCAACTTCTAAAGGATTTGTCGTGTAATAAAACCAAAATGTCACCGGCCCATAATATTCTTTGTCAGTTATATCATCCCAGTAAAAGAAGTTGCCTGCTGCTAGCAATGTACCTGCATCATTTCGCTTAACGGTGACAGAAGTTGTATCTAAATACAAAAAATGCGCCGTTTTTTCTACATTTCCCACGAGTCGAAAATTATGATCTCCATTCATATATTCACTTGGATAAGCGCTGGCTGTCAACGGAATAATTGCCAACGCTAATACAAGGAAAACCTTCTTCAGCATGAACAGTAACACCTCTTTTCTGGCAGGGTTTAGATATGCTCCAGAATTCTCTTAAATCCTCTAATAGTTCTTTGCATATATCCATTGGGATTATTTAAATCAAATGCATGCCAGGTAAACCCATGATTCCATGAATCAAAAACTATATTTCGACCCTGATAGACAGGCAAGGCTACCTTACGATCATAGTCTTTATAAAAACGGTATCCAACGTCGTTTGGGTTAGACGTATAATAATACCACACAGTCTGCGGTTCCTGCCCCCATACAACCTGCTGTTTTTCATTGTCATATGTGATTTCATTGGCCGCTACCAATAAAGAACCATCCTCTGTCCGCTGTTTTACGACAATCGAACTCACATCCAAATAATAAGCAACGCCCATGTGCGCATAAACAATTGGAAAATTATGATTATTGTTCAAATATTCCGGATAGGGATGATACGCCGCCTCACATGAAACAAGCGGTAACAGTAAAAGGGTTATCATTAAAAACAATTTTTTTGCCATATTAGTATCGACTCCTGTCTTTAATTCATTTTTTTGCAAACGCATCCAACCATTTCTCTGCTCTCTAGTTTTCACATACTTGCTCATAATAGGCCAACAGGGTTATGTATCCCATTCGGTCTATTTCTTTATCGCTAAGGATTGAGTTCAGCATCAAACGCTACCCTCTATATTCCTGTACGGCAATTTGCCAATTCATTTACCTTCTAATTCGGCAGGTTGTACTTCCCTAACGAAGATGCCGTGTTCAAGATATTCTATCTGCGGATTCAGGAACTATACAAGAAATGGGGAGACCGGCATATGCCCAATTGGGCCGTCTTGCGGAGCCAGTTATTGATGTATGAACGGATGTCAGCCTTGATGACAAATTACGATAAAAGTTACTAAGATTGCTATTTACACAAAATACTTGACACAGTCATATTTATTAATATATTACTAGTATTTATATTTTCAATCAAACTATTTCTATAAAAAGATACATACCTTGAATATTCCGGGTCAAAATACATCACCAATCCGGTGGTTGGAAATCATGAATCCGGAAATTTGGAAAGCAGATTCCGGTAAAATGGAAATCACTTAATCAAGGCTATGACTTTGCTGCGCTACCATGCATAATTCAACTTGGAAGCGCACCCCGCTTGACGGATTCTACCAGCCTGTCCATTTCCCGCCAAGGACAAGCGTTGTGCTGGGCACCCTTGACGTGAAATGGACAAGCTGGATCAATTCTGGTTAAGCGGTTGTGCGTTTCTAAGAATTTTCAAAAGAAATTTGAACCCTATCAAGTTTTCAACCTGCAATCAGAATCGCTTTTTTATAAGTGATTTCGAAAACTCCGGAAAGTGATTTCCAAAACGCCGGAAAGTGATTTGAATATACCGATACGATTTTGCCATGTGCACGGACTTTTTTTACCACTCTGCCGCAGTTATTTGACCATCCTTCCGGAAGTATTTGCCACCCTGCTCAATAACTCTCATACTGAAGATAGCACACGGTTCTCGTGTGACTTTAGTATAAGGGGGTCCTCATATGACGGATTACCGAAAGATTCTTATGCTGCGAAGCAAGGGGTGCACTCAACGCGGGATAGCTTTAACCAAAGTTGCTTCTCGCCCAACCATCAGTGCAGTCTACAAGGCTGCAGACCAACAAGGCATTAGCTGGCCGCTGGATTCCAGCATCACTAATGCTGAATTGGAAACAATATTATTCCCAAGAAAGAGCATGACCAAAGTTTTTTATGTTGAACCAGACTATCCCTACATCCATCGGGAACTAGCAAAATCTGGTGTAACGATGACGCTTCTATGGGAAGAATATTGCAGACAGTGCTACGAGACTGGCAAAACGCCTTATATGAGTACACAATTTGCAGAGAAATACCGAAAATGGGCCCGGGTGACCAAAGCCACCATGCGTATTCAGCATAAACCTGGCGATGCCATGCAGGTCGACTGGGCTGGGGATACTCTTCCCATATATGACCCGGTAACCGGCAGTACAAGCCCAGCGTATCTCTTTATTGCCACCTTGCCGTGCAGTTATTATACCTATGCAGAAGCCTGCGACGATATGAAAACTGAGAACTGGCTGAACTGCCATATCCACGCCTTCAAGTTTTATGGTGGTGTTCCTCGGCTTCTAATTCCTGACAATTGCAAAACTGCAACCACGTCTAATACTAAGTATGAAACAATCCTAAACCGCAGTTACCAGGAATTGGCTGAACATTATGGTACGGCAATTGTACCAGCCCGTGTGCGCAGGCCTAAGGATAAAAGCTCCGCAGAAGCTTCTGTGCGTTTTGCTGAAACCTGGATTCTTGCTGCCTTACGTTCAAGGAAATTCTTTTCCCTTCATGAAATGAATGAGGCTATTGCGGAAAAACTTAAAGAAATGAACAACCGCCCCTTTAAGCAGATGGCAGGCTCCCGCTACAGTGCCTATATGGAAGAAGAAAAGCAATATATGCTTCCTCTGCCACCTACAGATTTTGAGGCTGCTGTTTGGTCGGTAGCCAAAGTTCCCAATGATTATCTTATTTCAGATGGCAAGAACAAATATTCAGTCCCTTACAACTTGATTGGCGAAAAGGTAGACATTCGGGTGACAAAGACTACTGTAGAAGTATTCTTCCACGGCAGCCATGTTGCCAGCCACCGTCGTTTGCGGACCGTCCAGAGAGATCCGCTGGTAAACCTAGAGCACATGCCCCTTGCACACCAAAGGTACCTGACCTACAATGCGGATGATTTCACTCGTTGGGCAACGACTGTTGGTCCCATGACAGAAAAGACTGTGCAGTATTTCCTTACCAGCGGAAAGGCCCCAGAACAGGGCTATAAAGCCTGCTCCAGCCTTAGGAAATTGGAAGAACGTTACGGGAAAGTACGGCTTGAAAACGCTTGTGGACGTATTTTCGCCTACAAGGCCACTCCGTCCGTCCGTAACGTCAGCAGTATTTTAAAAAATGACCAAGATAAACCTGTTAAAAACGCTCCGCAGAAAAAGCCAGCCGCAGCAAACAACTACGGAATTACACGCGGTGCCTCGTATTTCAGTAAGGATAGAGGTGGCCGCCAATGATAGACCAGGAAACCGTAGAGATGCTTAGGAAGATGAGAATGACCGCTATGGCGGATGAATTATCCCACCAATTACAAGACTCAACCTTTAATGAGCTTGGCTTTGAGGAACGATTAGGACTGATGGTGACTGCCGAATGGAACCGACGCCAAACGAATACAGTACAGCGCCTCATTAAGAATGCAAATTTTTCTGCCCCAGCTGCCGCAGTAGAAGAAATTGAGTACTACGAAGATAGAGAGTTGGATAAAGCACAGATTTTACGCCTATCCAGCTGCAAATTTGTAGACGAGGGACACCATATTATTCTGGAAGGAGCTTCTGGCAATGGTAAAACCTACATTGCCTGTGCTCTTGGTAACGCTGCCTGCCGACGATTCAAGAAAGTACGATATATTCGTATGCCAGAATTGCTGGATGAGTTGAATATTGCCCGAAGCGGCGGTGAATTAAAGAAATGCCTGTCCAATTACAAAAAAGTTGATTTGCTCATTTTGGATGAATGGCTTATACGCCCCCTAACACCGCAGGAAAGTTATGATCTATTAGAAATTGTAGAAACTCGTTGCCAACGTTCTATGATTTTCTGCACCCAGTACAGCACAGATGGCTGGTATACCAGGATTGATTCGAACCCCGAATCTGCAAGCCCTGTGTCTGATGCTATTATGGACCGCATTATCCATAACTCATACGTAATTATGGTTGAAGGCCGTATCTCAATGAGAGAACGGTATGGCCTGAAAGCAACTCAAAGCTAAAGCTTATCTATACTTTAAAGAAAACTAAATAACCAGCTCTGCCGGCTCAACCATCCGGCAGAGCTTTTGGCTGAATCTCTTAATGGCCTACTAGTGCGGTGGGGTGGTAAAAGAATTCCGAGAAGGTGGTAAAAAAAGTCCGTGCAGACGGTAAACTTACACCGATTTATGCAGTGATTCCCGATATTCCGGACTGGTGATTTCCAGTTGTCCGGACTCATGCTTCCCGAGAGCCGGAATATACAAATTTACCAGCCTAATTGATTCAGTGGAAAATATACTATTCTAAATGAAGTGCATATTGCCCAAAATAAGGATTCCTACACCACCGCTACGGTCCAAACAACCGCACGAAGGTTAAAACGCGAGGGATATCCCGTACTACGCCAATAGTTTGCGGACCGCACGACCAAAAAATCCGGTACAGAGTTTTCTACAGCTAAAAGTCAGCCCCGCTGACTTTTCCGTAGTTGAGCTACCTAACGGTCCGCACTAGCCCCGGCAGGCGCACGACCAATAATTGGAGATTTTCTCACTTACAGTCTGTCGTTCCTACCGATTCCATCAAATTCATTAAATTTCACCTGGGCTACTTGAACCGATAAGACGGCCTAAAAAATCCGGAAGCATGGCCCAAAAAGGTCCGTGCGCCAGAACTAACTATTCCGGGTTAAACAATTTTGTCAGTTCCGATAATTTGCCTTATGAGAAGATTGGCAAGAACGAACCTGTATGTATTGCTGAAGAAATACCGTTTGAAATCCCGGATAGCTGGGAGTGGGTAAGATTAAATGAAATATGCGAATATATTCAAAGAGGAAGGTCGCCAAAATATTCTCCAATTAAAAAGTACCCAGTAATTGCTCAAAAATGTAACCAGTGGAGTGGTTTCTCCATTGAGAAAGCACAATTTATTGACCCGGAATCTATTAGTACATATGGTCCGGAACGAATATTACAAGATTATGATTTAATGTGGAATTCTACCGGTCTCGGAACGTTAGGCAGAATGGCAATATATAAAACCGAAGCTAATCCATATGAATTGGCTGTAGCAGATAGTCATGTAACCGTGATTCGGCCATTAAAAACGTATGTAAAAGCTGAATATCTATATTATTATTTTGCTAATCCCACAGTGCAAAATGTAATTGAAAAACAGTCCGATGGTTCTACTAAACAGAAGGAACTTTCTACCAAGACAATCAAATCCTATCTTGTACCATTACCCCCACTAAATGAGCAAAATAGAATAATTTCTAGATTAGCCTCATTATTGGTCATCGTAAATAAATATAATTCGATTCACGAAAAACTGATAGAAGTACAAGAAGAATTTCCTGTTCAATTAAGAAAATCCATACTACAACAAGCAATAAGTGGCAAACTTGTTCCACAAAACCCTGCTGATGAGCCTGCATCTATCCTTTTAGAGCGCATTCACAAAGAAAAGTGTGAGCTTGTTAAGCAGAAAAAAATTAAATGTGATAAGCATGAATCTTTCATTTTTAGACGGGATAATTCCTATTATGAAATCTCGAATAAGAAAGAACGCTGTATTGATGAAGAAATACCATTTGAAATTCCTTATTCATGGTCTTGGGCACGAATAGAATCGTTATTTCAAATAAATCCTCGTAATAACATCCCAGATGAAACAATTGTTGGTTTTATGCCAATGTCGCATATCAAAGCTGGATTTACTAATTCTTTTGAGTATGAAGAAAAACTGTGGAAAGATGTTAAAAGTGGATTTACACATTTTGCGGATAACGATATAATTATCGCCAAAATTTCTCCTTGTTTTCAAAATAGAAAATCGGCAATAGTACATAATTTACCTAGTGGGTATGGTGCTGGTACTACAGAACTCCACGTATTAAGGGATTGTACAAACCTTCTTTATATGCCATTTTTTTTACTTATTTTTAAATCCTGTTACTTTATTCAATCTGGAACTAAAGAATTTACTGGAACTGCGGGGCAGCAGCGCATTGGAAAGAATTTTATGTCCAAGTATTTAGTTCCAGTTCCACCTTATTTAGAACAAAAGAGGATAGTAAAGAAAATGGGTGATTGTATAATCAAATTTAATCGTTTCTAAATTGTAATATGGAATTGAATTATACATTGGAAAATTATATTCATCTTTAGGTAGAATCATAGTGAAAGGAGGTCTTTCACTATGATTCTACAATTTGAAAGACATTTGAAAGAAAGCAACCTTGCTGAAAATACTGTAACATCATATTTGTTCGCTGTAAAACAATATTACAAACGACATGAGTCAGTTACAAAGAAAAACATAAAGGAACACAAAGCTTGGCTAATCGAACAATATAAACCAAAAACTGTTAATCTCCGCATCAGAGCTATCAATTGCTACTTGGAATATCTCGGGAAAAATTCGTGGGCATTATCTTCAATTAAAATTCAACAAAAAACCTTCCTTGAAAATGTAATCAGCAATGCTGATTACACGTATTTTAAAGAATCCCTAAAGCGTGATAAAAATATGCTTTGGTATTTTGTCATTCGCTTTATGGCTGCCACCGGAGCCCGAGTGAGTGAATTAATAAAAATTAAAGTGGAACATATTGAATTAGGCCATCTGGATCTGTATTCCAAGGGAGGAAAATTAAGGCGAATTTATATACCAAGAACATTGCAATCAGAAGCTCTTGCCTGGCTTAAAGCAAAGAAACAAAAAAGTGGCTTTATCTTTTTAAATCGGTTTGGTAACAGAATGACTACCAGAGGTATTTCAGGACAGTTAAAAAAGCTCGCAATTCATTATAATTTAGAACCAGTCGTTGTTTATCCCCATTCTTTTAGACATCTATTTGCTAAAAATTTCCTGAGCCGCTGCAATGATATTGCGTTTTTAGCTGATTTAATGGGCCACGAAAGCATTGAAACGACAAGGATTTATTTAAGGAAAACAGCAACAGAACAACGTACAATCGTTGATGATGTAATTGATTGGTAAGCATAGAGCAGATATCACACGTTAATAAATATTCAATCTATACTCAAATTTTATGTAATAAGTCGACACTAAGCGTATCTAGCACGTTTTGGATTTTCTTTTAAATATTGCAAACCTTATAGACGGTATATAATAACCGACTCCATTCTAAACAATTTTGGTATTAATAGATATGGCTACTGTTTTGCTAAATCCTAAACATCTATTCTTCTATAAAATCATTATATTTCTCACCACACCAATTAATAGAACCAAGAAGAAAATTTATCTTCGCTGATTCAGGCTTATGGGGTTCTTGCAGTTATCCAGTTTTATCCACGTTATCTTGCTTACAGCACTTGTTCAATTGGAAAACACACCTAATTTTTCCATCCAAACTACCATCTTTCAAAAGAAGATGTATAGTCTCCTACGGTAACAGTGCTCCCTGTGTTTAAATTCACATTTTTTCTTTAAATGCAGCCATAACAGGAAGGATTCTATTTATGCTCTCCACAATGCGTTTTTGCTCATTGATAGGGGGAACCGGAATCAAGAAATGCCCTATCTTTGTTGCGTTTACATTCGATTGATTAATGCCATCATACTTTACATCTTTGCAGTAATTCCTCTCATATTCAGAATTCATTACAATATTCAAGTACTCTGGATTAATATGAATTGGCTTTATTTGTACAAGATATCCTGCAAAAATTGCAGGATATTCTCCCCGATAGATTCCTGTCTTTCCTACATGCTCTCGACTATTTGTACGATTGAAAAGAATATCCATAGGCTCTAACCTATACTTTTCATTGTCTTTTTGGTTTGAACTAAATACTAAATCTGAATAGTCAATCTCACCATTTTGAATATTCCCCATGCGAAGAACAATAATATCACCTGTAAGGCTGGACTTATTAGAAGTTCCGTAGCGTAAATCAAAACAAATATCACGTAACCGTGCCCACGCCCATGTTTCAGGAATTTCAAATGGTAATTCTTCATCAATACCGTGTTCTATCTTATTCGACATTTCATAATAGGAATTATCCCTTCTGATAATCACGGATTCATGTTTCTCTTTTTTTAGCTCACCTTTTTTTATCAGTTTCTGCTTCTCGTTACGAATGCGCTCTATCAGGATAGAAGCAGGCTCATCAGTAGTATTTTGAGGAACAAGAGCACCTTTTATAGCCTCTTGAAGAACAGACTTTTTAAGCAGCTCTGGAAATAGTGCATCTAGGTTATTTAATCTTTCTGATAAAGTAAAGAAATTATCTGTATAAGGCGTTATTTCTTCAATCCGATTAACTATTCTTTCCTGTTCAGCTAAGGGCGGTAGTGGGAATAAAAGGGAATGTAGTGCATTCGAAGAAAGACCTTGTATACCAATACCTTTTCCGCCTATTCTATTAGTTTTTTTATACAAATAAAATAAGAAATAATAATATTTTTTTTGTATTGGAAAATAAGCCCTAAGCTTATGAATGTGGTTTTGAATACAAATTTTAGTTTCATATGGCCATATAGCAGATCTTCCAAAATCTCCACCTTCACAAACTAGTAAATCACCTTTTTGAACCGTACACTTTTCGATTTCAGAATCAGTAAAGTACATAGACTTTAGATTATCTAATTCAAAACGATTCCAGTATAAATTAGATGTAGTAATATATTTAAGCAAATGTCCAGTTCGATTTGTTGAATTAAGTGCTTTTCCTGTGTTATGTTGAAAGACATTACCTAATCTTACCCACTCCCAGCTATCCGGGATTTCAAACGGTATTTCTTCAGCAATACATACAGGTTCGTTCTTGCCAATCTTCTCATAAGGCAAATTATCAGCACCACGGAAAATGCGAGAAGGATTTTTTTCCTTCTTTATTTTTCCTTCTTTTATGAGTTTTTCTTTTTCTGCATAAATATGGTCTAAAAGCACAGAAGCAGGTTCATCGTTAGGATCTTGGGGAACTAATTTTCCTTGCACTGCCATTTGCAAAATAGAATTTCTTAGTTGGTCTCCGGTCACAATCAGCCCTCCTCTGTCAAATCAATACCCAGAATATCAGTAATCTGTTTCAGGGTTCGGTCAATATCTGCATTCAAACTATTTCTCTTTTCTAGATATTGTTGAATCAATTCTTTGGGAGGCAATATTTCTTCTTCTTCATGAGGGTATCCACAGAGATCAATGTTATAATTCCTGTCTGCTAACTCCTCAGCCGTATAACATTTTGCTTTATCAAACCCTTCTTCTGTCAATTCTTGGCGATTATTCCACCACTCCACCGCTGGTGCAAAATGCTCCAATTTCATGGGCTTTGTCTTGCTAAAATGCTTGTAGCCTTCTGGCATATCCAACCGATAGAACCAAGTTCTTTCAGTAGCCCCAGTATTATCAAAAAATAAAATATTTGTGGTTATTGAAGTATATGGAGCAAAAACACTGCCAGGCATCCGGATTATCGTATGTAGATTAAATTCAGAAACTAGTTTCTTTTTGATAGCTATTTTGGCATTATCAGTACCAAATAAGAATCCATCCGGCAGAATAACAGCAGCTCTTCCGCCTTTCTTTAGCCGATACATAATAACCGACATAAATAAATCTGCTGTCTCGCTGCTGGCCAAATCTGCCGGGAAATGATTTTTCACTTCATTCTTTTCAGAACCACCATACGGGGGATTCATCAGGATTACATCAAATTGGTCTTTCTCCGTATAATCCAAAACATCTCTTAATAAGGAGTTGTCATGGAACACTCTAGGAACATCCAAGTCATGTAAAAGCATATTGGTAATACACAACATATAAGGAAACTTTTTTTCTCAATACCGTAAATGGAGTTGCTATAAGCTTCTTCATCATCGGTCGTTTTAACTTCTTTTTTTAATTCTTTCAGCCAACTGGTAATAAAACCACCTGTACCACAGGCAAAATCCGCCATATGTTCCCCAATTTTTGGATGAATCATCTGCGCCATAAAATCGGTTACCGCACGTGGAGTATAAAATTCACCTGCCGAACCAGCACTTTGCAATTCTTTTAAAATATTCTCGTAAATTTCACCAAATGCATGGCTTTCCTTATAGTCATCCAATTGCAGTTCATCAATTACATTAATTACTTGCCGCAGCAGTACACCATCTTTCATGTATTGATTAGCATCAGAAAAAGTAGTTTGTACTATAGCTTTCTTAATAGGAGTATTAGCATCGACTGGCAATGCTTTCAGAGTGGGAAATAAAGAATTATTCACAAAATCCAGCAGCTTGTCCCCAGTCAATCCTTTGCCTGACTCATCATGGGCCCAATTACTCCATCTGCATTCCTCTGGAATAATAGACTCATAGTTCTCATCGTCAAATTCCCAATCCTGTTCTTTAGTATCATATACTTTTAGAAAGAGCATCCAGGCTATCTGTTCAATGCGCTGAGCATCACCATTAATGCCTGCATCGTTTCTCATAATGTCACGTACTCTTTTTACAAAACTGGATACATTACTCATAAATCTTATACCGCCTCATCTGTGTATAGTAAATATTCCAAATCCTGAATTGCTTTACGGTAACCCTCTTTGCCACCAAAATAAGATGCTATCTTAGACGGTTTACCCAATTTTTGAAAAGGATCTAGTTTCAGTACTTCAGTCTTTTCAATTTCGTATATACCAGTATTCATATATTTATCGAGAAGGGCTTCCAGAACTTCTCGTGCAACACCGTTGTATTTACTCAGAAAATCACGCTTTTTGACATTATTTGCCCGCTCTTTTCTTGTAAGCGGTTTTTTTTTAAAAGCCACATGACAAATAAAATCAAAATCATCTACATCTTCCATATGTTGGGCTTTTTTAAGCGTGTCTAAGTCAATCCCACGTTCCAGTAATAAATCTTTTATCTTTTCTTTTTTATCTTCAGCCGACCAATTCCGAATAAAATTTTCCAAGGAGGCATACTCTCCTTGAATATTTTCTTTCGTATAATCAATGATATTTTCCTGACGAAGCAGCTTACCTCCCGCATCATAAATGGAGACAGTTTCTCGAATAACCTGAACCGGACATCCTTCTGTATTTACATAAGGAGTCATTTCTTTGGGCGGAGGCGGTGGGCCACCTCCTGGCTGGTCTCCCCCAACTCCATTACTATTGGGATTATAACCAGGATCAATGTATATCGGACCATCCCAGTCAGGGTCAGCAAATAACCGGGTTACACCACGGAAATCCATAACCACAAAACTCATCTTGCCATCTTTTTCACGCAGTCTTGTTCCACGACCAATAATTTGTTTGAATTCTGTCATAGAACCAATCATCTCATCCAAAACAATGAGTTTAGTCATTTTACAGTCTGCGCCAGTAGAAAGCAGTTTAGACGTTGTTGCAATAACTGGATATTTAGAACCTACAGAAATAAAATAACTTAGTTTGCTTTTCCCGTAAGCATCACTTCCGGTAATACGTACCACATAATCCGGGTTCTGCTTCACCATATCTGCATTGAGATTGGAAAGAGCCATTCTCATACGTTCAGCAGCATCTTCCGTAGCACAGAACACGATGGTTTTGGCCATCCGGTCCGTACTTTTAAGGTACTTGGTGATTTCAGCAGCCACCTGTTGAATGCGGTCCTCAAGAATAATGGAATAGTCAAAATCGCTGTTAGTATAAATTCTATCTTCGATTTCGTTACCATATATATCCCGCTGGCCTTTTTTTGGTCTCCAGCCCTCACTAATGTCAGTTGTAATATTAATGACCTTAAAGGGCGCAAGGAAACCATCTTCAATGCCTTCCCGCAAGCTATACTTATAAACAGGTTCTCCAAAATAATCTATATTGGAAACGTACTTGGTTTCTTTTGGTGTGGCGGTCATACCAATTTGCGTAGCTGACGCAAAATAATCGAGTATTTTTCTCCAATTGCTATCTTTTTTAGCACTTCCTCTATGGCACTCATCTACAATAATCAAATCGAAAAAATCGTTGTCAAACAAGGAGCTTAATTTAGAAACAGCATCCCCATCATCAGTTTCTTCGTCTTTGTCATCTCCAGCCAGTTGATGATACAGGGAAAAATAAACTTCATAAGAAGAGATAGTACTAGGATCATCTTTTGCATAGTTGACTTTATGTATTACCTTTTCCAATGGAGAAAAGTCTTGTTGAATGGATTGATCAACTAAAATATTCCTATCAGCCAAATAGAGGATTTTCTTTTTCAATCCACTTTTCAGCAAACGGTAAACAATCTGGAACGCAGTATACGTTTTACCTGTTCCGGTCGCCATAACCAAAAGGATTCTATTTTGACCTTTGGCAATTGCATCCAGTGTTCTGTTTACAGCAATACGTTGGTAATATCTAGGGGCATACGTATTTTGTCCAGAATAATATGGCTGTTCTATTATGGTTTCTTCGGAGGTGTTTAAGCCTGCTCCATCGTTTGCTTCGTTACAATATCTCTCAATCAATTCCTTTTCCGTGGGAAAATTTTCAAGACTAAATTGCCGCTCTTTACCTGTTAAAAAATCATGTTCCACAAATCCATCACCATTAGAAGAATAAGCAAATGGAAGGTCAAGCATTTGCGCATAAGTTATGGCTTGCTGCAATCCATGAGAAATAGTATGTTTATTATCTTTTGCCTCCACTATCGCAATCGGATTATTTGTATTCAGATACAAAATGTAATCTGCTCTTTTAGGCTTTTCACGGCAAGTGATATTCCCCTTAATATTTACTTTGCCATCTGTAATCTGGGTTTCCATCGTAACTTTTTTGATGTCCCACTTCGATACAATGGCCGGGGTAATGTATTGCAGTTTTATATCTTCTTCTGTCATCTGCTTTTTATTTAGTATAGTTCCCATAACTATCCCCCTTTTATCAGTACTTCCCCATATACAAATATTTAATTTTTTTGCAGGACTTTAGGCTTCCACATTAAGCCAAACCATCGCTTCTAAGTTTTTCCGTTCATTGCCGGAACCATTCTTCTTGCTCTAGCATGTATATAAGTATTATATCATGAATTCAAAATGAGCAAAATTCCTCCCAACAAAATAAAAGCCCAGAAACCGAATCCCCCACGAATCCGGTGTCTGGGCTTATACTTTTTATCACTGACGTCCATCAACATTTTCCTGCGGCCAAAAGCTACGAAGTTTTCAGTATCACCGCCACGCACAAAAACTACTTCTTTTGGCCATTATCAAAATCAACAGCTTTCAGCTCCAACAGCAGGCCATTGGTATCAAACACTTCATCACCACAAACCAAACTGCATTTTACTTGAACCGTGTCCGCTTCTATTTCATCCATTGTATTGATGGCTCCGCTTTCATCATACTCTTTGCCATTAATCCATACCGGGCCAAGAATAAATGCACAAAATTCCACATAGCCTTCTTCTTTGGTATCTGGTTCATAGCAGCCTTGTGTTATTTCATAGGACTCTGGATCAATTTCCTTAAAAGCAGGTGCCAAAAGTTTCTCGGCCTTATCAATCAGTTCCACAAAGGGCTTTGCCTGATCAACCGGCAGTTTAAACTTGTAAAAGTCCGGGCCTTGAGCCATATTCAAATAAAAATACTCTGTGGTCATCACCGTGCCAAAATCTACCATCTCTTTTAGTGTGTAGCTCATTGTCATACCTCCATTTTCATCAATCCTAAATTTCTTCCCATACTAAAGTTAAAACGTAAGTAAAAACCCGTACCCCCAATTGTATTTTTATCAGCTTTCCGATTGCAGTTTTATTGTAGCATAAACCTTGTACAAAAAAACTCCCTTGTGGTTTGAATAATAGTGCGGTCGGCAGACTTCCTGGTGCTGGTGCCGGGTATCCCCGCAGTGGTTCGCGGCGCTGTGCGCTCCTGCACCCTAAAAAGTTCTTACCTTGCAAAAAAAGGTAAGAACAAGGTAAGAAAAAATGAAATCCCGGAACCCGCATGGCTACTGGGTTTGCGGCCTCCGTTCTTACCTTCTTACCTTTCTTACCTACATATAGATATATAAAGAGAGAAATAAAAAAATAAAATACCCGTCTCCCGTTAATTATATAATATATATAGGGCTGTACGGGAAAAGGTAAGAAGGTAAGAAAAATCCCGGAGAGCAAGGACTGGTGCGGGCTTCCGGTTCTTACCTTGCTTTTTTGAAAGATAAGAAGGTAAGAACTTTTGGTAAACGATAGGGCTGTGAGTGGTGAACAATGGTTTTGAGGCAGCTGCTTTTTCCCCCTATTGCCACTTTGCGGCATTTAGCGGAAGGAAAAGGTTAGTCCCCGCTGGGGCTAGTGCAAGAAGGACGGTAGCTGAACTACAGAAAACTCTGTACCGGATTTTTGGTCGATGTTCTCAACGGGTATTGTGCGGACAACTTGGGTTTGAACTCCATCCGCCGGCGAGTTCGCCGGCACCTTCCCCTTCTCCAGTGCATGCCAAGCACTGCACTGGTAAGGGGAAGGCAGGTGGCCTACGGCCGCTAAATACTGGGATTTACTGCTATTATCCCCTATTGCCGCGTTGCGGCATTTCCCCCAAAGGGAAAGCCTGTCCCCGCCTGGGCTAGTGCCCAGTAAGAGCGATACGCTGGCGGGAAAGAATTTTCTTTTAAAGTTCTCACTCCCCGGCCCCGCTTTTTGTAATGGGTAAGCGGATCTCTATCAGCTGTATTTTCCACGTATTACTTATTTTCTCAATATATTTATATTATTTACTTGCTGAGTTCTTTTCTTAAAAACTTCGTTTTTGCTTTTGAGCGCATATATTTACATAATTTTCAGACTTTCGCTTACAAATGTTCACTGAGTGAATTTTGGATCCTGCCGGGTCGTTTTTTGGCCAAGTCTGCTATACACGGTCCGGGCTGGCTTAGGGTATTTTCTCCCTGGGTTTCAGGGCCTGTTTCAAGAGCAAAGCCCGTTCTGCGGCGGTTTATTTCTCCTGTGAAGCTTTTGTTTTTCCCAGGGGATATTTTCCCTTAGCCCAGGTAAAAAGCCCTGGTGAAGCGGCCGCAGACTGCGGCAGAGGCCTTTACTGCAGCAGCAGAAGCACTGGTAAACCGATACCCAAAACAGGCCGTTTTTACCCGAATACACCTATTCAGGCAAATAAGCGGGGTATATCCCCAAAATACAAATAGCCCTATTACGTCCAAATTTGGCCTCTGAGCGACATTTTATATAAAATGCATATCCGACTATGCATGGCAGGTATGCAAACCGTTAAAAACGATTTTTGAGCCATTCAAGAAATGACCCTTACCCCATTGGCAGCATCCTGTTACAAAATCGAGTTATCCACAGAACGTGTTGTCACCCCCTAGTAAGTTATCATCGCCTAGGTAGGTTTACAATCACCTATCAAGAACTATCACTCTGTAACTAGTAGTGTAGTACCACGATCCATCGCCCAACTAGGTTTTAAAGCTTTGACTTGACTTAACTTAGCTTAACTTGACTTAACTTATATTGGGTTGCCACTTGGTTGTCAAATGGTTGCCACTTGGTTGTCAGTTGGTTGTCAGTTGGTTGTCAGTTGGTTGCCATAAATCGAGAGGCAAACAATAAAAAATGATAAATATCAATATATTTATATTTTAAGAGAATATGGCTCGGCACGCATTCCCCTATTGCCGCTTTGCGGCATTTAGCGGTTCGCCGTTCACCAGTCAGCTTCGCTCTTTGAGCTCACTTCCTGGACGGCTGTCGCAGGGGTCGTATATTCCATTTCTCTACTGCCAAGGCCTTGAGAAATGGATACGACTCCCCCGAGTGGGAAACATCTTTCCCCGCTGGGGCTAGTGTGGACCGTTAGGTAGCTCAACTACAGAAAATTTGCCCACGGGCAAATTTTTGCTGTAGAAAACTCTATACCGGATTTTTGGTCAATGTTCTCAACGGGTGTAGTGCAGACATTCCAGTTTCGAACCCCATCCTTGTTCCGCTTTAGCACTAGGGGCGGAACGTTCCTTCCCCTTCTCCTGTTCGCATAGCGAACAGGTAAGGAGAAGGCAGATGCGGCGCTAGCGCCGCAAAAAAAAGCTTTGATGAACTTCTATCGTCGTCTGCGACGACACTTCCTGAGCGGTTCGCTGCTAGCCAGTCATTTTCGCCTTGCAGGCTTAATTCCTGGGCAGCTATCGCATGGGCCTTATTGACCAAACATCCATGGGTATACTTGTGGGATGTTTGGATGCGGCCGCAACGTTTGCAGGAAGCATTCTAGGAAGCTACTGGTCATCTTCATACCAGCACTATATTTTAGATTTTACTTGACCATTGATGGCTTGGAAGCCTACCACAGTGGTTCACAGCTAGCCAATCAGCTACGCCCATTTTGGGCTTGCTTCTTGGGCTGCTATCACATAGGTCACATATTCCAAATATCCTTTATAAGAAGTATATGGATATTTGGATGTGACCGCAAAGCGTTGTGGTAGGTGTCAGCCGTAGGCTGACGAAGGAAGTTTTTCCCCAATGCCGCTTTGCGGCATTTCCCCTGGAAGGGAAACGTCTGTCCCCATTTGGGGCTAGTGCAAGAAGGACGGTAGCTCAACTACAGAAAATTTGCCCGTAGGCAAATTTTAGCTGTAGAAAACTCTGTACCGTTTTTTGGTCGTGCGGTCTGCAAGCTATCGGTTTGGTGCTGATGCAATGAAAAACGCTCTGGGGTTTTCCAGAGCGTTTTTCATTGCCTTATTTTATTTTCCCAATATCCATGCTGATATCCAATGCCTTAACAGAATGGGTCAGGGCGCCGACGGAGATGACGTCTACGCCGGTGGCGGCCACTTGGGCCAGGGTGTTCTCATTGATGCCGCCGGAGGCTTCTATAATCACTTTGCCTTTGAGTTCTTTGACGCAGGCTTTCATTTGCTCGGGGGCCATGTTGTCCAGCATGATGACGTCGGCGCCGGCCTGGAGGGCTTCTCTGGCGCCTTCTAACGTTTCTACTTCGATTTCGATTTTGGTCATATGGCTGGTGTGCTTTTTGGCCAATTCCAAGGCCTGGGTTATGCCGCCGGCTACCTGAATGTGGTTGTCTTTAATCAGGACGGCGTCAAACAGACCCTGGCGGTGGTTCCGGCCGCCGCCCACCCGGACGGCGTATTTTTCCAGCTGGCGCAGGCCCGGGGTGGTTTTCCGGGTATCCACCACTACGGCACCGTAGGGGGCGGCCAGTTGGGCCAGTTTATGGGTATAGGTGGCTATGCCAGACAGGTGCTGGAGCAGGTTCAGGGCCAGGCGCTCGCCGGTAAGCAAGGAACGGGCGCTGCCGGAAACTTTAGACAGTACAGTCCGGTCTCCTGCGGCGGTGCCTTCCGTCACCATGGGCACAAAGGTCAGGGTGGGGTCCAGCAGGGCAAAGACCCGCTGGGCCAGGGGCAGGCCGCACACAAGGCCAGCTTCTTTAGTATGAATGAGGCCGGTGGCCACGGCGTCCGGCGGTACGATGGCTTCTGTGGTAATATCGCCAAAACCAATATCTTCTTCCAGCCAGGCTTTCAGGTCCTGGTCCAACAGTAAGGGGTTCATAGGTTAGCCTCCTGGGATTTCTGTAGTTTTTCAATGCTGTGATGCTGCCACCCCACCCGGGACAGGGGGTAATCCGTCCGGTAATGGGCGCCCCGGCTTTCTTCCCGGGCAAGGGCGGCTTGGGTGATCAGCTGGGACACCAGCAGCTGGCAGCGCAGGTCCAGCTGGGTAACGGTGGTGCAGGCGGTGCCGGCAAAGAGGGCGGCCCAGGCTTTCAGCTGCCGCAGGGCTTCAGCCATGCCTTCCCGGTCCCGGGCAATGCCCAACTGCCGGCTCAGCAGCTGGCGGAGGGTTTCCTGGAGCTGCTGGAGTTCGCTTTCGCTTTGGGTCACGGGTACCAGGTGGCTGGCCCAGTGCCTAGCTGTGCAGTCCACGCCGCTTTCCCCTTCCAGGGCTTCTGCGGTCCGGTGGCCGAACACCAGGCCTTCCAAAAGGGAGTTGCTGGCCAGACGGTTGGCGCCCTGGACTCCGGTGCAGGCGGCTTCCCCGCAGGCGTACAGGCGGGCGATATTGGTCCGGCCCTGGGCATCGGTGCGCACGCCGCCCATCATGTAGTGGGCTGCCGGGGCAATGGGAATCTGCTCCTTTACGGGGTCCACGCCATAGGAGCGCAGGGTCCGGGTAATCATGGGGAACTTGTCCGCAAAGTGGTCAATGCCGGTGGTGTCCAGGAGTACGTGGTCGCTCTGGCATTTTTTCATTTCCCAGGCGATGGCCCGGGCCACCACGTCCCGGGGGGCCAGCTCGGCCATGGGGTGGTGCTTGGGCATGAAGCGTTCGCCCTGGGTATTGTACAATTTGCCACCGGCGCCCCGGACGGCTTCCGATACCAGGAAGCTGGGACAGCCTAGTTTGGCCAGGGCGGTGGGATGGAACTGGACAAATTCCATATCCATGAGCTCGGCTCCCGCCCGGTAGGCCAGGGCAGCGCCGGCACCCAGGGCGCCGTGGGGGTTGGTGGTGTAGGCAAACAGGCGGCCCAGGCCGCCGGTGGCCAGGACGGTGGCAGCGGCCCGCAGGTACAGGGGGCCGCCCTGGTAGAGAGCTATGGCGCCATAGCAGGTGCCCTCCTCCACCAGAAGGTCCGCAACGTAGCAGTGCTCCAGAACGGTAATATTGGGTTCCTTGGCGGCTGCGGCCCGGAGGGCCCGGGCTACTTCGGCGCCGGTGCTGTCTCCGTTGGCATGAACAATCCGGTTCCGGCTGTGGCAACCTTCCCGGCCCAGGGCCAGGGTGCCGTCGGCAGTCCGGTCAAACAGGGCGCCGTCCTGGATCAGGTCCCGGACGGACGCCGGCCCCTCCTCCACCAGGATTTTGGCCATGGCTTCGTCGGTAAGGCCGGCACCGGCAATGAGGGTATCTTCCAGATGCAGGGCGGTGGAGTCCCCCTCCCCCATAACGGCAGCAATGCCGCCCTGGGCTTTGGCGGTGTTGCAGTCCTCCAAGGTATCCCGGACCACCACCAGCACCTGCTTTCCGGCCCGGGCGCAGTCCAGGGCGGTGGTGAGCCCGGCGGCGCCGGAGCCGATGACCAGCACCTGGGTTTCCACGGGAGTCAACTGCTCCGTATCAAACGCGGTCCAATATTCCATGGCTCAGGCCTTTTTTCCGCCGGAAATGGCCAGCATTCGTTCCAGGGACTGGCGGGCTTTGTTCCGGATATCCTCGGGGACCACCATCCGGGGTTCCAGGGTTTCCAGGGACTGCTTCACCATATCCAGGGTAATCATTTTCATATTGGGGCACAGCATCAGTCGACCGGCGGGATAGAACTTCTTGCCGGGGCAGCGCTGCTCCAGGGGAGCGAAGACGCCGCATTCGGTGGCAATGATGAATTCCTGGTCCGTGCTGTCCTCTGCGTAGTGGATAATGCCCATGGTGCTGCCTACGTAGTCGGCCAGGGCACGGACTTCCGGCCGGCATTCCGGGTGCATCAGGACCTTGGCGCCGGGATGCTCGGCTTTGGCGGCCTGGAGTTCTTCGACGGTTAGCGCTGCATGGGTGGGGCAGCAGCTGGCCCAGCCGTGGATCTTGTGCTGGGTTTTGGCGGCGGTAAAGGAGCCCAGGTTCTGGTCGGGGACAAAGAGGATTTCGGCGTCCTTAGGCAGGGAATCCACCACGGCTACGGCGTTGGAGGAGGTGCAGCAGATAGTGCTCAGCGCCTTCACCGAGGCCGGGGTATTTACATAGGACACCACGGTGTATTCCGGGTGCTCCTGGAGCACGGCCCGGACCTTGGCGTCCAGAGTATCGTCAAACATCCGGCAGCCAGCTTCCATATTGGGCAGCAGGGTGATTTTGTCCGGGGACAGGATATTGGCGGTTTCGGCCATGAAGCGGACGCCGCAGAACACGATGACGTCGGCGTCGGTTTTGGCGGCCTGCTGGGCCAGGGCAAAGGAATCCCCGCAGAAATCGGCTACTTCCTGGATTTCTTCCGGCTGGTACACGTGGGCCAGAATAATGGTGTTGCGTTCTTTTTTGAGACGGGCAATGGCATCAAAAATATCTTCCATGATTGAATCTCCTTAGGGTTCAGCGCGGGGCTGATTTACTGTCAAGACAGTTGTCAATCTGTTGGTAATACATTGTCCCTATTGTAGCTTTTTTCATGGATTTATGCAAGGAGAAGGTGATATGCAGTTGTCGTGTGCAAGTTGATCCCTCCGGGCATCACGGCTGGGAACCCCATCCTTGCTCCGCTTTGCAATTAGGGGCGGAGCTTTCCTTCCCCTTAACAGTGCACGCCAAGCAGCGCACTGTTAAGGGGAAGGCAGGCGGCCGGGGGCCGCAAATGCTTAAATTCGGTCAGCAAAAATGTATTACTACGTTTCTTAAAGTACATTCTTCTAAACACAACGTGCGTACAGTGAAGAAGAATAAAGTGTATTTTTATTGCAAATTCCCTTTAGAAGCTGAGCACTCTCCTATGGTAGTGACGGGAAGTGCTCCTTCTGCGGCCTGCGGCCGCAATTGTTCGAAGGGTCTGCTGGACAGAACAAAAGGCACTCCCCCATTGACTTCAGGGGGAATGCCTTTTGTTCTTCTTTTAGGGTTCCAGTTTATACAGGCCATATTTGGTGCGCTGGTTCTTGGGGTAGTTGATTTGGGAGGTGGTGAAGTACAGGGTGCCGTCTGGGCCTTTGGCGAAGCTATCGGCCCAGCGGAGGGGCTGGCCCAGGTCTAGGTCTTTGCCCTGGTGTTTTTTCAGGTCATAGGTCCACAGGGTTTCTTTGGGCAGGTCGGCCATATACAGGGTATGGCCGTCTAGTATCAGGCCGTCGGTGGGGACGTTCTGGGGGTTCTCCACCTGGATGGAGCGCTGGCGCTGGGGTACGGTGAGTTTTCGGTTTCTCAGCACGGCGGTGGGTACGGCGTAGAGTTTGTCCCCGCCCAGGGCGGTGAAATACAGGGTATTGCCGTCAGCGGAGAGTTCCAGACCATCGCTTTGGCTCACATGGGTATCGGGGCCGGTGGAAACAAAGTCTATCTGCTGGAGGTTGGCTTTGACCTGGGGTATATCGGTCAGGGCCCGCCAGGCGTCCCCAGTGGACAGGTCCAGGACCACAATACCCCCTTCCCCGGAGTCTGTGAGATAGGCCACCTTGCGGTTCAGGTCCAAGCGGACGTCGTTCAGGTAGCTGCCGGGCCGGGCCACAGTTTCTGGAAAGACAAAGATCCGGGTAATCCGGTTGGTGGACAGGTCCACTTCATACAGCCGGGCGCCGGTTTTGGCTACGGGTTTGTCCCGGAGTTTGGCCGGGTCCAGGATCCACAGGTGGTTCTCGCCATCGGCTATGACGCTTTGGACGCAGACGAAGTCCCGGTTGGCTTCAGGGCTGGGATAAGCCTGGAGTTTGCCGTCCACCAGTTCGGCGACCCGGTAGTCCCGAGGGTAGTCGTTCCAGGTGGGGTAATTGACGAAGATCCGCCCGGATTGGGACACTGCGACGCCGGTCCACTGTTTGTCCGAGCTGGCGATTTGGGTCAGCCGGGCAGCAAAGGCAGTGGTGGTTAGGAGGAGGCCGGCCAGGATTAGGGCAGGAAGTGATTTTTTGTGCATGGGGATTGTCCTTTCTAAGTAAGGTTTGGGGAGGATGCCTGTTGGTGCGGTCAGCGAACCTGAAGTGATGTGGTGCCGGGAATCCACTCTCCTGCATCACTACCTTATGCAAAGGTAGTGATGCTTTCCTCTCCCCTCGTATGATATGTATGTGAGTTATTAAAAACAGCTCACATACATATTTTTTGTGCGTATAGCGGTAAGAACCATTCGGAGAATTTTCCTCTTCCGGTTTCCCGTCTATACAATCTGAAGCTCTGTAACAAAAGGTTTTCCCATGGTACGATATCAGTAGAGTCTGATGTCCGGAGGCACTGCTATCTCCCCTTGCAGCCAGTTCGTCTGTGTCTGCTCCCTTTAGCATGCGGCCCAGCTCATGAAGCATTACTCCGCTAACACAGAAGTTGCATCTCCTGCCTTAGCACCAGCAAAAAGGCTGACAGGATGAATGCTAATTGCGCGAGGTTGCGGTTACTTCATGATGCCTGGGATAAACCTTTTGCTCAGGCTTCACAAATCTGATCTGGGAAGGAGGATGATATCATGATTAAGATCAACACTTTGTCAACTTTATACGTCGGTATTGATGTAAGTTCAAAATCCAATGTTGTCTATGCCATGGACTTTGAACAGAATAAGCTTCTTTCTGATTCTTTCCCTAATAATCAGCCTGGCGCTGAAAAATTGGCGAATGCTATCTGTAAATGTATGCTTTCTCATCGAAATCTAAATACTATCGTTTTCGCATTAGAATCCACCTCCATGTACAGTATTCATATTGCCAATTTCCTGTCAGCCAGCGAAATTCTCATGCCTTTTCATCCGTATGTTTATTGTCTCAATCCAAAAATCACAGCGAATTACCGAAAAACTTTTATTGGCCTTTCCAAAACTGATTCAACGGACGCATATATCATTTCTGATTTAGCTCGGGTTGGCAAAATCAAGAGTTCTCCCTGGAGAGGCAGTCAGTTTCTTGCACTCAAGCGTCTGACACGGCACCGACTGCACCTCGCTGAATGCATCACAAGAGAAAAGACCTACATGATTTCCAATCTGTTTCTTAAATTTAGTGAACTGGAGATTTTGGATCAGGAATCACAGCCCTTTAGTAACATTTTTGGGACCACTTCAGCTGCCGTTTTGACAGAATTCTTTTCTGTACAGGATATTGTGGATGCCAGCGAAGAAGAGCTCCTACAATTTCTGGCAAAAAAAAGCCGGAATCGCATTACAAACTTAGCTGAAACCTCTAAATTGCTAAAAAAGGCCGCCCAGGATTCCTATCGTCTTGATAAGCGTGCAGCTGAACCCCTGACAATCGCTCTGGCCAGTTCGTTCAACTGTATTGAGTCTTACAAGAAGGAAATTAAGGCAATTGATCATGCTATAGAAAAGACGGTCAAGGGCGTTAATCCTAACGCCTACATGATTCTACGGTCCATTCCTGGTATTGGACCAGTCTTGGCTGCTGGCATTCTCGCTGAGATTGGTGATATTTCCGCTTTTCGCTCAGCTGATTCGCTAGCTAAATACGTTGGACTTACTTGGCGCAAGAGCGATTCAGGCGACTTCGTGGCCGAGGAAACACCCGTTTTCAGAACGGGTAACACATATCTCCGTAATTATATTGGAGAGGCTGCAAACAGTGTCCGAAGATACATCCCTGAATACGCAGAGTATTACGCCAAGAAATATGCTGAAGTGCCAAAGCATCAGCATAAAAGAGCACTCGCGCTTGCATCTCGTAAATTAGTACGACTCGTTTTTGGTTTGCTGGTCAAAAACCAACTGTACGCCGGCGGAAAGTTGAACGCCGAACAGAATAACGATTTCAAATAGCACCCGTTTTTTTTGAAGCAACATCGGGTGCAGGTGAAGTGCGCCCTTTTTTTGATTAATACATAGAATATCTTAAAAAAAATATGCTTGACATATTACCAGAATGCTAGAGGCGAGAGGTTATAATGGTTCGTGCGATCCACGGGAATGGGAGGAGGCCGGGCCCGCAAAGCGGGCGGGAACCATATTGCCCCTATCGGCACCTACGGTGCCGCTTTCCCCAAGGGGAAAGGTCTGTCCCCTTTTGGGGCTAGTGCAAGAAGGACGGTAGCTCAACGTAGGTTGGTGCGGTCAGCGAACCTGAAGTGATGTGGTGCCGGGAATCCACTCTCCTGCATCACTACCTTATGCAAAGGTAGTGATGCTTTCCTCTCCCCTAGAGGCGAGAGGTTATAATGGTTCGTGCGATCCACGGGAATGGGAGGAGGCCGGGCCCGCAAAGCGGGCAGGACCATATTGCCCCCATCGGCACCTACGGTGCCGCTTCCCCCAAGGGGAAAGGCCTGTCTCCATTTGGGGCTAGTGCAGGAAGGACGGTAGCTCAACGACGGAAAAGTTGCCCAAGGGCAACTTTTAGCTGGAGAAAACTCGTATTAGTTGGTGCGGTCTACGGGGTGTAGTGTGGGGCGGCGTGGTTTGAGCGCCCTCCGTCGCCTTTCGGCGACACCCCCCACACGTTTGTTGGGGGCATTCCAACCGCTGCTGGTCATATGCTAAATAAAGGCTAGTACAAGGAGTTTGGTAGTTTTGCCATTTTCCCCTATTGCCGCCTTGCGGTATTTTCCCAATGGTGATTTTGTTGGTGCGGTCTGCGGGGTGTAGTGCGGGCCGCCCTAATAAGGTTAAAGGAGGCTGCCAAGGCAGCCTCCTTACGGTACTTCTTTCCCATTTTATTCTACGGTTACGGATTTGGCCAGGTTGCGGGGTTTATCTACGTCGCAGCCGCGAACCAGGGCGGCGTAATAGGCCAGCAGCTGGAGGGGAATGACGGCCAAGATGGGTGCCAGGTCTTCATCGGCTTTGGGAATGATGATAACGGAGTTGGCGTGTTTGGCCAGCTCGGTATCGCCTTCCATGCCGATGCCGATAACGATGGCGCCGCGGGTCTTGACTTCCTGCAAGTTGCTGATGGTTTTGTCATAGATGGAGGACTGGGTGGCAAGTACGATGACGGGTACGCCTTCCTCAATCAGGGCCAGGGTGCCGTGTTTCAGTTCGCCGGCAGCATAGGCTTCTGCGTGGATGTAGGAGATTTCCTTCAGTTTCAGGGCGCCTTCCAGGGCTACGGCGTAGTCCAGGGAGCGACCCAGGAAGAAGGCGTCTTCACAATCGCCGTAATTGGCGGCAAAGGCTTTAATCTGGTCCACATGGTCCAGGATATCATGCATTTGTTCCGGCACGGCCAGAACGCCTTGAATCAGCTGGTGGAGCCGTTCCTGGTCCAGGGTCCCCTTCAGGGAGGAGATGTACATGGCCAGCAGCAGCATAACAATCAGCTGGGTGGTGTAGGCTTTGGTGGAGGCTACGGCGATTTCGGGGCCAGCGTAGGTGTACACGGTCTGCTCGGCTTCCCGGGAAATGGAGGAGCCCACCACGTTGGTAACGGCCAGGGTTTTGGCGCCGCGGCGTTTGGCTTCTTTCAGGGCTTCCAGGGTATCGCTGGTTTCGCCGGACTGGCTGACCACGATGCACAGGCAGTGTTCATCGATGATGGGGTTCCGGTAGCGGAATTCGCTGGCAATATCGACTTCTACGGGAATCCGGGCCATTTTTTCAATATAGTACTTGCCCACAATGCCGGCGTGATAGGCGGTGCCGCAGGCTACGATAAAGATCTTGTTGATGTCCTTCAGGGTTTCTGGGGTCCATTGGAGTTCGTTAAAGGTAACGGTGTCGCTGTCCTTGCTGACCCGGCTGCGGAGGGTATCCCGGACGGCTTTGGGCTGTTCGTAGATTTCCTTCAGCATGAAGTGTTCAAAGCCGCCTTTTTCGGCTGCTTCGGCATCCCAGGTTACCCGGAAGACTTTCTTGTCGATGGGGTTGCCTTCCAGATCCTTGACTGCTACGGAATCCGGGGTGATGACGGCCATTTCGCCGTCACTTAAAATATAGGTATCCCGGGTCTTGCTGATGATGGCGGGGATATCGGAGGCGATGTAGTTTTCGCCTTTGCCCAGACCGATGACCAGGGGATTGTTCTTCTTGGCGCAGATGAGCTTGCTGGGGTCCTTGGTGGTCATGAATACCAGGGAATAGGAGCCTTGGATTACGTGCAGCACTTTGCGCACGGTTTCTTCAAAGTCCCCGGTGTACAGGTCGGCCATCAAATGTGCCACCACTTCGGTATCCGTATCGGAACGGAAGTGGTAGCCCTTTTTCAGCAGGCTTTGCTTTAAGGGCATGTAGTTTTCGATGATGCCGTTATGGACCACGGCAAATTCGTTCTTTTCATCCGTATGGGGATGGGCGTTTACGTCACTGGGTTTCCCATGGGTAGCCCAGCGGGTATGGCCAATGCCCAGGGTACCCACGGGTTCTTTGCCTACGATTTTTTGACGCAGGGCGTCCAAACGGCCCACGCATTTTTCTACGGTAATTTTTCCGTCATTGTATACTGCGATGCCGGCAGAGTCATAGCCTCTGTATTCCAGTTTGCTCAGGCCCTCCATCAAAAATGGGGTTGCCTGTTTTCTGCCGATATATCCTACGATTCCGCACATAGTTGTGCCCTCCTGAATTTGTACTTACCGTCTGCCGCAGGCCCTTCTGTGTTCCTTTGTTACCAAAGGGGTTTGTAGGTCTGCTTACGGTTTGCAGCTTACCGAGAGGCATCCGCTGACGTTTCGATAAACCTCTTCCTCGTCTGCCGGGAATCCCGGCACGTGCGCTGATCCACTACGCAAATCTCTTTGCAAAGGTCCCCCTCAAGCCCTTTGCTGACCGGCCAGACCGGTATACCCGGGCGGCATGTTTTTGTAGCGTGTCTATCATACTATTTTTTGGCAGGTTGGTCAACTACGAAGGGGGCTGGAGACGTTTTTGTCCCAGGGAGAGGGGGTGGTAGTTTGTCGGTGCGGTCCGCGAACATCCTGGATTTGAACCCCCATCCTTGTTCCGCTGAATGGAAACTCTTTCCGTCCTGCCTTACGGCAGGCCACCTTCCTCACGCTTGATGAAGGTAAATAAGGAAAAAGGGCGGAACATTCCTTCCCCTTACCAGTGCATGCCAAGCAGTGCACTGGTAAGAAGAAGGCATACGGTCTGTGGGCCGGGTTATACGATTCTCAACTAGGTATTCTGCGACCAACTGCCGCTTGCCTTCTCCTCCCCTCGTCATCTCCATTTTGCCGTAAACCCAACTGAAATGGGGAAAATGCGCCTATTCCAAATCTACTGGAGGCACAGAGGGGGCGCAGAAAGCGGGGAAGGCATAGGATATATGAAAAAAATGACTTGTGAGCGTTCTCGTTCACAAGTCATTTTTAGCTTACCTTGATTCCCCTACACCCTGCGCTTACGCCAGTTCTTTGCGTACCACTTCGGCAATGGCGTCGGTGATGGCGTCCAGTTCGGCCTGGTTGGGGCCCTGGGCCATGATGCGGATCAGGGGTTCGGTACCGGAGGCGCGGACCAGTACTTGGCCATCGTCACCCAGTTCCTCAGTATATTTCTTGACTACTTCGGCGATGGCCTGGTTTTCTTCCCAGCCGTTTTTGTCCTTGACGCGGACGTTCAGCAGGGTCTGGGGATACTTGACCATCAGGCTGCCCAGCTGGGACAGGGTCTGGTTATGGCGGACCAGGGAGCTCAGAAGCTTCACGGCGGTCATCATGCCGTCGCCGGTCCGGGCCAGGTCGCCAAAGATGATGTGGCCGGATTGTTCGCCGCCCAGTTTGTAGTCGTGTTTCAGCATTTCTTCCAGGACGTAGCGGTCGCCTACTCCGGTTTTCACGGTGCTGCCGCCATGTTCTTTCATGGCTTTTTGCAGGCCTACGTTGCTCATGACGGTGGTTACCAGGACGTTGTCCTTGAGTTTGCCGCGCTTGAGCAGGTCCAGGGCACAGATCAGCATAATCTGGTCGCCGTCCAGTACCTGGCCGTTTTCGTCCACTGCCAGGCAGCGATCTGCGTCACCGTCGTTGGCAATGCCCACGTCGGCGCCTTCTTCCAAGACTTTTTGCTGGAGGGCTTCCAGATGGGTGGAGCCGCAGCCGTTATTGATGTTGATGCCGTTGGGGTTATTGAAGATGGGAATAACCTGGGCGCCCAACAGGCGCAGGATCATAGGAGCGATTTCGCTGTTGGCGCCGTTGGCGCAGTCCATGACCACTTTCAGGCCGTTGAGCTTGCAGTCGGCGCTTTTTACCACGTGCTGCACGTACAGGTTACTCTTGTCTTCTTCGGTGTACACTCTGCCCAGGGAGGACCCGGTCAGGGTATTGTCGTAGTCGATGGGACGGTTGACAATGGCTTCGATTTCATCTTCTACTGCATCGGGCAGCTTGAAGCCGCTGTGGGCAAAGAATTTGATGCCGTTGTCCTCAAAGGGGTTGTGGGAGGCGGAGATGACTACGCCTGCGTTGGCCCCCAGGGGTTCCGTCAGGAAGGAAACAGCCGGGGTGGGAATCACGCCCAAAAGGTGGACGTTGCCCCCTGCGGAGCAGATGCCTGCTGCCAGGGCAGCTTCCAGCATGGTGCCGGACAGGCGGGTATCTCGTCCGATGATAATTTTGGGGCTTTTTACTTCCCGCCCGAAATATTGTGCAGCTGCACGTCCTAATTTATATGCCAGTTCTGCGTTCAGGACCTTGCCATTGGCAACGCCGCGGACGCCGTCCGTACCAAACAATCTAGCCATTTAACAGCCTCCAGCCTAGAGATTTGCTGTTATTCCTTTTTCCCGCCCATTTCCGCCAGCATTTGTTCCGAGGTAATGTTGTGGAAGGCCAACAGCACTAAGCAATGATACCATAAATCGCCCATCTCGTAAACAACCTGGTCACGGCTGTCGTTTTTGGAGGCTAGGAGGGTCCGGGTGCATTCTTCACCCAGTTTCTTCAGAATCCAGTCCTGCTGGCCCTGGGCCGGTTTGTCCGGGGTCCGGGCCAGTTGTTTTTGCTGAATCAGGGCATACATCTGGTCCAGCACCTGGGGCAGGTTCTTTTCGGTGACCGGCAGGCTTTCGCCGGAGCCGCTGTTCCACAGGGGGTTAAAGAAGCAGGAGTAGCTGCCGGTATGGCAGGCGGCGCCCTTTTGCTCCACCTTCACCAGCAGGGTATCCCCGTCGCAGTCGTAGGTAATGCTGAGCACCCGCTGTGTATGACCGCTAGTGGCGCCCTTGTTCCACAGTTCCTGCCGGCTGCGGCTCCAGAACCAGGTATAGCCGGTTTCTACGGTCCGGGCCAGGGATTCTCCGTTCATATAGGCCAGCATCAGCACCTGGTTGGTCTTGTAGTCCTGAACAATGGCAGGAATCAGTCCCCGGTCGTCAAACTTCAAATGACTTACATCAATTTTCATAGTCTAACTTCCACTCCTTTGCTGCGCAAATATTCCTTCACCTGCCGCACCGTAAAGGTCCCGTAATGGAACACGGAGGCAGCCAGGGCAGCGTCAGCACCGCCGGCAGTGAGCACCTTGTAAAAGTCGTCCAGGGAGCCGGCCCCGCCGGAAGCAATTACCGGGACGGGAACGGCGTCGGCCACGGCCCGGGTCAGGGGGATATCAAAGCCGTCCTTGGTGCCGTCGGCGTCCATGCTGGTGAGAAGTATCTCCCCAGCGCCCAGGTCCACTGCCCGTTTCACCCATTCCAGCACGTCCAGGCCCGTAGGGGTATGGCCCCCATGGATGTAGACTTCCCAGGAGTTTTCGCCGCGTTTTTTGGCATCTACGGCCAGTACCACGCATTGGTTGCCGAAGGCTTCGGCCCCCTGCCGGATTAGGTCCGGATTTTTGACCGCAGCGCTGTTCAGGGAAGTTTTGTCCGCACCGGCCATGAGTACGGCCCGCATATCCTCAATAGAGGTAATGCCGCCGCCAACGGTCAGGGGCATGAACACTTCCCGGGCAGTGCGCTCGATGACGTCCACCATGGATTTGCGTTTTTCCAGGGAGGCGGTGATATCCAAAAATACCAGCTCGTCCGCCTGTTCCTTTTCGTACAGGGAAGCCAGTTCCACCGGGTCCCCTGCGTCTCTGAGACTAACAAAATTTGTGCCCTTTACCACCCTGCCGTCTTTTACGTCCAGGCAGGGAATGATCCGTTTCGTATGCATGCTCAGGCCTCCTTTGCGATTGCCACAGCCTGGCGAAGGTCAATGGCGCCAGTATATAACGCCTTACCTATAATACACCCTTCTATGCCTGCTGCTTCTCTTTTTTTTAGTTCCCGCAAATCTTCCAGGCTGCCCACCCCGCCGGAAGCGGTAACAGGCAGGCCGGATGCCTTAGCAATCTGCACGGTGGCTTCCACGTTGACGCCGGTAAGCATGCCGTCCCGGGCAATGTCCGTAAAGATGATGCGGCTGACGCCGGCGTCTGCCATGGCCTTGGCCAGGTCTTCGGCCCGCATATGGCCGCTGGCTTCCCAGCCTTCCACGGCTACGATGCCGGCCTTGGCGTCAATACCGGCCACAATCCGGCCGGGATACTTGGCGCAGGCTTCCTTTACAAGGGCCGGGTTCTTGACGGCCACGGAGCCCAGGATCACCTGGTGAACGCCCCGGGAGAGCAGTCGGTCAATATGTTCCAGGGTGCGGATGCCGCCGCCCACCTCAATGGGAATCTTCCCCTGGGCGATAATGGCGTCGATGGAGGCCAGGTTCTTGCTTTCTCCGGCCAGGGCGCCGTCCAGATCCACCACGTGGATGCAGGAGGCTCCCAGCTTGGCCCATTTGGCGGCCATTTCACCGGGGTTATTGCTGTAGATGGTTTCCTTGGAAAAATCGCCCTTTACCAGGCGGACGCAGTTGCCGCCCCTTAGGTCGATGGCAGGATAAATGTTCATAATTTCCACTCCTTAAAGGCTTTCAGCATGGCAAGACCCGCAAAAGAAGATTTTTCCGGGTGGAACTGGAAGGCCTGGACACTGCCCTTCCCTACAGAAGCCGTAATCTGGGCGCCGTAATCGCACACGGCGGTAATGATGCTGGGGTCCTCGGGCACTGCATGGTAGCTGTGGACGAAGTACACGTACTGGCCGTCTGCTTCCGTCAGGAGAGGAGAAGGATTCACTACCTGAATCTGGTTCCAGCCCATGTGGGGAATCTTAAAGGGGGTGACGATTTTCTTCACCTGGCCCTTGAAAAAGCCCAGGCCCTTGACGCCGGGGGCTTCCTCGCTGCCTTCAAACAGCAGCTGCTCGCCCAGGCAGATGCCCAAAAAGGGCTTGCCGCTGTGGAGGGCTTCCTGGATCACCGGCACCAGACCCCGGTTTTCCAGGGTGTGCATGCAGTCCCCAAAGGAGCCTACGCCCGGGAGGATTACCCGCTGGGCGTCCGCAATGACCTTGGGGTCCGAAGAAATCACGGGTTTTGCGCCGACCTTTACCAGGCCGTTATATACTGAGTGCAGGTTGCCCCTGCCGTAATCGATGATGACCACTTGCTCGCTCATAATGCCCCCTTGCTGCTCATGACCCCGTGGACCCGGGGATCCTTGGCCACGGCTTCTGCCACGGCCCGAGCAAATCCTTTAAAAATGGCTTCCAGCATATGGTGGGTGTTCTTGCCGTAGGGCACGTTCACGTGGAGGGTCAGGCCGCTTTCCACGGCTACGGCCCGGAAGAACTCCTCTCCCATTTCGGTATCGAAATTGCCCAGCTTGACCCGGGGAATCTCGGCGTTCCACACCAGGAACGGGCGGCCGCTGAAGTCCAGGGCTACCTGGGCCAGGGTTTCGTCCATGGGCAGCAGGCAGCTGCCGTAGCGGTGGATGCCCGCCTTGTCCCCCAGGGCCTGGCGCAGGGCCTTGCCCAGGGAGAGGCCTACGTCCTCCACGGTGTGGTGGGAATCTACTTCCAGGTCCCCGTGGGCCTCAATGCGCAGGTCCATAAAGGAATGGACCGCCAAAAGGGTCAGCATATGGTCAAAAAAGCCAATGCCTGTAGAAATATCTGCTTTCCCGGAGCCGTCCAGGTTCACCTGGACCTTCACCTGGGTTTCTTTGGTACTGCGTTCCACCAAACCTTCCCGCATGATTTATGCCTCCCCTTGGGCCAAAATGGCTTTGACGCCTGCAATAATTTCCGGATTTTCCTGGGCGGTGCCAATGGAAATCCGCAGGCCTCCCGGCAGCTGGTCCTTTTGGGAGAAGTCCCGGATGAGGATTTTCCGTTTCAATAACTGCTTGAACAGGTAGGAGCCAGCGGCCTTGGCTTTGGCAGCGGGTTCTGCACCGCTTTTGCCAGCCTGGGCAGCCAGGTTGTCCAGTACCTTGCCCTGGGGCAGCACCAGAATGAAGTTGGTGGCAGAGGGCAGGACCTTAAAGCCCAGGGCGGTAAACTGCTCCCGCAGGTATTCCCGGCCCTTGACCACGGCCCGCACCCGCTGGGCCAGCACTTCCGGCTTGGCATAGACCAGGCCGGCGGTCAGGATGGACACGCCGTTTACCGTATAGGGCAGCAGCACTTTCTTGAGTACCCGCATCACTGCCGGGCTCCCAATGCCGTAGCCAATCCGCAGGTTGGCCAGGCCGTAGGCTTTGGAGAAGGTGCGCAGCACCAGCAGGTTGTCCACTTCCTTGGTGAGCTCCAAGGTGGAGTTGGCCAGCACCTGGCCGTCTTCCTTGGAAAATTCCAGGTAGGCTTCGTCCATAATCACCAGGCAGTCCACATTGCGGATGATTTTTTCCATGTCGCTGCGGGGGTTAAAGTTCCCGGTGGGGTTATTGGGGTTGCAGATGATCAGCGCATTGGGCTTTTCCTTTTGGCAGAAGGCGATGACCGCGTCCGGGTCAATGAAGCCTTCCGGGGTCAGGGCAAAGGCGATGGGCTCTGCGTCCCCCAGTACGGCGTAGGTTTCGTACATGGAAAAGGACGGGGACGGATAGGCAATTTTCGTGCCGGCACCGCCAAAGGCAAAGCAGGCTTTTTCCAACAGTTCGCTGGAACCGTTGCCAATGACCACCGTGGCCGGGTCTACGCCCAGGGCCTTGGCAATCTGCTCAGACAATTCTTCCCCGTGCATGGTAGGGTACCGGTTAAAGGCGTTTTCGCTGATCCGGGTCTGGAGCTCTACCCGGAGCTCCGGGGTCAGGTCCCAGTTGGTTTCGTTGGCGTTTACGATAATATCTGCATCAGGTACCGTTTCTACCTGATAATCTTCAAATTTGGACAAGCATGCCCGTGCCTTGATTTCCGTCATAATACTTCCTCCCAATATTTCTAAACTTTTTGAGCCAGGTTCTTACAGTTGTTTTTCCTTTCTGATGCGGATGGCATTGGCGTGTGCCTGGAGCCCTTCGGCTTCGGCCATGGCAATAATGTCATCGGCGGCTTCAGAAAGCGCTTCCTTGGTATAGGAAATGATGCTGGTCTTTTTCATGAAGGTTTCCACATTCAGTACCGAATAGAATCTGGCAGTGCCGCCGGTGGGCAGAATGTGGTTGGGGCCGGCATAGTAGTCGCCCAGGGGTTCCGGAGAGTAGGCTCCCAGGAAGATGGCGCCGGCGTTGCGGATATAGGGTACCAGGGCAAAGGGTTCCTTGGTGTTGATTTCCATGTGTTCCGGGGCGGACAGGTTAGCCATTTCCACCACGGTTTCCATATCCTTGGCCAGGATGATCTTGCCTTGGGCGGCCAGGGACTGGGCGGCAATTTCCCGCCGGGGCAGCCGGGCCAGCTGGACTTCCACTTCTTCGGCTACCTGATTAGCCAGCTTTTCATCGTCGGTAATCAGGATGGCGCAGGCCAGGGGGTCGTGTTCGGCCTGGCTCAGCAGGTCCGCAGCCAGGTATTGGTAGTCGGCGGTTTTGTCGGCTACAATCAGGATTTCACTGGGGCCAGCCAGCATGTCGATATCCACGTGGCCGTAGACGGCTTTCTTGGCCAGGGTCACGAAGATGTTCCCAGGGCCGGTAATTTTTTCCACCTTGGGCACGGTTTCCGTCCCAAAGGCCAGGGCCGCTACTGCCTGGGCGCCGCCCATTTTGTAGATTTCGGTGATGCCGATGGCTTTGGCGGTGGCCAGTACGTAGGGGTTCATTTTCCCATCCCGGCCAGCCGGGGCTGCCATGACAATCCGGGGCACGCCGGCTACCTTGGCAGGAACGGCGTTCATAATCACGGAGGAAGGATAGGCTGCGGTGCCGCCGGGCACGTAGATGCCCACGGAGTCCACCGGGGTCATTTTCTGGCCCAGGAAGGAGCCATAGGCCCGGGGGGTCAGCCAGGTTTTGGGCAGCTGTTCTTCGTGGAACTTGCGCACGTTGGCAATGGCCCGGTTGATGGCACCCATGGTCTTGGGGTCCACGGCCTTTTCGGCTTCGGCAAATTCGGCTTCGCTGACCTTGATTGTCTCAGGATTCAAGTCCGCCCCATCCAGCATTTTGGTGTAGGCGAACAGCTTGGCGTCCCCTTCCTTGCGGATGTCGTTTACGATCATATCCACTTCTTCTGCCGCCGTAAGAGGCCGGCCAAAGAGTTTTTCTACGGCAGCCTTGACTTTCGGGGACAGTTCTACTTCATCAAAGGATTTCTTTTCCAGTAAACGGCTGATCTCGGCCGCAGTGCTTTTTCTTTCATCCAATACTTTCATTTATTCTTCCTCCTTGAGTACGGTTTCCAGGTCTTCCACCAGTTTCTTGATCCGGTCATACTGCATTTTGAAGCTGACCTTATTGGCAATGAGCCGGGCGGAGCTGGGGTACACGGTAGCAATTTCCTTCAGTTTGTTTTCCCGGAGGGTGCGGCCGGTTTCGACAATATCCACAATCAGTTCGCTAAGGCCCACAATGGGGGCCAGCTCGATGGAGCCGTTGAGCTTGACGATTTCCATCTGCATGCCCAGCTTTTCGAAAAACTCGGAGGCAGAATGGGGGTATTTGGTGGCCACCCGCATATGGGCGTAGTCGGTCAGGTTGGGCAGCTGCTTGGCTTCGGGCACGGCCATCATCAAATGGCAGGCGCCGTAGCCCATATCCAGCAGTTCGTAGATATCTTTTTGTTCTTCCCGCAGCACGTCCTTGCCGATGATGCCGATATCGGCGGCCCCGTATTCCACGTAGGTGGGCAAGTCCACGGTTTTCACGATGATGAATTTTACTTTGGTTTCTTCATTGGTAATCACCAGTTTCCGGGAATTTTCCACCACGTTTTCGGCGGCGTAGCCTACCTTGGCCAGCAAGTCCACGGATTTGGCAAACAGTTTGCCCTTGGGCAATGCAATCGTTAAATAGTCCATTTCACAGCTCTCCTATCGTACGTATGCTACAGCTTCGCAGCGGTTAGCTGCACAGGCCTTGTCCGCTTCTTCCGGGGTCAGGGCGTCGGTGGCAACCTTCACGTTCTTGCCGTCTGCGCGCAGGGACATGGCTTTGGCAATGGCCTGCTGCTGATGACCGGGGGCCCAGGCTACGTAAATATCCCATTTGGATTCCTGGTTGAACTTGCCTTCCCGCTGGAGGCTGAGGATGATCCGGTCGATGCCCATGGCAAAGCCCGTGGCCGGTGCCGGAGCCCCGAAGTTCTCCATCATCTTGTCGTAGCGGCCGCCGCCGCAGATATTGAAACCGATATGGGGCGCATAAGCCTCAAACACCATGCCGGTATAGTAATCAAAGTCACGAATCAGGGACAGGTCAAAGGACAGGTAGTCCCCTACGCCGTAGGCGGAAGCCAGTTGGTAGATGGCTTTCAGGTTCCGCAGGGCTTCCTTGCTCTTTTCATTGGAAACCTGGCGTTCCAGCTGGTCCAAAAGGTCCACGCCGCCCTGGAGGTAGAGCAGCTCCCGGAACAGTTCCTTCACGGGCTTGCGGATGTAGGAATCCGCAGCTTCCTTCAGGCCCACGGCGTTGTGGCTCAGCACCATGTGCTTGACAAATTCGGCCCGGGTGCCGGTAAGCTCCGCTTCTTCCATGAGCCCTGCCAAAAAGCCGCTGTGGCCGACGCTCAGGAGAAAATCCGTCAGGCCGGCGGCCCTCAGGCTGCTGACGGCCAGGGCCAGGACTTCGGCGTCCGCCATGGGAGCCGCTGCCCCGATGAGCTCGATGCCTGCCTGGCTGAATTCGCATTGGCGGCCGGCCTGGGTCTGTTCGTGGCGGAACACGTTGGCAATGTAGAACAGCCGTTTGATGCCCTTGTCAGCCTTGAGCCGGGTGGCTACCATCCGGGCCAGCGGGGTGGTCATTTCCGTGCGCAGGATCATGGTGCGGCTTTCCCGGTCCATGAACTTCATGCTTTCTTCCGTAATGCCGGCGCCGCTTAGGGCAAAGGTGTCTGCGTATTCAAAGGTGGGGGTAATGGCTTCGTCATAGCCCCAGGACAGAAAATTGTCTGCAATCTGGTCCTCCATTTTCCGCTTCAGCCGGGCTTCTCCCGGCAGGATATCTTTGGTTCCATAGGGAATTCTCAAAATGTTAGTACTCATGCGTTTTCTTCTCCTTTGGTAATACGGGGAATGACGGTTTGGTAGCCGCCTGCCCCATAGTTTAAACAGCGATTAACCCGGGAAACGGTGGTGCTGCTGGCGCCCGTATCCTTGACAATCTTGGCATAATTTTCGCCGCGATGAAGACGCACCGCCACTTCCAGCCGCTGGCCCAGGGCCTTGAGCTCGTTGGGGGTGCAGATGTCTTCCAGGAAGGCCAGGCACATTTCCTTGTTCTCCAGGGTGAGGAACGCGTCAGCCAGCTGCAGAAGTTCTTTTTTGTTGTAACCTGCTTGAATAATCATGTTGGTACCCCTTTCTAGGTGTTTCCAGGTTTGGTTTATGAAATGGACCGAATGCCGATCTCGCTTTACCTCTTTACTGATTTAGTACTTTACTCCGATGAAGTAATAAAGTCAAGTATTTTTTCTAGTTTTTACCAAACTTTGACATTTTTCCACTTTGGAGGCTTTTTTTGCCAAAACACATTGACAAACTGTACATAACAGAGTATCATTTATCCACACGGATTCATCAAGAGTAACGGAGGGACTGGCCCGATGATGTTACGGCAACCATCACTTTGTGAACGGTGCTAAGTCCATCAGGTGCAGCCTGAAAGATGAAGATGATTAAGCCAAACGCATTCCTCTTCATATTGAGTGAAGAGGTTTTTTTATTGTATGGAGGTGGACATATTTTATGATAGAGCTGCAGCACATTGACAAGATCTATCACACGAGCTCCGGGGACCTGCACGCCCTGAAAGATATCAACTTGTCTATTAATGAAGGTGAAATTTTCGGCATCATCGGTTTGTCCGGGGCCGGCAAAAGCACCCTGGTCCGCTGCATCAACCGGCTGGAGGAACCCACCAGCGGCAAGGTGATTGTGGACGGCCAGGACATTACGGCCATGAGCCCGGTGGAACTGCGGAAAGCCCGGCAGAACATCGGCATGATTTTCCAGCATTTTAACCTGCTGAGCAGCCGGACCGTTTACGGCAACATTGCCTTCCCCCTGGAAATCCAAGGGCTGGACAAGGCTGCCATCAAAAAGAAGGTGGATCCCCTGCTGGAACTGGTGGGCCTCACCGACCGGGCGGACCATTATCCGTCCCAGCTGTCCGGCGGCCAGAAGCAGCGGGTAGGCATTGCCCGGGCCCTGTCTTCCGACCCTACGGTGCTGCTGTGCGATGAAGCCACCTCCGCCCTGGACCCCCAAACCACGGAATCCATTCTGGACCTGCTCCGGAACATCAACAAGCGGCTGCACATTACCATCGTGATGATTACCCACCAGATGAATGTGGTGAAGGAAATCTGCGACCGGGTTGCCGTTATTGAAAACGGGGAAATCATTGAAGAAGGCACCATGTTCGACCTGTTCACCAATCCCCAGAAGGCCACCACCAAGGAATTTGTGGCCAGCATCCAGCACAACGACCTGCCGGATTTCGTAAAACAGATGAACATCCAAAAGGTCTACCAGCCGGGAAACAAGGCGCTGGTCAGCTTGTCCTTTATTGGGGAAAGCGCCGGAGAACCGGTGATTTCCGTGCTGATCAAGCAGTTTGATATTGACGTGAACATCCTCACCGCCAACATTGAAAGCCTCCAGAACACCCCCTACGGGACGCTGCTGGTAGAGCTGGAAGGCGACGAGGTGCATATGAAGGAGGCCCTGGATTATCTCCAGGCCAAGCAGCAATTGAAGGTGGAGGTAATTGGCTATGTCTCCTAATATGATGAATCTGCTAATCAAGGCTCTGGGGGAAACCTGCTACATGGTGGTGGTTTCCGCCGCTCTGGCTACGTTGTTTGGGATTCCTTTGGGGGTTATCCTGACGGTGACCGGCAAGGGCCATATTATGGAAAACAAAGTGGTGAACCGGATTTTGGGCGCCATTGTCAACGCCACCCGTTCCACGCCTTTTATCATTTTGATGGTTGCCATTATTCCCCTGACCCGTATTATTGTCGGGTCTTCTATCGGGACCACCGCAGCCATTGTGCCCCTGACCATTTCCTGCACTCCGTTTATTTCCCGGATTATTGAGTCCTCCCTTTTGGAAGTGGACCACGGGGTTATTGAAGCAGCCCTGTCTGTAGGGGCCTCTCCCCTGCAAATCATCTGGAAGGTGCTGCTGCCGGAAGCCATGCACTCCATCGTGCTGGGGATTACCCTGGCCATCATCAGCCTGATCGGCAGCTCGGCTATGGCCGGCGCCCTGGGCGGCGGCGGTCTGGGGGACCTGGCCATCCGCTACGGGTATCAGCGGTTCCAGGCCGACACCATGCTGGCCACGGTTATCGTGCTGATTGCCCTGGTGCAGTTGGTGCAGTCCTGCGGCAACCGGTTCTCCAGCAAGCTGAACAAGAATAAAATTAAATAAGGATTGTAAGTAGGGATTTTTGGTGCACCAGCTGCGGCTGGTGCATTTTTTTGTGTTCCCCCTGCTCCCTTTTGGCAGCGATAAATCCCAGGAATTTTCTTGCAATTCTATGCTATAATAAAAATACACCTTATTCACATTTGAGGAGGCGAGACTTATGAAGAAATTCTTTTTGGTGCTGATGCTGCTGTGCTCGTTTGCAGTGCCGGGCTTTGCCAATTCCTTTGACCAGCAGCCCCAGCGCTTTGTCTGCGTGGATACGTCCCAAAAGGGCAGACGGTATGTGGACCTGGATTCGGTACAGGTGGTCCAGTACGCTCCCCCGGCCTACCAGCTTTCGGTGGTCACCTACACTTTGGACTATGTAAACCACAGCGGCTTCCAATACACCCAGCTGTACACCTACAATTACAAGGACCAGACCATGAAGCTGACCTTCAAGGCTGCCCTGCCCTGCGATGAGGAAGGCAAACTGTTAAACCAGGCCCCTGGCAAGGTGGACGGCACGGCCCTGGACATTCTGCCCTACAGTCAGGGCTACTACGTGGGAAACCTGATTTTCCACAAAGCCTACAATATGTATTTCAGCAAGAATTTCCCCGGAGCGTAAGGCCGGGACAAAGCGTTTTGCCAAATCTCTTGGTAAAACGCTTTTTTTCATGCTATACTAGGTTTTGACCATAATGAAAGGAGCGCAAACCCTTGGCGCTATTCCATAGAAAACGGCCTACCCGGCCCCAGCCCGTTGCTTTTGGGCAGGCCCGGCGGAAGCCTCCCAAGAAAAATCATTCCACCCTGTATTTTCTGCTGCTGACGGCCCTGGTGATTCTGGGGGTCATGGCCTACAACTACCGGGCGGACATCAAGATGCACATTATGCACTACAAGCCCCAGCCGGTGAAGACGGTAACCATTGCCAACACCAATCTGAACCTCCAGGAAATCAACACGCCGGAGCTGACCAGCTACGATGTGGACAAGATTCTCAGCTTCCACTACCGGGACGAGGTATTCTACCTGGCCCTGCGCAGCCAGGACGGGGAAAGCACCCATATTGACGCCTTTGACGTGAAAAACGGCAGCTTGTTCGCCCACCGTTCCTTCGGGGAAGACGGGGTGTTCACCATCCACGAAAAGATGATTCTCAGCGTCAACGTGGGCAGCAAAGGGGAAGTCTACTACGTGCGCAATGGCATCCATACCCTGAAGGACGGCAACGACATCATCAGCCTGAAGGGCAGCACCACTGCCACCCGGGTGGCCCTGCTCCCCGGAGACCAGCAGGCCTACCTGTACGGCAACGACAACTTTACCCTGGCGGATATCCATGACGGGTCCTTTGACAACAACCACCCGGCCTTCCTCCACAACCGGGCGAAGCCCTTTGCCGGGGGCCTGACCCTGGTGCGGATTGCCCCGGACGGCACGGTGTTTGGGGGCGGCCGGATCAAGACCAACGACTTTAATATCGTGGCCTCCTTCTCCCCCCAGGGCAAGCAGCTGCAAACCTACGGCAGCTACATCCAGACGGACAAGGATTCCATCTACAACCTGGTGGACCTGGCGGTACTGGACCATTACGTGGTGGTCATTGACGGCTTCACACTGAAGATTTGGAACCGTGACGGCCATTATTTGGGGGCGTTCAACAGTTCCAAGCTGCTGGATAACAACCTGAACTGCGCCAAGCTTACTGCCATGGACAGCAAAACCCTGGGTATCCTGGCCTACGTACGGAATCCCCAGACCAAGCTGATTGATATCAAGCTGTTTACTTTGCAGTTTCCCAATTGAAGAAGCGCTGAAAAGCGGTGTGAAAAAGCCTTGCGGACGCAAAAACGTCGGCAAGGCTTTTTGTGTGGGGACGGCTGGGTTGTGGGCTCTCGGGGTCTGCTTGGCTGTGAACCCCAGCCTTCACTCCCCACTCTCCTTTTTCCCAATAAAGGAATTTTCTCTCCTTTGTTGAATACCATAAGCATACGACTTTCGCTGGCTCCTCTGTTTTAGGCTGCTGGCGCTCTCTAGGCTACGCAAGTGCTCCCAAGTAAAGGAGGTTTTTCATGCGCAAATTTTTAGCGATTTTGTTCCTACTCTGTACCGTGAGTCTGGGGTTTGTTCCCCTGCCGGTTTGTTCTGCTGCCGGGGCTGCTGCGCCGGAATTGGTGCAGCTGACGGATATGTCTTTTCCTGAGTTTTTTCAGCTGCTAGAGGCTCACAGTGCGGCAAAGGGTACGGGGCTTACATTTGACAAACCGCCTGCTGAGCCCATTCCGGGGAAGCTGTACGACGCCTATGTTTTTGGGGCTGTGCGGAAGGGAGTTCCCGGCCAGCACGGGGTCTTCATCACAGCCTATGCCAACAAGGCCGGGTATGTTTCCAAGGTGGCCCTTGCGGTCCCTGTCAGCAATGGGGAAGCGCTTCAGGACGCCTACGCTGCGGAATATGCCCTATTGGGCGTAGTGGGTATCGAAGACACCAAGGCCAAGAGGCTCATGGGGTACCTGAAGGCCCGCCGGGTGCCCTTTGAGGTGGCGGTCTGGAACCATTGGGCGCAGCGCAACCTGGTCATTTCCCACGGTCCCGCGTCCATCTCGGACAAGGTATTTTATATTCGCCTGACGGCCTACGATAAAACTTTTCCGTCAGAAAACCGCTGACCACCAGTCTTCTTAACGCAAAAATGCCTTGTGAACGCAATTACCGCTCACAAGGCATTTTTTTCAGGCTGGCTATTTCCAGCCCACGCGGCCCCGCTCACCAGGAGGGGGGTCTTCTTGTTTTTTCAGGCACGATCGGTCAGTCATGACGCGGCGCTTTCGGAGTCAGGTTCCAGCAGACAATCTGCATAACGCAGACGACCACCGCAATGGCTCCCATGCCCAGCCAAAAAATCGGTTCAATATGCAGCATGGCGCTCCCCTCCCTTCTTCCAGGCTGTCTATAGGCTAAGCACTACAGCAGGGTGCCGTAATGCCGGATATACGCTTTCTTTACGCTGGTGGCCAGCAGCATATAGGCAATGACCACCAGGGCCAGGAAGTAGAAGTACTTTCCCGGCAGGGGCACGAAACCCAGGTCCCGGGCGATTCCCGTAAAGGGCAGAGCCGTCAGCACGGCAATGTCGGCGCAGGTGAGCGTGGTCAGGGTAGCCGACGCATGACTTTGCAGGAAGGGAATCTTGGGGGTGCGGATCATGTGGATAACCAGGGTCTGGGTCCACATGGATTCCACAAACCAGCCGGCCTGGAACATGGCTTCGTAGGCGTCCCGGACGGTGAGGCCGGCCATGGGGCCGGAGGTAAGCATCGCCGTAGTGGGAATCTGGTTGTAGGTCAGGCCGCCGGACACAAACTGGGGACAAATCACAAAGTACAGCACCAGATAGGTAATCCAGTCGAACACCGAACTGGTGGGCCCCATCCAGATCATGAAGCTGCCAATGGTGGAAGCGTCCCAGTTCCGGGGCACCTTGAGGAATTCCTCGTCCACGTTGTCCCAGGGAATGGCGATGCAGGAGATTTCGTACATCAGGTTCAAGATGATTAATTGCAGACTCATCATGGGCAGGAAGGGCAAAAGGGCACTGGCTGCCAGGACGGAGAACATGTTCCCGAAGTTGGAGGAGGCGGTCATCTTGATGTACTTGATCATGTTGGCGTAGGTCTTCCGGCCTTCCACAATCCCCTGCTCCAGCACCATAAGGCTCTTTTCCAGCAGGATGATGTCGGCGGATTCCTTGGCAATATCCACGGCGCTGTCCACGGAAATGCCAATATCGGCAATCTTCAGAGCCGGGGCGTCGTTGATGCCGTCCCCCATAAAGCCCACGGTATGACCGGCGGCCTGGAGGGCTTCCACTACCCGGGCTTTCTGGTCCGGGGACAGTTTGGCAAAGACGGTGGTGGTTTCGGCTTCCTTCTGGAGGGTGGCGTCGTCCATGTGTTCCAGGTCACTGCCCAGGAGGATGTGGTCCACCGGCAGGCCCACCTGGCGGCAGATGCACCGGGTGGTCTTTTCGTTATCCCCGGTGAGCACCTTGGTGGAAACCCCGTGGTCCTTCAGGGCCTTGATGGCGGCCATGGCGGTATCCTTAGGCGGATCCAGGAAGGCCAGGTAGCCCATGAAGATCATGTCCGTTTCGTCCTTGGCCCCAAAGGCGCCTACCGGAGAGGGGTCGTTCTTCCGGGCCAGGCCGATAACCCGCATGCCTTCGTCGTTGAGCCGGTCAGCCACGGCCAGGATGGTTTTGCGCAATTCGTCGGTCATGGGCACGTCTTCCGCGCCCTGCTCGGTATATTTGCAGATGGAAAGCATTTCTTCCACGGCCCCTTTGGTAATCATCCGGGTGCTGTGGTCGTGGCCCATTACCAGCACCGACAGGCGCCGGCGGGAGAAGTCAAAGGGAATCTCGTCCACCTTGGTGTAGGTTTCGGACAGGTCCTGGAGCTTGGGGTCTTCGGTTTCTTCCCGCTCCGTCCGGGCGATGATGGCCCGGTCCATAAAGTTCTTGTAGCCGGTCTGGAAGTAGCTGTTCAGGTACGCATAACGCAGCACCCGCTGGCTGGGCTTGCCAAAGGCATCCAGGTGGTATTCCAGGGCTACCCGGTCCTGGGTCAGGGTCCCTGTCTTATCCGTACACAGCACGTCCATGGCTCCAAAGCTCTGGATGGAGTTCAGGCTTTTCACCACGGTCTTTTTCTCGCTCATGGAAACGGCGCCCTTGGCCAGGCAGGTGGTAACAATCATGGGCAGCATTTCCGGGGTCAGGCCCACGGCTACGGAAATCCCAAACAGGAAGGCGTTGAGCCAGTCCCCTTTGGTCAGGCCGTTGACTACAAAGACGATGGGCACCATGGCCATCATAAAGCGGATCAGAATCCAGGATACGGCGTTGACGCCCTTGGTAAAGTTGGTTTCCGGAGCTTCCTGGGCCATGGAGCTGGCCAGACTGCCAAACAGGGTGTGGTCCCCGCTGCGGAGCACCAGGCCGGTGGCAGAACCGCTGATGACGTTGGTGCCCATAAAGGCTAGGTTGCTGAGCTCGGTCACGGCTTTGTCAGAAGTGGCAGCCACTGCCGGCACCTTTTCCTGGGGCGCGCTTTCCCCGGTAAGGGAGGCCTGGCTGACGAACAGGTCCTTGGCTTCCAAAATTCTCAGGTCCGCAGGAACCATGTCCCCGGCGGACAGGAATACCAGGTCCCCTACCACCACGTCTTCCAGGGGGATTTCCGTCTGGCCCTCCGGCTGGCGGATGACCGTGCAGGTGGTGGTAATCAGTTCCAGGAGCTTGGCGGCGGCGTCCCCGCTGCGGGTTTCCTGGATAAAGCGCAGGGACCCGGACAGGAGCACCAGCACGGTAATGATGATAACGGTGGCCGGGTTGTAGTCGTCCAGCCGGTTCTGCATGAGAGGCAGTATAATATCGGTGACCGCCGATACCCCGGCCAGCACAAACAGGATTACCGTAAAGGGGTTGATAAAGGCTTCGGCCAGGCGCACCCCCACGGACTTTTTCTTTTCCTGGGTAACCTTGTTTTCTCCATAGGTTTCCCGGTTCTTTTCCACCTGGTCGGCGGTGAGGCCCTGGGCTGAGCTTCCCAACTGCTGGAGCAGGGCTTCTGCGGTCAGGGCTGCTTCCTTTTGCAGGGCAGCCTGGGTAGCAGCAGCGGCTGCCTGATTTTTCTTTTCCATAGTGTTCTTGTTCATGGTGCACCTCCTTGTCAATACAATAAAAAAGCCGTCCGGGAAAACCCGAACGGCGAAAACACAGAAAAACGATTTAACTCTGCCGCCGTACGAGCTTTAACTCTGCAGGGCGGTGTAACTGCATTATGCTGCACCTTCGATTTGATGCAGCCTGTTCAGACCTACGCGGGATGTCTCCATCCTGTTGCGGCAGCAGCCCATATCCCTGTAGTAGCCTTACCTACCGGAGCTATTCAATTGCATACTTAGTATAGTCATTTTGGCGTGGACTGTCAAATGGTTTTATTTTATGGTGGAATCGGTGTTTAATACCAGGTTTTGCTTGGGAATTTCCCGGAAAAACGCCCGAATCCAGGCTACAGCAAGAATAAAGGACAGCACGTCCGATATAGCCTGACACCATACCAGTCCACCCAGGCCGAACAGCCGGGGCAGCACCAAAAGGGGTGGAATCAGGAAGACCCCGCTGCGGCCGGCCGCCACCATCATGGCGCCCAGGGTATGCCTGGTGGTCTGGAGGGTCATATTGGTCATGACCACCAGGGCCGACAGGGGGAAGGTCAGGCACTGGGCCCGCAGGGCCCAAATACCGGTGGTGATTACCGCTGGGTCATCCCGGAACAGCACCATGATTTCCCGGGCAAAGATGGCCCCTACAATGGAAACCACAATGCCAAAACAGGTGGTGAACTCCAGGGCAAAGGTAAAGCCCTTCCGCAGCCGGGCAAATTTCCGAGCCCCATAGCTGAAGCCGCACACGGGCTGGAAGCCCTGGCCAAAGCCGATGATCACGGCGGCAGCAAAGAAGTTCAGCCGGGTCACAATGGACATGGCGGCAATGGCGGCGTCCCCAAAGGCGCCGGCGGCCACGTTCAGGAAAATGGTGGCAGCGCTGGTGGTACCCTGCCGCACCAGGGAAGGTGCGCCCCCGGCGGCGATTTCCTGGAAAAGCCGCCGAGAAGGATGGATATCCTTCAGCCGGATGGGAATGTTGCCCCCGGTCCGGGTCATCTTAAACAGGATGCAGAAGCTGACAAACTGGCTGAGGATGGTGGCGTAGGCCGCCCCGGCCACCCCCAGGTGGAATTTGAAGATAAAGATTGGGTCCAGGAACACGTTCAGAAAGCCCCCGGCGGTAATGCCTACCATGGCAAAGGCAGCGCTGCCCTGGAACCGCAGGTGGTTGTTCATCACCAGGGAGCACATCATTATGGGCGCCCCCCACAGGATAACGCTGAGGTACGCAATGGCGTAGGGCAAAATGGTGGGTGTGGAGCCGATGGCCGTGGCAATCTGGGACACAAACAGATTCCCCACAAGGGCCACCAGGCAGCCGCAGATAAAGGCATAAAAAAAGCTGGTAGAAGCCATCACATGGGCCTTTTCCCGCTCCTTGGCCCCCAGCAGCCGGGAAATGGAGTTGCCGGAACCGATGCCGAAGAAGAAGGCAATGGCCTGGATAATGGCCATGCTGGCAAAGGTAACCCCTACCGCTGCGGTGGAACTGGTATCAATCTTACTGACAAAGTACGTATCAGCCGTATTGTAAAAGCTGGTACAAAGCATACTGACGATGGAAGGAAGGGCCAGGGAAGCAATGAGCTTGCGTACCGGCGTTTCCAGCATCTTGTGGAGTTTCGCATTCTCTTTTTCTTTACGCGTTGAACTGTCCGTAGAAATCCCGCCTCACATATATATTGTATAAAAAATCACATTTTTGCTTTCTTATTATAGCATGGATACATAGCAGTTTACTATAAATATAGAGGCAGTTAATATTATTTTTTCTCTACGGAAAACTGTTGTCAGATTCTTCCGAGTCCTCTTGGAAAAGTGTCAAAGTCTTTACAAAGCATCGGTCCGGGCGTATACTCATTAAAGGCTGCGGATTGTCCTGCCGCAGGAAGTGCTTCCTGCAAAAGGTATCCCCTGGCCGCCCAAGCCCTGCTCTCACATCAAAAGTTTCTTGCGATGGAAGATGCCACGTTTTTCGCATAGTCTTTTTGCGCCGCATCTGTCCCAGGTGCGGCTTTTTTTATGATACAAGGAGGTTCCCATGGAAACCCGTGTGGCCATTATCGGCATTATTGTAGAAAATCCGGATTCCATCCAGGCGCTGAACCAACTGCTCCATCAGTTCAGCCCCTATATTATCGGCCGGATGGGCATTCCCTACCACGCCCGGAACATGAACATCATCAGCGTAGTGGTGGACGCGCCCCAGGACGCAATCAGCACCCTGTCCGGCCGGATTGGCAAACTAGACGGAGTATCCGCTAAAACCGCCTATGCCAAGGCGGAAAAGAAATGAAGAAGGCAATTTCCTACCTGCTGCCTTTTTTGGTGGTACTGGCCCTGTGGCAGCTGGTGACCCAGCTGGGTCTGTGGAGCAGCTACATTCTCCCCTCTCCGGAGCGGGTATGCGCCACGGCCCAGAAACTGCTCCAATCCGGGGAGCTGGCAAAGCATACGGCCATCAGCCTGCGCCGAATTCTTTTGGGCTTTGTCTGCGCCTTTGGGCTGTCCTGCCTGTTTAGTGCGGTAGGGCTGCTTTTCCCCCGGCTCCGGGCGGCCTACAGCGGGCTTTTGGAAGTGTTTCGCCATGTACCCCCTCTATCCCTGATTCCGCTCCTGATTCTCTGGTTTGGCATCGGGGAGGTGCCCAAGGCCATCGTCATTATCCTGGCGTCTTTTTTCCCCATCTATCTGAATATGGATGACGGGTTCCGGCGCTGCGACCCCAAGCTGTTAGAGGTAGGCCGGATTTTGGGCATGAACCGCTGGACCCAGCTGCGGAAAATCCGTCTGCCGGCTGCTCTGCCGGGGATTCTCACAGGCATGAAAGTGGGCATGGGTTACAGTCTCCGGGCCATTATCGGGGCGGAAATGATTGCCGCCGACAGCGGGCTGGGGTATCTGATTCTGGACGCCCAAGCCATGAGCCGCAGCGACAAGGTCATTATCGGCATTCTCACCATTGGAGCCCTGGGGCTGGTGCTGGACGGGGCCTTTACCCTGCTGACCTGGCTCTGCCTGCCCTGGGAAAGGAGGCGCCTATGAAACCGCTGGTCATTAAAAATTTGACCAAAGCCTTTGGGTCCAAGACGGTCCTAAGGGACCTGACGCTGACCCTTGACCCCAGCGCCTGTACGGTGCTTTTGGGGAAAAGCGGCTGCGGGAAGACCACCTTTCTGCGGCTCCTGGCAGGGTTGGAGCGCCCCACCTCCGGCCAAATTACCCTGCCGGAAGGGCTGAAGCTGGGCATGATGTTCCAGGAGGCCCGGCTGATGCCCTGGCTCACCTGCCGGGAAAACATCGCCCTGGGGCTCCCAAAAGGGGAAAAGCCCGGCCAGGTGGACCAGCTGCTGAAGCTGACGGGGCTCACGGAAGCCGCTAAGCTCTACCCCAGCGAATTATCCGGGGGCATGCAGCAGCGCACGGCCCTGGCCCGGACCCTGGCCCTACAGGCCGACCTGATTCTCATGGACGAGCCCTTTGCCGCCCTGGACTATTTCACCCGGGGCCAGCTCCAGCTGGAGCTCCTGCGGATGCAGCGGCAGCTGGGGATCGGCTACGTGCTGGTCACCCACAACGTGGACGAGGCCCTGCTCTTGGGGGACCGGATCCTGGTGCTCCAGGACGGGTGCCTGGCCCACGAAGAAACCTTCCCCCGGCAGGAAGCCCCCCGGGACCTGCTCTCGCCTGCTTTTATTGAGGCCAAACGCAGCATTTTGGCTGCTTTCGCATAAATTTCTACTTTAGAAAGGATTTGATTCACTTGAAGAAACTCCATTCCCTGTTTCTCGCCGTTTGCTGTCTGGCTGCGGCAGCACTTCTGGGCGGCTGCGGCAGCAGCACCACCAGCCAAAAGCCCTCAGCCCCCTCTGTGGACAAAGTCAGCATTACCTATGTACAGGCTCCCCTGAACGTGCCTTCCATTGTGGAAAAGGCCCAGCAGAGCTTTGAAAAGAAATTCAAGGAAAAAGGCATCACCGCCTCCTACTCCACCATTACTTCCGGGGCTGACCAAACTGCTGCCCTGGCTTCCGGGGACATTCAGTTCCTGAACTGTGTAGGCGGCTCCTCCGTCCTGCTGTCCGCTGCCAACGGCAACGACATCAAGATTATCAGCCTATACTCCCAGGCTCCCAAAGCCTTCAAGCTGTTCAGCAAGGACGGCTCCATCAAGACCGCTGCTGACCTGAAAGGCAAAACCATTGCCGGACCTAAGGGCACCATCCTTCACGAACTGCTGGCAGCCTACCTGCAAAAGGCCGGGCTCACCATGAATGATGTGAAATTCGTTTCCATGGGCCTGCCCGCTGCCCACTCCGCCCTGGAAAACGGCAGCGCTGACTGCGCCCTGCTGGCTGGCCCTCTGGCCTACAACGCCGAAAAAGAAGGCCTGAACGTGGTTACCACCGGCGACGGTCTGGTTTCCGGCCTGACCGTTACTGCCGTCAGCGGCAAGTTCTACAAGGACCACAAGGACCTGGTAGACACCTTCCTGGCCGTCCAGAAAGAAACCCTGGACTTCATGAAGAAGAACCCTGACGAAGCCCTGTCCCTGACAGCCAAAGCCACGGACCTGAGCCCCGAAGCCGTCAAGGAAATGTTCCCTCTGTATGACTTCAGCATGACCATCACTCCTGAAGCCAAGGAATCCCTGAAAAAGACCCAGGACTTCCTGGTACAATCCGGCATGATGGAGAAGAAAGTCGATGTGGACGCGCTGTTCGTGCAGTAAGCGTTTAAAATAAAAATAAGGAATGGAAAACAATTGTTTTCCATTCCTTATTTTTTTGCATTTTTAGCGATTTTACTCAGCGCGGTTCAACCAGCAATTTGATTGCCGTTCTTTCTTCCCCATCAATATTAATGTCGATGAAAGCGGGAACACACACCAGGTCCATGCCGTGGGGAGCCACAAAGCCACGGGCAATGGCCACTGCTTTAACAGCTTGGTTCAGGGCACCAGCACCGATGGCTTGGATTTCTGCTTTGCCATTTTCCCGCAGAACTCCGGCCAATGCGCCAGCTACAGAATTCGGATTTGATTTTGTAGAAACTTTTAGTACATCCATGTTGTGTATCCCCCTCGTTTTTTCAATAATGAACAATAAATTTAAAAATAAATTTATTGTTATTATAACACATTTTCCCAAAAAGCATTACATTATCTTTTATTTTGGCTATAGAAATTTCGTATTCCTTTAACAATGTTCCCCTTTTATCAGATATAACAGCAGGGCGGACAGGGATTTTGCGTCAAAAAGCTCTTCTTTCAGGACCATTTCCCGAACTTGGTCCGGGGTAAAGGTTTCCACATCCAGAAATTCGTCAGGATCCGGGTGCTGAGCCCCTTCATGCAGTCCTTTTGCTACGTACAAATGTATTACCTCATCGGTAAAGCCAGGTGTAGTGACAATAGAAGTCAGGTAAGTCCACTCGTCTGCGGTCAAACCTGTTTCTTCAGACAGTTCCCGCTTGGCACAGTCGATGATATTCTCGCAGTTTTCCAATTTTCCTGCGGGAATTTCGTACAAAACGGAGTGCACAGGGTATCTATACTGTTTCACTAAGGTAATCCGTCCGTCGGTATGCACGGGAAGTATACCTACTGCTCCAGGGTGCTTGATGGTCTCCCGGGTGGTAATCCGTCCGCTGGGCAGTTTGACCCGGTCAATATCCACGTGCAGCAGGCGTCCGTCAAACCCGCGCTCACTGGACAGCTTTTCTTCGTCCAGGCGCTGATCATGCATGATTTTCATTTTTTCTTCGGCTCCTTATTCTGTTTTTTCACGGCAGCCGCCATAGCAAGCAGCTCCCGGGCGTTTTCCCGGGCCGACTGGGATTGGTTGGTGCCGCCGGTCATTCTCATGATTTCCTGAATCCGGCCTTCCTGGTCCAGGGCTTCCACCTGGCTGGTGGTGCTGCTGCCGGCGGTGGATTTGTGAATATACAGGTGGTGGTCCGCAAAGCAGGCAATCTGGGCCAGGTGGGTAATGCACAGCACCTGGCGCTCGCCGGCAATCAGGGCCATCTTTTCGGCCATTTTCTGGGCGGTCACCCCGCCCACCCCGGTATCAATTTCGTCAAAGATCATGGTGGGAACCCCAAAATTCCGCAGCATGACGGTCTTCAGCGCCAAAGCAAACCGGGACAATTCGCCGCCGGAAGCAATCCGGGCCAGGGGCTTTACAGGCATCCCAGCATTGGCCGAGAACAGGAAAACGGCTTCGTCCTGGCCTTTCAGGCCGCAGTGGGACAGTTTGGTAAAGCCGATTTCCACCCGCCCCTGGGGCATGGCCAAATCGTGGATATGGGGCAGCAGGGCCTTGCACAGGGACTCCCCTGCCTTTTTCCGTTCCACCGTCAGGGCCTCCGCCTTCCGCTCCAGTTCCTGGCGCAGGGCATCGGCCTTTTTCCGGCAGTTCCGGATGGTGGATTCCAGGGAAAGGAGGCCCTGGTATTCGGTCTGGGCGGCTTCCTGGTAGGCCAGTACCTTTTCCAGGGAGCCCCCATATTTTTGTTTCAGGCGGTACAGCAGGTCCAGCCGTTCCTGGGCCTGGGCCAGCTGCTCCCGGTCCTCCGGGTCGCTGCTGAGCAGGTCCCCCAGGGACTGGCGCACGTCCTCCAGCACCTGCCAGGAGGAATCCATGGCCTCCCGGTAACGGCTGAGCTCCGGGGCGTATTCCAGCACCCGATCCAGGGAGCCCAGGGCAGCGTTCAGGCTGTCCAGGACGCTGCTGCTTTCTTCTTCCGAGCCGTTCAGGTAGTGATAGGCTTCCCCCACTGCTTCCAGGATTTTTTCCTGGTTCAGCAGCTTCTTCACCTGGGTCCGGAGGGTTTCGTCCTCGCCCAGCTGGATATGGGCGTCCTCAATTTCCTTGATTTCCCCCTCCAGCCGTTCCAGGTCCTCGGTCTGCCGGGAATCCTTCTTCAGCCAGCGCTGGAGCTCCTGGTCAGCCTGCTGCCACTGGCGGTAGCTGTCCTGGTAGTCCTTCAGCAGGGGCCCAATGCCCGGGTCGTAGCTGTCCAAGATGTTTAGGGCAGCGCCCGCAGCCAAAAGGGTCTGGTTTTCGTGCTGGCCATGGATATCCGCCAGCTGGGAAGCCAGCCGGGACAGTACGTGGACGGGCACCTGGCGTTCGTTGACAAAGGCCTGGCTCTTGCCCTGGGCCGTGACTTTCCGGCGCAGGAACAGCATGCCGTCCTCGGCGTCCATGTCCAGTTCTTTCAAAATAGCCTGCACCCCGGGCTGATCTTCAATATCGAAAACGGCCTGGATCCAGTAGGCATCGGCCCCCTGGCGCAAATAATCCACGGAAGCCCGGCTGCCCAGCACAATGCTGAAGGCATCAATGAGAATGGATTTGCCGGCACCGGTTTCCCCGGTAAACACATTGAAGCCCGGGGTGAAATCCACCCGCAGGTGGTCAATCAGGGCAAAATTATGTACTTCCAGTGAGGTCAGCATGGTATCAGACCTTTTTCAGCATCAGCCGTCTTTTCACGGCTTCCACATTTTCTTTGCCGTCCACAATCAAAAGGACGGTATCGTCCCCGCCTACGGTACCCAGCAGGTCCCCCCAGTTCAGGTGGTCCAGGGAATAGGCTACGGCCTGGGCCGTACCGGGCTGGGTGTGGATCACAATCAGGTTTTCCGAGGAGTTGATGGTGAGGATGTAGCGCCGGAGGGTATCCTCCAGCCGTTCCCGGGTCAGAATCTCGCCGTTGTCCGTGGGGAACCCGTACTTGTAGTGGCCATTGTCATCTGGGACCTTGATGAGCATCATGTCCTTGATGTCCCGGGACACGGTGGCCTGGGTCACGTTAAAGCCGGCGTCCCGCAGAGCCTCGGCCAGGTCCGTTTGGGTTTCAATATGCTGGGTAGCGATAATGTTTTTAATGGCTTCTTGTCTTGATAGTTTCATGGTCTGGAAACCTCCTACTTGATGGTTTGTCCCTCGTTCTTCAGCATCCGTTCCTGCCAGGTTTCGTAGTAGGACAAGGGGCTGGTCCGGATAAAACGGGCATCAAAGGGACATTTTTCAATGACAGCCTTCTGGTTGGGCTCCAGGTGGCTGACCGTCATGCCGTCTGCGGAAATCAAGATGGTTTCGTAGGGCGGCCGGGGTTCAATTTCAATGGGATCCTTGATGGGAATCACCAGGGGTCTGGCATGGAGGGCGTGAGGGCAGATGGGTGTCAAAATGGCTACCTTCAGGCTGGGATGGACCACCGGGCCCCCTGCGGACAGGGAATAGGCCGTGGAGCCAGTAGCGGTGGCCACGATTAGGCCGTCGGAAGGCGCATTGGCGGTAGGTTCTCCGCCGATTTTTACCCCCAGCCGGGTGAGCCGGGAACGGTCGGCGCTTTCCAGCACCATATCGTTCAGGCAGTGGGCCTTGGTCACCAGGTGCTTGCCTTCCCACACGGTGACCTGGAGCATGGAGCGCTTTTCAATGGTATAGCGCCGGTCCCGCACCTTCAAAAGGCAAGGGTACAGGTCCGCCAGCTCCCCTTCGGTCAAAAAGCCCAGTTTTCCCAGATTAATGCCCAAAAGGGGAATATTGAGCGGCGTCACGTGCCGGGCGGCCCGAAGAATGGTTCCATCGCCGCCCAGGGTCAGGGCCACGTCCAGCTTGCTTAGGCTGGCCGGGTCGTCCTGGTCATAGCCGGGCACCCCGAAGGAGTCCGCAATTTCCTGGGGAAAAATCACCTGAATCTGGTTTTTCCGGCAGAACTCCACCAATTTGGGCAATATATCCCGTACTTTTTCTTTGGGTAAATTGGGAAAAACACCAATCTGCATCTCGTCCATAGTTTTACCCCCTCATTTTTCCAGGGTGTCATGGGACGCTGCAACCACGGCCTGAATCCGGTCTTCCGTAACAGCATCTTCCCCCTGTTTTCCTGCATATAATAGATATTCTATATTGCCTTCCGGTCCCCGGATGGGTGAAAAATCCAGGCCCAAAGGCACAAACCCGATTTCCCGGGCGGTGGCCAGCACCTTTTCGATGACCTCCAAGTGGACGGCCCGGTCCCGGACCACCCCTTTCTTGCCCACCTTCTCCCGGCCAGCTTCAAACTGGGGTTTGATCAGGGCAATGAGAAAGCCATCGTCTTTTAAAATTTTATAGGCACTGGGCAGTACCTTGTCCAGGGAGATAAAGGCCACATCTATGGTAATGCCGTCCACCTTTTCTCCCAGGGAATCTTCTTCCAAAAAGCGGACATTGGTCCGTTCCAGATTGACCACCCGGGGGTCCTGGCGCAGTTTCCAGGCCAATTGGCCGTAGCCCACGTCAATGGCAAATACCTTCCGGGCGCCGTTTTGCAGGGCGCAGTCTGTAAACCCCCCAGTGGAAGCTCCCAGGTCTGCGATAACCTTGTCCGTCAAATCGATGGGAAATACTTCCAGGGACTTGGCCAGCTTGTAGCCGCCCCGGCTTACATAGGGCATTTTCTTGCCCAAAAGGGTAATCTTCACATCTGGCTTTACCATGGTTCCCGGCTTGTCCACCTTTTGGTCGTCGACCAGGACCTCGCCGGCCATGATTACGGCCTGGGCCTTGCTGCGGGTTTCAAAATACCCTTCCCGGGTCAAAAATACATCCAGTCGTTCTTTACTCATTGCTTCTCTTTCTCTTTTCTCAGATTTGCCCAGGCTTCTGTCAGGGTTTGGGTAACGCCTTGAACATCCAGGCCCAAATCCCGGAGCAGCAGGTCCCGTTTGCCATGGGTGACAAAAACGTCGGGAATCCCCAGGTTCAGCACCTGGCAGCGCTTCAGCAGCTGCTGCCGGTTCAGCAGGTCCAGGACTCCGGCGCCAAAGCCGCCCCGGAGGGCATTTTCTTCCAGGGTAACCAGAAGGGGTACCCGCTGGGCTGCTTTCACCAGTGCTTCCTGGTCCAGGGGCTTCACAAACCGGGCGTTCACCACCCCGGCGGAAATGCCCTGCTTGGCCAGTTCTGCTGCGGCCTCCCGGGCAGTTTCCACCATGGTGCCCACGGCCCAGATATCCAGATCCGTACCTTCTGCCAGCCGCTCACTTTTGCCAAGGGGCAGGGTGTGCAGGGGTTCCGAAATATCCACCCCCAGCCCGGCGCCCCTGGGATACCGGAGCATCACCGGGGTTTTCATGGCCGCGGCGGTTTTCACCATATGCCGCAGTTCGTTTTCGTCCTTGGGTACCATCACCGTAAAGTTGGGCAGCAGGGACACAAAGGAAAGGTCGTAGTTGCCGTGGTGGGTGGCGCCGTCGTCCCCTACCAGTCCCGCCCGGTCCAGGCATAGGATAAAGGGCAGGTTCTGCATGGCCACATCGTGGAGCAGCTGGTCAAAGGCCCGCTGGGCAAAGGTGGAGTACAGAGCGGTTACCGGGTGGTAGCCATTGGCCGCCAGCCCTGCTGCCATGGTGACGGCGTGCTGCTCGGCAATGCCCACGTCAAAGAACCGGTCCGGGTAGTACTTGCCAAACACGTCCAGGCCCGTGCCTTCCGGCATGGCCGCCGTAATGGCCACCAGCTTCTTGTCCTTTTCCCCCAGCTCCACCAGGGTGTTGCTGAAGGCTTTGGTATAGGTAATGGGGGTGCCCGCCTTGGCGATTTTCTTGCCGGTGGCAATGTCAAAGGGGCCGGTGCCGTGGAACCGGTTGGGTTCCTGCTCCGCCGGTTTGTACCCTTTTCCTTTGGTGGTAATTACATGGATGAGCACCGGTTCATCCAGATTTTTGGCTTTTTCAAGGGTTTCTGTCAGGGCTGCCAGGTCGTGGCCGTCCACCGGACCCAGGTACTTGAAGCCCAGGTCCTCAAACAGCATACCGGGCACAAAAAAGTATTTGAAACTGTCCTTCAGCCGGGCTGCCAGCCGGGCCACCGAATCCCCGATGGAGGGTATGCTTTTCAGCACCCCTTCGATGTCTTCTTTCACTCGGGAATATTTGGGGTCCGTGCGCAGCTCGATAAGATAGGTGGACAGCGCCCCTACGTTTTTGGAAATGGACATTTCGTTGTCATTTAAGATGACAATCAGCTTTTTGTGCATATCCCCTACATTGTTCAGCCCTTCCATGGCTTCGCCGCCGGTAAGGGCGCCGTCGCCAATGACGGCAATCACGTTGTAGTCGTCCCCTGCCAGATCCCTGGCACAGGCAATCCCCAGAGCCGCCGAAATGGAGGTGCTGGAGTGGCCGGTGCCAAAGCAGTCATATTCGCTCTCCGTGCGCTTGGGAAAGCCGCAGAGGCCCCCGTACTGGCGCAGGGTGGAAAACGCGTCCTGACGCCCGGTGAGAATCTTGTGGACGTAGGATTGGTGGCCTACGTCCCAGACAAGCTTGTCCCGGGGCATGGAAAACACCCGGTGCAGGGCTACGGTAAGCTCCACCACCCCCAGGTTGGGGGCCAGATGGCCGCCGTTTTTGGAGGTCACCTGGATCAGCAGGTCACGGATTTCCTGGCACAGCTGGGGTAGTTTGTTCACAGGTACTTTTTTTAGGTCTGACGGTGTGTGAATGGTTTCTAGTAAGCTCATTAACACCTGTCCTCTCTCACTTACTTCTTGCGATTGTATAGATACCGGGTGATTTCTAACAGTACTTCGGCCTTTTCCCCGTAGGGAGCCAGTACTGCTTCGGCTTCGCGCAGGGTTTCTGCAGCCATTTCCCGGGCTTTTTCTAAGGAATACAAGGATACGTAGGTGGATTTATGCAGCTTCTCATCGGAGCCCTTGGGCTTGCCCATAACGGCTGCGTCCCCTACCACATCCAGGATATCGTCGGTAATCTGGAAGGCCAGGCCAAAGAGTTTGGCAAAATGGGTCAGGTCTTCCAGGGTCTTGGCATCAGCTCCGGCCAGCAGGGCCCCGCCCCGGACCGCTGCCACAAACAGGGCACCGGTTTTGGCTTCATGGAGCTGTTTCATTTCGGCGGCGGACAGGTGCTTGTCTTCGGAGGTAATATCCAAAGCTTGCCCCCCTACCATGCCTACAGGGCCAGCGCAGTGGGCCACCAGCCGGACAACTTTCAAAAGGACCGCAGGGTCTACGCCTGGCTGTTCCAGCATGACTTCAAAGGCCTGGGTCAAAAGGCCGTCCCCGGCCAGCAGCGCCATGGCGTCCCCGTACACCTTGTGGTTGGTGAGCCGGCCCCGGCGGTAGTCGTCGTTGTCCATGGAGGGCAGGTCATCGTGGATCAGGGAATAGGTATGAATCATTTCCAGGGCGGAGGCCACCGGCAAAAACTTGGTGCCGTCGGCGCCTGCTGCATCGGCCGCTGCCATCATCAAAATAGGCCGCAGCCGCTTGCCGCCTGCTTCCACGGAATATTCCATGGCTTCATCTACCGGGGAGATGCTCCCCTGGCCCAGACGCTGGTGCAGGTAGTCCCCTACCAGTTTGCCCCGCTCTGCCAAATAACTTTTCAGTTCCATTATTCTTTCTCCTCCGGGAAAAGGGCTAAGGAAAAGTCGTCCTTGCCGTCTTCCACGATTTTCTTCACATCCTGCTGGGCCTGCTGCAGCTGGCCTGCACACTGCTTGCTGAGCCCCATGCCTTCCTTGAACAGGGCCAGGGTTTCTTCCAGGGGCAGTTCGCCGCTTTCCAGTTGTTCTACAATGGTTTCCAGCCGTTTCAGTCCCTCTTCAAAGGACGGGGTTTCTGCTTTTTTTCTCACCATGGTTTATTGTCCTTCCTTTTTCTCCTGTATCTCCTGAGCCGTGGATACCACGGTACCATCTGCCACATGGGTAACCAGCCGGCTGCCCGGCTCTACCTGGGAGATGGACCGGATAACCTGGCCCTTGTCAGTTTCAGTTAACGAGTAGCCCCGCTGGAGCACCGCATAAGGGCTCAGGGCTTCCAGCTTGGAACTTACCACTTCCCACCGGTGCTGCCGGATTTCCAGGGCTTGTTTGGCCGAAGCCTGGAGCCGCTGGAGCAGCATATCAAGCTGCTGGCTCTGGTCTTCCCACAGCCGCTCCGGTTCCCGCAAGGTCCAGGAGCTTTGCAGCCGTTCCAGCTGCCGGCTTTTGTTTTCCCACAGCCGTTCCGGCCGGGTAAACACCCAGGAAGCAACGGCCCGTTCCAGCCGCTCCTGCTGGTCTTTCAGCAGTCCCTCCGGATGGCGCAGCACCCGGGACTGGGCAGCCCGCAGAAATCTGTTTTCCCACTGGTCCAGGGCACTGGTGACCTGGCGTTCCAGACGTCTGGTCAGGTTCTGGAGCTTTTCCCGGTCCCCGGTGCGTTCCGGCACCGCCAGCTCTGCTGCTGCAGACGGGGTGGGCGCCCTAAGGTCCGCGGCAAAGTCACTGAGGGTAAAGTCAATTTCGTGGCCCACTGCGGAAACCACAGGAATCTGGGAGGCCGCAATGGCCCGGACCACCCGCTCGTCGTTAAAGGCCCACAGGTCTTCCATGGACCCGCCGCCCCGGCCCACAATCAATACGTCGGCCAGTTTGTGCCGGTTCATGAAGCGGATGCCCCGGACAATTTCTTCGGGGGCTTCCGTACCCTGGACCTTTACCGGGTAAAGCCGGATTTTGACCCCCGGGTCCCGGCGGCCGGCTACGTTGATAATATCCCGGACCGCTGCTCCAGCAGAGGAGGTAATGACCCCCACCACTTCCGGATGGGCCGGCAGGGGGCGCTTTTTCTCCGGGTCAAACAGACCTTCGGCGGAAAGCTTCTGCTTTAATTCCTCAAAGGCTGCCATCAGATTGCCAGCCCCCAGGGGCATCAGCATATCTACGTAAAATTGGTAGACCCCGTCCCGTTCGTATAGGTCAATGCGGCCAACGCCCATGACCTGATCCCCGTTTTTGGGCAGGGCCTTCAGACGCCGGGCAGCCCCGGCAAACATCACGGCCTTTAAAAGGCCCCGGTCGTCTTTTAAATTGAAATAACAGTGGCCGGAAGGATACTGGCGGAAGTTGGACACTTCCCCCTGAATCTGGAGATTGGCAAATTCCGGTTCCTCATGGATCAGACCTTTGACAATCTTGTTGACTTCCGTAACTGTATAGATTTTGCCAAAAATCATGGCTTCCGTCCCTCCTTTTGGGCCGTATACCAAGCGGTGCCCACGGCACCGTCCACACTATAGCGGGGCTCCGGCGCCCACAGCTGGCAGCCTTGTTTGGTCAAGGCGCTGCCCACCTGCCGGCGGATTTCCCCGTTGGCGCTGACCCCGCCGGCCAGAAGTACCTTGGTTACGTTGTACTTCCCGCACAAATAGCCCAGCACCTTGCCAAGGCCCTGGCCAATGGCCGTTTCCACTCCCAGGGCCAGCTCCGCCGGGTCTGCCCCCTGCTGGGCAGCCCTAAGGGCCTTGGTGCAGGGACCGGACAGGCTCAGCTGGGACTCCTTGGTCCAAACGGGCAGCGGATAGGCCTTAGCCGCCGTTTCGGCCAGCTTTTCCAGGGCAGCACCGGCGGGAAAGGCAAGGCCCAGGGCCACCCCCACCCGGTCAATGAACTGACCGGCGTGCAGGTCAATGCTGGTGCCCTCCGGGGTCAGCCGCACTTCCCCTTCCGGGGTCTTTTCGGCCAGGAGCATATCCGTGGTTCCCCCGGAAATATGCACCAGCAGGAACCGTTCCGGAGCCTCCTGCCCCACGGACCACAGGCCGGCATACATATGGTTATGCTGGTGGGTAGTGGTATAAAGGGGCAGTCCCAGCAGATGGGCCAGGCTTCTGGCGGTTCCCAAGCCTGCCAGAAAGGCCGGCATATAGGATTCTTCCAGCGGCCGGGGTCTTTCCGAGACTCCGATCGCTTTAAGAGATATGCCGGCCAGATTGATTTTTTCAATTAATTCAGGAAGGTTGCGGGTATGCTGAAAGACCATTTCCGATTGGGCGAGCCCCCGTCTGCCGGGTTTTACCTTCAGCAGCCGGCGCTCATCGGCAAGCAGCTTTCCTTCCAGGCTGAGAACAGCCACAGAAGTGGTATAACAGCTGGTATCTATACCCAGCACGGCTTCCTCAGGCACCATGTTTTTTCACCAGGTGTCCCAACAGGCCGTTGATAAAGGACGGGGAATCATCTCCGCCGTAGGCTTTGGCCAGTTCCACAGCCTCGTTGATGGCCACTGCGGCCGGTACGGGCTCCGGAGCATAGAGGATTTCATAAGCGGCAATCCGCAGCAGGTTCCGGTCAATGGCGCTCATGCGCTCCACTTTCCAGTTCCCGGACAGGGATTCCAGCTCTGCATCAATGGCAGCCTGATTTTTTTCCGTGCCTTCCACCAGGGCCAGGGCATAGGCTCTGTCCTTCTTGCCTACCTTGGCAAATTCTTCTTCAGTGGCCAAGGAAGCCACGGTTTCGGCTGCGGTTTGTTCTGTCTTCTCCTGGTCAAAATCCAGGGCAAATAAACTCTTTAAGGCAATGGTACGTGCGTCTCTTCTGCTCATTTCTTTCTCTCCGGTTCTTTTCTATTCTATTTGCGATAGGGCGGCAGCAGGTTATCCAGCAAATCCACCAGATCCTCGCCTTCGTCCATTTTGTTTCCAATATAAAATCCCAGGCCGATACAAAACAATAAAAATACCGCCCGGAAAAATCCCAACAGGATGAATAATACGCCTACCACCAGTCCGGTGAAAGCGCAAATAATCCGCCAGCGGGAGGTTTCAAACAATTTTTTCAGGATTTCCTGCCACATAGTGAACCCCCTATTCCTTCGCCTTGATATGCTTAAAATAGAGTGCTACATCGGCCACATCCACGCCGATTACATTCTTGATGTTCTTTTTGACGGTGCGCTTCACTTCGTCGGTGGTATCGGGAATGTTGATGCCCGGCTCAATGGAAGCGTTGATCCGCACATTCAGCTGGTTATCCTTGGCCATCTTGACCCGGACCTTGGCGCCGAACACCCCGTACACATCATTGGTAAAGCCGGCAATGTAGTCTTCCATGGCTCCTTGGCTCACATGGATGACCCCTTCCCGGTCGTTTTCAAAGGTCAGGTCGTTGCTGCCGCCGGGGCTCCAGCTGGCCACAATCAGGCGGATGCTCACCAAAAACAGCACCAGGCCGCCCACCGTATACTCAATGCGGCCCGGCACCTGGGCGGCAAAATCCATCAGGTCCGCCACGGGAATCCCGTTGACGCTGACCACCACCACCAAAACGGCCACTACGGCCATAATGCAGGTATAAAGGGTTAAGATAATCCGATCCAGTATGCTCATGGTTCTACCTCCGGAGTCCCGCCTTCAGCAGTTTTGGCCTTTTCTGTTTCGGGAGTGGCAGCTGCCTGGGGCGCTGGGGCTTCCTGCTGGGGAGCCGGTGCCTCAGTACTATTTTCTTTGGCTGCCCCTTCTGCGGACTCCGGCAGGGCTGCCGGCTCAGCAGGAGGTTCTTCCCACTTCTTTACCAGTTCATCTGTATAATCCTTGTCGGAGAACGGCTTTTCTTCTTTCTTGCGGACCCCTTCCACATGGACGTCCACGCCGGTGACTTCATAGCCGGTCATGTTTTCCACGGCCTCTTTGACCTTTTCCTGAAGCTTAATGGCCACATCGGGAATGTTGTAGCCATAGGTAATGATCACATGGACTTCCACCCGGACGGTATGCCCTTCCGTATAGACCTTGATGCCCTTGGAAAAGTTCTGCTTGCCCAGCATATCCGTAAGCCCTTCCCGGATACCGCCGCTCATGCCGTAGACTCCGGTGACCTCGGAAGCCGCCAGTCCTGCCACAATGCTCAGAACCTCGTCGGCTACCTTGATGGCACCCATATCCTCCTGGTCCGGATCCCCATCAATGGGGGGCGTTAGATTTTCATTTTCTTCGTTCATAGGACCTTCTCCTCAAACGCAAGTTTATACATTTCTAATCCCTTTATTATAACAAATCATTCCAATATATGATAGTCAATATAGGTAATTTTGCCTTGGTTGACCTATGCCGTGCCTGGCAGCGTGGGATTCCGGGGTCAGCAGGAAAATGCGGTTTCCCGGCTGTTGGAAGAAGGGCGTAGGTTCCCCAGCCTGAAAAAGGATACATTGTGTAGCTGGAAGCGTTCTGCACCACCACGCCCATTGCCTATAGTATAACAAACGAACATATGTTCTTTCAATATGCAAATTTCGTAAAAACTAGTTCCTGTTAAATGCAATTGAGGCAAATTTTCTTTGGGTCAGGAGCATAAATTTTCAAGGACTTGAGGATATTTCTGCCAGAAGGTGTAAATGCTAAAACTTTCAGAGGCGGCTGTATTTTACCTGGTTAAACTGCCCATGCAAGCCTCGCCCGCAAAGGTTCTCCGTTGCCCATCTGTAAATCACCGGCGCTCCATGCTATAATGGAGATAATTCTGTATATTTCAAAGGAGTTTAGTTATGAAGGAATTTAAAGGAACCTTTACCTATATTGCGTCGGAAGATTTGCTGCGCAGTGTGAATATTGCAGCTGCCCTGGGGAAACCGCTGCTGGTCAAGGGGGAACCCGGCACCGGAAAAACTGTTCTGGCCGAAGAAGTGGCCAAGGCCCTGGAGCTGCCCCTGTACATTTGGAGCATCAAATCCACCACCAAGGCCCAGGACGGCCTGTACCTGTACGATGCGGTACAGCGGCTGTACGACAGCCAATTTGGCACAGCCGGCGTGGACGATATCAGCCGCTACATTCATTTGGGCAAACTGGGGGAAGCTTTCCAATCCCAGAAACAGGCGGTGCTGCTCATTGACGAAATTGACAAGGCGGACCTGGAGTTCCCCAACGACCTGCTCTGGGAACTGGATAAAATGGAATTTTACATTCCGGAAACCAAGGAAACGGTGAAAGCCATTCATAAGCCCATTGTCATCATTACCTCCAATGCGGAAAAAGAGCTGCCCGACGCATTCCTGCGCCGCTGCATTTTCCATTACATTGCCTTCCCGGAGCCGGACACCATGCGGGAAATTGTCCTAGCCAAGTTCCCCACCCTGGCAGAAGATCTGCTGGAGAGCGCCACCGCTGCCTTCTACAAGCTGCGCAAACTGCCGGACATCAACAAAAAGCCCAGCACGGCGGAGCTGCTGGACTGGATCCAGGCCCTGCTCATCGGCGGCGTGCCGGCAGACAAACTGAATGAGAAGCTGCCCTACATTGGCGTACTGCTGAAGAAAACCGAGGACCTTCAAAGGGCGGGGTACTGATATGTTTACGGACTTCTTTTACCAGCTGCGGTCTTATGGTGTCAAAGTAAGTCTGATTGAATGGGATACGTTTTTGGAGGCTTTGCGCCTGGGACTGCACCAGAACAGCTTTACCGAGTTCTATTATCTGGCCCGCACCACCTTAATCAAAAAGGAAACAGATTACGACCGCTTTGACCAGGCTTTTACGGCGTATTTCCAAAATCTGGTGGATTTGGGCATTATCCCGGAGGCTTTTGAAAAGTGGCTGGAAAAAGCTGCCCCCGCCACGCCCTACAACAAGGAAGAAGTGGACCGGATCTGGAACCAATTTACCAAAGAGGAAATCAATGACCTATTGGAGGAGCGGTTCAAGCTGCAAAAGGAGCAGCACAATGGCGGCACCACCTGGGTGGGTACCGGGGGCCAGACGGCCTTTGGCCATTCAGGCTACGCTCCCAAGGGCATCCGGATTATGGGCAAGGGCACCTGGCACAGCGCCTTTTCCATTGCCCAGGAGCGGCATTTCCGGGATTTCCGGGATGATACGGTGCTGGACATCCGGCAGTTCCAGGTAGCCCTGCGCAAGCTGCGCCGGCTTTCCAGCCAAAATGAACAGCCCAAGGACGAGCTGGATATTGACGAAACCATTAAGGCCACCTCCAACCGGGGCGGGCTGCTGGACGTAATCTACAAACGGCCCCGAAAAAACCAGACCCGGCTGCTGCTGCTCATGGACAGCGGCGGTTCCATGTGGGGGTTTGCGGATTTGTGCCGGCGGCTGTTTCAGGCCGTAACCAAGAACAACCAGTTCAAGGACCTGAAGATTTTCTACTTCCACAACATCTTCTACGACTACCTGTTCACCAAGCCCGACTGCGCCTGGGAAAACCGGATTGACACCGAATGGGTTTTCCACCAGTACAAAAATGGCTACCAGGTAATCATCGTAGGCGACGCCCGGATGGGGGAAGAAGAACTCATGGATGTGAACGGCAATATCGACTACATCCAGGGCAACAACCGCCCGGGGATTTCCTGGCTGGAGGAACTGCTGCAGCTGTACCCCGCCTCCATTTGGCTAAATCCCATGCGAGAAGTGAACTGGCGGTACTACTACACCCTGGCCCAAATCCGCAAGCGGGTGGATATGTTCCCCATGACCATCAAGGGTCTGGAAGCGTCCATGGATGCCCTGCGGAAAAAAGGTACCCAGGTCTAAACAAAAAGTTTTCCTATACGCAAAAAAGCAGTCTAGCTACAGATTTTCCTGTAGCTGGACTGCTTTTCTTTTGGGATTGCTTACATTTTACCAGTCTATTTGCTGGTCTTTCCTGTCCCCGTTTCTTCAGGGGCAGTGCTGCCAAGCCAATGGCCGTAGAGGAAACGATTGAGCATCTCGTCCACGGATTTTTCCATATTTTCGGGGTTCACAGTATGCTGGAACACCAGCATCACCAGAGAGAAGAAGAAGTTTTCCGTCATCATGGGCAGATTGGCAATGGGTTTGATAAAGCCTGCCGCAATGGCATCATGAAGGATTTGGCGCAGGGGCATGATTTCTGCTCGCAGCAGCTCGGCGTAGCGCTTTTTCACGGCTACTTCCTGCTCTGAAGGGCCCTTGCCCCAACGGATTTCCACTTTGTAATCCTGGAGAGTATCATCCCACAACAGGCGCCAGCCCCCCTGCTCGTTGAGCACTTCAAACAGCAGCACGGACCACAGCACTTCCTGCTTGGTAAAGAATTTGATGCAGGTATAAGCGTACTGGGTCATCTGGTCTTTAAAGGAAGCATTGTCCTTGTAGGCTTTTTCCAAAGAAGCGGAAAATCGTCTGCTTTTTTCACTAATCAGGGTATAGAACAGGTTTTCCTTGTTTTGGTAATACTTGTATACAGTTCCCTTGCCCGTGTCGGCTATTTTGATGACTTCATCCAGGGTGGCCTGGGAATAGCCTTTTTTGGAAAAGACCGTTTCCGCCGCCTTCAAGATGCGTTTTTCCTTGGAAAGGGATTGATTGATTTTGACCATACCGTTCACTTCATCATACAAAATATTCCTGCTTACAGGAGTCCCATGCTCTGGACCGCCAAAATCCAGAAGAACATGGTAACAAATGAAATTGCTGTAGAAAAGATTACGCAGTTTCCTGCCAGCTGCCCATCACTGTCCATCTGCTGGGCCATGGCAAAGGACGCCACCGCACAGGGGGTAGCCGCCATGCCGATCAGGGTTGCCAGTTCCACGCCTCTAAGGCCCAGGGCAATGGCTACGCCCACCACCAAAAGGGGCGCCAGTACCAGTCTGCTAAAAATGGTAATGACCAAATAGCGGAGTTCTCCCAACACCGCCTGGACCGTAAAGGAAATTCCCAGAATCACCAGGGCCAGGGGCGTGGTAGTAGCTGCCATCTGTTTGACGCATTTCACCACCATGGCCGGCAGGGGAAAGGGCAAAAGTCGGCAGAAAAGGCCCAGGAGAGCGCCTACAATCATGGGATTGGTCAGGACCCCCTTGACCAGCTTTTTGAAGGTCAGGGTGCTTTTGCCGCCCCGGAAGGTCTCCAGGATAATGACTGCCAGTACATTGTACAGGGGCACCACAAAGGCCGCCAGCAGCATGGGTACGGCTACGGCTTCTGGCCCATAGATATTTTCTACCAGAGGAACCCCCAAAAGGATAAAATTGCTCCGGTAGATGGCCTGGATCATGGCTCCCCGTTTCTTGTCATCCTTGACGAAATGGGTTACTACCAGATAGGCCAGAAAAGCCACCGCCAACACGGAGCAGAACCCATAAGCGATAAAGGCCGGGGCCGCCATGGTTTCCGCCTTGGTAAAATACACCGAGGAAAACATGGTGGAGGGCAGGAACAGTCCAAATAAAAGCTTGTTAAACGTGGATACGGATTTGTCCGTAAAATGAAAAGCGTGCCGGGCAAAGAGTCCCACCAGCATGAAAAGCAGCAAGGGGGCTACGGCATTTAAGGCAACCACAAAATTTCCCATACGTTAAGCCTCCTTGGCAATTGGTATACACTTCAATTTTTAAGATTATCACAAATTCCGAAAAAGGTAAATAATCCCCGGCTTTCCATAGGGATTTTGGGACAATATTTGACAGTTTTCTGACTTTTCCTTCTCATTTTGTTCAACAAAGGAACTATAGAGTCAGTTTTCTGACTGATGAGTCCGGATTTTGCCAAAACCTGCCAGGGAGAAAAGCCAGCCTATTGCCCCCCTCCAGGAGTCCTAGAGTGCGCCCAGGGCCTGAAGGCCATAAATCCACAAAAACAGGGTAATAAAGGAAAAGGCGCAGGAAAAGATCACCGTATCCCCAGCCAGTTCCCCATCGCTGCCCATCTGCTGGGCCATGGCAAAGGAAGCCACAGCAACGGGCGTCCCGGACATGGCCAGAAGGCTGGCCAGTTCAATGCCCCGAAAGCCCAGGGCAAGCCCCGCGCCTACCACCAAAAGCGGCGCCAGCACCAGCCGGGCCACCACACTGATGGTCACTTCCTTCAGCTCGCTGTAGGCTCCCTGGAGGGTAAAGGAAGCCCCCAGCACCACCAGGGCGAAAGGCGTGGTCACGGACGCCAGCTGGTGAATGCATTTTTCCACCAGGGCCGGCAGGTCAAAAGGCAGCAGCTTGCAGCAAAGGCCCAGAATGGCCCCGATAACCATGGGATTGTGCAGGACTCCGGCCAAGATGTGTCCCGGCCGGATGTCCGGGGTATCGCTGCGAAAACGCTCCAGGGTAAAGATGGCCAGCACGTTGTAGATGGGCACCACAAAGGCTGCCAGCATCATGGGTACGGGCACGGCGTAGGCCCCGTAGATATTCTCAATCAGGGGCACCCCCAAAAGGATAAAATTGCTCCGGTAGATGGCCTGGATCATGGCACCCCGTTTCCGGTTGCTTTTTACAAAACGGACCACCAGAAAGTAGCCCAGACAGTAGACGGCCAAAAGGGACAGGACCCCGTACAGGATAAAGCTGGGGGTAATCAGCTGGGAAGCCTGGGTAAAGTACACGGACGCAAACATATTGGCCGGCAGGAACACCCCAAACAGCAGCCGGTTCAGTTCCGACACGGCCCGGTCCCCCAAGTGCAGCTGGTGCCGGGCAAACAGTCCCGCCAGCATAAAAAGCAAAAGAGGCGCTACTGCGTTAAATGCGATGCCAAAGTTTCCCATACCCTTCCCTTCTTCCCGCTGTGACCTGTAACGCATAAAAGCCTTCTTCTATTCTTTTACGGCACACAGGTCCAAATCCCTGCATGGGGGCGGAAATCGCTTGAAGGAAAAGGGAGGAAACTTCCTCAGGTCCCAATAAGGCAAAAAAAATCCCTGTCCCCACTCAGGAGGACAGAGACTTTTTTGCAAAGCCGGGAAGGCTTATTTGCTGAAGTAACGAGCCAGCAGGCCATCGAATACACGACCATGGCGAGCTTCGTCTTTGCACATTTCATGAACCGTATCATGGATGGCATCGTAGCCCAGTTGTTTAGCCAAGGTAGCGATTTCTTTCTTGCCAGCGCAAGCGCCTTGTTCTGCAGCAGCTCTCATTTCCAGGTTCTTCTTGGTGCTGTCGGTAACGACTTCGCCCAACAGTTCAGCGAACTTGGAAGCGTGTTCTGCTTCTTCAAAAGCGATGCGTTTATAAGCTTCTGCAACTTCCGGATAGCCTTCACGATCGGCTACACGGGACATAGCCAGGTACATACCAACTTCGGAGCATTCACCAGTGAAGTTTTGACGCAGGCCTTCCAGAACTCTTTCATCAACGCCTTTGGCTACGCCAACTTTATGTTCGTCAGCGTATTCCTTAACGCCGTCTTTCATTTCATCGAATTTGTCTTTAGGAGCGCCGCATTGAGGGCACTTTTCCGGAGCTTCTTCACCTTCATAAATGTAACCGCACACTCTACAAATGAATTTTTTCATAATATAAGCCTCCCCTAATTTTTTGGTTCCCTTCAGCTCTATACATAGACCTTCAACACTATACATAGATTTGAAAGGAATCGTTTTTGATATTTATTATCCTTTACGACCTTTATTATAGCAGTTTTTCTGCCGAATGCAAGAGGTTTTTTTAGAATTTTTTTCTATTTTTTCTCTTACCATTTTAACAATACATATAATTATTATAAAATTCAGCAATTATGTTGCAACTGGAACAAAAACAGGACCATTTCCCTGCTGCTGCAAAGGAAACGGTCCTGCTCACGGCTTGGCGCTTATAAATCCAGGCCTTCTTCCGGGGCAAGCCCCAGAGCAATATTCATGTTTTCAATGGCGGCGCCGCTGGCCCCCTTCCCCAGGTTGTCAAACTGGGCGGACACAGTGAACCGCTCTTCATTGCCGGCAATGTAGATTTTCAGGGAATCCTTACCGGCCAGGTTGTTGGAACCCAGCATCTTGGGCAGTTCTTCACTGGTCTGCACCTGAATGAAAGGCTGCTTGCCGTAAAAGTCAGCAAACAGCTTCCGCAGGGCGGCCAGGGGCAGGCCCTGGGTGTTGGCAAAGCCGGCGGTAACCAGCATGCCGCTGTAGTAGGGTGCCACAATGGGCAGGAAAATGGGTGCCGTGGTGAGTTTGGCGTATTTGGCAATTTCCGGCAGGTGCTTGTGCTTCTGGTTCAGCCCGTACAGCCGGGGAGCGTCCAGTTCCGGATCGTGGAGATTTTCGTACTCGGCAATCATCTTTTTGCCCCCGCCGGAATACCCGGTAAGGGAAGTCAGGGTATACAGCCCGTCAGCGGGAATCAGCCCAGCAGCCACCAGGGGCGCCAAAACGGCAATGGAGCCAGTGGCGTGGCAGCCCGGATTGGCAATGCGGGAACTATTGGCAACGGCACTGGCGTAGGCATGGCCCAATTCCGGGAAACCATAGGCCCAGCCGTCGCTGCAGCGGAAGGCCGTAGAGGTATCAATGATTTTGGTGGGGCAGTCCTTGGCAGCCTCCACAATTTCCTTGGAAGCCGCATCGGGCAGGCACAGGAAGGCCACGTCCGCCTGGCTGATTTTTTCCAGCCGTGCCTGGGTATTCTTCCGCAGGGCGCTGTCAATGGACAGCAGTTTGATATCGCTGCGGCGGGCCAGGCGCTCAGCCAGGCGCAGGCCTGTAGTTCCTTCTTGTCCGTCGATAAATACTTTAAACATGGTACACACCCCTTGCCTCTGTAATTTCTTTATTGAAATGAAAGTAGCCCTATTATAGCACAAATTTCCTAAAATGGTATATTTTTGCAAAATTATTTTTCCGTTTTCTCTCAAAAAGCTCTCTCAATTCCGAAAAAAAATTTCTTAACAAAGGGAAATTATCCCCGTTTATTCACACTTTTTCACCGTTTTTTACCATTTAGGGCAAAAAAATACAGTGGACAGGCATTAACCCATCCACTGTATTTTTATGCTTCTTTTACGAATAAACACCGCATGGCGTTCAGCACGGCCAAAATCAAAACGCCGGTATCGGCGAAAATGGCCACCCACATATTGATAACCCCCAAGGCGCCCAAAATCAGGGCCACAACCTTGATGCCGATGGCAAGTACGATGTTCTGGTACACAATGCTCACGCACTTCCGGGCAATCCGAATGGCTTTGCTGATTTTCAAGGGATCGTCGTCCATCAGCACCACATCTGCAGCCTCAATGGCTGCATCGGAGCCCAGGGCCCCCATGGCAATGCCAATATCCGCCAGGGAAAGCACCGGAGCGTCGTTGATGCCGTCCCCCACAAAGGCTACCTTGTCCTTGGGGTTCTTCTTTTGAATCAGTTCTTCCACCTTTTCCACCTTGCCGGCAGGAAGCAGCTCGCTGTACACCTTTTGGATGCCCAGTTGCTGAGCCACAGCGTCGGCAATCTTGCGGGAATCCCCGGTGAGCATGATGACCGCCTTCACCCCAGCTTCCTTCAGCTTGTCGATGGCCAGCGCCGCGTGGGGTTTAATCTTGTCTGCAATGAGGATATGACCGGCGTACTTGCCGTCCACAGCCAGATGCACCAGGGTGCCCACCATATGGCAATCCATATAGGAAACTCCCAATTGTTCCATGAGCTTGCCGTTGCCGGCTGCAATCTGGTGTCCGTCCACTTCTGCCAGGACCCCTTTGCCGCTGAGCTCCTGGATGTTTTTCACCCGGCTCCGGTCCAGTTCCCGTCCGTAGGCCTTCTGAAGGCTTTTGCTGATGGGATGGGAGGAGGCGCTTTCGGCCAGGGCGGCCAGTTCCACCACCTGTTTCTTTTCCAGGGGTGTATGGTGGATGCCGCAGACTTCAAAGACCCCTTCCGTCAGGGTCCCGGTCTTATCCATAACCACATAGGCCGTATTGGCCAGGGTTTCCATGTAGTTGGCACCCTTAATTAGAATGCCCTGCCGGCTGGCGCCCCCAATTCCGGCAAAGAAGCTTAGCGGAATGCTCAGTACCAGGGCGCAGGGGCAGCTGATAACCAAGAACAGCAGGGACCGGTACAGCCAAGTTTCCCAGGAAGGAGGCAGGCCCAAAAACGCCACCCGTACCAGAGGCGGCAAAAGGAACAGTGCCAGGGCACTGCCGCAGACCACCGGGGTGTAGACCCGGGCGAATTTGGAAATAAAGACCTCCGACTTGGCCTTCCGGGAACCGGCGTCTTCCACCAATTCCAAAATCTTGCTGACGGTGGATTCGCCAAAGTCCTTGCTGGTGGTTACCGTCAGCACCCCATTCAGGTTGATGCAGCCGCTGACCACTTCGTCCCCGGGGGCCACCTGACGGGGCAGGCTTTCACCGGTAAGGGCTGCGGTATCCAGGGAGGAAGTACCGGCCTCTACCACGCCGTCAATGGGCACCTTTTCCCCGGGCTGAACAACAATCCGGGTACCCGGGGCCACGTCCTCGGGGTCCACCTGAACCAGCTTGCCGTCCTTTTCAATATTGGCGTAATCCGGCCGGATATCCATCAGCTCGCTGATATTGCGCCGGCTTTTGTCCACGGCATAATCTTCAAAGGTTTCTCCAATTTGATAAAACAGCATAACGGCCACGGCTTCCGCGTAGTCCCCGTTTTCATAAATGGCCAGGCCCAAGGCCCCCAAACTGGCTATAGCCATCAAAAAGTTTTCGTCAAAGACCTGCCCCTTGCGGATGTTTCGCCAGGCCTTGCGCAAAATATCATAGGAAATGATGATGTAACCCAGCACATAGGGCAGCGCGTGCAGCACCCGAGAACCTGTGTCCAGACCGGGTCCGGACAAATCCCCCAGGAAGAAACTGCCCACCGCAGTAAGCAGAGCGGCTGCCCCAATCCGGGCCACCATCACCTGGTGCTCCTTCTCCATAATTCTCACCTACCATTAATGTTTTATTTAATCGTAACGCTGTTAACAATCAATATCCAGCTCGTCATCAATCTTCCGAACATTGGTTCGAGCTTGGGCCATTACTGCTTTTGGGTCTGCCCCTTCGGCAAAAGTAACCTTCAGTTTCAGCAGCATATAATTCACCACAGCATCGGTCACACCAGCAGTTTGCTTAACGGTTTCTTCCATTTTGGCTGCACAGTTGGCGCAGTCCGCTTTGATTGCATAAGTCTTTTTCATAATGGGTTCCTCCTCCGAAATAACGATTAAAAATTTCTTTAATTGTTTCTACCTACTTTATACGCCATTTTCAGAGAATAGTCAAGAGGGACTTGGAACAAGTTGTCCCAAATCCCTCTTTTAGAATAAACTGTTTAGTTTTTAACAAAAGCTAGAATAACAGCAGCAAATGGTAGCACAGGAAGGTGAACCCCCAGGCCACAGCCAGCTGGAACAGGGCTTCTTCTGCGGTCCATTTCCAGCTGCCGGTTTCTTTCTGGATGGTAGCCAGGGCCGCCGCACAGGGCACGTACAAAAGGCAGAACACCATCAGGCACAGGGCGTTGATGGAGGTAAAGCCGATGCCCCCCAGGGCCTGAGCAAAGGCTCCCAGCCCTTCCCCGGAGCCCGTATTGGTAATGCCAAAAAGCACGGCACAGCTGGAAACCACCACTTCCTTGGCGGAAATCCCGGCCAGCAGTGCTAGGGTAATCTGCCAGAAGCCCAGGCCGATGGGCCGGAACACCGGTACCAGCCAGTGGCCTAGGACGGCGCCGTAGCTTTGGGCCGCGTCGGTGGTATAGCCGCTGGGGCCAAAGTTCAGCACAAACCAGATAAGCAGCGTAGCCAGGAAGATGGTGGTGCCGGCCTTTTCCAGGTAGCTTTTCACCTTATCTTCCACGTAGATGCACACGGTACGCAGGTCCGGCATCTTGTACTCCGGCAGCTCGATGAGCAGGTAGTCGTCCTTGTCCTTGTGCCGGGCCTTATCCGTCCAGTGGATAACCAGGGATACCAGAATGGCCACCAAAAGGCCAATCATATACATGGAATAGGCCACCAGCATGGCCCGGTTCCCGAAGAACATTTCGGAAAACAGGATATAGATGGTGAGCCGGGCGTTGCAGCTCATAAAAGGCGTTACCAGGATAACCTTCAACCGGTCCCGCTTGTGTTCCAGACTCCGGGAGGCCATGACCGCCGGCACGGTGCAGCCAAAGCCCAGCAGCATGGGGATAAAGGCCTTGCCGGACAGCCCCACCTTGCTCATGATGCCTTCCATCACGTAGGCTACCCGGGCCATGTAGCCGCTGTCTTCCAAAAAGCCCAGGGTCAGGAACAAAATCAGGATGTTGGGCAGGAAGGTAACGATGATGCCCACGCCTCCCAGGGCCCCGTCGATAATCAGGCTGGTCAGGGCTGCGTTGACCTGCCAGGCAGCCAGTTGGGCGGCCAGGCCGTCGCTGAACCAGCCAATGGCGGCTTCCAGATACCCCTTCAGCCAGTCGCCCACCGTAAAGGTCAGGAAGAACACCAGCCCCATAATCAGCAGAAACACGGGAATGCCCCAGATATTGTCCGTGAGCACCTTGTCCAGCCGGTCGGTGAGCTTGTCCCGCTCCTCCTTATGGAGCAGCACTTCCCGAATGATTTCTTCAAAGAAATCGTATTTTTCCTTGATAATCTGGGTTTCGTAGTTCTTGTCCAGCACCTCCGGCAGGTCCACCGGACAGCGCTTCCAGATTTCCTTGTCCCGCTCCAGAAGCTTAATAGCGTGCCACCGCTTGTTCACCAGTTCGGGATAGCGGGCCTCCAGGGCCGCTTCCACCTGGTCAATCCGATCCTCGATGGAATCCGAATACACCATGGCGTATTCCTTGTGGTTCAGCACATGGCTGCCCATGGCCTTGTGGTTGTGGATCAAGGGGTCCGTGGACTTGGCGTCCTTATGGTGGGCCGCTGCGTGCAGCAGTACGTCCAGGCCCCGACGCTTCCGGGCCGAAACGGGAATTACCGGAATGCCCAGCATTTCCGGCAACCGGTGCAGGTCGATTTCCATGCCCCGCTTTTCTACAATATCCATCATATTCAGGGCCATCACCACGGGCTTGCCCAGTTCCAGCAGCTGAAGGGTCAGGTACAGGCTCCGCTCCAGGGCAGAGGCATCCACCACATTGATGACCACGTCCACTTCATCGCTGAGGATAAAGTCCCGGGAAACGATTTCTTCCATGGTATAGGAGGTCAGGCTGTAGGTCCCAGGCAGGTCCACCAGCCGGATGTTCATGTTGTGGTGGCGGATGGCGCCCTCCACCTTCTCTACGGTTACCCCGGGCCAGTTGGCCACCTTTAGATTGGCGCCGGTATAGGCGTTGAACAGGGTGGTTTTGCCGCAGTTGGGGTTGCCGATGAACCCAATGGTCAGGTTTTCGTGTTTAGACATGGGGTGCAGCCCCCTTTTCCACGGTAATGTTCCGGGTCATATTGTAGCCCAGGGCAAACCGGGTGCCCCGCAGCAGGATAATCATAATGCCCTTGCCCTTCCGGTTGATGACGCTGATCTGGGTGCCCGGGGTCATGCCCAAGGCTTGCAGCCGCCGTTCCACCTGAAAGGGAAGATTTATTTTTCGTACGATTCCAGATTCTCCAATCTGTAAATCTTTTAACAGCATGTACAGTCCCCCTGTGTAAATAAAGAATCTCCGCATTGTTTCCATTATAGGACGAACCTGGGGACCTGTCCACAGTTAGGATGAAAAAACCCAAGATAATGTTTGTTAGCACTTCCCTTCCGGCGAAAAAAATTCTTTTTAGCTATTTTCAGAAAACATACGATATTATGGTATAATGAATACTGACAAATCCATTATCAAAGCGAAGGGATGAAGATATGCATGGAAGCTCTGCCTCATGATCACGGTGAAAATCTCAATTACGTTTTGAAGGACCTGCCGGACCAAACCAATTTTTCTGCTGTCTCCACACTGTTTGGCTGTTTATCCGACAACAATCGCATCAAGTTATTCTGGTTCCTGTGCCATTTTGAGGAATGCGTCATCAATCTGTCGGCCCTGATGCACATGAGCAGTCCTGCCCTGTCCCACCATTTGCGGCAGCTCCGGGAAAACGGCCTGATTGTCAGCCGCCGTTCGGGCAAGGAAACCTACTACAAGGCAGCCAATACCGAAGAAGTCCGGCTGCTCCACCATATGATTGAACTACTGATTGACATTACCTGTCCCAAGGTAGAAAAACAGAAAGAAAATAAGGACGACGACCTGGATTAATGAAAAAGCCTTCAGGCTCCAGCACCGGGCTGGAACTTGAAGGCTTTTTTGCGTCTATTTTGCTGTTTGCTTAGGCGTCGGAACGGGCAAAGCTGTTTTTCATGCCGTTACTGGCTTCGTACAGGACCTTGCCCAGGGCTTTCTGGGTTTCTTCCTGGGCCATGGAGGCAATTTTGTCGTTCCACTGGGCCAGGGCTTCGCTGACGCCGTCCGCCGGCAGGTCCGCCTTATCCCCTTCCTGGAGCAGGGCACGGCCCTTGGCCGCTACGGCGTTCTGGTAGCGTTCAATGGCGCTGGCGGTGGCCGCATGGTGGCTATCTGCCAGGGCGCCGATCAGCCGGTTGGCCCAATAAAACTCGTGGGTATCGGGCAGCTCGCCGGTTTGGGACAGGTATTCCGGGGTCCGGTCCACATTGGCGTAGAAGGGCACGAAGGCATTGTACACGTTGCAGCCTTCGGCAATCCATTCCACGGCCATTTTTTCCGGCGGCATATAGGGCCGCAGCTGGGTCAGGGCCACAAAGTTGGTGCGGTTGATGCCGATAGGCCGGTATTTGCCCTTCTGGGCTTCGCTGCCCCGGCCATAGGGGTCGTAAGGGGTGCCCTGGTAATGGCTGCTGAGCAGGTATTTTACGTCTTCCACGGTCACTTTCCGGTCGGGGACCAGGGACCAGGGCAGGTCGTCATCTTCCGGGCGGAAAATGGCGTCGGGCCCTTCCCATTTGTAGCTGAAGGGGGCCAGATACCGGAGCATGAACCAGGCTCTGGGGGTATTGTAGGTATGGTCCGCATCATCGTGGCTGCCAAAGGCCAGCCGGCAATCAAACACCGTATCCTTAGCCAGTGGCACGTCCCGTTCCTCGTTCAGGGTCAGGTCCAGGTGGTTTTCCGTAATAAAGCTCAGCAGATCCTGGGAACACAGGTGTTCCTTCTGCTCCCCAAAGGCGTCGCACAGGTCAAAATAGTCGATGCCCTGCTGGTTTGGCATGACTACCACCTCATCATCGGGTACCCGTTTGGCAATCCAATGATGGCCGCCGATGCTTTCCAGCCACCAGATTTCGTTCACGTCCTGGAAGCCAATGCCGTTCATTTCATAGGTGCCGTAGGTTTCCAGCAGCTTCCCCAGCCGCAACACCCCTTCCCGGGCCGTGCGGATATAGGGCAGGACAAGTGTCAGCAGGTCTTCTTCCCCGATGCCGTCCTTGACCAGGGGGTCCGCTCCCAGCACCCGGGGATTGGAAGTAATGGTTTCCGTTTCGCTCATGGCCACGTTGCAGGCGTTGATGCCGGCTTCGCCCCAAATCCCTTCGTTATTCTGGGCATTGGGCATGGCCGTATAGCGCAGGGGGTTATCCGGCAGGGGAATCACCACTTTGGACAGTACGGCATGGTATTCCTTGGGCTGCTCCTCGGGCAGCACCGTAATGAATTTTTTGGGGGTAAATTGCCCGCTGGGGGAATCCTCGTTCCGGGCCATCAGGGTGGACCCGTCATAGCTTACATTCTTTCCTACCAGTAAGGTTGTACAAGGCATGGTTAAGACTCCTTTCAGAAACAAAAGGACTGCGCTGGGTGCTAGCCTGCGTCAGTCCTTTGCTGCATTATTTTCTTTTCATTCCCGTTACCATGGTCATCACAAAGGCAAAACAGGTGGCCCAAGCCCAAAATTTATGTTGTTTCATATGACTAACCTCCCAACAGTTTCCGTTATATGCCGCTAAAAATTATCTCATATTTTTATTTATTATAGCATGACGCTTTGGAATTTTCAATCTAGTGAAATTTTACGGGAATTTTACCCCCTGTGCACAGGTTTCATACATGAACTTTTTATACTGGCTTTGTGACAAAACAAAAACCATTTCACAGGAGGAACACTATGAAATTATCCAAAACGTTGGCCTTGGCCCTGGCAGGGGTACTGTCCCTGGGCATTATGGGCTGCGGCTCCCAAGCAGGCACCGGCGGCTCGGCTGACAAGAAAGTCAAAATTGAATACTGGCATGTGGCTGCCGAAAACTTCGGCGGACAAACCGTGAAACAGCTGGTGGAAGAATTCAACAAATCCCACCCGGATATTGAAGTCACCGAAAAATACAATCCGGATATGTACAAGGGCCTGACCCAGAATCTCCAGGCAGCCCTGGCTTCCGGCAAAAACCCGGACGTGGTCCAAATGGGCTACAGCTATTTGAACTACGCCAACGATAACCTGAAGTACACGGATATCAACGAACTGGCCAACAAGTACGACAAGGGCTACCTCCAGGAAAACTTCCTGCCCAACGTGCTGGCCCTGGCCCAAACGGAAAGCGGCAAACAGATTGGTCTGCCCTACTCCGTATCCGTGCCCGTGCTCTACATCAACCCGGATCTGTTCCAAAAAGCCGGCCTTGACCCCAACAACCCGCCCAAGACCTGGTCGGAAGTGGCCAAAGACGCCGCCATCATTAAAGAAAAGACCGGCGACCCTGGCTTCTTCATGCAGGAATACGCCGACAACTGGGCCCAGCAGGCGCTCATCGAATCCAACGGCGGCCAAATGCTGAAGAAGGAAAACGGCAAAGTCCGCGCTGCCTTTGACAGCCCCGAAGCTGCCCAAGCCTACCAGCTGCTGGCAGATATGGTGAAAAACGGCAGCGGCCTCCACGCCACCAACGAAGAAGGCTTCCAGGCCTTTATCAGTGGCAAGGTGGGCATGGTCTGCACCACCATCGGCAAACGGGCCAACTTTGAAAAGAGCGCCAACTTCAAGGTCATTGCCGAACCCTTCCCCGTATTTGACGGCAAAGCCCGCAAGGTACCTGCCGGCGGCAACTTCCTGATGTGCTTCTCCAAGGATCCTGCCAAGCAAAAAGCAGCCTGGGAATTCATCAAATTCCTGGAATCCAAGGAAGCCCTGACCAAATGGAGCACCGGTACCGGCTACCTGCCGCCCCGCAAAGGCATGGATGCTGAAGGTTCCGCCTTCAAGAAAGTCATTGACGGCAACAAGAACATCCAAAACGCCCTGTCCACTATGCCTGACCTGGTTAAATGGGCCAGCTTCCCTGGTGCCAACGGTCTGAAAGCGGAACAGCTGCTGATCGACGTGCGAGATGTAATCTTGAGCGGTAAGGAATCCGCTGCAGATGCTTTGAAAGAAACCGCTGAAAAAGTGAACGCCCTGCTGTAGCAGGACTCTTGAGGACCGGGAGCTAGGGATGCTGGCTTCCCGGTCCTTTCCCTTATCTCTAAGCAAAGAAAGAAGGTTCCTATGAACACTCCGGTAAAATCCTCCAAAAGCCAGCTGGGCCGGGCGCTGCTGTTTATGCTGCCAGCCCTGGTGATTTTCGGGCTGTTCTACTACAAGCCCCTGGTGCAGAATGCGTACCTGAGCTTCTTCCAGTGGAATATGATCAGTCCCGATATGAAATATGTAGGTGGGCAAAACTACCAGGAGATTTTTGCCAGCACGGAATTTGCCAAGATTTTGGGCAATACCTTTACCCTGGCCGGCTTCCTCCTGATTTTCAACTTCCTGCTGCCCTATGTTTTTTCCTTCGTCCTGGCCTACCTGGTGCAGAACGAAAAGTTAAAGACCTTCTACCGCTCCGCCCTGTTCCTGCCCAGCACCATTTCCCTGGCTGTAGCCAGCATTATCTTCCTGTGGATGTACAATCCCCTGGCCGGCCCGGTGTCCCTGATTCTCCACTACTTTGGCGTAGAATCCCCCCGCTGGTTCAAGGAAGACGGCCTGGTAATTTTTGCCATTGCCACCATCATCGGCTGGAAGGCCTTTGGCTACAACCTGATTGTCCTTTTGGCCGCCATGGTGGCCGTACCCCGGGAGCTGATTGAAGCCGCCCGGCTGGAAGATGCTTCCAACTGGACCATCTTCCGGAAGATTATCGTTCCCATGACCTCCCCCACCGCCCTCTACGTGTTCACCATTACCATTATCTTTGGGCTCCAGTATATGCTGGTGCCGGTGAATATGCTGACCCAGGGCGGTCCGGACCAGGGAAGTTCCAATATTGTCTATATCGTTTACCAATACGCCCTGGTGTTTTTCCAGACAGGCAAATCCGCAGCCTTTGCCATGCTGTGTATGGCAGTGTATTTGATTTTCCTGGCGCTGAAGACCCGGTTCCTGGACAAACGTGTCCACTACGAAAACTAAAAGGAGGCTGCCATGAAAAAACCATCTGCGGGTACAAGCCCCCTTTGGAACCTGCTGCTGCTTTTTGCCGTACTGCTGACCCTGTACCCCCTGCTGTTCATGTTTACCACGTCCTTTAAAAGCATGAACCAGATTTTTGCAGCATCCCTGAACCCCTTTGCCTGGCCCCCCACCTGGGACAACTACGAGGTGGTGCTGGACCGTTTTCCCTTCTTCATTTTCCTGGGAAACACCTTCTTCATTGCCTGCATCGTCACCGTGGGCAAGTTGGTAACCAGTACCCTGGCGTCCTTTGTCTTTGTGTACTACGACTTTAAGGGCCGGGAAACCCTGTTTAATGCCATGCTGCTGACCTTTTTCATTCCCACCACCGTGCTGATTATGCCCAACTACCTGCTCATGAGCCAGCTGGGGCTGTTAAATACCCCCTGGGGCGTCATTCTGCCCAGCCTGGCAGACGGCATGGGGATTTTCCTCCTGCGCCAGACCATGCGGGGCATTCCCAAGGCACTGTTGGAAGCGGCGGTGCTGGAAAACGCCGGGGCCCTGACCATTTTGCGGAAGATTGTCTTCCCCCTGGTAAAGCCCTCCGCCCTGGCCATTGGGATTTTCTTCTTCATCAACTCCTGGAACGAATACTTCTGGCCCCTCTAGATTCTCCAGGACCGGGACAACTACACCCTGCCCCTGGCCCTCCAGATGTTCATCAGCGCCGAAGGGGGCAGTGAATGGGGCATCGCCATGGCCGTAGCCATGCTGACCAGCGTGCCGCCCCTGATCCTGTATCTGTTCTGCCAAAAATTTATTCTCAATACCTTCATGCAGTCCGGCATGAAGGGCTGAAAGGAAGGTACTCCATGTCTGAGCCCCAATACAGTTTGACCTTTAAGCACGTATCCAAAGTCTACGGGAAAGTCCAGGTGGTCCGGGACCTGAACCTGTCCATCCGCCAGGGGGAGCGGCTGATTCTTTTGGGCCCCTCCGGCTGCGGCAAAACCACTACCCTGCGCATGATTGCCGGTCTGGAATCCATTACCAGCGGTGACCTTTATATGGGCGACCAGCGGGTCAACGACGTGGCCCCCGGCAAGCGGAATATTGCCATGGTGTTCCAGAGCTACGCCCTGTTCCCCCACATGACCGTGTGGGACAACATCACCTTTGGCCTGCACCTGCAAAAGCTGCCGGAAGAAGAAATCCGAAACCGCACCCAGCAGGTTATCGAGCTGCTGGACCTGGAGGGCCTGACCCAGCGTTACCCCAAGGAGCTGTCCGGGGGCCAGAAGCAGCGGGTGGCCCTGTGCCGGGCCCTGGTAAAGCAGTCCCCCTACTTTCTCTTGGATGAACCCCTGTCCAACCTGGACGCCAAGCTCCGGCAGCAGGCCCGGACCCAGCTGGTAAAGCTCCACGAAATCTACCACCCCACCATGATCTACGTAACCCATGACCAGGTGGAAGCCATGACCGTGGCCCAGCGGATTGCCATTATCAACCAGGGCATCTTGCAGCAGATTGGCACTCCAGAGGACGTGTACCACCGGCCGGCCAACACCTTTGTGGCCCAGTTCATCGGCACCCCGGCCATGAACCTGATTCGGGCCAAGGTCAGCACCGATGTGCTGATCTGGGGCAAGCACCGGCTCCAGGTACCGGCCCCCTATGCGGAGAAGCTCCACGCCCGGGACGAAATTATCCTGGGCATCCGACCGGAAAAATGCCATTTTGCCCCGGACGCCATGCTCCCCGCCGTCCGCAGCTACGCCGAAAACCTGGGCAGCCACTGGATTACGTATCTGACCCTGCCGGACGGTACGGACCTGCGGCTAAGCACCGCCGCCCCCATGCCGGAAAATGCCCCCGGCATCAGCTTTGCCTGGGAAGATACCTGTTTCTTTGATGCAGAAAGCGAGGTTCTACTATGAAACTGTCCGTCAGCGACCTGGCCTACGCCGGCTTCCGCTTCCACGACTTCTGTAAATTGGACAAGGCCTACGGGCTGGAATTCTTCTACGAGTTTGGCACCCCGGCCTACTGGGATGCGGTGCTGCCCCAAATGACCGACCAGCGCCATAACGGCATCAGCGTCCACGGCCCCTGCGTCCAGGTGAATCTGGCGGCCCCGGACGAAACCCATTACCTGAACGTGTTTCTGGACACCTTCCGCTACGCTGCCAAAATCCAGGCGGAGTTTGTGGTGATCCACACCAACGAGGCCCTGCCCCAGGAAGAAACCCTGGAAACCCTGCGGCTCCGGGTTTGGCGGAAGCTGTCCACCCTGCTGAAAATCAGCGAGGAAGCGGGGATTCCCCTGGTCATCGAGAACGTAGGCCTGCGGCCCTATAACAACGTACTGTTTGACTGGGAACACTTCTCCGCCCTAAAGGAAATTTTCCCGGAAGCCTTCTTCCTGCTGGACACGGGCCACGCCCATGTCAACGGCTGGAACCTGACGGAGGTGCTGCGGGAGTTTGGCCCCCGGCTCTTGGGCTGCCACGTCCACGACAACGATGGCCAGGGCGACCAGCACCTGCCTGTGGGCTCCGGCACCATCAGCTGGCCCGGCTTCTTTAGCGGCGTGAAGAAGTTCGCTCCCCAGGCCCGGCTGGTCCTGGAATACGCCAGCCTGCCCACCGAAGGCATGAACCTGCACCTGGCCGGTCTGTGCAAACGCTACACCCTGTAACTAGAACGTAAAAATCCCCTGCCTTGGAACTTTCCAAAGCAGGGGATTTTTCTATCCCGAAGGATTATTTCTTCAAATTGTAGAATACCTTCAGGCCGTTGTATTGGGCAGCAGCACCCAGATCTTCTTCGATCCGCAGCAGCTGGTTGTACTTGGCCACCCGGTCGGTCCGGCAGGGTGCACCGGATTTGATTTGGCCGGCGTTGACGCCTACTACCACGTCAGCAATGGTGGTGTCTTCCGTTTCACCGCTTCTGTGGGAAACGATGGCGGTGTAGCCAGCCCGTTTGGCCATTTCAATGGCAGACAGGGTTTCGGTCAGGGTACCAATCTGGTTCAATTTGATCAGAATGGCATTGGCTACGCCCAGTTCGATGCCTTTGGCCAACCGTTCTACGTTGGTCACGAACAGGTCGTCGCCCACAATCTGGACCTTCTTGCCCAGCTTGTCGGTGAGCAGCTTCCAACCGTCCCAATCGTCTTCTGCCAGACCATCTTCGATGGAGATAATGGGATACCGGTCAGCCAGGTCGGCGTACCAGTCCACCATTTCGGCAGAGGTCTTTACCACGCCTTCGCCCTTCAGGTCGTATTTGCCATCGGTGTACAGTTCGCTGGCAGCGGTATCGATGGCCAGCATCACTTCTTCACCGGGTTTGTAGCCAGCCTTTTCAATGGCTTCTACAATGACCTGCAAGGCTTCTTCGTTGGATTCCAGGTTAGGAGCAAAGCCGCCTTCGTCGCCTACAGCGGTAGCCAGGCCCCGGCCCTTCAGCACTTTCTTCAGGGCTTGGTAAATTTCCGCGTTGATGCGCAGGGCTTCTGCGAAGCTGTCAGCGCCAACGGGCATAACCATAAATTCCTGGATGTCCACGTTGTTGTCTGCATGGGCACCGCCGTTCAGGATGTTCATCATGGGCACCGGCAGTTCCTTGGCGTTAACGCCGCCCAGGTATTGGTACAGAGGTAGACCCAGGGACTCGGCAGCAGCCTTGGCCACAGCCAGGGAAGCGCCCAGGATGGCGTTGGCACCCAGACGGCCCTTGTTGGGGGTGCCGTCCAGCCGGATCAGCATTTCGTCGATTTCTACCTGACGGGTAGGATCCAGGCCAATCAAGGCATCGGCAATGGTCTCATTGACGTTTTCCACAGCCTTGTTGACGCCTTTGCCGCCGAAGCGTTTGGCATCTCCATCCCGCAGTTCTACAGCTTCGTGCACGCCGGTAGAAGCGCCGGAAGGAACCGCAGCGCGGCCCACCGTACCGTCGTCCAGCAGTACGTCTACTTCAACCGTAGGATTGCCCCGGGAGTCCAGGATTTCTCTTGCGCATACATTTTCAATAATTGGCATATTTTCCACCTCTATTTATGTACTAACAAACTGTGGCCGGTCATTGCTGCCGGTTTGTCCAAACCTAAAATATCCAGCAGGGTGGGCGCAATATCCGCCAGCCCGCCGTTTTCCACCTTCACCTCGGGGCCTTGTCCCACTACCAGGAAGGGCACCGGGTTGGTGGTATGGGCCGTCATGGGGGCGTGGGTAATGGGGTCTTCCATTTCTTCCACGTTGCCATGGTCAGCCGTAATGCACACTGTGCCGTGCTGGCGCAGGATTTCTTCTACCAGACCGCCTACACATTCGTCCACGGCTTCCACTGCGGCTACCGCAGCCTTAAAGGAGCCGGTATGGCCCACCATATCCGGGTTGGCAAAGTTCAAAATCACCAGCTGGTACTTTTCGCTTTCCAGGGCTTCCTTGAGCTTTTCCGTAACCAGATAGGCACTCATTTCCGGCTGCAAATCGTAGGTTGCCACCTTGGGAGAGGGCACGAGAATCCGGTCTTCGCCAGCGAAGGGCTGTTCCCGGCCGCCGTTAAAGAAGAAGGTCACGTGGGCGTACTTCTCGGTTTCGGCTATGTGCAGCTGCTTCAGGCCCGCCTTGGAAACGGTTTCTGCCAGGGTATCGTTGATTTCTTCCGGCGGGAAAGCCACCGGCGCAGCAATGCCCTTTTCGTATTCCGTCATACAGACAAAATGCACCGGATAGGCTTCCTGAGGCCGGGCAAAGGCCGTAAAGTCCGCATCTGTAAAGGCATGGGTCAGTTCCCGGGCCCGGTCCGGGCGGAAGTTGAAGAAAATCACGCTGTCCCCGGCTTTCACCGGAGCAAAGGCTCCCTTCACCTGGAAGGGCACCACAAATTCATCGGTCTTGCCGGCTTCGTAGGAAGCCTTGAGACCTGCGGCGGCACTGTCATAGCTGGGAGCTTCCGTTCCCGTCATAGCAGCGTACACCTTTTCCACCCGTTCCCAGCGTTTATCCCGGTCCATGGCGTAGTACCGACCGGAAACGGTGGCAATACGGCCCAGACCCAGTTCCTGGCAGGCTTTTTCCAGTTGTTCCAGGTACACCCCAGCACTTTGGGGCGGCGTATCCCGGCCGTCCAGGAAAGCGTGGATGCATACCTGCTCCACTCCCTGCTTTTTGGCCATGGTCAAAAGTCCCAGCAGGTGGTCAATATGGCTGTGGACACCGCCGTCACTGAGGAGCCCCATGAGATGCAGGGTCTTCCCAGGTGCCTTGGCCTGCTCCATAGCCTGGAGCAGCACCGGGTTCTTTTCCAGGGAGCCGTCTTTCACCGCCCGGGTAATCCGGGTCAGGCTCTGGTACACAATCCGGCCGGAGCCGATACTCAGATGGCCCACTTCGGAGTTGCCCATCTGGCCGTCAGGGAGCCCCACCGCTTCCCCGGAGCACAGAAGCTCACTATGGGGATACCGGTTGAAATAAAAATCCAAATGGGGCGTCCGGGCACAGAAAGCCGCATTGGTTGGACCGGGCGGAGCAATGCCCCACCCGTCCAGAATCATCAGTACAGCAAGTTTACTACTCATAAGCCGCCTCAAAACGTGTTGGCAATGGCGGAGAAGTCTTTGGCAGACAGGCTGGCGCCGCCTACCAGAACCCCATCGATGCCGTCTTCATGGAAGGCATGGGCATTTTCGCTGGTCACGCTGCCGCCGTACAGAATACGGGTGTAGCGGGCTACGTCCTTGCCAAACTTCTTGGCCACTTCGCTGCGGATCAGTTCGGCAGCCGCTACGGCATCACGCACTTCGGCGCTCTTGCCGGTGCCAATGGCCCAAACCGGTTCGTAGGCAACCAGCAGGCGCTTGGCCTGTTCGTCGGTGAGTACCTGGAGCACGGGCAGCAGCTGGGACAAAATCTTGTCCTTGGTGGAGCCTTTTTCGTGTTCGTCAGCGTCTTCCCCTACGCACAGGATGGGATCCAGGTCGTTGCGATAGGCAGCCAGCACTTTTTTCACAATCAGGTCGTTGGTTTCCCCGAAGAATTTTCTCCGTTCGGAATGGCCTACGATAACGTACTGGGAACCGATTTCGGCAATCATCTTGCCGGAAACGGCACCGGTGTAGGCACCTTCGTCTTCGTAGAACAGGTCTTGGGCGCCGTAGCCCAGGCCTGCGTCGTCCACTACTGCGGCTACGGATTCCAGCGCCGTAAAGGGCGGGAACAGCACCACTTCACATCTGGCTTCTTCCGTGCTGTGGAGCACTTCGTGTGCCAGTTGCAGGGCTTCGTCCACGGTCTTGTTGCATTTCCAGTTGCCAGCCACAATGGGGGTTCTCAGGTCATCCAGGGAAGCCAGGCCCGGCAGGACCTTGCCTTCCAGGTATTCCAGGGAAGCACCGCCGCCCGTGGAAACGTGGCTCATCTTGTCGTCCAGGCCCATTTGTTTTACGGCTGCAGCACTATCGCCGCCGCCTACAATGGTAATCCCTTCGGAAGCAGCCATAGCTTCGGCCACCCGGCGGGTGCCTTCCGCGTAGTTGGGCATTTCGAATACGCCCATAGGACCGTTCCACACAATGGTCTTCATGCCGGCCAGGGTCTTGGCGTACAGCTCAGCCGTTTTGGGGCCGATATCCAGGGCCATGTATTCCGGATTCAGTTTATCCAGGTCTTCTGCTTCGTGTTCTGCGTTATTGTCAAATTTCTCGGCCATAATCAGGTCCACCGGCAGGAGCATTTTGGTGTTTTGGGCTGCTGCTTCGGCCAAAAGGTCCTTGGCAATACCCAGGCTTTCTTTTTCCACCAGGGATTTGCCCAGGTTATAGCCTTGGGCAGCCAGGAAGGTGTTGGCCATGCCGCCGCCAATGAGGATTACGTCAGCCTTTTTGATCAGGCTGCGGATAACCCCGATTTTGTCGGCTACCTTGGCGCCGCCGATGATGGCAGCAAAGGGACGCTGGGGTTTATCCACAGCGTTGCCCAGGTAGGCAATTTCCTTTTCCAGCAGGAAGCCAGCTACAGCCGGCAGATAATGGGTGATGCCTTCTACGGAAGCGTGGGCCCGGTGGGATACGCCAAAGCCGTCGTTGACGTACACATCCCCCAGGGAAGCCAGTTCCTGGGCAAAGCCCAGATCATCTTTTTCTTCTTCCGGATGGAAGCGCAGGTTTTCCAAAAGCAGGATATCCCCGGGCTGCAGCACTTCAGCAGCCTTTTGGGCAACAGGTCCAATGCAGTCCTCGGCAAATTTCACCGGCCGATGGATCATGTTGGACAGGCATTCTGCCACAGGCTTCAGGCTGTATTTGGGGTTTACCTTGCCTTTGGGCCGTCCCAGATGCGCCAGCAGAATGACTGCAGCGCCCTGGTCCAGCAGGTAGTACAGGGTAGGCAGGGAAGCTTCGATACGAATCACATCCGTAATCTCCCCCTGGTCGTTCATGGGGACGTTATAGTCCACCCGCACCAGTGCCTTTTTCCCTTTCAGATCAATATCTTTGACCGTCTTTTTTTCCATGGATGGTTGTACCCGCCTTTCTCTTACAGACCTTTTTTGGCTACGAAGATGGCCAGTTCAACCAAACGGTTGGAATAACCCCATTCGTTGTCGTACCAGGAAACTACTTTGGCGGTCTTGGGACCAACCATCATGGTGGACAGGCCGTCAACAATGGAGCTCAGCGGGCAGCCGCTGTAGTCTTTGGAAACCAGGGGCAGTTCGTTGTAGCCCAGAATGCCCTTCATGGTGGTTTCGGAAGCAACTCTCATGGCTTCGTTGATTTCTTCTTTGGTGGTTTCTTTCTTCAGGTTCACTACCAGGTCGGTCAGGGAAACGTCCGGAGTCGGGACGCGGATGGCCATACCGTTCAGTTTGCCTTTCAGTTCAGGCAGTACCAGGGCGATGGCTTTGGCAGCGCCGGTGGTGGTAGGAATGATGGAGCAGGCGCCGGCACGGGCACGTCTCAGGTCCTTATGGGCAGCGTCCAGAATCTTCTGGTCGTTGGTGTAGGAGTGAACGGTGGTCATCATGCCGTTTTCAATGCCGAAGTTGTCCAGCAGTACTTTGGTGAAAGGAGCCAGGCAGTTGGTGGTGCAGGAAGCATTGGAAATGATGTTATGTTTTGCCGGATCGTATTGGTCTTCGTTAACGCCCAGTACGATGGTGATGTCTTCGTTTTTGGCCGGAGCGGCAATCAGGACTTTCTTGGCGCCGTTGTCCAGATGGGGTTGTACCTGTTCACGGCTCTTGAATTTGCCGGTGGTTTCCAGTACAACATCTACGCCCAGTTCGCCCCAGGGAATTTCTTTGGGGTCGGTGTAATGGGTGAATTTGATGGCTTTGTCGCCAACGTGCATGATGTCGCCGTCAACCCGTACGTCCAGATCAAAGGTACCATGGACGGAATCGTATTTCAGCAGATGGGCATAGGTGTCAATCCCAGAACGGGCGTTGACTGCAACCACTTCTACTTCCGGGTTCTTTACAGCAATGCGCAGAGCGCAGCGACCAATACGACCAAAACCGTTAATACCAACTTTTACCATTTTTCATTCCTCCTAAATGTTATCCAGCTTATGATTGTTTTCCATCTGTAAACAATTGATGATTTCCCGGGCTGCTGCCTCGTCGGTTACCAGGATATCCTGTTTGCCGCTGCGCAGCACGGAAAGGATGGCCGGTCCCTTGGAATGGCCCCCGGCAATGCCCATGACCGTATGAATCTTTTCCAGATCGTTGACCATCAGGCCCAGGGTATCCGTACTATAGACCACCCTGCCATCCAAACTAAAATATTGGCCCAGGGCTTCCCCTACGGCCCCCTCCTCTTTCAGGCGGGCAATGATGCAGGGATCTACGCCCCGCTTTTCGGCCATGACCTGGGCTTGTCCCATGCCATGGACCAGGATGTCAGCACTTTTGATGGTTTCCACCACCTGCTTCACCCCTGCGTCTTCTTCCAGAATCTTGTCCAGCACGTCCTCACTGACGCTGTCGGGAACGTACAGCTGCAGGTACTTGGTTTTCAACCGGCCTGCCAGCACCGTGGCAATGGTATTGGCCTGGAGTTCCATTTTGTCCCCCAGTCCGCCCCGGGCAGGCACTACCGTGCAATGGGGTTCATTGCCGTAGATGTTTTCGGCAAGAGCCGCCATGGTGGTACCCCCGGTAACCGCCACAATATGGGCTTTGTGGTCCCCCAGCAGCCGCAGCAGGATGCCCGCTGCCACCCGGCCAATTTCCCGGGTGCCCACCGGATCCAGGTCTGCATCTCCTGGAATCACCACTGCTTTCTGCAAATGGAGCTTTTCTTCCAGGAGCTGGGCCAGGGACGACAATTTTTGCAGACGGTTCACATAGTCCTGCAATTCCTGCAGCAGGGCAGCGCCTTCTTCTGTAATGCTCATCCCCGTCAGGGAGAAGTCCAAAAGACCTGCCTCCTTGAGAAAATCCACATGGGAGCGCAGGATCCGTTCGCTGATTCCCAGGGTCTTGGCCAAAGTACGCCGCCCTACGGGCTGGTCGTGGCTGATCTGGCGCAGTACCTTGTAGCGCTCAATCAGCAGCTGGACCATTTCCGGAACCAGTTTGTTTTGTAGATTGATTACTTGATCCAAGCTCATTGGTTTCATATCTGTCCCCCGTGGTACTTTTTACGTCCCACCTTCACTGAAAAAAATAAAGTCACATTGCTCCGCCTCTATTATATCATATCCCTTCAGCCTTGCCACTGTTTTTATGGGCGGCACAGGAGTACGCAAGCACGGACAGCCTGCCACAGATTATCATTTTCAGCTTTCGAAAATAAGAATAGTGTCAATTCTTCTTAATTGGCCCCTGTGATAGCCTTCCAAGGAGCAAGCACGGCAGTGCGCGGCTGCTCGCAGAGCACGGCGAACCGTTAAGCAGACAAGTGAAGAAACTTCCTTTGGGGCTGTAAAAAGATTAAACTTCCTCAGTCATCCCTTCGGGATGCCAGCCCCTGAGTGGTTCGCATTATGCCAATCAGCTTCGCTCTCCGAGCTCGCTTCTTGGAATGCTATCACATGGCTCATATTAACCAATAGTCCCTTAAAAAGCTGATGGACTATTGGATATGAGCGCAACGCTTGTAGGGGCCGCTCCTATCCAACAGGTTTCTGTTTCTTACCGATGCTAATGCTACATTCCAGCTGGTGATTGACCGATAGCGGTTTGAATGCCTTCTTCAAGCGTCACGAGCTTAACCAAGGAAGTTTCCCCTTCTCCCCACAACCAAGTCAGCCCGGGAAGCACTGCTCCCCGGGCTGGTCTTTAGCTGATAAGCAAAGCATTTCTACCACACCAGAATCCGGTCCTCCGGATCCAGGTACATGGTATCGCCTTTCTTCACGTGATACGTCCGATAGAATTCATCGAACTGCTGCAAGGTCACATTAATCCGCAGGTACGACAGCGGGTGCACATCGTGATACAGGATGTACTTGATGGCCTGGGGCGTGGCCAGATAGGCCCAGATTTTGGCGTAGGCCCGGAAGAACCGGTCGTAGTCCGCATTGGGTTTCTGGGCCAGAATGGACAGCATAGCCTTCAGTCCCGTCATATCCGCAATGGCTTCCGTCTGAATAAAAGCCCCGTTCAGATGAATCCCGTCAAAGGGCACAATGTTGTCATAATACTCCCGTACCCTCTTAGCCCGATCCTGGAACTTTTCGTAGTCCACCTTGGTCCACCAATTTCTCAGGTTCCCCTTCTCATCAAACTGGGCCCCGTTGGTATCAAAGGCGTGGGTGATTTCGTGCCCAATTACGGCGCCAATACCCCCGTACAGCTCCTCGTCCGCCATACCCGGCACATAGAACGGCGGATTCAGGATACCCACCATGATGTTGATGGAATTGTCCAAAGGATAATAGGAAGCGTTGCACTGGAGGATGTTCTGGTTCCAGTCATCCGGATCCACCTTGGTATCCACCCGGTCAAAGGCCCGTTCCAGGGCAAACAGCTTGCACTTGCGCTGAGCCTCCCAGAAGGAATCCTGGGAAATGTCCAGGGACCCGTAGTCGTAGAACTTATTAGGGTAAGCCGCGTGGATTACCATGTGGTCCAGCTTTCGCAGGGCCATCTGCCGGGTTGCGTCAGACAACCAGGTTTCCTCCTGGAGCATGGTCCGGTAGTAGGAAATAATCTTTTTGCACAGATTCGTAATATCCGCTTTCATTTGGGGCGACGCATAGCTGGCCAGGTACACCTGTTCCAGGGGCTCCAGCAGATCCCGCTTCACTTCCCGCAGGGCCAGCCGTTCGTCCGAAGGCCGGCCAAAGCCAAAGTTCATCTTGTTGAATTCCCAGCCTACATCATCTGCTGCCCGGTCCAGGGATTGCAGCCGGCTCAGTACCAGCCGCACCAGCATATCATTTTTGAACCGATTCAGGTTTCTTTGCGTATACAGCTGGTTAAAACCTCTCAAATACGCCGGATGCTCCACATTGATGACCTTGGCCTTATCCATTCTCCGGGTGACAAAATACGCATGGAGCGGATAATTGGGCACCAGGGCTTCCACCTGAGCTGGGGTCATGGGGTTCCGGTTCATGGCGATAAAGTTCTGGGAAAGCTTGTCCTCGCTGGTATAGACATATTCCGCCAGCTCAGCTTCCAGCTCCAGGGCATCCTTGTACATGGCAACGGCGTCCTTTTGGGTATACCCCAGCCGCTCCATCATCTTGCCAAAAGCCAGCTGGTTGGCCTCATTCCGGCGCCGGCCCACGTCCGTCCGCACGGTAAACTCGGTGGTAAAGCCCAGCAGCGTGTCAAACCCATCCTGAATCCCTACCCCATAGACAGAGGTATCCTCCCATTGGGGCATGACGTAGCTGATAATGTAGTTGGGATAAAGCAGCCCTTCCCGGCTGCTGAGCAGTTTGGACAGTTCGCCCAGGGTCTTGACGTTCTGAATGGCTGCCATTTCCTGTTTCAGGGGCTGCACCCCCAGTTTGTTCCGGGCGTCCCAGTCCAAATATTTATGATACAAAGCCTGGACCAGCTCCGCATTGTGCCCGGTCAGGGACGAATCCTGCAAAAGGCCGTGGAGCTTCTGGTTCATCACTTCTTCCGCATCATCAAAAGCGCCCTTTTCTACTTTGTCGGGCTTGATTTCGCTGGTGAGAATCCATTGCTTGTTGGCGTAAATGCTGTAGTCTTCCCCAGGGGAAGCAGGCGTGTTCGCCGTCACATTACTTTTGGCATTGGAATCCACCCACGGATGCCCGCCCTTGAGATTGATGCCGCTGTCGTTACTGCTGCTGGCCGTGGTGCTAATAGGCTGCACCTGGGGCTTGGGCTCGTCCGGGGACTTCTCTCCGCCGCAAATGCTCAGCTTGTTCGTATGGGTAATAATGGGAACGGGCAGCAGCTCATCCTCCAGGGGCACCTTGGTAATGCCAATATCCAAAACGGGCATAGCCTCAGATTTAAGGGCTGCTTGGGGGAACACGGGGCCCATTCTTACGCAGGGTCCGACGGCCTGAACTTGACCGCCTGGCAGCAAACCTGCCAAAAGAAGCGCCAGCAGAACCTGTACGATTCTTTCTTTTCCTTTCATAAGAATCCCCCCTCTATCCAAACTGTAGAGGAAAACTCCCCTACAGGTATAAAGAAATTGCTGAAAATTCTACTATCCTCTATTGTTATTATAAGCGTTTTCCGGAAATAGTGCAATTTTATAAGTAACATTATGTACGGCAGCGGTTGACTATGTCCTGGAGTGTCATTATTAGAGCAAATTTCTAGGAAATAAGTTCCACCCTTCCGTGCGTATAGAGTGGACATTCATCACCCATTCCAACCAAAAAGAAACCCCTGCAAAAGCCCTTTCAGGCCCTTGCAGAGGTTTTACGTTTTGTTTTATTCCCACTCGCCGAGTTAAATCCATTTCTAAACTTTTTTGTATAGCGGATTTGATTCGTCGTGGTTTTATTTGATACAGATTATCCTTATCCTAAGGTCTATTCGGACTTTTGCTATCAAAAATCTATCTGGGCCATCCTATCATGGGTTTTGCTTGAGCCTGATGAATTGGTGGCTTGGAAGTATTATAACACGATTCCATAAAAAATTCTATCCTAATTTTCCTTTTTTATTGTCTGCACAAGTTTCACCGAAAGAATGTCAGGACAAAGGTCGTTTTGCGCCGTCATTAGAATATCATAAAACACAAAGAGCCACAGCCGATGCCCTTTGTGGGGTGTCGGCTGAGGCTCTTTTTTTTACAGCAGATCGTTCAGAAGATTCATGCACTTGACTTTCTGCTGGAGATTTGCGCTGCCATAGACATTCAGCGTGAAGGAGACATTTTTATGCCCTAAAATCTCCGAAAGCGATTTAATGTCAAACTCCGGTATCTCGATTGCCCGTACTGCGAAAGTGTGCCGGATCTCGTGGAACTTTACCTTTTGCAGCCCATTTCGCTTCAAAAAACGGGAAAAGAACTGTCGGTATGTGCGAGGTTCTGTTGGCTTCGTCTTGCCAGTCAAGAAGTAATGGTTGGGGTTTTCTGTGTAGAACTTCTTGATAATATTCATCAGCAACGACGGTACGGGAATTGTCCGAGCTGATGTTTTGGTCTTTGGCGGTCCTATGTGCAGATAGGACTCGCCCTTTTTCTTGTCATAGATGCGCTGGACGGTTTTGTTGATGCTGATGGTTTTATCCGTCAGCGAGATGTCCTTCATTTGCAAGCCGCAAAGTTCACCGATCCGCACCCCGGTAAACAGTGCAATGAGAATGCCAGCGGTCTTCCTATTCAGGTTCATGTAGATGCACTGAATAAGAGCTTGCTCCTGATCTTTGGATAGCGATACCACTTTCTTGACACCCAGCTCTTTTGGGTACTCTATCAAGTCCCAGTTGAGCAGCGGTATTGCCCTTTCCTTGTAGGCAAACTCCATAGCAAGTCGCAGTACGAGAATCACATCTCGTATGGTCTTCACAGTGAGACCACCGGACTTGTCCAACCGCCCGGATTCGTAGAGATACGATATGTAGCTCTGAATATCCGTCTCGGTGATGCTGCCGATCTTTCGCTTGCCGAAGTAGGGTATTAAGTGGTTTTCGGCAATTAGCGTGAAACTGGCATGAGTTGACGGTGTGATCATTGGCTTCTTCTGATTTAGCCAAGTGTTCAACAGCGTCTTAAATTGTGTATTGTTAGTCATATTGACCACCTCCACGACTATTATCCTGTGGAGGACGAGGATGTGCGGTTCAATCCTCAAGTAACGGTCTCGAAAAGCGTCCGAAACTCCGCTTTCCGGGCTTTGACGAGCCGTATGTGCTGTATCGTATAGGAGACATCTACGCTGAACGCAGTGAGCGTGGGGCGGCTGATATGGAGTTGCTTTCTGTCACAATGAATGGTGGAGTTATGCAGCGTTCCGAAATTGAGGGGAAAGACAACTCAAGCGAAGATAAAAGCAATTACAAGGTCGTTTGCAAGGGTGATATGGTTTATAACTCAATGAGGATGTGGCAAGGCGCAAATGGTGTGTCTCCTTATGACGGCATTGTCAGTCCTGCCTATACTGTTCTCACAGCAAAGCTCCCTATCTGCAATGAGTATTTTGCAGCACTTTTTAAGAACTATAAACTAATCAACGAGTTCAGAAAGAACTCACAGGGTATGACCTCCGACACATGGAATTTGAAATATCCACAGATAAAGACGATCAAGGTGTATTTGCCGAGAGTTACAGAGCAGGAAAAAGTTGCCTCATTACTTGTTACCCTCGATAAAAGAATCGCAGCACAGGCAACGCTTGTCGAACAGCTCAAGAAGTATAAAAGAGGATTGCTTTCATGCTTGCTCGGTGAAAAGTCAACTCCTGGATGGACAACCACAAAACACTTTTTTTCAGAAATCGCCCAAAGGAGAAGCGAGAAATATGATCCCTCTTCTGACATCGAATATCCCTGTGTGGAGTTGGAGAACATCGAACCGGAAACAGGAAAAATCCTTGCCACAGTTCCATCAACAACGCAAAGCAGCATAAAAAATATAGCACTGTCCGGTGACACACTTTTTGGCAAGCTGCGCCCTTATCTTCGTAAATATGCTTTTGCTCAACAGACGATGGTTTGCTCATCGGAGATATGGGCGCTTATTCCGACAGATGTCGTTTTGCCGAAGTTCTTGTTCTACCTTGTTCAAACTGAGCAGTTCCTTCGAGTTGCCAACATCAGCTCAGGTACAAAGATGCCGAGAGCAGAGTGGTCTAATATTGAAAAAGCCGAGTTTTTTATCCCTGATTTTTCTGCTCAGCGTAAGGCGGTCTCTCTTCTTGCGGGGCTGGATCAAAAGATTACCTTTGCGGACTCAGTGCTCTTGTGCTTGAACAAATTGAAGGCATCGCTATTGCAACAGCTCTTTATATAAAGAGCTGTTGCAGCAAAGAGGATTTAACTCTGCATAAAGCATAAAGCATTTTTTGATGTACTTCTATCTTTGCCCCGATAAAGGATAAAGTCGCACCAACTTTCTCCTGCTGGTCAAGTGGAGGAATCCAAATGGGAATTTCCGCAAGATCATCTGCATTGATAGCTGGATACCCTGTACCTGTACTGCGAAGCATCGCTTCACGGGCAAAATAGTCTGACGAAAGTTGCTCGTATATGAATTGAGTGTCCACCTCTGAGCATCGGATTTGTGCATATCCGGTAGATGCAACTGTTGGATATTCAAAAGCCTTTTGGAAATAGTAATTGTTCTTTTGGTAAGGTCGAACCATTTGATAGATTAAATCGCCTTCCTTCAAAAGCCTTTGTGCTCGACTTGGTGCAGAGTTACGAGAAATAAGCTTTTTGCTATGCAAAACCCCCGCCTCTACACACTCTAAGTCAATATATATGAACGCTTCTGGAAGCGATTCTGTTTTTGGATTGATCTGAACTTTGCTCCCTAACGGCTTGACTTCATGCGAGCTGATTCCAGAAATTGTTCTTGACAGATGTGATCGCTTAAAGAAAAATCGGTTTTGTAATCCTCTTTTATACTTCTGTTCAAGTACGCAGAAACGCTTGATTAACGCCAAAATCCCTTGCAATAGCGGATTTACCTCTGCTACTGCAAGGGATTTTTCTATGATGCGGTATTGATTTTGACAGTCTGAATAACCCTCAAGTAACGGTCTCGAAAAGCGCCCGAGGCTGCGCTTCCCGGGCTTTGACGAGCCGTGGGAAATATGTAAGGCAGAGAGCCTGTTCAAGAATATTACCGACAAAAATCACCCTGATGACACCGTTTTGACCATCGTTCAAGGAAAAGGCACTTTACCAAGAGACAAGTCGGGGCGGAATATTCACTATGATAATGCGTCTCTCTCAAACTATAAGAGGGTAGAAAAAGGCGACTATATAATTCATCTTCGTTCCTTTGAGGGCGGACTTGAAATGGCGCATGAGACCGGAATTGTAAGTCCCGCTTATACTATTCTGCGTTGCAGCAAGCCACATTCGAGCCTGTTTTACGAAGCATATTTCCACACTGATGAGTTTATTAACCATGTCCTCTCAAAGGCGGTTGAAGGGATTCGTGATGGGAGGCAGATAAGTTATGATGCTTTCAAGTGGCTTGGAATACCCTACTGTGCGGCTGCTGAACAGGAAAAGATTTCGGCATTATTTGATATGCTAAACCGCAGGATTGAAACGCAGGAGCAAATTGTGAATGCTCTCAAGAAGTATAAAAGAGGACTGCTTCACGAGATATTATGCGAAAAGATTAAGGTTACGAAATCAGCTTGGGATATTCATAAAATTGGCGATTATCTAAGCCCGAAAAACATTAAACAACTTCCGACTCCCGATGCTCCGCTTATGGCTTTCACTGCAACAGGCGGGGTGTGTGATAAGGGAGAACGCTATGATAGGGCATTTCTTGTAAAAGATGCAAGCACAAAGTTGTATAAGCGCACCGATCTTAACGATTTTATATATAGCTCAAACAATCTTGATGTAGGCTCTATTGGGCTTAATTTGTACGGATCTGCGGTTATTTCCGATGTATATGAGATTTTCTCGATTTCCGGTGCTGATCCGTGGTTTATAAGTGAAGCAATTCAACAGAAATCTGTACTACATAGAATACTAAAATATCGCCAAGGATGCCTCTATGGACAGTATCGGATATATGCAGATGATTTTCTTGAGGTTCCAATCCGAGTACCTGATCTCGAAACCCAAAAACAAATTGGCACAATCTTTTCAGGAATAGAATACAGAATCAAGAGTGAGCAGACACTATTGGACTATCTTGAGGATGCTAAAAAAATTTTCTTGCAACAGCTCTTTATATAAAGAGCTGTTGTAGTAAACCTATTCTTACTTTGCAATAACTATTGAGAATCGCTTGTTGTGAGGTAATGTACTTATCAATGCTGCTCATTACGCCGACAAACTGCTCTTGCCTTACTTGATGAGGTACGGGAATCACAAAGTTTCTAATGCGTTCGAGTGCCAACTTCGGCTGTCCGTTTTTAGTTTTCGAGGCTTCAATCTGCGATTGAATTAGATCAGACGAAAGTACATAGTAAAGGTATTCAGGAATGATCCCTCTAAAATTTGTGAAGCGGTCACAGTTTTCAGTCAAATTTACTCCATCTAAGTCAGGAGTAATGATGTTTAGCTTTCCAAGAGTACCAGCAACAGAAATAATAATGTCGCCATTTCTGACTTTATATCGAGAAATTTGCTTTTCGGTGTGGCCTGCAATGTACTGTAAGGTGTCTAAGCACACATATTTTTCGCCCATATCCGATACCGTTATATACCGGTATTCTGTGGGATAGGGAGCAAAAGTCTCTCCTTTTGGAATGCGCTTTCCGCTCAGAACATCGCATACTTCATCTATTCTTCGATTTACTGTATCACGCAAAAGTGAGTGGCTGCATTTTTCAGAAAACACAGTTCTAAGCAATCCTCTTTTATACTTCTTGAGGTTGTCTACTAACGACTGCTGTGCGTCGATCCTGCGCTCTAAAGCAATTATGAAATCGGCAATTTTCCGCTGCTCATTAAGGTTCTGCGGCAGATAGTGTTTGGTCTCAAAGAACTCGTCTGTTGGAATATTGAGTAAGCCGTGATTTCGGGCACCTTCCGCTGAAATCATATAGATTTCCCTGTACCATTTGAGTGAATCAAAATAAGCCTTGATAAAATCGCTATCATGCTTTTTAAGGGCAAAACAAATGTAGAGTGTCGATAAAGCACCCATCGGGTAGCGATCCAAGCGCTTAATAGAGCCGAAGTCATATCCCACGGAGTAGCTTTTGTTGTATGCGTACTCCCCATTAAGAAGCAGGTAGTACCCGCTCATATCTTTGCTGGCCACTGTCTTATTAAAATAACTCACCTGATCTACTAAGCCGTCTTTTGATGAGATTGTAAGCGGCAGGTCAGTTTGATTCTGGCTATTCTTTCGTGTTACACGGTCAACAAAGTCGGATAACCTTTCAGCTCTCCACGGCTCGTCAAAGTCCGGGAAGCGTAGCTTTGGGCGCTTTTCGAGACCGTTACTTGAGGATACATTTGCCATAATTATTTGCCCTCCACTTCAAACGGGAAATCAAGTCCCAGTTCGTCAAAAAACGGTTTCAGCTCTGCATCAATCTCCTTAATTTCACTTTGCAGCTTGCGGATTTCCGCAGCTACTTCGTTCAGGTCAATTTCTTCTTCCGGCTCAAAGGTATCAACATATCGGGGAATATTGAGGTTGAAACCGTTCTCTTCAATCTCCTGCATGGTTGCAACATGAGCATACTTGTCCACATCTTCACGGCGCTCATAGGTCTCGACGATCTTATCAATATCGCACTCACGGAGAATATTCTGGTTCTTGCCAGCTTCAAAATCATTGGAAGCATCAATGAACAGAATGTTGTCGGAATTGCCGTTGCGTTCTCTCTTGAGGACAAGGACACACACCGGAATGCCTGTGCCGAAGAAGAGATTGGCAGGGAGACCAATCACGGCATCCAGCACATTCAACTTCTGGATAAGGTGTTTACGGATCACTTCTTCCGCTGCACCACGGAACAGAACGCCATGAGGAAGCAGCACAACAGCTCGTCCGTCCTCATCCATGTGATGTACCATGTGCTGCACAAAAGCAAAGTCAGCCTTGCTCTTCGGGGCAAGCTTGCCGTATTCGTTGAACCGGGGATCTTCCATGAAACTCAAATCGCCAGACCACTTTGCGGAATACGGAGGATTGGCAACCTGTACACGGAACTTCATGTCACCGAAGTAGTCATGCTCCAAAGTGTCCCCGTTGTAGATATTGAAATTGCGGTAAGGAATGCCACGAAGGATCATATTCATTCGGGCAAGGTTATAGGTGGTGGAAGTAAGCTCCTGACCATAGTAGTTGCGCACATTTGCATAGTTTTTGAGGCGCAGCAGAAGAGAGCCAGAGCCGCAAGTGGGATCGGCTGCGTCCTTGACATCCGTTAGTCCAAGACAAGCCAGACGGCACAGCAGCTCGGCAGGACCTGAAGGAGTGTAGAACTCGCCAGCCTTCTTACCGGCTGTTGCAGCGAATTGACCGATCAGATACTCATAGGCATTGCCAAGAACATCAATCTTTGTGTCTTCTACTCCGAAGTTGATTTCGTCCAGAGAGGCAATGATTTTTGCCATGACAGCACTTCTATCTTTGACGGTATGCCCCAGTTTCGTAGAGTCGAGTTGCATATCAGAGAACAGCCCGTCGAAGTCCTCTTGAGAATCGTTGCCAAGAGTAGACTCCATAAGGGCGTTAATTGCTTTCTGCAAAAACTCAATGTCGAAGGAACGGTTTTCAACCATCTTGACCATCTTGCGGAACAGGAATTGCGGTTCAATGATAAAGCCCAGATCACGCAGAGCCTCTTCTACAACGGCTTCCTTGTATTCCTCATCAGCCCATGCATCTTCATAGCTGATGCCATCGTCTTTCAGAAGATTCGCCATGTACTTTTCTGTACGGTCAGACAGATAGTAGTAGAAAATCATGCCCAAGATGTAGTTCTTAAACTCATACGCCTCCATATTACCCCGGAGTGCGTTTGCCATCGCCCAAAGCTTATTGCAAAGCTCTTTCTGGTGCGCCTGAATACTGTTGTCCATTTTACATTCTCCTTATTGAAATTTTTCGGTGTGCTGCCGGATAAAGTCTACAATTCTGTTCACCAAAGAGCGTTTTTTCAGCAGCGGCATTGGTTTTTCGATACGGTCACGGATGTTACCGGCATCCATTGTGCCGGAAAACTCATATTCTGAGATGAAGTCGGTCAGCATGGTAGGATCAATTTCTTCTGTATGAGCAAAGGCGACAATTTCTTCACGCTTTGCCTCATTTTCAAAGTCATTGTAGGCAGCGTCAATTTCATCTGCGCTTTCCAGCCCCACAACAACACGCTCCAAAAAGGCTTGCAGAATCTCCACCTTGCGGAGCAACTGCGGATTATCAGTTCTTCCCAGTTCTTCCTTGATATGCTTAATATCATAATCCTTCTGTTTGGCATCATCGAAGTGAATGTTGCGGATAAGGTTCATGATATAAGCAACATTGATTCGGTCACTTTCCATCAGCTCAATGCAGAAATCCACATCGTTCAGGACGGAAACAACTTCACGATCTTTCTTTTGCTTTGCGTAAAGCATCAGATACTTGCTCTTATAGTCCTGATATTCCTGCTCGTTCATGATGAGAGAGTCTTGGTCGAAGCTGAACTCAATAAAGGTTTGAAGTGATTGCAAATACTTGGTCAGCTCACGGAATGTCTCAACGAAAAGCTTCTGGTCATCCTCGTTCTGCATGGTGTCAATATCCTCTGGAGTCTTCGCTATTTCTTTTAAACGGGTAACCATTTCATTGTACTTCTCGACGAAATAGGGATAGTCGGGAACAACAATACCAGAAGTATCATGGCTCTGAGAAAATAGGGTAAGAGCGTCATCTGTCCTCTTTTTCAGATTACGGTAGCAGATGATAATACCAAAGGGTTTCGTTTCCTTTTCAACACGGTTGGTTCGTGAGTAGGCTTGCAGTAGGTCGTGATATTTCAAATCTTTGTCCACATAGAGGACGGACAACTGCTTGCTGTCAAAGCCGGTCAGGAACATATTTACTACAAGAAGGATGTCAAGGGACTTGGTTTTCTTTCCCTTTACACGGTCTGAAATATCCTTGTGATAGGCTGAGAAGGTGTCCGTCGAGAAATTGGTGCTGTACATCTCGTTATAGTCTTTGATGATCCGTTCCAGAGCGTCCCGACTATGCTCATCTTTACCTTCTGCTTCTTCGTTCTGACCATAGGAGAAGATACCGCTGATGTTCAGGTCATGATTGATCTTCTTGAAGATGTCATAGTATTTGACCAGAGCTTCAATCGAAGAGACAGCAAAGATGGCTGTGTATTGACCATTTCTTGTCTTCGCTTTATGGTTTTGGACAATGTGGTTTGCGATCATCGACATCCGTTCCTCGGACATATAGAGTTCGCCTACATCAATCCCATCTGCCATTGTGGGATCGTCCCAGTCGAAATCACCCTCCATCGTCTTGATGTACTCAATATGGAAGCCAAGAACATTGTTGTCGAAGATAGCATCCTTGATGAGATAGTTATGTACGCATTCTCCAAAGAGCATTTCTGTGGTCTGTGTGATTTTTCCCTCCGTCTTTCCGTTGACCTCAAAACGAGGTGTGCCGGTAAATCCGAAGAATTGTGCCTTCTGGAAATGCCGAACAATGTCCTTGTGCATATCACCAAACTGACTACGGTGACACTCGTCAATAATGAAGACAACTTTCTCGTCCTTATAGGCATCCATAACCTTTGCATATTGAGGACGCTTCACAGCGTTCGCCATCTTCTGCATCGTTGTGACGATGAGCTGTCGGTTTTTGTCCTGCATCTGTTTTACAAGGACATCAGTTCTATCAGTAGCATCAACAGAACCGGCTTCAAATTTGTTGAACTCTTCTGTAGTTTGGGAGTCCAAGTCCTTCCGGTCTACAAGAAAGATGACCTTTTTGATATTGGGGTTGGCTGCGAGGATTTGTGCTGTCTTAAAGGAAGTCAGCGTCTTTCCTGCGCCGGTTGTATGCCAAACATAGGCGTTGCGATTTGTGAGGGTTGCTTGCCGCACAAGAGCCTCTACCGCATACACCTGATAGGGACGCATCACCATGAGCAGCTTGTCTGTGTCATTCAAAATGGTGTATCTCGTCAGCATTTTGATGATATGATCTCTGGCAAGGAAGGAGATAGAAAACTCTTTCAGATTGGTGATACGCACATTGTTGAAGTCCGTCCAGAAGAAGGCAAGACTGTGAAGCATATCTCTGTCGGAGTTGGCAAAGTATTTTGTATCAACGCCATTGGACACAACGAAAAGCTGAATGAAGTGGTACAGTCCGTTGTAGGAATGTTTTTTATAGCGCATCACTTGGTTGACGGCTTCTCGAATATCTATGCCACGCCGCTTCAACTCCACTTGAATGAGAGGAAGACCATTGACGAGTATTGTCACATCATAGCGATTGACATACTTGCCGACAACAGTTGTCTGATTTGTCACCTGAAAAATGTTCTTTGTGTGGTCGGCATCGAAGAAAGAGAGGTACACCTTCGTCCCGTCCTCACGTTCCAACACGAACTTATCTCGAAGGATCTTTGCGCTCTGGAAAACAGATTTTCCGAGCATGATATTCATTACACGCTCCCATTCTTTGTCGGTCAAGGGGCGGTCAAGCTTCGCTGAATTAAAGGTTTCAAATTGAGCTTTGAAGTTTTCTACCAGTGCGTCATAGTCTGGTATAGAGACGCTGGTGTAGCCCTGCTTATTGAGCTGTTCTATGAACTGCTGTTCAAGGGCTGCTTCACTTTGGTATGCCATATCTTCATCTCCTATACTTGAGGATTTTTTATAAAAAAGATTGCTTTTTAAGAAAGCCCGTTTTTTATTTTCAGACTTATTCGTCAACAAATTCCATGATGTCATCTATTGTGCAATTTAATGCCATGCAGATTTTTCCTAAGACATCCGTAGTTACATTGTCGCCATGATTTAATTTATTGATGGTATAATGACTAATCCCGGCGGCCTTTTCTAAATCTCTTTTTTTCATATCTTGATCAATCAGTATTTTCCAAAGCTTTTTGTAGCTTACCTTCATTCCTATGCCTCCATTCAAGGAAAATCACAACTACTCACAGTATAGCATTGTTTTGTCAAAAACTCAAACATTGTGTTTGTTATCGCTGTAATATAATTCGAAAAAGTGACTGCGTATTCAAAAATAAATTTCCCCTGACCAAACTCGGCTCATCTAATGATAAGTTTGCTTATTGCTCCGATACACATGAAAATCTATATAGTTCACAGTGTTGATTTCCCTACGGTGCAGTCGATGGAAATCAGTGTCTCATCATCCAGGCGCAGCTCCACACAGGCTGTGTCCGGGTTGAACTCACAGGACAAAATCTTTCTCATAGTCGTTACCTCCTAATGCTTAAATTTCGGTTGATTTTCCGCAGCGGCACAAGGACTGTTTCGTTAATTTTAGAATCTGGCAAGCAATGCGTGTGGCTATCCACACACAAATCCGGCAAGCAATGCGAGTGTTAATACACACTCACATTTCCTGCCGTCTGCTTGTTGAGGGCAGCGCCCCCAAGCCCCCTTGAACACAGAATTTCATTCTGTGGCTGCGCGTTCTGCGAACGCTTTCAAAGGGTACGCCAAAGCGCCGTTCCCTTTCAGATGCCCTGGAACAAATCGTTCCACCCTTATTGCCTGATGGCTCCGTAAAACACAGTAGCCCTCGCTTGATGTGTGGGCAAAATGCCTACCTATCGTTCTCTTTTACTCCGCATCCTGTGTTCTGTTTTTTTGCATGGTGTGTCGTGAAACACGACATCCTATGGTGATTTTGGGGTACCCTAAAATGGGGCACCCTTTGGGATAATGGGGTGGCAAAACACCACCTCATCCGAGATACTTTTTAGCGGAATTTCTTTGCCCAAACTGCCGTCAGCCATTCCTTTTGCCAGAAAAAAACAGGAGCGTGACACGCTCCTGTCCTTACAAACATAGAGAAAACTTTTATGCTAATCTCATCAATGAAATTAGTCTAAACGGAAACTTATCTTACCACCGAAAATCCGGGAACACTCCATGCTTGTCCAGATACTCCTGCCGAGCCTGCTCCCGCTCTTCTTCGGTGGGCGCAGTCTTATATTTTGCATACAGTTCATGCCGCACCATCGCATCCAACTTTTGCTCCAACCCCTGATGAATTTCCTCCGCATAATCATCGTCATAGGCCAGATGATACTCCACCAAAGCTACAAAAAGGTCATAGGGGATTTGTACACTTTTCATATTCATTTCCTTTCCGCGACGGTTGCGACGATAGCGACGGTGTTTTTGACGGTATCATTTTCACCGTCGCGACCGTCGCTATCGTCGCGCCCCTTATTCTTCGATTACTTCACAGGCAGTTGGCTCTACCAGCATATAGGTCAATTTCACTTGCCGACCGGAATGTTTGGCCTTATTTTCATATCCAACATGGTATTCCTCCAGCAGCCTGCCTGCCTTGACATTCAGGTACTTGGTGAGGGCATTGGAGGCCATTCCCGTTTGGAGAGCTTCAGCCAGTTCAGACGGAGAGCCGATCCACTCCCGGCACTCAAAGGAAACCAACTTTGCAACCGCATCTAGCACTGGGTCCGGCGGTTCTTTGTACAGTTCGTTTTCCATGCGTTCCAGATTCCAGATCTGGGTCTGCGGGTCCTTCTTCAAGTAGAGAATCTGATCCGGCTGATCCCGCCCCACAACTTTGATGGTAGCGTCCAGCTCCGTGCGTTTTTTCTTCTGCATCAGCAGAGAACCATCCGCACAGCCCAGCAGCCCAGTGGTGCCGGAAATCGTCTCAAAGGAATCGTCTGCCTGCTGTTTTCGGGTGTGATGGACGGTCAGAACACAGATACCGTGCTGATCAGCAAACTGCTTGATTCTGCCGATGATCTCATAGTCGCTGGCATAACTGTACGCTTCGCCGCCTACATCACGGATTTTCTGCATAGTATCAATGATGATGAGATTGGTGTCCGGGTGCTCCTGCACGAAGTTCTTCAACTGTTCATCCAACCCATTCCCAATCTTTCCGGCGGCGGTGGCGAAGTGGAGGTTGGGGGTATCGTTCACGCCGTACATCATAAACATCCGGCTCTGGATACGCTGAAAATCATCTTCCAGCGCAAGGTAAAGTACCGTCCCCTGATGGACTGTATATCCCCACAAATCCTGCCCGGTACTGACATGGTAGGCAATCTGAGCCACCAGGAAGGACTTGCCGATTTTGGGCGCTCCAGCAAGGATATATGCCCCTGCGTAAAGCAGACCTTCCACCACCGGAGGCCTACTCTTATAGGTGGTTTGGAACAGCTCTGTCATCGTGAGTGTATGCAGGTATCGGGGGTCTGTCATGCGCTGTATCCTGCGGTACATTTCTTCCAGACTGTCCTGGGAGTTTACAATTTCATCGTTGCTTTTTTGCCCGGAAGTGGGTATACTATTTTCAGTGATTTGAGAGATTGACTGCCCATCATCTGCGCCAACAGATGAGCCCTGGGCGGTCATTTTCTTTTTCTCATCGGTCATAGGCGAATTCCTCCTGCATCCCGTTCATAATGGTTGTGATCATTCGGATCGTGTCCAGCAGCTCGTCGTTCACGCCTTGCCCGGCTTCGATCCGGCGCAGCTCGTCCAGCACGGCAGACAACTGATCCCGCAGGGCTTTATAAACCTTTGGGTTGCCCTGCACCACCACATCTCGCTCCAATAGCCGTCGGATAATGTAATCCTGCTTGGTCAGGCCGGTGAGTTTCACCAGGGTTTCCAGTTGGAGATCCTCTTCCGCTGACACTCGGAAAGCCACCGTCTTGTTTCTCCAGCGATTATGGTTGTCATAGTTCTTCTTGGACATCTTCTTACACTCCTTTCTCATTTTTCAGTAAATCCAGCTTGTCAGCCATTTCCACCTGTCGGGTGGGGAACAGATGGGCATAGCGGTAGGTGATGTCGATACTCTCATGCCCCACACGCTCTGCAATAGCCAGGGCAGTAAAGCCCATGTCGATCAACAAACTGATGTGGCTGTGCCTCAAATCGTGTATGCGAATCCTTTTCACCCCCGTTTGCTTGCAGCCACGGTCCATTTCTCGGTGGAGATAGCTTTTGCTGATGGGGAACATCCGGCTGTCCGGTTTCCACGCCGTAGAGCTGTTTGAGGTAGTCCTGCAACTCATCACAGAGGAACTGCGGCATCTGGATCACGCGGTTACTCTTGGGTGTTTTAGGCGTAGTGACCACATCCTGCTTATTGAGCCGCTGGTAAGACTTATTGATGGAAACGGTGCGCTTTTCAAAGTCAAAATCTGCCGGGGTCAGAGCCAGCAGCTCTCCCTCACGAACACCGCACCAATACAATACCTCAAAGGCATAGAAGGACAATGGTTTGTCCATCATAGCTTCGGAAAATCTGGTGTACTCCTCTCGAGTCCAGAACAACATCTCCTTTCGTTCCTCCGCCCCCATGTTGCCAGCCTGTCGGGCTGGGTTGAGGTTCAGGCCGTAAAACCGGGCAGCATGGTTGAAAATGGCACTGAGTTGATTGTGAACTGTCTTCAGGTAAGTTTTCGAAAGAGGTTTGCCGTGGCAGTCCCTCAACTCCCGAATTTCATTTTGCCAACGGATAATGTCCTTTGCCGTGATCTCCGAGAGTTTTCGATTCGCAAAATAGGGGAGGATCTTTTTCTTAATGATACTCTCCTTGGTAAGCCAGGTATTGAGTTTCAGCTTGGGTTTAATGTCCTTCTCATAGAGAGCAACGAAGCTCTCAAAGGTCATGTTCACATCAGCCTGTTTTTCCATCAGGAACTCCCGTTCCCATTCCAACGCTTCTCGCTTGGTGGCAAAGCCACGCTTGAGCTTCTGCTGGCGTTCGCCCTTCCAATCGGTGTAGCGGAATTGAACATACCAGGTGCCATTGTCCTTATTTTTGAACGCTGCCATAATTATTTCTCCTTCCTTTCTGTCTCAGATCTTGTACCATAGAATTTCTCGTGGAAAAACTTTCGGTCAATTCGCCCGGCAATGGTGATGCAGCCGGTTTTAGCCAGTTCCTCATTCATCTGTCGAATGATCCTATAGGCAAAGGGAATGGAGATCCCCAACTCCTCTGCCACTTCGTTGACTCGCATAAAAATCTGATTAGCCATAGTAAATACCTTCCTTTCTTTGTTGTTGGTAACTGCCTGCTAATTTTGCTTTTCATAAAGACCTCCTTACTCTCTACTGCCACTTTTTTCTCAGTTGTATAACTAAAAAGCTGGCGTAATATTTTTTGTGCTTCGTTATCCAAACTTATTTGCTTAGTGTTCTTATGATACTATACATATAAGCTTAGTTCAAGTGTTTTGAAAGAAATATTATTAAATAAATTTGCTTAGATTATCTTGACAAAACTAAACAAATATGCTATGTTCCAAATAAGAACAATCATAGATTGGAGTTGATGATATGGCGATTGGTGAACGAATTCACTTTTTCCGTCTCCTGCGGGGGATGACACAAAAATATCTCGGCATGTCACTGGGCTTCCCGGAGAAGTCTGCTGATGTACGCCTTGCACAGTACGAAACAGGATCAAGAACCCCAAAGGCAGACCTGACCGTTGCCTTGGCTGAGGTACTGGATGTCTCGCCTCATGCACTTTCCGTCCCAGACATAGACTCCTATGTAGGGCTGATGCATACGCTGTTTACCCTGGAGGACAACTACGGGCTGAAAGTCACGGAGCAGGACGGTGAGCTTGCCTTGCAGGTGGATTTTCGCAAAAACAAGGATGCCGCCCGACTGCACGAAATGCTTTGGACCTGGCGGGAACAGGTCGCCAAGTTGGAGGCCGGAGAAATCTCTCAGGAGGAGTACGACAGCTGGCGCTACCACTACCCGGAGTACGACAGCAGCCAAGTCCGCGCCAAGATGCCGCCGGAGGGCCTAATCTAACCCCCTCACTTGTAGGCCACGGGAAAGGTCATTTGTTGCACAAAAACAGATAATTCAGATAAATGAGAGCAAAACAAAAAAGGTCTAACTGATCAACAAAAATCAGTTAGACCTTTTACTTATGAATAAAAAGATGAGGATTTTTAGGCTACTCGCAAGCCACCCGATTTTTCTTTTCAAACTCAATAAATCGGGATTTGACGAGTGCTATCAATCTGCTATCAAATGGGGAATTTGAAAATCAAAAACCTAGTGTTTATGCGGGTTTGCGGGCCCTCATATCCACTTTTTACTTATTCCCACTCGATGGTTGCAGGCGGTTTGCTGGTGATATCATAGACCACCCGGTTTACGCCCGGTACTTCGTTGACAATGCGGCGGGATACCAGATCCAGTACATGGTACGGAATATGGGACCAGTCGCTGGTCATGCCATCGGTGCTGTTTACGGCACGGAGGGCAATGGTGTTGCTGTAGGTCCGGAAGTCACCCATAACCCCTACGCTGCGGATGTTGGGCAGGCAGGCGAAATACTGCCAGATGGAACGGTCCAGGCCTGCGTTGGCAATTTCCTCACGGAAAATGGCATCGGCTTCCCGTACAATCTTCAGCTTTTCTTCGGTCACTTCACCCAGTACCCGGATGGCCAGGCCAGGACCCGGGAAGGGCTGGCGCCATACCAGTTCAGAAGGAATGCCCAGTTCTTCGCCTACGGCGCGCACTTCGTCCTTGAACAGTGCCCGCAGAGGTTCGATCAGGCCCAGGTTCATGTCCTTGGGCAGGCCGCCTACGTTATGATGGCTCTTAATGGTGGCAGAGGTACCGGTGCCGCCGGATTCTACTACGTCCGGATAAATGGTGCCCTGTACCAGATAATCCACGTGGCCGATTTTCTTGGATTCTTCTTCAAATACGCGAATGAATTCTTCGCCGATGATTTTCCGTTTGGTTTCCGGATCGCTGACGCCTTTCAGCTTGCTCAGGAACCGTTCCTGGGCGTTGACCCGAATCAGGTTCATGTCGAAATCTCTCTTGAAGATTTGTTCTACCTGGTCGCCTTCGTCCTTACGCAGCAGACCGTGGTCTACGAATACGCAGGTCAGCTGCTTGCCCACAGCCTTGTGGACCAGTACAGCAGCTACGGAGGAATCCACGCCGCCGCTCATGGCGCACAGTACGTTCTTGTCCCCTACCTTTTCCCGGATTTCCGCAATCTGGGTCTGGGCAAAGGAAGACATGGTCCAGTCACCCTTCAGGTCACAGATGTTGAACAGGAAGTTGCTGAACATTTGCTTGCCAAAGGGAGTGTGCATAACTTCCGGGTGGAGCTGCACGCCGTACAGTTTCTTGTCCTCGTTCATCATGGCAGCTACCGGGCATTCGGTGGTATGGGCGATGACGGTAAAGCCTTCCGGCACCTTTTCCACATAGTCCTGGTGGCTCATCCAGCAGATATTGTTCTTTTCCAGTCCGGAGAACAAACGGGTTTCGTTATCCAGCACGATGGCCGTTTTCCCGTATTCGCCGCTGCCTGCGTGAGTCACTACGCCGCCCAGGGTCTTGGCCATGAACTGATGGCCGTAGCAGATACCCAGAACAGGAATCCCCATTTTGAACACGCCTGCATCAACGGCAGGGGTATTTTCGGCATATACACTGTTGGGGCCGCCGGATAAAATAATGGCTTTCGGTTTCTTTGCTTCGATTTGTTCCAGGGTGTACGTATAAGGAATGATTTCGCAATACACATTGCATTCCCGCACCCGTCTGGCAATCAGCTGGCTGTATTGGGCGCCAAAGTCAACGACCAGGACAACCTCATGCTGTAAATTTTCCATACCCATTCTCCTTCTCATTGTTCTAGTTTTAACAATATATCATACTTCCAACAATCTTTCAATTCTCTTGCTTACGCTTCGCGGCTCCAGCCCAGTTTCTCAAAAACCAGGAAGCACAGGCTGGCAATAATGGCCACCACCGTAGCAAGACCCATGCCCTTGAGCTGCACAGGACCAACGTGAACGGCAGCGCCGCTCAGGCCGGAAACCATGGTTACAGCAGTCAGAATCAGGTTCTTGGATTTGGTGAAGTCCACCTTCCGTTCCACCATCATACGCAGGCCGGAGGCTGCAATAAAGCCAAACAACAGGATGCAGACGCCGCCCATAACCGGGGTAGGAATGCCGTGGATGACAGCGGCAATCTTACCAATGAAGGAAAACAGGATGGCGAAGATGGCTGCGCCGCCGATAACCCAGGTGCTGTACACGCCGGTAATGGCCATAACCCCCATGTTTTCCCCGTAGGTGGTGTTGGGGGTGGAGCCCAGGAGCCCGGACAGCACGTTGGAAATACCATCGGCAATCAGGGAACGGTGCAGGCCCGGATCCTTGATCAGGTCGCGGCCTACAATGTCGCTGGTGACAAACAGGTGGCCCAGATGTTCTGCCAGTACCACAAACAGGGCGGGCAGAATCATCAAAATGGCGTTCAGGTTAAAGTGGGGCTGGTAGAATGTGGGGAAAGAGAACCAGGCAGCGGAAGCCACTGGGGAGAAGTTCACCACACCCATCACGTAGCTGAGCACATAGCCGGCCACTACGCCAATCAAAATAGGGATAATGCCGATAAAGCCCCGGCCCAAAATGGTAGCCAGCACCGTTACCACCAGGGTGAACATGGAAATGGTAATGGCCTGGGCGTTGGTCATTCCCTGCACCGGGTCGCCAAAACCGCTCATGCTCATGGCCAGCGGCGCCAGTTCCAGACCGATGATGGCTACAATGGAACCCATGGCAGCCGGCGGGAACAGCACGTCAATCCAGTCCGTACCGATTTTCCGAACCAAAAGGCCGATCAGGATAAAGCACAAACCAAAGGCAATGAACCCGCCCTGGGCATCTCCGTAGGTCATGCCCGCAGTGGAACACACCGCCAGCACCGGGGAAATAAACGCAAAGCTGGACCCCAGGTACGCCGGCAAGCGCCATTTGCAGATGGTCAGGTACAACAGGGTTCCTACCCCGTTCATAAACAGGGCCGTGGACGGATCCACGTGCAGCAGGAAGGGCACCAAAACCGTAGAGCCAAACATGGCAAACAAATGCTGCAGGCTCAGGGGGATGGTTTCAAGGATAGGTAGTTTTTCCTCTACATGGATGATACGTCGTTCTTCCATTAATTTCTCTCCTTTGTTTTGTTCAGTTCATAACACACTAGACATATATTACCATAAAAAAGCATACTATGGGAGACATTTTTTCGTAAACGTTCGTGTTTTTTCTTTCTGCCCGCTGTTTTCTTTCCCACATTCCCCTTTTTACATACAGAGCCGGTGTACAGGAGAGATTCGCCCTAAAGGACTTCTCCTGCTCACCGGCTGTATAGTTCCAGTTCCTGCTCAGCCTGACCGCCGCCTACTCCCCTGCGGAGATCCTGACTTGCAGAAACGAGCAACTGCATTTGCTTGCAGTTCCCGCTCCGTATGCAATTGTCCGGAGCTGGCGAAAAGTTCGTCAGATGTGGAAGTTCAGTCGGGTATTAAAGGTAAAGCCCTTCTGTCTTCCGGCCCAGCCCGTAACCCGTACTGTCAGGTCATAAGGATCCTTCTGGGTCGCTTCCTTGCTCCAGCCCAGTTCCAACAGGCCGCTGGAGCCTTTCCGGCTGGGGCTCTCAGTCCGCAGGGGCCGGGCTGCCTCGTAGGTGGCGCCGCCTGCCGCGTTCCATTCGTATTCCCAGCCTGCGCCCACGTACAGCTTCTGGTGGGGCGCAATGCCGTAGCCGTAGCGTACGCCCAGTCGAGAGGCCACGGAGTTCAGGGCATCAAAGTTGTAGGACGCGTCGCCATTGACGGTGTGCAGGGTTACCGAATCCCCGGCCGTATGGGTCCAGAATAGCTTGCCGTATACATCCAGGTTGGAGTCATGGGGCAGGGTATAAATCTTGCCCAAGCCCCCGTGCATGGCCAGGTAGGCTGAACCGGAGCTGTAGGCGCCCCGGCCGCCGTTAACGATACCGGAATAGCTGCCCTTCACATAGCCTCCGTGCAGACTGCCTTCGTAGTAGAACCCATTGGTATTGTCCCGGCGCAGGAGGACCCCGCCGCCGTAATAGCTGTGGTCCCCGTCGCCCCGGCTGCCGCTGTCCATAAAGGTGGTATAGTTGTCCCGGCCATATTCCCCAAAGAGCATCACCGTGTCAATATACGTTTCTTCCTGGAGCCGGCGCACCAGGCCCAGGTTCCCGTTCATCCCATGGGTTTTCACCTGGGAGCCGGTGTCGTAGCGGAGGGCCTCCCCGCCCACCACAATGTACGGAGTAAACTTGGCCTGGGCTTCTGCATTGATCATAAAGTCCTTCTGGTCTTCGGGAGCTTCCTTGACTCCCACACCGCCCGGGGTGTAGGGACCGCTCTGGTAGGCAGAGGCCATGGAGGCTGCCAACGCCCCATCCAGCCCTGCGGTAGCAGCAAACTGGGCGCTGGTTTTCACCAGGTCCAGGCCACCCATATGGGCATCCACCAACGTCTTGGTTCCGTCCGCCAGCTGCGCCGCCGGATCCGGTTTGGATTCAGACTTCGGCTCTGGTTCCGGTTCAGGTTCGGGCTCAGGTTCTGGCTCGGGTTCCGGTTCAGGCTCCGGTTCCGGTTCGGGCTCCGGTTCCGGCTTAGGCGGCAGTTTGGTAATGGTGGCAATAATCTTTTTATCCCCATCCTTCTTCACTTCCACCCCAGCCTGGGCAAAACCCGCATCTTCGATGATGCCATATTGCGTTGCCGTAGCGCTCGACGGGTCTTCGTCCGTCGTCACACCAGCTTCGTTGACCAGTAGGTTAATCTTGTCCCCTACGTTCAGAATGGTGGCGTCACTGGCGCCGGCCTTGATGGTGGCCCCTGTAAGGTCCGTAGCCTCTCCGCCGCTAATGGTCAGCATGGTGTCTTCGTTCACTGCTTCCTTGGGGATGTAGAAGTTCAGGTTTTGGAAAGCGGTGATTTCTTTTACATTGTTATTCAAGGTGTAGACGTTGAGGGTGTTGTTCGTACCGCTCACGCCATTGACGATATACGTACCGCTGTCGTATTCCTGGCTTACGAGGCCACCGCTGAGGTGAAGGCCTGAGGCGGAAACCGTACCTAGCAGATTGATGGTATTATCCTTGGCTTCCGTACGGCCGACGCCGGCCACGATATCGATGTCATCGCCATCAGAAGTGCCTGCGGCAAAGGTAACGCCGTCTTCGATGTTCACTGTATTGCCATCGGCTACGGTGCCTTGGCCGCCGTAAAAGACGGTGCCGACGCCCAGGTTGGCGCCTTTTTGCAGGTTAATGGTATTTTCATTGGCTTCTTTATTCAAGGGGCCATAATAATAGGCGTAGACAGAGTCAGAAGAGCCACAGACGAGAACGCCTGCATCCAAGGTGCCGGATATGTTCACCGTATTTTTATCACCTATATTATCTCCTCCATAATTCCAGGCTCCCACAACCAGAGCGCCCTCACCTACATAGCCTTCGATAGTCACGGTATTTTCGTTGACCGTTGCTCTGGCTCCATCCGTGCTGCCAGCTGCCAGGATAGTGCCATAGCCCACACTCCCTGTTTTGCCTACGGTAAGGCTATTGCCGCTAACGACGCTGCCAGGTTCTTCTGCCGAGCCGGCAGTGGTACTGGTCTGTGCTCCCAGCGTGCCATCAATTTTCACGGTATTTCCTTTGGCTTCCGTAGCCCCGCGGCCGCTAATCACTGTGGAGGCCACGTTAGATACGGTGGCTCCCTGGTCGATAAGTAGATGGTTATTGTTAGCTGTTCCGGAAGAAAAGCCACCATTTAATTGTTTAAAATTGGTCAGCGTGCCGCTGGTCAAATGGACGGTGTTGCCATTGGCTTCGCCATACATGTCGTTTTTGCCGCCGACAATGCCCAAATTGGGTTCATTCAGTGTCACATCCGTCAGCGTAATGGTATTCTCATCGGCCTTGCTGCCCGTAGCGTTGCCATAATTGGAGTCATCAGCCCAGCCGCCTACGATTTCGCCGCTTACGGTGCTGTTTTTGATGGTTGTCTGATTCCCGCTGGCACTGGTACCGCCTTGAATATAAGCTGTGTGGACATTGTCAATAGTGCTGTCTTCTATTTGGACCGTATTTCCATCCGCCGTGTAGCCTTCATAGCCACCATAGATATACCTGAAATTGCTATTATGCACAATCACGGTATTCGCATCTGAGCGGGCGCCGTAGTCTATCTTGCCGTCGTTTGCCGATCTGCCCCCAAAGATGTCTCCGCCTGTGGAGTCCCAGACTTCTACAGTATTATGGGAAACGACGCTGGTATTGCTGTTGGACTTGCCGCCGTAAAGGCTAAATTCTAAGGCAGAGCCGGCTTTTTTGACACCGTTCATATGGAGCACATTATATGTGGCATTGCCAGTTTGGCTATAGCCCCCATAGGCTCTTGTAAATTGCACGGCATCGCTTATATTGAGTTGATTATTGGTCACCGTACCGGTATTGCTCATGGCCGCAGCAAGTTCAGAAGCACTGCCGCCCGTCACGGTAACGGTATTGCTGGGCGTCGTGCCGCCTTCTGTGTAGGTACCGATGGTGCCAGCATCCGAGTACATCCCGGCAACATATGCCAGCTGCTGCGAGGTCCCGGTGCTGGTAATGGATACGTCCTTACCGATTACCGGTTCTGCTTCTGTATCCATATAAAAGCCGAACAAAGCCGTCTTCCCAGGGTTCGCGGGCGTAAAGGAACCGATATTGATAGTCAGTTTGTTATCCGTCTGTGCAGGGGCATATACACTATACCCCTTACTCCCCATCACCTGAACCTTTGAAGTTGTCGCTAAATCCCCCACACTGGTAATGGTCGTTTCCGCCTGCACTTTCCCCGGTCCCCACAGGAAGGAGCCAAGGATGGTGAGCAGTACGGCCATATGTAGTTGTTTTCTGCTTCTCATTCTTCCCACCCCCTTGGAAAGCCTAAGACCGCATTGACCTTTTTGATTGCCCCATATCATCACATTTACAAAAATATCAATTACAGAATATATTTTTCTGCCATTTTATTACTTTTATTATACCACAATCCCTCTTTCTTGTATTCCGAATTATTACAATATTTACGTTTACTTTTTACGATACATACTTTCTGTTTTATATTGTATTTAAAATTGTCTTCTGCCTTTTTCGCAGCAACAAAAAAAGGACACGGTTAGTCCCGCATCCTTTCTGCTTCCGCTAGTCCTTCCGGACCAGCAGGTGAATATTCTCTTTTTTGAACACCGTATAGATTTTTTTGATAAATTCGTGCTTGATGACGGCTTCATCCACAATATTGCGGATCCGCAGCACCACATTGAAGGTAATGCCGTAGTCCCCCATATTGGTGTAGCGCACCAGGGGCTGAAAGCCTTTGACGCCGCTTTCGCTGCCGGCCAGAATCTCCCGGGCCACGGCCAAGGACACGTCCTCCACCTTTTGCAGGTCATTGTCGTAGGTGATGGTCAGGGGAATGAAAATGGTGCATTCCGCCAGGGGCTGCTCGTAGTTGGTCAGGGTGGCCGAGGCGATGCTCTTATTGGGGACAATCACCGTATTGCCGGTGCTGGTACGGATGGTGGTGTTGCGCCAGTTCATGTCCGTGACCCGGCCGGATTCCCCGCTGGCCAGGCGGATATAGTCCCCCATATGGACCTGCTTGGACAGCAGGGTGGTAATCCCGGAAAACAGGTTGGCCAGGGTATCCTGGAGGGCCAGGGCGGAAGCCAAGCTCCCGGCGCCCAGTGCGGTCAGCAGCGGCGAAATGGAAATGCCGTAGGAACCCAGGATAAAGATGATGCCCACCATATACACGCCCAAGTCCACAATGGTGGTAAGAATGGACGTAGAGGCCGATTCGTTGCCGCTTTTGGACAGCTTGCTCTTGAGATACGAGGACAGCAGATGGGCAAAGAAAAAGGTGACGGTGATAATCACCAGGCTGTGGTAATGCCTCTCCAGCATGCTTTTCACAAAGGGCGGCAGGTTCAGGATGCCCTTGGTCAGCTGGATGCCCGTAAGAATCCCCAAAAGGGTGGGCATGAACCGGAAGGTGGTCCGCCAGCTTTCCCGCTTGACCCGGGTAAATCGGGTCAGCACCTCAATGAGCCCCCGGAACACCCAGTGGAGGATAAAAATCCCGATGGCAATAAAAATAAAAAAGGCAATCAGATGCACATGGGGGCCGCCATGCTTCAGCTCCCGAGAAAACATATTGATGTAATAGTCCACGCTTTGTCCGCTCCCCTGCAGCCGTATTGGGCTGCCCACAGAAGCTGTGAAAAAATGCTTTGCGAACTCAAATTAAAACTTCCTCCGAGACCCTACGGGTCTCACCTCCTGAGCGGTTCGCCGTGTTCCAGTCGTCGTTGCCTTTCAGGCTTGACTCCTGGACGGCTATCGCATGGGCCTTATGAACCAAACATCCTAGATACCTTTGGGGATGTTTGGATGCGGCCGCAACGCTTGAAGGCGGCATACTAAACATCTACTGGTCAACTAATGTTCTGAACTTATAGCGCTAGTATTGATAAATACTGGAACCCTGATGGATATGAATGGCCCCTTCAAGGGTGAAGGGGCTGTCAGCCCAAAGGGATGACTGAGGAAGTTTAATTTTTTCACAGCCCTGTGTTTCGATATGATAACGTTCTTTATCATAGAGCGGCCGGTAACAAAAAGCAAGAGGAGAATAGAAAAGTTCAAAATTACCGCATCACTTCATATTTTCCCACCAGCGGGTGAATTTCTGTCCCGTACCCCTACCCGGACCAGCTCCCCAATTTCCGGGGTGGCCAGGTAGTAGGGCTTTCCTTTGGCAGCTGCGGTAATCCGCTTGTAGGGTTCGTCCCAGCTATGCATGGACAGGGGGTATTTGCCGTTGTGGCAGGGCAGCACTTCCCGGGCGCCCAGGTCCACCCCGGCCTGAGCCGTTTCTTCCGGCATCATGTGCACGGAGGCCCAGTTCTCGTTGTACTGGCCGTCTTCCAAAATGGCCAGGTCAAAGCCCCCGAACTGCTGCCCAATCCGCTTGAAGCGGCCGTCGTAGCCCCCATCCCCGCTGTAGAAGACCTTCTTCCCAGGGGTGATAAAGGCAAAGCCCGCAAACAGGGTCTGGTTCTTGTGGAGCAGCCGGCCGGAGAAATGCCGGGCAGGCAGCACCCAAACGGTGAGTCCTTCATCAATTTTCACCGGGGTGTTCCAGTCTTCCTCAGAAATCTTGGCAAGGGGATACCCCCACTTTTCGTAGTAGCCCCCGTTGCCCAGGCCGGTAACCACGTGCTTTACCTTGGGCTCAATAGCCCGGACAAAATCGTAGTCCAGGTGGTCCCAATGGTCGTGGGACAGCACCATCACGTCAATGCCGTCCGGGATATCCTCCGGACCGTACACATTGCTGCCGTCAAAGGCTTTATCCACAAAGGGTACGGGCGAGGCATAGGTGGCAGCAATGGGGTCAATGAGGATTTTTTTGCCCCCCAGCTGCATATAGAAGGAGGAGTGCCCCAGCCAGACCACCGCATCTTCCTTAGGGTCCAGGGCCTTCAAATCCGTCTTCTGGGTGACCATGGGCCCTGGGGGTATAGTCTTACCCGGGGTGGGGAACAAAAACTCCTTCCAGAAGGACCAGGAGGGCGTCACCGGGGTATGGGGCGTCTCCGGCACAAACTGGCCGTTCACATAATGGGGCGAAGCCTCTATCCGGGCCTTCCGCTCCGGGGTCATCAGGGGATCCATTTGGGGCTGGTTCACAAACCAGTAGCCAAAGACGCCCACTGCAGCCACCAGGGCTGCCGTACATTTCAGCAAAGTCTTTACCATACAGTCTGCTCCTCACATTTTGACATAGTAGTGTTTTTGGCCCCTCTCCAAGGGCCTGGAACTTTCCACATAACAAAAATTCCACGGGACCGCAAAGGTTTCCCGTGGAAAATACAGATGCATTTGGAGTTTTGCTTTAGAGTTTCAGCAGCAGGGGCAGCTTGTCTTCCAGTTGGACACCTTCCCGGGGATCCTTGCCAGAATCCAGGGTGCTTTGGATGACCACTTCCAGGAAGTCAGCGGCAATCTTGGCGCTTTCTTCCAGGGACTTGCCCTTCAGGATGCAGCCGGTAACCACGCTGGTGAATACGTCCCCGGTGCCGCAGGTGCCAAAGGGAATCCGTTTCACCACATAGGAGTGGTACCCCACTTCCCCGGCGCTTTGGCTGACCACCTGGATTTCGTCCGGCTTGCCCGGCACGGAGGTGATAATCACCTGTTTGGGTCCCAGATCCAGCAGCTTCTGGCACAGGTCCTGGATTTCCCGTTCCGTTGGCGTCCGGTCCAGCCAGGTGGTGCCGGTCAGCAGACAGGCTTCCGTATAGTTGGGGGTAATCAAGGTAGCTTCTGCCACCAGCTTGCGCATTTCTTCCACCATGGTCTGGTCAAAGACCACGTACAGCTTGCCGTCATCAGCCATAGCAGGGTCCACCACTACCAGCTGGCCGTCCTTGGCAAAGCGGCGGATGGCGTCCCGGACCAGAGCGGTCTGGGCGGCATTGGCCAAGAACCCGCTGTAGATGGCGTCAAAATGCAGGTTCAGCTTTTCCCATTGGTCCATCATGGGGTTCATATGATTGGTCAGATCCGTATTATAGAACTCCCCATAGGTCAGGTTGTTGCTGTAGAGGGCCGTAGGGAACGGATTCACCTGGGAGCCCAGGGCAGAAATCACAGGCATGGCAGCAGTCAAAGAACAGCGGCCAAAGGAACACAGGTCATGGATGGCAAGTACACGTTTTATGGTCATGGATATCAATCTCCTCTAAGCTTGGAATGATTCCATTGTACAATGACCGGGCCGGAAATAAAATGCACAGTTTCCAGGGAAAATTACCAGAAATTGTCACGTAAAACAAAGTTGCTGCCTACTCTAAGAAAACATTGTCCAAAAACACGCATTTTCCAAAATTGTACCTATAACAAAAAACAGGCTCCCACCTTGGAAGTCTGTTTCAGTGTTTATATAATAATGGTGCCGGGGACCGGAATCGAACCGGTACGGAGATCACTCTCCGAGGGATTTTAAGTCCCTTGCGTCTGCCAGTTCCGCCACCTCGGCGAAAATACAAAATTGGAGGCGACACCCAGAATCGAACTGGGGATAAAGGTTTTGCAGACCTCTGCCTTACCGCTTGGCTATGTCGCCTTAAAAAATGGAGCGGAAAACGAGATTCGAACTCGCGACCCCCACCTTGGCAAGGTGGTGCTCTACCACTGAGCTACTTCCGCTTAAAAATGGTGCCTCAGCGCAGAATCGAACTGCGGACACAGGGATTTTCAGTCCCTTGCTCTACCAACTGAGCTACCGAGGCATGTTGGCGACCCAGGACGGACTCGAACCGACGATCTCCGCCGTGACAGGGCGGCATTCTAACCAACTGAACTACTGGGCCGTTGCGGCTTTGCATTTGTTATCGTGCGTTGCCGACTTTGTTAGTATACGGTATTTTGCCAAATCTGTCAAGCATTCTTCCAAACTTTTTTTATTTTTTTGGGGGAATTTTTTTCAGAGGGTGTGATCGGCCTCTGTCACCCACTGCAAGGTTGGCTCCAGATGGGCCTCCAGAGCCTCCTGGAGCCCTTTCAGGCTATAGCTGTCAAAGTCCGAGGTGGCGTGGAATACCCCGCCGATCTTCACTTCTCCAAAAAATTGGTTGCGCAGCCGATTGTACATGATGATCAGCTGGTCCTTGCGGGCAAAGTCCGTATAGTCAATCAGGATAATGGAACCGTTGATATGGTCAATGGCCTTGTCCGGACGGATATACAGTTCAAAGGAGCCGATTTGCTTCGGCAGCTGTTTGCCGTATTCCCATTCCGGCAGGTGTTTGGCCTCCACCATCTCCCCCAGGTTGACGCTGGTAAGGTCCTCCATGCTTTGCAGCACCGAGGGCAGGTACTTTTTCACCTTTTGGGCAAAGATATCCCGTTCCTTGTAGATGAACCGGATATCCCGATAGGTATTCATGCCCATGGTGCGTACCAGGATGTAATCAAAGGTTTCCGTGGTATAGGTAATATCCAGGGTAGCCCGGAGCTCAGGGGCCTCATAACGGCAAATATACAGCACCTGGCCGTCAATATAGTCCGTGAGCTTCTTGGTAAAGGCACCGATCTGGTCCGGCAGGTCCAGAATCAGGTCCCACTGCCGCACTTCTTCCTGGATTTCGGTAATGGCTTTATACCCCATGCTGCTGTTCCTTGGCGTCTTCGGCCATAAGTTTTTCCAGGCGGCCGCAGCTCATTTTGCCTTCATGGCAAACCCGCTGGGTCACGCAGGTAGGACCGGCCACAGCAAAGAGCAGGGGTGCCGCCTGACGTGCTTCAGCCAGCATAAGATTGGCCAGTGCCCGGATTTCCCACTGGGCCCGGTTGCAGCAGCGCAGCTCAAAGAAATGCAGCAGGCTGCGGGCATTCATGGTGACCACAATCTTGGTTTCCGTGGCGTTGGGCAGAATGTACCGGGCGTCTTCCGCAGGAATGCCGGCTTCCGTCCATTCGTTGTACAAATCCTGAATCCGTTGGCACAGGTCATCAAATTGTTTTTTATATTTCGGTTTTGCCGCCAGGGAAGGAGGCAAAATGGTTTCAAAATCATGTTCCTTAACATAGCGCTGGGACTGCTGGGAATAGGAAGCCAGGCGGTGGCGCACCAATTGGTGGGTCAGTACCCGGGATACCCCTTCGATGGCAAAGGTAAAGCTTACGTGCTCAAAGGTAGAGGTATGCCCCATTTCCCGCAGCCGCTTAATCAGTCCCGCCACCTGCTTGTCGGTCATGGTTTCTTCCAGTTCCTGAGCCCCAATGGGCGAATAGCACAAATGGGCGCTCATGGCAACGGTCCGATCCGGTTCCGGCGTATAGCGGATTAATTTACAGCTGATCATTTTATTTTCCTTTCTTTGCTTTTCTTTCGTCCAGCATGGCTTCCTGAATCAAAAGAAAAGAACGGTGCATGATGTCATCCAGCCGTTCCTTCTGCTGGGTCAGATACAGATACCCCAAAAGGGCCTCAAAAGCAGTACCCTGCCGGTATTCCCGGACACTGGCGCTTTTGGGCACGGTGGATTTGGTATTTCTCCCCCGCCGGGCAATCTGTTCTTCCTCGTCCGAAAGATCCCCCTCCAGAGCATCCATGGCTTTGGCCTGCATCACAGCCGATACCATGCGGGAAGCCAGTTCGTGGAGCACCTGCACATGGGACGAAGCCGGCGTCAGCCGCAGCCGCACGTACAGGGAGAACACAGCGTCCCCGATGTAGGCCAGGACCACCGGGTGCAATAATTTAGGGTCCTGAACCGCCAGCTCCTCCGAGCAGACGGTCAGGACATGATCTTTCATTTTCTGGTATTGTTCAAATTTCACTTTCTCTTCCACCGCACGCCTTGGGGCGTATCTTCCAAAATGATTCCCTGGGCAGCCAGTTCGTCACGGATGGCATCGGCTTTGGCGAAATCCCGGGCTTTCCGGGCAGCTTGTCTTTCCTCAATCTTGGCAGCAATGGCAGCTTCTTCGTTAGTGACGGCGCCGCCTTCCTGCCCTGCTGCCGGTACATCTTCCAGAATCCCGATGATATCGGCCATTTCTCTCCAGACCTTGTGAATCTGGTCCACCAATTTGCCGTCCGGCTTCTTGGTGCCGGCCAGGATGGCGTTGTGGTAGACGTTGATTTCCTTGGCCAGGGCAAACTGGTAGCTGATGGCCAGGGAAGTATTGAAGTCGTCGTTCATGGCGTCCATAAAGCCCTGGCGGATTTCTGCCACCTTTTGGCCCAGGGCCAGGCTCTCGGCGTCAGGACCAGCGTTAATCTGGGCTTCGATTTCCTTCAGGTTGTTTTGGGCCGTGCGCAGCCGTTCCAGGCTCCGTTTGGCTTCTTCCAGCCGTTCATCGCTGAAGTCCAGTGGACTGCGGTAATGGGTATTCAGGATGAAGTAACGGACCACTTCCGGTTCGTATTCCTTCAGAATATCCAGCACGGTCATAAAGTTGCCCAGGGACTTGGACATTTTTTCGGAGTTGATGGTAATAAAGCCGTTATGGACCCAGTAGCGGACAAAAGGATGGACGCCGGTGGCCCCTTCGGATTGAGCGATTTCGTTTTCATGGTGCGGGAAAATCAGGTCGCTGCCGCCCCCATGGAAGTCCAGGGTGTTGCCCAGGTACTTGGTGCTCATGGTAGAGCATTCAATGTGCCAGCCCGGCCGGCCTTTGCCCCAGGGGCTGTCCCAGGAGGGTTCGCCGGGTTTGGCGGCTTTCCACAGGGCAAAGTCCATGGGATTTTCTTTCCGTTCGTCCACGTCCACCCGGGCGCCGGCCAGCATATCTTCCAGATTCCGGCCGCTGAGTTCGCCGTAGTGTTCGAACTTTTCTACCCGGTAGTACACGTCCCCGTCCACCACATAGCCGTAGCCGTTGGCAATCAGGGCTTCCACCGTCTTGATGATGTCAGGAATGTGTTCGGAAACCCGGGGGTAAATGTGGGCCCGTTTCACATGGAGCTTGTCCATGACTTCAAAATAGGCTTTGATGTACCGGTTGCAGATGGTATCCCAGGTAACCCCTTCCTTGTTGGCTTCCCAGATAATCTTATCGTCAATATCCGTGAAGTTCTGCACATGGGTCACATCGTAGCCCTCATGCTCCAGGAAGCGGCGAATCACGTCCCACACCACAAAGGGGCGGGCGTTGCCAATATGGGGATGGTTGTAGGGAGTTACGCCGCAGACGTAAATCTTTACCTTGCCCGGTTCCAGAGGAACGAATTCCTCCTTTTTCCGGGTCATATCATTATAAACACGCAGAGTGCTCATAGTTTCTCCTTTCGTTACAGGCTGATGCCGGCTTTTTTCAGGCTGGCCTGGATGCGCTTGGTCACCCGTTCAGCGCCCAAAAGCGGAATCATTTCGGCTAGTTCCGGACCATGCTGGTTGCCGGTCAGGGCTACCCGCACAGGCATGAACACGAATTTGCCGCCCAGCTTGGTTTCTTTCTGTACCGCTTTGAACATGGCCTTTACGCTGGCGTGGTCCAGGGTTTCTGCAGCCTGGAGTTTGGCCAGGAAGGAAGCGATAACCGTAGGAACGGTTTCGGCCTTCAGGGCATCTACTGCATGAACGCCCTTTTCTTCGTCCACTTCAAAGTCAAATTCATCGTTGAAGTACATTTCTACGCAGCCAGGAATCTGGGCACCGTATTCAGCCTGGTCCTTGGCAGTGAGGATGACCTTATTCAACCATTCAGCCTTGTCACCGGTTTCTTCCCCGGTCATATAGCCAGCCTGGATCATGAAAGGTTTGGCAAAGGCAATGTATTCTTCATCGGTCATCTGGCGCATATAGTGGGCGTTCAGCCAGTTCAGCTTTTCAATATCGAACACAGCCGGATTCTTGGCAACATGGGCCATATCGAATTGGGCAATCAGTTCTTCCCGGCTGAAGATTTCCTGTTCGGAATTGGGAGCCCAGCCCAACAGGGCCAGGAAGTTCACAATGGCATCGGGCAGGTAGCCCAGCTGTCTGTATTGGTCCACGGAAGTAGCCCCATGGCGCTTGGACATTTTCTTCTTGTCCTTGCCCAAAATCAGGGAAATGTGGCCAAACTTGGGTTTTTCAAAGCCCAGGGCATCGTACAGCAGCAGCTGCCGCGGGGTATTAGACAGATGTTCCTCAGCCCGGATAACCATATTGACTTTCATCAGGGCATCATCGATGACCACCGCATAGTTGTAGGTGGGAATCCCATCTTCCTTGACGATGATAAAGTCGCCAATGCCGTCGGATTCGAAATGCACGTCGCCGCGCACCATATCATGGACCACAATGTCCTGGCCTTCCGGTACCCGGAACCGCACGGTGGGTTTCCGGCCTTCGGCTTCGTACTGGGCCCGCTGTTCCGGAGTCAGGTTCCGGCATTTGCCCATATAGCGGGGCATTTTGCCTTGGGCTTTCAGTTCTTCCCGTTCTGCTTCCAGTTCTTCCGGGGTACAGTAACAATAGTAGGCTTTGCCTTCCGCCAGCAGTTTATCGGTGTATTTCTTGTAGATGTCCAGCCGTTCCATTTGGCGGTACGGACCGTTGGGGCCGCCTACATCTACGCCCTCATCCCAGTCAATGCCCAGCCATTTCAGGGCGTTTTTGATATTTTCTTCCCATTCCGGTTTGGAACGGTCCTGGTCGGTGTCTTCAATTCTCAGCAGCATGGTGCCGTGGTTTTTCCGGGCTACCAACCAGTTGAACAGGGCAGAACGAGCGCCCCCAATATGGAACGGCCCGGTAGGGCTTGGTGCAAAGCGAACTTTCAAATTGTTATCCATGAATTCTTCCTCCCAAGTATGTAATAGATTATTGAATCAAACTGACCACGGCTTCGGCAGCGATACCTTCCCCTCTGCCGGTAAAACCGAGTTTTTCAGTTGTGGTTGCCTTGACGTTCACGTCTTCTGGAGCTAACCCCAGGTCAGCTGCCACGTTGGCCAGCATGGCCGGCTCGTAGGAAGCCAGCTTGGGCTTTTGGGCAATGATGGTGATGTCGGCGTTGCTGATCTGCCAGCCCCTCTCCTTCACCCGGGCCACCACGTCCGCCAGCAATTTGCGGCTGTCGGCGCCCAAAAACGCAGGATCCTGGTCCGGGTACAGCCGGCCAATGTCTCCCAGGCCCGCTGCCCCCAAAAGAGCATCCATCAGGGCATGGAGTGCCACATCCGCATCGGAATGGCCGTCCAGCCCCAGTTCATAGGGAATGGTTACCCCGCACAAAATCAATTTCCGTCCGGGCACCAGCCGGTGCACGTCGTACCCGGAACCCACGTGAAACTTCATGTTCTCAGCACCCTTTCCCTGCACCAGCCCCTCCGCCCAGGCAAGGTCGGAAGGCGTGGTGATTTTTTGGTTGTTGTAGGAGCCCAGCACCAGCGTCACCGGGTGTCCCAGGGCTTCTGCCAGGGACGCATCGTCCGTCACCGCCACCGGATGGGTTTTGGCGTAGGCGTAGCATTCCTTCAGCAGGGGCAGGGAAAAAATCTGGGGTGTCTGCACGGCCCACAGCTTGCTGCGGTCCAGGGTTTTCTCCACCTGTCCCCCAGCCTCCTGCTTGATGGTGTCCTTGCAGGGCACCGCCGCAATGGCCGCCCCGCTTTCCCTGGCAGCTTCCCACACCCGGCTAAACAGCTGGGCGTCCGCAAAGGGCCGTGCCCCATCGTGGACGGCCACCCAGGCTGGAGCATCAGGCAGCTGGTCCACGGCGTGGGAAACGGAATCCTGCCGCTCCTTGCCGCCAGTTACCACAGTGTAGGACAGGCCGGGGTACTGAGCCGCCGCATAGTGATCCAGCAGCTCCTTTGCCTGGGCTTCCTCCCCTGCGGCCACCGTGACCAGGACCTGGGCCACCCCAGGCACCTGGCTCAGCTGGTGCAGGTTGCGGACCAAGATGGGAATCCCGGCCAAATGGGCATAATTTTTATTATACCCCAATCCCAGCCGTTTGCCCATCCCCGCCGCAGCCACGATGATATAGAGTTGGTTCATATGCACCCGTCCTTATTTCAGTTTGGCAAAGACCATCCGGCCTGCAGAGGTTTGCAGCACGGAGGTAACAATCACCGGCAGGGTGGAGTTCACGGCTTTCCGGCCGCCTTCCACCACCACCATGGTGCCGTCTTCCAGGTACCCGATGGCCTGGCCGGGTTCCTTCCCGTCCTTGGCCAGATACAGCTGGATTTCTTCCCCCGGCAGCAGGGTCTGCTTCAGGGCATTGGCCAGGTCGTTGATGTTCAGGACTTTGACCCCCTGAATCTCTGCTACCTTGGCCAGGTTGAAATCATTGGTGGCCACAATGCCGTTTTTCTCCCGGGCCAGCCGGACCAGCTTGGTGTCCACCTCGGTGATATCATCATAATCCCGATCGCTGATTTCCACTTCCACCGCTTTGTTGGCTTGAATTTCCCGGACGATATCCAATCCTCTCCGGCCCCGGTTCCGCTTGAGCGTATCCCCGGAATCCGCAATTTTCTGCAGCTCCTCCAGGACGAACTTGGGAATGACCACCACGCCCTCCAGGAAGCCCAGACGGATTACCTCCAAAATTCTGCCGTCAATCAAAACGCTGGTATCAAGAAATTTATAAGTGCGGGAAACGTTCCGGTTATTGGCTTTCTTGGCGTTGTCCTTGTTCCGGGAAAACCACAGCCGGTTAAAAAATGAAATGATATCTGCGCGTTTGTTAAGCGCCACTTTGGCCCCTACCAGTGCACCCAGTATGCTGAAAATCAGGGAAATGTACGGCCCCACAATGGGCAGCCGGGAAAACGACGTTCCCAAAAGTGCGGCAACCACCAGGCCCAAAATCACGCCGATGGACAGCACAAAAATATCGCTGGTGGGCAAATCTCCCAAATACGTAGCCATGGCTTCCGAAAAATGCAGGATATTCCGGTTGATGGTAGGAGCGGCCAGCTTGCCAATATAGGCAAAAATCAGGACACCTGCCACACCCATGACCAGATCCAGGACGGTGACGCCCAAAAATCCCACTTTCAGGACTTCAACGCCAATATAATCCACCAAGATGCTGGAAACAAATTCCGACAGCAATACACCGATGACGGCAAAAACCAAAATGATGAGACATTTTGTAATTTTTTCAATCATTATTCTCACCTCCTTTATTTGACTTTATCCTTTTATTGTACTATAAGCCCCACTGAAAGAAAACAGAAAAAGGGAGATTGTCAAAGAAAAACCTTTTCTCAAACAATCTCCCTTTTTAAATTTGTAACGTTTTGCACATTATATAAATTGTTCCAGCCAGGCTTCGCTCTTTTGCTCATCTACGGATTCTACCAGCATCACTTCGCTGAGCAGAATCTGTTTGGCGGTGGTGAGCAGGCGCCGCTCCCCGGTGGACAATTTCTTGTCATTTTCCTGGACGGACAGGGTCCGGACCACATCGGCCACCTGGAAAATATCCCCGGTTTTCATTTTGTCTACATATAAATTGTAGCGGCGATTCCAGGTAATCTTCTTCATGACATTTTCCGGACGGGCTTTCAGCACATCTTCCACTTCCGGCATAACCTGTTTGTTCACTATAGGCCGCAAGCCAATTTTGTTAACATTCACTTCTGGGATCATGACTTTCATATCACTAAGCAACATATCTAAAATAAAATAATTCACGGGCCGACCATTGACTTGGCGCTTTTCTACATCTTTAATCACGGCTGCACCATGCATGGGGTACAGTACTTTGTCTCCTACAGTAAACATCGAGCCTGCCTCCTTACCTACAGGATTAAAAAAAAATAAAACTTCAGCTCTTATAGTTTACCACAAAACCCCAGTTTAAGTCAAATTTTAGATTATAGCACTATAGCAATACATATGTCAACACGTTATTCCAAAGAAAACGGCCAAATTTCTCAGTCGCTATAGAAAGCTTGAATGGCTTCCTCTACGGAACCTGCTTCCACGATGCCGGCTGCCGGCAGCTTCTTCCCTTTGGGGAAGCTTCCCCGGGGCACAATGAACTTGCGGAAGCCCAGCTGGGCCGCTTCCCGGATTCTCCGGTCCACCATGCCCACCCGGCGCAGCTCCCCGGTCAGGCCCACTTCTCCAATGGCCAGTACCCCTGTGGGAATGGCCCGGTTCCGGTAGCTGGACACCAAAGCACCCAAAATGGCCAGGTCCGCCGCCGGCTCCTTGATTTTCATGCCTCCCAGGCAGCTGGCGTAGGCGTCCTGGTCGCCGAAATTCATGCCACAGCGCTTTTCCAGCACCGCCAGCAGCATATTCACCCGATTAAAGTCCACCCCTACCACCGTCCGGCGGGGCAGGCCAAAGGGCGTATGGCTGACCAGAGCCTGGATTTCTGCCAGGATGGGCCGATTGCCCTCCATAACGGCGGTAATCACCGAGCCCGGCACCGGCTGCTCCTTGGTTTCCAGAAACAGCCCGGAAGGATTGGACACTTCCTGGAGCCCATCCTCCTCCATGGAGAAGATACCGCACTCGCTGGTGGAGCCAAAACGGTTCTTCAGGGCCCGGAGCACCCGGTAGGTATAGGAACGGTCCCCTTCAAACTGGAGCACCACGTCCACCATGTGTTCCAGCAGCCGGGGACCGGCGATGTTGCCTTCCTTGGTTACGTGACCGATGATCACCACTGCAATGCCCGTTTCCTTGGCAAAGGTCAGCAGCTTGGCGGTGCACTCCCGCACCTGCCCCACACTGCCCGCAGCCGTTTCCAGCTCCTGGTTGTACATGGTCTGGATGGAGTCGATGACCAATAGTTCCGGCTGGCTCTGCCGGGCCTGGACCAGAATGGTGCCCAGCTCGGTGGCCGTCATGATTTGCAGACTGTCCGTGGCCTTGCCCAGCCGTTCGGCCCGCATGGCCGTTTGGGCTTCGGACTCCTCCCCGGACACATACAGGACCTTCTTGTGCCGGGCCGCCGCCTTCATGGACACGTCCAGCACAATGGTGGATTTGCCGATGCCCGGAGCGCCCCCCAGAAGAATCAGGGAGCCGGGAACAATGCCGCCCCCCAACACCCGGTCAAATTCCTGGATGCCGGTGGTCAGCCGTTCCACGTGGACCTTGGCCACCTGGCTGATGGTTTTGGGCACGGGCCGTTCCGCGGTCTGGAGGTAGGAGGGCCGCTGCTTGGTAGGCGCGCTGTCCACCTCCTCCACCAGGGAATCCCAGGTGCCGCATTCCGGACACTTGCCCAGCCATTTTACCGAAGAATAGCCGCAGTTTTGGCACACATAGCGGGTTTGGGTTTTAGCCACAGTTATTCGTCCTCCCGACTCAGTAGTTTGTAGGCCGTCTTCACCATATGCTGCTTATCCTTTTCGGACATATGGTCACCCAATACGGCCAAAAAGTATTCCAGCAGGCTGGCTTCCCGGTTGGTAATGAATTTGTGGGCCGCCAGGGCGTTGACCATCTGCCGGGCCGTCTGGGTTTCTGCCGGCGGCAGCAGCGCCTGGGTTGGCTCCTGCTGGGGCAGCCGGATAATCCGGATAAAACCGCCATTTCCCCGTTTGGATTCAACTTCGAACCCCCGCTCTGGGGTAAAGCGGGTGGTCAGTGTATAGGTAATCTGCGACGGGGCACAGGAAAGTTTCTCGGCCAGCTGGCTTCTTTTGACGTTTACGGCGTCTTGTTCATTGGCGAAAAGTTCGCTGATAATGAATTGTTCGATAACATCTGCTATATTCCGCATAGTAGGACCTCCTTTGTACTCTATTATATTTGACTTTTTGACATTTTGCAAATGTTTCGGCCAAAAAGTTACCCTTTTGCACAAATTTGCGTGAATTGTTTCCACAGCTTTGGTGAGAGTAAAGAAGCTGTGCCCCGGAATCGGCCCACGAAAAAACACCACCCAAAGGACAGCAGCCCCTCAGGTGGTGTTTCTTATAAAGTATTCTAGGCTCTTGCCTCGTTTTCCAGGCAGCGGGCGGCACAGGTGCGCAGAGTTCCTGTTTCCTCCGGCCGGATATGGTCTGCCATCAGGGGCACCACTTGTTCCACCAGAGCCTCAGGCGACGCCTGGAGCAGGTTTTCCGGCAGCAGCAGCTCTTTTGCCGCCTCCACCTCCGGCACCGGTTCCCCCTGCTGCCAATCCTGCCGGCAGTTGTAGGGACAGGCGTCCTGACAGGCATCACAGCCGCAAATCCAGGAGCCAAACTGCTCCGCCGTCAAATGGGGCGGCACCTGGCCCCCGCCAAAGGTGGTCCAAAAGGACACACAGGACAGGGGATTCATGGTGTAGGGCCCGCACAGGGCGTGGGTTTTGCAGGCGTTCTGGCAGGCCTTGCAGGTATCGGCGCAGGGCCTGAGATTGTGGCTTTCCCGGTACTCGCAGGAAACGTCAAGCAGGTACCCTTCCAGTTCATAATAGGAGCCCTTTTCCCCGTAGAAAAAATTGTTCTTGCGAAAAATCCCCAGCCCCGCTGCCACCGCCGCATACCGCAAGGGCAGGATCCGAGCCGGCAGGTGGGTTTCCCCACCCAAAAACCGCACTCCCTGCTCCGTCAGCCAGGCTTCAAAAGCCAGCTTCTGCTGGCGCTGGGGGCTGTCCGGCAGGGAATCCGCCGAAAGCAGAAAGGACTTGGCGTATTTGCCCTGGAGCTCCTTGGGAAAACGGTACTTGCCCAGCCAGTTGGTGCAGACCAGCACGCTTTTGGCCCAGGGATAATCCTCCTGCAACCGGGTAAACCCGCTAAGTCCCTGATACACCGCCTTGCTCTCCGGAATCTTGGCTTCCCGTTCCCGCAGCCTCTCGCCGTAGCCCTCTAGTGCAGAAAGGGGAATCACCCCGCAGTTGTCATAGCCATATTCCAGAGCCGCTGCATGAATGGCAGCTCCCGTTATGTTCTTTTCCATTGTTCCACCCTTCTAGCAATACTGCTTTCTATATTCCCGGTACACAGCCAGCAGCTGCTGTTCCATTTCCACCAGACGCTCCGGGTCCCTGCTCAGCCGAAACAGCAGCAGTTCCCCTTCGTAAAGGGCAAAGAGCCGGGCGGCCAAAGGCCCTGCCTGCTCCTGGGTCAGCCCCGATTGCAGGAGAACCTGTTGAAAAAGCCTTTGCAGCTCCTCCATCGCGGCCATATAGGTCTTTCCCAGTTCCGGATGGGAAAAGGCCACCTCCATGCCCACCACCGCAATAGGACAGCCATAATGCCTGCCGGCAGCCGCCCCCTCCTGCATGGGCTTCATAAACCGGGGAACAAAAGTCTCCCAAGCCGCAGCCTTTGCAAAGCCCTGGAGCCACTCAAAAACCACCCGGTGGTAATAGCCCACCACCGCTGCCGCCAGTTCCTCTTTGGATTTGAAATAAAAATAAAAGGACCCCTTGGTCAGCCCCGAGGCCTTCAAAATATCGCTTAAACCCGTTGCCTCATAACCATTGCGCCAAAACAAATCCCCAGCGCAGACAATGAGATGCTCCTTGCTTGCTTCCCCTTTTTTCATAGTATCCCTCCTCGCTTGTTATAAAATAAACCAATCGGTCTATTTTGTCAAGAAAGAAATTCCCATAAAAAAGCAGGAGCCAAAACGCAGCCTGACTGCTGCCCTGACTCCTGCCCTAAACCCGTTATTTCGTTTTCCGTACCAGCTCCAGCAGCCGGCCGAGAATATAAAACCCGCACAGGAACCATACCCCGTACCGCAGATATTGCTCCACCTCAGCGTAGTACACCCCCACCGCCAGAACCACCATACACAGATCCGTGAACTTCAGCTTCACTTGCAATTCACCTCCCGAGCAGCATAAACCCCAGCCCCGTCGTCAATTACAGTCTAGACCGTTAAGGAGAATTTCTCAAGAGGGAGTTGCAGGAAGCAAAAAGATGGAAAATACATACGCTTATTTTGTTTTAGAGGCATCTTTGCTAAAAGGGTTCGACTCGTGTAATGCACATCGAAATTCATCGCAATACCCCAGGCCTTCACCAAAATTGTCCTCCTTGCCCTTTTTGCAAAAAACAGGAACTCCGTTTTCATCGTGCTCACAAAACCAGCAAAAATCGCATACTGGGTCACATATAGGATCATCACAAATATATGCCAAATCAATTTCTCCTCATAAGCACTTAGCCTAGTGAGGTTCTATCATTTTTACCCATTATACTCTGCTGACCATATCTTGCCAAACTTATCTACCGCATAATGAACTTTGACATGTTGTTACCTATAAAGGGGGCGATTGCAAATACATGGCAAGCAGTGGTCCATTGGGATTTCTGCCTCACGGCTAAATTATTACAAATAAATAGTATTACAATGAAAATACAGTGGAAAATTATCAATTGCTCACCAAAGAAAACAATGTTATAAAACAAACAATGAATGCTTAACGGCATTCCCTTCTTTCGACTTGTTTTTTTGCCATAGCGGTCAACTTTTCTAGCAGTAAATCAGCGGCCCATTTTGGTTGTACTATTTCAGTCTGCGCATCAATACATACAATAGTTCGCTCCTGTCCCCTATTAACATTACTGTTAGCGCCTCTTTCATACGTCCAATCAGGCATAAGAAAAGCCTGTTGCCGAAGCAGGGGACCTAATTAATTTTCTCTATTGATTTGATATCCTCTATATAGAACCTATAGCACCTATCCTTTACTCCGGGAAATTCCAAAATAATAGATTCATCTTCCTCGTCTTCAATTTCACCAGCTGGATAATAATCAGCTACATACCCCTTCCAAATTTTTCCATTTACATCAGTTAGTTCTACATTTTGATTTAAATAATCATATAGTTTTTTCATTCTCGTTCACCCACCTTGGCAAGATAGGAGTTCCTTTCTTTGGATAATGGATTGTAAAGCCCGTAGTATCTGATTCTTTCTCTGTTCTTCTGTCACGCAACCGGCCAACTACCTTATTTCCTATAATTCTTTCAGAATAATTCCATTTTCCACTTTTATTATACATTATTTCCCCGGTTCATTGGTACTTATTAACCAATTCTGTATATGTCAACATTTTCTCAGTAGATCTGCATCAACTGTGCTAGTTCAGCCTGCGCAGGAAATTCCTCGCTAAGGACCAGCCAGCACTACCTAAAAAAACAGGTAGCTTTTTTCGTTCCTAATACTATAATGAAAATGAAGAAGGGGAAGGGCAGTGCCCTGTCCCTTGCTCTGTGTTAGCCTTTCAGATAAGCGATTATCGTAATTAATCCGGTCAAGATTGTAATTACATTCGCCGCTATCTGAAGGGCTTTTTCTATTTTTCCATTTGCTGGCAGTGCGGACTCAGTCTGCCAACAGTCCCGGGTGAGCCCCATCCTAGACCCGCTCTGCGGCCAGAGCGGGTCTTTTCCTTCCCCTTAACAGTGCGCGCCAAGCAGCACACTGTTAAGGAGAAGGCAATTGCGGCGCCAGCGCCGCAAAAAGCATGGCACCTTGTGCAGCTCCTTAATCCCCCCCATTCCCCACACGCAAAAAACAACCCCATCTGCAAGCAGATGGGGTTTCGCTTTTTTCTAAAGCACTATATCTTTGATTTGGCCAGCTGCCAAATCGTTCAATTCTAATGGCAGGAGTACTAGGATTCGAACCCAGATCGACGGTTTTGGAGACCGTAGCTCTACCATTGAACTATACTCCTGTGGAGCGGAAAACGAGATTCGAACTCGCGACCCCCACCTTGGCAAGGTGGTGCTCTACCACTGAGCTACTTCCGCATTGGCGACCCAGGACGGACTCGAACCGACGATCTCCGCCGTGACAGGGCGGCATTCTAACCAACTGAACTACTGGGCCATTTGTTTTTTGTCAGTTCCCTGACAGGTGTATATATTATCATAGTTGGGCAGGTTTGGCAAGAGAAAAATTAAATTTTTTTTAGTTTTTTTCTTGCCTTTTTTCTGCCACTTTTTCAATTGAGTTTTGCTGTACCCTAGTCTCTCAAAATGCCCTGGAAGGTGGTTTGGACATGGTCCACTACCTTCTTGATGATAGGATCGATTTCCTGGTCCTGGAGGGTCTTATTCAGGTCCTGGAAGGTCAGGCTAAAGGCTACGGACTTGCACCCTTCCTTCACCTGTTTACCGGTGTACACGTCAAACAGTTTGACGCTGGTGAGCAGCGGCCCTGCCTGGCTGCGGATTTCTTCCTGAAGGTCGGCAGCGGATACTTCCTGGGGCACCACTACGGCAATATCCCGGGAGGTGTTGGGGAACTGGGGAATATGGGTGAACTGGGGCACCCGTTTGGCGGCTTCGGTCAGGCAGTTGACGTCGCATTCCAGTACGTAGGTTTCGCTGCTGAGGCCAAAGCGTTCCTGGACCTGGGGATGGACAGCACCCAAAAAGCCGATGACGTTGTCGTTATAGACAATGTAGGCACTCTTGCCAGGATGCAGGAAGGGTTCATCGGCAGCCCGGTAGGTCAGGCCGGTGACCTGGAGTTTTTCCATCAGGCCTTCAAAAACGCCCTTCAGATCAAAGAAGTCGAAGCTGTCCTTGCTTTCCGTCCAGTTCAGTTCGTTCCGGCGGCCGCTCAGGGCAATGCACAGGCGGGTCTTTTCTTCCGGTTGCTCCGTAATGGGCAGGCCCTTGGGGATAAATACCCGGCCCACTTCAAACAGGGCAATCCGGTCGTTCTGCCGGGCCTGGTTGTAGGCAGCGGTGTTCAGCAGGCTGGGCACCATGGTAGTGCGCATGGTCTTAAAGTCATCGCTGATGGGGTTCATAATCTGCACTGCCTGGCGCCGGGCGTCGTCTGCCTGAAGGCCCAGCTTGTCAAAGCAGTTTGCGTTGATAAAGGTGTAGCTCATGATTTCGTTCAAGCCGCAGTCGGTGAGGTAATCCCGCATGGTGTCCTTCACGTCTTCTACAGGAGCCTGGCCGCCGCCTGCCATATCCAGCTGGGGCAGCGTGGAGGGCAGCCGGTCGTAGCCGTACATCCGGGCCACTTCTTCGCTCAGGTCCGCATCACAGGTGCAGTCCTTACGCCAGGTGGGCACGATTACCCGCCAGGAGCCGTCAGCTTCCTTGTTGACGGTAAAGTTCAGGTTGGTGAGGATTTCTTCCATTTCGGCATCGGAAATGTCCATGCCAATGCGTCCCCGGAGGGCAGCGGGCACAGCCTTGATTTCCACCGGTTTTACTTCCACCGGGTAGGCTTCCACAATGCCGGCCACGGACTGGCAGGCACCCATTTCTTCCAACAGGTGCACCGCCCGGTTCAGGGCATCGTGGTCGGTAATGGTATCCACGCCCCGTTCAAACCGCTGGGAGGCTTCACTGCGCAGGCCCAGGGCTTTGGAGGTGCGGCGGATGGTGGGACCATGGAAGGTGGCGGATTCCAGCATGACGTTCACGGTCTTGTCCGTCACTTCCGTAGCCAGACCGCCCATTACGCCGCCCAGGCCAATGGCCTTTTCCGGGTCAGCGATAACAATCATATCCGGGGTCAGGTCCCGTTTCTGGCTGTCCAAGGTCACCAGGGTTTCCCCTTCCTTGGCCCGGCGGACAATCCAGGTATGGTCCTTCACCTGGTCGTAGTCATAGGCATGCATGGGCTGGCCCAGTTCCATCATCACGTAGTTGGTCACGTCCACCACATTGCTGATGGGACGGATGCCCACAGCCCGCAGCACCTTCTGCATCCATTCCGGAGATTCGGTAACCTTGATGTTCTTTACCATACGCAGGGCAAACCGGGAGCACAGGTCCGGGCATTCGATGGAAACCTTGCCCAGGTCTGCCACGTTGCCGCCGGCAGCGTCCAAGGTGGACAGTTCGGGCAGCCGCACGGGTACCTTGGTGAGTGCCCCAATTTCCCGGGCCAGGCCCAGCATATTGAAGCAGTCGCCCCGGTTGGCGGTCAGGTCAATATCCAGCACCACGTCGTTAAGGCCCAGCAGGTCCTTGACGTCCACGCCGATGGGAGTGGTATCCGGCAGAATGAAAATGCCTTCCCGCTGTTCAGGCAGCAGGAGTTTGGCATCAATGCCCAGTTCCTCGGCGCTGCACAGCATGCCGTTAGAATCCAAGCCGCGCATTTTGGCTTTCTTGAGTGTCATGCCTTTGGGCAGCGTGGAGCCTACCACCGCCACCGGCACCAGGTTCCCCTGCTTCACGTTCTGGGCACCAGTGAGAATCTGTACCAGTTCTCCCTGGCCCAGATCCATCTGGCACACCCACAAATGGTCGGAGTTGGGGTGGCGCTCGATTTGGGCCACCTTACCGGTAATAACGCCTTCCAGGCCCTTGCCCAGGTGAATGACCTGCTCCACTTCCAGGCCGGCCCGGGTCAGTTTCTCCGCCAGGTCTTCAGGAGAGAGGGTAATATCTACATATTGTTTTAACCAATTGATCGATGCTAACATATTCGCTTTGCCTCCTATTTAAAACTGGCGGATGAACCGCAGGTCATTTTCAAAGAACAGACGCAGGTCATCGATGCCGTAGCGCAGCATGGCAATCCGTTCTACGCCCATACCAAAGGCAAAGCCGCTGACCTTGTCCGGGTCATAGCCGCTCATGCGCAGCACGTTGGGATGCACCATGCCGGCGCCCAGAATTTCCAGCCAGCCGGAGTTCTTGCAGACCCGGCAGCCGGAGCCGCCGCAGATCACGCAGCTGATATCCACTTCGCAGGAAGGTTCCGTAAAGGGGAAGAAGCTGGGGCGCAGGCGGATTTTTACCGAAGAGCCGAACATTTCCTTGCAGAACAGTTCCAGGGTGCCCTTCAGGTCAGCCAGGCTGATGTTCTTGTCCACCACCAGGCCTTCCACCTGATGGAACATGGGAGAATGGGTGGCGTCGTAGTCGTTCCGGTATACCGTGCCGGGGCAGATCATGCGGATGGGGGTGTTCCCCGGTCTTTGCTGCATGGTCCGGGCCTGGACGCCGGAGGTCTGGGTACGCATCAGAATATCTTCGGTGATGTAGAAGGTGTCCTGCATATCCCGGGCCGGATGGTCCTTGGGCAGGTTCAGGGCTTCAAAGTTGAAATAGTCGGTTTCCACTTCCGGGCCTTCTTCCACCTCAAACCCCATATGCATAAAGACTTTCTTGATTTCCCGCAGGGTTTGGGTTACCGGATGCAGGTGCCCCAAAGCCGGCTGACGGCCGGGCAGGGTAATATCCAAGGTTTCGGCAGCCAGTTTTTCTTCCATTTGACGGGCTTCCAGCACCTTCATTTGTTCGTTGATCCGTTCCTCCATCTTGGCCCGGACTTCGTTGACCATTTTGCCGATTTTCGGCCGTTCTTCCGCAGCCACGTCCCCCAGGGTACGAAGAATGGAGGTCAAGGCCCCCTTCTTGCCCAGGTATTGCACACGGATATTTTTCAGGTCTTCTACGCTCTTTACTTCACTCAGATCCTTTTGGATCTTTTCCCGCAATTCCTGCAGCTTGTCACTCATAGCAACGCCTCCTAAAAAAATAAACCTCCACCCCTGGTTAGGGGCGAAGGTTCGCGGTACCACCCTATTTTGTACTCTTTAGCCGGTAACGGGGCCAGCGCCGGGCCTACTCCGTTCAGCCCGAATGCTCCCAAGTGAACTTCACCTGCCGGTCCGGGTGCGGCTTTCACCTGTTCCGCACTCTCTGTGCCTTTCCACTGCAAGCTACTCTCTTGTTCATCGCACAAGTATGAAATTCGTTCATGCCCTATATTATAACATGACGGGGCAGGAACCGCAATATTTCTTTGGTTTCTGTACAGCTCCCTATTTCACGTACACAATGGTGGCACCGAAGCCGCCTTCGCTTTGGGGAGCGATTTCCGTTTTCTTCACGTTGGGATGCTGGTTCAGGTACTCAGTAAGCCCCTTGCGCAGCATGCCCGTGCCCTTGCCATGGACCAGCCGGAACCGTTCCATGCCGGCCAGAAGCGCATCGTCGATGGCCTTATCCACATAGGGAATGGCCTCGTCCACGGTTTTGCCCCGGACATCAATCTGGACCGTGGCGTCCTGGGCCTTCTTCACAAACAGGTTATGGCTCTGGCTGGTGGTCCGGCGCAGGGTCTTATGGGTGGAGGTTTTGGCCGGCTGGTTTTCTTCCTTCAGCAGCAGGCAGTCCTTCATCCGGGCGTTCATTTTCATAATGCCAATGCGGACGGTGACCTCATTGCCGTTAATGGCAGCGATGACCCCGCTTTGGCCCAGCTTCTTCACGTACACGTGCTTGCCCACGGCGGCGTTTCCGCTGGTGAGCCCCTGACCTTCCGGCACCGGTTTGCCGTCAATGGAGAAGTTCTTGTTCAGGATTTTCCGGGACAGTTCCGCCAGTTCTTCCACCTTGGTGGTTTCCACGATATTCTGGTTGGCCCGGAGTTCCTTCAGAATGGCCGTGCTTTCCTTCCGGGCGTTCCGGTATAGTTCGTCGGCCTGTTCCCGGGCCTTGCGCAGGATGGCGTTCTTGCTCTTATCCAGCTCGTTTTTCTGGTGGACCAGCTCGTTGCGCAGGTATTCCGTTTCCCGGCGGAGGGTTTCGATTTCTTCCTTCCGGCTTTCGTATTCCCGGCGTTCCCCTTCCAGGTTCTGGAGCACCCGTTCCATATTGCTGTGCCCTTCCCCGATGAAGGTTTTGGCCCGGTCCAGGATTTCCTGGGGCAGGCCAAGCCGCTGGCTGATGTAGAAGGCGTTGCTGCTGCCCGGCACGCCCATCAGCAGCTTGTAGGTAGGCCGCAGGGTTTCCGGGTCAAATTCCACGCTGGCATTTTCCATGCCCTCGTGTTCGTAGGCAAAGGTCTTCAGTTCGCTGTAGTGGGTGGTCATAATGGTGAGCACGTGCTTGTCGTACAGGTACTGGATCATGCTCATGGCAAGGGCCGCACCTTCGGTGGGGTCGGTCCCCACGCACACTTCGTCCACCAGCACCAGGTCCCCTTCCCGGACCTCGTCCAGGATACTGATCATGTTCTTCATATGGCCGGAGAAGGTGGACAGGCTCTGCTCGATGCTCTGCTCGTCGCCAATGTCCGCATAGACCCCGCCAAAGACCGGCAGCACCGCTTCCTGAGCAGGTACAAAGAGCCCCGCTTGGGCCATCAGAGCAAAAAGCCCCACGGTTTTAAGGGCTACCGTCTTACCGCCGGTATTGGGGCCGGTAATGAGAAGCGTGGTAAAGCCGTCCCCCAGAGTAATGTCCAGGGGCACCACCTTTTGGGGATCCAAAAGGGGATGGCAGCCCTTGGTAATGCGCACCCGCTGGGCCGTACCCATCATAGGCCGGCAGCAGTGGAGGTGCTGGGCCATATTGGCCTTGGCGGAAATCAGGTCCACCTTGGCAGCTACGTCCAGGGAGCTCAGAATATTGTCCGCCTCAGCCCCCACGTGGCTGGTCAGGTTCCGCAGAATCCGTTCCACTTCCGCCTGCTCCTCCAGGTGGTACTTCTTGATGTCGTTGTTCAGGTTCACCACCGCCATAGGCTCGATGAACAGGGTGGCCCCGGTGGAAGACTGGTCGTGGACCACCCCGGGGAAGTTCAGCCGGTATTCCTGCTTGATGGGAATAACGTACCGTTCCTCTCTCATGGTAACCAGGGCGTCCTGGAAGTACTTCTGGTTGTTGGGGTCGTGGAGGATGGCATTTAACTTATCCTTCACCCGGTTTTTGGCCACCAGAATGCCGGTGCGCAGGCCGGCCAGCTTCACGGAGGCGTTGTCCTTGATATCCCCTTTTTCGTCCAAAGCGGAGTTTAACTGCTTCATCAGCCGGGAGAAATCCCCCAGCTCCGGGCCGTAGGTCCGAAGGGCTGCGTAGTCGTCCTCCAGTTCCACCAGAAACTTTTTCAGGTGCTGGAGCCCTTCAATGGTATCGTTAATGGCCTTGAATTCTTCCGGCTCCAGGATGCTCCCCACCCGGGTGCGCTTTACCATGGCGGTAATATCGCTCATGCCGCCTAGGGGCAGGCGCTGGCCTTCCTCCAAAAGCCGCAGGGCTTCGGCGGTTTCTTCCTGGGCCAGTTTCACTTTTTCAAAGCTGGAGGAGCTTTGGAGCTCCAGGGCCAGTTTCCGTCCCAGGGACGTACCGGCCTCCTTTGCCAGCATTTCTTTGACTTTATCAAATTCCAGTGTATTTACGGCAAATCTGGCCATTATAAGACTCCTCTAAAATAATGTCCCCGGGTGGTATGGGGCGGATTCTCCTCCACCCGGCTTTCCCCGTCCAGAAGCCCCCGGTAGGTAGCTACCGTCACTCCTACTTCTTCCGGGGTGTAGCTCCGGAGGTCCAGGCGCAGTTGGGCAATGCCCAGTTTTTCCATATCCTTTACATGGGCCTGCATGGACAGGAAATGGCCGTTCAGCACGTGCATCCGGCCGTATTGGTCCTGCTTCAGGGGGAAGTGTTCCTTCTTCCGGTCTTCCAGGTAGGTGGGCTGCTTGCACTGATAGCTGCAGCTGCCCTTGTCCAGGTGCCCCAGGAAACTGCCGGTGACGCAGTATTCGGACACCATCATTTCCAGGGCCCCTTCCGCCAGGCAGGCCACCGGCAGCGGGGATTTCCGCACCAGGCCCCCTACCTGGGCAAGGGTCAGTTCCGGTGACAGGGTGACGCCGGCAAAGCCCTGTTCCAGCCAGAACAAGATGCTCTGGCTGTTAAAGATATTCAGGCCGTAATCGGCCCACAGGGGAACGCCGGTTTCCCGGGCCATTTCCACCAGACCATTATTGGCCAGGAGGAACCCGTCCGCGCCCCACTCTTTCCATTCCTTAAACGCATGGGCAAAGTAGCCCAGCTGGCCTTCGCTGACAATCCGGGAGGTGGCGGCCACCCACTGCTTGCCCCTGGTTTTGGCCCAGCCGGCCACGGTCTGGTAGTCCTGGGCCCGGAGCAGGGGCAGGCTGTAGCTGTCCCCGCCCAGAATCAGCACATCGGCGCCGGCATCCAGGGCAATCTTGGCCTTTTCCAGGGTATCCACATGGACCGCCAGTTCGCTGTGCTTGCGCAGGGTATGGTTTTCCCGCTCCTTCAGCCAGGCGTTCTGCCAGGTGACCTTCTTCCGGCTGGGCAGGAAGGCCTCCAGCCGGTTGTGGGTCAGCTGCTCTGCCGCCAGGCGCCGGGCTTCGTTGATTTCACTCATGGGCACCATGACCCCGTCATCCACTTCCAGAATCAGCTCGCCCAGGGAGAACTCGGTGGTTCCCAACCGGTCAATCTGTTTCCGGACTGCGGCTTCGTCCAGGGCGTGTTTCCGGGCCTTTTCCACAATAAATTCCGTTTGGCCATAGCCCTGGTTGCCGTCCTCATCGGTCATGGTCACGATCATGGGCTGGCCCAAATGGGCGGTGACCAGTACGCTTACCGGCAGCCGGTGCTTGTGCTCAGGGCCAAAGAACTGGGCAGCGTACTGCATCAGTTCGTTATCATAGGTCCGAAACACCCGGTCGTTTAACCGGATGCCCCGGGGTACGGCGATGGTCACCTGGCTGCCGGCCCGGGCCGCCGCCGTTTCCTTGCCTCCGCATTTCATTTTTTCCACCGTGGTCCCTACCCGGCCCCCTACGCTGACCCAGAACTCCAGGCCGTCGCCCAGGTGCAGGTCCTTGTCCAGCTTGATGGTTCCCGTAGCAAAGTCCTTGGACAGGGAAGCCACCCGGCCAATAAGCACGCCCCGGTTGTTGGGCCGGCGGTCGCTGATCATGGTGCGGCCCGGCTTCTTTTCCAGGTAGGCCGTGGTAAAGTCCCGGTTGAAAATCTGTTCGATGTTCTTCCGATCTTCCTCGGGCACGTGGTAGTTGCCGGCAAAGTAGCTGTCAATGGCCCGGCGGTAAATATCCGTAACCACTGCCACGTATTCCGGCCGCTTCATCCGGCCTTCAATCTTAAAGGAGCGCACCCCTGCCTCAATGAGCTGGGGCAGCACGTCCAGGGTATTCAGGTCCTTGGGACTCAAAAGGTAATGGCCTGCATCTACGTGGCTCAGCAGGTCCTCCCCCTGTTTGTCCACCAGGGTATAGGGCAGCCGGCAGGGCTGGGCACACCGGCCCCGGTTGCCGCTGCGGCCCCCGATCAGGCTGCTCATCAGGCACTGGCCGGAGTAGCAGATGCACAGGGCGCCGTGCATAAAGGTCTCAATCTCTCCCGGGGTCTTTTCGCAGATGGTCTTCAGGTCCTTCAGGGTGGTTTCCCGGGCAGGCACCGCCCGGACCATGCCAGCGTGGCAGGTGAAAATAGCACCGGCCGAATTGGTAACGGTCATCTGGGTGCTGGCGTGAAGGAGCAGCTCCGGCACCACTTTCCGGGCCAGCCGGATAACGCCCATATCCTGGACGATGATGCCGTCGGTACCGATATTGCTCAAAAAGGTCAGGTAATCCCCCAGGGCGGGCATTTCCTCGTCGTCCACCAGGGTATTTACCGTAACAAAAATCCGCACCCCGTGCAGATGGGCAAACTCCATGGCCCGCTTCAGTTCGTCGGGACCGAAGTTGTCGGCGTAGGCCCGGGCACCAAAGCTGCTGCCTCCCAGGTAGACGGCGTTGGCGCCAGCGTTAACGGCAGCTTCCAAGGCTTCCCAGGTGCCAGCCGGGGCCAGTAATTCTATATCATTTCTTTCCATGAATATTCTCCTATATGACAGGTTTCCTCAAATTAGACTCTGACTTATTATTTTACCATAATTGGTCAGGGAGTTCCACGGCAACCTGTGAGGGGTAAAAAATGGATATTGCAATCATCTACGTACTATGATGCTTTCTCAATACCCGTTCTACACATGGCCAGTATGGCCTAAGACTGGCCCCTGAGCGGTTTGCTGCTAGCTGCGCAGCTGCGTCCTAAGGACTTGCTTTGCAGGCAGCTATCGCATGGGCCTTATTGACCAAACAGCCACTTGCAGAATTTGTCGGGCTGTTTGGATGCGGCCGCAAAACGTTGTAGGGGCTGGCAGTCCGTAGGACTGACTGAGGAAGTTTGTTAAAATGTAGCCATAAATATGGGGTTTAAACCTCATCCGTCGCCTCCCGGCGACACCTTCTCCACGCTGGTATGCTATGAATAAAGTAGACTGGCATATAGTTAAACCTCCTGGATTCGTTGAAAGGAGAGTATGTAAAATGTCTATATCGAAAGTCAGTGCAGAGGATAAATTAAAGGCTGTCAAAGCTGTTCTTGCTCATGAAGAATCACCAATGGTTTCTGCAAAAAGGTTAGGGGTTCACTGGAAAGCAGTACAGTATTGGGTAGATGAATATATAGGAAATGGTCCTGAGGTATTTAACAAAAGACAGGTTAAAAGTTATTCTGCTGATCTTAAGATCCAATGCGTAGAGGAATATCTTAAGGGCGAAACGACTATGTCCCAGCTGGTACAAAAATACGGATTAAAAAGTTCTCGTCAAATCAGAGACTGGTTAAAGAAGTATAATAGTCATGAGGAACTAAAAAGTTCGGGTACTGGAGGTGCCAAGATCATGACTAAAGCTAGACAAACGACCTTTGACGAGCGCGTTGAAATCGTAAAATACTGCATTGAAAACGGGAATGCTTACCATGAAACCGCTGAAAAGTTTAAGGTTTCCTACCAGCAAGTCAGAAATTACGTCTTAAAATATAATAAGTACAATACCGAAGGACTCATAGATGGGCGCGGACACAGGAAGCCAGTAGAAGTCCCTGAAGAAGCCCCTACAGAATATGAGTGTATGAAAGCTGAACTCAAACTGGCTAATGCAAAACTCAAAGCCAAGGATATGGAGATTGATTTCCTAAAAAAACTCGATATTGTGGAAAGGAGGCGGGATTCACACAAATAAGATATGGAGCCATTTATGAAGCCATTAAAGAACTGCACGCTGAAAAGAATTACCCTATTCTTGGCCTGTGCAAATTGGGAAAAGTGTCCCGGGCCGGCTACTACAAATGGCTTCATAGAGAGCCTTCAGCACGCGAAATTGACGACAAGGAAATTGCTAAAAGAATAGAAGAGATATACAAGGCTGACCCAGCTAAAGGGTACAGACGAATAGCTGATGACTTACGAGCCCCAAATAAGAAGATCTATCCTGACACGAAACCAATAGCAATTGGTGACGGTCGCGTTCTTCATCTTTGTCGAGTGATAAATATAAAGTCTACGATTAAATATGCCCCTAAGGGCTGCACCCAGCGTGCAATAGATCCTGCATACATTGCAGAAAATATCTTGAATAGGGAATTTAAAGCCGATGCCCCTAACCAGAAATGGTGTACTGACGTCTCAGAATTTCACTACTATGAGGGGGTAGTTGTGCATAAGGTATATCTGAGCGCGATTATTGACCTGTATGACAGACGAATTGTTTCCTATGTGATAAGCAACCGGAACGATAAAAATTTGGTATTCAATACCTTCAATAAGGCATTGTTGAAAAACCCTGGCGCGCATCCCCTGTTTCACTCTGACCGGGGATTCCAATACACCTGCAGGGATTTCCGCAAGATGATTCTAGATGCTGGTATGACGCAGAGTATGTCACGGATAGGAAAATGCATTGATAATGGCCCGATGGAAGGCTTCTGGGGCATGCTGAAAAGAGAACGGTACTATACTCGTGACTTCGACAGCCGTAAAGCTTTGGTAACGATGATTAATAACTACATGGAGTATTACAACAGTGGCCGTTTGCAGCGGAATTTGGGCCGTTTGACCCCTATGCAAAAACATAATAGCTACCAAATGGCGGCGTAGAGGTTTATATTATTAGGAACTGTCTACTTGACGGGGAGCACACCACGCTTGCAGAAGGCATTCAAGCCACTACTGATCAGCTGCTAACTGAACTGTAGTATTAGTATTGAGAAGAACTGAAAACCGTTTGGGCACCCCCCCTTTAAAGCGTTGCGCTCACATCTAAGAGTCCAACAATTTTTCAAAGGGATTCTTGGTTAATGTGAACCATGTGATAGCAGTCTGTGAATCAAGCTCTTTGAGTGCAGATGAACAGCTAGCTGCGAACCACTAAGGAAGTTTAATTTTTTCCTTTCAAATCCCCCCAAAAATGTCCGCGGATTGCACTACACCTCACCCGGACAAACTCCGGACAGAAAAAGAGCCTTCTGCCTGGGGAAGCAGAAAGCTCTTTTTCGAAAGGAAGTTGTTTATGATGATTTGATGGGGAAGATGTAACAAGGAGGGGTAATCCCTGTTACAGTTAAAGTATAACGCATTAGCCGCAAAAAATAAACCCCTATTTTTTGAATTAATTGTGAAATAAATATAACAAAACGCTCGATATGTCAAACTCCTTGTATTTCTGCGGTCCAAACACATAATATTCTTCTTAGTGTTTTTATAATTAATTGCTTTGTGTTTTGTTTGGCTACCCATTTTCCATTTGCACCCAGAAAAAAACAGGGCCGCTCCTCAAGGAACGGTCCTGTTTCAATCCTATTTGAACAAATCTCTTATTTTGTTCATAAAGCTTTTTTCTTCCGGGTTGATGTTGCTGCCGCCGGCTTCTGCGAACTTCTTCAGTGCATCTTTTTGTCCATCGCTGAGGCCCGTAGGCACAACCACCTTTACCCGTACCAGCTGGTCGCCTTTTTGTCCTGTACGCAGGCTGGGAATCCCTTTTCCTTTCAGGCGCAGCACCTTATTGGGCTGGGTCCCTTCCGGAATCTTCACCGTAACCTGGCCATACAGGGTCGGTACCTTGATTTCATCGCCCAGGGCTGCCTGGACAATGCTGATAGGCACTTCACAAGTGACCGTAGTACCATCTCGTTCAAAGAACTTGTGGGGTTTCACGTACAGGTATACGTACAGATCCCCAGGGCGTCCGCCCCGGAAGCCTGCTTCCCCTTCGCCGCCAACCCGCAGCCGGGATCCATTATCCACGCCCGCAGGAATCTTGACCTTCAGTTCTCTCTTCTTCTTTACCCGGCCAGTACCATGGCAGGACTTGCAGGGGTTGGTGACAATCTTGCCCGTACCATTACATTTGGGGCAGGTATGCACGTTGACCACCTGGCCAAAGAGAGAATTCTGGGTAACCCGAATCTCCCCTGTACCATGGCATTGAGGGCAGACCTCCGGCTCGCTGCCGGGAGCAGCACCCGTACCATGACAGTCCGAGCACTCCTCCTCCCGGTTCAGGCGAACCTTCTTTTCGGTGCCAAAGGCAGCTTCCTCAAAGGTAATCTGCATATCCATCCGCAAATCCGAACCCTGGCGCGGGCCCCGGTCAGCCTGACTCCGGCTGCGGCCGCCTGCTCCGCCAAAGAACATATTGAAGATGTCGTCCATGCCTTCGCCGCCAAAGCCGCCGCCAAAGCCCTGGAAACCCTGGAAGGGGTTCCCGCCAGCAGCCCCGGCGCCTCCCCCGTTCTGGAAAGCCGCATGGCCGTATTGGTCATAGGCGGCTCTCTTTTGGGGATCGCTGAGTACGCTGTAGGCTTCGTTGGCTTCCTTGAACTTCTCCGCTGCCTCGGGGTTGTCTTTGTTCAGATCAGGATGATACTTACGTGCCAGTTTGTGATAAGCCTTCTTCAGCTCATCTGCGGTTGCGTTTTTGGACACACCCAGCACTTCATAATAATCTCTCTTGTCTGCCATCAGTATCTCCCTCTAGGAAAGCTTATTTCTTGTCGTCGTCCACAACTTCAGCGTCAACTACATCGTCGTCGGCTTTCTTGCTTTCGCTGCCTTGGGCACCTGCACCTGCGCCAGCATTAGCGCCTGCGCCGGCACCAGCACCGGTGTTCTGGTTTTGTTTGTACAGTTCTGCGGACAGGTCATACAGCGGTTTTTGCAGGGCTTCGGTACCAGCTTTAATTTTGTCGGTATCGTCGGACTTCAGGGTTTCCTTCAGGGAAGCGATGGCGTCTTCTACCTTCTTCACCAGGTCGTCATGACCCTTGCCGTTCATATCTTTTACCGTCTTTTCAGCCTGGTAGATCAGGGTATCAGCCTGGTTCTTGGCTTCAACGGCTTCCTTGCGTTTCTTATCGGCTGCTTCGTTGGCAGCAGCTTCCTTCACCATCTTGTCCACTTCTTCCTTGCTCAGGCTGCCAGAAGACGTAATGGTAATCTTTTGTTCCTTGCCGGTGCCCAAATCCTTGGCGCTTACGTTAACGATACCGTTGGCATCGATATCGAAAGCAACTTCGATTTGAGGTACTCCCCGGGGAGCAGCAGGAATGCCACCCAGTTCGAAACGACCCAGGGTCTTGTTGTCGGCAGCCATTTCCCGTTCGCCTTGCAGTACATGGATATCTACAGCCGGCTGGTTATCAGCAGCGGTGGAGAATACCTGTTTCTTGGAGGTAGGAATGGTGGTGTTCCGGTCAATGATCTTGGTCATTACGCCGCCCATGGTTTCAATACCCAGGGACAGAGGAGTAACATCCAGCAGCAGAACGTCTTTTACATCGCCTGCCAGTACGCCGGCCTGAATGGCAGCGCCCATAGCAACGCATTCATCAGGGTTTACGCCGTGAGCAGGATCCTGGCCCAGGGTTCTCTTGATGGCTTCCTGAACAGCAGGAATACGGGAAGAACCGCCTACCAGCAGAATCTTGTTGATGTCTTTGGGGCTCAGGTTAGCATCGGACAGGGCTCTGTGGGTGCAGTCGATGGTCCGGTCAACCAGGTCGCTGGTCATTTCGTCAAATTTGGCTCTGGTCAGGTCCATATCCAGATGCTGCGGGCCATTGGCGCCTGCGGTAATGAACGGCAGGTTGATGTTGGTGGTCAGCATGTTGGACAGTTCAATCTTGGCCTTTTCAGCAGCTTCACGAATCCGCTGCATAGCCATCTTGTCGCCGGTCAGGTCAATGCCGGTGTCTTTCTTGAATTCGTCGGTCATCCAGTTCATGATGCGCTGGTCGAAGTCATCGCCGCCCAGGTGGGTATCACCGTTGGTGGATTTTACTTCGAATACGCCGTCGCCCAGTTCCAAAATGGACACATCGAAGGTGCCGCCGCCCAGGTCATAAACCAGGATGGTATGGTCATCGGTCTTATCAATGCCGTAAGCCAGTGCAGCTGCGGTAGGTTCGTTGATAATCCGTTTTACTTCCAAACCGGCAATCCGGCCAGCGTCCTTGGTGGCCTGCCGTTGGCTGTCGTTGAAGTAGGCAGGAACCGTAATAACGGCTTCCGTTACTTTTTCGCCCAGGTAGCGTTCTGCATCGCCCTTCATCTTTTCCAGAATCATGGCAGAAATCTGTTCCGGGGTGTAGTCCTTGCCATCAATGGTCACGGTGTATTTGGTGCCCATGTGCCGTTTGATGGAGCTGATGGTCCGTTCCGGGTTGGACACAGCCTGGCGTTTGGCCAGCTGGCCTACCAGTCTTTCACCATTTTTGGTGAAGCCTACAACGGAAGGAGTCAGACGGCCGCCTTCCTGGGTGGTGATTACCGTAGGTTCGCCGCCTTCCATAACGGCTACAACGGAGTTGGTGGTACCTAAGTCAATACCTATAATCTTAGACATAATGAATTCCTCCTGTCAAATCTCGCTTCTTACGCTTTACGCAAAGGTTATCTATTGATTAAGAGTTACGCACAACACGAACCTTGGAATGGCGGATGACCTTGTCGCCGATCTTGTAGCCCTTTTCCAGGACCAGATCCACGCTTTCATCCGGCAGGTCAGGGTTCCCGCCCTGCATAACGGCCTCATGAATGTTGGGATCGAAGGGTTTTCCTTCCGCAGGAATTTCCTCGATGGACAGATTCTTGAGGGCTTTTTCAAACTGCTTGTGGATTTTTTCCATCCCCACTTGGATGGCGCTGGTATCAGTGGAGTTCTTCAGGCTTTCTTCCGCCCGTTCGAAGTTGTCCAGCACCTTCAAAAACTCCTTGGAAACCTGGGCCGTAACAAACTGGCTCAGCTGTTCCCGTTCTTCATTGTTGCGCTTTCTGAAGTTATCGAAATCTGCCTGCAATCTTAAAAGACGGTTTTGCAGGTCCTGGATTTCCTTGGCCTGTGCGTCAAGCTTGGCATCCTTGGGATCCACGGCTTCTGCTTTGCCGTCCTCAGTCTGGGCCTTGGCATCTGCCTTTTCAGCAGCCTGTGCGGCGGCTTGTGCCTGTGCTTCAGTTTCAGCTGCGGCAGTAGTTTCTTCTTTTACCTTCTGCTGTTCTTCTACCATAGTTCCTCCCTACTTTTCGTCTATTTTACTCATAACCACCCGTAGGTAATCATGCAGGTAATCCATAACGGAAATTACTTTCTTGTACTCCATGCGGGTTGGCCCCAGTACGGCCAGGGTTCCAATCACCTGTCCGTTCAGCCGGTAGGTGGCCTGAATCATGCTGCAATCTTGAATGCCGGAGAATTTGTTTTCGCTGCCAATGGTCACGCGCATGCCCGAATGGGCACTGTCCGCTTTCAGCATATCCTTGAGCATCTGCTCCTCTTCCAGGACGCTGAGCAGCTCCTTGATCCGTTCTGGATCCCGAAATTCCGGCTGGCTCAGCAGCTGCTTGGTGCCTCCCAGGAACATCTTGTCCTCACTTTGTCCGGACTGCATTTGCCGGATTCCCTTGATCAGGGAAACGTACAGGGCTTTGTCCCCTTGGAGGGTGTCGCGCACTTCTTGCAGAACCGCATCGGTGATATCGTTCAGCTTCATCCCATGAAGTCTGTTGGTCACCCGTTCTGCCAGGGCATCCATTTCCATCTTGCTCATGCCGGCAGGGATTTGGATTACACCATTATCCATCTGCCCGTCATCTTCTACGATGCACAAAATGGCTTGATGCTCATTCAGGGGCAGGAACCGGATATAGGAAAAAGCACTTTCCCGGTCCTTGTTGGCCAGCACCACGGACACGTTCTTGCTCATCCTGGATAATATCTTGGCGGTGGACTGAAAAATGTCGTCGATGCTGTGTACCCGTTCCCGGTACCAGCTGTTGATCAGCGCCACATCATTGGGTGAGAGGGTGTCCGGTTTCACCAGAGAATCCACGTAGTAGCGGTAGGCTGCTGCGGAGGGAATCCGGCCAGCCGAAGTGTGCGGCTGCTCCAAATAGCCCAAAAGCTCCAGGTCGGACATTTCGTTCCTGATGGTAGCGGGGCTGATTCCCAGGTTGTATTTTCTGGCGATGGTGCGAGATCCTACAGGCTCAGCCGTTTCGATATAATCTTCAATGATGAGTTGAAGTATTTTTTTCTTGCGGTCACTTAGCACTGTAATCATCTCTTTTCTAGATTGTTAGCACTCAAACCATTGGAGTGCTAACATCTAATGGTAAAGATACACCTATTTAGTCAAATTGTCAATACTTTTGACTAAATATTTTTTTCTTTTTTAGCCTCCGGCGGCACCGTGAGAAAAGTCTCAAAGGCCAGATTCCCAAAGCGCATGCCCTGGGGCGTCAGGTGGATATTGTCCCCCTCCTGCTCCAGCCAGCCCCGGGATTGGCACTCCTCCCAGGCTGTTTCATAAAAGGGAAAGAAGGCCGTTCCCGTGCGCTCCTGAAACTCCATCAGGTTCAGCCCCTGCCGGGTTCTCAGGCTCATAAAGACCAGCTCCTCCCGACGGATTTCCGGGGTGAGGGTTTCCACTTCCAGGGGTTTTCCTTCAATATATTCCCGGATACCCGCAGGATTGGTTTCCCGACGCTTACCATTAAACCGGCAGGCCCCGCAGCCAAAGGCCATATAGGGCAGGTAATGCCAGTATACCTGGTTGTGGAGGGACTCCTGGCCGGGCCGGGCGAAGTTGGCGATTTCGTAGCGCTGGTACCCGGCCTGGGGCAGGGCGTCCATCAGGTAGTCGTACATGGCGTCCACCGCCTCGTCAGGGGGCAGGCTCAGCTGCCCCTTGGCCAGCTGCCGCTCCAGCTGGGTCCCCTCCTCTACAGTCAGGCCGTAGACGGAAATATGGTCCACGCCGGTGGCAATCAGCTTCTGTAGGGAATCCTGGACTCCCGCCAGGGTCTGGGTGGGATACCCGTAGATTAAGTCCCCGCTAATCCGGGCAAAACCGGCCTCCCGGGCCAGCTGCACAGCCTCCGCCGCCTCCTCTGCCGTGTGGATACGGCCCATCAGGGCCAGCTCCCCGGGCTGGAAGGATTGGATTCCCATACTCAGCCGGTCAAAGCCCAGCTGGCGATAGGCCCGGAGACTTTCCAGGGTTACCGTGCCCGGATTGGCTTCCAGGGTAGCCTCTGCCGGGTGCTGCCAGAACCTCCGGTCCTTCAGGGCCTGGACAATTTGGGCCAGCAGCTCCGGGGGCAGGACGCTGGGCGTACCACCGCCAAAGTAGATGGTAGCCGTAGGGCTCAGCGGCAGGTCCGGCTCATAGGCGCGAATTTCCTCCACCAGCCGCCGGGTATACGCTTCCATTACCTGGGGAGACTGGATCTGATAGGAAGCAAAATCACAATAGCAGCATTTATGGACGCAAAAAGGAATATGAATGTAGATACCTTGGTACAATTGCCAGCGTGGCCGCATGGAGTTCTCCCCTCTTTCTGTACATTTCGCAAGTTCCTACCTATTGTAGCACAAATGGGACCGGGGAGAAAACGGCGGCAGTAAAACAAAAAAGCCATGCCGCAGCATGACTTTTTTGTACCCATCTTACTTTATTTAATGAAACCTACGTGTTTGCTGATGTCTTCATAGACTTTCTCAGCGGTGGCCTTGAATTGCTTCTTGTTTTCTTCAAACAGGTTGCCGCCGTGGGTATCTACAGCCACGATCAAGGGTCCCAATTCTTCTACTTCGCTGGTCCACAGGGTTTCCGGCATACCCAGGTCTTTCCATTGGGCATCAATGATTTTCTTGAAATGCACAGCGGAAACTACAGCACAGCCAGCAGGGAATACGCAGAAAATGGTTTTGTGTTCTTTGCAGGCTTCCATGGTGTCTTGGCCCATGCCACCCTTGCCCACAATCAGCTTTACGCCAGTTTGTTCAATGAAGGCTTTTTCGAACTTTTCCATACGCATGGAAGTGGTAGGTCCAATGGATACCATTTCGTATTGGTCTTCGCTGCCAGGGATGGGGCGAACGATGGGGCCTGCGTGGAAAATAGCGCCGCCTTCCAGGTTTACGGGCAGGGCTCTCTTTTCTTCAATCAGCCGGCGGTGGGCTACATCCCGGCAGGTGGTAATCTTGCCGGTCAGGTAGACGATATCGCCAATCTTCAGGTCAACCAGGTCTTCGGATTTAATAGGTGTATGCAGAACGATTTTATTAGCCATTATAATTGTACCCCCTTGTGAGAAGTGATGGTGTAGTTCAGGTCTTTATCGAAAATAATGTGGCCGCGGCGATGGTTCCAGCAGCCGATGTTGATGGCTACGCCGATAGCGGACGGGTGACGGGCGGTGTTTTCGATGTGCACGCCCAATACGGAAGCGGAACCGGTCATGCCTTGGGGTCCCAGGCCAATCTTGTTGATGCCGTCCACCAGCAGGTCTTCCATTTCAGCAGCTCTGGGGTTGGGGTTGTGGGTGCCCAAAGGACGCATCAGGGCTTTCTTGGACAGCAGGGCAGCGGTTTCCACGGAGGTGGCTACGCCTACGCCAACCAGGAAAGGAGGGCAGGCATTGGGGCCATAGGTGTACATTCTTTCCAGCACGAACTTGGTAACGCCTTCATAGCCTTCGCCCGGCATCAGTACCATGGCATGGCCCGGCAGGGTGCAGCCGCCGCCAGCCATATAGGTGTCGATTTCGCAGGTGTCGGAGTCCGGAACGATTTCCCAGAATACGGTAGGAGTGCCTTTGCCCACGTTCTTGCCGGTGTTGTATTCGTCAAAGGTTTCTACGCTATTGTGGCGCAGCGGGGTAGCAAAGGTAGCCTGTACGGTAGCTTCTTTCAGCAGGCCTTCCAGCTGGCCGATCAGGGGGAAGTTCTGGCCGCATTTTACAAAGTATTGCAGCACGCCGGTATCCTGGCAGGACGGACGATCCAGCTTTTTGGCCAGTTCCTGGTTCTTGGCGTAGGTTTCATACAGCAGCTTGGCAATGGGCACCGTTTCCTTGGATGCCAATTCCTTTAATTTGGCTGCTACATCATCGGGCAGCACCTTGGCCGTATAGCCTACAAATTTGGCCATAATGTCGGTCATCTGTTTTACTTGTTCTTCTTTGGACATGTTCATTTCCTCCTTATTGGGACAATCAAAATGGGTTGGGATACTCTATTTCAGGTACTTGTTCCTTAATGGTAGAAGGGGAACAAGATGGGAAGCAGAATCAGGGAGACGATATAGCCTACGATTACCATGGGCAAGCCCGCCTTCACGTAGTCGTTAAAGGTGTACCCGCCGGGGGCAAAGACCATCATGTTGGCCGGCATGCCGATAGGAGTGGCAAAGGCCAGGGAACTGCCGATAACCGTAGCTACGATAACAGCTTTGGGGTCAGCGCCCATAGCAGCGGAGATGTTCAGGCTGATGGGAATCAAGAGGGCTGCGGTAGCAAAGTTGCTCATGAAGTTGGTCATGACGCAGGACAGCAGCAGCACTACAGCCAGCAGCATGAAGGGAGAAGCGTTGGAGCCCAACAGGCCGATTACGGAGTCTGCAATGTAGGCGCCGGCGCCGGTTTTTTCCAGGGCCTTGGCCAGAGCCAGGGTGCCGCCGTACACGAACAGGGTTTGCAGGTCGATGGATTTGTAGGCTTGTTTTTCAGAGATAACGCCGGTGGCTACCAGGATGATGGCGCCGATGCAGCCGGACAGATAGAATTTGATGCCGATTTGTTTTTCGAAAATCATGGCGATGATGGTGAGTACCATGATGATCAGGGAAGCTTTTTGCTTCCAGGCCGGTACGGAGGAGAAGTCTTGGGCTTCGTCGTACACGCTTTCGCCTTCAGAACCAGGTTTCTTGTTGGGCAGGAATTTGTAGCCTACAGTGGCGAAGAAGGCAATGCCAACCACCAGGATGGGCAGGCCTACATACCCGTATTCGAAGAAGCCGATGTCAGCGCCGATGGCTTGCAGGGCGGATTTGCCCAACAGGTTGCCGGGAGCGCCGATAAGGCTCAGGTTGCCGCCCATGGCTGCTGCGAAGATTAACGGCAGGAGCAGACGGGAACGGGCAAAACCGGATTTGGCGGCAATACCGATAACCACGGGAATCAATACCGCAGCGGTACCGGTGTTGGACAGGAACCCGCTCATGAGACCGGTAACGGTCATCACGGCTACAATCAGTTCCCGTTCGGAATGGGCAAACTTGGTAACAATGCCGCCGGTCTTGTTGGCCATACCGGTTTCAAAGAAGGCACCGCCGATGATGAACATGGCGACGAACAGGATCAGGTTATTGTCCACAAAGCCGGCAAAAGCATCCTTGGGGGAAAGCACGCCGGTGAGCACCAGGGTGATCAGGGCAATCATAGATGTTACGGCCAGGGGGAGTTTCTCGGTAACGAATAGGATGATGACAAAAAGCAAGAGAAGCAAGGTGATGGAAATCGGGGTCATGGCAATTCCTCCTTCAGGGTGTTGATTTCCGTTGTTTGTTTTGGATACATATGTGATATGTGATAATGTATCCATTTCGTAGCCATAATATACCGCTAATTTTTTCTCCTGTCAACACGCACATTTGAATTTTCTCATAATTGGGTACAAATAAAGGCACCGCCCTAGTCTTGCAAACTAGAACAGTGCCTGTTATTCCTATTATTCTACCGCACAAGGACATTCCCCATTTCCTGTGCAGCCAAAAAAATCCATTTATCCTTTATTAGCCGTATTCCGGTAGTTGGTCAGGAGGTTTTCCATGCTCCGTTCCATATGGGCCCGCATGAGCTTCCGAGCCTTTGCCGCATCGTGGGCCCTAAGGGCAGCCATGAATTTGGTATGCTCCGCAAAGGAAATCTGGGAGTATTCGTTTTCGCTGACCAAAAAGCCCAGGGACAGCCCGTTCCACAGGCTGGCCAGAATCTGGGCCAGCTTGGGATTGTCCGAGGCCTGCCAAATGGCCATGTGGAAGCTTTCGTTGTAGTGGGTGTACTCGCTGTAGCGCTGTTCTTCCATGCACTTTTTCATGGCGGCGTACACTTCCTCCACCTCGGAAATATCGCTGCCCGGCCGGGCCGCCAGGGCGGCCGCCTCCCCTTCCAAAAGGGTACGGACGGCAAAATGATCCCGAATGGCCTTTTCGTTGATGCCCATGACCACGGCGCCCTTATTGGGCCGCAGCCGGACCAGTCCCTGGGCCGCCAGCAGCTGCAAGGCTTCCCGCACGGGGGTCACGGACACCCCCATCTGTCTGGCCGTATCCGCCAGGTTCAAGATGGTGCCTTCCCGGATTTCCTGGCGCAGAATGGCTTTGCGCAAATAGGCAGCCACCTGCTCCCGGGCAGGCAGTAAATGAATCTTGTTCATGGGAACCTGGGTTTTCGCCGTCTGTTCCGCCTTCACCCGGGGCCGGTCCACTTCCCCCGTTTCCGTGCCCTGCTCCTCCAGGGCCAGCTTGCGGGCATCGTCCGCAATGACCACGTGCCGGTTTTGCAGCCGGGTAGCCAGCCCGGAGGCCAGCAGGTTCTGCAGCGCCTCCCGGATGGGCATTCTAGATACCCCAAACTGCTGGGCCAATTCCACTTGTTTTAATTCCGTACCAGGCTGCAGCTCCCCCTTGCAAATCTGGTTCCTGATGGATTCGTAAATCACCTCTTGGGTGGGTTTATACATTTCCATTGGTTTGCTCATCTCCCGCGGCCCCCTTGGGCCTGTATCAATCTCGCAGCTTCTTCCTTGGTGCATTTCCTAGTGTAGTTCACAGGTCAAGGAGCTTTCCTGCTTTGGGTTATTTATCCATCTTCAGGATGGCCATAAAGGCTTCCTGGGGCAGTTCCACAGAGCCCACCTGCTTCATGCGTTTCTTACCAGCCTTCTGTTTTTCCAGCAGTTTCCGTTTCCGGGTAATATCGCCGCCGTAGCACTTGGCCAATACGTCCTTACGCATGGCGCTGACGTTTTCCCGGGCGATAATCTTGCTGCCGATGGCTGCCTGGATGGGAATTTCAAACAGCTGGCGGGGAATCAGTTTCCGCAGCTTTTCTACCAAGGCACGGCCCCAGACCTGGGCCCGGTCCCGATGGACAATGGCGGACAGGGCGTCCACCCCTTCCCCGTTCAGGAGAATATCCACCTTCACCATGTCGGAAGGCCGGTAGCCGCTGAGTTCGTAGTCCAGGGAAGCGTAGCCCCGGGATACGGATTTCAGCCGGTCAAAATAGTCGAAAATGATTTCACTAAGCGGCAGGGCGTAATGGATCATCACCCGGTTTTCGTCCAGGTAGGTCATATTCTCGTATTCGCCCCGTTTTTCCTGGGACAGTTCCATGACTGCGCCCACATAGTCCTTGGGCACAATGATGGTGGCGTTCACAAAGGGTTCTTCCACGTGTTCAATCACCGTAGGATTGGGGAACTGGGACGGATTGTCCACCATTTCCACGTCCCCGTTGGTCTTCACCACTTCGTAGATTACGTTGGGGGCGGTGGTAATGAGGGTCAGATTGTACTCCCGTTCCAGCCGTTCCTTGATAACGTCCATGTGCAGCAGGCCCAAAAAGCCGCAGCGGAAGCCAAAGCCCAGGGCCGAGGAGGTTTCCGGTTCAAACAGCAGGGACGCATCGTTGAGCTGGAGTTTTTCCAGGGCATCCCGCAGGTTATCGTAGTCGGAGTTGTCCACCGGGTACAGGCCGCAGTACACCATGGGGGTAGCTTTCCGGTAGCCGGGCAGGGGCTCCTTGGCGGGCCGTTTGTTGTCCGTTACCGTGTCGCCCACCCGGGCGTCCTTGACGGTCTTGATGGCGGCTGCCAGGTACCCTACCTGGCCTTCGCCCAGCTGGTCCACGTTCACCATGGCCGGCCGGAAGACGCCCACCTCGGTGACCTCGTACACCTTGCCGGTAGCCATAAGCCGGATGGACATACCGGTTTTCAGGACCCCGTTCATTACCCGGACGTAGAGGATAACGCCCTTGTAGGCATCAAACTTGGAGTCGAAAATCAGGGCCTGGAGAGGGGCTTCCGGGTCGCCCTTGGGAGGCGGTACCCGCTTTACCACAGCTTCCAGTACTTCGTCCACGCCCAGGCCGGTTTTGGCACTGCACAGGACGGCGTCGCTGGCGTCAATACCCAACACGTCTTCTACTTCCTTTTCCACCCGCTGGGGATCTGCGCTGGGCAGGTCCACCTTGTTGATGACGGGAATGATTTCCAGGTCGTGCTCCATGGCCAGGTACACATTGGCCAGGGTTTGGGCTTCGATGCCCTGGGTGGCGTCAATCACCAGCAGCGCCCCTTCGCAGGCAGCCAGGGCCCGGGATACTTCGTAGGTAAAGTCCACATGCCCCGGGGTGTCGATCAAGTTCAGCATATACTCCTGTCCGTCTTTGGCCTGGTAATGCAGCTGAACAGCCTGATCCTTGATGGTGATGCCCCGTTCTCTTTCCAGTGACATGGAGTCCAGTACCTGGTCTTCCATTTCCCGTTTGGAAAGGGTTCCGGTTTTCTCGATCAGCCGGTCTGCCAAGGTTGACTTGCCATGGTCAATATGGGCAATAATGGAAAAATTTCTGATATGATCGCTTTTGGCCATTCTTATTTCTCTCCCTAAAAGGTAATTCAAGCTTTGGAATTTACAATCGAATAGTTTATTATATCATGAAAAGCCGCATCTTGTCTAAGGCTGCGCCTTTTGCCTGTTTTATACGACAAAAAAGGCCGGCAACTGTAAAGAGTTGTCAGCCTTCCTGGCCAATCTTATTTTACTGCATTTACTTTCTTTGCTAAACGAGACTTTTTGCGAGCTGCGGCTTTTTTATTCACCGTACCTCTGCGAGCAGCTTTATCTAATAAGCTCGTTGCTACCTTCAAAGTGGCCTGGGCCTCATCTTTGGATCCTGCAGCAGCAAAAGCTTCAACCTTGCGTGCGGTGCTGCGGATTTCAGCTTTAACCGGGCCATTGGCAGCGCGTCGTTCGGCATCAGTCTTGACACTACGAATGGAAGACTTAATATTCGGCATGTTTTCACCTCCACCAATAAGCTTTACCAAAGTATTCTACCATGGTTGGGCATAATGTGCAAGTCATTTCTCAAGAGATTTTTCTGAACGGTTGATGGCATTGATGATTCCTAACAGGGAAGCGGTGTTGATATTGGGGTGAATGCCTACCCCAAAAATGTGCTTGCCGTCCGGTTTGGCCAGCTCAATATAGGAAATGGCCTTGGAATTGGAGCCCTGGGAAATGGCGTGTTCGTGGTAGTTGATGAAGCTGTAGCCGTCCACCCCAATCTTGTGGAGGGCGCTGAAGAAGGCATCGATGGGGCCGTTGCCGGAGCCGATAATATGCACGTCGGTGCCCCCGGCCTTCACATCTCCCTCAAACACCGTATTGGAGTCCTCAGCGGCTTCCTGGTTGTCGTAGACCCGATGCTTGCCCAGCTGATAATTGCCCTGGAAATCCACGTATTCCTTGTTGAACAGCTCCACAATCTGGCTGGCGGACAGCTCGTCCCCGTACTGGTCGGCGGCTTCCTTAACAATATGGCCAAATTCCGGGTGCATTTCCTTGGGCAGGTAGTAGCCCACCGCCTGCTGCATCACAAAGGCGGCACCCCCCTTGCCGGACTGGCTGTTGATGCGGATCACCGGTTCGTACTCCCGGTGGATATCCGCCGGGTTGATGGGCAGGTACGGCACTTCCCAATACCGGCTGTTGGTGTCCGCCATGTACTTGAAGCCCTTGCGGATGGCGTCCTGGTGGGACCCGGAGAAAGCGGTGAACACCAGCTCCCCGGCGTAGGGATGTCTTTCGTGGACCTTCATTTTGGTGACACTTTCGCAGATGCGCTTGATCCGGTTGATATGGGAGAAGTCCAGCTTGGGGTCCACATTGTGGGTGTACATATTCAGGGCCAGGGTGACAATATCCACGTTCCCGGTCCGTTCCCCGTTGCCAAACAGGGTCCCCTCTACCCGTTCCCCGCCGGCCATCAGGGCCAGCTCTGCCGCGGCTACCCCTTCGCCCCGGTCGTTGTGGGGGTGGAGACTGATAATGGCCCGGCTGCGGTCCTTCAGCTTCCGGCAGAAGTACTCAATCTGGTCCGCATACGTATTGGGGGTGGACATTTCCACCGTGGAGGGCAGGTTGATGATGACCGGCTTTTCCGCCGTGGCCCCCAGGGTATCCAGCACCGCTTCGCAGATTTCCACAGCGTAGTCCGTTTCCGTGCCGGTAAAGCTTTCCGGGGAGTACTCGTAGCGGATGTTCATGCCGCTTTTGGCCACTTCCTTCTCCGTCAGCTCCCGGATCAACTTGGCCCCGTCCACGGCAATCTTGGTGATGCCGTCCATTTCCTTGTCAAACACCACTTTCCGCTGGAGGGTGGAGGTGGAATTGTAGAAGTGGATAATCACGTTCTTGGCGCCCCTTACGGCCTCAAAGGTCTTTTCAATCAGCTCCGGCCGGGCCTGGACCAGCACCTGGATGGTTACATCGTCAGGGATATAGTGGTCCTCGATCAGGGTGCGCAGGATTTCGTATTCCGTTTCGGAGGCTGAGGGAAATCCCACCTCGATTTCCTTAAAGCCGATTTTCACCAGGGTGGTAAACAGCAGCAGCTTTTCTTCCAGCTGCATGGGGGTTACCAGGGCCTGGTTCCCGTCCCGCAGATCCACGCTGCACCAGATAGGCGGCTGGGTAATGGTTTTGTCCGGCCAGGTCCGGTCCGGCAGGGATACCCCCTGAAAAGGAATGTATTTTTTAATGGGTTTTTGCATTTTTGTTTCCTCCTTGTTTTCCGGGGGCAACAAAAATCCCCGCCCCCCAGGTATTGTCTAGGGGCGGGGAAAAATTTCCACGCGGTACCACCCTTGTTTCAGTCAGCGCTGCTGACCCTTTCACCTCTGCTAAGGCTAAGGTCTGTAACGGGACCTCCCGTTCCGGACTACGTATCACCCGGACGACTCAGGAACCAGTTATCCATGCCCAGCAGATTATCGGCTCACAGCAGCCGCCGACTCTCTGAAAATCTCACTGCGCATCTTTTCTTCCGTCATAGTCATTGTTTACAAGCTTTATAGTTTATGGTGGTAATTATACGGTTTTTAGTAACAGATGTCAACAAATTCCCTAAAAAACCTCCACGCCGGGCGAAAAGTGTTAATGATGGAACAGACGGACGCCGGTCATGCACATGGTGATGTTGTGGGCATCGCAGGCTGCAATCACCAGGTCGTCCCGGATGGAGCCGCCAGTTTGGGCAATATAGGCCACGCCGCTCTTATAGGCCCGTTCGATGTTGTCGCCGAAGGGGAAGAAGGCATCAGAACCCAGGGACACCCCGGTATTTTGGGCAATCCAGGCAGCCCGTTCTTCCCGGGTCATAGGTTCCGGTTTTTCCGTAAAGTATTGTTGCCACTTGCCGTCGGCCAGCACGTCTTCCGCTTCGTCAGAGGTGTAGACGTCAATGGTGTTGTCCGTTTCCGGACGGCTGAGGCCCGGTTTGAAGGGCAGCGCCAGGACCTTGGGGCTTTGGCGCAGCCACCATTTGTCGGCCTTGTCCCCTGCCAGCCGGGTGCAGTGTACCCGGGACTGCTGGCCGGCGCCTACGCCGATGGTCTGGCCGTCTTTGACGTAGCACACAGAGTTGGACTGGGTGTATTTCAGGGCAATCATGGCAATCAGCAGATCCCGGACCGCTTCCTCCGGCAGTTCCTTGTTCTTGGTCGGCCGGTTTTGCAGCAGCGCTTCCGTAATCTGGTCATTGTTGCGTTTTTGTTCAAAGGTAATACCAAACACCTGCTTGGTTTCCAGTTCTTCCGGTTCATAATCCGGGTCGATTTCAATTACATTGTAGCGGCCCTTTTTCTTGCTTTTCAGGATTTCCAGGGCTTCCGGTTCGTAGCCCGGGGCAATGACCCCGTCGGACACTTCGTGCTTCAGCACCCGTGCCGTAGCCACGTCGCACACGTCGGACAGCGCCACAAAATCCCCAAAGGAGGACATGCGGTCAGCACCTCTGGCCCGCACATAGGCCGAAGCCAAAGGCGACAGCTCCAAACCCTCCACCCCATACACCTTTTCCATGGTTGCGTTCAGCGGGCTGGCCACAGCCGCACCGGCCGGGCTCACATGCTTAAAGGAAGCGGCAGAAGGCAGGCCCGTGGCCTTTTTCAGTTCCCGCACCAGCTGCCAGCTGTTGAAGGCATCCAGGAAGTTGATATAGCCAGGGTTGCCGTTTAACACCGTAATCGGCAGATCTTCACCGCCAGCCATATAGATTCTGGCAGGAATCTGATTGGGGTTGCAGCCGTACTTTAATTTCAATTCTTTCATAGATGCTTTTCCTCCTTTTTTACGAAAAAACCGACCTATCCCGGGTCAGCTTTTCTGCCCAGACGGTCGGCGGTCTTGGGCCATGCTCCCTGTGGTTTACCCACTTCCGTCAGTTACATGACCTGCTACAAAAATTATAAACTTTCCACAGGCCAGTGTCAATCTAAAGGCGGAGAAGCAGTTCCTGTCCCAAAACAAAAGGGGCAGCACAACCAAGGACGGCTGTGCTGCTCTTATGGGGTTCTTTACCAGTTTGTTAAAGGCTTTTATTTCACATCATACATCCCGCTGGGGCCAGGCCGCAGGTTGATCAGGATGTTCTTGATCTGGCTGTAGTGGTTCAAAATCACCTTATGGGTTTCTCTGCCGATACCGGACAGTTTGTAGCCGCCGAAGGGAGCGCCGGCAGGCAGGTCATTGTAGGTGTTGACCCACATACGGCCGGTGCGTACGCTGCGGGCTACTTTCAAAGCCGTATTGATGTTGCTGCTGAATACGGCGCCGCCCAGGCCATAATCGCTGTCGTTGGCCAGTTTGATAACTTCGTCCACGGTCTTGAATTTTTGTACCACAACCACAGGTCCAAAGATTTCTTCCTGGCATACCCGGTCAGCGTTGGAGTTGGCCACCAGGATGGTGGGTTTCATGAAGAAGCCCTTATCGCAGCCGTTTTCGGTGTATTTTTCACCGCCGGTAATCAGCTGGCAGCCTTCTTCTACGCCCAATTTTACGTAGTTCAGGACCTTATCCTGCTGGGCTTTATAGATTTGGGCACCCAATTGGGTGGTAGGATCCGTAGGATCGCCAATCTTCACCGCTTCGAAGGTGGCTTTCAAATGTTTCAGGAATTCATCGAAAATGCCTTCCTGTACAAACAGCCGGGAACCAGCGCAGCAAACCTGGCCTTGGTTGAACAGAATGCCCTTGCAGGCGCCGTCAATGGCTTGGGTCATATCCGCATCATCAAAGACGATGTTGGCGGATTTGCCGCCCAATTCCAGGGTAGCCGGAATCAATTTGTCGCAGGCAGCCTGGTATACGCCCCGGCCCACTTCGGTAGAACCGGTGAAGGCCAGTTTGTCCAGATCCGGGTGGTCCAGAATCCATTGGCCGGATTTGGAACCCTTGCCGGTGATAACGTTGATAACGCCTTTGGGTACTACGTCCTTGATCAGCCGTACCAGTTCCATCAGGGATAGAGAGGTATGGGAGGACGGTTTGATGACCACCGTGTCACCAGCGGCCAGGGCAGGAGCCAATTTCCAGCAGGCCATGGTGAACGGGAAGTTCCAGGGAATGACCTGGCCTACCACGCCTACCGGTTCGTGGAGAATCAGGGACATGGTGTTGTCATCCAGCATATTGGCGGAACCTTCCCAGGCTCTCAGGCAGCCGGCGAAATACCGGAAGTGGTCGGAGCCCAGAGGAATATCGGCAGCCTTGGTTTCCCGAATGGGTTTGCCGTTATCCAGGGTTTCTACCAGGGCCAGATGGTCCAGGTTGGCATCGATAATATCAGCAATCTTCAGCAGCACGTTCTGCCGTTCAATGGGGGAAGTTCTGCCCCAGGCAGGCAGGGCAGCTCTGGCAGCCTTGACGGCCTTGTCCACGTCTTCTTTAGTAGCTTCGGCAAAGTAAGCCAAATGCTCCCCGTTGGCCGGGTTATGGGCATCAAAAGTAGCGCCGTCGGACGCAGGAACAAATTCGCCGTTAATAAACAAACCGTAGGTTTCTTGGATATCTGCTTTTGTCATAAAATCATTCCTCCCTCAATCTGAGTCCATGGATCCCCTGGAGGCTTCTCCCCGTAAGCCTTGGATTCAGTCACCCCAGTAGGCTATGGATTTCGTTTAATTAATGTACGCTTATTTTCGAATATGCTTCGCTATATCTCTTAGCGACAACATTAGTATAGCACTGAATTTTCAGATATTCAACAGTTTCATGTTATTTTAATATTAAATATATTAATATGTGTATAATTTTATCCTATAACTGTGCCTTTGTCAATTACGGTTGACGAAGTTCATTTTTTCAGAATCTTTCATTTTACCCCGGTTTGGGACATATTTCCCCGTTTCTTGTATTTTTATTAAGTTCAATGCTGAAATATCCCCCTTATACAAAAAGACGCGTCCGCAGACGCGCCTTGGTAAACTATTTTCAATTGGCTGGACAGCTTTTGCTTATATTGCTCTTAAATTACCTTAAAATTGAATACAATATCTTTCAACGGCAGGTTTAACGTTTTGGCATACTCAGCCTTTATCTTGTAGTCCCCGGCCTGGGTAAAGCTCAGGAACAAAATGGTGCTGCCGGGAGAACCATTTTGGCCGGATTCGTTCACCATGGGCAGGTAGAAGGAATGGCCCAGATTGGCAAAGCCCCCCTGGCTGCTTTGGTCAAGGAGCTGCCAGGTATTGCCCGTGGTAGGATTGGCATCCAGGTACAGCGCCACCAGTTCCCCCGGGTGCAGTACCAGGGTCTTGTCCGCAGCGTCCTGGGTCAGCTTGTAGCTGGTCAGGAGCCGGGCCCCCTCCGCCACATTGATGGATTTTACCAGGGACGCATAGGGTACACTGGTGGTATACGCGCCCCCCGGAGCCGCCGGCAGCAGAATCCCGTTTTCCCCAAAGACAAAATCCTTGCCCAGGAGCTTTTCCGTATACTCCGCCGTATTGGTATAGAGCAGATCCCGAGGTTCCACCTCCTTGCCGCTGGTGGTGTCCAGATTCAGGCCGTCGTAGACCGTCTTGTCCCCTTCCGCCTTCAGGATTACACTAAACAGCGTAGGCCGGTTCACCGTAATCTGGTAGGACAGCACCGCCTTGCCCCCGGCTTCCTTGCCCAGGGCATTGGCCTTTTCCTTAATGACATGATTCAGATTGTTTTCCAGATATTGCTCCTTCAGGCCATCCACATAGGGAACCACACCCTCTGCATTGCCGTCGGCATAATGCTCCTGGAGCACCGTGGTGTGCCCAAAGGCCAGCACTGTTTCCGGCAGACAGAATAAGAAAGCAGCAAACAGCGTCAACAGTTTTTTCATGAAAATCCTCCTGTTATAATAAATATCTCGTGAGAAACGGCTGCAAAACACTGCGGTCCTCCGTGTAGGTGACGTTTTCCCCCAGCTCCACAATGCCGTCAGAGACTATTATACCATTGATATGTGAATTTTTTCCGATTTTCATGGCCCCGGCCGAATACAGCAGCACCTTGTCCATATAGACTCCTTCACCCAGAGTCAGAGAGCCGCCGCAATAGATCCGAAAATCCCCTTCCACCCGAAAGCCGTTGCTAAAGGTCAGAGCTCCCTGGGGTACCAGCACCCCGCTGCCCCGCAGCACCGCCTTGGTATACGTAATGGGCTTACGGCTGGGCGTTTGGTACAGATAGGGTTCCAGCGGCTGTTCCAGCCTAGCCTGGGGCGGCATAGGACTGGTAATGGCGTGGGCAAAATCCACTGCAGACATTCCCAAAAGACCCAGCCCGGAATTTTTGTCCCGAATCTGGCCCACAGGATACTCCACCTCCAGGTTTTTCCCCACCGGCCGGATTTCATACCGGGCTCCATCCATCAGAAGGCCCCGGTTGAGCCGGTGCAGGCTAGCATATTCCATACGCAGCTGCACGCCCCTCTGCCAGGTTTTTACCCGGATTTGGAATTGGTCCGGAGACCCCGGAAACCCCATAGGCGGCAGTTCCTTAATGCTGTTCTCCCGATTCAGAGGAAGTCCATTCCTGCTGCGGCAGAAACTGCTGAGCAACTCCGCCCACTGCCGGCTTTGCTCCCGGTAGACCAGGGCATCCACCTCCTGGAAGGTAACCTGCTTTAGGGCATACAGAATGCCGGCAAAGGCCGCAAACAGATACAGGAACAGCAGGGACACCATGCCGGTACTTTTTCCATTAGTAATTGCCATAGCGAAAGACCTCCTCCACCTGCTTTTTCTGCCCGGTGGCAGGATAGCTGAGCAACAGACGCCACCGCAGCCGGTTAGGCCCCGTCTTTTCCACCTTCAGGTCTTCTATTTCCAGCTGAGGAGCCAAGAGCGGATTCGCCCCCGGCCGGGTGGAATTCACCCAGGAGGCCATATACAGCAGCTGCTGTTGGGGATTCTTCATGGGGTGGTTCAGGTAATAGCTGCGTTTCAGGGGCTGCAAATGGCCATACGTAGCAATCCCATTTCTAGAGCCAGTCAAGGAAGGGTGGATTTCCACCCGGTCCACAGCAAACTCCAAATGGCTACCCACTCGTGCTTCCAGGTCCTGGGCTGCCCGTTCCAGTTCCCACTGACCGTATTGAGCAGCAAACAGCTGCACCAGCCGGCCGCCAAATTGAAGAATTCCCGCCGTAATAAGCATAAAAAATCCCAGGGCAATATAGCTTTCCAAAAGGAGACTGCCCCTACTTTTTCCCAAACGCATAATAGGTGAAGTACCTCCTTCCGTCCTGCTCCAGCACGTCAATCTGATACAGCACCTGGGGCTGGTCAAAACCCGCCATTGCGCGCTGGGTCACCTGCAGCGTCAGGCCCTCCCGTTCTGCCGGAACCGGCAGTCCGTCTTCCACATTCCAGACCGCTTCCCGGGCCAAACGGGCAGCCGCCTGGAGACGCTGATACCGCTCCAGCATTTTGGCAGTTACCGCCCAGGTTTCCAGGCCCAGCACAGCCAAAAGCCCTGCCAGCACAGTAGCCCACAATACATCCAAAAGGATAAAGCCTGCGGCTTTTTCATGGATCTGCATAAACCATCCGTCCTGTTACAGGCTGAAAAATCAGCATCCGGCTGTACCCCGGGTCCGTCCGGTGGGCAACATGTATATAGCCAGTGGCATTGCCGCTGCGGATAAAGCTCGTGTTAAAGGACTTGGCTTCGAAGTCTCCCAGCCCCAATTCTGCCATGGAAATCTGCCGCTGGACCTGGTACTGCTGGCCAATTTGAAGCTCCTTCGGGTTCTGCCAATTCCGCTTTAGCCAGAGAATTCCCTCGTGCTGGTACATGACCTTTTGCTGGGCAGTAGAGGCAAAGGTACTCATAGCTTGAGAAGCCAAGTTCAGTTTGACAGCCTTACTCAATTCACTGATGCTGGAAAACAGAGGCAGGCAGAAAAAGGCCAGGGTAAGGTACAGGCTTAGCCCCAAAAGCAGGTCCAGCATCACAAAGCCCGGGCTTTTCCGGGCACCGCAGCTCATAGGGAATTGCCACTGGGGGTACGCAGGCCCAGGTCCGTACTGCTGACCTTTTCCCCGCTGCTTAACGTGCCCGTAAAGGAAGCACTGCCACCTTCTGTACCTGCGGAATACGTTATTCCTTCATAGTTCTTGTCGGGCACATATTTTTTATCCACCAATTCCTGAAGGCTAGTGGGAGCCTTGCCGTTCTCAATGGTGTAGATTTTGGCGCCGCTGTCCAGCAGCGACAGATTGCTCACCAACTGGGTATCCTTGGACTTGTTCATGGCAGATTCTACACTGGGCATCAGGGCAGCCGCCATGACCCCGATAATGGCCATTACAGCAATGACTTCAATCAGGGTGAAACCGGGAGATTTCTTTCTTTTCTTTTTGGGTGTATTTACAAGTGTAGTCTGTTGAAAATTTTGGGTTTCTTTGGAATCGAATTGGTTCTGCAGCATAAGTTTCTTAATCTCCTTTCAAAATTGAGCGGGCAAGCGATTCATAATGGTGTACATGGGGGACAGTACAAGATACAAAAGTGCGGCACTCCCCCCTGCAAGCAGCAGTAGCAAGCAGGGTTCCAGCAATGTCTTCAGGTTCTTCAGCCGGCTCCGCAGTTCTTTTTCCATAAGGGCTGCCGCCTCTCCCAGCATTTCCGGCAATTTGCCGCTTTCTTCCCCAATGGCAATAAATTCCCGGGTCAACGACCCAAAAAATTGGGGATGATTTTCGCTGGCACCATGAAGGGACATACCTGCAATGACCTCCTGCTCCAGCTGTCGGCTTACAGTGCGCAGTTTCTCCTCCGGCAGGATAGCTCCTGCGGCGGTAAGGGCCTTATCCAACGTCAAGCCGCTAGCCAAAAGCAGGGAAAGCAGCCGGCTGTAGCGAACTTCCCACAGATCATGGTAGAGGGAAGCCAAAATGGGCAGTTTGTGCCAAAAACCGCCTTTTCCCTGCAGCAATTGGGTGCCGCACCAGCCCAGTCCTGCTAGAAAGAGGAAAACCAGGGGAGGATACTCTGCCGCCAGATTCCGCAGGTTCAGGACTCCCACAAGAAGCGGTGTTGGTTCCAGCCGCATCAGCTGGTACACGTCCATAAAAATGGGCAATATAGCCCAGGCAAAATACAGGGCAATGCATAAGGAAAGCAGAAAAACCAGTCCTGGATACATACAGGCCTGAATCACCGCTTTCTTGTTTTCCCGCTGTTCCCCATAGAAATCTGCCAAACCCTGAAGCGTTTCCGGCACCTTGCCACTTTCTTCCCCCGCTGCCACCAACTTGGGTGCCAAGCTTCCCGCCTGCTGCCAATGTTTCTGCAAAGTCTGGGAAAGGGAAAAGCCCGCCTGAAGATCCTGTTCCAGGGCCTGGCACAAATCCTGGAGTTTCTGGCTTTTGCCCAGGCCCAGTACGTGGACCGCTCTCAGAATTGGAATACCCCCTTCCAGAAGGATGGCCAATTGCCTGTACAGGGTTTCCCGTTCCAGGTCGGTAAGGTTTCTCCGCCTGCCCAACCCCAGTTTCCATTGGAAAACGGGCTTCAGTTCCAGTACATAGGGATAGGTCAAAAGCAATTTCTGCCCTGCTTCTGCCTGGCTGCCGGCATACATTTCTCCGGTTATCGTCTGCCCTTCCTGGTTCAAGGTTTTCCAGCGAAATTTTTGCATGAATTCACCTCCTTTGACAGGAATACTTCTATCCTACTTAACCGTAATGTTCCCGAATCCTGCTGCCGACAAACCATCGGTAATTTTTGCTGCATCATCGGTAATGCGCTACACAAAAAAGGACCTGTGGCGAAGAGGATTACCTCTTTTCCACAGGTCCTTGCTATTTACTTTTTTCCCTTACCCTTCCTTCTTCCCCTTCATCCAGCCGTTCAGATACCCCATAATCAGGGTAGTAATGGACAGGCCGGCACCGAAGCGGGCGTTCAAGGCAATGAGTTTTTTGCACCAGACGGCCAGGCCAGGGTTACTGGTAACGATGGCCACGGCTTGGCCCATTACGATGAAGATGGCGCAGCCGAAGGTCAGGGCCAGGAAGATATAAAATATGGTGAGTAAAAGCGGGTTCAAGGTTTTCATGGCAGCCTCCTAACTGATAACGGGCAGAATGCCCAGGGCGATCAGGGCAGCGATGCAGGCAATGGGTATGGCGTAGTTACACATGAGCTTGCTGAAGGTCCGGGTGACGTCACTGCCGGAAATGCCGCAGGAAATGTAGATGGCCGAGGAGCTGGGAGGAATGGCGCCCTGGTTGGACACCAGCATCAGGAAGACGGCTACGGCGGTGGCCGGGGCTACGCCTGCATCCTTCAGGCACAGGAAGCACATGGGGCCCAGAGCCATGGTAGCGGCGGAGGCATTCAGGGGGCCTACCACGCATTCTACCACCACTACCAGCAGGAGAATGGTCAGTACCTTGCTCAGGCCCAAAGCGTTCATGAAAACGGATACGTCGTGGCCGAAGCCGATGGAGCTCAGGGCTTCGGAGCCGCACATGGCGAACATGATAATGGGGGCCACGTTGAAAAACTTTTTGGCCAGGGGCTTAAAGAAGCCCTTCCAGCCGGCGGCGTCGTGGGGCAGGTGTTTTCTGCCTTCAAACAGCACCCCCAGGATGATCAGCACCGGCACCCAGATGATGATGTCGATGGCTTTGACGCCCTTGGCGCCAAAATGGCTGTGCCGCAGCATTTGGGAAATGGGGCCGGTGGTCAGCAGCAGGGGAATCATAACCCCTACGAAGATAATCAGGGAGCCCCATTTTTCCTTGATGGTGGTCCAGAAGTTGGGCACGTCTTCTTCTTTCAGGGCTTCAATGTGGTACCGGCGGATGAAGTACGAGGTCAACAGCAGCCGGTACAGCACCCCGTAAAGGCCGGTGCAGAGAACGGCAATGTACACGTCCCCGGTGGTGGTATAGGCCGCCACATCCGCAAAGCCCAGCATCAGGAACATGGACGTGCTGGGCGGCAGGGATACCCCCAGGCCAGCGTTGCCGGAGTTCATGATGGCGGCCATGTCGGCGCTCCAGCCGGTTTCCATCATCCAGGGAATGGTAATGCTCCCTACGGTGGCGGCGTTGGCTGCGGTGGAGCCGGAAATCAGCCCCATGAGGGCGCTGGCCAGTACGGAAATGTACGCCGGGCCGCCCCGCAGGCGTCCAATAAGGGAGTTCAAAATATCAATAAGCCGACCGATGATATTGGTTTCTTCCATCAGGGCCGCCATGCCTACAAACAAAATAGGCGACAGGCAGGAAGAAGTACGGGTGCCTCTCAGGAAGGAACTCCAAAGGGCCGCCGGTGCCTTGTCCAGGCCGTGGAGCAGGCAGACGATGATCCAGGAAATCATCATGGCTTCCGCCAATTTCCGTTTCACCACCAGGTTCCAAATAAGGATAAATCCAATGTAGGCCAAGAAGGCCCAGATGCCAATCCCAATTTCCATAATTGATTCCTCCGTTATTCCTGACAGGACTGCGTGAATTTTTGCAGTTGGGTTTCCAGGGCTGTTTTCAGCAGGCTGTCATCCCTGCCTACGGAAAAGCAGCGCACGCCCTGCTCCAGCAGTTCTGCATACCGCTTCTGGCTTTTGCACAAAATGGTGGGCGTCTTGCCGTAGTCCAAGGTCTTGCGAATGATGGTGTTTTCTGCGTCCAAAACCTTGGGATGGTTCTTCTGCCCCGGTACCCCCAGGGACTGGGACAGGTCGTTGCAACCGGTGGCCACCAAATCAATGCCCGGCACGGACAGGATTTCGTCGATCCGTTCCAGGGCTTCCTTGCTTTCAATTTGGATGATATTGTACACCTGGGTGTTGGCCTGGGCCTGGTAGGCGCTGGTGGTAAGCCCGCTGAGCTGCACCACCCGGCTGGCCCCGGTAAGGCCCCGGTCCCCCAGGGGCGGGAACTTGGTCAGCTCCACAATCCGTTTGGCCTCCAGGGCGCTGCTCACATGGGGAAACATCAGGGCTGTGGCCCCCATATCCAGCAGAGGCCCCGCCTGTGCCGGGTCCGCCAGCCGCAGCTGCACGTCAATATTCAAGGCTCTGCCCAGCCGGAGCATTTCTCCTATAGTACTGTAGTCGTAGAGGATATGCTCACAGTCCAGCCGGACAAAATCGTAACCGGCCAGCTTGGCATATTCCAGCACCACCGGGTCCGTCAGGGCCAGGTTCAGGCCAAAAGAAGGTTTTCCTTGTTTTTCGTTCGCCAGTACGCCCATGCTTACCCCTCCTTGCCTCCCAGCTGTTTTAATCCCCGCTGGGCCAGGATTTCGTCCACGTTCTCCATAACCAGGTGCCCTTCTGCAATGTTCTTCAGGGCCCGGGCTTCCTTCTGGAGCTTCTCGGCGGCCCGTTGGGCCACTTCCTGCACATCTTCTTCCGGCAGGCAAATCACTCCGTCCCGGTCTGCTACGATGATATCCCCGGGCCGGACAACCACGCCCCCGCAGGCAATGGGGTAATTGATCTGCCCCAGGCCGTTCTTTTTGCAGCCGGCAGGCATCAGCCCCCGGGCAAATACCGGCATATCCGTTTGCAGCAGCTCGTCCAGGTCTCTTACGTAGCCGTCCACAATGACGGCCTGAATGCCCAGCCGCTGCATCCGCCGGAGCATAATGCCGCCGCAGGCGGACGCACAGCCCTCGCCGGTAATCTTGATGACCAGCACCGCTCCCGGCTGAATCAGGGCCATGGCCTTGTGGACCATCAGGTTATCTCCCGGGGGAATTTCCACCGTCACTGCGGGTCCAATGACCTTCCGGTACACCCCCAGGCTGTGGATGGCCGGGGTCAGCACATAAAAACCGTGGGTGCCGTCTGCCAGATTGCATACGCCGTAGGGTTCCAGGGCCTTCAGTGCCTTGCTGCTGCACGTGCCGCTGCAAGTCCGGTAGCGAAACCCTACCTGTCCATTCTTTTCTTGTAATTCCATGGTTCTGCTCCTTCTTGTGGAAAGTCTTGCGATTTTTCTATATATTTAGTATACTGTTTGCAAGCTACAGTGTAAAACAGTTAATTATAGTCAATTATCACAGATAAAATTCTGTGGATAGGAGGACCCATGAACCAGCGGAGTTTGCTTTATTTTTTGACCACGGCGGAAGAACGGAACATGACCCAGGCCGCCAAAAAGCTGTTTATTTCCCAGCAGACCTTGAGCTCGGCCATCCAGCGGCTGGAAAAGGAATACCATACCCAGTTTTTCCTCCGGGGTCCCCATCTCCAGCTGACAGATGCAGGTCACTGCATGGTCACCTACGCCCGGGAAATGCTGGCCCTGGAAAACAAGCTCACCGATACCCTGGATGAGGTGGCCCAGAACCTGCGGGGGGCATATTACCCTGGGCATCACCCCCATCCGCTCCCGGCTGATTCTCCCGGACTTTCTGCCCCAGTTCTACCAGAAGTATCCCCATATTGACCTGACCCTCCTGGTGGACGGCTACCGGCAGCTGGAAGAACAGCTCCAGGACGATACCCTGGATGTGCTGGTAGCCACCTCCCGGACGGCCGCCAGCCATATAGAGCGGCAGCTGCTGTACCGGGACCCCTTCTGCCTATTGCTGCCCCAAAAGCTGCTCACAGGCTACTTCCCGCAGCTCGCCGGCAAAAAGCCCGCCGTACTGTCCGTGGAGCAGCTGGACCCGGGCCGGCTTATGGACCTGTTGGTCCAGGAACCCTTTCTCCAGATGATCCATTCGGCCATCAAAAACAACGGGGATTCTTTCTTTTATCAGCTGGGCATTAACCCCCGGCCCCTGTACTCCATCCACGACCTAGAAACCGTCACCAAGCTGACCCTGCGGGGGCTGGGCTATTCCTTCTCCTTTGCCCAGTTTGCCGCCCAGATGAACCGGGAATACCAGGCCCTGCAAAAGGAACAGCCCCCCATTACCCTGGTGCAGATTCCCCATTTTGACAGTGAAATCTGCTGTCTGACCAAAAAACACAAAACCCAGTCCTACGCCCTGAAGATTCTCCTGAAGGAACTGACGGAGTACTTCCAGGGTGCAGAACCGGGGGAAACGCCAAAAAGAAAGTAGTGCTAAATTGTCCACCAGAAGGAAAAACAGCCTGTTCTGCCAAGTGCAGGGACTGACGGAGTACTTTCAAGGTGCAAAATCGGGGAAATCGCCACTAAAAAAAGCAGTGCTAAATTGTCCGCCAAAAAGAAAAACGGCCTGTTCTGCCAAGTGCAGAATAGGTCGTTTTTCTTTTGCAGGTTATTCAATGGTAACGGATCTGCCCTCCAGAGCCTGACGCAGGGCTTCATCGCTCACTTCCTGGTTCCGGTCCATATACACTTCCACAGCTCCCAGGTCTTCCCGCACCGTGGCTTGCTGTACCCCGGGCACGCTTCCCAGGGCAGCCGCTGCCTTTGCCAGGTCCCCCTGGAGCAGCTTCACCAGCTTGTAGTCCAGACGCTCGATTTTAAAGATAACCGGACGGGTGCCATCGGAGCAGCAGGCAATCATCTGGTGCTCGTCCCGCATCCAGCCCCGCATAATGGAGCCTCCTTGCAGGCCGGTGTAGATATACCGGCTGATGGCATCCCAGGCCTCGGAGCAATGGGGCATGGCCGGACCGCCGGCCACCCCGGCTGCCGTCCCCTGGGTTTCCTTCAGGGTATTCAGCCCCATATGCCAGAAATCGTCCTGAAGGCCATACCGCTCAAATACGAAGGTATCCCCCACATTGTAGCAGGGACAAGCCCCAGACTGGGGGTCTGCGCAATAGGCCTCCTGGAGCTCCGGGTACAGCTTCTTGTCGATTACCGTAACTTTTACTTTGTACTGCATGGAAAATTCCTCCTCTTGCGTTGTGCTTCCCTAAAAAACGTTTTTATAAAGTATAACCTAACCGATAGGCTTCCTGAGCAAAAGCCGTTTCCTTCAGCTGGGCCGCAGTTGTGCAGCCGTGGGCATAGACAGCGCCGGCTGCCTGCCACCCCAAATAGCGCATATCCGTCTGGAACCAGATACGCATACCATCCATATAGGAAGGGTCCGGATTGGAACCGGTTACCAGAAGAATGCATTTTTTGTGGGTTCCGCGAATATGTTCATCAATGCCATGGTAACGGTCGATAAGGGTGAGAAACTGGGCCGATGCAGCATGGTAATATAAGGGTGTAGCATAAATCAGAGCCTCCGCCCTTTCAATTTTGGGATAAATCGCCGTCATGTCATCTTGGTAGATGCAGGGATGCTTGCCGCTTTCGCAATGATTGCAGCCAATACAGGGATGTATATTGGCAAAAGCCGCATCCACCCGTTCCAGGCTGTGCCCTGCTGCCTGAGCGCCGGCCATGGCCTGCTCAGCCAGACAATTCGAGCAGCCCTGCCGATGGGGGCTGCCGGTAATCACCAGTACCTTCATGCGTAATGCCTCCTATTCAATATAATACACCCGGTCCGGTTTCCGGGCCGGGGCCTCAGGCAAGGGGCCTTCCGGATAGCCCAGCACGCAGTGGCCGATGCCTTCCCATTCCCCCTGGATACCCAGTTTTTGCAGAAGCTCCTGGCCGTAGGGCAGCTCAAATTCTTCCTTGGCCCGGTGAATCCAGCAGCTGCCAATGCCCAGGGCCTGGGCAGCCAGCATCAGGTTGCCCATTACCAAGCTGCCGTCGTACACATGGTTCACCCAGCTTTTGTCCCCCAGGACAATAAGCACCACCGGGGCTCCGTAGAAAGGATCAAAGCCCGGCTTCCAGCCTCCGATTTGCCGGTTCAGGTCGCTAAGTTCATCCCGGACCTTTTTATTGGTGACCGCAATAATCTTGGTGGCCTGCTTGCCCATGCCGCTGGCGGCGTACAGGCCGGCCTCGATGATGGCATCCATGTCCTCGCAGGGAATCAGGTCCGGTTTAAATTTCCGGATGCTCCGGCGCTGCTTGATGCACGCCAAAATTTCGTTCATTTTTTCGCCTCCAAAAATGGTAAAATAAATCTCAGTATATACTGAGGTGAACAACGATGGAATGGACTCCCAAATACATTTTTGCTGATGACTTTCGCAGCCTGGAAGGGTATTTTGCCGCAGCGCCCCACAAGGATGTTTCCTTTCGCAAAGGGGACTACCTGTGGGAACCGGGCGAACCGTTTGACCGGATTCACTACATCAGAAGCGGCGTAGTGGAAAACTACCTGATCCACGAAAACGGCCACCGGAAGATTCTCTCCTTTCATGCAGGGGGAACTATTTTCCCCGGCTTCCATTACCTGCACTACAAGATTGAAGAATCCCTGCTGAGCCGGGCCATGACCCATGTCCAGGCCTACGAATTTACCCAGGCCCAGTTCGCCCAGCTGTTTGAAGCCAATCCGGCCCTGGTGCGCCGGGTCATCGACTGGTTCTCCTCCTACACCAACCTGTTAATCTACGATGGCGCCCACCAGGAATACAACAGCTCCTTTGTCCGGCTGTGCAACCTGCTGTACCTGCTAAAGCTCAGCGAAGTGGGCCGGCGGAATATGCTCCAGGACCTGACCCAGGAAGAACTGGCGGATACCCTGGGCGTCAGCCTGATCAACGTGAGCCGGGGGCTGACCCAGCTGCGCCGCCTGGGCATTATCGAAACCAAACGAAAGACCATCACCATCCTGGAGCCGGAGCGCCTGATGCAGCTCTGCTCCGGGGAAACCCTGCCCCAGGCTTCCCTATAGGTATACCAAATTTCTTTCTTCTCTTCCGCATCAAATGATAAACAACAAATCGTTTCCAACCCAAAATAGCCGCTTCACGCCCCCTGTTGCCAGGCAATAAGCGCTGCTTTCTGTACGCATTATACTAACATTATTTCCAAAGAAAGCTGTTGATTCCTACAGCCTTTTGCAGAAAAATTGCCGTTTCGCTATAATAGTTCCCAATCCCCCAAATTAGGGGGAATTGAAATCCATTTTACCCTCTGTTTTTTGAATGAAGCGCACTTCCTGGTCCTGTTCAAATCACACAAAGCATCTCCAGTTGCTGATCTGGGGCCAGGAGAAGGCTTCCTTCCAACCGGGTACAAAGTATACTAGAAGGCGCACCTTATGGATAAGGAATTGGTAGAAACGTTTTTGACTGTAGCAACCGTACGGAATATCAGCAAGGCCTCCAAGCTTTTATACGTATCCCAAGCCACGGTGAGCTATCGGCTGAAAGCCCTGGAACGGCAGGTGGGTGCAGAACTGGTGCTGCGCAGCAAGGGAATCCGCCGGGCGGATCTAACGGACAATGGCCGCCGGCTGCTGCCCCTGGCCAAGAACTGGCTGGAAGCCAACCAGGCTTTTGAAAAATTTGAACCGCAAAGTTAAAATAAAACAAAACACCCCTGAAGAAATGCCTGGCATTTCTTCAGGGGTGTTTTGTTTTAGAGTGCACCTGTTGGAACAACAGCAGCTATCAAAACAACTGGTCTTGATGGTCCTCCGCCCAGGCGTAGATGAGTGCAAAAACCACCATGAGTACCGTAAGGACGACGGCCACTGTCCCAGCATGCTCGGGAGACACAAAAATCGAGGCGAGAATATACATCGCCACTAATTCAACCCCCAGCGCCAAAAGCAGCAGCGGCAGCAGACAAAGGAGGTCCATCAAAGCCCCGCCAATGAGTCCTAGAACAAACACGAAGCTCGCCAAAGCCCGGAACAACTTCCCCATACCCATCACCTCGCTTTACAAAAAACAAGGACAACTTCCTATTATGTATATTATATCATAACAATATAAAAGAAAGAAAAAGAAAAACCGGGTACTTTGGGAGGTAGGCCGTGGGGTTCAATTGGCAGGGGCATGACCGGGTGCGCCTATACAGGCTGTACTTCTCTTACCCTTCTACAACAACTGTCAGCAGCACCAGGTCCTGGCTCCCTGTATTGGTCAGGCTGTGGGAAGAACCCTTAGGGCAGATATGGCAGCAGCCCGGAGTCAGGGGCTCCTCCACTCCATCACACAGGGCGGTGCCCGTGCCGGACAGGACAAAGTTGATATCCGTACTGGTTTCGTGGCGGTGGAGCCCAATGGACGCTCCCGGCAGCAGCCGGGAGGCAATGACCTTGCCGCCCGGATAGGGCAATAGCTGGGCAGCCACTTCTCCTGTACCCCCATTCATAGCTGAAAAAACCCGTTCCTCGGATTTGGAAAACTGAAGCAGCATAATATCCTCCTTAGACAGTGCAGCAGAAATGATTTTCCACACTACGATTAAATTTTTAAATTGATTATCCAATATTTCAATTTGATTTATAAGTATCTACTAGCCTACAATACAAGTAATCCAAAAAACAACCAACCATTCCCGGCCCCTTAGCCGGTTCCAAGAAAGGATGATTCCTATGAGTAAAACCTTGCTTCTCTACTATTCCCGGTCAGGGGAAAACTACGTGAACGGCCGGATTGTTTCCCTGCCGGTTGGGCAGACCAAAAAGGCCATCCAATACCTGGCAAAGGCCACCGGCGCCGACACCTTTCAGGTGGAAACGGTGAAACCCTACAGTACGGATTATCACACCTGCACCCAACAGGCCCTGGAGGAGCTGCACACTGGCGCCCGGCCGGCGATTTTACAGCCCCTGACGGATATTTCCGCCTACGACAAGGTGGTAATTGCGGGGCCCTGCTGGTGGGGCACCTACCCTATGGCAATCTTTACCCAGGTGGAAATGCTGGACTTTACCGGAAAAACCATTTATCCCCTGCTGACCCACGAGGGCTCTGGCCTGGGCCACGCCGCAAAGGATCTGCTAAAGGCCTGCAAGGGCGCCCGTCTGGGCCAGAGCCTGGCTATTCAGGGAGCCGCCGTAGATGCTTCAGAAAAGCAGCTGCTGGACTGGGCCAGGGCCTGCGGCCTAAAACAGGCTTAGCAGGGAAAATCCGGCTGCCCGGCGTACAGCTCCTGGAGCAGGGCAACAAACTGCCAGACACTGGTGCGGCGGTCCTCCTTGTGGGTACACAGCACGCAGGGCAGGGTTTCCGGACAGTCAAAGGGTATCCAGGCAAAGGCCCCAGTATGGTCGTTGAGAAACCCTGGGGACAGCACGATTCCCCGCTGGGAGGCCACATAGGTCAGGGACATGTCGTGGCTTTCACTGTTGAAATATTGGCAGCCGGTATGCTCCACCACCCGGCGCTGGACCTGACGCAGGGGGTCCTGGGAAGGGCCGCCCACCATCAGGGTCCGATCTGCCAGGTCCTGCTCCGTAATTCGCGTTTTTTGGGCCAGTGGGTCATCCTGCCGGGTCACCAGATAAATCTTGCTGTCAAACAGAGGATGCAGCTGCACATCTGGCAGATGGCGCACATCCCCCTGGTAGGCAAAGCAGATATCGTACTCGCCTTTAAGAAATGCTTCGATGCCCCGATGCCAATCAAAGCCAGGGGTTACAGAAATCCCCGGATGCTCCTGTTCGAAACGCTCCAGGGCCTGGGGCAAAAAGTACAGCGCCGAACGGATGGGCATTACCAGCCGGAGATTCTCCTGGAATCGGGCCGCAAAGTTCTGTCCCTGCTCTACGGCAATCCGCAGTTCTGTCATCACATTCTGCAAGGTAGTGACAAACTGCTCCCCGGCTGGGGTCAGAGCTGCCCCTCGGCCGGAACGGTCAAACAGCCGGAAACGGATTTCTTGCTCTGCCAATTTAATCTGGTAGGTCAGGGTGGGCTGGGAAATATAAAGGTTTTCCGCCGCCCGGTTAAAGTTGCCGGTTCGGGCCAGCTCCAGAATATATTCCATCTGTTTGGTATTCACACACGTCCCTCCCTGTCAATTCATTGATTGTTATTGCTTTTATTGTACCTGGGGCATCGCTCCGGAACAAGTCAAAAAAGAAAAAGTCCTGCAAAAATGCAGGCACTATAAAAAGGAGAATCGGTTATGGACTACGTTAAGTTTGGCAATACCGGCATGGAGGTTTCCCGGATTTGTCTAGGTATGATGAGCTTCGGAAAGCCCGGTGCGGAAAATGGTTTGTTTCCCTGGGCGCTGGACTACGAAGCCGGCAAGCCCCTGTTCCACCGGGCCCTTGAACTGGGCATCAATTACTTTGATACCGCGAATGTGTACCAAATGGGCAGCAGCGAAGAAAATACCGGCCGCTACATTCGGGAATTTGGCCTGAACCGGGATGAAATCGTGGTGGCCACCAAGGTGAATTTTGCCATGCGGCCCGGCCGTCCCAATGGCGGCGGCCTGTCCCGGAAGAACATTCTGGCAGAAATCGACCACAGTCTGGAACGTCTGGGGCTGGATTACGTGGATGTGTACCAGATTCACCGGCTGGACCCCAATACCCCCATGGAGGAGACCCAGGAAGCCCTCCACGACGTGGTAAAAAGCGGCAAGGCCCGGTACCTTGGTGCTTCCACCATTTTTGCCTGGCAGCTGGAACGGCTGCAAAACCTGGCCGCCCAGCACGGCTGGACCCAGTTTGTATCCTTGCAGCCCCAGTACAATTTAATCTACCGGGAAGAAGAACGGGAAATCCTGCCCCTGTGCCAAGACCGGAAAATGGCCGTGGTGCCCTGGAGTCCCCTGGCCGGCGGCCGCTGTGCCCATCCCTGGGGCACCATAACCCCCAGGACCAAGGTGGATACGGTCTCCCCTCTGGTGTGGGATGCCACCAAGGAGCAGGATAAAAAAGTGGTGGATAACCTGGCTGCCGTCGCCCAAAAACACGGACGCTCCATGGCCCAGGAAGCCCTGGCCTGGCTTCTGTCCAAGCCCTCTATTACAGCTCCCATTGTGGGCTGCACCACGGTACAGCACGTGGAAGAAGCGGTAAGCGCCCTGTCCATCCACCTGGACGAAGAAGAAATCAAAGCTTTGGAGGCACCCTATGTGCCCCACGTGAAAACCGGACTGTACTAATTCCAAACTGCATATGAGAAAAAGGCACAGCGCTAAGCGCTGTGCCTTTTTGCAGTCAGGTTGTCCGCACTGCCGGCGGATTATTTCTTGTCCGTATCGGGACCGCCCTTTTTCAGCATGTTTTGAATTTCCTGCATGAAGCTGTTCACATCGGCAAACTGCCGGTAAACAGAGGCAAACCGTACGTAGGCAATCTGGTCAATCTTTTCCAGATACTTCATGACAGTTTCGCCAATCTGGGTGGACTTGATTTCGTTTTCTCCGCTGGCCCGCAGTTCCCCTTCGATTTGGGAAGCCAGGGACTGGATCTGCTCATAGGAGAAGGGTCTCTTTTCAAAGGCCCGCAATAATCCGGCCAGAAGTTTCTTGTTGTCGAACATTTCCCGGCGGCCGTCCTTTTTGATGACCAGCAGGGGAACTTGTTCATACTTTTCGTAAGTGGTGAAACGCCGTCCACATTTGGGACATTCTCTTCTGCGTCTGATGGATGCCCCATTATCAATAGAACGGGAATCGACTACCCGGCTGTCGCCGTAAGAACAGAATGGACATTTCATAACTTACACCCCCTTCTACTGCTTATTTGTTGCGAATCCAGGGTGGAATCTCCGAAGAAGGAGAAGTGAAGGAGCTTACCTTAGCAGAAGCCGCAGATTCAGCTTTTTGGGTGAAACGGCTTTGCTGGGTTTCCGGTTTTACAAAGCTTTGGGGTCTGGCAGAGGTGGAGCCTTTGCCTTCGTCAATACCGGTGGCAATCACGGTTACCCGGATTTCGTCTTCCATGCTTTCGTCAATGTTGGCACCGAAGATGATGATGGCATCTTGGTCTACCACGTCGGTAATAATCTTGCTGGCTTCGTTCACGTCCATCAGGGACAGGTTAGGGCCGCCGGTGATGTTCAGCAGTACGCCCTTGGCGCCTTCGATAGTGCTGTCCAGCAGCGGGCTCTTTACAGCAGCTTCTGCAGCGGCAGCAGCGCCTTCGTCACCCTTGGAAGAACCAATACCCATCATAGCACTGCCAGCGTTGCTCATAACGGCTTTTACGTCGTTGAAGTCAACGTTGATCAGGCCAGGAACGGAAATCAAATCACTGATGCCCTGTACGCCCTGACGCAGTACGTCATCGGCCAGTTTGAAGGCATCTTTCATGGAAGTTCTCTTGTCTACAACCTGCAGCAAACGGTCGTTGGGGATGGTGATCAGCGCATCTACTTTTGCTTTCAGGTTGGCAATCCCTTGTTCAGCTACATTGTAACGACGACGGCCTTCGAAGGAGAAGGGTTTCGTTACAACGCCCACGGTCAGGGCACCAGCATTTTTGGCCATTTCAGCCACTACATGAGCAGCACCGGTACCGGTACCGCCGCCCATGCCAGCGGTAATGAAGACCATGTCTGCACCTTTTACAACTTCTGCCAGTACATCCTTGGATTCCTCGGCAGATTTTTCACCTACTTCAGGATTGGCACCGGCTCCCAGGCCTCTCGTTTCGTCTTCACCAATTTGAATCTTGGTGGGCGCACTGGATTTTTGCAGAGCCTGAGCGTCGCAGTTGACAGCAACAAATTCCACCCCCTGCAACCCGGCTTCGATCATACGATCAACGGCGTTATTGCCGCCCCCGCCTACACCGATAACCTTTATTTTTTCCAGGGGCTGATCCAGCTTATCCTTATCTGCCTCAAACATCATACCATGGTCCTCCTAATCTATTTTCTTTCTAAGATTGAGTAGTTCTAAAATAACACTATACTGTATAGTATATCATCTGACAGGTAATATTTCACGCACTTTTCATGCAAAACGCCAACTTTTTCCGTTACTTTTTCATGAAGAGCCGGCGAATGATCGCAATATTGTTGAAAATCCTCAGGCCAAAGGCAATAAGCGCCACATAATACAGGTCTATGCCCAATCTCATGCCAAAGTAGCAGAGAAAAACCGCAAAAAGTCCGTTGGCGAAAAAGCCGCTGATGAAGATGCTGTTGTTGTAATGGCCTTCCTTGGCGGAACGAAAACCGCCGAAGGCTGCGTCCAGGCAGGCCATAAAGGCCACCGCCACCAGTTTGGCGTAGGCTTGGGGAAAGACCGGCAGGTACACGCCGATGGCGATGCCCAGAGCCAGGCCAGCCACTGCATAAATCATGACTTGCCTCCTTCCACCGCTTTGGCATATTCAAAATGCCGGGTGCCCTTAAAGGCCGGAATGATGATTTCCTTCTTCTGGGCTACGTCCACCTGGATGCCCCAGAATTTCAGGGTTTCCACCACGCCGCCCCGCATCCGGAGCGCTCCTTCCAGGGTCTTGGGGTCCCCAATGGCTCGGATGACGTAGGGCGGGGTAAAGCGGGTGTTGTTCACCGATACCGTAGGACCGGCACAGCGCACCTCGGAAACGTCCAGGAGCCGCTCGTCGTTGATGGACAGTGCTTCTGCCCCAGCGGCCCTGAGCTCGTTCAAGAGCCGCAGCAGGTCGTCGTCATGGATAATGTACAGGTTGGGGTTTTCCCCGTTTTTGGGGGTCACCTTACTGTCGTCCAGGGTTACCAGGACCCCGGGGCCCTGCACCTGGGTTTCCCCAGCCTTGAGCTTCAGGCTTTGCAGGACTTTCGCGTCGGTTCCCGAGCCCTGGGCTTCCAGTTTTTCCAGCCGTTCCGTCAGCACCTTGTTTTCTTTTTCCGTATTTTGCAGCTTTTCGGCCAAATCCTCAGCCCGCTGCTGGTTCAGGGTGTTGTGCCTGGCATTTTCTGCACTGCGGAATTGGGTGGAAATCATGGTGCCCAGAATCAGGCAGACCAAAAATAAGAAGAACTTTTCCCGTTTTCCATTTAGTAACATAAGTCCCCCATTCTTTATTGCAGTTTCACGTAGGGTTTGTCGTAGGTCAGATCAATATATTTTGCTTTGATTTTTTTGGACTCCAGTTCCTGGCAGATGGCAATGAACGTATCCATTTTTTCTTCCCCGTTCTGGTAGGTTCCGATAATAATGGGAACACCGCCTTCTAGGAAAATCTTGATGCTTTTCTGGTCGTCCATGGCAATTTCCGTAATCCGTTTCTTCAGGTCGGGCTTCAGCTTGCTGAGAAAATCCAGAAGCCCCAGCACGTCCTGGTTCTTGATTACGTCGCCCTTTTGCACCTGGCCCACATAGCACCCGGATACATAGGGCGCACTGTCGTCAGGAATGCCGGGCTGCAAATCGATGACGTGGCCGGTACGGTCTAGCTTGGCGTATTCTCCTCCTTCGCAGGCTACGTACAGGGCCGGCTGCCGCTCCTTGATTACTACCCGGAGCACGTTGGGCCAGCCGTAGGACACGGAGGAGGATTCCACCCGGTAATCGTTTTGCAGCGCTTTGGCCAGGCTTTTTTTGTCCACGTTAAAGATGTTCAGGGGCGTGGGCACATTCCCCCACTGGTTGATTTCTTCCCGGGTCACCCGGCTGTTGCCCTGGACGTCCAGCCGTCCAAAGGCCAGCCAGGGCTGGTGCAGCAGCACGTAGGAGGCCACTAGCAGCAGAATGGAGCCCAGCATGAGAAAGAGCTTCACCTTGTTCAGCCGGCGTCTTTTCCGGATTCTCTGCCGGGTGGTCAAATGCTCCAGGTTTTCCTCCGGAGGAGTACTGCGCTTATTGCGGCGCCGTTCATGGTAGGTGGTCCGGCTACGAGGCGCGTTTGCCTCCTCCGCCTTCTTTTCCCGCTCCCGCTGCTCTACTTCCTGCCAGCGTTCCCGGGCTTCCCGTGCCTCCCGGGCTTCCCGCAGCTGCCGCTGGAAAGCCCGTTCTTCCTGGACGGGAGCCTGCTCTCGTTGTTTCTCCCGGGCTTCCTCCTGACCGCTTTTTCTGGTGTGAAGCCGGGGGCGAAAAACCTTTGGCTTGTTCATTTTAATGAGCCGTCAGCAGAATTTTTTCACACAGGTCGGGGAAGGAAATCCCCATGGCAGCCGCAGCCTTGGGAATCAGGCTGGTAGCGGTCATCCCCGGAATGGAGTTGACTTCCAGGGCAATGCAGCTGCCATCGTCAGCCAGCATCAGGTCCACCCGGGCAACCCCGTGGCAACCCAGGGCGTTATAGGCAGCCACTGCCACCTGCTGGAGCTTCTGCGTGGTTTCTTCGGAAAAAGGTGCCGGGCAGGTATAGGTGGTTGCGCCCTTGGTGTACTTGGAATGGAAATCGTAGGAGCCGGAGTGGGGCTCAATGAGCACCAGGGGCATGGGAATGGCCTTGCCATCCTCGCCCATCATGACGCCGGCAGCCACTTCCTTGCCTTTAAAGAAGGCTTCGGCCAGTACCCGGTCACCGTAGGAGAAGGCTTCTTCCAGGGCGCTGTCCAGTTCAGCCTCGCTTTTAACGATAACTACACCAATGCTGGAGCCCTGGGCCACCGGCTTTACCACTACCGGCAGGCCCAGTTCCTTGAGAATCTGTTCCTTGGGGCTGACGGCATCGTGCTTGTTCAGGTACAGGCAGCGGGCCGTGGGCACATGGTTGTTTTCAAACAGGTGCTTGGTATAAGCCTTGTCCATGGCCAGGGCGCTGGCCAGCACCCCGGAACCGGTATAGGGAATGCCCAGCATTTCCAGGACGCCCTGGAGCCGGCCGTCTTCCCCGTACAGTCCATGAACGGCGTTAAAGACCACCTTGGCGCCGCTTTCCTTCAGCTGCTCTACAAAATGAGCCGGATCCAGGTCGATGGCTACGGCGTTGTAGCCCTTTTCCTGCAAAGCGGCCAAAATGGCGTTGCCAGTCAAAAAGGAAATTTCTCTTTCTTTGGACGGACCGCCCATAACCACTGCGACTTTGTCTTCTTTACGCATTTGCTTCACTCCGTTCTAATGCTTGCACTAACTGCTCCCCCAGCCGGTAGATGTCCCCGGCGCCCATGGTAATCACCAGGTCGCCTGGCCGAACTTCCCGTTCCAGGGTTTCTTCGATTTTATCCTGCCCAGAAATATAACGGACCTTTTGTCCGGTGGTTTCGGCAATCTTGTGGGCCAGCATTTCCCCGCTGACGCCGGGAATGGGGTCTTCGCTGGCAGCGTAGATGTCGGTGATGATCAGCTCATCACAGTCCTTGAAGGCCACCGCAAACTGGTCCAGGAGAAGCTGGGTCCGGGTATAGCGGTGGGGCTGGAACACGCAGACCAGTCGTTCCGGCTGGGTCTGCCGGGCAGCCTTTAAGGTCACGGCAATTTCCGTGGGATGGTGGGCGTAGTCGTCCACTACCCAAACGCCGCCAACCTTGCCCTTGGTTTCAAAACGGCGCTTGGCACCGCTGAAATGGGCCAGGGAGGCCAGAATGCTTTCCAGGGGGATACCCAGTTCCCGGGCGGCGGCAATGGCCCCCAGGGAGTTTAATACGTTATGACGGCCGGGGACAATGAGCTGCCCCTTGCCGATGACTTCGTTCTTATACAGGATATCATAGGTGGTGCCGTTTTTGCCGTATTCGATATTTTCTGCCCGGTAATCGGCGTCCTTGCTGTCGATGCCGTAGGAGATTACGGTCTTGCCGGTCTTTTCTCCCAGGGCCCGGACCTTGGCGTTATCGTAGCACAAGATGGCCTTGCCGTCTTCCTTAATCTGCTCCACAAATTTGGCAAAGGCTGCCTGGATGTTTTCTTCGCTGCCGTAATGGTCCAGGTGGTCATTTTCGATATTGGTAATCACCGCCAGGTAGGGATGGAATTTCAGGAAGGAGCCGTCGCTTTCGTCGGCTTCTGCCACCACATAATCGCTTTTGCCGTTGACGGCATTGCTGCCCAGGTTGTTAACGATGCCCCCTACCACGATGGTGGGATCCAGGCCCCCTTCACAGGTAATGCAGGAGAGCATGGAGCTGGTGGTGGTCTTGCCATGGGCGCCGGCTACGGCCACGCCCTTGTGTTTGTTCATGAGATAGGCCAGCACATCACTTCTGTGGATTACCGGTACCTGTCTTTTTTTGGCTTCCACCAGTTCAGGGTTGTCCGGATGGATGGCGGTAGAAACCACCACCACTTCCGCCCGTTCAATCTGGCAGGCAGAATGGCCGATGAAAACCAGGGCCCCTTCTTTGGCCAGGTTGGTGGCCATGTAGCCCGGTTTGGCATCTGAGCCGGAAACCTGGTAGCCCCGTTTGATCATAACATACGACAGGGCACTCATACCGGCGCCGCCGATACCGATAAAATGTATATTTTTGATTTTATCCAAATCCAGCACTATGCGTTCCTCCTATCACGTTCTGCCAAAGCCAGCGCCTCCTGGGCAATGGTTTCAGCTGCCTGAGGCATACCTGCTTTGCAGGCGCTGCGATGCATCATGGCTAAGACTTCTTCATCTTTCAGCAGACTTTCTACTTCCCGCAGCAAAATTTCTCCGCTAAGGTCCTTGTCCAGGACCACCTTGGCTGCCCCCAGGGCTGCCAGGGCACGGGCGTTAAATTCCTGATGGTTGGCCGTGGCGTAGGGATAGGGAATCAAGATGGACGGGATTCCCTTGACCATCAGTTCCGCCAGGCCAATGGCCCCGGCCCGGGAAACGGCTACGTCCGCAGCCGCCAGGGCCAGGGGCATATCGTGCAGGTAGGGCACAATGTGCAGGTTGTCCGCCTTGAGCAGGTTTTCTCCCAGGGCTTCAATATGGCTCTGGTACCCCTGCTGGCCGGTGGCATGGAGAATCTGGATATGCCGGTCGCCGGCTAGGGCCTTTTCCACCGCAATCATGCTTTGGTTGATGGAACGGGCGCCCCGGCTGCCGCCAAACACCAGCAGGGTTTTCCGGCTGGGGTCCAGCTGAAATTTGGCAATTCCCGCAGACCGTTCGGCCACAAGGATTTCCTTGCGCACCGGGTTGCCGGTAAAGATTTTCTTGGCGTGGGACGCAAAGTACCGGGCCCCTTCCTTGTAACCCAAAAAGACTTCATCCACAAACCGGGAGAGAATCTTGTTGGTTACCCCGGGCATGGCATTCTGCTCCTGAATGGCCGTGGGTACCCGCTTCAGGGCGGCCCAAAACAAAATGGGGCCGCACACGTAGCCGCCGGTACCGATGACCAGGTCGGGGTTAATCCGGTTCAGCAGCTGGTAGGCCTCGCTGAGACCCACCACCAACTTTCCGGCGCTTTTCAGGGTACCTAGCCCCAAATGGCGCTCAAACCCGGCCACTTCAATAAATTCCAGGGGATAGCCGTACCGGGGAATGATATCTTTTTCCAGGCCCTTCCGGGTTCCCACGAAGGTGATTTCCGCAGAGGGCTCCAAATCTCGTATGGCATCAGCAATGGTCAGCGCCGGGTAGATATGACCGCCCGTGCCGCCGCCTGAAAGGATTACTTTCACAATCTAGCCTCCTACGCGTTTTCCTGCTGTTTTTCCAGTTTCCGGACCAGTTCCTTGAAATATCTCCCCCGCTGCGGATAGTTGTCAAACATATCATAGGACGAGCAGGCAGGAGAAAGGAGGACCACTTCCGGCGGCTGGGCCAGGCTGGCTGCTTTATTCACGGCATCGTCAAAACTGCCGTCAATCATATAGATGTTCTTTACGCCGTTTTTCACCGCGGCTTCGTAGAAACGCTGCCGGGCTTCGCCCAAAAGAATCAGGGCATCGGTCTGGCGGGCTGCCACCTGCATAAATTCGGTCAGGTCCGTCAGCTTATCATGGCCGCCGGCCAAAAGGATTACGTGGCCGTCCTTAAAGGCTTCCATGGCCTTCACGGCGGAGTCCGTATTGGTGGCCTTGGAATCGTTGTAGTAGGGTACGCCCTTGATGGTGGTTACGTATTCCAGCCGGTGTTCCACGCCTTGGAAGTTCTTCAGGACCTTGGCCATGTTTTCCGGGGTAACGCCGGCAAAGTAGGCGCAGCACAGGGCTCCCAGCACGTTTTGTTCGTTGTGGGAACCGAAAATCTTCATGTCGGAAACCTGGAGAATCCGCTGCTTCTTGCCGTCCAGGTTCAGGACGAACCAGCCGTCTTCAATATAGGCGCCTTCATCCAGCTGTTTTTGGGTGCTGAAGAACACCACCCGGCCCTTGGCACGGGGAGCCAGAGCCACGCAGTTGGCATCGTCAGCGTTCAAAATCAGTACGTCCTCCGGCTGTTGGTGAGCAAAAATATTGGCCTTGGCGTTAATGTAGTTTTCCATGTTGCCATGGCGTTCAAAATGGTCCGGCGTAATGTTCACAATCAGGGCAATGTTCACCCGCATGGTGGTGACGCCTTCCAGCTGGAAGCTGGACAGTTCGGCAGCCACGTAGGAATCTGCGTCCAGATTGATGACCTCTTTGGACAGAGAGCGGCCAATGTTGCCGGCCACCGCCGTCTTTACCGGCAGGGTATCCAGCATTTCCCCCACCAGCGTGGTGGTTGTGGTCTTGCCGTTGGTACCGGTAATGCCAATCCATTTGCCTTTGTACAGCCGGCTGGCTTCTTCTGCTTCCCCGATGATTTCTACGCCCAGTTCCCTGGCTTTTTTCACCGTATCGGTGGTAAAGGGAATCCCCGGGGAGATGATCATCAGCTTACTTCTTTTCAGTTCATCGGTGGGATCCACTTCGGTCATAAACAGGCCGCCCACTGCCCCAAAGGCAGTGCACCATTCCGGTTCCAGATCCACGTCCGTATCATTATATAAAACGACCTCCTCGCCCTGGTCTGCCAGGACTTCGGCCACACCTTGCCCGCTAATACCTGCTCCGTATACAAAAATTGCCCGATTGTCTGCCATTTTACATTACCCCCTCATTTATCGACAGATAAATAATAGTACTCCCAAAAGGGAGAAAACGCAACTGATCAGGAAAAATCTCTTGACCACCTGCACTTCAGGCCAGCCGCCCAGCTCAAAATGGTGATGCAGGGGGCTCATCCGGAAGATTCTCTTGCCATGGGTCAGCTTGAAATACGTGACCTGCATAATCACTGACAGGGCTTCCAGCACGTAAATGCCGCCAATCAGGACCAGGAGCAGTTCCGTATGGGTTGCAATGGCACAGGCCGCTACAGCGCCGCCCAGGGCCAAGGAACCGGTATCACCCATGAACACCCGGGCAGGATGGTGGTTGTACACCAAAAAACCCAGGCAGCAGCCGCAAACGCCCAGCGCAAACAGCATTTCCGCCGGCAGGTGGCTGAGATACCCAATGTAAGCAAAGGCCAGCATGACCGGCACCGTAACACTGGCTGCCAGGCCATCCAGACCATCGGTCAAATTCACTGCGTTGGTGGTTCCCACCAGCAGCAGGAGCAGGAAAACATAGTAACCGGCACCCAGGGAAACCGTGGTGTTGACCAGGGGAATCCACACGCTGGTGCTGTAGACGCTGACGGCTCCCGGATACAGCAGATACACGGCGGCTACCAGAATCTGGAGCAGCATTTTCTGCTTGGAGGTCAGGCCCAAATTCCGATGGAAGAAAATCTTCAGACCATCGTCAATAAAACCAATGACCGCATAGCCCAAGAACAGCCACAGGGCCAAAAAGACCCGGCCGCTCAGGGGAATCCACACCAGGGTGGAAACCAAAAGGGCTGCAATCATCATGAGACCGCCCATGGTGGGGGTCCCGCTTTTCTTCAAATGTTCCTTGGGGCCGCATTCCCGGATGCTTTGGCCAAAATGCCATTTGTGCAGCAGCGGCAGCAGCAGCCGGCCAAAAAGTACGGTAAGGACAAAGGAGGTTACCAGCATGCCAAGAGCACTCATGCGTCAGCGCCTTCTTTCCCAAAGACCAGGGGAATCACCTGGTCCACTGCCATGGAATGGGAGCCCTTGCACAGGACCACATCCCCCGGCTGAAGAATTTTTTGGAGCAGCCGGGCGGCTTCTTCCTTGTTTGCCGCATAGGTAACGATGACGCCCCGTTTGGCGGCAGCCTCACCTATATATTTAGCTTCGGTGCCGTAGACAATCAACTCTTTCACGCCGCAGTCCGCAGCCCATTCCCCTACCTGGGTATGGCCGCTTTGGGAGTGGGCTCCCAGTTCCAGCATATCGGCCAGAACGGCAACCGCCCGGCCCCGGCCCTGGTTTTTGACCAGGTCTCGTAGGGTTTCCAGGCCCGCCTTCATAGAGGCAGGGCTGGCGTTATAGGCGTCGTTGATAACCGTAATGTCCCCAAAGTGCAGGACTTCCTGGCGCATCCCCGTCATGGCAGGGTGCTCCAGAGCCCCAGCAATGGCTCCATCGGCCACCCCGTAGACTTCAGCCACGGCAATGGCCGCCAGGGCATTCATTACGTTGTGCCGGCCGGCCAGGGGCAGGTGCACCGCCTGGGTCTGGCCGGTAACCCGGCTGCGGTAGGTAAAGTCCGTGCCCAGGCCGGTAGGCGTAAGGGAGAGGGCTTTCACGTCGCAGTCTGCGTCGATGCCGTAGGTGGTTACCTTAGCGCCGGTGGGCATCACGGACACCCGGGGGTCATCTCCGTTCAGGAAGGCGTGATTGGCTGGGGTAAAGTCTTCCAGGATTTCACTTTTGGCCTTGGCAATATTTTCCAGGCTGCCCAGCAGCTCCAAATGGGTGTCCCCCACATTGGTAATCACTGCTGCGTCGGGCAGGGCCAGTTTTTTCATGGCCCGAATCTGGCCCAGGCCCCGCATTCCCATTTCCACTACGGCAAATTCCGTGTCGTCCTGGATGGTGAACAGGGTCTTGGGCAGGCCGATTTCGTTGTTGAAGTTGGCCTGGGTCTTGATGACCCGGTACTTGGCGGACAGGCAGGCGCTAATCAGGTCCTTGGTGGAGGTTTTTCCGTTGGAACCCGTAATGGCAATCACCGTTACCTTTGGCTTGCTGAGCCGGTAGGCAGAGGCCAGCTTCTGGTAGGCGTCCAGGGTGTCTTTGACCACCAGGCATTTGCCCGGGTCCACCCCTTCCGGCACATGGTCCACCACGGCGGCAGCTGCACCGGCGGCAAGGGCCTTGCTGACAAAGGCGTGGCCGTCAAACTTTTCTCCCCGGAGGGCGACAAAAAGAGTTCCCGGCGCAAGCTGTCGGGAATCGGTGGTTACATCGGTAAATACGGTGTCCGCCGGCAGACTGGTTTCCACCGGCAGGGCGCGGGTCACTAAAGCTATATCAATCATGGAGTTTCCCCTTTTGTACAAAGTCTCTTACTACTTCCCCATCATCGAAATGGATGGTGCGGTCCTTCAAAATCTGGTAATTCTCATGGCCTTTGCCGGCAATGAGCACCACGTCGCCTTTTTGGGCGTGGCCTACGGCAAATTCAATGGCGTCCTTCCGGTCGGTAATCTTGTGGATTTCCTTGCCGGGGGCAGCGCCCTGCATACCGGCTTCAATATCCCGGATAATAGCTTCCGGATCCTCGCTCCGGGGATTGTCGGTGGTAACCACAATCTGGTCGGCCAAATCCAAGGCCAATTTGCCCATAATAGGGCGCTTTTTGGCATCCCGGTCCCCACCGCAGCCAAAGACCACCCACAGCTTGCCCTGGGTAATCTGGCGGGCGGTATGGAGCACGTTTTCCAGGCCGTCCGGGGTATGGGCATAGTCCACCACCACGGTAGCGTCCTGGCCGGCGTCAATGAGCTGGAAGCGGCCAGGCACCCCGCCGAACTGGTCCAGGCCCTGAATGACTTCTTCCCGGCTGAGACCTTCGGCCAGGGCGGCGCAAACCGCCGCCATTACATTATATACGTTAAATTCCCCGGTAATATGGAGCTGCAGGTCCATTTCCCCAGCAGGGGTCTGGAGGTTCAGTTCCATATGACGGGCACCTACGTGGAAGGACAGGGGATATACAGCGTTCTCCGGGCCCTTGCCGTAGGTCAGGATTTTGGTTTTCACCCGGTTCATAATCAGCGGGGAGCTGGGGTCATCGCTATTGAAGATGGCCGTTTTGCCAGGTTTCTTCCCCAGGTGCAGCCGGGTAAACAAGAGGGCCTTGGCCTCCCGGTAGTTTTCCATGGTCTTATGGAAATCCAGGTGGTCCTGGGTAATATTGGTGAGCACCGCCGTATCGTATTCGATGCCGGCCACCCGATTAAGGGCCAGAGCGTGGGAAGACACTTCCATCACCACGTAGTCGCAGCCGGCCTGCTCCATGCGGTACAGGGTCCGCTGCAAATCCACCACATCGGGGGTGGTATTATGGCTGACTTCACTTTCCTCGCCGATCATAATGGAGATGGTGCCAATCAGGCCCACCTTATGACCGCAGCGGGTCAGCAGATTGCGCAGAATCGTCGTGGTGGTGGTCTTGCCGTTGGTGCCGGTTACCCCGATGACCCGCATTTTCTCTGCGGGATAATCGTAGAACCAGGGGGCCAGGGCCGTCATGGCGGCCGTGGTATCCTTTACCCGGATCAGCACCACGCCGGGCACAGTGGGCACGTCCTCCTCCACCAAAATGGCAGCAGCCCCTTGGGCCGCAGCCTTGCCAATGTAGGCGTGGCCATTGGTATGCACGCCTTTTAAACAGATGAACAGGCCGCCAGGACCTGCCGTACGGGAATCAATGGTCAAATCCGTGATTACCTGATTTTCTACTGTTCCTGTCACCACTGCCTGGGGCAGCTGCTGCAGCACGGCTGCCAGCTTTTTTTCCATGTTCAATTCCTCCAATTATAAGAAAAGCAGCCTTTCCGGCTGCTTCTGTGTAATGTACCGCGGCAAGGGGGAGTCCGGTACTCCGCCTGCCGTGTTATTTTTTCCCGGGCGCGTTATCAGTTCCATCCACCCGCACGTAAATATTGCTTCGGGCTGTGCTCATCCCCAGCTCTTTGCTGGCGATGCTGGTAATCCGTTCCGGACTTTTCAGCCGCTCCACATCAATTTTCAGGGTTTCGTTCTCGTCCAGGCATTCCGCCTCAACTTTTTTCAGCTGGACCAGCTCATTGCTTTTCACAATGTACTGCTGGCTCAGCACCACGTTCCCGAAGTAACATAATACACCCAACAAGAACAAAAACACAACCTGGCGACGCAAAATCTTCGTCTCCCTTTGTTTATTTTTTTCCGAAGGTTCTTCTTCGGTAGTTTCCGGCTCTTCCTGTACAGCGGAAGATCCGTAATTATAGCTGATATCTTTAGACCATAGTTCATGGCGCGAATTCTTCCGAGTATACATCGCTTCTCTCCTCAAGTCAAATCTTAATGGCGCCTCTTAGCCGGGCGCTTCTGGCCCGGGGGTTATCGGCCAGTTCTGCTTCCGAGGGGGTAAAGTCTTTCAGTTTCTTGAGTTCCGGCTTATGGCCGCAGACGCACACCGGCAGTTCCGGCGGGCAGATGCAGCCCTTGGCCATGCGCTTGAAAGCCTGCTTGATGATCCGGTCTTCCAGGGAATGGAAGGTAATAACCCCAATCCGTCCCCCGCTTTTCAGATGGGCCACGGCTGTTTCCATGGTTTTGTCCAGGATTTTCAGTTCATCGTTGACCTCAATCCGAATGGCCTGGAAGGTCCGTTTGGCAGGGTGGGGTCCATCCTGCCGGGCGCCCTTGGGAATGGCTGCCTTGATCACATGCACCAGGTCAAAGGTGGTCGCAAGCGGCTTTTCTTTCCGGGCAGCCACAATAAACTGGGCAATCCGGCGGCTCCAGCGTTCTTCCCCGTACTTGTAGATCAGCTCTGCCAGGGCTTCTTCTGAATAGGTATTGACCACCTTGGCAGCGGTCAGGGACCGTTCCTGGTCCATGCGCATATCCAAGGGCCCGTCATGCATATAGGAAAAGCCCCGCTCCGGCGTATCCAGCTGATAGGAGGATACCCCCAGGTCAAAAAAAATACCGTCCACGGCGGCAAGTCCCAGTTGGTCCAGAATGTCTCCCAGATTCCGAAAATTGTTGTGCACAATCCGGACCTGGCAGGGTGTTCCCTTGAGCTTTTCAGTGGCGGCGGCAATGGCGTCCTCGTCCTGGTCGATGCCAATCAGCAGCCCTTCCGGAGCCAGCTTTTGGGCAATCCGGCTGGAATGGCCAGCCCCGCCCAGGGTGCAGTCCACATAAATCCCCTGGGGGTCGGTAACCAGCCAGGAGACACTTTCTTCTAACAACACACTTTTATGTACAAATTCCATATTCAGTCCCCGTTTACAATGATTCAAAATCCAGTTCTTCTACCAATTGCGCTACATCATCTTCTACAGCACTGGTGTAAGCGGCGTACCGCTCAGCATCCCATATTTCGGCCTTGCTCCCCACCCCTACAATCAGGACCCGGTCCTGGATTTTGGCATAGGTACGCAGGTTGGACGGCAGGAGGATTCTCCCCTGCTTGTCCGGCTCCACTTCTGCGGCGCCGCCGAAAATAAAACGGGAAACGTCTCTTTCCTTATGTTTGGGCATCATTTTTTGGGAAAAGCTAACTTGCAGTTTTTCCCAGGCTGCCATGGGATACACATCCAAACACCCATCCACGCCTTTGGTAACTACAAACGGTGTGCCCAAGGTTTCACGAAGCTTTGCAGGCATGAACAGACGGCCTTTGGCATCAATGGTATGTTCGAACTCTCCCATCAGCATATCTGTTCACCCCCTTCGCTCCACTTTTCACCATTTTTCACCATTATAAAACCTTTTCGGCAAAAAATCAACGAATTCACGCCGAATCGTGACAATTTAACTGAAGTTTCGGTGTTCTCGCCATTTATGGCCGAAAATATGCATAAAATTATTTTTACTCACTTATTTTCTTTGTTTTAAACGTTCTATAAACAATAGCTAGTACATTACAAGGGTATTTGGGCTGTACCGTTTTCGAACTGTTATCAGTTTCAGTACAGCTCTATTCCCCCCAAAACGCAAAAAAATCCCTTTACCGAAAGAACTTCTCTCGGTAAAGGGATTTACGCAGCCAGTCTAGCCAGCTCTTAGTTTTCTCCGCCTTCCACAGCGGCAATGCAGTCGTTGATGTCTGCAATCAGGGCTTCTACATCAATGCCATGGGCGGAGGCGCCTTGGCCGATGGTTTCGAAGTTGGCAGCCATGCAGCCGATGCAGCCCAAACCATATTGCATGAAAATGTCAATAATTTCGGGGTGCAACTGCACCGTTTCTATAATGCTGGAATCTGCAGTAACTTTTTCCATGGGAATCCTCCTCAAGAATCTATTTATCTAACCCTATTATACCATAATTTGTCAATAAGGCCGCCCGTGGGAAGCGTTCCCAGGAAGGGGCCGGCTTATTTGCCGGTACGGCCCCGTTGGGTCAACGGTACGCCGGCCTTGCACAGGGGGCAGTCCTCAGGTTTGAAAGCTTCCACTTCCAATTGCAGCAGGGGTTCCGTGCGCACGCCAAAGTCCACCTTGCCGCCGCTCCGGTCTACCAACAGGCCCACGCCTACCGGCACGCCGCCTTCGCCCTTGACCACGTCCAGTACTTCCTTGACGCTGCCGCCGGTGGTTACGATATCTTCCACAATCAGCACCCGGGTGCCCGGTTCAATGTGGAAGCCCCGTTTGAAGGTCATTTTCCCGTTGACCCGTTCCGTAAAGAAGAACTGGGTGCCCAGGTTCTTGGCCACTTCATAGGCCAGGAGAATACCGCCGGTCATGGGGCCTACCACCAGTTCCACATTATCGTTGATAAAGCGGCTGGCCAGTTCCTTGCACAGGGCTTCGGTATACCGGGGCTGCCGCAGTACGTTAAATTTTTCCACGTACATGGGGCTGTGCAGGCCGCTGGTCAAAAGGAAATGGCCGTGCATGACAGCCTGGGTTTCTTCGAGCATACGCAGTACATTCTTATCGTTCATATTGCCGCCTCTTTCATTTCTTCCAAGATTTTTGCTGCCGCTGCCTTTTTATCCGCAGCCTGGGTAATGGGCCGGCCCACCACCAAATGGGTGGAACCGTTTTCCAGGGCTGCCTTAGGAGTGGCAATCCGGCTTTGGTCGTTCTTTGCGGACCAGGCCGGCCGAACGCCCGGGGTTACAATGAGAAAATCCTTGCCGCAGGCCTTGCGGATTTCCCCAGCTTCCCGGGGAGAAGCCACTACCCCATCCAGGCCGCTTTCCTTGGCCAGCTGGGCCAGGCTCAGCACCTGCTGGGCAATGGGCTGGGCATAATGGAGCTGCTCCCACTGGGCGTCATCCATGCTGGTAAGCACGGTAACGGCAATGAGTTTGGGAGCGGGTCTATGCAGGGCCGCCGCAGCAATCCGCACCGCCTTGGCACCCTCTGCCATCATTTTGGCGCCGCCCACTGCGTGGACGTTCAAGATGTCCACTCCCAGCCGGGTAAGTACCGCCAAGGAATGGGCCACCGTATTGGGAATATCCTGGAGCTTCAGGTCCAGGAACACCTTTTTGTTCTTTTCTTTGAGATAGGTAATGATTTCCGGGCCGGCTGCATAAAACAGCTCCATACCCACTTTATAAAAGCTCAGGGAATCCCCCAGTTCCTCCACAAAGGCCTTGGCCTCAGCAAAGGACGGGAAATCCAAAGCTGTAATCAAGCGATCTTTAGGGTCCATTAGGCTTCTCCTCTGCCGGGCAGGGCACGTCCCCTCAGTTCTTCCAGGGAAGAAAGCTGCTGGGCTTCCAAATAGCCCTGAATCCCCTCACTGATGTGCTGGGCCAGGCCCGGATCCGTAAAGTTGGACGTACCAACAGCTACCGCAGTGGCGCCGGCCAGGATAAATTCTATTGCATCCTGCCAGCAGGTAATGCCGCCCATGCCGATAAGAGGCACCTTAACAGCCTGGGCCACCTGGTACACCATCCGCACGGCCACCGGCCGCACCGCCGGGCCCGAGAGCCCGCCCATAATATTGCCCAAAACGGGTTTTTGGGTGGTAATGTCGATTTTCATTCCCACCAAAGTATTAATGAGAGAAATGGCATCGGTACCGGCAGCTTCCACCGCCCGGGCAATTTCCGTAATATCTGTTACATTGGGGGACAGTTTGGTGATTACCACCTTGCTGGTCCGGGCCTTGGCGGCTTTCACCACCTGGGCCGCAGCCCCGCAGTCCGTACCAAAGGCCAGACCGCCTTGGGCCACGTTGGGGCAGGACACGTTCAGTTCGATGGCATCTACCCCTTCCACGTCCAGCATGGCCGCCAGCTCCCCGTATTCTTCTGGGGTATTGCCGTCAATGTTGACGATGATGGGGCTTTTCGTCACCTGCCGCAGGTGGGGCAGGGTTTCCTTCAGGAACACTTCCACGCCGGGGTTTTCCAGGCCTACGCAGTTCAGGATACCCGAAGGGGTTTCCACAATACGCTGGCCCTTGTTCCCCGCCCGGGGTTCCAGGGTGGTGCCTTTTACGGTAATGGCCCCCACCTGGTCAAGGTCCAGGAAATCCGTAAATTCCAGGCCAAAGCCAAAGGTGCCGGAAGCCGTGGTCACCGGGGTTTTCATAGTCATGCCGGCGATTTTCACCGTCATTCTGGGATCCTCACAGGGTTTTACCATTCTGTCACCTCCCCGCTCCAAAATACCGGGCCGTCCTTGCAGACCTTTACCCGTTTGCCGATGCCGCTGCAGGTGCAGGACAGGCAGGCGCCCAAGCCGCAGCCCATGTATTTTTCCAGGGAAATCTGGCAGGGTACGCCGGCCTTGTCCACTTCGGCCACCACTGCCCGCATCATTTTGGAGGGGCCGCAGACGTACACACAGTCATACAGACCCTTGGCCAGCAGCTGGGGCAGCACAGCGTTTACCGTACCCATGACGCCGCAGGAGCCGTCATCGGTGGTTTCGTACTGGAGGCCCGTCTTGTCCTTGAACAGGTCCACCCAGAACAGTTCCGCCTTGGTCCGGCCGCCAATGAGCACGTCGGGCTTGGCGCCCTTGTACTCGGCTGCCAGAAAATGCAGGGGAGCAAGACCCATGCCGCCGCCGACTAATAGCGGCCGCTTGGCCTCCATAGCAAAGCCGTGGCCCAGGGGCCCCAAAAGATCCACGGGGCTGCCCACGGCCAGTTTGTCCATCAGTTCCGTGGTCTCCCCTACAATCCGGTACATCAATTGCAGGGTTCCCCGGTCCCGGTCCACCCCGGCCACCCCAAAGGGGCGGCGCAGCAGGGGAACGGAAAGGTGGTTCAGTTTGAGGGTTACAAATTGTCCCGGCTGTGCCGTTTTGGCAATTTCCGGTGCCTTGATTTCCATCAGGCGTATATCCTGGGACAGCTGTTTCTTGAACAGCAGGGTCCCTTCAACCTTATATGCAGTCATACCTTACTCCGTTTTCAGATCTTGCAGCGCAATGACGCTGTTGATCCGCTGGTGGGCCATAGCCGCCATAGCGTGCTGGAGAGCCCGGGCCGTATCCAGGGAAGTCAGGCAGGGAATGGCGTGTTCTACCGTGGACCGACGAATCTTGAAGCCATCCCGGGTGGCATCCTGGCCATGGGTGAAGGTGTTCACTACCATGCAGATGCGGCCTTCCTTGATATCGTCCAGCAGGTTGGGCTTGCCGGCGCTGGCTTTTTCCACATGGCTTACAGGAATCCCGTGACTCTTCAGGTATTCTGCGGTGCCCTTGGTAGCAGCCAGGTCATAGCCCAGGTCTGTAAAGCCCTTGGCAATGGGTACTACTTCTTCCTTATCCTGGTTGGCTACGGTAATGAGGATGGTTCCTTTTTCCGGTACTTCGATGCCGGCAGCAATGCAGGCCTTGTACAGGGCTTTGGGGAACTTGTCATCGATGCACATGACTTCACCGGTGGATTTCATTTCAGGTCCCAAGGTGATGTCCACATCGGTCATCTTGTTGAAGGAGAACACCGGAGCCTTCACCGCCACGTAATCCGGGAAAGGTTTCAGGCCGGCCTTCAGGCCCTGTTCCGGCAGGCTGACGCCCATGGCGCATTTGGTGGCCACGTCCACCATGGAGATGCCGGTAACCTTGCTCAGGAAGGGTACGGTACGGCTGGATCTGGGGTTCACTTCAATGACGTACAGCTGGTCGTCCCGGACGATGTACTGGATATTGATCAGGCCGTGTACAGAAAGGCCCAGGGCCAGTTTGTTGGTATGGTCAATGATGGTGTCAATGATGTGCTGGCTGAGAGTCCGGGGCGGATATACCGCGATGCTGTCCCCGGAGTGGACCCCGGCTCTTTCCACGTGTTCCATAATCCCAGGAATCAGAACGTTCTTGCCGTCGCAGATGGCGTCCACTTCCACTTCGGTGCCCATCAGGTAATGGTCCACCAGTACAGGGTGTTCATGGGAAGCCTTAACGGCGTTGTTCATATAGTAGCGCAGTTCTTCCGGGTTGTAGACGATTTCCATGGCCCGGCCGCCCAGTACGTAGGAAGGACGCACCATCACAGGATAACCGACTTTTTCGGCAGCCTTCAGGGCGCCGTCAATATCAAATACGGTGCAGCCTTTGGGACGGTCGATGTTCACGGCGGTGAGCAGCTGTTCAAACCGTTCCCGGTCTTCTGCCCGGTCAATATCGTCTACAGAGGTACCCAGAATCTTCACGCCGCATTCGTGCAGGGGGCCGGCCAGGTTAATGGCGGTCTGGCCGCCGAATTGGACGATAACCCCTTCCGGCTGCTCCCGGTCGATCACGTTCAGTACGTCTTCCAGGGTCAGCGGTTCAAAGTACAGCCGGTCAGCGGTATCAAAGTCCGTGCTGACGGTTTCTGGGTTGTTGTTGATGATGATGGTTTCGTAGCCCAGGTCCTTCAGGGCCCACACGGAGTGTACGGAGCAGTAGTCGAATTCTACGCCCTGGCCAATCCGGATAGGACCGGAACCCAGCACAACCACCTTTTTCTTGTCGGTGTCTTCCACTTCGTCCTCTACCCCATAGGTGGAATAGTAGTAGGGCGTTTCCGCATCGAACTCGGCGGCGCAGGTATCTACCATCTTGAAGGTAGGAATGATCTTCCATTCTTTCCGCAGGCTGCGGATTTCCAGGCCCTTCTTGCCGGTAAAGTGGCCAATGGCCTCATCGGCAAAGCCTCTTACCTTGGCTTCCCGGAGCAGTTCCGGGGTCAGGGGGCCGGCAGCCAGCTGCTTTTCGATTTCGGTAATATGGCGAATCTTCCGCAGGAAGAACTTGTCAATCTTGGTGATGTCGTGGGCTTGGTCCACGGTCATGCCTCTGCGGAACGCTTCAGCAATGGTGAACAGCCGCTCATCGTCCACTTTCTTTACCTTTGCAAACACTTCGGCGTCGGTAAGCTTGTGGAGTTCGGGCATATCCATATGGATCAGGCCGATTTCCAGGGACCGCACTGACTTCAGCAGGCCGGCTTCCATGTTCCGTTCAATGGCCATGACTTCGCCGGTGGCCTTCATCTGGGTGCCCAGGGTATGGTCAGCATGAACGAACTTGTCAAAGGGCCAGCGGGGAATCTTCAGGACCACATAGTCCAGGGTGGGTTCGAAGCAGGCAGAGGTCTTCTTGGTAACGGCATTTTCGATTTCGTCCAGGGTGTAGCCGGCTGCAATCTTGGAGGCCACTTTGGCAATGGGATAGCCCGTTGCCTTGGAAGCCAGGGCAGAAGAACGGCTGACCCGGGGATTTACTTCAATAACAATGTATTCTTCGGATTCCGGGTTCAGGGCATACTGCACATTGCAGCCCCCTTCTACGCCCAGTTCCCGCACGATGTCGATGGCGGCGGTACGAAGCATCTGGACTTCCCGATCCGTCAGGGTCTGGCAGGGCGCTACCACGATGCTGTCGCCGGTATGCACGCCCACCGGGTCGATATTTTCCATGTTGCAGACGGTGATGCAGTTGTCGGCGCTGTCCCGGATAACCTCGAATTCGATTTCTTTCCAGCCTGCCACGCTGCGTTCAATCAGGGCCTGGCCAATCAGGGAGTACATCAGACCCTTGGTGGTGATATCGTCCAGTTCTTCGTCGTTGTGGGCAATACCGCCGCCGGTGCCGCCCAGGGTGTAGGCCGGGCGCACAATCAGGGGGTAGCCTGCGGTCTTGGCAAATTCCTTGGCCTCAGCCACGCTTTCCACAATGGTGCTGGGAGGAATGGGCTGGTGCAGTTTTTCCATGGTTTCCTTGAACAGTTCTCTGTCCTCGGCTTTCATGATGCTGGCAATCTGGGTGCCCAGCAGCTGCACGTTGTATTTTTTCAGGATGCCTTTTTTATCCAGCTCAATGGCCAGGTTCAGGCCCATTTGGCCGCCCAGGGTGGCCAGCAGGGAATCCGGGCGTTCCTTGGCAATAACGCTTTCCAAAAATTCCACATCCAGGGGTTCTACATAAACCCGGTCGGCAATGTGTACGTCGGTCATAATGGTGGCCGGGTTGCTGTTGACCAGCACCACTTCCAGCCCTTCTTCTTTCAGGGCCCGGCAAGCCTGGGTCCCTGCATAGTCAAACTCTGCAGCCTGGCCGATAATGATAGGACCGGAACCGATTACCATGACTTTCTTGATATTTTCTTTTTTTGGCATATCAATGCCCTCCCATCATTTTGATAAACCGTTCAAACAAGTAGGCGTTGCCGCTGGGTCCAGGGCAGGCTTCCGGGTGATACTGAACGGTGAAGGTCGGATGATTCAGATACCGGAGACCTTCAATGGTGCCGTCATTCAGGGAGCGGTTGGTCACTTCCACAGGCAGGCCCTTTAAGGAATCCTCGTCCACCATGAAGCCATGGTTTTGGGAGGTAATGGTAATTTTGTGGTCCACCAGGTCCCGTACGGGCTGGTTGATGCCCCGGTGGCCAAAGAGCATTTTTTTGGTCTTGGCGCCGTTGGCCAGGGCCATGACCTGATGTCCCATGCAGATGCCGAAAATGGGTTTCTTGCCCAGCATTTTCTTCAGGTTTTCGATTTCCACCGTCAGGTCTGCCGGGTCGCCAGGACCGTTGGACAGGAAAATACCGTCGGGATTGATGGCCAGGACGTCTTCGGCAGGGGTTTCTGCCGGGAATACCGTCAAACGGCAGCCGTAATGTACCAGGGACAGCAGAATGTTTCTCTTGATACCGTAGTCCATAACGGCTACGTGGTAAGGACCGTCACCCATGGTGTACACTTCTTTGGTGGTCACCTGGGCTACCTGGTCGTGCCGGTCCGGGGTGGCGAGCAGGGCCTGGACTTCTGCGTCCGGCATATCGGCGGGCACCAGCACTCCCTGGAGGGTACCGTAGGAACGGATTCTCCGGGTAATGGCCCGGGTATCCACACCGGTAAGCACCGGAATGTCGTTTTTGTCCAGGAAATCCAGTACCGTGCCTTCATCCCGCCAGGAGCTGGGTTCGTCGCACAGTTCATCCACAATCAGGCCCTGATAGCAGCAGCCTTCGGATTGCTTAAACAGGTCATTGCAGCCATAGTTTCCGATCAGCGGATAGGTGAAGACTACAATTTGTCCATAGAAAGAAGGATCGGTGAGGGTTTCTTGATACCCGCTCATACCGGTAGTGAAAACTACTTCGCCTACAGCATTCCGATTGGCGTACAGGATGCCTTCGTAGACGCCGCCGTCCTTCAACACTAACTTACCCTTCATTTTTTGCATACTACACCGTCTTTCATAACGAATTGGCCATTTACGATGGTGGCCGCAGCTTTACCTTTACAATGTTTCCCGTTAAAGGGCGTTACTTTGCCCCGGGTATAGAATTTATTGCTGTCCACAGTCCATTCCTTGTCCAGGTCCAGCAGGGTGATATCGGCATTTTTGCCCACCTGCAAGGTGCCTGCATCCAGGTTGAACAGCTTGGCCGGGCTGGTGCTCATTTTGTCCACGATTTCGTTGATGGTGAACTCATGGGTTTGGTACAGCTCGGTAAGAATCACCCCAACAGACGTTTCCAGTCCGCAGAAGCCGTTGGGGGCGTAGCGGAATTCCACATCCTTTTCTTCCGGCGCATGGGGTGCATGGTCGGTAACGATGGCATCGATGGTGCCATCCTTCAGGGCTTCCCGCAGGGCTTCCACATGGTCCCAAGACCGCAGAGGCGGAGATACCCTGGTGGCGGTGCTGTAGGAGGAGCACATTTCGTCCGTCAAAGTCAGGTGATGGACGGCCACTTCGCAGGTAATGGGAATGCCTTTCTTTTTGGCCTGGCGTACAATGTCCACGGCGCCCTTGCTGGCGATGTGGGCAATGTGTACGTGGGTGCCGGTATATTCCGCGATGATGGCATCCCGGGCGACGGCAATGTCTTCTGCAATGGCCGGTACCCCAGGAACCCCCAGGCGGGCGGAAACAGCCCCTTCGTGCATATAGCCTTCGTGGTTCAGTTCCGTTTCAATATCATGACAGATGAGTGCTTTATCAAAGATGCCGGCGTATTTGGCAGCCAGCAGCATAATGTGGGCACTGTCCACATAGTGACCATCGTCGGAGAAGGCCATAGCGCCCCGCATGGCCATATCCCCCATTTCGGTGATTTCCTGTCCCTTTTCGCCTTTGGTGATGGCACCAATGACTTCCACATGGACATAACCTTCTTCTTCCGCGCGTTTTTTGACGCCGCTGACAATAATGGAGGAATCAATCACCGGTTTGGTATTGGGCATACAGGCTACCCGGGTAATGCCCCCGGCAGCGGCTGCCATGGTCCCGGTGACCAGGTCTTCCTTGGCTTCCAGGCCAGGTTCCCGCAAATGGGTGTGCAGGTCAATAAAGCCAGGGGCTACCACAAGGCCCGTGGCATCGTAGACTTCGTCGGCGTCCACATCAATGTGGGGAGCCGTTTCCTTGATTTTTCCGTCTTCAATCAACAGATCCAGCACTGCATCCAGATTCTGGCTGGGATCTACAAGGCGACCATTCTTAATTAGCGTTTTCAACTTGTTTACCTCCCGTCAGCGTCAAGAATAACAGTGCCATCCGTACGGCAACCCCGTTGGTTACCTGTTCCCGGATTACGGCCTGGTCAGAGTAGCCGGTTTCCCAGGAAATTTCCAGTCCCCGGTTCATGGGACCCGGGTGCATCACCAGGCAGTCGGGTTTGGCCAGTTTCATTTTTTCTTCGTTTACCCCAAAAATCCGGGCGTATTCCCGGGGTGTGGGGAACATGCCTTTTTCCTGGCGTTCCAGCTGAATCCGCAGGACGTCCACCACGTCGGCGCCCTCAATGGCGTCTTCTACCCGTTTGTGGACGGTGACCCCCAGCGCCTCAGCGTCATGGGGAATCAGGGTCATGGGACCGGCCACATGGACGTCGGCGCCCAGTTTGGTCCAGGCCGCAATGTTGCTGCGGGCTACCCGGCTGTAGAGGATATCGCCGATGATGGCCATCTTCAGGCCCTTAAACTTTTTGCCGTGTTCCAGGATGGTGAACATATCCAAAAGGCCCTGGGTGGGATGGGCATGGGCACCGTCCCCGGCGTTGATGACCACGGGACTTGCGATATCCGCTGCGTATTTGGCAGCCCCTTCAATGGGGTGCCGCATGACGATGGCATCGCAGGCCATGGCCTGTACGGTCAGGATGGTGTCCTTCAGGCATTCGCCCTTGGCCACGCTGGAACCTGCGGTAGAAATGTTGATGACATCAGCTCCCAGGTACTTGCCGGCCAGTTCAAAGGACGAACGGGTACGGGTGCTGTTTTCGTAAAACAGGTTAATGATGGACTTGCCTCGCAGGGAGGGAACCTTTTTAATGTCCCGCTTCATAATTTTTTTCATTTCTGCGGCGGTGCGCATAATGAGTTCATATTCCTCCACGGACAGGGACGCCAGATCTAGAATATCCCGCCCGGAAAGGCTGACTGCTGCTTTGGTCATGGAATAGCCTCCTCACTGATTGACTGCAAACGCTTTACACAATCCTGCTTCACAACTGTTCAACTTTCCAAAAAGGCTTTTATCAACAAAATAAAGCCTTCTCGTCCTAAGACAAGAAGGCTTCTAAATAGCTCCTGAAATAAAAGTCCCTTTCTTAGTCTCACAGGACTAGATTTAAAGGTAATCATTTGAAGTTGCTACAAGTTTACCACGGGAGGCCTAAAAAGTCAAACCGCGGCTCACTTCGCCTTATTGCCAAAGTGTTTGACCAGATAGGTAATGGTAAAGGCTGTGCGGGGCAAAACATCTTCGTTGAAGTCAAAATCACTTTGGTGGTGTCCGGCTTCCAGTTCCGTTCCGTAGAGCATGTAGACAGCTTTTCCGCCGTGGCTTTGTACCCGGCTCATGAAGTAGCAGCAATCTTCACTGCCGCCTACCTGGTCTTCCAATTTGAGTTCCTTGTAAACGTTCAGAGGTTTGATGAGGTCATAGATTTCCTGGCCCATATCGGCGTCGGAGCCGGAGGCAGTGGCGCTGCCCATGGGGAGAATTTCCACCTGGACCCCGTACAGGTCTGCAGCGGCCTTCACCATGCGCTTGGCTTCGCTGGCCATATAATCGTTGATTTTGGCCGTGGAGCCCCGGGTTTCAAATTTGATTCGGGCATTGGCCGGGATTACGTTCCGGCCGGTACCGGCTTCCAGGACCCCCACATTGATGCGGGAGACCCCTTCGCTGTGCCGGGCAATGGTATGGAGGGAAATGGCCGCCTGGGCCGCTGCCAGCAAGGCATTGCGGCCTTTTTCCGGGTCGGCGCCGGCATGGGCGGGAACCCCGGTAAAGACCGCGTCCATTTTATCCGTGGCCAAAAAGCCCGTAGTCATGCAGACCAGGGCGTTGTTCTTTTCAGCTCCCAGGCCGATATGGCCGCTGAGGAAGTAGTCCACATCATCCACGATACCGCTGGCCACCATGCCCTTGGCTCCTACCACCCCTTCTTCACCGGGCTGGAAGCAGATTTTCAAGGTGCCGGCCATTTCGTCCTTGTGGGCTGCCACCAGTTTGGCTACCGCAAGGCCGATGGTGGCGTGACCGTCATGGCCGCAGGCGTGCATCAGGCCGGGGTGCTGGGAAGCAAAGCACTCTGCAGTGGGCCGGTGCTTTTTGTCCGGGTCCTCTGCCACAAAGAGCGAGTCGATATCAAAGCGCAGGGCAACGGTATTACCCGGTTTGGCAAAATGCATGACCCCCACGCAGCCGGTCATGCCGCCTTGCATTTTGGCCACCAGCTCCGGGTCCGCCCCTTCGGCAATGGCCCGTTTGGCGCATTTTTCCAGCTCCGCTTCAGAAGGTACCAGCATTCTCTCGGAAGCTTTCATAATATCTGCTCCCATAAGCACTTCATACCCCAGTTTCTTCAGTTCCGTGGCAATGATGCTGGTGGTGCGAAATTCCGTCCAGGCTGTTTCCGGGTGGGCGTGCAGGTCCCGTCGTCTTTTTACCATTTCCTCCCGCAGTCCCATAGCTTCTTCCAATAATGTCATGATTTTCCCTCCTTTTACTTACGTGCTTCCGGTTTTGTCGCTGGCTTGACATAGACTTCAAAGGTCCTGTGCCAGGGCAAAGTAAAGGTATATGCCTGCCAGACCTGGGGCACAAAGTACTTTTTCCCAGCTTCTGGCATGGCTTTGGCAATAAACTGCTGTGCTTCCAGGGTTTCCTGGTCCGTCAGGGCCCCATCCGGGTACCCTTTGGGGTAGATCAGCTGCTGGCGCACTTCCTGGCGCACCTTGCTTTGGTACAGCCAGTCGTCCAGGTAGCGGACCGTGAGCAGGTCCTTCCGGTTCTGGTCGGACAGGCGCTTGCGGAGCAGCCCCTGCCCCAGGGCATAGCCCAGGGAGTTGCCGGCCGTATTCCAGCCGGCGTAGGAGCCCAGCTCCCAGCCCAGGGGTGTTTTGCCCTGGCGGGCGGTAAGCAGATGCTTTACCAGGCCATTGCTGCCCCCGTTGCTGACGTTAATGTCCGCCAGGCCCACGTTCCGGCCTGCGTCCACGTACCGTCTGGTTTTCGCCAAAAAACTTTCCTGCCGGTCATCCAAACGACTGGTGTTGGCGTCCGTATCGGCCCCGGCGGTAATGCCGTTGACCGGGGTGTAAATCCCCAGCACCAGGTCCGCATTCTTATCCAGCAGGGCCGGGTACCCACCGGCAGCCAGCACGTGCTGGCGATAGCTCTGGCGGATGGTGCCGTCCTCGTAGCTGGGCACGGTCCTGCCGCCGGTGCCGCCGGTATAGTAGGCGTACACCAGGGGGGTAACCCCCTTGCTCCGGTTCACTGCCCGGTTCAGCATCAGCATCCCAAGTTCATCGGTTCCGGAGAAGGAGCGCAGCTTATAGGAAGGTACATCTCCCGTGGTCAGGAAAAAGGCCCTGGCGTCCCGGTGGGCTTCCGAAAAAGGCGCCGAATCGTCCCGGCCAATGACCAGGTAATCCAGCCGGCCTTCCGGAATCCCCTGGGCCAGCTGCTCCAGCACCCGCAGGTTCTTGCTTCTGCGGGAAAGAACGTCCGTCTGAACCTCCTGGGGCAGGCTCTTTTCCAACTGTTCCAGCTCCTGGGTTTCCTTTTTGTTCAGCAGCTGCAATTCCTGCCGGTCCCGGAGTTCCCCCCAGCGAAAAATCTGGGGCCCATACTGGGCGTAGTAGGCCGGTTCGGCCGGCGCTGCACTGTAGCGGGGAGACCGCATAATGGTTGCAAAAGCATAGACCGGAACCAAGGGAAATTTCTTTTTCAGGTTCAAAAGGCTTTGGGTCCGTTTGGCCAGAACCCCCGCCGGCAGCTCATGGGTCCTGGACCCGGTAAGGCCCCCATAAATCAGGGTATCTGCCGAAACCACGGTCCCTATGGACCCGGGAATTTCCTGCTCCAGCCATTTTTCCAGCTGTTCCGGTTTCCCCTGCTGCCGGTCCGAGGCCAAAAGCTCTGCAGGAGGCGTTACCACCTGATACCCTGCTTTGCGGAAACTGTCCGCTGTATAGGCCAGGGAAACGGGCCGGTTGTCCAAGGGGACAAACACCAGCTTTTCCCCAGCGCTCACTGCCCCGGGCAGGGACAGCAGGCCGGCCGTACAGATTCCGAGAATTTTCTTCCAATGCACAACAAAACCACCTTTCTGCGCATGCACGCATTATACCATAAAACCCGCTTATTGTGAATATTAATTCACTATATCGGTATATTTTTACGTAATTATACAATTTACTCCGGCAGCAGCTGATCCAGGTAGGATTCCAGGGAATCGGTAATCACCTGTTCCCAGACCCCTTTGCCCCGCAGTTTTTCCGCCAGTTTGTATGAAGGCACCTGGGTGCCGAATTGTTTGTTGAACAACCGGGTCATTTCTTCCAGGCTCTTTTTGCCGTACCGGTCCGCCAGCCACAGGCAGATTTTTCTCAGATTGAGAGTCTGGTTTTCCCGGCTGAGCACCAGGCCGCCGGTAACCACCAGGGAGGAAACCCCAGCCTGCTGCCGCAGCAGGGCCGTGTACAGCCATTTTTTCCCCTGGATTTTCCGGACCAAAGGGTAGTCCCGGATTTGGGACCACAGGCTGTAGCCATTGAAATAGGGTTCCCGGCACTGGCTGTTTACCCATTTCTGGAAGGCCTTGATTTCCTGGCGGCTAATGCCGTACTTGCGTTCCACCTGGGCAGCCGGTTCCAGGACCTTGGGCCGGGTTTCGATGTATTCCAGTTTGTTCCGCTTATGGTTCAGGGCGGACTGGAAGGTGGGCAGGGAAGTAAGCCGGGGATCCAGCTGACTGAGCTGTACCACCTTGCCGTTAAAGATTTCCTGGTCGAAAAACCGCAGGGCTGTACCGTATTCGCTTTTGTAGGCGTAGCCGGTCTGGAAAGCGTAGCCAATCCGCTGAAAGGCTGCCCGGTTTAAGGCATCCGGGGACGAATGGATGCAGACCGCGGCAAACACCCGCTTCAAATCATCCCAGAACCAGAACTTTTTCTGGCCCAGGGCATGGAGAAAGGGCTCCCGGTCCCGGGGGTCCAGGGTGGGCACTTCCAGGGTATATTCCCCGTGGGCATAATAGGGCAGCAGAGGCCGGTTCAGTTCCCCGTTCCCCTGGGCCGTTTCCTTCTTGACCCCATAGCGCTCCTCGTAGGCCTGGTAAAAGTCGTGGTAGCTTACCGGGGAAAGTTCCTTTAGCAGGTCCAGGGCCTGCTGGTCCTCCCGGCCGTCCCCAATGACCACCACCGGCACCCGGCGAAATACCACGGAAAGGCCGCCTGGGGCAGCTTGGGGCTGGGACGTCTTTAGGGCATAGAACAGCTCGTAGCCATCCCGCAGGTCCAGGGCTTCCATCAGGTCCGGATAATCCCGGTAGATGAGCTCTGTGGAAATCACCTTGTCCTTGTACCGCTGGAAGTCGATTTCCTCCCACAGCCGCTCCCCGTCCGCTTCGCAGTACCGCACCCGGCTGTTCTGGTCCCACACCACATGGGAAGAATTGCGCAGGGTATTGGTCAGGGTATGGATGTTCAGGTGGAGCCGCTCCTTGGGGTAGCCGTTGTCCTTCAGGTACCGGTTGTAGGCCTGGGCCAGTTCTTCCATGGTCAGGGCATTTTCACTGTTGCTGAGCAGCACCCGGTAAGCCAGGGCCGTCCGGGTAATGCTCTGCTTGTCCTTGGCCACCAGGCAGCGCACCAGCTGGCCTCTGAAAACATCCTGGTAGGCCTCGATATTTTCCCGGTTTACCTTGTGGGTCCCCCGCTCCCACCGAAGGGCCAGGAACTCGTAGCCCTGGCCGCCGCACTGGGGAAAGGCCTGACAGAATTCTTCCTTGGTAAATTTGAAATAGGTAAAGGGCCGTTCATAGTAGTCTTCGTACAGGGGCGGGAATTTGCGAGCCATTTTGGAAGTAATCTGCCGCACCCGCTCCCGGCTTACGGAAAACCGGTTGCCGATGGCCTGGAGGGTTTCTCCCTGGAGCCGCAGCCGCAGCATGGACAGCACCCGGGCATCCCACTCCTTGGCATGCCGCCGCAGGTACCGGCTGAGATTGGGCCGGGGAAAATAGCAGGCGTTCCCCAAAAGGGCTCCCACGTGGCGGCGCAGAAATACCTGAAACAGCACGTCCCCGGCAATGGGCAGGTCCAGCTGATCCAGTTCTTTTTTCAGTTCTTCCGTTTTGAGAATCCCTTCCGGTGCCAGCTGGAAAAACAGTTTTCTGAGCGCCGGTGCCAAAACGGGCATGGACAGCAGATCCATTTGGAGCTGCCGGGGCAGCTGGTCCCCATAATACACCAAAGCTTCGGTTAGGCCGGCCTTGTCCGCCGCCTCCTTTAACTGGTGCCAGGACACCCACTGGAGGGGTCTCAGGTTCTGGGCCAGGTTCTGAAAATAGCTCCGGCAGGCTTCAGAAATCTCCCCCTCCCCTGGCAGCTCCTCCTCGGCAGCAGCCGCGGGTACCAGGTTCTTGGCAAGCCACTGGCCCAGCACGGTCTGGAGCTCCACCAGGGATTTATGACCAAAGCCGGTCCATTTTTCCATTTCTTCGACAGTCAGCACCGCCACCTGGTCCAGGGTCACCAGTTCCCGATGAATCAGGGCGTGGTAGGGCCGGGCCGAGAGCCCCAGCTCCCCAATGGAGTGCCGGGAAAGTTCGGACAACTGATCCTGGGAAAATTGCCTGGGAACAGCCCCGGGAGCCCTGCCTTTTTGTTCCAGGGCTGCCAAATCAATTTTACCCGACAGAATATCCTGCCGGATGCGTTCAATTTCTTCCAGGGTTTTACGGCCGGCATTCTTTTGAACCGCAATCCTTTTAGAGGGTGTGGCCAATAATTGCTCCACGGTGCCAATCCCCATGCCTTTCAGCACATGGGAGGCACGGACGGAAAATGTCAATACTGCAAGAGGAGTGTCTGCCATCTGTCTCACCAGCTTTTTTCCAGGATTTTAGGAAGGGAAAGGTTCCCCTCCCTAAGCTATAGCTTGCTTATAAAGGTTTTCAGGTAAGTGCTCGGAACAAGAATTCCTATGTACTTCTGCCTGTACTTTTTCAATCTATAGTGTACCATATTCGCCGGGATTATAGCAAAATTTCTTTATTTTGTACTACTTGTTTTTCCTGTATGTAAAATTTCCGTAAAGTATTCTTTTCCCAAAGAAATTTTATGGCTCATCACGGAAAATTGGGGGATACGAAATCTAAGACAGAATTTAAAAACTGAAAAAAGGTATTGAAAAAGAGCACGGGATGCTCCATTCTAAGTAATAGCGACAAAACTACGAAAGGAATGATCCACGTGCTCTCAACCTCAAGTATAGCAAATTTATGCAAAAACATACAGGACAATTTTAATATTCCTACGAGTATTGCTTCTCTTTTTGAAGAGATCATAGATGTAAATAGTACCCGGCCTACAGCCGACGTTGTATGCCCTTGCTGCGGCGGTAAGGTCCATGTCCATGACAACCCTGTAACTACACTTAAAGACATGCCCTGGATACCCGGAAAGCCACGGATTCTTCGTGTGAGATTCCACCGCTACCGGTGCCAAAAATGCGGGCATACCTTCAATGAAAACATAACCTTTAAGTATCCTGGAACCAGAGTCACTTCTCGTGCCGCTTTATGGATCAAGATTTTGCTTATGCATCAAATGACGATTAAAGCAGTCAGCGATTTGACCGGTATCCATTGGGGAACAGTTTCTAAAATCCATAAGGAAATTATGGACGAGGCTCTCAAAACGCGAAGCGAGGAACTTCGCAAAAGTGGCTACCGTCCTAAGCATCTTGCCGTTGATGAGTTTGCAATGCACAAAGGCCATACTTACGCAACCTGTGTTATGGACCTTGATATGGGGGACATCCTCTGGGTTGGTGCGGGACGCTCTATAGCTGCCTTTACAAAGTTTTTTGAAGAGACAGACCTGGAGTATTTGTCTGAAGTAGAAGCTGTCGCAATGGACATGAACGCATCGTTCAACACCCTGGTAGAAAAGTATCTGCCTCATGCGGCAATAGTATACGACCGCTACCATATGCAAGCCCAGTATGGACGAGATGTGCTGGGAGCCGTAAGGCTGGAGGAAGCAAGACAGCACAAAGAGAAAGCCGATAACCTAAAGCTTGGGATTACAGAGAATATTGCTGAAGAGCAGGCAACAAAAGCAGAGGATTCAATTAAAGAGGAGAATCGGCTTTACAAGGAAGTAAAACAAGCTCGCTGGACGCTGCTTTGCAAGGAAGAAACACTAAGCGATAAAAAGGCAGAAAATCTCAAGGAAATCCTTAAAAAACATGAAAATTTGACAGTTTGCCATACAATGAAAGAGGAACTAAGTGATCTATTCGAGCTTAGAAACCCCGATTTAGCTGCCGTAGAATGGGAAAAATGGTTTAAAGGAGCCGAGGAGAGCAACATACCGCAGCTGCAAAAGTTTGCCCGCTTAAAGCGAAAACGCAAAGAGGGTTTGATTGCTCACTCAGCCCATCCGATTACCACAGGAAAGCTTGAAGGCTTCAATAACAAGATTAAGGTTGCAAAACGAATAGGGTATGGATACAAAAATGATGAATATTTTTTCACTCTGATTCGATATTCAGCATTACCATCTATACGAAACGGCACTGTCTAGAGATTGCGACAGTGGGATGTTGCTAGACATAAAAGAAGGATGGCAGAAATCTGCCATCCCACAATAAAACGTGAAGAGCCAATTTTATAAGGGCTGTGATTTCCCAGAGAATGCAAAATGAGACTGTACACAAGCGTACACAGTCTCAAAATTTTATTTCTTGTCTTCTTCTTTTTTCACCACAGTGCTGCGGATATGCAGTTCACGCATCTGCTTATCTTCAACTACGTTAGGTGCCTGACACATCAGGTCCATAGCGCTCTGGGTCTTGGGGAAGGCGATAACGTCACGAATGGACGGGCGTTTGGCCATCAGCATCACCAGCCGGTCCAGACCGAAGGCCAGACCACCATGGGGAGGTGCACCATATTCAAAGGCCGTCATCAGGAAGCCAAATTTTTCACGGGCTTGTTCGTCCGTCAGGCCGATGGCTTCAAAGACCTTCTTCTGTACATCTTCTCTGTGGATACGGATGGAACCGCCGCCGATTTCCACGCCGTTCAGGACCATATCGTAGGCCTTGGCATACACGTGGGCAGGATCGGTAAGCAACTTATCCAGGTCTTCATCGCAGGGAGCGGTGAACGGATGGTGCATAGCCACATAGCGATGTTCTTCTTCGCTGTATTCGAACATGGGGAACTTCACAACCCAGGTAAAGGCCAGCTTGTTGGGATCAATCAGGCCGCGTCTCTTGGCCATTTCGATACGCAGGGCACCCAGGGCAGCAGCAACCACCAGCGGTTTCCGGTCAGCCACAAACAGCAGCACGTCGCCGTTTTCTGCTTTGCCGGCTTCCAGGATTTTCTTCATTTCTTCGTCGGAGAAGAATTTGGCAATAGGAGACTTGATGGAACCATCTTCGTTGACGATAATCCAAGCCAGGCCCTTGGCACCGTAAATGCCTACGAAGTCTACCAGACCATCCAGTTCACGTCTGGGAATGGCGCTGTAGCCTTTGACGTTGATGGCTTTTACCAGGCCGCCCTTTTCCAGGATATCCTTGAAGACCTTAAAGCTGGTGCCTTCCAGGGCAGGGTTCATGTTTACCAGAGGCATATCAAAACGCAGGTCCGGCTTATCGCTGCCGTACTTGTCCATGGCATCGTCCCAGGTCATCCGGCCAAAGGGAACCTTCAGGTCTACGTTCAGGGTTTCCTTGAAGACATAGGCAATCAGGTTTTCCGTCAGGGTCATAATGTCGTCTTCATCAATGAAGGACATTTCCATATCCAGCTGGGTAAATTCCGGCTGGCGGTCAGCACGCAGGTCTTCATCCCGGAAGCAGCGGGCAATCTGGAAATACCGTTCCATGCCGGCAATCATCAGAATCTGTTTGAACAGCTGAGGGGACTGGGGCAGAGCGTAGAATTTGCCAGGGTTAACACGGCTGGGCACCAGGTAATCCCGGGCGCCTTCCGGCGTGCTCTTGGTCAGCATAGGAGTTTCGATTTCCAGGAAATCACGGTTATCCAGGAAATCCCGGACAGCCTTGGTCACTTTGTGGCGCAGGATCAGGTTCTTCTGCATTTCCGGTCTGCGCAGGTCCAGATAGCGGTAGCGCAGCCGTACGTTTTCGTCCACGTCCACCCCATCCTGGATGTAGAAAGGAGGAGTCTTGGAAGGGTTCAATACTTCCAGATCTTTGACCACTACTTCTACTTCGCCGGTGGGCAGGTTGGCATTGACGGTTTCGGCGGAACGTTCCCGTACTACGCCGGTAACCTGCAGCACGTATTCGCTGCGGACGGCTTCAGCAGCATGGAAGTCCTTTTCGTCATGGGCCGGGTCAATGATGACCTGGACCAGACCGTACCGATCCCGCAAATCAATGAAGATAATGCCGCCGTGGTCACGGCGTTTGCTTACCCAGCCGCACAACGTTACCTGTTTGCCGGCATCTGTTTTTCTCAAGTCACCACAATGATGGCTGCGTTTTGTACTCATTCGTTTACACCTCTGGTTTATTTAAAAAATGTTTCAAGCTCAGACATTTTGACTTCGGTCTGGCTGCTGTCTGCCATGTTGCGGACAGTCACAGCACCCCGGCTCCGTTCGTCTTCCCCAAAGATCAGGGCAAATTTGGCCTGATCCCGGTTGGCCTGCTTCATCTGGGCTTTCAGGCTGCGTTCTACCAGGTTCATGTCACAGGACAGGCCTTGAGCCCGCAGCTGTTGCATTACCCGGAAGGCATCGGCTACGCCGCCTTCATCAGGAATAACGGCAAATACGTCGATGGATTCTTTGCCCACCGGCAGCAGGTTCTGTTTTTCCAGGGCCAGGAGGATTCTCTCCAGACCCATGGCAAAGCCTACGCCCGGAGTGGACGGACCGCCCAGTTCTTCTACCAGGCCGTCATACCGGCCGCCGCCGCCCACAGCACTTTGGGCACCCAGCGGGGAATATTGGATTTCGAAAGCAGTCTTGGTGTAGTAGTCCAGGCCGCGCACCAGGTTGCTGTCCACTTCGTAGTCCACACCGGCTTCGGTCAGGAGCTTCTTGACCATTTCGAAATGCTCTTTGCATTCGTCGCACAGGTGGTCGGTAATTTTGGGAGCGCCTGCCATAAACGGTTTGGCTGCATCTTCCTTGCAGTCCAAAATCCGCAGGGGGCTTCTGTCAAAGCGGTGCTGGCAGTCCTCGCACAATTCGTCCAGATGCGGACGGAAGTAGTCCTGCAGCAATTGTCTGTGCTGAGGGCGGCACTTGGGGCAGCCCACGGAGTTGATTTTCAGTTTCAGATCCTTCAGGCCGAAGCGCTGCAGCACGGTCAGGGCCAGCAGAATCACTTCTGCGTCCACCACCGGGGACTGGGAGCCCAGGGCTTCTACCCCAAACTGGTGGAATTGTCTCATCCGGCCAGCCTGAGGACGGTCATACCGGAACATGGGTCCAATGTAATAGACCTTTAACGGCATGGGTTCCGCATACAATTTGTTTTCTACAAAAGAACGGACCACGGAGGCCGTGTTTTCCGGGCGCAGCGTCAGGCTGCGGCCGCTCCGGTCGCTGAACGTGTACATTTCCTTATCCACTACGTCCGTGCCGTCGCCAATGCCTCTTTGGAAGAGTTCCGTATGTTCAAAAATCGGGGTTCTGATTTCTTGGTAGTTGAATTCCCGGCAAACTTCCCGGATAATCTGTTCTGCATACCGCCAGCCATTGATTGTGCCTGGCAAAATATCCTTGGTACCACGCGGTGCACCTGTTAACATAAAAATCCCTCCGTCCACACATTGTTTGAACTTTATAAGTGTAACACAATTTCGACCAATTTTTCAACGGCATGGGGCTAATTCTGTACTTTTATCCCTGTTTTGTTTCTGAGGGAAGTGCTGTCCCGGCCTTTTTTTCCCCTGCATGCCAGAAATACTGGTACAGTACCTTGATGATGGTCAGCACCGGCACGGCAAAAATCAAGCCGGCCACGCCGCCCAGCTGGCCGCCTACCATGACAGCCAGGATAATCAGTACAGGGTGCAGGGTAATACTGTGCCCCATCATGTTGGGCATGATAATCTGGGCATCTACCTGATAATAAACCAAATATAAGATCAATACTTTAAGGGCCAGCTGGGGATTCTGCAGCAGGGCGATAAACACCGCCGAAACTGTTCCCACCACGGACCCTACCAAGGGAATCATTTCTGTAATCATGGCCAGAAAGCCCAATACCAGGGTGTACTGGACACCCAGGATATAGTTGCCCACGGTCAGGCAGCCTGCTGCCACAAAGCACAGCTTGAACATATTGTCCACGTAGGCGCAGAGCATTTTGCCAATGTCCGAGAATACCTGGTCCGCCAGTGCCTGCTGGTCGTAGGAGAAAATCCGTACCACCATGCCCTTTAAGGTCCGCCAGTCCTTCAGGAAATAGAAGGACAGGAACGGCACCAGTACCAGGCTGACCAGGCTTTTGGCCATCTTGAAGGTGGAATTGAGCATATCCCGCAGCACGGCCATCAGGTTGGTGCTCAAGGTGCTGGTAGCCTGCTGCAGCATGTCCCGCACATTGGGCGGCAGCTGCTGGGCTCCGGACCCCAGAAACAGGGTAATGCTTTCGTTGGCCCGGGAGGCCAGAAAAGGCATGGCCTTAATCAGGGTGTTCACCTGATTGACCAGGGGCACAATCAGCACCAGGGAGGCCAGGTACAGAAACAGCCCAAACACCAGAAAGGCAATCAGCACCGAAAGGGTGTTGGGCAGGTGCCTGCCCAGGATTTCCGTGTTTTCCAGTCGGTTCACAATGGGATACAAAAGAAAGCTCAAGGCGATGGCTAGAAATACCGGAAGAAAGATACTGGCCGCCAGATAAAAGGCCAAAAAGGCCAGGACCGCAATCAGCAGCTTGCTGATCAGTCCCCGGGGTTTTCTTCCAGAACTCATCATGGAATTCATGCTCCTTTTTTATTGGAGGAACGGATTTCTGCGTCTTTCCCAGCCCACCGTCGTGCCAGGTCCGTGACCCGGCAGCAGCTTGGTGTCATCGGGCAGGGTCAGCAGCTTGGTATGGATGGAATTCAGCAGGGCATCGTAGGAACCCCCGGGCAGGTCCGTCCGGCCGATGGATTCCAGGAAGATGGTGTCCCCTACAAAGGCCACCCCGTCCGTAATGATGCAGACACCGCCCCGGGTATGGCCCGGCGTGGCCACAATCCGGAAATCCAGCCCGGCCACAGTGAGTTTTTCCTCGTCCTTAAAATAATAATCCGGGGGATCAAAGCTTTTGTTCCGGTCCGTGGAATAGGACAGGCTGCTGTTCCAGACCCTGAGCATGGGCGCATCGGCCTCGCTCATGTACACCGGAGCGCCCGTGGCTTTTTTCACTTCATCCAGGGCCGATACGTGGTCGCCGTGACCATGGGTAATGAAAATGGCTGCAATCTTGGTGATTTCCGCCTTTTTCACCGCTTCCATAATCCGGTCGCCTTCATCACCGGGATCCACAATAATGCCTTCGTTGTTTTCGTCGTTTTTGATAATATAGCAGTTTTCCTGGATGGGGCCCACCACTACGCGATAAATCTTCATCGGTTCCTCCTAAAACGTTTTACGGCTGTCCAGCAGCAGGGTAACCGGGCCGTCATTTACCAGCTCCACCTGCATATGGGCTTGGAACTGGCCGGTAGCCACCGTTACTCCCTGGCTGCGGATCAGCTCCGCTGTCTTTTCGTATAATTCCCTGGCTGCGTCCGGAAGCGCTGCCTGGGTAAAGGAAGGGCGTCTTCCGTGGCGCACATCTCCCAAAAGGGTGAATTGGCTCACCAACAGGAGGCTTCCTCCCGATTGCAGCAGGGATAGATTCATTTTATCATTTTCGTCTTCAAAAATCCTTAGTCCGGTGATTTTTTCTGCCAAATAGGCGGCATCTTTTTCGGTGTCTTCCTTTTCCACACCCAAAAGTACCATCAGGCCCGGTCCAATGGCGCTGATTTCCCGGCCTTCCACGGTAACGGACGCTCTTGTCACCCGCTGTACTACGGCTCTCATCCTACACCCCCGAAATTTTCCGCTCTACCCGAATAACGCCTTTAATCCGACGCAGCCGGCCAATCACGTAGTTGAGCTGTTCCAGACTGGTAATGTCCAGGCCCATATCCACATAGGCCGTACGGTTGGCGTCCGTATGGGCATTCAGGGAGTTGATGTTCACCTTGGTTTCGCTGGTGACCGTCATAATATTGGCCATCACCCCGGTCTGGTCCATGCAGGTCAGCCGCAGCACCACCTTGTAGGTCACATCGGTAGCCACGTTCCAGGACACTTCAATCATCCGGTCCGCGTCTTCCTTATTGGCCAGCACGTTGGGGCAGTCGGCCCGATGGACGGAAACCCCGTGGCCCCGGGTAATGTAGCCCACAATGGCGTCCCCAGGAATGGGGTTGCAGCACTTGGCCAGCTTGACCATAATGTCGTCTTCCCCTTTGACCAGGATGCCGTGGCTGCCCTTATGGGCCTTGATGGTCCGGGGCTTCAATTCGTTCAGCAGCTGGGACAGGTTCTTGGTGGTGTTCTGGCGCTGGGCCTTCTTGTAGATTTCCACCAGCTTGACCATGACGTTGTTTACCGTAAGGCCGCCGTAGCCCAGGGCTGCCAGCAGGTTTTCCTCACTGCCGTCCATATGGCTCCGGGCCGCTACTTCCTTGAGATTTTCGGAAGTCAGCATGGTATTCACGTCGTAGCCCAGGCGCCGGCATTCCCGTTCCAGCATTTCCCGGCCAGTAGCGATGTTTTCTTCCCGTCTTTCCTTTTTGAAGAACTGTTTGATCTTGTTCTTGGTCTGGCTGGAACCTACAAAGTTCAGCCAGTCCCGGCTGGGTCCCGGAGACTGCTTGGAGGTGATAATCTCCACAATATCCCCGTTTTTCAGCTTGTAGTCCAGGGGCACGATTTTTCCGTTGACCTTGGCCCCTACGCAGCTGTTGCCCACCCCGGTATGCACCCGGTAGGCAAAGTCGATGGGCACGGAGCCTTCCGGCAGGTCCAGCACGTCCCCCTGGGGCGTAAACACAAACACCTCATCGGAGAACACGTCCATTTTTACCGTGTTCACAAATTCATGGGGATCCCGCATATCCTTATGCCAATCCAGCAGCTGGCGCAGCCAGGCCATTTTGGCATCGGTACTCTTGTCGGAAGAGCTGGGCATTTTGGAGCCCCCGGATTCCTTGTAGCGCCAGTGGGCTGCCACGCCGTATTCGGAAATCTTGTGCATCTCAAAGGTGCGGATCTGGATTTCCAGGGGCTGGCCGCTGGTGGCCACCACCGTGGTGTGCAGGGACTGGTAGCCGTTGGATTTGGGCACGGCGATGTAGTCCTTGAACCGGCCGGGAATGGGTTTCCATTTGCCATGGACAATCCCCAGAACCCCGTAGCAGTCCTTTACCGTATCCACCAGCACCCGGACGGCCAAAAGGTCGTAGATTTCGTTGATGGTCTTGTTGTCCCGCTGCATCTTTTTGTAGATGCTGTAGAAGCTCTTAGGACGGCCCTGGATTTCGCAGTTGATGCCGGCTTCGCCGCACAGCTTCTTTAACTCGTCCATGGCCTCCTGGACCATGGCTTCCCGCTCATGGCGCTTTACCTTTACCTGTTCCACCAGCTCGTAGTAATGCTGGGGTTCCATGTAGCGGAAGGCCAAATCCTCCAGTTCCCACTTGATGGCATAAATGCCCAGCCGGTGGGCCAAAGGAGCGTAGATTTCCAGGGTTTCACTGGAAATCCGTTTTTGTTTATTGGGCGGCATATACTTCATGGTCCGCATATTGTGCAGCCGGTCTGCCAGTTTGATGAGCACTACCCGGATATCCTTGGCCATGGCCAAAAACATTTTCCGGTAGTTCTCCACCTGCTGTTCTTCCCGGGAGATATACTCAATCCGGCCCAATTTGGTTACGCCGTCCACCAGCATGGCCACTTCCAGGCCAAAAATGTCCTGAAGCTGTTCCATGGTCACATCCGTATCTTCCACCACATCATGGAGAAAAGCGGCTGCCAGGGTAACATCGTCCATCTGGAGCTGGGCCAGAATGGTGGCCACTCCCAGGGGATGGATAATGTACGGTTCTCCGGAGGCTCTTTTTTGCTTGGCGTGGGCTTCTGCTGCAAAGTTATAGGCTTCCCGGACAAATTCCACCTGTCTGGGAGTCAAATATTTTCCGATCATAGCATAAAATTCTTCCGCACTGACCGGCTTATCATCTAATTGTTCCACAATGTCACCTTCCTTGAGACCAGAATTCCGCAATTTCCCCGGCGGGGAGCTTCCATAAACGGTTCAGTTCCTCAAATTTTTCCCGGTACAGTTCCCGCATTTCCTGGAACCGCACGGAATCCTGCATATTTTTCCGGGTTGTCTCCCCCATGGAAAGAAGCCCCTTTTCCTGGTGCAGCAAATTGAGTTCACAAAAAACGGCAAGGACCTGGGAGCCCAGAAGGTACCCCTCCCGGGTGGTCTGCCCCAGCACCTGCTCCACCGGCAGCGCCGGCTTTTCCCGCAGCATTTCCCTAAGGGCTGCATAGCAGCGGCGCATACCGTTCAAATCCGGATACTGCCGGCGCAGCTGTTCCACCTCTGCCACCAGTTCATCCCGGTCGTAGAGCAGGTACAGCAGGGCAGGCTGGTCTGGGCCCAGGGGAAAGTCCTTGGGGTTCATCACCCGCCGGGCCCCGCTGTCGTAAAACACCACTGCCTCCGCTTCCTTGGGAAGGGGCTCCCCGTAAATCAGGACCTGGGCCTTGCCGCTGAGGGCAGCCTGGGTCTCCATATCCTGGACATATACTACCGTTTTTTTGTGTTCTTGTAAAATCCCCTGCAAAAGTGTTTTTCGGTCCGTATTGTCCTGCCGCCAGTCCAAGATGGTATAGGGGGACATAACCCCGCATACTTCTAGGTCCACCGACGTTTTGCCCCGAAAAACATTGAGACGGGGTGAAAAGGCAACCACCGCCTGTTCCCCGCCGTAAAACGTATGGTACTGGTCCCCTGCCTTCCACAGAAGACCCTTATAATTGCTTTTGCCGTGGGCCACCGTGAGTTTCAAATGGGTTTTATCCCGGCCCAGCAGCGCAACCTCCGTAATTTTTGCCTTGGCAAAGCCCAGCACAGGAGAAGGATTCCCCATGCCAAACGGTGCCAGCTGATCCAATTCTTCTACCAGGTGTTCGTCCACCGGCATTCCTTCCGGCACAAAATAATCGGGCTGGAGGGAGGGCTGGTAGGGAATGCCCTGAAGCTGCTCCTTGACGGCAGCCTGGAAAGCCTGCCGAAAGGCCGGCAATTGCCGGGTTTCCAAAGTCAGTCCCGCCGCCTGGGCGTGGCCGCCAAACTGGAGCAGGTATTCCTTGCAGCTTTGCAGTGCATTGTACAGCTGCAGAGGCGGTATGCCTCGGCAGGAGCCTTTGGCCGTTTCCCCCTGGATGGACAGCAGCACCGAAGGCAAATGGTACTTTTCCGTTATCCGGGAGGCCACAATGCCGATAACCCCTGGGTGCCACCCTTCGGCTCCCAGCACAATGCCCCATTCCGGACTGCCCAGCTGGGACAGCTGTTCTTCTGCTGCCTGGAAAATCTCCTGGCTGATGGCCTGCCGTTCCTGGTTGGCCGTATTCAGCTTCTGGGCCAGGCTTTGGGCTTTCTTAGGGTCATCGGTGGTGAGCAGCTGCACCGCTGCCATGGCGTCATCTAGCCGGCCAGCAGCGTTGATTCTGGGGCCCAGGCCAAAGCCAATGGTGCCCGCGTTGACAGCTGCGTCCGGGCTGATGGAAACGTCTAACAGCGCCTTTAGTCCCGGCAGGGACGTCTTGCGCATTTTGGCAAGCCCCCGGCGGACAATTTCCCGGTTCTCTCCCAAGAGGGGAACCATGTCCGCCACGGTACCCAGGCTCACCAGTTCTATCAGTTCGTCCCAGTATTCCTGGGTGTGGTGAAGCCGCTGGTACAGGGCCTGGCAAAGCTTTAGGGCCACCCCTACCCCGCAGATTCCCTTATTGGGATATTGGTCTCCGGGCTGGTTGGGATTTACCACTGCATAGGCCGGGGGCAATTGGGCCGGCGGCAGATGGTGGTCCGTAACAATAATGTCCATGGAACTGGGCGCCCCAGCTACTTCCTGGTACCCGCTGATGCCCGTATCCACCGTAACCAGCAAGGTAGTGCCCCCTGCCGCAAGAGTTTCCAGGGCGGTGCTGTTAAGGCCGTAGCCTTCTGTATCCCGCCGGGGAATATACACCTTGATTTTAGCCCCTTCCCCGGTGAGATAGCGATATAGCAGGGAACTGGCCGTGGTCCCGTCCACATCGTAATCCCCGTAGACCGTAATGGTTTCCTTTTGTTCCAGGGCCCTAAGAATCCGGTCCACAGCCTTGTCCATATTGAGCAGCAGGAAGGGGTCCAGGTAGGGCTGCTCCACTCCTTCCAGAAATTCCTTGATTTGATTGGGCTCCGTAATTTTCCGGCGTACCAGGATTTCCGCCAAAAGCGGCGAAATTCCTGTGTCCCGGCTGAGCTGCCGGGCCTGGTCCTGTTCCTGTTCCGGTATGGCTTCGATTTTTCTATATAGCATACAGCGTTCTAGTCCTCCGGCCGGAAGGGTCTGATAATGGGATTCTGATCCTTTTTGGGGTCATAGCCCTTTCCGGCGAAATCGGACCGGGGCACCTTGGTTTCGGTAAACCGTGGTGCGGCAGCCTGCATTTCATCCAGTTCTTCTTCCAGCTGGCGGATTTGCTCCTTATATTTTCTTTCTTTCATAAAATGACTGGTTTTGGCCTTTAAAGTCCACAGGCTGGCGATGATAAAGCCCAAAATCAAACACCCCAGGATAATCAGGGCCAAGCTCATGGTAAAGTGCCAGAACAAAAAGCTGATTTCCACCGATACGGCATTTTGAATGGCAAAAATCGCTACAGCCAGGGAAATGATTCCCATGAGAATAATATACAGCATTTACATCCCTTCCTTTCCGCCCTCAGGCAAGTCCCCACCGCACTTTCCATTGCTTACTTCTTGTAGCCGGTTTTCCGGTCCACGATGTTCTGGAGAGGCTCGCCAGCCACGTAGCGCCGCAGATTTGCTGCTTCAATGTGCACAATGTTGTCCTGGGTGGCCTGGAGATGGAAATCTCCGGCAATATGGGGCGTAATGTACATATTGGGCGTATGCCACAGGGGGTCGTCCTGGGGCAGCGGTTCCACTTCCGTTACGTCCACCGCTGCGCCGGCCAAATGACCGCTTTCTAGGGCGGCCCTAAGGTCCTTTTGGACCACGGCACTGCCCCGGCCTACGTTGATGAAATAGGCACCCTGCTTCATGGCGCCAAAAAGCTTGGCGTCATACAGGTGGGTGGTGGCAGGGGTTCCCGGCAAAACGGAAACCACAATATCGGCCCGGGCAAGCAGCTCCGGCAAATGTTCCATCAGACCCATTTCGTCGGCTTCCGCCGGTTTTTCCCCGTGACGGCGGCGCACACCGATTACGTAGGCGCCCATGGCCTTCACCAATCTGGCGTAGGCTTTGCCAATATCCCCAAAGCCAATCACCAGCACCACGGCATTCTTTAGGGAGGTAACGGTGCCTTCATCGTGCCACAGCCCTTGCTTTTGGTTATCGTAGTAACGGTAGAGTTTTTTCAGCATGGCCAAGGTAAGTGCCAGCATATGCTCAGAAAGGGCCTGACCGTAGGCACCGGTGGCATTGGTGAGCTGTACGTCTTCCGGCGTCACCCCGGGCTTGCAGTAGGCATCTGCGCCAGCGGAATTCAGCTGCAGCCAGCGCAGCTTGGGCAGCTGGTTCACCCATTCCGGACGAATATTGCCCAAAATCACTTCCGCTTCCTTTAATTTTTCCAGGTCCTTGCCATAATAAAACGCTGCTTCAGGAGCCGCCTTTTCCAATTCTGTTTTATGGTAAGCCAAAACCGGCATAGTTACTGCAATCTTCATATGCTTCACCCTTTCTCCTAATAAAAGAAAACGATTATCAATTGAATTTATTTTGCATTTTATCTATTTTATTTTACAAGATTCCGGCCCATGACTCAAATACTTGTTCCTTTGTTCGCCAAATTTCTTGTATTTATACAAATACTGATAAAAGTGTAACAAAAAATGGATATATGACAATGCATATACCCATCTTTCGGAGCCGGCTGTCCCTCCAGGGAAAACCACACCGGCTTAATTTTCTGCTGCTGCCAGGTTTGTTTCACCGCTAAAACACTTCGTCCACGTGAATCTCCAGCAGTCTGTCCATAAAGGACTTGCCGTTCAGGCAGCGTTCATTTAGCAGCTGTTCCACCATGGAAACCCCCACCGGCCACCGGATAAATGGCGCCTTATCGATGGAATGGTCCGGACTGATGGGGATTCTGCACAGCCAAACCAAATGGGGCTTGAACTGGTACATCACCAGGTCCCCGTATAAAGAGTCGCTCTGTACCGGCTGGATAATATATTGGTTGCCGTTCAGGGAAAATACTGCTTCATGTCCTCTAGATAATAAACAGATGAGTTCATCAAGTTCAATTCCCAAATATCCCATTTTTGCTCCGACCTCCTAGTACTTGGCAACAAAGTTCTCTTTATATAATACCATAGAAGCGGCCGATGAAAAATAGTCTTTTCTGAGAAAACTCTCCTGCCCCAGGGAAAACAAAACGGATGCACCCGAAGGCACATCCGCTTAGGGAGCCTGAAACTCAGGCCGCTTTTTTCAATTTTTTCCGCAGGAACAGCCACATGGTCCCGGACAGGAAAGTAGAGGTATAGAAACCGCTGGAGAAGCCCACCAGCATGGCGAAGGAGAAATTGTGGATGGTTTCCCCGCCAAACAGGAAGATGGCTACTACAGCAAACAGGGTGGTCAGGGTGGTGTAGATGGACCGGGTCATGGTCTGCCAAATACTGTTATCCACCATATCTTCCATACTTTCATTCCGTCTGTGGGTATGCAGGTTTTCCCGGATACGGTCGAAAATAACGATGGTACCGTTAACGGAATAGCCTACTACCGTCAGCAGGGCTGCTACAAAGGAAGAATCGATTTCCAGATGCAGCAGGGAGAAGTAGCTCAAGGTCACCATAACGTCGATAATCAGGGCGATGATGGCTGCCAGGGCAAAGCGCAGTTCAAAACGGAAGGTAATATAGGCAATCATCAGCACCCAGCTGAGTACCACCGCGCCAATGGCCTGTTTGACCAGGTCGTTGCCCACCGTAGCGCCTACGTTCTCCACCTTCAGCACTTGGTTTTCTCCCAGCTTGGCGGTCAGGTCGTCCATAACGGCCTTACGCTGGCTGTCGCTGATAAGGCCGGTGCGGATCAGCACGGATTCACTGGTTTCCGTATTCTGGCCGTTGGTTCCCAGCTGGATAATGCTGCTGCCCAAATCATGGTCATCCAACACCGTCCGGACCTGGGAAGTGGAAACCGGCTGGGCAAACTTCAAATCAATGATGCTGCCGCCGGTAAAGTCGATGCCCAGGTTAAAACCCCGGGTAAACATGGAAACAATACCAACAATCAACACAATGGCCGTCAGAGAGAAGAAGATTTTGGCATGTTTTACAATGGAAAACTTTTTCATTGTGCCGCCTCCTCTTTTTTCTTCGGTGCCTTGGCACCAAATACGGCAGGATTCTTGGTGAATTCACTGCCCACCAGTGCCTTCAGGATAAATTTGGTTACGGTAATGGCCGTAAACATACTGATCAAGGTACCTAGTGCCAGGGTAACGGCAAAGCCTCTTACAGGACCGGTACCCAAATAGAACAGCACAGCAGCTGCCATCAGGGTGGTCACGTTGGAGTCGAAGATGGTCACAAAGGCCCGGGAGAAACCGGCATTGAGCGCAGCCCGGAGGGTCTTGCCCGACGCGATTTCTTCCTTAAACCTTTCAAAGATCAGCACGTTGGCATCTACGGCCATACCAATGGACAGGATGATACCGGCAATGCCCGGCAGGGTCAGGGTTGCATTAAGCCCCTTCATCACGGCCAGCAGCAGCAGGGTATAGAGCAGCAGCACAATGTCGGCTACCAGTCCGGACAGCCGATAGTACAGCAACATGAACAAGAATACGCCGGCCAGGCCAATGGCAAAGGCCTTGACGCTGGCATCCTTGGAATCCTGGCCCAGGGTAGGTCCTACGGTCCGGTTTTCCACGATTTCCAGTTTCACCGGCAGGGAGCCGCTGCGCAGCAAGATGGCCAGATGTTCTGCTTCCTGGGCATCCTTGGAGCCGGTAATCTGGGCGTTGCCGCCGGTAATGGGTTCATTGACCCGGGGAGCCGTCAGCACTTCCCCGTCTAACAAAATGGCAATCTGTTTGCCTACATTGGCCGCCGTCAGTTCACCGAACTTTTTGGCGCCCTCGTCATTGAACTGAAGGGTAACCACAGGCTGACCGCTTTGGTCTACGCTGGCTTTGGAATCCTTCAGATCCTTACCGGTAAGCACCGTGTTGCCATTCATGTCCTTAAATTCCAGCATGGCCGTACGGCCCAGCATGGCAATGGCTTTTTCAGGATCCTTGACCCCGGGGAGTTCCACAATAATCCGGTCCCGGCCCTGACGCTGGATTACCGGTTCGGTAAGACCCAGTTCATTGACCCGGCGTTCAATGATTTTGATGGAACGGTTGATGGCATCATCGTCCACCTTGGACTCCGGTGTATCCTGGGCCTGCAAAACCACGTGGGTGCCGCCCTGCAAATCCAGGCCCTGTTTTACCGTACTAGCCAGCGGCTTGATGAATACGGCAAAAGAAATCAAAATGGCCAGCACCGAAATCAGCAGCTTGGCCCGATTTTTACCCTTCAAGATGATTCCTCCTTGACATCGTTACCGGCAGACCCGCAGGCCCTTTTCTGTACACAGGTAACGAATTTTTGCGTCGTGCGCATTCACAGGCAGTTCTTTCAATACCTGTGCTTCATAGCCTATAGCCATGGTAACTGCTTTGGTGCATCTGGGCAGGAAGCGGTCATAGTAGCCCTTGCCCTTGCCCAGCCGGTCGCCCTGGGCCGTAAAGCCCAGACCGGGAACCAGCACCAGGTCAATATCTTCAGGAGCGATGACTTCCACCGGTTCCTGGGGCGTACGGATGCCGAAGCGGTCCGTGCCCAATTTTTTTAAAGAAACCAGCCGAACAGCCTGCATCTGCCCTTCTTCCTCCAGGATGAAGGGGACGCAGACTGTTTTGCCCATACTGAGCGCCGTAGAAATGGAGGCGTCCACGCTGGCTTCCCCTGGCACTGCCAGGTAGGCCATAATGACTTTGCCTTCCAGGAACAAACGGCTGTTGGAAATATGGCTGTTGATTTCTTTATGGAATTTGTGCAGTTCCCGCTGATTCAATTTTTTGAGTTTCTCTTTGATTTCCAGGCGAACTGTCTTTTTTTCCATTATTTAGACTCCTCACTGGTTTCTGCAGCCGGTTCAGCTTTGGCAGCATCGGCAGCGTTTTCTGCAGGAGCTTCAGCCTTGGCAGCTTCCGGAGCCTTGGCTTCTTCCTTCACTTCTTCCTGGGTTTCTTCTTTGGGGCTGTTGTCCTTGTCAAAAGCAGAGGTCAGCACAGTGCCCACAGCAGAACGGCGGATATGGAATTCCACGTTTTCTGCCACTTTAATACGCAGTTTGTCTTCCTGCACCTTGGTGATAACGCCGAAAATGCCCCCGATGGTCACAATCCGGGTACCGACCTTCAGCGCGTTGAGCATGTCTGCTCTCTTTTTCTGATCTCTCTTCTGGGGACGGTAGATCATCATGTAGAAGATCGCCGCCATCAGAATGAAAGGCCAGGCCATTTGAATCATACTTTCCATTCGATTACCTCCCTGTAGTGTTGTAATTCTCTAAGAACGCTGCCCGAAATTCCGGGAACGTGTCATTAGCAATTGCCTTGCGCATATTCTCTGCAAATTTTAACAGAAAATGGAGATTATGTATAGACAGCAGCCGCAATGCCAGGATTTCTTCTGCCTTAAACAGGTGGCGGATATAGGCCCGGCTAAAGTGGCGGCAGGTATAACAATCGCAGTTTTCGTCAATGGGGCGGAAGTCCTCCATATAGGCAGCGTTCCGCACTACCAGCCGGCCGGTAGGCAGCATGGCCGTACCGTTTCTGGCTACCCGGGTGGGATACACACAGTCAAACATATCCACCCCCAGGTTGACCCCTTCCACCAGGCAGTCCGGCGTGCCAACGCCCATCAGATACCGGGCTTTGTCCTTGGGCATCCACTGGGTGGTTTTTCCCAGGATATCGTACATGAGAGGATGGGGTTCCCCTACGCTGAGGCCGCCGATGGCAAAGCCGTCAAAATCCATGGACGTAATGGCTTTGGCACTGTATTCCCGCAGGTCCGGATACATGCCCCCCTGAATAATGCCGAACAGGCCCTGGTCATCCCGGGTTTTGGCGTCCAGGCAGCGCTTGGCCCAGCGGGTGGTCCGCTCGGTGGACTGCTTGGCGTAGGCGTGGTCCGCAGGATAGGGAATGCATTCGTCAAAGGCCATAATAACGTCGGCCCCCAGGTCTTCCTGGGCTTTGGTAGCCACTTCCGGATTCAGGAACTGCTTGGAGCCGTCCAAATGGGACCGGAACATGACCCCTTCTTCCGTAATTTTCCGCATTTCTCCCAGGCTGAAGACCTGGAAGCCGCCGGAGTCCGTAAGCATCCCCCGGTTGTAGTTCATAAATTTGTGCAGGCCCCCGGCCTTCTTCACCAACTCCGTGCCAGGACGGAGGAACAGGTGGTAGGTATTGGACAGAATCACCTGGGAGTTCATGGCGTAGAGTTCTTCCGGGGTCAAGGTCTTTACCGTGGCCTGGGTACCTACGGGCATGAACATGGGGGTGTCAAAGGTGCCGTGGGGAGTGTGCAGCTTGCCCAGCCGGGCCCCGCTGCGGGGGTCTTCTTTAATCAGTTCGAAATAGACTTGGCGCATGGAATCTCCTTTACCGAATGAACATGGCATCGCCAAAGCTGAAGAAACGATACTTTTCCTGAACGGCCACCTTATAGGCGTTCAGGATCATTTCCCGACTGGTCAGGGCAGCCACCAGCATAATCAGCGTGCTTTGGGGCAGGTGGAAATTGGTGACCAGGGCGTCCACAATCTTGTATTGGTAGCCCGGGTAGATAAAGATGCTTGTCCAGCTGCCGCCGGGCTTTACAATCCCGTCTGCCCCAGCAGATTCCAGGGTCCGGACGGAAGTGGTGCCTACGGCAATGACCCGTCTGCCTTCCCGCTTGGCCCGGTTGATGGCTTCCGCCGCCTCCGGGGTCACCGAGTAGAACTCGCTGTGCATCTTGTGGTCTTCAATTCGGCTTTCGCTGACCGGCCGGAAGGTGCCAAGACCCACATGGAGGGTTACAAAAACTTCTTCCACGCCCATATCCTTGATTTTTTTCAGCAGTTCTTTGGTAAAGTGCAGGCCGGCAGTAGGTGCCGCAGCGCTGCCCCGTTCCCGGCTGTACACGGTCTGGTACCGTTCCTTGTCGGCCAGGGGTTCGTGGATGTAGGGCGGCAGGGGCGTTTCTCCCAGCCGGTCCAGGATTTCCTCAAAGACGCCGTCATAGTGGAAGCGGGCAATCCGGCCGCCAAAATCGGTGGTTTCCAGAATTTCACAGCTCAGCTCCTCGCTGAAATTAATCTGGGCTCCCTTTTGCAGCTTCTTGCCGGGCCGTACCAGCACTTCCCAGTCCGTGGCATTTTTCCGGGTCAGCAGAAAAACTTCCACATGGGCTCCGGTGGTTTTCACCCCGTGGAGCCGGGCCGGGATTACCCGGGTATCGTTAAAAACCAGTACATCACCGGGTTTCAGGTATTCCGGCAGGTTGTAGAAATGCCGGTGTTCCAGTTCACCCGTTTTTTTATCCATCACCAACAGCCGGGAAGAATCACGGGGTTCCACCGGATGCTGGGCAATCAATTCCTGAGGCAGCTCATAATCAAAATCTGTAACGTCCATTTTTTCTCCTAATATTCTTTTTCCACCCGAATGCCCGGATAATAATGGGCCAGGATGGTTTTATAATAATCTTTCTTACCCCGGGCTTCCCTGGACAGGGCCATGCCCCGGGCGCCCCACTGGCTAAGGCCAACGCCGTGGCCCCAGCCGCCTCCGGTAAAGGTCACCTTTTCCCCGGGTACGTCACTAAACAGCCGCAGATCCCCTACGGCCGTGCCGCCCTGGTCCTTTTCCCGGATGGGTATGGTTTTTTCCCCAATCTGATACCCATACCGGTTGGTAATGGGTACTTCTAACTTGTCCGGCCGTTCCGGTCCAATCTGGATTTCAAACAGGGTGCTGCTAAGGCCCAGCATGGAGCGGACCTTATTGCCGGGGATGGTCACAGAGCCCCGCTTGCCAATAAAGGTCATGCGCTTCACCCGGCCGGAGGTTCCCCGGTCCGGGGTCCATTTCATGGGCGCCGCTGCCCGGGCGGACAGCCGGATGCCCTCCAGGTCCCCCACATTGTAGCCGTTCTGGCTCAGCAGCCGGTTCAGCTGGACCTTGGTAAAGCTTTTGGTCCAGGTGTACTGGGGGGAATCCTTGTCCTCATCGGGCACTGCCTGAAGATAGGGAATATCCTTTCCCCAAACATTGTAGGCGGATTCCGTATACCCGCCGCTGCTGCTGTGAAAGAAGGCCTGAATCAGGTCTCCCTTGTAGGTAGCCGCCATTCCTTCCGTTGCGTCCACCAGTTTGTTGGTGTTGGCGTGTTCTGCCGCCGCCCCGCCGTAGACCTGTCCCATATCCGTAGCTTTGATGTCAAAGTTGGGGTACTGGTCCTTGTCCAGGTGGTACAGGGCAAAGGAGCGGGCAGCTACAGCCTGGGCCTTGATGGCTTCGTCGGGCCACAGGGGAATCACTTCCTTGGAAACCACCCCGTACAGATACTGCTCCACCGGCAGGGTATTTACCACCGTCAGGTTTTTCCGGCCGCTGTTTAAAAGCACGGTCAGGGCACCCCGGTAGTTTTTCTGGTTGATATAGATGGGGTTCTTGGCGTTGTCAGCTACCAGAGAAAGCTGACCCCCGGAAAGCTTCTTATCATCTGCATATAGGCTGCCGTTTTTTACACTGACAAAATGCTGGCCCGGCGAAAGCACGGTAGTTTTCCCGCTTCCGTCAATGACCTTGATTTTGCCCTTGGACTGCACCTGGGCGGAAAACTGCTCCACTGCCAGGCCCACCCGAATTTTCGGGCCGCCTCCTGCTGCCAGGGCAAGACCCTGGAACAGAAGAACCAGACATACAACTCCGATGATCGTCAGCTTTTTCTTCATAGGCTGCTGCCTTCCTGCTGGGGCTGGGCCGCCGGGTGCTTCTTCTTTTTCACCCGTTCATACCGATCCCGCTCGCTGAAGATGCAGCCGCAGTAGGGCTGCCGGTACATTTCCAGCTCCAGGCTGATGTCCACTCCTTCCTGGTAGCCAACCCGGAAATCTTCATAGTAGAAGGGAATCCCCTCCCGCTCTGCGATTTCTTCGGCAATTTCCTTAATCAATTCATGCTTTTGGTAGGGACTCACCAGCAGCGTGGTGGAAAAGGCATCAAAGCCGTTTTCCTTGGCGTAGCGGGCTGCCGCCTCCAGGCGCACCCGGTAGCAGTAGGCACAGCGCACGGTGGGTTCGTCCAACATACCCCGGAGGGTCTGCTCCAGGGGATAGCTTTTGTCCACCACCAGTTTGTATTTTCGTTTTTCGCAGAATTCCCGCAGGGTATTCAGCCGCCGCTTGAATTCTTTATAAGGATGGATGTTGGGGTTAAAGTAATAAATTGTAAAGCTCTTTCCCTGCTCCGTCAAGGTTTTTACAGGATAGGTGGAACAGGGGCCGCAGCAGGCATGAAGCAATAGGTTCACGGTACATTCCTCTCTTCTGGATAGGGTACGCCCAAATACTGGTACGCCACAGCCGTAGCCTGCCGTCCCTTGGGCGTCCGATGCAGCATTCCCAGCTGCATCAGGTAGGGTTCATACACATCTTCCAGGGTTTCCGTTTCTTCGTTAAGGGACGCCGCCAGGGTATCCACCCCCACGGGCCGTCCCCCAAAGTCCACCACCAGCTTGTGCAGCAGCCGGCGGTCGTTCCGGTCCAGACCCAAATCGTCGATTTCCAGCCGCTGCATGGCTTCCCGGCAAACTTCCGTGGAAATATGGTCCAGATCCGCCACCTGGGCAAAGTCCCGCACCCGCTTGAGCAGCCGGTTGGCTACCCGGGGGGTACCCCGGCTCCGCCGGCCGATTTCGTAGGCCCCTTCCGGGTCTATCTTCACCTGCAAAATTTCCGCAGCCCGTTCCACAATAATCTGCAATTCTTCCGGAGTGTAGAATTCCAAATGGCAGATGACCCCAAAACGGTCCCGCAGGGGAGCCGCCACGGAGCCCATCCGGGTGGTTGCCCCAATCAGGGTAAACCGGGGCAAATCCAGCCGTACGCTCCGGGCTGCCGGCCCCTTGCCGATGATAATGTCCAGGGCGTAGTCTTCCATGGCCGAATAAAGGATTTCCTCTACGGTCTTGGGCAGCCGGTGGATTTCATCAATAAACAGCACATCACTTTCGTTCAGATTGGTAAGAATGGCCGCCAGATCCCCCTGCCGTTCCAAGGCCGGGCCGCTGGTAATGCGGATGTTTACATTCAGCTCGTTGGCAATGATATTGGCCAGGGTGGTCTTCCCCAGTCCCGGAGGCCCGTAGAGCAGCACATGGTCCAGGGCTTCCTTCCGTTTCAACGCCGCCTGGATAAAAATCTCCAGGTTCTTCTTCACCTTGGTTTGTCCGATATATTCCGCCAGGCGCCGGGGCCGGAGGCTGTACTGCCAGCCGTCCTGCTCCTGCTCCTGTCCTGCAATCACGCGATTGGTTTCTTCCATTAGCTCCTCCTGGCCATAAGCCGCAGCGCTGCCTTCAGCAGTTCTTCCGCCGTACTGTCAGGTGTTACGGGGAGCTTTTTCAGCACCTCCGCAATTTCTGCTTGGGTATAGCCCAGATAGGTCAGGCCGTCAGAGACCGCCCCCAGCACGCCGGTGCCTTCTTCCAGGCTTCCCAGATTTTCGCCGCCCCCAGCTTCTTCCGTGCCTTCCGGTCCCAGGATATCCTTCAGCTCCAGGAGCATCCGTTCTGCCGTTTTCTTCCCAATGCCGGGAAGCTTGGTCAAATACTTCAGGTCCCGGTTCTTTAGGGCTAGGTAGAAGGCATCTACCTTGGAGGCCGACAAAATACCCAGTGCCACCTTGGGGCCAATCCCGCTGACGGTAATCAACTGGGTAAACAGATTGTAGGCATCATAGGTCAAAAAGCCATACAGCTGGAGGGCGTCCTCCCGGACCGCCAGATAGGTGTACACCTTTGTCCGCTGATCCACCGTCAGCCGGCCCAGGTCCCCGGTATTCATGAAAATCCGGTACCCTACCCCACTGCTGGTTTCCAAAAGGCAAAAATTCACCCCAATATGGTCCACTCTGCCGTTAATAAATCCGATCATGATAACCTCTCCAGCAAATCTTTTTCCCGAATGGAATTCAGGCCGCAGATGCCAATGGCCAGGGCGTCCGCCACATCATCCGGTTTGGGTTTCTCCTGGATGTGCAGCAGCTTCTGGACCATATAGGTCACCTGATTCTTGTCCGCCCGGCCGGTACCGGTAATGGCCTGCTTTACCTGGATGGGGGTGTATTCAAACACCGGAATCCCAGCCAGGGCTGCTGTCAGCACAATAACGCCCCGGGCCTGTCCCACAGGAATAGCCGTATTCACGTTCCGGTTGAAGTACAGCTTTTCTACCGACATGAAATCCGGCTTGTAATCCGCAATCAATCCATTCAATTCTTCAAAAATCTTCTTCAGCCGCAATTCCGGCAGCATATCCTTATCCGTAAAAACGGCTCCGTAATGCACAGGAATCAGCCGGCTTTTTTCCAGACGAACCAGCCCGTAGCCGCAAATCGCCGTTCCCGGGTCGATGCCCAATACCAGCATAAAATTCCTCCTGATAGTGAAAAACCGGCCAAGCGGGGAAACCCCCAGCTGGCCGGCCATACTTCTTGTTATTCTTCAGGCAGGTCAGCGTTTGTATAAACGTCCTGCACGTCGTCCAGGTCCTCGAAGTTATCGAGCATCTTCTGTACCTTTACTGCATCTTCACCCGTAACGGTGATGGTGTTGTCAGGAATCAGGGACAACTCACTCATGGCAACCTCAATATTATGATCAGCCAGGGCTTTTTCCACGGCATCGTAGTCTTCCGGAGCGGTGGTAATCACATAGCTGTCATCTGTGGTTTCCATGTCTTCAGCGCCTGCATCCAAAGCGATTTCCATCAATTCGTCTTCAGAGGGAGCGCCTTCTTTTTCCACGGTGAATACACCTTTGTTTTTGAACATCCAGCCTACGCAGCCGGATTCACCCATGTTGCCGCCTTTGGAAAAGACGTGGCGCACATCGGCAGCCGTACGGTTCCGGTTATCCGTCAGGGCGCTGACCATAATGGCCACCCCTGCAGGGCCGTACCCTTCGTAGGTAATTTGTTCGTAATCAGAGCCTTCCGTGGTGCCTTCGCCCTTGGCAATGGCTCTTTTGATATTATCTTTAGGGATATTGTTGGCTTTAGCCTTGGACAGAGCCAACTTCAGCTTCATGTTGCCAGTAGGATCAGAACCTCCCATGCGGACAGCAATAGTAATTTCTCTGCCAATTTTCGTGGTAATCTTCCCACGCAGTGCATCTGTTTTCCCTTTTTTGAATTTAATATTTGCCCACTTAGAGTGTCCCGACATACAAATTCTCCTCCTACCTTGATATAGCTACTCGGCTATTTTATCACACTACGCTTATTTGCGCAAATATACCCGTTCCATATCCACGTTTTTCACGCCCTGCTGGGCCAATTCGTTGTCCCCGGCGCAGGTCATGGCGGTAGTGGCGGCAAAGCGCTTGAGCAGCACCCGGGTAATGCCCGGTTCTGTCATGGCTCCCGGTCCGTTCAGGCAGCCCTTTTCACAGGCCATGCCTTCAATATATTTCACATCCAGCTTACCGTCTTGATAATCCTTCAGGGCCTGCAAGCACTGGTCCAAACCGTTGCAGTACTGACCGCTTACTTCCAGGTTGTATTTTTCCTTGGTGTAGTCATTGACGGCGGTGCTTACCCCAGCTGCCTGCGGGAAGCTGCAGCCGTCAGCAGAGGAAGCAGCGTGGAACGGAGCGGCTTCGCAGTCCGCCGGGTTGATGCCCATGCTGTCCATCATGCATTTCAGTTCTTCAAAGGTCAGCACAAAATCGATGTCTTCGGGGTGTTCCCGGGCTTCTACCTTTTTGGCAATGCAGGGACCTACAAAAACCGTCAGCGCACCGGGATCGTCATGTTTTACAGCCTTGCTGCGGGCCACCATGGGAGATACGGTATCGGAAATGCAGTCCGCCAAAGCCGGTGCATGGCGTTTTACCGTAGCCACAAAGGCCGGGCAGCAGGAACTGGTCATCAGCTTCTGGGTGCCGTGTTCCACCTTTTCCACATATTCTTCCGCTTCGGAAATAGTGGTCATATCGGCGCCTACCGCCACTTCCCGGACTTCCTTGAAGCCCAGCTTCTTGCAGGCAGCCACAATCTGGCCCGGCTGTACCTTCAGGCCGAACTGGCCTACGAAGGAAGGTGCCAGCAGGCAATAGATTTTTTGGCCGGATTTGATGGCCTGGATCAATTGGACAATATGGCTGCGTTCTTCGATAGCGCCAAAGGGGCAGGCAGCCCGGCAGGCACCGCATTCTACGCAGATGTTCTTGTCAATTTCCGCTTTCTTGTTCTTGCCGGTATGCAGGGCGTGTACCTTGCAGGCATTTTCGCAGGGACGGGCAATTTCCGCTACAGCGCCGTAGGGGCAGGCCCGTTTGCAGTTACCGCATTCCACGCACATATCATAGTCGATGTGGGCCCGGCCCTGGTAAACGGAAATGGCCTTTTTGGGGCAGCCGTTCATGCAGCGGTGGGTCAGACAACGGCGGCAGATATCGGTGATCATATATTTGTTTACAGGGCAGGCGGAGCAGGCTTCCGGCAATACAGCAATCACGTGCTGGGTCCGATCCACCGGTTCCTCCAAGGCTTTTTGGGATGCCTGGATAATGTTCATATCCGTATCCATACCCAGGGCAACGTTGATCCGTTCCTTCAGGACGGCTCTTTCCTTGTGCACACAGCAACGCAGTCTGGGCGTGTTTTCGTTCACGATCTGCAGCACGTCATAAACGTGGTCCGGCAGATTCCCATCATACGTCATCTTGGCAAGCATGGTCAGCACTTTCCGTCTGATCTTGGTAATTTCTGTTACTTCCATTTTTTTTCCCCTCTGAATCGCGTAATCTACGTTGGATATCATACCATATTTCCTATAAAAAAATAAGGCGTTCCCACGAAATTTTACGTTTGAACTGAAACATTTTTAACACTTTATTCGACTTTTCTTATGACCCCTATTACAGGAGCTTAGACACCACTTGTGGCCGCATTTTTTACCCTGGAAAAGCCTTTTTTGCACGTAAGAAGAGCTTTCTGTCCCCAGGGAACAGAAAGCTCTCGATATACAAGTTCGGGGCCGGGCCCCATGCTTTCCAGGCCTTATTCCAGGCCCAGGGTCTTTTTCACTTCCGCTTCCAGCTGATCCTTGGCAATCACCTGGCTCTGCCGCACCTGCAAATAGGGCAGTTCGCTCATGCTGGCCGGAATGGTCAGCTTGGTAAGCTCGGCCAGGGTCTTCATGGCCTCAAAGGGATTCAGGTCCGCTTGTTCGTACTTATCAGGGTTCAAGGACTGCAGCACCACATCATTGAATTTGAAGGGGCTGGCCGTAGAAACCACAATGGAGTACGTGGGGTCATTGGTCATCAGCCGGTATTTTTCCAGTGCCTTGTAGGCTACTGCGGAATGGGGATCCATTACATACCCGTAATTGTTGTACACATCCCCGATGGTTTCCCGGGTTTCCACCTCGTCCACCCAGGTACCGAAAAAGTCCTTGAGAATCCGGCTTTGCAGCTCACTGTCAATGCTGTATTCTCCCTTGTCCGCCAGTTCCTGCATCCAGCCGGCCACCTTGGCTGCATTATGACCGGTCTCCTCAAACAGGAGCCGTTCCAGGTTGCTGGAAACCAGGATATCCATGGACGGAGAAATGGTCTTATGGAAAGGACGTTTCCGGTTGTAGACGCCCGTATTGATAAAGTCCGTCAGCACATTATTACTGTTGGAAGCGCAGATGAATTTGTTCACCGGCAGGCCCATGAGCTTGGCGTAGAACCCGGCCAAAATATCCCCAAAGTTCCCGGTAGGAACGGAGAAGTTGATGGGTTCGCCGTTTTCAATCCGGCCGCCGTTGACGGCTTCCGCATAAGCGCTGAAATAGTATACAATCTGGGGAACCAGCCGGCCCCAGTTGATGGAGTTGGCAGAGGAGAAGGCGCAGGCGTGTTCATCCAGTTCTTCAGCCAGTTTCTTATCGCCAAAGAGTTTCTTTACGCCGGTCTGGGCATCGTCGAAATTGCCTTCCACCGCAACGGCGTGAACGTTGTCGCCCTTTTGGGTAACCATCTGCAATTTCTGGATGTCACTAACCCCTTCCTGGGGATAGAACACGATGACTTCCGTTTCCGGCACATCGGCAAAGCCTGCCATGGCCGCCTTGCCCGTATCCCCGGAGGTAGCCACCAGAATCACCAGTTTTTTCTCTTCCCCGGTCTTTACCACAGCCTTGGTCAGGAACAGGGGCAGAATTTGCAGGGCCATATCCTTAAACGCACAAGTAGGTCCATGCCACAATTCCAGTACATCCAGGTCTTTCTTCAGCATGTGGAGCGGTGCAGGAAAATCCCCAAAGCGTTCTTTGCTGTAGGCAGTTTCCACACAGGTTTTTAGTTCTTCTTCACTATAATCTGTCAAGAACCTTGCCAGTACCGTAAGTGCCCGGTCACTGTAGGGCGTACCCCGCATAGCATCAATTTCAGCCAGGCTGATTGCAGGAAACTCTTTGGGTACAAATAACCCTCCATCAGTTGCCAAGCCATTGGAAATGGCGTGGGCTGAACTTACCATATCTGTTTTCCCTCTTGTACTAATGTATAACATAGTCCCCCTACTTTCTGCTTTACGCAATTGTATCATAGCATAAGCGCCCCTTGTACGCAACTACCTCGGCAATTTTCGCTCTATTTCAGCCGTTTCTTCTTCTTTTCTTATTGATTGGTAAAGTAGCTGCCTTCCACTGCCGCCAATAAATCGTCGGGTTTTAACAGCAGCTGCAGTCCCCGGTGCCCGGCACTGACCGCAATAATCTCCCAGTTTTTGGCCGTGTCGTCCAGGTATACCGGATAATGCTTCTTGGCGCCGATGGGGCTTACCCCGCCCCGGATATAGCCGGTAAGGCCCAGCACTTCCTTCAGATGCACCAATTCGGTTTTCTTGTTGCCGCTGGCCTTAGCCAGTGCCTTCAGGTCCAGCTCTCCGTTGCCCCGAATTACGGCAAACAGGACGCCCGTTTTATCTCCCCGGCAGCACAGGGTCTTAAACACCTGTTCTGGGGGCATTCCTACAGATTCTGCCACATGGACGGCGTCCAAATGGTCCGGATCTACCGGATAGCTTTTCAGTTCATAGTTGATATGGGCTTCGTCCAGAATACGAGCCGCATTGGTCTTCTTGACTTTCATATCCCCGCTCCTTTTGTTATAATAGTAAGCATACAGGTTTGATAAGCCCATCTGTAAGCTTATATTATATCAAGTAACGGAGTGATACACAAATGAAGATCACGATTGCTTGTGCCCAGATCCAGGTAGAACCTGGCAATCCGGAAGCCAATACAAAAAAGGCCCTGGCCTATTTGGAAAAAGCCAGAGCCCAGCAGGCGGACATTGTCCTGTTTCCCGAATTGACCATCCCCGGCTACCTTTTGGGAGACCTTTGGGAACAGAACGCTTTTCTCAGGGACTGTGAGGCCTGGGGCAAGGAACTGATTGCCGCCAGCAAGGACCTTTGCATCGTTTTTGGCAATATTGCCCTGGACCCTGAAAAAATCAACGAAGACGGCCGAATCCGCAAATACAACGCGGCCTTTGTGGCCCAAAACGGCAAACTGCTCCACGGCGGTCTGCCCTACCCCTTTATCAGCAAAACTGCCCTGCCCAATTACCGGGAATTTGACGACGGTCGGTATTTCCACAGCACCACCAAACTGCAGCTGGAATTGCCCGGCACCCCGTCTCTCAAGGAGCTGCTCCAGCCCGTACCGGTAACCATCCGGGGCCAGAAAGTCAAGCTGGGCATTATGCTCTGCGAAGACGGCTGGACGGAAAACTACTACTATAATATTCCCCAGCTGCTTAAAGAAAATGGAGCCCAGCTTCTCTGCAATATTTCCTGCTCCCCCTACACCTTCCACAAAAATGTCAAGCGGCACCGGATTTTTGCCGCCCAAGCCAAGGAATGCGGCATTCCCCTGGTCTACTGCAACAGCGTAGGGGTCCAAAACAACGGCAAAAACATCTTTACCTTTGACGGCTGCAGCACCTTCTACAGTGCAGATGGCCAAAGCCGCTCCGATGCACCGGCCTTCCAGGAAACCCTGCTTACGGCCCGGTTTGATCCTGCAACTGAGCAGCTGGAACTGACCAAAGCACCGGAACCGGAATTTTCCGATGCCAAGGAAATTTATACGGCGCTGCACTACGGGGCGTCCCAATTTCTTAAACAGATTGGTATCCAAAAAATGACCATTGGCGTCTCCGGCGGCATTGACTCTGCGGTAACGGCCGCCTTCTATGTGGACATTCTGGGAGCGGATAATGTGCTGTTGGCCAACATTCCCAGCCGCTATAATTCCTCTGTTACCAAAAACCTGGCCCAGCAAATGGCCCAGGCCCTGGGTACCCGTTACGTAATCATTCCTATCCAGGAAGTAGTGGACAAGACCATTGAGCAGCTGGGCCAGACCCCCATCCACAACTACGCTACGGGAGAAGATTCCAAGTTGACCATTACCCCCTTTGCTACGGAAAACATTCAGGCCCGGGACCGGGGTGCCCGGGTAATTGCCGGACTAGCAGCTTCCTTTGGGGGCGGCTTCTCCTGCAACTCCAACAAGGCGGAAATGACCGTGGGCTACGCCACCTTCTACGGCGACATTGCCGGCGTCCTGGCCCTTTTGGGAGATTTGTGGAAGCACCAGGTCTACGCCCTGGGCCACTACCTGAACGAAGAAGTTTTCCACAAAGAAGTGATTCCAGAGCAGATTTTCACCATTAAGCCCAGTGCCGAACTGTCCGAAGCCCAAACCGTGGGAAACGGCGGCGACCCCCTGGTCTACCCCTACCACGACTTCCTATTCCGTTCCTTTATTGAGGACTGGTACAAGACTTCTCCAGAAGACCTGCTGGGCTGGTACCTGGAAGGCACCCTGGAAGAACACCTGGGCTGCGCCCCAGGGCTGGTCAAGGAACTGTTCCCCACTCCCCAAGCCTTTATTGCAGACCTGGAGCGGTGGTGGAAAAACTTCTGCGGCCTGGCAGTAGCCAAACGGATTCAGGCCCCTCCCATCCTGACCATTTCCAAGCGGGCCTACGGCTACGACCACCGGGAAGCCCAAATGAAGCCTTTCTACTCCCGGAAGTATCAGGAAATGAAAGCCAAGGCCCTGTCCGGTGCCAATAGCTGATTTTTACGCACAAAGAAAAAGCGGTTCCAAGCCATTGCCTGGAGCCGCTTTTTGTATAAGTGTTTCAGCCTTGCATTGCCTTCTGGTAGAAGTCCCGGAGGATTTTGTCCATTTTCTCCTCGGAATCTCCGGGCGCAGCCTCGTAGACCTTTTCGTCCCCGTAGAAGAAAGTGGGGCAGTAATAATAGTTCCGGCCCTGGAGTTTTTCCGGTTCCTTGGTCTCACTGACCCGGACCAGGGGAATTTTCTTGTACTCCGGATGCTCTGCAAAAATGCCTTCCAAGGCATGGGAAGCCTTTTGGCAATAGGGACAGCCTTCCAGATAGATGAACAGCAATTCTTTTTTGTCCATTTTGATACACTCCTTTTCCTAGTGAAATAAAAAGTTTTATGTTAACCTGTTTGTAATATGCGTTGACCGTTCTTTTCCCGTCCCCTATAATGACTCATAGACCATTGGAGAAGGGATGACTAATTTCATGAAAGAAACACTAACGGCTGTTGCCGATCGGATTATGGCTGGGTACCGCCTGCAAAAGGACGATGCCATTGTACAGGAAATGCTGACCCTGCCCCTGGAAGACCTGCAGCGGGAAGCTGGACGCCTGCAAAAGCATTTCTGCGGCAACCATGTGGATTTCTGCACTATCATCAACGCCCGCAGCGGCCGCTGCGGCGAAAACTGCAAATACTGCGCCCAGGCCGCCTGCCATCATACGGACTGTGAAGAATACGGCTTTTTGCCCAAAGAAGAAATTATGAAAGTGGCCAAGGCCGACCAAGATGCCGGCGCCAACCGTTTTTCCCTGGTAACTTCCGGCCGGGCCCTGACCGGTAAGGATTTTGAGAAAGCCCTGGACACCTACCAGGAAATGCACAAAACCCTGACCATCGACCTGTGCGCCTCCCACGGCATACTCAGCCAGGAACAATTCCACCGGCTGGTACAAACCGGGGTTACCAGCTACCACCACAACATCGAGACCTCCCGGCGCTACTTCCCCCAGATCTGCACGTCCCACACCTACGATGACCGGATCCGGACCATCAAGGCCGCCCAGGCAGAAGGCCTGTGCGTATGCTCCGGCGGCATCATCGGCATGGGTGAAACCTGGCAGGACCGGCTGGATATGGCCTTTGAGCTGCAAGGCCTGGGAATTGAATCCATTCCCATCAACGCCCTGATGCCCATCCCCGGCACCGGTATGGAAGGTCGTCCTTCCTTGCCGCCGGAAGATATCCTGCGCACCATTGCCATTTTCCGCTTCATCAACCCTACGGCCAATATCCGTCTGGCTGCGGGCCGTAAACTGCTGCCGGACAACGGCAAGTCTGCGCTGCTCACCGGGGCTTCTGCTTCCATTACCGGCAATATGCTCACCACCTCCGGCACCACCATTGCAGAAGACATGGAAATGCTGGCGGAACTGGGGCTCACCAACCGATAAGTACAGCCTGAAACAGTTTTAAAAAAAGGTGTCTCAAAAGTAACTTTTGAGGCACCTTTTTTTGTGTCAGCTTAGAAGCATTCGCAGTTGACCATGAAGTAGGATCTGGGATGAGCGCAAACCGGGCAGATTTCAGGAGCTTTTTCAGCTTCAACAATGTGGCCGCAATTGGAGCAGATCCAAACGGTCTTTTCATTGCGTTCGAACATGGTCCCATCTTCTACCTTTTTCAGCAGAGCTTGGTATCTTTCTTCATGATGTTTTTCGATAGCGCCTACAGCTCTGAATTTATAAGCCAATTCGGTGAAGCCTTCTTTTTCAGCGGTTTCAGCGAAGCCTTTGTACATATCGGTCCATTCGTAATGTTCACCGGCAGCCGCATCTTTCAGGTTGGCAACGGTATCAGGAATGGAGCCGCCATGGAGAGCCTTGAACCAAATCTTAGCGTGTTCTTTTTCGTTGTTGGAGGTTTCCAGGAAGTTGGCTGCTACTCTTTCATAGCCTTCTTTTTTAGCTACGGAAGCATAATAACCATACTTGTTATACGCTTGAGATTCACCTGCAAAAGCAGTTTGTAAATTCTTTTCAGTTTGAGTACCTTTTAATTCTGGCATTGTCAATTCCCCCTATATTCTAGCATTTCGAGCGGATAAAAACGTTTCATGCATCCATCTCGATTACAGGTTTATTATAGGCCATTTTTAATAAAAAAGCAAGTATTTTTGATAATTATTTTCCATTAAATCTATTTCTAAAATCGTTTTTCTCCTCACCCTGCCAAAACAGCCGAATGGGCAGATTGGAGGAGCCCGGAGGCGAAAAATGGAAGGTAGCCCGACGGTCCGCAGGAATGGTGCCCACCACCATGTTTTCCCCGTCTCCGCTCCAACCAAAGGAAGTAGCGTCTTCCGGCAGGCGGATGTATTTGGCGGCCTTATCCTGTACGTCCAGCACCCCTTCCCCGGCATAGGGTCCTCCGTAGGGATTGAACCGGAGAATGGTATTGCGCTTGCCCTTGGTCCGGAAATTCACGTCGTACATTACCCCATAGTTGCCGTAATTGATGACCTTTTGGCCGGTGGTGGCGTCCACCCCGGTAACGTAGGGATTCTTGGCATTATCCGCCAGTTCCAGGCCCCAGATGGTGTTCTTATCCGCATCAAAGGGTTCCTCCAGGGTTACATGGCAGTTGGAGGTATTGAAGGTCCCCCGCAGCACATGGCCGCCTTCGTCAGGAGGCAGAATGGAAAACAGATCCGTAGAAATTTTCAGGTCCGCATTCATGGGCATCATGAGCACAGACACTTCTACGGGCTGGTCTGTTTCCAGGTCCACAATTCCCGTAACCAACTGCTGGGGCTTTACTACCAGGCCTTTGCCGCTGCCCAAAAGATCCTTGACCCCTAAAACTGCAAAGGGCTTCCGGCTGGGGACTGATCCATAGTAGCGTTCCTGGGCTTCCTTGCCCGCTTCCAGCCAGTCCGTATTGGGCCGGGAAACGCCATTTTTCCCCACCAACACCGAACTGGGCCGCAGGGACACCCGGCGCAGCACCACTGCCAGCCGTTTATCGGTTTTCATATCATTCACATGATGAAAAAACAGGCGCACCGGACCCTGCACCGTATCCCGGTACATGATGCCGCATTCCTTGACCATTTCTGGGCTATCAGAAAAGACCAGCTTGGGGCCATCCTGGGTAATTTTACCCTGAACTTCCTGGTATTCAGGAACACCCCCCTGCCAGTTGGGAGCATCGGCTGCAGCCCCTATATGCCAGGGCAGCAGGGACGCCAGCCCCATACACAAAAAACCAAACCATTTGACTTTCTTTTTCACACTATCCCTCCATTGGGTTGTTCTTATTTTTACGTTTTGCACGTTCCTTATTGTAGCACAAATCGGATACACAGATTTATTTTCAGAAATCATGCAAAAATCGAAATTTTGATATTGTTTATTTCCCATTAGGTCTGTATAATAAAGGCATAAATCAAAAGCTTATTATGCTTTGTTTCCATAGAAAGGCGGTCCTTGAATATGCAAATCCATTACGTCACTGCTAACCCCAGCGGCAACATCACACTTTTTGTCCTTGATTCCATCCCTCCTGAGCAGCGGAAGGTGGTCAATCGTTTTCTTTTGGAAATGGAACCAACGGCGGAACAGGTTGGCTGTTTTGCCGTTGCCGGGAACCACACTACCGTAACCATGATGGGCGGCGAATTCTGCGGGAACGCTTCCCGTTCCTCGGCAGCCTATGCCCTGCTGCTGCAAAATAAGGACCAGGGCGATTTTATGGTCAGCTGCTCTGGCTGCTCGGAAGCCCTGCCAGCCCGTGCCAAAAAGGTCAAGGACCGCACCTACGAAACGGTCATCAAACTCCAGCCCCCTCTGAAAACCGGCACCATTCCCCTTTCCTATGAACGGGAGAGTGTGGAGTGCCAGCTGATTTCCCTGCCGGGCATCGACCATTACATTTATTTCACCCCCAACCTGGATTATGTGGACAAAGAACAATTGTTCCAATCCCTTCAGCGGGAAGTTTCCCGGTGGCCGGAACCCGAGGCCTATGGGCTGATGCTGGTAGATCCAGGCAGTCTGGAGGTAATTCCCGCAGTCTATGTGTGCAAAACCGGCACCCTGTACTGGGAGAACAGCTGCGGTTCCGGTGCGGCTTCCGTGGCAGCAGCCCTGGCCCTGCGCCAAGGCCGTTCCCTGGAAGTAGAGCTGTCCATGCCCGGAGGCAAATTAACCGCCGGTGCCGATATCCAGGACGGCAAGGTGGTTTCCCTACACCTGGGTGGTCTGGTGGAATTTGGGGAAGAAAAAACTGCAGAGCTGAAATAAAGCAAAGTGAACTGCGTACCCGCTGGGCTTTCCAGCGGGTTTCTTTTGTCCAAAAGCTTTTTGGCGCACAAAAAAAGACTGTGAAAATTTCACAGTCTTACTTTTTGATTGGTGCCGAAGGCCGGACTCGAACCGGCACGCTTTGAGGGCGCTTGATTTTGAGTCAAGTGCGTCTGCCAATTCCGCCACTTCGGCAAAGCGTGATAGGTATCACAACAGTGATTATTCTATCATGCAGCAATCCCTTTGTCAACGAACTTTTTTTACTTTTAGAAAGTTTTCCGGAGAAAGAAAGGGCCGCAGCCACGCTGCAGCCCCTAGCTTATTTGGCAGGAACAATGGTTCCCTTGAATTTGTCTTCAATGAATTTTTTCACTGCCGCAGAATGGAAGATTTCCGCAATCTTCTTATATTCCGGCTTGTCCTTATCCTTTTCCCGGGCAGCCAGCACCATAACGGCTAACGGTTCATCGTCCGCTTCCCAGAACAGGCCCTGCTTCTTCACGTCCATACCGGAACTCATTACATAGTTCATGGTAATCACGGCCAGATCCACATCTGCCAGGCTTCTGGGCAGCTGCGCAGCCTCCAGCTCTCTAAACTGCAAATGTTTGGGGTTTTCCACCACATCGTTGACCGTGGCCTTAAAGCCCACCCCAGCCTTCAATTTAATCAGGCCAGCCTTTTCCAGGAGCACCAGTCCCCGGCCGCCATTGGTGGGATCATTGGGAATGGCCACTACAGCGCCGTCGGGCACAGCCTTCAGGTCATGAATCTTGTCACTGTAGATACCCATGCGCATCAGGATAGTGTTGCCAATGGGCACCAGTTTGGTATTGTTTTGGGTATTGAAGTTGTTCAAGAACGGTGCGTGCTGGTAACTGTTCAGGTCCAGATCGCCTTCCGCCAAGGCCTTATCCGGCGTAATGTAATCGGAGAATTCCACCACTTCCACATTCATGCCCTGTTTTTTGGCTTCCTCAGCCACTGCATGGACCACGTCCGCATGAGGCCCTGCCGTAGCACCAATTTTGATGGGCTTGCTGCTTGTCCCGCCAGCTTTGGAATCACTGCCGCCGCAGCCTGCGGCTAATAGAGCCAGTGCCAAAACGCCTGCCAGCACGGCTGCCAATTTGTTTTTCTTCATGAAGCATCTCTCCCATCTGTTAATTCATATCTGTATAGTATGTATTGCTGTACCGCCTATCATACTTGTCTTTTTCCACCCTGTCAAGAAAAATTCACAAAGTCTGTATCTCCCCTATTAGACTGTACCGTTTTTTTCAGTTTTGGAGCTATAGAAAAACAAAACCGGGGCTGTGCAATAATACCTACCCCCAAAAGAAAAACGACTTGCGAGTTCAAAAGAGTTCGCAAGCCGTTTTTCTTGTTCTTTATAACCTTATCCCACTAAACTTCCTCAGTCAGTCCTGCGGACTGACAGCCCCTCCACGCTTGGATGGGCCGGTCTTAGACCCCTACGAGTCATGTACTAAACGAGTATAGCAAAGCAACATAGTTCGTAAATACCTGCACTACCCAAATCTATTACTTGACTAGTAGCGGCATAGATTGCTTCCTGCAAGCGTGTAGAAAGTGTCGCCGCAGGCGACGATAGAAGTTTCATTATTTCACAGCCCCATTTCTTCCAACTGCCGCTTAGTTTTCTTTGGCAGCTTTCTTTTCTTTTGCGCCGTGCTTATCCTTGTGTTTGTCTTCATGCTTTTCTTCATGCTTTTCTGCGTGTTTTTCGGCGTGTTTATCAGCGTGTTTATCTTCATGCTTATCGGCATGTTTGTCTTCGTGTTTACCTTCGTGCTTATCGACATGCTTAGCTTCGTGTTTATCCTTGTGCTTTTCTTCGTGCTTCTCTGCGTGTTTTTCGGCGTGCTTATCCGCCTTTTTCTCCTGGTGCTGCTTTTCCTTCAGCTCGGCCTTGGCTGCCGCCCGCAGGTCCTTTTCCTCATGCCCCTGATGTTCATGGTGACCGCAGCCGTGACCGTCTTCTCCATGGTCATGCTTATGGCCGCAGCCATGACCTTCTTCATGACCGTGATGATGGCCGCAGCCCCCTGGAACGTCGGTGAGCTTGCCTTCCAACAGCTGCTGCACGGCCGCTGCCACATCGCCTTGGGCCCCTGCGTAAATCTGAATGCCCAGTTGGGTCAGGCCCGTTCTGGCACCTTCTCCCATGCCGCCGCAGATTACCGTATCCACGCCCTGCTCCTTCAGAAAAGCAGCCAGGGCCCCGTGGCCATGACCCTCAGCGTCCAAAAGCCGCTGATCCGTAATCTTCCCCTCTTCCACCGTTACCAGTTTAAATTGGGTGCTTTTGCCAAAATGCTGAAAAATTTGTCCTTCTGCAAAAGGAATTGCAATTTTCATATTTTCTGCCTTCTTTCTCAAAAGAAAACCTCTGCCGTGTACACAGCACGTCCGTTACTTCAAATGGTAGCACATTTTGGGCAAAAAGTCGAAACAATTCAAATTACAAGCACCCTTAGGAGAAATATTTTTCGATACCGTTGGCAATAGCTTTGGCCAGTTTATCCCGGAAGCTCCGGGAATTCAGTTCCCGCTCCTCCCGGCGATTGGTCATGAACAGCATTTCCACAAGGGTGGCCGGCATGGAGCTATGTTTCATCACGTAGAAACCAGCCTGCCGCACCCCCAGGTTTTCGTGGTGCCCCAGCTTCATAAATTCGCGCTGGATGCAGCTGGCAATTTTCTGGTCATACCAGGTCTTGGGATAATAATAGCTGGAAAAGCCCTGCACGCTCCGGTTGGTACTGGCATTGCAGTGGATGCTCACAAACAGGTCAGAATGGTATTTTTCTCCCACGTCCACCCGAGCCTGCAATTCCTGTCGGTCCGTAGCATTGGGACCGTACACATCTACGTCCCGTGTGCGGGTCATATGGACAATGGCCCCTTTGTCCTCCAGCAACTCCTTGACCTTGAGTCCCACCGGCAGGGTGACCTGTTTTTCCGTAAGGCCCGTATCCAAGCCATGGGTTCCCGGGTCCGTTCCGCCGTGGCCAGGATCCAAGGTAATGATTTTTCCCTTAATGCCGCCCCGGGTTCGGTACCCGTTGACCGCCTTTTCTCCAGGTCCTGCCACAATATCAAAGACCATTCGCCCCGGCCGGCCTGCTTCCGCATTGGCCTTTAGGTAAAACCCATGGACACTCTTTTTGTCCGGCTCCCGCTTCATAATGACGTGCAAAAGGGTCCGACGGCTCTCACTTTCCACCCGTACCCGCCGGATGTAGGGGGTATTTTTGGGGTAATAGGTATCCGGCCTGGCTCCGGCAAGCTGACCCTCCACAGAAATGGTAATCTCCTCATCGTCCAGGTCCACATCGTAGTCCAAAGGACGGCCGGTATCTAATACAATGCGCAGTCTCTCCTGGGGAACTACGCCATACGTAATCGCTTGAATACGGGGTGCCGCCTGTACCCTGCCCATTCCCAGAAGCAGCAGCAGACAGATTCCCCAAATCGATAAGATTCTTCGCAGCAAGGGTATCCTCCTCCAGCTTGTATCTTTATGCGAATCATTCGCATTTACTATTAATTTCTACACTACCATATTTTCCAGCTCCCTGTCAAACCGCGACAGTTCGCCTTCCCTCCTGTTTTCCAAAATTGATACAAAGAAAACGTTTGTATTTTAGCAATTTGGTGAACTTGTCAAATTATCCCCGCAGGCAGGCTATTTCTGCTTTTTACAGCTTTCTGGGGATATGGTACAATAGTTCAGGCGCAGCCTTGGGCTGCCTGAGTGAAAATTTCTCCAGAAAGGCAGGTCCCTCCATGTACAAATGGCTGCTTCGCAGTTTGACCCTGGGTATGCTGGCCTTTATCTGGGGCCATTCCCTGATGAACGCTTCCGCCTCAGCCTCAGAAAGCGAAACGGTTCTCCACTGGACCTTGTCCCTGGGGAGTTTTCTCCCCGGACTGGCCTATTTGAACATCTACGCCATCCGGAAGTTGGCCCACCTGACCGAATTTGCCCTTTTGGGCCTGCTGCTGCGGCTTACAGGCGGCACCTTTCAGCCCCCCAGAGGCCCCCGTTGGGCTTTTTTCTGCGGCGCTCTTGCCGCAGCCCTGGATGAAACCCTTCAGCTTCTGTCCCCAGGCCGCAGCGCCCAGGTCAGCGACGTTCTTTTGGACAGCCTGGGCGTCCTTGCCGCCATTTTATTCTACAAACTGCTGCAGCGGCTCAAAGGCCCTGCTGCAAGGAGGAAAACACATGACAACTAAAACTACGGCAGCCGCTGCCGACGAACTGATAGAGGTTCTGGTGCAGATGGGCTACCCCGCCGAATTCGGCCAGCTGCTGGCCGCCCAGCTGGGCACGGAAAACACCATCACCCGGCTCACCCAGTATCTGATTCACGTCCAGCCCAGCAGTGCTGAAGAAATTGCCGATGAAATGCTGGCCATTTGCGAAGAACGGGACAAATGGGTAGAAAAGAAGAAAAACGAATATTACAACCAGCAGGTCAATGCCTGGCTGAACCGGGACCGGTAAGCAGCCCGTTTCCAGCTACATAAAAAAGGATCTTTCTTTGTCAGCAGACAGAGGAAGATCCCTTTTTTTACCCTTTTTAGTTGCGATTCCAAGTTTTGGGGTAGAACAGGATCAGCATGGGAAGCAGCTCCAATCTGCCTGCCAGCATATCAAAAATCAACACCAATTTGGAAAAAGGCGCATAAGCGCTGAAGTTCTGGGTAGGTCCCACACCGGCCAGCCCAGGGCCGATATTGTTCAAGGTGGCGGCCACCGCCGTAAAGTTGGTTTCAAAATCAAAATTATCCAGACTGACCAGCAGCACGGAAATGCCAAAAATCAGACAGTAGGTTACCAGAAAAATATAAATGGAGTTCAATACTTTGCTGTCCACCACTTTGCCATCCATCCGAATCCGCTGGATTCCGTGAGGATGAATCAGCTGTTCCATTTCCAAATGAATGGATTTGAAAATCAGCACAATCCGGCTGACCTTCACACCGCCGCCAGTGGAACCGGCGCAGGCTCCCACAATCATCAGCAGCACCAGGATGCATTTGGCAAAGCTGGGCCACAGGTCAAAATCCACCGTGCTAAAACCCGTAGTGGTCATAATGCTGGCCACCTGAAAAAAGGCAGCCCGCAGGGCTTCTTCCAACGTAGAGAAATAGCTGTGGATCTGCCAGGTCACCAGGAGTCCCGCAGCTGCAACAATGGAAAGATAGGCCCGTACTTCTTCCAGGCGGAAGGCTTCCTTGGCCTTCCGAATGAGCATCAGGTAATAGTAGCTGAAGTTGACCCCAAAAGCAATCATAAAAATGGTAATAATCCACTGTTGAAGGGGCGTATAGTCGGCGCAGCTGCTGTTGACAATGCCAAAGCCGCCGGTGCCGGCAGTGCCAAAGGTAATGCACAGGTTATGGAACCAGTTCATCCCCGTAAGGGCCAGAAGGCAAATCATAAGTAAGGTCATGCCCAGGTAGATTCGGTATAGCACGATGGCCGTGTTTCTCACCCGGGGTACAAACTTGGAAACGTCCGGTCCGGGACTTTCAGCCTTCATCAGATTCATTTGGGTGCCGCCGGTACTGGAAGGCACCAGCATCAGGATAAAGACCAGCACCCCCATGCCCCTATCCAGTGGGAAAAGCTCCGCCAAAAAAGCGAAGTATGGGACAGGGCCTCCACATCCGGCAGGATGGAAGAGCCGGTAGTGGTAAAGCCGGAAACAATCTCAAACAGGGCATCCAGATAACTGGGAATCTCTCCCGTCAATACAAAGGGCAAAGCCCCATATAAAGAAAGGATTACCCAGGAAAGGCCTACCGCCACAAAACCTTCTCGTTGGTAAATGGTCCGGTTTTCCACCTTCCGGCGTCTGGCCGTATAGCCCAGAACCATGGCAATGAGAGAAAGTGCAAAATAGACCATTCCCTGGTCTTCATGGTAGATCAGGGAAATAATGCAGGGCAGGAGCATAATCATCCCCTCGGTGGCGAGGATCCAGGACAGCACCTGTCCAATGACAGGATAATTCATGATAAGATGCTCCTTTGCTAGGCCAAAATGTTATAGATATCATGGAAGCCCAGGTGGACGGTCACTACAATGACTGTATCCCCCACATGGAATTCATCTTGGCCGCCAGGAATAATCAGACGCCCGTTGCGTACAATACCGGCAATCAGGACCCCTTCCTTGATTTTCATATCCACCAGCTTTTGGCCAATAATCATGGACTCCTTGTCAATCAAAAATTCCAAGGCCTCTACCCGCCCGTTCATCAGCCGATACAAGGTTTCCACGTTGGATTCCATGCTGTTGCCGGCGGCCCGGACGTATTGGACAATCTGCTGGGCTGTAAGTTTTTTAGGGTTTACCACGCTGTCCAACTGCAAGCCTTCGATAACGTCCCCGAAGTCCACGTGATTCACCTTGGTTACCACTTTTCCTTCCATCTGCTTCAAGGCATACATGGAAAGGATGGCATTGACTTCGTCCATACCGGTACAGGCTACAAAGCCGTCCATATTCTCAATATGTTCTTCTTTTAACAACTCTTCTTCGGTGCCGTCCCCGCAGTCCACGGTAACCCCCGGCAGGCCTTCCACCAATTCTTCACAGCGGTCCATATCCTTTTCAATGATTTTCACATTGATCCGGTTGTCCCGAAGGATTTTGGACAGGTAATAGGTGATATCCCCGCCGCCTACAATCATCACGTCCTTGCACTTGTTGGTGCGCACGCCGATTTTCTTGAAGAATTCCTGGGCGTCCGCCGGCATGGCAATGATGGTCAGAATATCCCCGGCCTGGATTACCGTATCCCCATGGGGGACCATAATCTTATTGTTCCGCTCGATAATGCACACCAATAGATTGGTGGTAAGAGGAGCCAAAGCCTTCAGGGATTTGCCCAAAAGGGGAGAATTGCGCGGGACCCTAAAACGCAGCATATCAATGCGATCCTTGGCAAAGCTAAAGATTTCAATAGCTTGGGGAAAATTCAGCAGCCGGGCAATTTCCTTAGCAGCTTCCAGTTCCGGATTGATGGTCATGGACAGATTCAGCCCCCGCTGAAGGAAATGGCGCTCCGCCGAATAATGGGGACTCCGTACCCGGGCAATGGTATGGCATCGGGTATTGTTCAGTTTGGCAATGACGCAGGTTAACAGGTTGACTTCATCGCTTTCGGTTACGGCAATCAGCATATCCGCGTGTTCTAAATCCGCCTGGCTCAGCACCGTAAAGCTGGAACCGTTCCCCACGATTCCCATGACATCGTAATTGGTAGAAATATTACGAATCAAGCTGGCATTGGTATCGATTACCGTTACATTATTATTCTCTTGAATCAGCTGGGTGGTGATGGTTCGCCCAACTTTTCCGCACCCCACAACAATAATCTGCATTTTCGCTAAACTCCTACTTTTCTTGTTATGAAAATAACTATACACTACCTCTATAAAAAAAGCTAGAGAATATTAGGCTATTAATGTAACAAAGTTTATAAATCTATGTTAGCTAGTCATGAATCCGGCCTTCCAGCAGCTGGCCCAGAAGAACCCCGGCCATACCGGTAAGCCATTGGAAGGGCAAAAACGCAGCCAGGACCGGCGGTAGCATGGCAGGCGGCAGCTGGAGCACCAACAATTGGCCCAGGCTAAGACACAGGCCCAGGACCAGGCTTTTCACCGCCGGAGCCCAAAACAGGGTCCAGCGCAAACTCTTTCTGCGCCCTGTCAGCTCCACATAAATCCCGTTGCCCAAAAAAATCACTGGAATCAAAAAGGGCTGAATATGCCCCTGAAAAAAAGCAATCACCGGCAGCGCCAGCGCAGTGACCCAGGCAAGCTGGGAGGAGGTATACCGGCTGCTGAGAAACAGTACCGTATTGACCAGCGTCCCTATCAGCAAAGTCAAGACCGGCACCGGCAGGGGCAGTACCAGCCGCAGCTGCTGGGAAAGTGCCCCTACTGCCAACAGCAGGGCTCCCCGCACCAATAGTTTCACTTCCACAAAACCGTCTCCCTTCTTGCAAGAATCTGAGAAAAATCAGCGAAAAAGAAAATACTCCGTAAGAAACCAGAAAAACCTCTTGTTCTTCTTTCCGGAGATACTTATAATGATTAAGTTAGCATAAATTTCCTGGTTTTGCCTGGTTTGCAGGCACCGGGAGTAAGCCTGGAGGTTTTCGTGAGAAAGCGCAATCCCATATTTGATAATCTGCGGGGCATCTGTATGCTGGGGGTCATTGCCATCCACGTAGGCAGTATGGCCGTCAGTGCGGAAGCTGCCACCCCGTTTTTGGTTCTGATCACCAATATTCTGAGCCGCTACAGCGTGCCCACCTTTTTTTTCATTTCGGGCTACGGGCTATTTTACACCCATCCCCTGGAAGAACCCTTTTCCTATGGCCGCTTCCTTCAGAAAAGGCTAAAAAGCATAGCCCTCCCCTATGTGGTTACCTCTCTATTATACATCTGTTATTACAGTTTTACTTCACAAAATCCTAACCTATTGCTGCCAGAGAATGTTTTGTTCTGTCTTTTCTTTGGCACCGGCGTCTACCACATCTATTTCCTGGTGATTCTGCTCTGGTTCTACATCCTGTTCCCCCTGTGGCGAGGGATGATGCGGGTTCTGGAAAAAATGGGCCTGAAGCTGGGCATGGCTATTTTGTTTGTTTTACAGGTGGCCCTGTACCAATTCAGCTTTGTGTTCTGGTCCTATCCGGACTGGATTGCAGACAATCCCGTGCTGCTGAACCTGTGCCAATACCGGCTGAACTACTTTCCGTTTTTCTATCTGTTCGTATTCATGCTGGGCGGGGTCATTGCCCGGCACTACGGCGCCTTTGACAGACTGCTGACCCGGCATAAGCTGCCCATAGCCCTGTTCTTTGGGCTCAGCGCCAGCTTTAATACCTGGCTGTTCTACCGCTGGACCAACCTGTGGGGCATGCCCTATGAAGATACGGTCAATTACCTGCAGCAGCTAAGCCTGCCTGGCCTGGTGTTCACCCTTGCCTGTATCCTGTTCTTCAGCCTGCTGCTGAAACAGGGCTGGTATCCCTGTAAAACCGCCCTGCGGAAAATGTCCGACCGTTCCTTCCTGATTTATCTGGTCCACCCCTTCTTCATCGACCAACTGGAACTGGTAACGAACAAACTGTTTGGCTCCCTGGAACACGTTTCCATTGCCCTATTCTATGTAATTATCTTGTTCATCTCTTACCTGTTCGCCGTGCTTTGGCACCGGCTGCGCAGCTCCAAGGCCAAGGCAGCCTGAGCTTTCTCAAAGACAAACCCCATCCGACCCGATCGGATGGGGTTTTCTGCAGCCTGAAAGGTTCCAGGTTTATTTTACGTTGATTTTCCCAGCATACACGGAACCCGTAGCTACATCCAGGGTTACCACGTCACCGGTCTTCACAGCATCCATGACGCCGGAAGCCCCTACAATAACAGGGATACCATAGTTGATGCCGATAATGGCCGCAGGAGAAGTAAAACCGCCTTCTTCTGCAATAATGCCGCCAGCCTGGGCTGCCGTGGTACCCATTTCGTTTTCCAGGGCGGCCACTGCCAGGATCATGCTCGGGCGGAAGTTTTCCAGGTCGGACTTGGTCCGGACCTTGCAAATGGTGCCTGTAGCAGCACGCTTGCCAATGCCTTGGCCCTGCACCAGCTTATGGCCAACGTGGATTACTTGGATCAGGTTGGTGCTGCCCACCTTGCCCACGTTCATGCCGGCCGTTACCACCACAGAATCCCCTTTGTGCAGCAGGTCTGCATCCAGAGCCCGTTCAATGGAGGTTTCAATCAGGGAATCCGTGCTGGTTCTGTTGTCCCCCATCAGCGGCGTAACGCCCCAATAGAGGGTCATCCGGCGCAGGCTGGCAGGAACCGGTGACACGGCTACCACCGTTGCTTTGGGCCGGTATTTGGCCACCAGCCGGGCGGTATAGCCGGACTCGGTAATGGACAAAATGGCGTTGGCTTCCAGTTCCGTAGCAATCTGCACGGTAGCATGGCTGATGGCATCCGTCATCTGTACATGGGCGCCAATACCCTTATGCTGGAACAAGGTCACATAATCGAAAGCCTGCTCCGTCCGGGTAGCAATCCGGGCCATGGTCTGCACCGCTTCCAAAGGATACGCCCCAGAGGCTGTTTCCCCGCTGAGCATAATAGCGTCGGTACCGTCAAAGATGGAGTTGGCCACATCGTTGGCTTCTGCCCTGGTAGCCCGGTAGTTGGTAATCATGCTTTCCAGCATCTGGGTAGCTGTAACCACCGGCTTCCCCAGCTGGTTGCACTTGGCAATAATCTGTTTTTGGACAATGGGCACATCTTCCATGGGAATCTCTACCCCCAGATCCCCCCGGGCCACCATAACACCGTCGGCCACCTGGAGAATCTCATCGATGTTGTCCACGCCTTCCTGGTTTTCAATCTTGGCAATAATCCCCATGGAGGAGCCAATCCGTTCCAGCAGACGGCGGATTTCCATAACGTCCCGGGCATTGCGCACAAAGGATGCCGCCACATAGTCCATGCCCTGCTGGGCAGCGAAGGTAATGTCGTCTTCGTCCTGTTTGGACATAAAGGGCAGCTTCAGGAAAGCCCCAGGCACTGCCACCCGTTTCCGGGAGGAGATTTCCCCACCGTTGATGACGATGGTATCAATTTCCTTGTCGGTGGTGGATTGGACTTCCAGGGACAGTTTCCCATCATTCAAGAGGATTTTATCCCCTTTGCGGACTTCCGAAGGCAGGCCGGCATAATTTACATGGGCCTTTTCTGCCGTTCCTTCTACCTCGTCCACCGTCAGCGTAAAGTGGCTGCCAGGCACTAGCGTGGTCTTATCCCCCTTGAAAAGACCCAGCCGCATTTCAGGCCCCTTGGTATCGGCTACATAGCCAATGACCTTTCCCGTTTCCTTCACAGCTTCCTTTAACAGATTCAGGCGGGTTTCGCATTCACTGTGGGAGCCATGGGAAAAGTTGAAACGGGCCAGGTCCATCCCTGCCCGAATCATTTTGACCAGCAGGTCCTTTTTGTCCGTAGCTGGTCCCAGGGTGCAGATAATTTTTGTCTTTTTCATATTGATCCCCTTCTAAAAATAGCCCGGGCTGAAACAGCCCGGACTATTGGATTTCCATATGGAATTAGGATTCTTTGAAAGCTTTGATCTTTGCAGTCAGCAGAGGCAGAATCTTCAAAGCATCGCCAACGATACCATACCGAGAGATTTGGAACATAGGAGCGTCCGGATCCTTGTTGATGCAAATGATGGTATCGGATTTGCTCATACCAGCTTTATGCTGTACGGAACCGGAGATACCGCAGGCGAAGTAAATCTTCGGGGTAACGGTTTTACCGGATTGGCCTACTTGACGCGGATGTTCAATGAAGCCTTCATCTACTGCAGCACGGGAACCGCCTACAGCGCCGCCCAGTACATGAGCCAGGTCTTGCAGCAGAACGAAGTTTTCTTTGGCTTTCATGCCGCGGCCGCCGGAAGCAATGTATTCTGCATCGTCGATGGCCATTTCGCCTTCAACCACAACAGGGTCTTTTCTGATGACTCTGACGCGGTCTTCTACATGGTTCTTCAGGGTGTAGTTGATAACTTCGCCTTTGCGGGAAGCATCGGGAGCCAGAGCCTTGAAGGTCTTAGGACGAACGGTACCCATTTGCGGAGTATGTTCTTTGCACAGGATGGTAGCCATGATGTTACCACCAGCAGCAGGACGGGTCCAATGAACCAGGCCGTTTTCTTCTACATCCAGGATGGTGCAGTCAGCGCACAGACCAGTGTTCATACGGGCAGCAACGCGGGGACCCAGGTCACGGCCGTCGTTGGTAGCGCCGATCAGAACAGCGGAAGGATGGTATTCAGCAATCAGTTCGCAGAAAGCGTTGGTGTACAGGTCGGTGGAATATTCCTTCAGGGAAGGATCTTCTACTACGTATACCAGGTCAGCGCCTTGGGCAATCAGATGTTGAGGAATGTCATTTGCTTTATCGGTGATCAAAACAGCAGCCAGTTTTTGGTTGCATTTGTCAGCCAAAGTTCTGCCTTCACCCAGCAGTTCGTTTACTACATGAACGGGTTTGCCATCATAATGTTCAACGTAAACCCATAAATCTTTTTCGTTGCCGGTCTTCAGACCTTTCGTGTTAGCCATTTATTTCAAACCTCATTTCGTAATAATCTTGTCTTCAACCAGTTTTGCAACCAGTTTATCTACAGCTTCTGCAGGATCTTCATCGGTGAAGATTTCGCCGTGAACCTGGGTAACTTTCGGAGTAAAGCTCTTCATTACCTGGGTCGGGGAACCGGGTTTACCAATAATGTCCAGAGGAATCTGCAAATCAGCAGCGGTATATACGGGAACTTCAGTCTTTCTGGCTTTCAGTTTGCCTTTGATGCTGGCAAAACGCAGGTCTTTGCTGCGCATTACAGTAACTACGCAAGGCATCTTCATAGCCAAGGTTTGGGAAGTGTATTCGTTATCTCTGTCAACGATTACTTCATCGCCGTCAACCTTAACTTTCAAAGCGCCGGTAACTTGCGGAAGGTCTAAGTGCTCTGCAATTTCAGGGCCAACCTGAGCGGTATCACCATCGATAGCCTGACGGCCGCACAGGATCAGATCAGGAATGCCAAAATGTTTAATGGTGTTAGCCATAGCAGCACTGGTGGCCAGGGTATCTGCACCGCCGAAAGCTCTGTCACTGATCAGTTTGGCATCATCAGCGCCAACTGCCAGGCAGTCCTTCAAAACAGCTTCTGCATGAGGAGGTCCCATGGTAACAACCGTTACCTTAGCACCCATTTCATCTTTCAGTTCCAAAGCCGTTTCCAGAGCGTACTGGTCATACGGGTTCATGATATTTGTTACACCATCTCTAACGAGGTTGTTGGTAACCGGGTCAATTCTCATTTCTGCGGTATCCGGCACCTGTTTTACACATACAACGATGTTCATTACAAAGCGACCTCCTAAAAATCTTTATTGTTCAAAACCACACATTTCACATTGTAGCACGTGTTTTCCCCTGTTGCAAGAGATTGCTAATCCCTTGCAAAAGATTCTTCTTATTTCCCACTTTTTCACAAATGTTAAATTTCCTCCTGGAAGCTTCCTTTTTCGCCGGATTTTGGCATTCTTTTTCCTGGTCATGGGGTTTCTGTAACAGAAATATCTACAGAATTGTAGAAGAATTATCTCAATTTCAGGGTACCAGCCCCGCTTTTCTCCGCCTGCAAAAAGTTGTTTCCGTTTTTCTCCAAAAGACACCCAAAGCCCTCTTTTCTACAAGCACGCAAAAGCAAAAAAACAGGAATTCTTCCTCAGCTGGGAAAAATTCCTGTCGGTATAGATAAATAAACAAGTATTTAATAGTGCAGGCTGCCGCTACCCAATACTTTTACCACTGCATCCTCAAAGCCCGGTTCCTCTGCATTCACCCAGAACCGGGGATCGGTGCGGATAACCTTCCGGGTATCGGCAATGTGCAGGTACACGGGATTCTTCCCGTGGAAGGCCATAAAAATGCCTCCCAGCTGCTGCTGGACCTGGGAAGTATTCATGCCCTTGCCAATGTGGAGATGGACTTCCTGGGCCATTTCCTGCAAAGGCTCCACAGCATTGGCAAAGATTCGGACGGCTTCCTCATCCAATTTGATAACACCCTGGATGCTCACCACCCGGTCTTTTTCAATGTTCTGCCGGCACTTGGCATAAGCCCTGGGGAAAGCAATCACCGTCAGACTGCTGGACAAATCTTCCAGCACAAACGTGGCCATGCGGTCCCCATTTTTGGTGGAGCGGATTTTCAGGTCCGAAATAATGCCGCCTACGGCAATTCTCTCCCCGTCCCGGAAGTTTTCTTCCGTGCATTTTAACAGCGGTGTATACCGGCTCAGCACCTTACGGAACCGATCCAGCGGGTGTCCGGTAACGTAGAAGCCAATCAGTTCCTTTTCCAGCCGGAGAATATCCGCCTGGGGAATTTCCGGCAGATCTGGAATGGGAATGGCATTGCTGCCGGCCAAATCTTCTTCCCCGAACAGCCCCAGCTGGCCCGTAAGCCGGTCGTGCTGTTCGCTGGCAGCCACATCCAGGGCCGGATCCATAATGGCCAGCAGCTGGCTCCGACGCAGCCCGAAGGTATCCATGGAACCGCTCTTGATCAGATTTTCCACCACTCTCTTGTTGACCTTGCTGAGATCCACCCGGCGGGTAAAATCAAAAAAGTCCTTAAAAACGCCGTGTTTTTCCCGTTCTTCCAAAATCACGGATACTGCTGCGTCTCCGACACTTTTGATGGCCCCCAGGCCAAAGCGGATGTTCTTACCGTCCACAGAGAAGCCCGCTTCACTGCTGTTGATATCCGGCGGCAGCACCTTTACCCCCATGCCGTTGCAAACGCCGATATACCAGCTGACCTTGTCGGCGGTGGAGATAATACTGTTGAGGAAGGCCGCCATGTATTCCACCGGATAGTTGGCCTTCAGCCAGGCCGTCTGATAGGCTACCAGGGCATAGGCTGCCGAGTGGGATTTGTTGAACCCATAGCCTGCAAAGTGCTGCAGCAAGGCGAAAATCTTATCCCCCAGTTCCCGGCTGATGCCGTGGAGCTTTTCTGCTCCCTGGAGAAATTTTTCCTTCATGCTGTCCAGTACGCTGGCTTTCTTCTTGCCCATGGCCCGACGCAGAATATCTGCTTCGCCCAGGGTAAAACCGGCCAGGGCGGAGGCGATCTGCATTACCTGTTCCTGGTAGAGGATAACCCCGTAAGTATCGGCCACAATGGGTTCCATCAGGGGGTGGAGTACCTGGGCCGTACGGTGTCCGTGACGGCCGGCAATAAAGTCTTCCGCCATGCCGCTGCCTAAGGGACCGGGCCGGTACAGGGCCACCAGGGGAATCAGGTCCTCCATGCCCTCGGGCGCCAGTTGCTTCATCAGCCGGGTCATGCCGTCCGATTCCATCTGGAACACGGCTGCCGTATCCCCGCTGCACAGCATCTGACAGGTTTTAGGGTCGTGCAGGTCGATATCCTCAATATGCAGGTCAATACCCCGGTTTTTCCGGACCATTTTCACCGCATCGTCAATCACCGTCAGGGTACGCAGGCCCAAAAGATCCATCTTTAAAAGCCCCAGGGACTCGGAACGATCCTTGTCGTACTGGGTGCAGATGTATTCGTGTTCATCGTCACTGCTGGAGGTAATCTGCAGGGGCACGTAGTTGGTCAGTTCCCCCGGCGTAATGACTACGCCGGCCGCATGGGTGGAGGTGTGCCGGGGCATGCCTTCCACCTTTTGGGCAAAGTCCAGCAATTGGGCGATATTAGGGTCCTGTTCCTGCAAGGCCCGCAGTTCCTTGCTGGATTCCAATACGCCTGCCAGGGTAGTGCCTGGCGTATTGGGAATCAGCTTGTTTACCTGGTTAACTACATTTAACGGTATCTCCATGGCCCGGCCCACGTCCTTGATGGCCGCCTTGGCTGCCAGGGTACCAAAGGTAATAATCTGGGCAACGTGGCTTTCCCCGTACTTGCGGGCCAGATAATCCACCACCAGATGGCGTTTCACGTAGCAGATATCCGTATCAATATCGGGCATACTTACCCGTTCCGGGTTCAGGAAACGTTCAAAAATCAGATTATATTTCAGCGGATCAATACTGGTGATGCCGGTAAGGTACGCCACAATGGAACCAGCGGCGCTGCCTCTGCCGGGGCCCACCGGAATATCGTGGGTCCGACTGTAATTGATGAAATCCCATACAATCAGAAAATACCCGGAGTAGCCCATCTGCTTGATGATGCCCAGTTCATATTCCAACCGTTTCCGGGCCGTTCCATCATCATTGGGATAGCGTTTGGGAAAACTTTCCTCACAAAGCTTCCGGAGATACCCATCCATGGTTTCCCCTTCCGGCAGGGGAAATTCCGGCAGCAGCAAATGGCCAAATTCCAGAGTCAGATTACACCGCTCCGCAATTTCCAGGGTATTATCCAAAGCTTCCTGGTCCTCAGGAAACAACTGCTCCATTTCCTCCCGGCTTTTCAGATAGTAGGAATCGTTGTTGAACCGCATACGTGTGGGGTCCAGGTAATTGGCGTTGGTCTGGATGCACAGCAGAATGTCCTGCCCCGAAGCATCGGACCGGTGGATATAGTGCAGGTCGTTGGTGGCTACCAGCTTGATATTGTGTTTTTTGGCCAGTTTATGCAATTCTTCCCGGACGGTCTTTTCTTCCGGCAAGTCATGATTTTGGATTTCCAAATAGTACCGGTCCCGACCAAAAATATCCAGGTATTCCAGCATGACCTTTTCTGCCGTTTCCAATTCCCCCCGGAGGATATGCCGAGGCACTTCCCCCGCTATGCAGGCGCTGAGGCAAATCAGCCCCTCGCTGTACTGGCGCAGCACATCCATGTCAATCCGGGGTTTGTAGTAGAACCCTTCCACTTCCCCGATGGATACCAGTTTCATCAGGTTTTGGTAACCGGTCTTGTTTTCTGCCAAAAGAATCAGATGATACATTTTGCTCCGGCTTTCCAGGTCCTTTTTCAACCGGGAGCCGGAAGTAATATACACTTCGCAGCCAATAATGGGTTTGATGCCAGCCTTGACACATTCCTGATAGAACTCGATGGCCCCGTACATAACCCCATGGTCCGTAATCGCCAGGGCGGGCATGCCCAGCTCCTTGGCGTAGCGGACCAGCTCGGGAATCCGGCAGGACCCATCCAGCAGGCTGTATTGGGTATGGGTGTGCAAATGCACAAATTGCTCTGCCATAACTGCTCCTTTCCTGCAAATTTCCGGGGCACAGCTCCCCCCATTTTAAAAAAAGCTGTGACCAGGGGGTCACAGCTTTAGGTTTATGCTTCGATAATTCCTACCTCACTGGGCAGATACAGCATTACGTCCGGAGAAACTTCCGTTTCCGAAACCCCCAGGGTATAACTGATGCCGGATAAGTAGTCCCTGGCCCGGGTCTGATCCTCTGGCTCCAGCTGATCCAGAGCCAGAAGCAGTCCCTTGCCTTCCAGGAGGAACTTTCCGTAGTGAGCAATATCCTTCAGGTCCGCAGGCGTTCTGAGCATCAATTTCAGGGCCGGAGCACGCACCAAAGTCAAATCCCGGTCAAAGTATTCTTCTTCATGCTTTTTTTCAGAATGGAAACCAGAAAACATGGAATCTGCTCCTCCCTACCCACAAATACTCATTACGAAGCCATTATCGTTCTTATGCCTTGGCGTTGCGCGCACGGGTGCGGGCACGTTCCAGACGGGACAGAATTTTCTTTCTCATCCGGATGCTCTTGGGAGTCACTTCAACGGTTTCATCGTCGTTGATGTGTTCCAGGGCTTGTTCCAGGGAGAAGGTTTGCGGCGGAATCAGGCGCACTGCATCATCGGAACCGGCAGCACGCATATTGCTGACGTGTTTCTTTTTGCAGGGGTTTACGTCCATATCATCTTCACGGCTGTTTTCGCCGATGATTTGGCCTTCGTAAACCTGTTCGCCCGGGTTGATGTACATGGTGCCTCTGGCCTGGCATTTATCAATACCATAGGCAGTGGTTTCACCAGCTTCAAAAGCAACCAGGGAACCTCTGGTACGGCCGGGGATATCGCCTTTGTAAGCGCCCCAGCCGGCAAATACGTGGTTCATGATACCGTTGCCCTTGGTATCGGTCAGGAACTGGTTCCGAAAACCGATCAGACCCCGGGCAGGGATAATGAATTCCATACGCAGGTAGCCAGCCAGTTCGGTCATGTTCTGGAGTTCAGCCTTGCGGATACCCAAAGCTTCCATAACAGCACCCATGAAATCCTGGGGCACGTCGATGGTCAAAGCTTCCATAGGTTCCAGCAGCTTGCCATTTTCGTCCCGGCGCATAATAACCTTGGGTTTGCCCACCTGCAATTCGAAGCCTTCTCTTCTCATGGCTTCGATCAGTACGGACAAATGCAGTTCACCACGGCCGGATACTTTGAAGGTATCGGCAGATTCGGTGTCTTCCACTTTCATACTAACGTTGGTTTCAATTTCCTTGTACAGACGGTCACGCAGATGACGGCTGGTAACAAAGTCGCCTTCCTGGCCGGCAAAAGGAGAATCGTTGACAGAGAAGGTCATGGACAGGGTGGGTTCATCCACCTTGATGCCCTGCAGCTGTTCCGGGTTGTCCACATCAGCAATGGTATCCCCGATTTCAGCGTTGGCCAGACCAATCAGGGCAATGATGTCCCCAGCTTTGGCTTCCGGCACTTCCGTTCTCTTTAAGCCTTCGTAGGTGTACAGACGGCCAATCTTGGCGTTGGAACGCTTGTCATCATGCATCAGGCAGATGTTCTGACCGTTTTTGATGGTACCTCTGACAATACGGCCAATCACGATACGGCCTACATAATCATCGTAGTCCAAGGTATTGACCAACATTTGCAGGGGAGCTTCCGTATCCACATCGGGAGCCGGAATATTTTCGATAATGGTGCGGAACAGCGGTTCCAGGTTGGTGCTTTCATCGTCCATAGCCAGTTTGGCAACGCCCTTTTTGGCAGAAGCGTACACTACGGGGAAGTCCAGCTGATCATCACTGGCGTTCAGTTCAATGAACAAATCCAGAACTTCATCCACCACTTCTTCCACTCTCTGGTCCGGACGGTCAATCTTGTTGATGACCACCACGGGTTTCAGATGGTGTTCCAAAGCTTTCCGCAGCACGTATTTGGTCTGGGGCATAGGACCTTCGTAGGCGTCTACCAGCAGCAGTACGCCGTCAACCATGTTCAATACCCGTTCTACTTCGCCGCCGAAATCAGCATGGCCCGGAGTATCCAGGATATTGATTTTGGTGCCGTCATGCATGACAGCGGTGTTTTTGGCCAGGATGGTAATCCCACGTTCTCTTTCCTGATCGTTGGAGTCCATGACTCTTTCCTGTACCCGTTCGTTGGCACGGAATACACCGCTCTGTTTCAGCATAGCATCTACCAAGGTAGTCTTGCCATGGTCAACGTGAGCAATGATGGCGATGTTACGTAAATCGTTTCTAATCATAAAAGCCCAATCCCCTCTTACATTACAGATAAATCAAGAGGATGCTTGTCAATAAGCATCCTCCAAATAAACTAAATCAATTCGACTTACTAATTATATGCTTTTCTCCACACTCTGTCAAATATGTGGCAATTCCTTTACCCAAATTTCTTTATAAGGTCTTCATGACATCGTCGATGTATTTCTTGATCTTTTCCAGCTTGGAGCGTACATCCGGTACCTTCTTGGGATCATGGGCGGCAATCCGTTCAATCTTGCCCTTGTAGGTAAGGTAATTCTTCTCGAAGCCCCGCATATAATCCCGCATGCTCTGGACGGCAGTTTCGCTTTGGACAATCTGGGTTTCTTCAATATGCCAGTCGGTGCCATCGATAATGGCCTTATCCCCATAGTTGGGAATGTAGGCCGCCGTCCCCAATTCGGTACGCAGGGTATGGGCAAAAGCATCGGCAGAATCGTATTCCCCATGGACCACAAAGAAAGCCTTGGGTTTATTTTTCATGCCCTTATACCAGGCCAACAGCTGTTCCTTATCGGCGTGGGCAGAGAAACCGGTCATATTGTAGATCTTGGCTCCCACCACAATTTCTTCGCCCATGATCTTGACTTTCTTGGCCCCGTCTACCAACAGCCGCCCCAAGCTGCCTTCGGCCTGATAGCCGGCGAAAATCACGGAGCTGTCCTTCCGCCACAGGTTGTGTTTCAGGTGGTGCAGCACCCGGCCGGCATCGGCCATGCCGCTGGCGGAAATGATGATGACCGGGCTGGGCATTTCGTTGATGGCCTTGGATTCCTCGGTGGTCTGGGTGTATTTCACGTTGGGCATATCAATCAGATGTCCGCCCTGTTTTTGGAAAATGGACTTGGCTTCCTCATCATATTCATCAGGGTTAAACAGCATCACCTGGGTGGCCCGAATGGCCATTGGGCTGTCCACCATAATGGGCACTACCGGCAGCTTGCCGGAAGACATAAGCTTCTGGAAGTAGTACAGCATCACCTGGGTACGGCCAACCGCAAAAGCTGGGATAATGATGTTCCCGCCCCGGGAAAGGGCGTCCTTCACAATGTCGCACAGCTCCTGCTCCCGGTCCGCCACTTCGTGGATCCGGTTACCATAGGTGGATTCGGTGATAATAAAGTCCGCCCCGGCAATCTGGTAGGGATCGTCCAAAATGGGTACGTTGGGCTGCCCCACATCTCCCGTGAAAATCAATTTGGTCTTTTTGCCGTTTTCTTCCAACTGCAACGTAACAATGGCGCTGCCCAGGATGTGGCCGGCCACCCGGAAGCGGACCGTAACCCCGGGATACAGTTCAAAATCCTCATCGTAATCATGGGTCACAAAATGTTTCAGGGCCAGATAGGCATCGTCTACCGTATACAGCGGTTCCACAGCTTCCCGGCCAGCCCGCAGGCCCTTCCGGGTAGCAATCTCCGCATCGGATTCCTGGATATGGCCGCAGTCGGGCAACAGAATTTCGCACAATTCTTCGGTAACCGGGGTGCAGTGGACAAAACCCTTGAACCCTTCCTTAATCAGTTTGGGCAGCAGGCCGCTGTGGTCAATATGGGCATGACTTAGGATTACCGCATCAATTTCCGCCGGATTAAAAATAAAATTTCTCCGGTTCAGGTCCCGAATCAGCCGTGGACCTTGGAACATACCGCAGTCCAACAGAATTTTTTTCCCGTTGATTTCCAGCAGATGGCAGGAACCGGTTACAATCTTGTCAGCGCCGCAAAAGGTAATTTTCATCATTAGCACCGTCCTTATTCTAAAATTCTCTCATCAGTATGTAAGCTCTCAGTTAACACCTTTCCATTATAACATAGTTTTTATTTTCTTTGGGCAAATCCCGTTCCAGTTTTCCCTGACGAAACAGCCGCCTTGTGATACAATAAGGCAAAGGCTATTCAGAAAGGATGTATTCCATGAAAAAAAATGCACTATTCCCTATAGTAATAGGTTCTCTTTTACTTTGCCCATCCCTGCTTTTTGCCCAGGAAAAAACGGAAACAGACGCCGTAAGTACCACGGCTGTAACAGAAAATGCAGCTTCTGCAGCGCCCCTTTCCTTCCGGCAGCGGGTAGCGGCTGTCCGGGCTGCCCGGCAAAAAGCAGCCGCTGCCAAAAGCTCCAGTCAAACCACTGCCCAAACCACCGCAAAAAACAGCTCCAAAAAAACAGCTGATGATGCCGCAGCTGCTGCCAGCACCACTTCCACGTCCCAACTGGACAATGGCCTAACGGCCACCACTACGGAAACCACCACCGAAAACGGCAAGGAAACCACTACGGTCTATACCCCCACCCTGCCTTCCGCCAAGCTGGCTGCCTGGCAGACTGCGGGAGAAAACAGCAGCTACACCGTTTCCTTCGATACCCAGAGTCTGAAATACGATGAGAAGACCGGCATCATCACCGTCTGGAACAAATGGACGCGAAAAGGCGCAGGTGCCTCTGCCGTAAAGGACATCTTGCTGTATTCCCGCTACGATGTCCGGCTGAAAACCTGCGCCGATCTGTATCAAGTTTTATGTGACGGCAATGGACAGGTGCTTTCCCAAAAAGCCGTTGCCGATCCTTCCTGGTATCCCCTGTCCGTCCATACCCTGGGCATGGAACTATGCCAAAGCCTGAATAATTATCTGTTAGCCAATTGAGCTTTCATCCGCTCGCCAATGATGCGAGCTACATACACCCCGGAAGCAGAGGCCTGGGAAAGTCCTCTGGTAATGCCCGCTCCATCGCCAATGGCGAAGAAGTTGGGCATTTTTGTTTCCAGCTTATCGCTGAGGTCCAGCCGGGAACTGTAGAACTTCACTTCCACCCCGTACAGCAGGGTATCGTCGTTGGCGGTGCCAGGCGCCACCTTATCCAGGGCATAAATCATTTCAATGATGTTGTCCAAATGGCGTTTGGGCAGTACCAGGCTCAGGTCCCCAGGCACTGCATTCAAGGTAGGATGCAGGAAGCTCTGGCTCAGCCGGTGGGCGTTGGTCCGGCGGCCTTTGATCAGGTCCCCGAAGCGCTGCACCAGAACGCCGCCTCCCAGCATATTGGACAGGGAAGCAATGTGCTTGCCGTATTTATGGGGTTCCTTAAAGGGTTCCGTAAATTTATTGCTGACCAAAAGGGCAAAGTTGGTGTTGCCGCTGTTTTTGGCCGGGTCGCTGAAGCTGTGGCCGTTTACCGTAACAATGCCGTCGGTATTTTCTGCTACCACGTAGCCATTGGGGTTCATACAGAAGGTCCGTACCCGATCCCCGTACCGTTTGGTCCGGTACACCAGTTTGGCCTCGTAGACTTCTTCCGTAATGTCCTGGAATACGGAGTAAGGGACTTCTACTCGGACACCTACGTCCACCTGGTTGTTGGCCATGGGCAGGCCCAGATTCTGGCACTGGGTGGAGAACCACTCAGCCCCTGCCCGGCCCGGGGCCCCAATCAGATAGGTGCAGCCGATAACCTGCTCAGAACCCTTGATGGTCAGTTCATAGCCTTCTTTGGACTGGCTGATGGTTTCCACCTGGGTATCACATTGGATTTCAATGCCATGCTCCAGCAGGTAGTGGTAGATGCTGGCCATCAGGTTCCGGTTGTTGTCCGTGCCCAAATGGCGCACCTTAGCGTTTAACAGATGTAGATCGTGGCCCAGAGCCAGCCGGCCGATTTTGCAGTTCTTGGTGGAATACACCGTACCCGGGGCACCGTGTTTGCAGTTGATTTCATCCACGTAATCAATGAGTTCCATAACCGTCTTTTTGGGAATGTACTCACTGAGCCAGCCGCCAAATTCCGTGGTGAAATTGTACTTGCCGTCGGAGAACGCACCGGCGCCGCCAAAGCCCCGCATAATGCTGCAGGGTACGCAGCGGATACATTTTTCCACCTTGCCGGCAATAATAGGGCAGCTGCGGAAGTCAATGGCATGGCCTTCTTCCAAAATCAGCACCTTTACCTGGGGGTATTTCAGGACAAACTCGTAAGCCGCATAAATGGCAGCAGGGCCGCCGCCAATAATCGCTACATCAACATTCTTTTTCATTTCTTGAACACCTCTTTGTCGTTTACCGTATTAAATATGATAGAAGAAATCTGATTGATGGTTTTCCGGGTTTCTCCAGGACGCACGGCCTTGTCCATCAGGACTACCAGCACGTACCGCTCCCGGGCATACACAATGCCAGCCGCATCAAGAACTTGGCCGTGGTCGGCCTGAAGGCCTGCAATATTTACACTTTGGGACAGCAGGGCACCCAGCATATCCGGCCGGGGAGCACGGCCCAAAAGGCCCAGCAGGTACCCATTTTCCTTGGGCCCCAGGCATTTGCCTTCGTAAAGCTGAGTCAACAGGGTCACCGTATCGTTAACAGAAGTATAGCTCAGTTCCCGTTTTTCCTGGGCCCCCAGCTTATCTTCCTCGTTTTCTTTGACGGGCAGGTCATGGCTTCCCACCACCGTATCCACGTATCCTTTTTCCGTCAGCCAGGCGTTGATGTCTTCCCGGCCAGCAATCCAGATCAGCTTGTACAAAGCCGTCCGGTCATTTTGCAGCAGCATATCTTCCAAAAGATTTTGAACCGTTACTTGGCTGCCTGCGGGGACCTGTCCCAAAGCCGGGCTGTCCGTTCTAATATCCCGCTGCCGCAGGGTGTACACCTCATCCAATGCCAGGTCCTTATTTTCCACCTGGGCCAAAACCGCAGCAGCCACATAGGGACGGATCAGATCCCCGGCCGGCATCTTGCCGGAGTAGTTGTAGAACACTTCCCCGGTATCCAAAGAACGGTAATACACGGAACAGGCCGCCCCCGACTGGGCAATCACATTATTCAAATAGGCATAGGGCAGCTTGGTATCCTTGGAATGGACCAGCTGGGCGTTTTGGGCCTGTTTTTGCTGCTGCTGATATTTGGGGCTGTTGTGCAGCAGGGAAAAGGATATTACCCCCACCAGCACCAAGCCTATCAAGCAAAGAATAATCCGTTTGTTGATACTCATAAGACAATCATAACCCTTCTATTAGTCTTTAACCATTGTTCCCGCTGCTTCCGGTCCGGCAAAATTTCTTCCACCGCCTGCCAAAACAGCCGATTGTGGGACTTGTTGCGGATATGGCACAGCTCATGGACAATCACATAATCAATTACGCCAGGCGGGCAGAATACCAGCCGCCAGCAAAAACCCAGCTGGTTCCGGTAGTTGCAGTAGCCCCAGCGGGTCCGGGCCTGGGACAGCTTGATTTGGGGAGCAGGAAGTCCCAGGAGCCCGGCAAAGTACGGTACCCGTTCCCTAAGATAGGTCCCTAGCTCCTCCTGGAAATATTGGATCAGCTTAGGCAGGGTCACCTGCTCTCCCAAAATCAGCTGCTCCTGGGTCAGAAAAATATTCTCTCCCGGCACCAGGTGCAGGGTTCGCCGCTTTCCCCATAACAGCAAAGCAGCTCCTTCCCGGAGCTCCAAGGGCTGTATGGCCCGTTTCTCGTCCGCCGCCTTTGCCACATGGGACGCAATCCAGTCCTGACGGGACGCCAAAAAATATTCAATTCGTTCTTTGCTCAGCCCATAGGGCGCGCGCACAATTACTTGGCCTTCCCGGTTGATTTCTACCGCCAGGGTGCGCCGTCTGGATCTGATGATTTTTGCAATTTTAATCATAGCATTCCTATTATAGCATACTCTGCCAATTTCCCGGGCAGGCTTTTACAAAATCCCAATTTATTTTACGAAAACACCCCAGAGTGATAGATTTTTTACAGCCATTTGTTTCTGTCTCCGTTGACCGCCCCGGAAAATTCACCTATAATGGACAGTATACTAATAAGGAAGCGTGATCCCATACTATGGAAGAATTCAACATCCCCACTACCCTTCTGACGGGTATCCTGATTGTTTTTATATCCCTTTCTGCGTATTTTTCCGCCACAGAAACAGCACTTACCAGCTGCAATAAGCTGCGGCTGAAAAATTTGGCCAAAGATGGCAACCGTCGGGCCAAAACCGTGCTGAAGCTGCTGGACAAATTTGATAATGCCTTGTCCACCATATTAATCGGCAATAATATCGTAAATATTGCCACAGCCTCCCTGGCTGCGGCCTGCTCCACCGCGTACTTTGGCCCTTCCGGCCTGGCCCTGGCCACCGTAGTCACTACCATTGTCATCCTGATATTTGGAGAAATTCTCCCCAAAAGCGCCGCCAAGGACTATCCGGAAAAATTTGCCATGAGTACCGCAGGGCTGCTGCGCATTCTGGTATTTCTTTTTACTCCTCTAAACTATTTGTTTCAACTGCTGAAAACTGCTTTCAGTCATCTGCTGTCCAAAAAAGCGGCCCACGGTGCTACCGAAGGAGAATTGCTTCTGATGGTAGATGAAGTAGCCAGCGGCGGCGCCATCAACAAGCAGGATAGCCAACTGATCAAATCCGCCATTGAATTCAGTGATATTCGGGTCCGGGAAATCATGACCCCCCGGGTGGATATGATGGCCATGGACATTTCCGAGGGAAACCAAAAGGCCCTGAAGATTTTTTCCGACTACGGCTTCTCCCGGATTCCTGTATTTAAGGACGACTATAGCGAAATCATTGGCATTCTTCACGCTAAAGACTTTTTTTCCGGCTATATCAAAAACCCCCATTTTAGACTGGAAGAACGGCTGAAAAAAGCAGCCTTCGTCCATCAATCCACCAAAATTTCCCGGGTAATGAAAACCCTCCAGGAAGCCAAAATCGAAATGGCCATGGTCATGGACAGCTACGGCACCGTCAAGGGGTTGGTCACCACCGAAGACATTGTGGAAGAACTGGTTGGCGAAATCTGGGACGAGCATGACAAGGTGATTTCGTCCTTCCACCGGATTGGCAAGAACCGCTATATGATTTCCTGCTCCTCCAATTCCCAAAACGCCAATTTGTTTGACCTGTTCAAATATTTGGATCTGGACATTACCGACTATGGTCTGGAAAACAATTCCATCAGCGGTTGGGTGGTGGATACCCTGGAGACCATCCCCCAAAAAGGAGACTCCTTCGACTGCAAGAACCTGCATGTTACCGTCACCCGGGCCAACAACCACCGGGTCCAGGAAATCATCGTAGAAGTCCGTCCCAAAGCAAAAGAAGAAGACGACGAATAAAAAATCCTCCAAGCCACACAAGGTTTGGAGGATTTTTCTTTGCTTAGCTTACTCAGCGTACATGAACCTGACAGCTTTTCAGGGTGGCCAGGGCAGCGTTATGGGATTCCGGTGTTACTCCGGCACAGCAGCTGCTGTCCACATAAATAGGCACTTCCGGCATGGCCGCTTTCAGCAGCAGGGCGTTGGAAACCACACAAATATCCGTACACAGACCAATCAATTCAATTTCCTCAATAGGCCGGGTGCTGTTTAATTTCTTCAGATCTTCCGCCAAAGTGAAAGAGCCAAAGGTCGGTTTCTGGTAAACAGGCCAGTGGTGTTCCTTGGCCAGCTTTTCCAGGCCTGGAATCAAGTGCCAGCCGTGGGTTCCCTTGATGCAGTGTTTTACAGGGAGATTCTTTCCTTCCTGGGTATCCAGATAGGTTTCCCCGTGGGTGTCCTGGGTAAAAATCACGTGACCGGGATAATTGGCCACTTTTTTCAGCACATTAAAAGTAATCTGCTGTGCTTCTTCTGTTCCCAGGCTGCCATTGACAAAATCGTTCTGCATATCTACCACAATCAAATAGCTGTTTTTCATGGGGGAAAACCTCTTTTCTTTCCCAGAGGGGAATATTCTCATTTAGTATAGCATAAAGCCCCATACCTTGTAAAAATTTCTTGCATTGGCACCCTGCCCCTGTTTGGGCACAACAAAATACCCGCTTCCCGGCCGAAACCGAAAAGCGGGTGAAATTACCGTATGGTGCGGATGACAGGACTTGAACCTGCACGTCATGGACACCAGATCCTAAGTCTGGCGCGTCTGCCAATTCCGCCACATCCGCGTTTTATGTAAAAAAAAAATGGTGATCCACCCGGGATTCGAACCCGGGACACCCTGATTAAAAGTCAGGTGCTCTACCAACTGAGCTAGTGAATCATCATGGCTGGGGCGGCTGGACTCGAACCAACGCATGCGGGAGTCAAAGTCCCGTGCCTTACCGACTTGGCTACGCCCCAAAAAGTGGGGTGGATAGTGGGGATCGAACCCACGCGTGCTGGAGCCACAATCCAGTGTGTTAACCGCTTCACCATATCCACCATGTTACCTTGTCTGACGACTTTGTTATTCTATCATGGAGATGCGAATTTTGTCAATAGGATTTTGAAACTTTTTTAATCAATTCCTGCCAGGGACCGGTGGGCCATGCCTACACACAATTCATTCAGGTTCAGGACCCCCACGCTCATATAAACAGCCACGCACAAATGCTCTCCATGGCGGGCCACGCCAATCTTTCCCCCTACATTAAAGCCGATGGCTTTGTGCATAATCTGGGCCAGGGCTTCATGGGCAGCCCCTGCCACCGTACCAGCCCCTACATGGGTATCCGTCACAATGTTCTGCCGTTCGGCAGCTACCACGGCCCGTTCTACGATTTTCTTCACGCTGGGCAAAAACTCTCCGCCAAAATCCACAGCCGCAGCCCGGTACCCTTGGTCCCGGAGACTTTTCTTCAAAAGGTCTTCTTCTTCTCTGGTTGCGGTCAGGGCCATTCTGAGAGCTGCCCGTCCTACATCAATGCTGGCAATTTCTTTTTCCATATAATTCTCCTTTTCTTCCGTTCTGCTTTAATGGATACCTTCTATTATAGCAATTTTCCTCTTTTGTGGAAACTCCCTTGTCAGAGCTTCCCTCCTTCTGTTATGATAGAAGCAATAAACAAGGAGGGTATTATGTCAGTTATTGTAGCAGAAGAACTGCAGGCCGGCCTGATTTTAGGGGACCCGGATAATGAGCAGTATATGTATATGCCGGGCAGCGAAATCGGCAGCGACAATCCCATGTGCATCTTTGAGGAACGGGGCCAAAAAACGGACCTGCACCTGGAAGAAGCCGTAGAACTGGCCAAGCGGCTGACCTTAAAGCCCACGGTCCATCCCATTTTCGGCAAAAGCGCTTACTAAAACCTACAGAAAAAGCTGTACAGAGACAAAATCCGTTTCTGTACAGCTTTTTTGCTTACCAGGCGTTTTCAGCTTCTCCGGGCGTTCAGCCGCTGCTGAATAGCCAGGAGGAATTCCTCACTGTTGACCTTCTGCTTGTTGGGCAGGTCGGATACCGCCAGCAGATCCCCGGTCATAACCCCGTCTTCCAGGGTTGCAAGCACACTTTCTTCCAGCTGGCCGGCAAAGGTTACCAGTTCCGGCAGTTCATCCAGTTGGCCTCTCTTGCGCAGGGCACCGGTCCAGGCAAAAATGGTAGCCACCGGGTTGGTGGAAGTCTTTTCCCCTTTCAGGTACCGGTAATAGTGGCGCTGCACCGTGCCGTGAGCCGCTTCGTATTCGTAGCAGCCGTTGGGGGAAACCAGCACGGAGGTCATCATGGCCAGACTGCCAAAGGCAGTAGCCATCATATCGCTCATAACGTCCCCATCGTAGTTCTTGCAGGCCCAAATCATACCCCCCTGGGACCGAATAATCCGGGCTACCACATCATCAATCAGGGTATAGAAATAGGTGATACCGGCGGCTTCAAATTGCGGCTTATATTCCTGGTCGTACAGGTCCTGGAAAATGTCCTTGAACCGATGATCGTAGATTTTGGACACCGTATCCTTGGTGGCAAACCACAGATCTTCCTTTTGCTCCAGAGCATATTGGAAGCAGGTCCGGGCAAAGTTTTCGATGGAGGCATCGGTATTGTACACCCCCTGCACAATGCCGGGACCGTCAAATTCCTGGATGGTCTGCACGGTCTTTTTTCCGTCCGCACCCGTAAAGACCAGCTGGGCCGTGCCAGCACCGGGTACCCGAAGTTCCGTATTCTTGTAGATATCCCCGTAGGCATGACGGGCAATGGTAATGGGCTTTTTCCAGGTAGGAATCAGCGGATGGATGCCCTTGACCATAATGGGTTTCCGGAATACCGTACCGTCCAGGAGAGCCCTGATTGTGCCGTTGGGACTCTTCCACATTTTCTTCAGGTGGTATTCTTCCACCCGCTGGGCATTGGGAGTAATGGTAGCGCATTTTACCGCCACGCCGTACTTTTTCGTAGCCAGAGCGGAATCAATGGTCACCTGGTCATCGGTTTCGTCCCGGTAGGACATTCCCAAATCGTAATACTCCGATTTCAGGTCCACATAGGGAAGGATTAAAATGTCCTTAATCAACTTCCACAGAATCCGGGTCATTTCGTCCCCATCCATTTCTACCAATGGGGTTTTCATGCTAATTTTTTCTGCCATAGTACTCTCCTTTGCCTTACAGTATTGTCTCGGGTTTTCGTGTTGGTAATATCCTATCACAATTCCGGAAAGGCAAAGCATACAAAATTATCATTGCTTCCATAATTAAAATCAATCTCTGTAACGTATCTGCCCGGCTTTCTATAAAAACCAGTTACTGCCCCAAACTTCCCTTGTCCACATTTCTCTGAATCAGCTGCTGCATATAGGACCAGATGGCTTGGGAGCCTTCCCCGGTCCGTGTGTTGCGCTGCTCCACCTGCTGCCGATGCACCCCGTGGCTTTTCCAGTCTCCGCCCCCATTGGCATCATTTAACAGCAGGGGTTGGAAATTATCCATCACGTGGGCAAATTTGGCTTCCGGGGTATCCCCCGCCTCAAACTCCGCAAAGAGCCCCAGAAGCAGCGCTTTCTGGTCTTCCGGCAAAAGGCCAAAAATCCTCTGGGACGCCCGCTTCTCCCGCTCTGCCTGGGTAGCCTTACCGGCTTCATCGTAGGCATAAGTATCCCCGGCATCAATTTCCACCACATCGTGAATCAAAATCATTAAAAGCGTTCTTGCCAGATCAAAAGGCTCATTGGCATATTCCTTCAATAGGCAGCACATAAGGGCCATATGCCAGGCATGCTCGGCATCATTTTCCCGCCGGCCGTGGCGGGACAGGTGGGTCTGCCGTAAAATATTCTTTTCCTGGTCCACTTCCAAAATAAAATCCAGCTGTTTTTCCAAACGGGTCTTAGCCATGTTGTTCTCCTTCATTTAACAAAATTCCAACAAGTTTTGTATTATTTAATACACTTTTTCTTGCTGTTAAAAAGATACATCCTGTAAATTTTACAAAATCACAAAGTTGTGTTATATAATAATCAATGGCCTCCTTTTGTATGGAGTGTTCCTTTGGAATACCTCCGAGCTACAAACTTGCGAGACCATTTTTTATGCCTTTAGGAGCCTCCGGGCTCTTTTTTTATGCCCCTTTGCCGGCAGCCTGCTGCCAAAGCCGGATCCAGGCCTTTAAAAATTCGGGGCGGAACTGCTTTTTGCGCAATACCAACGAAAGTTGGGATTTCTCAGTAAGGTCCTGCACCTGATAGACCAAAAGCTGCTTTGCTGGGGGCAGCTGCTGGTTCAAAACCTCCAGCCGGGACAGCAGCATGGCTGGAAAAAAACACCCACCCAGGCCCTGAGCAGCCAGTTCCAGCTGGAGAAGAAAATCGGCGGCTGTAAGGTCATAGCGGGGCTGCACTGTCTGCCGGGCCCAAAACCGTGTTAGCTTCTGCTGCAGATGGCTGGACTCCGGATTCCGCAAAAGGGGAAAAGAAGCTGCCTGGTCAGGTGTCAATTCCCGCTTTTCCTTGGCCCCGATTTTCTCCGCCAGTTCTGCCGCCAAGGCAAACAAAATAGGCTCCGCCAAAAGCGGCAGCTGTTCCAGCTGGGCCTGCTCCTGGGCATCCACCCCCAATACCAGATCCAGCTCCCCTTCCAAAAGCTGCTGCTCCAGAACCTGGGTATCCCCGTAAACAAAATCCAAAGTTACCTCCGGAAATTGCTGGCGAAAAGTGGGTACCAGCCGGGGCAGCAGCACCTGGGCCCGGCTGCTGTTCAGCCCCATACGCAGCTCTCCTTGCGGGGTCTGGGACAGTTGGGCCGCCCTTTGGGCAAATTCCTGTTCAATATTTCTGATTTCCCAAAGACTTTCCGCCAAGGCCTGTCCCACCGCAGTCAGGGTAAACCTGGGTCGCCGAACAAATAGCGGACCATAGCGGTCCTCCAGCCGCTTCATGTGGTTTCCCAAATTCTGCGGAGAGAGAAAAAGCCGCTGGGCCGCTTTTTTCAGGCTTTTTTCCTGCACTACTACCAAAAAATAGGCTTGGGCCGTTTCCATAGGTTCTCCTTTACAAATACATTTTTGAGTGTATTCACTCCATCTTTTTCAATCTTGCCAGTGTAATTGTACCATGGTATGGTAGAAACAACCAAGAGAACCTGCCAAAAGGAGGCAAAAAAGATGGTTGACGAAAGCAAGATGCAGTACAAACCGTACCGCAGCGGTCAGCTGACCAATGGCATCGAGCGCTCCGCCCACAGGGCCCTGCTGTATGCCACAGGCCTGGACGAAGAAGACTTCAAAAAGCCCATGATTGCTGTGGTCAACTCCTTTACAGAAATGGTCCCCGGCCATTTTCACCTGAAGGAATTGGCTGACCATGTAAAACTGGGCATTGCCGAAGCCGGCGGCATTGCCCGAGAATTTTCCACCATCGCCATCTGCGACGGTATCTGCCAAGGTCATAAAGGGATGAGCTATCCCCTGCCCAGCCGGGAATTGATTTGTGATTCCATCGAATATATGGTGGAAGCCCACCAGTTTGACGGCATGGTCCTGATGCCCGGCTGCGACAAGATTGTCCCCGGTATGCTGATGGCTGCCATGCGGTTAAATATCCCCGCCCTGGTGGTTTCTGCCGGGCCCATGCTCCCTGGCAAATACAAGGGCAAAACCTTGACCCTCACCGATATGCGAGAACTGATTGGCAAAACCCAAACCGGCAAAATGAGTGTGGAGGAACTGCTGGAAGTGGAAAAATGCGCTCTGCCTGGGGTTGGCACCTGCTCCATGCTGGGCACCGCCAATACCATGTGCTGCCTGGCAGAGGTGGTGGGCATGACTCTGCCAGGGGTTGGGCTCTCCCATGCGGTTTCTTCCAAAAAGCGCCGTCTGGCCAAAGAATCCGGCCGGCGGATTGTGGAAATGGTAAAAGAAAACCTGACTCCCCGAAAAATCATGACCCGGGGTGCTCTCTTAAACGGTATTGCTGCCAGTATGGCCATGGGAGCTTCCACCAACAGCACCCTGCACATTCCGGCCATTGCCCACGAAGGCGGCATTGACCTGAGCCTAAAGGATTTTGACGTCCTGAGCCGCCAGGTACCTTACCTGTGCAATATCAAGCCCTCCGGAAAATATCCCCTGCTGGATCTGGAAGAAGCCGGCGGCGTGCCCGCAGTGCTCAAGGCCATTGAAAGCAAGTTGGACACCACCCAAATGACCGTGAACGGCAAGACCCTGGGAGAAAATCTGAAGGATGTTCCCTTAGTGGAAAATGACCTGATCTATCCCCTATCCCACCCCAAGAGCCAGGAAGGCGGCCTGGCCATCTTGTATGGCAACCTGGCTCCCAAAGGTGCTGTGGTAAAAGTCTCCGGGGTTAAGCCCTCCATGCACTATTTCAAAGGCAAAGCCCGAATTTTCCATTCCATGGAAGACGCCAGTGCCGCCGTTTCCGGTGACCAGATCCATACAGGAGACGTAATTGTAATTACCTATGAAGGTCCTAAGGGCGGCCCCGGTATGCGGGAAATGCACATGACCACCTCCCTGTTGGTTGGCCGGGGCATGGACGAAAGCTGCGCCCTGATTACCGATGGCCGTTTCTCCGGCTCCACTCGGGGGCCGTGTATCGGCTATATTTCCCCGGAAGCCGCTGCCGGCGGCCCCATTGCCGCCGTGGAAGAAGGGGATGAAATCATCATCGATATCCCTAACCGGAAACTGACCCTGTGCGTGCCCCAGGAAGAAATTGAACGGCGGCTGAAGCACCTGGTTCCTATCCGGAAAAAAGCCACCCCTGCCCTGCGCCGCTATGCCGCACTGGTAACAGGGGCTGACCAAGGGGCAGTGCTAAACACCCCACCCAACCCAGAAGACTGATTTTCCAGTCTGACAATTGTTTCTTCGCCCTGCAAAAAATAAGGCATCCTCTCCAGGGATGCCTTATTTTTATACCAGTTTTGCGATTTCTTCCGGCCGGTCCACCAAACGGGTACGGGGCAGCTTTTCCAATTCCTGCCGGTCCCGAAAGCCCCAGCTGACCAAAAAACAATCCAGCCCTGCATTTCGGGCCGTTTGGGAATCTACTTCCGAGTCCCCCACATAGACGGCCTGCTGCCGCTGCACTCCCAGTTGGCGCAGGGCCAATAGCACCGTATCGGGAGCCGGCTTCCGTTTTACCTGGCGGCTTTCCCCAATGGCGGTCTGGATATACGCAGAAAAATACTGCTGACAAAGGGCAGTTACCGCCGGCTGTGCCTTATTGGATACAATGGCCAGGGCAAGTCCCCGCTGCTTCAACTCTCCAAGGAGTTCTAAGATTCCTGGATAAGGGGCGGTAGCCTCATTGCAATGGGCCACGTAATACTCCCTGAATTCCCCAAGCAGTGCCTGGAAGCGGGGTTCCGTAAGCTCCGGCAGGGACAGCCGCAGAAGCTGCTCCAGCCCATTTCCCAAAGCGGCCCGCACCTCCCTGTGGGAACGCTCTGGATAGCCGTACTTTTCTGTAATATAGTGAACCGCCTGCCACAGATCCGTTAAAGTATTCAGCAGGGTACCATCCAAGTCAAAGATTACTGCCTGATACTGTTTCATAATATTCTCCTTTTGTCTCAATCTTTTCCTATTATAGCACGACTCTTCCTGAACCATGGTCAGGCGGTCCCAGATATGGTAAAATAGAGAAGAATTTATTTAAGGAGTGTGCACCATGAAAATATTCCGTTCTTTCTTTTTAGCCGTCTGCCTGGTTCTTTCCGCAGCCGGTGCCGCTTTTGCTTCTCCCAGCGCCCCCACGGACCAGGAAGTGATTACGGCGTTCCAAAATGCCGTTACCGTCTTTGAATGGTTTGAACACCAGCCCCTGCCCACCGATGGCAATGACAAAAAGGACAGCGGCTACATGATCTACTATTCCGTTTCCGACACCAACATCAGAACCATGGCCCAGTTAAAGGCCAAGGTCCACGAAAACTTTACCGATGCCCTGAGCAGCTTCATCATCAGTGGCAGCCGTTTCTACCGGGAATTCGACGGAAAGCTGTATGTTGCTCCCAACGGCAAACCCCTGGATCCCCACAAGGGAACCACCACCTTCAACATCGTCCGCAAGGGTGCTGACCGGATTGAGCTCCAGGCTTCTACCCCCATTATGCAGGATCCGGAACATGGCAAAACCAACGTAGTCCGGGTACAAAAGGTGACCTTCCCCTACGTAAAAACTGAAAAAGGCTGGCGTTTCTCCTATTTTGAATCCCTGGAGTAACCATCATTCATAAGAGGGGGCTGCGGCTCCCTCTTTCTTTATCATCCATTCCCGCAAGGAGCTGATCTACTTGGAAAATCTGGTTATTGCCCTGTTCTGCCTGATTCTTTTTGGCTGCATTTTTATGGATGTACCCCTGCTGCTGGCACTATTTGCTGGTTTCCTGCTGTTCGTTGCCTATGGTCTCTACAAAAAGTACAGTCTGGGGGCTGTGCTGAAAATGGCCCTGGCCGGCATCAATAACGTGAAGACCATCTTCCTGGTCTTTTTGCTCATCGGTATGCTCACCGGTCTGTGGCGGGCTTCTGGTACCATTGCCTACATCATCAGCCTGGCCACCCAGTTCATCCGGCCTTCCATTTTTCTGCTGCTGGCCTTTCTGTTAAACTGTGCCATTTCCTTTCTCCTGGGAACCTCCTTTGGCACAGCGGCCACCATGGGCGTCATCACCATGTCCATCGGCAATACCCTGGGGGTTCCCGCCCTCTACACCGGCGGTGCCATTTTGTCCGGGGTATATTTTGGAGACCGGATGAGCCCTGTTTCCACCAGCGCCCTTTTGGTCAGCGTCCTGACGGAAACGGACCTGTACACCAACATTCGGAATATGGCTCTGGATACCCTGCCGCCCTTTTTGGCCGCTTCCCTGATTTACCTGGGGGTAGGCCTTTCCCTGCCGGTGGACCAGACCCTTTTGGCCCAGAATAACGCCCTGGAATCTCTTTACCAGTTCTCACCCATATTGGTACTGCCTGCCCTGTCCATCCTGGTTCTTTCCTTCTTTCACGTCAACGTAAAGAAAAATATGGGCGTCAGCATTATCCTGGCCTTTATCCTCTGCGTAGCAGTCCAGGGAAGTGCCCCCGGAGAGCTACTGTCCATTATGCTCTTTGGGTTCCACGTACAGGACCCCGTTTTGGCACCCATGGTCAACGGCGGCGGTATCGTATCCATGCTGCGGGTAGGTGCCATCGTATGCCTGTCCTCCTCCTTTGCCGGGATTTTCCAAGGTACCGGCCTGCTGGATGGAGTCCATGCCGTCCTGGAACGGCTTAGCCAAAAAACCGGCTATTTTGTCCCCACCCTCCTTTCAGCTATTTTTACGGCACTGATTTCCTGCAATCAGACCCTGAGCATTATTCTGACTTCCCAACTGTGCGGCTCTTTAACAGACAACAAAAATCAGTTTGCTATCAGCCTGGAAGACACTGCCGTAGTGATTTCTCCCCTGATTCCCTGGTCCATTGCCTGCGCCACGGTACTGGATACCACCGGTTCCCCCCGGGAATCCATTCTGTTTGCCTGCTACCTGATTCTGGTTCCCCTGTGGGCCCTGTTAAAGTCCTTCCGCCATCCGGCGTCTGCCTGACCGGCCTCTTAAAAGTGACAAAAATCCCTGCCCAAAAGGACAGGGATTTTTTTACAGCAATATTTTCTTATGCGCCAAACACCAGCTGCCCAAACAGCTTCTGGGCTTCAATGTATTCCTGGGTGGCCTTTTCACAGCCCTTGGCAAATTCCTCGCCCACCCCAAAAATCTGGGTAGCCGTTGCAATCAATTTCCGTTCATCATCAGTAAAATGTTCATCGGCCAAAGCAAGACCAATCAGCTCCAGCACGATGATTTTCTTTTCCCGGGGGCTGCACTGGGCCGCCAGTTCTTTCATCAGGGTTTCCCCATCCTGCTGACAAGGCTCATCATCATAAGGAATGTTCATTTCCTGACAATAGGCCTTAATGATCGTTTTCTCACTGTCCGAATAATCCCCATCGGAATTGCCAATGGTCTTGCACAAATCCAAAAACATCTTTTTTTCCTGGTCTTTCAGCAAATTTAAATACATTTGAAAATCCTCCTTTAGCGAATAATCCGATTGCACGCCAGCTTCAGCCTATTACCCACAGGATCAATTATACCCTGGAAAAGCTGTACCACTGCCGTCAGGGAAGCCTCTCTCCCCTGGCTCCGTGCCCCTCATACAGGAACTATCCTACTACGCTAAGAAAGATTATTCAATATTTTCACGTTATTTCATTATATAATTTCCCATTTTTTATAGGAACTTTTTGCAACTCCTGAAAGACGGCAAATTCTACTAAACATACGGCAAAATTTCAAAAAACTCCCTGCCTTCACAGACAGGGAGTTTTACTTAGGCAAAAGGATTTTGCAGTTTATGAAACAATTCCAAATAGGTCTGCTCCACCTGGGCAAAGGGCAGAACGGTATAGTCCACCGGCAAAAGGAGGGGGCTGGCCGAAGAGACCTCCTCCTCGTTTAAGAGCTGCCGCAGGTCGCTGCCTAGCAGTCCCCGGTCAATATCAAATACCTGCCGGCTTTCTTCCTCTGTTAGCGGGCTGCCCAAGAACTTGGTGAAAATCAGGTTCAACAGGGCATCCTCCTGCTCCCGGTAGCCCTTCAGCGTCCGCTTAAAGGGACTGGGTACGTCGGACAGGTAACATTCACTGGCGTCGTGGAGCAGTGCTCCCAAAGCCACCCGGCGGCTATAGCCCCGGGCCAGGGCTTCCCGGGCACAGGCAATACAGTGCTGCCCTACGGAATAAAACGTTTTCACATGGCCGTTGCCCCGGCAGATCAGGGACAGGGCGTGGGCGATATCTTCCGGCACCAGCTGCTCCGGATCCGGCTGCACCGGGTCCACATGACGGCCTGTATAGGTGGTAATCCATGCGGTCATTTTCCCGCCTCCTCCCAATTTTTTCAAAAAAAAGGATGTACAGCCGCAGCTGCACACCCTTTCATTATTTTAGCAAAGCTTGGCACCAGCAGGAATATGAGGATCTACCTGCAATAGCTGCAGTTTCCGATCTTCTCCTTCATGGTATTCTGCCGACAGCAGCATACCGCAGGATTCCACACCCATCATCTTCCGCGGAGGCAGATTGATGATGGCAATACAGGTCTTGCCAATCAAATCTTCCGGTTCATAGAAAGCGTGAATACCGCTCAGGATGGTCCGGTCCGTACCCGTTCCGTCATCCAGGGTAAACTGGAGCAGCTTTTTGCTCTTGGGCACTGCAAAGCAGTCTTTGACCTTCACAGCCCGGAAATCGCAGGCAGCGAAATTATCAAATTCCACCTGGTCCTCAAACAGCGGCTCAATGGTTACCTTGGAGAAGTCAATTTCCACAGGTACAGCGGCGCTTTGGACTTCCACTACTTTTTCCCCAGCAGCAGCGGGTACTTCCGCAGCCTTGTTGTCGGCTTTTTGGGCCTCCAGAGGTCTCATAGTGGGGAACAGCAGCACGTCACGGATGGAAACGGCTCCGGTCAGGAACATTACCAGACGGTCGATGCCGATACCCAGACCGCCTGTAGGAGGCAGGCCATGCATCAGGGCATTGATGAAGTCTTCGTCCATCATGCCAGCTTCGTCGTCCCCGGCAGCCCGTTCTTCCACTTGTTTTTCAAACCGTTCTCTTTGGTCAATGGGGTCATTCAGTTCGGTAAAGCCATTGCACAGCTCCCGTCCATAAATGAAGCCTTCAAAACGATCGGTAATTTCCGGATCGGCTTGGCTGCTTTTGGCCAAAGGAGAAATTTCCTTGGGATGGCCCGTAATAAATACCGGCTGCACCAATTCTTTTTCTACGTATGCATCAAAGAAAGCGTTCAGGATTTTACCTACGCCCCAGGCAGGTTCGAAAGCCACATTGGCTTCCTTGGCCATTTTCCGGGCTTCTTCCACGTCCTTGACACTGGTAAAGTCCTTGCCGCTGTACTTCTTCACCGCTTCAATCATGGTCATCCGCGGCCAGGGAGGGGTCAGGTCGATTTCCGTACCTTCGTAGGAAATCTTCATGGTACCCAGTACCCGCTGTGCAGTTTCCGAAACGAGCTTTTCGGTAATGTCCATCATGGTATTGAAATCACCGTAAGCCTGATACAATTCCAGGGTGGTGAATTCCGGGTTGTGTTTGATGTCCATGCCTTCGTTGCGGAAGACGCGGCCCAATTCATATACCCGTTCCATGCCGCCTACAATCAGGCGCTTCAGGTTTAGTTCGGTAGCAATGCGCAGGTACAGGTCAATGTCCAAGGCATTGTGGTGGGTGACAAAAGGACGGGCCGTAGCACCGCCGGAAATGGTGTTCAGAACCGGGGTTTCTACTTCCAGATAGCCTTCGTCATCCAAAATATGGCGGATACTCTTGATAATCTGGGTCCGTTTGATGAAGACCTCCCGGACTTCCGGATTTACAATCAGATCCACATAACGCTGGCGGTAACGGATTTCCTTGTCCTTCAGGCCGTGCCATTTTTCCGGCAGGGGTTTCAGGGCCTTGCTGAGGAATTCCAGTTTCTGTACGCGAATGGAAGGTTCACCCATATGGGTTTTGAAAACAACGCCTTCCACGCCTACAATATCGCCAATATCCAGCAGTTTTACTACGCTGTAGGCGTCTTCGCCCATTTCGTCCTTGCGGACATACAGCTGAATCTTACCGGTTTTATCCTGCAAATCCATAAAGCAGGTTTTGCCATGGCCGCGGATGGCCATCAAACGGCCAGCCACCTTCACTACCGTACCGGCAGCTTCCATAGCTTCTACCTGATCATGTACTTCTTTGGTATGATGGGTTACTTCATAGGCATGGCCAAACGGCAGAATGCCCTTTTCTTCCAGCTTCCGGGCTTTTTCCAGACGAACAGCCATTTGTTCGTTCAGTTCTTCTTCGCCCAAGCCTTCCTTTGCGTCCGTGGGGCTAATCTTTTCTTCGGACATGAAATCACTCCTTGGCTTTCTTCTTTTTGGTGGTGGGTTTGCTGATGGCTACAATCTTATAGCTCAGTTCGCCGGCGGGAGTGGGTACCTTTACAACGGAATCCACTTTTTGTCCCAAAATGGCTTTGCCCACAGGGGATTCGTTGGAAATCCGGGGCGGTTCAGCCATGGGATCGGCTTCGGCAGTACCTACAACGGTATATTCTTCCTGTTCGCCGGTTTCCATATCTTCAATCTTGACTTTGGAACCCAGGGAAACCACGCTTTTGTTGATTTCGGAATCTTTGATAACCTTGGCATTGCGTACCATCTTTTCCAAGGTCAGAATACGGCCTTCTACGAAAGCCTGTTCATTCTTGGCATCATCGTACTCGGAGTTTTCGCTGATATCACCATAGGAAATGGCAATCTTCAAGCGTTCAGCAACCTGCTGTCTTTTCTCGGAACGAAGATAATCCAGTTCATCTTCTAATTTTTTCAGACCTTCTTCGGTCAGTATCGTTTGTTCAGCCATTGTTCACGACTCCTTTATAGGCCTTAAGGCACTGCTTGCTTACTTAACGTATCTTGTAAATTATAGGTTTTTACGCTCTTTTTGTCAATCTTACGCCGCCAGAAGAACGTTATTTTGTTTCATTATATTAGGAAGTCTGCCGATAGGCTCTCCAACCAGCGGTTCTTTTCAGGTCCCGCTTCACACATTTTTTTACAAATTGCCGGGAAAGGAAATCCGCCAGTTTCCTGTCTGCAAACTTTCCTGAACAAATTCCCTTTTTCTTTATGCAATGATAAGAATGTGATATAATACCGATAAACTGAGTTCTGAACTTTATTCACTTTATTTAGGAGCTGACGCGATGACAAGAAATTCCAACAAGAACTGGAAAGACCTTTTCGGTTCGAAAAATCCGCGCAGAAGAAAGAAATTAGGCAGCACGATTTTTTCTGCTGTTCTCGCTTTGATTCTGGTGGGCTTTTTATCGGTTGCCGCCTTTTTTGCCCTGGCAAAATTTACGACAGCCAAAATACTTTCCAAGGACATGGTTCCCATGGCCTCCTCCCAATTTTTCTATGCCAATGGTGATTTGATCACCACCGTAGATTCGGAAGAAGACCGGATTCCCGTAACCATCGACAAGGTGCCCCAAAACCTGCAAAACGCCTTTCTGGCCGCAGAAGATATCCGCTTCTACGAACACAGCGGTATCGACTTCCGGGGAATTGGCCGTGCCATCTACACCTACATCCGCTACGGCGAAGTCCAGGGCGGCAGTACCATTACCCAGCAGCTGGCCAAAAACTACTTCCTGACCCAGGAAAGAACCCTGACCCGGAAAATCCATGAGGCTTTTATTGCCCTGCAGATTGAGCAGAAGTACACCAAGAAGGAAATCCTGGAAATGTACATGAACCAGATTTACTTCGGCCAAGGTGCCTATGGTGTAGAAACCGCTGCCAACACCTACTTCGGCAAGCACGTCCAGGACCTGGATTTGGCCCAATGTGCCATGATTGCCGGGATTCCCAAGAGCCCCAACTACTTCTCCCCCCTGGCCAACCCCAAAGCCGCCAAAGAACGGCAGCAGACCGTGCTGGACCAGATGGTCAAGTATGGGTTCATTACCCAGGAACAGGCAGACGCCGCCTACGCAGAACCCCTGACCTACAAGAGTCTTAACGACAGCCCGGGTTCCAAGAAGTACTTCATTGATTACTGCATCCAGATTCTGGTGGACAAATATGGTCCCGATGCCGTGTATAAACAAGGCCTGAAGGTCTATACCTCCCTGGATCCTGAAATGCAGAAAGCAGCCGAAGAAGCCGCTGCCCTGACCCCCACCTACTACACCGATGACAACAAATTGAAGCAGCCCCAGTCGGCCATTGTGGCTATCGATCCTCAGACCGGCTACATCCGGGCCATGATCGGCGGCCGGGGTTCCGACCAGTTCAACCGTGCAGTCATGGCTGAACGCCAGCCCGGTTCTGCTTTCAAAGCCTTTGTGTATCTGAATGCCCTGGAACACGGCGCCACCCCCAATGACATTGTGGATGACTCCCCCATTCCTGGCAATTGGAATCCCCAGAACTTTGACCGCCGCTTCCACGGCCGGATGACCCTGCGTACGGCCCTGACCTATTCCTACAACGTGCCTGCGGTCAAGATCAGTGAGAAGTACGGCAACAGCAATGTCCTGGCCCTGGCCAAGAAAATGGGCATCACCACCCTGGTAGAAGACGGACCCCAATCCGACAACAACTCTGCCATGGCTTTGGGCGGCCTGACCCACGGCGTAACGCCGCTGGAAATGGCCGGTGCCTACGGCGCCATTGCCAACATGGGCAAATACAACAAACCCACTCCCATCGTGAAGATTCTGGACCGGAACGGCAAGGTTCTGTACGAACATAAGGACGACCCCGTAACTGTCTGCAAGCCTTCCAGCGCCTATATGCTGATTTCAATGATGCGGGATGTAATGACCCGCGGCACAGGCCGGGCAGCTGCCATTAACCGTCCTGCGGCCGGCAAGACCGGTACCACCAGTGAATACCGGGATGCCTGGTTTGTGGGCTTTACTCCCAACCTGGCCTGCGCAGTCTGGATTGGTGATGACAACAACGACTCCCTGGGTGAAATGACCGGCGGCGGCGAACCTGCCGTGCTGTGGCGCACCTTTATGAGCCGTGCGGTAGCAGAACTGCCCCGGGAAGATTTCGAAGCCCCTGCCGGCTTCAAGATGCCTGCAGCCAAGGCTGAACCTCCTGCCCAGGATACCAAGAAGGACGACAAGAAAAAGACCGACGACAAGGATAAGAAGACAACGGACAAGAAGAACGCCAACACCAGCAGTGATGACACCTCTTCCAACAATGACGAGGATGCCCTGCCAGGAGGCGGCAATGTTCCCAAACCGCCTTCTTCTTCCAGCGGTTCCAAGAGCAGCGCTGCACCTCCTCCGGTGCGCCCGCCCAAGCAATAAAAGAAATCCCATCAGAACGTCCAAATGGACCTCTGATGGGATTTCTTTTTAGGTTAAAGCAACTTTATGTCTAAGTCTCCTGTGCCGCTTAAAAGGGAAATATGTCCCTGCTGAAGCCTTCTACAAAAGAGCTTAACCTATCCTCCCTTAAACGTAAAAATCCGGGTGCCTAGCGGCACCCGGATTTTTGTTTTATCTGTTGTTTTTGAAGAAAGCCAGGGCTACTTCAGGGAACAGTGCATAGGACAGCACATCTTCCACGGTAGCATTAGGATAACCCTTGGCTGCCAGGTCGGCACGCATCTTTTCCATTTGCGGAGCGATGTCATCAGCCGGTCTGTAGGTAATGGGTTCTTCGCCTTTCTTCAGGACCAGTTTCTTCAGTTCTTCGCTGATGGGTCCCGGAGTCTTGCCGTATTTGCCGCGCACGATATCTTTTACTTCCTTCGGAATCATCTTGTACCGGCCGAACATAACGTTCAGGGTAGCCATGGAGCCTACAATCTGGCTGGAAGGAGTTACCAGCGGAGGATAACCCAGGTCAGCACGAACTTTCGGCATTTCCTTCAGCAGGTCTTCGTACTTATCGGCAACACCTTGTTCAGTCAGCTGCTTACGCAGGTTGCTGAGCATACCGCCAGGAATCTGGAAGCTCAGAACCTGAGGATTGATGCCAATGTTGGTGTTCAGATTGAAAGTCTTTTCCAGATCTGCACGAACCTTCTTGAAATGGTCGGCAATCGGATACAGCTTGTTCACATCAATTTTAGTATCCCGTTCAGTACCTTGCAGGGTGTAGACCAGGGATTCGGTGCAGGTATGGCTGGTGCTTTCAGCAAAGGGAGACATGGCAGTATCCACAATGTCAGCGCCGGCTTCTACAGCCTTCAGAATGGTCATAGCGCCCATGCCGCTGGTGCAGTGGGAATGTACGTTGATGGGGATGTTGATTTCTTTCTTCAGGGCAGATACCAGAGAGTAGCAGGCATAGGGAGCCAGCAGACCGGACATATCTTTGATGCAGATGGAATCTGCGCCCATTTCCACCAGTTCCTTGGCCAGCTTCAGATAGTCGCTGTCCTTATGGTACGGGCTGATGGTGTATACCAGGGTGCCCTGGGCATGTGCGCCGGCAGCCTTGGTTGCCTTCATAGCCGTTTCCAGGTTCCGGGTATCATTGAAAGCATCAAAAATACGGATGATGTCGATACCGTTATCTACGCTGCGTTTCACGAATTCGCTAACCACATCATCGGCGTAATGGTTGTAGCCCAGGATGTTTTGGCCGCGGAGCAGCATTTGCAGTTTGGTGTTCTTAACGTGTTTACGGATGGTACGCAGGCGTTCCCAGGGATCTTCGTTCAGGAAGCGCAGGCAGGAGTCAAACGTTGCGCCGCCCCAAGCTTCCAAAGCGTAGAAGCCGCAGTCATCCAGGGCTTCCAGTACAGGAAGCATATCGCTGGTACGCATTCTGGTAGCGCAGATGGACTGATGACCATCTCTCAGGACCGTTTCCACAATTTTAACGGGATTCGGATTATTCATTACTCAACCTCCTAAATTGGTACTTCATAGCCTATCTATACTCTGGTATTATAACATAATCCCCTACAGTACGGTAATATATTCTGGGTTATCCTATTTATTAGATAACTCTTATCTTTCGCCAAACCCGCACCAAGCCTGGGTCTGTATGACAAACGAAGCCGGCGCGCCCAGCCTTTCAAAGGCTGAAACGCAGCCGGCTGTCTTTGGGTTTACCCTTAGTCAAGGGGTTGCTGCAGTATAAAGCAAGGCCCCAAAGCCCTACTTTTCAAAATTCCAAGGGTAGTCCATTTTATCGGTCCACTGCCCTTCCCGGTCCTGGTAATAGCCCCGGACCCGGGGAATGGAACCGCCTGCCAGCCACTCCTTGTCGTAAAGTTTCTCTGGAGGGATATTCAGCTTGGCGCTTTCCTTCTCCAGCCAGCCGGCATACTGCAGAATCAGCGGGGTATCATAGCGGCCTTCCTGTTCCAGCCGTTTGATAAATTCTTCTTTGTCCATTATACCGCCTCCTTTTTCTGCCCTGAACACTCCCTTTATCTTACCATGCTTTCTGCCCTAAGGACAGCAAAAAGCAAAACCCGGACCGAAAATTGCTTTCCAGTTATGAAAAAACCGCACGGAGGAAATCTCCATGCGGTTTTTTAAGGTTCAGAAACCTAGCTGATGCTTACATCATTCCAGGCATTACGGAACGTCCTATTGTGATAATACGAAAAACGTCGGAACGCTAGGAAATACGCCGTTTTCCGTCGTTTCGTCTCTCGAAAACGTCTGGCCAGTGTGGACTTTTTGCGGGATTTTTGCCCAATCTCAGCCCAATTTGCCAAAATGTATAACAATGTATAAAGCCGCCGGGCTGTCCGGCGGCTGGTTTTATTTTAAATACATCTCAATCATTTTTACTTTTTCCGCTGCCGTCATAGCATCGATTTTTTTAGCAAGGGCTTCCCGGATTTCCGGCGTTTCCAGGACGCTATCCTGGACCTCAAAACCAATGGAATAAATAAACCCTGCGGAAATCTTTGCACCAGCAAGGACTTCCCCCAGGATGTGCATTTCTTCCGGAGAAAATTTTGGCGGTTTAGGCGTTAGCTTCATGATTGCGTCGTAGCGTTCCACAATCTCGCCCAGGCGGCGGGAAAATCCGCCGTCCGGGGTCTGTTCGTTCAGCTTGATTAATGGGTCGTTCATATAGATGGTTTTTTTCATGGTTTTGGCTCCTTCAATCCCAGGCGTGTCTGTCGACAAACTCATCTTCTTCTCGTTTGATGTCTTCCATGGCTTCTTCCCATTGGCCATTAATAACCTTTTCCAGCGCTTTCCGCCCGCTTTATGCGGGCGTAATACGTTATTCTGCTCAATTCAATTCAATTTAATTTTCTCGTTGCATTTTCGTTGCAACGATTTACTTTTTAATTGCAACGCAAGCAAGCAGGGCAGCAGCGGCTTCCCAGGCGTTACGCTGCCGTTTCAACCGGAGCCTAGTTCGTTTTTCCTCTTGCGCGGATTTTTTCAATAATTCGTTGGTTTTCGCGATTAAGTTCTGTTGCTCTGCTGATTGCGCTGTCAAGCTGTCGATTTGACTTTTCAATCTCAGTGACAGTTCCTGCGCTTGCGTTAACTGTTTCTGCAATGTCGTTAACTGTACTTCCTGCCCGTTGCAAGTCCTCTGTAATTCCTCGTTGATTTTCGCTAACTCGTTCGAGTTCCGCTCCAGCGTCGTTAACTCCTGCTCGCTCAACGTATACATCTTCCCTGGCGCGGTACTGGTATCCGATGGCAGCGCCGCATAACAAGGCAATGCCAGCAGCAGCCAGGACAGGCAGCAGGCAGCGCAAACGGTTTTTAATCTCAGCAATTTTTTGAACCTCCATCATTCATCCCTTACCGTTAACAACACGTCGTTGCCGTTATCAATAATCATTTTTGACAGCTCCACGCCGTCCGCGTTTTGCATCCGGAGGCACCCATAGGTCGGCTCCCATCCCTGATAGTCCGCGTACGGGTCCTCCAGGTCGCTGCCGCCGCCGTGGATGTCCCGCCCCCGCGGGTCGCCGGACGTGATATAAAAATTGCCGTACGCCGGACCATACGCGCCGTCTGTGATCTCAGCACTCACGTGGGTATAGTCGCCGTTAGGCAAGCTGCCCCTGGGGTCGCCCTGCTCATTATAGCCCGGGAAAAAGTCGCTCCGGCACTCCCATTGTCCGATTACATTATAGTTTTCGTCCATTGCGTAAATCCGTTGCTTGTTCCGCTGGAATTGGATTTCTTGTAGCATCCTTATTTTCACCCTCCATTTTGTCCGGGATTTTATCATGATTACGGTTAACCAGATACCCGGCAATTAAAATTGCCCCGGATATGACCGCCGGGGCAAAACTCGTATTTACGTTTTTCCGTAGCTCGTCTAACATCTTAAAATACCAGTCAGATGATAGATGGTAAACCCACCCCGTTGTCCAGGCCATTGGCATAAGGCATAACTCAAACAGCAAGGCCGAGGAGATTATCATAATAAAGCCCATCGGGGACAGGGCGGCGGCCTTCCACCGTTGCAACCGCCGGAGGAGTCGTTTAATCATTTTACCGCCTCTTTCATTTTTAAAACGGCTTCGTGTTTTGCGTCCATGACGCCGTTGTCGGCTAGCTTTTCATAGACCGAAAATATTTCTTCAAAATTCCGCTTGTCGTCCGCCGTAGGCGGGCGTTTTTGAAATTGCACGTACATATCGTTAAGGGCCGCACGCAAGATTAACTGCATCCCCTTGCGGATTGCTTTAAGGCCGGTAACGTAGGCCACGACGTAGCCAATAAGCCCGCCAATGGCTAGGCTCACTACGGTGCTTAATCCCTCGATGATGATATCGTTCACGCTGTAATCTCCTTGTTTACAATTTCATGATATACGCTAATACGTAATACGGAGGCATATTGTTGTGCGGTTGGTTTCCGCCGAATTTATACCCGTATCCATAACTCGAACCGTCATTTCTTTCTTCTGCCACAAAGTAGGTCTTGTTGTTGTCAAAGCCGAACGCGCCGTACGCATGGCCTACCACGCCAACAAGCCCATGGTTTAAAACCACGGCGGTGTTCCACGCACCGTCTACGACTGGTAATTCCGCTTCCGTCAGCTTGTGGTTTGCTTCCCCGCCCGTTGCCCCGTTGTTCGTCCCGTCCCCGCCGTAAATAAAGCGGTTCCGCAAGTCCGGCGTGCCGTTGGTCCCATCGCACAGGTGCCATTCACGGTTGACTAAACCCGTGTTTTTATCGACGGGGTATCCGTCCTCAAACGTGCCGGAGAACGCCGTTACAGTTCCAGGTAGTATCCCACACGATTTTGTAACTTTGAATTTTGCTGTCCCATCTGTAAATTCAGTCATGTTTACTCCTTTACGCATAGCAGATATAAGCACGCACTGTGTAGGTTAATGGCGTAACGGTATCGGATTTTCCGTAGATAGCAGAGGAATGGGAGGCGTCCAGGTTGATGCTTCTACACCCAGAACCGGTGTTTTGATACCCACCCATCACGTTATCTGTCATGTCACTTACCCATAATGCACCCTCGCTTTTAAAAACATCAGAGATTGTTAGAACTTCGGGTTGGTCGGTAGAGGTTATTTTCCCCGTGATATTCGGCAACCCAGCCCCTACCATCGTTCCTGGCGTGGTGTCCGCTCTCAGATACCTACCGTTTAAGTTCGGCAAAACATTCGTCCCCAGGTAATCTACCAGCCGTTTATACGCTGTCCCGTCAATCGTCTGCCCGTCCAACGGCAGAAGGTACTCATGCCCCCCTGTCTTTGTCTTTGGCTTATAGACAATATCCCCTACACTGTGCTTGCTTAGTGTATCGTTGATATAAAACGTTACAGTGTTATCAGTTATTACCCCCCCCATGTTACTTTTAATGGTCGTCCAGTCCGGCTCGGTGCTACCCGTTGTCCCTGCTTGCGTGACAACGATTACACAGCCCGGCGGAAGGCTGGGAGAGGTCAGTACGTCGCCAACTTTATAAGCCGTGTTGCGCTTGATTTGGTACGGCACCCCGGCTTCCGTCTTTGTGGCGTACGTATCGGCCGCCTCGGCGCTGTTCAGCTTTTTGGCCAATTCCGCTGTGATGGTGGCGGCAAAGTTAGCATCGTTGCCCAGAGCCGTTGCCAGCTCGTTCAACGTGTTCAGCTGGTCGGGGGCGCTATCTACTAGTGCCGCAAGGGATTTTGCAACAAATTCCGTGTTGGCAATGGCCTTTGAGCTGTTACCGGCGTTGGCGGTGGGGACAGAGGTTTCGCCGGTCACGGTTAAATTGGTTAACGTGCTGTCGGTCACCGTTAACGTTGCGACATTCCCGGTCGCTGTGGTCACGCTGGATGCAAGGGCGGACCTCGTAACGTAGGTATTTGCAATGTTGTTCCCGTTGCCGTCTGCATTAGCTTTGTCAGACGTTCCCGTGACGTTGCCGGTTACATCACCAGACAAGGGGCCAGAAAAAGCCGTAGCCGCTATTGTACCTGTTACAGTACCACCAGATTTTAAAAGCACATCGGGTTTATTTTTAATAAAATCCGTCTGCGTATCATCCGTCTGGTTCCAATCAGCCTGGTTGACTCTTGCACTGTTCGCCGCCGCTTTAGCAGAGTTTGCCGCCGCTGTTGCCGACGTGGCCGCATTGTCGGCACTGGTTTCCGCCGCTGTCTTGCTATTTGCGGCGTTCGTTTCGCTGGCCTTGGCATTGCTGGCGGACGTGGAAGCCGCACTAGCAGAGGACGCAGAAGCCGTTGCACGGTCTTTGCTGTACAGCGCCCAACTTTTTGCGCTCTGCGTCTTGCCTGTAGTGCTGTCCGTGTCAGCCGCACCGTCGGGAGAGGTTGTTGCCGTTGCCCACGCTTTCGCCGTGTTGGCCTGTGTGGTGGCGTCGCTGGCACTGCTGGCCGCATCGCTTGCAGACGTTTCCGCCGCTGTCTTGCTATTTGCGGCGTTCTGCTCGCTGGTATTTGCCGCCGTCTCGGACGATTTTGCCGCCGTCTGACTGGCTTTTGCGGCGTCCCTAGCGGCGAGTGCTTCGTCAGCAATCTTCCGTGCGTTGTCCGTTTCGATGTACTTCGTTCCATCCCAGAGATACCATTTTCCCGTATCCTCTGCGATGTACATGGCCGATAAATCGCCCGTAGCAGGCAGTGCGTCCTTGTTGGCTACGTAGATTCTGGAGCCATTGATGTTGTTATAGAGATACATCAGATTGTTATTGATGTAGTCCAATACGCCGGTATTGTCGCTGTTGACTAGAGGGGATTCTTTGCCGTAAGTCCCCTCTGTGATGATTGTATTATCAGCCCCGCGGATTTCCGGGAGCTGGAATGTTGTTTGTTTCATTTCGCCACCTCCTTGGGCGGGTCGTAGACCGGGGCTCCGTCACGTAGGACGTAGTCGTGGGGGTTGTCCACGGTTCGGTCGCTCCCAAAAACCGTAGTACCGTCTACCGGCCCTGGCATCTGGTCGGCAAATCCGTAGCATCGTTTAGTTTTATCGTCGATTAAGTAGTAAATCATTATTTGACTCCTATAATCCAGTAGGCCACCCAGTGGTCGGACATACTGTTGTCGCAATAGTATGTCCGACTACCATACGCCTTTTTAAGCGTGTCATTGTTGCTAAAGCTATTAGTGTCAGTCGTAGACAGGACTTGATAAGGCTGTTTCCAGTAACTCCAATGATTATCGCTTTTTACCCCGCCTTGCGTATAGCAATCCCAGATACACTGACTCTCTGTGTAACCGGCTGGCAGAGGCACGGTGACGCATCCATTATTGACATCGTCATCAGCCCAAAGCACCCCCCGCATGATAGTGACGGCCCGGACGTTGTAGCCATTAATGCGGATTGTATTGCCGTCGATGGTCCCGGATTTTAACGTGGCTCCGTAGATATTCCCGGCGTCGTCGACGGTAAAACTACCGGAGCTGTTTTTAAAATTTGTCCCGACAATCTGGGTTCCCGTGATAGTCCCGCCCTTTAGGCTCCCGACGTTGGCCGTAATAGCTGACAGGCTGTCAACATCCATTTTATCTGCCGTTACGGCTCCGGACTGGATCATGCCTTTGGTTACAACATTGTTTTCAAACAGCGTATCCCCAGTAACGTGCAGGAGCTTGCCGTCAATCTGTACGCCTTCTTTGCTCAGATTAATCTGGGACACAACATCCCCAGATTTAACCCTTAACGCAATATCATCTTGCATCTGGGCAATGGCGCTATAGGCTTCTTTCGCTTTTGCACTATCGCCCAAATTCGTGACAACGGATGTAATTTTGTCGCTGTTCTGGGTAATCTGACTGGCCAGTTCCTTTTTATCGTCTGCAACGGTCGCTTGGATACTGTCCGTGGTCTGCTTGATTTCAGCAACTTTACCGGAAATGCCTTGCGCTTCCTTCACGGCATCCTGGATGGTCTTGTCAACCTTTTGCAAGCTGATGGCCATATCCTTGATGTTGGTTTCGTCGATAATGATTTTTACCGTCGTCCGCGCCGTTGCGGACCGTTCCCCGGCTCCAAACATATCATAATATGCAATGGCCACGTCATAAATTCCCGGTTCGCAGTTATAGCTCATGACCGGGTTTTCTGTCTTTACGGCGTCGCCGTCGTTGATGTATACCATCATTCCGATTGCGTCCGCCGGGATACCTTGCCCGGCAACGGAAAATCCCGTCATGGTATTTTTTACCGTCGGCGCGTCCGGCTTCCCGGGCGCCACCTTGTTGTAATCCAGCACCGCCGGAACGCTGTACTTGCCCAGGGCGTTTCGGGCGAACAGGTACAGCCGCCCGGTCCTGCCAGTCAGCCCTACGTTCGCCGACGTCCCGCTGGTTCGTGCCAGCAGGCCAGCGGTTTCAGCTCCCGGCGCGTTGTCCCGCCGGATTTCGTAGTACATTACGTCGGTGTTCGTTACCTCGTTCCACGTGGCCGTTGCCACCTTGCCAAATGCAATGGTAAACCCATCCGGGGTGTTTGGTACCATGGTCCGCATGGCAACGGTAATCTTAACCGTCGGGGCAAGGTCGGGGTCCGTGCTTGCGGCCCATTTATCAACGGTCGTTACTGCAATCTCGTAGGCATCCCCCACTACAGCCTGGGGGATTACAACCTCGTTTTTGCCTTGCCCACCAAAAATCCATTTACCGTAATAGCCCAGCTCGCTTGCCGGTACGCCGTTAACGGCCGTTAAATCCTGCATCTGCCCGGCGTTGGTGCGATACCACACCTGCCCGGCGGCGTAACTCTCCAGTTCCGGCGGGTCCCATTGGACCACTACGTCGTATCTGCTGACGCCGTCTGCCAGGTGCCGATACCGGTTATACGCCCGTACGTTTTTGACGGCAGGGATGTAGTATTTTTTTACGGTGTACTCGTACGCCTTGACGGCAGCCAGGTCCTGCACCCCTGCGCCAAAAACGTTAAAGGATACAAATTTTAAATACACCTTTTTGCCTACATCCTCGCTTAAAAATGGGATACGGAGCAGGCTTGCATCTAAGCGAGCAAATTGAGCCCCGGCGTCATGAGCCGCGGCCGTAGTTGTATGCTGGCCGCGGATACAGCCGTCAAGCATCCAGTGCCCGTTATCTAATAGCGCGGCGCCCTGGTAACTCAAACACTCGCCGTCAATCCAGCACAATGTGTTGCCGCGTTCCGCGTCCTGCTGGCTTCCGGATAAAAACGTACCGTTGCAAGACACTTCCACGCTGGTATCCGTGGCATTAATGCTTTTTGCCAGGGTCCCCACACGGGCACTGCTGGCAATGGTCCCGGCTGCCCTGTAATTCGTTCCGTCGTCGGCAACGTACACTTCACAGCCGCCCCACAGGTCCCCCTTGCCTTTGGCGCCTATCCATACTTCCAGGCCACTGGTGGTCAGTTCCGCGGGCGGTTGCATAATGAGCGGCGTGTCCGTGTCCGGCGCGTCGGCGTTGTAATCAATGTACGGCCGGTCGCCCTCATGCACATCATAAGCAGGTTTGCTCGCTTTCACGGGCGGTCGGCTGATGGCGGTAAACGTCAACGTACCGTCTGTGTTTTCCGTCACGCTGTCAATCATAACGGGGGTTTTATCCAGGCCCAGGGCACTGTCGGTCAGTGTAACCAGGTCGCCGACTTCCAGGCGACAAAACGCCCAGTCCAGTTTAAATGTGAATTTATTCCGCCCGTACAGGGCATCCCTTGCCAGCTGTTCGGCTACCTTAACGGCCCGTTCCTTTGTGTAAAACCAATGCGCCGTCGTGCTGCTGGCCTGCCGGAGTCCGTATTCCGCAATGTCGTCTTTTAACTCATAAGCAACCGTTTCCGTTTCATAGCTGTTTTTTCGGCTAATAAATTCTACTGGAAAACGGTTATAAATTTCGGAACTGTCCTTGCGCTGGCAAGTCACCAGAGCCCCGTTGCTTTCCAGGAAATCGTCAGCGGTTAAATCGTATTGGATAGTGGTATCCGGTGCCCAGCTGCCCACGGGACGGTCGGCCTTGCACACGATTTTAAATTTATTGTTGGACCAAAACATATACGCATTGGTCAACGTCATAAGCTCGTTGATAATGTCGTGTGCGGCTTTCGCTTCGGTGGTGTCCGTGGGGCTGGAAATCAGTAAATCAGCTTCCCGGCAATATTTCCGGTAGTTATCCAGGCCGATAATTTCAACGCTGGCCAGTCCTACTTTATCCAGGATGTCCCGGATTACGTCGGCCGGGTTTGCGTCGGTCCCATCCCCGGTCGCCGTTAGCATCCCCCGGACCTCGAAATTATAATCAGGCATGGATCCGCTATCGCCCAGGTCAATAACGCCCGCCATATAAGCCAGGTTCTCATAGGTCAACGCTTTGTCCGGGTGCTTGCCCGTGACGTACGGCCACGGGGCTTTTTGGCTCCCGTCATACAAGGTCATACCGATTTGGTCGGATGGGTAATTGTAAACGTCCTTGCCTAACCACACCTTGCCTATACCATTGATAGGCCCCTCACACAGCCCCAGGATAACAGCAACGGTATACGTATATGTAATGGATACAGATTTGCTTTTGCCGCCTTTGCCGGTCCGTTGTGTCTCTTTATGTTCGTGGGCAGTAAAATCGTCGTAGTAAATCACGTTGCCAGCCAGGCGGCTGGTGCCGTATACAACGGGGACCGCGCCGCCGTAACTGGCCGTTGCGACGGTAAAATCACTGATTTTATTGGCCCGCGTCGTAACGGTCCGCCCTCTAAATAGCCCCATGCGCTCTCACCTCGTCTCGCTTTTTAGTGTTAAATCGATACACGCCACGGAGGCGGCTGGTGCCGTGGGCGTCTAAAAAATCCACGTCGTCGATGGATGACAGGATAACGCCCTGCTCAACCCGGGCATGGCACACAATGCCGTTGCCCATATAAACGCCGCCGTGGCTAACGCACCGGCCGTACTGATACAGCAGGAAGTCGCCCCGCTCCATGGTGTCTACTTTGTCACAATATTGCTCCACGATGGATTTAAACCATTCGTCCCCGTGGCTTAAATGCCACATATTGGAGTAATGTTTAACCTTGATTTCGCCGCGTTTTACCAGGCCAGCATCTTCCAGGCTGCAAATTAAAAGCATCCCGCAATCCACGCCGTGTCCTTTGGCCTTGCCCTCGTTTACGTGGGGTGTTCCCAGCCAGGTTAAAGCGGCAGCGGCGATCCTGTCGCCTTGCTCGCTCATAACAGCACCTCCTTGCGTGGGATATGCGGCGCGATCACCGCGCTGCTGTCCGTGCTGGACGCCGTGACGACGCCGCCGGACCCGGTGGAAAAGCTCCCTTGGGGATAGTATTTTCGGATGGGAAAATTCATGTTTAGCCCGCTGGTTTCCGCCTTGATGGATAGCTGCAGCTGCAGGCCGCCCGCGTTTTTGATTTCGATTTTTCCGAAAAATAAATCAACGGTTCCCACCACGGCGCTGTCCCGGAAAAAGCACCGTTTAAGGTGCAGCCGCGCCCGGTCCATGGTCCCGTCTAGCGCGGCCTTCATTACGGGTTTGCTTTCGATCATATCCTCTTTACCGGCGTAAATGGTCACGCTTAACGTGTCCACTGTCAGTGTAGAATTTAGTTTGATTTGCTGCCGTTTAAACAGCAATTTCTCGTGCTGGTAAACCGTCCCGCCGTTGTTAATGTCAATATCTGCATCAGTGTAATAGTAATGATTACCGTTGGCCAGAATAATGTCGTAAAGGTCACAGCTCTGTATTTGTTTTTGTGTGTTTAAATAAGCCGTCAGGCTTGCATCTACCTGTTTCATCTCACCACATCCATCTTAAAGCTGCTGGAATTGTTAACGTTTTCGAAAACACGGGTTAACTCTCCTCCATCATCGGAAAACCGGACCTTAAACCAATACGTATAGTCTGCCGTGACCACAGCCCCCGTTGCTGGTGCCGTGGAGAAGCTGACAACACCGTCGGACACGCTGTAGCCGCTCGTTTGCTTCTTGCCGTCCACGTAGACGGTCACGTCCTCGATATAATCCGCCGGTTCCACATATCCGTCCAGGCTCCAGACAGCCTGATATTTTCCGGGCACGATTACAAGCAACACCCGGCCGGTTTCCCGGTTTAATGTGTGGTCCAACCATAAAAACGGCTCATAACCGCCCTTGACGCTGGCCAGAAAAGCCATTAGCTTGTCCGCCGTATCATCATCCAGCAGGCCAAACGTTTCCGTGATAGTCCATTGCGGGTAAAGTTGGTTGGTCAACGTCCGAACCATTCCGGATCCGGACGTCTGTACCTGCGTATTCCATTTTTGCTTAAACTTACTGTTCCATGTCAAATGTTTAATTTCCTGGGGGAATTTTTTTGAAGCCATTACCACACCCCGCTCTCAGCGGCAAAATTACGATTGTTATCAAAAAGCGCCTGCTTGATTGCATCCAGGCCGCCGCGCTGTAAAAATGCACTGAATCCGGACGCGTCAACCGCGGACACGTTTAACGTGACGTTTCCGCCGGAAATCGCGGTAACGCCCCCGTTGCTTCCTAGGTCAGGAACGCGTCCGGCGTTAATAGCGTCCAGGTTATCCCGCCCAATGCGGTTAACCGCTTGAGACGTAATGACGTATTCCCCGTTGCTCAGCATTGCCGGGATAGAGTCGCTTGTCCCGGTGCCAGGTCCGGCAACATACCCGCCGGCAGCGTGACCAAAGCCGAACTTGCCCTTTGTGACGTTGCCAAAATCCATGCCAAACAGGGTATAACCTGCCCAACGGGCGGCCAGCTTGGGGGTGCCTACGATAGAGTAGACAGCAAACAGGCCCAACCACTCAGACGCAATTTTAAGGGCGTTCTGGAAAATCGTCTTGACAAAATCACCCAGGGCAGCCCCCGCGGATTTCGTCCCGGTCAAAATGCTGCCAAAAGCCTCTCCCATGGATTTGCCAGCTTCTTGCCAATAGCTGACCATGGCATCCTTCCAGTTTTTCGTATTTTTGACTTGGTTCGTTTCAGCTTCCCCAGCGTCAACCAATTTCTGTTTATAGTTGTCGACAAACTCCTGCAACGTCTCGTTTTTCGCGGCCATTTCGTCCTTAATGGCTTCAGGACTCATGCCCAGGACTTTTGCCAGGCCGTTAATACCCGCTTCTTGGTCCTCGCCTGCTGTAGCCATTGCCTGGTCGATTTCGGCCATTGCGTCCGTCACGGTCGTTTTAATGGCGTCCACATAAGCTTTAATGCTGTTGGGGTCGGCACCAAACGTGGCCATCAATTCCTTGCTATTTGCCTGCTGCTGTTTCAGACGCTCCGCATATTGCAAGGCTTCGATTTGAGCTTCGTAAAGCTCTTTGGCGTCCCGCTCCTGCTCGCTGATACGGTCCGCAACGGCCTGCCGGGTCCCGTCGTCCTGGATATTTTCTGCCAGCTTGATTTCCTTTTCGTAGCTGTCGATTAAATCGTCATAGGTCTTTTTGTACTCGGCCAGCTTGACCTTCCGGTCGGCGTCTGCTTTAGCCTCGCCGGTCAGCATCGTTGCCCGGACCTTCATTTCCTCGATGGCCGCCTTCTCGTTTGCCTGTCTGACACCGATCCAGTCCGTATATTTTTTAATGAGCGCGTCAACCTGCCGTTGCTGTTCCCGCTCCTCTTGACTCATTCTCGGGGCGGATTCATGCGGCGTGCTTCCCACGCTGCCGCCGGTTGCCTTGGGGGCCCGGCTGGCCGTGTGAAAACGGTTCTTGCTTTCGTCGTATTCACGGGGTACGCCCTTCCGCGGCCCAACCAGCTCGTCCCACGCGGTCCCGACGTACTCCTGTACCGCCCCGCCCAGGGTGGCCACGATGGATTTAATCTTGTCCCAAATAGCTTGCAGCGGTCGGAGAATTGGTGCCAAATAACCAGCGATGGTACTCCCGATATTCCGGGCGGCGTCGTTTAGTTTGTAAAAAATAATGATTACAGCTTTGACTGCTGTGTGGACAACTTCCAGTCCGGCGTCGATAGCGTCAAGCGCCCACTGGGCAATACTGCCAAACTCACTAAACGCGCTGGTTCCGTCGGACCACACCAGGTCCAGCAAATCCTGGGTAAAATCTACCAGGGTTTGTACTATTCCGGATTTATCAAAAGCCTCAAAGATGGCGCCACCAATGCCAGCACAGATAGTCACCATGTTGCCCTCAACGTCGCCCCATTCGTCGATAATGTTCTGCTTGGACTCAGCCATGGACCCGTCAAAAGTGTGCATGTAATCGGTTAGGCTTTTTACAGCGTCCTGGGCGTTCAGGGTTCCGTCGTCCATGGCTTCCATGGCCTCTTCGGCTGTCATACCCACGGATTCAAACGCCTTGTCCATATCCAGCCCGGACTGCTGCAATTCTTTCATTTGCCGGGAGGATACTTCGCCCGTTGCCTGGATTCTGGCTAAGGTACGGATAAGCGTTTCCGCACCCGCTTGTCCTTTGCCCAAACCCGCGGCGGTATCAGCACACAATTTAATCATGTGGGCGGCGTTGTTTGCGCTATAACCCAGGTTAACCAGGTCCATGCCCCATTGCTTGACCGCGGTCAGGTCGTAATTGGTATCGCGTCCAACGGCATTAAACAGTTTACCGGCTTCCGCCGCGTCTTCCGCCGCCGGTTTCCAGGCCGCGAATACAGCCGCGGATTTTTCAGTGGCCGCTCCCATAGCGGCCACGTTTTGGATAAATTGGGCAATGGCGGAGGCCGCCTTGACGGCCAGGGTACCAGCAAACGCCCCGGCGGCAACATCCAGGGACGTAAACGCCGCGGTGTTAACGCCTAGCTTCCCCGCTACGCTGTCCATCAGCTGCCCCAGGGAACTGTGTTTTTCTTCCACGTTTCCCAGGTTGCTAACCGTATCCTTGATAGCCTTGTTATATTCAGCGTTGACCTGCTTCTGGGCGTTCAGTTTCTCCCGTAAATCCTGCATGGCCCTAGCCTGTTCGGAGGTCGCGTTCGTGCCGGATTGCGTGGCTTTTTCCAGGTCCCGCAATTCCTTCTGCATGGCGGCTGCGGCTTGTGCCCCCTCGGCCAGGGCGCTGTTCAGCCGTCTTAATCCTTCATCATTGGTAAAGGTTTCCAGATTGATTTTTGCGTCTGCCATTTATTCCACCTCCTACAGGTCAATGTGTTCTTTCAGGTAATTTAAAAGATAGTCTGTAAAATATTGTTCGATCGCTTGCGCGTTCTTTTCGAAATAGGTCCCATGTGGTGCATATTCAGGGCCTTTCATGCCTTGCCGCGGTCCCCGTTTCCGGATTGCGCGTCCATAGGACCCCGTGTTGTACCATCGGGCAAAATAATTTGCGTAAACCGTTGCATTAACAACGCCTACGTTTCCAACTGTAAATTTTCCCTTTTGTATGTGTTTCGCAATTTCAACCCCGCCGAACCCTGTTTGTGGATGGGTACGCATGATATAGTCGCAGGTCGCGTTTTGCGCTTCCCGGGCGGCTCTCACAACGTCCGCGGCAAACCCCGCGTCTGTATATTTCTGGACTTTCGCCCGCAATTCTGCAATGGTTTCCACGCGCGATCACCTCAAATAATAATAAATAAGGGCCGCTGTGGCGGCCCTGTTTGGTTATTCGCCAGCGGTGAAGCCGGTTTTCATTTCTGGTTTACCAGTGCCGGTTGCTTTCATGCTGTATTCCACCAGGTCCTCCGCCGCACTGGTTTCCTCGAAACTCGTAACAACGGCGGTAAATTGCATATATTCCTTGGTGTCTACATCGACGTAAGCAAATTGCAGCGCGTTTTTATCGGTGCACTTGTCGTCATAGACAAAAGATTTCAGCACATTCTGGCCAACATCGTTTGCGATCGCCACCAGCTTGGAAGAAATTTCGAAACTCTTGCCAGTCGGGGCCGCGATGGACCAGCCGCCGCTGTCCTTGGTGGTCTTGCTTTGGGTATTAACCGTCGGACTCATTGTAAAATCTTCGGCCCCACCAATAAGAGTCCATTTCGGGGAGTCGGCGGTGGCACCGGTCCCATAGTTAACATATAACAGGCGCTTTTTCCCGGAAATACCGGTGGCGCCGTCAAATTGCGGCAAGTTTTCCGCCGTGATAGTTACACTCATTTAGATTAGTCCTCCTTTAACTGTCCTACACGAATTTTTAAATCAATGCTGCCGTTTTGCCATTCCCCCGCGTCCCCTACGATCGGTAAGCTGATAGACACGGCCCCAACGGTCAAGTCCACCAGGTTAAAACCTTCGGTGTTCAGGCTGCTGTTTAACGCTTCTCGCCCGTCGGTGCTTACCAAACGGCAAAACGTCGTTTCCAGCTTTTGGGCAACGTCTTTTCGGCCGCGGTAATTGCTGTAAATTTGCAGATTAATAGCCATGGTCCACACGGGGCCTGTCTTTGTATCCCGCGCGTCCATGTCGGCAGCGCCCAGGATACCGTAAGCAAACTCCGTTTGACTTCTGAAATAGTCCTCGATTTCGGCAATCGGCACAGCGCTGTCAAACCATTCCAGCCCTTGCCCGTTCAGGGTCGCGTACAATGCCTTGCTGATCGCGGTAAATGGTAATTTGTACGTCATAATTTACCGCCCCCCGTAACGGCCGTTGCCGTAATCTGCACATAGGCCGGTCGGCTTTCGTCAATCAACAACACATCGTTGATTTTATATGCTTTGCCGCCCCATTCCAGGCGCCACGTACTGTCCAGGTCCGGACACGTTTTCCGGGTATCCCGCACTAAAAAATAGCGGGTGTCCACGGTCACATAGTCGCCGATAATCTGCTGCTTGCTCTGGCTTTTGACGGTCACAAGCGCCCGCAGCTTTAAAAAATCCGTGTAAGTTGTTGCACTGACGCCGCCCAGGGCGTCTCGTTTAGGGGCGCTGGGTTTCATCAGTTTAATTGTTTCCGTAAATCGCCCCGGGTTCCTCCGGAACATTTTATGCTCCGGCCTTGCTCAGAACGGTAAAGCATTTGCCGTAGGTGTTCAGGTCCGTGAATCTAGCCACGGCGCGAACGACGGTGCTATTCGTTCTGAACCCTGCTTCCGTGCTGGACTGTACTTCCAGGGCGGGGTACGCGATATGGTACAGTGCTCTATAGTCACCAATAACAGCCGTATTATCAGCCAGGGCAGCCCCTTCTACAACGTGGATAGGACGGCTTTCGATCTGCCGCACGGTTTCGTTGTTGGCATCCCGTGCCAGCAGGTAACGGCCCTGGGTATCTTTGGCCAGTGCCATGGCTGCGAACGTGTTCTGGTTGACAACCACGGATGCGTTGGCGCCTGCATCCAGCGGGCAGGTAATGATGGCCTTTTTAATGGCATCGATAGCGCCCACGGTGCCGAAATCGGCGACGGTGTTCTTCTTTACATCGGACGGTGCAACGGCTTTAGCCAAGATGTCTTTGTTTACATCGTTGATATAAATGCGGTTAAACAGGGTAGCAATCAGGGCCACAATATCGGTGGCGCTGTCCCGAATCAGTTCATTAGATACAGGAATCAGCGCGCCCTTGCTGGCCAGGGTAAATGCCAGCTGGGTAAATGCTGCCTTGCCCTCTTTGATTGCGTTGTTTTCGTCAAAGGCTTCCAGCGTTACGCCTGCCTGGTTGGCGTAATCGATAACGGGGATTTTGCCGGAACGGGTACCAACGGTTACGCCGGTCACGATGGATCTCAGGTCTACGCCCTGCCGGTCATTTTCGACGATGGGCAGCAGGATTTCGGGAAGCAGAAACCCGCCGTCAGCAGACACGGCCCCATTTTGGCCGGTAGCCGCTGCCTGGAACGCTGCTTTCATGGTGGCATCCAGCTGGTTCATTTTCTCGCGATCACCGCGCAAAAAATCTTTCAGGGCGGCGTTAATCATTCCTCTAGTAATTTTTTCCATGGTCGTTTTCTTTCCTTTCTCCGCGGTCTCCGCGGCAACGGCTTTTTGATATTCATCCAGGGCGGCCTGCAGGCGCTGCTGTTCTTCGGCGCTCACCGGCTCCCTGTTTTCAACCTTCTTTTTCAGGCTGGCCCTGCTTGCGGCCAGCTCCCTTTTTAACTCCAGGGAGTGCAACATTAAAAATCTTCCTCCATTTCTCTGCCAGGGCGGGGTCCATCTTCCCCGGCGCTTTGTTTTTCCGCCGGTAGGCGGTCAGTTGCTCATAGGTGGGAGCATGTTTCCCTAACATTGACTGATACACGGGCAGGGATACGCGTCTGATTAGTAAATCTTCTTCCCGATCTACCCTCCGCATGTACCCTTCGAACAGGGCGTCCAATTCCCCAACTGTCAGCCGCTCAAATTCCCACGGCTTTAGGTTCAGTTCCCCATAGGCAATTTTTTCCAGCTCCGTTGCAAGGTCCGCAACGGTTTCATAAGACTTTATTTTTTGGTCCCCTGGGCCAGGTTTTTTGGGACCTTCCCAAACGTCCCCGACTTCATCAATGCGGGCACAAGGATTTTCATATATAAATCTTGCGCGCTCATCTCTGCCAGGGCGGCGGCCCAGATTTCGTCAAACGTTTCCACCGGTGTATTCTCCGGCATCCCGCCGCCGATAAGCCCCCATTTCAGCATGATGTAAAAATTCGTCAGGCTGGCCACGGCTACGGCTTTAAAAAGGCTGTTCCCGGGCAACTCCTGTTCGGCTCCCATGACGGCTTTCAACGGGTAACACACGGCGTACTCCTTGCCGCCCGCCTTGAATTTTACGGTTTTATCAATCGTTGTCATTTTTTCCTCCTTCGTTTCCCTGTTCTTCTCCCGGACTGTCACCCAGGGCACCGGTGCCGCCCCGCTGTGTCAGCATATCCGCCTCCGGCGTATCCAAACGCGGATATTTCAGGCTGGCCCGGGCTTCGTTGGGTGTTAAAATCCCGGCGCCGGTGTAGCTGCACAGAACGGACGCCTTGCTTTGGGCATCCAGTGTGTCGAACACATCGTTCACGGTCCCGAACCGTAACCCGGCTTCCCGCTGCCGTTCGGACAGTAGCTTAACAGACAATTCCGCTGCGTATTGTTCCAGAATCGGCGCGATCGTTTGACTAAAAAATTGCATCATCTGCGACGCGGAAAATGTTGCCGCACCGGTGCCGCCCATGCGATTCAGCATGGCCAGCGGAATACCAAACAGGGCGGAAATATCTTCCGCCTTGGACTCCTTGACAATCTGGTAATAATTACCAACGTCGTTGGTAATGTTGCTGGCTTCCATGCCAGCGGGCAGCGGCAAAATCGTGGCGTTGCTGTTGGACAGCAGCTCCTTGATTTGTGCTTGCAGCTCTTTCTGCTTCGTTTTGCTCAGATCGGACGTATAGGTTAGTACGATAGTACCGGAAAAACCGTTGGAAATGGTGCTCCGGATGGCGCCCTCCGCTTCTGCATTGGCTTGCAGCGTATCACGTAGCACAGCCCCCGCCGGGCGGCCCAGAATCCCGTTGGTGGAAAACGCCCGGAAATGCAGGATTTCATCGGGCAGGATTGTATACGTTTCGCCGTTTCTCGGGTCCGTATACCGGTAAACCAGTTTCCGCCCTCCATCCAGGATGTTCGCGTCGTCCCACACCACTTGCATACTCCCGGCGTCCAGGGGCACCAGGGCGGCAACGGCTGTTGTACGGTCACACTTGATATACGCAAACGCATTGCCATATAAAATCCGCTGTTTTTCCATAAATTCCCAAAATGCGTACGCATTAATCCCGGGGTACGGCTGGTAATTTAGCACAGTGGCGCTGCCGGGCACGGCGCCCGGTTCCGCGGTGGAATCGGGGCGATACACCGTCCACCGGAACTGTGCCAGGTTCTGTGCTAGGATTTTTACGCACGTTGCAAAAATAACATCGGCGTTGGGGCTGATGTTAAACGCGCGGCCATATCCTACCGGGGCCAGGTTTCGGTACTGTTTCGCCGTGGGATAACCACGGATGTAAGCCTTGATTTTTTCAAACATTTAGCCCTCCAGTTCCTTGTCCACGCTGGCAAATAAAGCAACTAGGGCGGGTGCGACAACGTACGCCTGCGGCTTTTTATCATCTTCACCGGAATCCGGATTCGGCTTCTTTTCGTCGTCCTCGCTATCATCCTGTTCAGGGTTTTCCGGCTCGCCTTCATCAGGTTCCGCAGGTTCATCATCGCTGCCCCCTTCCGGTTCGTCGTCCTTGTTTTCGTCGTCGTCGGCTTTCGCCCTGGATTTAATGACAAGATCATACAGGCTCCCGACAGCGGCCAGGGAACCTTCAGGGCGTTCCACCTTTTTAACCACCACGTTGTCAAAATATTCCGCGGCCTCGTCGGCGGTCATCCAAAAATCCCCGGCGTCCATGGCCGCGCTCACTTTATCAATGTCCCGGCAATGGGCTGCCAGGATATTCCGCTGAATGGCGTCAATCCGTTTCATGGCTTCCACGGCGTTCTGCAATTCCTCTTTATTTCCGTCGGCAACGGTCCAGCAGTTATGCAGCATCACAACGCTGTTTTCATCTACCACCACCTCGTCGCAAGCAAGTGCGATGATGGCGGCAATGCTGGCAGCCATAACATGGACGTTAGCCGTTGCCTTGTGTCCGCTGTTTTGGATGGCGTTTACGATGGTCAGGCCCGCAAACACATCTCCGCCCGGACTGTTAATGTCCAGGCTGTAATCTTCCGCGGCCCCCTGGATGCTGGCAACAACATCATCCGTTGCCTCACAATCATAAACGGCTCCGATTAAATTAAGATTTTCCATTCCCTCATTCCTTTCTGTACAATTGCAGCTGGGTAATCATGGCCCGGGCGCGGGGGTCCATCCCGGCGCTGCCCTCAGCCCATCCGCCTTCCCGATTGTCGTAGGCATCGGGGAGCCAGAAATCAAGCACCCAGGCGTCAGCCTTTGTCTTAAAACTCTCGTTACTGTCATAAATCGCCTGGAAATCATCCACGGCATCCTCCAGGTATCCATAACCGGCGACGATTTCCCGGTTTAAAATCCGGTCGTCGTCGTCCTCCACAATGTTCAGATATTCCTTTACTTCGTCTAACGTTACCATTTACTCACCCCTTACCATTTCCAGCCAGTCGTCCACGATTTCGTTGCCGTCAACATCGCCCCGGCTCCAATCAATATACGGGGCGATGAACCCCGTCAACATGGCGTCCACCGGGTCAATGCGGACGTTGCTATCAGCCCTCAGGCTGATTTTTTCCAGGCTATAATAGCCGGTCGGATTCTTGACCATTACCGCGTTCATCATGGCTTTTTCTAAAATATCTTCATTCTCGGCGCTATAGATGATTGCTTTATCTTTCCAGAGTCCGGACAGGATTTCAATATATTGACTCAACGCCTTGGGGCTCTGGTTTTGCAGGATAAACGTGTCGCACATCTCGGCCAGCTGTTCCTGAACACCGGCGATCCCGTAGGGGTCGGCGGCAATGGTCACATAGTGCAGGCCGTATTTCTCCATCGTCGCCCGGATAAATTCCAGGACCTGCCCGGCGTCAATATTTTCACCACCGCCGCCGGTGCAGAGAAACAGTTCCTTGTCTACGTAATCCCGGTACGGAAATTTATCGGCGTCCACGTGCATTTGCAGCTTGTTTTTAGGCATCCAGGAAACGACGTGGCAAAACATCCGCGGGGCACCTTTGGGGCTTCCGGCCTTTAAAATTTTCCCGTCCTGCTCCTTGACGATGGCCCCGAACCAAACGGAGGTTAAATCCAGAGTGTGGGACAGGTCAATGCCTAAATACCAATCTTTATAGCCCTTGCCCACAACATCGGCAAAATCAATAGGCGCGCCACACGCCTTCATTTGCTCAAACGTGCACAGCCCGCGGTCTTCCGCGGAATACCACACATTACATTGTTTGGTCGCAAATGATTGCAGATCAAACCCCTTAACCTCGTTCGCTGCCCGCGCTTTTGCCGTGTAGGATTTTTTAATATAATCCTTGACGGTGTATCCATCCTGTTGAAAAAGCAGTACCGGATTTGCCTTGCCCCACACTTTGATGGATGAAAAATCTTTTTTCGCTATGTCCTCTTTGTCCGGTTCACACAAAAACAGAAAAATTTCGTCTGGCAACGTTCCTTCGAACAGATTCTTCTCCAGGCTCAACCATTTTTTATGGTTCGTCCCGCCGATCTCAAACTGCGCCGTGCTCATGGTCACTAGCAATTTATCCTTGTAATGTCCTTGCCCATCCTGGATGGTCTTTGTTATGATTTCGTCGCACAACATTTCTTCATCGATGACGGCCACGCGGTTAGTAAATCCATCCAGGGATTTTTTCGCGCCGCTGCCGGTCCGAAACATATCCAGCTTGTTATTGGTAATCCGGCTCTTTGCCCAGCAGGCCGTCCGGTTTACGTTAGTATACGTTTCCGCCAGGTATGGGTCATTGTCGATAAATTTTACAAATTCATCAAAGCAGATTTCTGCGTTCTGCCCCTTGCAGCTGGCCAGTATGATATTTTCATTTCGGTATTTGCTCATGGTCATGAGATAATGCAGCACGCCGGACAATAAAAATGATTTTCCGTTACGCCGGGCAACGTAAATATTGGCTGTATTCACTAGATACCCGCCGTCCGGGCGCCTCAAACCGAAAATCCCGCACATGATAAATTTCTGCGCCGGGTATAATTCCAGGTGTTTAGCCTTGCCGTCCTGGTCCACGTAAATCAGCAAATTTAAAAATTTAAACATCGTTTTCATTTCGTCGGCGGCAAAACGATATTTTTTCGCAAGACTTAAAAAACGGGTAAAGCACAGCAGCTCCGCCCGCCCCAGCAGTCCCTTCTTATCGCGCTCAACCAACGCTCGGTAATAGTCGCCTATGTAGTTTTTCAGTTCCGCGGGGACCTTTGCGGTCCGCAGTTCCTTTTCATACATTCAACCACCACCAAACCGTTTCCTAAATTCCATAGTTCCCGCCCGGATTCTTTCCAGGGCTGCTTCCTTGTCCTTCTTATACATGGCATGGATTTCCGCGTGGCTCTCAATGCTTACCGTAATTAAATTATCCAGCCGGTAGGCCAGCTCCGGCGCTTCGTCTCGCTCTATGATATGATGGACCACCGGCCGCGCTGGACGGGAATAAATTCCAATGCCCATCATCCATATATCGTAACCCATGTATTTAATGAATACGTTTTTACGGCACTTCTCCCATTTTCGGCTGCCGTACATCTTCCGCGCTTCATTTTCCTGCATCCGCTTGTTCTGATATTTCCGAGTGCAGGTTGGGCAGCGTTTCCCTGTATACAGCTGGTGGCACGTAGGACAGCGCTTTTTAATCGCTCCCATTTTTTCGGGTATCTTCCAATAATTCAAAATATGGGTTTTTGTCTGCTTTCAGTTCTTCTTTGATGGAATCAAATTTTAAGGTTTTATATAACGCAATGGCAATCTTATTAAATTCCTTGTACAGTCCAATCAGTGTTGCCAATTCTTCCGGCTTCTTGACGCCCAGTCCGTCCTGAATTTCCTTTGATACCTCATTGCTCATAATGGTAAAACGGCAATATTGCAATATCAGATCTTTGTTGACGTCGTTTATACTGTCGCATTTATTTTTTAGACTGTATATAAATTGATAAAGATTATTGATTTCTCTTGTTCTGCTCGCTTTAGCCATTTGCGTTAACCACCTTGAGAAAAAATGTAAACCTACCGCCGAATTGCAAATTTCGTGCCAACTTTTACGAACCATACCCCCTATCTTGTGAAATATTTGTGAATAATTTGTGCAATAAAAATACCGTGCCAATAAGTGACACGGTATTTTTACGGAAGTCTCTGCTGTCAGTGTAAGAGGTGTGTAGTCCTTGACGCCGAAAACCCAACGAAAGGGATAAACCTACATAATACATTTTACCACTTTATTGGTCGCCAATCTACCAATGCTTTGCACAACGCATTTTTTGCTGCTGTGTAATCGCGGCGCAATGTTGTGTATGGTATCTTGATCGTGTTGGATATGGTCAGCAACGGTACGCCATACATACCATGGGCATATAACAGGTAACGGTTCTGGCCGTTGTCAATCCGTTTAATATATCCTTGCATCATCATTAGCTCGCGCTTTAACGCTTTAATGCGCTGTGTTGTTTCTTCCAGCCTTGCCACATCGTCAGCTATATCATGGGCGGTCCCGCCTTGTGTATAATCACGGCTCGGGTCAGCGGCGGACGGGGAAGATATAGCAAGGATAAACTCACGCCGTTCTTCTTCCAGCCTATTCATCTGTTGCACAATCGCCGCCGCTGCTTCCAGGAATTGGTCAGCTACGTTCATTGGCTTCCACCAGTTCGGCCAGTTCTTCCAGGCACTTGATGGCCTTGCGAATGTCCTTGCTGCCGCCTTTTTTAGGGTAGCGGTAAAGATATTTTACGTTGTCGTAGATGTACGGCGCTTCTTCCGCGCTGGCACCCCAGGCCATAATGCGCTGGATTTCCCGGCACTCGATACCGTCCCTCCAGGTGTACCGATCTGCTGCATCGTTTCCAGTGCTGTCAGCCTTGCCAGCTGGCACCCGCTTGGCTGTCGCAATAACGGGGCACTCGTCCAGTACGGACAGCGGCGTTCCGCATGTACTCATGTAACGGCAGCGCGGATCCAAATACTTCTTGTCAGCACTTAATTTAAAAGTACAATAGCTGCACAATTTGCAAACATCAATATCCGCAATGTGTATAGGTGGTGCAGGCGGGTTTTGTAATTTATTTTTCATGTTGTTGCCTCCTCATTAAAAAATCCTCGTAACATTGCCGTCCGCAGAAACAAATCTTTTTTCCGTGCCGGTCTTTCGTCCACCATTTCCAGGTCGGAGTGCAGCGAAAAACACCGCCGCAGTCACCGCACGCCCGGAAAACATCATGGTTTGCATACATAGTGCCTCCGTCCTAGGCTGCCCTCGGCCAGTCTCTTGCAATGGTCGCCACAAAACCAGTAGCGCTTATGCTTGTGGTAAAACGTGTATGGATATTTGCCCACCAGCGGGATGATGAACTCCTTGCCGCATTTGTCGCAAACATGGCGCCTGGCCTCAATGCTCCCTGCTCTCGTCGCTCCCATCAGATAGCGTGCCCCCAATCCGTAATACTGGCCAGCCCCATGATGGCAACGGCAGCCGTCGCCACGATAAATATAGCCAGCCCGATTAAGGCCGCTTCTGCTCTCCATTCGTGCATTTTAAACACCTACCTTTGCCAAATAAAATAATTCATCAGTCAACGGCTTTGCGTATTTCTTAAACATCTTCTGGGCGTCCCGGTAAACGTCTTGCCGTTCGCAAGGGACAATCCGTAGCCCGAACTTGTCGTCCTTTTCCAGCCTTGCCCCGCAATCCCGCACAGTCACCAGGGCTTCGAAAAGCTCCCGGCAATCACTGGCAAACGTCAGCAGCTTTAACCATAAATCGGAATCATCCGGCAGCCGTTCCGCCGCTGGGTCCATCACCACCAGCCCCATACCGTCAAAAATAGCATCATTGACCATTTTTACAGCATCATCAACACTATAAGCAACACAGGCCAGGGCGCCGGACGACTTGGCCATATGGATAAACCGCAACTGATCTTCCGTCGGCTTGTTGGGTTTAACTTTTACCTCCACGAAAAACATACGCCCCGTTGTGGGAAGGAACCCGGACAGGTCCGGGCGGCCCTTGGGCGCGCCGGTGGAAAACCACCGGCCGTCCTTGGTCTGAACCTTGCCAACGTTGATGCGCTCGACGTAGCATCCGCGCTCTGATAAAGCGATTTCAATTTCGTGCATTAAGTCTGTTTCTGTCATTTGTCCCCCCTAAACCATCCTTCGCTGAATTTCCGTGCCACCCCTCTATATTTCGGGGGCAGCTCCAAACCCATTTCTGCCGCCTTGTGCAGGCTCCACCCGAACTTGTACCCTTTGGCCTTGCGGAAAATTTCCAGCTCAGTAAACGTCTTGCAACGCTTGTAATCTCCATACGGAGATTCTTTGATTTCCTCTAGCGTCAGGCCGTCCACCGTTTCCTGCCCTCGCTCTTTGTCCACGCCGCTGCTGTCCTTTGCGGCTTTAAATTCATAGCCGCAATATGGGCACATCGGCGCCGGTTTAAAAACATGGAAGCACACCGGGCACTGCGTCACCGTCGTTTCCGCCTGTTTTTTCCGCTTTTTCGGTTTCAGGCTCCACTCCCGGTCGTCGTCCGGGAATCCATGGCGGGTATAATTGCCCACGTGGTCCAGGATGATAGCTTGTTTACCAGGATTGCCCGGGTCCGTCCTCATGGGCCGCATTGCCTGCTGGATGTACAGCGTTAACGATTTTGTGGGTCGCAACAAACACACGGCCTCGCAATCGGGAACGTCAAAACCCTCCCCGAATAGGTCAACGTTGCACAGCACCAGGACACGCCCGGCGCGGAAATCCTCAACGATTTTTTGTCGCAACGCCGCGGGTGTCTGTCCGTCCAGGTGTTCCGTGGGTATCCCGGCGGCCTGAAAAGCGGCCGCCGTCCCCTTGCTGGATTTAATAGTGGCACAATACACAATGGTTTTCTTACCGTCCGCGTAATGCTTCCAGTTTTTTACCGTGTCGCCGAAAATCGCTCCTTTTTCCATCAGCTCTGCAACCTCCTCGGGGGCGTAATCCCCGTTTCTGGTGTGCAGTCCCTTGGGGTCGGCCAGGGGCGCGGAATAAAGGTGGTACGGTGCCAGGTAATGGTTATCAATCAGCCATTTTGTGCTTACCGACGTTATGAGCTGCTGGAATACCTTGCCCAGTCCTCCCTCGCCCATCCGTTGGGGTGTCGCTGTAAAACCGACTACCAGGGCTTTTGGGAAATACTCAATAATTTTTTGGTAAGTCCTGGACAAGATGTGGTGGCAATTGTGCACCGCAATCCCGTTGGCAAAATAACTATGATTGCCCTCCACTTCTAGGTTATAGACATAACCGTTTCCACACACCTCTTTAAATCTTTCAGAACTTGATCGTTTGTAAATCTCAACACTTTCCACCCGTGCGATTTCAAATAATTGGTTTTCTTTGTGTCCGCTGCCTTCACCCGCAGCGCTCCATGAGAACCTCCGTCTGCTTCGATTGCGATCTTTTGTTTCCTGTTGGCTATGTCTACTTTGTAACAGGGAGGATACCCTAGGTTGCGCATTTTTGTTACAACGACCACCTCTGTTGGCCATCCTAAAGCCTTGCTCAGTAGTTTTTGTGGGATAGAATCCCCGGTTCCATTTCCGCCGCGTATACATGGTCTGTGGCCTATTCGCTTTAATGTTTTCTGCATCTTCTCTTTTGCTGCCAGATTCTTCATTGGGTTGTGAAGTTTCATTCTTTCTGAAGCCGTCTTCCGGTTTCGCTCTGCCATTTCTTTTCGGTAGCAGCGAATGCACCGATGGACTTTCTCCGGCGAACTCTTCATGGGTCCCCCGCATTTTGGGCATACATACATATACGCAATCTCCTTTCTTTAGTGCTCCTGCTTCTTTCCATATTCCAGGAACCACGAAAAACGGGTGATTCGGTGTACAAACCGTCTTTTTTCCATTGATAATTAAACGAACCAGGGCGTTCCCTATTGGATTCTTGAAGACTTTCGTTACTCTCTTGGGCATTATCCTTCTTGTTTTTTCATCGAACGACCTTACGTAGTCGCCCGGCCTGATGTTTTCAATCGGCACGCCGTCAACCAGTGTGCCAGCAACAAAGCATTCATCCACGATAATCAGCACCGGCGGGGCTAGGCTGCGCAAACGTCGGCTGGCCGTCTGTACCATCATCACGCTGCCCAGGTCAGAGTCCACGCCTTGCCGGTGCATGGTCCGCTTGATTTGCTCCACCAGCTCGCGCCGGTGGACTAAAAACAACACCCGTGCCCCGCTGTCCGTTGACGCCCTGGCAATGGTGGCAATGATAACGGATTTACCACCCCCACATCCCAGGACGGCGCACACGCGCTGGTTGCCGCGGTTAATAGCCGTCCGGATATTATCCACCAGGTCCCTTTGATATGGCCTCAGCTCCATCCGTTACCCTTCTTTCTTTTTGTCCTCCCTCTGTGCTTGGGCTCGTTCTTCCATGCATTTCTTCGCCCACGCCGCAAACGCTTCCAGGGCTTTCTTGGCCTGATAACGCCGGTAGATTTTTCGCCCTTCCTCGATGGCGAAAATAGCCAGGTCGATGGTGGCAAACAGCATTAACGCTTTAAAAAGTATATCCATAATTTACTCCTCCCATTCTGTTTCCAGGTCGTCTGTTTGGCCGGTGCTCCCGAAGCCGCCGTTGCCCCGCTCTGTTGGTGTCAGTTCGTCCACCTGCACCAGCTCAACCGGTACGTTAAACAGCAGCTGTGCGATACGGTCGCCGTGATAGATTGCGTCCTCCTGCTTCCAACTAGGGACGTCATAGTCGGGGTCAATCTCGCGATACAGCATACAAACCTCGCCGCGGTAATCGCTATCAATCAGCCCCACCCCGTTGGGGCAAACCAGCATTGTTTTTAAACCCATGCTGGACCGGGCAAGGACAAACGCGTGTATCCCTTCTGGAATTTCCAGGGCAAACCCTAACGGGGTTTTAGTCGTAACCCCGTTAATGCCAGGGATGTAATGCAGGCCGCGGTCGGAATCGTAATACTGATCTTCCCCTGTCCCATCAATCCGGGCGTAACAGTCATAAGCCGCCGCGCCTTTGGTTTTCTTGACGGGCATGTGCCCGCCCTGGAAAACCTTGATTTTCACCACCGGTAGTTTAGTCGTTTTTCTCATTTTCTTGCTCCTTTCTCAGTTCGTATCGCGCCCGAACCAATTTTCGGCGCTGCTCCTTAATGACGTCTTTTACGGCGTCAAGATTCTTGATTGCCGTGTTAACGATTTCTTCCCCCCTCTCCGGGTGGAATGTGATTTCATTCTGGCGAGCGCTCATGGAAGCCATGGTAAGCCGTCCCGCGTTTTCCATCATGCTAAAAACTAACGTAGCATTATTAATGGCCGTTTCTTTGCTCATGCTCCACCTCCTGCGCGATAGCATCCCGCAAACGATACCGCGCCAGTCGTAAACGATCAATGGCATCGGCGATTGCATCCTCTGCGTCAACAAGCCGTTGCACAGAATCGTTTAATCTCAGATTGTATCCGTATCGGTATCTCAAGTTCCAGTTCAGGCCACGTGCGATTTTCTGCGCATCGCGCAAGGCTGCTTTAGCGTGACATAAAGCCCTTTGGTCAATCATCCCCGCTCCGTCCTTCCCTTATGCAACGCCCGGGTTAACGCCAGGATAATCTTGTTATCGCTGTCAATCGTTGCCCCCAGCTTATGGTTTTCAAACTCCAGCTTCTCGATACGTTCCTGCAAAGCTTCGTTTTGCTGTTCTAGGTCGTCGATACGTTCCTCGTCTGCGTCAAGCATTGCGCACATTTCGTAAAGCTTATCCACTTTTTACACCCACTTTCTTATTTTCCTCAAAGTTCTACCATTTTGCACCCCCCCAGGGTAGAACCGGAAACCCGCATGGATACTAGCTCTACGCCACTTTTCTACCATTCTACCCTTTTTTCGTAGAGGGGGTAGCATAATATATAAATATATCCGGGAAGCCAGTTTATTCCGGAATTTTTAATCCCATACGTATCTATATATATATGGTAGAAATGGTAGAATGGTAGAAATAGTATTAAATATATAGGCGTGGTGCGGGTTTCCGGGTTTCGAAAATTCTACCCTCGTTCTACCATTTCTACCCTTTCAGAATTTTCTCGCAACTACTTGCCAGTCACCAAAACCACGTACGACGCTTTAACGCCGCAAATTGATTTAGTCCATAGCACCCTCCCGTCTGGCCTTGCAACGATTTTCCCCGTTGCTGCCCATTTTTTCTTGACCGCGGTAAAGTTAAATCCTTCCTCGGCCATAAACCGCATTAGCACCGACTTGTTTACGCTCACTTCATTTCCGCTTCGTCCGCCCCAAATACGCCCGTCACAGTCCCGGTGTTCCGCTTCGCCCACATGGGCAACGTAAAATTTATCGGTGTTTTCGGCGATCCAGTCAATGACGGCGCTATATGCACGCTCCGATACATCCACCTGTTTTTTGCTCAGCAGAAACGGGGCAACGTCGGAAGGCATTAGCCCGGGAATTTCGGATTTAAGGAAATAAATCCGAAATATATCATCCGCCACCGTCAGTAGCGCCATAGTCATTGCCTGTTTATCTGTCGTCCCCAGCTTCATCAGCTCCCGGAACGTCATATCGTAGGCAGCGCGGACGTCAACCTGCAGGGCCTTTTTGATGTATTCCGGCCCCAATGTGCCGTAATGCTCGTTAATCGCCCTGACCACCTGGTTTCCGTGTTCCACAACCGGGCCGTCACACTCGATTTCAATCACGCGGTTTTTTACGCCGCCACCGGAATTTTCGCCGGTAACGGGTTCTTCTCCTGTAAATATAAATCCAGTGTTCCAGGTTTCGGGCTTTTCCACGCGCCGGTCCGCTGTCATGCGTGCCCGGCCGGTCTTTTCAGTGATACGGTATAACAGGCGGTCATAGCCGTTAAAACGGTCTTTGATGGTCTGTAGTTCGTCGCCGAAAAACGGGATGTTTCGCAACGTCGATGCAATGCCCACCAATGCGTTATCCGTCATGTTCATGGTCCGGACCATCGCGCCAAATTGCGGGTTTCCCCACACGCTGGCCGCCACCATGATACCAACCGTTTTTCCGCTGCCGGTGCCGCCCCAGAGATGAAATACATAGGGGAGCCCTTTGATGATTTCCAGCAGGGGCGCGGCCAGGCTCGCAGCAACGGTCAAACGCAGGTAAATGTTGTCCATCAACGGTCGCACGATCTTGAGCCATTCGTCCAGTGTGCCCTTTTGCTTGATTGCATTAACCAGGGCGTCGCCGGTCGGTCCGGCGTCAATGGTCAGCCCGTCAACATACGGAGCAAAGCCGCCGTCCTCCGTCCATCCAAAATGGTCGATAAACGTCTCTCGTGGCATATCTGCCGGGTTTTCCGTCACGCATTCGCTGATGTATTTAACAAGGTATTGTGCGTTGTCCGTCGTGACTTCCAGACCGTTATTTGCCAGGTTTACAATACGGTTTTTATTGGCAACGTCGGCCCGGTCGGCTGTAACGTTGGCCCATTTGCCCGCCTTGTAAAAATCAAGCCGGATACGTTCCTCACCCGTTTCCGCGTTAACCAAAATACCCGTAGGCAACGTGGGAATCCTGGAGGCCCATTGATAGGTAAAATCACCGTTATTTCCTTTTGTGGTCATGCGACGGATCCCTTCATCATCGGCGATCCAGTCGCCGCACCGCAAGGCCAGCGGCTGCCCCGTAAAATGGGTAACATTTTCGTTCCCCTTGCGCTCTTGTGCCAGCTTGATTCTGGCCGCTTGCAGGTTTTTGCAAAACTCACGCTTGATGGATAGATCGGACGCCCGGAACGTGGCCAGGCTCTCCGCCCGCTGCTGCTGCACCGGGTCGTCAATCTGAATCAGTTTTAAAAGGAAATCCTCGGAAACAAGGTCCGCGCGGTCAAGGTTCCGGAAATATTCCTCGGAAAACTCCACCATTGGGAAGTTGTACCCGCGGATTTTTTCCGGATCCCCGCCCGCTTCCAGGTAGTCGGCAACGTCACCCTTGACCGGGCACTCTGGCCAGATTTCGGGCAGCGGAAGGCCCTTCGCACCGCGTGCTTCCCATGCCTTGCCGTACACAGCCCCTGGGCCGTCGTTGTCCGGGATGATAACCTTCTTGGCAAATTTATCGACGGCCTTTCGGTCCGTTTCAGACAAGTTCGGCGACTCTGCCCCCGTGTTTGTGCTGGTGGCCAGGAATCCCGCGTTCGTCATCGCGTCGGCGCATTTCTCGCCCTCAACGATGTACAGCGTTTCCGTTTTCTTTGCCGCCGTCAGCCGGTCCAGGTTGTACAGGTTATTGCAGGGCTTTGGCTTTTTATAAATCACCGTTCCGTCCGGCCCAGTATACAAAAAGCTGAATTTTTTGTGCCCGTCTGCAAATTTTTCCCGAATTTTGCAATAGGCTTCTTTCCCGTCCGGGTTCCGGTAGGTGTATACAATCCGCTCTACTCTCCGCCCGTGGTCCTTTGGCCTTGACGGCGCAACGGGTGCAGGCGGTTCCCCGCCCACATCCAGGGCTTTTAACACCGCCGGGAGGGACGCGTGGCATTTGTGACAAAATGCCAGCGTTTTATCCCCGTCCTGGTTGATGTACAGATGGTCCTCGTCACCGCACACTGGGCACTGCGCCACCAGGGCACCGCCGCGCTTATGGACGTTATTTAATTTTCCCAGGATTTCTTCATAGCTCAAAACGGACATTCTTCAACGCCCGTTTCAATGGGGGCGGGGGTGGCGCTGCTGTCGTTTCCTTTCAGCTTTTTCAGGGCGGGAACCTTAAATTTCCCGGCGCGAATATCTGCGACGGGCAACGTGTCGGCGATATATTGCCGCGTTTTGACCTTGCCGTCCTTATTGATGTATTCTTCTTCCCCGATCACGGCACCAAAAATTAAGCCGTTCAGGGCCGGTGCCTGCTGCGCGTCGGGCAAGCTGTTCCAACGGTCCATGGTCCAGCCGCGGTTGGATTTTTCCAGGGCAAGAAGGAAGTGTTTCAGCATCCCCAGGGCCGCCGGTTTATAGCTCCGGAACAGCCGCGGCAGCCCCCAGTTATTTGTTGTTGCGTTTTTTTGGTTATGTCCAGCCCATTCGCCCTCGTTGTAGTCCCATTCAACCTGGAAATACTGTTTTTCCGGTTTTTCCGTTGCGTTGATGATGGTCAGCACATAGCCGCCAACGGGCGGGCGATTACCACCGTTCGTAGACTCATTTACATCATTCCAATTAACTTTCTGCATTGTTCGTTTCCCCCTTCACATCGTTCTTAATCGGTGCCATTTCGTAATATTCGCGGATTTCCGTGTCCACCTTTTTCAGGTCATTTTCGATTTTTTCGGGAAATAACCCCATGGGGGACTTTGCCGGTGTAAACCCGTCGCTTTGAGTGGTAAACCAATGATTCTTGCCGTCCGTCTCAGCCAATAAAACAATGGAAAACAGCCCCTCCACCGTCAGCTGGTTATCCAGCATTTTCCCGCTTGTCTTTGCTTTGATAAATCCGTTATCGTCCCGTTCGGTGTGGTGCAGCAGGTAAACGATCACGGCTGGAGGCGTCTCCCGTACGATAAAGTCAATCAGATTGCGGAAATCTACCGCGCACTGGGTGAATTTTCCGTACCCCATATCTTTAACATGGTCAAACAAGAAAAACGCCATTAAATACTGGGAATCGTCGACAACGTAGGTTCTCAGCTTTGGCCGCTTCAACGCGGCTTCGATTTCTTTGTATCCCGCGTTGTTGAAAACCGGCAGTTTTTTTCGAAACGGCAGCGGCTTCCCGGCAACGTTGAAGATACCGATTTCATCAGGTTCAAAATTTCTCAGGCTTGCGGATTTTCCGCTGCCGCTGGCCCCCAGGACCAATACAGGCATACCCATTTTTAAACCACCTCGCACACGAATTTGTCCGGCAGTTCTGTTACGGTTACGCCCGGCACGATTTCCCCGTCCGCTGTGACCATGTGGCCGCCGTCCACCCTGCAGGATTTTTTTAGTCCCGCCCAATCAACGGATTTTTTAACCTTGATAAACTCCGGCGCGCCACTTTCAGCAAATGACAGCAGCGCGGCCTCGTCACGGTCGACTTTCGCCGGGACCTTGCGGAATCCCAATTTTCCACCAGGCAGGGAAATAGTCCGCTTCTTCTTTCCGGCCAGTGCTTCCTCTGCATATCCGGCGAGCAAGGCTTCGAAATGTTCGCAGTCCCGGTTGTACGGGGCAATGGTGTTTTCCAGCCATTGGTCCAGCTGCCGTTTCTTTGCTTCATAAAAAGCCCGGGCGTCCATGATTTCCGCTTTCGCTTCGGAGATTTTTTCTAGGCACCAGTTCGCCTGGTCATCGTTTTCCGGCTTCCAATGCTCCCGGCTCTCAGCAGGTACGGGGGCTGTAAAATCCAGGTAATCAGATTCAAGCATCCTTATTCACCTCTTTCTTATTTTCAGCTTCCAGGGCTTTTTGCAACGCTTCTACGCAATCCGCGGGGACCTCCACCAGGTCGTTAAACCTGGTTTTCCGTATGTTCTTCAGCAGCTGCTCCGTTGCACTTTTAAGGTTCATCAACTCCAACCTCCTTTAATAATTTTTTGTAATCCAGACCCAAAACCTTGCAGGCCAGATAAATGGTAGACTCACTGGGCGCCCCGCCTATGCTGATTAAGGAAGCCCATGAGTTTGGGCTTATCCCGATTTTAACGGACAGAGTAAAATTTGCGACACATTTAGCAATTCGGGCGCGCTCCAGTATTTCCGCGGCCTTTTTGCGTTGTTCCCGGTTCAGGAACGGTATCCGCATCGGGGCCGTTTTTACCAGGCTGCGCATGGGTACTTCGGGCGCGATATAGTCCCGGATTTTTAGGTATTGCCACGGCTCCAGGATGGTGGACTGAGGCATCCTTTCCCACCGTGACAGCCAAGAGTTGTCGTGGTCCGTTTGCCTTGCAACCTCTGTACCCGTAATACGCCGTGTTATTCTGATATAACGTACCCAATCTCGAAAGTTGTTTGCCATCTCATTGTCCACTAGCATCCCCTCCTTGCTCCAGCCATTCCAGAAAATGCTCCCTGGTGGCCAGGTATTTCTTGCCAATCCGAAAAACCTTCAGTTTCCCGGATTTCATGATTTCCCGCGCTCTGTATTCGCTACAATCCAAGGCGTTCATGATGGATTCAATATCCAGCACGGACGGCAACGCGGCCCCGAACACCGGCCCTTTAAACCGGGCTTCCAGATTTTTCACCCGCTGCTCCAGTACGGCAATGCGGGCGTCAATGGTTTCCATAAAACCACCCCTTTAATTCAGTAGGTTCTTAATTCATGGCTTCCAGGTCATCGCCAATGACGGCATCAATCAGCTTCATAAGAAAATGTGCCACTTTTTCCTTTTCTTCCGGATGCTCCTTGATTAACTGCCCTATGTGAGACCCTAAGGACGCCAGCATAGTGGCGGTATCCATGGCCTGAAATACATGGGAGCCGTATTTCTTGAGTTCCTTTTTGTCGATTCTTTCCGCGTCGTCGGCACTGTCCAGACGCGTTGCAAGGATTAACACTTGCTTAAATCCAGCGCCTTGTAATGCACTGCCTGCCAAATCAAAGGCTTGTTTTTCTGTGATTTCATTTTCCATGGTTTTTTCCCCTTTCGTTCAGTTCGTCGCAGATTTCTCGCGCCTTTGCCCAGTCGCTTTGCCGGTATTCGCAAAATGACCACTTGGGGTCTGTCGTTAACGTTTCCCAAACTGGCAAACCGTCGATGTAGGTTTTTTTCTGAACGGCCCAGGCCATACCCCGGCAACGGCTAATAACCCTCCATATTTCCCGGCTCATGGCTTTGCACACAGCGCGCCCGCGATGATGATAAACACCGCGATGGTCGTAGCTGCCCCCGCCATCATCCCTTTGGCAAAATCTGGCCAGTCCATAAAATCGGCGATAGGTGCCAGTATCGGCGTCAGCAGGATTTCCGGCAATGTGTAATCTCGTTTCATAAGGTTTCCTCCTTTATAATGTCGGCCGGGGATACGTCCAGGGCCGCGGCAATCTTGTACAGTGTTCTTTCACTGGCCTTGCGTCGTTTTGCTTGCAATGCAAATAATGTTGCAAGCGATAAATTAGCGCTTTTTGCAAGGTCTGCAAAACTCATAAGCTTTTTAAGGGTCATTTCTTTAACCTTCTTCATATCAATTTCTACCGTTTTAACCATGGCTACCTCCTTGTGTTTTACGCAATTTCTTGAGTGTCGACGGTAAAAAAATAAACCGGGATTTCGGCAACGGAAAGTCTTAATAATTTGCTTGCTAATAAAATTTCCGGTTGGCTCCACGCTGCGGCGTTATTTAGCTTTAAAGACACCGTGCGCTGGCTCATACCCATAGCCGCGGCAAATTTTTCTTGCGTTCCAAGAATTTCCTTGATTCTCCCTTTCAGCTTTTTGTAACTGAACCTCATTACCATCACCTCCTTTTTTGCTCAATTTCTTGAGTAACTTAATAATACGACTTTTTGCTCAAAAAATCAATAGATAAATTTAAATTTCTTGAACTTTTGCTCAAAAAATTGTATAATACTAAGGAAAGAAGGTGAAAGAATGAGCACTGCTGAACGATTGAAGAAAGCACTTGAAATCCGTGATATGACGCAAGCAGAGTTGTCTAGGTTGACCGGAATAGGTACATCTGGCATTGCTCAGTATTACCACGGGAAAGTAGTGCCTAAGCAAGACAAGGTATACTTAATGGCAAAAGCGTTAAACGTAAACCCGGCCTGGCTAATGGGGTTAGACGTACCCATGCAAGCGGGCTTAACGTCTGTTAATTTTAAACGTGTGCCCATGTTGGGATATGCAGCAGCAGGCGCGCCCCTGGAAGATATAAACCAGGATACGCCGTATTATGACATTGACAATTGTTATAAAGTAGATTTTTGTATTACCATATCCGGCGACTCTATGGTCAACGCTGGCATCAATGACGGCGATATAGTTTTTATCAAGCAGCAGCCGGAGGTGGAAGTCGGGCAGATCGGTTGTTTCGAGATTGGCGGCGAACGGGTATGCCTTAAACGATTTTATAAAACGGACACCGGCGTCATGCTGGTGTCCGAAAACCCGAAATATGCGCCCATGGTTTTCAACGCCGACAATTGCCAGGATTTCCGCTGTTTGGGCCTGGCCGTGCTAAAACAATCTGTTATTAAATAAAGGAGGATATTATTATGAGTAAGAAGAAAATTGCTATTGCAGGAATTGGACTACTAATCATTTTAGGCGTGTATGCCACATCGCCGTCTGGAGGAAAATATGCTTTTGAGAACAATAAGATTACCAAAATAATGCAACTTAAAAACCAGAAACAGTTAGACGGTATAACGGCAGCGTTAAAATCAACAGAAATAGATCCGGAGAAAATAAAGGCGTGGAAAGTAACGGACAGAGCGGACCCAAACGGAAGAAAATATTATAGCTTCTCTACGGACGGGAAAGGGTACAGCTATGGATTATGGTTGAATCCAAATTTCACAGTCCATTCTGTAATGTATTCAGGCGTAACATTGTATGAAGAAGGAAAGGTGCTTGAAAAAATAACGGATAATATCCCATCCGAGAGAGAAATGCAACATATGCAAAAGCAAGTTGAAAAGGTAGTAAAAGCCAACTTGAAAGCACCTTCTACCGCAAAATTTAGCAATTTCAAGTTCGGAAAGATTCACGGCGTCGGGATCGTATCTGGCTTTGTTGACGCTCAGAATTCTTTTGGTGCTATGATCCGCACCCCTTTTAGTGCTTCGTTTGACTTTAAGCAAAACGGAACAATGACTAAAGTGGAAATTGACGGGGACGAGTTAGAAAAGGACTAACTATGGAAATCATCCATTCGCCCAATGGCACCTGGGGTTTCCGCACCGTCATTGGCCTTGATCCGGCAACGGGAAAGCGCAAGCGCGTATCCCGGTTCGGCTTCCAGCGCCGCAAAGACGCGGAGGCCGCATTGCGGGAAATCCAGGAATCGGTCAAAAAACAGCAATACGTACCCGGATCCAGCGTAACTCTTGAAGCCTTTGCCGCGGACTGGTTAAAAATCTATGCCCAGCAAGTCAAAATATCGACGGTCCGAATCCGGAAGCATAATATCGCCTGGCTGAATCGGTATTTTGCAAAAATCCCCTTGCAGCAGATTACAAAACGTGATTACCAGATGTTTTTGCTGGACCTCAAAGACAAATTACAGCCCAACACGATATGCGGGGTACACGCAACGGCCAAAATGATTTTTAAAAAGGCCCGGGAATTTGAACTCATTTACAACGATCCTACGGAGTTCGCATCGCCTCCCCGCCCGTCCCGAAAAATCATTGATCCGGAACAAGACGTACCGCAATACCTAGAAAAAGCGGATTTGCAACGTTTTCTGGACGAATCCAGACGGCATACTCAGCACGGCGATTATACAGCGCTTTTTATGCTGCTGGCATATACTGGCCTCCGGATTGGGGAAGCCCTTGCCCTGACGTGGGAAGATATTGATCTGGACGCCGGGACCCTTAAAGTCACCAAAACCCTGTACAACCCCACCAGCCGTTACAATGCCTATACGTTCTTGCCACCCAAAACGCGGACGTCAGCGCGGATTTTATCCTTGCCCGCCCAGTTGGTCGCGGAACTCAAAAAATACCGCCTGGATGTAACGGCGCGCCGGTTTACTTTTGGGGAATTGTGGCATTATCCCGAAGGCAGCCGTGCCGGGTTTGTATTTACGGCACCCATGCACCCGGGGTATCCCCTTACGCAGCGCAGCGTCCAGCACCATATCGATCATATACAGCAGGTTATTAAGCCGCCGCTTCCTTGCCGCGTACATCCCCATATTTTCCGCCACACCCATGCGTCGCTGCTGGCCGAGGCGGGCGTTGACCTCGTAGATATTATGGAACGGTTAGGCCATTCCGACGATACCACAACACGTAAGATTTACTTACATGTTACCAAACGCATGAAACGCCGGGCGGCGGAAAAATTTGCAGAACTGATGGAACGGTAGTCAATCCCCACGTTTTGCCATCATTTTTCCCATGTTTTTCCCGCCCAGATTTTCACCAGACATTCACCAGATTTTCACCAGATTTTTTCCCATTTTTCCCACGGTTTCCCATAGTTTCCCCTTTTGCATAAAAATAAAACCCCGTGCATAATATACACGGGGTTTTATTATGAAAATTTTTCGCCCAATTCCAGCCCAATTTCAGCCCAATTTAACGGGTTTTCTGGCCTATAAACCTAGGCTGGAAGCGGGTTTCCGGGTTTATGTTTACATCATTCCAGGCATTCCGCCGCCCATGCCAGGAGCAGCAGGAGCAGCTTCCTTAGCCGGTTTGTCAGCTACAACAGCTTCCGTGGTCAGAATCATGGAAGCGATGGAGGCTGCATTTTGCAGAGCGCTGCGGGTTACTTTGCAGGGATCCACAATACCGGATTTGATCATGTCAACATATTCGCCAGTCAGAGCGTTGAAGCCAATGCCCTTTTCAGCTTTCTTCACAGCTTCAACAATCACAGCGCCTTCCAGGCCTGCGTTGTCAGCGATTTGACGAACCGGAGCTTCAATGGCGCGTTTTACGATTTCAACGCCGGTCTTTTCATCGCCTTCAGCTGCAGCAGCCAGTTCTTCCAGAGCAGGCTGTACTTGCAGCAGAGCGGTACCACCGCCGGCAACAATACCTTCAGCCACAGCAGCGCGGGTAGCGTTCAGGGCATCTTCGATTCTCAGTTTCTTGTCTTTCAGTTCGGTTTCGGTAGCAGCACCAACTTTGATTACAGCTACGCCGCCGGACAATTTAGCCAAACGTTCTTGCAGTTTTTCTTTATCGAAAGTAGAAGTGGTTTCCGGAATCTGGGCACGGATGGAAGCAACCCGGTCAGCAATGGCTTGTTTGTCGCCGCCGCCATCAACAATGGTGGTCATATCCTTGGTTACCCGAACTTGGCCGCAGGTACCCAGGTCTTGCAGGGAAGCGCTGTCCAGTTTACGGCCAACTTCTTCACTGATTACGGTTGCACCGGTCAGGGTAGCAATATCCTGGAGCATAGCCTTGCGGCGATCACCAAAGCCAGGAGCCTTAACAGCTACAGCCTTGAAGGTGCCACGCAGTCTGTTTACAACCAAGGTAGCCAGAGCTTCGCCTTCCACGTCTTCAGCAATGATCAGCAGTTCACGGCCTTGTTGAACCACTTTTTCCAGAAGGGGCATAATGTCGTTGATCAGGGTGATCTTCCGGTCCGTAATGAATACGTACGGGTTGGACATTACGGATTCCATCTTATCCGGATCCGTTACCATGTACGGGGAAATGTAGCCGCGGTCGAATTGCATACCTTCTACAGTTTCCAGGGAAGTATCCATGGTCTTGGATTCTTCAACGGTAATTACGCCATCGTTGCCAACTTTTTCCATAGCATCGGCAATCAAGCCGCCGATTTCTTCATCCCCAGCGGAGATGGAAGCAACCTGAGCTTTTTCTTCTTTGGTCTTAACATCTTGTGCGCTCTTCTTCAGTTCTTCAACTAGAACATCGGTAGCTTTCTTGATGCCCTTCTTCAGAACCATGGGGTTGGCACCGGCTACTACGTTCTTCATGCCTTCGTGCACAATGGATTGGGCCAGAACCGTAGCGGTGGTAGTGCCGTCGCCAGCGATATCGTTGGTTTTGGTAGCAACCTCACGCACCAGGGCAGCGCCCATGTTTTCAAACGGATCTTCCAGTTCAATATCTTTAGCAATGGTTACGCCATCGTTGGTGATGGTAGGAGAACCGAATTTCTTTTCAAGAACAACGTTGCGGCCCTTGGGTCCCAAGGTTACTTTAACAGCATCAGCCAGGGCATTGACACCGCGTTCCAGGCCGCGGCGAGCATCTTCATCAAATTTAATCATTTTAGCCATTCTGAAATCTCTCCTTAATTCCAAATTCTATCGGGTAATTGTGTCTTGCTTGCAGAGAGGAATTGCTTACTCTACAACAGCCAGGATATCGCTGTCTCTCAGGATGATGTAATCTTTTTCATCCAGCGTTACATCGCTGCCGGAGTATTTGGCGAATACAACCACATCCCCCACCTTAACTTCGGAGGCAACTCTCGTACCATTGTCCAGCAGACGACCGGTACCAACGGCAATCACTTTGCCAGTCTGAGGTTTATCCTTGTGGGCCGTATCGGGCAGATACAAACCGGAACTGGTTTTCTCCTCTTGTACAATCGGTTCTACTACAACATGGTCATCCAAAGGCTTTAACATGTTACGAATCCCCTTTCTTATATCACAAATTGGTGTTTTTGATTTTATTAGCACTCATTTAACAGGAGTGCTAACTACATTACCTATAATAGCATGTTTCAAAAAAAAATCAAGCCCTTTGACTATTTTTTTTCAAAAGGCTTGATTTTTTATTTTTTCAGTTTGGCCATTATGGCATCGTAATGCTCTTTTTCATGGGGATACAGGCAGCGGCTGCAATCCTTTACGCCATTTGGCAGCAGGCTGTAGCTGCCGCCGCAGTTCTCCCCCAAAGCATACAGGGGACAGAAGCAGAACAGACAGTTGAAGTTTTCCCGGTCCGCCCCAGGGTGGCAGGGGAAAAATTCACAGTCCTTGTGAGAAAAGAATTTATACCGCTGGCTCATGCTTGCTTCAGGCTTTCGGCGTAGGCTTTGGTCAGTTTGCCAAATTCTTCCATGGAAAGAGATTCTCCCCGGCGCTTGCCGTCAATCCCTGCCCGTTCCATCAGGGTCTTTACCTGGTCACTGGAGAGCCCCAGACTCTTTAGACAATTGCTGAGCATTTTCCGCCGCTGGGAAAAGGCTGCCCGCACCACCTGGAAAAACAGCTTGGGATCTGCGTCCACCGGCGGCTGCTCCCGTTTTTCACAAACCACTACCATGGAATCCACCTTGGGTGCCGGCATGAAATCCCGGGCCGGCACGGAAAGCGCTAACCGGGGCTCGGAGTAGTACTGGAGAGCCAGGGACAGGGGACCGTAATCCTTGGTGCCCGGGCCAGCAGTCATCCGTTCAGCCACTTCCTTCTGGACCATAACCACCAGCCGTTTCAGGGGCAGCTGCTGTTCCAGGAGAGCAAAAATAATCGGAGTGGTAATGTAGTAGGGCAGATTGGCGGCTACCGTGAAAGGTTCGTGCTGGGTAATCTCCCCCAAATCCACTTTCAGCACGTCCCCAGGAATAATTTCCACATTGGTGTAACCTTCCAGGGTTTTGGCCAGTACCGGCAAAAGGCTTTGGTCGATTTCCACACTTTTTACCTGGGCGCCGGTTTCCGCCAGGGCCTGGGTCAGGGTACCAATGCCCGGACCGATTTCCAGTACCAGGTCCCCAGGTCCAATTTGGGCAGCCTGGGCAATGGCCTGCACCACCTTTTCATTAATGAGGAAATTCTGGCCAAAGCGCTTCTTGGCCTTCAGCCCAAAGGTCTGCAAAATATAATGGGTCACTTCCCGACTGGCAATGACAGGATGCAGCATACTGTTCCTCCCTACTTCTCTTCTTCAGCTACCTGGGCCACCGCTTGGCGGAATTCTTCCCGGGTGATGCCGTAATTGTTTAAACGACTGACCAACTGCTTGGCATTGCCGTAGCCAATGCCCAAGATGGCCCCTACCCGGTCCCGCCGCCTGGCGGCCTCAGGACTGCCGGACAACCCGGACAAAAATAAATCCCGAGAGGAAAATTCCTTTCGGGGATTCATTTCCTGAAAATGCACCTTGGAAAGAGCTTTGCGGATGGCCTCCGGCTGCGCCTGTTCAATACCCACATCGTGGTGGGCCAGGGCTTCCGCCTTAGGCACAAAGGCCTGCCCGGCGTTCGGGAAACGCTCCGTCAGAAACTTCCGGATGCGGTCCCCTGCGCCGTCGGGGTCGGTCATAATGATGATCCCGCGCTTTTCATAGGCTGCTTTAATCAGGTCCAGGGTATAGGGTGCCAAGGTAAAGCCACCGGTTTCTATAGTCTCAGCATCCACTGCCTTCTTGACCGCTACGGTGTCCATTTTTCCTTCTACAATGAGTACTTCCTTCAGCACTTTTTTCTCCTGTAACGTTTTTTATTCTAAGATATACATGGTTACTTGTCGTCGGCCCCAGGCTATGGCATCACCATAGTCATCCATGTAAAGGTCGATCCGATTGCCGTTGATGGCACCGCCGCAGTCACCTGCTACAGCAAAACCGTAGCCAGGAATATACATCCGGGTCCCATAAGGGATTACGTCCGGATCCACGGCCACAATTCCGTGGTAGGGCACCACACCTGTGGAGGTAAGTCCCGTACCACTGCCTTCTGCCAGGGTATAGGCAGAGGCTTCCACCGTTCTGGCGGAACGGTAACGCACATAGCCACGGGAAGTTTCCAGCATATTGTTGTTGCCGGTACCCACTTCCACGATTTCAGGAACAGGTTCAGCGATTACTTCCCGCTGCAGTTCCCGTTTTACCACTGCATCTCCCACTTTAATGGTCCGATAGGTGATTTTCACCTGTCCGTTTTGGCCGGGAGACACTACATTTCGTCTGCCCCGGGGCAGATCATCATTGTTCCGCAGCTGCACGTCATACGGGATTTCTTCCGTATCCGTACCCAGCTGGGTAGTGGGAGAAATGACATTAATGGTCATATCTGGTTTCGCTTCTGAATCCAAAGCGGGATATACTTGGTATCCTTCATAGTCGACTCCCACAGCGTTCAATACATCTCGCACTGTTTTCCGCCCTATGTTGTACTCGGTCGTTCTTCCAGACTTCCATACCTTGATAGGCATTGCGCGGACAACTTCAATCGTCGCACCGTCGCTGAATTTTTCACTGCCGACTACTTCATACCCGTCGGCTTTATGAAGAACTACACCGGCTTCCTCCAAAGCTCCCTGTACTGTCAGGGCTCTGGTGCTGAGCTGCAGGGTTTGCCCGTCTACTTTCACCGTGACATTTTTCGGTGCCGAAGCAAAGCCGAAGAAATTCACGCTGGACATGAGCAGCAGGAAAACTACAACCCATTTATAGGGACGCTTAAAATGTTCTCTTTTTCGCAAATTTTCGCCTCCTTAAGATGGCTAATTCTACCATAGGAAGCGGTTTTCTGTCAAAACGATGTTAGTACCTGGTGATAATTATGTACGATTTACCCGGTCGCAAATGTAACGAGTTTGTAAAATTTACATATAGTTTTGGCTTATTTTAGTTTGGAAAACAACATTTTTGCGTTATTTGATGAACATTCCATGATTTTTTCCGGTGTGGTCCCCCTCAGGGCTGCCGCCCGCTCCGCCACAATAGCGGTATACAGCGGATTGTTCCGCTTGCCCCGATAAGGCACCGGCGCCATGTAGGGAGAATCGGTTTCAAAGAGGATCCGGTCTTCCGGCATTTTTGCCAAAATGGACCGGACCCCCCGGTCGTTCTTGAAGGTGCTGGTGCCCCCAAAGCCAAAGTACCAGCCCCGTTCCAGGAGTTTTTCCGCCATTTCCCAGCTGCCAGAAAAACAGTGGAGCACCCCTGTCAGGTCCTCCGGCTGGCTGAGCAAAATGGCCAGCAGATCTTCGTGGGAATCCCGGTCGTGGAGAATCACCGGCAGCTGATGCTTCCTGGCCAGCTCCAGCTGGGCCTGGAGAAACTCCTGCTGCAAGGCATGGGGCGAATTTTCATCGTTGTAGTAGTCCAGTCCAATCTCTCCAATGGCCACCACCTTGGGGTCGGCGCACCAGGCATCCAGCTGCTCCAAATCCTTTAGGCTGCAATGGGACAGTTCTTCCGGGTGCAGCCCTACAGCGGCGTATACAAAGGGATAGGCATGAGCCAGGTCCAGGGCTTTTTGGGAGCTAAGAAGATCACAGCCGGGATCAATGATCCCGGCCATGTTTTCACCAATTTTCTGGAGCAGCTCTTTCCTATCCGCGTCAAAATCTTCCACGTCCAAATGGGCATGGGTATCGTATAAAGGAAGACGTGCCATATTATTTCACCTTGCTGCCGGAAGAAATCCCAGGAGCTTCTACAAGAACCAGATGGCCCTGACCATCAGAAGCGGCCAGCAGCATGCCCCGGGACTCAATGCCCTTCAGCTTGGCCGGTTTCAGGTTGGCAATGACCACCACGTTCTTGCCGGGCAGGTCTTCTTCCGTATAGTACTGGGCAATGCCGGAAACAATAGTCCGCTCTTCTTCGCCCACTTTTACCGTAATTTTCATCAATTTATCGGTTTTGGGAACCCGTTCTGCCTTTTCAATGGTAGCTACCCGCAGGTCCAATTTGCCGAAATCTTCAATGGTAATCTGGTCCGGCGTAACAACCCCGGCAGCCGCAGCTTTCTTGCTTTCCTTTTTGGCTTCCGTTACAGGAGCAGCCTTTTCCGCAGCCGGTTCTTCTTCCTCCTCAATTCTCGGGAAGATGGGCTGACCTTTTTGGACCTTGGTGCCGTCAGGCAGGTTGCCCCAGGCTACATCGTCCAGCATAAACTGGTCCGGTACGGCAAGGCCCAGCTGTTCGTAGATTTTGGGCGCCGTAAAGGGCATCATGGAGGAAATCAGAATGGCAATATTCCGGACTGCATCGGCCAGATTATACATTACAGCTTCCAGGCGTTTGGCCTGTGCCGGGTCCTTGGCCAAAATCCAGGGCGTAGAAGCGTCAATGTACTTGTTGGCAGCGCCTACGTAGTTCCAGATTACCTTAATCCCGTCGTTGATGGCATACTTATCCATGGCAGCCCGGTAATCCTTCAGGGTAACCGCAGCCAGTTCCCGGAAAGCAGCATCCACTTCGTTATCCACCACAGTCTTATGCACCACACCGCCGTGATACTTTTCAATCATGGAAACCGTACGGTACTGCAAGTTCCCCAGGTCGTTGGCCAGGTCGGTGTTTACCCGTCTGATCAAACCTTTCCGGGAGTAGTTGCCGTCGCTGCCCAGGCTGATTTCCCGCAGCAGGAAATAACGGACAGCGTCGGGGCCAAATTCCTTAATGGGTTCCACCGGGTCAACCACGTTGCCCTTGGATTTGCTCATTTTGTCCCCGTCTACCACCAGCCAGCCATGGCCGTAGACTTCCTTGGGCAATTCTTCACCCATGGCCATCAGCATGGCCGGCCAAATGATGGTATGGAAACGCACGATTTCCTTGCCCACTAGGTGCAGGTCCGCCGGCCAGAAACGATGGAATTCCTCCATGTCGGCCATGCAGCCGATGCCGGTAAAGTAGGCCAGCAGGGCATCAAACCATACATATACCACGTGTTTCGGATCCCAGGGCACAGGAATACCCCAGTCAAAGCTGCTCCGGGAAATGCACAAATCTTCCAGCCCCTGCTTCAGGAAGCTGATCATCTCGTTCCGGCGGCTTACCGGCTGGATAAAGTCAGGATGGGCTTCGATATATTCCAGGATTTTGTCCTGATAATTGCTCATTTTGAAGAAATAGCTGGATTCCTTCATGGTTTCTACCGGACGGCCGCAATCGGGGCAAACCCCGCCGGCTTCTTCAATCTGGTGGTCCGTCCAGAAGGATTCGCAGGGTACGCAATACTTGCCCACATAGTCCTTCTTATAGATGTCGCCCTTATCATAAACCCGCTTCAGGACTTCCTGCACCACTTTTTGGTGGCGGGGTTCGGAGGTACGGACAAAATCGTCGTAGCTGATGCCCAGCATACTCCACAATTTTTTGAAGTTGGCCACAATGCCGTCCACGTATTGGATGGGGGTAACGCCAGCTTCCTTGGCCTTGCGCTGGATCTTTTGGCCGTGTTCGTCACTGCCGGTAATGAACCGGACATCAAAACCATTGGCCCGTTTGTACCGGGCAATGGTATCCGCAATGGTGGTGCAGTAGGCATGGCCTATATGCAGGTTGGCACTGGGATAATAGATGGGTGTCGTAATATAAAAACTCGGTTTAGTCATCATCATTCCCCTTTTTCTATCTGAATAAGTGAATCTTTCCTTATCATACTACAATTCTTCCCAAAAAGAAAATTCTCTTCTTTCTTTCGTTGGAAAAAGCTTATTCTTCCTTCAGCAGCCGGTTGTACAGCTCCCGTTTGGGCACCTTGTAGGTTTTGGCAGCCTGGGCTAGGGCCGTCTTCTTGTCCACGCCGCTTTCCATCAGCCGGCGTACCTCGTCCAGGGGATCACCCTGAGGTTCTTCCCGGACCACTTCCCCCTGCTCCACCACCAGGACAAATTCACCCCGGGGCGGATTTTCATCCAGGTGCTGCCGGGCCTGTTCCACCGTGCCCCGGAAAAATTCCTCGTGAAGCTTGGTCAGCTCCCGGCACATGGCCAGCCGCCGATTGCCCCAGACCTCCTCCATATCCTTCAGCACTTCCGTAATCCGGTGGGGTGCTTCGTAGAGAATCAGGGTAGCGGGAATATTTTTCCATTCTTCCAGCTTTTCCTTCCGGTTCCTCCGGCTCTTGGGCAAAAAGCCCCCAAAAAAGAAAGGGGTGGACGGTAGGCCGGAAGCTACCAGGGCCGTCAGGGCCGCATTGGCACCGGGCACGGGCACCACCTGGATGCCGGCTGCAATGGCCTCTTTGGCAATCTGCTCCCCAGGGTCAGAAATCCCGGGAAAACCCGCATCGCTGACCAAGGCAATGTTCTTTCCTTCCTGGAGTGCGGACAGCAGCACCGGTCCCATCTTTTCCTTATTGTGTTCATGGTAGCTCAGCAACTGGCCATGAATGTCAAAATGGTTCAGCAGCTGCCGGGTATGCCGGGTATCCTCGGCAGCAATGAGATCCGCCTCCTGGAGCATCCGCAGGGCCCGGGGCGTCATGTCTTCCAGGTTCCCAATGGGAGTGGCACACAAATACAGAATGCCTTGTTCTGCCATATTCTATTCCTCCCTTGTTGTGCCAGCCCGGTAATAGGCCAGCGTTTCCTTGCTGTAGGACCCGTCAGGGTTATACATACACAAGGGCGACAGGACCGTCAGGCCCGGCCGTCCCCCTTTTACAAATTCTGCCAAAAAAATCCAGGCAGGCCGGTCCACATAGGAATGGACCCACTGGAGCCGTTTTAATTCCAGCTGATAGGCCAGCCCCAGCTTCACTGCCTCGGTAAACCGCTCCGGCAACTGAACCAGGGCAAAACGGCCCTTGGTCTTTAGGCCATAGGCCGCCGCCTGGAAAAAATCTTCCAGGGTCGTATCCACCTCATGGCAAGCCGCCGTGCCTACCTGACGCCGCCGGCCTCCTACCCGGTAGGGCGGATTGGCCGCCACCAGGTCCAGGCTTTCGCTGGGCACCAGCTGGCGGAGATTCCGCAAATCCAGCTGGTGGACCGTCACCACCTGTTCCAGATGGTTCTCCCTAATGCTGCGGTTCAGCAGCTCAATCACGTGGGGATTGTAGTCCACCCCCAAAACGGACCCGGCACCCCGCAGGGCCAGCATCAGACTCACTGCCCCGGTGCCGCAGCCCAGCTCCAGCACCCTGGCCTTTTTCACCAGATGGGGAAAAGCCGCCAGAAATACGGCGTCCGTGGTAAAGCAAAATTCCTGGGGATCCTGCCAGATTACGGTTTTCCCATCGGGCAGGCAGTCCTTCCGTTCTGTGTCCTTCATTAATCCTCCGCCCGGGAAGATTCCACAATCTCGTCCCAGGCCACTTCAATCCGGTTTCCCGGGGACAGTTCTACGGTCACTGTCTGTTCCCGGCGGCTGATATGCATCACCATGCCCTCTCCGCTGGGCGTAACCACTTTCATACCTGGTTTGGGAACGGTAAGATGTTCCTTGCGTTTTTCTTTCTTCTTCCCGCAGTACATATCATTTTCGTATTTCAGGCAGCACAGCAGGCGGCCGCAGATCCCGGAAATCTTGGTCGGGTTCAGGGACAGGTTCTGTTCCTTGGCCATCCGGATGGATACCGGCTCAAAATCTCCCAGGAAGGTGGCACAGCACAGGGGACGGCCGCAGCAGCCAATGCCGCCCAGCATTTTCGCTTCGTCCCGGACGCCAATCTGGCGCAGTTCAATCCGGGTACGGAACACCGCTGCCAAATCCTTCACCAATTCCCGGAAATCAATCCGGCCATCGGCTGTAAAATAAAAAATAATCTTGCCCACATCAAAAGTATATTCTACGTTCACCAGATGCATATCCAGCTTCCGGGCCGCAATTTTCTTTTCACAGATGGCGAAGGCTTCCTTTTCCTTCTGGTGATTTTCTTCTACCTGCCGGGCATCTTTTTCAGTGCCCTTGCGCAGTACGGTTTTCAGAGGAGAAACAATTTTTTCTTCCGGTACTTCCTGCTGGGGAATCACCACTTGGCCATATTCAATTCCCCGGGCGGTTTCCACAATCACATGGTCCCCTTTTTCCAGCTTCAGTTCTCCTGGAGCAAAATAATAAATCTTGCCGGCTTTCTTAAACCGGACTCCAACAATAGTAACCACACTACATCTCCTTTCGCAATGCCTGTATCTCTAGCAGCAGGGCCTCAAATACCAGGCGCCGGGGCACAAAACGGGCAATGGCCAGCCGGCTTTCCTGTACCAGGTCCAAGGTTCTGCGCAGCTGGCTGGGTTTCCAGCCGGCAAAGCACAGGGCTGCCTCTTTTCTTATATCTTCATTGTACAAGGGCGCTGCCACTCCCGCCTGGAGCAGCAAACCGTCCCGCAGCAGCAGCAGCAAAAGTTCCAGCCGGAGAAAATCCGGTTCCCGCCGGTCAAAAGCCGGCTCCTTTTCGCCATCTCCGCTGTTTTTCTTTTTGGGGGCTGTGGCTGCCTTGTCCAACCAATCCAGCCCTTTAAGATAAACCATCAGCTGGTCCTCGTCCACCTTTTCCAAAAGGTCCAGGACCTGCTGCCGCAGGGTGAGGGCCTCCAGCCGGAACAAGTCCACGGCCTTGCCAGGTGATCCCCCGGCAAGCGCGCTGAGTACCGGCCCTTCCTTTAGCCACTGGGCCTGGACGGCACCGGGCTCTGCTCCCTCCAGGCTTTCGGGCACTTCCCACTGGGTCAGCAGGGCCTGCTCCATAGCCTGCCGGGTCTGCTCCAGGGTTAGGGGATAGAACTGGATCTGTACCACCCTGGATAAAATGGTGGGCAAAAGAGCCTCCACCCGGTCTGCCACCAGGATGAACAGCCAGTAGTCCGGCGGTTCTTCCAAAAGCTTCAGCAGCGCGTTTTGGGCGGTTTCCTGCATATGGTCCGCCTGTTCGATAATGCATACTTTATAGGGGGACAGCACCGGGGCGTACAGGGCCTGTTGGCTCAGCTTCCGGATTTGGCCAATGCTGATGGTACTGGTATTGCCGCCCGGCTCCACCAACAACAGGTCCGGATGGGACCCTGCCCCAAAGGCCCGGCAGCTTTTGCAGGAAGTATCCGTCAAAGGGTCCTCCAAACAGAGGAAACTTTTGGCAAATTCCAGCGCCAGCTTCTTCTTGCCGATGCCTTCGGGCCCGTAGAACAACAGTGAAGGAGTTTTCCGCTCTCCTGTCAGCAGGTTCTGCAGAAAGCGCTTTTCAATTTCGTGTCCAACAATACGATCCCACATACGCATCCCTATCATTCTGCCGCAAGGCGGCGTTATTTACAGCAGTTTTTCCAATTGCTTGGTGATTTCGGCCGACACCACAGCCGGGTCTCCCAGGGCATCCACCACCAGGAACCGCTCCGGCTCCGCTTTGGCCAGCTGCAGGTAGCCATTTCTGACCTTCTCCTGAAAGTCCAGCCCCTGCAATTCAAATTTATCCACTACTCCCCGGTCCTTCCGTCGGCTCAAGAGAGCCCGGGGACTGCCGTCCAAAAGCAGGGTCAAATCCGGCAGCAGGCCCTGGGTCGCAAAGCCGTTTAACTGCACCAGCTCTCCCAGGTCCCGGTTCCGGAGAATCCCCTGATACACCAGGGTAGAGTCGCTGAACCGGTCACATAGGACCACCTTCCCCGCTTCCACCGCCGGCCGGATTACCTTGGCCACATGGTCGGCCCGGGCTGCCAGATGCAGCAGGATTTCCGTTTCAGCGGACAAATTCAGGGCCGGATCCAGGACAATTTCCCGGATTTCTTCGGCCGCTTCCGTGCCCCCGGGTTCCCGGGTTACCACCACTTCCCGGCCATACAGCCGGAACCAATCTGCCAGCTTGGCAGCCTGGGTAGTTTTCCCGCTGCCATCGGGTCCTTCCAGTACGATAAACAAACCTTTGTTCATTTGTCCATCACCTCAATGGTCTCAAGTGTTGTATCCCGGGGGCCGCTGACCAAGAGCCCCTTTGCCTGCAATTTGCGGCAGTAGTCCAGCATTTCCTGGGTAAGCCGTTCCCCAGGAACCACCAGGGGAATCCCCGGCGGATAAAAGCTGATGCTTTCCCCAGCAATTTCTCCTGCGGCCTCAGCAAAGGGCACCGCATGCCGGCGGCTGAAAAAGGCCTGCCGGGGCGGCAGTACCAGTTCCGGCAGTGCGGCCGGCTCCGGCACCGGAAGCATAGCCCCTGCAGCTTTCGCCATTTTTTCCAGCACCTGCCGGATTTTTTCGGCCACAGCTGCAAATTCCGGGGTATCATCTGCATACGTTACCAAAAAAAGCACGTGGTCCTGATCCACCAGTTCCACGGCAATTCCCTGCTCCCGCAGGGCCTGCGCCGCTTCCGGGCCGGTGATGCCCAGGGCGCTGACCTGAATGGTTACTTTTCCTCCATCTACAGCCGCAACGCCCCCCTGGCCAAGGAGTTCCTGATCCAGGACCGGCAGTCCCGGCAGCTTTCTAAGCACCTGCCGCAGCAGCTTGCCAGCCCGCAGGGACTGCTCTGCCATTTCCCGGCCGTGGTCCAACAGCTGGGCCACCGCCCCGTCCAGGGATCCCATAAGGATATAGTTGGGGCTGGTGGTGGTTACCAGGCTCATGGCCGCTTCCAGCCGTTCTGGCCGCAGCCGTCCGTAGCGGACCTGCAGCAGCGAGCACTGGGTCATAGCCCCCACAATTTTATGGGTGCTCTGGGCCGCCGCATCGGCGCCGCAGTCCATGGCCGAAGGCGGCAGCTGCTCCGAAAACCCCAGGTGGGGCCCATGGGCCTCATCTACCAGGAGCACCGCCCCATGAGCATGGGCGATTTGGGCAATCTTTGCCGTATCCGCCGCCAGGCCAAAATAGTTGGGGGTGGTCAAAAATACGGCCTTCAGGTCCGGCTGTTCCTGAAAAGCCTGCTCCACCTGCTCCGGGGTAATCTGGAGGCTCAGCCGCCAGGTTTCGCTATAGCAGGGCCGGACATACACAGGTGTCAAATCGCCCAGTACCAGCCCGCCCATTACCGAACGGTGGGAATTGCGGGGAATCAGGATTTTGTCCCCAGGGTTCAGAGCCCCCAGCAGCATCCCGTGAATAACCCCGGTGGTGCCGTTCACCCCCAAAAAGCAGCGATCAGCATGGTACACCTTGGCTGCCTGATCTTCCAGCGCCTTGATGCAGCCGGAAGGATGCTGGATATCGTCCAGTTCCTCCATAAGAGAAACATCACTTTCCAATGCCACCGGCCCTGCCAAATGCATTAGATCCGGATCGGCGCCCCTGCCTCCTTTATGACCAGGAGTATGCAGAGGATATACGTGAGCCAGCCGGTATTTTTCTACCGCAGCCAGCAAAGGTTTTTGTGCAGTCAAGATTATGCCTCCTTAGTCAATATTTTATTTTATCATATAAGGAGGCCGCCTGCCACTAGAAACCACTCGTCCCCTGCCCTTCCCCTCTTTTGTAATTTTCCCAGAAAATCACAAAACCTTGTTGTAATTTTTACGGAGAAAATGGATAATAGAATTAAACTATCGAAGGGAGAAATAATATGCGTGATCTGAACATCATTCGCAATAAAAAAGGTTTCATCAGTGATATGGACGGTGTCATCTATCATGGCAACACCCTGCTGCCCGGCGTGAAGGAATTTGTCGCCTGGCTGAAAAAAGAAAAGAAACAATTTCTCTTTCTCACCAACTCCAGTGAACGTTCTCCCCTGGAACTGCGCAAAAAGCTGCTGGCCATGGGAATCGATATTGAAGAAAGCCATTTCTACACCAGTGCTTTGGCTACGGCACATTTTCTCAAAAACCAGGCGCCGGACTGCTCTGCTTACGTAATCGGGGCTCACGGCCTGTTAAACGCCCTGTACGATGCCGGCATTACCTTTAACGATGTAAATCCAGATTACGTGGTCGTCGGGGAAACCACCGGCTATAACTACGAAATGATTCTCAAGGCCACGGAGCTGATCCACAAGGGGGCCAAGCTCATTGCCACCAACTCCGACCTGACCGGGCCCAGTGAACGGGGTATCATTCCTGCCTGCCGGGCCTTGGTATCGCCTATCGAAATGGCTACCGGCAAGCAAGCCTACTTCATCGGCAAACCCAATCCTTTAATGATGCGTACCGGGCTGAAAAAGCTGGGCGTCCATTCCGAGGATTCTGTAATGATTGGTGACAGAATGGATACGGACATTGTGGCTGGGGTAGAAACCGGTTTAGAAACTGTCCTGGTACTTACCGGCGTTTCCACCCGGGAGAATATCAAGAAGTTCTCCTACCAACCCCACTACATTCTAAATGGCATTGGAGATCTGGTACCCGGTTATAACGCTGACGCACCAGAGCCGAAAGAAGCCAAAGAAAAGAAATAAACCACACAAAAAATCGGAGGAAGCCTAGAGCTTTCTCCGATTTTTGCTTTTCCACACGATTTTGGGCAATAAAAAACCGCCCTGCTTACCAAAAGCATGCGGTCATAATAAAAATAATGGCGGAGTGGGTGGGATTTGAACCCACGCGGGGTTTAACCCCCCTAACGATTTAGCAAACCGTCCTCTTCAGCCACTTGAGTACCACTCCGTTGGAACTATCTGACTCTGTTACTATACACGATATTGCCAAAGCTGTCAATACTTTTTTGCGATTTTCTATACTTCCAGCTCTAAAAGCTGTTTTTACTTCCCCTTTTCCCCTTCCACCCAGACTATTTCCAATTCTGTGTTCTAAGCCAGCTCCCCTCCTTCGCAGCCTTTCTCCCTTTTTCTCCCAGGTCAGACGTGTTCCGCCCCTTGCTCGCCTTCGTTTCTCCTTGACAAGGGAAATGGCCTAGTTTATACTTGATTTGTTATGCGGAGAGGTGGCCGAGCGGTTTAAGGCACCAGTCTTGAAAACTGGCGATCCTGCAAGGGACCGTGGGTTCGAATCCCACCCTCTCCGCCAATTTTGTTTTTTAGGTCAGAAACTCTTTCGCTGGCTGCAGTTGATTCCCCCACCGGAATTCAGAAAAGGGCAGCGGTCAGGGGTTCCTGGCTTTTTCTATTTGCAGGGAAATTTTTAGCCGTGCAGGCAGGACAGCGCCCCAACCTCCTCCGCCCCCTGCCTTTCAAGTTTTCGCTTTGCCAGGACGCACCCAAGGGCCAAATGCTTGCAGCTGTAATTTTTCTTTGGCGTCCCTGGGCAAATATAGTATAATAAAACTATTCTAAGGGGAAAGCGGGGAACAGCCATGGAGGATCTGGTAGAAAAACTGAAAATGGAGTCCATCCTCACTGACGAGGAATTTATTGCGCTGCTCCAAACCGAGGATTCCGTTACCCGGGCCAAGCTGTTTGGGGCTGCCCAAGAGGCCGTAACCGTTCTGTTCAAGCGGGTTATCCAGGTCCAAGGGGTTTTGGAATTCACCAACCACTGTCCCAAAAACTGCCTGTACTGCCAGCTGCGTTCGGAAAACACTGTGCTGCCCCGGTTCCGGCTGAACTGGGAGCAAATCAAGGGTGCCTGTCAGGAAGGATACGACCTGGGCATGCGGTACCTGATTTTGGAGTCCGGGGAAGACCAGTACTACACGGACATGATCATGTGCAATCTCTTGACCAACCTGAAAAAGCAGTTTCCCGAGGTAAAGCTTGGCCTGGCTCTGGAAGAGCGCAGCAAGGCCTCCTACCAGCGGATGTTCAAGGCCGGAGCCCAGGGTTACCTGCTTCGCTACGAAACAGCGGACCCCCTGCATTTTTCCAAGCTCCATCCCCCTGCCCAGGCCCTTTCCACCAAAATTGACTGCTACAACGATGCCAAGGCGATTGGCTATACCATGGATACGGGCTTCCTAGTAGGGGCGCCCTTTGAGACGCCGGAATATCTGGCCCGTTCCCTGACCCTGCTCCAGGAACTGAGCCCCAAGGCCATTTCCCTGGTGCCCTTTATCCCCCGAGACAACACCCCATTCCGACAGGAAAAGCGGGCCAGCCTGGAAGAATTTCTGCGGCTGATAGCCATTGTGCGAATTATGTTCCCCCGGGCAGATATTACCGCTCCCCCGGAAGTGAACAAGATCAACGCCCAGGGCCAGCTGTTGTCCGTACTCAGCGGTGCCAATGTGGTGCGGGTTCCCTTGGAACCCCCGGAAGAACCCGGCGCCCTGAAAAATGATTCCCGGCAAAAATTGTTCCATACCCTGGAAATGCTCTACACCTACCTGGATACCCGGGAGTACACCATGGTGGTGGATTAACTTTATAGACACAGAAGAACCCCAAGTGCTCAGCGTACTTGGGGTTCTTTTTCGTTGTTTCAGGCTTTTTCCTGGCGTTTGGCGGCGACCTTTTCCCGGACAATATCCAAGATGTGGTTACCCACTTCTTCCTTGGTCATAAGACCCAGGCTTTCAATTTTTCCATCGGGATACAGCAGCTTCACCACATTGGTGTCAGTGCTGAAACCCGCTCCCTGCATGGTCACATCGTTGGCCACAATCATATCCAGGTTCTTTTTCTTCACCTTGGCCGCAGCGTTTTCCAAAAGGTTTTGGGTTTCGGCAGCAAAGCCCACCAGAATCTGGTGTTTTTTCCGCTGTCCCAGCAGTTTCAAAATATCCGGGTTTTTGTCCAGGGTCAGCACCAGATTATCGTCCTGCTTTTTGATTTTCTGTTCTGCCTGGTGATGGGGCTTGTAGTCAGCCACAGCAGCTGCCTTGATCACTGCATCTACCTGGTCGTAGGCACTCAAAACCGCGTCCAGCATTTCCTGGGTGGTTTCCACCTGGTGCACCACCACATTCCGGGGCGGCTCAAGGGCCGTAGGGCCGGACACCAGAATCACCTGGGCGCCCCGCCGGGCCGCGTCCCGGGCGATGGCATAGCCCATCTTGCCGCTGGAACGGTTGCCGATAAACCGCACCGGATCAATGGCTTCCCGGGTTCCCCCGGCTGTCACCAGGATTTTCATACCCTTCAGGTCCCCGTGGAGGGAAGCCAGATACCCATCAATAAAAGCCAAAATATCTTCCGGCTCAGGCAGCCGGCCGGACCCGTTAATGCCGCAGGCCAGGTGACCAGCCGCACTGGGCATAATCACCACGCCGTCCTGCCGCAGGGTGGCCAGGTTCCGGGCCGTGGCCGGATTGTTCAGCATATTGGTATTCATGGCCGGGCAAATGATTTTGGGTTTGTCACAAGCCAGCAGCGTAGTAGACAGCAGGTCATCAGCCAGGCCGTTAGCCATTTTGCTGATGATGTTGGCGGTAGCCGGAGCCACCACCACCAGGTCACACCAACGGCCCACAGCCACGTGTTCCACGTTGAATTCATCGTTGCCGCCCCACATACCCACGGCTACCTGGTGGGTACTGATTTCCTTAAACAGCAGCGGGGACACCAGTTTGGTGGCCGCTTCCGTCATGATAACCCGCACCTGCGCCCCAGCCTGCACCAGCCGGCTGGTCAGGGTAACCGCCTTATAAGCAGCAATGCCGCCGGTAACGCCTAAAAGAATCTTTTTTCCTTCCAGCACCGGTCTGCTCCTTTTATTTCTTCTTCAAATCGTCTTTCCCGGCAATGGTTACCAGGCCTTGGGCGATTTCTTCCATGGCAATGGAAACAGGTTTGTTGGATTTGCTTTCTACCAGGGCAGGCGCATGGTCCACCAGCTGGCGGGCACGCTTGGCGGCCATAATAACCAGGCCGTATTTGCTGCCAACTTTTTCTGCTAAATCATCGATAGAGGGATCAATCATAGACATAACGTATTCTCCTTTTCTGCTTACTCGCAGACCCAGACGCCATCTTTCATTTGGCAAATTTCATCCACAATATAATAGGTGCGGCCCACCCGCAGGTGTTCCACGTCAATAATCTTGCTGACCTTGTCCGTAGCCTTTTCCACTTCGTCGTTGACTACAATATAGTCGTACTTGGAAGCATAGGCCAGTTCGGAGGTAGCGGCACTGAGCCGGCGTTTGATCACGTCCACAGCATCGGTGCCCCGTTTGTAAATCCGCTTGGACAGTTCATCCAGGGACGGAGGCACAATGAATACAAAAACGCCGTCCGGAAAGCTCTTTTTTACCTGCAAGGCACCCTGGGGATCGATTTCCAGGACCACATCCAGGCCTTCGGCCAGTTTGTCCATGACGTATTGGCGGGGCGTCCCGTAGTAGTTGCCATATACGGAGGCGTGTTCCAAAAGGCCGTTGTTCTTGATCATATCTTCAAACTCATCCCGGCTCTTAAAGAAATAGTTTTTCCCATCCACTTCCCCCTTCCGGGGTTCCCGGGTGGTGCAGGACACGGAATAGGCCATGCCTTCCCGTTTTTCCAGCAGGCGGGCGCAGATGGTGCCTTTGCCAGCACCACTGGGGCCGGATAATACCAGCAGAATACCTTCGGGTTTATTCATGTTCTTCCTCCTTCAGATCCTCTGCCAGAGGAGCCGGTGCATCTTCCGTGTTGAACCGGTTGGCGATGGTTTCCGGCTGCAGGGCGGACAGCACCACATGGCCGCTGTCCATGATCAAGACCGCTCTGGTACGGCGGCCGTAGGTGGCGTCAATGACCACACCCTTGTCCCGTCCGTCTTGGATAATCCGCTTGATGGGGGCAGATTCAGGTCCGATGATGGTAACCACCCGCTGTGCGGAAACGATGTTGCCAAAGCCGATGTTGATCAATTTGATGTCCATAAATTCTCTCCTACTCTATTGTATATTCTGGATTTGTTCCCTGACTTTCTCGATTTCGCCTTTCATATCCACAATCACTTGGATGATTTGGGCATCACCGGCCTTGGAAGCAATGGTATTGGCTTCCCGGTTCATTTCCTGTACCAGAAAGTCCATCCGCCGTCCCACCGGCTTTTCTTCGTGAAGCATCTGGGTAAATTGCTGCAGATGACTGTGCAAACGGACAATTTCTTCCGTCACGTTGACCCGATCCGCATAAACAGCAGTTTCTTGAAGGATACCGGCCGGATCCAATTTCCCGGCGCCTGCCTCATCCAACAGGGCCTGAATCTTCTCACGGAGGCGGCGCTCGTACTCTGCAACGGTTTGCGGCGCCCGGGCTTCCACCTGGGCCAGCTGCTGTCCAATGAGGGCAATGCGGTTTGCCACATCCTGGGAAATATGGTCTCCCTCCAGCTGCCGCATGGCAAGGCACCGCTGAATTGCCTGCTGCACTGCATTTTCCATCAGCGGCCACAGGGTTTCCAGGTCAACTTCGGTGTCTTCCGGGACCATAACCTGGTCACAGCCAGCAATGAAGAGAATTTCCTGCTGGTTTCCCAGGTTTTCCGCCGGAATCGACAGCATTTGGGCCATATCTTTCAAACTATCATAATAAGCCTTTACCAGCCCTTTGTCAATCTTTACTCGGCGTCCTTCTGTTCCCGTGTAGCTGGCGGTAATAAAAACATCAATCCGTCCCCGCAGCAGCTGATCCAAAATCTGCTTCCGGATACGGTTTTCCACTGGATTCAGGAAGCGGGGCAGGCGCATGGCCAGTTCTGCATACCGGTGATTGACCGTCTTGATTTCAATGGTAAATGAAAAATCATCTTTTTGGACTTCTCCCCGGCCGTAACCGGTCATGCTTTGTACCACGCTTTCCACGCTCCCTTAGAGTTAGTTCATTTTTGTCAGGTTTAATACAAACTCCCGGGTACCGCCGTACTCATCCTGAACGGACAGTACCATCACCCGGTTGGCATCAATTTTTGACAGATCAAAATACACATAATACTGCAAATCCCACACATTGGCATTCTGCAAAGCTCCCGTCTGGGCATTGACCACCTGCATATCCCGCTGGGAAGCACTGTTTAGGTTCACGTAATAGGGCTCAAACACATTGGTACCCTGGTACATCTTCACCTTGAGGGATTTGGGCTCCAGTTTTACACTGGTGGAAATATTTAACCCCAAGGCCAGAACCCCATCGTACTGCTTGGCTACCTTCAACCCCTGTTCCGGGGTGGGCTTTTGACCGTTTTTTCCCGTCTGCTGGGCATCCACGGCTGCCGTCAGATAGGGCGTATACACAATGACCCGTTCCCGCAGGCCATACTTATTGGTCTGCTTCCGGTCGTATACGGTCCACGGGGCAACCAGTTCCCCTAATGGGGCATTTCTCCGCTCCAGGCCATAGACCTGGGCCTGACTGATGGCTCCATCCGTAAGGGGAAGCATGGCGAAGGCGGTCTGGGAAACAAGAAGCAGCGCAGCTGCTAGAAATCCTACTTTTTTCATTGATTCCTCTCCTTTGCGGTTTGACCGAACTGTTCAGTCATATTATACTGGAGGAGACGTGCCTTAACACGCATCCTAACTTAAATATTATAACGAATTCCACGCAAGGGTGCAAACCCGCGGGGAGTTGATTTCGCTGAAAGCCCCACCCTTTTCACCGCGGGCGGAAAGCACAAAGAGAGGAACCTACCATGAACTTAGAAGGCATCACCCTACAGGTACTGACCCAGGAACTGAGCCGCCGGCTTTTGGGCGGCAAAATTTTCAAGATTTTTATGCCCGGCAAAAGTTCCCTGCTGCTGCAGATCAATACCCAGAACCATACCGAAAATCTCCTGGTGGACATGGGCGGTGACACGCCCCTGATCACCCTGCCCCAAACCCTGCCTGAACGGCCGGATCTCCCCCCTTCCTTCTGTATGCTGCTGCGCAAACACCTGGAAGAAGGCCGCATCACCAAAATCAGCCAGCAGGGCCTGGACCGGATTATTACCCTGTCCGTGGACAGCATTGGCGCGGAACGGAAAATCATCACCAAGCGCCTGGTGCTGGAGCTGACCGGGAAAAACAGCAATATTATTTTCGTAAACGAACAGGGTATCATTCTGGATGCCCTGCGCCATATTGGTAAATTCCAAAGCCGGGTCCGTCAAATCCTGCCCAACCAGCCTTACGCATATCCCCCAGCCCAGGACGGGCTGGACTTTCTCCAAACCTCTCCCCACGCCCTTAGGGAAGCGGTAACTGCCTGCGGGGACCTGCCCCTGGAACAGGCGCTGATTTCCGCCACCCAGGGCATTGGCCGCTATACCGCCCAGGAAGTACTGCTCCGGGCTGGGATTTCCGGCCCGGCCAACCTGCTGGAGCTGACCCAGGCCCAGCAGCTGGAAAAAGCCCTGGCCGGCCTCCAGGCAGAAATCGGCAAACGCCTGGACGGCACCGATTCCACCGTAATTGCCCAGATTGACAGCCACAACCGGATGAAAAATCTGGTGCCCTATGTGCCCCAAACCCATCCGGAGTGGACCCAAAAGCCTTTTGCTTCCCTGCTGGAAGCCCAGGCCTACAGTGCCTCCCTGGTTCCCGTCCAGATTCCCGACAAGGACCTCTTGACCAAACTGGTGGTTACCCAGGAAGCAAAAGTGGCCAAGAAGCTGAAATTCCTGGCCCAGGACCTGGCCAAGGCGGAAAACGCCGAAGAGCAGAAAATCATGGCGGATACCCTGATGGCCTACGGCTGGCAGGTGAAAAAAGGCCAGACTTCCTGTGAACTGCCCAATATCTATGACAGCAAACCTATGAAAATTTCCCTCTCCCCCTCCCTAAACCCCATGGAAAATGCCCAGGCCTACTACAAGAAGTACAACAAATTCAAACGGGCGGTGGGAGAAATCAAGCTTCAACAGCAGGAAGCCCAGGACCTGCTCACCTACCTCCAGTCCCTGGACGCCTCCCTGGACACCGCCGTCACCAAGGGAGAGATTGGGGAAATCAAACAGGAAATTATCCAGCTGGGACTCCTCCCCTCCTCCAAAAAGCGGGTACCCACCCAGAGCAAATCCGAACCCCTGAAAATTGTACTTTCCCCGGAAACTACCTTATATATAGGGAAGAACAATAAGCAAAATGATTACGTGACCTTTAAGCTGGGCCGGGGCAAGGACCTGTGGTTCCACGCCAAGAACATCCCCGGTTCCCACGTAATCCTGAAAACCACCCTGCCTCAGCCCCGGGAAGAAGATATTCTTATGGCCGCTTCCCTGGCCGCCGGTTACAGCAAGGGCAAGAATTCTGATCGGGTAGCCGTAGACTGCGCGGAGAAACACCTGGTGAAAAAGCCCAGCGGTGCCAAACCCGGCTTTGTCATCTACACCGGACAGAAAACCCTGTATGTTCATCCACGAACTTCCTTGAAAGGTTGACAGCCGTTACAAAACGTGGTAAATTAGAGCTTACATTTAACATTTTTTGAAAAGAAGAAGGGGAGACATTATGAGAAGTACCACCGTAAAAAAAGGTTCCACCCGCGCTGCCCATCGCTCTTTGTTCTATGCCATGGGTTACACCGAAGATGAATTGAAAAAACCGCTGATTGGCATCTGCAACGCCCAAAACGAGATTATTCCCGGCCATATGGATTTGGACCGCATTGCCAAGGCCGTTAAATATGGTGTCCTGGAAAACGGCGGCACCCCCATTGAATTCCCTGCCATTGGCATCTGCGACGGCATTGCCATGGGCCACGACGGGATGAAATACCCCCTGGCCAGCCGGGAACTGGTGGCAGACAGTATTGAAGCCGTAGCCAATGGCCACGCCTTTGACGCCCTGGTGCTCATCCCCAACTGTGATAAGATTGTTCCGGGTATGCTCATGGCAGCAGCCCGGCTGAACATCCCCGCCATTGTAGTCAGCGGCGGCCCCATGCTGCCCGGCCGCTACGAAGGCAAGGATATCAGCGTCAGCACCGTGTTTGAAGCTGCCGGCCGCTTTGAAGCCGGCAAGATTTCCAAGCATAAGCTGTCCGAAATCGAACACTGTGCCTGCCCCGGCTGCGGTTCCTGTGCCGGCCTGTTTACGGCCAACACCATGAACTCCCTGACGGAAGTACTGGGTATGGGTCTGCCCGGCAACGGCACCATTCCTGCTGCCTATCAGGGTGCCCGGGTGGCCCTGGCCAAGGAAGCCGGGAAACGGATCATGGACCTGTTAAAACACAACATCTGTCCCAAGGACATTATGACCGCCAAAGCCTTCAAAAACGCCATTACTGTGGATATGGCCATGGGCGGCTCCACCAACACCTGCCTCCATCTGCCGGCCATTGCCCATGAAGCTAGCGTGGACCTGTCCCTGGAAGAATTTGATAAAATCAGCAAAAAGACCCCTTACCTGACCAAACTCTCCCCCAGCGGCACCTTCCACATGGTGGACGTGGAGGAAGCCGGCGGCATCCGGGCCGTAATGCACGAGCTGTCCCGGGCCGGACTCATTGAAAAGGATTGCCTGACCGTTACCGGCAAAACCGTAGGCGAAAACATCAAGGGAGCCAAGATTCTCCGTCCAGAAGTCATTCACACCGTCAAAGACCCGGTCCGGAAAACCGGCGGCATTGCCATCTTGAAGGGCAACCTGGCCAAGGACTGCTCCGTGGTCAAGGAAAGCGCCGTAGTGCCGGAAATGCTGACCCATACAGGTCCCGCCCGGGTATTCAATTCAGAAGATGAAGCCATCGTAGCCATCGTAGGCAAGGAAATCAAACCGGGTGACGTGGTGGTTATCCGCTATGAAGGGCCCAAAGGCGGTCCGGGTATGCGGGAAATGCTTAACCCCACCGCCGTCATTACCGGCATGGGCCTGGGCAGCTCCGTAGCCCTGCTCACCGATGGCCGCTTCTCCGGTGCCACCCAGGGCGCCTGCATTGGCCACATCTCTCCGGAAGCCCGGGAAGGCGGCAACATTGCCCTGATTGAAGACGGGGACATCATCGACATCGATATCCCCAACCGGAAGCTCAATGTCCGCCTTACCGACGAGGAACTGGAAGAACGCCGGAAAAACTGGGTTTGCCCGCCCCCCAAAGTACAGCGGGGCTACCTGGCCCGCTACGCTTCCCTGGTTTCTTCTGCCGCCCAGGGCGCCGTACTGAAATTCAATTAACCCCTAAAAAATCAGGCTCTTCACGTTTTATTGTGGGATGGCAGATTTCTGCCATCCTTCTTTTATGTCTAGCAACATCCCACTGTCGCAATCTCTAGACAGTGCCGTTTCGTATAGATGGTAATGCTGAATATCGAATCAGAGTGAAAAAATATTCATCATTTTTGTATCCATACCCTATTCGTTTTGCAACCTTAATCTTGTTATTGAAGCCTTCAAGCTTTCCTGTGGTAATCGGATGGGCTGAGTGAGCAATCAAACCCTCTTTGCGTTTTCGCTTTAAGCGGGCAAACTTTTGCAGCTGCGGTATGTTGCTCTCCTCGGCTCCTTTAAACCATTTTTCCCATTCTACGGCAGCTAAATCGGGGTTTCTAAGCTCGAATAGATCACTTAGTTCCTCTTTCATTGTATGGCAAACTGTCAAATTTTCATGTTTTTTAAGGATTTCCTTGAGATTTTCTGCCTTTTTATCGCTTAGTGTTTCTTCCTTGCAAAGCAGCGTCCAGCGAGCTTGTTTTACTTCCTTGTAAAGCCGATTCTCCTCTTTAATTGAATCCTCTGCTTTTGTTGCCTGCTCTTCAGCAATATTCTCTGTAATCCCAAGCTTTAGGTTATCGGCTTTCTCTTTGTGCTGTCTTGCTTCCTCCAGCCTTACGGCTCCCAGCACATCTCGTCCATACTGGGCTTGCATATGGTAGCGGTCGTATACTATTGCCGCATGAGGCAGATACTTTTCTACCAGGGTGTTGAACGATGCGTTCATGTCCATTGCGACAGCTTCTACTTCAGACAAATACTCCAGGTCTGTCTCTTCAAAAAACTTTGTAAAGGCAGCTATAGAGCGTCCCGCACCAACCCAGAGGATGTCTCCCATATCAAGGTCCATAACACAGGTTGCGTAAGTATGGCCTTTGTGCATTGCAAACTCATCAACGGCAAGATGCTTAGGACGGTAGCCACTTTTGCGAAGTTCCTCGCTTCGCGTTTTGAGAGCCTCGTCCATAATTTCCTTATGGATTTTAGAAACTGTTCCCCAATGGATACCGGTCAAATCGCTGACTGCTTTAATCGTCATTTGATGCATAAGCAAAATCTTGATCCATAAAGCGGCACGAGAAGTGACTCTGGTTCCAGGATACTTAAAGGTTATGTTTTCATTGAAGGTATGCCCGCATTTTTGGCACCGGTAGCGGTGGAATCTCACACGAAGAATCCGTGGCTTTCCGGGTATCCAGGACATGTCTTTAAGTGTAGTTACAGGGTTGTCATGGACATGGACCTTACCGCCGCAGCAAGGGCATACAACGTCGGCTGTAGGCCGGGTACTATTTACATCTATGATCTCTTCAAAAAGAGAAGCAATACTCGTAGGAATATTAAAATTGTCCTGTATGTTTTTGCATAAATTTGCTATACTTGAGGTTGAGAGCACGTGGATCATTCCTTTCGTAGTTTTGTCGCTATTACTTAGAATGGAGCATCCCGTGCTCTTTTTCAATACCTTTTTTCAGTTTTTAAATTCTGTCTTAGATTTCGTATCCCCCAATTTTCCGTGATGAGCCAAAAATCAAGAGCGATGTGCCTCAAAGGTACATCGCTCTTTTGCGTTAAAAATTTTATTTGCTTTCAAAGAAGGCTTTGTAGGCCCGATAGGTTTCGTAGGCATCGGTTTTACTCAGCAGGTCATAAGGAGCGTGCATGCTCAGCATGGCCGTGCCGCAGTCCACCACCTCGCAGCCCCAGTCGGCCAGCATAAAGGCAATGGTGCCGCCGCCGCCCTGGTCCACCTTGCCCAGTTCGCCAATCTGCCAGGCCACCCCGGCGTCATTGAAAATGGTGCGGACTTTTTGCATGAATTCACTGTTGGCATCGTTGCTGCCCGCCTTGCCCCGGGCGCCGGTAAACTTGGTCAGGGCAATGCCGTAACCCAGCAGGGAGGAATTGTCCTTTTCCGTAACTTCCGGGAACATGGGATCCAGGCAGCTGTTTACGTCACCGGACAGCATTTCGCTGTTTTCCATAGTTTCGTAGAAGTCCAGCAGGCTGCCTGCGTTCTGCAGGGCCAGCAGCTTCATGACAAACTTCACAAAATAGGAAGACTGCATACCGGTGTTGCCATAGGAACCGATTTCTTCCTTATCGGTAAACAGGGCAGCCTGGGTTTTGGTCCCCGGTTTGGCGTTCAAAATAGCTTCCAGGTTGGCGTAGGAGCATACCCGGTCATCCTGGCCATAGGCAGCAATCATGGACCGGTCAAAGCCCACATCGCGGCTCTTGAGCGCCGGTACCAGTTCCAGCTCAGCAGCTGCAAAGTCTTCTTCTTCCACCCCATAGGTGTCCTTCAGCAGCTTCATTACCGCATCCTTCACCTTTTGGTCGTGGTCAGAATTGGAGCCGATGACAGCCTGGAGCTGCTCGCCGGTAACCCCTTCTGCCAGGGTCTTTTTCATCTGGTCCTGGGCCATATGGATCAGCAGGTCCGTAATGTAGAAGACGGGATCCTTTTCGTCCATACCAATGTTCACTTCCACCTTCTTGCCGTCCTTGGTGAAAATTACGCCCACCAGGGCCAGGGGAATGCAGGGCCATTGATACTTCTTGATGCCGCCGTAGTAATGGGTACGGAAGTAAACCAACCCATCCTGTTCATGGACAGGATTGCCCTTCAGGTCCAGCCGGGGGGCATCAATATGGGAGCCTACAATTTTTAACCCAGCGTGGACGGGTTCTTCCCCTACCACAGCCAAAATACAGGATTTGCCTTTCTGGTTCCAATATACCTTGTCCCCAGCCTTTACTTCCTTGCAGTCGTACAAAGGTTTGAAACCGGCCTTTTCAGCCCGTTCCAAAATTTCCTTTACAGCCAGCCGCTCACTCCGGGCAGTATCCAAAAATGCCTTATACCCTTCACCATAATTCATGACAGCTTCCCGTTCCTGGGCATCCATACGCTGCCAGGCGGACTCTGTTCTGCTATAGGTAACTTTCATTTTACTAACCTCCATTCTTTGGTCCTACATATAGTAGTATAACTTTTCAAGGCACTTTTGTACAGAGATGCCCCCCACCAGACGCAAAAAGGCCCCCAGCTGCCAGAATACTTCTGACAAATGGGGGTCTTTCCATTCCCTAAAAGGAACCTTATTTGTTCATAAATACGGGTTTCCGTTTTTCCAGGAATGCCTTCATGCCTTCTTTTTGGTCCAAGGTGGCAAAGCAGTTGCCAAATACCTGGGCTTCATAGGACAGCCCGGAGTCCAGATCCATTTTCAAACCGCGGTCAATGGCGTCTTTGGCGCTGGCAATGGCCAGAGGACCTTTTTTCATGATTTTGCGGCAGACTTCTTCGCAGGCAGGAATCAATTCTTCCGGAGGAAGAATCCGATTGATCAGGCCCAAACGATAGGCTTCTTCCGCATTGATCATGTCCCCGGTATAGATCATTTCCTTGGCATAGCCCTTGCCAATCAGCCGGGCCAGTCTTTGGGAACCGCCAAAACCAGGAATAATGCCGTAATTTACTTCCGGCTGGCCAAATTTGGCCGTGGTGGAGCCGAAACGGAAGTCGCAGGCCAGGGCCAATTCACAGCCGCCGCCCAGGGCATACCCGTTTACTGCAGCAATTACCACATACGGAAGTTTTTCAATGGCATCAAACACCTCATGACCCAGGATGGAGAAATTCCGTCCTTCCACGGCCGTCATGGTGCTCATGGCTTTCAGGTCAGCGCCGGCCACAAAGGCCTTTTCACCGCCGCCGCGGATGATCATGGAACGGGTATTGGGATCCGTTGCCAGTTTTTCAAAAGCGTCTTCCATTTCCTGCAAGGTCTGGATGTCCAGTGCATTCAGGAATTTAGGACGGTTGATGGTAACGGTAGTAATCCCGTCTTCCGAGGTTGATACCAGTAAATTTTCATATTGATACATGGAACTCACCACTATCCCCTAGGAATATTATTTCTTACTGTAATCGTAAAAGCCCTTACCGGTCTTGCGGCCCAGGTAACCAGCTTCTACCATTTTACGCAGCAGCGGAGCCGGACGATATTTAGGATCGCCAAAGCCCTTGTACAGAACTTCCATAATAGCCAGAACGGTGTCGTTGCCGATCAGGTCGGACAGAGCCAGAGGGCCCATGGGATGGTTAAAGCCCAGTTTGGCTACGGTATCGATATCCTCAGCGTTAGCTACGCCTTCGCTCAAGGTGAAGATTGCTTCGTTAATCATGGGGATCATGATCCGGTTGCCTACAAAGCCCGGGGCATCATGAACTTCCACAGGAGATTTTTCCAGATCCAGAGCAAATTGTTTTACTTTGGCAAAGGTATCGTCAGAAGTAGCCAGGCCTCTGGTTACTTCCACCAGCTTCATTACAGGAGCCGGGTTAAAGAAATGCATGCCGATGAATTTGTCCGGTCTCTTGGTGCCGGCACCCAGCAGGGTGATGGACACGGAAGAAGTGTTGCTGGCAATGATAGTGTCAGCCGGGCACAGTTCATCCAGGGTCTTGAAAATGTCTTGTTTGATTTTCAGGTTTTCGGTAGCAGCTTCAATGGCCAGGTGCACATTGCAGGTTTCCTGGGTCATTTCTACCACACCATGAATTTTAGCCAAAGTGGCTTTCTTATCATCTTCAGTGATACGGCCTTTGGCTACAGAGTGAGCCAGATTCTTTTCGATATTGCTGATCCCCCGGTCAACAAATTCTTGTTTGATATCGCGCAGCACAACTTCAACGCCGTGGCTGGCCATAACCTGGGCAATACCGCTGCCCATTTGGCCTGCGCCGATAACCATAACTTTTTTTAATTCCATAGTAAAATCTCCTTTGCACTTCATTTCAACCCAAATATTGAATCCTTAAATATTTAAATTCTCTAAAAATTTCAATGAATAACCAAATGCGCCCTAAGGCGCACTTGGTCAATCACTGGTTACAACTTATTTCTTTTTCTTGTCAGCCAGCAGAGCACGGGAAATTACCATGCGTTGCACTTCGTTGGTGCCTTCGTAGATTTGGGTAATCTTGGCATTTCTCATGTAGCGTTCAACAGGGTAATCTACAGTGTAGCCGTAGCCGCCGAATACTTGTACAGCATCGGTGGTAACTTCCATAGCTACGTCAGAAGCAAAGCATTTTGCTTCAGCAGCAGCTTCAGAGTACGGTTCGCCAGCTTGTTTCAGGAAAGCTGCATGGTAAACCAGATACCGGGCAGCATCAATCTTCATGGCCATGTCAGCCAGTTTGAAGCTGATAGCTTGGAACTTGGAGATAGGACGACCAAATTGTTCACGTTCTTTGGAGTACTTCACAGCAGCATCCAGAGCGCCTTCAGCAATACCCAGAGCTTGGGCAGCTACGCCGATACGGCCGCCGTCCAGGGTGGACATAGCAATCTTGAAGCCTTCGCCTTCTTCGCCCAGTCTGTTTTCCACAGGAACTTCCAGGTCTTCGAATACCAATTCAGCAGTGATGGAAGTGTGGCCGCCCATTTTGTTTTCGATCTTGCCGAATTTGAAGCCGGGCATGCCTTTTTCCAGAATGAAAGCGGTAATACCATGGTTGCCTTTGCTCTTGTCGGTCATGGCAAATACAACATAGGTGTCAGCTTCTTTACCATTGGTGATAAAGATCTTGGAGCCGTTCAGGATGTATTTGTCACCCTTCAGAACAGCAGTGGTCTGTTGAGCAGAAGCATCGGTACCTGCAGACGGTTCGGTCAGACCAAAAGCACCAACGTGCTGGCCTTCGCAGATAGGTCTCAGGTATTTTTGTTTTTGTTCTTCAGTACCGTACATGTAAATCGGGGTTGCGCACAGGGAAACGCAGGCAGACAGAGTGATACCAGTGCCGTCATCGACTTTGGACATTTCTTCTACAGCCAGGATATAGCTCAGAACGTCCAGGCCCATGCCGCCGTATTCTTCGGGGAAGCAAACGCCGGCAAAACCGGCTTCCATCATTTGATCGATCAATTTGCGGTCCCAAATATGGTTCGCATCTCTTTCTTCAATGGTAGGAGCCAGAAACTTTTCGGAGAACTCCTTAGCCATATCCTTAATCATAGCTTGGTCTTCAGTCAGATTGAAATCCATGGTAAATAACCTCTTTCCTCTGTTTTTTAATATCTAAAGGTGTATTACACCTAATTAGAGCATTTCCACCACGGTTGCAGTACCCATGCCGCCGCCGATGCACAGCGTGGCCAGACCCAATTTCTTGTCTCTATGTTTCAGGGCATACAACAGGGTAACCAGGATACGGGCACCGCTGGCACCAATGGGATGGCCCAGAGCTACGGCGCCGCCGTTAACGTTTACTTTATCCATATCGAATTTCAGTTCTCTGCCAACTTCTACGAATTGGGCAGCGAAAGCTTCGTTGGCTTCAATCAGGTCCATATCGCTGACTTCTTTACCAGCTTTAGCCAAGGCTTTGCGGCTGGCAGGGATAGGTCCAATGCCCATGATGGCAGGATCTACACCGGCAGAAGCGTAAGACAGAATCTTAGCCATAGGTTTCAGGCCCAGTTCTTTGGCTTTGTCAGCAGACATAATAACCAGGGCAGCAGCGCCGTCGTTCAAGCCGGAAGCGTTGCCGGCAGTAACGGTACCATCTTTCTTGAAAGCCGGGCGCAGTTTGGCCAGAACTTCCATGGTGGTTCCTTCTCTGGGGAACTCATCGGTATCGAATACTACTTCGCCTTTTTTGGTTTTAATGGTAACAGGAACGATTTCTTCTTTGAAAGCACCACTCTTAATGGCAGCAATGGCTCTTTCCTGGGACCGTACGGATACTTCATCCTGGTCCTGACGGGTTACGCCAAATTTTTCAGCTACGTTTTCGGAGGTGATGCCCATGTGGTAGTTGTTGAAGGCATCCCACAGGCCGTCTTTGATCATTACGTCGGTCAGCTTGCTGTCACCCATACGCAGGCCCCATCTAGCTTTGCCGCTGGTTACGAAAGGAGCATTGGACATGCTTTCCATACCGCCTGCTACAACGATATCGTTGTCGCCAGCCAGAATGGATTGGGCAGCCAATTCAACGCATTTCAGACCGGAACCGCAAACTTTGTTGACGGTGAAAGCCGGAACTTCTTGGGGAACGCCGCCATAGATAGCAGCTTGTCTAGCCGGGTTTTGGCCCAGGCCAGCTTGCAGCACGTTGCCGAAAATAACTTCGTCAACCTTTGCCGGATCAACCTTGGCTCTTTCCAGAGCTTCCTTGATAACTACAGCACCCAATTGTACTGCGCTCATGGGGGTCAGGCTGCCGCCAAACTTACCAATAGCAGTTCTTACAGCACTTACGATTACAACTTCACGCATAACTTACCATCCCTTCTAAGTTTAACTAGAGAAAAGTTTGCTCACCAGAAAAGGAACAGACCATCACAAAAAATTCGCTCTATTCTTTTTGCTGATTTGTCAGTAGAAACCGAAAATAAAAATCAGGTTTTACTTATGGATTTAATTATACACTAATTATGAACCAAAAGGAAGACGCCAATTATGAAGTTTTCCATAATTAAAATTTGTGGACTTGTTATTTTATTTAACCAACAACAGCCCTATGCCTGTATTTTATCTTCCGTTTCTCGTACTCTCATAAATAAATTTATGGATAAGGCGAGAAACTTGCTGAAATTGCACACGGTCCCTGACGCAAAAAACAAAGGGAAATACCCCCATTTTTGCACTGCCAGGCCCTGCAAAGACACTGCTACTTTATACTTTAGCCCATTCTGCGCCGCTTGTCCAGTGCACAATTGTGCAAAAAAATATTTTGCCGTGCCCTGCCCAATAATTTGCAGTTTTCCCCACAAAAAAAGAGGCTCATCACGGAAAATTGGGGGATACGAAATCTAAGACAGAATTTAAAAACTGAAAAAAGGTATTGAAAAAGAGCACGGGATGCTCCATTCTAAGTAATAGCGACAAAACTACGAAAGGAATGATCCACGTGCTCTCAACCTCAAGTATAGCAAATTTATGCAAAAACATACAGGAAAATTTTAATATTCCTACGAGTATTGCTTCTCTTTTTGAAGAGATCATAGATGTAAATAGTACCCGGCCTACAGCCGACGTTGTATGCCCTTGCTGCGGCGGTAAGGTCCATGTCCATGACAACCCTGTAACTACACTTAAAGACATGCCCTGGATACCCGGAAAGCCACGGATTCTTCGTGTGAGATTCCACCGCTACCGGTGCCAAAAATGCGGGCATACCTTCAATGAAAACATAACCTTTAAGTATCCTGGAACCAGAGTCACTTCTCGTGCCGCTTTATGGATCAAGATTTTGCTTATGCATCAAATGACGATTAAAGCAGTCAGCGATTTGACCGGTATCCATTGGGGAACAGTTTCTAAAATCCATAAGGAAATTATGGACGAGGCTCTCAAAACGCGAAGCGAGGAACTTCGCAAAAGTGGCTACCGTCCTAAGCATCTTGCCGTTGATGAGTTTGCAATGCACAAAGGCCATACTTACGCAACCTGTGTTATGGACCTTGATATGGGAGACATCCTCTGGGTTGGTGCGGGACGCTCTATAGCTGCCTTTACAAAGTTTTTTGAAGAGACAGACCTGGAGTATTTGTCTGAAGTAGAAGCTGTCGCAATGGACATGAACGCATCGTTCAACACCCTGGTAGAAAAGTATCTGCCTCATGCGGCAATAGTATACGACCGCTACCATATGCAAGCCCAGTATGGACGAGATGTGCTGGGAGCCGTAAGGCTGGAGGAAGCAAGACAGCACAAAGAGAAAGCCGATAACCTAAAGCTTGGGATTACAGAGAATATTGCTGAAGAGCAGGCAACAAAAGCAGAGGATTCAATTAAAGAGGAGAATCGGCTTTACAAGGAAGTAAAACAAGCTCGCTGGACGCTGCTTTGCAAGGAAGAAACACTAAGCGATAAAAAGGCAGAAAATCTCAAGGAAATCCTTAAAAAACATGAAAATTTGACAGTTTGCCATACAATGAAAGAGGAACTAAGTGATCTATTCGAGCTTAGAAACCCCGATTTAGCTGCCGTAGAATGGGAAAAATGGTTTAAAGGAGCCGAGGAGAGCAACATACCGCAGCTGCAAAAGTTTGCCCGCTTAAAGCGAAAACGCAAAGAGGGTTTGATTGCTCACTCAGCCCATCCGATTACCACAGGAAAGCTTGAAGGCTTCAATAACAAGATTAAGGTTGCAAAACGAATAGGGTATGGATACAAAAATGATGAATATTTTTTCACTCTGATTCGATATTCAGCATTACCATCTATACGAAACGGCACTGTCTAGAGATTGCGACAGTGGGATGTTGCTAGACATAAAAGAAGGATGGCAGAAATCTGCCATCCCACAATAAAACGTGAAGAGCCAAAAAAGATACCCGGCAAGCCAGGTATCTCTTGAACAAAAACGTCAGAAGCCTCGGTGCATAAACCACCAGCCGGCGCAGACGGCAAGGCCGATGACCAGAAAAACAAATAGGGCGGGCATAAGGAACCCGAACAGGGTAAACAGGGCCACTACCACCAGGGCCGTTTTCAGGATGGAAAGCCCGGCAGCTTTCAGCCGTGCCAGCCGGGCTTTCTTTTCTTCTTCCCGGCGCAAATCCTCCTGGTCGTAGACCTTAAATGTTTCGTCAGTTTCCCCGTCGTCCACCCTAGCTTCAATGGTGGTGCCGGCAAAGGAATCCCGTTCGGTTTCCGTCAGCACCCTGGCCGTAACCTCCTCATTGGGAGCCTGGCAGCCCGGACAGGCCTCCAAATCATCCGGATATTCCAATCCGCATTGTTTACAAATCATGGTTCCTCCTACTTCTGAGTCTCATTCGCAAACAGCATCAAAAAGCCCTGTTCGTTCAGATACCGTGGATCAGAAGGTTCCAGCTGCAGGGCATCCCGGATATCTTGGTAGGCATGCTCCAAATCAATGGGAGAAATACCCATGGTGTCCTTAAAGAAGGGTAAATTCCGGGCAGTCCGTTTTTCGTTGATTTCCAAATAATTTTCCACCACCGCTGCCGCCCACACCTGGGGCAGCAGCTGTACCACGTGGGGATCCGTGTTCAGGAAGTCCTGCCACAGGTTCCGGGCCAGCGTCACATCGTAGACGCTTAGGTGGCTGCTGAAAAAGATATTCTCAATAAGCCGTTCAATATAGGACGGATCTTTGCCAAGTTGGGGCGGCCTATAGTCCAGCTGTTGCGTTTCGTAGGGAAAACGCACCCCAGCAGGGTTCTTTTCCACCAGATGCAGCAGTTTCCGGCACAGCAGGGAATGACGGTTCAAAAAGTCGTCCCAGTCCGCACCAGGCTGCTGCACATCGAACCAGTCCAGACAGTCGCTGAGCAGCTCCATAAACCGTTTCTGGGCCAGGGGCGGAATATGGAAGGGCTCCAGGAAGTTCATGCCCATGCTCCGGTTTACGAAAATATGTCCCATAAACAATTGTTCTTCCAAAGGGCCGTCCCAATTATCTACATGAAAGCCTGCATAATAGGGTTCTCCCGTCAGAAAATCCCGAACCAGGTAGCGTTCTTCCTGAATCACATCTTCAATGTAGAAGACAGAAGTAAAAGCCATATTTAACTCATTGCACAGCTCCAGGTAGGCGGTATTGCCATGCTCCTTGAAATAGGTCAGGGCCGGCACGTCTTCCTGAATCAAATGATAATCGAACAGAAAATAATCCCAGAAGCCCCGCCAAAATTCTTCGCCGGCTTCATCGTTAATGTCAATATGGCCCAGGGCTCCCTCATACAGGGCCACAGCCCGTTCAAAATCTGCATTGAATTGGTCCTTCTGGAAAAACAGATGGATTTCTGACATGAGCCCCAAAAGCTCCTCCTGGGCATTCAGAAAAACCTTTCCCTCAGCCGGCGGCGCCGCGTTTTCCTCCCGTTCTTCTTCCCCGGGCAGATAACGGCCGTCGCTGTCTAGCAGGGCAACGGTCCCATCATCCTTTAAGAGCATTTCTTTGGCCAGATACGGAGCCACGCTGCTGGTGAGTTTCTTTTGTTTTTTCAGGTACACAAAAAAGCTTCCCAGGGTATCCAGAAAATACTGAATGGAAGTATAGGAAAGGGTAAAATCCACCACATTCTGGCCGCACCAGGAAACGGCATCCACCAGTTCATCCCCGGTTAGTTCATCAAGGGTCAAATCGGCGTTTTCCAGGTAGATGCACAGCATCACCAGCACCTTCCATTCCTTTTGGAGTTGGAAGTCATGAGCCCCCTGCCACGCCCGCTGCCGAAAATAGTTTTCCACCGTCTCCCGGGGCAGCAGTTCGTTCCAGTTGGGATCATGGGTATAAAAATCGTCGATAGCATCGTATACGTTCTGCATTTGCGGTCACCTACATTCTTCAGTCCAGCATCCGTGACGGGCAGTAGTCCACTACCGGGCACTCACTGCACAAGGGCTTCCGGGCCCGGCACACCTTTCTGCCGTGCCAGATAAACCAGTGGTGGGCTTCCCCCCACTGACGCTTGGGAATGGCCTTCTGCAGGTCCTGTTCTACCGCCAGAGGCGTAGTTCCTTCCGACAAGCCCAGCCGGTGGGCTACCCGGAACACATGGGTATCCACGGCAATGGCCGGCTTGCCAAAAGCCACGCTCATCATTACATCTGCGGTCTTGCGGCCTACCCCGGGCAGACTCAGCAGCTCGTTCATGGTTTCAGGTACCTTGGAAGCAAACTGCGTGCTCAGGGCCTGGCAGGTCGCCAAGATATTTTTTGCCTTGGAATGGAATAAGCCGCAGTCATGAATCAGCGCTTCCAATTGGGTCTGGGTCAAGGCCCCTAGCTTCTCCGGGGTATCATACCGGGGAAACAGCCGGGCAGTCACCTTATTCACCCGCTCATCTGTACATTGGGCAGAGAGGATCACCGCCACCAGCAGTTCAAAGGGTGTCCGGTAATGAAGGGCAGTTCCCTGCCCCTTATACGTTTCTTCCAGTGCCGCCAAGATGGCCTGAACCCTTTCTTTTTTTCTCATTAGTTGGTCAGACTCCTTACCGGTGCGGGAATTCTGCCGCCCCGGTTGATAAATACATCGGGTTTAAACGTGTTCACGGCAATGATGGGAGCATGGCCCAAAAGACCGCCAAATTCCACATTATCCCCCACCTTTTTGCCCGGCACAGGAATCAGCCGGACAGCCGTGGTTTTGTTGTTGATCATGCCAATGGCTGCTTCGTCAGCAATTACCGCAGAAATGGTTTCCGCCGTGGTATCCCCAGGAACGGCAATCATATCCAGGCCAACGGAGCAAACGCAGGTCATGGCTTCCAATTTTTCCAGGCTCAGGGCATGGTTTTCTACCGCTGCAATCATCCCGGCATCTTCACTGACAGGAATAAAGGCACCGCTCAGACCGCCCACGTAGCTGGAGGCCATAAGCCCGCCCTTTTTCACAGCATCGTTCAGCATGGCCAGGGCTGCCGTGGTTCCCGGACAGCCGCAGGCTTCCAGCCCGATTTCTTCCAGGATATGTGCCACGCTGTCCCCTACAGCCGGTGTAGGTGCCAGGGACAAATCAATGATGCCAAACTGGGTGTTTAACCGTTTGGCGGCTTCCTGAGCCACCAATTGGCCTACCCGGGTAATCTTGAAAGCCGTCTTCTTGATGGTTTCGGCCACTACGCCAATATCTTCTCCCCGCACGGCTTCCAAGGCGTGCTTTACCACCCCAGGTCCGGAAACCCCTACGTTGATGACGCTTTCCGGTTCCGTTACCCCATGGAAGGCACCGGCCATAAAGGGGTTGTCCTGTACAGGGTTGCAGAAAATCACCAGTTTGGCGCAGCCCAAGGCATCGTTTGCCGCCGTCAGCCGGGCCGTTTCTTTGACGATCTGGCCCATTTGCTTTACGGCGTCCATGTTGATGCCGGCCTTGGTGGAACCAATGGCCACAGAAGAACACACCAGGTCCGTGGTGGCCAGCGCTTCCGGAATGGAAGCAATCAGCGTACGGTCCCCATGGGTATAGCCTTTTTCCACCAGGGCGCTAAAGCCGCCAATGAAATTCACACCCACAGCCTTGGCCGCAGCATCCAGGGCCTTGGCCAGGGGCACGTAACTGTCCGTTTGGCAGGATTCCCCAACCAGGGAAATGGGGGTCACGGAAATGCGTTTGTGGATAATGGGTACCCCCAGCTCTGCTTCCAGGTCAGAACCTACCTTTACCAGGTCTTTGGCCGTATGGGTAATCTTGTCGTAGATTTTTTGAGCACATACCTTCACATCTGGGTCGGCGCAGTCCCGCAGGCTGATGCCCATGGTAATGGTGCGCACATCCAGATTGTTTTTGGTAATCATCTGGGTGGTTTCTAAAATATCTTTGATATCATAAAACATGCTGTGTCTGCCTCCTAAATCCGGTGCATGGCCATGAAAATGTCTTCACTCTGGACGCGGATTTCCACACCCAGCTGCTGTCCCAGGGCCGATGCCTGTTCCTTCAGATCCTGTACGGAAATAGAAGCGTTGTCCAAGTCCCCAATGAGTACCATGTTGAAAAAACCGTCATCAATATTCTGGTTGATATTCAAAATGTTTACATTGTTTTCTGCCAGCAGGCTGCTGGCCTTTGCAATGATGCCTACCTTATCGACACCAACGATGGTCATAACAATACGCATGTTTTTAACATCCTTTCTACTTTAACAGGTTTATGTTCAATTATACGATATCGAACAAAGAATGAAAATAGCTGGAACCCATTTCTCCTGGGGATAATCCGGATTTTTTTGTGAAATAGACAATTATTCTTGATGCATCCCCTGGAGTACCCATTTTCTCTATGTACGTGTTAAAGACATTTATACGTATCAAATGCATACCCGTAACCTTTTTTTCAGTTCTTCCTGTGTCAGAAAATGATTTCTGAACAATGTTTGCCATTTTTCGGAATTTCTATGCCCATTCCCCTGTCTTTTCCGCAGCCATTCCAATAAGAGCCATGCAAAGGCCGAATGTGCTCCCGATTGTAACAAATAAGACAAACATTATGGTAAAATCTTTGAAAAACATTCGACCAAAAGCCTTCTTTGTGGTATGATAGGGGAAGAAAATCATTATTTCTACTTTTTAAGGAGGATGGATCATGCAGGAATACAAACCTTTTAAATCCGGGAAAGTTCGGGAGATTTACGATATCGGCGACAGCCTGATTATGGTAGCTTCTGACCGGATCTCTGCCTTCGACCATATTCTGAAAAACACCATTACGGACAAGGGTGCCGTACTGACCCAAATGTCCAAATTCTGGTTCGACTTCACCAAGGACATTATTCCCAACCACATGATCTCCGTAGATCCGGCTGATATGCCCGAATTTTTCCGCAGCCCGGAATTTGCCGGCAAAAGCATGAAATGCCGTAAACTGAACATGATTCCTGTGGAATGCATCGTCCGTGGCTATATTACCGGCAGCGGCTGGGAATCCTACCAAAAGGACGGCACCGTCTGCGGTATCACCCTGCCTGCCGGCCTGAAAGAATCTGAAAAACTGCCTGAACCCATTTTCACCCCCAGCACCAAAGCTGAACTGGGCGATCATGACGAAAACATTTCCGAAGCCCAATGCGTTACCTATCTGGAAAAGATTTTCCCGGGCAAAGGCAAGGAATACACCGAAGCCATTCGTGACTACACCATTGCCCTGTACAAAAAATGCGCTGACTATGCCTACACCAAAGGCATCATCATTGCCGACACCAAACTGGAATTTGGCCTGAACGAAAAAGGCGAAATCGTCCTGGGCGATGAAATGCTCACTCCGGACAGTTCCCGCTTCTGGCCTTTGGAAGGCTACGAAGCCGGCAAGAGCCAACCTTCCTACGACAAGCAATTCGTCCGTGACTGGCTGAAAGCCAACCCGGACAGCGATTACCTGCTGCCCCAGGAAGTCATCGACAAGACCATTGCCAAGTACAAAGAAGCTTACGAAAAGCTCACTGGCAAAAAATTCTAAACTAGACCTTCAAACGGATGCGTTTTTGCGCATCCGTTTTTTTATGCCCTTTAAGCCCCAAAAAAAAGACCCGGGAAATTCCCAGGTCCAGTTCTCAAATCTCTATTTCCGTGGCAAAACACACCACAGCCTTGCCGGAAATTTGTACCAGGACAGGTTCCCCCTGGGCAATTTCCACATGGACGCCCATTTGGCCCCGGCGGCCCAAGGCTTCCCCTTGGATAATCTTGAAGTCAAAGGAGTCTGCCGCAGCCGTGTCCTGACAAATGCCATAATGCACCAGGTAGGCGCCCAAAGGGCCATTGGAGTTGCCCGTTACCGGATCCTCATTAATGCCAATGGCAGGAGAGAACGTCCGCCCGTGTACCAGGTACTCCTCCCCAGGATGGAGGGTAAATACATAGTAGCCCCCAATACCCAATTCCTGGCTGATTTTGGTGAGAGCCCCCAGGTCAGGCGTCAGGCTGTTTAGCTGCTCCAAGGCTCGCAAAGGCACCATGATTTTCCCTGCCCCCGTATTGGCAAAGGCTACCGGGCAGTCCCCGCGCAGCTCCAGGGGCGTAATCCCCAGCGCCTCACAGATCCGGCCCACCAGCGGTGCAGCAAAGGGTTCCCCTACATGGGGCGTTCCCTGGGTCATGGTGATGACATAATCGTCCCCGTCCTTGGCAATGTCCACCGGCAGGACCCCTGCCTGGATTTTCTGGATGGTCCGGCCCAGCTTGGCCTCCCCGGTCAGGCAGCGGATATAATGAGCAGATACGGTAGCATGGCCGCACATGGGCACTTCCGTTTTGGGGGTAAAGAACCGCACCTGGCAGTCCACGCCCTCCTCCTGGGACGGAAAAATAAATGCGCTTTCGGAGTTGTTCAGCTCCCGGGCAATGGCCAGCATCTGCTCCTCCGTCAGTCCTTCCGCATTGGCCACCACCCCGGCCGGGTTTCCCCGGAACCGCTCCGTGGTAAATGCGTCCACCTGATACACCTTGTACTTTTTCATGTTTTCCCCTCCGCCTGATCTTATTTTTTTAATAGCTCCAGCAGCCATTGGGCCAGAACCTCTGCTGTTGCAGCCTGAAAACCTTCTCCCAACTGGTTATTGTTGGAAATAACCCGGACGGCTCCAAAGGGCACGCCAAACCGAGCGGCTGTTTCCCCAGCTGCCGCTGTTTCCATTTCCTCACAAAGGGCCTGGGTCAGCTGCGCCGCCTGGGCAATCCGTCCAGGATCTGCGTTCCACTGGTCAGAAGAAGCAATAAGCCCCTCCACGACCCTGCCCCGGGTATAGCCAGCGGCACCCTGGCGCAGCCAGTCCATTACCGCACCGCTGCACTGGTCCGGCAGCGGCCCGGTACCGGTAAAGGCGGCGTCATCACTTTCCTCCTCCAGCCGGGACAGGTACAGATACCGCTTGTCCCCACTGGGGGCCGTATACAGCGCATTGGCATTAAAATACCGGCTGCCCAGCACCAGGTCATAGGGGTGAAGTTCACCGTAGCCCCCCGCCGTCCCCTGGCTCAGCACCAGGGCCGGCTGAAAGAGAGCGCAGCCCAGGGCTGTTGCCGCTCCTGCCGCCGCCGTACCAATTCCCGTCCGGGAAACAACAACAGGCAGGGAACCCAAGGTTCCCTGCCAAAAGCTAAAATTTCCTTTATGAACTTCCCGGACCCCTGTAAGGCCCTGACGCAGCACCGCTGTTTCCAGCTCCATGGCGCCCTGCAGCAGCACCGGTTTCATTCCAGCAAGAAATTCCGGCTGTTTCATAGCAGCCTCACTCTGGCATAGCCAGGGCAAACAAGGTGTTTACCCGTACTGTAATGGTCAGTGCTTTGGGAGCCAGGGTAGTAGTGTCATTGGCAGCAGAACCCACCTTTTCCAGCCGAGCCATCAAGATAGGCTGTGCTTCCACCACAGAAGACGAAGGAATGGAAGCTTGGCGCAGAACGCCCAAATTCCGGCCGCCGGCACTGGCTACTGCCTGAGCAGAATACCGGGCATTTTGCACGGCCTGTCCCAGCAGTTGGTTCTTGATCAAATCCTCGTTCTGCAGGCCAAAATTCACTCCGCTGACCTGGTCCACCCCAGTGGTCAAACTCTGGTCAATGATGGTACCCAGCTTGGCCAGATTCTTAACCTTAACGGTCCAACCTGCGTTCAGGCTATAGCCATCCTGCTTCTGCCGGCCGTCCCTGTCGTAATGGTACACCGGGGAAATGCTGTAATCCACAGAGCTGATGTCCTCTTGGGCAATGCCCTGCTCCAGCATGGTGCGCAGCAGCGCCTTGCTGACCTGAGCACCAGCCTGCCGCACTTCTTCCACCGTTTCACCCTTTTTGGTATAGGACAAGTTTACTGTCGCCATGTCCGGTTCCACCACTTTGGAAGCCACTCCCGAAACGGAAATGGTATCCAGGGGCTGATCCGCCAGGGCTGCAGGCATGTGGAGGCAGACCGCCAGTGCAGCCGCCAGAAGAATCGTTCCTGCTTTCTTCATAAAACCACCCTTTCCAGTTTTAGATGCCCTTATTATACCACAAACTTATGACCGGGATTTTGCTTGCTGTTGTCCCAGGCCGGGCAGTCCCCTTCCAGGGCTCCGTGACACCGGTCCAAATGTTGCAGGTTTTGGGTCACAATCTGCCGCAGCACATCTCCCAGGGTTATTTTTTTCAGATATTCCATGCACAAATCGTCCAGTTCCTGGTACAGGCCGTCAAACACCTGGGCCATACCGCCACTGATGAAGCAGTTGATGTCTTCGTTGCCGCTGCGCCATTTGGTGTCCACAAACACCGTACCCATGCCCTTGGCAATATCATACAGGGTAGCCTTTTCCAACCCTTCACAGGGGCAATAACCGCCCACATGACCTTCTCGGGTGGTAATAATGCCCATCTTTTTCAGTTTTCCCATGATTTTCCGTACACGGGCCGGGTTGGTGCAGATATTTTCCGCCAGCTCTTCACTGGATGCCAGACAGCCCCGATGGGACAGATAGACCAGTGCATGGACCGCCACTATAAAATCACTTTTCACGCTATTCCCTCTCTAGGGCAGAAGCTTTCAAGCCGCTGCCCTTCTCTATATCTTTTATTTTTCCTGTTCGTTCAAAAATTCCTCGGCGTAATGCACGGCCACTGCGCCGTCCGCCGCCGCGGTGATGATCTGCCGCACCTCTTTGGTCCGCACATCACCAATGGCAAAGACACCGGGTTCGGAAGTTTTGGTATCTTCCCCAGCCACAATGTAGCCTGCCTTGTCCAGCTCTACCTGTCCAGCAAACAGGGCACTCTCCGGCTGACGGCCAATGGCCACAAACAGCCCGTCACAGGGTACCTCCTGGACTTCTCCCGTTTTGACATTCTTTACCTTGACGCCGGTAAGCTTCTTGTCAGAATCCAGCCCTTCGATAACACTATCCCACAGAATTTCCACGTGGTTTTCTTCCAGCCGTTTCAGGTACAAAGGCGTGGCCCGCAGCTCATGGCGCCGGTGCACCAGGTACACCTTCTTGGCCAGCTTGGCCAGGTACAGGGCATCGCCTACAGCCGTATTGCCGCCGCCGTTTACTACCACCGTCTTGCCTTTATAGAAGCTGCCGTCACAAGTAGCACAGTAGGAAACGCCCCGGTTCACCAGGGAATCTTCCTTGGGAATGCCCAGTACCCGGGGATAAGCCCCCGTAGCAAGCATCACTACCCGACCCGTAAACGTTCCCTCGGAGGTTTCCACCACCTTGGGGTTGGCCTTCAGGTCCACGCCCCGTACTTCAGCATACACCGTTTCAGCACCGGCCTGTTCGGCCCCCTGCTGCATCTTTTCTCCCAGTTCGAAACCATCCACCACCCCGGGGAAGCCAGGATAGTTTTCGATTTCAGACGTGGTGGCCATTTGGCCGCCCGGAGACAATTTTTCCAGCACCGCAGCAGAATACCCGCTCCGGGCAGCGTACAGGGCTGCCGTGTAGCCGGCAGGCCCGCCGCCAATGATCAGCACATCATAAGCCTTGCTCATAATACGCCTTTACCCTCCAGCCATTCCTTTACTGCGGCCTTGGAAGGCGGGTTTACCAGCAATTCGCTGCACTGGCCGTCTTTTACCAGCATCAGGCTGGGAATGGTTTCTACCTGGAATTTCTTGGCCAGTTCTTCTTCTTCATCAATATTTACGCCGCCAAAGCTGACCTTGTCGGCAATTTCCATAGCCAGTTGGCCAATAGCCGGTTTCAGCCGTTTGCAATAACCGCACCAGGGTGCGGAAAAACCTACAACCACCGGTTTGCTGCTCTTCAGTACATCACTGTCAAAATTTTGTTCAGTCACTTTCAAGAATTCCATTATGCTCATCCTCCAATTGTATAGAAGTTGCTGATTGTATTGCTTCAATACTGTAATTTTAGCAAGCACAGTTAAAATTGTCAATGTACATTCTGCCTTGTCACAGGATTGCCGCTGCCCGGTCACAAATAGGGCGCAAAAAAGGACTGTGCATAAGCACAGCCCTAGGCTAATTCAATTATTTTGCGCCAACAGCCTTCAGTACATCGTTGGTCATATCGGTGCCGCCTTCAACAACAGCGCTGGAAGTCAGGACAACGTCGATGCCTTTTTCTTTGGCAACTTTATGCACGGCATCCAGAATCTTCTTGCGGATGGGGTTGAACAGATCCTGTTCTCTCTTGGCGATTTGTTCGGTCAAGGTGTTGTCCAGGGCTCTCTTGCCATTATCATCCAGGCTGGGAGCCTTTTCCTGAAATTCCTTTTGGGCTTTTTGTTGTTCCAGATTCATGGCTGCTCTGGCAGAAGCAAAATCAGGGTGATGGGCAAAAACTGTATTCAGATCCACATAGCCGATGGACTCAGCAGCGTACGCCGTTGCCGGAACCATAACTCCGGAGTAACCAACGCATACCAGCAGGGCCATTACCAAAGCTAAAAATTGTTTTTTCACGTAAAATCATCCTTTCTTCCAATGGTCTTTGGAATTGAATATCTAACAGGAGCAATTATATCATGGACCCTACCCAGGCGCAACCGAAAAAACATGGCGAAATTACGTCACCTTTTCCCCAGAACTGCCGTTTTAGCCCTTTTCCAGGCTTAGCGGCTTCCAGTTCGAACTGCTGTATTACCGGACAAAACAGGTAAACGCTTCCGACTCCGTGGCCGGCAGAGGAATCCCTTTTTCCCGTCCCAGGGCAAAGCAACGCATCATCCATACCATATTCCGGGCCAGGTTCCGCATGGTCTGGAGCCCTTCCAGGTCTTCCGCTGTATCCTTGGCTTCCAGCCCATGGACCATATTCCAATAGGTGGACCCGGCCACCGGCATCTGGGCAATGCCAAAATACTTGTTGATGGCGTCCAGGGTAGCAGAGGTGCCGCCCCGGCGTGCTACCGCTACCGCAGCGCCGGGCTTAAACTGGAAGGCCTTGCACACTTCCCCAGTGGCGGCGCTGAAAAACACCCGGTCCATGAAAGAAAACAGCCGGCCGCTGGGATGGGCAAAATAGGTAGGTGAAGCAAAAACGAAGCCGTCTGCCTGCTCCGCCTTTTTCACAAAGTCGTTGACTCCGTCGTCCTTCATGACGCAGCCTTCGTGGGTAAAGCAGTAGCCGCACTGGAGGCAGTCCGCAATGGGCTTGCCCCCCAGCTGGATTACTTCCGTTTCCACGTTTTCAGCCTGAAATACCTTGATCATTTCGTTTAGCGCAGCCATGGTGGTGCCATTGGTATGGCTGCTGCCGTTTACCAGTAATACTTTCATATTTCTCCCCTTCCGGTACACCCCCAGGATATACCTTTGCCTATACGCAAAGAAGCCGCCCCCTTAAGGACGGTTTCTTTGTATTATGTTTATTGGAGCCACTTAGCAGCCGGCAAATTCGTAGCCAGCGTCTTCGATGACTTTCTTGAATTCGTCAGCAGGAATGTCCCGGCTCATTTCCACTTTGGCGTTCTTGTTTTCCAGGCTTACTTCTACAGCCGTTACGCCGTCCATAGCTTCCAGGGCTTCCCGTACATGCTTTTGGCAATTCTGGCACATCATGCCGTTGACTTTTACAATCTTTTCCATCTGAAATCCTCCTTGGACCCTTACAATTTTTGGCGTTCCGGGCTTATTTCATCAGCTTCTGCAGGGTTTCGCACAGCTCATCCACCACGGAATCGTCCCCGGCACGGATATCGTTGACTACGCAGCTTTTGATGTGGTTGGCTAGTAGTTTTTTGTTGAACGCATTCAAGCCGCAGGTAATGGCGCTGACCTGGGTCAGGATATCCACGCAATACCGGTCTTCTTCCACCATGCGCTTTACCCCCCGCACCTGGCCTTCAATCCGGTTCAGGCGGGCAATCAGGTCCTTGTACTCTTTGCCGTCCTTATCGCGCACTTTATATTTCTCTTCATGTTCCATAGTACGATACCTCCGTTACGTATATTGTACGTAGCTGGCGGCGGTTTGTCAATATCCCACCTTTCCAGTCATAAAAAGAAAGGTGCAGCCTAAGCCGCACCTTCCTACTGCAAGCTATTCTTGTTTTAGTCCACTGCTTCGCAGCACTTGGAGCACAGGGTGGGGTGTTCCGGGTTCTGGCCAACGGTGGTGCTGTAGCACCAGCAGCGTTCGCATTTTTCCCCGTCCGCCGGCAGGACAGCAACCTTCAGGTCACTGCGGCCGGTTTCTTCCCCGTCGGCACCCAGACCTTCGTGGAGTTCTGCCTGGGAAACAATCAGGAGAGCCGGCAAATGGCTTTCCAGGGCCTTCAGCTCGGCCAGGGCATCCCCTTCGGCATACAGAACCACTTTGGCATCCAGGGAATGGCCGATGGTCTTGGCTCTCCGGGCATTTTCCAGGACCTTGGTGATTTCGCCCCGGATGGCCAGGAAGGCATTCCATTTTTCTTCCAGTTCCTTGTTGATGTATTCGGCATGATGTTCCGGCCAGGGCAGCATCTGTACGCTCAAAGGCGCGTCAGCCGGTTTATTCATATACTGGTAGACTTCTTCCATGGTAAAGCTCAGTACCGGCATCAGCATCACCATCAGTTCCTTCAGGATCTGATACATGGCCGTTTGGGCAGAACGCCGTTTTTGGCTGTTTTGCTTGCTGGTGTACAGCCGGTCCTTGATGATATCCAGGTAGAAGGCACTCATGTCCACCGTGCAGAAGTCATGGATGGCATGGAACAGTACGTGGAAATCGTATTCTTCGTAGGCCTGCTCCACTTCGTTCTTCAGTTCTTCAAAGCGCATGAGAGCCCATTGGTCCAGCTCTTCCATTTGGTCAAAGGCAACCTTGTCTTTTTCATAGTCAAAGTCGTAGGTGTTGCCCAGGATGTAGCGAATGGTGTTCCGGACTTTCCGGTACACTTCAGCCAGCTGTTTCAGGATTACGGGCGAAATCCGCACGTCCTGCTTGTAGTCGGTGGAAGCCACCCACAGGCGGACAATATCTGCCCCGTATTGAGAAATGACTTCCTGGGGAACCACCACATTGCCCAGGGATTTGCTCATCTTCCGGCCTTCCCCATCCAGCACGTAGCCGTGGGTCAGAACGGAACGGTAAGGCGCCTTGCCGGTAACAGCTACGGAGGTTAGCAGGGAGGACTGGAACCAGCCTCTGTGCTGGTCACTGCCTTCCAGGTACATATCCGCCGGCCATTGCAGTTCCGGCCGTTTGGTCAGTACGCCCATATGGGAGGAACCGGAGTCGAACCACACGTCCATGATGTCCTTTTCCTTGCGGAAATGAGTGCCGCCGCATTTGCTGCACTTGGTACCCTGGGGCAGCAGTTCTTCTGCCGTATGGTTCCACCAGGCGTCGCTGCCTTCGGTTTCGAAAATATTGGCTACGGCTTCGATGGTATCCGGGTTAATCAGGGGTTCCCCGCAGTCTTCGCAGTAGAAGATGGGAATGGGCACGCCCCAGACTCTCTGCCGGGAAATACACCAGTCATGGCGGTCAGCCACCATGTTGTGGATCCGGGATTCGCCCCAGCTGGGAATCCATTTTACATCGTTGGCAATGGCGTCCAGTGCTTCCTGGCGGAACCCGTCTACGGAAGCAAACCATTGTTCGGAAGCCCGGTAGATGATGGGGTTCTTGCAGCGCCAGCAGTGGGCGTATTGGTGATGGATGGTCTTTTTGCCCAGCAGTACGTTCAGTTCAGCCAGGTGTTTGATGACCAGTCCGTTGCTGTCGAAGACAAACTTGCCCTTGAGCATTTCACCGGCCTCGTCGGTGAAGCAGCCCTTTTCGTCCACAGGACACAGGATGGGCAGGTTGTATTTCAGACCGGTCAAATAGTCCACGTCGCCGTGGCCAGGAGCGGTATGTACACAGCCAGAACCGGTTTCCAGGTCAACATAGTCGGCCAGGACTACCAGGGATTTCCGGTGGTTATATTCCGGGAAAGGATGGACGCATTCAGCCAGTTCAAATTTCCGGCCCTGGGTAGTGCCCAGAACAGGACCAAAGGTGACGCCGCATTCTTCGGCTACCTTGTCCACCAGTTCTGCTGCCATGATCAATACTTCGCCGTTATATTCCACCCAGGCGTATTCCACCTCCGGGTTTACAGCGACAGCCACGTTGGCAGGAATGGTCCAGGGGGTGGTGGTCCAAACAACCATGTAGGCCGGTTTACCCTTGGCTTCTTCCGGAGTCAGCCCGTTATCCTTGACCAGAGGCATCTTGACGAAAATGGTCGGGGTTTTCTGGTCAGCATATTCGATTTCGGCTTCTGCCAGGGCAGTTTCGCAGTGGGGGCACCAGTAAACGGTTTTCTTGCCCTTATAGATATAGCCCTTGTTGGCCATGGTACCAAATACCCGCACCTGTTCCGCTTCAAAATGGGGATCCAGGGTAACGTAGGGATGGGCCCAGTCCCCCAGTACGCCTAGGCGCTTAAAGTCGCTGCGCTGGGTGTCAATCCATTCCAGGGCGTATTCCCGGCACATTTTCCGCAGTTCTACAGGACTCAGCTTGTGGCGGTCCACCCCGGTGGCCTTGATGCAGGCGTGCTCAATGGGCATGCCGTGGGTATCCCAGCCCGGTACGTAAGGGGTATCGTAACCTCTGGCGTATTTGTATTTGACAATGATGTCTTTCAGAATTTTGTTCAGGGCATGACCCATATGAATCTTGCCGTTGGCATAGGGAGGGCCATCATGCAGGACAAACTTCTTATGGCCGGCATGGAGTTTTTGCTTTTCCCCGTACACATCATTTTTATACCAGAAATCCAGGAAATCCGGTTCCCGCTTGGGAAGTCCTGCCCGCATAGGGAAATCGGTTTTCGGCAGGTTTAGCGTGTTGCTGTACTGATCTTTTTCGCTGCTCACTTGTTACACCTCCAAAAAAATACGTCCCGTCCCCTAAGGGACGAGACGTTACAGACCCGTGGTACCACCCTCATGACAGCAAAACTGCTGCCACTCGTATGCCGTAACGGGCATAAACCGGGTCTTTTACTGCTGTTTCAAAGACCGGCTCCAGAGTGATGTTCCTGCCTGCGCTCTCCTGTCCGGGCTCCCACTGTCCCCGAATCGCTGCACCGATTGCTGGCCGTACTGTCTCTGTCATCGCCTTGTGTATTAAATTTACGCTTTATTATACACTTCTTAGGATTTTCCGTCAATAAACCTTTCGCCCTTTGCTAGGCCTTTTGGCCCTGGGAACCCAAAAACAGGAGAATTCCTCCAGCAATGGCCACGTTCAGGCTTTCCGCCTGGCCTGCCATAGGAATCATGATTTTGGTATCCGCCTGGGCAAGAAGCGCCGGGTCCACCCCTTCCGCTTCGCTGCCCATAACCAGGGCAGTTTTTTGGGGCCAAGCGGTTTCCGTTACGTTCTTTGCCCCTTCCAGTGCTGTCGCCCACAGGGTAAACTGCTCCTTCCGGCACCAGTTTAACAGCTCTTCCTGGGTCACCCCGGTAAACACCGGCAGGTGGAACAGGGAGCCCATGGTGGAGCGCACCACCTTGGGGTTGTACAGGTCCGCCGTCTCTGCCAAAAGAATCACCCCGGCAGCCCCCAGGGCATCGGCGGTCCGAATCAGGGTCCCGGTGTTGCCCGGGTCCCGGATTTTATCAAGCACCAATACCAGACCCTTGGCCGGGTGAAAATCCTTTAACGGGGTTTCTTTTAGGGCCACCAAAGCCGCCACCCCCTGGGGATCTTCCGTAGCCGTGATTTTTTCCATCACCGCTTCGGTTACCTGGTAATAGGGCGTGTCTCCAGCATCCGCTTCCTGGGTCCATTCTTCCGGCAGTTTGGTAAAGAAGTAGGCCTGGATCTGCCAGGAAGAACGCCGGGCTTCGTCCACCGCCCGCTTGCCCTCCAGCAGGAACAGCTGCTCCCGCTGCCGGTATTTTTTCACTTTCAGGGAAGCTGCCCGCTTCACCAAATCATTTTTTAGGGATGTAATTTCACTGATCATATACCGTCCTCCAGGGCTTCTACGCTTTGCCGGGACCCGATGACCACCATCATATCCCCGGCCAGCAGGGCCTTGGTAGGATCCAGGCTGATTTCCGTGGTGCCGTCTTCATGCTTCACCGCCACCACGTTGACTTTGTATTTCCGCCGCACATCCAAATCTGCCAGGCTCTTGCCCACCATTTTCTCGGAGATGGCAATTTCCATCAGGCACATATTGTCCGACAGCTCGATAAAGTCCATGATATTGGTATAAGCCAGGTTATGGCCTACCCGCCGGCCCATATCCCGTTCCGGATAGATGACCCGGGTGGCTCCCAGCTTCTCCAGCATTTTTCCGTGCAGGGTGGAGGAAGCCTTGGCCACAATGGTCTTTACCCCGGTTTCCTTCATGAGCATGGTGCACAGAAGGCTGGGTTCCAGGTCCCCAATGGCCACAATGGCTACGTCAAAGTTCCGGATACCCAGGCTTTTGACGGTTTTTTCGTCAATGACGTCGCACAGCACCACATGGGTCAGCTTATCCGCCATATCCTGGACGGCATCCTCGTCCTTGTCCACCCCCAGCACATCGTGCCCCAGGTGAACCAGGGTTTCTCCTACGCTGCTGCCGAACCGGCCCAGGCCCCAGATTACAAACTGCCGTTTTTCTTTCATGATTTCTATGTACTCCTAACCAATGATGATTTTTTCTTCCGGGTACCGGATATGGCCGCTGTCTTTCCGGGCCGTCAGCGCCAGGGCAAAGGTCATAACCCCTACCCGGCCAGTGTACATGGTCAGCGTCAGGATAATCTTGCTGGCCGTGCACAAATGCTGGCTGAGTCCCGTGGAAAGGCCCACGGTTGCGTAGGCGGAAACCACTTCAAAAAGTGCATACAAAAAGCTGGTATCTTCCAGATAGGTGATGCACAGCACCGCTGCCGTCACCCAGATCAGCGACATGCTGGTAATGGCAAAGGCCTGGAACATGGTCTCGTCCCCAATGCGCCGGCCGTAGACCACACACTCGTCCTTGCCGTGGAGCACCTGCCAGATATTCAGCAGCAGCAGGGCAAAGGTAGTGGTCTTGATCCCGCCGCCGGTGGAAGCCGGGGACGCGCCGATAAACATCAGGAGAATGGTCAGCACCATGGTGGGACTGCGCATACTGTTGATGTCCACCGTGTTAAAGCCCGCCGTACGGGGACTTACTGACTGGAACAGGCTGGCCCAGAACTGGCCTGCCGGGGAAAGGCTTCCAATAGTGCCCATATTCCCATGCTCCAAAAAGGCAAACCCCACGGTACCGGCCACAATAAGAGCTGCCGTGGCCACCAGCACCATTTTGCTGTGAAGCCGCAGCCGGGCAAACCGGAATTTCTTTTCCAGACAGTCGCTCATCACCGCAAAGCCCAAGCCGCCCAAAACAATCAAAATACAGATTACCAGATTGATGGTGGGGTCCGTTACGTAGCGCACCAGGCTCTGGTACTGGCCAAACAAATCAAAGCCTGCATTGCAGAAGGCCGAGATGGCGTGCCAATAGCCGTAGTAGATGCCTCGAAGGCCAAATTCCGGATAGAACCGGAAGGCTAAAATAGTACCGAAAAAGCCCTCAATGGCCAGGGTATATTTGGCCACCCGGATACACATCCGCACCAGCCCTTCCATATCGTTCTGGTTCAGGGAAGCCTGGATGTTCAGCCGGTCCTGAAGGCTGATTCTCCGGCCCATGGCCACAGAAAACAGCGTAGCAAACAGCATCAGGCCCAGGCCCCCCAATTGGATCAGGGCAATGAGCACCAGCTGGCCGAACAGGGAAAAATAAGTCCCCGTATCCACTACCACAAGGCCGGTAACGCAGGAAGCGGAAGCCGCTGTAAACAGCGCATCCACAAAAGGCAGCCAAGTGCCCTGGGCACTGGACAGGGGCAGCATAAGCAGCAGTGCCCCTGTAAGAATCAGCCCGGCAAAGGTGAGCGCAATAATCTGTGACGGGGAAAAATGATGTACCCTGCTCAAGAATTTCTTACCTCCGAATCATGGCGCTGCTGATTTCGCTAAGGGAAGCAGCCCCGCACATTTCCATGGTGTCCGCCAGCTCAGCACCCAGTTTGGCAGCCAGCAGCTTGACCCCTTCCTTGCCGCCGCCATAAACGGCAGTCACAAAGGGTCTGGCAATAACCACGGCATCAGCGCCCATGGCCAAAGCCTTGAATACATCTACGCCGGTGCGGATGCCGCCGTCCACCAGGATCTTCAGGCCGGAACCTTTGACAGCTTCCACAATTTCCGGCAGCACTTCTGCCGTTGCAGGACTTTGGTCCAGTACCCGGCCCCCATGGTTGGATACGATGATGGCAGCTGCCCCGGCTTCTTTGGACTTCAGGGCACCCTTAACGCTCATGATGCCCTTGACAATAAAGGGACGGCCAGCCAGGCCGATGATTTCTGCCATTTCGGCCACGGATTTGCTCCCGGCAGGGGGCACAAAGTTTTTCAGGAAAGGCAGTCCGGCCGCATCCACGTCCATAGCCACCGCAAAGGCACCAGCATCTTTTACCAGCGCCATTTTTTCAGCAATCATCTGGGTATTCCAGGGTTTTACCGTGGGCACGCCCAAGCCCCCGCAGGCTTTGATGGCCTGGGTGGCACCCTGCATGACCTGGGGATCCATGCCGTCGCCGGTAAAGGCAGCAATGCCCGCTTCGGCGCAGCCAGGAACCAGCTCCGCATTGTAGGTTACGTCATTGTACTTATCGCTGTAGTGCATGGCCACAGCACCCACCGGGCCAGCAAAAATCGGGTATTTAAAAGTACGGCCAAACAGTTCGATGGAGGTATCCACCGGCCGCTTTTCACACAGGGTGTCCATCACAACCCGGACTTCCTGCCATTTGTTGTAGTTGCGGATGGCCGTATCCCCTACACCTTTGGCGCCAGGGCCAGGAATGGTATTGCGGCAGGCAACGCCATTGCACACCGGGCAGCCTTTGCACTTGCCTAAAACCTTTTTCGCTTCTTCCATTACCTCTTTATAATCCATAGGTAACACTCCCCCCTGTTGTTCAGGAATTTACATTTTTCCCCTATTATACCACAAGGGACCCAGGAGAAGAACTTGCGTAAACGAGAAAAATGCCTTATACTAGTTGTGTAATCTTTATGGGTGTTCGGTCAACTCGAGAGGCGCGGCCCCAACAAAACTGCATAATCCCTTTCTACGGATGGCACGGGGGTAGAAAGGCTGTAGAGGACCTGGCATTGAAAAATGTTGGGTCCTCTTTTTTCAGGGATTTTCCCCTCCCGTGCCGGGAAGACAAAATTTTGCTGAGGTGATGATGTATGTCTAGCACAAGTACCGTATTCCAGGAATTATTTGCCGGCGTCATGGGTATGTCGGACCCCACGGTCTGGATTATGTTTGCCGTCGGTTTCCTGCTGATCTACCTGGGAGTCAAGAAGGGCTACGAGCCCGTTCTCCTGTTCCCTATGGGACTAGGCTGTATCCTGGCCAACATTCCCGGCCATTTTGCCGTAATGCCCACGGGCGGCGGGGAGCCGGGCTTTCTCACCGTCCTGTACCAGGCCGGCATTGCCAACGAACTGTTCCCGGTGCTGATTTTTATCGGCATTGGCGCCATGTGCGACTTTGCCCCCCTGCTCCGTGCCCCCTACATGATGCTGTTTGCAGCCGCCGCCCATTTGGGGATTTTTGCCGCCACCATCTGCGCAGCCCTGGTGGGTTTCCCCTTTAACGAAGCAGCTTCCATCGGCATCATAGGTGCAGCCGACGGCCCCACCACCATCTTCGTGGCCCAGAAATTTGCCACGGAAATGCTGGCACCTCTTACGGTAACTGCCTTCTGTTACATGTCCCTGGTGCCCATTATCCAGCCGCCCATTGTGAAACTGCTGACCAGCAAGGAAGAACGGCGGATCAAGATGCACTATAAGGAAGAAAAGCCCGTTTCCCAAACGGCCCTGTTCCTGTTTCCCCTGATGGTCACCCTGGTAGCCGGTATCCTGGCGCCCATTTCCGTTCCCCTGATTGGAGCCCTGATGTTCGGCAATCTGCTGAAGGTATCCGGAGTTTGTGACTCCCTGGCCAAAACGGCCCAAAACGAGCTCACCAACCTGGTAACCCTGCTGCTGGGCATTACCGTAGGCGCCACCATGACCGCGGAAAATATCCTGACCATCCAGGTCCTGAAGATTCTCTGCCTGGGTGCCGTAGCCTTCGTATTTGATACGGTGGGCGGTCTGCTGTTTGCCAAATTGGCCAACCTGTTTCTGACCAAAAAAATCAACCCCATGATTGGGGCCTGTGGCATTTCCGCCTTCCCCATTTCCGGCCGGGTAATTGCCAAAATGGCCCTGAAGGAAGACCCCAGCAACTTCATTATCCAGCAGGCCATCGGCGTCAACGTAGCGGGCCAGGTGGCTTCTGTGGTAGCAGGCGGCCTTGTTATGGCGCTGATTCCGGTTCTCATGTAAAGGAGGCTTTATGATGACAAATAGTGTACAAGCTGCTTTGGAACTTCTGGTAATCGCCTATCCCCTGGTCTTTGTGGTTATGGCCCTGTTTGCCGCCATTACCTACGGCCTGGTAAAATTGTTCCCGGTGAGCCCCGATGCGGTGCCTGCCGGCAGCAAAAGAAAACGCTAATCCATTATCCCCTTGTTTCTCCTGCGCTCCTTCTTTTATAATAGAAGGAGCGCTTTTTTATTACCCTGTTTCACCGAAGAAAGGAGATTGCCATGCCTTACGTTGCTTTGAAAGTATATCCCAAAGATCCGGAAACCGAAAAGAAACTGGCGGATAAAATCTACCAGGATATTCTGGACATCTGGGGCTGCCCTCCCCAGGCCATCCATATTTCCCTGGAGGAAGTAGCTCCGGAGGACTGGAACGAAAAAGTCCGGGAACCCGAAATTGACACCAAGCTGGATAAGATGCTGGTGCTGGACGGCGTGAAGAAATACTAAGCCGCCCGAAAATCACATTGCCAAAAAGGAGAAGACCCCATGATTCCTGAAATTGAAACCCGCCGCAGCATCCGAAAATACCAGGCTAAACCCGTACCCCGGGAGCTGCTGTTAGACGTACTCAAGGCAGCCCAGCTGGCTCCTTCTGGGAAAAATCGCCAGCCCTGGCACTTTGTGGTGTTGGAGGACTCTGCCAAGGAACAGGCCTGCTCCCTATTGGAACAGGGAATCCGCCGGGAACGCCAGAACCACGACTTTCTGCCTGGTTCCGCCTTTGGTCTGCCAGATGCCCGGATGACCCTGATGACCATGCGCCAGGCTCCGGTGGTCATCCTGGTGTACAACACCAATGCCCCGGCTGAGCTGACGGATCTAATTGGCGCTGACGCCCGCTTTAAGGAGCAGTGCGACCTGCTGTCCATTGGCGCCGCCCTGGAAAACCTGATTCTGGAAGCCACCCGGCTGGGCCTGGGCTCCCTGTGGATAGGCAACACCTGCTTTGCCTATCCGGAGCTTACCGCCCTAGGCCGGCCGGATGCCATGCTGGTAGGCGCCGTTGCCCTGGGCTATCCGGACCAGGCTCCCAAAGCCCGGCCCCGGAAAAAGCTGGAAGAGCTGGTTACCTTCCGGTCCACTCTCTAGTTTTACCCCGTAAAAAAGCCGGGAACCTGTAAATACAGGTTCTCGGCGCTTTCTTTTATTTAACGGTCAGCTTCGCTGCTTTTTGCCGCAGGCACTTCCGCGTCAAAGGCTTCCTTGTTGAAGGTGCCCAGCAGCCGGTCCACTACAATGGCGTTGGTCATGGAGCCGCTGACATTCAGCATGGTCCGGCCCATATCCACAATGGGATCAACGGCCAGCACCGGGGAGATCATTCCAAAGTAGGCCCCCAGCCCCGTTCCGGACAGGGATACGGAAGCGGACATGGTAGCGGTACCAGGAATCCCGGCAATCCCCAGGGAGCCCAGGGCCACTACGATGACGCTCATCACATACATGGTCATATCCAGTTGGATGCCTGCCACGTTGGAAATGTACACAATGCACAGGGCCGGGAAAATACCGGCGCAGCCCTGCATGCCGGCAGTGGTGCCAAAGCTGGCCACCGTGTTGGCCGTTGCATCGTTAACCCCCAATTTTTCCGTCAGGGCATTGATGGTAGCCGGCAGCGCCCCCACACTGGAGCGGGAAGTAAAGGCCAGCAGCAGTACGGATTTGGCTTTCTTGAAATAGGTCACAGGGTTCAGGCCAAAAGCCATCAGCAGCAGGGACTGTACCACCAGCATAATGGCCACGCCCACGTAAATCAGGACAATAAAAAGGCCCATATCCCGAATGGCTGCAAACCCGCGCTGGGCCAGCGTAGATGCCAGGAGGGCCAGCACGCCGTAGGGCATCAGACCGATAATGAAGTCCGCAGCCCAGGAAATAATCAGGTGCAGTTCATCAAACAACTTGGTCACCAATTCCAGTTGGTTTGTGCCCGTAGTCTTGATCAGCCGGGCAATCCCGCCGATAACTACGGCAAATACCACCACAGCAATTACGTTGGTGGTAGCCATGGCATTCACCGGGTTGTTGGGAATCAGGGCCCGGAGGGTATCCACCACCGGCTTTACCTCACGCATTTTGGAAGCCCCTTCGGCGGCGCTCATGCCCTGGCCCAGATGGGTGACAGAACCCAGGGTCAGGCCCACAATGGCTGCAATGGAAACCATGGTGAGCGCTACCCCCAAGGTAGAAGTTACCAGTTTCTTCAAATTGGCGCCCTGGGACATATGAAGAATCACATGAATAATGGAAATAAACACCAGGGGAATAACCAACATACGAATCAGGTCAATAAAGCCGCCGCCCACCAAAGAGAACCACTTGGTGCTTTCTTTTACGTAGGCCACCTTCATAGGATCGGTGGGGAATCCGGCAATCACCTGGACCACCAGTCCCAGCACTGCCCCCAAAAGGGTACCGGCAATGACCAGGGTGCCAAAGTCCGTATTTTTCCGCTGCAAATAGTACACCACGCCCAAAAGGGCCACAAACAGGACCAGAATGCCCACGGTAGTCGGGCTGCTGATCATCAAAAACTGCTCAAAAAATGGAATGTTCATGATACGTCTCCTTTTGCTCCTCTAAGCTTTCGTAATTTACTTTCCAGCCGTTTCACCGGCTGCCGTGCTGCCATGTTTTGTCCGTGGTCATCTCCCTTGCTGCACCCGTTTGGGCCGAGGCTCAGCGGGCTAAGGGTCCTTCCTGCGTTCCCCAGCAGGCCCTTCGCTCTCGCAGCTTGTTATTTTACAAATTTCTTTATTGCTTTCTGTTATTCTAACAGCTTTTGCAGCAAAGCACCACCCTGCTTTGGAGGCAGCCTTTGCCGCTGAGTTAATTATAGGAATGGCACAGCACCCGGTGAAGGAATTTCTGGGTCCGTTCTTCTTTGGGATGCTCAAAAATATCCTGGGAACTGCCTTCTTCTACAATCACGCCCCCATCCATGAAGATAACATGGGTGGCTACGTCCTTGGCAAACTTCATTTCGTGGGTTACCACAATCATGGTGGTTCCCTCGTCTGCCAGGTCCTTCATGACCTTGAGAACTTCCCCGACCAGCTCCGGATCCAGGGCCGAGGTAGGTTCATCAAAAAGGATAACGTCGGGTTTCACCGCAATGGCCCGGGCAATGCCCACCCGCTGCTGCTGACCCCCGGACAGCTGGGAAGGATAGTAGTCCAGCCGGTCGCCCATCCCCACCTTTTGAAGGGCCTGGACGGCGATTTCTTCCGCTTCCTTTTTGTCCATGCCCCGGCCGGTGGTGAGCCCCAGGGTCACATTTTCCAGTACCGTCTTGTTGGCAAACAAGTTGTAGCCCTGAAACACAAAGGCTGTCTTTTTCCGCACAGCGGCAATTTCCTTTTGGGAAGCCCGGTTCAGGTCCAGATGCATACCGGCAAAATCCATTTCTCCCGCATCCGCCCGTTCCAGGAAGTTCAGGCAGCGCAGAAAGGTCGTCTTGCCGGAGCCGCTGGGCCCCAAAATCACCACCACATCTCCCTTATTGATATCCATATGAACGTTTTTCAGCACGTCCAAATCGCCAAAGCTTTTGCGTACATCTCGAATCGATAACAGCATCTTGATTCCACCCCTCTTAAGCGGCCCGGAAAGAACCCATCCGGTTTTCCGCCAATTTATAGGCCAGCTGCACTACAGTGCAGACAATCAGGTAAACAACAAAAACATCCAGGTACGCTTCAATATAATTGTACCCATAGGAAGCGGCAATCTTGCCCACCGCCAGCACATCTTTTACGGTCATGAGAAAGGCCAGGGACGTGCCCTTGATCAGATTCACGGTAATGTTGCACACCGCCGGCAAGGCCACCACCGCAGCCTGGGGAATGATAATTTTCCGGTAGGTTTGGAAAGGGCTAAGGCCAATGCTCACTCCGGCTTCCAGCTGTCCCCGGGGAATGCTCAGCAGCGCCGACCGGAACACTTCGCTGAGCAGTGCCGTGGTGTTTAAGGCAAAAATAATCACGGCGTACCAGAAGGGGTCAATGCTTTCAAATACATTAAAGTCCAGGCCCAAACTTTTCACCACTACGTTCAAAAAACTGGGCAAAAGGCTGTAGAACAACAATATCTGCAGTACAATAGGCGTTCCCCGGACAAAGGAAACGTAGGCTTTGGTCAGGCTGCTGCCCAGCACATTCCCCCGAATCCGCAAAAGCGCCATGTAGAAGGCAAAGGGAATGGCGATTAGTAGGGACAGGGCGGTGAGCCCCAGGGTCGTGCCGATACCGCTCCAGATTTTGAGAAAAGTGTCTGCCATAAAGGCTGTATCCAGTTCCATGGTGCTCCTCCTTTAATGCAGTGCCTGCCGCTGCAATTTTTTGATCAGACCCAGGGACGGTCCGTTCAGCACCGGTACCCGTACCTTGGCCGTTTGTCTTGTTCTCACCTGGCCTTTGCTCAAATGAGCCTCCAGAACGTTAAAGCCTTGGCCCACCAGCGTGGTCAGGCCCCAGTACACCAGCATGGCCGCCAGATAGATTTCCACCCCGTAGGCCCCGAAGTTCTGGGCAATAATCAGATTGGCTTTCCCCAGCATATCAATCAGACCGATGGTATAGGCCAGCGCCCCTTCCTTCATCAGATTGATCAGGGAATTGCCAAAGTTGGGCAGGGCTACCACCGCCGCCTGGGGCAGCATTACCTGGCGAAAAGCCTGGAAGGGCGTCAGCCCAATGCTGACAGCAGCTTCATACTGCCCTTTGGGGACGGCCTGATAGGCTGCCCGGAACACTTCCGAAATGTAGGCCCCAAACAGCAGGGTAAAGGTAATGATGGCGTAGACCGCCCGGTTCACCTCGTGCAGGTTCAGGTCCGTAAAAGCTTCTGCCAACTTGGGCAGCCCATAGAAAACAATGAACAAGAGAACAATGGAAGGGGTGCAGCGCATGATATAGGTGTACCCATGGGCCAGCCCTTTAAGCAGCCGGTGGTTACCCAGCTTGGCCTTGGCCAGCACCATTCCAAAAACAGATCCGAAGAACACACTGGCAAAAGCCACCAGCAGAGTTACGGATAAATAGGACAGCAGCTCCGGCAGGGTGGACAGGATCACCGAAGGGTCAAAAATTCTCGTTTGCACTGCGCATTCCTCCTTTATGAATTGACTTCCCTCTAGTGGAAGTTCTCACTTTCCAAGTTAGGCATGGGCTTTGCCCTGCAAAGCCCATGCGGGATTAAGCTTGCTTATTTGCCCAGGTACTGGGACAGGCTTTCGCCAAAATACTGTTTTTCCAGCTTATCAATAGTGCCGTCGTCTTTCAGTTCCTTCACGGCCTTGTCATACTCATCTGCCAGTTTCTGTTCTTTCTTGTTGAACAGCGGATAGGTGGGAATGCCTTTGTAGCGCAGGTAGGTCAGGGAATCTGCAAACTTATGGTACGGGGCATCCGCCTTTTCGATGTTGTTCTTGTAGCTCAGCTCTACTTCCAGGTAAGCATCATACCGGCCTTCCAGCACCCAGCTGTAGGCATCTGCAATCTGGAATGCTTCGGAGGGTTTTAACTGAATCTGCTTGTCAGGATGTTCCTTGTTGTACTGCTCGATAACGGAGTACCGGGCATCCTGGGGAGCGATGGGGACCAGCTTGCCACTGAACTTGGCAAAGGAATCCATGTCCTTGATTTCGTTGGCGTTTTCTTTCCGGATAACCAGACCAATGACGCTGGCGCCAATGTTGTTTTTCGGGAAGACGTATTTCTTTTCCCGGGCTGCGGTTTTCCAGATGCCCTTGGTACCTACCTGGTACTTGCCGGATTCGACCCCGATCAGCAGATCATCATCGGAGGTACCGGTAAATTTCCATTCGTACTGGGGCAGCTTCTTGGCCACTTCCTTCATCACGGCCACTTCAAAGCCATCGGGCTCGCCCTTGTCGTTGACAAAGTCATAGGGTACATAGTAGTTGGTGAAGGCCACATTCACCACTTTCTTTTTGTCGCTGCCGCCTGCAGCCGCCTTATCGTCACTTTTGCCGCAGCCTGCCAGGCCTGCTGCCAGAACGCCCGTCAGAGCTGCCGTCAAAACGATTTTGCTGAGTTTTTTCAGATTCATCTTCTATACTCCCCTTTTTAGCTGGTTATTTGGCTGCTTCCCGCACCCAAGCGAAATGTTCCCAATTGGTATCCCGGGGCACGGTGCAGTCGGCACCCAGGATGATGCCGGTTCTGCCGGCCTTTTCCAGAATCCGTTTGGTTTCTGCCTGAATTTCTTCCTTGGTGCCGATGTACAGCACTTCGTTATCCAGGTTGCCAAAGCCGCCCAGGGCAGCCCGGCCGCCGAAAATCTTCCGGCCTTCTTCCAAGGGCACCCCTTCCACTACCGCGGCCCAGTTGATGGTTTTCACCTCGTAGTCCTTATACCAGGTCAAATCGTTCCGGTGTCCGGACCAGCCGCAGATGTGCAGGATGTTGTAGTCGCTGACGCTGTTGGCGGCTGCCAGGATGGCTTTTTCACCAGGTGCCAGCACCTGTTGGTAAATCGCTTCGTTAATGCCTTCGCCCAACAGGTTCTGCAGGCTCAGGTAGATGCCGGTAACGCCGCCTTCGGTAATCAGCCGTTTGGCCAGTTTGGCAATATCCCCGGAGATTACGTCCAGGCCCTGCTTCACCGCTGCCGGATCCTCCAGCACCAGCTTGGACAGCCAGGCGTCGGCGGCAAAAATGTCCTTGCGCATGAATTTCAGGGTCGTGCCGGCGCAGAACAGATTGTAGAACAACGGAATGTCCTTGCCGTAGCGTTCGCTGAGTTTCTTGGCGTACCCGATTTGGACCGTAAACCAAGGATCATCGTCCTTCAAAGGCACAATGTGCTTGAAATCTTCCACCGTTTCCAGACCGAAGGCCGTAGGGTTTTCGTAAGGGAAGAACCCATCGGTCATAATCTTCACGAAATCCGGCTGCACCGTATCGATGTAACGGGTTTCTCCCGCATACAGCTGTTCAAACAGTTCCGGATGCTGGAAGGAATCGGAGTGGATTTCGTCCTGAAGGAAATGGAACCAGAAACCAGAAGGAACCCGGTCCACCGGTTTGTTGTCCATTGCTGCAAACACCAATTCTTTTTTGCTTTGAGTCATTTTAAAATCCTCCCCGAAGTGAAATAATCTCTAGTAAAATACTAGGTTTTACAGGTAGTACGGTAGCGCAAAATCGCAGATTTTCCCGGAAAAAGGGTACAAAAAAACACCGTCTCTATACAGAGACGGTGGTCCGTGGTTCCACTCTGCTTACAGCAAACTTCGCTGCAACTCTAACCCGCTAACGTGGGGACATCCGTGCAAGGCTACTATCTAATTCGCCCGCCCGCTCACGGAGGCATTCCAACATACTTGGCTTGCGGCAGGAACTCTCAGCCGGTGATTCCCGCTCTCTGTATGGGCCTTATATGTGTACTTATTCCGATCTTCGCGTTTTCCGTATTTACAATGTTTAGCAATATAGTACGCTAGGAATATCAACTTGTCAAGCGTTTATTTCAAAAAAAGTCATTTGGCCGCTAAATTTTTTCCTAGCATTTTGTTGGAATTTATTTTTTGCTTATTCCCCGTAGGAATAACCAGGATTCAGCGTCACAGCCCGACCCCCGGAAATTTCCACTGCGGTACCCGTCATGTAGCTGGCTTTGCTGCTGGCGGCAAACACAATGGGAGCCGCAATTTCTTCCGGCTTGGCAGCCCGGCGCAGCAGGCACTGCTTCACCTGCTTTTCCAGTTCTCCCGGGGAAATGGTAGCTTCCACCAAGGGCGTCAGGGTAAATCCCGGCAGTATGGAGACCACGCGGATTCCCCGGCTGGCCACTTCTCCGGCAAAGGTATTGGTATAATTGACCACCGCTGCCTTCATGGCCCCGTACAGGGTAGCCCGGCCGCTGGTGGCACAGCGGGCCGCCAGGGAAGCCACGTTCACAATAACGCCCCCCTGTTTTTCCAGATACGGCACCGCGGTTTGGCAGCCCATAACCATGGACTTGAAATTCACCTCATAATGCCGGTCAATCTCCTCAACCGTGTACCATTCCTCCTCCCGGGCAAAGGAGGCTCCTACATTGTTCACCCATACGTCTATATGTCCAAAATGCTGCTTTACCGCTTTGGCAAAGGCATAGACCTGCGCTTCAATGGTCACATCTGCCGGGATGCCAAAGGCCCAGGGCCCCAGCTGGGCCAGTGCCTTGTCCAGGGTTTCCTGCCGGCGCCCGCAAATGGCTACCTGGCAGCCTTCCGCCAGGAACTGCTTGGCCGTGGCCAGGCCGATGCCCGCCGTACCCCCGGTAATGACCGCTACTTTATCTGTCAGTCCTAGATCCATAAGATCATCTCCTTGGCTATAGTCTATCAGAAAGCTAACAGACTGGCAAAGGTGTTTCTGCCGGCTTCGGGTCATAAAAAAGCGGAACTGAACTCAGCCAGTCCCGCTCTTTCTATGCAGTTTATTTCTGGGCTTGTTCCTCGTATTCCGGGAACAGGATGGAATTTTCCTTGAAAATGTGGATGAAAATATCATCGAACAGGGCTTCAAGAGTCTTATAGGTCCGTTCGAAAGTGATGCAGGCATCTGCCGGCAGCGTAAAGTTTTCCGTCAGCTTTTGGATTTCCTTGATCAGGTCCCCGGCTGCGCTATGTTCCTCTTCCAGTTTTTTCACATAGGCCAGGGTCTGGGCGTCCGGCTGGGGCTGCTGCCGCAGCAGCGGGAACACCAGCCGTTCTTCTTTGGCAAAATGTTCTTCCAGCTCCGCCTTCAAAGCGCAGTACAGGTGATGCAGCTGGGTCAGCAGCTCTCCGTGATGGGGATAATGGACGATGAGAATTTTGTTTAACAGCTCCTCTGCCTGGCCCATCATTTCCCGTTCCGTTACGTGGTGGGTCTGTTCCAGGCTGTCCAGCATTTCCGGAATGGACAGTTCCTTAAAGGCGTCCAGGGAAGCCGCAGCTCCCGTTTCCTTGGCCGGCACCTTTTGGGCTGCTGCGTTGAGTTTTGCCAAAAGGTCCTCCAAATTCACGTCCTTTCCCGCTACGCCCTGTTCCAGGGTATGATCCCCGCCGCAGCAGTAGTCCAGATGCAGTTCGTTGAAAAGCCCGATGGTTTGTGGATATTGCCGTACCACTTCCGCAAAAGTGTTGTTTTTCGTAATCATAAGAATGCCTCCCCTGCAGCGGCTTCGTTCCCGCTGCCTTGTTAGCTGTATCATACCCCATTTTTCTTGCCCGGTCCGTTGGAATTACAACATTTCAGCAGAAATCTTTCCTAGCAAAAAAAGGCTGTGAAAAAATGAGCTTTCATTTTTCCACAGCCCCTTCTTTAGCGTTCATTTGTTACAACTATATCCGAACATTTAAACTTCCTCTGAGGCCCTCCGGGCCCCACCTCCTTCACGCTTGGTGTGCTCCCCGTCAAGTAGACAGTTCCTAATAATATAAACCTCTACGCCGCCATTTGGTAGCTATTATGTTTTTGCATAGGGGTCAAACGGCCCAAATTCCGCTGCAAACGGCCACTGTTGTAATACTCCATGTAGTTATTAATCATCGTTACCAAAGCTTTACGGCTGTCGAAGTCACGAGTATAGTACCGTTCTCTTTTCAGCATGCCCCAGAAGCCTTCCATCGGGCCATTATCAATGCATTTTCCTATCCGTGACATACTCTGCGTCATACCAGCATCTAGAATCATCTTGCGGAAATCCCTGCAGGTGTATTGGAATCCCCGGTCAGAGTGAAACAGGGGATGCGCGCCAGGGTTTTTCAACAATGCCTTATTGAAGGTATTGAATACCAAATTTTTATCGTTCCGGTTGCTTATCACATAGAAAACAATTCGTCTGTCATACAGGTCAATAATCGCGCTCAGATATACCTTATGCACAACTACCCCCTCATAGTAGTGAAATTCTGAGACGTCAGTACACCATTTCTGGTTAGGGGCATCGGCTTTAAATTCCCTATTCAAGATATTTTCTGCAATGTATGCAGGATCTATTGCACGCTGGGTGCAGCCCTTAGGGGCATATTTAATCGTAGACTTTATATTTATCACTCGACAAAGATGAAGAACGCGACCGTCACCAATTGCTATTGGTTTCGTGTCAGGATAGATCTTCTTATTTGGGGCTCGTAAGTCATCAGCTATTCGTCTGTACCCTTTAGCTGGGTCAGCCTTGTATATCTCTTCTATTCTTTTAGCAATTTCCTTGTCGTCAATTTCGCGTGCTGAAGGCTCTCTATGAAGCCATTTGTAGTAGCCGGCCCGGGACACTTTTCCCAATTTGCACAGGCCAAGAATAGGGTAATTCTTTTCAGCGTGCAGTTCTTTAATGGCTTCATAAATGGCTCCATATCTTATTTGTGTGAATCCCGCCTCCTTTCCACAATATCGAGTTTTTTTAGGAAATCAATCTCCATATCCTTGGCTTTGAGTTTTGCATTAGCCAGTTTGAGTTCAGCTTTCATACACTCATATTCTGTAGGGGCTTCTTCAGGGACTTCTACTGGCTTCCTGTGTCCGCGCCCATCTATGAGTCCTTCGGTATTGTACTTATTATATTTTAAGACGTAATTTCTGACTTGCTGGTAGGAAACCTTAAACTTTTCAGCGGTTTCATGGTAAGCATTCCCGTTTTCAATGCAGTATTTTACGATTTCAACGCGCTCGTCAAAGGTCGTTTGTCTAGCTTTAGTCATGATCTTGGCACCTCCAGTACCCGAACTTTTTAGTTCCTCATGACTATTATACTTCTTTAACCAGTCTCTGATTTGACGAGAACTTTTTAATCCGTATTTTTGTACCAGCTGGGACATAGTCGTTTCGCCCTTAAGATATTCCTCTACGCATTGGATCTTAAGATCAGCAGAATAACTTTTAACCTGTCTTTTGTTAAATACCTCAGGACCATTTCCTATATATTCATCTACCCAATACTGTACTGCTTTCCAGTGAACCCCTAACCTTTTTGCAGAAACCATTGGTGATTCTTCATGAGCAAGAACAGCTTTGACAGCCTTTAATTTATCCTCTGCACTGACTTTCGATATAGACATTTTACATACTCTCCTTTCAACGAATCCAGGAGGTTTAACTATATGCCAGTCTACTTTATTCATAGCATACCAGCTTGACGGAGGCATACTAGCCCACTGCTAGTCAACTAATGTCTGAACTATAGTGCTAGTATTGATAAACACTGGAAACCTTACGGGTACGAATGGCTCCTTCAAGCGTGAAGGAGCTGTCAGCCAGCATGGCTGACTGAGGAAGTTTAACTTTTTCACAGCCCCTTCCAATTTTCTATAGGGCTATTCCGCCCAAATTTCGCTTATAACCATTTTTGAGAGCACAGCTACACCTGCGTCTATGCCAAACAGTATTTCCCGTCCACAAGCGAATTTTATGCATTCAGAGCAGCTGTACTTCTGTACGCCTATTTCTTATCCTGCAATAGGCCCAGCAGATATTCCTTAAAGGCCGGACCCAAATCCTCCCGGCGCAGGGCAAATTCCACCGTAGCCTTCAGATACCCCAGTTTGTCCCCGGTATCGTACCGCTGACCCTGGAAATTGTAGGCATAGACAGCCTCGTTATGGGCCATGACCCGCAGGGCATCCGTCAGTTGGATTTCTCCTCCCTTCCCGGGCTGGGTCTGCTCCAGAATCTCAAACACATCCGGGGTAATCACGTAGCGGCCCAGGGCAGCAAAGCGGCTGGGTGCCTCCTCCACACTGGGTTTTTCCACCATATCCCGCACCTTCAGCAGGTTGGGGTCATCGGTGGCCAGCCCGTCAATGATGCCGTAGGAAGATACCTGTTCCGGCTGCACCGTCTGGCAGCCGATCACCGTACCTCCGGTCTTGTCGTACTGATCCATTAGCTGGCGCAGGGCCGGCTCCTTGTCCCCGGTATAGACAATATCATCTCCCAGGATAACCCCAAAGGGTTCGCCGTCAATAAAATCCTTGGCGCACAAAATGGCGTCCCCCAAGCCCCGCATATACTTTTGCCGCACGTAGTGGATCTTGATGTCGGAAATCTTCCGGATTTCCTTCAGCAGGTTCACCTTGCCGCTTTCGTACAAATGCTGCTCCAGTTCCGGGGAAGAATCGAAATGGTCTTCAATGGCCCGCTTGGCATGGCCGGAAATAATCAAGATCTGGTCAATGCCGCTGCTGCGGATTTCTTCCACAATGTACTGGATGGTGGGTTTATCCACAATGGGAAGCATTTCTTTGGGCATGGCCTTGGTTTCCGGTAAAAACCGGGTCCCGAAGCCTGCTGCCGGAATCACTGCCTTACGAATTTTCTGCATGCTGCTGCTCCTCTCCAAACTTTAGGCTGTCTGCTGCTTTACTCTTTCGCTGCCTTCTTGTTGAATTCCTGCATCAGGTCGCTGATTTCCGCCCCGGCCAGCCACTTTTCCACGGCGTCAGCAGCTGCTTTCACCGCTTCCTGGATTTTGGCCTTGTCTTCCCCCTGGAAAGGGTGAAGAACATGGGATATCACCGCCTGCTCCTGGTGCACCGGGTGGCCGATGCCCACCTTGATTCTGGGATAGGCCTGACTGCCGATGGCCCGTTCAATGGACTTCAGTCCATTGTGGCCCCCGGAAGACCCTTTCCGGCGAATCCGCAGGGTGCCCACCGGCAGGTCCATATCGTCCTGGACCACCAAAATGTCTTCCGGCGCAATATGGTAGAAATTAGCAAAATCCGCAACCGCAGCCCCGCTGCTGTTCATGTAGGTGGTGGGCTTGATGAGAAAGCATTTTTCCGGCATTCGCCGTTCCAGGTAAAAGGCGTTGTCCGCCTTCCGCCAGCCGCTTTGTTCCTTCCACCGGTCCGCCAGCACATCCGCGGTCATAAATCCGATGTTGTGCCGGGTCCCCTCATATTCCTTGCCGATATTGCCTAAGGCAACCACTAACTTCATATTTTCTAACTCCTCAATCATACTTTTCCCCTATTTCTTAGGGGCACTGACGAAAAGAAGGCTGCGCTTAGGCAGCCTTCTTTGATACTACTGTTAAATTTCAAACAATTGGCTGATGGACAACTGATTGTAGATGCGCAGAATGGTTTCTGCCAGAATCGGAGCCACGGACAGCACGGTGATTTTCGGATGCTTCTTGTTGGGAGGCAGCGGGATCGTGTTGGTCACAATCAGCTCTTTGATGCTGGATTGGGCAATCCGGCTGAGGGCAGGATCCGTCAGAATAGGATGGGTGCAGCAAGCATAAATTTCCTTGGCACCAAACTTCTTCAGGGCCTTGGCACCTTCGGTCAGAGAACCGGCGGTATCCACAATATCGTCAACCATGATGGCAATCTTGCCGTCTACGTTGCCGATCAGATTCATAACTTCAGCAACACCCGGTTCCGGGCGTCTCTTATCGATAATGGCAATCCCGCAATTCAGACGGGTTGCAATGTTCCGGGCACGGCTCACACCGCCCAGGTCGGGAGAAACCACAACCATTTCTTCCGGAGCAAAGTTTTTCTCTTTGATATAGTCGGCCAGAATCGGGCCGCCGGGCATATGATCCACGGGAATATCGAAGAAGCCCTGGATTTGGGCTGCGTGCAGATCGATGGTAACCAGCCGGGTAATCCCGGACACGGTCATCAGATCAGCCATCAGTTTTGCCGTAATCGGTTCACGGCCTCTGGCTTTTCTGTCCTGACGAGCATAGCCATAAAAAGGCACTACCGCCGTAATGTGTCTGGCGCTGGCTCTCTTGAAAGCGTCGCACATAATCAGCAGTTCCATGATGTTGTCATTTACGGCAGGTCCGCAAGTAGGTTGGATAACAAATACATCCTTGCCACGGACACTCTCATTGATCATGACCTGTACTTCACCATTGTTGAAACGGTTGATGACAGCGTCGCCTACCTGGGTTCCCAGATAAGCTGCGATTTCCCGCGCCAGATCAGGATTGGCGTTGCCGGAAAAGATTTTCATGTCTTCGCCTGTTTTATCACCCAACATACTTTTAATACCCCCACAGCTATATTCTTGTTAATACTCTTACAAAGTATACAACTCATTCAAGCATAAGACAACCGTTATTTTTTGCGATACTTCTCTGCCCAATCCGGAATGTTCACTTGTTTGCCCCGGGCAACCCCCAGTGCATTCTCCGGAACATCCTTGGTAATGGTAGAGCCAGCCGCAATATAGCTGCCTTTGCCGATGGTTACCGGCGCCACCAGATTGCTGTTGCAGCCCACAAAGGCATCGTCCTCAATGGTGGTGCGCTGTTTGATTTTTCCGTTGTAGTTGACGGTAATGCAGCCGCAGCCAATGTTGACCCCGCTGCCAATGTCACTGTCCCCAATATACTGGAGATGGGGCAATTTGGTGCCCACGCCAACGGTGGAATTTTTCACTTCCACAAAGTTGCCCATTTTCACCTTGTCGCCAATGACGGTATTGGGCCGCAGATGGTCGTAGGGTCCCATGGTAACGCCATTGCCTACCTGGCAGTCGTGGCCGTAGGTAAATTGGATATGGGTGCCATTTCCCACTTTTACATTGGTCAGCCGGACCTGGGGACCTACTTCACAGTCCTCCCCGATTTCCGTTTCCCCTTCCAGCCAGGTAAAGGGATACAGCACGGAGTCCCGGCCCACCCTTACGTCTTTTTCCACAAAGGTGCTGGCAGGGTCCATCACGGTCACCCCTTCGTCCATCAGCTTGTCCAGCAGCCGGGCGTTCATGACCTTTTGGGCCTGGGCCAGTTGCCGGCGGGAGTTGATGCCCATGACCATGTCAAAATCCTCGGTGCGGATACCAGCTACGGTTCTGCCCGCTTTCCGGCACAGGTCCAGGATATCTGTCAGGTAATATTCCCCCTGGGCGTTGTCGTTGGACAGATGGCCCAGCAGTTTAAACAACAGAGGCATTTCCGCGCAGTAGATTCCCGTATTGATTTCCTGGATTTTCCGCTGCTCCGGCGTGGCATCTTTTTCTTCCACAATGCCCGTTACCTGGCCCAGCTCATTCCGGAGAATGCGGCCGTAGCCAAAAGGCTCCGGAGCTATAGCCGTCAGCACGCTGACGCCTGCCCCGCTTGCCAGATGGGTCTCGTAGAACTTCTTCAGTTCTGCCCCTTCCAAAAGCGGCGTATCTCCGCAGAGAATCAGGGCTGTTCCCGGTTCCGTACCCAAAAGGTCCCTGGTCTGGAGCACGGCGTGCCCTGTACCCAGCTGCTCGGACTGGATAGCCACCCGGGCCCGGGTACCCAGAAAATCCGTCACCTTTTCGGAGCCAAAGCCCACAATCACTACCTTATCGTCCGCCCCTGCCTCATCTGCTGCTTCCAGCACGTGTTCCAGCATGGGTTTGCCGCATACCTGATGCAATACTTTCGGGAGCTTGGATTTCATCCGGGTTCCCTTGCCTGCTGCAAGAATAATCGCAGCCAATTCTGCCATAATTCCAGCCTCCTAGTTCTTCCTGTAGTTCTATTTGATTTCGATTTTATAGCCGGCTTGCCGCAAATGGCGCGCCACTTCCTGTACGTGTTCCTGATTCCGGGTCTCCACATCCATTTCCACCCGGGTTTCTCCCAAGGCAACGGACCGGTCGGCCCGGACATGGTTGATGTACAGGATATTTACCTGGAGTTTTTCCAGGTGGGTAATAAATTTTACCAGTTCCCCGGGACGGTCCGCCATCCAGGTGGTCAGCTTGATCCGGCGGCCTGTGCGGATCAGCCCCTTTTCAATAATCCGGGAAATGGTATTCACGTCAATATTGCCCCCGCTGATTACCGCGGCGGTCTTGTCAGAACCGGGTACGATATGGTGCAGAATGGCTGCCAGCGGCGTAGCTCCGGCACCTTCCACCACCATCTTGTCCCGTTCCAGCATTAGCAGCATAGCAGCTGCAATGTCTTCTTCCTTGACCAGCAGCATATCATCCACGTACTGGTTGATGACTTCCCAGGTCAGTTTTCCCGGCAGGCCCACGGCAATTCCGTCGGCAATGGTTTTGCTGGCTGGATGGCTTACCCAGTAGCCTTCTTTTTTGCTGAGATACATGGCCGGAGCCTGCTCCGTCTGTACCCCATAGACCTTGACCCTGGGATTGGTCTGCTTCACTGCAGCCGCAATCCCAGCCAGCAGGCCGCCGCCCCCTACAGGCACCACAATGCTGTCCAGCTCCGGATTTTGTTCCAGGATTTCCAGGCCAATGGTACCCTGGCCAGCCATCACGGCCGGATCATCATAAGGGTGGATAAAATATGCACCAGTTTCCTTTTGGATTTCCTGTGCCTTTCCCAGGGAAGCGTCGAAAGTTTTCCCATAAAGGACAACTTCTGCCCCATAGCCCTTGGTAGCTTCCACCTTGGCCAAAGGAGCCGCTTCCGGCATGACCACCGTGGATTTGCAGCCCGCCATGGTGCCGCCCAGGGCCACCCCTTGGGCATGGTTGCCGGCAGAGGCTGCAATAATGCCCCGGCTCTTTTGTTCTTCCGTCAGCGTCAAAATGCAGTTGGAGGCACCGCGTACCTTGAAGGACCCTGTCCGCTGAAGATTTTCCAATTTCAGATAAACCTCACGCCCCGCAATCTTACTGAAGGTATGGCTTCCCTCCAGGGGTGTTTTGTGAACCAGGTCTGCCAGTCTTTCCCGGGCAGCCTGAATGTCTTTCAAAGCAAGCAATTCAGTCATGACAGGATGCTCCTTGGTGATGTAATGTTTTTTTGTGTGGACCCTTGGGGTCCCGTAAGCAATGGTAAAAACTTGCGTCTTCTCCTTAGAACAGCTCCGGAACGATATCAATGACCTTGTTCTTTTCGTCCACGCTGCGCAGGGTCAGGAGGGAAGCATAATCCGTAACGGCCTTTTTGGCCGGTTCTTTGGAAGCGATGAACAGGAACGTACCCACTACCTCGGCTTCCACCTCGTCCGCCAGCTCCCGCAGACCGCTGGCCGTACCGCCGCCCCGCATAAAGTCATCGATGATCAGCACCTTGGCCTTAAAGGGCAGGGCTTTCCGGGGCAGGGACATGGACTGGATTTTTTTGGTAGAGCCGGACAGATAGCTGATGCTCACTGCCGGGCCTTCCGTAATCCGGGCTTCCTTCCGGGCCATGACCATGGGAATATTGAAGGCTCTGGCCGTACTAAGGGCCAGAGGAATCCCCTTGGCTTCCACAGTCATAATATATTCCGGCTTCAGGTCCAGGGACCGCTGCATAATGATTTCACCCAGCCGGGAAGCAATCTGGGGATTGAACAGCAGGTCATTCATATAAATCATGCCGCCGGGCAGTACCCGGCTGGGATCGTTGAGCTTTTCCGCCAGGTCGGCCAGAAATTTGTTGTTGGAATCAGTGGTGTGGTACGGGATAAAGCGCACTCCGCCGCTGGCCCCGGCCACCGTTTCAATGATGCCCAAATCGTAAGCGGACAGCCCGTTGCGCACGGTCTGCACGTCTTCACTCAAAGTCGATTTTGCTACCGTAAATTTTTCGCAGAAATAAGAGAAAGGATACAGCTGAAAAGGATGGTCCGTCAATTCCTTGGTCAGTGCCACAATGCGTTCCAAACGTTTGATTCTAGCCATTATTTAACCTCTTTCTTTTCATCTTCTCCAGAAGGCATCAGGTTCTGTTCCTCGATGACCTTCAAAAGGGTTCTTTCCGCGTTTTCCAGGTGGACCCGTACGGCCTTTTGGGACCGTTCCACATTCCGGCTGCCAATGGCCTCCATGATTTCCTTATGCTCCTCACCCATGGTTTCCAGTCTGCCGGGGTACGGCATGGACCGGCCGCGGATGGTGGTAATCTGCTCCCGCAGGTTGCTGACAATATTGATCAGCCGTTTGTTCCGGCTGGCCTTGTAGATTACGTCGTGGAAAGCCGTATCATTTTCGATAATCTTGGGGAAATCCCGGGAAGCAATGAGAGGCTCATCCAGTTTCAGCAGCCGCTTCATTTCGGCAATTTCCTCGTCGTTGATCCGTTCCGCTGCCAGCCCTGCCGCCAATACGTCCAGGGCAATGCGGATTTCGTACACTTCATTGATATCCTTAATGGAAATATTGGCCACGTAGGCGCCCCGGCGGGGAATCATCACTACCAGACCTTCCAGTTCCATTTTGCGGATGGCTTCCCGCACGGGAGTCCGGCTGACCCCCATGTCCTTGGCCAGGTGCAGCTCCATCAGGCGCATGCCCGGGGGAAACTGCCCGCTGACAATGGCGTTGCGGATGTTTTCCACCACCACTTCCCGTAAGGGCTTGTAGTTATCCAAAGGAATCTGATTCAAATGCTGCACCATATCAATTAACCTCCTGTACAGTTCGTGCTGCTAATAATTCTGCGTCCGGGTATTGCCGGCGCAGCGCCTGGGCTGCCGTTTGGGCGGCTGCCCCGCTGGGAAAAATGCCAAATAAGGTGGGACCGCTGCCGCTCATCAGGACCTTCTCTGCCCCCTGGTCCTTTAGGGCCTGGGACATTTCCTGAAGCAGCGGGTATTTTCTTAGGGTAACAGCTTCCAGGTCGTTGCCCAGCTGCTCCAGCAGGGCTTTCCGGTCACCGGCCCTCAGGGCTGCCTCCAGCCCGTCAATATTCTGGGGCTGCCTGTGTTTTACCTTGTCGATTTCCTGGTAGACCCAGGCCGTGGAAACTGCCAGTTCCCTGGGCTTTAGGAGTACCAGCTGGAGCTCCGGTGCTGCTGGCAGCACCGTCATCAGCTCGCCCCGGCCCCGGGCCCTTTGGGTACCGCCCCGGATGCAGAAAGGCACATCACTGCCCACCTCTGCTCCCACGGTTTCCAGTTCTTCCAGGCTCAGGGGACTGCCGTAATACTTGTTGAGCAGCCGCAGTACCGCCGCAGCGTCCGTACTGCCTCCTGCCAGCCCTGCTGCCTGGAAAATCCGTTTCTGGCATTCCAGTTGGACCTTCAGGCTGCACCCCGTCTTTCTTTGGAAGGCCAGGGCCGCCTTCACCATCAGGTTCCGTTCATCGCAGGGAAGGGACGGATCGTCCGTCCGCATACCGAAACGTTCGGCTGTCTCCAGGGAAATGGTATCACACAGGGATATGCTTTGCATAATCATATCCACGGTGTGAAATCCATCCGCTCGTTTTTCTGTGACTTTTAATCCTAGGTTGATTTTCCCGTATGCTTCCTGCTTCATCGGCATCGCCCCTTTCCTGCGTATTTTGTATGCATATTCTCCTATTGTAGCCTGTTTAGCTCTTTGCCGCAAGAGATTTTATGAACGTTTTTGGAGATTTTTTTGCATATTGTTCTTCCTTTGAAATATTCTGTCTAGTTGATACGAAAAGTGCTACAATATATACAATTCAACTGAAGGAAAGCGGGGCGATTTTGTGACCACTACAAAAAAACGTAAGGCTGGAATGGCTGCAGGCAAGCTACTCTACAAGTACGGCATGACCACCCTTGGCTGTGTGCTCATGGCCGCCAGTATCAACTGTTTCTTTCTCCAGCACCATTTTCTCTCCGGAGGCCTGGCTGGGCTTTCCATGATTCTGTACTATCTGTTCCAATGGCCCGCCGGTACCACCAGCTTTCTTATGAATATCCCCCTGTTTTTCCTGGCCTACCGTTACATGGGGAAGCTCTTCTGCTTTGACAGTCTGGTAGGCAGCCTGATTTTCTCCGTGGTTCTGGACGGCACCTCTTTCCTCCAGTCCTTGGTCTATGTGGACGATCCCCTTCTCTCCTGTCTTGCCGGCGGCGTTATGGAAGGTCTGGGCTGCGCCCTGGTGTACCGGGCAGAAACCTCCACCGGAGGCATCGACATTCTGGGCTTTATGACCAAGAAATACTACAACATCAGCGTCAGCACCACCAACTTTATCTACAGCCTGTTCCTGATGGCCGTGGCCGTATTTTTCTTCGGCCTGGAACCGGTGCTCTATTCCACCGTCATCTTCTTCCTGGCCTTTAAGGCCACCAACTTCTTTATGCTGGGCTTTGACTACAAGAAGACGGTGCTGATTATCAGCAGCCAGTCCGACGCAATCGGCCAGCGGATTATGAGTGAGGTCAACCGGGGCATCACCATCCTCCACGGGGAAGGCGGCTACTCCCACGCGCCCCAGGATATTATTCTGGTGGTAGTAAAGCTCACCCAGCTGGCCCACCTGAACACCATCATCAAGGAAGTGGACCCCATGGCCTTTGTTACCGTACAGGATACCAACGATGTATTTGGCCGGGGCTTTACCGCCCCCAATGTGGAAGGTACCCTGCCTCCCGAATGGGCTGCCAAAAAAGCCCAGGCTGAGGCCCAAGAAGCCACCCACAAAGAAAATTAAACCAAACACCCCAAGAAGCTGTGAAAAATGATCTTTCATTTTTCACAGCTTCTTTTGTTTTATTGGCAAAGAACTTCCTTCGGCCAAGGGAAATTGCCCTACGCTCGGGCCTTTTCCCTGCTTTGCACCCACTTATGCCAAAAGTTCTTCCCCGCTTACCTTTCCAACCAGCAGGGTAAGATGCCTGGAGGTGCAGCTACACAAAGCACCGCCAAGGCCAGCCCTGGGGTCCTGCCGGGTAAACATTCCCTGACTGCTGGAAATCAGCCGTCCCTGGGCAGCCCATTTTTTTCCGCTGCTTTTGCTGCCCCCAAAGCCCCGCAGCACCAAGCAGTGACGGCGGACAAAGCCCAAATTCCGTTTTTCAGGCGTTTTATTGTATTGGTAAATCTCCCCCCCTACCATTTTTTAAAAAGCGTTCCTTACAAGCGAATTTCATCGCTTAGACAGGTGATTTTTTATAGAATGCCCGCCCTGTCAGCCAAATTTCCGCCGCAGCCCCCCTGTTTCCGATTTAGCCCGCTGACTCAAAACAAAAAAAGAAGAGCCTCCCCTGGTTTCCCAGGGAAAGCCCTTCTCGAAAGGAGCCTGATTCAATATCAGCCGAAGATATTGACGAAGGTCATGATGATACTGGAGTTTACAAAGTCGACGAACATGGCGCCTACCAGAGGTACACAGAAGAAGGCACGGGAAGCAGGACCATAGACAGCCGTAATGGCACTCATGTTAGCCATGGCGTTAGGCGTAGCGCCCATACCGAAACCGCAGACTGCGGATACTTCAACAGCTGCATCGTAGTCTCTGCCCATAACATTGAATACTACGAAGTAGGTGAAGAAAGCCATTACCACAACCTGAACGACTGCAATAGCGGTCAGTGCGCCAGCGATGTCGAACAGTTCCCAAATTCTCAGGCTCATCAGGGCCAGGGACAGGAAAATGTTCAGACCAACATCACCCACGGTACCAACTTCGGACATAGGAACGTTCAGACCGTCAACGTTATCGGCAATGTTCCGGATAACAGCGGCAACCAGCATGGAGCCGATGTACCCAGGGAACACCAGGCCAACACTGGTGAAACCTTTGGAAACGATGGTACCAATACCCATGGCAACCAGGATTTCGCCGGTAGCCAGCATGATTTTTTCGCCGGTCATAGGGATGACCACTTTTTCTTCCATGCTGTTGCTGCCTTCACCGTTAGGATCGGATTCGTTTTCCTTGCTTCTCAGGTTATGTTTTACCAGCAGTTTGTGGGCAATAGGACCACCCATCAAGGAACCGGAAATCAAACCGAAGGTAGCCATGGCAATAGCCACGGTGGTAGCTCTTTGCACGCCAATGCTTTCCAGGAAAGGACCAAAGGCACCGGAAGTACCATGGCCGCCAACCAGAGGAATGGAACCTGCGCACAGGCCCAGCAGAGGCTGCAGGCCAAAAGCAGAAGCCATGCCTACACCCACGATATCCTGTAAGGTAATCAGAACTGCGCAGATGATGGTCAAAATCAGTACGTCACGGCCGCCTTTTTTCAGCAACGCAACGCTGGCGGAGAAACCAACACTGGTGAAGAAGATGTTCATGAAGAAGCTCTGCTGCACCGTATCCAGTTTGATTGGCCCAACGCCGGATTGATGCAAGGCCAGGTTGACCAAGGCGAACAGGATACCGCCGATTACAGGGTTAGGAATACAATAGGTTTGCAAAAATTTGATATGGGCTTTCAGGTATTTCCCTAAATAATACAGTAGAATACCAACGGCCAAAGTTTGATAGGAATTCATTGCCAATGCCATTTGCTTTTCCCCCTAACAACTCATATTTTGTTTTGATTCACTTCTTTGCTACCAAGTCAATTAAAATTTCCTCAAGCCGCGACCAGGTCCGTCCCCCTTGACGAGAATCCGCCGCTGTCTGTGCTAAAGCGACCATGCATTTTTGTAAGGATTCAAGGCTAAAATTATTGCAATGGGCCATGGTCACCTTGACAGCGTACGGATGCATCTTCAATTGGGCGGTGATCGTTTCTTGGCGAGCACCTTTTTCCATCATTTCTTTTACCAAAAGCAATTTGCGGATACTGGAGACCAGCCGGAGCTGAATGGGAACAATCCCGCCGCTGCCGGCATTTTTTCTTTCTTCCGCCAGAAGGTCCAAAACCTTCGTCAGGTTCCGTTCCTCCACTGCGTTCCCTAAGGCAAAACCGGAAATTTCCGGTGCCTGCGAAAACATCTGCAGCACATCTTCGGCCTGCCAGATTTTTCTCTGCCCTGCGTAAAGGTTCACTTTGGCGATTTCCTGCTGCAACTGCAGCAGGGGTACAGTGTCAAAAGCAGAGACATAATCCAGGACCAGGTTCAGAGCCTCCGGACTAAACCGGGCTCCGTAGGAATTCGCCTGTTCCAGTAACCAGGGCCGCAATTGATATGCTTTGAGGGTGGGGCATTCTGCCAATACCACGGCTTTGCTCATGTTTTTGAAAAAGGCTGATCGCTTATCCAATTTCGGACACAAGCAAAGGACAAAAGTGTATGCGGGCACGTCGCTGAGCAGTTCCATGAACTGCTGCACTGCCGTCTGCCCTTTGTCAGTTTTCCCCCCGGTGCTTTTTTTCTTGCCTTTCTGCTCCCCAGCGCCATGCTTGGGCAGCAGCCACGGGTTTTCCACAAGCACAAAATTGATTCCCCCAAAGAAGGATTCCGTGTTGATGGCTTCCCGCAGTGCGTTGATTTCAAACTTGTCCTGGAATCTCCATACGGAAACTTCCTGACCCTCGGCATCTGCCTTCTCCTTCAGGAGTTTGCCTAAGGCAGCTTTGCCGGCTTTTTTGTAATAGTCCTCGTCCCCCCAGATAATTACTGCGTGGGGCAGGTCTGAAGTTTGCCGCAGGCTTTCCAGGAATTGATCCGCTGCTACATTCACGCTATCCACTCCTAGAAAAATTCTTGCTGCCAGCGGCAGCTAACCCATTCGGGCCCATTACCGTCAAAAATCACTTTGATGGCCCCCAGCTGATCCGTCCTGGCCACCGGTATCGCTAACCGGTGGAGTTTGTCCAGGGTTTCCTGGTGGGGATGCCCAAAGCGGTTTCTCCGTCCTGCGCTGATGACAGCCAAACGGGGATGGACCGCCTGCAAAAAAGCTTCTGCCGATGAAGTCCGGGATCCGTGGTGGGATACCTTCAGCACATCGCTTGCAATCGGAGCAGTGGCTGCGGACAATTCAATACTTACTGGCGCATCGCCGGTAAACAGAACACTGTCCGTGCCATGACTTACACGCACCACTGCAGAGCTTTCGTTTGCGTCGCCTCCTTCCCCTATTGTACTAGGTGCTTCTACAACATATATTATACATTGTTTTAACCTAATTGTTTGCTTTGTGCGTATTTTGGATACAATTTCGACAGATTTGAATTTTGTACCGATTCTGATTGCTTTTTCCACGTCCGAACTGGGCTTTTCCACTGGCAAAAAAAGCTTATGTATTTTTACCCACCGGGCCACACCAGCTAGTCCTCCTGCGTGGTCATGGTGCCCGTGGCTAAGGATGGCAACATCTATGTATTCAATTCCCAGATGCCGGAGCACGGGCACGATGATTCTCTCCCCAGTATCAAAATTTTTGGTCAATCCTCCCGTATCGATTAAAATTGTTTCTCTTTCCGGGGTTACCACCAAGGCGCAGTCTCCCTGGCCCACATCCAAAAAATATACGGAGAACGGCTGAGAACGCCAAGAATTATAAGCAAATAGGATGCAGAGAGAAATACCCGAACATAATACTGTATACAATCTTAATTTTTGCATTTTTTCGCGTTTTTTCCAAGGTCCAAAAATGGCAAAAAGAATGAGAAAATACAGGAGCATTCCTCCCCACAGTCCACTTCCAGTGGTCACTTGGGTCCCAGGCAAATTAGACAGAATTTTCCCTAAACCTAGGGAGAATCCTAATAGCTGCGCTGTTCCTGTCAGAATTACACGACCCAGCACCCCTCCGCCAAGGTTAAATAAAAGGGTTCCCAAAGCAGACCCAGCCATGCAAACAGAAAGCAGTGGAACCAAAATAATGTTAGCGATGACAGATACAAGTGATAGGAAATGAAAATGGGCAATAAGCAGCGGCAAGCTGAACACTTGGGCGCTGAGGGGAACTGAAAGTGCTTCACTCAGGGGAAGGTTTAAGTATTTATTTAAGCGTTCTGCCACGGGTTTCTGGAGCAGCATCAGGCCCAGGGCCGCCGTAAAAGAGAGCTGGAACCCGATATCCCAGATCCAAAAGGGATGCCAGGACAGCAGGAGGATGGCAGCAAGGCCCAGGAAAGCCGTTCCGTCCGCCCGCCGGTCCAGCACCTGCCCCAGGAGCACGCCCGCTCCCAAGAGGGCCGCCCGGCATACGGAGGGCCGCACCCCGCAGAGAATGGTGTAACTCAAAAGGAACCCCAGCCCCAAAACCACCACCGCCGGACGGGGCAGCCGCAGCTGCCTGCACAGGGTCAGCAGCAGCCCCAAAAACAGGGCCACGTGGCTGCCCGACACCGAGAGCAGGTGGCTGAGACCGCAGCGCTGGAACAGCCGCAGGGTGTCTGCCGCGATTGCCCGGCTGCCCCCCAGCAGCATCCCTTCCAGCAGCGCACTGTCCCCCGGCGCCATGGCCTCCCGCACCCCCTGGCGCAGCTTTTCCCCAAAGCCATAAATTTTCTCCTGCCAGTTTTCCTCCCGGCTGAGAAAAGTCAGGTCCTTCCCTTCTCCCTGGAGGCTGCCCCCCTGGCGGTTGGCCGCCGCCTGGACCTCCGGCCGGGGCTGCCCCGGATTGTAGAAGCCATCCGGGGGCTGGAATTTGCCCCTAACCTGGACCAGGCCTCCAAAAGAAGGCGGTCCCTGCCACTTTTTTAGGTATACCCGGACCCTTCCCCGGGACTCCGCCAGCTGAAAGGAAAGGGAGCCGTACTGTCCCTGGGAAAAGGAGCCCGGCACCGGCCGCCCGGTAAGGACCACCTGCCGGTCCGCCAAATGGGCCATTCTCTGGGCTGCCGGGACGGCCCTGCCTCCCAAAAGGCCTCCCGCCCCCAAAGCGGTTCCCAGATACAGCGCCAGCAGCAGCCGTTTCTGCCGGACCCGGGGTGACGCCAGCAGCGCCCCCAGGGCCAAAATTGCCGTTACAGCCGCCCAAACCGGCCAGGGCACCACCTGGTTTACCCCTGCCGCAATTCCCGCCGCAAACGCCAACGAAGCCAGCAGCATGGCGTTCATTTCACACCTCCAGCCGGTCCTGGAACTTGGCCAGGGTGCCCCTGCCGATGCCGGACACCTGCAGCAGGTCTTCCACCGACTGGAACGATGCCTTCTGCCGCTGGGCAATGATCCGCTGGGCCAGGGAAGGACCAATGCCCGGCAGGCTTTCCAGTTCCTCCGCCGTGGCCGTGTTTACGTTGACCTTTCCGCCCGTTAGGGCTGTGCCGGCAGCGGCGCCTGCGGCCGCCCCGGAACTGCTGCCGGAGCTGCTTTTTGCCAAGCTGCCCTTACTGCTGCTTTTCTTATTTTTGGTTCCCTTCTGAAAGGGTACATTCACCTGGCACCCGTCCTTGCACTTTTTGGCCAGGTTCACCCGGGTTTCATCAGCGTCTTCCGTCATTCCCCCGGCCTGAACAATGGCCTCCTGGTACCGGATGCCCGGCTTGACGTAGTACAGGCCCGGAGCCTGGACCGCACCGCTGACATACACGCAGATTTTCGCCGTTTCCCGCCGCTTCTGGGTTTCCGTCGCCTCCTGGCTTACCGGCAGGGTCCCCTGGTGCAGCTCCCTGGGCTGCTGTTCCCACAGGCCAAACCCCAGACAAGCCAAAATAATGCCGCCAATCACCAGCCATTTTTTCTTTTCCCATAAGTTCATAGGTACCTCCTTTATTGCAGCAAAAAGGGCAGGTCCCTTCCTGTCGTTTCGATAGGAAAGAATCTGCCCGGAGTTCGATGTGTACAGGATATGAGTAGGTAGTTTCTATATACAGTTTTGCCAGGCGTCTAGCGCAGCCTGCTTATTTCTTTACGACAATGTTTACCAGACGGCCGGGAACGGCAATTACCTTCACCACTTTGCCGGCGCCGATTTCGTTTTTGATTTCCCCATTGGCCAGGGCCAGTTTTTCCAGCTCTTCCTTGGTGATTTCAGCCGGCGTCATGATCCGCACCTTGGGTTTGCCGTTGATTTGGATCAGCACTTCCACCTCGGAGACCTTGATGGCTTCCGGATCGTAGCTGGGCCAGGGTTCCTTATGGATGCTCTGGGTGCTGTCAATGGCATCATGCCACAGTTCTTCCGTAATATGGGGCACGAAGGGAGCCATCACCAAGAGCAGCTTGGAAATGGTTTCGTAAATCAGGCCCGCATTGACGTTTTCTGCCTTTTCCTTGTAGGCGTACAGAGCATTCACCAGTTCCATCATGGTGCTGATGGCCGTATTGAAGTTGAACCGGGTGTCGATGTCCTCGGTAATCTTCTTGATGCTGGTGTGCAGAATGTGGCGCAGTTCCTGATCCTGTTCGTTCAGGTTCTGGGTATCGTAGCTGGTCACGTGCTGAGCCAGTTCATTTTTGAAGTGGTACACAATCCGCCATACCCGGTTCAGGAAGCGGAAGGAGCCTTCCACGCCCTGGTCACTCCATTCCAGTTCCCGTTCTACCGGAGCTGCGAACATGATGAACAGCCGGGCCGTATCGGCGCCGTACTTGCCTACGATTTCTTCCGGAGAAACCACGTTGCCGATGGATTTGCTCATCTTGGCCCCGTCTTTGATAACCATGCCCTGGGTCAGCAGGTTGGTGAAGGGTTCGTCCGCTTTCACAAGGCCTGCATCGTGGAGCACCTTCAGGAAGAAACGGGAGTACAGCAGATGGAGAATGGCGTGTTCAATGCCGCCAATGTATTGGTCCACGGGCATCCAGTGGTTGACCGCTTCCTCGCTGAAGGGAGCCTGGTCATTGTGGGGATCCGTGTAGCGCAGGTAGTACCAGGAAGAACACAGGAAGGTATCCATGGTGTCCAGTTCCCGTTTGGCAGGACCGCCGCATTTGGGGCAGGTGCAGTTGACGAATTCTTCGCTGGTTGCCAGCGGAGACTTGGCCCCGGCATCAAACTTCACATCGATGGGCAGCCGTACCGGCAGGTCCTTTTCGGGAACCAGCACTTCGCCGCAGTGAGGGCAGTAGACCACAGGAATCGGGCAGCCCCAATACCGCTGCCGGCTGATCAGCCAGTCTCTCAGACGGTAGTTCACCCGTCTCTTGCCCAGGCCCTTTTCTTCCATATAGTCGATGATGGCGCCAACAGCCTTGTGCATTTCCATGCCGGTGAAGGGACCGGAGTTGACCAGCACGCCGTCTTTTTCTTCGTAGGCGTCGGTCATTTCTTCCAGCTTCAGTTCCTTGTCCTTGGGCTGCAGGGTCAGGATTTTCTTGATGCCGTATTTGGTGGCAAACATCCAGTCACGATGGTCGCCGCTGGGCACGCCCATTACAGCGCCGGTGCCGTAGTCCACCAGTACGTAGTTGGTGATCCAGATCTGCACCTTTTCGCCAGTCAGCGGATGGATGCAGTCGTGACCCGTATACATACCCAGTTTTTCCGATTCACTGGAGGTTCTTTCAATATCGGAGGTATTGCGCACTTTGTCGCAGAAAGCTTCCAATTCAGCTTTCTTGGGGTTGTTTTCCAGCAGTTTGGCTACCAGCGGATGTTCCGGCGGAATAACCACAAAGGTAACCCCGTAGATGGTATCCGGCCGGGTGGTGTACACAGCCAGTTTGGTGCCCAGATCCGGGCAGTCAAAGGCAAATTCCAGACCTTCGCTGCGGCCAATCCAGTTGCGCTGCATGGTCTTTACCCGTTCGGGCCAGCCCGGCAGCTTATCCAGGTCCTCCAGCAGCCGTTCTGCGTAATCGGTAATCTTGAAGAACCATTGGGACAGGTTCTTCTTCTCTACCGGGTTGTCGCAGCGCCAGCATTTGCCGTCGATAACCTGTTCGTTGGCCAGTACCGTGTTGCAGTGGTCGCACCAGTTTACGGCAGCTTCCTTCTTTACAGCCAGGCCCCGTTTGTACATCAGTTCAAAGAACCACTGGGTCCATTTGTAGTAATCTTCCTTGCAGGTGGTCACTTCCCGGTCCCAATCGTAGGACAGACCCAGCTCTTTTTGCTGGCGGGTCATGTTGGCAATGTTTTCCATGGTCCACTTGGCAGGGGGAATGTGGTGTTTGATGGCTGCGTTTTCGGCAGGCATGCCAAAGGAATCCCAGCCCATGGGATGGAGAACATTAAAGCCCCGCATGGTGCGGAAGCGGGCTACCACGTCACCGATGGAATAGTTCCGGACATGGCCCATATGCAGATTGCCGGAAGGATAAGGGAACATTTCCAGCACATAATACTTGGGACGGGGATCATCATTATTGACCTTGTAGGTCTTGTGCTCGGCCCAATACTTTTGCCAGCGCGATTCAATCTCGTGCGGCTCGTACTTTTCGTTAAACATGCACATACCTCCTAGAGAAGAAAACCCAGCTGTACACCTTGCATAAGTCTCCGAAATTCAGTAACATATGAGTATTACAGTGGTTTTACCCATGTATAATAGATTTATTATATATTTCGTATGGGATAAAGTCAACGCAGGAAGGAGTGGTACAAATGGCTCTATACGCCATGGGAGATCTGCATTTTTCAGGAGAACCCCCTACAAAGCCCATGGAAGTCTTTGGAGACCAGTGGCTCCACCACCGCCAGAAAGTGCTGTCCAATTGGCAGGAAACCCTGACCGAGGACGACACCATGCTGCTGTGCGGGGATACTTCCTGGTCCATGGAACTGGAGGACGCCGTCCGCCGGGACCTGGGAGCCCTGGCCGCCCTGCCCGGGCAAATTGTAATTTTAAAGGGAAACCACGATTATTGGTGGACGTCCCTGAGCAAAATGCAAAAGGCCGTACCGGAGAAAATCCATTTTCTCCACAATACCTTTTACCAAAAGGGGGACGTGGCCGTCTGCGGCACCCGGGGCTGGAACCTGCCCTCCATGCCCCAGTTCGGGGAACACGACGAGCTGATCTACAACCGGGAAATCCAGCGGCTGGAGCGCTCCCTGGCCGGTGCCCGGGCAGCCGGAGCGGTGCATCTCATTGCCGCCCTCCACTACCCGCCCCTGTACAATCCCGAAGAAGTCTCCGGCTTTACGGAACTGTGCCGCAAGTACCAGGTGGAACAATGCATCTACGGCCACGTCCACGGAGACGCCGCCCATTTTCTCAACCTGTTCCAGGGCGTCCGGGACGGCACCCAGTACCGGCTGGTAGCCGCAGACTATATCGACTTTCGGCCTGTAAAGATTTTGTAGCCCCAAAGGAGGCACCTGAATTTGCATCAATACCTATTTTTCATTGGAAATTTCCCCATCCGTATGTACGGCATCATGCTGTGCATCGCCATTTTTATGGCCTCCTCCGTGGCGTATTTCCTGGCCTGGCGGGATGGCCGGGGCTGGGAACAGTACCTGCCGGACATCGGCATCTACGGCGGCTTCTGCGGCCTGGTTGGCGCCCGGCTCTGGGACGTCTTCTTCTTTGACTGGGCCTATTACAGCCACCACCTCAGCGAAATCCCCTTCGTCTGGCAGGGAGGCATGGCCATCCAGGGCGGCATCGTAGGCGGTGTTTTGGCTGGCGCCCTGTACTGCCGCTATCACAAGGTGAATTGGCTGGAAATGCTGGATATCATCTGCCCAGCGCTGTTCATCGGCCAGTCCATCGGCCGCATGGCCAACCTGCTAAACGGGGACGCCTTTGGCCACCCCACCGGCGGCAATTTCGGGCTGCTCTATCCGGAAGGCACCCTGGCCCACAGCACCTACGGCAATGCGCCTCTGTGGCCCGCTGAGGTCTGGGAAGGCCAGATTGACGTGATTCTCTTTGCCATCCTGCTGCTGTTCCAGACCACCCGTCCCAAAAAAGGCCAGCCCAGCTGCCTGTACGTGATGCTCTACTCCCTGCTCCGGTTCTTTTTGGAATTTCTCCGGGGAGATTACGTACGCCCCATGCTCTTTGGGCTGAAATCCGCCCAGGTCACCAGCCTGTTCTTCTTTTTGGCGGCCCTCGCCCTGTTTATCTGGGCCGGGACCCAAAAGCCCCCTGCCCCCCAGCCTGTGGAAATATCCCCGGAAGAAGCTGCCGGCACCAAAGCCAAGGGGAAGGGCAAAAACCGGAAATAAGCACTCTCAGGGATTGGGGCTAACCCCCTAAAACAAATGGACTAGGAAACGTGAAAGCCACGTTTTCCTAGTCCATTTTTGCTTAGGCATTTTCCCACTTCTTCAGTTCCGGCAGGTAATACTTTCTTGCTTCCACCACTAGCAGCGGAGGAATGCCAAAGAACGGTTCTCCAATAGCGCCTGCAATGGCCGCCAGGGTATCGCTGTCCCCGCCCAATGACACCGCATTGCGCAGCCCATCCTCAAAGGAGTCCGCGTCAAGAAACGAAACAATTCCCTGGGGCACCGAGTTGTCGCAGGAGGAATCTCCCCGGTAGCTGTCCCGGATGCCCTCCACCGTAAAATGCAGATTGTAGTACCGGCCGGCATAGGCGCCCAGGCCGTCCTTGTCCGCCCCTTTGCAGGCCAGAAACGCGCACCCGGCCACCGCCTTGGCGGCCTTATAGGCACTGGGATGGTTGTGGCTTACCCGGGCGGACACCATCGCCAGATGTTCCACTTCTTCCAGGGTCCGGCCAAAATACGCCGCCGGAGCCACCCGCATGGCCGCTCCGTTGCCAAAACTGCCATAGGGCCCCAGCTCCTTGTGCTGCAGCCAGTACAAAAACTTGCTGCCGTAGCCGGCGTCAGGGTACCGCAGCCCGATGTTCCGCATAAAGTGGGCCAAAAGACCTTCCACGTAGGCGTCCTCCCCCAGCCTGCCTTCCTGCTGGGCCTTGGCAAAGGCCTCCGCCACCGCACAGGTCATCAGGGAGTCGTCGGTCACCCGGCATTTGGCAGAAAACAAGGGAAACTCCTTACTTTTAAACCCGGTCCATTCGTAGGCCGAACCTACCAGGTCCCCGATAAATACCCCTTCCATCTGCCCGCCTCCTTACGCCTTATACTGAAGCTCCACCGGACAGTGGTCGCTGCCCAGTACGTCGGAATGAATGATCACATCTTCAATATTTTCCGCCCCGTTCTGGGATACCAGGAAATAGTCGATTCTCCACCCTGCGTTCCGTTCCCGGGCCTTGAACATATAGGACCACCAGGTATAGGCTTCCGCCTTGTCCGGATACAGCCGCCGGAAAGAATCCACAAAGCCCCCTGCCAGGAACTGCTGGAACTTGGCCCGCTCCTCGTCGGTAAACCCGGCGTTATGGTGGTTGCTGTCCGGATTCTTCAGATCAATGGGCTGGGCAGCCACATTCAAATCCCCGCAGACAATCACCGGCTTGGTTTTGGCCAATTCTTCCGCATAGGCCTGGAAGGCATCCTCCCACACCATCCGGTAATCCAGCCGTTCCAAGCCCCGCTTGGAATTGGGGGTATACACGCAAATCAGGTAAAAGCTGGGGTACTCGGCGGTAATCACCCGGCCTTCGTTGTCGTGCTCCGGGATATTCAGGCCATAGGTTACCGAGAGAGGCTCCGTCTTGCTGAAAATAGCCGTACCGGAATACCCCTTTTTCTCGGCACTGTTCCAGTACTCATAGTAGCCCGGAAAGGCAAAAGCCGCCTGTTCCCGCTGCATTTTCGTTTCCTGGACGCAGAAAATATCTGCATCCGCTGCCTGCATAAAATCTGCAAAGCCCTTATTCATACAGGCCCGCAGCCCGTTTACATTCCAGGTAATCAGTTTCATATTTATCTCCTATCTCCTTCCCCTGGCTTCATCAGAGGAAAGACCAGTTCCAGCACCAAAAAGCCCAGCGCCCACAGCAGATAGTAGGCGTAGAAGGGCAGTACGAAAGAATAACTTACCACGCAGGCCCAAAAGCCCAGGGTAACCAGCAGCAGCCCCAGGGTAAAGAGCCACCGTTTCCGGTAGGTCACCCCGCAGGCTGCATAGTGGCAGCCCAAAAGCAGGTAGAACACCTGCTGGAGCAGGGCCGCCCCCAGACTTCCCAGGTCCGGATCCTCCACGCACCACACCGCTCCGCCCAGGAGCAGCACCGGCCACAGGGTCCACAGCAGGCCCTGGGGCTGGAGCATTTCCCGCCAGCCGAAGTGCCGCCAGACATTGCACAAAATCAGGGGCACCGTCAAAAGGAACCACCCTTCTAGCAGCGGATACTCCACCTTCAGGGGCCAGCTCAGAGGCAGCAGGTACACCGTACCCACCAGCAGCGCCAAAACCGCCAGCCCCCAGCTGGTCCCTTCCTGCCGCAGCCGGCTGGCCAAGGGCAGCAGCAGCCAGGCCCCGGAACACAGCCACAGCAGCAGCACCAGTTTATAGGGAGCGTACCAATCCACCGCCGGGGTCACGAAAGTGGTAACGCAGTTAAAAAGCAGCATCACCCAAAAGAGCAGGTCCACCCGCTCTTTTAAAATCAGTTTAAGGACTTCCTTATTGGCCATGAGCAGTATTCTCCATCTGGGCCAGAAAGTCCAGGCTGTGCAGGGGCCGGTCCGTCTGGTACACAATAAACGCATGGAGGATTTTCTCCATTTCCATCAGTTCCCGGCCCCGCACCGTAAAGTTGGGCGGCTGGGCCAGGTCCAGCTGCAGCAGCTGCTCCATCAGGTCCCGGGTCCCCAAGGACATGGGCAGCTCCTCCCCCAGGGCACAGTTTTTGCACAAAAAGCCCCCCTGGACCAGGCTGAAAAAGCCGTCCTCGGTAACCGGTTCATTGCAGCTGGTGCAGCTATCCAAAATAGGCTGCAAGCCGCACAGGGCCAGCAGCTTCAGCAGCGTGCTGTCCGTTACCAGCCGTTTGTTCCGTTTGGGCAGCAGCCGGTAGGCATCTACCAGCAGCTGGAAAATCTCCTCCTGGGGTTCTTCGTCCCCCAAAAGACTTTCCGCCGTTTCTCCGATAATGGCCCCGTAGGCCAGCCCTTCCCAATCCATTTCCGCCGGCCGCTCCAGGCTTTCGCAGCCCCGCAGGGTAGCAAAACGCCGCCCGGGCAAAAGGGAAACCTGCAAATGGGCAAAGGGCTGCACCAGCCGCCCGCTCTGGTTCCGGGCGTAGGCCGCCCCGTAGGCAATAAACGGGATTTTCCCGTGTTCACGACAAAAGCAGACTGCGAACTTATCCGCAGTCTGCCAATTTTTCACCCGCAATACAATTGCTTCGTCTTGATATACTTCACTGCTCATGGACAGCCGCTTCTTTCTCCTGGTCGTCTTTTTTCAGGGGAATGACCCGGACCCGGAGCACCCGGAACCCGGTAGAATCCAGCACCTCAAACTTGTAGCCGTTGGCTTCCACACTGTCACCCACCACGGGCTGCCGGCCAATGAGGCCAAACACATAGCCCCCGATGGTATCCTCTTCCGGTTCATCAAACTGGATGCCCATGATTTCGGACACCTCATCCAAAAGCACCAGCCCGTCAAACACATAGGACCCGTCCGGCATCTTGTTGATTTCCGGCATATCCGTATCGTGTTCGTCCTGGATGTCCCCAACGATTTCCTCCAGCAGGTCTTCCATGGTAACAAGTCCCGCCGTGCCGCCGTATTCGTCGGCCACCGCAGCCATCTGCACGTGCTTGTGCTGCATCAATTGGAGGATTTTGGCAATGGACATACTTTCCGGCACCACGTCGATTTCCCGCATGATGCTGGTCCAGTTGAAATCCGGTTTCTGATAGTCCGCATTCATCAGTTCCCGGATATGGATAATCCCCAGAATGTGGTCCCGGTCTTCCCGGCACAGAGGATACCGGGTATGGCCCGATTCCTTGATGACCGCCAGGTTTTCCTCCACCGTATCATCCACAAACAGGCAGACCATATCCTGCCGGGGCACCATGACCTCCCGGGCCACCCGGTCCGCAAAGTCAAAGACATTATCGATCAGCCGGCTTTCCACCGGGTCGATGCTGCCGCCCTTTTCGCTGGCACTGACCATTTTCCGCAGATCATCTTCGGAATGGCTGGTGCCGGGATGGACCGGTTCAATTCCCATAAAATGGAACAGACCCCGCCCCAGATGATAAAAGACATAGGCAAAAGGATATAAAATTGGTTTCAATATGCGCCCTAGTAAAGGCCCCGAGTCTATAGGACATCTCTCCTTCTATAGTATTTTAACATAACAATTTTTATAAATTACAGCACTACTTAGTAAATAATTATACAATAACAGCCCATTCCGGTCAATATTGGTTATGGTCGCTGGCCAGGCCCAGGCGCTTCAAATCGCCCTCTTTTTCCCGCCATTTGGGCCGTACCTTCACCCAAAGCTCCAGGTACACCCGGCTGCCCACCAGGTCTTCAATATCCAGCCGGGCACGCTTGCTGATTTCCTTTAGCATACTGCCCTTATTGCCAATCAGAATGGCCTTTTGGGAATCCCGTTCCACAAACAGGTCGGCCCGGACGTAGACCATGCCGTTGTCCCGTGTCTTCATTTCCTGGACCTGCACCGCCACAGCGTGGGGCACTTCGTCCCGGGTCAGCTGCAGCACCTTTTCCCGGATGATTTCGGCGGCCATGACCTTTTCCGGCTGGTCCGTGTACATATCCTCCGGATAGAAATCCGGTCCGTAGGGCAGGCAGCCGATGATTTCCTCAAGCAGGGCGGAAAAATCCGTATCTTCCAGGGCCGACAGGCTGACCACCGTCTTAAAATCGTATTCCTTTTGGAACCGGGCAATGATGGGCAAAAGCCGGCTCTTGTCCCCCAGCTGGTCAATCTTGTTCAGCACCAGAATAGCCGGTACCCGGCAGGAATTGCGCCGCCGTTCCAGAATGGTTTCCTCACCCTTGCCGAATTTCTCGCTGGCATCCACCACGTACAGCACCAGGTCCACATCCTGGATGGCGCCTTCCGCAGCCCGCACCATATGTTCCCCCAGCTTGTCCTGGGGCTTGTGCAGCCCGGGAGTATCCAGGAAAATCACCTGAGCCTCAGCGGTGCTCAAAATGCTGAGGATCCGGTTCCGGGTGGTTTGGGGCCGGTCAGAAATAATGGCCACCTTTTCCCCCACCAGTTTATTCACCAGGGTGGATTTCCCTGCGTTGGGGCGGCCTACCACAGCCACAAAGCCCGCCCGATGTTGTTTTTGTTCAGCAGCTTCCATGCAAATTTCCTTTCTGCTTGTCATGCTTATAGGTCAAAACTGTAGGGCAGCAGTTCTTCCAAAGAAGTTTCCTTCACGTCGCCCTTCAGGTTGGTCAAATAAATTACAGGAATCTGAAATTCCGCCATCACCTGCCGGCAGGCCCCGCAGGGAGCTACCGGCGCCGGGGTGTCCGCCGTTACACACAGGGCCGCAAATTCCCGTACCCCTTCCTTTACCGCCGCAAAAATAGCGTTCCGCTCGGCACACACTGTCAGCCCATAGGAAGCGTTTTCGATATTGCAGCCGGTGAAAATCCGTCCGTCCTTGGCTCGTACTGCCGCCCCCACCCCAAAGTGGGAATAGGGAATATAGGCGTTTTCCCGGGCCTTCACCGCCGCCTGGAACAATTCCGCATCAAGCGCCATCTCAGCCTCCGTACTTTTCTTCCGCCAGGTCCAGTTCCCGGAGCACCTGCTCCTCCCGGGCCCGCATTACCTGCTTGTCCGCTTCTTCCATATGGTCATAGCCCAGGAGATGCAGCATCCCATGGACCGCCAGGTAGGTCATTTCCCGGTTCAGCCCATGACCAAACTCTTCCCCCTGCTCTACGGCCCGGGGAGCAGAAATGATCACGTCCCCCAGCAGATGCTCGGCTTCCCCGTCTTCCACTTCCGGTTCCTCGTCCCCCTCGTCCAGGGCAAAGGAAAGCACGTCCGTGGGACGGTCGATGCCCCGGTAATCCCGGTTCAGCTGGTGGATTTCGTCGTTGTCCACAATGGTAATATCCACTTCCGTGTTGTCCGTCAGCTTCTCCAGCCGGGCAATGATGTCCATGGCCTTTTTCAGGGTTGCTTCCAGTTCTTCCGGTACCTGAATTTCTTCTTGGTTATTCTCCAGTGTTACGATCATGGTTTTTCGCCTGCTCCTTTTCTTTCTTCTTCCGGTCGTAGTTTTCATAGGCCTTGATAATGGCCCCTACAATCTCGTGGCGCACCACGTCCCGCTCGGAAAATTGGATAATCCCGATTCCCGGCACGTTCCGCAGCACATATGCCGCATTGGTAAGCCCTGACTGTTTCCCGCTGGGCAGATCCACCTGGGTAGCGTCCCCGGTGATGACCAGCTTGGAGCCAAAGCCAAACCGGGTCAGGGCCATGCGCATCTGTTCCGCCGTGGTGTTCTGGGCCTCGTCCAAAATGATAAAGGCGTCGTTCAGGGTACGCCCTCTCATGTAGGCCAGCGGCGCCACTTCGATGGTGCCCCGGGCTAGGTGCTTCTGGAATACTTCCATACCCAGCATTTCGTACAAGGCATCGTACAGCGGCCGCAGGTACGGGTCCACCTTTTCCTGCAAATCCCCCGGCAGAAAACCCAGTTTTTCTCCGGCTTCCACCGCAGGACGGGTCAAGATGATCCGTTCCACTTCCTTATTTTTTAACGCCTTCACCGCCATGGCCACTGCCAGGTACGTTTTCCCCGTGCCCGCCGGCCCAATGGCAATGGTAATATCATTTTCCCCAATGGTCTTCAGATACTGGAGCTGGCCCAGGGTCTTGGCCTTGACCTGCTTGCCCCGGAAGGTGGTCAGCACCGTATCCGTGTACAGGGTATGGAGCTGGCTTTCCTTGCCCTCCAGCACCAGCCGCAGCCCGTACTTTACATCGTGCTCCGTAACCGGCAGCCCCTGGCGGTACAGGTACAGCAGTTCAGAAACCAACTTTTCCGTATAACCCACCGCTTCTTCCGAGCCGGAAGCAATCAATTCATTGCCCCGGGGAATCAGGGTGCAGTCCAACTGCTGCTGCAAAAGACGCAGGTATTCGTCATTTTCTCCCAGCACGGCCACCATTTCCCGGGAATCCCGGAAAGCAAACCGTTTTTCTAGTTGTTCTGTCAAACTCCGCTCCTCCTGTCTAGTCCAGCGTTTTGATGGTAATGGTCTTGATGATTACCGGTTCCACCGGCTTATCCTGGGCATCGGTCTTTACCTTGCCAATGGCCTGGACCACGTCCATGCCTTCGACGACCCGGCCAAAAGCCGCATGCTTGCCGTCCAGCCAGGGCGTGGCTTCCAGGGTAATGAAGAACTGGCTGCCCCCGGTATTGGGGCCCCGGTTGGCCATGGAAAGGATGCCCGGGCCGCTGTGACGAATCTGGTCAGAAAACTCATCAGGAATGGTGTAGCCAGGCCCCCCGGTGCCATTGCCCTGGGGATCGCCCCCCTGGATCATGAAGCCATCAATCACCCGGTGGAAGGTCAGCCCATTATAGAAGCCCGATTCCGCCAGTTTGATGAAATTGGCGCAGGTTTTGGGTGCTGCCTCCGTGGCTAACTGCACCTGGAACTTTCCTTTACTGGTATCAAACAGCGCAAGCACCCGCTGGGGTTTGGCATTTGCCTTGGTGCTGGCAGCCTTGGGAGCCTCCGCACTGCCGCAGGCAGCCACTGCCACACAAACGGCGAACAGCAGCAGGGTCACAAATTTTTTCCACATAGAGAATACCTCCCTTATTGTCTTCAGCAGCTGCCCAGCCGCCCGGTTTCAGGCTTTCCGCGGCTCAGGAAAAAAGACCTCCGGCCGTTTTCTCCGGCAGTCTGCAAACTTGCATATGTAATCATTATATCGTTTCTAAGGTAAAAAAGAAACAGGAAACCCCGTATTGCCCTTGACAATAACGCCACTTTCGGGTAAAATTATCTCATTGTTTAAGGAACTATAGCTCAGATGGTTAGAGTATCACGTTGACATCGTGGGGGTCACTGGTTCGAGTCCAGTTAGTTCCACCATTGAAAATTTATCCTGTCGCTGCGGCGGCAGGATTTTTTTTCGTCTGAAAGGCGCTCCCCTAACCCCGCCCCGGACAAAAAGGCATACCGCTCTCGCCGCCAGCAGCTTGAGCAGTATGCCTTTTTTGCGTATCTTTCCCTGTTAGCCCCACAGGGGTTTTCTACATATAAGTTAGTGTACAAAAACTTGTTTCTAAAATTTTTTCACCGGAACTTGTGCAGAAATACCAGGTAGTACCGGAAATGGTCGTTCTTACCAATGGGCAGAATCCGGGCCACCAAATGCCGGGGCTCCAATTCTCCCGGACAGGTATACCGGAAGGAAATCAAATGGCCGCTGTCCGGCCGGCCGTCTGCCCGATGGAAGGCCGTAAGCAGGTCCTGTCCCGGTTCATCGGTCAGAATGTTGTCCACCACGCTCAGGGAAGGATCCTGGGGGGACCGCCCCACCAGCCGGTAGTACGCCCGGTTCATCTGGCGCATCCGGATTTGGCTGTCATCATTTTTCACGGAAATAATGGCCATGGGCCCAATAATATCGTTGAGCCGGGCCTCGCTGATGATATTCTCCGCCAGCAGGTGGTACACCGTCAGCGTTCCTACGTTCAGGCTCAGCATGGACTGGTCCTTGGGCGGCTGGGTCAGCCCCGGCGTTGCCAGCAGTCTCCGGAAAGCCCGGCATTCCAGCGGCCGGTACCAGTAGAAGCCCTGGGCGCAGCCGCCGCCCTGCCGGATCACCATCTGGGCCTGCTCCGCGGTTTCAATGCCAGCCACGTTGACAATCAGCCCCTGGCGTTCGGCCAAGTTCATCAGACTTTCCAGCACCTTCTGCTTATACTCTTCCGAAATATCCTGGCGCTGGTTCCAGCTGAACTTTACCCCCCGCACCTTCAAGGTGGGCAGTACCTGGAGGGAATCATATTCCATGCCAAACTGGTCCATGACCGTAAAGACCCCTTCATCGTACATATTGTCCACGCAGCTGTGGACCAGGGAGTTGCGCCGGTAATCCCGCTCCTTGATTTCTAAAATCAACAGCTCATAGGGCAGGTCATACTTCTCCAATAGCTGCCGAATCAGCCGGGGGACGTTTCCCAAATAGAAATCCTTGGCATTGACGTTCACAGCCAGCGGAATGGGTTTCCGCCCCTTGTCCAGCAGTTCCCGCTGGAGCTTACAGGCTTCTTCCCACAGATAGGAATCCAGTTGGAAAATAAAGGCGTCCTGTTCCATTTCGTCCAGGAAATGGGACGGTTCCAGAATCACCCCGCCCCGAATCCACCGGGCCAGCAGCTCTGCCCCGATAATCTTATTGGTCTGGGGATTCACAATGGGCTGCAAAAACGGCGTAAATTCTCCCTTGGCCATAGCTTCCACAAACAGGCTTTCTTCCTTATTGGTGCTGCGGCAGATCAGCCGATGCTGGCTCTTTTCATTGTACATCTGCTGGTCCGCAGCCCGGAGCACCGCATCAAAGCCCTTGCGCACATCAGGGGCCCAATACAGGCCCATGGAATTGTTCAGGTTCCGCTCCGCCAAATGCCGGCGAATCTGCTGGCCCAGGGCGTAGAAAGCGTCTTTGGACAGGCCCTGCCACACCACCACAAACTCGTCCCCGCCTATGCGGAATACCGTGCCCCCAAACCGGTAGCGCATCAGAGCCTCTGCCATATCGCACAGCAGCCGGTCCCCCCAGCTGTGGCCCATCTGATCGTTGACCTGTTTCAGGTTATCCAGGTCCGCAAACAGCACCCCAATACTTTCTTCCGGATCAATGGTCTGGCTGTACCGGTCAAAGGCATTCCGGTTCAGGGCCCCAGTCATCTGGTCAATGGAACTGTTGGCCCGGAGGTGGTACACCGAGTTCCGATTGGCAAACATCATGATCAGGGACGTCTTCAAATGGCTCACCAGCATCCGGGTAGGTCTCATCCGGTCCCGGGGCACGTTTTCCAGGCATACCACGCACAGCCGCCGGTGGTTGAAATAAATGGGCAGCGCCGCCAGGCTCTTGAGCCCATAGGAAGTCAGCACCGCCAGCGCTTTTTCATCTTCGCACGGGCACCGGGACAAATCACTGATAAACACACTGCCGTATTTCGCAAACAGGCCATCAATGGTCTCTCGCAGTGCTGCGTAATCCCGCTGGGGAACCGTCCGCTCCCCCACCCCGGCCTCGCCGCTGGTACTCCAATAATACGGGGCATGGGAATCCCCTTCAAAAATAAACACTTTTTCTGCCTGGGAAAACAGTCCCAAATACCGCAGAAAATGCAGGAAAATCTGGTCTGGATCTTCCTGTTTCATGGCCCGGCGGACAATCCGCTGGAGCAGCCGCAGGGTATTCTGTTTTTCCAATTCGTATTTCAAATGGGTAAACCGTGCCCGGATCAGGTCATCCTCCGCCGGCAGGGAAATCACGTCCACTGCACCCAGGGAGAACGCTTCTTCCTGTTCTTTCGCACTGGCATTTTCCAACAGCAGAGCCACCGGAATATGGTGACACACCGGATCTGTGTGCATCCGGCGCAGGGCGTCAAGCCCCCGCCCCTGGGTGGGTGCCAGAATAATAGCATCCACCCGGCGTTCCTGGTGAAGCCGCGCCAGGGCAGACGCAGCATCGGACTCTGTCAGAAAGCGAAAATTCTCCTGCAGCAGCCCTTTCAGCCAGGCTTGGCGCCGATCATCGGCCACCAATAATAAACGAATAGTATTCCCTCTCATCCTTGTAACCTCACTCGGTTGGTACGCAGAGCCGCCCAGCGGGCACCCCTGCCGTTTTCATGGTTTCTGCCCGTTTCCCCACAAAACAGGCGCTGCTATCCTACTTAGCTTGCTTGTTACAGCTTTCTCTCTAAATCTATTCTCAGACAGGCTTTTCCAGCCCTGCCGCCATTTCTTTTTTGTCTTTCTCTTTGCCCAGCAGTGCCTGGCATTTCCTGCTGCATTCCGCCAAACTTTCGTCGTAAGGCTGGGGCCGTCCCAGCAAATAGCCTTGGGCCAGCTCGCAGTGTTCCCGGCGGAAGAAGTCCAATTCCTCCTCCGTCTCCAGACCTTCACCCAGGGTCCGAATCCCCAGGGCATGGTTCATGGCCAGCACTGCCGCCAGGATTTTCTGGGCCTTCACCGTAAAGGGCTCCAGAAACATCCGGTCCAGTTTCACCACGTCAAAATCGTGAGTTTTCAAGGTATTCAAGGAAGAATACCCGCTGCCGAAGTCGTCCATCCACACCTGGTACCCAGCCCGGCGCAGCCGTTCCATTTCCTCCGTCATGCGAAGGCCCTGGTCCAGCAGCAGACTTTCGGTAATTTCCACCTGGAGCATATTGCGGGGCACCCCGTACTTCAGGGTATTTTCTTCCAGCACCTCATAGGCATCGCACAGGAAGAAGTCCAGCCGGGACAGGTTTATCGAAACCGGGTACACCGGCTTTCCGGCCTCCACCCGCTGCCGGTACTCCCGGCAAACAGAGGCAATCATATGCCGGTCCAGCTTGTCAATCTGCTGGGAATCCTCCAGCGAACCGATAAAGTCCGCCGGCATCAGCAGCCACCGCTCCGGATCGATCCACCGGGCCAGGGCTTCAAAGCCCACGGGCTCCAGGGTGTCCAACCGCACCACCGGCTGGTAGTAGGGCCGAATCCAGCCCTTTTGTACCGCTTCGTCAATATGTCCCACCACATAGCTGCGGATGGCCATACGGCCGGCCATAAGGTCGGTCCATTCATAGAAATAGGTGTCCAACCGTCCCCGGATGCTTTCGCAGGCCATCCTGGCCCGGTCCAGCGCCTGGTGCAGATCTTCCCGGGGATCCATAATCCGGTAGCCTCCAAAGTGGAAGGCCACCACCCGGTCGGAATATTCCTGCCGGAGAATCTCCCGGACCTCCTGGACCCGGTCCCGGACCCGGAGAGCATCCGTCAGGATGGCGAACCGGTCGTCCGCAATGCAAAAGACAAAATCATTGGCAAAGACCTGCTGCAGCACCGCGGCACAGCGGGCAATCAGCTGATTTCCTGCCTCTATGCCGTACTTGATGTTGTACAGCTTGAACCGCTCCACATTAAAGAAAATCAGATTCAGGGCCGGCATGGCCATCCCTTCCTGATACATCTCCAAAAATTGGCTGGCATAGGACAAAAAGCGCCGGGTGCCGGTCATGGCATCCTGCTCCACCCCGGTTTCTGACATGGGCAGGCTGAAGCCATAGTGCAGCCGTTCTCCCTCCGGTGTCACCACCAGCCGGTCCACCGCATCTACGTGGCGGATCCGGCCCTTTTTGGTGACCACCGTATACCGCATCCGGTAGTACAGCTCCCGGCCCTTTTCCTCCTTCTGGAGGCGCTGGCGCAGGCTTTCCCGGTCTTCCGGCCGTACCATGGTGTACATATTGTCAGCCAGATATTCCCGCAGCTCTTCTTCACTTGCACAATCGTAGAAGGCCACCATATACGGGTTCACATACAGGAGTTCCCCGGTTTCCCGGGAAATGACCACGCCCCCCGGCATGCAGTCCAAGCCCTGGGCGATGGCAATACCCCTTTTGTTTTCCTTATCTGTCATGTCTCTTCCTCCGCAGCTTCAGGTAACAGCAACAGCGGCAGCAGCCCTGTTGTGCGTACAATGTCTGCTACAAGATTCCAGGAAAAGCCGCTTTTCTGCTTGCTTTTATCCTGTAGTTGTACAATATCCCTGTGGATGGCTGCCCGCACTCCTTTCTATCCTGGCAAGCCCTAGAATGAGACCCTGAAGGGCTCAACAAATCCCTTTGCAATTATTTTATCAGGATTATAATATACTATATTTTATCCAAAAAGAAAAGTCGATTTTCATTGTTGGCAAGTGCCCTCAAGCCGCACACTGCCTTCTTGTACGTTTATTTCAAACCTGCTTTCCGCAGCTGCTGCAGCCGCTTTTGGCAAGCCGTAATACTGTCCTCATAGGGCAATGGCACCCCTAACAGATACCCCTGCACAAGCTCGCAGCCCTGGGCCCGGAAAAATTCCAGCTGCTCCCGGTTCTCCACCCCTTCTCCCAGGGAACGAATGCACAAAAGCCGGGTCATCTCCAGCACATTTTCCAGGATTTTCTTTCCCCGCTCCGTAAAGGGCCTGAGAAATTCCTTGTCCAGCTTCATCAGGTCAAAATTGCAGCTTTTCAGGGTATGCAGGGACGAATAGCCGCTGCCAAAATCGTCCATCCACACCTGGTAGCCCGCTTCCCGGAACCGGTTCACTTCTTCGGCCATCCGACCTTCCTGCCCTACCAGCAGAGTTTCAGTGATTTCCACCCGAAGCATATTCCGGGGCACCCGGTACTCTTTTACATATTTTTCCAGGGTGGCAAAGGCATTAATCAGGAAAAAGTCCAGCCGGGACAGGTTTAACGATACCGGATACACCGGCTTGCCGGCGTCCACCCGCTGCCGGTACTCCCGGCACACGCAGCGGATCATCTGCTGATCCAGCTTGTCGATTTGGTGGGACGTTTCCAAAGGCCCAATAAAGGCATCGGGCAAAAGCGTTCCCCAGCTGGGTTCCTGCCAGCGGGCCAGAGCTTCAAACCCGACCAGTTCCAAGGTTTTGGCCCGGACCAGGGGCTGATAATACGGCCGAATCCAGTCCTTCTCCACCGCCTCATCAATGTGGCTCACCACATAGCGGCGAATCTGCACCTTTTCCCGGACAGGAGCCGTAGCTTCCTGGTAAAACTCCTCCGGCTTTTCCCGCAGGTTGTCGCAGGCCGTTTCCGCCCACAGCAGAGAACGGTACATATCATCCCCGCCCATCCTGGGCAGGTAGCTGCCAAAGTAGAACATCACCACCTGGTCAGGATATTCTTCCCGCATTTTGGCATGGGCCTGCTGGATTTTTTCTTCCAGCTGCTTCACCGGCGCCAAAAGGGCAAACCGTTCCTCCGATAAATTGAACAGAAAGGTTTCGGAAAAAACTTCCTGAAGAATGGCCGCGCAGCGGCTGATCAGTTTTTCCGTAGCTGCTGCCCCATACTTCAGGGAGTAGATCTTATAATGGTCCACATGAAAGGCCACCACCGCCAGGTTGGGATTTTTCCCTCCCTGCTGCATCAGCGCCGGCAGCTGCCTGGCATAGTCAAAAAACTTCCGTACCCCGGGCAGGGCGTCCTGATTCAGTACCGGATCATCCCCCGGCACATTGAAAATATAATGGAGCCGCCTTCCTGAGGCTTCCACCACCAGGTAGTCCAGGGCATCCACGTAGCGCAGCCGCCCGATGCGGGTCTTCACGGCGTAGCGGATATGCTGAAAAGTGCTTGTGCCTTCCCGGAACTGCTTCATCACCTGGAACAGCTCCCGCCGTTCTTCCGGCCGGACCATCCCGGTAAGCACGCCCCCCGTCAGCTGACGAAACTCTGCCTCAGTGGCACAGTCCATAAACTCAATTACATATTTATTTACGTATAAAATACTGCCTTCCGGATCCTCCACGCAGATGAGAACACCCCCGGGTAAATGATCCAGACAGCTGGCCAGCAGCTCTTTTTTGTTTTTTTCTTGCTCGCTTGCATTCATAGCAATTCTCCTCAATAGACAAAGGGGCCGCAATATAGTATGGCCAGCGCAAAAACCTTCTTGCCCGCGAGCCTTCTGCAAGTAGTTGCAGAAAAGAATAGTTTTAACTCTGTTAGCATATACTATACACTGATTTCAATATAAAAGAAAGACCTTATAGTAAAAATAACCGGCTTATTCCGGCCTACCGCCGGTACTTGTGCAGCAGTACCAGATAATACCGATACTCCTGATTTTTCACAATAGGAATAATTTTGGCTGCCAGGTGCTTGCGCTCCTGAGTCCGGGGCACCCGGTAATAGAAGGAAATGACGTGCCCCTTGCTCAGCCGCTTGTCCGCTTTCCGGAAAGCGCTGACCAGGGTCTCTCCCCGCCGGTCCAAAGGGATATCCGGCAGCTGGGAATTTTCCGGGCTCATGGCGTCCTGGCCCAACAGGTTATAGTAGGCCTGGTTTACCTGACGCACCCGCACGACGCTGTCATCGTTTTTCACCGACACAATGGCCATGGGGCCAATCAAATTGTTCAGCTTGGTTTCGCTGAGAATATTCTCGTTCAGCAGACTGTACACGGTCAGGCTGCCCACATTGTGTTCCATCAGCAGCCGTTCCATATTCTGCACCATATCCGCCTTGCCCAAAAGAGCCTGGAAGGATTGGGGGCTCATCGGATGATACCAGTAGAACCCTTGGGCGCAGTTGCACCCCTTCTTGACCAGAAACTCGTCCTGTTCGCTAGTTTCAATTCCCGTCACCACCGCCAGAAGCCGGTAGCGCTCCGCCAGATTCAGCATACTGCTGATAATCTGCTGCTTGTAGTCTTCGCCAATATCCAGCCGCAGATGGTAACTGAATTTCACGCCCCGGATTTTCAGGCTGCCCAGGGTTTGCAGGGAATCGTACTCCAGCCCGAACTCGTCCAAAAAAACAACCAGCCCTGCGTCATATAGGGCATCTGCCCCGCTGCGCACCAAAGGATCCGACCGGTATTCCGCTTCCCGGATTTCAAAAAATATTTCCCTGCGGGTAAGCCCGTATTTTTGCAGCAGCTTCTGGATGGTTCCGGGTACATCGCCCTGAGAAAAATCCCGGGCGTGGATGTTCACAGATAAAGCCAGCGGCCGAATCCCCTGATTCAGCAGCTGCCGCTGGTACCTGCACACCTGTTCCCAAATATACTGGTCCAGCTGGAAGATAAAGGACGTTTTGGCCATATCCTCCAGGAACTGTACCGGTTCCAGCACCACCCCGCCCCGGACCCACCGGGCCAGCGCTTCGCCGCCGATTACCTTCCGGTTCTGGGGATTCACCACCGGCTGAATGCCAAAGGTAAATTCCCCCTTTTGCAGGGCCTGCTCAAAGGGCTTTACCAGCGTGTCCGGGCTTTCCGCTTGGGCCTTCCGCTGCTGCTTGTTGGCATACATTTTTTGGTCCGCCTGCCGCAGAATGGCTTCAAACCCCTGGGCCGGATCCGGCGCCCAGGTAAAGCCCAAGGACAGCTGCAGCTTCCGTTCTGCCAGCTGCCGTTCCAGCCGCCGGCCAATGTCCTGGAAGTCCTTTTCCGTCAGGCCCTGCCACAAGATGACAAATTCGTCCCCGCCAATGCGGAACACGTTGCCCCCATGGCGGAACCGCAGCAGGGCTTCTGCTGCATCGCAGATCAGCCGGTCCCCCCAGTCATGGCCCTGTTCATCGTTTACCCGCTTCAAATTGTCCACATCGGCAAACATGACCCCCAGGCTCTTTTCCGGTTCCAAAGAAGTACTCACCCGGTCAAAAGCATTCCGATTCAGGGTCCCCGTCATCTGGTCCACCGCACTGTTGGCCCGGAGATGGAACACCGTATTCCGGTTGGCAAACAGCATGATCAGCGGCGTAATGGCCTGCTCCAGCAGCCGGCGCATTTCCCGGATCCGGTTTTCCGGCACATTCTCCAGGGAGATGACGCACAGCCGCCGATTACGAAATTCCACCGGAAACGCCACCAGATTCCGTATGCCCAGCTTCCGGAACAGTTGCTGGGTCTCCCTGCGGCCCTGGGCCACCTGGCTCGTATCCTCAATGGCCAGACTGCCGTACTGGGCAAACAAAGCTTCCATGGTCTTTTCCATGGCCTTAAAATCCTGGGGTGCCACGCTTCTCAGCCGGGTGGTCAGGTTATCCTTCCGGAACCAGGCGTAAGGAGCCCGGGAGTGCCCTTCAAAAATAAAAGCTCGCTCCGCCCCCGTCATCAGCCCCACATACCGCAAAAAGCAGTGGAAGGACTGCTCCGGGTCTTCCTGCTTCATGGCCCGCCGCACCAGCTTCTGGAGCAGCTCGCTGTTTTTCTTACTTTCCAAAGCGTAGCGCAAATGGGCAAACCGGGCCTGGACAAAAGGGTCCCCCATGGGCAGGGGCATTACATCAAACGCTCCAAAGGAGAAACTCTCCTCCATTTTCTGGGAGCTGGCCTGCTGCACCACAAATAATACGGGAATCCGATGGTACTCCGGATCGTCGTGGAGCTGCTGAAAGTCCTGGAGCGCTTGTCCCGGCGCCAGCACCACCACAATGGCATCAATATGATTTTCCTGACAGAGCAGTTCTGCGGCCTGGGCCCCGGTATCCGCTTCCACAATGGTAAACTGATCCCGGATCAGCTCCGCCAGTTCCCGGCGTTTGGGACTATCCCCCACCGCCAGCAATTTAAATTTTTTCTTTGCCATACTCTCCATCCCTTCCCAGGCAGCCCTGGAACTGGTTCCGGCCAGGGGGAAGGGAATTCCTTCCCTGCTCGGCCGCACTCCCCTTAAAGACGAAAATCCCCGTTGTCTATAGCAAGCGTACCCTTTGCCAACGTTTCGTGATTCTATTTATAGGTTTGCCATGCATCCATTACATCCAAAAACACCCCGTCAAAGCCAGCGTTCAGAATCTGGTCCAAATAGGCCCCGTCGCTGCCGTACAGCAGGTGCTTCCACTCCGGCCGCCAGTACTTCACCCGGTAGCTTCCCGGCCAGTCCGGGTTGGGTTTGCCCACCCAGTCCGGAGGCTTGGTCTTCCAGTCAGGCTGCCAGTAGGGCCGGTAGTCCGCCGCCTCCCCTACGCTCAGATAGCACAACACCAGCCGCCGCCCGCCCTGGGGCTTGTCCTGGAGCATGGCCGTTTCTGCCGGAGTCAGCGGTTTATCCCCGTAATACAAATCCACCACCACTGCGTCGTAGGGCGTCTTTTGCAGGGCAGTCAAATAGTCCAGCCGAGTCGCAAAATTTTCCGGATTCAGCAGGAACAGAAAATTCTCTGCGTCCTGCACCCTGCGGATGTCCCGGCTGCTTACCCGGGGCACCTGTCCCTGGGGCAGCTGGGCCAGATTTCTATCCCCTACGGCCATGCTTACATAGCCGTTTTTGTGCCCCAGGGCCTCATCCTTTTCCTGCAGCTCCGGGTCCGGTATATAATCCAGGGTCCACACCGCCTTCCCCGCCTTCTGGGGCAGGGCGAATACCCCTTTTAGGAATTCCAGCATGGACTTCTCCTGGGGCTGGGGTCCCTGGTCACTTTCTGTATAAAATACGGATTCCGTGAGAAAGCCGTCCAAAGCTTGGACCAGCTTGTCCACATTTTCCTTGGGGTTGTCCGGCGTTACCTCCAAAAGGCCCGCCGCCCCGTTGCCCACCAGCTGGAAGCCGGGCCGCTTTGCCTTGGCATACTGCCCCAGTTCTCCCGCCAGCTGGATCATTTCCGTTTGGGGATTCACCGGGTTTGCCGCTTCCGGCGCCACCGCTGCTTCCCCGCAGCCCGCTGTGAAGGTCAGGAGACCTCCCAGCAGCCAGCCTAAAATTTTCTTACGCATACCTTCTCCTTTTAGAAGGACTGGTTCAGGGTGCACAGCACCTTCCAGCCCCGATAGGAACCGCCACGGTCATCCTTCCGACGGAACCGTTCCCCGTCCAGACTTAGACGATTTTTGGCGCCCAGCTGCCAGCTAAAGCCCAGCAGCAGGGAATAGTATTTATAGGCACCGCTGTTGAGTTCCAGCCGCAGCGGATCCCAGTTGGACGTCACATCTTTATACCCCGCCAGGATATGCCATTCCTGCCGCTCATTCATATGGTGCAGCCAACCGGCCCCGGCACTGAGCCGGTGTACCGCCTGATTCCGGTAGCCCCAGCCGGCACTGACCAGGTTCCAAATGCCGTACAGGGACAGTTCGTCCCGCTTTGTAATTTGGTCATTGTAGAACCAGCTCAGCTCCCAATCGTCCCCTTCCCGGTAGTGCAGCCGGCTGTCCCGGCCCCAGAATTCCCGGGTTACAGTTTGGGTGCCCCCTTCGCCGCCCTGGGGGCCGCCCTTACCGTTATGCAGCGTCCTGGGCACTTCCACTTCCCGCAGCTCACTGAAAATGGTGTCCTGGTAGGAGCTCTCCGCATGGCTGTGGACCACCCCCAAACGGTATTGGGTTTTGGGCCCTGCATGGAGGTAGCTGACCTCCTGCTGGAAAGCATTCCCCGGGTCCACCTGGGCCCCCGGCACTTCCTTGGAATAGTCGTAGCTCCGGCGGAGCGTGTACTGGACGCTGGCCGCCAGACTGTCCCGCTCCGTAAAGTGGTGGATCAGTTCAAGGCCCGGGGTCACCTGGAACCCTGCACCAAAATCCGTCATCCGGGCCAAATCATTTCCCACCACGGCATTTTGGTAGATGGCACTCTGCCCCGTAGGCAGATTAAACAGCAGCTGGTAGCGGACGCTGTTTTGCTTGTGGTCATTGCGCAGTTCGGCACTCAGCTGGGTATCCGCCCAGCCCGACACGCTGCCGTGGCTCTTATGGGTATCCGATTGCACATAGCCCGTAGAAAGGCCAATATCCACCCGGTGGCCGCTAATCCGTCCTGCCTGGTAAAAATTCAAGGGAATAAACAGCTGATGCCCGGATTCCCGGCCCTTCCAGCTGTCAAATTCCACGCCGGTCTGCCAGCCCGCCCCTTCCCCAAAATGGGCCAGGGCGTAGTCCGCCCGCTGCCGCTCCTTCAGGGCGCTGCGGGCCCAGTTCTCCGCGTCGTCCAGCCATTTGGCCGCTTCGGAATCGTAGGCCTGGGCTTCTGCCTCGTCTTTTTCCGCCTGCTGCTTTTCCACCGTCAGTTCCACGGCCTGCTGCTGGTAGTCCCGGACCTGTTCCCGGGCATCCCGCTCGGCGTCTTCCGCCTGCTCCCGGGCATCCGTCAAAGCGTCCAGCTGCTGCTGGAGCGCATCCAGTCTCTGGTCCGCTGCATCCAAAGCCTCGCTGGCCGCATCCATCTGCTGGGCCAAGCGGTCCAGTTCTGCCTGGGCTTCCTGCTCCGCCGCATCCTCCTGCCCGTTCAGCTTGTCCAGGGCATCGTTCACCATATCTTCTGCGTCCAACAGCCGGTTCTGTTCATAATTTACGGCAGTCAGCGCCTGCTTTACCAAAGCTTCTTTTTGGGCGTCCTCCGCCCGGAGGGCCTCCGTATCCCGGTTCTCCACGGCCTTTTCCTTGGCCTCGTAGGCCGCTTCCCGTTCCTTGGCAGCCGCCTCCTTGGCATCCCGGTCCGCCTGGGCCGCCTGCACGGCCGGGGTAAACTGCACCACCGCCCGCTGGGCCGCCAGCGCCGCGTGGGTCCGCTTGGCACTTTCTGCCTGGGCCTTTTGCAGGGCGGCTTCCGTTTCTGCCAGGGCTTTTTTCACCGCGTTCAAATTGGCCAGCACCTGTCCCAGGTTCACTGCCGCTTCCCGGCGGCCTTTCTGGGCCTCAGCAAGACCTGCCCTGGCCTGTTCCAAATCCACCCGAGCCCGTTTCACATCGGCCTGGGCCTGGTGATAATACCGGATTTCCTCCCGGGATTGGCGCAGGCTGTCCAGTTGGGACCGGACATCGTGGAGCACATCCCGGGAGGCCGCAAACCCCAGGGCCGGCACGCCCCAGGTTCCAAGCCCCGTAATCACCGCCAGAAGGCCCGCTGCTTTCCGCTTCGTTTGCTGGTTCACAAGGACCCTCCTTTCTGGGATTCCTTCACCCCATAGAGTTTATCCCGCAAATGGGTCATAAACGAAACCCTGGGCCGGTAAAACATGGGCTGGCCGCAGAAAATATAATAATTCAGCCGGTCCGCAAAATGGTCCAGGCTGTGCAGCCCGTAGAACAGGGCAAGGCCGCTGGACAGGAAGAAGGTAAAGCCGTAGCTGCTCTCCCCAAACAGGGCAATGCCCCCCAGCCCCAGTACCAGGGTACCCAGAAAGTACAGCCCCATCAACCGCAGGGCCTGCTCCTGGGCATCAAAGTACAGGAACAGGATGCTGATGACTTCCGTAACCCCGGTAAAATACGCCGCCATCAGAAGAATATCATACAAATTGGCTGCCTCAAAATCCACGTTGGCCAGAGTCAGCACATAGGTTCCCCCGGCCAAAGCCAGCAGGGTAAACAGGAACTGGAAGCCCATGAGCTTGCGCAGTTCAAACCACATGGTAAACAGCAGGGTCTGCCGGCCATCCTCAATATCCCGATAATTGCCCTTATGGATAATGGCATCAAAATAAATGGCGTACCGGTCGTAAAATTCCGTTTCTGCAGATACCACAAACATGGTTCTAAGGGGCAGAATGGACAAAAAGGCATAGCAGGTAATGATGTCGTACACCGGGGCAAACCGGTAGGTTCCTCCCACCACCGTGCCCCAGGAACCCTGCCAAATCATCAGGTTGGGGAGAAACAGCCCCAGGGAATAAGCCATGGCCTCCAGGAACACCTTCCAATGCTGGTCCAAAATGGAGAGAAACCAGAACACCCGGCCCTGCCGGGGCGGTCCAAAATAATCGTACAAAGCCAGGTAGAAGGTCAGCACAATCATGCCCATGCCCACATCCACTCCAGCCACGCCGCAGCGGGCAGCCGGCAGCTCTCCGCCGGTTAGCAAAACCCCGGTGACCAATACCCCTGCCACTGCCCCTGCCAGATAGCCCAGCACCAGCCCCTTAAACTGGCGCACCGCCGTCAGGTACACCCCCTGGCTCCAAATCAGCAGCATCTCACTGAAAAACAGGTATCCCAGCACCTTGTCCACCCAGGGAAGGGGACTGGGCAAATAGAACAAAAAGGCCGCAAGGGCCCCCAGTCCCAAAAGCAGGGCGTTGATACCAAACAGGGACGCCGTAATGTCCCCGTACCGCTTTTCACTAAGACAATCCGCCAGATACCGGGTCTGCGCCGTCACAAACCCACTGGACAGAATCTGGGAAAACACAAAGGCGTACACCGTAGTACCGATAAACAGCAGGGATTCGGACTGGGGCACCTGGGCCTTGGCAAACAGCCCCTGGATGGTCAGCATCATCCCCGCCAGCAGGATAAACGGCCCTGTGGTAATCACCAAAGAGGCAGAATACGCCTTCAGCTTCCCGGTAGCGGTCCGGGCCTTGAACAGTTTTTTTAATTCGAAGCCAACGCCTGCCATGATGCTCCCAGCTCTCCTTCCTCCCGGTAAATCCGGCGATATGAATCAATAAAATGCTCGTAGGTATAGCCCCGGAGGGTTCTTTCGTACCCGGCCTGGGCCATTTGGTGCCGCAGGGGGAAGTTCCGGGCCAGCCGGAGAATTTCCCGGGCCATAGCCTCAAAATCCAAAGGCGGCACCACAATCCCTGCATCCCCCAGGGTATCCTGGCTGTCCCCGTAGATTAGTTCCCGGCAGCAGCCCACATCCGTGGTCACAAAGAGCCGATGGGCGGCAAAGCCTTCCAGTACCGACAGCGGCTGCCCCTCGCTGATGCTGGACAGCACCAGAATATCCATTTTGGGCAGGTATTCCGTTACCTGGATGGACCCGGTAAAGGTCACCGCTTCCGTAATCCCCAGCAGCTCCGCTGTGTTCAGGCACAGCTGGGCATATTCCGGGTCTTCTTCCATATTTCCCATCACGTACAAATGGGTGTCCGGCATATCCTGGTGCACCAGGAAAAATGCCCGCAGCAGGGTCAGGATATCCTTAATGGGCACCACCCGCACTACTGCCCCCACATTGATGGTGCCCCCGTGGTCCGTCAGTTCCGGAATGGGCGCAAACCGCTCCATATGGATGCCGTTGGGCACAATGGCAATTTTCTTAGGGTCACAGCCCAGTTCCTTTTCAATCTGCCCGTTATGCTCAAACAGGGTGAACACATGGTCCGCCTTTTCGTAGGCCAGCTTGGCCAGGTTGTAGAAATACCGGATCCACACGGACTTGAAATCCGTCTTGGCCCAGTCGCTTTTGATGATTTCCGCTTCCCGCTCCCGGGAATAGATGCCGTGCTCGGTAATCATAAAAGGCTTGTGGTACACCGCCGCCCCAATGCCCCCCAGCACGCCGCAGTAGCCCGTAGCCACACTGTGGTAGACGTCCGCTTCCGGCAGCTCCTGCTGGAGCAGGTAGAAAAGGGGCAGCAGCATGGACCGCAGGGTCCAGAAAAATTCCGTAAAGGGCAGGTAATCGTACCGCTCCGCATAAATTTTCCGGATAACCTGGAAAAAGTCCCCGGTCATAAAAATATCCAACGGACTTTCCCAGTGCTTGTTCCGGAAAATATCCACCAGCCCGTCCAGGTTGATGGGCTGGTCCCCCTTGACCAGTTCCTCCAGCACCTGCTGCTGGGCTTCTGTCAGGGCGTGTTCCTGCATGGTCCCTGCCTTCAGGTTCAGGATTTCGTCCAGGAACACCTCCTGGATACCCACGCAGTTTTGCGGCAGCTTGTACTTGTAGTGTCCCCGGTCCTTGGCTTCCGCCCCAATGGAGTACACCACAAACTCATATTCCGGCAGCCCTTCCATGAGCATCTGCACCCAGGAAGAAACGCCCCCTACCACATAGGGGTAGGACCCTTCGGTCAAAAGGCAAATTCTCATGGCTTCTCCTTTCTAGTTTTTCCAGTAGATCCGGGCCACCGGATCCGTCACTTCCACAAAATACACCCCGTCCTCCACCTTGTTCACCCGGCAGCCCTGGACATGGTCCAAGGTTCGCTGGGAACGCAGCAGGAAGCGGGCCGACCGGATATAGTTCCGGCAATGGAGCACCAGCATTTCAGGAGACCGCTCCACCCGGTAATCCAAATCGTAATACGTGTCAAAATAGGGCAGGCTTTCCGACACCGTTACCGCCTTCAGTCAGGGATAGCGCTGGGACAGCTCCCGGACAAAGTCCTCCAGACTGTCGTGCATCTGTTTCCAGGACAGCTTGGCACTTTCCTCGTAGAACATTTCGTCCGGATGGATAAAATGGTTGAAGACCCCCAGGTCATTGATGGCGCTGATCTCCCCGTAGACGGCGGACTGGTCCGGCACATACCCTGAGGAAATCCGGGGAATATCGTAATACCCGCCCCGTTCCCGGCGAAAGTCCTGGTAATAGGCGTGCTCGTCCGCCGGCCCATCATACAGGGACGCAAAAATCTTCAGTTCCGGGAACACTTTTTTCAGGGCGTCCTTGCCCATGGGGCTAAGAATATTGGAAGGCGGCACGTAAACTTCAAAACTATATTCCGGATAGGCCTGGTACACATACCGGCGCAGCTCCGTTAGGGCTGCCTGGATATCTTCTTCGCTGGTCCAGGGCACGTAGTCCGGCTCATGGTCCTGGTAGCCCGGAGGCACCAGAGGCTGGTGATTGTACCCGTGCAGGCCCATTTCCCCGCCCATGTTCAGCAGATCGTGGCCATAGACCACCAGCGCGTCCCGGGCATTCCGGCCGTTTTGCGGGTCAAAGGGCGGATGCACCCGGTCATTGTAGCTTTCAATAATGACCCCGGTAAACTTGATTTTTTCCCGCTGGGCCAGCTGCTTCATAAACGGCCACCAGGCCTTCCGGTAAAAGTCCGAGGTGGACAGTCCCGTTTCCTGGTAGATTTTTTCATAGTAGCCCTCCGGCACCGGTGCCGGGAAATCGTCGATAAAGAAAATCTTTACCCCCACCACCGGATATAGGGTGTCCGTACCGCAGTGGGCCAGCATGGCCATCAGGATTCCCCGGTTGGACTTGTCCTCCCGTTCCACCCCGTTGTAGAAATACATTTCTCCCTGGCCCAGGGGTTCCTGCCACACCAGGGGCACGCTGCCGCTCCGGTCGGTGATATGGACCACCGCCTCCGGGCCCAATTCCACAGGCAGTACATAGGTATTGTAGGACCGGCCGGTGACAATTTCTTCACCCTTGGCCCCAATGAGAAAATTGGTGCGCATGGATAGGCCCGTCACGCTTTGGGGCTTTCCGTTCCCCTTGAGGCCTGTTATGCCCAGCTGCCGCAGGGTTTCCGGGGCCAGGGGCTTATCCCCGCCCAGTTCCAGCTGCTGGAGCACCACCAGCGTTCCCCCCTGCTGCACATATTGCAGGATCTGGGGCAGGGCCGCAACGGCCCCCAGCCGGCCAGTAGTTACCACAACCCCCTGGGTATCCTGGGGAATGGCCATGCTTTGCCGCAGGTCCACACTCTCAAAATGTTTCTTTTTGGCCTGGAGGGTCCGTTCTGCATTGTGCCGGCAGAACATACTCCGGACACTGGTGGGATCATAAATGACGATATAGTTTTCTACCGGCAGATTTTCCACCTGGCTCCAATCCACCTGCACCGGCAGATTTTCAATCCGGCGGAACTTGTTGGCCGCCGGGTTCAGGTGCAGGAAGCCGTCCAGCCGGGTATATTGGAAAAAGCACCCCAAAAGGACCACCACAAAAAACAGTGCGTAAATTCCCCGCTTATTCATGGTGCACCTCCCGGTCCCAGTACCGCAGCACCTTCAGAGCCTCCGGCGACAGCGCCTTGGGCAGTGCCTTCAGTTCCTGGATGCAGGCCTGGAGCGCTTCCGGCTCCCGTTTGGCCTGGTGCAGGCGGATTTCCATCAAAATGGGCCGCTCGTCGTCCGGGTGACTTTCCCTGAAGCTCCGGCACACCGCTGCCGCCTCCTCCATTCTGTGCTGGGCCAAAAGGGCCTTGATTTCTTCTTCGTAGTAAATGGATTTTTCCGGCATTTTCTGGGCCAGCACCTCCAGTACCCGGATATAGGCTTCCTGCTGCCGGGCCCGGGTAGCTGCATCTCCGTAGCCGCTGGACAAAAACCGCTTCAGGCACCCAGCGTACCGGTCCATCAGTTCATGGTTGTCGGGAGCTGCCGTCTTTAGCTGTTCTTCCAGTTGGTGGATTTTCTCCCCCAGGCTTTCCATTTTGGCCGTCAGCAGGGACACGGCATAATAGGCAATTTCCCGATCCTCATCCTGAATGGCCCGGCGCAAAATGGCCTGGTTGGTGACCACATCCTGCTTGATAGAATCCGTAAAAAGCTGCCGCTTCAGCTGGGAATTACCCAGCAGATACACATCATTTAACGGCACCATATTCCCGTTGTAGTCCCGGTCCCCCAGGGCAAAGTCCGTCCCCGGGTCCCGGTCTTCCAGGGTATGGCCCCCGTTGATGCCAAAAAAGGTGGAAAATAGCTGTACCAGGGTAAGCAGCACCACGCCGGCCACGGGCACCAGCAAAACAATCAGCAGTTCTGCCAGCTTCTGGTACCGGTTCTTGCCGGACCAGTGCAGATAGCCCCCGTACAGGACTGCCGTCAGGGCATAAAGGCCCCCAAACAGTTCACTCCCGGTCATAGGATATCCCTGCTTTCTCCCGTCCTGAGGCCAGCCTTTTCCAGGCGGTCCCGCACCAGCTTCAGGGTAGCCTCGGTACAGTCCGGCAGCAGTACCCAGGCTTTGTTTTCCCACAGGCCAATAAAGTCCTCGGCCCGGATTTTTCCTTCCAGCAGGGTATCCAGCTGTTCGTAGTCCCCGCCCTGGGGCGCCGCCACCTCCAGCAACTTGATGGCATAATCCCGCTGGAGCTCCCGGCGCTTCCGGTATTCTTCCCGGATTTTGGCAAATTCTGCTTCCTTGAGAATGCGAGTTCCTGGCAGGCACCGAGCTTTTTGGGTTTCCAGTTCCCAGGCATAGGCCCGGGCCAAAGAAGACGACACCAGCCGGGCCGTAATGGAAAGCAGATTCTGCTGGTACAGGCTCCACTGGTCAAAATTCAGGTCGTACACCTGGATTACTGCCCAAACCTGCCCCTGATACAAAATGGGAGCCGCCAGGTCTGGAGCATTGGCGCTGAGCTCCCGGTTCACAAACAGGCTCTTGCCGGCCAGTACGGACTTCAAATATGGATAATCCGCCACCTTCAGGGACCGGGACTGCTTCAGCGTGTCCTGCCCCACCCGCACCTTTTGGCGCAGATACTGCCGGTTGTGGCTCACCACGTAGATGATCACATTCTCCACGTTCAAAATCTCCGCCGTTACCACCGCCGTCTGGGTGTACAGGTTTTCCGGTTCCGCCGAATCCAGTTTCTGCAAAATATAGTACAGCCGGCCAATACTGTCGTCTGAGTTGACGATTTGCCGGTACAGCTGGTCCTTTACCTGGACATTTTCTTCAAACAAATTCCGTAAAAAGGCATACTTCTCCTGGTCGTGCTTTTCCTGCCACTTGGCCGCCGCCAGCTTAAAGTTTTCTTCTTCCCGAAAGTATGCCGTTACCATCCCCACAAAGGCATAGGATACCAGATGGATCAAATGCTGGGGCAGGTACAGCAGCGTCAGCAGGGTGGAATCCAGCACCAACATCCGCCGGGCAAAAATCAAAACAGAAAACAATACCGCAATCAGCGCCTGTCGCTGGCCGTAGAGAAGCCCCATCACGGCAATATATACATAGCACAAATCAAAACCCGTCAGGCTGCTTACCGTGTCCCCCTGGAGATACTGGAACCCCAGCATCAGGAGCGCTCCGGCCACATTTTCCGCATAGGGCAGCCGCTCCTGGTTGAATCGGTCCTGCCAGGAATGGTGCTGCCGTTTTTCTGCGTTCTCCTGTTCCAGCCGCAGCGCTTCCTGCAAGCTGGCATAAATGCTCTGCAGCCCCGTCTTTAACGGCTGCTTTGCCCGCCAGCCAATTTCCCGGGCTGCCCGGTCACTGTTCAGCTGGGCCTGGCCGTAGGGCTGGAACTGGTCCGGGTCCACCTTGGGCAGGTACGGTACAAAGGTAGCGGCCAATTGGCAAAACTGGTCATAGGTCAGTCCCTGGCCCGTACCCAAATGCAGCAGGTCGCCCTGATAATCCCGCTGGAGCAGCTGGATAATCCCGTAAAACAGATCCTGGGTGGCCAAAAAATCCCGGGGATATTCCTGGTCACACCGGGGCATCAGGGTATTGCCTGCCACCGCCCGGAAAAAGCTTCCGATAAAGCCACTCTGGGCCCGCTTGCCCGGCCCGTACACCTCCGGCACCCGCAAAATCGTCAGTTTCAGCTTGCTGTATTTTTTCCAGGCCAGTGCCAGCGCTTCCAGCCGGGCCAGCAGCTGTCCATGCTCCTCTGCCGGGTTGGGTGCCAGTTCTTCCGTGGCATCTTGGGTTCCCGGGGCAAACACCTCAGCCCCGGAAATCAGGAGAATCCGGTCCACCTTGCTTTTTTCTGCCAGGGACAGGATTCTTTCCAGATGGGCAGCCGTATCCGGTCCCTGTGCCGCCTGGAGATTCACCAAAAGCAGATTGGGTTTCTGGACCTGAAAGACCTGGGCGGCCCCCTCCTCCATTACGTCCACCTGATACGTCCGTGCCCCTTCATATGTTCCCGGGTTCTTACCCAGAAACAGCACCTGCCAATTTTCCTTCTGAAACAAATTGGAAAGGTTCAGGGCCACCGTTTCCCGCATTCCAATGCACAATACCGTTCTGCGCCTAGCTGCCGTCATGGACCCGCCTCCTTTCCTTTATCACCAGTTCAGTGCCCAAAAGGGCCCCTGTTTTTTTCCTTGCCGGCATTTTCCCACCAGCCGTTTTCCCTTAGCTCCTTTCGTCAGTCCCCTGGATTTTAGGAATATTTTTCAGGAGACTCACTAAGAGAAACGGCATTCCTGTATTTTAGCAACAAACATTCGTTATATTATACTTCTAATCATTCTACCATAGTTGACTAGGAGTTGGCCAATTCTTTTAACGCTATCCCCTGCCAAAAAGAATAAAAAGCGAAAGAAATTCCTTCTTTCCAAATAAAAACGTCAGGGAAAAATGCTTCCATTTTTTCCCTGACGCGTTCTTCTTTAATTACACAGCTGGTGGCTCCAGCCCAAATCATGCCACTGTTCTTCCACCTGCTGGGCCACTTCCTGGCACAAAGCATTGCCGCAGTGCAGCGCCGCATGGACCAGGTCTTCCCCCACTCCGGGGAAGCCATACAGCTGTCCCACTACCATAGCCAGCTGCATATAGGCCAGTTCCAGCTCCAATTCGTCGCCGCCCGGCTGCACCCTTCCCGCTGCCAGGGCTTCTAACGGCAGTGCCTTTTCGTACAGCCCCGTCAGCTCCTGATTGTTCAGCTGGTCCGTGGTTAACGCATAGGACAGCAGTTCCACATTCCCCAGCGGGTCTTCCCGCACCAGCTTTTCCGCCGCCGGGTGGTAGGGCAGTTCCAGGGCCCGGGCCAGTTCAAACCCTTCCCCCTGCTCCATGGCCTTGATTACCACTTCCGCACAGGCGAAGGTGGTCAAAAGCTTGCCGCCCTTGGTGACCAGCCCCGTCATGCCCGGCTGGTCCTTGTGCTGCTCCCCGAACTGGACCACATGCCAAATGGTCTGGTATTCCTTCCAGCTGAGCTTCCGTTCCAGGGCCTGTTCCAAATAATGGTTCAGCAGCCCCAAGGGATCCGGCCACTCCGAAATCCCCGGAATGGGCTCATCCTGGAGCAGCCCTTCAACCAATACGCTGGCCCCCCGGAAGGCTGCTTCCGAAATTTTCTCGGCCTGGCGCAGCACCTCATCCAGCTTCACATCCGTGGCAATCATGAGAGCCGTATATTCCGGGTTCACATCGTTGTCCCAGCCCTGTTCCAACATCCAGTGCTGTACCTCCGCAGGCTCCGGATCCAGCACTTCCATGGCAAAAATCCGGCCCCAGCCATACACGTGCTGAATCAGCTCAAAAATCATTTCCTGGGAATCATCCCACTGGACCATATTCCGCAGGGCAAACAGCGTGAATTCATTGCATTGGGCCAGGTCCAAAATCTGGCGGCCCACTTCCATATCGTATTCCGAAGGATAGTATTCCAGCAGGGTAAGAGCAAACTTCACCAGCTCAATCCGGTCCGTTTCCACTAACAGATGCTTGGCAAAATAAATCAGGTCGCCTACCACAGCCTGATCCTGCTGGCCGATGAACTCGTGGACCATGCCCACCAAAGGATTCATCAGCTCCTCATCTTCGTCAAAGAAGGCATTCAGGGCTTTCAGGGCTTCTCCAAACTGCTTGTCCCGCAGCTTTTCCAAAATCTCCAGCAGTTCCTGGCTGGTCTCTTCTCCCGGATCCGGTCCCGTCAGGTTGCCCTCCATAAAACCATCGGCATACACCAGTTTTTCCCCTGGACTGCGCCGATGGGCCCGCAGGGAAAACTCCCGAGGCAGCTTCAGATTGGGGTCCAAATTGTGTTCAATTACTTCATAAATGGAAGGGCTTGGCAGATTCATTACTTTTTCCGTCATCCGAGTTCTCCTTTTGGTTCAGCAGAGTTTCCAGTCCTAGCGATAGGAACTCATAGAAACTCCAATTTCAATGTTTTTATCGTCATAGCCAGAAGCACCCAGAAAAATCTTCAGTACATCCTGATGATTCTTCATCTCGTTTTTCGGCCCGATGACAATCCGTTTGATACAGTCCGCCGCAAAGGGCATCTCCGTATAGGAAATGATTTGATCCCGCTCACCCCGGAACCGGATCTGCTGATAGGCTTTTTCATTCTGCTTTACCATGTTCCCGTTCTCATCTTTCAGGAGAATGGGCAGCCACAGTGCCCGCAGTTCCCGCTCAAATTGAAAGCTGTCGTTTTTGCAGTAGTAGCGCAGGGAAGAAAAAGCCGCATCATCTGCAATGGCCCGGCGAATTTCCGGCCCGGTGAAATGTCTTCCCCGGGTCAGCCGCATCCGGATCCAGTTCTTGGCCAAAGGCATAAACCGTTCCGTATGGGCCTCGTTCATGTAGATGACTTCCTTCAAAAAATACTTGTTGGGGAAATCCGCATTCAAATGCACGCTGTGGGTATCGAAGTTCATCTTGGAGGGCGCAAACCCAATGGCAAAGCCCCGGCCATCGTCCGCATAGGAACGCCATTGGGGCAGCAAATCCCCTTCCGAAGAAAAGCACCCCAGAAAAATAAAGCAGGCCGAATGGTGATAATACAAGTCCCTGGCCTGGGCCATCTGGTCCTGGGCCACTTCTCCGTCCCGTACCAGCTCTGCCAAAGCCCGTTCAAACACCGGATCCAGCATCTGATTCTCCCAGGCGTCATTGGTAAATGAAGCCTCTGTCAGCCACAGATTTCGGTTCTTCATAATATTCATAAATCCATCTACAGAACAATAGTGGTAGATGATTCGATCTTCCGCAATGGGTGACATAGTTCAGGCTTCCTTTCTACACGATTCCAGCATAGATTTTATCATATTTTCCCCTGGATAAAAAGGAATCCCGCCGGATTTGTTGACGCAGAAAGCAGAGTTTTGGGCAAAGCAAAAAGACGTACCGTTTTCTAGATACTAGAAAGCGCTACGTCTGTTCTATATTTCAGCTAGGCTCGGGCTTCGCTGCCTGCAAAGGGGGAACCAGTTTCCCCTGCATCAATTTCTTATACACTTCCACCCCGGGCTGATCATAGGCATCTACATTGGCCAGCTCCCCTTCGTAGCCAATGCTCAGCATCAGGAAGTAGAACAGCTGCCCCAAATAATATTCGTTGAGGAGCGGCAGGGAAATCAGTCCGCTTGGCCGGTTGTCCCCGGCCAGGGCCTCCTGGTTGGCCTCCAGGGCCGCCTTCAGGGCCTTCCCCACATCCAGCCCTTCGTACCGATTGTACTCCGGGATTTCCGGGAAAGGATTGTGCAGGGCAATCTTGTCCTGGCGATTCTCCACAAACAGGAACTGCACCACCTTGTCCCGGCGCCCGTCCTGGTGGAGCTGGGTCTGGGCGTGCATATCCGTGGTGCCAATGGCCACCACCGGCGTCCGGCCGTAGAACACCGTCTCCCCGTTCCGGTTCTGCCGTTTTCCCAGGGATTCCGAGAGCAGCTGCACATACCATTCCCCCAGGGCCTTCAGCCGCATCACGTAGGGCATGAAAATCTCCACCGGACAGCCGTGATTTTTGGCCGCCGCATACTTCAGCACCGCATTGCACAGGGCCGGATTATCCCACACGGTGCTTTTCTGGCACCACTGGTCCATATCCCGGGCGCCCTGGAGCAATTTCTCCAGATTCATGCCCAGCACCGCTGCGGTCAAAAGCCCCGGGGTGGACAGCACGCTGAACCGTCCCCCCACACCCTCCGGCACGTCAAAAAGCGGCCACTGGTGCTCCGCCGCCAGCCGGTTGAGGGGCCCGTTTGCTGCCCGGGCGTCCGTCACCACTGCGCCTCCCACCTGAAACAGCTGCGCCTCCCGGTGCAGCGCAGCCCAGAAATGGAGAAAGGCCGCCGTGGTCTCCAGGGTGGTTCCCGACTTGGAAATGGGCAGCAGCAGTACCCGGTACGCCCGGTGTTCCGTTACCTGCAAAAGCCGGGCTGCCAGCACCAGCCGCTCATAGACCCGTTCCAAATCTTCCGCATCCAGGTTGTTGCCGCTAAAGAAAATTTCCGGTTCCCGGCCCTTTTCCTCCCGGGGCCAATAGGCGCTGGCGTGACAATCATACAGCACCTTACCCCCCAGATAGGAGCCCCCTACCCCGCAAAAAACCACCGCATCGTACTTTTGCCGCACCCCCCGGCCAAAGTCCTTCAGTTTCCGGAGCAGCTCCGGGGTATTGGGGTGCCCCTCTGCCACATAGGGCAGCCAGGCATAGTACACCGGCTCCGGGGACCCATCCTTGGACAAATGCCCCTTGGCCAAACCCGCTTGCCGCAACTGTGCCAGCCCTTCCGCCGCCTGCTGCACCCGCTCTTTTAACTGCTCTAGCTCCTCAGCGTCAATGCGGCCTTCCCCCACAAGCCTAGACACATCAAACACAAAACCAGAAGGCAGCGTAAACCGTTTACATTCCTCCATAAAAATCCCTTCCCCCAGCCATATTCGTTATTGTTACTATATCATCTAATATCCCTGCCGAAAAGAGGAAAGTGCCCAACCCTGCAAAACCCTGCAAATTTTGCACCAGTTGGAACAAAGTACCGGGGAATCTTTAGCAAAGTAAAGCAAAGAAAAGTTTGTACGCAACAAAAAAGACCTGGAAAATGAACGTTCATTTTCCAAGCCTTTTCCCTTAACGCCGTTACACGTTCCTGCCCAGTTCCTCTGCTTCCGCAAGCGCCGGCTGGTCCTCTACCTCTCCAGGCAGGGTCACGCCTCCCGCAAACACCGTACCCCGGAGCTGCGCCTTGGCAAAGCAGTCCACCCAGCCCTGGATGGCCGTTTCCGCCCCCTGCGGGGTGGCAGGATCCTCTTCCGCCGCTGCGCTGAGAAAATAAATATCCCGGAACTGATAATCCGCAGGAAACAGCGGGTTGGCCCGGTCCAGCAGCGTCTTCAGCTGCCCGGAAATGCTGTAATAATAGATGGGAGATGCAAAGGCAAGCACCTGGCTCTCCTTCATTTTAGCCACAATCGCCGGAGCAGCATCCTTGAGCACGCATTGCTGGGTCTTTTGGCAGGACAGGCAGCCAATGCAAAATTGCAGCTCCTTGCCTTGCAGGCTCACAAACTCCACTTCATTTCCCGCTTCCTCAGCCCCTTTGGCAAAGGCCCGGGCCAACGCCTCCGAATTGCTGTTTTTCCACAAACTGCTGGAAATCACAAGAACTTTTTTAGACATATTTCCTCCCCCTACAGCTTAACCTCGTTTTTTGTCATCGTATCGCTATATATTATAAGCTTATACCGGTTCTATAACAAATACTTTGCCTTTATGCAGAGTCATGCCTAAAACGTATAAAAGTAGTGACCAGCTGACTTTGTTTTACTTTGTTTTGCTTTGTTTCAGCCTTCCCGGTAGGACAGCAGCGTATCCAGCTCCTTGCGTTTGGGCATGGCCGGTACCGCTGCCGGATGCCCCAGGGCAATCAGCGCCGAAACGGACTGGCCTTCCGGCACCCCCACCACCTGGGCCACCTTGGCCTCATCATAAATGCCCATGACCACCGTTCCCAGCCCCAGCTGGTGAGCGGCCAGGCACAGGGTCTGGGCCGAAATTCCCGCGTCAAAGGACTGCCAATGGGTCCCCTTGGAGGTGGTGAAAGAACCATCTCGTTCGTACCCGGACCTGCCGTCCACGGTGGTCAGCACCACCAGACAGGGAGCGTGCAAAATGGTGTTGTAGTTGCCTTTGAAACCCAGAATACATTCTTCCGCCAGCTGGGTCAGCTTGGCCCGATCATACACCGCAATAAACCGGGAAGTTTGGGTGTTCTTCCAGCTGGGCGCATAGGCGGCCAATTGGATAATCTGTTCCAGCTCCTCATGACTTACCGGCTGGTCGGTGAATTGCCGGACGGACCGGCGCGTTTTGATGCAATCGATGGTTTCCATACTGACTCCTTTGGTTCTTTTTTATTTTGTTCCTTGGCACAAGGGCTTGGCAAACTCCCGGATGGCCTGGGCAATTTCCTCACAGCAGGATTCCAGGGCAAAATGGCCGCTGTTCACCAGTTTGATGACGGCCTGGGGCAGATCCCGCTGGAAAGCCAGCGCCCCAGCGGGGATAAAGGATGGATCGTTCTTCCCCCATACCGCTAGCAGCGGCGGCTGCTCCTTTCGCAGGTACTCCTGAAAGGCCGGGTACAGCTTCACATTGTTTTGGTAGTCGAAAAGCAAATCTGCCTGGATTTCTGCATACTCCGGCCGCTGGGTGTAGAAAATATCCAGGGAATACCCGTCTGGAGACACACTGCCCGGCTCCGTGCCAAAGGTATACTGGCCATAAATGGTCTCCGGGGCAAAAGCACTTTTGTACTGCTCCCGGAGTTCCGGCGTGGGATGCTCCCAATACGCCTTCCGAGCGGCCCACTTGGCCCCCAGTCCTTCCTCGTACACGTTGCCGTTCTGGCTGATGATGCCCCGGATCCAGTCCGGATGCTTCCTGGCAATCCGAAAACCAATGGGCGCCCCATAGTCAAACACATACAGAAAGAAAGAATGCAGCCCCAAAGCCTCCAAAAAGCCCTCCACCACTTCTGTCAGGTGGTCAAAGGTATAGGCAAAAGCCTTGCGGGAAGGAATGGCCGATTGGCCAAAGCCCGGGTAATCCGGGGCGTACATATGAAAATCCTGTTCCAGCCGGGGCAGCAGGTCCCGGAACATATGGCTGGCCGAGGGGAAGCCGTGGAGCAGCACCAGTACCGGCTTCTCCGGATTTCCAGCCTCCCGATAAAAAATATCTAGGCCCTGCACTTTGATGGTATGAAATGTTGTCATGATTTCTCCTTTAGACCAAACATGGTATTCAGCAATTTGCGGCCTTCGGCCGTCCGAAAAATCCTATCCCGAAAATTGGCCACAGCCGTCAGCGGCAGCTGCTTTTCGTAGGCATTCACCATAAAATCCGCCTCCACCAGCACCTGGAAAGCCAAACTGTCAATGGCCCCGTACTGGTGATGGTGCCCCACTATAAACTGCACCCGCTCTACCTGCTCCCGGGTATACCCCAAGGGTTCCAGTACGGAAGGAACTTCCTGTACCCCCAGGGCTTCGTGGTATCGCCGGAACGCCGCCCCATGCAGGGCCTCCGCCTTCCGGGCGCCTATATCGTGGACCAGGGCCGTGGTTTCCAGGAGAAACAGTGTTTCTCCGTCCAGCCCCTCCAGCTGCCCCAAAAGCCGGGCCAGGCTGTGCACCTTCAGCAGGTGCTGCAGCCGTTTGGGATCTCCCTGATTATAAATCGCCATAGCAAGCTTCAGCCGTTCCAAGGGTTCCAGCATAAAGGCCTCCTTACCACAATTTCTTGTACAATTCTTTCAGCACGCCCGCATTCAGTACCCGCCGGGTGTTGGCAGGGCTGCCGCTGTCCATGGCATCTTCTGCCATCTTGTCGATTTGGGCAAAGAAAGCCGCCCGGTCAACGCCGTATTCGGCCAAAGTGGGCACCTGGCAGGTCTCGCACAGGTCCCGCACCGCTGCCAAAAAGGCTTCCGCAGCCGCGTGGTCCGGTAAAGAGGCCTCTGCAGCCCCCACGGCCCGGCCCAAGGCAGCAAACCGCTCATACGTTCCCGGTAGGGCGTATTCCAGGCAGACCCCCAGCAGCATGGCGTTGGAAAGCCCATGGGGCACGTGGAACAGCGCTCCAATGGGCCGGCTCATGCCATGGACCAGGGTCACCGAAGAATTGTTGAAAGCCATGCCCGCTTCCAGGGCCGCCATAGCCATTTCTTCCCGGGCCTCAGCATTCTGCCCCTCCCGATAGGCGGTGGGCAGATTGGCAAAAATCCGTTTCACCGCGGACAGCGCCAGGGTGTCCGTCAGAGGCTGGGCCTTTTTGGAGGTATAGGCCTCAATGCTGTGGGTCAGTGCGTCCAGGCCCGTGGAAGCCGTTACCCTGGCAGGAGCCGACAGCGACAGCGCCGAATCTACCACGGCCAGGTCCGGCAGCAGGGCCGCCCCTTTCAGCAGCATTTTTACCTGGGTTGCCGTATCCGTAATAATGGTAAACTGGGTAGCTTCCGACCCAGTGCCCGCCGTGGTGGGAATGGCAACCATTCCCGGCAGCGGCCCGGCAATCTCCTTGCCCAAGTAGTCCGACAGCTTCCCAGGGTGCACCGCCAGCACCCCAATGGCCTTCATGGCATCCAGAGGGCTGCCGCCCCCCAGACCTATGAGAAAATCACAGCCCGCAGCCCGGTATTCCCGGAGCCCTTCCAGAATCATGGTATCCGTGGGTTCCCCGGAAATCCCGTCGTACAGCGCCAGCCCAATACCCTGCTGTTCCAGCAGTTTTTCCACCCGGCCCGCCGTACCGTCCTTTACCGCATGCTTGCCCGTAACCAATAGAGCCTTTTTCCCATAACTTTCCAGCCCGCTGCCCAGAACTTCCAAGGCCCCTTGGCCCGTAACCACCTTTTTCGGAATGCAAAATACTCTGCTCATATGCTTCTCTCCTTTTGCTAATGCTAGTTTACACCCATTCAGGGCTGTGGTATATTATTAAATATATAACCTGTAATCTTATTTTTATATATCACATCAAAAAACAGGAGGCAGACCATGGATCTCCAAGAACTAAAATTTTTCCGGGCCGTCGCAGCTGAAGGCAGCCTGTCCAAAGCCGCCCAAAAACTGAACTACGCCCAATCCAACCTTTCCACCAAAATCAGCCAGCTGGAAAAAGAACTCCATACCGAACTGTTCCATCGCTGCAGCCACGGCGTCACCCTGACCCCCAAAGGAGAACAGCTGCTCCAGTATGCAGAAAAACTCCTGAACCTGGCCGCCGAAACCGAAGCCGTCCTGAAAGACGACGGCACCGCCAAAGGCAGCCTGACTCTGGGCTCCATGGAATCCACCGCCATGACCCTGCTGCCCCCGCTCCTGTCCCGCTATCATGCAGAAAACTCCCAGGTAGCCCTGCGCATCCAGACCGGCACCACCGCCGCTTCCCTCCAGGGCGTATTGGACCATACCCTGGACGGAGCCTTTGCTGCCGGTCCCCTGCGCCACCCTGGGTTAGGCACCAAACTGGTGCAGACCGAACGGCTGGTGCTGGTAACCCCCAAAGGCAGCAGCCGGACCCCTGCAGAAGCCCTGCTCCGCCAACCCCTTCTGGTGTTCCCCCAGGGCTGCTCCTACCGCAAAACCCTGGAAGCCTGCCTGTCCTCCCGGGAACTTCTTCCCGAAAAGATTATCGAATTTACCTCCCTGGGAGCCATCTTGGCCAGCGTCAGCGCCGGCCTGGGCATCAGCCTGTTCCCCGAAGCCGTGGTCAGTGCCTTTGCGGCCGCCGGCACCCTGGACCTGCAGCCCCTGCCCGAGCCCTTTGATACCCTTCCCACCCTGTTCATCTACCGTAAGGACGGCTTCATGGAACAATCCCTGCGCCAGCTTTTGGCTCTTTTGTAATACAACTCTATCATAGCAAAGGAAAGCAAAAAATAAAGAGGCAATAAAAAATGGGGGGGGGAAAATAATACTTACCCCCGAAAGAAAAATGGCTTGCGAACTTAAATGAGTTCGCAAGCCATTTTTCTTGTTCTTTATAACTGTATCCTAACAAACTTCCTCAGGCAGTCCTGCGGACTGTCAGCCCCTACAACGCTTGGCGCTCAGCTCCAATTCTCAAGGCTATATGCCGCAGAGAATTGGTTAATATGAGCCGTGTGATAGCGGCCTGCAAAGCGAACCCGCAGGGTGAAGCTGCGCAGCGAGCCGCGAACCACTTTGGCTAGCAGCGAACCGCTCAGGGGCCATTCATAACCGTCAGAACTCCAGTGTTTATCAATACGGGTACTATAACTATAGTTCAGACTTTACTTGACCAGCAGCGGCCTAGCATGCCTCCTTCAAGCGTGGTATGCTATGAATAAAGTAGACTGGCATATAGTTAAACCTCCTGGATTCGTTGAAAGGAGAGTATGTAAAATGTCTATATCGAAAGTCAGTGCAGAGGATAAATTAAAGGCTGTCAAAGCTGTTCTTGCTCATGAAGAATCACCAATGGTTTCTGCAAAAAGGTTAGGGGTTCACTGGAAAGCAGTACAGTATTGGGTAGATGAATATATAGGAAATGGTCCTGAGGTATTTAACAAAAGACAGGTTAAAAGTTATTCTGCTGATCTTAAGATCCAATGCGTAGAGGAATATCTTAAGGGCGAAACGACTATGTCCCAGCTGGTACAAAAATACGGATTAAAAAGTTCTCGTCAAATCAGAGACTGGTTAAAGAAGTATAATAGTCATGAGGAACTAAAAAGTTCGGGTACTGGAGGTGCCAAGATCATGACTAAAGCTAGACAAACGACCTTTGACGAGCGCGTTGAAATCGTAAAATACTGCATTGAAAACGGGAATGCTTACCATGAAACCGCTGAAAAGTTTAAGGTTTCCTACCAGCAAGTCAGAAATTACGTCTTAAAATATAATAAGTACAATACCGAAGGACTCATAGATGGGCGCGGACACAGGAAGCCAGTAGAAGTCCCTGAAGAAGCCCCTACAGAATATGAGTGTATGAAAGCTGAACTCAAACTGGCTAATGCAAAACTCAAAGCCAAGGATATGGAGATTGATTTCCTAAAAAAACTCGATATTGTGGAAAGGAGGCGGGATTCACACAAATAAGATATGGAGCCATTTATGAAGCCATTAAAGAACTGCACGCTGAAAAGAATTACCCTATTCTTGGCCTGTGCAAATTGGGAAAAGTGTCCCGGGCCGGCTACTACAAATGGCTTCATAGAGAGCCTTCAGCACGCGAAATTGACGACAAGGAAATTGCTAAAAGAATAGAAGAGATATACAAGGCTGACCCAGCTAAAGGGTACAGACGAATAGCTGATGACTTACGAGCCCCAAATAAGAAGATCTATCCTGACACGAAACCAATAGCAATTGGTGACGGTCGCGTTCTTCATCTTTGTCGAGTGATAAATATAAAGTCTACGATTAAATATGCCCCTAAGGGCTGCACCCAGCGTGCAATAGATCCTGCATACATTGCAGAAAATATCTTGAATAGGGAATTTAAAGCCGATGCCCCTAACCAGAAATGGTGTACTGACGTCTCAGAATTTCACTACTATGAGGGGGTAGTTGTGCATAAGGTATATCTGAGCGCGATTATTGACCTGTATGACAGACGAATTGTTTCCTATGTGATAAGCAACCGGAACGATAAAAATTTGGTATTCAATACCTTCAATAAGGCATTGTTGAAAAACCCTGGCGCGCATCCCCTGTTTCACTCTGACCGGGGATTCCAATACACCTGCAGGGATTTCCGCAAGATGATTCTAGATGCTGGTATGACGCAGAGTATGTCACGGATAGGAAAATGCATTGATAATGGCCCGATGGAAGGCTTCTGGGGCATGCTGAAAAGAGAACGGTACTATACTCGTGACTTCGACAGCCGTAAAGCTTTGGTAACGATGATTAATAACTACATGGAGTATTACAACAGTGGCCGTTTGCAGCGGAATTTGGGCCGTTTGACCCCTATGCAAAAACATAATAGCTACCAAATGGCGGCGTAGAGGTTTATATTATTAGGAACTGTCTACTTGACGGGGAGCACACCAGCGTGAAGGAGGTGGGGCCGAGGGGCCTCGGAGGAAGTTCCATTATTTCACAGCCCCATTTTTTATCTCATGATTTCAGCGCTCCCAGCACATCCCCCACATCCCCGTTGATGCAGATGGCCTGCTGGGCAATTTCCGTAGGAGCCCCTGCCTGACCGTAGTTCAGACAGGCGTACACCGCCTGGGGATTGTCCTTGGTCAGCCGCCAAAAAGGATACTTGATAATGCCCGGGGTGTTGAAGCCCACCCCCAGCTCCAGGTACAGGACCTTGCCCTGCCGGTGCTGCTGGCCAAACTGGTCATACCGCTTGGCCGCCCGGTACCAGCCTGCATCCTGGACAAAGGTGTCATCACTGCGCAGGTTCATGGCCATAGGCCGTCCGCATTTGGGGCAATGGGGCACCAGTTCCTTAGGCACCTTCCGGTCCCGCTGCCGGGCGACCATTTCCCGGACCACTGCCTCGTTGTCATAGGTTTCCTGGTGACAGGGCTCCGAGCACTGCCACAGCCCGTAGTCCCCCTGGGTGTAGAACAGTCTCTCCTTGGCAAACCCCGCCCTTTGGAAACAATGATCCACATTGGTGGTCAGGACAAAATATTCCTTGCCTTCCACCAACTGGAGCAGCTGCTGATACACCGGCTTGGGAATGGGCACGTACCGGTTATAGTAAATGTACCGGCTCCAAAAGCCCCAGGTTTCCTCCGGCGTCCGGTAGGGATAGAAACCCGCCTCGTACATATTGGAAAACTGGTAGGCAGCAATAAAGTCCGGAAACAGCTGCTGGAACCTTTCACCGCTGTAGGTATACCCGGCAGAGGTGGATAGCCCAGCCCCTGCCCCAATCACCACGGCGTCCGCTGCCCGCAGCGCCTCCTGCAGCCGTTCCAGCTTAGCGGACTGTTCCCAGGAGCCCCTGGTAGAGGGCGTAATCCTCTGCTGTGAACACATTGAAAATCACCTTCTTCACAGAACTTTCCTGCTGCAAAAATTTCCGCACGGTCCGTACCGCCAGCTGGGCCGCTGCAGCCTGGGGAAAATGGAATACCCCTGTGGAAATGCAGCAAAACGCCACACTGGCAAGCCCCTGCTGGGCCGCCAGTTTCAGGCAGCTGTTGTAGCAGGAAACCAGCAATGCCCGGTCCCGGTCCGTCACCGGGCCTTGGACAATGGGTCCCACCGTATGGAGTACATAGCGGCAGGGCAGATTGAAAGCCGGCGTCAGCTTGGCCTGGCCCGTAGGTTCCGGGTGCCCCTGCTCAGCCATCAGCTGGGCACAGGACAGCCGCAGCTCCACCCCGGCAAAGGAGTGAATGCAGTTGTCGATGCAGTGGTGGTTGGGCCGGTAGCAGCCGGTCAATCCGCTGTTGGCCGCATTGACAATGGCGTCACAGGCCAGCCGGGTAATATCCCCCTGCCACAAATAAAGCCCCGGCTCCCGGGGCTGCAGGTCTTCCACCCGCACCATGCCCCGTTCCTGGAGCCGCTCCTGCAAATAGGCATCCTGCACCGCCAGAAACTCCTGGCTCACCGGAGCCGGCGGCCGCACATTCAGCAGCCCCCGAAGCAGGAAACGCTGCTCCTCCGCACCTTCCGGCACGGCAATTTCCTGATACTCCGGCCATTCCGCCAAAAGCTGCCGGATTAACTCCACCCGTCTTTCTTCCTGGGTCAACTTCCTCACCCCTTTCTCTGCCCGCTGCGTCAGTTAGAATTCATAGGGCGGTTTGCCGGAAAAGTCCGCAATCACCCCGTGGGGATCTTCCAAATAGAATACCACGAAAATCGGATTGTCCGCCGTATGGTACTGGCTCTTTACAATGGGATTCTCCATACAGGCTTCCTTGATGGCCTGATTGTCCTCAAACACCGCTTTCCCAGACAGCCGCAGCCAGGCATATTTGGGAGAAGCAACCGTCACCTGCACATAAGGATTGGCCTGCATATCCTTGTACACTTCCTTGGTGTTGTTGGTGCAGAACCACAGCTTGCCGTCCCGCTCCAGGCTAAACATAAACGGCCGGCATTTGGCCTTGCCATCCCGGCCCACCGTAGCCAGATATTGTACCGGATTCTCTTTCAGAAATTCTACTACCTTGTTCATAATAGCTCCTCCTTTGGCTTCCCGTTTCCAGGAAAATCGTGCTGTTTGATGTAATGCTTTCATTTACATTGATAATATACCATCATTTTGACGTAATGTAAAGAGTTACATCAAAAATTTTGCCAGGATTTACTATTTTTTCTAAACCCAATATTCTTCCATAACCAATCTCAGGCTGCCATTTTCAAGGCTTGGTCTGAAAGTTCTCATAAAAGCCCCACAGAGCGGGCAATGCGTTTTTTTGTTGACCCACAGCATTTTTTGTCAGGGGAGCAAATACCAATTACAAAGCCAGGTTTTAGCTTTCAATTTTATCACCATCTAAAGCGGACCATCCGAAACGCACTATTGATACCACAATAGCAACAATGGTTATGCTTTCGTTCAAAACGCCTCCCCAGGATTTTACCAGCACATCATAAAACAGCATGCCTGGTGCATTGACAAAAAGATTTGCCAGCCTTATTTTTCTGGCATTATTGGTCCAATAGGCAATTGTTCCCGCAATTGTCCCTATTACAGGGAGAACACTTTTCCATCCACTCCAGGTGAATATAGCTGCAAAAACCACTAATATGGAAAAAATGACAACCCAGCCTTTCCAGCGTACCACTTTATATTCCTTGTATTTGGTAAGCATAATATTTCTGATAATGTTAATCAGCAGGCTAATACTCCCACTATAGGCCCCAAGCATTACAAATTGTAATCCAAAAGCCAAGCAGCCCAGCGTCTGTAGAATAAACAGCTTCCGGTTTGACCTTACCTGATACGATATAAGAAATAATATTACACCAATAAACCCTACGCCCTGCACCAAAATAGTATTCTCTCCCATATTGCTTCGAACCTCATCCATTCCAGTTTATAATCCGCGGCCTTATAAACGCCCTGCAAACCTTTTCTACTTCACCAGGAGCAGCCATCTATACAAAAACGGCCAGAGAAAAAGGAAATTTCCTTTTCTCTGACCGTTTGCGTTTTTCGCTTTTCTTCCTTATTTCACCGTATTCCGCAGGGTTCCAATGCCTTCAATGTAGCATTCCACCACATCCCCGCTTTTCAGGAACACCTGAGGGTGCATCCCGATGCCCGTCCCGGAGGGAGTACCCGTGGCAATAATTGTCCCCACCTGCAAGGTCATCCCTTTGGACAGCTCGCTGATGATATAGGGAATCCCGTGTACCAGGTACCGGGTATTGCTGTCCTGGCGCAGTTCCCCATTGACCCGGCACTGCAAGTTCAGAGCCGGCGGGAACGGGAATTCGTCCGCCGTAACAATGCACGGTCCCAGGGGAGCGAAGGTATCCAGGCTCTTCCCAAAATACCATTGCTTATGCCGGGTCTGCAAATCCCGGGCGCTGACATCGTTGATGATGGTGTACCCGAATACGTAGTCCATGGCATCTTCCTCGGACACATTGCTGGCTTCCTTACCAATGATCACTGCCAATTCACATTCGTAGTCCAGCTTTTCCACAAAACCAAAGTGCCCGTCAATATAGCCATCCGGATCCACACACCGGTTGGCCCGTTTGGAGAAATACACCGGCACATTCCGTTCCCGAATCTTTTCCGGGTCGAAATCCTTGGGCAGCTCCTCATCATGGGCCCGGTAGTTGATGCCCAGGCAAATGATATCATTCCGGGGCTGGGTAATGGGAGCCAGCAGCTTCACCTTGTCCAAGGGAACTGCGCCCATTTCCATCCGGGCGATGGCCAGCAACTCTTCAAAATTTGAATGTTTCAGTAAATCATACAAATTAGAAAATTTATTTGCCGGAATTACGTGCTTCTGGTCTTCAGAGATAATGCCCACTTGCTCGTCATTATCGTATACAAAGGTAACGATTTTCAAATTGTACCACTCCCCTATGTGTTGTATATATATTTTACCTGTTTTGTGGTAAAATTACTAGGAAGAATTGGCTCTTTTTGCAAGAATTGTATGTTTTTTTTGCCAAACTGTATATTTCTCTGCTATCACTTTTCTAAAGGAAGGATTAAAATGCTAAGCACTTGGTACACCGATGACGGCCATGGCGACTACAACAGAAGCTATGAGCAGCATCAAGATTTCGACTACACCGACTACTCCACCGACCACCGGGAGAATAACTTCCGGAACTATGAGTGGAAAATTCCCAAATCCAAAAAAGAACGGATCAAAAATATTTTGAACCACTACGAATGAAAAAGCGTCCTGAAGGGGGTGTAAAATAACGAAACTTCTATCGTCGTTCGTTCCTTATTACCTTCAACATTTGAGAGTCGCATCCGGTCGTCCAGTGCAATGTAATAATGGAGGACCGGCTAATGCGACCTCTGTGATAGCATTCCAAGAAGCAAGCTCGTAGAGCGAAGCTGATTGGTACAATGCGAACCACTATGGGGAAGGTACCGCACAACGTGCGGCGGAAAGGGCGGCGACACTTCCTACAGCGGTTCGCTGCTAGCCATTCATTATCGCCTTGCAGGCTCAATTCCTGGGCAGCTATCGCATGGGCCTTATTGACCAAACAGCCACTTGCAAAATTTATCTGGCTGTTTGGATGCGGCCGCAACGCTTGCAGGAAGCGTTCCAGACCTCTACTGGTCAAGTGACAGAGAAGTGTAGTGCTAGTATTTACATACCGAGATTTCATTTCAATACCCGTTTACCACATGACTCGTATTGACCAAAGACTGGCCCGGCAAAGCGTTGCGCTCACATCCAAGAGCATGTCAGTTTATCAAAATGCTCTTGGCTAATGTGAGCCATGTGATAGTAGCCCAAGAAGCAAGCCCGCAGGGCGCGGCTGATTGGAGTGCTGCGAACCACTAAGGGGCCGTCAGTCCGTAGGACTGACTGAGGAAGTTTATTAGATACGATTATGAAGAATAAAACGACTTGCGAACTCATTTGAGCTTGCAAGTCGTTTTTTCTTTCGGTAGTAAGTAGTATTTCACACCCCCAGGGCGTTTTTTTGCGGCCTGGCACTTCCTTTTCCTACTCCTTTGCTAAAAATACAAAAATATTCCCCATTTTTGTCACAATTTAAAGTGTAACGTTATTGAGAATCGTTATCTGCTTACCGTCCATCTCCACCGTACATAAAACGGGATTTTTTCGTGAAAATTCCTTATACAGAGGACAATTTTTCGACAATTTCCTTTCCCTCTCCGTGAATGCATAACACTTTTTAGAAAAACAGTGTACAGTATACAAATAATTGTTGACAACCGCCTGTGCAGGTGGTAAATTACCTAACTATAAAGCTTTATATCCTACACACGCGGCCCCTATCCAGGCGCCCTATTTTTTTCAAAGGAGTGAATGAAGATGAACGGATTAACGCTTGTATGTCTTTCAATCGTCATCTTTGCCTGTGCCTATCTGCTCTATGGCCGTTGGCTGGTAAAGACCTGGGGAATCGACCCCAATGCAAAAACCCCTGCTTATCGTTTACGAGATGATGAGGATTACACCCCCGCTTCCCGCTTTACGGTATTTGCCCATCAATTTTCTTCCATTACAGGTGCAGGCCCTGTCACTGGCCCGATTATTGCCGCTATGTTTGGTTGGCTTCCCGCTTTCTTATGGATTCTTATCGGCGGCATTTTCTTCGGTGCAGTACAGGATTTCACTTCCTTGTATGCTTCTGTCAAAAACGACGGCAAGTCCATGGGCAAGCTCATTGAACAATACGTGGGCAAAACCGGTGCCAAAATGTTCCTGATGTTTGGCTGGCTGTTCTCCCTGCTGGTAATCGCCGCCTTCTCCGACATTATGGCCAGCACCTTCAACGGCTTTGCCAAAGACGGTGCCCTGATGGCCCCTAACGCCGCAGCCGGTTCCATCTCCATGCTGTACATCGGCGTTGCCGTAATTTTCGGCATTGTTACCCGTCGTTTCCACATTACCGGTGCCAAGGAACTGGTGCTGGGCCTGGTCTGCATTTTCGCCATGATCAGCTTCGGTATTGCCCATCCCCTGTTTGCCAGCCGTACCACCTGGCTGTACGTCACCTACGGCTACTGCTTCCTGGCTTCCATCCTGCCCATGTGGCTGCTGATTCAGCCCCGGGACTACCTGAGCGTATTCCTGCTGCTGGGCATGATCCTGGCCGGCGTTCTGGGCATCATCGTAGGCAATCCCTCCATCAATATGCCCGCCTTCACTTCTTTTGAAGTAGGCAACCGGCCCCTGTTCCCCATCCTGTTTATCACCATCGCCTGCGGCGCCGTTTCCGGCTTCCACAGCCTGGTATCCTCCGGAACCTCCTCCAAGACCATTTCCAATGAAAAGGATATGCTTCCTGTTGGCTACGGTTCCATGCTGATTGAATCCACCCTGGGCGTAGTTTCCCTGGTTATTGCCTGCTCCGTGGCAACCAACGGCGTACTGCCCAAAGCTACCCCCTTTGCCATCTTCGGTTCTGCCATCGGCGGTTACTTCTCCATGTTTGGTATCCCGCCCTTTATCAGCACCTGCATCGTGACCATGTGCGTATCCGCCCTAGCCATGACCACCATTGACGCCGTTACCCGTATCGGCCGCATGATGATCCAGGAACTGATGGCCCCGGAACCCGGCGAAGTACAGCCTGCCTGGAAGAAATTCCTCAGCAACACCTACGTTTCCACCATCATCACCCTGATTCCCAGCTACCTGCTGTGCCTGGGCGGCTACCTGAATATCTGGCCCCTGTTTGGCGCTGCCAACCAACTGCTGTCCGCACTGGTACTCATCGGCCTGGCCGTCTTCCTGCGCACCACCGGCCGCAAGAGCTGGATGCTCTACTTCCCCATGACCTTCATGTTCGTGGTGACCATGAGCGCCCTGTGCCTGTCCATCTATGGCGTTTACACCAAGATTATGGCCGGTACCTTCGCCGTAATGGTGGAAGGTCTCCAGCTGGTAGTAGCCCTGGCCCTGATGTTTCTGGCCATTATGGTGGTAAAGAACTGCACCAGAGAGCTCTTTAACGCCGGCACTTCCAAGAACACCGCAGCCGTAAAATCCTAATACAGTGAGTCCAAATCCCCGTCAGCACTAAAGCTGGCGGGGATTTTTTTGGCAGCAGCTTTCTACTTGCCCCCTGGCACCAAATCCTGTATACTCCAACTAACAAAATTCATCTAGGAAGATTTTGCCATTTTCTTCTCTTCAAATCATTTCAAGGGAAGATTTCGCTATTTTCTTCCATCATTTTTCGCATTTTCCCCTGATGTGGGAAGCTTCTTCCCACATGGTTTTTCCAAAAGTATTGCATAAACCCAAAAAGGAGCCGGACAAAAATGAAATCCATTTTTGTCCAGCTCCTTTTTATTTGTCTATTTTCCCTATACTCTTACCGCTCCGCCTTGCCAAACCGGCCAAACAGCAGCAGCGTAATCCCTGCGGTAATGCCCAGCAAAATCACCCGGGGCGCATAGTTCCGCAACAGTATAGCCCAGGACGGAAAGAAATTGGCCACGTAGAAAGGAAACAGCCAGATTCCAAACAGTTCCCCTGCATACGTCCGCTGCAGCAGCCCGGACCGCTTCAGGGCAAAAGCCAGTACCGTCAAAGACACGGTCACCAGGAGCGCCGAGCCCCCTGCTCCCATAAGAGCCGGAAGAAAGCCCTGGGGATCCAGCAAATATTGCAGCCCCGCCTGATGAAACGCCGCCCCGGCCCCAGCACAGGCAGCCACCGATACCAACAAAACAATCAATGCTTTCACGTTTTACTCCTTTTTCCAGAGAGCCTTGGCTCCATAAACAATCTAACTTACAATACAATACTATACTATAGATTTTACCACCGTGCAAGCAAATCTGCGGCCACAGGGCAGCTTCCTTTCCCGGAAAAAGCAGGATTCCCAGCCCCCCCAAAAGGGGACGGGAACCCTGCTTTTGTTCTTCCTTACTGACTCTTTTTTTCTTAAACCCTGTGCCAAAGGCGCTCTTGCCTTCCCTTGGCCTTGTTCCTTAGAAGTCCTCAGTCTCAGCATTTTCCCCAGCCTGGACAGGAACGGCCTGGGTATAATCCACCAGATTGTACCGTTCCATATAGGTCAGGCCCGGATGGAAAGCCTGCTGCCAGGAATTCATGAACTTCGCTGCGTGCTGGGTGCGCATCCAGTTGTTCAGGCTGTAGCGTTCCTTGTACACATAGTAGTGAGGATCCAGCTCCAGCAGATTGCCGTTGGAGTACTGCCGGTAGCCTCGGTCGTTGAACAGGAGATATTTCCAGGCCCCGTCCCGGCCAATGGGGTTACTGTCATCCATCCAGGCAGTCAGCTGGCTCCGAGGATCATTGAGTTTCGTATTGTTCCAGTAGCTGCTGCGGGTGGCCTCGTTGGGCAGAGGCGTGGTGCCATAGACCTCCGTGTCCATCACTCCGTTGCTGAAGTACCCGTGATCCAGGACGTAAAGCTTATCCAAATGGAGCTCACCCTGGGTGGCGGTAATGCTGCCGTTGCGCACCCACAGGTGGTCGAAACGGGCACCCGTGTTGGTACTCAGTTGGCCAATGGTCAGTTTTTCGATAGGTGCATCAGCGCTGGCACCATCGGGCTGGATGGAAAGGAACCCATCCGAACCAACACGCTGGCTTACATTTTCCAGGCCAATATCCGCCCCGGCTACCGCAATCTGGGTGCCGGCCGTCATATGTTTCACATCCATCACTTCAGCTCCGCTGCGGACAAAGACCGCTACCAGGTTGCCATCAATGGTATCCAGGTACAGACTGCCGTCCTTCACTTCCACACCGGCATCCTTCAGAGCATAGAGGAATTGGAGGTCCACATCGTCCGTGCCGTCCTGCCGGATAGTAATGTTGCCCGTGTCCGCAGAAACCAGAGCCTGGTCACCGCCTGCTTCCCGGTGGCTGTCCTTGATATCCCCGGTGCCGGTGGTGGTCATTGCGATATTGCCCTGCTTGGACGTTACGCGAATCTGTTCTGCCGTGCCGTCAGTCGGCCCTGCAAAGAGAATATCTCCGTTGTTGGTGCCAAAGCTGGTGTCCAGCCCGGAAGTCAGGTCCTTGCGCAGGATAATGGAACCGTTCTGGTCGGCCTTCAGTTGGATATTTTCCACTGCCTCAGCGGTGCCGTCCAGGATCAGATTGCCCTGGCTGGTGGTTTCGCCGCTGATGCTGCTGCCGCTCCAGATATCACTCTGGAAGTGGAGATTGCCGTTGTCGCTGCGAGTCTGGAGGTTTTGATCGGCTTTGACGGTGTTCTGGAATTCAATATTGCCGTTGTCCGTCGTGGCTTTTACGTTTCCTTTCAGTGCCTGGGTTGTGCCGGTGACGAGGATGTTGCCCTTCTGGGCCTCCACGCCGCTGTCGCTGGCCGTCAGGGTCGTGTCGCCGTTTTGCGAGGAAATGTCGCTATCGAGGCGGATGGAGCCTTCACTGGCCGCAGCCGTCAGGCTCGTGCCGGCCATAATCTTCTGGCCGGTCTGGCTGATGCTGCCGCTAGTGGCCTGGAGCAGGGTGGCTGCGCCGCTCTGAATATCGCCGGTAAGGTCGATGCTTCCGTTTGTCGTGTCGGCGGTAACATTGATGCCAGCTGTCAGGTCGCCAGTCATCTTGATGGCGCCGTTTTCGGACTGGACGAGGATGTCGTTCGTCTTGGCGATTGCATCGCCGGTGAGGTCAATGCTGCCGCTCTTGGTGTCCACTTGGACGTTGTTCTTGTCGGCGGTCAGGTCGCCTACGACGAGGATATTGCCCTTCGTGCCGGCCTGTACGGTGGTGCCAGTCTGGGACTGGGTATTACCGTAGCGGTTGATGTCGCCGGTGCCAGTGGCAATGGCAGCGGTGGTGCCGGCAGTGATGGTATTAACAGCGCCCTGCTTGCCCACGGTAATGCTGCCGTCTTTGGCGTAGAGGGTGGCTGCCGTACCGCTGTTGATATTGCCATAGACTTCCACCTGGCCCTTGGTCAGGGACTGGAGGTCCGTGGTGGTGCCGCTCTGGACGTTACCGGTCTGAAGGATATCGCCGGTGGTGGTCTGGACGTCGGCGGCAGCGGCTGCCGTGACAAGGCCTTTGTGATTAATATTCCCGGTGACAGTTTGGACGGTGAGGTCGTCGCTGCTCAGGATATCGCCGGTCTGGCTGATGGCACCGCTGTTGGTGGCGATGCGGACGTCGCCGGTTCCGGTGATGGTCTTGTCGCCCAGGTTCCAGGTCTTGACGTCGCCTGTGATAGTAATGTCACCGGTGGTGGTGGTTTCCACGGTGGTGCCGTGGGGCGATTCCACGCTGCCTGTGAGGGTAATGGTGCCATTGTCCGTTGTGACGGAAGCCGTGTTGCTGGCCCGCAGGAGGGTATGCTTCTCCGCTGTGCCGGCCGTGATGGTGCCGTTGTCCGTGTTCAGGTTCAGGAGGTCGCCGGCGGTGACGCTGCCGTCTACCACGATGTTGCCTTCGTCTGTCAGGGACTTGCTATCGTGGGCGTGAATGATGGCGTCGTCTGCCGCGCCAGTGAGATTGCCGGTGAGTTTGATGCTGCCTTCGTTGGCAACGAGGCTGGCGCTCTGTGCGGCTTTGACGTCACCGGTGATGGTAATGTCGCCAGCTTTCTTTGCGTCGCCCGTCTGGTTGGCTGCCACGTAGGCGTTCGTCTGGCTGGAGATAACCGGCGTGTCATCCAGAGTCGCCGTCAGGCTGATGTCGCCGTTATCCGTGAGCACATTAACGTTTTGGGTACTGCCTGCTTCGAGTTTGGTACCTGCTGCCGGTTTGACGGTTTGGAGACTGCCGTGGACATTGATGTCGCCGGTGCCGGTCTGGACAGTCGTACCGAGAACGGATTGCGTCAGGCCGAAGAGGTCGATGGCACCTGTGTTGGTGGAAATGGTAGCCGTGTCGCCGCTGAGGGTGAATTCGTGTTTAGTCCCATCTTTTTCCGCAGCTTGGCCGACGAGGATGTTACCCGTGTTGGTAGTCTTGATTTCGAGGGCCTTGGCTGCACTAGCGTTGCCTTGGAGGTTGATAGCGCCGTTATTGGTGCTGATGCTGGCAGCATCGGTGGCAGAGGTGATGTCGCCTGTGAGGGTGATGTCGCCTTTGAGGTCGTCTGCTGCATCTACCTTGTCAACGTCTTTATCGGAGGCACTGATGGTGGCTGTGCCGCCGTTTGCTGTGAAGTCGCCTGTGAGGTTGACATTTCCTTCTACTGCCTTAAGGGTTGCCAGCTTGCCGGCTGTGACGTCACCGGTAAGGGTGAGGCCGCCGCTGGTGGTGGTCTGGACTACGGAGTCGCCCAGGCTAGAGATGACCGGTGTATCCGTCAAGGTTGCCGTGAGGTCGATGTTACCCGTGCCAGCTTGGACGGTGACGTTCTGGGTAGCACCTTCCGCCAGTTCCGTACCTGCTGCCGGTTTGACAGTCTGGAGGCTGCCGTGGACATTGATGTCACCGGTGCCGGTCTGGACAGTCGTGCCGAGAACGGATTTCGTCAGCCCGTACAGGTCGATGGCGCCTGTGTTGGTGGAAATGGCTGCCGTAGCGCCGCTGAGGGTGTAATCATGCTTAGTTCCATCTTTTTCCGTAGCTTTGCCCACGGTAATGCTGCCGTTGTTCGTGGCCTTGATTTCCAGAGCCTTGGCTGCACTGGCGTTGCCCTGGAGGTTGATAGCGCCGTTGTTGGTGCTGATGCTGGCAGCATCGGTGGTGGAGGTGATGTCACCGGTCAGGGTGATGTCGCCCTTCTGGTCGTCCTCATCATCCACGTCTGTATCGGAGGCGCTGATATTGGCCGCACCGCCGCTAGCCGTCAGCTTGCCCTTGAGGTTAACATTTCCTTCCGTTGCCGAGAGTGTCGCTGCCTTACCGGCTGTGATATCGCCAGTTACGGTAATACCGCCGCTGGTGGTGGTCTGGACTACGGCATCGCCCAGGCTGGAGATGGCCGGTGTGGTGGTGCTGGTAGAATCAAGGGTGATATTGCCCGTGCTCGTCTGGACAGTAACGTTCTGGGTCGTGCCTTTTGCCAGTTCCGTACCTTCTGCCGGAGCGACAGTCTTCAGGCTGCCTTCAATTTTGATATTGCCCAGGGAGTTGGTCTTCACCGTAGTACCCGTTACCGAGGCGGCAGTACCGTAGAGGGTAATATCCCCTTTGTCTGCCGTGGTGTTGCCCGTGGTTTCCAGGGTAACAGTGGACGCCGTGGACGTCAGGGAACTGTCGGTTTCATCGGTGCCCACAGTGATATCGCCGGTCTGGGTCTGGAACAGGACTGCCTGGCCGGTACTCAGGGTGCCGCTATAAATAATATCGCCCGATTGGGTAATGAGCTTCGCTTCGCCGCTGGTTCCGCCCGTAAAGTCGCCGGCGGCGGTGATGGTACCGCTGGTACTGTCAATGTGGATGCCGGTTGTGGGCAGGGTCTCGTTGGCTTCGCCCAGAAGCAGCCGTTTGGCCTTCTTCGGCGTGGTTTCGGTGGCCTCAGTCTTTTCGGTGGTTTTGACCGGTGCATCGCTGGTGACGCTGCCGGTAATGCCGATGCTGCCGCTGGTGGTCCGGACGTTGACAGCCTGACCGGCTTTGATATTGCCGGTTACGGAAATCTTGCCGGTGGTAGTGATCAGGTTCACGTTGCCAGCGCCGGTGGCGTCCAGGTTACCCTTGACGCTAAGGTCACCGCTGGTGCAGGTCTGGAGGGTGGTGCCGGTTACAGACTGGGTGTTGCCGTAGATGGTAATGGGGCCTGCTTCGCTGTTAATGGCGGCTGTGGTGCCGGCGGTAAGGTTGTTTGCCACCAGCGCCGTACCGATGGCGATGGTGCCCTTCTTCGCCTTGAGGCTGGCAGCCGTGCCGCTCTCAATATTTCCGGTAAAGGTCAGATTGCCTTCTGTTTCGCTGGCTACGGTGAGGCTGGTGCCGGCGGTAATGGCGCCCGTCTGGGTGATACCATTCTGGGCGGTGAGGCTGATGGCGCCGCTGGTAGCCGTAACAGCCTTATCGTTGGTGATGCTGGTGGCGGCAGTGATGCTCAGATTCCGGCCTGCCGTCAGGGTGCCCTCTGCGTGGACATTGCCGCTGGCGTTGTTGATGACCATATCCTGGACAGCGTTTCCGTTGCCGGTGACGGTGAGGTTGCTGGTCTGTTTGTCATCGGCGTGGTTGTTGATATTTACGTTGGTACCGGTGGAGCCCTCTGCGAAATTCACCGTCACATTTTTGTTGTTCTTGTTTTCTACGTATACGTCCTTGGTCTTGTCCGTATTGGTAATATTAATCGTATCCAGAGCGTTGATGCGGCTGTCTTCTGCTTCGCCCTGCACATTGCTAGGCATGTTGATACCGGCTGCGGCCACCAGATTCATGGTGTTGGCCAAAATGCCATGGTTGCTGGTCTGGGTAATAACGCCGCTGGAGTTCAAGTTGACACTGCCCGTATTCGCTAAGAGCTTGCCGGCTGCATCGTAGGCACCGGCCTGCAACTCGCCCTGGGCCAGGTTGATGAAGCCTGCGGCCGTCAGGGTAATGTTATCGGCCTTGACGGTGCTGTCGATGGCGTCGACTGCCGCTGTCGTATCGGTGGCCTCTACAGCTTCCTGGCCCAGCTGGATGGAGCCTTTGCTGTCGATGGAAAGGTCGCCGCCGGCAGTTACCTGATTGAGGACCAGCGAACCCGAGCCTATACCAGCCAGGTAGATGCCTTGGCCGTCTGTTGCAGCGCTGGCGTTCAGGACGCCGCCGCTATTGGCGATGCGGAGGCCGTCTGTGCTAAGACCCAGGGCACCGTTGGCCGAGGTCAGGTTGATGTTCTGGCCGTCGATGGTACCCATGTTCTTGCCTTCTTCGGTGGTCATCTGCATGCCCGCATCAGAGGCCAGGGAAATCAGGTTGCCGCCCACGCTTTGAATGGTCAGAACCTGCGCCGCGTTGCCGTCGAGCCCAGTCTGGTGGAGATACAGGTTACCCGACGTCCGGGCATCCAGAGTACCAGAGAGGTTCGTATTCAGGTTCTTTGCGGCACTGCCGATGTCCCCGCTGCCGCCGGTGACGATAAGGTTCTTGGCGGTAATGCCGCCGCTTTCCATGGTGACGCCCTTATCCGCCATCAGCTTCACATCAGCCGTGGTGGAAATATTGCCCGTTACGTTCAGAGCGGAATCCTTGACCCCGGCCAGGTAAATGCTGCCGGCGCCAGTGGTATTGGAGGTATTGGCTTGCAGGGTGACACTGCCTGTGGTCTGGAGGGTCAGGGGGCGCTGCTGGCGTACCGTAACGGTCTGGTCCGCTGCACTCCAGGTCAAATCCCCGGCCTTGGCCTGGGACAAGAGCTGGAGGTTTTCCAGCTTCGTCAGGTCGGCGTAGTTGATAACAACCGGTTCGGCATCGTTGCCGATGTTCTTGGCAGCGTTCAGGGTAATGTTCTTCCCTTGGACGTTGGCCTTAGCTACAGTAAGTACTTCTCCTTTAGGCGCATTTAGGACGCTGCTTTGGAGTGCGTACAAGAGGTCATTCTTGCTCCAGCCGTAGGAATTGCTGCTCTTGATATCCCCCACAGAAATGATGTATTCCTGTTCTTCCCCAGTGAAGCCCGTAATGCCTTGGCTATCAAGGAAGCGCTTCCGGGCTGCGTCGTAGGTATTGTAAGCTTTCTGCAAGGCTTTTTGCTTGTCTTCTTCGGTTGCATACTGATACGCCTTGATGGCCTTGACCGCATCTTCATAGGTGGTCTTGGCTTTTTGCAGGTCCGTATCACTCTTGGCGGCAGTTGCGTACGTATCGGCGGCTGCGTTGTAATCGTCCAAGGTATGTTTCGAAGCAGCTGCCAGCTTGTTGCCCTGCCCTGTAAGAGCATCCAGGCGTTCCTGCTTAGCGGCTTCTGCTGCTTTAGCCTTGCTGTCATCGGTGTCTGCCGTGTTGATAATGCCCATATCCTGCCAGAGCTGGAGCTTGTCGCCGCTGCCGGAGAGTGTACCGCCGCTGGTGGCGTCTTCAAAGCTGCCGGAGGTGGTGAGATTAACATTGCCGTTATGGCTGACGATGGAGCCGATGCGCATGTTGCCATTGGTGTTTTTGAGGGTAATGTCGCCGGCTGCGTCAGCGTTGAGACTGGCCGAAAGGGTATCGGCGCTGAGGGCCTTGGTGGCCGCGTTGGCCGTGGCATTGATGGCGCCCGTGCGGCTGATCAGGTCGATGCGTTTCCCTGTAAGGGTCGTGCCGCTGGCCGAGGTCAGGTTGCCGTCAGCCTGGAGCTTCAGGTTGCCTGCTGCTGTGCTGGTCTTGACGCTGAGATTTCCTTTATCCGAAAGGACGGTGACGTCGCCGCCGGTGCTCTTCACAGACAAGGTGGCATCTGTGCCGAGGGCACTGTGGTTCAGGTTGATATTGCCGGCTGCGCTGGCTGTGAGCGTATCCGTGAAGATGCTGGCGCCGCCATCAGCCGTAATGCCGCCGGTATTGCTATTCAGGGTAACCGTGCCACTGGTGCCGGCAGAGGAAATATTCCCGGCCAGGTTGAGGTTCTTATTGGCCGTAATGGAAATGGTATCCTTGCCGCCGGTAATGAAGCCGGTCTGGATAGGGTTATCGGCTTTGATGGAATAGGTACTGCTGGTGGAGCTGTTTTGTGAGCCGGTCCAGCGATAATGTACCGTGCCGTAGCCGAGGACCTTGCCCCAGAAGCCGTCGTAATCTTTATCCACGCTAACGCCGCTCCACTGGGTGTACGGATCCGTATATACTTTCGTATCCACGGAGTAGGCTTTGTCCGTGGCAGTGTCTACCTTGGTGATGACCTGACCGGCTGCCAGGGCCTGGTCACCAGTCTGGGTTTGTGAGCTGGTCGTCGTCATGCCCTGAGAGACTTCTTTATTCGTAACGAAGTCTTCTGTAGTATTGTACGGAATAAGGCCCCACATAACGAAGTCTTTGTCGTAGCCATAGCCGGTTACTTTTACGTCGCCTGCGGTACCGCCAGTCCACTTCAGGGTCTGGGGTGCCGGGTTGTAGTAGGTGATGCCATTAGAGGTGCTGGTGTTGTTTACTACCTGCTTGCCGGTGATTGGCGTCACGCTGACCTTCACAGAGCCGTTATTTTCCGTAAACTCCGTGAGCATATTGGTATTGGTGTCTTTGATGCTGATGAGACTTTCAATGTCGTTATTTTCGATTTTGTGAAGGGTCAGGTCCTTGGCCACAGCAGTGGTGTCAATGGAGATGTCCGGGGTGCCGTCCATAGCCAGGATGCGGCCGCTGCCGTTGGTGCTGGCCACGGCGCCGGTGATGTAGATCTTGCCGCCGGAGGGAGCCAGGTTTTCGGCCAGGAGTTTGCCTGTGGCCGGGTTGTAGTACAGCTTCACTTCGTATTCCCACTGCTTGGTATCACGGTTGTAGTGGGGTCCGCCCTGGTTGATCAGGTAGTTTTCGTTGCTCATGACCTGGTCGTCTGTGAGGGCCCGTCTGTTCCGCTTCCACTGGCTATCCAGGGTATTGATGCGTTTTTGGTCATCCGCCGTGAGAACGGTCTTGTAGGTGCCGTAGCCGCTCTGGACGAGGCCGTCGACGATGACGTTCTTGCCAGTCAGGTAGATATTGCTGCCTGCATGAACCCCGGCACTTTCATCCGGTTTCCAATTCACAATTTTTGTAATTTCTAGCCCATTAAGTTCCAAATCTTTCGCATGCGTTATAAGCGCACTTCTGTAGCCATCATAGGTAGTCTGGCTGGTAAGCCACGAGACATCCCAGTTATTACTTGCGCCTTTAGACAGGTACTTCTGAATCTTTTGGGCAATGGAGTCGCTGAATTGGTAACGCGTAATCGGGTCGGAGCCTACAACGAGCCAGCCTTCGCTGGTCTGGGTGACGGAGCCCTTATCGGCCACAATGTGGATGTTCTTGCCGGTTACGTTGGCCGAGCCCACAATATAGATATTTTGATTCGAGTTCTGGATGGTCACATCGCCGGAACTGTTGAGGATATCCCCAAACACGCCAATATCCGGGCTGGCATAGCTAGAAGCAGTGCCCGTGCTCTTGATGGTAATGGCCGGTTCTGCCCCTGCGGCTGCGCTGCTGGACAGGCTGCCGGTAAATTCGGACAGGGAGCTTCCTACAAGGCTGTCGTTAAAGGTGAGGCTGCCGCCCTTATCCTTGATGATGACGTCGCCAGTCTTCAGGTAGAGGTCACTGGAGTTGGTAATATTCACGGCGTTGACGCCTTGGGCCTTCAGACTGCCTGTGCCGGTGACCTTATCGGCATCGATGGTGATGTTGCCGCCGGAAACCACTATGTCCGGCAGGTTGATGGCTGCTACATTGATTTCATCCAGGATGGCACCGTTGTTTTTAACGAACCCATTGGTTTCCATCAGGGACTTGAGTTCTTTCATTTCTGCTTCCAATACGTGGTATTCGTTGGAAGTCGGTGCATATTGGCCGATCACATTGGCCAGTTTCCGGTAGCGGTCAATCAGGGTATTGGGCAGGGTTACGCTGGAGGGCTTAACACTGTCTGCAGAGAACCAGTCGCTGCCCTTGGTAACCGTAGAAGTAATACCGCTCCAATCCAGGGCGGCTTTGCCATCTACCTTAGTTGCTTTCGTTTGTCCGGAAATGGTCAGGTCCAGATCCGTATGGATGCCGGCCGTCACAGAACCAGTATCGCCCAGGGACACGTAGTTGTCCGTGGTTTCACTGCTGGTATGGCTGCCCAGGGCCGTAGAGGTGGTGGAGCCTGTACCCGAATCGCCCGTGTAGTTGTTGTATTCCCGGGCGCTTTCGGAGACTGTGGTCAGCCCCTGTCCGGCTTTCAGATTGGTATGGCGGACAGAGCGGACGTCGCCGTTGATGAGTACCTGGTTGGCCTGGGTCATGGTGTTTTCCAGGCTGGGACTGCTCACCAGAGGCAGAGCGGTCTTGTTATAAGCATCAGCCAGGGCGGTGTAATTGAGCACGGACCGCAGACCGTTCTGGTCGGCGCCGGCGTAGAGATTGACGTCGTTCATGCTTTCCACCAGGCCGCCGGTGAGGCTGATGGTGTTGGACCGGTGGAAATTATTGATGGCTTCCGCAGAAGCGGCCCCTACAACCCCGCCCTGGGTGTCGGCCACGGTCTGGAAGGCACCATTGGTGGTATCCGTGGCGGCCAGGGTAATGTTCTGGTCCGCTTTGCCCGTCTTCAGGGTAGCGTTGGTGGCGCTTATGCTGTTGGCGTAGGTCACGTCATTCTTGCTGTAGGCTGAGGTAGCAGCCACCACCCCGGCGCTCTTCAGATTGTTGGTATATTTCATATCGCCGGTGGTTTCGGCCAGGGCCGTCAGGGTGCCCTTATCGCCGGTACCGGTGAGAGTCGTTCCTTCGTTCAGATTGACCTGAGCCGTGTAGTTCAGGGTATTTTCCATGGAGTTGGCGTTCACGGAAGCGCCGCCGTAGCCGCTGCCCTTGAGGTTCACGTCGTGGTCCACGGTATTGACGGCCGTGTAGTTCTGGGCCCCTGTGGTAGTAACGGTGCCGGCCACGTTGGTTTTGGCCGTATGGCTGACCTTGGTGGTCATTTTCGTGCCGCTGGCGCCGATGACAGCAGCGGACAGGGAGTCGGCTGTGGCATCTACGTCATCGCTGTTGGTAGCCGAGGCCGTCAGGGAACCGGCCTGCCAGGAGCCGTTCACGTTGGTCTGGGTATTGGTGGTAAAGGTCGTATCCGCTTCGGCTGCTGTTGGGCTGATTTCCACCAGCCCGCCGCCGGCACCGCTGGCATTATTAGCCAGGTTGCCATAGCCGCTGCTGCGGAGAGTGACGCTGCCCAGGCTGCTGCCGTCAGCTGTACCGGAGGCACTGACGTTGGTGGTCAGGCTGCCGGTCATTTGAGAGATATTTTCACCGCTGGCAATGGTGCCCACCGTGACGCCTTTGGCGTCGGCGTCAAGCGCCGACGAGTTCGTGCCAGAAATAGCCAGGGTATCTGCCTTGTAGCTGCTCTTGCCAACGCTGACCATAACGGCCGTGTTCTGGGACGCATCAGCCACGTTGGCTTGGAAGGATCCGCCCAGGGCTGCGGAGAGACCCACGGCGTTTGCCTTGGCATTGGCCTGGGCGGTATCGTCAGTGCCAGTTTGCTGGCCTGCGGCAGCGCCTAAGGTGACGTTTTTGCCACTGAAGGTGGAGCCGTCGCCTACGCTGAGGCTGACTTCTCCCCCGGCTTTGGCCGTGGCGAGGGAGGCACCAACGGCACCCAGCAGAGCGCCGCTTAAAGCCTCTGCATCGGCAGTAACGTTGGGCGCACCTTTAGCCAGGATAGAAATGCTGTCGCCGCCAAGCTTATTGGCGCCTGTCAGGGTAATCGCGCTATTTCCCTTATCTTCTGCATAAGCGACAATGCCCTGAAGAGCCCCTGCCCCAAGGGCCCCGCCAAGGGTGCTGGCGGAAATCCCATTGGCCTTATTGGCTGTCACACTGGTGGCGCCGGTGCTGGCAATCGTAGAGGCCTGGTTGATGGTAACCTTGGTGCTGCTGTCGTTTTCTGCGTTGGTAATCAGGGCACCGCCGGCGGCGCCAAGGGAGACCGTGAGGCCGACAACATCGCTGGTGGTCTTGCCGGTGTCTTCAGCGAGGATGGTCGCCCCGTAGGCTTCACCAGTTTCTTCGTTAATGGCCCCGCCTACGCCGCCTAAGAGGCTGCTGTCCGAAAGGGTGACGTTGGTGGCACCGCTGGATTTGCTTTGGGCAAAGGCTGCGTTCACGCTGAGACCGCCGGACAGGGCTGCCTGGTAGGCTTTAACGGCGGTTGTGCCGTGCTGTTTGGCCTGGACGGTCAGGTCCTTGGCAGAGGAAAGGACACTCTTGCCGGAAATGGTGACACCTGCGTCTTTCTTGGCATCCAGAGTGGCCACCGTCACGTTGGCGCCGCTGACCCCGGCCACAGTTGCAGCAGCAGCGGTAAGCGTGGCATCGGTTTGCCGGTCTGCGCTGATGGTGAGAGCGTCACTGGTGGTGATGGTACTGTTATCGACGAGTGTCTGCGTGCCTGCAGCAGGCGTTGTCACGCCGGTTTTGGCGCTGACGCCGGAGTTATTGCTGACAGTGACTCCCGCATCGCTGCTGATGAGGTTCGAGCCGCTCGTGAGATTATTATTTTGGGAACCGATGGCGTTATTGGCGTTTGCGAGGATGCTCTTGGTATCCACTTTGCCGCTCTTATCAGCATCGCTGCCGTAGGAATCGGCTACCTGGGTGCCAATGGTGGTGACCATGACATTGGTATTGAGACCGAAGCCGCCTAAGGTGGCACCTGCCATAGTCTGGTCCACGTCCAGTTCTTCCCGGGAGGTGACAGCGGCAGTCTTGGCGTTGACGGTGCTATTGGTAACCTTAGCCAGGGTCCCTGTGTCGACGGTGTTGATACCCACGCCGACCCCGATGGCTGCTGCACCGGCGCTGGAGGTGGCAGCGCCGAAGTTCGTCGTCACCTTATTATGGGCGTCGACGCTGACGTCCGGCGTAATAGTACCGGCCTTGCCGATGGTGCTGTTATTGACTTCGGCTGTGGTCGTGCTATTGATGTTATTGACGCCAATGGTCGCACCGGCGGCACCAACGGAAGCGGCTGTACCGATGACGTACGTATCCACGTCGGTGGTGCTGTCGGCGTTGACGCTGGTGGCGGTACTGCTCAGGCTGGTGCTGTTGTCGACGAGGGCCGACGTAGTGAAGTCATCGTTGACGATGCCGATGCCGGCGCCGATAGCGACACCGACAGGAGCGCCAGAAGCTGCAGCGGAAGCACTGTAGAGGGTCGTATGATGATCATGCAGGGCTGTTACATTTAGCTTGTCATTGGTGCTGGTAATGTTTTTGACGACGGCCTGGGTCGTGCCGTTTAATTTCGTAACAGCTACAGTGGCTGCTGCCGAAGCAGCGGCTGTGCCGCCACCGGAGATGGAGAGACCGTCGGCGTTGGTGACGACGCTGGACTTCTGGTCGGCAGTGACGTCGATATTTCGGCCGTTGACGGTCTTATTCTGGAGGCTGTCCGGATTAGACACATTGCCGGAGAGTTCGGCCTGGGTCGTGCGGCTGAAGGCCAGCGTATCGGACGCACCGGCTACGCCGGCACCACCCGTAGCGCCAACCCCTATGCTCAGGGAGCCTACGTGGCTTTCGCTGTTCGTGCGGTCGATGGCCTTGACGGTGACGTCATCGTTTGCGTCAGCCGTGCGGGTTTCATTGATGGTGGTATTGGTTACGACAGCTTTCGTGCTGCCGCCCAGCTTATTCAGCGTAACTGTGCCGGCTGCGCCAACGGACACGCTGCCCGATGCGGCGATACCACCGGTAACGGCGACGCTCTCTAAATCATGCTGGCCATAGGCGGCGGTGACAATGCCCTTGCGTGCATCAGTGATGACCTGCTCGTCTTTCGTCACCGATGTCTGGACGCCGGTATCGTCCATGGTCTGCGTGAGAGCTATGCTCTCATCATTTTTGCCAGCCGCTTGGAGGGTGCTGCCTGTTACTGTGGCGGCTGTATTGCCTGTGATTTCGTTGCTGCTGACGCTGACGCCGATACCGGCGCCGCCTTTAAATGCGCTGACACCGAGGGCACCGGCGTAGTTGCCCAGCTTTTCCCGGCCATTGGCCAGGACGCCGATGTTGCCGGTACTTGTCAGGGTACTGTCCGCAACGCTAGCCTGCACATCATTGCCGATCTGGTTGACGGCCACGTTGCCGGCGATGCCAACGTTACCGGCTGCGGCTGCGCCGATACCGGCGGAGGTGATATCATTGTTGCCCGTGGCCTGCACCAGGGTATCCGTATCGGTAATCTGGCTGCCGCCCGTAATGGCAGCTGTCGTAGCCTGCTTGATGCGGTTGACGCTGACCCCGGCCCCGCCGGCGAAGGTACCACTGCCGGCTGCGGCGACGGCAACGGTATTGATGGTACTCTTGCTGTCGGCTGTAACGGAGACGTCGCTTGTTGTGCCTCCCTCTGCAGCCTGGATGGTCGAGTTCTTTACTTCTGCCGTAATGTCCTTGTTGACCAATGCGGTAGCTGCGCCGCCTTGGATGGCCACTTTGCCGGCACCGCCCACGCCCACACCGATGGTGGTCAGCTTGGAGGTGTCAGCCGCATGGAGAGATGCCTTTCCTGCATCGGTGGTCGTAAGGGCAGCGTTTACCATAGCGGCACGGGTCTTCTGCCCGGCTTCGCCTGTACCGGCGCCGCCCACATCGTTATAGGCTACAGCGCCGCCCAGGGCGACTTTCCCTGCTATATCTACGTTGCCCACCACGGCCAGCCGGGTATCGCTGCTGGTGGCTTCGACGTTGGTATCGGCAATGTTCGTGAGAGTCGTCTTTTCCTTAGTGACGGTCTTGCCGTCTGCATCTTCAGCTTCACCGATGACGGCTTCTGTATCGCTGCCGCCGTGGTTGATGGCTGCCGTACCGCTGAGGCCGGCGCTCTTGCTGGCTGCTACCGTAGCTCCGATGGCATAGAGCTTGCTTGTATTGGCAGCGGTAACGTCCAGGTCCACGCCCGTTTCCGTCAGGTTCGTCACCGAACCGCCGGCCAGGTAGGCCTGAATCTGGTTGGAGAGCTTGTTGTAGGCCACCGCTGCGCCGATGCCGGCTTTGCCTCCATAGGCCACGGAACCGGCCACGTTCACTTCTTTGGCACTGCTGTCCGCCGTAACGGCCAGCTTATCTGTAGTAATGGTGGAGTCGCTGACCTGGGCCAGAATATCGTTGTTCTGGGTCTGCCAGGTTACACTGGCGGCACCGCCAAAGCTCTGGGAACCGGCGGCAATGCCGGCTGCCACGTCGACGCCTAAGCTGTCCGCTTCGGAGGCCGTGGTAATAGAGCCAGCTTGGATGGTGGCGTTATCGATGCGGGCCGAGAAGTCGATGTCCCGGTCAGCCACGTTGACGGCAGCACCGGCGGCATTGCCGTTGGAGCCGGCAATAATCAGGGCTGCGCCCACGCTGAGGCTGCCAGTATCGTCCATATCGACGGTCTGACCGGCTGTGTCGAGGCCATTTCCTTCTTCGTCTGTATCTTTATAGTAGGAAGAACCGTCCGTGTCCAGGCCGGCGTCTTCCGCAAACTGCTGATGCTTGGAGTAATCCCCCAGTTTTTCCTGGTAGGGCTTTGCTTCCTCGGAGCCGCTGGTGGTATCGTGTGCTTTCACCGCAACGTTCCCTGCGGCGGTAAGGTTTACGCCGGTAATGGCCGCATCCGCCTTGTTGGTCAGGCCGTTGTAGACGAAGGCACCGGTAAAGGCCCCGTTGGAGCTGCCATCGGTCTGGTCGCCGCCAACGGCAACCCCGGCAGAAACGGCCCCCGTAATCTGTTTGGTGGCCAGAAGGCTTTCCACCTTGGCAGTGTTCACATTGGTATAGGTACCGCCTTTAATGCCGGCGTTGATATTATTGTTGATATTGGCAACGGCAACGCTGCCGCCCACGGTCTTGCCGCCGCCTTTGGTAAGGTCGGCATTGACGCCGCCGGTAATCTGGAGGTCGCTTTCGTAGGCTGTGACATCGAGGTCTGCCTTGTCAGAAGCAGACCCGGTGACAGTATTGTCTTCTGCCAGTGCGGTGACATCCTTGTCGATGAGGTTCACCGAAACGGAAGCGCCGCCGGCGAAATTAGTGCCGGTATCCTTGATGACCGACAGGCCCAGTCCAGCTGCTGCGGCAGTACCGCCGCTAAGGGCCTCAATATCCATCGCTTTGACCCCTGTCAGGGTACTGTTCTTAATGGCGGCCGTCAGGTTGTTATCAATCCTGTTGACAGCAGCCGCACCGCTGACGGCGACTTTTTTCTTGGAGCTGTTGCCCTTGCTCAGGGAGAGGGCTGCACCGCCGCTCCAGGCCCCGACGAAAGCGGTATCCCGGGCACCCACCTGGACGTCGCCGTCGTTGTTGAGTTGGAGGTTAGCCCCGTCGATCAGGGCTTCGGTGGTATTCGTTTCCAGGTTGACGGAAACGCTGCCGGCTCCGGAAAGGCTGAGGGACGACTTCTTGCTGCCGCTGGTACCTGTCTGGCCGGTCGCCGCCGTGCCCGTAAGGGGCGAGGCTTCCGCCGTCGGGGTCGTGCTTTCGCCTTCTGCGCTGCCAGAAGCTCCGGCTGTACCTCCCTGGTTTTCACCGGCGCTTTCCAAGGCATCCGTCAGGTCTTCGCTGACCCCAGAAATACTGTCTAAGCTTTCGCCGATTGCATCGGGAATGGCGCTGGAAAGGGCACCGGTGTTTCCCCCGGTGTTGTCAATGGCATTGGTGGGCTGGGTGGTCGAGCTTTCGCTGGAGGTAGCCCCGCCGGCTACCGTAATGGTATTGATAAGGCCAGTGGTTTCGGCGCTGACGTTGAGAGCTGCGGCGCTGATGGAACCGGCCGTAGCGGGAGCCGCTGCTGCCGTATCCAGATCCTCGATGGCTGCCCGGTTGGTCACGTCAATGTTGTTCACGGCGACGGACATGCCCACGGCGGCGCTTCCCGTGCTGGAGGCCAGGGCGAGAATGGCATTATTCACGTTGGTATTGTTGTGGCCGGCCAGAGAAATGGTGCCGGTGCTGCCGCCACTGTCCTTTAAGGCCGTAAGCTTGGCATCCTTGTCCACCAGGACCTGGTTGTTGCTGTCGCTGTCCGTAACAGAGACCATACCGCTCAGGCTGTTGCTGGCAGCTTTCTTGCCGGCGGAAAGCGTAATGCCCGCATGGAAAACGTCAGAGTCGCTGGTGAGGTTCAGGTCCCCGCCCGTGAGTTCCGCCCCTTGCTCAACCCTGACCAAAGCGCTGGAATCAAAGTTTTGGTAATTGAAGCTGCCGCCCACGCCGGTTCCCGTTTTCTTGGCAGCCGTGCCCGTGGCGGCACCTGCACCTGCTGCTGCGCTGCCCAGGTCAGTACCTGTTGCACCGCCGCTAGTTCCAGTGTCAGAAGCAGACGTAGAGGCATTGAGTTTACCATTGATATTTACATCTTCAATTTTTTCTACAGCCTTCAGATTCAGGTTGTCAGCCGCCGTAAGCACCGCATTTTGGCCCACGGTGACGCTGCTGGCAAAGTCAATATTGGACAGGGTAATGGCGCCGGCCAGGGTACGCTGGGTATCCTGGTCCCCCAGGGACTGGGCCGAAGCCGATACGTTGGCGTAGTTCGTGGGTTCCTTAAAGGCGGCAGCACTGTCGACGGCTTCCGAGGCGCTGGTAAACAGGCCCTTCACATCGTCTGCCACATCCGAGCCAGCCGTCTTCACTGCGGTCAGCAGGTCGGCAGACTTAGCCAGTACGTCCGCCGCAGAGCTGGAAAGGTCAGCCAGCTTCTGCCAGGTGCTTTCCTCGTTGATGCCTTCGGCAGTGACGTTGGCTGCTGCACTGTCAAACTCATCTTGGTAAGCCGTTAAAGAGCTTTGCAGATCTTCTGCCGCAGTCTTTACGGCCGTAGATTCCGCAGAAAGGGTTGCCGGGAGTTTTGTCAGGGCAAATTTCAGCTTGGCAAGGCTGTCTTCCAGGTCCGCTTTCATCCGGTTGATGCGGTTATATTCCATTTCGGCGCTGCTTTGGAGGGTCAGGTCCTTGCCGGCGGTAAGCTTTGCACACCACCGTCTTCCACCGTAACCTGGGCCGACTGGTTCAGCTTGTCGTAGACAAAGCCCACCGAAGCCACATTGGGTTTCGCGGTGGTTTCGTCTTTGCCAAAGGTGTTGGACGTGCCGGCTGCAGTGAGCTTGGTGTCTTCTATGGTCGCATCGGCTTTCGCCGTCAGATTGCCAAGTTTGGCTTCAGTTACAGAGTTCTTGCCTAAGTTGACGGCTGCCGTATTGGTTTCATCTGCGTAGACCACCGCAGCCCCGGCCGTAATGTTGTCAGCGATAGTATCAGCCAGAGAGGTGCCTTCGTTCTTGGCATCCTTACTGGAGAACAGGTCAATGATTTTTCCGGCAACCTCATCCTGGAGAGAAAAGTCCTTGATTTCCTTCAGCTGTTCTATATAACCCCCATACTTGTTTTCCAGCTGGGTTTTCTCTCTTTCTTTGGCTTCCCCGGCAGCATTGTTGGCCTGGTGACTATTGGATTTCAGGGTATTCTTCGCCGCAATATCCACGTTCTGATTGCCCTTGACAGTTCCCTGTACGTCCACGTTGGCCTTGCTGTTATGGTTCACCACGTCAACGGCCGTGCTGCCGGCAGATTCGTTCGGTGCTTCGGACTCGGCTTTTGAGCTTAACGTATTCTCAGCTGCTGCGCTGACGCCCACGCTGCCCCCTTGCGAATCCAGGGTGCCGTTAATGGCCACGTTGGCGTTATTTTCATGGTTGGTCACCGTGACAGCAGCCACCATCAGGGGAGCCCCAGTAGAGGCTTCGCCTTCTTCACCTTCCCCGCTTTCCACCTTGATAGAGGCTTCATTGGTCACAGAAGAGGCAGCGTTGGCCGTTACCTGAAGGGCAGGATTAGTGACGGTTTTGTTTTCTTCATCGGTCGTGGTGGTATCTGCACCAGTTGCGGTCAGCGTTCCGTCCACAGTGACCTGTGCCGTATTCTTGACCTGGGCATAGTTCACCGCTGCAGAAGGAATCAAAGCCGAAATGTTTTGGCTGGCCTTCTTGCCTTCTGCTTCCACGCCGATAACAGCTTCTGTCTGGGCATCGGCGGTGACGTTCACGTGTTTGCCCTGTACCTGGGCGCCGCTGCCTAGGGTAATAGCAGCCTGGTTTTCCAGGAGAGCCACGTCGGCCCCTTCTGCCAGGACATAACTGGCATATTCTTCTGCCTTCCCAGCCACAGAATCTCCCGTATCCACATATGTATTGTTGGCGCTGGCGGTAAGGGTGACGTCTTCTGCTGCCGTAATATTGCCTTGTACGTTGACATTGGCTATAGTCTTGGCATAGCCGCTGGTAACGTCTGCGATTACCGTGTCGTCCCCAAAGCTGGTGCCGGCGTCTACAGCTGCGTCTGCCTCCGCCTTGGCCTCATCGTAATTGCCATTAGAGGCTTCTGCCTTCAGTTCCACGCTGCCGGCTGCGTTTAATGTCCCATAGCTATCCACGCTGGCAGTAATGGTTTTGGGCGCAGAAGCAAGACCCAGGTTTTTGCCGCTTTCGGCAAATTCTGCGTCTGCTACATTTTCGTATTCGGCTTTGGCTGCCAGGACCAGGTCTCCGCTGCCCGCTTCAGCCGTTACTTTTAGGCCCTTGTTTTCCAGGCCGGCAGCCGTCTTCTGAGCAGCTGTAAGCTTCACCACATTGGTGAAATCCGTCACGCCCGTGTTGATGGCAGCGCCCGTTTCCAGACCGTCTGCAGCCGTGTCGCCCAGGGTTTCCCCTGAGATATTCTTGCCCACGGCAATGCGGGGAGCGTACATTTTCACGTTATTGGTGGCGTTGACGGTACCCAGGACCGTAATGGTACCGCTGGGATTCAGAGGAATGGCCAGATTCCCCGACTGGATATTGGCCAGCAGCTCAGCAGCCTCACTTTCCTGCATTGTTCCGTCAAAGCGTTTTTGCAGGCCTTCGTAGGTCATTTCCTCCGCAGACCCGCTGGCGGGAGTCATCACATACAGGGAGCCTGTGTTGATGACACCAGTTTTGCCCACCGCCATACCATTGGGGCTCAGGAAATAGAGGTTGCCCCCCGATTTGCGCGTTGTGGATGGAGTTCAGCGTACCGTTAATATCAATACGGGTATCCACAAAGTTGATCAAGTTTCCCGCTTCTGTATTCGGGGTTTCCGCAGTATGGAAATACAGGTTGGCTATATCATTTTGTCCCAACTGGAATTTTTGAAATTTATTGATGGCGTTGCTGCCGTTCCGTTTTTGGGCTGCAATATCGTAGGCGCCATTGTTATTTGCTTTGTAAGCATTGCCGCTGCCATCAGTAATGTTCGTAGCTGCCAGCGCCGCATAGGGATTGACCAGCATGCCAGCTGCAGCAATGGCAGAAAGGATTTCGTAGGACAGACGGGCTTTGCCTTGCGTCTGCACAGAATGCGGGTTTCCCCGCTTGGTTTTATGGAAAAAGTTCCGGTTGCTCATAGGTCATGCCTCCTTAGAAAGCGCTGTTAAACGAAAAGTGGATCCGCGTCCGGCTTTGTTCTTCCCCGTTAATGGTACGGAGCAGCGGGAACGCCAGGGCTGCATTCAGGGACATATGGTCGTTGATTTCTGCCGTTACACCAACGCCGGTGCCCACCAGGCTCCGGTCCCCAAAGGCACTGCTGCCCCAGATCCGTCCGCCATCTACGAAAAGATAGCCCTTCAGCCGCTGAGATTTCTCCAGAGGGAAGCTGTACTGGGCGCTGGCCGAAAAACCGCCGTCGCCGCCAATCAAGCTTTCCTTGTAGCCCCGGACACTGTACATCCCGCCCAGGTAGAACATTTCGGCAGAGGGCAGGTACTGGGTGCTGGACAGCTGACCGTCCAGCCGCAGGGTCCATTGCTGGCCCGAGCGGAACAGTTTCTGATAGAGCATATTCGTTTCAAATTTGCCAAAAGAACGATTCCGGTCGTTCAGGTCCCTATACCAGCCGTTCCGGTAACCGTACTTCTGGTAGAAGACCGTGGACCGGCCATAATCCAACTGGTCGTAGTACAGGAAAAGTGTATCAATAGTATCATCGGTCCAGTGGGAACGCAGCCCCAGGCTGGTACCGTAGTCGGTTTGGGATTTCTGGTGTCCGTATTCAAACCCCCACTCCGATTTCAGCGTATCCGTCGTAACAATCGGGGAAGTGAGCGATGCCGTCAAGGCGTAGGCGTGACCCCGCACCCCCAAAGGTTCAAAATATCCGTCCGTAATATGGACACTGTTGGACGTATAGGACAGCCCCGCCCGGGTACCCGTCCGGTTGATGGGCGTATTGTAGCTGCCCGAAACGGCTTTCATCCCCTCTGACCGCAGAGTGCTCAGGAAAAGGTGATCCCGGTTGCCCGAAAGATCCCGGTCCTGCCAATAAGCCCCTACCCGGTAAAGACCGCTGGTGTCGCTGCCGGCATTATCTGCAAAAATACCGGCCACCTGTTTTTGGGGCTCCGCCACCGTAATCACGTAGTCCGTAGTTCCGTCCTTTTCACCAGCCTTCAGCGCAATCCGCAGCTGGGCATCATTGGTAGAATTGAACCGCAGCAGATCCTTGTTCAGCTGCTGGATATTCTGCACCTTGCCGCTGTCCAGGTGAATCCGGTGCTGAATATACGCTTCCCGGGTGCTGCCCTGGCCGGTGATTTCCACCTTGCCGGTTTTCCCCTCTACCAGGTCAATGTGCACCGTCCCCTCATGGATGGTCTGGGGCGCCAGAAAAGCCCGGCACGTCACATAGCCCTTGGAGCGATACAGTTCATTGATCCGCTGCACCACAGCATACAAATCGTCCAGGGAAACCTCTTTCCCTTCATAGTCCTTGACGATGGCCCCCAACTCTTTTGGGGACAATACCTGGGATTCAGGCATAACAAGCTTTTGCAGCACAAAATGGACGGTACCCTCGGGCTTTTCGCCCTGGTTCTCCGTCCCTTCCAGCAATTCCGTCCGCCGTTCTGCCGCTATTTCCCTGGCCAGGCGCTGCTGTTCCAAATACTGCCGGGTCCTGTTCAGCTGCACCCCGGAATCAATATACCCCTGAGGCCGATTCGCAGCACTTTCTGCCGCCCCAGCTATCGTCAGCGGTACACTGCTTCCCAACAGCAAAGACAGCAGCAGCCCCCGTATCAGCAATTCCTTTTTCATAAGAATCTCCCCTTCTTCTTAAAACAACTCATTTTTTACATTAAACCTCGTTATTTTTAACAGAATATTCAGTTTTTATTTTTTTGTACCACAACGAATCCCGTTTTATAAAATTTTCTGTTCCCACCATTTCTATGTTATCTACAGTATACCATGCATAAATTTGAAAACAATTATACGAAAGTATACTCTTTTTCCTTTGCGACACAAATTTTGCTAATTTTACGTATAGAGGCCAAGCAGCCAGTGCGGATTGTTCGAACTCCCGTTTTACAAAACACGAACTGCGGACGCTTGCAGTCCTGCCAGACATTTGCCTTTCCCTGTGCCCCCTGCCGCCCCCCATTTCAAGAGAACCCCCAGCCTGCTGCATTTTTTCTGGAAAATCGGGTAGCGTCCCCATCCCTAAGACCAGCACCACGGCCAGAATCACTGCCTGCACAAAAACACTTACAATTTGTCACGTTCCCTCTCTCCTCACAAAATTCATATGATTTCTTTCATTCCCTTTTCTACATATTGTAACAACTTATCAGCAAATTTTTTCACCCATAACCTGAAAGGGCGGTTTTTCGGCACGAAAAGTTGATTGTGGAAAAATTTGGGGGTGAGTGCGGTCAGCGGGGTGTAGTGATGTGATGCCGGGCAATCCTGAATTTGAACCCTATACCGTTCTCGCCTCAAAAACATGACGAGAACGAGGAGGCGTGAAAAAATGGCTTGCGAGCTCAAAAGAGTTTGCAAGCCATTTTTATTGTTCTTTATAGCCGTATCTTAATAAACTTCCTCAGTCATTCCTGCGGACTGACGTTCCCTACAACGCTTTGCGGCCGCATCCAAACAGCCAACAAATTCTGCAAGCGGCTGTTTGGTCAATAAGGCCCATGCGATAGCGGGATTGGTCTGGCCCCTTCAAGAGTTGCGCTCACATCCAAGAGCATGTTAGTTTATCAAAATGCTCTTGGCTAATGTGAGCCATGTGATAGCAGCCCAAGAAGCAAGCCCGCAGGGCGCGGCTGATTGGAGCGCTGCGAACCACTAAGGGGCTGGCAGCTCTATGAGCTGACTGGGGAAGTTCCAGGACGCAGCTGAGCAGCGAGCCGCGAACCGCTCAGGGGCCAGTCTTAGGCCCATACGAGTCAAGTGCAAAACGGGTATAGGAAAAGAAAGCATAGTACGTAGATGATTGCAACATCTCTTTTTATCACATGACTAGTAGTGGATAAGAACGCTTCCTGCAAGCGTTGCGGTCACGTCCAAATATCTTCCCAAGTTACCCAAAAGATATTTGGAATACGTGACCCATGTGATAGCTGCCCAGAAGGCAAGCCCGTGGGGCGATGCCGCCTGGCTTGCAGCGAACCACTGTAGGAAGTATCACCGAAGGTGACGATAGAAGTTTTACTATTTCACAGCCCCATTTTCTCTTAGTATATTCTCCCCTGCTGCTCTGCCCCAGGAAAACCTCCCCAGTCAGTTTTCACCTAAAAAAACGACCCAGCCAGCCCCTATTTGCCCCAATTTCCACTTTTTTTATTGACTGTATATAGTTATCTTATGTAATTGACTATTTCTTAAATGAGAATTTATGTTTCCTTCTAATTTTTGTAACTATTAGTTCAAAATAGTTCCTATTTTCATGGTTGTTAAAATAAATAACTATGTTTTGGATAATAATTATTGATTGTTGTTGTCTTTGGTGATACTATACAAGTAAGGAAGTGGGTTCCCTAGAGAGAAAAAAGTGAAACCCTCTTCCACCCAGGAAGCTGCCGGGCAGCCGGTGCGTTGGGTTCTCACCCCAAAGAGAAGGCCAGCAGCGGGCTACCCACCAGGTACACTTTCTGGAGTCAGTCCATTAAAACATCCGGGTTCCAGCTTGGACCCCATTCCCGTTTGATGGACGGCAGGATGATTCCAGTGAGTCATCCAACTAGGCGAGATAATTTAGCGGTTGTCTTCGGATCCGCTGGCCGGTCAGCGAATCACTTGACGGACCACAGTTCCCTTGAATCGTTGGTCCCAAGTCCACACCGGACTTGCCAGCTGCGAGGTACTTGGCAGGATCCCTCCACGATGGGACTGCTGCAGACACCCCGACAAAAAGCCAGCAAGGGCGATCCCCCAATCGTCCCTTGCTGGAAACCGGAAGGTGTGCAGCAGGCAGGGTTTCTGCACCATCGGCAGCGCCTTTCCCCAAGGCACTACGATTCCAGAAACCTTCTGACAAGGAAACGCAGCAGATCTCTTCCCCTGAGATTGGCAATATCGAAAGACCGGGGTCGCCATTCCCCGGTTTATCCCCAAGTTTGTTCCGGCAAGTTACCTTGAGTTTCTCAGTACCCCCTCCCCATAATCAACGGGCTTCGGGTGCCGGAACTGGATCCGCCGTTCCCCCTATAACGACTGGTCCACCCCAAAGCTTCGGCACTTCACCTGTTGATCGGAGTACTGACCTCCCCCTAAAAGAACTCAGGTACGGCCGGGCAAGCGATCATCTTCGATAAGTGTAGTAGGAAAGTTTCTGAAACCCCATTTCAGAAACCATTTGTAGCAAGACCTCCAATAATCCTCCTATCATTGCGGTCATGGGTTCCCCATCCATGACCGCCTTTTTAGTTATGTAAAATATCCTAAAGCAAAACGCGAAAAGCCCGGTACCTCTGTGCAGGTATCGGACTTTTCGCGTTGATAAGAGGAGTTGTGCAAACCTTACAATCCGGCAACAAATTTTTGAATGGCTGTGATGTACAGCGGATTGTAGGTATTGCCGATCAATATGGACATAGCCGGGAAAATAGTCCAGGCCATATTGGCCCAGCCGAACTCATCCATTACGGACTTTTCGTTGGCCACGGCGTTGGGAGCGGCTCCCAGCCCTACTCCCACCAGGCCAGCAACCATAACGGCTGCGTTGTAATTTTTCCCGTACATATAATACGCAATAAAAGCACCAAAGAAACAGGCCAGCAGGACCTCACCAATGAGAATCAGCAGCATAGGACCTGCCACAGCAAACAGCTTGGTCATATCCATTGTCATCAGCGTCAAGGCAATAAAGAAGTCCAGCATAATATGTTCCAATACGGAAATTTCTTTTTCTGGAATCTCAATTTTCAGGGCTTCCATTACGTTGCGGCAGATGACGCCGGAGAACAAGCAGCCCACAAAATAGGGCATTTCCACCTGGGGAATCAGTTTCAAAACTTTGTAAACGGGCACGCCTAGGCCGGCAATCAGTAGCAGCATAAAGAACGCCGTGGATACTTTCTTGGTATCCAGTGGATGCACTTCTTTTGTGTTGGTTACTTCTACGTTCTCCTGGTCTTCCGGAAGTGGCTGCAAATGATGGATCTTGATCAGGTATCTGGCAGTGGGGCCGCCAAACAAGGAGGCAACCACCATACCAAAGGTACCGGCCGCTACGCCAATGACCGTAGCGCCATCACAGCCCAACCGTTCAAAAATAGGGCCAAAAGCACCCGCAGTCCCTACGCCCCCGTACATGGCAGCCGAACCGCAGGCAATCCCAATCAGAGGATTGACCCCAGTCATTTTGGCAATGGCCACGCCCACGATATTTTGCAGCGTAATGAGAATCACAGAAGCAATGGCAATCTGTACACAGAGCTTGCCGCCCTTACGCAGCAGCTCGGCAGTAAAGCCAATTCCCACAGCCGTAAAGAACAGATTCATGGACCAGCCGGTGAGCTGGCCCGTCCACACTACGCTGATGCCGCCGTACACTTTCAGCAGACACATCAGGATACTTACCAGCAGTCCAGAAACCACTGCGGCCGGAATACAAAAATCACGAAACACTTTCACCCTAGCAACAATATATCTTCCTAAAAGTACGACAAAAGCGGCAACCCCTGTTGTAGTCAGTAAATCCAGCGTGATTTTCATGATATATTTATCCTTTCACGGAATAGGATTTCAGCCCCTCGCACAAATCTTTGTAGGCTTTGTACAGCAAATACTGCGGAAAATCGGTATGGTAGTGGGAAATACCCTTGCATTTGGCGAATTCAGCAGCATCGCTGGGCTGCAGCACCTGGGCAGAACAGCTCTTGCCATATTGCTCACACAGGGCAGCGCAGTCCAAAACCGCCTGTTTCACCTTGGGATGGAACACTTGTCCAGGAACCCCCAGGGCAACGGCCAGGTCGATATTGCCGATGGAAACGGTATCAATGCCCGGAGTAGCAATGATTTCTTCCATATTCCGAACCCCTTCCACCCCTTCAATAATCACGGAAACCGCTACTTCCCGGTTGGCTTTGGCATAGCAGCCAGCCCGGTCCACGCCGTACCCATTATTACGGGTAAAAGGACAGGCTCCCCGCACCCCTTCCGGCGGATACTTGCACAGAGCAACAGCCAATTTTGCTTCTGCTGCATTGGTAATTCCCGGCACCTTGATGGCAGAAGCCCCCATGTCCAGAGCCTTGCGGATACTGGTTTCGTCCAGCCCAGGCACCCGCACCATAGCGGCCATTCCGCAGGCATCACAGGTACGGATCATGGACATGACTTCCGTCATCGTCAGCTGTTCATGTTCCAGGTCCAGGATAACGAAATCCACCCCAGCCTGCTTCATGACCTCAATGGCAGTATCAGCAGGAAAAGTAATGTAGCTGCCAATAAATTTCTCGTGTTTTTCCAACAATGATCTGAATGTAGTCTTCATGGGTTTGCCTCTTTCCTTTTTTGCACCGGTGCACTCTCTTTAAGATAACTATAGCACTGGACGGAAAATTCAGAAAATAGCAATAAAAAATATCGCTTATCCAAAAAATGAATAAGCGATACAAAGTATTTCCGGCTAAGCCCTCAACCCTTTTGCCCGTGGTCTGCCAGCCACTGCCGGAAGAATTTTTGAAACAGCGCTGCTTCCCGAGAACACTGGGCAGCTTTCAGGGAATTCAGGGCCAGGTGCAGCGTCAGGTTCGGATCAGCAAAAGGCCGGAAGGTCAAATCGTAGCCATACCGTTTCAGCTTGCTGCAGAACTTGCTGGGCAAAAAAGCCACCCCATTGTTGTGTTCCACCATGGACAGCATCAGATCATGCTGCATGGTTTCCAGCAGAATGTGGGGCTGGATGTGATGCTCCGCAAACCCCCGGAGAATCTTGTCGTGCAATACATATTCTTCCGTGTAAATAATGATGGCCTCACTGCGCAAATCCGGATAATCCACCTGCTCCAAGCGGGCCAGAGGATGGTTCTTGGGCAGCACCACACTGTGGGTATCCTGCTCCATCCATTCCCTCTGAAATTCCGGATTCCCCCGAGGATTGAAAATACCAAAGTCCAAAAGCCCATCCTGGAGAAGCTTGGCAATATGCTTGGGCCCTGTTTCCAAGAGAGATACCTTGATGTTGGGATAAGCCTGCTTAAAATCCCCCAAAATGGCACTGATGGCCGTGTTGGCCGTAATCAGAGGGATACCAATATAGATGGTTCCGCAAAGCTTCTGGTCATCCCCTTTGCCAAACCCCTCCAGATTGTGGAAAGCCACCACCTGCTCCCGGGCCAGCGGCAGAAACGCCGCTCCCGCATCCGTCAGCCTGACCTCATGCTTGGTCCGGCGAAACAGCTGAACCCCCAGCTCCTCCTCCAGTTCCTTGATGGTCCGACTTAACGTAGGCTGAGAAATATGCGTCCGCTCCGCCGTCTTGGTAAAATTCAAATACCTGGCCACTTCCATAAAATACTCCAAATGCCGTATTTCCATACCATTCTCCCTATCCAGAAACAAAGGTGCGTTCCTTGCCCAGGCCCAGCCTCGCCGAACCCTAGTCCGTTTATCCTGCCCTTATTATACCATGGTGAATGTCAGGGAGAAGAAGCAACAAAAGCCCTTGAAAAGGCAATTCCTCGCTTTTCAGGGGCTTGTTGATTTGCCAGATTGGAAAAATAGTTCAATTAATTATTGGAATCTAAGGAAAAGAAAAAACTTTTCGCAGCTTTTTCTAGGGCAGGGAACACAGCCCTTCTTCTGTTCCAAAGTCCACAGCTTTGAAACAGGAAAAGGGCTTATTATAAGTTTTTTCACAAATTCGTTTCTTTTTCTTGAGTCTGTGTCAAAATATGGTAAAATAAAACGTAATCTTGTAACCCTACACTACACATAAAGGAGCCAATTATGCAACCTATCGACGTTGGGTTTTACTCCCTATTCCCTCCCATCATTGCCATTGCCCTGGCACTGATCACCAAAGAAGTTATTTCCTCCCTGATGCTGGGCATTTTGTCCGGCGGCCTGATCTACGCGGTGTTTTCCGGCGGTGGGCTGGTAGCCATGAGTTCCATTGCTTTTGAAATCATGGCCAAAACCGTGGGGACCATGGACAAATTCTACATTATCCTGTTCCTGGCCCTTTTGGGTTCCCTGGTGTGCGTGGTCACCAAGGCCGGCGGTTCCTATGCCTACGGCAAGTGGGCTACCCAGAAGATCAAAAGCAAGCGGGCGGCGGAACTGGCCACCAGTCTTTTGGGGGTTCTGATTTTCATCGACGACTATTTCAACTGCCTGACGGTGGGCACTGTAATGAAGCCGGTCACCGACAAGTACAAGGTTTCCCGGGCCAAGCTGGCCTACATCATCGACACCACGGCGGCACCGGTGTGCATCATTGCTCCTGTGTCCAGCTGGGCTGCGGCGGTGGGTTCCACCCTGTACGAAACGGGCGCCTTCTCCAACGAGCTTTCTGCCTTCTTTGCCACCATTCCCTATAATATGTATGCCATTTTGTCCATTATCATGGTGGTGACCCTGTCTGCTACAAACCTGGAATTTGGTCCCATGGCCAATGCAGAGTGGGAAGCGGAAGAAAACGATAACCTGGGGGCTATCGATACCATGATTACCCAAGGGGAAACGGAACCCAACACCAAGGGTACGGTGCTGGACCTGGTGATTCCTATTCTGGCCCTGATTGTCTTCACCATCCTGGCCATGCTGTACACCGGCGGCTACTGGGATAAGCCCATTTCCTTCCAGGAAGCCATTGGCGCCTGCAATTCCTCTGCCTCCCTGGTGCTGGGCGGCTTCTGGGCTCTGGTGGTGGCGTTTTTCCAGTTCGTTCCCCGGAAACTGATTTCCTTTAAGGATTTCATGAGCAACATCACCACGGGCATCAACACCATGGTGCCGGCCTACATCATCCTGACCCTGGCCTGGACCATCGGTTCCCTGTGCCAGAACTACCTGGGCACCGGCCAATACATCGGTATGCTGGTGGAAACCAGCCAAATGCCCACGGAGCTGATTCCGGCCATTGTGTTCCTGGTAGCTGCGGGGCTGTCCTTCTCCATTGGTACCGCCTGGGGCACCTTCGGGATTTTCATTCCTATTGTGGTTTTCATCTGCCAAGCTACCCCGCCTGAAATCATGACGGTGACCCTGGCTGCTACCCTGGCGGGTTCCGTATTCGGGGACCACTTCTCCCCCATTTCCGATACCACCATTTTTTCCAGCTCCGGCGCTGGCTGCAATCATATGCAGCACGTGAGCACCCAGATCCCCTACGCCTGCCTGGTGGCCTTCTGCTGCTTTGTCAGCTACCTGGTGGCTGGCTTCTCCGGCGGCAATGTGTATCTGACCCTGGTTACGGGCATCGGTTTATTGGCCTTGACCCTGGTTGTGCTCCACAGAAGAGCCAAGGGCAGATTGGCGAAAAAAGCGTAAGCACCTATGAAAAAAGAGGTTCCGAAATAGTCGGAACCTCTTTTCTTATGCGATTTTTCGTACGTTAGCCGCTAGTTTGTGGGGGCTTAGTGCAGAAGCAGCGCCCCAATGGGGTAGCCCACAAAGGTCATGGCCAGTACGGCCAGGATGGCGAAAACGCCGCCCCAGATGAACATATCCTTGACGGTGGTCCACCCGGAGCCGATGGCTACGGTGTTGATGGTGGACTGGCCGGCAGGGGTCATGTTGCAGATGCCGGCGCCAAACCCTATCAGGCACACTACAGCGCCTACGCTGAGGATGCCGGCCGGCAGGGCCTGGCAGACAGACAGGGCCACAGCGCTGACCACAGTGGTGGTCACGATGTTGGAGGAGAAGTTGGTTTCTAGGACGCACCAGGCGAAGAAGAACAAAATCAGGCCGAAGGCAGGCAGCCCACCGGCAATGGGAGCCAGCATACCGCTGAGCCATTCCTTGACGCCCATGCCGTTATGGGTAAGGGCGGAGCCCAGCATGGTGGCGGCGCCGGTCATAATGATGGAGGCCCACAGAACGCCTTTGGTCATGACTTCCCGGAAGTTCATAATGGGCTGGCCTTTGTCCCGGGCAATGAACAGGATGATGCAGCCCAAAAGGGGCGGCATGGCCGTGGTCCATTTGCTGACCATTTTGTAGAGGCCCGGGTCAAAGCCCTTCACCAGGCTGGGGCCCACCCACAAAAGGACGGTGAGGGCCATGGTGCCCAGGATAATCCATTCTTTCCGGTCCGCTTTGGGAACCATGCCCCGCAGGGCCATGGCCTTACTGGGGCTGATTTCCCCAATATCCGCCGGGCGGAACACAAACTTGAACACCAAAAGCAGGAGCAGCACCAGCACAATGCCGGTGGGAATGCCCATGGCCATGTACTGGAACTGGTTCACATCCCGGCCGGTAGCGGCGGTGTAGTAGCCGATGGCCATGGTGGGCCAGACGTGGCCGATGGCCGTCATGCCGGAAGACAGGCTGATGCAGAAGGCCGTTCCCAGCATAATCATATTGCCGGTGGGAGATCCTTTCTTCACTTCCAGTACCTGGAAAATATCCTCCAGGAAGGGCATAAAGGCAACGAACAAAACGGAAGGGGAAATAAAGAGTCCCATAAAGGTTACGGCAAACAGCAGAAAGGTCACAAAGGACCAGGGCCCTCTCCGGGCTACCCGGTTGGTGATGAAGCTGACGGTGCAGCGCCGGACAAAGTGGGTCTGGGACAGGGGGTACACCAGCATGAAGGTGAACAGCAGGAACGCCACGGTGGTATTCCCCAGGGTTCCCTTCAGGGTTTCCCCAAAACCGAAGCTGGGCAGAAAGCCCAGGAGCAGCACGGTAATCAGGCTGGGCCAGTCGATGGAGATGGTAATCCACATCAGCAGGGAGGTCAGGAAGATGCCCAGTACGGCCAAGCCTTCCTGGGTAAGGGGTGCCGGGGCGGGCAGGCTGCGGACCAGGAAGCCTGCAGCCAGGGAAACCACCAGCCAGAACGTATCTTTTTGGGATTTTGTCATGGCACTCGCCCCCTATTCGTTCTTGAGAATCTGGAAATCCTGACTCTCCTTGGACAGCTGGAACAGCAGGGTCTGCATGGGCGTCTGGCTCAGGTCCCCTAAAATAGTGAGCTCAAAGGTCACGGTCTTGTCGGGGTTGAAGCTGATTAACTCCATGTACTGCATGTTGTAGCCGTAATCCCCCACCATGTTCAGGATGCTGCTCATGGCGTTGGGGCGGTCCGGACGGGTGAGCCGGACCTTGACCCGGGTACCGCCGGGTTTGATTTCAATGCCCTTGGCCATTTCCTGGAACAGCTCGGGGTTCCATTCGAACAACAGGCCGTATTGGTACATCCGGCTGGTTTCCATAATCTTCCGGACCACGGCCAGGTATTCCCGAAGCCGGTCTGCGGGCACGCCTTCAGACAGCTTGTCCAGGATGAATTGTTCCCGGTCCGCCCGGTAGATGTTGGTCTCTCCGGCAGCCTGCTTGCTTTTGGCCACTTCCAGGGAACAGTCCAGCCGCTCCATGAGAAGTTTGCGGATTTGGGGGTCAATGGCGTCGATTTTTTGTCTTGCTTCTTGCAGGTTCATACATTTTCCTCGCTTTCCTACTCTACTACTATACTGCAGACGATGGTATAAAAAAACGGAGCCCCGGCCTTCCGGTTGGGTTCTCCGTTTTTTTCAATTTCAGGCTGCCCGGGTTATTCGGACAGTTTGCGCAGGACTTCGTCCCCTACTTGTGTGGTGGTAGCTGTGCCGCCCAGATCTGGGGTCAGCACTTTTTTCTCCACCAGCATTTCTTCGATGATGTTCAGCAGCTTGTCGCTCCAGGCCTTTTCTCCGAAGAATTCCAGCATTTGGGCTGCGGACCAGATGGAAGCCAAGGGGTTGGCTTTGCCCTGGCCGGCAATGTCCGGGGCGGAACCATGGATGGGTTCGAACATGGACGGGAACTTCCGTTCCGGGTTCAGGTTGGCGCCTGCGGCCAGGCCCATACCGCCGGAAATGGCAGCCCCCAGGTCGGTGAGAATATCCCCGAACAGGTTGGAGCAGACCACAATCTGGTACCGTTTGGGATCCTTCACCATGAACATGCTGGCGGCATCCACCAGGTAGGAATGGGTTTCCACTTCAGGGTATTCCTTGCCCACTTCTTCAAAAATCTGGTCCCAGAACACCATGGAATAGTTCAGGGCGTTGCCCTTGCTGATGCTGGTCAGGGTCTTGTGCTCCTTCCGGGCCAGTTCGTAAGCGTAACGGATAATCCGCTCACAGCCAAACCGGGAGAATACGCTGTCCTGGATTACCACTTCTCTGGGGGTATCCTTGTACAGCCAGCTGCCGGCGCCGGCATATTCCCCTTCGCTGTTTTCCCGGACAAACACCATGTCGATGTCTTCCCGCTTCACACCGTTTAAGGGACAGGGAGCGCCTTTCAGCAGCTTCACCGGACGCAGGTTCACGTATTCATCAAAGCTCTTGCGGATCTTGATTAACAGGCCCCGCAGGGAAATATGGTCGGGTACGCCGGGGTAGCCCACAGCGCCCAGATAAATGGCGTCGAATTTGCTCAGGGTTTCAATGCCATCTTCCGGCAGCATTTCCCCGTGCTTCAGATAGTATTCGCAGCCCCAGGGAAAATAGGTAAAGTCAAAACTGAAATTACCGTCCAGCTGGGCAGCTCCTTTTAACACTTTGATACCTTCGGCCAGGACCTCAGGCCCAATGCCGTCGCCGCCAATAACGGCTACTTTGTACACTCTTTTTTCCACGTTTCTGGCTCCCTTCGATTGGGTGATTGCTTTACATGGCCGAGCAGGGTTCAGAATGGTAAACGCCTTCGGTTTCCTCGTCGGTCTCCGCCTCCGTAGGGACGGCCGGGCCCCGTTCCAGCCAGCGCAGGTCGTAGGGCTCAAATTTTACGTGGGCATAGCGGTCCACGTCCAGCACCGTATCGTCCCAATCGGAATCGATCCGGCCGGTTTGCTTAATCAGGATATCGTACAGAATGGCATAGGTGATGCCGGTTTCCTTGTCCGTTTCGATAATGGTGCTGTAGGGCAGGGTTTTATGGTACACCAGTTCCAAATCCTTGTACTTGAAATGGAAGCCGCAGCGCATCCGGCAGCCGTCCAGGCCCGTATACTGGGCCACCTGCTTCAGGTCGTGGAGAATCTTGTCCCCTGCCTGGTCGTACAGGTTGTCCGGGGTGGTTTCCGTATAGTCGAAGCGGAACTGGATGGAGGGTGCGTGCACCTTCCGGAACCGTTCCATATAGGGAACCAATTGGTCCACCGGATAATGCTTGTAGAGCACGCAGTTGATCCGGAACTTCACCGGCAGCTTGGCCAGGAGCGCATCATTGGATTCCTGGACATAGTGCTGCATATGGCGGGAAATATTCAGGCAGGTAATCTTCTGGCGGTTGTGCTCCAGAAAGGCCAATACTTCCTCCTCGGTCTGCTCCTTGGATACGGGCAGCGTGCTGTTGATATACACCTTATGGGTGTCTGACACCTGGTCTAACATGATCTGCAAACTTTTTAAGTTGGCCAGCGGTTCGCCGCCGGTAAACACAAAATCACAATAGGGTGTCAGGGCATCCATCTTTTTAATACTCTGGCAAATCGCCTCCAGCGAAAAGCCAGTGGTATCTGCGTATTCTTCCTTATTCACACAGAACGGGCAATTGTTCTTGCAGTCGTAGGGCACAAACACGGTAACCGTGGCGCCGCCGTTTCTGGTTTTGTAAGGATGAATGGCTGCTTCCTCAGCAGTCTTTTCTCTTTTGATCATGACAATCCCCTCTGACTCTATAGTCCGGTCCAACGGGGCCGGAATTAGTACTACTGTACTCCTTACTATTTTACCATACTTGAAATTTACATTCCAATAATTTTATGGTGTTTTTGTGTTCTGTCAAACTTTCGCAAAATTTTCGTCAAAGGGGCTTCTTTCCTAGCTAAAAAGGAGTATAATAGCTCCTAGCTTCTCTATTTTATAAGGATTGTTATAAGGAGAAATTATGATTTCCATTATTCCAGAAGGTTTCAATGATTTTCACTGCAAGGCGGGCAGCTGCCGCCACACCTGCTGTCAAACCTGGGAAATTGATATCGATGAAGATACGGCTGACCTGTACCGCAGCCAGCCCGGCCCCCTGGGGGACGACCTGCGGGCCAGCCTGGAAACCGGTGAGGACGGGGTCACGCATATCCGCTTGAACGAAAAGGGCTTCTGCCCGCTGCTGGATCAGGATGGCCTGTGCCGGGTCATCAAGGAGCTGGGGGACGAATGCCTCAGCGACATTTGTGCCGTCCATCCCCGCTTCTTTACGGAACTGGACGACTATGTGCTGTGCGGCACCGGTCTGTGCTGCGAAAAAAGCTGTGAACTGCTGGCGGAGCAGCCCAATCCTCTGCGCTTTGCGGTGGAGGATTCTGACGAAGTGCTGACCTTCCCGGAGCTGGTGGCAAAAGCCGGCTGGGAGGAAGTGCCTCCGGAACTGCTGCGCTTTGTGCCCCGGACCAGCCGGGAAGAGTGCGCCAGAATCATCGACAACCTGCTGCCTACGGAACCCATTGACGAGGCCTGGACCCAGGAAATGCTCTGGCTCCGGGAACATCTGGACGAAGTCAGCGCCGCAGCGGCAGCCTACGCCAAGGATTACCCGGACGACCTGTTCCAGAAGCTGTACCAGTTCATTCTGTACCGGCAGCTGGATCGGGCGGCGGACTATGGCTTTGATGCCGGTGCCGAATACGCAGAACAAAGTACGGGCTATATCTTCCTGGAAGCGGCCCTCCACGGGGACCCGCTGGAACAGGCCCGGGTCTGGTCCGAACAGATAGAATACGATACGGACAACGTTCCGCTGCTGTTCCGGGAGATTCTGGAGGCGGAATAAATTTTAGCTTAAATTGAAAAGGCTTGTGAACCCACCAGGGGCTCACAAGCCTTTTTCTTATGCAATTTTATTTCACGATCAGTACGGGCACTTTGCCATACTGGGAAACTTTGGAGCTTACGCTGCCCATAAAGAATTCCTTGATGCCGCTGAGGCCCCGGCTGCCGATGACAATGGCGGTACAGTTCTTGTCCTCCACTGCGTTCAGGATCTCTTCGTAGGGATACCCGGCTTCTTTGAGAAATTCCTTCTCACCGGTAAAGTCTTCCAACTTCTCTCTGGCCAATTGAAGCACGCTGGTCCCTACTTTGCCCAGCTCCTCATTGCTCTCTTTCATCACCAGCTGGTCCAGCCCAACTCCCATGATGGAATTGTTGAACGGCTGTACCACGTGGATGACCACCAAGCTGCCATGGCATTTGTCAGCAATTGCTCGGGCTGTATCCAAAGCACGCCAGGCGGTTTCAGAACCGTCCACGGGAACCAAAATTTTCTCGAACATTGGACTCACCTCCAAAACTGGGAGCTCCCTTACGGAAACTCACTGCCTGCACCCTGGGTGCGGGCTTGCCGTTTTATTTGATAATGAAAACAGGGATTTTGGCGTATTCGGCCACCTTGGAGCTGACACTGCCCAGGAAGAATTCCTTAATGCCGCTGATCCCCCGGCTGCCGATGACAATGGTATCGCACTTTTCTGCCTCGGCCTGGTCCAGAATGGTCTGGGCCGGATTGCCTGCCTTCAGCTTGTAGCTCACATTGCCGGCGAAATCCTTCAGCCGTTTTTGGGCTTCTTCCAAAATGGCGTTGCCGATCAGGGCCAGTTCTTTCCGGTCATTTTTGATGACCTCCTGGTCCATGGACAGCAGCATCATGCCGGATTTCCCATAAGGAACCGTCAATACCACCAAATCGCCCTGGTATTTTTCTGCCAGCCCCCGGGCCGCCTCCAAGGCTTTCCAAGCATTCTCGGAGCCGTCAATGGGCACCAAAATATTTTGCAGCATAGTCTTTTCCTCCCCTCAATGCGGTTCCAGGCCCCTCCTGAAACCTTCCAGCTCCGGGCCTGCGCCCTAACTGGAATGGGCCCAGGTGTACATAGCGTCCACCCAGGCCCTTTTTCGCACTATTTCACGATGGTAACAGGGCACTGGGCGCTCTGGGACACCTTGGTGCTGACGCTGCCCAGGAAGAACCCGGCCAGCACACCCATGCCACGGTTGCCCATGACAATCAGGTCCACATCTTCCCGTTCTGCTTCTGCACAGATTCGTTCTGCCGGGTCAATGTCCACCAATCTTCTAAAGGAAATCTTTTCATATTTTTCTTTGGCAGCCTCTGTCTGGGCACTTTCCAAAGGAGTAGGTTCCTTGAATTCGTCCACAATCACATGGCCGTCTTTATCTTTACGAGGGGGTTTAATTCTGCTCAGGTCATAGGGAATATCGATATTCAAAACGATAATCTCAGAGTTGAATTTCTTGGCAATATCAATGGCAAAGGTCAGAGCCCGCAGGGCAATCTGGGAACCATCAACGGGAACCATAATTTTGTTAATCATACACTCACCCTCCTTCAGGGTTCTGCTGTTTTATTTTACAATCAGAACCGGTACATCTGCATACTGGGATACCTTGCTGCTGACGCTGCCCAGGAAGAACTCGGCAATGCCGCTCAGGCCCCGGCTGCCGATAACGATAGCCGTGCATTTCTTATCCTTGCAGACCGCCAGAATCCGTTCGGACGGATGGCCCACTTCCAGGGTCAATTCCTTTTTGCCCTTGAAGTCTGCCAGTTTTTGTTCTGCCGTTTGCAGAACGCTGTTCCCCAGTTTGGTCAGCTCAGCGTTGCCTTGGCTGATGGTAGCCTGATCCAGGGGAACAATCAGCATTGCCGAATTGTTGTAGGGCTGAATCACGTTGACAACTACCAATTCACCATTAAAGGCCGTAGCCAAAGTTTTGGCTTCTTCCAGAGCCCGCCAAGAGGTTTCAGAACCATCTACAGGGACCAAAATTTTCTCGAACATAAAACCCACCTCCAAAATTCCTATGGCATTTTCTTTTCCTATTACACTTATTCACCGTAAACAGGAAAATTCCTGCTGAAAAGTTTCATATTTACCTGAAAAAGCAATTTAATTCTTAACAACTATGAAAAAGTTCCCCGAAGGAAATTCCTCCAGGGAACTGCCGGCTAGGCCGGTCTATTTGATGATGAATACGGGGACTTTGGCGTACTGGGCCACTTTTTCACTGACGCTGCCCAACAGGAATTCTTCTACGCCGCTGAGACCCCGGCTGCCCATGACAATGGCATCACAGCCAGCTTCTTCCGCCCGTTTCATAATGGTCTGGGCAGGGTTCCCCATGGTCTCCACATATTCCACGTTGCCGGAATAGCCGGCAAGCCGCTCTTCCGCTTGGCCCAGAATGGTATCCCTGGCTTTCTTCAGTTCTTCCTTCGTCCGGGTAATGGTCTGTTCATTGACGGCAACCTGCATCATAATCAGGGAGCTGTAGGGACCGGAAATGGTCAACACCAGCAGTTCACTGCCGTATTTTTCCCCCAGGGTTTTGGCGGCGGCCAAAGCCTTCCAGGCACCTTCAGAGCCATCTACCGGCACACAAATTTTCGTAAACATAGGACTGCCTCCTTCTCCCTCATCATTTCACAACCAGCACAGGGACCTTGGAATATTCCAGGACCTTGCTGCTGACGCTGCCCAGGAAAAATTCTTCAATGCCGCTAAGACCCCGGCAGCCGATGACAATCGCATCACACTGTTTGTCTTCGCAGACGGCCAAAATCCGGCGGGACGGATGGCCCACTTCTTGTACATATTCCACCGGCCCAATAAAGCCGGTGAGTTTTTCTTTGGCATCTGCCAGTATTTTTTCTCCAATTTCCCGCAGGGCCTTGTTGCCGTCCCGGAAGGTTTCCTGATCCAGCGGCACTACCGGAATGGACATACTGCTGTACATCTGCACCACGTTCACCACCACCAGGGAAGCGCCGAACTTTACGGCCAAATCCTTGGCCTCCGCCAAAGCCCGCCAAGCGGTTTCAGAACCATCCACCGGCACCAAAATTTTGTTCAACATAAATCTCACCCCCAAATAGAGTTGTCCTACTTTGCTTTATAAGTATTATTCTCTATCAGGGGGTGAATTTCCTGCTAAACTTGTATTTATTTTTCTGTCAAGCTTGTAACAGTTCCTGCAAAACGGGCTCCAACAGGCCGTCAAAACCATAGGCCTGGCTGGCAAGTTCCTGGGGAATGTACAGCTGACCCTTGTTGATGGTGATATACGTAATGGAGGGGTCCAAAGCCGCCAGCTGCATCAGGGGTGCCTTGATCAGCTGGTTCCGGGGTCCGATGCCCAGTTCCAAAATGACCTTCTTCTTGCCGATCCAGTTTTGGAGAAATTGCTTCAGGGCTTCTTCTCCCTGGGTGTTGGGCAGGAAACTGCTGTCCATGGCCAGGTGTACTTCCATGGGACCGCCGCAGTGGGGACAATGGGGCACCAGTTCTGTGGGAATCCGTCCGTCTGTTTCGGCAGCGGCCATTTTTCCTGCCAGGTCTTCCCAGGGATACAGGGTATTGTGACAGGCCCGGGCACACTGAAGTTCCAGCCAGGTTCCTTCTACTTCAAAGATCCGTTTGGGGTCAAAGCCGCTTTTTTCAAAATGGCATTCCCCGTTGGAGGTGACAATGAAATAGTCCTTCTGCCCTACCAGGGCCTGGAGGGTTTCCATCACCGGCGTTTTTTTATACTCCCGGCAATAGTGCTGGACCAGCCGGCTCCAGTAGGCCCATTTCACTTCTTCTTCCGGCCACTGGGCGCCCATGCCCTGGAGCAGGCAGCTGACGCCGTATTTGTCCTGAAAGTCCCCGCACAGGTCCCGAAAGGCCTGATTTGCCGCAAAAAGGTGCAGGCCCTCGGTAATGGAAAGGCCGTTGCTGGCGCCGATGAGAACGGCGTCCGCTTCCCGGAGTTTGCTTGCTGCTGCTTGGAATTCTGTCATCTTATTTCCCTTCTTCCTGTTTGTCTTGGGCGGCCAGGGTGAGGATTTTCCCCAGGTCCCCTTGGATGACTACGCCCCGTTCTTCCAATTCCTTGGGCAGGAAGGCGTATTTGTCGTTGATGCCTACGTACCGGGCCTGGGGCATGGACAGGGTCAGGTTCCAAAAGGGCTTCTGGATGAACATGGGGGTCATGCGGCCTACTCCCAGTTCCAAAAACAGCACCTTGTCGTTGTAATGGTCCTGGACGTATTGGGAAATCTTTGCGTATTCTTCCTGGTATTTTTTACCCTGGAGATAGTTGCCGTAGCCCCGGACCCAGGGGAAGGCTTCGCCGCCGCAGTGGGGACAGCGGGGAATCATTTCTTTGGGAATCTTGGTGTCGTCCCCCATGGCCTTCACCATTTCTGCCACGGGCTTTAAGGAATCCCAGGTATCGTCACAGCAGGGCTGGGCACACTGGAAGAACCGATGGTCCCCCTGGATTTCGGCTACCTTGCTTTCGGGATACAGTTTGATGAACTGGGTATCCTGGTTGGTGGTCACTACAAAAAATTCCTTATCCCGGATCAGCACGTCCAGATCCTTGTAGGGCTGACGCACAGGGGCGTGCTGGGTGGTGTACAGGAAGGTGGCCAAATAGCCCCAGAATTCTTCCCGGGTGGGGTACCGAACCATCATGCCGTTAAAGGCACCGGTAAAGCCGTACTTTTTGGCAAACTTGCCAAAGTGCTCCTGGAAGGATGGGGAATCACCATAGTAGAAATCTCCGCCACCGGCAGCGGACAGGCCGGAAGCGCCGCCTACGATAACAATATCAGCCTTCTGGATTTCTTCCACCAGGCGCTGAGCCCCGGCTTCCGGAGTAAGGGGCTTATTTTCGCTCAAGGCGTAGGGGGTACCGCCGGAAGCGTATACACCATAATACCGGTTATAATTCATCTGGGTTCTCATGACCAAATCTTCATAAAAGCTCATTGTGTTCTCCTTCTTTTTGCTGTCTATTTATTTTTATCAGCAAAATTAGTGTAACACCGACTTGAAGGAATGTCAATATGCTGTTATAATATTTTCGTCAGCAAGGAGGAGCAAACATGAAATATTCTACCAAGGTCAGCGATGCTGTCCACATTCTTTGTTTTATATATTTGAATCCGGATATGATTCTCACCAGCGACCGGATTGCCCAAAGCGTAAAAACCAACCCCAGCTATGTACGGCAGCTGATGTCCACCCTGCGCCAGGCGGGACTCCTGCGCAGCGTAACGGGGCATCCCCGGCCGGAACTGGCCAAGGCGCCGGAGGAGATTACCCTGCTCCACGTCTACCGGGCGGTGGAGGGCCACAAGCCCCTGCTCCACCTGGATACCCATACCAACCCGGATTGCGGCGTAGGGGTCCATGTGCAGAACGCCCTCCAGGATTATTTTGACCGGGTCCAGGAAAAGGCGGAAGGGGAAATGGCGGCCATTACCCTACAGGATATCCTGAACCGGTACCAGGAAAAGCTGGAGCAGGCCCAGCATCCCCTGCCCCCTGAGGAAGCCAAAGGAGTTTAATACGCGTGCGGTTAGAAGGCTCGTGCGGCCTACTGCGTAATTACAAAAACAAAAAATACAGTCTCTTGGGCAAGCTTGCCTGAGGACTGCATTTTTCTATTCGTTTCTTATTTGTGTTCTTCCGTTTTGCCCCGGTGGGCAGCTTCCTGCCGCTGGGCTCTCTGCCGCCGTTTCTCTGCGGCCCGCATGGATTTCACGCTGGTCTTTCTGGGAGCCAGTTCCAGGGGTTCCGGTTCATCGCTGTTGTTCAGCTTGGAGTACACCACCAGGCAGATGACGGCAATCACCGGGAGCGCTCCCAAAATGGCCCGGGAAATATCGTTCCGGGTAATCACCAGGAAATCCCACAGCACCACTGCTACAGGCGTAATAATAATCTGGGCCACCTTGGCTCTGGTGCCCTGGGCACCGAAAAAGCGCAGGCAGAAGCCGTAGGCCAGAAAGGCTACGGAAAAGGAAATCAGGGAAAGAATCAGGATAAAGATAAAGAATTCCATTACGCACCTCGTTGTTTAGAATACAATGTCTATTATAGCATAGGTGACCGGGGCTGCCCGGTTTTTCGGCAAAAAGGAATGGCTTGGGAACGGAAAGGCGCTCCCAAGTCATTTTTGTTTTTCTTGGCCAGGGCGGCGCCCTTACTCACTGCGGAGCAGGGACAGGAACTCTGCTTCGTCCAAAATCCGTACGCCCAGGGTCTGGGCCTTGGTATATTTGCTGCCAGGGTCGGCGCCGGCTACCACAAAGTCCGTCTTTTTGCTGACGGAGCTGGTTACCTTGGCGCCCACGTCCTGGGCCATGGTCTGGGCGGTGGCCCGGTCCAGGGTGGGAAGGGTGCCGGTAAAGACCATGGTTTTCCCGTAGAAGGGATGGTTTTCGTTGGCAGCAGGGCCGGAGGTCATGGTCATATTGAGTCCCAGTTCCTTCAGCCGTTCCAACAGGTCCAAATTGGCCGGGTCCCCAAAATAGGTAACCACGCTTTCGGCAATCTTGGGGCCTACGTCGGGAATGGCGGACAGGTCTTCCTGCCGGGCTGCCTTCAGGGCGTCCAGGGTCTTGTAATGGAGGGCCAGGGTCCGGGCTACTTTGGCGCCTACATGGCGGATACCCAGGGCAAACAGCAGCTTATCCAGGCTCTGCTCCTTGCTGGCAGCAATGGCCTGAACCAGGTTGTCGGCGGATTTCTGCCCCATCCGGTCCAGTTCCACCAGCTGCTCTGCGGTAAGCAGGTACAGGTCACTGGGGTCCTTCACCAGGCCTGCTGCCTGGAGCTGATTCAGCACGGAGGGGCCGCAGCCGTCAATATCCATGGCGTCCCGGCTGGTAAAGTGGATCAGCCCTTCCCGTCTCAGCGCCGGGCAATGGGGATTGGTGCAGCGCACGGCGGCCTCGTCGTTTTCCCGCTTGGTGGGCCAGCCGCATTCCGGGCAGGTGGCAGGCATGACAAATTCCTTTTCCTCCCCGGTGCGTTTTTCCGTTACCACTTTCAGCACTTCCGGAATAATTTCTGCGGCTTTGTTGATGATTACCCGGTCGCCGATGCGGATATCTTTTTCTTTGATGAAATCTTCGTTATGCAGGGTGGCCCGGCTGATGGTGCTGCCGGACAGCCGTACCGGATCCAGTACCGCCGTAGGGGTCAGCACGCCGGTGCGGCCTACCTGGATGACGATATCCCGGAGGGTGGTTTCCGCCTGTTCCGGCGGGAACTTGTAGGCCATGGCCCAGCGGGGGTCCTTGCCGGTGGCGCCCAGGATATTCTGCTGCCACACGGCGTTGACCTTTACCACCACCCCGTCGGTGTCGTAGCCCAGGCTGGCCCGTCTGGCGCCGTGGGCCTTGATCAGCTCGTTGGCCTGTTGGATGGTATCCACCTTGGTGCGGCCTTCCGTGGTGGTAAAGCCGTACTGCTGGAGCATATCCATGGATTCATTGTGGGTGGGCAGGGCGCCGGTGCCTACGCCGTAGGCAAAGAAGGCCAGGGACCGTTTGGCAGTTACCTTGGGGTCCAGCTGGCGCAGGGAACCGGCGGCGGCGTTCCGGGGATTGGCAAATTCCCGTTCCCCGTTTTCCAGCCGCTCCTCGTTAAGCACCAGGAAGGCATGGCGGGGCATATACACTTCGCCCCGAACGTCCAGGAGTTCCGGGATTTCCTTGCCGGGAATGGGTTTTAGCTGTTTGGGCACGTTCTCAATGGTCCGGACGTTTTCCGTCACGTTTTCGCCGGTGACCCCATCACCCCGGGTAGCAGCCCGGACAAACCGACCGTTTTCGTAGATGATGCTGCAGGCCAGGCCGTCAATCTTGGGCTCCACCACGTATTCCACCACTGCGTCCTTGGGCAGGCCTTCGTGGACCCTCCGGTCAAACTCCTCCATTTCTTCCGAGGAAAAGGCGTTGGCCAGGCTCAGCAGGGGCGTAATGTGCTTTACTTCCGTAAAACCGGTTTTCACCCGTCCCCCTACCTTCTGGGTGGGAGAATCCGGGGTCACCAGTTCCGGATACTGGGCTTCCAGTTCCCGGAGCTGGCGCATCATACCGTCGTACTCTGCGTCCGTAATGGTGGGCATGTCCTGCACATAATATAGATAAGAATTTTTCTGCAGCTCCTGCCGCAGGGCCAGCACTTTGGCTGCAGCCTGTTCTTTTGTCAACTCGCTCATGGAGTTACCCTCTTTTCTTTGGTTGTAACCAGCCTAGATTTTTTCCAGGATTCGATATTTGGTAGCCAGGGTCTTTACCCCAGCCCCAGGAAACGCCACCTTGACCACCTGGCCGCCTGCATCGGGAACGGCTGAAATCACGGTGCCGGTGCCAAACTTCTTATGCCGGGCCTTGTCCCCGGGAGCAAAGGTGGGTACGGCCCCGCCTTCCGGTACAAAGCCGCCGTGACCTGCCGGGGTCTGGAGCACGCTGCCGGTCCGGTGCCGGGCAATGCCCCTGAGGCCCGAACTGGTGCCGGGGGCAGCAGGACTGCTGCTGTGGTAGGTATGGGGGAAGTAGGCCTGCGGCCGCGCCTTGACGTTCTCCAAAAGGTTCCGGGGAATCTCCTGGAGGAACCGGGAGGGCGGGTACATGACAATCCGGCCGTACACCATCCGGCTCCGGCAGCTGGAAAGGAACAGCTGCTTTTTGGCCCGGGTGATGCCCACATAACACAGCCGCCGTTCTTCTTCCAGCTTGTCCTCGTCTTCCAAGGACCGCTGGCTGGGGAACAGGCCGTCTTCCATACCGCCAATGAACACCACGGGAAATTCCAGGCCCTTGGCCGCATGAAGGGTCATCAGGGTCACAGAATCCTGGGTCAGCTTGGCATCGTCAATGTCCGACACCAGGGCCACATGGTTCAGGAAGTCTTCCAGGGTCTTGTTTTCTTCTTCGTCCCCGTCCTTGGTAAATTCGTCGGCAATCCGGACAAATTCGCTGAGGTTTTCCAGCCGGCTCTTGGCCTGGTCGGAATTTTCCTTCCGGAGGGCTTCCAGATAGCCGCTTTTTTCCAGCAGCTGGGTAATCAGTTCTTTCAGGGGCACCTGGTCCCGGATGGTGGCCAGGTCGTCCATCATGTCACTGAAGGCCTGGATTTTCCCGCAGGAACGGCCCAGGGTGGTCTGGACCTCCGGAATCTTCAGCAGGTCCGGCAGGGGCATTCCAGAGGCGGTCAAAAGCCCCTGAAGCTTGGTCACGCTAGCGGCCCCAATGCCCCGTTTGGGTTCGTTGATGACCCGGGCCAGGGCCTGAAGGTCCCGGCGGTTGCCCAAAAGGCGCAGGTAGGCCAGGGTATCCTTGACCTCTTTCCGGTCGTAGAACTTTAAGCTCCCTACCATCACGTAGGGAATCCCCACGTGGATCAGATTTTCTTCGAACATCCGGGACTGTACGTTGGTCCGGTACAAAATGGCCATATTCCCCAGCTTGACCCCTTCTTTTTGGAGCCGCTGGATCTGGCCCACCACAAACTGGGCTTCTTCCCGGTCGTCCCGGGCTTCGTAGTAGGCAATGGGGCTGCCGTTGCCGTTGGCCGTCCACAGGTTCTTGGGCCGCCGGGCGGAGTTGTTTTTGATGACCCCGTTGGCTGCGTCCAAAATCACCTGGGTGGAACGGTAGTTCTGTTCCAATTTATACACCTGGGCCTTGGGATAATCCTTTTCAAAGTCCAGGATGTTGGCGATATCCGCACCCCGCCAGCCGTAGATGCTCTGGTCAATATCCCCCACGGCGCACAGGTTGTTTTCCGGGGCACTGAGGAGTTTGGCCAACAGGTACTGGACATGGTTGGTGTCCTGATATTCGTCGATCAGCACATAATGGAATTTCTGCTGGTATTTCTGGCGGACTTCCGGGTTGTTCTGGAGCAGGTCCACGGCCAGCAGCAGCAGGTCGTCAAAATCCACAGCGTTGCTCTGCTTCATGCGCTGCATATACAGCCGGTAGATTTCTGCCAGCTTTTTCTGGTGGTAATCCTGGGCAGTGCGTTCCACCTGGTCCGGTCCCATATGGGCGTTTTTGGCGTTGGAAATGGCCGAAAGCACCGCCGGCAGGGGGTAGAACTTTTCGTCCAGGTTCATGGCCTTCAGGACTTCCTTCAGCACGTTCTTGCAGTCCGTGGTGTCATAGATGGAAAAGTCCGAGGTATAGCTGCCTCCGGGCAGGTGCTGGATGTCCCGGCGCAGCAGCTGGTTGCAGAAGCCGTGGAAGGTGTACAGCCACACGTCCTTGGCGGCTGGTCCCACCAGGGCATCCACCCGCTGCCGCATTTCCTTGGCGGCCTTGTTGGTAAAGGTAATGGCCAGGATGCTGTAGGGTTTGACGCCTTTTTCCAGCAAATAGGCAATTTTCGTGGTAAGTACTTTGGTTTTGCCGCTGCCTGCACCGGCGAGTATCAAAATGGGGCCGTTGGTTTGCTCTACGGCCTTGGCTTGTTGTTCGTTAAGGGATGCTAAAAGCTCTGTCATAATTTCCTCGATTCTTCTAGATAGTCCATTTTATTCTATCAGATTTGCAGGCAATTTACCATAAAGCCGGCCCTTCCGGGGCGGCCCTGATTTTGGCCAAAAAGTGTATTTTCGTAGGTTTCTGGTGCCTTTAGGCAGCTGCGGACCTATTTCTCCAGCAGCTGGGGCCAGGCTTGTTCCAGTACCTTCCGGGTGCAGGCATAGGTGTACTGGGCGGCGGCAGGAACCCCTTCCTGCAAAAGGGCATCGCTGATGACCTCCACCCCCAGCACCGCAGGCTGAACGCCCTTCGCCCGAAACATTTGCACAAAGTCCGCGGTCCGGCCGCAGCCGGTGCCGGGGGCCAGCCGGTCGTGCATGGATTCGTCCCGGAGGACGCTAGAGGCATAGGGCCGGGGCAGCACGTCGTCAATTTGCAGGGAGACAATACGGTCTGCCGGAATCTCCTCCAGCAGCCTGCCGTCCAGGGGCTGCTGGGCCCTGACCCAATGCCACAGATCCAGCAGCAGACCGGCGTTGCTGCAGCCGCTGGCCTGGACAATTTCCCAGGCAGCCGCCAGCGTGGGCACCCCGCTGTAGGGCATGGGCTCCAGGGCAATAAGGCGCTTGCCGGCCCGACGGCAGAGTTCTTTCAGTTTCTGGGCGGTATGGTCCAGGGGATAGGTCTCCAGCAGGCCGCAATTGATGTGCTGAACGCCAAACAGGTCGCACATATGGAAACATACCTGTTCCTTGTATTTCTGCTCGTAGGAGCGATTTTCATCGGCCCACTGGGTAATGTATTCCACCTCAGTGACCCGCATATCGTATTGGTCCAGGATGGTCAGCAGGTCCTGGTCCTGGAGCCCCTCGGCCAGGGCGTCGGCGTAGGTTTCGGCCCGCAGGCCAAGCCCTTCGTAGCCAGCGGCTTTGGCGGCGCTGACCCGTTCCTGAAAGCTGCATTTGTCTCCCAGAGTCCAGGAGCTGATGGTAATCGGACAGGTTTTCGACATGGCAAATTCCTCCTTTGCACCGTGCTGCAGGCAGCAGGTTTTGCTTTCTATTTCTAACTGTAACGGTATTTACAATTTTATAGGTCTCTTTTCTTCCCTACGCCATTTATTATACGCTGTTTTCCCGGACTGTTTGCAAAAAAATACTGCACGGCTTCTCCCTTGAGAAACGGTGCAGTATTTGCTTGGGTTAACCCAACATCATCCGGTCATTATCCAGTTCGGTGCCGGCGGCCTTTTCAAACAGGGCCAGCAGGTCCGGAATGGTCAGCTTGGATTTTTCTTCAGCGCCGATATCCACCACAATGTGGCCGGCGTTCATCATGATCAGGCGGTTGCCAAACCGCAGGGCATCCTTCATGTTGTGGGTAATCATCAGGGAGGTCAGGTGGTCCCGAGCAATCACCTTGTCGGTGAGCTGGAGCACTTTTTCTGCGGTTTTGGGGTCCAGGGCTGCGGTGTGCTCGTCCAGGAGCAGAATCCGGGGCTTGTTCATGGCTGCCATAAGCAGGGTCAGGGCCTGGCGCTGGCCGCCGGAAAGCAGGCCCACCCGGCTGGTCAGCCGGTTTTCCAGCCCCAGGTCCAGTTCCTTCAGCAGGGTTCTGAAGCGTTCCCGGTCGGAGTCCTTCAGGGCCCAGGCAAGGCCAGGGGTCTTGCCCCGTCTGGAGGCAATGGCCAGGTTTTCTTCAATCATCATACCGGCGGCAGTACCCATCATGGGGTCCTGGAACACCCGGCCGATATAGCGGGCCCGTTTGTGTTCCGGGGTCTTGGTAACGTCCACGCCGTCAATGAGGATTTCTCCGGTATCCACCGGGAAGACGCCGGCAATGGAGTTCAGCAGCGTGGATTTGCCGGCCCCGTTGCCCCCGATGATGGTGATAAAGTCACCGGGTTCCATATGGAGGTTCACATCGTACAGGGCCCGTTTTTCGTTGACCGTGCCCGGGAAAAATGTCTTGGATAAGTGTTTGATATCAAGCATTATTGGCCCACCTTTCTTCCCAGCAGTTTACCCTTGAACATGGGCAGGGAGAGTGCCAGGGCTACCAACACTGCCGTAAACAGCTTCAGGTCGTTGGGGGGCATGCCCAGCTGGAGCACAAGGGCGATAACCAGCCGGTACACAATGGAGCCCAGGATAACGGAAATCAGGGAGTTCTTGAAGCTCCGGGTCCCAAAGAGGACTTCGCCGATAATCACGGAGGCCAGGCCGATAACGATGGTGCCCACCCCCATGCCCACGTCGGCAAACCCGTTGCTTTGGGCTACCAGGGAGCCGGCTACAGCTACCAGGGCGTTACTGAGAAGCAGGCCCAGGTTCAGCATCAGGTCGGTGTCCACGCCCTGGGCCCGGATCATCTGGGGATTGAAGCCGGTAGCCCGGATGGCAGCACCGATTTCCGTTCCAAAGAACCAGTAGATCAGCACGGAGAAGAACAGGCAGATGATAAAGCCCATAATGAGAATGGCGTTGGAATACGAGCTGCCCAAAAGGTCCTGGACCACGGAAAAAGCAGTGTCCTGTCCCAAAAGGGAAACGTTGGCCTTGCCCATAACCCTCAGGTTCACGGAGTACAGGGCAATCATGGTGAGAATCCCGGCCAAGAGCGCCGGAATCTTCAGTTTGGTGTGCAGAAAGCCGGTGATCAGGCCGGCCAGGCCGCCGGCTAAGGCAGCGGCAAAGATGGCCAAAATGGGGTTCGTGCCCTTCACCATCAGGGTAACGGCAACTGCCGCCCCCAGGGGAAAGGACCCTTCCACGGTCATGTCGGCCACGTCCAGTACCCGGAAGGTAATATAGACACCCAGGGCTAAAAGGGACCACAACAGGCCCTGGGCAATCGTTGGCAATAAGATATCAATCATGGATTATTTAGCTCCTTCGGCTTCCTTTTTGATGGCATCAGGAATGGTCAGTCCTAATTTTTTCACTTGGGCATCGTTGATCAGCACCGTAAAGGTCTGCTGGCTCTGGATGGCCATATTTTCCGGTTTGGATTCCCCTTTGAGAATGGCCGCAGCCATTTCCCCGGTCTGGTAACCCAGTTTGTAGTAGTCAATGCCCAGGGTGGCTACGCCGCCGGCCTTGGTCATGCCGCCTTCCCCGCAGAATACGGGAATCTTGGCTTCGTCGGTGATTTTCACCAGGTTGGCCATGGCGGAGGCCAGCACGTTGTCCGTAGGCACGTAAATGGCGTCCACTTTTCCCACCAGGCTTTGGGCGGCCTGCTGAATGTCATTGACGTTGGAAACGGTGGCTTCCACGGTCTTCAGCCCTCTGGCGGCAGCAGCCTTTTTGGCCAGGTCCACCTGAATCTGGGAATTGACTTCACTGGAGCTGTAGATAAAGCCCAGGGTCTTGGCTTTGGGCATAATCTGTACCAACAGGTCAATCTGGGCTTCCACCGGGTTCATGTCGGTGGTGCCGGTTACGTTGGTGCCGGGTTTGCTGGGGTCCTGCACCAGCTTGGCGGCTTTATAGTCGGTAATGGCGGTGCCCACAATGGGAATGGTCTTGGTGGCATTGGCCATGGTCTGGGCAGCCGGGGTGGCAATGGCACAGACCAGATCATCTTTGTTGGCCACAAAGCGCTGGGCAATGGTCTGAAGGTTGGATTGGTCCCCTTGGGCGTTCTGGCGGTCGAACTTCACGTTCTTGCCTTCCGCAAAGCCTTTGGCGGCCAGGCCGTCCACAAACCCTTTATTGGCGGCGTCCAGGGCGGGGTGTTCCACCAGCTGGAGGATGCCTACGTTATAGACCTTGTCCTTCTGATTTTTGGAGGCAGTATCGCTGCCGCCGCAGCCGGCCGCACCAATGGCCAGGGCTGCCAAAAGGGCTGCAATCCAGAGTTTTCCGCGTGTGTTCATAATAACCCTCCTTTGTCAAACAACTGCTGTGAAGCTTATTTTACGATTTCTGCATTTTTCAGCAAGTCTTCCGGGAAGGTAATTCCCAGAATTTTGGCTTCGGTTTCGTTGACAGTGACCTTCATGTCCTGCTGCTTTTCGATGGGCATGGTCTGGGGCTTGGCCTCGCCTTTCAGGATTTTGGCGGCCATGAGTCCGGTCTGGTAGCCCAGCTTGTAGTAATCAATGCCGATGGTGGCCAGGGCTCCATGCTTCACCACTTCCCCTTCCCCGCAGATGACGGGAATCTTGGCCGGGTTGGTGATTTTGGCCAGGACGGGCATGGCGGAGGCAATGACGTTATCCGTGGGCACGTAGATGGCGTCTACATTGCCCACCAGGCTTTGGGCGGCCTGCTGGATATCGTTGACGGTAGTAATAGTGGCTTCCCGCACGTTAAGGTTCTTGGCGGCGGCCAGGCGTTTCAGTTCTTCTGCCTGGAGCTGGGAGTTGATTTCACTGGAGTTATAGATAACGCCAATGGTTTTGGTCTGGGGTACCAGGCGCAGCAGCAGGTCCAGCTGCTTGTCGATGGGGTTCATATCGGTGGTGCCGGTCACATTGGTACCAGGCTTTTCCGGGTTCTTCACCAGTTTGGCCGACTTGTAATCGGTAATGGCGGTGCCCACAATGGGAATGTCCCGGGTGGCGTTGGCCACGGTTTGGGCGGCGGGTGTGGCGATGGCGCAAATCAGGTCCATATGGCCGTTCACAAACCGCTGGGCAATGGTCTGGAGGTTGGATTGGTCCGCCTGGGCGTTCTGCTTATCCAGCTTCAGATTTTCTCCTTCTTTGTACCCGCCGGCTGCCAGTCCGTCCACAAAGCCCTTATTGGCTGCGTCCAGGGCGGAATGTTCCACCAGCTGTACAATTCCTACTTTGGCTTCTTTCTTTTCCTTACTGCCGGAACTCTGCTCCCCGCACCCGGCGGTGACCCCTAGGGCCAACACCAGAAGGGCCAGGAGTCCCTTTTTCCAGTACTGCATCTCTACCATCCTTCTTTCCTGCGTCCGTTTGTCTGGAGTGTACGCAATCTGATTTTCTTATCATTCTAGCATATTTACCTTACAAGGGCAAAAAAATGTCAAATTATTTTGTCACAAAAAAGTTGATTTCCCAGCAGGGCACATAGGGGTGGCGGCGCAGGTAGATTTTGTACTCCGGCACCAGTTCCCACAGCTTCAGCGGCAGGGCAAACAGGTCCATTTCGTAGTGGTAGCCTGCCAGAAGCAGCTTGAACTGGCAGCGGGCGATGGTCTCAGCGCCGCCCTCCAGGGCTTCCTTTTCGGCCCCTTCCACGTCCATTTTGATGTAGGTAATGGGCTTGCCGTCACTGATGGCGTCAATGGTGGTCAGGGGCACTTCGTCCGTACCGTAGGACACCAGGGCGGACATACGGCCCCCCTTGGCCTGGAAGGAATGTTCCCCTTCCCTGCGCCAGATGCCCTTTTGGAACAGGGAGCAGTTCCGCAGCTGCTCTTCTTCCACATAGTGCCGGAGCTTGCGGAAATTCTTGGGATCCGGTTCCACGGCGTAGATATGCTGGTAGTGGTGGTTGGTCAGTTCCAGGAATTCGGTGAGAGTATCCCCGTTGTAGGCGCCCAGGTCCAGGTAGCTTTCCTCAGGCCCCAGGGGCAGCAGGGTGGTCAGGTCCTCCCGGCGCTGGGTAACATTTTGCAAATATTTCAGGCTGCCGGTCAGCTTGTAGCGGAGAATGTCCTGAAACACCTGCCGGCTCAGGTCGTCGGCCAGGTTTTCGTAGACGGCGGCAAGCTCCCGATGGTACAGGTGGATCCACTGCTCGTCCACTAGCTGAACCTCGTCCAAGAGAGGCAGATGGGGCGCATAGGTTTCGTGGAGCTGGGCCAGGTGGAAAAACCGCTCCAGAATCTCCGGGCGCTCGCTGGCAAAAGCGATGAGAATAATAAAATCTCCCAATTCTTTTTGGATTTCCGCATATTTTTTTACGGTAAAGCCCCGGAACTCCTGGCCCCGGACAAATTCGTCGCTGGCAAAAATGCCGGCCACGGGAATGGAAAGTTCCTGGCACAGGTCCAGGATCTGGTCTGCGCCGTTGCCCATGCCATAGAGGACGATGGGTTTGGTGGTTTGGGTTAAATGGGCCCACAACAGGGGCTCCTGGGCAATCGATTCGAGTACGTCAAGCATGCTGGAGTTCCTTTCCGGCTGCCAGGGCCGGGGCAAAGGCCCGGGGCATCAGGCTGGCAGCAGATTTTTTCGTAGTGGTTTGGCTGGGTGCAGGGGCAGCCGTCCGGGTCACGCTTTGGCCTGCGGCCGGGGTCTGGTCAGCTGCGGCAGAAGCAGCAGCCCCAGCAGGGGCAGTACCCTTTACCGCCCGGGCCCAGTCCTGGAGCTTTCCGGCAATCTGCCGGGCCAGTTCCCCAGGCCGGCCATCCTGCTGGTTATCCTGGGGATACACCCGGAGGATGCGGATATCTTCATAATACACATCGGACCAGTTGTCCCCGTCCATGGTGAGAAAATGGGACTCATCAAGGCCCCGCTTCTGGGACAGGTACAGGGCTCCGGCCATCAGATAGACCCGGTAGGCCGGCTTGTCGTAGCCGGCAGTTTCTGTAATGGTATAGGACCAGCCGTTTTGGCTGACGGTGGCAGAGCCCTCGGCATTAACCGTTACCGCAGCCCCAATGTGCAGAGGTTTTACCCACTGGAGGGCTTTGGCCATCCGGACTTCCGGTTCCGGGTGGGAGGAGAACAGGCCGTAGCCCGGATTCCCCATTTCCTTGGACATATCGTCCAGCTTGGCCATGGTTACGTAAATGCCGTAGGGATTATAGCCGGCCTCGTTGCACATCCGAAAACCTTCCTGGTCCGCTTCCCGCTCGTCCGCCCGGCTGTAGCCGGCCATCAGGGCCTGGGAAGCCGTGGTGGCCAGGGCAATGCCCGCCCCCGGATCCCCGGCGGCAGCCCCGGCCAAAATGGACAGGAAGGACAGGGCCATCTGCTTTTCCAGCTGGTGGACCGTATGGCGCTTTTCCACGTGGCCAATTTCGTGGCCAATCACCGCAGCCAGCTCATCATCGCTGGTCATAAAATCCAAAAGGCCCTTGTACACGTAGATAAAGCCCCCAGGGCAGGACAGGGCGTTGACGTCCTGGGTATTTAATACCTTAAAGGTATAGGTCAGATTCTTCCGGTCGCTGTACTTTACCAGGCTCTGGCCAATGCGGTCCACCCGGGCCTGGACCTCGTCGTTCTGGTACAGCCCATACTGGGCCTCCTGCTGCTGGGCCACCTTCTGGCCCATTTCAATTTCCTGCTTTTCGCTGATCATGGCTGCCTGGGCCTTGGGCAGGGGCAGCAGACAGAACAGGCAGAAAAAACACAGCATATAAAAAAGTTTCTTCAATAAAATCACCTCGCAGGTCTAAAAACAGACTATGGAGTCATTATACACTATTTCCCGGGATAATTCATTTTCTAACGGCCCGTATCGTGCTATAGTATAAGGTATCAACTGTATTGCAAGGAGGAATTCTGAAATCATGCAGACTTACCGTTTAACCCTTTCGGCGCTTCTGGTGGCCATTGGTACCCTGACCGCCAACCTGCTGTATATCCCGGTGGGGATTTCCAAATGCTTCCCCATGCAGCACTGCATCAACGTGCTGTGCGCCGTGCTTTTGGGCCCGTCCTATGCGGCCGCCATCAGCTTTCTCATTGCCCTGCTGCGGAACCTGGCAGGTCTGGGTTCTCCCCTGGCCTTCCCCGGCAGCATGATTGGCGCCATCTGCGCAGCGCTGGTGTACAAGCGCTTCCACACCATTCCCGCCGCCATGGCTGGAGAAATCTTCGGTACCGGCATTCTGGGCGGCTACGTGGCCTACCTGGTAGCCACCTACCTATTGGGCAAAGCCACCCTGGCGTTCTTCTTTATTCCGCCCTTCCTGATCAGCACCACCGGCGGCAGCATCATTGCCGGCCTGCTGCTCAAGAGCGGCGTGCTGAACCCGGTAAAGAACCGACTGGCCCAAAGCCACTAAGCCCCTGCACCCCAGCCTGCTTTCCAGCAATTTCTCCTCTCCTATAGCACACCCATACCTTTACCAGAAAGTAGAAAGGATTCCCTGCCATGCGTATTTTACACACTTCGGACTGGCATTTGGGACGGATTTTTCACGGACTGCATCTTCTGGACGACCAGGCCCTGGCCCTAGAGCAGGTCATGGCCGCCGCCCGGGAGTACCGTGTGGACCTGATTCTCATTGCCGGCGACATTTACGACCGGTCCGTGCCTCCCACGGAGGCCGTCAATTTGCTGGACGAAACCCTGCAGCAAATGGTCCTGCAATTAAAAATTCCTGTGGTGCTGATTTCCGGCAACCACGATAACCCTGACCGGCTGAACTTCGGTCAGGCTCTTTTTGCGTCTTCCGGGCTGTACGTGTACGGCCAGGTTACCCGGGACGCCAAACCCCTGGTGCTCCAGGACGCCTTTGGGGACGTGTATATCTGTCCCCTGCCCTACTGCGAACCTCTGACGGCCACGGAGCTCAGCGGGGAAAAGCAGCATACCCATGATGAGGCGCTGAAATGGCAGGTGGCCCAGATGCTGGCGCAGATTCCTGCGGGTGCCCGGAAAGTGGCCCTCGCCCACGTGTTTCTCACGGGAGCCCAGACCACCCCGGACAGCGAGCGGCCCCTGGCAGCCGGCGGCGCCACCACGGTGTCCATTGACTGCTTCAAGGACTTTGCCTACACGGCCCTGGGCCATCTCCACGCAGCCCAGGCTAACAGCTACAACGTCCGGTACTCCGGCTCCCTGCTGAAATATTCCTTTGCGGAAGCTTCCCAGAAAAAAGGCCTGCAAATTGTGGATCTGAAGGAAGACGGCGCGGTGGAGGTGGAAACCGTATATCTCACGGCTCCCCACGAGCTGGCGGTGCTAAAGGGGGAATTCCAGGACCTATTGGAAAATCCCCGGTTGGAAGCGGCCCAGGACTACCTGCAGGTGGTGCTGACGGATCAGGCACCCATTTTGGACGCCAAGCACCGGCTGGAAACGGTGTACCCCAACATTCTCCAGCTGGGCTACGAACGGCTCCAGCCCCGGGAAGAAGCCCAGGAAACCCGGCAGCGGAAAGGGCTTACCACCGAGGACCTGTTTGGGGCCTTTTTCCGGGAAACGGAGGGCACCGACCTGACGGACCAGGAAAAAGAGCTGCTGCACCAGGTGCTCAATGAACTGGCAGCAGAAGGGAGGAACGCCTGATGCGCCCATTGCAATTGGAAATGACCGCTTTTGGTCCCTACGCCCAAAAGGAAGTCATCGATTTTACGAAATTGGGGGACAAACGCTTTTTCCTGATTACCGGTCCCACCGGCAGCGGAAAGACTACGATTTTGGACGCCATTACCTTTGCCCTGTACGGCACCCCCAGCGGGGACCTGCGGGACAACCGCTCCCTGCGCAGCGACTACGCCACCCCGGACCACAAGACGGAGGTGCTGTTCACCTTCAGCAACCAGGACAAGGTGTACGAGGTCACCCGTACCCCGGAGCAGGAACTGACCAAGCAGCGGGGAGAAGGCACCCGGACGGTGCCAGCAGGAGCGTCGCTGGTGGAAATCCGGCCGGACGGGGAACGGAACATCCTGGGCAAGACCAACAATGCGGTAACCCAGGCCATTGAGGGCATTTTGGGCTTTCAGGCCCGGCAGTTCCGCCAGCTGATGGTGCTGCCCCAGGGGGAATTCCGCCGCTTTCTGGTAGCAGATTCCAAGGAACGGAAAAAGATTCTGGAAACCCTGTTCAAGACCGAACAGTACAGCCAGATTGAAGACCGGCTGGATGCCAAGGCCAAGGCCCTGGAGCAGAAGTACCAGCAGGCCGTCCAGCATTACAAGGCGCTTTTGGAGGCAGCCGGGGCGGAAAGTCCCGAGGCTCTAAAGGAGCAGCTGGTCCAGGAGGAAGCCCAGGAAAAGGCTCTGGAAGCCCAGCGCAAAAGTTCCCAGGAAGCCTACCAAAAGGCCCAGGAGGCTTTCCAGAATGCCCAGCAGACCAGCCATTTGTTCAAACGCCTGGACCAATGCAAACAGCAGCAAAAACAGCTGACGGCCCAGGAACCGGCCCTTGCGGAGCTCCGGCAGAAACTGGTGCTGTTAGATGAGGCCCAAAAGCTCCACCCCTTCTACGAAAATGCCCTGAAGGCCACCCAGGAAAAGAAAAAGGCAGACTACAATGCGGACCAAGCCCAGGCCAACTGGACGGCGGCCCAAAAAGAGCTGACCGCCTGCCTTGCCAAGGCCAACCAGACCAACAAGGACGCTCTCCAGGAACAGGCCAACCAGTGCCGGGAGGAAATGACCCGGATGGCAGTGGTCTCCGGGGAAACGGTGCGGCTGGCCCAGCAGCTGGTGGACGGAAAGCCCTGCCCGGTGTGCGGGGCGCTGGAACACCCCAGTCCGGCCAACGAAACCCAAAAGGACCGGCAGGCCCTGAAAGCCAAAATCCAGGCCATGGAGAACCGGCTGAAGGAGCTGGACCGGCTCCAGCGGGAACTGGACCGGGCCCAGGCCCAGGTAAACCAGGCGGAAGGCTCCTGCAAGGCTTCCCAGCAGCACGCCCAGGAGGCGGAAAAACTGTTCGAGGCAGAACGGGAAGCGTTCCGCGCCGCCCTGGAGGCCTCCTCCTTTGCCGACCAGCACGCCTTTTTGGCCGCCCACAGCCAGCTGGAACACAAGGCGGACTGGCAGGCCCAGCTGGACCGGTACCGGGAGCAGAAGGCCCGGCTGGAAGGAGAACGGGAAAGTCTGGAAAAACAGCTTGAGGGCAAGACCCTGCCGGAGCTGCCGCCCCTGGAGGAAGCCGTGCACCAGGCCCGGCAGGCCTGGAACAGCGCAGCCACCCAGGCAGGCGCCCTTCAGGCCAGTCTCAAGCGGGAGCGGCAAACCCTGGCTGCCCTGGAAAAGACCCGGGAGGAAGGGAAAAAGATTCACGAGGCCTACCGGCCCATCGGCCATCTGGCCCAGGCTGCCCGGGGCAACAACGCCCGGAAGCTGACCTTCTCCTCCTTTGTGCTTCAGGCAGTGCTGGACGATGTGCTGGAAACGGCCAACCTGCGGCTGTCCAAAATCAGCCAGGGCCGGTACACCCTGTACCGGAGCCAGGAGATTGTGGACGCCCGGAAGGAACAGGGGCTGGGGCTGGAAATTATGGACGCCTTCACCGGCCAGGCCCGGGCGGTAACCACCCTGTCCGGGGGCGAGATTTTCTTCACCTCTCTTTCCCTGGCCCTGGGGCTGTCCGATGTGCTGGAAGCCTACGCCGGGGGCCTGCACCTGGACACCATTTTGGTGGACGAGGGCTTTGGTTCCCTGGACCCGGAAACCCTGGACGGGGCCATCACCTCCCTGTTGGAACTCCAGAAGGGAGGCCGGCTGGTGGGCATTATCTCCCACGTGGCAGAGCTGAAGGAACGGATCAGCGCCCAGCTGGAAATCATTCCCACGGGCCAGGGCAGCCGGACAGAATTCCACGTGAGCTAGGCGCAGAAAAGCGCCCTGGCTGGATAACTCCAGGACGCTTTTGCTTAATTCTTATAAAAAACGGAGCAGTACAAAAATGCCATGCACTTTTGTACTGCTCCATTTGCTTTTTTAGGTTTATTTCTCCCCCAGCTTCAGGGAAGGGTCGGCATTCAGGTTCAAAGCCGCAAAGTCGTGATGCTTGTACTGATAGTACCCGCGCACGGCTACCATGACGGCGTTGTCCGTGCAGAGAATGGGCGTGGGATGCACCAGTTCGGCGCCCACGGCCTTGGCACCCGCTGCCAGGGCTTCCTGGAGGTGCTTATTGGCGGATACGCCGCCGGCCAGGACAATCTTTTTGAGGCCGGTGCTCTTGAGGGCCTGCTGGCTCTTTTGGACCAATACGTCCACAATGGCCTGCTGGAAGGAAGCGGCCACGTCGGCCTTGCTCCAGTCGCTGCCCCGCTGCTCCTCGCTATGGATGTGGTTGATGACAGCGGATTTCAGGCCGCTGAAGCTAAAGTCAAAGGTATTGGGCAGCAGAGGCCGGGGGAAATCAATGGCCTTAGGGTCCCCGCCCTGGGCCAGTTTCTCGATTTCCGGGCCGCCGGGATAGGGCAGCCCCATGAACCGGGCAATTTTGTCGAAGGCTTCCCCTGCCGCATCGTCCCGGGTTTGGCCCAGCAGCCGGAAAGTCATTTCGTCTTCCACTACCAAAAGGGAGGTGTGGCCACCGCTGACCACCAGGGCCAAAAAGGGCGGCTTCAGGTCCGGGTCCGCCAAAAAGTTGGCGAAAACGTGGCCTTCCAGATGGTTCACCCCGATGAGGGGCTTGCCGGTGCCCAGGGCCAGTCCCTTGGCGGCAGAAAGCCCTACCAGAAGGGCTCCCACCAGCCCCGGCCCGTAGGTGACGGCAATGGCGTCCACGTCCTTTAGGGTCAGGTGGGCGTCGCTTAGGGCCTTATCAATCACGGGCATTACGTGTTCAATATGTTTTCGGGATGCGATTTCCGGCACCACCCCGCCAAATTTCCGATGGACGGGGATTTGGGTGGAAACCACATTGGATAATACCGTGCGTCCGTTTTGGACCACGGAGGCAGCCGTTTCGTCGCAGCTGCTTTCTATGCCTAAAATGGTAATCGCTTTTTCTTCCATAATCTCCTCTATGCCAGGGTGCACGTCATCAAGATGGCGTCTTCCCCACTATCCGTATAATAACCGGCTCTCCGGCCGTTTTCGCTAAAGCCCCAGTGCGCATAGGTCTTGCGGGCAGGCAGGTTGTGCTCCCGGACTTCCAGGGTTACTTCCGTGGCCAAGAGCTCCCGGGCCCGGTCCAGCATTGCGCCTACCAAGGCATTGCCCCAGCCCTCTCCCCGGCGTCCCGTGTCCACCGCCAGGCGCATAATCTGGGCCTCTCCGGCCACCAGCCAAAAGCCTCCGTAGGCCACCGGGCTGCCTGTTTCATCAAGGAGCAGCAGGTAGTGGCTCAGGCGGCCGTTCAGCTCGTCCAGCCAGGTCTCCCGGCTCCAGGCTTCCGGAAAGGAGCCTGCGTCCACGGGCAGCAGCCAGTCCAGGTCCTGTTCCGTCAGGGCTCTTACGCCTTGGGATGTCGTTTTTCCCATAATTCTTCCGCCTCCGAGCGCCGGATATAAAAGGGATCCATGCCAAAATAGCTGTGGAGTTCTCCGGGCACGTACTGGGCTGCACCCAGAATGGCCACCGAGGACCCTCTGGGCAGCCGGGCACTGCTGGGGGCCAGGGAAACAAAGGGGCAATTGTCCAAAAGGGGAACCCGCTGGGTTTCTCCCATAAGAATGGCCGGCAGTTCCTGGGCATTGAGAAGCGCACCCACTTCCTTGCCCGGCACAATCTGCACCGGTTCCACTTCCACCATTTTACCCTCCTGCCACTGGTACCGCCCCAGGTACACATTCCCCTTTTGGGCGTCCAGTACCGGCGCCAGAAGGACCCCTTCCACCGGCAGATTATAGGCAATCACCTGCAGGGTATCAACGGCCACCAGGGGCAGGTTCAAACTGTAGGCCAGGGCTTCCGCCGTAGCCATGCCAATGCGCAGGCCCGTAAAGGAACCGGGACCCCGGCTTACGGCAATGAGCTCCAGTTCCTCTTTGGTCACCTGGGCCAGGGTGAGCAGCTGCTCCAGCTGGGGTACCAGACCCTCCGAATGGGTGAGCCCCACGTTGATGTCCACTGCTCCCAGAATTTTATCGTCTTTTGCCACCGCCACGGAGCAGACCCGGGTGGAGGTATCAATTCCTAATGTCAGCACAATTCTTCAACCTTTCTTGCCAAAGCTTCGTAATGTTCCCCATGGGGAATCAGCCGGGCTTCCCGTCCGTTGTCCTTCCGGAGCAGCTGGATTTCCAGATTTTCCGGGGGCATCTCTTCCGGGAACAGCTCGGCCCATTCGATGAAGGTCACCCCATCGTAACCGGCGTATTCGGAAAAGCCGATGTCTTCCAATTCTTCCTCCCGGTTGATCCGGTACAAATCGAAATGTTTTACGGACAGGTTCTTTCCCTTATAGATGTTCATCAGGGAAAAAGTGGGAGAGGTCACTTCGGCCGGATCCACCCCCAGGGCTTTGGCGGCTGCAATCACCAGACAGGTCTTGCCGGCTCCCAGGTCTCCATTGAGGAGTACCACGTCACCGTCCGTCAGCAGGCTGCCCAAATGGGTGCCCAGGGCTGCGGTTGCCGCCTCATCCGGGCAATACAGGGTTACCATGATTTTTCCCTCCTTCAGCACGGGCTGCGCCTAGCGCAGGTTCCCGTAAATACAAGAAAAGGGGCTGCAGTGCACAGCCCCTTGCGTCGTCTTATTTATCCAGAGTAGGACCAGCGGAAGCAATGTCTTCCGTTACCTCACCAGCAAATTTCTTGAAGTTTTCCTGGAACAGGCCGGCCAGTTTGGCACAGGTCTGATCGTAGGCTTCCTTGTCTTCCCAGGTGGACCGGGGATCCAGCACTTCGTCCGGCACGTTGGGGCAGGACTTGGGCACAGCCACGTTGAATAACGGCATGGTGGTCCAGCCTTCCTTGCCCAGTTCACCGTCCAGGGCTGCGTGGATCATGGCCCGGGTGTAGGCCAGTTTCATCCGGCTGCCAACCCCGTAGGGGCCGCCGGTCCAGCCGGTGTTCACCAGGTATACGTTGGTCTCATGCTTGGCAATCCGTTCCCCCAGAAGCTTGGCATAGGTCAGCGGAGGCAGGGGCAGGAACGGTGCGCCAAAGGCCGTGGAGAACGTGGCCTGGGGTTCCGTAATGCCCCGTTCGGTACCGGCAACCTTGCTGGTATAGCCCGTCAGGTAGTGGTACATGGCCTGCTCCTTGGTGAGCTTGGAGATGGGAGGCAGTACCCCGAAGGCATCAGCCGTCAGCAGGATGATGTTCTTGGGATGGGTGGCCATGCTGGGCAGCTTGGCGTTGGGAATATAGTTCAGGGGATAGGCTACCCGGGTGTTTTCCGTAATGGTCCGGTCGGAGAAGTCAGGAGCCCCGGTCTTGGAATCCACCACCACGTTTTCCATCACGGCGCCGAAACGCACGGCATGGAAAATCTCCGGCTGGCTGTCTTCGGTCAGGTCGATGCACTTGGCATAGCAGCCGCCTTCGATGTTGAATACCCCGTTATCTCCCCAGCCGTGTTCATCGTCACCAATCAGGGAACGTTTGGGGTCTGCGGACAGGGTGGTTTTCCCGGTGCCGGACAGGCCAAAGAACAGGGCTACGTCGCCCTTGGGGCCCTCATTGCAGGAGCAGTGCATGGTAAGAATGTTCTGCAGGGGCAGCAGGTAATTCATTACAGAGAAAATGGATTTCTTCAGTTCGCCGGCATAACGGCCGCCGCCGATGAGCACCACTTTCTTGTCGAAGTTCAGAATAATGAAGGTTTCAGAGTTGGTGTGGTCCAGTGCCGGTTCTGCTTCCACATCCGGCAGGGAGATGACGGTAAAGTCTTCCTGAACAGTGCTGGGTTCATTGGATTTAATGAACAGCTGGTTCACGAATACACTCTGCCAAGCCATCTGGTTGATGAACTTTACCCGAATCTGATACTTGGGATCGGCACCGGCCTTCACGTTGTTCACGTATACCCGGTGGGTCTTGATATAGGCTTCGCACTTGGCGTAAATCCGGTCAAAGGTTTCCTGGCTGCAGGGCTGGTTGTTGGTCCAGCTGACCACATCATGGGTCAGAGGTGTGTCCACAATGAACTTGTCCTTGGGAGAACGGCCGGTATGGGTACCGGTAGTTACCCGCAGCGCGCCCGTATCAGAAAAAGTACCTTCTCCGTTGCGAATGGCTTCTTCAATGAGCTCACGCACGCTTAAATCTCTGACTACTTCTTTTGCTTCCGCTAACAATCCCGTACTGATCATTTTTCGTTAACCTCTCCTATTTCCCCATGGGACCGCCAAAGTCCGCATATTTTGTATACCGTAAATTATATGACATTTTCCGTTATCTGACAATAAGCCAACTGAAGACAATTTATCTACTATTTCATAGGTAATAATTATATTTCCAATTCCTACCTATTCAATAAAATAAGGCTGTGAAGTTCGTTTCACAGCCTTATTCAGCCATAAATACCAGGTCAGGACCTGCACGCAGACAGGCCTTGCCCATTTTTTAACGGAAAAGCAGCCATCAATTATAATTTTTACTTTTCCATTTCTGACGCCATTCCAACCCACTCCAGCGGGCGGCAGCCGTCAAAACGGGATACATTATATTTAGTACAAAATCTTGTTGGCAATAACCATCCGTTGGATTTGGTTGGTGCCTTCGTAGATTTGCAGAATCTTGGCATCACGCATTTTCTTTTCCATGGGATAGTCTTTCATGTAGCCGTAACCACCCATAACCTGCAGGGCATCGGTAGCCACTTCCATGGCCACATCGGAGGCAAAGCATTTGCTCATGGCAGCTTCCTTGCCAAATTCCACGCCCTGGTCACGCATCCAGCAGGCTTTCTGCACCATCAGACGGGCAGTTTCTACCTTCATGGCCATATCGGCAATCATTGCCTGTACCATTTGGAAGGAAGCGATGGGCTGGCCAAACTGTCTTCTTTCCCGTGCGTAGTGGGCAGCCAGATCCAGGCAGGACTGGGCCAGACCTACAGCAACGGAGGCTACGAAAGGACGGGCGGAATCCAGGGTTTCCATGGCAATGCAAAAGCCTTGGCCTTCCCGGCCTACCCGCATGGATTCAGGAACGATAACGTCTTCCAGAATCAATTCGCAGGTGTTGGAGGGACGAATGCCCATTTTATCTTCTTTGCGGCCTACGCTGAAGCCCGGAGTGCCTTTGGGAACGATAAAGCAGGTCAGTCCGCGGATACCGCCGGATTTCCGGGTATTGGCGAACACCAGGTAGCTGTCGGCAATGCCGCCGTTGGTGATGAACACCTTTTGGCCGTTCAGGACATAGTGGTCCCCGTCTTTAACGGCTTTGGTGGCTACTGCGCCTGCATCGGAACCGGCACCCGGTTCGGTCAGGGCAAAAGCAGCCAGCTTGCCTGCGTTCAGCAGGTCGCATTGGTATTTTTTCTGTTCTTCATTGCCAGCAATCAAAATGGGATAAGAGGCCAGAGCATTGGCAGCAATGGAAGTAGCCACACCGGCGCAGCCCTTGCCCAGTTCTTCATAAATCATGGCAATGGTAATGCTGTCCAGTCCCGGGCCGCCGTATTCTTCCGGGACTACCAAGTTCAGCAGTCCCATATCACCGGCGATTTTGAAAATTTCCGGTCTAGCGTGGTTTTCCCGATCCATTTCTTCCGTATAAGGAACAATTTCCTTATCAACGAAGTCTTTGACTATGGACTTTAATTCTAATTGCTCTTCGTTTAACGCGAAATCCATAAGAGAGCCTCCTGTTTTATGGCGTAGCCTAGTATTTTAGTTGTTAATCTTCATTATTTTACCACTGATTGGGTATTTCGTCAAAATGCCCCACCACAAACATGGTGCCCGTTACATCCACCATTTTTTTGCCCTCGGGGTCGAAGATTTCAACCCGGCAAACCAGGGTGGAACGGCCTTTATGTTCCAGATGTGCCTTGGCAATAATTTTTTCCTTGGCAGAGGTGTTGCTGATAAAGTTGATGGAGGAAGAAAGGGTAACTACCTTGTCCCCAATGCTGTAGCCCACTGCCCCCATGGCCGTATCCGCCAGGGTAAAGAGGGCTCCACCATGGACCACGCCATACCGGTTCCCGTGCTTGGCCGGGTCCACCGCCATGCTCAGCTCGCAGCGGCCGCATTCCACTTTTTCCAGTTTCACATCTGCCAATTTCATAAATGCATTTTCGTCAAATTTCTTTTCCATCCAACCTGGGATTTCTGCAGCAGTTAACAATTTCTTCACTCCTATCTCTGAATTTTCAATAATTTTGTTTCAAAAAATCAATTTACAGTATATACACGTGTACCCGCCGACGGCCCCATTGAAGCGCCTGTCCGCGGTTGGAAAATGCCAAATCTATTTTGTTGCCCTTGATGGCGCTGCCGATATCGGCGGCAATCCCTTCCCCGTACCCCATCACATACATCCGGGTACCTAGAGGAATAATCAAGGGATCTACAGCAATAACGCCTTTTTGCATGGGAATGCCGGTATAGGTCACACCCGTTACGCCCGGGTCAGTGGGACTATAGCCCGTAGTTTCCATGGTCCAAAGTTTTCGGTAGTGGCCAAAACTCAGGCCGCTTTCCTTACTCATCAAATTGTAGACGGACCAAGTAACAGCTCCTGTCTGCTGTTTTTTGTGTTTGCGTTGGAAGGTCTTAACGGCATTCATTGTATCGGTCCCAAACTCTCCATCTATCTCGCCCTGGTATATATCCAGCTTGGACAACATAGCTTGTACTTCTTCCACTTTGCGGCCCTTAGCACCCAAGACCGCCACCGGTGGAACGGCAGCGGCCTGAGCAGTCAGGGACAGACTGAGGAGAAGCAGGAGCGTCAGCAGGAGACCTGTGGTCTTATGGTGCACGCTTGGCAGCCTCCTTTTCTAGCAGTCTAACTTACAGAATGTTTTCTGCGTAATCCTTATACAGTTTTTCCAATTCTTCCATTTTCTTGTCCATAGCCAGCTGCAAATCGGAAGCCTTGTCATAGTCGCCTTCGGTCAGGGCTTTGGACAATTGGGTGAACATGGATACGTTGGTATCGGTGTTCTTGGCAATGATAACCCGCAGTTCCTGGACTCTCTGCCACATACCGTCATCCCAGGCAGTGCTGCCTTCGGTGGTTTCGTGCAGGGGTTTCATGCTGGCAATTCTGTTTCTGTAATCCGGAATGATGTGGGTCAGCAGTTCGGTCTTCCATCTGATCAAAGCGCCTTCCTCGAAGGATTTCAGATACAGCGGTTTCAGAATATCGCCTTGGGTCAGCACGGCTACCTTTTCCGGATAAGCATCAAAGGCTTTCATGTTTTCCCAAACGGTTGCAGGCGGTTTGCCAAAGTATTGATCCCGTTCTTCCGGGGTAAAGTCTTCGAACACATCGTCTTCAGAACGATAGGCTCTGTCTTTTTCCAGGTAGAAGCCTTCTTCCCCAGCAGTCTTGGACAGTTCCTTTTCCAGTTCCTTGGTGGACTTGCCGGAAGCCAGGGCAGCCTTGATGCCGTCCAGGGCAGCCAGGTAGAAGCCAGCCAGGGCCAGGTAGGTGTTGGTGAAGGGGTTGGGAGCACGCATTTCCACACGGGTAGCCTTGGGATTGTCGATATCCCGGATCAGGCCGGCCAGGATGGTTCTGTTACGGGAAGGAACATCCGGAGCCTTGCCGATGGAGGTTACGATGCAGATAGGAGCTTCAAAGCCAGGTCTCAGTCGTTTGAAAGCATCGGTGGTGCAGGAAACGATGGGGTTCAGCACTTCGTAGTTCTTCAAAAGACCCATCAGGGCGCCAAAGCCGATGGCGGACAGGAAGTCAGCCTTCATATCGGAGGGGCTCATGATATTCACGAATTTGCCGTCCTTCAGGATGGCGCCGAAACCAACGTGGGTGTGTTCGCCGCTGCCGGCAACGCCCACAATGGGTTTGGCCAGGAAGGATACTTCCAGGCCGTTAGCACGGAAGATTTCCTTAACCAGGGTACGTACCAGAATTTCGTTATCGGCGCATTGCAGGCCGGTGGAGAATTTCCAGTCGATTTCCAGCTGTTCGTTAACGTGGGTCATGTTGCCGTTGGCATCCAGTTGACCTCTTACGCCGCCCACTTCTTTGTGGCCCATTTCCGGTTCCAGGCCATAGTAGCCCAGCACTTCAACGGCTTGTTCCAAAGCGGTACGCACGTTGCCGCGGGTACGGGCCCAGTATTGTTCCTGCATGATCTGGGAGGAAGACAGGGCAGTTTTGTCCACGTCTTCGGTAGGAGTCTTGACCCAGAATTCCAATTCGGTAGCGCTGGTAAAGGTTACCTTTTCTACGTCCTTGGGATCAAAGGCCAGACCAGGAACCGTGCCGGCAGCCAGCATGGCTTTGTGGATTTCGCTGGAAACGTATTCCAGGGATTTTTTCAGCAGGTAACGGGAATCCACGAATTCACCGTTGTGCAGCAGGAAGCAAGGTACACGCAGGGTGCCCACCAGTTTGCCGGTTTCAGCATCCACGTGTTCAATATTGTAGTCAACGAACCAGTTTACGGACAGGTCAGCAACCATATCTACACGGGCATCGTTCAGGGAAGCAACGCCGGGCAGTACTACGGAAGAACCGTCGGTTTGGGCCGTATGGCTGTACAGCATGGTTTCCATATCATCCAGCAGCAGGGAAATAGGCACCTTTTCATCCGTATCGTTGCCGGCAAAGTCAATGCCCATGAAAGATACGAATTTGATTTCAGGATGATTATTCAGCAGAATACGCAAAGTTTCCGGTGTCAATTCACTGGGTTTAATCACATAAAGCAGGTCGTCTTGATACATGTTGGTTTTATACATGTTTGATTTCCCCTTTCCCTCTTTGGCCCATTGGCTAGCATGCTCAGATTCATTTGAGCGGGTTGAACGGGTGGTCCCGTCCTTTGTTATTTTCTTTTAAGTACTTCTGAATTACATGGCTTATTATAGCACACCGCTTTTCATTAAGCTAGTAAGAAAAGCAATTTTTTCGAACTTTTTTCTTTCTGATTTTCTCTATGTTCGTAAATTCTTGTCTATTTCCTGAATTTGTCGGTGTTTCAGAGTCATTTGTCCTTCTAAAAATGAATTTTCCGAACAATACATGGTTTCCCATGGCTAACTATTCCCGTCTTCCGCCGTCAGCTCTTCACTTTCCCTGGGCCTGGCGGTAATGGGCCAGGGCATCCCGGTAGGCGGCCAGGATGGCCCTGCTGGAAGAACCGTAGTACCGGTCCTGTATTTCTGCCTCCAGGAAGGCTGCATCTTTTTCCAGAAAATGGTGCATAAATATGTTTTTCACGAATTTCCGGGTCAGCTCCAGGGTGGCGTTGCAGTCCACATCCAGGATTTCCCCGGTACCGGCCGCTACCTCAAAGGCCAGGTAGAAGGTCCCGTAGATCCGGGTAATGGCGTTGTCCGAGGTGGTCCGGGCTTCCCCGGTAAAGTACAGGGTGCGCTGCTTTGGCGCCGGTTTTTCTGCCATGGTCTAGGCCTCCCCTTCCGTAATGTGGTCATAGACCAGTTTGCCAAGGGTGCCCAGGGTCCGCTTGCCCGTCAGGCTGTCCGGTTGCTGCTGGGTCAGGACGGCCAGAATATAGGGATGGTCCGGCAGGAGAAAAATGCCGCAGTCATTTTCCACGCCCTTGAGGTCCCCGCATTTGTGGGCCAGGGGCACGTCTTCCGGCAGGTACCGCTGGAGCCGGTCCCCCTGCTGCTGCCGCTTGAGCATTTCCAGCATGGTTTTGCTTGCGTGGGGACTTACCAGAGTGCCTTCGTAGATGCCCCGGAGAAGAAGCACCAGGTCGTCGGCGCAGGTCCAGTTATCCCGGCCGGCGTCCCGGGCTGCGCTGTCCATCATTTTCCGGCCCAGGTGGGTAGCGGTGAGCCCCAGGTCCTCTCCCAGCTGGTTCACCTTGTCCATGCCCACCCGGTCAAGGAGCAGGTTTGCCGCCTCGTTGTCGCTAACGATGATCATCAGGGTACAGAGCTCTTTCAGGGTAAAGGTATGGCCGGACAGGAGTTCCTTCAGGATACCGTCCCCGCCGGTGCGTTTTTCGGCAGTCAGGGTCACCCCTTCCGCCAGAGACAGGCTGCCTTCTTCCGCCTGACGAAAAACTTCTGCCAATACCAGCAGCTTAATGGTACTGGCAGACAAAACGGCACAGCTTCCCCCAACAGAGAAGCCGTGCCGCAATTTTTCGTCGTAGAAGCTAAGGGTAACCTGACCGCTGCTGTTTTGGCACAGGGCTTCCAAAGAAGCCTGCCACTTGGTTTGCTGGTTCAAGTTTCCTTCCTCCTTAGGACATCATTTTTAAAACATAACCGCAGAACAGACCGGCAAAGTTCCCGATGGCGGCCCCCAAAATGCCCATAAGCACGCCGATGCCTGCATAGGAAGCATCATAGGCAGAAGCCACAATGGGAGCAGACGCTGCCCCGCCGATATTGGCCAGGGAAGCGGTGGAAACCATGCACAGATCCCAATGGAAGAGCTTGGACAGGCCAAACATCAGCACCACGTGAACCACCAGGATAAAGAAGCCGTACACCACCCACATGGGAGCGGCCAGCAGGTCCAGCACCGAAGCGGTGGAAGCCAAAAGGGAAACCACGGCGTACAGGTACACGCTGGACAGTTCTTCCACGGCGGGCACCTTGCCCAGCGGGGTCATGGCGCAGATCAGGCCCAACACCGTCACAAACAGGGTGGTCATGGTGCCTTTATCAAACATGGCAAGGCCCACACTCTTTAAAAGGGTGTTCAGGTTGGCGCCCACGGTTTGGGAAAGAGCAGAAACCAGCAGGGACACGCCAATCAGGAAAATCCAGTCGGCAGAGGTGGCCTTCTTCTTTTCCTTGGCGACTTCGGCAGCGGCAGCATCGGCCACAGCCTGGAGCTTGGAGGTGTCCGCCTGGGTGGCGGCGTTCCAGCGATTGGCATAGCGCACCCCCAGGAGCAGCAGGGCAATCCACACGGAATAGCACACGGTATCCAGGGCCAGGGCGCAGCTGTAGGCGCCGGCGTCCACCGGCAGGGCTGCCTGCATGGCCGCCATATTGGCGGAACCGCCCACCCAGGAAGCGTACAGGGCCGCTACCGCACCCCAGGTATCATTGCCCAGGAAGCCTTTAAAAATCGGATAGCCTACAATAAAACCCACAAACAGGGTCACCGAGCAGCCCAGGAAGATGGCTACCATCCGGCCGCCCAGTTTGGCCAGCTTCCGGAAGTCGCAGCGCAGCAGCATAACAAAGATCATGGCGTACAGCAGGTTGTTCTTCAGCGCTTTGTAGGCTTCAGAAACGCCCTTGGAATTGTACAGGCCCATGGTGCAGAAGATCATGTTCAGCACGTAGATCCAGACCAGGGGAGGAACAATGGAGAAAATCTTCCACTTGGAATATTTTTCCAGGGCCAGCAAGGCGCCGGCCAGAAACATCAGAAAGGCAATATACGTAAAACCACTGGTGATTACCATACAAATTCCCCCTTTTTCACACCCCTATTAGTCGTCCAGATACTGGATACCTTCAATGCCCCGGATGCCCAGACCCGGTTCATCAGCCACGGTAATTTCTTTTTCGTTAAATACGGCGCCGCCCAGCACCGGGTCCTCAGAGCACAGCACCGGCCCGTCCAGGTCCACCTTGGTGATAATTTGCCGGGCGCAGGCCAGATGCACGGCTGCGTTGACGCTGACCTTGGCTTCCAGCATACAGCCAATCATGCACTCCACCCCGCTGACCTCTGCCAGGGTGGCAATCTTCAGGGCATTGGTAAGCCCGCCGCATTTCATCAGTTTGATGTTGATCAGGTCCGCCGCCTGGAGCTGGACGATTTTCAGGGCATCTTCCACGGAGAAGACGCTTTCGTCAGCCAGGACAGGCACGTAGGACCGGTCAGTGACGTACTTCAAGCCTTCCAGGTCGTGGGCCTTTACCGGCTGTTCCACCAGCTCAATGTCCAGGCCCCGTTCCTGCATCTGGTTCAGCAGTTTCACTGCCTGCTTGGGAGACCAGGCCTGGTTGGCGTCAATGCGGATCCGGGGTTTGTCCCCCACCGCTGCCCGGATGGCGGAAAGCCGCTCCACGTCCAGGGACGGGTCGATGCCCACTTTTACCTTCAGGGTATCGTAGCCCCGCTCCACAGCGTTGACTGCGTCCCGGGCCATTTCTTCCGGGGGATTCACGCTGATGGTCAGGTCGGTGATAATCTGGTTCCGGCTGGCCCCCAGCATCCGGTACACGGGGATTCCGTATTTCTTGCCGTACAGGTCCCACAGAGCAATGTCCGCAGCCGCTTTGGCGCTGCTGTTTTTCACAATGCACTTCTGCACATCCCGGGTGAGATTCTCGAAATCCTCAACGTCCCGGCCCACCAGGGTCTTAATGATGTGGTCCTGGAAAGCGCCGATAATGGCCCCGGTGGTATCCCCGGTAATGGCTCCTGTGGGAGGCGCTTCCCCGTAGCCTACCTCGCCGGTATCGGTGTGGATTTCCACGATGATATCTTCCACGCTGTTGACTTGCCGCAGGGCGGTTTTAAAGGGCACCCGCAGCGGTACAGAAATACGGCCCAGCCGTACTTTGGTGATTTTCATATTTCTCTACCCCCTTTTGCAGAACTTGCTTGCTGTTTTTTATTTGGCCAGCCGATACAGGGTTTCCGCGTAAATCTTGGCGTTCAGCACCAATTTGTCGATTTCCCAGCATTCGTTGGGCAGATGTTCCCGCACGGTGTCCCCTGGGAAAATAGGACCAAAGGCTACAATGTGGGGGATGGATTTGGCGTAGGTGCCCCCGCCAATGCAGATGGTCTTGGGTTCAAAATCGGTCATTTCCCCGTACACGCCCAGCATGGTCTGGATGTAGTCGGTTTTGGGATCCACGTACAGGGCCTGCTTGTGGAATTCAGAAACTTTGGTGAAGCCGTTCTTCCGGAATTTATTGTCCAGCTGGGGAGCGCATTCGGCGTAGGTATGGGTTACCGGGTAACGGTAGTTGATTTTCACCGTCAGGCCCTTGTCGTCCCCATCAATGACACCCAGGTTAAAGGACAGCCGGCCAGAGGCATTGTCCCGCAGGTCGATGCCCATGGAAACCCCGTGAACCTCCAGGCCAATCTTTTCGCCCAGGAAGTTCATCACCTGGTGCAGTTCACCAATCAGGGGCAGCCGGGACAGGGATAGCAGCAGCCGGCCAATGGCGTTTTCGCCCTTTTCCGGAGAGGCGCCGTGGGCCTGTACGCCCTGGGCGGTGATAACCAGGCCCGGTTCTTTTAATTCATAGGTCACCTTGGGATCCAGGTGGCCAAAGCTTTCAATGACTTGTTTGCCCAGTTCCGGGGTGCAGGACAGCTCGGCCACAGCCAAGGCCGGCACTACGTTATAGGCAGAACCCCCGTGAATTTTCACCAGTTTCAGGGGACCGTACTGCTGATAGCCCACCTGGTATTCCACGTTGATGATGCCTTTTTCCCCGTTGATGACCGGGTATTCCCCATCGGGCGTAAAGCCGCAGACAGGCACTTCCCCGCCTTTTTCCAGGTAATGGACCATATCCTGGCTGCCAGTTTCTTCGTTGGTGCCAAAGAGGATACGGATCCGGCGCTTCAGGGGCAGACCGCTTTCCTTCAGGGCCTTCAGGGCATACAGGGCGGAAGTGGTGGGGCCTTTGTCGTCCAGGGCGCCCCGGCCGTACACATTGCCGTCAGCCACCCGGCCGCTGAAGGGATCTTCGTCCCAGCCGTCACCGGCGGGTACCACGTCCAAATGGCCCAGCACCGCTACCATTTCCTTGCCGGTGCCGTATTCGCACCAGCCCATATAGTTGTCCACGTTTTGGGTCTTGAAGCCCATTTTTTCCGCTTCGCCCAGCATAAATTCCAGGGCCTTGGCGGGGCCTTCCCCAAAGGGTTTGCCGGGAGCGGCCTCACCTTGCACGCTGTTGATCTGTACTGCCTTGGACAGCGTTTCCACCATTTCCTCTTTGTTTTTGTCTACCAGTTCTGCCAATTCCATTGTGCGGTCTCCCCTTCACTGTGAAACTCGCTGCTGCATGAAAAAAGCCCAGCAAAAAATACGGGTTTCCCCTCCATTTCCTGCTGGGTCTCCAGATGCTTCCTGCGCTATTGGCCATAGCCCACACACCAAGAAACAGCAACGGTTCTATACTATAGTATTAGTTTACTCTCCTGTTTCTTGCTCTGTCAACGCACTTTTCCATTTTCGTTACATTTTTTCCCTACAGCGCTCTCAAACAAGGATTATTGTGTATCGATTGAACACTTGCAGCCAAAAAGCCCCGCCTGCCTTCTCCCAACGGAGTGCAGAACGGGGCTTCTTTTCTTGCGATACAGTTGTGCAGGCGCTTACAGGCGTTCTTCGATAGCCACTACGGCAGCCCGGATGCAGTCGTCGCAGGGACACAGGACTTTGCCCGTGCCTACGCCTTTCAGGTCACAGCAGGCAGTGGCACCGGTTTCAGCCTTAAATTCATCTACTACGTCCTTCATGATGAATTTGGTGGGCTTGTCCGTATGGTTCAGCAGGCCCATAACAATGCCTGCGCCTACCAAAGCGCCGCAGGTAGCTTCCAAGCCGCCCATGCCGGAACCGAACCCGGAACCCAGGGCTTTCAGTTCTTCAGCGGACTTGCCGATTTCATCCTGGAAGGCCAGGAGAACGGCTTGGGCACAGTTGTTGGCAGTATGTTTGTAATTGACAGCCATTTCGGCTTTTTTACTGGTTTTCATTGTGGTAAGACTCCCCTCTATATGGTGCCTATCATTATAGACGCTTTGCCCCTAAAGCACAAGCAGGACGGAGAAAAGTTCCCCGTCCTGCCGCAAATACGCTTTTGTTGGTTAACACAAGTCTTACAGAATGCCAGGGGGCAGCGCCGTGCCTACGCCCGGCCCAATGGGAACGCCCAGCGCCATCCAGGCAATCATAAAGAGGATCCAGATGAACTGCAGAATCACGGCCAAGGGAATCAGGTTGGAAATAAAGGTCCCCACGGTTACGTTGGGATCGTATTTTTCCTGGGCCACGCTGAGCATCATCCACAGATAGGGCATCATGGGGGTGAAGCTGTTGCCCGGGGAGTCCCCCAGCCGGTACAGCAGCTGGGCAAAGCCCGGATGGTAGCCCAGCAGCATGAACATGGGCACAAAAATGGGAGCGAAAATAGCCCATTTGGCAGAACCCGAGGACATGAAAATATTAACGAAGGCGCACACCAGCACAAAGGTCACGCACAGGGGAATGCCCGTAAAGCCGGCGCTTTTCAGGAAATCCGCTCCGGAAATGGCCAGCAGGGTACCCAGATGGGTCCAGTTGAACAACCCCTGGAACTGGCCGCAGAAGAAGCAGAACACCACGTAGGAACCCATGGCTGCCATCTGCTTGACCATGGCGTTGTTGATGCTGCGGACATCCTTGAATTTCCCTACCGTAATGCCGTAGGCAATCCCTGCCAGGCTCATGAGCCCAAAGAGAATGGGAATCATGCCCTTCAGCAGCAGGGAACCCACCAGGGAACCGTTCTTGGACAGCACGCCGCTGAAAAAGCCGGCCGCAATAAGGGCACAATAGGCCAGAGTCACCAGCCCGGCGTTGCGCATCCCCCGTTTTTCTTCCTGGGTAACTTCCTGAACCCCTTCCAGGTCCTTGGCTTCGTACTTGCCAAAGCGGGGTTCCACCAGCACCTTGGAGAAATAGCCCAACACCCAGGAAACCAGGAAGGTGGATACAAACATAAAATACCAGTTGCAGGTCACGTCCACCACAAAGGAGCTGTTGCCCAAAAAGGCTTCAATGGCCTGGTTGGTCATGCCCTGAAGCAGGGAATCCGTCCCGGCAATCAGCAGGTTGGCGGTAAAGCCGGCGTTGGAGCCGGCGTAGCCCACAATCATGCCCACCAGGGGATTCTTCCCCACCCCGATGTACACCAGGGCTGCCAGAGGCGGAATCACCACCGCTGCCGTATCGGAGGCGATGTTGCCCATAACCCCAACAAACGCCACCAGATAGGGTACAATGCCGGGCGGCACGTTGTGCATGCTCCGGCGCAGCAGGCTGATGAGCAGCCCGGATTCCTCACAAAAGCCAATGGCCAGGGTCATGGTGATCACAAGGCCCAGGGGCGCAAAGCCCGAGAAGTTGCTGACCAAATGGGTCAAAAGCCAGTTTACCCCGTCCTTGGAAAACAGGTTCTGGGACATGACCAGCTTCCCGGTTGCAGGGTTTTCCAGGGCCACTCCGGAAGCCGTAAGACCTGCGCCAATCAGTGCGGTAATCAAAAACAAAATGCAAAACAGGATGGCCGGCGGGGGCAGCTTGGCACAAACCCGCTCCACTCCATTCAAAAACCGGTCCACCCAAGGGGTCTTGGGTGACGCTTTTCCTTCTGCCATACCCCATTCCTCTTTTCCCTGTAGATTTGCACTGCCGTGCTGCGTTACAAATTATGGTGTAACCGTTTTTTACTACTGCTCCTAAAAATGCTTTCCTTGTTCCTCATCCCAGCTTTCCAAGGACCGGGGTTTGCCAAGGACCATCGCCCAGGCCATACCCTGGCGCAGGCCGCCGGCCAGCAGAGGATTCTGCGGTTTGGGTGCCTGGGGAGCTGCGTCCGCCAGGGGCACCTCCGGGGTTAAATCCCGGATCTCGTCCTTCAGGTCTTCCTTTAGGGGCTGGATCGTGGGCTTTAGGTCCTCCACCTGCTCCTGCACCGTAGGCGTTACCCGGTGGCCTAAAGGCTCCGTGGCCGCAGCTTCTTCACAGGTAAAGGTACCGGGCTGGGCCGGCTGCCGCTTCACCGGCTGGGGCCCCTTGGGGAAACTGAGCTTGGGCAGCTTAGGCAGCTGCACGCCGCTTCCCGGCTTCTTGGGAGGCCGTTTTCTGGTCCACTGCCCCAAAATCAGAAACCCAATCCAGAGCAGCACAATAATCAGGCCGCTGTCCATAGGCGCCTCCTACTTCACCGGCTGGGAAGGTTTGGGAGCTGCTTCCTGGGAGCCAGCCGTCAGGCCTTCCCGCATTTTGGTATCGGCCAGCAGGTTGTTCAGCCGGTAATAATCCATCACTCCCAGATTCCCCTGCCGCAGGGCCTGGGCCAAAGCCTCGGGTACCTGCGCCTGGGCTTCCACCACCTTGGCCTGCATTTCCTGGGTATAGGCCCGCATTTCCTGCTCTTTGGCCACAGCCATGGCCCGGCGTTCTTCTGCCTTGGCCTGGGCAATATTCTTGTCGGCTTCGGCCTGGTCGGTCATCAGCTGGGCCCCAATGTTCCGGCCCACATCCACGTCGGCGATATCAATAGAGAGAATTTCAAAGGCAGACCCTGCATCCAGCCCTTTGCTGAGCACGGTCCGGGAAATATGGTCCGGATTTTCCAAAACGTCCGTATGCTCCTCGGAGGAACCTACGGTGGTAACAATCCCTTCGCCTACCCGGGCGATAATGGTGGATTCCCCGGCACCGCCTACCAGCCGGTCAATATTGGCCCGCACGGTAACCCGGGCCCGGACCTTCAGTTCAATACCATTTTTGGCCACAGCAGAAATCAAGGGCGTTTCAATCACCTTGGGGTTAACGCTCATCTGTACGGCTTCCAGCACATCCCGGCCAGCCAGGTCGATGGCTGCGGCCCGTTCAAAGGTCAGGGGAATGGCAGCCCGTTCTGCGGCAATCAGGGCATCCACCACCCGGTCCACGTCACCGCCGGCCAGGTAATGGGCTTCCAGCTGGTCCACATTCACGTCAAGACCGGCCTTGTTGGCCTTCACCAGAGGCAGGATAATCTTGGAGGGAATAACCCGCCGCAGCCGCATCCCCACCAGGGTAAAGATGTGTACGTTGACCCCAGCCGCCATAGCAGAGATCCACAGTCCCAAAGGCACAAAGTGCAGGAACAGGACAATTACCACCAATAAAACAATCACAAAAAAGGAACTACCTAGTAATGCCAGCATCTCAGTTCTCCTTTCGTACTACCGTGCGGCCGCCGGTAACGGCCACCACTTTCACCCGGGTCCCCGGCTCGTAAAATTCTCCGTCGGTAACGCAGTCCACCGGTTCCCCGTCAATCATTACCTTGCCTGCGGGCCGCAGCACCGTTTGGGCGATGCCCACCTTGCCCAGCAGGTCTTTCCGTTCCTCACTGCCCTGGTAGCCCCGTTCTGCGGTGGAACGCCAGCGCAGGGTCAGCCGCCGGCCCAGCCAGCTTTCCGGCATCAGCCGGATCAGCACGTAGGCGGCAAAAAGCAGCAGCACCAAAGCGATCAGCACCGCTACGGCAGCGGTAGTACCAGCGCCCAGGGAAAAATACAGGGCCCCCAAAAGGCACACCAGCCCTGCGGCTCCAAAGACCCCGAAGCCGGGAATCAGTGCTTCGATGCCCAGGAGGATGGCGCCAAAAACCAATAAATTGATTGCCATAACACCCTCCGTTTCTGCCAGTTTTCTACCTGGCAACAGATTAGATACATTGTACCATATCCCTGTTGCAATGTAGAAGGAAAAACAAATAAAGGAAAGCGAAATTGTTCAGAATTTCCAGGCATTGGCGAAAGTGAAAGGAAAAGAAGGACGGCAGGGCCAAAACTCGCCCCACATGAAAACGCCAGGTCAGGTTTCCCCAATCTGGCGTTTTCCCCTAGTTAGCAAACAATAGAAAGAAGTATGCAGTTTTTTAGGTTCAGGGATTAATCTTTTCCCTGAAGGTTTGGACACCATTCTTCAGTTCGATGATGGTGCCGCCGGTGATGGGATTGTGTTCCTTATCTACGGTGAATTTGCCTGTAGCAATGGGGAAATCCTTCATCTTGGCGATTTCTTCGGCAATCTTGGTGCCATCAGTGGTGCCGGCTCTCTTAATGGCTTCTGCCGCTACCAGTACGCAGTCATAGGCATGGATGGCGAAGCTGTCCGGTTCTGCGTTGTATTTGGCTTTGTAGTCTTTGATGAACTTTTGGATGGTAGGGTCCTGGTCCTGGGCAGAATAGGCACTGCTGAAGTAGGTATTGTTCAGGGCATCGGCACCGGCAATTTCTACCAGTTTCGGAGAATCCCAACCATCGGAGCCCAGAATCGGGCAGGTCAGGCCCACTTCACGGGCTTGTTTCACAATCTTGGAAACTTCTTCATAATAGGCCGGCACGTACAGGACGTCCGGATTGGAAGCCTTCAGTTTGGTCAGGGCTGCTTTGAAGTCCTGGTCCTTGGCCAGGAAGGCTTCTTTGGCAACCACTTTGCCGCCGCCTGCCTCGAAAGTCTTGGTGAACACGTCCACCAGGCCCTTGGAATAGTCACTGGAAGAATCAAAATAGATGGCTGCATTCTTCACGTTCAGGCTCTTCAGGGCGAAGGTTGCCATAACCTTGCCTTGGAAAGGATCGGTGAAGCAAGTCCGGAAGATATAGGGACGAACCTTGCCTTGTTCATCCACCGTAATGCCGGGAGCCGTTGCCGTAGGCGCAATCAGGGGGACCTTGGCGTTGGTCACCACCGGGGTAGCTGCCGCCACACAGCCGCTGGTAGCCGGGCCTACAATGACGGCCACCTTATCCTTGGAAATCAACTTGGTGGCCTGGTTGCCGGATTCGGAAGGCTCGGACTTGTTGTCGGCCTGAACAATGGTAATCTTTTTGCCGTTGATGCCGCCTTTGGCATTGATTTCGTCCACGGCCATGGTCATGCCGTTGTAGGCTGATTTGCCGTAGTTGGCCACGTTGCCCGTCATTTCGAACAGGGCGCCCATTTTCACTTCGTTGCTGTTGGCGGCCTGCTTTTTATCGCCGCAGCCTGCAAACAGTGTGGCCAGCGCCGTGGTCATGGCCAGTGCACCCACTGCTTTTTTCCATCCTTTCATGCCCAACACCTTCACTTCATTTTGATTTCTTGCCAGGGACCAGTGCTAACGAAAGCCTGTCTAACAAGTTAATGCCTATTATAGCATGTGTTTCCGATTTTGCAACACTTTATTTTACAAGTTTCTTAAATATTACCCGTATTGTATACCGTATTTATGTATACTTTGTTCTTTATTTGCTGTTTTTATGTACTTTTGTCCTTTATATAAATACTTTACCATTATTTTGTCCTGCTTGAATCTACTTCTTTAGTAGAACGATACCCTGTAAGTTCAATAAATCGTTTCCCATGAGTCTAAACAAATAAAATGAGGCAGAAAAAGAAAAATTCCGGCCAGAAAAACTGACCGGAGTTTTTTATTCCAAACGATACAAAATTGTGAAGCACCAAAAACCGCGGACGGGAACAGCCTTTCCCAGCAGGCCCTGGATTCCCCGCCCTAAATCACCCGGCAGGTTTCCCAGCTGCCCTTTTTGTACCGCCAGATAAAAATCAGCCCCCGAATGGTCCAGTCCAGGCACATGGCATAGGCAATGCCCAGGACCCCCTGGTGAAGCACCAGGGCAAAAAGGATGGAAAAACACAGCCGGACCCCCAGGGTGGTAAACAGGGACGTGGCCATGGTAAAGTTCACGTCTCCGCAGGCCCGCAGGCCTTTGCCCAAGGGGTCGGCAAAGGGGAATACCAGGGCGCTGAAAATATTGTGGATCAGCACCAGAAGAAGGGTCAGGCTCTTGGTCTGGGGCTCCAGAGCATAAAAGCTCAGCAGCACCGGGGTGGCGGCAAAGACCAGGGCATTCCAGCCAATGGCAAAAAACAAGGTGATTTTCGTCAGCTTATGGAAGTAATAGTCAGCCTGGGCAATGTCCCCTGCACCCATGCACTGGCCAATCACGGTAATGTACACCGGACCCATGGCAACACAGACCAGGGACGCCACGGACCAGATGCTTTGGGCCACGCCGTTGGCTGCAATCTGGTAGGTGCCAAACAGGGCCACCACGCTGGACAGGGCCACTTTCACCAGCTGGAAGATACCGCTTTCCACCCCGTTGGGAATGGCAATCCGCAAGATGGTATGCTGCAGAGCACCGTCCAACCGGAAGATCCAGTCTTTCACGTACCACACCGGGTTCACCCGGGAGAAACACAGGGCTGTCATCACCACTGCGGAAAAGCTCCGGGCCACCAGGGACGGCCAGGCCACCCCGGCAACCCCAGCGTGGAATACAAAGACGCCCAGACAGTTGCCCACCACGTTAATCAGGTTGGCCAAAATGGAAATGTACATGGAGGGACGGGTTTTCCCCAAGCTCCGGTACAGTGCCGAGCCTGCATTATAAATGGCCAGGGCCGGGTAGGAATAGGCAGAAATCCGCAGGTAGGTCACGCAGGCCTCCATCACCGCGGGCTCCACCCGGCCAAAAAGCAAGAGCATCAGCCGCTGATTGAACGCCAGCACCAGGGCGGAGCTGACCACCGAAAACAGGAGGGAGGCGGTCAGCAGCTGGGACGCAGAGGCTCGTGCCTTGGGCAGGTCCTTCCGGCCAATGTACTGGCTGATGACCACGGCACCGCCGGCAGCTAGGGCCACAAACAAATTGATAAAAATAACGTTGAACGCATTCACCAGGGAAACCCCGGAAACGGCGGCCTCCCCTACGAACCCCACCACAAACACGTCGGCCAGGCCCACCAGAGCCAGCAGCAGCTGTTCCAGGAATAAGGGAATAATCAGATCTCGTAAGGCTTTGTTGGAAAATAACGTGGGTAAGACTCCCTTTCTCCTGCATTTTGGGGCTTGCAGGCCGGCCCGGGGCGGTCTGCGCCCTTATCCTATTGTAGCGGCTGGGAGAAACTATGTTAAATGCCTATCCGATATCTTCTTGCATGCATTTTGCGCATAGAAAAAGCAGTTTATTTCTTTTCGTCCACGTACCGGATTTCCCCTACAAACACCACGTGGGGTTCCCATTCGCCCTGGGCATTTACCGGATACGCCGCCGGGTTGGCCTTGTAATATTCCTGGATTTCCGGATCCAGGTCTTCCTTGGCAAACTGGTGCTGGTAAAGCTTATGGCACACAAAGGAAATCTTGGCTTCCTTGTAGCTGAGTCCCCCTTCCGGGAGTTCCACCGGCGTCAGGCCCGCTGCCGCCGCCTTGTCTTCCTTGCGGCCAGAGTGAGAGCCCATATAGCCCAGGGCCTTCTTGTATTCCGGCGGAAAGAAGCTGATGGTAAAGGTATCGGCCTTTTTCAGCAGCTCGCAGGTATACCGGGCCGGATGCAGGTAGACCGTGGCCGTGGCGCCGCTTTTCCCTGGACGGGTCCACAGGGTACCAAAGCTGCCCCAGCCAATGGTGCAGCCATTATTCTTTTCCAGATTGCCTACGGGCACCAGCGCCCAGTTTTCCGGGAACATGTCCAAAATAGGGTATTGCTTACTCAGATAATCAGTCATTGAAATGTACTCCTTTCGCTTACAAAAGATATAATACTCTTTTTGTAAGAAAAGAGCCAGTACTCACTTTTGGGGAACTTGGTATGGAAGAAAATACCGCCCTGCGCTCTCCGCCGCAGCCCTGCCTGAAAAAAACAATTTATTTCTTCTCGTCCACGTACCGGATTTCCCCTACAAACACCACATGGGGTTCCCATTCGCCCTGGGCGTTTACCGGCAGCACCGCCGGGTTGGCCTTATAGAATTCCTGGATTTCCGGATCCAGGTCTTCCTTGGCAAACTGGTGCTGGTAGAGCTTATGGCACACAAAGGAAACACTAGCTTCCTTGTAGCTGAGCCCCCCTTCCGGAAGTTCCACCGGCGTCAGGCCCGCTGCCGCCGCCTTGTTTTCATTCCGGCCAGAGTGGTAGCCCATATACCCCAGGGCCTTCTTGTATTCCGGCGGGAAAAAGCTGATGGTAAAGGTATCGGCTTTTTTTAACAGCTCGCAGGTATACCGGGACGGATGGAGATAGACCGTAGCCGTGGCGCCGCTTTTCCCTGGACGGGTCCACAGGGTGCCAAAGCTGCCCCAGCCAATGGTGCAGCCATTATTCTTTTCCAGATTGCCTACAGACACCAGCGCCCAATCTTTCGGGAACATATCCAAAATGGGGTATTGCTTACTCAGATAATCAGTCATTGAAATATACTCCTTTCGCTTGCAACACATATAATACTCTTTTTATAGGAAAAGAGCCAGTACTCCCTTTCAAGGAATTTGGTATGGGAGAAGATCCCGCCCTAGAGATACTCTGCTCCTAGCTTAGACGCGCCTTGCCCAGCGCTTTCCCCCACAAAAAACGCCAGCCCCCGCTGCAATTGCTGGCAGGGGAGCTGGTGCTGGGTAAGGGAGCCCGCTAAAAGCTTGGAAAACGGTTTATTGATCGATAGAGAACAATTTGGGGCCGTCCGGCATTATAGTTTTTTGGTTTTCCCGGAGCTTTTCTTGGCGCTTCTCTTCGGTTTTCCAGAACGCTGAGCAGCATCCAGCCGGATGGATTCAAGGGCATCCTCCGGCACTTTGCCTACTGCGCGGAACTCGCTGACGGCCTCACTCATGGCCCTAAAGTTCAGTTCCGTACCGGCTTCGTCTGCCAGATAGTCCACCGCCCGGTCGGCACCAATGCCAAACTGGCTAGCCGTTTCCACCGCGTCCATATTGGCCCCCAGGAAGATGAACTCCCAGCCCTTGGCTTTCTGGGCCTCAATCAGGGCTTTGACTTTCTCCGTGGTGTACTCCCGGCTGGAATTTTCGTACCCGTCGGTGATAATCACAAACAGCACCTTTTCCGCCCGGTAATCCTCCGCCGTATTGGCCTGGACCTGTTTGATTTTCTGAATGGTTTTACCCAGGGCATCTAGCAGCGCCGTGCAGCCCCGCACATAGTAGTCCTTTTCCGTCAGGGGCGCTACCGCCTGGATATTGATCCGGTCGTGGAGCAGTTCGTACTGATCATCAAAGAGCACGGTGGTAAGCACGCATTCCCCCTCCACGGCTTTCTGCTTTTTCAGGAAGGAATTGTAGCCTCCCAGGGTGTCCGATTCCAGGCCTGCCATGGAGCCGCTGCGGTCCAAGATAAATACCAGTTCCGTTAAATTCTTTTTCATTCTAAAGCCCTCCTTTTGGGTTCTAAAAGCTTTTTCCGGGGTACCAGTTTGGGTACCTCCTTGTTGTCTTTAGCATACTCCCCATGGGAGGACTTTTGGTCGCTTGCCAGACGACAACTACGCCGCTCCCCCTAATAGGGGCTGGTCATAATGGAACAGGACTTCGTTGATGGCGTAGATGTCGTACTGACCCTTCAGGATAAAATACTGGACGATCACATCGAATTTCTGGCTGGGAGACAGGGCGTAGCCGGCCCGGGCCAAAAGGTCATCGGTTTCGTCCAGGGTCAGCTCCAGGGCAATGGCCAGGGCCAGAATGGTCCGTTTGGTAGGGCTATAGCCCTTCCCCGTGCGGATTTTGGAAAACAGCCGCCGGTCCAGGTTGGCCCGATGGTACACCTGGGCATCGGTCAGCCCCTTGGCATCAATCAGCCGCAAAAGCGTCACATTAAAGGGTTCGTCCAGGTGGCCCAGCAGGTTCTCCAGGTCCTGGGGCGCCAGTTTCACATTCTCGCAATAGCCCTTGGGCGGCAAGCTGATTTCCGAGGCGCAAAGCATTTCCTCGGCCACGCTTTCGTCCCCGCGGCGGGCCAAATACTGGTCCAGTTCAGCCAGCAGGTCTTTCTCCACCACAAAGGCCCGTTTATCCGGAAAAGCCAGATACACGTCCAGCTCCTGGGTTTCCAGGAAGGACTGGATGGCGGAGACCGCCACCCTCAGGGCCTGATCCTTGGGATAGCCGAATATTCCCCCGGAAATCAGGGGAAAGGCCACGCTGGCACAGTGGTTTTCCGCCGCCAGCCGCAGCGCGCTGGTATACGCCGACCGAAGCAGCCGCTCACTTTCTTCCGGATGCCGGGGGTTGTACACGGGCCCTGCGGCGTGAATCACGTACCTGGCCGGCAGGGCAAAGCCCGGGGTAAGGGCCGCTTCGCCAGTCCTGATGGGGGCCTTCTGGTCACAGGCCGCCTGGAGCTTTTGGGGCCCCGCCGCCCGAAAGATGGCGCCGCAAACCCCGGACCCCATCTGGAGCTGGGGATTGGCAGCGTTGACAATGGCGTCCACCGCCATTTGGGTAATATCCTGCTGTACAAATAACAGAGGCATTTTCTCCTCCTCCTTGCTTTCCGCTATTTTCCAACCTGGCTGCCGGCCGCATAGGCTTCTTTCATAGCCGGAGTGCCCAGCACCTCACCGGGCTGCCAGGCGTGTTCACCCCAGATGATTTTCCGTACCGGGCTGCCCAGCTCTGCCAAAATGGCTTCCAGGTCTTCCCCAGCCCTGCGCAGGCCGGCCTTTCCGTCGTGGCCAGTCACAATCACGTAGGCTTCCTTGCCTCCCAGGTCCTGCCATTTGGGCAGCAGCCGGTCAATCATCACCTTCAGCTGGCCGCTCATGGTAAGAAAATACGTAGGGGTAGCCCACACCAGCACCTGCGCCCCCTGGGTTTTCTCCAGGATTTCTGCCATAGCGTCCTTTTGGACGCAGCTGCCAGTGCGAAAGCAGGCGTAGCAGGCCTTGCAGGGGTGGATTACCTTCTCCCGCAAGGCGATTTCTTCCACCTGGTGCCCCGCTGCTTCGGCACCCCGGCGAAATTCCTGGCACAGCAGCTCCGAATTGCCCTGAGGCCGGGGACTGCCGTTAATCATCAGCACCTTCATGCTTTGTCTCCTTTCCGTCACTGTCCTCAAAGTTCAAGAACTTCCAAATCTTCCGGCACGTACACCCTGCCGGAAAAGAACTTTTTCCCTTCCTGGGTGTACAGCTCCTTGCGCCGCTCCAGCTGGTTGTCCTCCGTATGGTACAACAGCACGTTTTGGACCCCCAGCTTTTCCGCCGCCTGGCAGGCATGCTTTACCGTGGAATGGTGCTTTTCGTAGGGATAGAACACCGCCGCTTCCTCTTCCAGGCAGAACGCCTCGTGGAGCAGCCAGGTGCAGCCCCGGGCGTAGGGCTCCTCCCGTTCCGTATAGGGCTCGTCCCCGCAGCACACCAGGCTCTTTCCCCCGTCCAGTTCCAGCCGGAAACCAAACTGCTTGGTCTTGGTGGAGCCAATGTCAAAGAAGGTCACCTGCCGGCCGTTCACCCTGCGCTGCTCCCCATCTGCCACAGGAATAAAATGCACCCGGTCATCCAAAAAGCGAGTATATTTGTTTAGGAGCAGCTTCACCGCCATGTCCCGGAGCAGGTCCAGCACTTCCCGGTGCCCGTAGACGTTCACCTCCCCCTGGTACTTTCCGTCGTTCATAAAATGGCAGATCATCCGCACCATCCAAAGGACCCCCAGCAAATGGTCCACATGCTGATGGGTCACAAAGATTTCTTTGACGTCCTGCCAGTCATACCCCGCATGCTTCAGTTGGTGCAAAATCGTATTGCCCCCGCCGCCGTCCACCAGGAACAGCTTTCCCCCGTCATCCAGCAGAAAACAGGTATTGTAGCATTCCGTCACCAGGGCATTCCCCGTGCCCAGCATAATAAGCTTCATTGCAGATTCCCCCTATTCTCCTATTTTTACCCAGTGCACCTGCTTGCCCAATTTTTCCAGCAGCGCCATTAAAGCGTCCGCCGCCAGCCACAAAGTGGCCGTATTGTCGTTGGGGTGCACGCCGATTTTCTGATGCTGAAATTCTGCGTCCAAAAACAGGGTCACCCGGTGCTCCCGGTCGTTTAAAAGCCCCAGTGGCGTTACGAACCCGGGTTCCAGGTCCAAATACGCTTTCAGGTCTTCCGGCGAGGCAAAGGACAGCCGCCGGGTGCCGTTTGCCTCGCCAAAGGCCTTCAGGTCCACCCGCTTGTTTCCCCGGACAGTAAGCAGGTAATAATTCCGTTTTTTATCGTCCCGGACAAACAGGTTCTTGGCGTCCCATTCCGGGTAGGGCAGCGCCACGTCCCCCAGTTCTTCCATATTGTAGACGGCCTTGTGTTCCGTGAGTTCGTAGGGAATCCCCTGGGCCGTCAGGTAGGCCAAGGTTTCTTTTTTATCCATAGGGTACCTCCCAATCGCAGTTTTTTCTATTGTACCACGGCTCCTGGGTCGAAAAACCCCCAAGGAAAAGAAAAAGGACTTCCCGCCGCAGCAGGAAGTCCTCGTTTTTTATTTGTGGGGCAGAACTTTGTGAATCACCGCACTGGCCAGCATCACCAGCACAATCACCGGGAAGGTAATTCCCACCGGGGTCTGCACGTCCAAGAGCTCCCGGTACAGGGCGAAGCCGGCCAGCCACAGCACCAGGTTCAGCCAGTTGACGGCTTGGCTGCTGTGGTCCTGCTTCAGGATAAAGTAATCGGACAGCAGGATTGCGGTCATGGGTGCGAACACCGAACCGATGAAGTACAGGAAGTCTTCAAAGCTGCTGGCATCCACGGCGATGGCAATGGCAATTCCCCCAGCGCAGGCAATCAGGGCCAGGACCTTTTCCGAAATTCCGGGCAGCAGGCTCTTGCCGCTGACCCCGGCGGAGAAGGCGTCCAGGAAGGTAGTGGTCACCGTGGACAGCAGCACAATCAGAATGCCCACGACGCCCAGGCCGGCCTGAAGCAGGATTTTGGCAATGTCGTCCTGGCCGGTGTACAGGGCGGCACCCATGCCGATAATGAACATCCAGGTGCTGGCAGCAAAGTAGGCCAGACAGCTGGCCGCCGTAGCCTTAAAGGGCTTTGCGGCGTCCCGGGTGTAGTCGGAGATGACCGGCAGCCAGGAAAGGGGCATGGCCACCGTAAGTTCAATGGCTGCGCCCAGAGTCAGCTCCCCGGCAGCCTGGGGCACCCCGCTGCCCATAAAGATCACGTCGCTGAGCACCAGGGTCAGCAGGAACAGGGCAGCAATGACCACCTCGTTCACCTTCCCCAGGGTCTTCAGCCCCAGGATAATCCACAGGGCGATGAAGGCACCGATAATCAGGCTCCAGGCCGAAAGCCCCAGACCCGCCAGGGTATTGCCGGCAGCAGCTGCACTGGCAATCATCACGGCCGTCCAGCCAATGAGCTGAATCACGTTCAGGCCGGCAAACAGCTTGGCACCCTGGTGCCCAAAGGAAATTTCCACCGTTTCCATGGCACTGCGCCCGGTCTGGCCGCCGATGAGCCCGGCCCCAAACATCACAAGCCCGCCAATCACGTGGCCCACCAGGATGGCCAGCAGCCCCTTGGCAAAACCCAGGGGAGCCAGCAGCATCCCCGTCAGAATCTCGGCAATGGAAATCCCCGCCCCGAACCACAGCAGGGCGTTTGCTGTAACTGATGTTTTCACTGAATCCATATGTACAATTCCCCCACTTTCCCGCCGCAGACAAAAGCGCTGCCTGCGGCACACTTGCCTAAAAGTATAGTACAGGACAAGGGATTAGGCAAGAAAGGCAGCAGGAAAGGTCAACAATTCCTGAGAAAAAGGGAAAAATTGGGGCTGCTCCCCTTCCCCCCAGCTGGGGAGAAAAGCATTTTGGCAGCAGGGCTCAGGGGTTTTCCTGGACCATTTGGCGGCCCAACTGGCGTGCAGCTTCCAGTTCCTTGGGGAATACGGTCTCCCGGCGTTCCTTCCGCTGGGCCTCGTCAAAGACGCCCATGCTGTACCGCTTGTAATCAGGAACCTGGAGGGTTTCGCAGGAAGCCAGGGTGGTGACGGCGCCATGGAGGACCAGGGTATGCATATCGGCCAGCTCCTGGAAGCGGGCTTTGTAATGCTGGTTGTAGTAGGCTTCCGGGGCATTCATGGTGTAGATGAGCCCCAACGGCAGCTTCCCGGTAAAGTAGCTTTCCAGGGGCTTATCATAGGACAGACAGCAGAAAATCAGCCGCTCCCACAGGGCCCGGAACTGGGCGGTAGGTTCGCTGAGATAAATCGGAGAACCAATAAACAGCCCGTCTGCCTGGAAAATCCGGTCCAGCAGCGGGGACAGGTCGTCCTTCCAATAGCATTTGCAGCGTTGGGCTTCCACCCGCTTGCAGGCCATGCAGCTGCGGCAGCCGGTAAACTTCAGGTCAAACAGGTTGATCAGTTCCGTTTCCGCGCCGGCCTCCTGGGCCCCTTGTTGGGCAGCCTGCAGCAGCAGGGCCGTATTACCGTTTTTTCTGGGACTGGCGTTCAGCAAAATAATTTTTTTCATGATTGCTCCTCCTAACAAGTTTCGCCAATGGCTTCTCCAATTTTCCGGGCGGCAGCAGCGCTTTCCGGGTCCTCCACCTTGCCTTTGCCGTACAGACTCCCGTGGCCGTAGACCACTCCCAAATCCTTCCAGCCCATAGCCTGGGTAAACAGCCGGTGATACCAGTTCACCGGGTCCGGACACCAACCAGGCTGATTGGCGGTAAGCAGCAGCACGGACTGCTTGCTCCGGAGCTGTTCTGGCGACAGGGTCTGCCACAGGGCAAACAGCCGGTTGATGGCCGTCAGAAGGGGGCCGGTCACAAAAGCAAAGTACACCGGGGAGGCCAGGACAATGACCTCTGCCTTTTGGAAGGCCGGATAGATTTCCTCCATAGCGTCCTGTTGGACGCAGGGCCGGCCGTTTTTCCCGCACTGCCCGCAGCTTAGGCACCCGTGCAGCGGCAGGCTTTGCAGGTCAAATTCCTGGACGGTGTTCCCCTCTTTCCCGGCCCCTTCCCTAAAGGCCCGAATTAGTTCTGCGGTATTGCCGTTTTGCCGGGGCCCGCCGTTTAAGATCAAAATCTGGGACATTCTTCTCGCTCCTTTTGTTCTGCCTTGCAATTCGGGCAGCCCTATGGTATTCTTTAGTTAGAAAATTAACATAGGATAATTTTTAGCGTAGGTTTATTTTATAGCGTGTAAAAAGCCTGCACAAGTACGATTTTTAACAATACCCAGTATAGCAAAACATACTGGAAAGGAAGTGGAAACCATGTCTGAACCGGAGAGAAGCCTGGAAACGCCCCCGGAAGAAAAGGCCACCTGCCCCTGTATGGTCGCCCAGCGGCTGCTCCAGGGGAAATGGGCCATTGCCATTCTGTACCTGCTAAGCACCGGGCCGGTGCGATTCAACGAGCTTCAGCGGAAGCTCCAGAAAATCAACCACGCCACCCTGTCCACCCAGCTAAAGCAGCTGGAAACGGAGGGGCTCATTGTGCGCAAGGAATACGCCCAAATTCCCCCCAAGGTGGAATACTCCCTGACCCCCATTGGCCGGGAATTCCAGCCGGTGCTGGACAGCATTGGAGTCTGGGCCCAAAAGTACGTGGCTGCCCAAAAAAGTTAGTCTATAGTTGCCAAAGTCCCTGTCAGGCAAAATGTGCCGGGCAGGGGTTTTGTGCACTTGTGCAGCCAGGGGCCAGCAGCCCCGAAGCCCAGGGGAGACGGACCGCCTTGCGGCTCCATGCTATAATGGAAGTAACAGTAAAAGAAAGTGGTGATACTATGCCTCAAGTGGTTGTGGTAAACGCAGAAAAAATGAATTTTGACGGAAAACTGGATTTTTCGGTGTTGTCGGATTCTGTGGCTGTCTATCCCAGCAGCACCCCTGAAGAACTGCTGCAGCGGATCCAGGGCGCCCAAGTGGTGGTCACCAAGGAACTGCCCGTGCCGGCAGCCCTGCTGGAGCAGTTTCCACGCAGCGTGCAGCTGCTTGTGGAAGCAGGCACCGGCTACAACAATATTGACCTGGCAGCCGCCAAAAAGCAGGGCATTACGGTGTGCAACATCCCCGCCTACAGCTCCCAGCGGGTGGCCCATACGGCCATTATGCTGCTGTTAAACCTGGCTTCCACCATGCAGGTCCAGCTGGCCATGCTGGCCAAGGGAGATCACCGGAACTTCACCCAGCACCTGTTGGTGCCCCATACGGAAGTCAACGGCAAAACCCTGGGCATCATTGGCGCCGGCCATATTGGGAAACAGGTCATCAAAATCGCCCAGGCCCTGGAAATGCACATCTTGGTCCATACCCGGACGCCCCGGGAAGACGGGGACGGCATCCAGTATGTGGGGCTAAAGGAACTGCTGCAAAAAAGCGACTATGTATCCCTGCACTGCCCCCTGACCCCTTCCACCCGGCATTTGCTGAACCGGGAAACCCTGGCTCTGATGAAACCCAGTGCATTCCTGATCAATACCTCCCGGGGTGCCCTGATTGACGAACCCACCCTGATTGAAGCCCTGGAAAACCACCAAATTGCCGGGGCCGGACTAGACGTTCAGGAGCAGGAACCGCCGGCAGAGAATAATCCCCTGTACACCCTGCCCAACGTGATTCTTACGCCCCATATGGGCTGGAAAGGGCTGGAAACCCGCCAGCGCCTGGTCTCCATCATAGCCCAGGACATCCACCAGTTCCTGGCCGGCAGCCCCATTAACGTGGTAGGCTGACCTGCTGGGCAGCAAAAAATTGAGAGGGTTCCACCTGGTCTCCGGGAAATTCCTGGGACCGTGGAACCCTCTTTCACAAACGGTCATTGACAGCCGTTATATGAACATTCTATAATAACAGTGTTCATGTGACCCCGACCTGGGCATGAACGAAAAAAGCTTTTGGGTAAGCTTTTAGGACACCAGATGGGGTATCTGGTGCCATCGCTATCGTTTGTTTTTTTACTTGACCTAACTTATAGGATTGCATCGCCTTCCGGACGTCTATTGGCGATGACCGCTTAGCTACTGCGCAGCTGGGCGGTATTTTTTTGCCCTGAAACAGCCCGGGAAGCCAGCTGCAGCCCCTAAGCCCCTAGGCCCGTTAGCCGGGCAGTACTTTCCAAACCTCCCGGACATTTTCTGGAACGACAAAAGACGAGCGTTCGCTCGTCTTGGGGTGGTGCTTTATTTTCTTTTTCGGGCCTGAGGAAGCTCGGCTATTCTTTTTTGTATTCCTTACATTTTTCCTTATTATGCATGACTCCCCAGGGTTTAAAAGGCTTATACTTTAAGCAATCTCCTACTGTATAGTTTCTATCTCGTCTCCTATATACGCAATCTTTACATTGCTCTGGCTTCAGCAGAAAACCAACAAATGGTTGCGTTAAATTGCTATCTTTACGCATCTCTAATTCCTCCCATTTTAGGGTTTGGAGAAACTCGGTTATTCCTTTTTGTATTTCTTACATTTTCCCGTATTCTCCATAACTGCATCGGGTTTCGAAATTTTATACTTCAGGCAAGTACCTACGTCATAATCTCTATCAGGACGTTTGTAGGCGCAATCCTTGCATTGCTTAGGATCTAATGGATCTCCATAAAAAGGCTCTGTCAAATTACTATATTCTCGCATTTGTATTTCCTCCCTTTTTAAAGCCTCAGAAATCTCGTCTATTCGTCCAGATTGAAGGGGACGCCTGGAGAATTAACCATGGTTTCTTTATGATATTCCCACACTTTATTTTTCAGGTCTTCCTTAAAACCATCAGGTGGAAAACGACGTTTATCGCTTCCAATAGCATACTTTCCTGGAAACGTCTTCAATCCCTCCGCTATGGCTTTTCTTTTTTCCAAAGGAATATCAGTCGTTTTTTTCGGAACTATCACATAGGTAATGTGATTCAAGTAACTGTAAGGTTGCCGAAAAACCCTGATTTCCCGAAAAAACAAACGCACCAAGTAATACCAATGGTTGTCCATTTCCACCATATAGTCGTCTCCGTCTGACGTATAGAAAAGGATTTTGTTAGGTTTCGCCTTCATGCGCCAGCCCTCCTTATTTGACTTGCAAACATGCTGTATTTTTTGAGTCTCGGGATTCTCGGCTATTCTTTTTTGTATTCTTTACATTTCTCTTTGTTTTCCATAACTCCCCAGGGTTTTATGGTTTTATACTTTAAGCAGTCTTTGACATCATAATCTCGATCAGGCCGTCTAAAAATGCAATCTTTGCATTGCTGTGGGCTCACTGGGACTCCAATAAACGGTTGAGTCAAATTGCTATTTTTACGCATCTTTGCTTCCTCCCTTTTTAGGGCTTGGGGAAGTTCGGCTATTCGTCCAGATTGAAGGGGACGCCTGGTAATTCTTCGAGAATTTTTCTTCCCATTGCAAGCCATGGGTTAGAGAAATTTTCGTTGAATTTTCCATCAAGGATAGCAGGCAAACCTACATGGTAAGGGAATGTTTTAATCCCTTCTAACAGATTTTTCCTTACTTCCAGCGGAATATCACTGGTCTTTTTGGGCACTTCAATATAAGGCTGGTGATTAACATAGCTTAAAGGCTGCTCATAAACAAGTATTCTTTTTGCACCCAGCATGACTAAATAATACCAATGGTTGTCCATTTCCACCATATAGTCCGTTTTATCGGAATCGTAAAACAGAATCCGTTTAGGTTTCGCCTTCATCAGCCCATCCCTCCCCCATCTGCTTTCTTACTTCAGAATACACCGTTTTTCTTCCAAAGTAAAGGACGACCCGTTGCAGGAAAGTCGGGAAAAATGGACAGTCTATACATGAGGCCACGGTTCCCCGTGTATCCTTTCTACAAATTTTGAATTACCAGGCTCCGTGGAAACACACCCCACCATCGGTGATTGACGAAGGGCCGCAGCAGCCTTTATAATCAAGGTATCACAAACCCCTTCTGACTGTAGAAGGCGGCTGTGTCAAATCGGGGAAACCCCTGCAGCCTGCAACCCTCGTCAGGCGCAGGTTCCCCAGCTTCCTTCGTGGCCGCACTGCTCTTATTGCCCAGGCAGTGCGGCTTTTGTTTGTCCGCACAAGCGTTTTTGCGCATCAAAAAACCAGGTACATTCTTTGGGAATGTACCTGGTTTTGGATAGGTCCGCAGGGGACCCAAAAATTATCTTTTAGAGAACTGGGAAGCCTTACGAGCTTTCTTCAAGCCGTATTTGCGGCGTTCTTTTTCCCGAGGATCTCTGGTCAGCAGACCAGCTTTTTTCAGCAGGGGACGGAAGTCAGCATCCACTTTCAGCAGGGCACGGGCAATACCATGACGGATTGCACCAGCCTGGCCAGCAATGCCGCCGCCAACTACGTTAGCGATAACATCGTATTTGCCCAGGGTTTCCGTGGTATCCAGCGGTTGACGAACCACCAGTTCCAGGGTCTTCAGGCCAAAATATTGGCTCAATTCACGGCCGTTGATTTCGATCTTGCCTTCGCCCGGAACAAGGCGAACGCGAGCAACAGAGCTCTTGCGGCTGCCAGTTGCATTATAGGTAACTTTTGCCATTTTCTAGTTCTCCTCTCCTCTTAGCGAATATCGATGGTCAAATCTTCAGGCTTTTGTGCAGCATGAGGATGTTCAGAACCAGCGTATACATGCAGTTTTTTAATGATTTGATTGCCCAGACGATTGTGGGGAACCATGCCGCGGATAGCCATTTCAACCATCTTTGCAGGATCCTTTTCCAGCAGTTCGCCGGCTTTCGTATACTTGTCACCGCCCAGATAACCGGAATGACGGAAGTAGATTTTTTGAACCAGTTTTTTACCGGTCAGTCTCACTTTAGCAGCATTGATAACGATGACGTTGTCACCAGTATCCATATGCGGGGTAAAGGTAGGTTTATGTTTACCGCGGAGCACCTTAGCAACTTCAGCAGCCAGACGGCCCAAAGTCTTATCGGTGGCATCCACTACATACCATTTGCGTTCAATGGTAGACGGGGTTGCCATGTATGTTTTCATCCTTATTCCTCCTATAAAGCTTTTACTTTAGCGTATCCGGTGATGACTCTTTGGGAGGCTGCCGGGGCTAACGGCACGGTCTCAAAGTGATACCCATATATTATAAACATTATTTAGATACTTGTCAAAGGGAAAAAGTATCTTTTTTAACATTTTTAGGAATTTTTTACGCCTTTTTGATGTAGGCAATGGCCTGCTGCAGCCGGGCCAGGGTCTTTTCCTTGCCCAGGAGCACCATGACGTCAAACATACCGGGGCTGAAGGTCCGGCCGGTCAGGGCCAAACGGGTGGGATGGATTACCTTGCCCAGGGACAGGCCCAGGTCTTCCGCCAGTTTGTTGTAGGCATCTTCCGTGGTCTTCAGGTCAAAGACTTCCAGGGCAGCCAGGGCGTCATAGCATTTTTGCAGCAGCTCTGCGGCTTCGGGCTTAAAGAACTTGGCTGCGCCCTTTTCATCGTAGCTTTCCACGTCCTTAAAGAAGTAAGCAGAAGCGTCCGCCACTTCTTCCAGGGTCTTCACCCGCACCCGAACTACATCCACCAGATGGTCGAAGTATTCCTGGTGGGCCGGCAGGTAGTTGTCGTCAATGAGGCCGGCCTTCTTGAAGAAGGGCACGGAAGCATCGGCAATCTCCCGCAGGGGCAGGGAGGACAGGTACTGGCCGTTAAGCCAGGTCAGCTTCTTCACGTCGTAGACGGCAGCCTTCTTGGACATTTTGCTGAAGTCAAAAGCCTTTACGGTATCTTCCAGGGTGAAGATTTCCTGGTCATTGCCAGGGGCCCAGCCCAGCAGGGTCAAGTAGTTGATGATGGCCTGATGGACATAGCCTTTATCCCGGAATTCCTCTACGCTGGTAGCGCCGTGGCGCTTGCTGAGCTTGCTCCGGTCGGGAGCCAGGATCATGGGCATATGTCCAAACTGGGGTACTTCGTAGCCCAGAGCTTCGTACAGCACGATCTGCTTGGGGGTGTTGGACAAATGTTCTTCCGCCCGCAGTACGTGGGTAATATGCATCATATGGTCGTCCACCACTACAGCAAAGTTGTAGGTGGGGATACCATTGGTTTTCATGATGACGAAATCATCGAATTGGTTGAAATCGAAGGTTACGTCCCCGTGAATCATGTCATGGACGGTAATGGGGCCGCTGGCCGGCAGCTTAATCCGAACAGAGTACTTTTCGCCGGCTTCCACCCGCTTTTTGGCTTCTTCCGGGGGAATATCCCGGCAGGTGCGGGCATAATGGAAGGGCTGCTTCAGGGCTCTTTGTTTTTCCCGCTGTTTTTCCAGGTCTTCTGCCGAGCAGAAGCAGTAGTAGGCTTTGCCGCTGTCCACCAGTTCCTGGCAGATTTTCCGGTAGATATCCAGCCGTTCGGACTGGTAATAGGGACCGTAGTCCCCGCCCACTTCCGGGCCTTCATCCCAGGACAGGCCCAGCCACTTCAGGCTGGTAAGAATCTGGGAAACGGAATCTTCCTTTAACCGTTCAATATCCGTATCTTCAATACGCAGGATCAATTTCCCGCCTTGGCTTTTGGCAAACAGCCAGTTGAACAGTGCCGTTCTGGCACCACCGATATGCAGATACCCCGTAGGACTGGGGGCAAATCTTACACGAATTTCACTCATTGCCGACACCTCTTCCCATCGTTTTCCCTACAATGTTTTTCATTATACCACGCAAATCCGCTGATTTCAGCAGAAAGTGTTATTTCTTTTTATTCTTCTGTTTCCGGGAGGCTTCCGCGTACTTGGTACCCCGTTTGTTGGGGCCCACGGCGTTTTTGCCCCGGCTGGGCACGTGTTTCTTCTTGGGGCGCACCGGCTTCATGGTCCGGCGCACGGTTTCCCCTGCCAGGTTCTGGCGCTCCAGGGTGATGTTCAGTTTCTGCTCCAGGTTTTGGAGCCAACGGGTTTCGTCCGCGGTGTAGAAGGTAATGGCCATGCCTTCGTTACCGGCCCGGCCTGTCCGTCCAATGCGGTGCACATACCAGTCCGCATCGTGGGGAATGTCGTAGTTCACCACCTGGGTGATGCCTTCCACGTCCAGGCCCCGGGCAGCAATATCGCTGGCCACCAGAATCTGGAGCTTGGCCTTCCGGAAGTTTTCCATCACGGTCCGGCGCTTGGCCTGGGACATATCCCCGTGGAGCACGTCCACGTTGAAGCCTTCCCCGTAGAGCCAGTCGCTAAGGGCAATGGCCCGTTCCTTGCTGGCGCAGAACACCAGCATCAGGTAGGGGTTGTACCGGTGGATCAGGGTGGCCAGGGCCTCCTGCTTGTGGTCTTCGTTGACCTTGATGCAAATCTGCTGGATGGTGTCCGCCGTAGCCTGTTTGGGGGCAATGTCAATCAGCAGGGGGTTGGTGGTAATCTTCCGGCCCAGCTTCCGCACTTCCTCGTCCAGGGTAGCGGAACACATCATGGACTGGTGCTGCTGGGGCAGCAGGGACAGGATGGTCTCAATATCGTCCCCAAAGCCCTGGCGGAGCATTTCGTCCACTTCGTCAAGCACCAGATACACCACCCCGCCCAGGCTGGTGTTGCCCTTGCGCAGATGGTCCAAAAGGCGGCCGGGCGTTCCTACCAGAACCTGGGCCTTGGTGGAAATCTTCCGTTTTTCTTCTTCAAAATCCCGTCCCCCGCTGACCAGCAGGGTATGGATTCCCGTATCGCCGGTGAGCTTGCGGATTTCCCCAGCGGTCTGCTGGGCCAGCTCCCGGGTGGGAGACAAAATCAGCGCCTGGACGTATTCCTTTTCCGGCACCACTTTATCAAACAGGGGAATCACAAAGGAAAGGGTTTTTCCCACCCCCGTCTGGGCCCGGGCAATTACGTCCCTCCCGGCCAGCAGGGCCGGTATGGCCCGCTCCTGGACAGGCGTGGGGATATCCTTCCCCGTCTTGTGGAGCTTCTCTACCATCTCCGGATTCACTTTCAATTGGGCAAAACCAGCTGCCATTGTGTCATCTCCTCTCGCTATTTACCTTTTTTGCAAAACTTTCCCCGCCCCGTGGCGGGGACAAAGCAAGGTACTACGCATACAATCGTATCTTTTATTATACCGTATGGCAGGGGCTTCGGTAAAGCAGAAAAGCATAAATTGTCCGTTTCTCGTGAAAATTTCACAGTCCTTCCCCTACGGCCTGCAAGAAAAAGAAGGGGCTGTGAAAAAATGAAACTTCTATCGTCGCCTACGGCGGCACTTCCTACACTCTTGCAGGAAGCGTTCTAGAGCTCTACTGGTCAAGTGAAAGAGAAAGATAGTACTACTATTTACATACCGTAATTTCATCTCTAACCCCGTTTTGCACATGACTCGTATAAGCCTAAGACTGGCCCCTTCAAGCGTGAAGGGGCTGTCAGCCTGTAGGGCTGACTGAGAAAGTTTAACCAAACAAAAGCGATTGGCTGAGAAAATTTTGATGTTCGGATATAGCTAAAACAAATGAATGCTAAAGAAGGGGCTGTGGAAAAATGAATACTCATTTTTTCACAGCCCCTTCCCGCATTTCACTTTTTATTCGCCAGCGCCCTGCAAAGCCTTAATGGCAAATACTGTCCATCCAGGCAAAAAGCTGGTCCAGGTCGTAATCCCCGGCGTGGCCCTTGCCCCAGACGGCAGCAAAGTTCACGTCAGCCCCGGTATTTTGCAGTTTCAGGGCCAAAATGGCGGGAATGGCAATGGCCGTATCCCGGTCCACGCTGCCGTGGCGGATCCGCCAATGGGGTGCCACGGTAACGCCCCGTTTGCCGATATAGGCCAGAGGGCTCAGGAGTTTGATATCCTCCGCCGGCGCCAGGCCGTTTTTGTCCGTCCGGTGCTTCAGGGAATACTCCGTAAAGTGCCGGGGTACATTGCTGCTGGTACCGAATTCATCGTTTTCCCCGGAAGTGCCGTCCAGCTTGTCAAAAGCCGGAGCCGCCTTCAGTCGAGTAGCGTACACGGCATATTTGCCCAGGTCCATAGCCACAGCCTTGCCGTTTTGGATGGTCAGCCAATCCAGACCGGACAGATCCTGCCCTGCAGCCAGGGCTGTCTGGGCGGAAGCCAAATACACGGACTTGATGTAATCGGCAAAGCTGCCCTGCCCCTTCTTATCCAGGGTCAGCAGCCTGCCGCTGGGGTCCTTGAGCCCCAGACTGTTCACGTAGGCCGGGAACAGTTTCTTCAGGTCGTCAGAGGTTTCCTGCTCCAATTTGCTCATGACCTGGACGCTTTGGGTTTCCTGGGGCGCATTCTCCGGCCGGCCTGCGGCTGCGCCCTTTTGGGAAGCGGCAGCAGCTTTGGGAGCACCTTGGGGCATTCCCTGGGCCCCGGGCATGCCTGGGAGCCCGCCGGGCATTTTGTTCTGGTGGTAGAAATTCACCCCGTTAAAGACCCATTCGTAGGCCATATCTGCATGGGACAGGTTGGTAATGGGGCAATAGTCACTGGAAGCGTAGATATCGTCCCGTTCTTCTGCGGCGCCGATTTTCTTCAGGGCCGCCTCATAATCCTTGCTGTTGCCGGTGGCCCCCAGCAGGGCGGACAGGGCGCCCCCGGCGCTGGTGCCGTTGGAAATGATCCGCTCCGTATTGCCGGCGGGCAGCCGCAGCTGGTTGTGGCGCAGGTAGCGGACCGCCGCCTTGTAGTCCACAATCAAGGCCGGTGCCTTGCCCACATAGGCGCCGTCCGCGCCCTGGGTGGTACGGCCCCGAATGGCCGGGGCAGCCACCACGTACCCTTTGGACAGGGCCACCAGGGCAGCGTTGGGACCCCCGCTCATCCGGTCCTTTTCCTGGGGTTCATCGGCGGTACCGGGCATATAGCCCCCCACCTTGTTGGGCAGGAAAATAGGCGCTGTCTGGGCGGTGTAGCCGTTGACGCTTTTGCCCTCCAGGTAAGCAGCGGGCACAAACAGATTCATACTTTCGTATTCCACATTTTTCGGTTTGCTGACATAGACAATATTCCGGTAGGCGTAGTAGTCCACCTGCTGGTTCTGGTAGGTTTTGCTTTCCCGGATGCCCTTTTCCGGGTGGAAGGTCAGGTCGTAGGTTTTCTGGGCCTCAGTCCCGGTTTTCACGGCTGCTGCCGAAGGCTTTTGGGTATCGGCCGCCCAAACGGCTGCCGGTGCATAACAGGAGGCACCCGCCAGGATGCCGCAGACAAGGGCTGCCGAAAGCAGCTTTTTCGATTGACGCATACAATCAGATCCTTTCTTTCCCATATACAAAAAGAAGAACAACGACGATGCAAACCCTGTGCAGCTATCGTTGTTCTTCCCCAATTTCTATTTTATTGTAATTCTTTTCCGTGCAAGAGTCAAACGCTTGCTTACCTTAGAGGGTCCGGCCCGGATATTGTTTCAGGCCTTCGGCCAGAATGTGCATGGCCTTTTCCAGGTCCTGGCAGTTCAGCACATAGGCCAGCCGGGCTTCATCCACACCCAGGTTCGGGTTGGAGGCGTAGAAGCCGCTGCCGGGGGTAATCATGACCGTTTCGTTGTCAATGGAAAAGTCTTCCAGCAGCCATTTGGCGAAGCTTTCCGTATTGTCCACCGGGAGTTTCACCATGACGTAGAAGGCGCCTTTGGGCTGGGAGGAAATCACCCCGGGCATGGCTGCCAGGGCAGCTTTGATGGTATCCCGCCGTTTGGTGTATTCCGCCTTCACGTCAGCCCAATAGGACTTGGGCGTGCTGTAGAGAGCAGCCGCACCGGCCATTTCCAGTTCTGGACAAGCCAGCCGAGCCTGGCAGCTCTTTAACAGTTCTGCCTGGAGGGCCTTGTTCCGGGTAATCACGCAGCCGCTTCTGGCGCCGCAGGCAGAGTACCGCTTGGATACAGAATCGATGAGCACCAGGTTATCGTTCAGTTCCGGCAGGGAAGCAAAACTGGTGTAGTCCCCGTCGTAGACAAATTCCCGGTACACTTCATCGGCAATCAGGGTCAGGTCGTGTTCCAGGACAATGTCCGACAGCCGTTTCATTTCTTCGGCGTTGTAAATGACGCCGGTGGGATTGCCGGGATGGGTAATCAGAATGGCCCGGGTCCGGTCGTTAATGGCCGCTTCAATCTGTTCCCGGCTGGGCATCCGGTAGCCGGTGGCAGGATCTGCGGGCACCCCGTTGATTTCCACGTTATAGGCGCCTACAAAGCTCTTGTAGTTGGCGTAGAAGGGCTCAAACATCACAATGTTGTCCCCGGGATCGCAGGTGGTCATCACCGCAAAGGCCAGGGCTTCGCTGCCCCCGTTGGTGATGTAGATATCGTCAAAGTCAAAGTGGATATTCCAGCCTTCATAGTACTTCTGGATAGCTTTGATCAGGTTCTCGTCCCCCTGGCTCTTGGCATAAGCCAATACCTTGGGATGGCAGGCGGCAACCCCTTCATAGAAGCTTTCCGGCGTAGCAATATCCGGCTGGCCAATGTTCAGATGGTAGATTTTGCGGCCGGCTTTCTCCGCCCGGTTGGCAATGGGTGCCAGTTTCCGGATGGGAGAGGTAGGGATGTTCAGTGATCTTTGAGAAATATACATAGCAAGACCTCCTATAATAGGTCACCAAAAATGGAGTGACCAATGAACTCACGGATAATTGAGTTGTTGGGAATGGCCTCGTCATCAATGGATTCAACGATACTTAACATATCCATCAAATTCTTGGCTACGGTGTACTCCGGTTTATCCGGGGTAATCTTGGCCAAGAGAGGCTGGGCATATTTTTTCAGCACGGCCAGTTCGTAAATCAGCGTGGTGTTGAACATAATGTCCGCCTCCTCACTGAAAGGAAATATGTACTTTTCTTCTCCCGCCCGAACTTTCGGCCAATTCTGCAAGGTTTGCAGGGCATTGTGGGACCGGAATTGGGAATCCCGGACCATTCGGCGCAGAAGCCGCATATCCGTTGTTGGTATACGATTATAATCGTCAAATGACAATGGTGTCAAGGCACTAATATAAATTTTTAATTTGTGTTTCGCTGAGACGTGACTAGAGAGCTTTTCGTTCAGTCCGTGTATACCCTCCACAACCAGAACCCCATCGCTGCCCAGTTGTTCTTTCTGGCCCCGGAACTCCCGTTTGCCGGATTTGAAACTGTAATGGGGAATTTCCACCGTTTTGCCCTTCAGCAGCTGTTCCAAATCGTAGTTGAACAGGTCCAGGTCCAGGGCATTGATGGATTCATAGTCGTAGCTGCCATCGGGCAGCAGCGGCGTATCTTTGCGTTCCTTAAAATAGTTGTCCAGGGAAATGGGGATGGGCCGCAGGCCGTTGACCCGCATCTGGACCGCTAGCCGCTGGGCAAAGGTGGTCTTCCCGGAGGAAGACGGCCCGGCAATGAGCACCAGTTTGATGTCCCGGTCTTCCTGGTCCGCAATCACATCCGCAATCTGGGCAATCTTCTTTTCGTGCTGGGCCTCGCACATCTGGATAATCCCCCGGCTGTCGCCCCGGGTAATGTACTGGTTCAAGGCCGCCACCGTGGGGCAGTGCATCACCTGGCCCATCTTTTCTGCCTGGGCATAGACGGAGGCCAGTTTCTGCCGCTCCTTAAAGGGCTTCAGATGATTGTATTGGCCCCGCTTACCATAGCGCAGCAGGATACCAGGCCCCATCCGCAGCAGTTCAAACTTCTTCAGGTACCCCAAATCCGGCAGCAGGGGACCTACAAAGTAGGCATTTTCCCGGCCCAGCTGGTAAATATTGATTTTGTAATCCGCCGGCAGGGCTGCCAAAAGCGGCGCCTGATCTTCGTAAAACCGGGGCTTCACATAGGGCCAGGCATCGTCCTTGGCAATCTGGGTCACTTCCACCGGTACCCGTTCCCGGATCATCTGTTCCATAAAGCCGGTCACGTCCGCCAGGTCGTACTTGCTCAGTACAATCCGGTTCTTGATATCGCAGAAAAGGGCATTGCCAAAGGTGTTTTCCACCTCCAGCCGCACTTCCGGCCGCAGCTTCTTCATGGCAGTAATCAGGGCAAACAAAAAGGTGCTGATGTAGGCCTTATACCCTTCGGCAGAATCCAAATCCAAAAAGCCCACCCGGTCCCCGTTGTGGGGACAGAGCTGGAGAGGCACAGCTTCTCCATTGACTACACCCACCGCAATGGGCGCCTGGTATTGGCTTTGAAAGTCCTTGGCCATTTCCACAAGCGGGGTTCGATCCGCGTAGGATCTTTTCTCCCCACCCGGTCCATAGATATACATACTGCAACCTCTCCTTTGCTGATGGTTTCTCGTGCTAAGTCTATATTGAATATTGTATACAAGAAAAATTGGCTGCCGAGGTCCGGCAGCCAATCCATTTCTGTTTATTCTCCTACTGCATCCATGGCAGCCTTGATTTTGGCAGCCAGACCCTTTACCTTGTTCAGGGAAATGCCGCACAGGGCTACACGCACGCCTGCAGCCAAAGGCACGCAGAATACGTTGACTTCATGCAGTTTTTCGCAGACCTTCATGGAATCCTTTGCCGGAATGGACAGGAAGAAACCGGAGATGTAGGGCACAATATTCAGGCCGCATTCCTTGGCTTCCTTGGTGAACAGGTCACCTCTGGCCTGTACCATCTTGTAATAGTAGGCTCTTTCCTGCTGTACCTTGTCCAGCAGTTCAGGGTCCTTGTAGATGATCTGCAGGGTTTCCATAGCTCCCCGGTTGATGTTGGACCAGGTGGAGCGGCCGGTATTTTTGTTTACGTCCAGGAACTGTTGGATCTGTTCCTTGTCGGAGGTTACCCCCAGCAGGGCGCCGCAGCGCTCGCCGTACATGGTAAAGCTCTTGGACATGCTGTAGGCAACCAGGCCGAAGATGTTCTTGGGCAGGTTGGACAGCTTCTTGAAGATTTTGCGGACTTCTTCCCGTTCGCCGGCATAGTCGATATAGGCTACGTCCAGGCACAGGGTAGCAGTCTTGTTGGTGCCCTTCAGTTCTTCCTTCAGCATATTGAGGACATTTTCCACGTCTTCAGGCGTCAGGCTGAAACCGGTGGGGTTGTGGGCCGGGGTGTTGATGATGACCAGTACCCGGTCCTGGCGGGCCAGCACCTTGTGGACCGTTTCGGTCAGGGCCGGCAGGTTGAAGTACTTATCGTCCGGGGTCAGCATGGGATACGTTACCAGTTCCCGATCCATGTCCCGGCAGATGGTGTTGTAGGCACCCCAGTACCATTCAGCGGTAATTACCTGGTCGCCCACTTCCGTATAGTTCCAGATGGAATGGTGGATGGCACCGGTGCCGCCGGCCGTGGCCAGGGCTGCGGTATAGCCTTCGGGGCGGGACTCGCCAAAGCAGGCGTCCTGCACCAGATCCAGGAATTCTGGAAGCCCCATAATGGGAGCATATCTGAAGTACTGGCCGTCTTCCAGGCTTCTGAACACCTTGCTGACGGTGGGCAGTACTGCGAATTTTTCATCATCGTCCATAATAGCGCCAATGGTGGCATTGGTCACTGCGTCAGCACCGATTTCTTTGATTCTCTTTTGGGCTGCTTCGCTGGCTCCGAAAATTCTGTCTACACTTGTCTTTCCGTGTGTATGCGGTGCTACACAACTAATGGTCATGATAGTTCCTCCCCTCAATGATTGAACAACTAGATAAACTCTGTTCATAACCGTTGCACTAAATATTATCTCATTAATTTTCGGGGAGGTCAACTGGAAGAACGGAAATTTTAGGATTTTTGGCCATTTTTTGTAGCAAAAATTTTTAATTTTCCATGAAAATTTAACATACTGTTACGATTTTTCCACTCTGTGCTAGATTCTGTCCATTGAAAAGTGCCAGGTTCCTGCTCCCACAGCTGGTGGAACAACAGCAATTGGGTGTAATCCCCCTCCAGAGCCAGGGACAGGGGCAGGTACGTTCCCCCCGCTTCCCGGCCGGGAGCCTGGGCTTCCAGAGAAAGCAGACGCACCCCGCTTTCCCGGCACAGGGCTTCCAGCCGGCTGACGGCTTCTTCCCGGGTCACCTGGTCCGGCACCTGCCGGCGCAGCTGCTGCCACTGCTCTTCCGTCTGGGCGGCTGTTCCAGGGTCATACCGTTTGGCAAAAAGCACCAGCTGCCGCTGCCGCTCCTCCAGGCCCAGCAGCTTATGCCGCTCCAGCCGAAGCTGGGTCAGGGCCGGGCGAAAGGCCAAAACCAGGAAGGCCAGCCATAGGCACAGGTGCAGGGCCAGTCGGATTTTGGGGTCCCGTTTCAGGTTAGCCAGCATAGCTGCCGCCTCCCTTCAGCTGAAGCCGGATCCGGAAACCCGCCGTCCGGTCCTTGGCCCCGTCTTCCTCCAGTCGTTCCAGCTGGGCGTCGCTGATGCCGGGCTGATGCTGGAGCAGGTCCACCAGCCTGAGGACGCTGTTTTTCTCCAGGGTCCGGCCTTCCAGCACCACCCCAGGCGCCTGCACCGCTTCCCCGTCCCCTTCCTGGGTCACCCGGGTTACCCAGCAGTCCGCCGGCACCAGGCTGCCCAAAAGGGCCAATAGTCCAGCCCAGGGCAGCTGTTTTTGCTGCACCTTCTGCCGGAGCTGGCTCCGGGCCTCCAGGTCCGCCTTGCGGCTCAGGCTGGTCTGCCACTGGGCTTCCCAGGGTGCCAGGGCCGCCAAATGCCTTTGGGTTTCTCCCAGCCGCCAGGCAGTGCCCAGCCGCAGCAGCTGGCAAAAAACCAAGCCGCAAAAGCCCAGACCCCAAAGCAGGGTAAACCCCCGTTTCTGGGACAGCCGCCCCAGGGACGGCTGGGCTCCCGCAGTCCGGTGGAGGGACAGCTTTCTCGTGTGGAGACAGGGTTTGGCCGCCCCCAGGGAGCAGAGGATTTCCGGCTGGGAAAGCAGTTCTTCCCCCCTGGCATAGGCTTCTGCCACCGTAACCTTGTCCAGGCCCGGCAGAGGCCGCAGCAGCCCCCGTTTCTGGAGCAGGGGCTGGAGCTCCTGGCCCAAAGGCTCCCCGCCGCCCAGGGCCGCATAAAGGGGCAGCGCCGCAAGTCCCAGCTCCTGCCGCCACAGCTCTGCATAGGCAGCAATCTGCTGGGCTGCCTGCTGGCCAGACTCCTGAAAAGTCCCCTGCGCCTCCTGCCACAGGGGGCTTTTGGTCAGCTCCTCCGCCCCCGTTTTCTCTTTTTCCGCAAGGGCCAGGGGCTCACTGTCCACAGGAATCCCCCGCTGCAGCACGGTGAGGACAAAGCGCTTCCCTTCTTTGGTAAGCAGCAGCGCCCCCGGTTCCTCCGTCAGCCATTTGCCCCAGCTGGCCGCCTGGGCTTCCAGGCTCACCAGTTCCCAGTCCAGTGCCGCTGCCAGGTCCAGCAGGGCCTGATTCAGGGCCTTGGACTGGAGCAGCACCGCCGTATTATTGCTTTTGAGCTGCACCGGAACCGCGGCGGCCGTAAAGGTGCCGGGCTTCCAGGGTACGTCCTGCAAAAGGCCCCACTGGGCCGCTTCCGCCAGGTTTTTCGCCGCTGCCTGGGGCAGGCTGGCCCGGCGCAGCAGCACCTGCCGGCTGGACAGGCTAAAGCTCACCTGCCCCGCCCCAAAGCCCCGCTTCCGGCACTGGTCCCCCAGCCATTCGGCTACGGCAGGGACCTGTTCCGGACTGGTAAGCGCCGGCAGTTCCCGGGGCCAGGGCAGCTGGGCCGTACGGGCAAGGTGCAGCTTTTCTCCCCGGCGCTCCGTTTCCGTCAGGGTCAGAGCCTGGTTTCCCCAGTGGACCACCAGGAGCCGCTTGGGCCAGGGGGAAACCAGTTTTTCCCAACGGCTGCGCAGGTTGTCCCAGGAAAGGGTTTGCTCCAGGGGCAGCAGCCCCAGCAGCAAAAGCCCCGGGTCCAGCGCCGACGGCAGCGTTCCCACCACCCCTTTACAATGCACCAGAAAGGCTCCCAGGGCCAAAAAAGGAGCCAGGGGAACACCCACCTTTTCCAGAGCCAGCTTTTTCTCCCGGGCACGGGACAGGGCCCAGCCCAGGCTCAGCAGGTTCCCCAGCACAATGCATTGGAACCCTTTCAAAGGTCCCAGCCAAGCTCCCAAAAGGGAACACAAAAGCACGTCCCCAAACCCCAGACCCTGGGGAAAAATCAAATGAAACACCAGCAGGAAACCGCCGCCGGCCAAAACCCCAAAAAGCCCTTCCAGCAGCGTTCCCCCTACCAAAAAACAGCGCAGGGCAATCCACCCGGCCAAGGCCAGCAGCACGCAGTGGTACACCGCCCGTTCTCGCAGGTCCTGCCAGACGATAAGGTACAGGGTGCCGAAGATACCCCACAGGGTAAAAAGCTGCCAGCCGGGAACCTGGCCCCAGCCCAACAGCAGAAACAGCAGGCCGCAGCCTAGTTCCTGATACAGCAGGTCCCGGGAAAGGGGCGTCCGGCAGTAGCCGCAGCGGCCTTTCCGGTACAAATAGCTTACCACCGGCACCAGGTCCTTTGGGCCCAGTCTTCTGCCGCAGGCCTCGCAATGGGACGGCGGCCAGCAGATGGACACCCCGTTTTTCATCCGGTCCGCGCACAGTCCCACAAAACTGCCGGCACAAAGGCCGGTGAGAAAATAGATGATTCCATAAAAAACATTTACTCCCATCATGTCCTCCCCTACCCTTGGATACTGGTGCGCAGCTGGATGGCTTCCCCCAAATGGGTGACGGTAATTATGGGACTTTTCGCCAAATCCGCAATGGTCCGTGCCACCTTGATAATCCGGTCGTGGCTGCGGGCGCTGAGCCCCAGAGCCACAAAGTACCGCTCCAGCAGGGCTTCCGCTTCCGGGGTCATGGGACAAAAGGCCTTCACTTCCCGGCGTCCCATACTGGCGTTGCAGTACAGGTGGGTGCCTTTAAGGCGCTGCCGCTGGATTTCCCGGGCCGCCACCACCCGCTGCCGGATTACGGCAGAGGATTCTTCCTTCTTATCGCTTTTCAGTTCCTGGTATTGCAGCCGGGGTACGTGAATCTGGATATCGATCCGGTCCAGCAGCGGCCCGGAAATCTTCTTCCGGTAGCGGGCAATATCCCCGGGCCGGCAGGAACACTGGTGCACCTTGTCCTCCTCTCCCCAAAACCCACAGGGACAGGGATTCTGGGCCGCCACCAGAATGAACCGGGCCGGATAGGTCAGGGAAGCCTGGACCCGGCTGATGGTCACCATTCCGTCCTCCAGGGGCTGGCGCAGGACCTCCAGGGCGCTTCTTGAAAATTCCGGTAATTCATCTAAAAACAATACCCCGTGGTGACTCAGGGTCACTTCCCCAGGATGGGGAATGGTGCCGCCCCCAATCAGGGCGCTTTGGGACACCGTATGGTGGGGGCTGCGAAAGGGCCGCTCGCTGATAATGCCGCTGCGCCGCTTCAGCAGTCCGGAGATGCTGTAGATTTTCGTTACCTCCAGGGCTTCCTCCTCCGTCATAGGCGGCAGAATGGTGGGCAGACGCCGGGCCAGCATGGTTTTCCCGGCTCCGGGAGCCCCCACCATCAGCACGTTGTGGCCCCCGGCCGCAGCAATTTCCATGGCCCGTTTGGCCACCACCTGCCCCTGGACGTCAGCAAAGTCCACGCTGTTGTCCTCCGGGTTTTCCAGCTGGAGAGGCTCCTTCTCCAAAGGTTCCAAAAGCTCCTTGCCCTGAAGATGGTCCACCAGTTCCAGCAGGGTTTTCGCCGTAAACACCTGGATGCCGTCCACCAGCTTCCCTTCCTGGGCATTGCCCCGGGGGATGTAGATGGTGTCCCGGCCTTCTTCCCGGGCCCGGAGAATCATGGGCAGAATGCCGCTGATGGGCCGCAGGCTGCCGTCCAGGGCCAGTTCTCCGGCAAAGACCGGAGGATTGTCCTCCGGCAGCTTGATATGCTGTTTGGCTGCCAGGATGCCCAGGGCAATGGGCAGGTCCAGGCCGGAGCCGTCCTTTTTCAGGTCCGCCGGCGCCAGATTTACCGTAATGTGGGTATCGGGAAAGTAGAACCCGGTGTTTTTCACCGCCGCCTTTACCCGTTCCTTGGACTCCTTTACCGCCGTATCCGGCAGTCCCACCATTTCAAAGGCGGGCAGGCCGTTGGCCACATCCACTTCCACGGCCACCATTTCTCCGTTAATGCCTCGGGTGGTTTCCCCCCATGTGCGTGCATACATTTGTTCATCACCTGTTTCAAATAGAATAGCGTTTGTAGTCTGGCCTAAAAGCAGGCCTGCATATGATTGATGTTCAGGGTCTCGTGCAGGGAAAGTACCTCAATAATGTCAAAGCGGATCTTGCCCCGAAAGCCTGGATGCTCCTTGAGATACACAAAAGCCGCCCGGTGCAGGTGAACCTGTTTTTCGCGGGTTACAGCTGCTGCCGGACGGCCAAATTTCAGGCTGCGTCGGCTTTTCACTTCCACAAAAACCAGCGTATTCTTTGTTTGGGCAATAATATCCAGTTCTCCATAAGCACAAGCATAGTTCCGGGCTACAATCCGGTAGCCCTGTTTTTCCAGGTACTGGGCAGCTGCATCCTCTCCCCAGTTGCCAAAGCATCTGTGTTCGTGTATACCAATCCCTCCTGTTTCAGCGGCTGGCAGGCGCAGGACACGGGCACTCCGCCTATTTTAATACCAGCGTTTTTTCCTCACTGATTCCCTGATGCTGGGGAAAGTGGGTCTTAATGGGTTCGTAGCTGCCCCGGTGCCAGGGACAGGGGCCGTCCCGCAGAATGGCCTCCACATGGGTGGAAACGCCGTAGCCCTTGTGGGCTGCAAACCCGTACTGGGGATACTGGGCGTCCAGCTCCACCAGCAGCCGGTCACGGGTAACCTTGGCGATAATGGAAGCCGCCGCAATGGCCGCGCTTTTGCTGTCCCCTTTGACCAGGTCCTCCACCGGTATCCCAGAGGCCAGCGTCAGGGGCATGGCGTCTGTCAGGGCTGCCTGGGGCGGCGTGGAAAGGTGGTTCAGGCAGTTGGTCATGGACCACTTGGCCGCCTGATAGATGTTCAGGGCGTCAATCTCCCGGGGCCCCAGAATGGTCACGGTCACCGCCACCGCCTGGTCCAAAATTTCGTCATACAGTTCTTCCCGCCGGGCAGGGCGCACCTTTTTGGAATCGTTGAGCCCGGGCAGCCAAATCCCGTGGGGCAAAATAACCGCAGCGGTTACCAAAGGTCCCGCCAAAGGGCCCCTCCCCGCTTCATCGGTGCCGGCCACCTGATTCAGGCCCTGCTCCCAATACCGGCGCTCCAGGTCCTGGAAATGCAGCAGCCGGTCCCGTTCCGCCGCTTCTGCCGCCAGGCGCTTCGTATAGGCCGCCAGCAGCTTCTGGACCCCGGCCCGGGCATCCAGGCGCAGCTCCGCCAGCTGTTCTGCGGTGGGCGTTCCCGCCAGCAGTTCCTTCACTTCAGCAATCTTCATGGTGTTCCTCCGCCTTTTCGGCAGCACTTTTTCCCGGAACCTCCAGGGTGAAAGCCCCCAGTTTGCCGGTCTTAAAGTCCCGGATCACCATTTGGATGACCTTGTTGTAGTCCACCAGGCCGCCGGCTTTCAGGCAACCCCGGGAACGGCCGATTTTTTCTTCCAGTTCCTTGGCCCCGTCTTCTTCCGCCAGTGCAATGTTGTAGTAGGCGGACAGTTCCTGGGGATAGTACTTCTTCAGCCGCAGCAGCAGAATGTGCACGGCAATTTCCAAGTCGAATACCTCTTCCCGGATGGCCCCAGTCACGGCCAGGGAAAAGCCCGTTTCCGGGTCGTCAAATTTGGGCCACAGCACCCCCGGGGTGTCCAGCAGTTCCAGCCCCTTGCCCAGGATGACCCACTGGGGCCCCCGGGTTACGCCGGGCCGGTTCTGGGCCACGGTCTTGTTTTTGCCCAGCAGCCGGTTGATCAGGGTGGACTTGCCCACGTTGGGAATGCCCACAATCATCACCCGGACCGGATGGTTCTTGACGCCTTTTTTCAGCCATTTGTCCAGAGTAGGCTGGCCGGCCTTTTGGATGGCCGCCACCAGGGCCTTGACCCCTTTGTTCTTCTGGCAGTTCACTTCCAGGGCGGTAAAGTTCTGTTCCTTCAGCCGCTCCAGCCACCGGGCGGTCTGCACAGGATCCGCCATATCCGTCTTGTTCAGCACCACGATTTTCTGCTTGTTGCCAATGAGCTTTTTCAGCATGGGGTTGGCGCTGGACCGTGGAATCCGGGCGTCCAGCATTTCCACCACCACGTCCACCAGCTTCAGCTGTTCCTCCATCATCCGTTTGGCCTTGGTCATATGACCGGGGAACCACTGGATGTGAAGCTTGGGTTCTTTTTCCATTTCGTTCATAGTTTTTCCTTTCTATCCTACGCCCTGCCGCCCAGAGGCCAGCAGAGCCGCTCTTTTCTGTCCTTTAGGAGAGCCAGTTGCTCCCCCTCTGCCGCAGCCTTCAGGTCCTGCGGCTTTCAATTTGTTTTATTATAACAGTTTTCTTTCTCCCTGCAAAATGCGGGCATTTTTAGGGGTTTAACGGGAATCCCCCACTTTTTTCCCAGGCAAAAAAAGAAGCAGGGCCAGTTATTGCACCGACCCTGCATGTTCTTATTCTACTCAAGGCAAAGACCGAAATTGTCCCAAGGGCCAGAAAATCAGGCTGGCTTTGCCCTTGACCAGACTCAGGTCCACAAAGCCCACGTCCCGGTACCGGCTGTCTTCGGAATTGTTCCGGTTGTCCCCCATGACAAAAATATGGCCCTGGGGTACCGTGGTTTTGGGATAGTTGGTGTGGAAGGGTTCCCGGATATAGGACTCATCCAGCGCCTCACCATTCACATAGGTCTTCCCATCCCGGATTTCAATGGTATCCCCGCCTACGGCGATGACCCGTTTGATAAAGTCCCTGCGGGTGTCACTGGGATATTTGAAAACGATGATTTCGCCCCGTTTGGGCTCCCTGGTGTAGTACACCAGCTTGTTCACCAGCAGCCGTTCCTGGTCCTGGAGGGTATTCATCATGGAAGGTCCGGAAACCATATAGGGTTCCACCAAAAATGTACGAATCCCAAAGGCCAGCACCACGGCCACAATAATGGAAATCAGCCAGTCGCTGACAGTGTCCTGCCAGGACCCGGATTTTTCTTTTTCGTCCATACCATTCTCCTAGCACAAAATTGGAAAGCCGCAGCACCGCCGCTTCCAAAATTTTTACAGCAGATTCCCCAGCAAATGGAGAATTCCCAGCACCGCCACCAGTTTCACCAAGGTGGCCTGGGTGGCAAAGGCATCCTGGTTCCAGAAGTTCCAGACTCCGGCCACCAGCTGGTTTACCGCCTTCTTGTCCCCGTGGACGTACCGCTGCAGCAGGGCAAAGCCCTGGCGTTCCCGGATTACCGCCAGCCAGTACAAAAGGGACACCAGTCCCAGTAAGTTCAGCCCCTGTTCCGTCCAGGCCTTGTCCACAAAAAGGACCATGGGCCAGTAGGTCAGGATCACAAACAGCAGCAGACTGGACAACTTTCCGGACCAGCCCTGTGCGTTCTTAGGTGCAGCCATCTTACCAACTCCTAAAACAAAAGGGGACTGCGCAGACAGTCCCCCACCGTTTTTTGTTTCCGATTAGCGGCGTTCTCTAATACGAGCAGCCTTACCGGTCAGTTTACGCAGATAGTACAGTTTTGCTCTGCGAACGATACCTCTATGAGATACCTCAATTTTCTCCAGTCTGGGAGAATGTACAGGGAAAGTTCTTTCTACGCCAACGCCGGAAGCGATACGACGTACGGTGAACATTTCACGCACACCTGCGCCACTGCGGGAGATGCAAACGCCTTCAAACAGCTGAACACGTTCACGGGTACCTTCGACTACTTTTACATAAACTTTCAAAGTGTCGCCGGCACGGAATTCAGGAATGTCGGAACGCAGTTGTTCCTTTTCAATTGCTTCGATGATGTTCATTTATGTTCCTCCTCAGAATCCAAGACGTTCATTCTTAGCCTCGTGCTAACAGCGGACCGCCCGTTAATGCATACGCTGTATTATACCATACAGACAGGGTGGGCGCAAGAAAAAGGGCTGCAAAATCAGTCCTTTTCCGGGTCCTTTCCCTGATTTTTTTCTTCCGCCTGGACGGCCAGAAACAGCTTGCCGTCCCCGGGCTGCCAGGGCACCGTCCGGAGCAGTTCCGGCCGGTACTTCAGGGTAGTCCGCAGGGCTTCCTTCCGCCGCCAGGTTTCAATCTTCCCGTGGTCCCCACTGGTGAGGACGGAGGGTACAAGCTGTCCCTGATAGTCCACCGGGCGGGTATACTGGGGGTATTCCAACAGGCCCGCAGCAAAGGATTCCTCCTCAGCGCTGACGGCCTTGCCCAGCACCCCGGGAATAAAGCGGGCCACTGCATCCATGACGGCAAGAGCCGGAAGCTCCCCTCCCGTCAGGACGAAGTCCCCTACGGAAAGCCGCAGGTCCGCCTGGGCCAGAATCCGCTCGTCAAAGCCCTCGTAGTGCCCGCAGCAAAAGATCAGGTCCCGGCCGCTGGCGGCCAAGCTGCAAACCCGCTGCTGCTTCAGGGCTTCCCCGGCGGGGGTCATCGCCAGCACCAGAGCCTCCGGTGCCAGTTCCCTGGCCCGCTCCAGCGCAGCCAAATAGGTCCGGGGCTGGAGCACCATACCGGCGCCGCCGCCGCAGGTGGTATCATCCACACTGCGGTGCCGGTCCGTAGCAAAGTCCCGAGGATTCACGCAGGCTACAGAAAGAAGACCTTCCTGTACGGCCCTGCCCAAAATAGAGAAGGACGCCGCCTGCTGGATCATTTCCGGAAACAGGGTGAGAAAGATGAACTGTCTCACTTAGATCCACTCCGGCAGGACCATGACCACCTGCTTCTGGTCCCAATCAATTTTTTTGATATTCTCGGCAATGGAGGCCACCAGAATATCTTCCCCTTCCGGGGGAGCCACCACGAACACATCCGTGGGTCCCGGGGAAATCACGTCCTTTACCGTGCCAATGGGATCTCCCGCAGGAGAAACCACCGCAAACCCGATAATGTCCCTGACATAGAACTGCCCTTCCGGCAGGGGCGGCAGCTCCTCTGGCCTTAGGACAATGGTCCGGCCCCGCAGGGCTTCGGCCTGGTCCATATCGGTGACTTCCTGCACCTTTACCAGGTACGCATTCTTATGGAAGCGTACGGAAACTACGTGCAGCACCCGGCCGTTGTCCAAGGTCAGGGTTTCCCTGTCCTCGTACTGTTCCGGCTGGTCCGTCAGGGGCAGAACGCGAAATTCGCCCCGCACGCCATGCGGGGCGACAATTTTGCCAATCACAATCTTCTGTTCCATGGACTCACGCTCTAAAACCGATGACTTTGCCGTCTTCCACCAGGATTTCGGCGCCCATCAGGGATTCCAGATCGGAACCGATGGTGATTTCCACACTGCGTTCCAGTGTGCCGTGACCGACTTCACTGCCAATTTCCAGATTTTCAGCCCGTTCCAGTTTATCTTTCAGCTCCTGGAGCGCATGGCCGCGCTGGGCCTTTTCGTACTCGATCTGTTCCTGCAAACCGCGCAGGGCATTGGGATCGGCACCAGCTTGTTCATTCAGTGCCCGTTTGGCATTGAACTGGAATTGTTCAAAATCCAGCTCGGCGGCCTGGACCTGGCGTTTCATATCTGCAACGATTTGAGATTTCAGGTCTTCGGTCACCTTGGCTTTGATGCCAACCGGTACCCGGACGATCATTTTATCCATAGTATCCACCTTACTGAACCCCTGACGCCAGGGCGCCGGGATCCGCGTCATGTCTCCTGACTAAAGAAGAGCATCACCTGCAATACAGGGGCTGCTCTTCCATTAATCAATGTCTACGATTACTTTTACGTTTTCACGGGTGGCAGCAGCTTTCATCACCAGGCGGATAGCCTTGGCAATGCGGCCCTGCTTGCCGATCACTTTACCCATATCTTCAGGTGCCACGTGGAGTTTGAGGATTACGGAAGAACCGTTTCTCTCCTCCTCCACTTGGACCTCGGAGGGATTATTGACGATAGCCTTAGCAATGACTTCAACTATCTCTTTCATAGTCAACCTCCTTATTTACCAGCCTTTTCGCCAGCCAGTTTAGCCATCAGGCCTTGTTTGCTGAACATGGAACAAACCGTGTCGGTGGGTTGAGCACCTTTCAGCATCCAAGCCAGAGCCTTTTCTTCATCAATATTGATCACTGCGGGATCAACAGTGGAATCATAGGTACCTACGGTTTCGATGAAGCGGCCATCACGCGGAGCGCGTTCGTCGGCAACAACGATACGGTAGAAGGGGCTTTTCTTAGCACCCATACGTTTCAGACGGATTTTAACTGCCACAAGATTCACCTCCTTAAAAGAATTTGTTTATTGCAGGAAGGGGAGCTTAAAGCGTCCCTTCCGTGCATACTTGTTCATGCCCTGCATGGTTTTCATCAGCTTCTTGCTTTCCTCAAACTGCTTCAGCAGGCGGTTGACATCCTGTACCCGCTGGCCGCAGCCGGCTGCAATGCGTTTCCGGCGGGACCCGTTGATAATCCGGGGATTGCGCCGTTCTTCGGCAGTCATGGAAGTGATAATGGCCTCCAGGCGGCGTACTTCCTTGCCGTCCAGGTCCACCCCTTCCAACTGCTTGCTGATTTTCCCCATGCCGGGGATCAGGCTGAGAATGGATTCCAGGGAGCCCAGTTTCTTGACCTGTTTCATTTGGTCCAGGAACATGTCCAGGGTAAATTCATTCTTTTTCAGATGCTCAGCCAGCTTTTGGGCTTCCTTTTCATCAAAGGCGGATTGGGCTTTTTCAATCAGGGAGAGCACATCCCCCATGCCCAGAATCCGGGAAGCCATTCTATCAGGATAAAAGGGTTCCAAAGCATCCAGCTTTTCGCCCATACCCACAAATTTTACCGGGCAGTTGGTCACTGCCTTCACACTGAGAACCGCACCGCCCCGGGCGTCGCCGTCCAGTTTGGTCACAATCAGGCCCGTAATGCCCAGTGCCTGGTTAAAGGCATCAGCCACCGTAACGGCGTCCTGACCGGTCATGGCGTCCACCACCAAAAGGATTTCGTCGGGATGTACGGCTTCCTTCATGTCCTTCAGCTCGTTCATCAGGGTTTCGTCCACGTGGAGACGGCCGGCGGTATCGATGATTACCGTGTCGCACAACAGGGCATTGGCCCGCTTCAGGGCTTCCTTGGCAATTTCCACCGGGGAAACCTTGTCGCCCAGGGTAAACACCGGCATGTCCAGCTGTTTGCCAATGACCTCCAACTGGGTGATAGCAGCAGGACGGTACACGTCCCCAGCCACCATCAGGGGCTTTTTGCCATTTTTCCGCAGGTAGTTGGCCAACTTACCCACCGTAGTGGTCTTACCAGCGCCCTGCAGGCCCGCCAGCATAATAATGGTGGGCGGGTTGGGAGACACGGCCAGTTTGCTCTGGGTGCCGCCCAGCAGATTGATCAGTTCTTCATGAACAATCTTTACAATATATTGGCCAGGAGTCAGGCTGGGGTCCACTTGCTGCCCTTGGGCCCGCTCCTTGATTTTTGCTGTAAATTCCTTGACGACCTTGAAGTTTACATCGGCCTCCAACAGAGCCAGCCGGACTTCCCGGAGGGTATCCTTCAAATCCTGTTCGGATACGGTCTTTTGTCCGCGCAGCTTTTGGATGGCAGCCGTCAATTTATCGGTTAATATTTCAAAAGCCATAGTTACCTGCCTTCGTCAATCAAACTCTGCAAGATGGTCCGGACTTCTTCCAGACGTGGGTCGGTTAAGCCGTCGGACTTGCAGGCTTCCAGCAGCGACAGGGCTCCCCGGAGCTTGAACCGGGTATCCTGGGCGCCATGCAGCAGCTGCAATTTGGATTCATATTTTTCCAGGGTCTGTTCTACCCGCCGCAGCAGATCGTACACTGCCTGGCGGCTGATGCCGCAGCTTTCCGCAATCTCTCCCAGGGAGAGGTCATCGTAAAAGTACTGCTCCATCACAGCCTGCTGCTTTTCGGTCAGCAGACCGCCGTACATATCGTAGAGCCGGCCAAACCGGATCTTTTTTGTCAATTCATCATCCTGCATGGTATCACCGACGCTTATTCTACTATAATGGCACAAGCCTGTCAAGCATTTTTACTTGACAGGCTCAGTTTTTTCCAGGCTAAACAAACTTTCTTCCACAAACCCGGTTTTCTCCTGGTTTTCGTCCTTCTTCACCGGCGTCTCCCGGCGTTTGGTCTCCCCGGAGAACAGGTCCTCCCCGCCGTACATGACTTTTTTGGCCATGCGCCGGGTTCTGTCCTTATCCCAGCGGACCCCGTGCCGGGTGTACTTTTTCAGCAGTTTGGACTCCGGATTGGTTTCCTTGTTCAGGTTTTCCAGGTCATAGGCTTCGGTGATCATCTTTCCCAAAACGGCGTTGACCCCATGGGCAGAGCTGTTTTTCACCGCTTCCCGGTACTGCTCCAGGAGCTCCGGGTGTTTCTCGATGAACTGGAAAATCTCATCGGTAATCCTGTAGGTAAAAAGCTCCAGGACCTTGCGGCCCAGAGCTTCCGCTTCTTTGTTTCCTGCCATAGGCACCTTCCTTTAGCGGCGGGCGGCGTACAACGCCTTCAGCCGGGTTACGGTGGCGGTAATGTCCGCTGCCCCCAAAATACCGCTGATCATGGCACAGCCGCTGGCCCCCAGTTCCAAAACCTGGGCGTACTGGTCCTCGTGGATGCCCCCAATGCCCACCACAGGAATCTGGACTGCGGCCACAATAGCCCGGAAAGTCTGGGCCGGCAGCAGTTTGGCGTCCTTTTTGCTGCCCGTAGGGTACAGGGCTCCTGCTCCCAGGTAGTCCGCACCCCGGCGCTGGGCCTCGGTGGCTTCCGCCACATTGTGGGCGGAGATGCCCACCACCGCGTCCGGTCCCAGTTCCTGCCGGGCCTTTTCGATGGCGGCGTCCTCCTGGCCCAAATGGACCCCGGCGGCGCCGATTTCCTTGGCCGCTGCAATATTATCGTCAATCAGCAGGGGTACCCCATAGCGGTCACACAGGGCTTTCACCCGTTTTCCCTTGGCCAGCAGTTCTTCCCAGGAGGCCTCCTTTTCCCGGAGCTGGACCAGGGTTACCCCGGCCTTCAGGGCTTCTTCCACGGCGGCGTAAAAATCCCGGCCCTTCAGGCAATGGGTATCCGTCACCAAATATACGCTGTAATCAATGATTTTCTTCGTCACGTTGTTCTTCCCCCCGAAATTTCTGCTGGAGCGTCAGGCCGTTTTCCTGGTATAGGGCATCCATCAGCCGGGCCCGGAAAGTTCCCGGTCCCGGGCAGTTCACCTGGGCCGCTTCCGCCGCCACGTTCATCAGGGTTAGCCCCCACAGGGCACCTGCCAGCGGCGACTCCGCCACGGCAATGCCGGCTCCCATAACGGTGCCGGTCATGCACCCTGCCCCGGTAATCCGGGAAAGCAGCGCCGACCCGTTCCGGGCATAGAGTATCCGTTTTCCGTCGCTGAGGGCGTCCACCGGACCGGTAATTACCGCCACACAATGATAGGTCCGAGCCAGGGCTTTGGCCAATAGGCCCGGCTGGGTTTCCAGTCCTGCGTCCACCCCTTTGCCCTTTCCCTGGCGCCAGTCCAAGAGAGCCCGGCCTTCGGCGCCGTTGCCCTTGAGCACCGTCACCCCGCCCTGCAAAAGTTTGAGGGCTGCCTGTTTCCGCCAGTCCACCGTCATGACCCCTACCGGGTCCAGGAGAATGGGCACCCCGCCTTCCCGGGCCGCCCCCATGGCTCTTTCCATGGCCTCATAATGGCTAGTGCTGAAGGTACCCAGGTTGCACACCAGGGCGTCCGCCCGGCGGGCTGCGGCTTCCACTTCTTCCGGGGCGTCCGTCATCATGGGCAGGGCTCCCAGGGCAAGGCCTGCATCAGCACAGAAGCCGGCGGTGACGTAATTGGTAATGTGGTGCAGCAGCGGCCGCCGCTCCCGGACCTGGCCGCTGATTACCGAAAACTCGGCCAGCAGGTCTTCCATCATTCCAGCCCGGCCTTCTTGAACATGGTTACAAAGTGATGGATGGGGCCGTGGCCGTGGCCCACCGGCAGACCGTTTTTGATGCCCAGGGCCACGTAGTCCTTGGCTTCCCGGACGGCCTGCTCCATCGTCATCCCGCTGGCCAGGTCCGCTGCCAAAGAAGAAGACAGGCTGCACCCTGTACCATGGGTGTTGGGGTTATCGTACCGGGGGCCGTCAAACCACTTGCCCCCGTCCCGGGTCAAAAGATAATCATCGGCCGTCTGGGCCAAATGGCCGCCCTTTAAGAGAACGCCCTTGGCGCCCTTTTCCAGGATGATGGCCGCCGCCTTTTCCATATCCGCCTTGCTGCGGATGGTCAGCCCGGACAGCACTTCCCCTTCCATCATGTTGGGGGTAATCAGGTCCGCCAGGGGCAGCAGGTCTTCGATCAAATCCGTCCGGGCGTCCTTTTCCAGCAGGTAGGCACCGGAGGTGGCTACCATCACCGGATCCACCACCAGGACCTTGGGCTTGTACTGGCGCATTTTTTCCGCAATGGTGCGGATAATGGGGGACGTGGAAACCATGCCGATTTTCACCCCGTCCACCCGGATGTCCGTGAATACCGCATCAATCTGGGCGGCCACCACTTCCGGGTCAATATTCTGGATGGCCGTAACGCCGGTGGTATTCTGGGCCGTTACGGAAGTAATCACACTCATGCCAAAGCAGCCATGGGCTGCAAACGATTTCAGGTCGGCCTGGATGCCGGCCCCGCCGGAAGAATCGGATCCGGCAATGGTTAATAAGTGAAACATCAGCGCGCCTCTTTTCCAAAAAAGAAGCGCCGCAGGAAAGGAAATCCATACAGCGCTTCTTTACCAGTTTCCTTTGATGCCAAGGAAGACAAATCTTATTTAACTTTCTTTACCATTTCTACCACATGGTCCACGGTAAAGCCAAACTTTTCGTAAACGGTCTTGCCCGGAGCGGAGGCTCCAAAGCGGTCAATGCCCAGCACCCGTTTCTCACTGCCGGTGTAGCGGGCCCAGCCCAGGCTGACCCCAGCTTCCAAAGCAATGACCGGCGTATCCTTGGGCAGGACCTTCTTCCGGTAGGCTTCGTCCTGGGCGTCGAACTTATCCCAGCTGGGCATGGAAACCACCGTTACGCCGATTTTTTCCTTGTCCAGGGCAGCCTGAGCGGCCAGGGCCAGATGTACTTCGCTGCCGGTAGCCAGCAGAATGGCTTTCACCTTGTCCCGGGGGGACGGGCTCAGCACATAGGCGCCTTTGGCGGCGTTCTTGGCAATCACCTTTGCATAGTCGTGGAGCACAGGCAGGTTCTGCCGGGTGAGCATCAGGCAGGTGGGCTGCTTGCGGTTTTCGCAGGCGGCTTTCCAGGCAACGGCCGTTTCCAGGGCGTCAGCCGGACGGAAAACGGATACGTTGGGAATCAGCCGCAGGCTCATGGTTTGCTCGATGGGTTCATGGGTAGGACCATCTTCCCCTACGAAAATGCTGTCATGGGTGAACACGAACATACTGCCGATACCCATCAGGGCGGCCATTCTTACAGCCGGGCGCATAAAGTCGGAGAACACCAGGAAGGTAGCGCCAAAGGGCAGGATGGCTCCGTGGAGGCACAGGCCGTTGACAATGCAGCCCATGGCGTGTTCCCGGATGCCGAAATGGATGTTCCGGCCGGTCCGGTCTTCTGCAGAGAAGAAGCCCTTGTTCTTCATTTCGGTCTTGTTGGAAGGACCCAGGTCAGCAGAACCGCCAATAAGCGCGGGCAGCTGGTCGGACAGGGTTTGCAGCAGGGTGCCGGAAGCACTGCGGGTAGCTACAGAAGTGGCATCCGCAAAGACCTTCATCAGCTCTTTCACATCCAGGTCCATTTTTCCGTTAATCCGGTCGGTAAGTTCCTGGGCCAGTTCCGGATAGGCCTTGGCGTAGTCGATAACCAGTTGGTTCCAGTCGGCTTCGTTCTTCTGGCAGTCCGGAATTTTGGCGTCAAAATGCGCCTTGACCTCATCAGGCACGTAGAAGAATTTGCTGCTGTCCCAGCCAGCGGCTTCCTTGGTTTTGGCCACATTGTCTTCGCCCAGGGGTTCGCCGTGGGCGCTGGCCATATCCTGCCGGGGGCTGCCAAACCCGATATGGGTCTTGACGATGATCAGGGACGGATGCTTGGTATCGGCCTTGGCTTCTTCCACGGCCTTTTGCAGGGCTTCCACGTCCTCGGAATTATCCACTCTCAGCACCTGCCAGCCGTAAGCGGCAAAGCGGGCGCCCACATTTTCCCGGAAAGCAATTTCCGTATTACCTTCAATGGTAATGTGGTTGTCATCGTACAAGAAAATCAATTTGCCCAAGCCCAGGGTACCAGCCAGGGAAGCAGCTTCAGAAGCCACCCCTTCCATCTGGTCCCCGTCGGAGGTAATGCCGAAGGTATAGTGGTCCACCACCGGGAAGTTTTCCTTGTTGTAGCGGGCAGCCAGCATTTCTTCTGCCATAGCCATACCCACTGCCATGGCAAAGCCGTGGCCCAGAGGACCGGTGGAAACGTCCACGCCGGCGGTAACGCCATATTCCGGATGGCCCGGAGTCCGGGAACCCCATTGCCGGAAGGCTTTCAGGTCTTCAATAGACAGGTCATAGCCAGCCACATGGAGCATAGCATACAAAAGTGCGCTGCCGTGGCCGGGAGACAGGACAAAACGGTCCCGGTTGAACCAGCTGGGGTTCTTGGGATTATATTTCATGAAGCGGTCCCAAAGGGTGTACATCAGGGGCGCGGTGCCCAGGGGCAGGCCCGGATGGCCGGAATTGGCGGCCTGAACTTCATCAATGGACAAAAAACGCAGGGTGTTGATACATTCTTGGTCAATATTTTTCATTTAGTTTGAACTCCCCCATGATTGGACAGATTGAAATACGGTGCAATTCATTTTGATTATAGGATATTTTTACCGTTTACGCAACACGTGGCACTTTTCAGAATTTTCTCCGTTTTCCAGGATTTTTCGGTCCAAACGCCAAAAAGCCGCCCCCTGTCCCGGTACAGCAGCGCTGCCGGCACAGAAAGCGGTTTTTCGGTTGTTGTTCACTATAAGAACAGCGGTTGTCCCGAAGCTCCTCCGGCCTGCCTGTTTTGGGCACGCCGGAGGATCCCCTGGCAGTCCAGGCCCCTACACCTGCAAACTGCCGCCTTCGTGACACTATTCTTATTCGCTAATGGTTAGGCTTTTTCCTGCTTACTTTCCGCAATAATTTTTTCTGCCAGTTTGGGCGGAACATCTTCGTAATGGTCGAACTTCATCTCGAAGGAGCCCGTGCCCTGGGTCAGGGCCCGCAGGTCCACGGCGTAGTCCAACACCTCGGCATAGGGAGCCTGGGCGTTGACGCAGGCCCGGCCATCTTCCAGGGTCTGCATGCCCAGAATCCGGCCCCGTTTGCCATTCAGGTCGGAAATCACGTCCCCGGTCATCCGTTCGTCGCAGTACACGTTCAGGTTATAATAGGGCTCCATAAGCACCGGCTTGGCCTGTTCGGCGGCCTTCTGGAAGGCCTGGTGGGAAGCCACCTTAAAGGCCATTTCCGAGGAGTCCACCGTATGGTAGGAACCGTCCAGCAGGCTGATTTTCAGGTCTACCACCGGATAGCCGGCCAGGATACCGTGTTTCATGGATTCCTTCATGCCCTTTTCCACCGCAGGAATATATTGATGGGGAATGGCCCCGCCAAAAATCTTATCCTCAAAGACGAAGCCGCTTCCCGGAGGCAGGGGTTCCATCTTGATGACCACATGGCCGTATTGGCCGTGGCCGCCAGTTTGTTTCTTGTACTTGCTTTCCGCGTCGGCGCTGCCCCGGATGGTTTCCCGGTATTCCACAATGGGCGCCTTCAGGTCAGCTTCCACACCGAATTTCCGCTGCATCCGTTCCATAATGATTTCCAGATGCTGGTCCCCCATGCCGCTGATCAGGGTTTCCTTGGTCACCGGGTTCCGGCTGACAATAATGGTAGGATCTTCTTCCGTCATCTTGGTCAGGGCGGAAGCAATCTTGTCCTCGTCCCCCTTCTTCTTGGGGTAGATGGCCCGGCTGTACATGGGCAGCGGGAAATCAATGGGCGGGAACAGGACCGGCACATTGGGGTCGCTCAGGGTATCCCCGGTAGCCGTAAATTGCAGGCGGGAGAGCACCCCAATATCCCCGGCCACAATCTGGTCCATGGGAATCTGGGTCTTGCCCCGGAGGGTAAAGATACCCGTCACCTTTTCGTTTTCTTCCCGGCTGGCGTTGTACACGGTGCTGTCCTTCTTGATGGTGCTGGAGAACACCCGGACAAAGCTGAGCCGGCCCACAAAGGGATCGGAGGTGGTCTTGAACACCAGGGCTGCCATGGCTGCGTTGGAGTCCTTGATTTCTTCTTCGCCGGTCTTAACATCCTTTACAATGAAGTCGTTCAAAATGGCCGGGAAGGTGTAGTCCACCACGGCGTTCAGGCAGCGGCCCAGACCGATGTTCTTATAGGCGGAACCGCAGAGCACCGGGAAAATCATTCCTTGGCGGATGCCCTTTACCAGGCAGCGCATAATGTCCTCGTCCGAAATGTCTTCCCCGTTCAGGTACCGTTCCATTACCGCATCATCGGCTTCCACCGCAGCTTCCACCATCTTGCTGTGGGCGTCTTCCACCCAGGCCTTCATATCGTCCGGCACTTCGATTTCGTCCGCTCCGTTGCCGTTGCCCCGATAGGCCTTCATATTGAACACGTCAATGACGCCGCAGAAATTTTCTTCCTTGCCCAGGGGCAGTTCCAGGGGCAGTACTTCCTTGCCGATCTTGGCCCGCAGGTTGTTCAGGATATTGTCGTAGTCCGCGTTTTCCCGGTCCATCTTGTTGACGAAAATCAGCCGGGGCAGCCCCGCTTCTTCCGCCAGTTTCCAGCATTGCTCCGTGCCAATCTGGACACCGCTGGTGGCGCTGACCACAATCAGCACGCTGTCCACAGCCCGGAAAGCACCCTTTACCTCGGCTACAAAGTCGGCAAAGCCCGGGGTATCAATGAAATTGATCTTCACGTCCCGCCATTCCACCGGGGCCAAGGTGGCGCTGACAGAAACGCCCCGCTTGATTTCTTCCGGTTCAAAGTCCGTGGTGGTCTGGCCGTCTTCCACCTTGCACATCCGGCTGATGGACCCGCTGCGATACAGCAGTGCTTCCGTCAGGGAAGTGGTCCCGGCTCCGCCGTGTCCCACGATTGCTACGTTTCTGATTTTATCGCCTGTATACTCTTTCACAATAAGCCCCCCTTAATCGGTAATCACAAACATCTGATGACTTTTTTCGGGTGCAGTGGGCCCTTTTCCTGCAAAGACCGGGTAAAGTTCTGAATTTTCTTCAAATAACAGGAATTTTTGTAAGGAAAGATACACAAAAAAGTTTTTCGGTAAACAAAAAAGCCCTCCAGCAGCAGTTCTGCCAGAGGACGTTCTTCAGGCTTTGGGCTTTTTGTGCCGTTTGTATTGGACATAGAGCAGGGTGCCGTAGGCCAGCACCACCAGGGTGGTGAGAATGGCCAACCGGTGCATATGCTCATGAAAGTTGACGATATCGTGGCCCACCACCACTTCCAAAAAGGTGGAGGGAAATTTTCCGAGAAAAGTGGCAATCACATAATCCCGCAGGCTCATCCGGCTGATGGCCCCCAGGCAGGTAAGAATCCCCGACGGAAAATAGGGCAGAGTCCTGGCCAGGGCCATGACCACCAGGCCTTTGTCGCTGCTCATGTCATCGATTTTCTTCAGGTTGTTGCTTTTGATAATGACCTTTTCTGCTGTGGCCCGGAGAAAGTAGCGCATAATCAGAAAGGAAATGATTACGCCCACGGACTCCGCCGCCCAGGAAATGGTAATGCCAATGGGCAGGCCAAACACCACTCCGTTGGCAGTAGACATGAAAATGGAGGGCAGAAAGCCCGCCGCATTGATGAACACGTCCAGGAAAAAGCTGATGACAATGGCCCAGGGGCCATAGGAACGGAGAAAGCACACGGCTTCTTCCATGTCCCCGCCTTTCACCAGGTGGAACACGTGGCCATAAAAGGTGGGGTCAAGCACATTGATGAGATACAGCAGCAGAACCAGGGCTGCAAAGGCAATGAATTTAAAAACCCGGGCTTCACAGTGGTCCTTGCTTTTATTCTTTTGAGGTAGGGTACTGGGATCTTGGTCTGGGGTCATAAGCGCCTGCTTTCTAGGGTCAGGTTGTGCAGGGCCAAAGGCGCCTGCAAGGAAGGTGGCTGTGCATTTATAGGCGAAGGCTGCCGCCTAGGCATTGAAAATCCGGTCAAAACGTCCGTCAAACTGGGTGGTGGCCGCAGCATTTTCCACAAAAGCCGCCGTCTCGGGGTCGTGCATGGCCCAAAGGGCTGCTTTCCGGGCTTCCACCAAAGTATCTGCATCTCGTAGTATATCAGCTATATAAAGGTCCGACAACCCATGTTGACGCAGTCCGAAGAATTGGCCAGCGCCCCGGAGCTCCAGGTCCTTTTCTGCCAGGAGAAAGCCGTCGCTGCAGGTGCGCATAATCTGGAGCCGTTCCAGGGTCACCGGATTCTGGGAAGCCGTCAGCAGCACGCAGTAGGATTGGGCGCTGCCCCGGCCTACCCGGCCCCGGAGCTGGTGCATTTGGGCCAGGCCGAACCGGTCCGCACCCTCGATAATCATCAGGGTGGCGTTGGGTACGTTCACCCCTACCTCCACCACCGTGGTGGTAATCAGCACCTTGGTTTTGCCCTTGACGAAGTCCTCCATCACCTGGTCCTTTTCCTCCGCCTTCAGCCGGCCGTGGAGCAGACCGCAGGGAATCCCCTTGAGATAGGTCTGGGTCAACTCGTCGTAGAGCTCCGAGGCGGCCTTGGCGTCCACCCCTTCCGATTCCTCAATCAGAGGACACACCACGTAGCCCTGGTGGCCCTGCCGGATCTGGTGAATCAGCCCCTTGTAGACCCCGGGGCGCATATCTTCGGTATAGCACAGGGTCTGGACGGGTTTACGGCCCGGGGGCAGCCCCTTCATCAGGGAAACGTCCAAATCCCCGTACACCGTCAGGGCCAGGGTCCGGGGAATGGGGGTGGCCGTCATGATCAGCACATGGGGCGCCGCCGTGGACTTGTCCTGGAGCTTGGCCCGCTGGGCCACCCCAAACCGGTGCTGCTCGTCGGTGATGACCAGAGCCAGGGACTGGAACACCACTGCGTCCTGAATCAGGGCGTAGGTGCCCACCACCGCCTGGATGCTGCCGTCCGCCAGGCCTTCCAGCACTTCCCGGCGCTGCTTGGCGCTCAGGCTGCCGGTAAGCAGGGCCGTATGGATGCCCGCCGGTTCCAGCACCTTCTGCATTTCCTTGTAGTGCTGCTCTGCCAGGATTTCCGTAGGCGCCATCAGGCAGGTCTGGTAGCCATTTTCCACGGCCTTGGCCATGGCCAGAAGGGCCAGCGCCGTTTTGCCGGAGCCTACATCCCCCTGGACCAGCCGGTTCATGGGTTCCGTGCCCTGCATATCGTCGTCAATTTCCTGCCAGGCCTTTTTCTGGCTGGCGGTCAGCTCAAACCCCAGGTTGTGCTTCACCTGGAGCCACAGCTTTCCGTTGGGGCTCATTTTGATGCCGCTGTTTTCCTGTTTGATTTTCGTCCGGTGGTGCAGCAGCCCGCACTGGAGAAAGAACAGTTCCTCAAAAACAAAGCGCCGGGTAGCCTCGTCCAGGCGTTTGGGAGAACTGGGAAAATGGATGTTCCGCAGGGCTTCGTAGCGACCCAGAAAATGGTATTTCTCCATAATGGGCGCCGGCAGGCACTCGGGCAGTTCCTTTTTGGCCAAAGCCAGGGCCTGCTTTACGGCGCTGCGCACCTGGTTCTGGCTCAGGCCGCCGGTGAGGGCATAGGTGGGCAAAATCCCAGGCGCCGCCTGCTGCTCCTCCTTTACCGCCGACAGGGAAGCATTGGTCACGCTTTTGGCCGTGCGGCCCTGGGTCACCTTGCCGATGACCAGTACCTCCTCCCCGTTTTTCAAAAACCGCACCCCGTACACCTGGGGTCCGAACAGCATCACTTCCGCAAAGCCCGTGTCGTCCCCTACGGTAACCGTGGCGTATTTCATATTCCGGGCGCTGCGCCGCTGGTTCAGCCGGACAATCCGTCCCTTGAACAGCTGCATTTCCCCGTCCGTGGTCAATTCCTTGATGGTTTTTACATGGGAATAGTCCAGGTAGCAGCCCTGCCGGGGAAAATGGTTCAGCAGATCCCCAATGGTTTGTATGTTCAAGTTTTCGAATTCCAGGGCTTTTTTGGGCCCGATGCCTTTTAATTTGGTAATGGGTTCCTGCCACCACATCTTTTTTCTCTCCTCTTGCTGAAAATATACTTGCATAAAACTAAGCGTATATGTTAGAATAGATACACTGATTTAAAAAAATGTAAAGCATTGCCTTATAACTAGAAGGAGGTGGGACCATGGCATGCATCTGTGAAATCTGCAACAAAGGTGAGCTGTCCGGTAACAACGTCAGCCATTCCAATAGACATGTAAAACGTTCTTGGAAACCTAACGTACAAAAGGTTAAAGCGGTGGTAGACGGTGAAGTAAAAAGCATCAACGTTTGCACTCGCTGCTTACGTTCCGGCAAGGTAACCCGCGCCATCTAAGCTATAAAGCTGAGGGATCAGTTGTCATTGACAACTGGTCCTTTTTTGTTGCGCAGTTTGGGCTGCGCCTACCCTTCTGCCCTAGTCCAGCTTCTGCCCGCAGTAGGGGCAAAAGGCCATGCCCACTGCCACGGCCTGACCGCACCGGCTGCAGATCCGCTGGTGCAGATAGGCGTCCACCTTCTGCTGGAACAGCTCCATGAACTGCTTGGTTTCCCGGTTTTGGGGCGTCAGGCTGTACACCTCCAGGTGTTTTTTGTGGATGTCCACAATCACCTGGCAGCCCTCCTCCAGCGGCTGCACCGCAAACGTCACGAATTTCCGCTTGGGCCGGCCAAACAGAAAGCTTTTTTCTTCCGTCAGCAGGGACCCAGAAAACAGATGCTGCTGATCGTCCTGGCTTTCTGCCTCAATGCCCATATCGGCAATGACCATAAGCCCCAGCTGCCAGGCAGCCTCCAGGGGAATCTGAAAAGCCTGCTGCACAAAACTGCCGCCGCTGCCATTTACACGCATATTCCTACTCCTTTATACCAGCTGATAGGGAACGCCGTTCCCTGTTTTTCTTTCCCATACCCTGAAAACAGGGCTATCTTTATAATTCTACCATTTTTAGGACGCTTTGTCAGCAGTCCCCTTCCCTGCCCCTTCTTACGCAAAAAGACTTCCTGGCGCTCCTTACGGAGTTCCAGGAAGTCTTTTTTGTCTAAACTTACAGAGCAGCTTTTCTGGACAGGTTCATCCGGCCCTTGCTGTCGATTTCCACCAGTTTCACGACGATTTCGTCGCCGACGCTGACCACGTCTTCCACCTTTTCCACCCGTTCCTTGGCCAGTTGGGAAATGTGTACCAGACCTTCACGGCCGGGCATGAATTCCACAAATGCGCCGAAGTTCATGATGCGGGTTACCTTACCGGTGTAGATCTTGCCCACTTCCGGTTCAGCAGTAATGCCTTTGATGGTGGCAATGGCCTTGTCAGCAGATTCGGAGTTCACGGCTGCAATGTAAACAGTACCATCGTCTTCGATATCGATCTTGGCACCCGTTTCTTCCACAATCTTCTTGATTACCTTGCCCCCAGGTCCAATGATATCTTTGATCTTGTCCGGGTTCACCTTCAGGGTGGTAATCTTGGGAGCGTACTTCTTCAGTTCCTTGCGGGGTTCGGAGATGCATTCCAGCATCTTGCCCAGGATGAAGGCACGGCCTTTTTTGGCTTGGGCCAGGGCTTGCTGGAAGATTTCCTTGTTGATGCCGTCAATCTTGATATCCATCTGGATGGCGGTAATGCCTTTGGCAGTACCAGCAACCTTAAAGTCCATATCGCCCAGCGCATCTTCCAGCCCTTGGATATCGGTGAGGATGGTGAAGTGTTCGCCTTCCTTGACCAGACCCATGGCTACGCCGGAAACCGGAGCCTTAATGGGCACGCCGGCATCCATCAGGGACAGGGTGCTGGCGCAGACGCTGGCCATGGAGGAGGAACCGTTGGATTCCAGCACTTCAGATACCAGCCGAATGGTGTACGGGAATTCTTCTTCAGAAGGGATTACCGGCAGCAGACCCCGTTCTGCCAGGGCGCCGTGACCAATTTCCCGTCTGCCCGGGGAACGCAGGGGTTTGGTTTCGCCTACGCTGTAGGGCGGGAAGTTGTAGTGATGGATGTACCGTTTTACCAGTTCGGTACCCAGTCCGTCCAAGGTCTGGGCTTCCCGCAGGGGAGCCAGAGCCAGGCAGTTCAGTACCTGGGTCTGTCCACGGGTGAACAGGCTGCAGCCATGAGGCCGAGCCAGAAGACCTACTTCACAGCTGATGGGACGTACTTCATCCAAAGCACGGCCATCGGGACGAATCTTGTCCACGGAAATGGTATGGCGCACTACCGCTTTGATGAGCTTTTGGGTAATGTAGGCTACATCTACGGCGTTGTCCGGATACAGTTCGCTGAAATGTTCAGCGATTTCCATTTTTACTTCATCCACCATTTTTTCCCGATGGAGCTTGTCCGCATCCATCAGGGCAGCCTTCAGTTTGTCTTCGCCGTACAGGCGGATTTCTTCCACCAGTTCAGCAGGAGGCGTGTAAACGGGCACTTCCATCTTGGGTTTGCCCACTTCAGCCTGAATTTTTTCTTGGAATTCAACCAGTTTCTTGATTTCCCCATGGGCGAACCAAATGGCGTCCAGCATGGTTTCTTCAGAAACTTCCTTGGCACCAGCTTCTACCATCAAAATGGCATCCTTGGTACCAGCCACACACAGGTTCATTTCGCTGACCGCAGCCTGTTCTACCGTGGGGTTCACGATGAACTGGCCATCAATCAGGCCCACCCGAACACCTGCAATGGGGCCTTCGAAGGGAATATCGGAAATGGACAGGGCGCAGGAAGCACCAATCATAGCCGGAATGTCCGGAGCATTGTCGGGATCCACGGAAACGGCAGTGGCCACAATCTGTACGTCGTTGTGGTAGCCTTCCGGGAACATGGGACGAATGGGGCGGTCAATCAGACGGGAAGTCAGGATGGCCGTTTCTGCCGGGCGTCCTTCTCTCCGTAAAAAGCCTCCGGGAATCTTGCCCACGGCGTACATCTTTTCTTCAAAGTCCACCGTCAGCGGGAAAAAGTCAACGCCTTCCCGAGGGGTATCCGTCCCGGTGACGGCCACTACTACAGCCGTATCGCCGTAACGCACCAATACAGAACCATTGGCCTGCTTGGCAATTTTGCCGGTTTCAATCGTGAGAGTTCTTCCTCCCAGGTCCGTGCTAAATGTATGCATCCTCTGCATCCTCCTTATGTTACACTCTTGACATGTATGTAAAATATTATACTACAGAAGTTGGAAAAACTACAATAAAAATCCCAGAAAGGTTCCCCCAGCAGTTGTGAAAAAGCCTGCACCCTGGGCGCCAGCGGCAGCACCAGAATGCAGGTGTACTTATTTGGGTATTTGGTTTTTCCCAGGGTTCTGCGGCAACTAGTCCGGGCCTACTCCAGCAGGGCTTTCACCAGGGCCGGCACCTTGGCAAAATCTTCTTCCGCCGGGTTCCACTGAGATCTCACTTCCGGCTCTACCACCTTAAAGCCAGCGTCCTTCAGTTTTTCCTTGAGGATCTTGACGCTTTCCCCGCTCCAGCCATAGCAGCCAAACGCAGCGCCTTTCTTGTTCTTGAATTTCAGCTGCTTCAGGAAGGCCAGCCAGCCGGAAACGCTGGAGAGAATGTCGTTGCTCACCGTGGGAGAGCCTACGGCAATGGCCTTGGATTTGAATACTTCCGTCATCACTTCGTTCTTGTCCGACTTGGCAATGTTGAACAGCTTCACCACCGTATCCGGGCTCTGGCGGGCAATTTCCCGGGCGATTTCGTGGGCAAGCTTGGTAGTACCTTCCCACATGGTATCGTAGGCAATGGTCACCCGGTTTTCCTGGTACTGGGCAGCCCACTGGCCGTATTTCTCCACAATCTGCAGAGGGTTGTCCCGCCAAATGGCCCCATGGGCAGGGGCAATCATATCAATCTGGATGCCCAGGCCGGCAATTTCCTTCAGCTTGTTGGTCACCAGCGGAGAGAAGGGATTCAGAATGTTGGCGTAGTATTTCATGGCTTCCTTCATCAGGAGGCATTGGTTGGCTTTGTCATTGAACATTTCTTCTACGGCAAAGTGCTGGCCAAAGGCGTCCATGGAAAACAGGATGTTGTCCCCAGTGAGATAGGTGGCCATGGAATCCGGCCAGTGGAGCATTTTCATTTCCACGAAAATCAGTTTCTTGCCATTTCCCACGTCCAGGGAATCCCCGGTTTTCACCACGTGGAAATCCCAGCCCCGGTCTCCGTATTGGCCCTTGATGCTGTTTACGGCATTGGCGGTGCAGTAGATGGGCGTTCCAGGAATTTCTTCCATCAGGGCCGTCAGCGCCCCGGAATGGTCCACTTCCCCATGGTTCATGACGATAAAGTCAATCTTGTGAAGGTTCACGGCCTTTTTCAGGCTTTCCACGAATTCGAACCGATGGGGCGCCCACACCGTATCCACCAGCACGGTCTTTTCTTCTTCAATCAGATAGGCATTTTGGCTGGAACCATTCATGATGGAATAATCGTCCCCGTGGAAATGTTCCAGTTCCCAGTCGATATAGCCTACCCAGCTGACATTGTTTTTTACCTGCTTTTTCATACTGCTCTCCTCCTAAATCCTCTTACCTGCTGCCATTATAAAACGCTTATCAATACGCCCTATCATACGGGATTTCTTGTTTTTCTGCAATCAGTATAGTACACTGAAACTATTATTTATGTTGGAAAACAAACAAACATGGAGGAATTATGGAAGATTACACAAAAAAGCTCCAAAATCACGCCCTGTTTAAAGGCATCAAGCCGGAAGAAAGCAAAATTTTAATGGGCTGCCTGGGCCCCCGGCACTGCCGGAAAAAAGCCGATGAATACATTCTCCGGGCCGGGGAACCCACCCAGGAAATGGGCCTGGTGCTGTCCGGCTCCGTCATAGCCATCCAGGAAGACCTGTGGGGCCACCGCCATATTATGACCCGGATTGGCGCCGGGGATATTTTCGCCGAGCCCTTTGCCGCCGTACCGGGCAGTCTGCTGAATGCCAGCGTAGTGGCCGCAGAGGACTGCGAACTGCTGTTTCTGAACGTCAGCCGGCTGCTCACCTCCTGCCAGGCTGCCTGCGCTTTCCACAACCGGCTGATTCAAAACCTGGTAGCCATTTTGGGCCGCAAGACCATGGTTTTCAACGAAAAGCTCACCCATCTCAGCAAACGGACCACCCGGGAAAAACTCCTGTCCTACCTGTCCTCCCAGGCCCTCCAAAAGGGCAGCCTATCCTTTGCCATCCCCTACGACCGGCAGCAGCTGGCGGATTATCTCTGCGTAGAACGGGCCGCCATGTCCACCGAACTGTCCAAGCTGCAAAAAGAAGGCATCCTCCAGTACCACAAAAACCATTTCGTCCTGAAAAAGCTGGAGGAGGAATAGCCGCCAGTTGGCCCCACCGCCCACAAAAAGACCCCAGAGCCGTTTTGGTTCTGGGGTTCTTTTTTGTTATTCCTTTTAGAAGTGGTACTGGGCGCCCACACTGAACTGGGTGCCTTTCTGCTTGCCGATCCATTGGGTAACGCGTACATCGGCGCTCCAGGGATTTTCCTTGCTGGCCTTGCTGATCCAGCCCAGTTCCACCATACCGCTGCTGCCCTTCACATCGGGGCTCAGGGTATGCATATCGTGGTAGGCTGCCCGGGCACTGCTGCCGAACTCGTAGTCCCAGGCCAGGCCGGCATACAGGCTCTGGCTGCTTCCATAATTCCGGGTCCAGCGGGTGCCAATCCGGCTGCGGTAGGAGTTCACGCTGTCGAATTCGTAGGGTGCACTGCCCAGGCTGCTGTGCAGGTGGGTTTCCGCACTGTTCATATGGGTGTAGAAGAACCGGGCGTATACGTCCAGGCTATCCTTGTCCGTCAGCTGGAACTCCCGGCCGGTGCCCATATGGGCCGCCGTATACGTATGATCCAGGTCATAGCTGGCCCGGTAGCCTGCAATAACGCCGCTGTAGTCCCCCTGGGTGTGCCCCACCCGGAAGCTGCCTTCGGTGTACAGGCCGTTGGCGTTCTCCTGGCGTGCCAGGAGGCCGGCCCCGTAGTACGTATTCTGTCCATCTCCCCGGGTACCGTCGTCCAGGTGGCTGGTATAATTGCCATTGCCATATTCCACAAAGGGCATGATAAGGGCGGTATGCTGCCCGCTCTTTAGCTGCCGGGCAAAACCCAGCTCGGCGTTCATGCCATGGTTTTTCACATAGGAACCGGTTTCGTACCGCAGGCTGCTGGCGCCCATTGCCGCAAACAGCTGGTACTCCCCGCTGCCGTCCTGGTTCTGGCCGGCCAGCAGGCTTTGGTTCACCATAAAGTCCCCGGCATTGTTCAGCATACCCAGGGCTGCTTCCTGGGTTTCCACCAGGCTCTTGGTCTGGGCGTTCAAATGGGGGCCCGCCGGTTGGCTGGAATTGCCATTATCGGTGCTGCCGTTAATGCGCTGGCCGCCCAGGATGGCCGTAATGCTGTCCGCGGTATATTCCAGGGACAGATTTCTTTGGGCAAAGCCCGCATCGGTCAGGAGGCCGTACGCAGCCGTGTCCACCCCGGTAATGCCGTTGCTGTCGGTGAGCAGGGTAATCTCCGCCCCTTCAGGCAGGGTAGTGGCATCGGCAATCCCCGCCTTCACGGAGGCACCGGTAATATCTGCGGTGCCTGTAACGGTGAGCAGGGTGGCATTGGCTGCCGCATCAGCAGGAATGTAGAAATTGAGGTTTTGGAAATTGCTGAGGCCGGCGACGGTATTGCCCGTGGTATAGACGTTCAGGGTATTGTCGCTGCTGCTCAGGCTTTCGGCAGTGGCCGCTTCCGCAGCCGTTACAGCCAGAAGGGAAACACCCGTTTCTGCCGCCGCAGCGGTGACGCCGTAGCCGCCGTTCAGGCTGGCCGCCGTGAGATCGCCGCCGTAGACGTTGACCGTGTTGCCGCTGGCTGTCCCGTTATTCGTATAGCCGCCATAAACCGTACCGCTGACCGTGCCGCCCTTCAGGGTGACGACATTTTGCGTGGCGTCGCCGCTGTCCGTATAACCGCCGTAGACACTGCCGGCGACAGTCCCCTGGTTGACGGTGACCGTGTTTTCGCTGGCCAGGCCCTGGGTCGTATAGCCGCCGTAGAGACTCGTCGTGCTGGTTGTCCCAGTTTGCGCCAGAGCCAGGAGGCGCAGGCCGTGCAGGGTGGTCGTGCCAGTTGTGGTTGTGCCCAGAGTACCGCCGTTGATGACGACGTGGTTGCCAATGGCCGAGCCGTCGGTGGTGGCCCCGCCATAGACGCTGCCGCTGACCGTACCGGCCTCGACGGTAACGCTGTTGCCGCCGTCCGCCGTGCCCACGTCGCCGCTGGTGCTCTGGCCGCCGTAAACGCTGCCCGAGACCGTTGCGGTGGTGGTATTTCCTGTGGTATCGGTGGCCGCCTTGAGGGTGACGCTGTTGCCAGTGGCTGTGCCGCTGGCCGTAGCTGCGCCGTAGACACTGCCGCTGACAGTCCCTGCGGCCAGGGTGACGCTGTTGCCCCCGCTGGTGGTGCCCACGTTGCCGCTTTCGGTTTGGGCGCCGTAAACATTGCCCGTGACGGTGCTGGTGGTAATCGTGCCGTCTGAGGTGGTTCCCGTGGTCAGGGCCACCTGGTTGCCGGTAATGCTGCCGCTGGTGGTATAGCCGCCGCTGACGCCGCCTACGGTGCCGCCGCTGACGGTGACGCTGTTGTGGGATACGGCTTCTACGACGCTCAGGCCATTGGTGCTGTCGTTGTAGCCGCCGTAAACCGTCGTTTCTATGTCGCCGCCGGTGACACTAACCGTGTTGCCGCTGGTGTCGCCTAGGTAATCCGTTTGGAAGGTATCGTACTTCTGGGTTTTGGAGTCAGTTTGGGAAGTGATTTCCACATTGGCTGCTGTACCAATGGTGAGCAGAACCGACTTGCCGTCAGCGCCCCTCATGAGGGTAAAGCCGCTGGTGGCAAAACCCGCATCCACCAGGTTGCCAAAGGTGACGCTGTCGAGGCCTTTGAGCGTATCCGCTGTGAGGAGGTTGATGAGCGTCGTGCCTGTGTAGTCGTTGATATTGGCCACAGCGGCGCTGATGACGGAATCCGTCACGTCCGCCGTGCCCGTCACGGTGAGCATGGTACTGCCCGCTGCGGTGGCTGCCGGAACGTAGAAATTGATATTCTGGAAACTGCCCAGGTTTTGGACGGTATTCCCTACGGTGTAGACGTTTAAGGTATTGTTGGAAACGGAACTGCCGGAGCCGCCGTAAAGGCTGGCGCCAGACACATCCGCACTGTACAGGTTGATGACGTTGCCCTCCACGGAACCGTTTTCGGTGTAGCCGCCATAGATGACGCCGGAGACCGTACCGCCCAGGAGGTTCAGCGTATTGTTATTGATGGTGCCGTAATCGTCACTGTCACTATAACCGCCGTAAATACCCTTTGTCAGGGTACCGCCGTTTACAGTCACCGTATTGAACGTAGCCGCACTGCCCTTAGCGCCGTAGACCGTTCCGGCAATAGTCCCGCTGTTTACCGTGACTGCGTTATTATAGGCAGTCCTACTGACGCTGGCGCCCAGGACCTCACCGGTGATTGCAGGACCGGCTGTGCCGTCCGCGCCAAGGGTAACCAGATTGCCGGAGGCTCTCCTCCCGTAAGCGCCTGTGACGGAGCCGTTCAGGGTCCCTGCTGCAATCGTAACCGTGTTATTGTTTACAGCCTCGCTGTCGCTATAGGCGCCGTACACGTCTCCCAGGCTGCCTCCCGTAACAGTGACTTGGTTTTCCCCAGTATCGTAGAGGTAGCTCTTTTTAAAATCCCCATAAGAGGCAGTAAGGCCGTGGGTGGTAATCGTCACGTCATCGCCGGGCAAAGGCCCATTGGGGTCCGTGCCGAGGGTGAGGTACACGGCTGTGCCGCCAGCGTCCTTGGAAAGGTAGAAACTGGTCGTCGCAAAGCCCGCGTCCGTCAAGGTGCCCAGGGCCGCACTCTTTAGGCCTGTAATGCCCTGTGCGTCCGTCAGAAGCGTAATGACGTCGCCGTCTGTGAGCTGCGTCAGGTCTGAAATACCGGCCTGGATGGCAGCGTCCGTTACGTCGGCCGAACCTGTGATGGTGAGCATGGTGTCGCCCTTTACGGCCGTAGCTGGCACGTAGAAATTCAGGTTCTGGAAGCCGCCCAGATTTTGGACCGTATTGCCTACGGTGTAGACGTTCAGGGTATTATTATCAACGGAACCGCCATAGCCGCCGTAGAGGCTGGCACCGGACACGTCCGTGCTGTACAGGTTGATCACGTTGCTGCCCACAGAGCCATTTTCCGAGTAGCCACCATAGATGTTCCCGCTTACGGTACCGGCGTTCAGGTTGATGACGTTTTCGTCGACAGAGCCGCCGCTGGTGCTGTAACCGCCGTAGATGCCGTTGGTAATAGAGCCGCCGTTTACAGCGATGGTGCTCTGAGTGACCGTTGCGGCCTGGCCGCCGTAGACTGCGCCGCCCACAGAGCCGCTAGAAACAGTGACCGTGTTGCCGCTGGTAATGCCCGTACCGTCATAGGCGTAGAGATCCCCTGTAATGGTCGGTCCGTCCGTACCTGCTGCACCGAGGGTGACCGTATTATTCGTACCGCTGCTGCCGCCAAAGGCGCCGTAGACGGACGCGTCCACCGTGCCCGCAGAGACAGCGACCGTATTATCTGAGGTCTCGACCCCACTGGCGTAAGCGCCGTAGAGATTCGTTGCAAAAGTACTGCCCGTAATCGTAACCGTGTTGCCCTTCGTATTGGCGAGATACTCCGTGTCGTAGTCCGGATAGGCCGAGGTCAGGCCATTGGTCACGATAGACACATAATCGGTGGGCTTTGTGCCAATGGTCAGGATGATGGAGTTCCCGTCCTTACTCTTGGTGAGATAATAGCCCGTCTGGGCAAAGCCGCTGTCCGTGAGAGTGCCTACGGCAGCAGATTTCAGGCCCGTCAGGCCATTATCGTCCGTCAGGAGCGTGATGACCGTGCCTTCTGTGTAACCTGTCAGGTCTGCAATGCCCGCTTTAATGGCCGTGTTCGTGATATCCGCTGTACCTGTGACGGTAAGCATGGTGGCATCGGCCGTGGTCTTGGCCGTATCGGGGATATAGAAATTGATATTCTGGAAATTGCCGATATTCGCCACACTGTTGCCCAGGGTATAGACGTTCAGGGTGTTATTGGTAAATTCAGAGCCCGTGCCGCCGCCCCCGTAGAGGCTGGCACCGGACACGTCCGTGCTGTACAGGTTGATCGTGTTGCCGCTGGCTGAGCCGCTTTCGGAGCTGCCGGCGTAGACGCTCCCCTTGACAGTGCTGCCCTGGAGGTTTACCGTATTGGAACCTACGGAAGCGCTTACCCCGTAGGCGCCATAGACGTCGCCGGTGACGGTGCCGCCCGAGAGGGTGACCGTGTTATTATCCACAACGCCGCCATTGCTATTACTGCTATAGGCGCCGTAGATATTGCCTACAGAGCCGCCGCTGACCGTAACCGTATTGTACGTTGCCGTATCGGTCTTGGCACCGTAGATCGTGCCGCCTACAGAGCCGCTGGCTACGCTCACTGCGTCAAAGCTGGACACCCCGGTGCCGTCATAGGCGTAAACATTTCCTGTAATGGTTGGCCCGTCCGTGCCGCTGGTGCCCAGAGTGACGATATTGCTGCCGCCGCCTGTACCGCCGGAGGCGCCGTAGACCGAGGCCTGCACCGTACCGGCCGTGATGGTAACCTTATTGTCGCCTGTGTCGCCGCTGGTGGCCTTGGCGCCATAGATGTCCCCGGCAAAGGTGCCGCCTGTAAGGGTGACGCTGTTTTGCTGCTGGCTGGAAAGATAGTCCGTCTGGTAATCCGGATACGACGCCGTATTGCCATTCGTGACGATGGTAACGTAATCCGTCGGTTTCTCGCCAATGGTGAGGACGATGGCTTTGCCATCCCGGGACTTGGTGAGATAGAAACCTGCCTGGGCAAAACCCGCATCCGTAATGGTGCCTACCATGGCACTGGTAAGGCCCGTAAGCCCATTGGCATCCGTCAGGAGCGTGATCACCGTGCCGTCCGCATAGCCTGTCAGGTCTTCTATGCCCGCCTTAATGGCTGTATTCGTGATGTCTGCGGTATCCGTGACGGTGAGCATCGTAGCGTTTTCTGTGCTTTTGGCCGTATCGGGAATATAGAAATTGATATTCTGGAAGCCGCCCAGGTTCACCACACTGTTGCCCAAGGTATAGACGTTCAGGGTATTGGTGTCCATGCCCGAGCCCGTTCCGGCCGCGCCGTAAAGGCTGGCGCCCGATACGTCGGTACCTTTCAGGTTGATGTTATTGTCGCCCAGGGAGCCGTTTTCGGAATAGCCGCCGTAAATAGCGCCGGAGACTTTGCCGCCCAGGAGGTTCAGCGTGTTGCTATTGATGGCACCGTTGGCATCACTGGTGCTGTAGGCGCCGTAGATGCCGCCTGTGATGGTACCGCCGTTTACGGTAATGGTATTGTAGGTCGCCGTATTGCTCTTGGCGCCGTAGACCGTGCCATTAATGGTGCCGCTGTTTACGGTAACTTCGTTAAAATAGGTCGTCCCCGTACCGCTGTCACCCAGAACATCGCCTGTGATGGACGGGCCGTCTGTACCGACTGCGCCGATACTGACCTTGTTGCTGGTACCACCGTCGCCGCCATAGCTGCCATAGATGGAGCTGGTATAGGTGCCGCTCTTGACGGTAACCACGTTATCGGCGGCACTGGTCAGGTAGCTGGTCTGATAATCTCCGTAGGACGCAGTGGTGCCGCCTGTGGTAATTTCTACGGCATCGCCTGCCACCGGTGTCACGTCGCCGGAATCACTGGAGCCGGAATTTCCCGAATCGGAACCACTGCCGGAGCCGGAATCACCGGAGCCAGAGCCGCTGTCGTCCGTTTTCGTGCCGATGGTCAGGGTAACCGCATGGTTGTCTGTCGTCTTAGACAGATAAAACCCGGTCTGGGCAAAGCCTGCATCTGTCAGGGTGCCAAAGGTGACGCCATCAAGCCCAATAATACCGTTACTGTCCGTCAGAAGGGTAATGACCTGATTCGTCGTAAAAGCATCGATATTTTCCACGCCAGCACTGATGGTGCTGCCGGTCACATCGGCCTTCCCCGTAACAGTCAGCATGGTAGCATTGGCCGTCGTGGCAGCCGTGGCAGGAACATAGAAATTGAGATTCTGGAAGGCGCCCAGATTCACCACACTGTTGCCCAAGGTATAGACGTTCAAGGTGTTGTTTCCTCTGCCGGTGGCGCCGACACCGCCATAGAGGCTGGCGTCAGTGAGTGTGCCGCCGTAGAGGTTGATTGTGTTGCTGTTGGTCTCGCCCTCTGTGGAGTAACCGCCGTAAATATCACCGGTGATGGTACCACCTTTGATGGTGATAGTATTATTTTCAGCGATGCCGCTGCTGTAGCCGCCGTAGATCCCCTGATCGATGGTGCCGCCATTTACGGTCAGCGTATTTTGCGTAGCCAAGCTCCCCCAGCTGCCATAGACGGTACCTTTCACCTCGCCGCTGTTAATGGTAAGGCCATTGGCATAGGCCCACCCGGACGTGCCATAGGACCCATAAAGAGAGCCGCCAATAGACGGACCGATAGTGCTGCCCTCGGTGCCCAGGGTAACCGAACTGCCGGAGCCGCCAGCTCCATAGCTGCCGTACACATTCCCTTTTACCGTACCCCGGTCAATTTCTACACTGTTGCTGCCGACATCCCCTTGTTCCGAATAGCCGCCGTAAACAGAGCCGCCAATGGAAATATCGCCGGTATTGCTTGCATCCGTGCCTACATAGACGTGGTTATTATTTGCGGTACCGCTTTGGGCATAGCCGCCATAGACGTTTCCCTGTACGGTGCCGTCATGGATGGTTACCGTGCTGTAGGTCGCTATATCCGGGTCATAGGTGCCGTACAGGTTTTCCGTGACGGTACCATTATTTAAGGTAACCGTATTGGAGTCCGAGTAGCTGCCGCCGGAGGTACCCATACCACCGTAGGCAGAGCCGGTAATAGTGGTGGCTAGAGTGACCGACCCAATGGTCAGGTTATTGCTTTCCACCCCGTCGCCAGTGGCCGCATACACAGGACCGGTCTGGTCCGCTGTGACCGTTAGGTCCGCAGCCAAGGCCCTACCAGGAATGGCCAGTCCCCCAGCCAAAATCCCCAGCAGCAATACTTTTGTCAGTTCTTGTTTTCTCCCATTCACTGCAAGCTGTTTCATAATAGATTTTTCATTTTCCCCTTTACTTCAGAGCCCTGGACTTCTGCTGCAGGCTTCCTGTACCCTGCACAAAAAGCACCACCCCATTCAGAATTCCAGCAGCTATTTCAACAAATGTGCGTCAAAGCCATAAAATGACGGCCAAAACCTTTTTAGGGGATTTTGCATCATCTTAGTTGGATTTGAAAGTATTCTGTACTGCTTGTACCCGGTCTGATAGCAGCCAGGCTGAGTTTGATTGCGACTGCGCAGCTTCGTTTGCCTTTTCTTGCAAGGACAAAACGAAGACAATACACGCCCTCCTTTTTATAAAAGTTAATATTTGTATAATAATAATTATTATTTATTTTATATCGTTTATTATATCATAGTTTGCTTACTACAAATTGCGTATAAGTATATTCTTATGAATCTTAGGCATTGGCCTATGCCCATAGTGCATAAGCACTACAGAATTTCTATACTCCTGCACGCATCCAAAGAGAAGTGTAAAAAATTGTCCACTTACCCTGGTAAACCTCCAAAGAATTTCGTTATAAACCAGCGATTCCAGGGAAAAAAGTAATTTTATGAACTATTTCTGGCATAAAAAATACACTGCAAGCACAAAATACAACTGCAGCAGTGTATAAAAAAATTGTTTTATTTTGGTTTTCCCGTTAAGCCCCAAACCCCAGAGCCGTTTCTGGTTCCGGGGTTTTGTTTATCCAATTAGAAGTGGTACTGGGCGCCCACACTGAACTGGGTACCTTTCTGCTTGCCCATCCACTGGGTCAGCCGTACATCGGCGCTCCAGGGATTGGTCTGGCTGGCCTTGCTGCTCCAGCCCAGTTCCACCATACCGCTGCCGCCTTTCACCTCGGGGCTCAAGGTAGTCAGGTCATGGTAGGAAGCCCGGGCGCCGCTGCCGAACTCATAGTCCCAGGCCAGGCCTGCGTACAGGCTCTGGTTTTCCCGGTAGTTCCGGGTCCAGCGAGTGCCAATCCGGCTGCGGTAGGAGTTTACGCTGTCAAATTCGTAGGGTGCACTGCCCAGGCTGCTGTGCAGGTGGGTTTCCGCACTGTTCATATGGGTGTAGAAGAACCGGGCGTATACGTCCAGGCTATCCTTGTCCGTCAGCTGGAACTCCCGGCCAGTGCCAATATGGGCCGCCGTATAGGTGCCGTCCAGGTCGTAGCTGGCATTATAGCCCGCAATGGCGCCGCTGTAGTCCCCCTGGGTATGGCCCACCCGCAGGCTCCCCTCGGTGTACATCCCATTGGCATTATCCTGGCGTACCAATAGGCCGGCCCCGTAATACGTATTTTTCCCGTCTCCCCGGGCGCCGTCGTCCAGGTGGCTGGTGTAATTGCCATGGCCATATTCCACAAAGGGCATAAGTAAGGCCGTATGTTTCCCGCTGGGCAGCTGCCGGGCAAAGCCCAGCTCTGCATTCATGCCGTGGTTCTTCACATAGGAACCGGTTTCATACCGGAGGTCATTGGCTCCCAGCACCGCAAACAGCTGGTACTGCTTCTGAATGTCCCGGCTCTGGTCCTGGGCAGCCAAAATCCCCTGATTCACCATAAAGTCCCCGGCATTGTTCAGCATACCCAGGGCTGCTTCCCGGGCCTCCACCAGGATTTTGGTATCCGGATTCAGGTGGAGGGCCAGGAGCTTGTCCTCACTGCTGGAGTCAGTGCTGGTGTTGGTATTGGCATTGGTGTTCGTATTCGTATTGGTATTCGTGTTCGTATTGGAGTTTGTATTGGTGTTGGTGTTGGTGTTATCCGGATTGTCATCATCCTTGGCATCGGGCAGGGTGGCATTGCTGCTGCCGATGGTGAGAAGCACGGTTTTGCTGTCCTTGGACTTGGACAGGGTAAAGCCCGTGGTGGCAAAGCCTGCATCGGTAACTGTGCCAAAGGAAGTGGTATCCAGGCCCGTAATGCCGTTTTCGTCCTGGAGCAGGTTGATGACGGTCTTTCCCGTATAGGCGCTGAGATCGGACACCCCGGCGCTGATTACCGTATCCGTTACATCAGCCTTCCCCGTTACCGCCAGCATAGTGCTGCCGGTGCGGGTGGCAGCCGGCACGTAGAAGTTGATGTTCTGGAAGTCCCCCAGATTTTCTACGGTGTTTTTCAGGCTGTAGACATTCAGGGTATTGCCCCCGGTGGTGCTGCTGCCCACGCCGCCGTAAAGGCTGGCCCCTGTCAGGCTGCCGCCGTACAGGTTAATGGTGTTGTCGCTGGCCGCCCCCTGCTCGGAATAGCCGGCGTAAATATCCCCGCTGACGGTGCCTCCCTTGAGGTTAATGGTGTTGTGGTCCACGGAGCCGTTGGTGGCGCTGTAGCCGCCGTAGATGCCGGTTTGCACCGTGCCGCCGTTCATATTGACGGTATTGTACGTGGTTCCCAGGCCCCTAGCCCCGTAGACTGCGCCGGCGATGGTGCCGCTGTTCACGTTGACCGTATTGTCATAAATGGTTCCCGTACTGTCGGCCCCGTAGACGTTGCCATTCAGGGTGGGACCCACGGTTCCGGCCGCCCCCACGGTAACGCTGTTGCCCTGGCCCTTGACCCCGTAGGCGCCAATGATATCGTCATTCACCGTACCGGAGGCCACGCTTACGGCGTTGTTTACGGCCTTGCCGCCGTTGGTATAGGCGCCGTAGACCTTGCCGCTGATGGTGCCGGAGTAGTCGTCGATACCGTTATGGTCCACATCCCCTTTTTCCGAGTAGGCACCATAGACATTGCCGCTGATGGTACTGGCGGTAGTCTTCACTAGATGACCGGAGAGGTTGGTGGAACCAGTGCTGTAGGCGCCATATACATCATTATTGAGATTCTCGCCATTGATGTCCTTGGTATCTGTGTTTTGACTGCTGCCGGCAATGGTCAAAATCACGGATCTGCCGTCGGAAGACTTGGTAATGGTCATTCCCTCTGCGGCAAAGCCGGAATCGGTAAGAATGCCCGTAGTGGCCGTAGCCAGCCCGGTAAGACCGTTCTCGTCTGTGAGGAGAGTAAGGGTCTTGCCGCTGTAGGCCGCCAGGTTGGTTACGCCGACGCTGATGGTACTGTCAGTAATATCTGCGTTCCCTGTAACAGTAAGCATGGTATCCCCGTCCACCGCCGTACTGGGCACATAGAAATTCAGATTCTGGAAGCCGGAAATATTGGCCACCGTATTGCCTACGGTGTAAACGTTCAGGCTGTTGCCGCTGACACTGCTGCCCACGCCGCCATAGAGGCTGGCCCCAGTCAGGTCGCCGCCGTACAGGTTGATCATATTGCCGGAGACGGAGCCAGCTTCGTCATAGCTGCCATAGACACTGCCGGTCACCTTGCCGCCGTAAATGGAAACGGAGTTATAGTCGTGGGAGCCGCCTTCTGTGCCGTAGCTGCCATAGATGTTGTCCACAGTGCCGCCATAGATACTGACGTAGTTGTGGGTGGCCGTAAAGCCCCGGGCGCCGTACACATTGCCAGCCACCGTACCGCCGTACAGATTGACATAGTTGGTGGTGGTGCTGCCGCTGGTATCCGCAATATCCGTACCGGACACGTCCTGGGTAACGGTGGGACCGTCTGCGGAGCCTTCGGCTCCAAGAGTAACCACGTTATCCGCACCGCCGGTGCTGTGGGCGCCAATGACGGAACCTGTGACAGTGCCGCTAAGGACCCGGACCTCATTGCTGAAGGCGTCGCCCCCGGCAATATAGGAACCGTAGATGTCCCCTGTCAGGTTCCCGCTTTTCACGGTGACAATGTTGGAATCCTTGGCTGCCAGGTAGGACGTCTTATAATCCCCGTAGGTGGTGGTGCTGCCGGCAGAGGTGATTTCCACGTTGTTGCCGGTGGTGTCGGGGGTGTCCTCGGAGCCAGAGTCAGCAGGTTTGGTGCCGATGGTGAGAAGGACCGAGTTGCCATCACTGGCTTTGGTCAGGTAAAAGCCAGTCTCAGCAAAGCCCGCATCGGTGAGGGTGCCAAATTGTACCCCGTCAAGGCCGGTAATGCCGTTAGCGTCTGTGAGAAGGGTAATCACCTGGTCCTTGGTAAAGCTGTCGATATTTTGTACCCCGGCGCTGATGGTGCTGCCCGTTACGTCGGCTGTACCGGTGACGGTGAGCATGGCGGCTGTATTCGTTGCGGCTGCTTCCGGAACGTAGAAGTTCAGGTTTTGAAAAGCAGCGAGGTTTTTCACGGTATTGCCTACCGTATAGACGTTCAGGGTGTTGTTAGTAGGAGCGCTCCCATTACCACCGTACAAACTGGCATTGGTAAGATTGGTGCTGTAGAGGTTGATGGTGTTATCGCTGGAGCTGCCGGCGCCGGCGTAGCCGCCGTAGATTGTGCCCGAGATGGTACCGCCGCTGAGGGTGATAATGTTATGGTTTACTTGGTCCCCGGCAGTACTGTAGCCACCATAGAGGCCGTTTTGGAGGCTGCCGCCGTTTACGTGTACTTCATTGTAGGTGGCTGTTTGGCCTGCCCCGCCATACACAGTGCCTGCCACGGTGCCGCTGTTAATGGTTACTACGTTTTGGAAGGTCGTACCACCCGGAGTATTGGCGCCATAGACACGGCCGCTGATGGTAGGACCTGTGGTGCTGCTGGCGGCACCCAGGGTAACCGTACTGCCGGCGCCGCCAATGCCAGAACCGCCGTAGACAGAGCCGGTTACGGTGCCCCGGTCAATTTCTACACTGTTGCTGCCGGCATTGTAGGTTTCCAAATAGCCGCCGTAGACATCGCCGCCGATGGAAATGGTGCCCGTATTCGCTGTATCAGTGCCTACATACACGTGGTTGTAATCCGCCGTACCGTTTTGGCTATAGCTGCCATAGACGTTTCCCTGCACCGTACCGGCGTTGATGGTGGTCGTACTTATCGTAGCCGCATCCGTATCGTACGTGCCGTACAGGTTTTCCGTGACGGTACCATTATTTAAGGTAACCGTATTGGTGTCCGAGTAGCTGCCGCCGGAGGTACCCATACCGCCGTAGGCCGAGCCGGTAATGGTGGGGCCTGGAGTGACCGACACTGAGCCAATTGTCAGGTTATTCAATTCTACGCCATCGCCGGTGGCCGCATACACAGGACCGGTCTGGTCCGTTGTGACCGTTAGATCCGCAGCCAAGGCCCTACCAGGAATGGCCAGTCCCCCAGCCAAAATCCCCAGTACCACCAGTTTTGCCAATTCCTGTTTCCGCCCGTTCGTAAATACCTGTTTCATAAAAATCGCCTTTTTCCCCTTTTCCATAGCCATAGGTTCTGCTGCAGGCTTTCCATACCCCCGTACAAAAAGCACCGCCCCATACAGAACCCCAGTGGCTGTTTCCACAATTGCCTTAAACGCTGGTCAAAGCCCGGACTCCTGTCAGGCCCTTTTGCAAGGACTGGTCAGCAGCCTGGCCCGCTTGAAAAGCATTTGAAGCAGTTCGTTTAAAGCACTCTGCCGAAAGCAAAGGGAGGCACCAGCGCCCCCCTGCCTCCTTATAGAAACTCATATTTGAATAAAAATCATTATTTCTTATTCTGTACCATTCATTATAACACGCTTTCCTTAACAAAACACATTCATAAGCATCTTCTTATGAATATTAGTTGTAAACCTATGCCAAAAAGGAATCAGCCCTACAAAAATTGTTGATGCAGTTAGATGATTTCTATAAAATAACAAAGGTTCTCTGCCGATTCAGGAGAATATGTAAAAGTATTTGCTTATGCCAAAAAACCTAACGGAAACTTTTGCTTTTAGAAATTCCTGACAGCATAAAAAATACACTGCAAGTCCCAGAGGAAACTTGCAGTGTACAAAAAGTAATTTATTTTCTTAGTCGTGGACCCGGTAGTTTTTCAGCAGCAGTTCTCCCATCCCCGGCGTTTCCGGGTCATGGCTGCCCTTGCCCGTATCCAGGGCACGGATCTGTTCCATTTCTTCTGCCGTCAGGGCAAAATCAAAAATAGCCAGGTTCCCGGCAATCCGCCCCGGGTTGGTGGATTTGGGCAGGACAATCAGTCCGTCCTGCACCTCAAAGCGCAGGATTACCTGTCCCACATTCTTGCCATACTTCTTGGCCAGGGCCTTGAGCAGCGGCTGCTGCAGCAGAGTTGTGTCCCCATGACCCAGGGGCTTATAAGCTTCAATTTTTACATTTTGAGGGGCCAAAAGCGCCCGCAGTTCCTTCTGCTGGAAGAAGGGATTGCACTCCACCTGGTTCACCGCCGGCAGGGAGTCAAATTGGGGCACAAAGGAATTCCAGATTTTAGGCGTCATGTTGCTGACCCCAATGGACTTTACCTTGCCGGCCTTTTGGGCCGCTTCCAGGGCTTTCCAGGCTCCAGGTACGTCCCCATAAGGCTGGTGCAGCAGGTACAGGTCCACATAGTCCGTGTCCAGGTTCTGCAAGGAAGTATCCAAACCCTTGGTAGCAGCCGCAAACCCGTAGTCCTGCAGCCACAATTTGCTGGTGATAAAAATTTCCTCCCGGGGAATGCCGCTGTCCTTCACTGCCTTCCCCACTTCAGCTTCGTTGAAGTAGGCCGCTGCCGTATCAATATGGCTATAGCCTGCCTTCAGGGCTTCCAAAACCGCCTTATAGGTGGAGCCATCATTGGGGATCAGGAACACCCCAAAACCCACTGCGGGGATTTGATTTCCATCGTTTAACTTAACATATTCCATGTTGTTTCTCCTTTCCCAGAAAAGCAGCGCCCCAAACTGCAGCCGCTGCCCAAACACTTTGTTCCCCTTTATTGTAGAAGGCTGCGGCCCCGCTGTACAATGCCAATCCCGAACCCCGGTATACGCCCAGCGCATACCTCCACCTGCCGTTGCCCCAAAGCAAAAATGACCTGCAAACCCCGTAGGTTCTGCAAGTCATTTTCGTACCACTGTAACGCTTATTTATAGCTGATGCCGTGGGCTTCAAATACCTTGGCCAGCCGCCGGGCGTGTTCGTCTTCTTCCGGGATGGTGGCGGCAATTTCGTCAGCAATTTCCGGCAGGCCCGCGTCCCGTACCTGCTGGGCCAGTTCCAGCAGCTTTGTCCGGGCCCCGGCTTCTGCCTGGTAAAAGCCTACGGCCCGTTTCCACAGGGCAGCTTCTCCTTCTGCGCCCGGGTTCAGCAACGCCCCGTATTTGCCTCCGTGGAAGGCATCTTCAGCGGCGTTGGCCAGCATAGCCTCTGCCAGGTCCTCCAGGCCATAGCTTTTAGCCTGGGCCGCCAGCACATAATAGGCGTTGGCACCGTTTACTTCTGCCCCGTGCAGGGTCTTTATCAATTCTTCTATGGCCGTTCCTTTGGCCGTCAATTTTGGATTCATGGTATAGCCTCCTTATAACGACAGTGTCCTGGAAGCCAATCTTCCAGGACGGCTGCTGCCTCATTATACCATAGTCCTGGGGTTTGTTCCGGTTTCCCCAAAAAGAAAAGGATTGGCCCGGCTAAGCCGTTCCAATCCTTCTCTTTTAGTTTTCTACCAGCTGATCCATAATCCGGTTGATCAAATCCTTCCGGGTTACATGGGAAGATGAGCTGTAGGTGATAATCTGGTCGTCCCTGAGGCCAAAGGTTTTCTGGTACAGGGCTTTCTGGCTGGCCACTGCGTTCTTGGACAGCTTGTCCGCCTTGGTCAGGATGACCATCAGGGGCAGCCCCAGATTCAGCAGCCATTGGTAGCAGTCAATATCGCTTTCCATGGGAGCATGGCGAATGTCCATGAGTACACAAACCAGTTTCAGGAACTGGGAGTTTTCCATGTACTTGCAGATGAAGGCAGACCATTCGTTTTTGTTTCCCTTAGACGTCCGGGCAAACCCGTAGCCGGGCAGGTCCACCGCGTACAGGGTGTGGCGCTGCACCTCTTCCTCCACCTGGCGCTTGGCCTGGAAGGAGTAGAAGTTGATGGTTTGGGTTTTGCCGGGAGAACTGCTGACCCGGGCCAGGCCCTTACGCCGGGCCAAGGAGTTCAGCAATGAGGATTTGCCCACATTGCTCCGCCCGATAAATGCCACCTCATCAATGGTATCCTGGGGATACTGGGTGGCTTTGACGGCGGAAGCTACATAGTCCGCTCCGATGATATCCCACTGGGTTGTTGTCATGTTATTCCTCCAAAGCCAGTTTGGTCACCTGATCCATATGCTCTACAGGAATGAATTCCATATCAGCCCGGACATTTTCCGGAATTTCTTCCAGATCCTGTACGTTCTGTTTGGGAATCAGCACCGTCTTCACCCGATACCGATGGGCAGCCAGCACTTTTTCTTTCAGTCCGCCGATGGGCAGAACATGTCCTGTAATGGTGATTTCACCTGTCATGGCCAGGTCGGCCTTTACTTTCCGTTTCGTCAGTGCCGATTCCATAGCCGTAGCCATGGTAATACCGGCGGAAGGACCATCCTTGGGAATGGCACCTTCAGGTACGTGGATGTGGATGTCCACCTTTTCATTGAAGTCCGGCTCCAGACCCAGTTCTTTGGCCCGGGAACGGATATAGGTGAAGGCTGCCTGGGCAGATTCCTTCATCACATCTCCCAATTGACCGGTGAGCACCAGTTTGCCCTTGCCCTCGCAGACCACCACTTCTATCTTCAGCAGTTCGCCGCCTACGCTGGTCCAGGCAAGGCCGGTGCAGACGCCCACTTCGGATCTGGCCCGCATATCGCTTTCCAGGAAAATAATGGGTCCCAGGAAGTCTTTCAGGTTGGACGGGGTTACGGAAACCTTCTCCACTTTCTCTTCCACAATCTTCCGGTCTGCCTTCCGGCATACCGTAGCGATTTTCCGCTCCAGATTCCGGACGCCGGCCTCCCGGGTGTAATCCCGGATAATGTGCTGGATGGTGGCAGCACTCAGGGTCAGGTTCTTGCCGGTCAGGCCGTTGGCCTTCCGTTCTTTGGGCAGCAGGTGCAGCTGGGCAATCTTCAATTTTTCATCGTCGGTATAGCTGCTGAGTTCGATGACTTCCAACCGGTCCAGCAGAGGCGCCGGAATGGTTTCCACCGTATTGGCGGTTACAATCCAGAATACGTTGGACATATCATAGGGGAACTCGATGTAGTGGTCGCTGAAATGGCTGTTCTGTTCCGGATCCAGCACTTCCAGCAGGGCGGAAGCCGGGTCACCCCGGAAGTCAGCCCCCAGTTTGTCCACTTCATCCAGCAGGAATACCGGGTTGTCGGCGCCGCAGTCAATCATGCCGTTGATGAGACGGCCGGGCATGGCGCCAATATAGGTGCGGCGATGGCCGCGGATTTCGGCTTCATCCCGAATACCGCCCAGGGAAATCCGGGTGAATTTCCGGTGTACAGCCCGGGCAATGGATTCGGCCAAGCTGGTCTTGCCTACGCCGGGAGGTCCTACCAGACAAATGATAGGTCCCTTGTTGGTTTTGGTAATGGCCCGTACTGCCAGGTAATCCAGGATACGTTCCTTTACCTTCTTCAAACCATAGTGGTCCTTATCCAGGACTTCCGCAGCCTTTTTCAGGTCATAGTTTTCCCGGGTAGTCTTGCCCCAGGGCAGGGACAGCACCGTATCCAGATAGTTGCGGATGACGGCACTTTCAGCCATCATAGGCGGCATCTTGTACAGCCGGTCCAGTTCCTTTTCCAGCTTCTGCTTCACGTCCTTGGGAAGCTTCAGCTTGCTCATTTTCGCTTTATATTCATCTACTTCGGACTCTTTATCGGAGCCTTCATCCAATTCCTTGTTGATGGCCTTGAGCTGTTCCCGAAGGTAATATTCTCTTTGGTTTTGTTCGATCTGTTTCCGGACCTGGGCAGAAATATCCTTTTCCAGGTTCACGATTTCCAGCTCTTTGCACAGATCGGTGTACAGCAGCTTCAGCCGGGTCTTTACATCCACGGCTTCCAGGATTTTTTCCTTTTCATCTATTTCAATGGTCAGGTACCCGGCAATCAGGTCGGCAATCCGGCCCGGGTCTTCCTGGTCCTTAAAGGTCAGCAGCACTTCGGAATTGACTTTCTTGGTGGCAACCACCCACTGTTCGAAGGTCTGCTCCATCATCCGGCGCAGGGCTTCCACTTCAGCGGAGTTGTCAATAATATCCGGGCGCTTTTCCACGTAGGCTTCCAGATTCATGCCTACGGCATCTACTACGGAAATCACTTCTACCCGTTCCAGGCCTTCCACCAGGATACGCATGGCTCCATTGGGCAGCTTCAGCATCTGCTTCACTTCCGCAATCACACCAAAGGTATACAGGGACTTGGCCGTCGGATCGGCATCTTCAGCAGAGCGCTGGGTAACCAGCAGGATCTGCTTGGTGGTGTTCATGGCGGTTTCTACAGATTTAATGGAGCGTTCACGCCCCACGTCCAGGTTGATGATCATTCCAGGGAATACGATAATCCCCCGCAATGGCAGTAAAGGTAATCTTAAACTTGTTGCATCCAACATGGTTTTCACCGTCCTTACGTATAGAGAAAAAGGGAAAAGGGATATCCCTTTTCCTTTTCTCTAGGCATTCTTTCTTGTGTCGTTTTTCTTTTCCTTCAGCACCAGGGTGGGTTCCTTTTTGTCGGTGACCACTTCTTTGGTAACGATGCATTTTTCCACATCGTCCCGGCTGGGCACTTCGTACATCACATTCTTCATGATGTTTTCGATAATGGCCCGCAGCCCTCTGGCGCCTGCATTCCGTTCCAGGGCTTCATGGGCGATGGCTTTCAAGGCACTGTCCTCGAATTCCAGGTCCACATGGTCCATGGCCAGGAAGCTTTCGTACTGCTTGGTCAGCGCATTCTTCGGTTCGGTAAGAATCCGCACCAAAGCGCTTTCATCCAACTTGTCCAAGGTCACTACCACCGGCAGCCGGCCTACGAACTCGGGAATCAAGCCGTACTTCACAAAGTCCTCCGGCAGCACTTTCCGGAAAACATTTTCATCCTTCTTCTGCTGGGCAGTGGCGATATCCGCACCAAAACCCATACTCTTTTTGCCGGTACGGGCGTTGATGACGTTCTCCAGGCCCGCAAAGGCCCCGCCGCAGATAAACAGGATATTGGTGGTATCGATTTGAATCAGTTCCTGATGAGGATGCTTACGGCCGCCCTGGGGAGGCACATTGGCCACGGTCCCTTCCAGGATTTTCAGCAGGGCCTGCTGTACACCTTCACCGGATACATCCCGGGTAATGGAGGGATTTTCCGATTTCCGGGAAATTTTGTCGATTTCATCGATATAAATGATACCCCGTTCTGCAGCAGGGATATCATAATCAGCATTCTGGATCAGGCGCAGCAGAATGTTCTCCACGTCCTCCCCTACATAGCCGGCTTCCGTCAAAGACGTAGCGTCGGCAATGGCAAAGGGAACCCGCAGGATTTTGGCCAAAGTCTGAGCCAGCAGCGTCTTGCCGCTGCCCGTGGGCCCCAGCATCAAGATGTTGGACTTTTGCAGTTCCACATCCGAATGGTGGGCGCGCTCATAATTGATCCGCTTGTAGTGGTTGTACACCGCTACGGACAAGGTTCTCTTGGCATCTTCCTGTCCAATTACGTATTCGTCCAGGATTTCCTTGATTTCCTTGGGTTTGGGCAAATCCGTCAGCGTTTCTGCTACCGGTTTGCTCAGGTCCTTCTCCAGCATTTCATTGCACAAAGCAATGCATTCGTCACAAATAAACACGTTATGACCCGCAATGAGCTTTTTCACCTGGCTCTGCTTTTTGCCGCAGAACGAACAGGTATACTCCGGCCCCTGGGGATTCATCTTATCATCAAATGCCATCTGACACCCCTCCTAACAGCCAGGGCAAGATGGGTCTTACCCCTTACTGATGGAATGCGCATTTTCGACCACCTGGTCTACCAACCCGTATTCCTTGGCTTCCATACTGGTCATGAAATGATCCCGTTCCGTGTCCTCTTGGATCTGTGCAGGGGTCTTTCCCGTATGGAGTGCCAAAATGTTGTTCATCTCTTCCCGAACCCGCAGGATTTCCCGCGCATGGATGGCAATATCCGTTGCCTGTCCTTGGGCCCCGCCCAGCGGCTGATGAATCATCACCCGGGAATGGGGCAGCGCGAACCGTTTTCCTTTGGTTCCGGCAGCCAGCAAAACAGACGCCATGGATGCGGCCATACCCACACAAATGGTGGACACATCCGGGCGAATGTACTGCATGGTATCATAAATCGCCAGTCCGGCGCTTACACTGCCGCCAGGGCTGTTGATATAGAGATGGACATCCTTATCCGGATCTTCGGATTCAAGGAACAGCAGCTGGGCAATAATCAGGTTGGCCATGTGATCTTCAATTTCGCCGGTGACGAAAATAATCCGGTCCTTTAACAGACGGGAATAGATATCATAGCTCCGTTCGCCTTGACTGGTCTGTTCTACCACAATAGGTACATAAGGCATGCCGTCCACCTCCTGCGGTTTTATTTTTCTTCAGCAGCAGCCGTTTTTTCAGCAGCAGCTTCTTCTTTCTTGGGAGCGTTCTTTGCGCTGTCGATAACCAGCCGAGCAGCCTTGCGGCGTACAATGTTGGCAACCAACAGAGCCAGGGAACCATTTTCTTTCACGATTTTCTCAACTTGTTTAACCGTTGCGCCATGGGCAGCAGCCAGCTGAGCCAGTTCGTTTTGTACTTCTGCATCGGAGATCTTCAGGCCTTCAGCCAGAGCAATGGCATCCAGAACCAGGTCGGTTTTGATGTTGGCCAGAGCTACAGGTTTTTGTTCGTCCCGATAGGTCTTTACATCCTTGCCCAGATAGGACAGGTACATGGGCAGGCTCATTTTGTGGCTTTCCAGGTTCATGGCCAGTTCGTCAATCATCTGGTTAGCACGTTGTTCTACCATTACTTCAGGAACTTCGAATTTGGCGTTTTCAACAGCCTTTTCGATGAGTTTCCGTTCGTATTCGGACTGGGCACGGTCAGCTTCTGCCTTCTTCATGCGGTCCAGGGTCTTTTCACGGAATTCGGCAACGGTCTTGCTGTCGGAATTCTTGGCAATCAGTTCGTCGTTAACTTCGGGAACTTCCTTCACCTTTACGTCTTGGACGTTGACTTTGAACACAGCAGCTTTGCCAGCCAGTTCTTTGGAGAAGTAGTCTTCCGGGAAAGTAACGTTTACATCAGTGGAATCGCCTTTGCCCAGGCCTACCAGCTGATCTTCGAAACCAGGAATGAAGCTGTTGCTGCCTACTTCCAGAGGATAGCCTTTGCCTTCGCCGCCGGCAAACGGTTCGCCGTCAATGGTGCCAGCGAAGTCGATGGTAGCCAGGTCGCCTTTTTCCAGTTTCTTGCCTTCCGGAGCTTCTACCATTTTGGCAGCGCGGTTTTGCAGTTCTTCAACGGCTTTATCCACGTCAGCTTCGGTGATTTCTTTTTCTTCCTTTTGAACATCCAGGTCCTTATATTGGCCCAGTTCCGGTTCCGGACGCAGGGTGATGGCCAGGGTCAGGTCCAGAGGTTCGCCTTCTTCAAATTTGGAATCTTTGATTTCAGGGTCGGACACAGGAACCAGCTTGTTGTCTTCCAATACTTTTCTATATTGTTCATTGGCGACGATTTCGAAAGCTTCTTCCTTGATGGCATCCTTGCCTACGTGCAGTTCCAGCACACGGCGGGGAGCTTTGCCTTTACGGAAGCCAGGGATCGTTACTTGCTTGTTGATCTTGGCAACTGCTTTGTCAAAGGCTTTTGCTACATCTTCTACCGGTAAATTGATTTTTAACGTTGCTTCATTACCATTTCTTTCTACGGAAACGCTCATTAAAAAAATCCTCCTCACATTGCTGTCAGCCACAATCCATGTATCTCGCTAAACAGACTATCTGTAATTACTTAAAAAACCGCTCATATAGCATAGCACAAAAGGCATAAATAAGCAACTTTTTGTAAGGAAAGACGCCGTTTTCGCCTTTTTCGGTACGTTAAAGGGATAATTCATTATATTAGAAAAACTTTTTAGGTTCCCGGTAAAATATTTATGTAAAACAGCGTCTTTTCCTCCCCAAAATTGTATAAAGTATTCTTTACCATGTTAATTCAATAAATCTTTAACAATCTGTTAAAAAACCTTTGTATTGTTCGCCTTGATAGTATATAATTCAAGCAACAAAACATTATGATATTCTGTATTACATGTACAGGTATCAAAACAACAAGGGAGGAACAAACAATGTCTCAAATTCTCACCACGCTGGACGACGTACTGTATTACCCCATTCTGGTCATTGTTTTGCTGGTAGCCGGTATTTATTTTACTTACCGCACTCGTTTTATTCAAGGCCGCTGGCTGACCCAATGCATCCGCGTAGTCATGGAGAAACCTGAAAAAGAAGGGTCCATTTCTTCTTTCCAGGCACTGATGGTTTCCACCGCATCCCGGGTGGGCACCGGCAACATCATCGGGATTTCCACTGCCCTGTGCTTGGGCGGCTTTGGTGCCGTGTTCTGGATGTGGCTGATTGCCATCATCGGCGGTTCCACTGCCTTCATTGAAAGCACCCTGGCGCAGGTCTACAAACGCCGGGACGAACACGGCGACAGCTACGGCGGCCCTTCCTATTATATTGAAACCGCCCTGCACAGCAGAGGCCTGGGCTGCGCTTTCGCTGTAGCCCTGATTGCTACCTACGCCGGCGGCTTTAACCTGCTGGCTTCCTACAACCTGCAATCCACCTTCGCCGTCTACGGCTTCTATGACAAGGTAACCACCCCCTGGGTCATCGGCGGTATCCTGGCCGTACTGGTTGGCTACTGCATCATCGGCGGCGGCAAACGGATCGTCAGCGTCACCGAAAAACTGGTTCCCTTCATGGGCATCCTGTACGTACTGCTGGCCCTGGTGGTTATTGTAATGCACCTGGATATGATTCCCACCGTTCTCGTCGAAATTTTTTCCGATGCCTTCAACTTCCAAAAGATTCTGGCCGGCATTGGCGGTTCCTGCATGATGTACGGCATTAAACGCGGCCTGTACTCCAACGAAGCTGGTGTGGGCAGTGCGCCTAACGCCGCTGCCGCTGCTGACGTAGCTCACCCTGCCCAGCAAGGTCTGGTACAGATGCTGTCCGTATTCATCGATACCGTGCTCTGCACCGCTACCGCTTTCATGTGCATGTTCTCCGGCGTTATTCCCACCAAGGAAATGGCTGGTGCCCCCTATGTACAGGCTGCTGTACAAGTGGACTTTGGCGCTGTTGGCCCCATCCTGATCACCGTGGCCATGGTACTGTTTGCCTTCACCACCCTGATTGGCAACCTGTTCTACGTGGACAACTGCCTGAACTACCTGAACCACAGCAAGACCCCTGGCAAGAGCTTCATGACCCTGTACCGCATCCTGGCCGTTCTGGTTATCTTCGTAGGTGCCGGCATGACCATGGACAACGCCTGGGCTGCTGCTGATATCACCATGGCCTTCATGTGCCTGGTAAACATTCCTTCCATCATGGCCCTGAGCAACACCGCCCTGAAAGTAATGGACGACTACGGCCGCCAACTGAAGGAAGGCAAGAAACCCGTATTCAAAGCCAAGAACATCGGCCTGGATACCTCCAACCTGGACTATTGGAAATAACCTCCCTGTACAAAAAACCTCTGCCGCTTGGCAGAGGTTTTTTTATTTAAAATAGAAGTTGTGCAGACCACACTAGCCATTAAGAGGACTGTAAAATAATGAAACTTCTATCGTCGCCTGCGGCGACACTTCCTACACGTTTTACGGTCGCATCCAAATGTCAATGCAGTTTCTCAAGGACATTTGGAATATGCGACCTATGTGATAGCCGTCCAAGAAGCAAGTCCGTTAGGACGCCGCTGATTGGAAACGGCGAACCACTCAGGAAGCGTTCTATGCCGCTACTGGTCAAGTTCTAGAGGGGAATAGAAGTAGAAATTTATCTACATGCCATAGATTACTTTCCTATACTCGTTTTGCACATGACCAGTATGGGGTTAAGACCGGCCCCTTCAAGCGTGAAGGGGCTGGCAGTCCGTAGGACTGACTGAGGAAGTTTTGAGGCTTGGATACGGCTATAAAAAACGACTTGCGAATTCTTTTGCACTCGCAAGCCGTTTTTTCTTTCGGGAATAAGTATTTCTTCACACCACCAAATGAGGTTTTATCCACGCCCATCCAGCGGACCGTCCCACCTCGTCAGCGATAATACTTCTTATACCACTGGGCAAACTGGCTCAGCCCCTCCCGGATAGAGGTCTGGGGCTTAAACCCAAAGTCCTTTTCCAGCTCACTGACATCTGCATAGGTCTGGTACACATCCCCGGGCTGCATGGGCAGGAATTCCTTCTGGGCCTTTTTCCCCAGCACGTCCTCCAGGGTTTCAATAAAGGTCATGAGCTTTTCCGGATGGTTGTTGCCGATATTATACAGCTTGTACCGGTCCCCGGTTTCGTTGGGTACCGGCGGATTGCACAGCATCCGTTCTACTCCGGCGACGATATCGTCCACATAGGTGAAGTCCCGGTACATATCCCCCTGGTTGAAAATCTTGATGGGTTCCCCCGCCATAATCTTCCGGGTGAAGCTGAAATAGGCCATGTCCGGCCGGCCAAAGGGCCCATACACCGTAAAGAACCGCAGCCCCGTAGCCGGAATGCCGTACAGGTGGCTGTAGGTATAGGCCATCAGCTCATCGGATTTTTTGGTGGCCGCATACAGGCTGATGGGATGGTCCACCGGGTCCGTGGTGGCAAAGGGCGTCTTCTGCTGGTTGCCATACACCGAGGAACTGGAAGCATACAGCAGATGCTCCGGCTGAAAATGCCGGCAGGCCTCCAGGATATTGAAGAAGCCGATAATGTTGGAGTCAATATAGGACCGGGGATGGTCAATGCTGTAGCGGACCCCAGCCTGGGCCGCCAGATTCACCACAATATCCGGTTTAAATTCGTCAAACAGGCTATTTACGGCGCCGGCATCGGCCAGGTCCCCGCAGGTAAAGGAAAACGAGGGATACAGGTCCAATTCCCGCAGCCGGTCCAATTTCAGATGCACATCGTAATAAGGATTCAGGTTATCCAGCCCTGCCACCTGGGCGCCCAGGGACAGCAGCCGCTTGGCCAGGTGGAAACCGATAAAACCGGCAGCGCCGGTAATCAAGACTTTTTTCTCTGGATCAAAAGGCTTTTTTTCGCTCATGGTCTGCTCCCTTCTTAATCCCGGTCAAACAGGTCCCGGGTAAAGACCTTTTCTTTCACGTCCGCCAGTTCCTCCGACCAGCGGTTGGCCACAATCACGTCGCTGACCTTCTTAAATTCTGCCAAATCCCGAATCACCCGGGAATGGAAAAATTCGTCTTCCTTCAGGGTAGGTTCGTACACCACCACCGGCACGCCCTTGGCCTTGATGCGCTTCATGACGCCCTGGATGGCGGAGGCCCGGAAATTGTCCGAGTCCGTTTTCATGGTCAGCCGGTACATCCCCACCACCGCCGGTTTCCGAGAGAGAATGGTATCGGAGATAAAGTCCTTCCGGGTCCGGTTGGCTTCCACAATGGCGGAAATCAGATTTTGGGGCACGTCCTGGTAGTTGGCCAAAAGCTGCTTGGTATCCTTGGGCAGGCAGTAGCCCCCGTAGCCAAAGGAGGGATTGTTGTAGAAATCACCAATCCGGGGATCCAGGCAAACCCCGTCGATAATCTGTCGGGTGTTCAGGCCCCGGACCTGCGCATAAGAATCCAGTTCGTTGAAATAGGCCACCCGGAGCGCCAGGTACGTATTGGCAAACAGCTTGATGGCTTCCGCTTCCGTAGAGCCCGTAAACAGCACAGGCACGTCCTTTTTGGCAGCCCCTTCTTCCAGCAGCTGGGCAAACCGATGGCCTGCCGGCGTATCGCTGCCCACCACGATGCGGGAGGGGTACAGGTTGTCATGCAGGGCCTTCCCTTCCCGGAGAAATTCCGGAGAAAACAGGATATGGTCCGTCCCGTACTGGGTCCGCATAGCCTCCGTATAGCCCACCGGCACCGTGGACTTGATGACCATATAAGCTTCAGGAGCAATGGAAAGCACCTGCTCAATCACGCTTTCCACAGAGGACGTGTCAAAGAAGTTCTTCTGAGGATCATAATTGGTGGGCGTAGCAATGATGACATAGTCCGCCTCCCCGTAGGCCTCCTGGGGATCCACAGTGGCCCGAAAATCCAATGCTTTATTTTGCAAGAAACGGGAGATATCCTGGTCCTCAATAGGCGATTCTCCCCGATTCAGCATTTCCACCTTGGCGGACACAATATCCAGTGCCACAACGTGGTTATGCTGTGCCAAAAGCAGCCCGTTGGAAATTCCCACGTAGCCTGTTCCGGCAATGGCAATCTTCATGCTATTTTCCCCCTCTATTTCAGTAACACAATACATTCTATTATACCACAAAAGGACCGTGGAATGCCCACGGTCCCAAGGGTTTGGAACGGACTATACAGTCTATTTGGTTCTCGCCAATTGATACACATCCGGCCGGCGATTGGCCAGGGTAAAGGTTTCTTCCCGAACCTGTTTCACATAGTCCAGGTCAATTTCTGCCAGGATTATCCCCGGTCTATTGGACGCCCGGGCAATCACCTGGCCCCAGGGGTCAATGATCAGGGAATTGCCATAGGCCTGGAATTTGGGTTTCTTACCAATCTGGTCCGGGGCAATCACGTAGCATTCATTTTCAATGGCCCGTGCCCGGAGCAGCACTTCCCAGTGGTCCTTCCCGGTATTCACCGTAAAGTTGGCGGGAATGGTCAGCACCTTGGCCCCTTCTAACGCCATCAGCCGGAACTGTTCCCCAAAGCGGATATCGTAGCAGATGGCCAGACCCAGTTTTCCCAGCTCTCCGGCTTCCGCCGTCACCACCTGGTCCCCGGGACATACCCGGTCAGATTCCCGGCTGGTCACCCCGCTGGACAGCACCACGTCAAAGGGATGGAGTTTCCGGTACTTGGCCAGCAGCTGCCCCTCCGGGCTCAGCAGATAAGTGGTATTATAGGGCCGCTTGGGGTCCTGGTCGTTGGTTTCATAAATGCTGCCGGCTTCCAGCCACAGGCCGTAGTCCTTGGCCAGCTGGGCCATCACCTGATAGGTCCTGCCGCCCAGCAGACTTTCTGCATGGTCAGCAATACCCCGGCCCAGGTAGTTCATGCATTCCGGGAACACCACCAGCTGGGCTCCCCGCTGGGCCGCTTCTTTTACGTAATAGGCAGCCGCTTCCAGATTCTGTTCCAGGTTGTCCTGGGAATCCATCTGCACCGCTGCTGCAATCCATTTTGTCATAGGCTATAGCCTCCTTACAAAGCCTGGCAGGCCAGGCATCCAGGGTAATTTCTACAGAAAATGCAACTGTATATTTTATTATACAACGGGCAAAGAAGTTTCAGGGATTTTTTCCAGCTGACATCCCGGTTCACGGTTCATTTTGTTTCAACTCTTTCAATTTTCTTTGATATAACTTATAATAATGGCAAATATTTTTGTCACATATTATACACAATATTGGAGGTTTATCGTTGCAAATTCCGTTACTCGCCCCTTCCACCAAACACAATCTGTGCAGCAGTCTCAAGACTGCTTTGCGCATCGTCCTATTTTTCCTATTGCTCTGGTTTAGTTTCTTTCAATCTCCCTTGCTGCCCCTGCACCACATCACCCAGCTGCGGCTGCTGCGCAGCTTTGTCTTCCTCTGGGGCTGCCTGTTTCTCCAAGAGAGCCTAACCTCCAGGAAGCTCTCCCTGGAGTCCCTTCCCCTGCTGCTCCTGCTGTTATGGCTGGTTCCCTACAGCTATGTTTTTTCCTGGATTCCCGACTATTTTCAAGAAGACGTGGGCAGTTACTGGATTTTCCCCAGCCTGCTGTACACCACCGTCTGGCTGCTGCAGCAACTGCTGCCCCAAGCCGGACGGCTGCAGCTGCCGCTTGGTGTGCTTTGTGCCCTGCCCCTGTGGGGCGAAATCACCAGTGCCATGGCTTATCTGTTTTATTTCGTCCATTACGGCAAACCCATGGATGAGATCATCCTGATGTCCATCATCGCCACCACTCCGCTGGAAGCCTACAACTATTTGACGGCTACGTTTTCCCAGCCCCTGCTGCTTACCATTCTTCTGCTTCTGGCAGGGTCTTTTCTGGCGCTGGTCCATAGTTTGGCCTTCCCCGCTGCGCAGAAAAGCCTGTCGGTAAGCTCCCGCAAGAAACAGCTTGCCGTTTTGGCCTTAGTGTTATACTTTACAGGCAGTTATACCTTTTCCGTCTTTCCCTTGGACCGTTTGACGCATCTATACCAAAAAGGCGGCCCTATGCGCGCTTTTCTGGAGTTAAAGAAAAACCTGCCCCGAAATACACAAAAGCTTCAGCTGCTGTCCCAAGAACAGTTAATTAGTCAAAAAGTTCCCGGAACCATCATTTTGGTCATTGGAGAAAGTGCCACCCGGGATGCCATGTCAGCCTTTGCCCCCACCAGTTTTGATTCCACCCCCTGGGAACGGACCATGAAACAGAATCCCAATTTTTTCTTTTATCCCAATTCCTACGCCAATTTTCCCAACACCATTATGGCCGTAACCCAAGCTCTTACCAGTGCCAACCAGTACAACCGAGTGCCCCTCAAAAAGGCCGTGGATCTTATGAGCCTAGCCAAAAAAGCCGGTTATACCACCTACTGGCTTTCTACCCAGGAAGCCGGGGTTGTCTCCGATGCGGGCATTACCGTCATTTCCCAGCAGGCGGATTACCGGGAAAATTTCAAAGGAACCGATGAAGTGCTGCTTTCCGCCCTTCAAGAAGTTCCTGGCGGCCAGAACAATTTTATTGTACTGCACCTGACCGGCAGCCATTTCCGCTATGACTGAATATACCGATACGATTTTGCCATGTGCACGGACTTTTTTTACCACTCTGCCGCAGTTATTTGACCATCCTTCCGGAAGTATTTGCCACCCTGCTCAATAACTCTCATACTGAAGATAGCACACGGTTCTCGTGTGACTTTAGTATAAGGGGGTCCTCATATGACGGATTACCGAAAGATTCTTATGCTGCGAAGCAAGGGGTGCACTCAACGCGGGATAGCTTTAACCAAAGTTGCTTCTCGCCCAACCATCAGTGCAGTCTACAAGGCTGCAGACCAACAAGGCATTAGCTGGCCGCTGGATTCCAGCATCACTAATGCTGAATTGGAAACAATATTATTCCCAAGAAAGAGCATGACCAAAGTTTTTTATGTTGAACCAGACTATCCCTACATCCATCGGGAACTAGCAAAATCTGGTGTAACGATGACGCTTCTATGGGAAGAATATTGCAGACAGTGCTACGAGACTGGCAAAACGCCTTATATGAGTACACAATTTGCAGAGAAATACCGAAAATGGGCTCGGGTAACCAAAGCTACCATGCGTATTCAGCATAAACCTGGCGATGCCATGCAGGTCGACTGGGCTGGGGATACTCTTCCCGTATATGACCCGGTAACCGGCAGTACAAGCCCAGCGTATCTCTTTATTGCCACCTTGCCGTGCAGTTATTATACCTATGCAGAAGCCTGCGACGATATGAAAACTGAGAACTGGCTGAACTGCCATATCCACGCCTTCAAGTTTTATGGTGGTGTTCCTCGGCTTCTAATTCCTGACAATTGCAAAACTGCAACCACGTCTAATACTAAGTATGAAACAATCCTAAACCACAGTTACCAGGAATTGGCTGAACATTATGGTACGGCAATTGTACCAGCCCGTGTGCGCAGGCCTAAGGATAAAAGCTCCGCAGAAGCTTCTGTGCGTTTTGCTGAAACCTGGATTCTTGCTGCCTTACGTTCAAGGAAATTCTTTTCCCTTCATGAAATGAATGAGGCTATTGCGGAAAAACTTAAAGAAATGAACGACCGCCCCTTTAAGCAGATGGCAGGCTCCCGCTACAGTGCCTATATGGAAGAAGAAAAGCAATATATGCTTCCTCTGCCACCTACAGATTTTGAGGCTGCTGTTTGGTCGGTAGCCAAAGTTCCCAATGATTATCTTATTTCAGATGGCAAGAACAAATATTCAGTCCCTTACAACTTGATTGGCGAAAAGGTAGACATTCGGGTGACAAAGACTACTGTAGAAGTATTCTTCCACGGCAGCCGTGTTGCCAGCCACCGTCGTTTGCGGACCGTCCAGAGAGATCCGCTGGTAAACCTAGAGCACATGCCCCTTGCACACCAAAGGTACCTGACCTACAATACGGATGATTTCACTCGTTGGGCAACGACTGTTGGTCCCATGACAGAAAAGACTGTGCAGTATTTCCTTACCAGCGGAAAGGCCCCAGAACAGGGCTACAAAGCCTGCTCCAGCCTTAGGAAATTGGAAGAACGTTACGGGAAAGTACGGCTTGAAAACGCTTGTGGACGTATTTTCGCCTACAAGGCCACTCCGTCCGTCCGTAACGTCAGCAGCATTTTAAAAAATGACCAAGATAAACCTGTTAAAAACGCTCCGCAGAAAAAGCCAGCCGCAGCAAACAACTACGGAATTACACGCGGTGCCTCGTATTTCAGTAAGGATAGAGGTGGCCGCCAATGATAGACCAGGAAACCGTAGAGATGCTTAGGAAGATGAGAATGACCGCTATGGCGGATGAATTATCCCACCAATTACAAGACTCAACCTTTAATGAGCTTGGCTTTGAGGAACGATTAGGACTGATGGTGACTGCCGAATGGAACCGACGCCAAACGAATACAGTACAGCGACTCATTAAGAATGCAAATTTTTCTGCCCCAGCTGCCGCAGTAGAAGAAATTGAGTACTACGAAGATAGAAAGTTGGATAAAGCACAGATTTTACGCCTATCCAGCTGCAAATTTGTAGACGAGGGACACCATATTATTCTGGAAGGAGCTTCTGGCAATGGTAAAACCTACATTGCCTGTGCTCTTGGTAACGCTGCCTGCCGACGATTCAAGAAAGTACGATATATTCGTATGCCAGAATTGCTGGATGAGTTGAATATTGCCCGAAGCGGCGGTGAATTAAAGAAATGCCTGTCCAATTACAAAAAGGTTGATTTGCTCATTTTGGATGAATGGCTTATACGCCCCCTAACACCGCAGGAAAGTTATGATCTATTAGAAATTGTAGAAACTCGTTGCCAACGTTCTATGATTTTCTGCACCCAGTACAGCACAGATGGCTGGTATACCAGGATTGATTCGAACCCCGAATCTGCAAGCCCTGTGTCTGATGCTATTATGGACCGCATTATCCATAACTCATACGTAATTATGGTTGAAGGCCGTATCTCAATGAGAGAACGGTATGGCCTGAAAGCAACTCAAAGCTAAAGCTTATCTATACTTTAAAGAAAACTAAATAACCAGCTCTGCCGGCTCAACCATCCGGCAGAGCTTTTGGCTGAATCTCTTAATGGCCTACTAGTGCGGTGGGGTGGTAAAAGAATTCCGAGAAGGTGGTAAAAAAAGTCCGTGCAGACGGTAAACTTACACCGATTTATGCAATGACCAGAGGATTCCAGAAGAGTACTGCCTGGCGCAGGGCTGGGAACTGCTAGATAAAGAAGAAAAAGAAATCTGGTACCAGCGCTCCCTCCACCATACAGATTCCATTCTCCAGCAAATCTATCAGGAAGGCCAGAACCGTTTGCAGCTGCAAGCCCTGGTCTATTTCTCCGACCACGGGGAAGACCTAGAACTGACCCATACGGCTTCCCCCTTCAAATTCAATATGGTGCGGATTCCCCTGTGGATCTACCTATCCCCCAGTTACCAGGCAGCCTACCCGGAAACCGTGAAAGTCCTTCGCCAGCATGAGTCAGCAATATTTACCAATGACCTGGTGTTTGATACGATGTCCGGCCTGCTCCAAGCCCCTTCCAATTTCTACGATGCCCGTCATGACCTGACCCAGCCGGATTACCAGCTGACCCAGGACAATGCCCTCACCCTCCACGGGAAAAAGAAAATCAGTGAAGAATAGAGGCTCATCACGGAAAATTGGGGGATACGAAATCTAAGACAGAATTTAAAAACTGAAAAAAGGTATTGAAAAAGAGCACGGGATGCTCCATTCTAAGTAATAGCGACAAAACTACGAAAGGAATGATCCACGTGCTCTCAACCTCAAGTATAGCAAATTTATGCAAAAACATACAGGAAAATATTCCTACGAGTATTGCTTCTCTTTTTGAAGAGATCATAGATGTAAATAGTACCCGGCCTACAGCCGACGTTGTATGCCCTTGCTGCGGCGGTAAGGTCCATGTCCATGACAACCCTGTAACTACACTTAAAGACATGCCCTGGATACCCGGAAAGCCACGGATTCTTCGTGTGAGATTCCACCGCTACCGGTGCCAAAAATGCGGGCATACCTTCAATGAAAACATAACCTTTAAGTATCCTGGAACCAGAGTCACTTCTCGTGCCGCTTTATGGATCAAGATTTTGCTTATGCATCAAATGACGATTAAAGCAGTCAGCGATTTGACCGGTATCCATTGGGGAACAGTTTCTAAAATCCATAAGGAAATTATGGACGAGGCTCTCAAAACGCGAAGCGAGGAACTTCGCAAAAGTGGCTACCGTCCTAAGCATCTTGCCGTTGATGAGTTTGCAATGCACAAAGGCCATACTTACGCAACCTGTGTTATGGACCTTGATATGGGAGACATCCTCTGGGTTGGTGCGGGACGCTCTATAGCTGCCTTTACAAAGTTTTTTGAAGAGACAGACCTGGAGTATTTGTCTGAAGTAGAAGCTGTCGCAATGGACATGAACGCATCGTTCAACACCCTGGTAGAAAAGTATCTGCCTCATGCGGCAATAGTACACGACCGCTACCATATGCAAGCCCAGTATGGACGAGATGTGCTGGGAGCCGTAAGGCTGGAGGAAGCAAGACAGCACAAAGAGAAAGCCGATAACCTAAAGCTTGGGATTACAGAGAATATTGCTGAAGAGCAGGCAACAAAAGCAGAGGATTCAATTAAAGAGGAGAATCGGCTTTACAAGGAAGTAAAACAAGCTCGCTGGACGCTGCTTTGCAAGGAAGAAACACTAAGCGATAAAAAGGCAGAAAATCTCAAGGAAATCCTTAAAAAACATGAAAATTTGACAGTTTGCCATACAATGAAAGAGGAACTAAGTGATCTATTCGAGCTTAGAAACCCCGATTTAGCTGCCGTAGAATGGGAAAAATGGTTTAAAGGAGCCGAGGAGGGCAACATACCGCAGCTGCAAAAGTTTGCCCGCTTAAAGCGAAAACGCAAAGAGGGTTTGATTGCTCACTCAGCCCATCCGATTACCACAGGAAAGCTTGAAGGCTTCAATAACAAGATTAAGGTTGCAAAACGAATAGGGTATGGATACAAAAATGATGAATATTTTTTCACTCTGATTCGATATTCAGCATTACCATCTATACGAAACGGCACTGTCTAGAGATTGCGACAGTGGGATGTTGCTAGACATAAAAGAAGGATGGCAGAAATCTGCCATCCCACAATAAAACGTGAAGAGCCAGAATAGAAAATCCGAGCCGCAAAGGTTTATGCCTCTGCAGCTCGGATTTTCATTTGTATTTAGAGTTTATAGCGCAGCTTCAGCCAGGCATACCAAGCCATTCCCCAAAGATAATCGGAGAAGCTGTCCTTTTTCCGGAACTTGGCCCATTGCTTGAAATCATGATAGTTTTCCGGTTTCTTGATGGGCAAAGTATTGGTCAGGGTTTCCCAGGGGGACAGGGCGTTGTACTTCCGCCACTGGGCATCAAAGGGGGCCAGCACCATCTGCCAGGGCTTCCGGCGGCCGGTCCAGTGGATGATCACTCCATGGCCCTGGTCGTCTTCCCCGCCGCCAAATTCATTGTACTCCGGCGGCAGAAACAGGTTGGTGCCGTCAAAGGTCAGGTTCAGCACATCCTGGCTTTGCCCCAGGAACCGTTCCCGGGGTTCCTTCTGGAAGGAGAAAGCCTTTTCCGTAATCCCCTGCTTCTCCCATTCCGGAATATTCACCAGCATAATCCCATCATTAAAGTACTTGCCGTTCTTGAGCTTCAGATAGCCGCCCCGGTAGGCTGCATCCTTGGGCCGTTCCGATACAGCGCCCATGGCATAGCCTGTCATATCCAAAGTAAAAAGCGGCGCCAGGGAGGCCGCCACCATGGTATCCGCGTCCAAGTACAGGAACCGGTCCGTCAGGCTCTTCAGGACCTTGGGCATATACAGCCGCCCATAGGTAATCCGGGAGAACCGGGCCACCTTCACATGAAAGTCCTGGAAGGGTTCCATATGAAGTTCGTACAGTACGCAGCGGCAGTGCCACTGCTTAGCCAGCTGCTGGACCTTGTCCCGGTTTTCCGGACTGTACCCATCAGTAAACAGGTGGAACACCAGCGGCTGGTCCGGGTTGTTTTCCAGAACGGAAACCACCGAGGCTCCCATAATGGAAAAGAACGGATCATTGACATTATACGCAATGTGCCAGGGAGTTTTGGCAGCGGCTTCCAAAAAATCGAAGTCTTCCTTCTTGGCAATGAAATGGTCCAATGCAAAAAAGCCTGACTCAAATGTTTTCATGATTTTTCAAATACGCTTTCTATGGCCTGTTGGACCATGGGTAATGTAATGGCGTCTACGCAGTCCGTTTTGGAACAATGGTTGGGACCTACGCAAACGTATTTTCCCGAACAGGGAAGGTGCCCGCTGACGCCCAGGGAATGCAGCCCTGGAGCCTGATAGATCACCGGGGAATTGTGGGTAAAGAGCGTAATTACAGGACAGCCTGCCACTCCGCCCACATGGGCCGTTCCCGTATCCAGGCTCAGCAGCAGATCCATTTTGGATAACAAGCCTGCCAACTGGGGAAAAGAGGATTTTCCCACCAAATCCACCACTTGTTCCTGCCGGGAAATTCCCTTGAGAATGGTCTTGGCTTTGGCTTCATGGCTGGAAACACCTGTAATATATACTACTGCCTGATACTTGTCAATTAGCCAATTACATATCTGGCTGAACTTTTTTGCCGGCCAATCCTTGGACGGACTGCTGGACTGGATGCACAGGGCCACCCGCTTGCTCCCTGGCTGCTGGGTCAGCAGCGCCCTGCACCAGTCCTCTACCTCCTGGGAAAAAGGCTTAAAATGGGCGCAGGCATACTGGGTATCTGGGTCCTGGAAAAACAGCCGCAGCATTTGCTGGAAGTTCACCGCCATACTGTGGTCCTGAAAGTTCCACCCAGCCGGCAGGGGCAGGTCCTGGGTATAAAACAGCTTTTCCCAGCCCAGTTCCCAGCCCAGCCCCCGCTCCAGGCTCAGCCGTTCCGGCATTCGGGCTATCCATTTCATCAGGGTTACCCGTTCCCGGGGGTCCAGGGAAATCCCCAGGTCGAAACCTTCCCGGCCCAGCTTTTTTCCCAGCCGGTACACATCCCGGTACCCCCCGCCGCTTTGATAGCCGTAGGGAATTACCCGATCCACCCCTTCCAGCATTTCCGCCACAAAAGCCAATTCCTTTTTGGCCAGGTAGACAATCTGGGCATGGGGGCAGTGCTTGCGCAGGACGGGCAGCACCGAGGCGGTCATCAGCATATCCCCCATGTGCATAATCCCATCCAAAAAGATTTTATGGTACGTCATTCCGGCTTTACTTCCTTATCATAATAAAATTCTTGAATATGATGCCAAAGCCGTTTGGCCTGCATCACCATTTTTTCCCGGCCGGACATGGTCCGGTAAAAATTTTTCATTCTCTTCCGCTTCATTTTTTTCAAATACTTACGGTCTTTTTGGGCACGCGGTGCAATACGGTCAATCACCGAATTGCTATCGTTTTCTTCATGAATTGTGACTAAATCTTCTTCTGTGCAAAATATATCCAGTAGGTTTAATTTTTTATACTGAGCCCATGCATCTATTTCCATACGAGGAAAAGTATGAAGGCGAAGCATATTTTCTGCTGCTTTTCGATTGATTGCGTATCCATATCCACCGGAGCCAGCTAAACAGTGACGAATGAACGGTTTTCCAGCTCTTTTCACTCTTGTTTTGGTATGAGCAATCACTTTGTGCAGCAAGAAAACTATAGGCTCTGGATGATTATCCAAAAAATGCATCAAATCCGATAAATCTCTAAAAAATTCGGCATTAAGATATGCATCATCCTCAAACACAAAAACATAGGGTTCCTGAGACTCCAATAATTTTCTGTAGATACCCAAATGGGGAAGCGTACAACCTACTTCACCCAGACTCATGATTCCTGTATCCACATGTAATTTTTCTAGCTGTTGAGGAGATAATTTATTTCCCATCACTGCTTCAAAGAATTGCGGTTCTATTCCATATTTATGGAAGTTTTCTAAAATGGCATTTTTACGTTCAACAGCGACACTTGCATGAATTACATAATGAAAAAATGGTTTATTCATTTTGTCCCCCAATCGAATCAACAATTCTTAAACGTACGCTCATTTCCAATCCGATGCTTCCTAGTAGTTTCTAAAAAGAAGAAGATTCAAAGCAGTACGTTAAACTTCCTTTTAAAATAACCTTTCTTTGACTTCATTTAGTCAATATTTTCAAAGCAATAATTGTAAAGCCGTCTACACCCCTGTTTCTGGCTTTAGTGATGAGAAGTGTCTTTATCGTAATACAATTCCTGTACGTGGCGCCAGATTCGCTTACCTTGAATGTTCAACTTTTCTCCCCAGGAAAGCTGGTCATAATACCCCCCGATGCGCTGTCTGCGCATCTGCTTTTCATAAAGGGGATTCTTTTTAGCCCGGGAAGCAATGGCATCAATCTGGGAATCCTGAGAATGCTGCTTTTGAAGCTGCACCAAGGTTTCTTTAGTACAATAAATTTCTAGCAAATCTAATTTTAGGTATTGGGCCCAGGCATCAATTTCAATCCGGGGCGGTGTTTGAAACCGAAGAATATTTTCTGCTGCCTTGCGATTGATTACATACCCGTGTCCATAAGATCCCGCCAAAGCATGGAGAATAAAAGGCTTGCCGTCTTTTTTTACTGCTATCCGGGTATGGGCCCGAGCCTTATACAGCAGCAGCACCAGGGGTTCCGAATGGGTGTCCAGGAATTGCCGGAGAGCTGGCAGCGCCTGAAAAAAAGCGTCATTCAAATGCACATCATCCTCGAACACAAATACATAGGGTTCCTGGCTGTCCAATAGTTTCTGGTACACGCCCATATGGGACAGGGCGCAGCCCACTTCTCCCAGTCCCATGACCCCTGTATCCACGTTCAGTTCCTTCTGCTGTTCTGCCGTCAGGGCATTACCCATAATGGCATCAAAAAAACATGGTTCCAGACCATGGGAACGAAAGTTAGCCAAAATAGAGGCTCTTCTTTCCTGAGCGTCTTTGGCGCTGATTACATAATGAAAAAGTTTCCCCATAATTTCTCCTCTGCATCTGATTCTTCCAGCATATATAACAATGCTCAATTCTTTTCACTTTGCGCTTTACTGCCTAAGGCAATGCCCCAAAAAGCAAAATACAAATGTAATTCATATTTTGCATAAAAAGTGTTGTCCACCATCCCATGAATAAGAAGTAATCCGATGCAATACCACAGCATTCCATAAGGAAAGAGATTTTCTGGTTGTTTTTTCATTACATACAGTAGTAATAATATATTGCTTGCCAAAAAAGCCAAATAGCCAATTCCACCCAGCGTACCTGTGCCAGAAAAGAAATTAGCAATATCGTTGTGCGGTAAAGTCAGTGTCGGCTCATGAGCTCCGGGCAGAATATAATGGGCCCGGTATACCTCATTCCAACGGTCAAAGCCCACCCCATACACCTTGTGGTCCTGCCACATATGGTAGGCAGAATGGAGCAGCAGTACTCGTTCATGGTCATAAGAACGGACTTGATAGCGCCTAGAAATCGCAAAAAAACTTGTTGCACACACACTTAAAAGCACAACAAAGATAACGATTCGACTAGGCATTTTCCATGTAGTTTTTCTATTAAAAATAGAATACAGAAATACGACCATAAGCCCAACAAAAAAGCCGGCAATAGCACCTCTAGATTGGCTCATAAGCAGGGCTACCGTCATAAACAGTGCTGTACCGCCAAATAGCAGTGTATAAAGAATTCTTGCTGAGCCTCTTTTGGTATACCAATGATGAAGGGCTGTCAGATATAAAAAAGGCAACAGTGCTTCTAAAGTCATGCCCATATGATTGTATGCAGCAAAAGGTCCTCTTAGTCGTTCATACAGGTGACCATCTGTAATAGCTTTCATAGGGTAATACGCCAGCACCCAGCTGCCTCCCAAAAGTCCCCACTGGGTAGCGTCCCACAAAGAAGCCACCTTCTGCAAGGCGAAATAGGTCACCCAGACCGGCAGGGAATAGGCAATAAAATTCCGGGCCGTCCGGATGGAGCCAGGATCTCCGGTAAGAAACGAGGCCAAGGTCACGGTACCTAAAAAGCATAGGTATGGCATCAAAAATGCTTTAGGCGGCAGGGTAAATTTCTCTTTTTTAGCCAAGCAATACAGAATACCCGCAATTACCAGTCCCGCACTGATGCTAAACCCTGCATTCCATTTGGTACAGCACACAAATAACAAAAACAAATTTACACAGACAGTTATAAATGATTCTCTAGTAATTAATGCTTTCACGCTTTGCTCCCCATTACCACAGATTTTCCCATTACAATAGCTTGCTCCAAACTCCCGCCAGCTTCATCCGCAGCTCCTGCCGCAAGATGGACTTACCCTTCATATCCTTGCTGGGCTGGGGCATGGGGGCATCCGCAAAGGCAGTTTTGGCCAGCACGTCATAATATTTTTCGTTAAAGGCTCCGTCCCGGGCAAATTCCCAGGGTTTATACCGGCCGGCCCAGTGGAATACCGCCGGGTTTTCCGCTGCCCGGATGGCCGAGGTTTTCCATTGGCCGCTGCTGAGTACCTTCAGCGGCAGGGTAAACACCGGAGGAATCACATTCCAGCGCAGGGGCAGGGGCATCCATTTGCCCTGAAACACCAGGTTCAAACCGTCCTGGTCGTGATGCCGGTAGGCCCCCTGCTCCACCTTTTCCAGCACCTGCTGGCCATAGTGGTGCTGGCGCCAGGCGGCCAGGTCAAGGACCATGACCCCGGAATTGAAATAGGGATCCCCAGCCTTAAGGCCCAAGGTCACTTCTTTTTGCTTCACCATCCGCTTGGAGCACAAGATGCCCAAATCGGGCACCGCCGCCAGGGGATGGCCTCCCAAAGGCGTATTCCAGAGCTTTTCAATATCGTCCAGGACCAGCAGGTCCGTATCCAGATAGATGACCTTGGTTACGGAAGCCGGCAGCAGCTGATCCAGCAGCAGCCGCAGATAGGCAGCCCGGTTCACATGGCCGCTGGTATGGGCCTCGATTTTTATATTTCCTGTAGGAATGAAGGTAATGATTCCCCCCAGGTTTGTTACCGTTGCAGCAATGCCGGACTCCTGTTCTTCCGAGATCCCGTCACTGAGAAAATAAAAATGCACAGGGAGACCTTCCCGGTGCTGAAGCAGAATGGAGGCACAAGTCACCGCCCCATGCTGGGCATACCGTTCATCGGCTGCCAATGCTACTGCAATCTCTTCCATGCTTGTTTCCCCCTCTGCCGCTAATTATTCTATTTTATCATACAATAGAACCACTGTTTTCTCAACTATTAGGCGCTTTTTCCCACAAAAAAACCACTGTCCAGGAACCCCTGGCACAGTGGCTGACTTTTACATGGAGCGGAAAACGAGATTCGAACTCGCGACCCCCACCTTGGCAAGGTGGTGCTCTACCACTGAGCTACTTCCGCAAAACATGATTAGATTTTACTGGATATGAGCAGTTTTGTCAATACCTTTTGTTGCATTTTTTACTATTTTTCACTCGGCCACCAGCGGTGCGGCCTGGGCAATAAACTGGGCCACCTGCTCCAGCGTGCTTAAAAAGGGCACGTCCTGGAACCAATCTTCCCCCAGGAAGCCTTCCTGGACCATTTGCTGCAAGGCAGCCTTCAGCGGCTGGTAAAAGCCGTTCACGTCCAAAAAGGCAAAGGGCTTGGTGATCAACCCCAGCTTTTGCTTGGCCATCACCTCGCTGATTTCTTCCAGGGTACCCACACCCCCGGGAAACGCCAGGAACACATCTCCCAGCTCCAGCATTTTGGCTTTCCGTTCCGCCATGGTTTTAGTGATCAACAGCCGGCTGAGACCGGGCTGCTGCATTTCCTTCTCTACAAAGAACCGGGTTTCTACACCTACCACCCGTCCGCCCTGGGCCAGCACTGTTTCTGCCAGTATGCCCATAAGACCGGTGCGGCTGCCCCCGTACACCAGGGTATGACCGTTCTGGGCCAAATAGGTACCCAGCTCCTTGGCAAATTGCTCATAGCAGGGATGATTTCCCTTGCTGGAGCCCAAATAAACCGTAATGTTCATACTTATACTCCCTGTAACATTTTATACACTCTGACGTCCATTATAAGCTTTCCCCGCAGCCGCTGCAATGGATTTTTCCGAAGAAAAAAGGGGGTTGAAAAAAACTTCCTCAGTCAGCCATGCTGACTGACAGCTCCTTAGTGGTTCGCAGCGCTCCAATCAGCCGCGCCCTGCGGGCTTGCTTCTTGGGCTGCTATCACATGGCTCACATTAGCCAAGAGCATTTTGATAAACTGACATGCTCTTGGATGTGAGCGCAACGCTTGAAGGGGCCGGTCTTAGGCCTATACTGGTCGTGTGCTAAACGTGTGTAGCAAAGCAGCATAGTTCGTAAATACCTGCACTAACCCTAGTCTATTACTTGACCAGTAGCGGCATAGAACGCTTCCTGCAAGCGTGTAGGAAGTGTCGCCGCAAGGCGACGATAGAAGTTTAATCAGCACAGCAGTTTTGAGGTTTGAATCCGGCTATGGCTATAATGAACAACAAAAAAGGAGCTGCCGCAGCAGCTCCTCTCACAATATTCTTTAGAACTCGCCCATGACCAGTTGGGCAATGTTTTTGGCGTGGTCGCTGACCCGTTTCATGTTCAGCAATAATTCCAACATCACAAAGCCAGTTTCCGGAGTGCAGATGCCTTTGTTCAGACGTTCTACGTGGCTCTTTCTCATGGCTTTCTGCTTGGCGGATACCTGATGGGACAGGTCCAGAGAAGCCTTGGCCAGTTCCTGGTCGTGGGTTTCCAGGGCTTTGATGGCCTTGGTGGCTGCCCCTTCTACCAGGACTTCCAGCTCCTTCATTTCCGCATTGGCTTGGGCAGAGAAGTGGGTGCCGTCTTCGTTCATGCTGCGAACCCGCTTGGCAATGGTTTCCGCATGGTCACCAATACGTTCAATATCGCTGCAGGCATGGAGCAGGCCCGTATGGACCGTGGACATTTCCTTGCTCATGTTGGTTTCGGACATTTTGGTCAGATACACCGTAATGGCTTCTTCCAGGCTGTCCACCACCGGTTCATGATCCAGGACAAATTCCACTTTCTTCTTGTCGTATTTGTCTACGGCTTCGAAGGCTTTGTGGATATTTTCCAAGGCCAGGTCGCCCATCCGGGCAACTTCCTTGGTGGAAAGTTCCAGGGCAATGGCCGGGGTATTTAATACGTTCCGGTCCAGATACTTGGGCTGGTAGTTGATTTCGGTTTCGTCCCCAGGCATCAGCTTCTTGATCAGCTGGGTGAACTTGCCGGCAAAGGGCAGGAACAAAATGGTGTTCACCACGTTGAAGCAGGTGTGGGCGTTAGCAATCTGCCGGGCAATATCCCCTGCTGGAGAAATATGCAGCACCAAATGGATGAACTGGGGCAGGAAGGTCATAGCAATAATGGACCCAATCAGGTTGAACATAACATGGGAGCAAGCCACACGCTTAGCGTTCAGGCCGGCCTGTACCGTTGCCAGTACGGCGGTAATACAGGTACCAATGTTATCGCCCAACAGGACGGGGATGGCGCCTTCCAGGGGAATCAGGCCCTGGCTGGCCATAGCCATCAAAATACCGATGGTAGCGGAGGAGGACTGGATCACCAGGGTCATGCAAAGACCAACGGCCAGGCCCAGCAGCGGATGGGTGGTAAAGCGGCCCAGGAAGTCAATCACGGCCTTATGCTGCCGCAGGGGAGTTACTGCATCCCCCATCATGGCCATACCCAGCATCAGGATACCAAAACCCAGGAGTACGGAACCCAGATGTTTCAGCTGGCGTTTTTTGCACACGGCCTGCATCAGGAAACCGATGGCCAGAATCAGGGTAATATAATCAGTTAACTTAAAGGCAATCAACTGGGCGGTCATGGTGGTACCAATGTTGGCCCCCATAACAATCCCAAAGGCTTGTTCCAAATTCATCAGGCCGGCGTTTACCAGACCAACAACCATAACCGTTGTGGCACTGGAAGACTGGAGCACGGCTGTAACGCCAGCGCCCAAGGCTACGCCGTAAATGGTTCTGCGGGTCAGTGCGCCCAGGATTTTCTGAAGCTTGGCGCCAGCTGCCTTTTGCAGCCCATCGCCCATCAGCGACATACCGTAAAGGAATAAAGAAATACCACCTAAAAATAGAAAAAAGTGAACCAAGATGATCTCCTCCGCTATAGTCTGTTTGCGGTACTAAAGTAAAAAATGAGTAACGTTTGTGTAAAGCTTTACACGCCTAAATTCTATCACATCTAGTTCGTTCAAGCTAGCAATTTCCGTGAAATTGCACCATACTTTACATATTTGTCTATTCTGACTAAAAGGAGAATTTTCCTGGTTTTAGCAATTCTTAGGGGCCAATTCGTACATCCATCTCAATATTGTAATATTTTCACAAACCTGTCACGGATTTTCTGGATATTTTTCGCTGCAAAACGCAAAATTGCTGTATGCATTTAAGTTATCAAGACAGTTTTTTATTGTAAACTTTAGAAAAAATTCCGTAAAATTTTTTTCGCAGTATTTTCCTTTTTTTTAAGTGACTTTGCAAATTTGTCCATATTCCCTCAGAGGCCTGATTCGTACCAAATAAACGCAAAAAAAGAGAAGCTGTGCCAGAGGCACAGCTTCTCAGGGAATGCGTCAGTTATTCTGCAGCATCCAGTTTTTTGTAGTTTTCCAGACGTTCTTCGGCGTCTTTCTTCGTCTTGGCAAACAGGCTTTCCGCAATATCCGGGAAGGTCTTGACCAGGGAAGCGTACCGAACTTCGCCCTTCAGGAAGGTTTCGAAATCTTCGGTAGGAGCCTTGCTGTCCAGGAAGAAGCTCTTCTTGCCTTCTTCTTTCAGTTCAGGGTTGTAACGGAAGTTTACCCAGTATCCGCTGTCAACAGCAGCCTTGGCTTCTTGGAAGGAGTGCTGCATGCCTCTCTTGATGCCGTGGTTGATGCAAGGAGAGTAGCAGATGATCAGGGAAGGACCATGGTAAGCTTCAGCTTCCTTAATGGCCTTCAGAGCCTGGTTCTTGTCGTAACCCATGTTGATTTGGGCAACATATACATAGCCATAGCTCATGGCCATCATGCCCAGATCCTTTTTCTTGGTTCTCTTGCCGCTGGCAGCGAACTTGGCAACTGCAGCTTCAGGAGTGGACTTGGAGGATTGACCGCCGGTGTTGGAGTAAACTTCGGTATCGAATACCATGATGTTTACATCATCGCCAGATGCCAGTACGTGGTCCAAACCGCCGTAACCGATATCATAGGCCCAGCCGTCGCCGCCGAAGATCCATTGAGAACGTTTTACGAAGAACTGTTTGTTGGCGTACAGATGTTCCAGATCAGCATTGCCAGCTTTTTCAGCTTCCAGCAGTGCGGTCAGTTTTTCTGCGCGTTCACGAGAGCCTTCGCCGTTTTCTTTGTTGGCTACCCAATCTTCCAGAGCAGCTTTCAGGTCAGCGCTAACGTTGCCTGCAGCAGCAGCGGTCATGTTTTCAGCCAGACGATCGCGGACAGCTTTTACGCCCAGGTACATGCCCAAGCCGTATTCAGCGTTGTCTTCGAACAGGGAGTTAGCCCAAGCAGGACCATGACCCTTGTAGTTCTTGGTGTAAGGCATTGCAGGAGCAGATGCACCCCAAATGGAGGAGCAGCCGGTAGCGTTGGCAATCATCATGCGATCGCCGAACAGCTGGGTAACCAGTTTGGCATACGGGGTTTCGCCGCAGCCTGCGCAGGCACCGGAGAACTCCAGCAGCGGTTGTTCGAACTGGCTGCCTTTTACGGTGTACTTGTTCATGGGGTTATCCTTGTGGGATACCTTGGTGGTGAAGTAGGTCCAAGCATCTTTCAGATGTTCCTGGGTAGCGAAGGGTTTAGCAACCAGTGCTTTGCCCGGAGCGGGGCAGGCATCGATACAGTTGCTGCAGCCTTGGCAGTCCATCGGGGATACTGCGATGCGGAAGTACATACCTTTTGCACCCAGAGCCGGTTTAGCGTCTACGCCAGAAGCATTCTTTTCTTCTTCAGTCATCAGTACAGGACGGATGGCAGCGTGAGGGCACATAATGGAGCATTGGTTGCATTGGATACATTTATCGATTTGCCATTCAGGAACGTTGATGGCTACGCCGCGTTTTTCATAAGCAGCAGTGCCGGAGGGGAACGTACCATCTGCTTGATCCATCAGTTTGCTGATGGGCAGGTCATGGCCTTCTTGTTTGTTCATGGGAACCATAACTTCGTCAACGAACTTGTTGCCGGTCTTCGGATACAGTTCTTCGTCAGCGCAGTTAGCCCAGTCAGCAGGAACATCGATCTTCACAATGGCGTCAACACCTTTGTCAACGGCAGCATTGTTCATGTCAACCACCTTCTGGCCTTTCTTGCCATAGGAGTGAACGATGGATTCCTTCAGGTATTTCACAGCATCTTCAACAGGGATGATACCGGTCAGTTTGAAGAAAGCGGATTGCATGATCATGTTGATACGACCACCCAGACCGATTTCGGAAGCAATCTTCACAGCGTCAATGGTGTAGAAGTTGATGTGGTGAGCAGCCAGGTAGCGTTTCAGCTGGCCAGGCAGTTCCTTGTTCAGTTCTTCAGCGGACCAAGGGCAGTTCAGCAGGAAAGTACCGCCATCCTTCAGGCCAGCAGCTACATTGTAGCGGCGAACGTAGGAGGAGTTATGAACAGCTACGTAGTCAGCGAAGTTGATCAGGAAAGGCATATTGATGGGGGTATGACCGAAACGCAGATGGGATACGGTAATACCGCCGGATTTCTTGGAGTCGTAGGAGAAGTAGCCTTGAGCGTACATATCGGTCTTGTCGCCGATGATTTTGATAGCGCTCTTGTTGGCACCTACGGTACCATCGGAACCCAGGCCCCAGAACATGCAGGAGGTGGTGCCTTTCGGGGTGATATCCAGAACGTGTTCTTTCGGCAGGGAGGTGTTGGTTACATCGTCCACAATGCCTACGGTGAAGTGGTTCTTGGGTTCAGCCTTCTTCAGGTTATCAAATACAGCCAGGGCATCGCCAGGATAGAATTCCTTGGAACCCAGACCATAACGGCCGCCAACGATCAGAGGTTTAACGGCTTCGTTGTAGTAAATGTCACGAACATCCAGGTACAGAGGTTCGCCGTTGGAGCCAGCTTCTTTGGTGCGGTCCAAAACTGCAATGCGTTTTACAGTCTTAGGCATAGCAGCCAGGAAGTGTTTAGCGGAGAACGGACGATACAGGTGAACGTTCAGAACGCCGACCTTTTCGCCTTGGGAAACCAGCAGCTTGGCTACTTCTTCAGCAGTCTGAGCGCCGGAGCCCATCATAACAACAACGTTTTCAGCATCGGGAGCACCGGTATAGTTGAACAGTTTGTAGTCACGGCCAGTCAGTTCGCTGATCTTGCCCATGTACTCTTCAACGATAGCAGGCAGTGCTTCGTAATATTGGTTTACAGCTTCACGAGTCTGGAAGTAGATATCCGGATTTTGTGCAGTGCCGCGGATAACAGGGTTGTCCGGGTTCAGAGCATGGTCACGGAATTTCTTCAGTTCATCGTAGTCAACCAGTTTCTTCAGATCTTCGTAGTCCAGCAGTTCAATCTTTTGGATTTCGTGAGAGGTACGGAAACCGTCAAAGAAGTTCAGGAAAGGTACATGGCCTTTGATGGCGGACAGGTGAGCAACAGCAGACATGTCCATAACTTCTTGTACGCTGCTTTCAGCCAGCAGGGCAAAGCCCGTTTGACGGCAAGCCATAACGTCACTGTGATCGCCGAAAATGTTCAAAGAGCTGGTGGCCAGAGCTCTGGCAGCTACCTGGAATACAGCGGGCAGCAATTCGCCGGCAATTTTGTACATGTTGGGGATCATCAACAGCAAACCTTGGGAAGCGGTATAGGTCGTGGTCAAAGCACCTGCAGCCAGAGAACCGTGCACAGCACCAGCAGCACCAGCTTCAGATTGCATTTCCATGATTTCTACCGGGCGTCCGAACATGTTCGTTTTCCCATGGGAAGCCCATTCATCACTCACTTCTGCCATCGGAGAAGAAGGAGTAATGGGGTAGATCGCTGCAACATCACTAAAAGCGTAAGAAGTATACGCGGCAGCGGTGTTACCATCCATTGTCTTCATTTTTTTCATTGTTATAAGCCCCTCTTTCTAAGAGATAATGACTACGATAATAAGACTTCCATAGTCCCCCTAGTCGTAAATAGTATAACGCAAATTCTCCAGAAGCACAAATAAATTTTTCCTATTTTGCATACAATTTACTGAATACTGTCACCTATTGAATAATTTAACACTCCAAAATTTTTGTTGCATTCTTTTCATTTTTTTGTTAAACTAGCTCCATCACTAGGGGCGCATTCGCTGAGAGACCAAAACGGTCGACCCTTTGAACCTGATGCGGTTAGTACCGCCGAAGGAAAGTGGTAGACTCCGTTTTTTCGGCCGCTTTCCGCAAAGGGAAGCGGCCCTTTTTTATCCAAGGAGGAGTCGTCATGAAGACGCAGAGACAAGCAGCATTACAGGGAATCATCACCGAACAGATGCAGGCCGTAGCCCAGCAGGAAGGGCTGGAGGCCAGCCTTATCCGGGACCGGGTAGCCAAGGGCACCATCGCCATTCCGGCCAATATCAACCACCGGGGCCTGGTGGCCCGGGGCGTGGGCGAAGGGCTGTCCACCAAGGTTAACGCAAATATCGGAACCTCTTCCGCCTACCCGGATCCGGCACCGGAACTGGACAAGCTGAAAGCCGCCATCGACGCCGGCGCCGATGCGGTCATGGATTTGTCCACTGGGGACAACATTGACGCCTCCCGCCGGGCCATTCTGGAGCATTCCACGGTAATGGTGGGCACTGTGCCCATTTACCAGGCCACGGTCCACGCCATTACCACCCACGGCCAGGTCATTAACATGACCAAGGACGATATCTTTGACGTGGTGGAAAAGCAGGCCAAGGACGGGGCGGACTTTATGACCATGCACTGCGGCATTACCCGCCAGGTGCTGGATACCCTGATTGCCGAAGGCCGGGTCATGGACATTGTCAGCCGGGGCGGCTCCTTTATTTCCGGGTGGATGCTCCACAACGGCAAGGAGAACCCCTTCTACGAATACTACGACGAAATCCTGGACATCTGCGCCCGCTACGATGTGACCATCAGCTTGGGCGACGGCCTGCGGCCGGGCTGCCTGGCGGACGCCACCGACCGGTCCCAGATTCAGGAACTGCTGAACCTGGGCGGCCTGACCCAGCGGGCCTGGGACAAGGGCGTCCAGGTCATGGTAGAAGGCCCGGGCCACGTTCCCTTTAACCAGATTGCCACCAATATGCAGCTGGAAAAGCGCCTGTGCCACGGAGCACCCTTCTACGTGCTTGGTCCACTGGTAACGGACATTGCCCCAGGCTACGACCATATTACCTCCGCCATTGGGGGCACCCTGGCCGCCGTCAGCGGTGCCGATTTCCTGTGCTACGTCACCCCGGCAGAACACCTGGGCCTGCCGGATATCAATGACGTCCGGGAAGGGGTCATTGCCGCCCGGATTGCCGGCCATGCCGCAGACGTAGCCAAGGGCCTGCCCTCTGCCGTAGCCCAGGACCTGGCCATGGCCAAGGCCCGGAAGGTGCTGGACTGGGACGAACAGATCCGTCTGGCCATTGACCCGGTGAAGGCCAAAGCCTTCCGGAAAGCCAAGAATAAGGATTCCGAAGAATACTGCTCCATGTGCGGAGAGTACTGCGCCGTAAAAATCATCGGCCAATACCTGGACGAAGTGAAAAAGAAATAAGCCCCTGCTTCGCCCAAGTTGACAAAAAGGACCCAGTGATGGACAGTCAAACTGCCCCAAACTGGGTCCTTTCATTAATTTTAATTATACATCAGAGTTTTTCGTCAAGCAGCAGGACTGCCAAGTCATTCACATTGGTGCCCGTGGCCCCCGTAATCAGAAGACCGCCCGTCTTTTCCAGGGCATGGTAGGCGTCATTCTGCTCCAGGACCCCAGGAATGGTAATCCCCTGCTCCAGAAGCTTCGTTTTGGTACTGCCGTCGGCGTAGCCCCCAGCTGCGTCCGTGGGACCGTCGGTGCCATCGCTGCCAAAGGAAAATACTGCTGCGTTTGTAAGGCCGCTGATGCCTTCTCCGGCGGACAGGGCCAATTCCTGGTTCCGGCCGCCCTTGCCCCGGCCGTGGAGATGCACCACCGTTTCCCCACCGGCCATAAAGGCCAGTTTTTTGCCCTTGCCGGCGTACTCCCGGGCAATGGCCCCCAGGAAACTGCCGGCTTCTTTGGCCTGACAGGCCAGGCTGGTGGTCAGCACCAGGGTTTCGTAGCCCAGGGCTTCTGCCGCCGCTTTGCCGGCTGCAGCCAGTTCCGTAACGCTGCCGGTAATGATGGTTTCCACGTTATCCAGCGCTTTAGGCGTTTCCTGCTGGAGGGCAGCGGCTGCTTCTGGGGACACCATAATCTTGTATTTCCGGATGACCTCCAGGGCCTGCTCACTGGTGCTGGTATCGGGATAAGCCGGACCGGACGCAATCATATCCAGAGGATCCCCGATAATGTCGGAGAGCACAATGGCGTACACCTTGGCCGGTGCGCACAGCTGGGCAAACTTCCCGCCCTTGACGGCACTGAGGCGCTTGCGGACGGTGTTCATGGACACAATGTCCGCCCCGCTGGCCAATAGGTCCGAGGTAATGGCCTGGAGTTCCTTTAAGGGAATCAAAGGCTTTTCAAACAGGGCGGAACCCCCGCCGCTGATGAGAAACAGTACCGTATCTTCCGCAGTCAGGCCGGACACCAGGTCAATGGCCCGCTCCGTCGCCTTCAGGGAATTTTCGTCCAGCACCGGGTGACCGGCTTCCCAGATTTCCAAAGGCGGCAGCTCGCCCTTGGAGTGGCCGTATTTGGTAATGACAATGCCCTGGGAAATTTTGCCTTCTAAAATATAGTTGGCCGTTTTGGCCATTTGCCAGGCAGCCTTGCCAATGGCCACCAGCACAATTTTTCCTTTGCCAAATTCCTTATGCTGCAGGGCCTTTTCCACTGCGGTATCGGGCAGGGATGCGGTAATGGCGCTCTGCATGATTTTTTCTGCGTCTGTACGTAACGACATGGGGATTCCTCCAGTTTTGTTCAACAAGTTTTCACTGCCTCCGATTATACCATACCAAGCCTGCCTCCGTCCTGTTTTCTTGCACTGGGACGGCTTCCAATGGTACAATCAGACTATACTTTGTGCTACATCCCCTGCCCCAAAGGAGGTCCCTATGATCTTATACGATGATATTATGGCCTGGGTGCCCTGCTGCATCGCCCTGGCTTTTACGGCTTTTTTCTATATTGGTTTCCGGATTGTCAGTGAAAAGCTCATCCGCTTTATCCTGGACAAACTGCCGGTGGACGCCGATGCCAGCATTGCTTCCGCCGTGTACCGGCCCGGCCGGCTGGCCATTCTGGCCTTTGGCCTTTATACCGCCCTGGCGGCTTCCCCCTGGGGTGCCTTGGCCTCCACCTCCATTGCCCGGAACCTGCTCTCCTCAGTAATGATTACCGTCTTCTACTGGGTGGTCTACAACCTGAGCCGCAGCACCAACTTTTTCTTCAACTACTTCATCAGCAAAAAAGGCCGGAAGGTGGACCCCGCCATTAGCGGCATCCTGTCCTCCTTCTTCCACCTGCTGATTATCTTCTTCCTGGTAGCCAGCGTGCTGAGCACCTGGGGCTTCAACATCAGCGGTTTCATCGCCGGCCTGTCCATCGGCGGCTTGGCCGTTTCCCTGGCCGCCAAGGATTCCCTGGCCAACTTTTTCGCCTGCCTGGTAATTCTCATGGACCAGCCCTTCCACATTGGGGACTGGATCATCTGCAATGACGTGGAAGGCATTGTGGAATCCATTTCCTTCCGCAGCACCAACGTCCGGACCTTCGGCAAAGCCCTGGTGTACATCCCCAATTCCCTGATCATCAACACCCCCATCCAGAACTTCACCAACCGGGACCGCAGAAGAATCAACATGACCCTGGGCGTTACCTACGACAGCACTGTGGAACAAATGCAGGCCCTGGTGGAAAAAATCACCAACTACCTGAAAAACGACCCGGATATTTTCCAGGACGATATGACCGTAGCCTTTTCCGAAATGGCCGCCAGCAGTTTGAACATCACCATCATCTGCTACAGCCGCCTGACCAGCTACAACGACTTCATGAAAGTCCAGGAACGACTGAACCTGGAACTCATGAAACTCATGGACGAAACCGGCACCTCCGCCGCCTTCCCCAGCACCAGCATTTACGTGGAAAAGCTGCCTAAGCAGGAAACGGCCAATAGCTGACAGCATAAAAAACAGGGGCTGTGAAAAAATAAAACTTCTATCGTCGCCTACGGCGACACTTCCTACAGTGGTTCGCGGCTAGCTGCTCAGCTGCGTCCTACGGACTTGCTTTGCAGGCCGCTATCACATGGCTCGCGTATTCCAAACATCTTTTGGATAACTTATGGCGATGTTTGGACGCGAACGCAACGCTTGCAGGAAGCGTTCTAGACCTCTACTGGTCAAGTGACAGAGAAGCGTAGTGCTAATATTTACATACCGAGATTTCATTTCAATACTCGTTCAGCACACGACCAGTATGGGCCTAAGGCCGGCCCATCCAAGCGTGGAGGGGCTGTCAGTCCGCAGGACTGACTGAGGAAGTTTATTAGATACGGCTATAACGAACAAAAAATGGCTTGCGAACTCAAACTAGTTCACAAGCCATTTTTCACCCCCCTTTTTTATGTCCGTTTTCCTGGTGTCCAGCGTGCCAGGCCATCGCCTATAGCCTGCTGACCCCACAGCCCTCCTAAAAAGTTCTTACCTTGCAAAAAAAGGTAAGAACCAGGTAAGAAAATTTGAAATCTCAGAACCCGCATAGACACTGGGTTTGCGGCTCCTGTTCTTACCTTCTTACCTTTCTTACCTACATATAGATATATAAAGAGAAAAATAAAAAAAATAAAATACCCGTCTATCGTTAATTAATATATATATATATATATATATATGGGGCTGTATAAAAATAGGTAAGAAGGTAAGAAAAATAGCGCAGAGCAAGGACTGATGCGGGTTTCCAGTTCTTACCTTATGATTTTGAAAGGTAAGAAGGTAAGAACTTTTAGTAAAGTTGGTATAAAAAATGGAAGCATTATGTTAAATCAGCTCTTAGGTGGTGCAGTCAAGAAACTGCAAGGCAGCCCCTCCCTGCACAAAACAAGCCCCCGGCAACATGCCAGGGGCCATTTCATTTCCTTTTGTATGCGTTTTTCACTGGCGCTTAACGGGCGGCAATATAGTCCACCAGGTAGCGCAGGGCAAGGCCGTAGCCCTGGAAGCCCAGACCGCAGATAGTGCCTACACTGCCGGCGGCGGTTACCAGATGCTGCCGGTAGGTTTCCCGTTTATACACATTGGTCAGGTGAACCTCCACCGAAGGCAGTCCCACGCCCTTTAACGCATCCAGGATAGCTACGCTGTAGCAGGCGTAGGCGCTGGGGTTGATGACCAGTCCGTCGTACACATCCAGGGCTTCCTGGATCAGGGTCACCATTTCCCCTTCGCTGTTGGTCTGCTGCACATCCACGGTAATGCCCAGTTCATGGGCCGTGCTTTGGATGTACTGACACAGGGCCACGTAATCGTCATGGCCGTACATTTCCTTTTCCCGAATGCCCAACAGGTTGATATTGGGTCCGTTTAGCACCAATATTTTCATAATCCCAGCTCCTTGATCAGCCGCACAATCTGGGCGGCCGTTTGGTCAAAATCTTCATTTACAGGAATGGCGTAGTCACTGTATTTGAGATACAGGGGCATACGTTCCCGATACAGCTGCGTCAGCCGGTCCTCTGCGGAATTGAGCAGGGGCCGGGAAGTCTTGTCCACCGAACCGGCAATGGCTTCCAGATCCCGGTTCAGGAAAAAAATCTTGCCGTTTTGCTGCAAATACGCAATGTTTTCCGGCCGCTTGACCACTCCGCCGCCGCAGGAGATGATGATGCCGTCCATTTCTGACAGGGTCTTGATGGCCGCCGTTTCCGCCGCCCGGAATACGTCCTCCCCTTCCTGGAACAGGTCTTTCACGCTGCGGCCGGTTTCCTTGATCACCTGGTCGTCGGAATCCAGGACCGGGCGGTCCAGAAGTTTGTGCAGTTTCCGTCCAATGGTGGTTTTGCCGGCGCCCGGCATGCCAATCAGGACAATATTACTCATTTAAAATTTTCCTCCAGCTGTTTTACGATTTGCGGCACCAATTCTGCCGGTAATTTTTTTTGCAGCCAAATTTCTTCCGCAGCCACGGCCTGGCCCACCAGCATGTGGAGTCCGTTGCAGGTTTTGGCCCCTGCGGCGGCTGCATCGGCCAGAAATTGGGTCACGGCCGGATTGTAGATAATATCCACGGCGGCCCCGAACTTTCCTACAAAGGACGCGGGCACCGGGCTGACCCCGGTTTTGGGGTACATGCCAATAGGGGTGGTGTTGATGATCACGTCGCCCCCGGGCAGGTCTTCCAGTTCCGTGTACAGTTTCAGCTGGGTTTCCGGCTGGGCCTTCAGGAAACGGGACAGGCTGTTTTGGGCTTTTTCCCGGCTGCGGACTAAAATGGTGATTTGGGCCGCTTTCCGGTCCGCCACCACCTGCAGCACGGCCTTGGCCGCACCGCCGTTGCCCAGTACCGTAACGTTTTTCCCGGCAAGGGGAATATCGTAGGCCTGAAGCATCTGGTCAAACCCGTGATAATCTGTATTATAGCCTTTTACTCCCCCATCTGTAAAGAAAAGGGTATTGGAGGCTCCAATCTTTTCCGCCTCCGGGCTGATTTCTGTAAGATACGGCAGCACCGTTTCCTTGTAGGGAATGGTCACATTGCAGCCGTTGTAGGCCGGAGTCTCTTGGGTAAGAAAAGGCCCCACCTGTTCCGGTTCCAGCTCCACCAGGTCATAGGTACCGGAAATTCCCAGTGCCTGGAAAATTTTTGTATGAATTTCCGGGCTGAGGCTGTGCCCCAAAACCCGTCCCAATAATCCCAATTTCATAGTCACGCTTCCTTTCCATGGTCCGCCGGGTAGTTCCCCAGAATCTTGCATTCCGTGGTATCCTCCGGCAGCTGCTGCAGGGCTTCCTGGACCGCCGGATCCGTCAGATGGCCGGTAATGTCCATATGGAAATAGTATTCCCAAGGCCGGCCGGGATACGGCCGGGACTCGATGTTGGTCATGTTGATATTCTGCTGGGCAAAATGGGCCAGCAGCCGGTACAGGGAACCGGGCTGGTGCTTCAAGCTGACAATCAGCGTAATCTTGTCCGCCTCAGGCACCAGTTCCTGCTCTCTGCTGATGATAATGAAGCGGGTATAATTGCTTTTGTTGGTATTGATCCCCCGGGCCAGGATTTCCAGCCCGTACTGGTCCGCCGCCTGAACGCCGGCCACGGCTGCCATGTGAGGGTCCTTCTTTTCCGCCACCAGTTCTGCGGCCTTAGCCGTATTGAAATAGTTGAACTGACGCATGGCCGGGTGCTCCTTAAAAAACAGGCTGCACTGGGAGAAGCCCTGGGGATGGGAATAGACTTCCGTAATATTTTCCAGGCAGGTACCCGGATAGGCCAGCAGGCAGTGTTCAATCTTCAGGATTTTTTCTCCCACAATGAAAATGCTGTAGCGCCGGGCCAGGTCGTACACGTCGGTAATGCCGCCGGTGGAGGAGTTTTCAATGGGCAGCACGCCGTAGCGGACTTTGCCCTCTGCCACGGCCTGAACCACATCCTCAAACAGCATGAAATTTTCTGCCTGAACCTCCTGGCCCTGGAAATACTGGAGCAGGGCCATATGACTGTAGGCACCAGGAACCCCCTGGTAGCCTACGGGAATTGCTTTTGTTGCCATAAAATCAGCCCCTTTGGGATAGATAGTACAGGTCCAGCAGCGTCCAGGCGGTAACGGCTTCCACCACCGGCAGGGCCCGGGGAACGATGCAGGGATCGTGACGGCCGTGGACCTCCAGGGTGGTTTCTTCCTGGCGCACCACGTTCACAGTCTGCTGTGGCTTGCTGATGGAGGGGGTGGGTTTTACCACCACCTGGAAGAAAATGGGCATGCCGTTGGAAATGCCGCCCAATACGCCCCCGTTGTGGTTGGTCAGGCAGCGGACTTCCCCGCCTTCCAGCACCATGGGGTCGTTGGCCTCGCTGCCCCGCATACCTGCCAGGGCAAAGCCGTCCCCAAAGGCCACGCCTTTGATGGCGGGAATAGAGAACAGGGCATGGGACAGCCGGCTTTCCACGGAGTCAAAATAGGGTTCTCCCCAGCCCACCGGTACGCCCACAGCCATACAGGCAATGGTGCCCCCTACGGAATCCTTGTCCGCCCGGGCAGCGGCAATGGCCTGTTCCATGGGTTCCCGCTTGCTTTCGTCCAGGAGAGCCAGGTAGTTGTCGCCCAGGTGCGTCAGGGTTTCCGGGGTTTCTCCCAGCGGGGAAAAGGGCCGGTCGGTGATTCCTGCCAGGCTGGCAATGTGGGCGCCAACCGTAACGCCGATTTGGGCCAGCAGCTGCTTCGCCACAGCGCCGGCAAACACCAGGGGAGCTGTCAGACGGCCGGAGAAACTGCCACCGCCCCGGTAGTCGTTGCAGCCGTGAAATTTCACATAGCCGGGAAAGTCCCCGTGGCCCGGCCGCATGACTTCCTTCAGCAGGCTGTAATCCTTAGAATGCTGGTTGCTGTTGGGAATCCGGGCGCACAGGGCCATGCCCGTGGTCCGACCTTCAAACAGGCCGCTTTCCACGCTGACGGCATCGCTTTCCTTCCGGTGGGTAGCCAGGGGATTCTGGCCGGGAGCCCGGCGCTTCATTTCCCGTTCAATCAGCTCCCAATCCAGCTTCAGGCCGGCGGGCAGGCCGTCAATGACCACGCCGATGGACGGTCCGTGGGATTCCCCGAAAATCGTCAGTTTAATCCGCTCACCCATTACACTGCTCATACTGTCCTCCTAAGTTTTGGAAATCCCGCCAAAAGTCGGGATACGATTTCTTTACGCATTCTGCTCCCACCAGGGTAACCGTCCCCTGGCATTGAATAGAGGCAATGGCCAGGCTCATGGCAATCCGGTGGTCGTTCCAGCAGTCCACCGTGCCGCCGGTCAGGGCTTCCACCCCGTCAATGGACAGGCCGTCAGGCCGCTGGGTAATCCGGGCGCCCAGTTTGGTGAGTTCCGTGGCCATGGCCTCCAGCCGGTCACATTCCTTGATCCGCAGCCGTTCAGCATGAATGATGTCCGTGTGGCCCTGACTCAGGGCTGCGGCCACAGAAAGAATGGGCACAATGTCCGGGCAGTCCGCCGCATCAATGACGGTTCCCTGGCTGACGGAAGGCCGGCTGACCAGAACGCCGTTTTCAAAGGTTACCTGGCCCCCCATCCGCTGGAGAATGGAGATAATGGCCTTGTCCCCCTGAAGGGAGTCCGGGTCCATACCTGCAACGGAAATGGTTCTGCCCAGCATTCCAGCAGTGAGCCAGAAGGCTGCCTGGGAATAGTCCCCTTCCACCGCCCCTTCCTGAGGCTGGTAGTGCTGGCTGCCGGGAATTTCGTATTCCCGGTAGTCCTTGTGCCGGACCACAATGCCGTACTTTTGCAGGGCGGACAGGGTCAGGGCAATGTAGCTCTGGGATTCCAGCTTGCCGGTAATGGTCAGCCGGGAGGGTCCAGGCAGCAGGGGCAGGGCAAATAGGAGGCCCGAAATGAACTGGCTGCTGACAGAGCCCGGCAGGGTGTACTCTCCGGGCTTTAGCGGCCCCTGAACGGTCAAGGGAAAATTGCTCCCCTCCCCCTTCTCAAAGCGCAGCCCCTGTTTTTGGAAAATGTCCTCGTAAGGGGTTAACGGACGGTCCCCCAGTTTCCCGGAACCGATAAAAGTAAAGGGCTGGTCACACAGGGCGGCCAGGGGAATGAGAAAGCGCAGGGTGGAGCCGGATTCCCCGCAGTCCAACACCTTTCCCGCCTGCTGGGGACGGCCCCCGTCCACGGTAAAAGCCGTCCGGCCGTCCGCCTGCTGCCGCTGGCTAATGGCTGCGCCCAGCTGCCGCAGACAGTCACAGGTGGCCAGAATATCCCGGGACAGGCTGATTTCTTCCACCTGGCTGCGGCCGCCGGCCAGGGCAGCGCAAATCAGGGCCCGATGGCCCATGCTTTTGGAAGAAGGAATCCGGAGGGTACCGGTAAGACTTTGGGGGGTAATCCGTAATGTTGTCATGCTTCACCTCTAAAATAATTGGCCAGTTGGCCCAGTTCCACTTTTTTGAGCAGTGAGGTGCCGATTTTGGGCACCAGCACCAAGGTAAGGGTATTGCCCCGTTTCTTTTTGTCCATGGTCACCCCGGTCAGGATGTCCTCCAGGGAAATGGAATCCCTGGTAGCAAGGGGCACCTTTTGCAGCAGGGTTTCCAGCCGCCGGGCCGTGCCCGGTTCTGTCAGTCCCAGCCGCTCGGAGTTTTGGGTAATCCGAACCATGCCCAGGGCCACCCCTTCTCCGTGGGTATATTTCTCGTAGTGGTACTTCCGTTCCACTGCATGGCCCATGGTATGGCCAAAATTGAGCACCATCCGGGCACCTTCGTCCCGTTCGTCCTGCTCCACCACCTGGATTTTCAGGCGGATGCAGGCGGAAATGATTTCCGTTACGTGGGAAAGAATTTCTGCGTCCCCCTGCCAGGTTTCCAGCTGGGCAAACAGGTTCGCATCCCCGATAGCGGCGCATTTGATGACCTCCGCCAGGCCGTCGTGAAGGAATCGGACGGGCAGGGTGCCCAAAAGCTCCGGGTCAATGAGCACGGCCTTGGGCTGGTAGAAGGCACCGGCCAAATTCTTGCCTTCCGGCAGGTCCACCGCCACCTTGCCCCCTACGGAGCTGTCAATTTGGGACAGCAGGGTGGTGGGAATCTGGATAAAGGGAATGCCCCTAAGGAAACTGGCGGCTACAAAGCCCCCCAAATCTCCGGGCACGCCCCCGCCCAGGGTGATAACCAGGTCCTTCCGGTCCAGGCCAAAAGCGGCGCAGCCCCGGAGCAGCTGACCGTAGGTTTCCAGGTTCTTGTGGTCTTCTCCGGCGGGCATCACCAGCCGGCGGACTGCAAAGCCCTGTTCCGTCAGCTCCTGTTCCAGCTGGGCCCCATACAGGGGATCCACGTGGGAATCGGTGATGATGGCTGCCTTGTCCGCCTGGGACAGCTGCCGAATCCGCCAGCCAAAATGGGCAAAGGAACCGGGTTCTATTTCGATATCGTAGCTGTCCTTACCCAGGCTAACGCTGATTCTTTCCATAGAACATATCCCTTCTTCTTTTCTTGGCCCGGTTCATCATCAGTTCCAGTTCGTCTTTATCGCCGACCTGAAGGGCCGTCTTCCAATGTTCCAGCTGCTCCTCCAGCCGGTTGATTTCCACTACCACCTTGTCCCGGTTCAGCAGGAATAGGTCGCTCCACAGGCTGGCGTTGATATCTGCCACCCGGGTAGCATCCCGGAAGGAACCGGCCACAAACTGCTTGGTATCTTCCTGCATGGAATCGCTGTTCACCAGGGAAACCGCCATAATATGGGGCAGGTCGCTGGTGTAGGCAATGATGCTGTCGTGTTCCGGGCCGGTGAGCTCCACCACCCGGCCGCAGCCCAGCTCATAGGCCATGTCCGTCAGCCATTTGACGTACTCGGGCCGGTTGTTGTCCCGTTTGATGATGATGAAGTTGGACCCCGGGAAAATCAGGGAGGTGCTTTGGCTGTAGCCCTTCCCTTCCCGGCCTGCCATGGGGTGGGTGGGCACAAAGTCCATGTTCGGTCCCAGCAGTGCGTCTACCTGGTCGGGGAGGTCCCCCTTGATACCCATCACATCGGTGAGCAGCACGTCCGGTTTAAAGTCCTTTACATGCTCTTTGACAAAGGGAACGAAGGCCCCTGGGTACATGGCGCAGACAATCACGTCCGCTTCCTTGAGCCGTTCCGGGCATTCGTCGATATTATCCGTAATATAGCCTTCGTCCTTGGCCATCAGGGTCACAATGGGATTGGTATCCAGCCCTAAGATTTTCTGGACCTTTTGGCCCCGCAGGGCTTTGGCGTAAGAGCCGCCAATCAGCCCCAGGCCCACAATGGCAAATACGGTTTCCTGTAGATTTTTCATGAAATTCCTCTCCTATAGACCCGCCTAGGCGGGGCATCAAATTTGCGTCAGCCAGGCCCCAGGCTCCAGCCGCCAAATTTGCAGCGGGGTTGCCCTTTGGGCCTCACTCTACCATGGTAGCGGGCTGGAACCAATTGTGCAAGATGGTTTTAGAAATTTTTCTTATTTTGTACCCTTTTGCGGCTCCAGCCTGGGTTCTCAAGGAATTTTGTCTACAGTTCCCGGCCCAGCACCGGGGCCAGTACCCTTAGGTCGTCCATCAGCTGGGCAAAGATGTCCGGGGTCAGGCTTTGGGCCCCATCGCACCAGGCGTGTTTGGGATCGTTATGGACTTCAATAATCAGACCGTCGGCACCGGCAGCAATGGCCGCTTTGGCCAGCTGGGGCACCATCCAGGCTTTCCCGGCCGCATGGCTGGGGTCTACAATCACCGGCAGATGGCTGAGTTTTTTCACCGCCAGCACGGCACTGAGATCCAGGGTATTCCGGGTGTAGGTTTCAAAGGTCCGGATGCCCCGTTCACACAAAATCACGTTCTCGTTGCCTTCGGACATAATGTATTCGGCGGACATGAGCCATTCCTCAATGGTGGCGGCCAGGCCCCGCTTCAAAAGAATGGGCTTATTGAGCTTGCCCAGCTCCTTTAACAGGGTGAAATTCTGCATATTCCGGGCACCTACCTGAATCAGGTCCACCTGGTCCACGAATTCCGGAATCTTGTCGGCGGACATGATTTCCGTCACAATGGGCAGGTGCTGGCTGTCCCCAGCGGCCCGGATCAGTTCCAGGCCCTTTTCCGCCAGGCCCTGGAAGGAGTACGGAGAAGTACGGGGCTTAAAAGCACCGCCCCGAAGCATCACCGCCCCGCTTTTTTTCACGGAAGCTGCAATGGTTTCCATCTGTTCCTTGCCTTCTACAGAGCAGGGACCGGCAATCACCGCCAGCTTTTTGCCGCCCACCGGAACCCCGGACACATCAATGACAGAATCCTCCGGATGGAACAGCCGGTTGGCACGTTTGAAGGGCTCCTGCACCCGCATAGCCTTTTCCACCCAAGGGTGCACCAGGAACTGCTCTGGATCCAGCACGCTGGTATCCCCTACAATGCCCATAACCTCCTGGCTGACCCCTATACTTTCGTGGATGGTGAAGCCCTGTTGCTCCAAACTTTCCTTCAATTCTTCAATGGCTTCCCGGGGTACTCCTGCTTTCATAACAATAATCATAATGAATCCTCCTTTGCTGCTTTCCTACACGGTTTGGGGTGGGCCGCTGCCCAGCCCCCTTTGCTGCCTTGCAAGCGGGCCCCTCTGCCCTGCCTGCGCTGCTTTTTGCGTCTTCTGTACTGCTTTCCTACACTACTTTCCTACATTTCCTACGTTACTTTTCTGCACTGCCTTACTGCCGTCCCGCAAAACCTTCCTGCTGTACTTCGTATAATTCTCCTGCTTTCCTGCCCTCCTGCCCTTTTCGTTATTTTGCGCGCTTTCCATAGCAACAAAAAAAGCAGACTCGCAAGGAGTCTGCTTCTACGGTCCGTCCTGACCCGGCGGCTTATTCAGCCAACCGCTGCGCTCGCTTTACGAAGGTTCCTGCATGCAATTTTGGGCAGCCAAAGTAACCAAAGCTAAAATAATAGCTCTGGCCGTAGGTAAACCCATATGCATGTTGAGAAAGCATTCGGGAGCTGATCATGGTGACACCGCCTTTTGTTATGGAATGGTTCAATTTTACCGCCAGTTACACAATTCGTCAACAATAACGGTAAATTTTATTAAATCGTTCAGATAACTGTTAACCCTGAAACACCTTAGCGCTGGAGTGCCGCATCCATATCGGCCAGACCATGACCCGTAGCGTCCACAAAGCGGATTCGCAGATTGCCGAACTGGGGCAGCTTCTTCAGAGGAATGGCTACTACACTGTCCTGGGTAATGGCTTCCCCGGCAGTTTGGGCACCGGTAGGATCGTTCACTGCTACGGTTACATTGATAAGCCGGCCAAACCGTTCCACCTTGGAAATGGTCAGCTGGCCGTTCTGGCCCTGGGTGGCCATGGAAGCGTACAGCACCAGGGAATGTTCGTAGCCCTTGCCGCTGTATTTTTGCTGGGCAGCCTTGATCTGTTCTTCAGCGCTGGAGATTTTTTTCACCCCCGGCAGTTCGTCGGAATTGATCTGGCTGATTACGTCCGTATCAAAAGCCGTGGCTACAAAGCCGGGAATGGCTTTTTCGCTGTCATGGTCCCATTTGGAAACATCCACCGTGGTTTGGTACAGTACTTTTCCCGTGGCATTCATTTCTTCGGAAACAAACAGTTCCCCGTCCGCCAATTTATTGTGTTCTGCCGCATAGGCAGGACCAGCGCAGACTGCCAGCACCAGGGCGATGGCAGCCGCCCGTTTCCATCCATATTGCATCTAAGATCACCCTTTCATTTGCTATGCTTGTATTATACACACTTTTCTCTGGGCAAGTAAGGAAGAAAGTGTAACTTATTTGCATTCAGTCCTTTTTTTCCTTATAATGAGCTATAAACCACTAATTTTTAAATTTCAACCCTATAAGGAGGTTTTCCCATGAGTGAATGCAGCGGCTGCAGCAAATCCGGTTCCGCCTGCTCCGGTTGTGCTTCTAAACCGAAGGTCAACGAACAGGATATTGCCATTGCAGATTTTCTTGCGCAGGTAAAACATAAACTGGTTGTCATGAGCGGCAAAGGCGGCGTGGGCAAAAGCACCGTGTCCGTGGATCTGGCCCTGATTCTGGCAGAACGGGGATATAAGGTAGGACTTATGGACGTGGATCTCCACGGCCCCAGTATTGCCACCATGCTGGGCTTTGACAAGGCCCGGGTACAGGTACTGGGGGACCAGCTCCTGCCCTTCCATTACAACGATAATCTGGAATTTCTGTCCGCCCAGGGCTTTTTGGCCAATTCCGATGATGCCCTGATTTGGAGAGGACCCATGAAAATTGGCGCTATCCGCCAATTCATGTCCGATACCCGCTGGGATCCTTTGGATTACCTGATCATCGACTGCCCTCCCGGCACCGGCGATGAACCTTTAACCGTAATCCAAACCATCACCGACGCCCAGGCCGTCATCGTGACCACCCCCCAAAAGGTGGCGCTGGCCGACGTGCGCAAATCCCTGAGCTTCTGTGAACTGGCCCACATCCCGGTACGGGGCATTATTGAAAATATGAGCGGCTTTATCTGCCCCCACTGCCACCAGAAAGTGGATATTTTCAAATCTGGCGGCGGCAAGGACCTGGCTGCCGAAAAAGGCCTGCCTTTCCTGGGTCAGATTCCCATCGACCCTATGGTGGTGGCTGCCGAAGACAACGGCTCTCCCCTGGACAATATCAGCCCGGAAAGCCGGACAGCACTGGACGAAATCGTCGACAACATTCTGGCTGCCGACAAGTAATTGCCCCAAAACAAAACAGCGGAACCTGGAGAATTTTCTCTGGATTCCGCTGTTTTTTTATTCCGTAAACTCTGCTCAGCCAAAAACGGCTTCCATCCGGACCAGGAAAATGGCCAGGATCAATAGGTCTGCGCAGCCGCCGGGGCTGATATTCTTTTGGATAAAGTCTTCGTTCAGGTCCCATACCGCCTGTAGACCTTCCGGGGTAAAGGCGCCGCCCCGGTCCAAAATATGCTTAGCCTGCTGCTGGGCTTCCTTCAGGGTAGCGCTGTCCGACCGGCTGAGGATATTGGTATCCTCCACCTGGCTCAGGAGCAGCAGCAGGGTCTGGATGTAGGCCTCGTTTTGGGGCCTCCCTTCCTGGACAAACTGTCTCAGGGCCGGCAGGGCCACCTTAGCCAGGGACGGGAAGCCTTCCATGGCCTCGCCCCGGATGCCCTTAAAGCCATATTTCACGTACAGCACTTCCCCGTGGGTATGGGGATGGTAGGGGTCGATTTTGGCAAAGTCCTGCTCCAAAACGGGGGTGACATTTTCCCCAATGGCCTTGAGCACCGCCTCACTGGAAACCTTGCCGGTCTGGGCCAGCTGCCACAGGGTAAAGGAGGTCACAAGCCCCAGGGAGAAGATAATTCCCTTGTGGGTGTTCACGTTGCCCGTAGCCCGGAACATAGCCTTTTCGGCCGCTGCTCCCATGGGCCGCAGGGACAGGAACAGGTCTGCGCCGCTGCCTTCCCACAGCCAGCCCTTTTCCGCCATTTCCCGCAAAAAGGGCACAATGGCATCGGTGCTGGCAGCAAAGGTGTGCCAGTCCATATCCTTGTGGGCGCCGGGGTTGTCCCGATCCACCAGCCCCGGTTTGGGAGTGGCGTCCACTTCCCCCTGGAGCCCTGCCCGCAGGTTCTGCTCCACCGTGTCCAGGAGGAAATTCTCCAGGATTCTGTGGATATTCCGCTGGAGGGTAGAAACGCTGTGCTTCCGGCTCCGGGCACAGGCCTGGGCGGGCTGGGAGCATACCAGGCACAGCCGGCCGGGCAGGCCCAGTTCCTGGCGTTCCAGCTTCCGGCCGTCCCGGTCCAATACGTCCATATCAAACAGACGGCCCAGCCGGTCCTGGTTTTCAATCTGGCAGGCAAGGGTCTTTATGGCCGCCGGTTCTCCGTCCAGCACGTAGTACTTTTCGTAGCCGGTTTTGGCCTCAATGACCTTCTCATAGAGAACGGGAATCCCCGCCTCCTGGAAAGCCGCCTCCAGCCGCCGGATGCCTTCCCGAAAACCCAAATGAATCAGAGGGGAGGTCTTTACCGGGCCGGGAATGTTCAGGGTAAAAAACAACAGGGGCTTCTGGTATCTTGCAAGAAGTACTTGCTGGGCTCTGGCCCGGCCGTCCCGGGCTGCCAGCATATCCGGCACTTCTACCGCCGGTCCCCCGTGCAAAATGACAAATTCTTTCATATAGTGACTTATTCCTTCCTTTTTCTGCCGTTATTCCGGATCAGTTCTGCAAAAGCCCGGGCATAAGGGCTGAGATAGGCGTCCTTGCGGATACAGATATAGCAGTACCGTTTGTTGGCCACGCCTAATAAAGGATATAATACACAGTTGCCTTTTGACAAGAAGTATTCGTCCAAATAAACGTCGGGGCACAGGAAAACCACTTCCATGGCGCTGACCAGCCGCTTGCCCACCTCGATGCTGGAGGTTTCCAGTACGATGCTGGGTTTGATTTCGTAGGTGCTGAACACGTTGTCCTGGACCCGGCGCACATTGTGGCCTTCCGTAATGGAAACGAATTCCTCGTTTTTGGCTTCGGTGATGTGGATGGGCGTCCCCGGCTTGATGCGCTGGGCCAGGGTGGTCTGCTTGTTGGCCACCAGCACCACGTCTTCCGTTTCCACCAGTTCGTAGCTGAGCTCGTCGTTGGTGGGGGTGGTAGTGGTAATGGCCAGGTCCACGCCGCCGTTGAGGACGGCATTTTCCGTAATGCTGCTGCCGGCCTCCTGAATTTCCAGCTTGATATGGGGATAGCGCTGCCGGAAAATGGGCACCACCTGGGGCAGCATCATCATGGCCCGCTGTACGGGGATTCCGATGCGCAGGGTTCCATACCCTTCATACTGGATATCCGCCACCTCGTGCAGCAGGTTGGAGCTGATGGTAATCACTTTCTTTACGGCTGCAATATATTTTTTTCCTGCTTCTGTCAGCACAATGGGGTTGGTGTTGCGCAGGAATATGGGTGCACCCAGGTACTTTTCCACGGCCTTGATGGTCTGGCTCAGTGCCGGTTGGGATACATGCATGGTTTTGGAGGCATTGGTGATGCTCCCCTCCTTGATAATTTCCATGATGTACTGTGCGTGTTTTAAGTTCATAGTTCCTCCTTGGCTCCCTATTTTTTCTGTCTTTTTTCATCCCGTCGGGGACTTTTTTTATTTGCTCGTTATTTGTGACAATTTCTCGAAATCCGGGAAGCCGCATTATAAGGCCCTTTCCGGGCCCTGATAAGAAATCGCTTATGCAGATTATATCATTATTTATATTAGTTTTCCAATTTTTCATATGTTACTATCAAAGTGCAACAATATGTACATTGTCTACATTTCTAGAAGGAGTGATTTGAATGGAATTGAAGAAGGCAGCCATGGCTGGCACTGTTGAGTCTTCTGATGCCCAAGTAACGGTCGAACCCGGTTCCAATGGTATCGAACTCAATATTGAAAGCAGCGTCATCCACCAATATGGTAGACAGATTAAGGCTGTTGTTCTGGAAACCCTGACGAAACTGGACGTGAAGAACGCCAAAGTTTCCGTCGTAGATAAGGGCGCTCTGGACTGCACTTTAAAAGCCCGCGTTGAAGGAGCGGTGTACCGTTCTATTAACGAGGACCCTGATACACCGAATCCCTGGGAGGTTTTATAAGATGGAAGTAGTTAACACGAATCCCAACTTCAAGCGCCTGAGAAGAACCATGATGTTCTTGAATGCGCAAAAACCGAGCCTGATTAAAGACCCGTATGTTTACAAACCCGATTCCATCATGCTGGACCTGGAAGACGCCGTCGCTGAAAACCAAAAGGACGCAGCCCGTTACTCCCTGTTCCATGCCTTGAAAGAAATCGATTATCATGGCTGTGAAAGAGTTGTCCGGATCAACGGTCTGGAAACTCCCCACTGGAAAGAAGATGTCCGGGTTTCTGTAGCCGGCGGCTGCGATGCCATTCGTCTGGCCAAGACCGAATCCGCTAAAGACATCCACACCGTGGAAGAAGCCATTCTGGCTGCGGAAAAAGAATTCCACAGACCTATCGGCAGCACCCTGATTATGGCTGCTATCGAATCCACCAAAGGTATCCTGAACGTACTGGAAATCTGCCAGTCCTCCGATCGTCTGTTCGGCGTTGCACTTAGCGGCGGCGACTACACCAAGGACCTGCAGACCTCCATTTCCAAGACCGGCGTTGAACTGATGGGCGCTCGTCAGCAAATGGTTATTGCTGCCCGTGCTACCGGCCGTATGTGCTTTGATACGGTTTACACCGATTTGGACGACATGGAAGGCTTCAAAAAAGACGTTCAAATGATCAAAACCATGGGCTTTGATGGCAAATCCATCATCAACCCTCGTCAGATTGTACCGACCCACGAAATCTTTACTCCCAGCGAAAAAGAAATCCGCTATGCGGAACAAGTAGTTCGTGAAATCGATACCAAGAAGGCTATGGGTATCGGTGTATTCACCATCAACGGCAAAATGCTGGATATCGCCTTCTATGACGGCGCCAAGAGAACCTTAGCTTTGGCCAAGGCTGCCGGTGTATATAAGGGGGAATTATAAGATGATTAATAAAGTCGGTAGAGATATTCCTCAGGAGATCCTGGATCTGACCGGTAAGGAAGTCTTCCAGGGTGCCTATGCCAAACAAGGCGTAGAGTACAAAACCGCTACCCATACGGTAGCTCCTGTAATGGATCCCAGCTATAGCAAAGTTGTCAATTCCATTGAAGAAGTTCTGAAGAAATGCGGCATTAAAGACGGCATGACCCTGGGCTTCCACCATCATTTCCGTGAAGGGGATATGGTTGTGAACATGGTTATGAAAGCCGTTCATGATATGGGCATTAAGGACATTACCATTTGCGCCAGCTCCCTGGGCAAAGCCAATGATCCTATCGTTCCCTACATTGAAGATGGCACCATCACCAACATTCAGTCTTCCGGCGTGCGCGGCAAAATCGGCCAAGCAATCAGCAACGGCAAACTGAAGGGTCTGGCCATCATGCGCAGCCACGGCGGCCGCGTAAGAGCCATTGAATCCGGCGAAACTCATATCGATATCGCCTTCATCGGCGCTCCTACCTGCGACGAATACGGCAACTGCCGTGCCATCGGCGGCAAGAGCGACTGCGGCGTACTGAGCTATGCTGCTGTAGATGCTGACTATGCTGACAAAGTGGTAGCCGTAACGGATACCCTGGTAGCATTCCCCAACATCCCCGCTTCCATTTCCATGACCAAAGTTGACTATGTCCTGGTAGTTGATGCCATCGGCGATCCCAACAAGATTGCTACCGGTGCTGCCAAACCTACCACCGACATGAGAAAACTTCTGATGGCCAAGTACACCACCGAATTCCTGGTGCACACTCCTTACTACAAGGACGGCTTCACCTATCAGACCGGCGTTGGCGGCGCTTCCATTGCTTCCACCAAACTGCTGGCTGACCACCTGAGAAAAGACAACATCCACATCAGCGTAGGCCTGGGCGGTATTTCCAAACCCATGTGCGACCTGCTGGATGAAGGCCTGGTGGAAAAAATCGTTGACACCCAGGATTTCGATATGGATGCCATCGAAAATATCAAAACCAACCCCAACCACATTGAAATCACGGCTTCCGAATATGCCGATCCTTTCAATAAAGGTGCTTATGTAAACAAGCTGGACTTCGTTATCCTGGCTTCCCTGGAAGTAGATACCCACTTCAACTGCAACGTTGTAGTAGGTTCTGACGGTGTGATCACCGGTGCTCAGGGCGGTCACCCGGATACCGCAGCCGGCGCAAAATGCACCATCGTAATTGCTCCCCTGCTGCAAGGCCGTATTCCTGCCATCTGCACCAACGTAACCACGGTAACCACTCCGGGCGAAACCGTTGACGTAGTTGTTACGGACTATGGTATTGCCATCAACCCTCGCCGCCAGGATCTGATTGACTGCATGAAGGACGTAGATCTGCCCTTCTACACCATCGAAGAACTGCGCGACATGGCGTACAAGATGGTTGGTGAACCTGATCCGGTACAATTTGGCGACCGGGTTGTAGGTATCATCGAAGGCCGGGACGGCACCATTATGGATGTGGTTCGTCAGGTTAAGGATTTTGAGTTCTAATAGCTTTGACCCTTGACCTAACCGGGACTGGTTATCCCGGTTAGGTCATTTTCCTAGAAAAGGAGGATTACTATGTTTCTTGGTATTGTTGGTTTCCTGATGGTAATCATCATCGTGGCAGCCCTGATTCGCGGCAAATCGAACCCCGTACCTCTGTTCGTTATTGTTCCTGTTGTTGCAGCCCTGATTACCGGTTTCACCCCGGATCAAATCTTTAAATTCATCACTGCTGGTGTAGGCAAGACTTGGTCCACTGCTGTACTGTTCATTTTCTCCATCGTTTACTTCTCCATGATGGGCGATATGGGCCTGTTTGACCCGATGGTAAACTGGCTGGTTAAAAAAGCCGGCGACAACATCGTAATGGTCACCATTGCCACTGCCTGCATCGCTGTTATCTCCCACTTGGACGGCGCTCTGGCTTCCACCCTGCTGATCACCATCCCTGCCATGCTTCCTATTTATAAGAAGCTGCACATGAGACCGGTAGTGCTGGTCTGCATCATTGGTGCTGCCATGTCCATCATGAACCTGCTGCCTTGGGGCGGCCCTGTTGCCCGTACCGGCGTTGTACTGAACGTCGATGTTAACGCACTGTGGCAGGAACTGATTCCCCTGCAGGGCGTTGGTCTGGTTATCCTGATGATCTTCGCTGCCTACATGGGTGTTATGGAAAAGCGCCGCGGCGCTGGCCTGAACCCCACTGGCAAGGCTGCTATGCTGTCTGAAGACGAAGACGAAGGCTCCAAGGACGACAACCTGTCTGCTGACGATGCTGCTTTCATGAAACGCCCGAAGATGATCTGGTTCAACGGCCTGCTGACCATCGTAGTTATCGGTCTGCTGTGCTTCACCGACATTCCTCTGTACGGTGCTTTCATGTTCGGTCTGGCCATCGCTTTGATTGCCAACTTCCGTACTGCTTCTGAACAAGCAAGAGCTATCAAAATGCATGCTGCTACCGCTCTGACCATGCCTATGATCCTGCTGGCTTCCGGTGTATTCCTGGGTGTTCTGTCCAAGACCGGCATGATGAAAGCTATGGCACAAATGCTGATTGCTATTGTTCCTGCGGCTCTGGGACCCCATCTGCAAGACGTATTCGGCTTCTTCGCAGTGCCTATCGGCATGATGCTGGGTACCGACTCCTACTTCTTCGGTCTGCTGCCTCTGGCTATCGGTGTTGGTCAACAGTTCGGTGTTGATCCTCACAACATGGCTATGGCTATGCTGATTGGTAAGAACTACGGCGTTATGGTTACTCCTCACGCTGCTACCACCTTCCTGGCCTGCGGCCTGGCTGGTATCTCCATCAAAGAACTGCTGAAGTTCTGCACCCCGCGTCTGTGGGTTCTGTCCTGGTTCTCCCTGCTGGGCGGCCTGATGCTGGGTCTGTTCAAATTCTAAGCAAGGACTTACTGAAACTGCTCTCCGGTTATCCGGAGGGCAGTTTTTTTATGGGGTTTTGGAGCGGCAATAAAGGGCAAGCAAAAAACAACCTAGACCGCCAAAAGAAAGGCCCTTGCAGGGCAAATTTGGCGGTGCTGGGAGGCATTTTATCCTGGAAGCAAGTTTTGTGTACCCATTAGTTTCTGCAGCTTAACCCCAAAGCTTGCTTCTAGGACACCGTCCCCAGAAAAACCTCGTTTATACGGCATCACCTTTTGCTCCCAAATGCTAACGTTGGTCCCAGTCGCCTCACTGCTCCCCTTATTTCTTCCGTTCTCCTGACAATCCATTTTATAAAGCCATCAGATTTTCGCAAATCTGTAACAGATTGTTTTTCCGTCGACTGCAAAAAAGAGGTGTTTTTTGTTCATTTTTAGCACTTTTTCTGTTTTTCCATAGTTCCTCTGCCCGGAATTTTGAAAAAATTTCTATTTTTGTACATTTGAAACAATTTACAAAAACCTGCTAAGCCACATCCTGTGCCCGTTTCCGGGTTTCCATAAGTTATTCCTTATGGTATTTATTTTATTATTTATATTAGTTTTCCGAATATTGCTATGCTAAGATTTTAACGAAGTCAAGGGAACCCATCTTACTTCTCCGCTGACCGTGACGGCCCGTCCGGGAAGCCGCATTACACTTTTAAAGGAGGACACTACTATGTTCTTGGGCGTTGTTGGTTTTTTGATGGTTGTCATCATTGTGGCAGCCTTGATTCGCGGGAAATCTAACCCCGTACCTCTGTTCGTTATTGTTCCTGTTGTTGCAGCCCTGATCACCGGTTTCACCCCTGCTCAGATCTTCAAATTCATGTCTGCTGGCGTAGGCAAAACCTGGTCCACCGCTGTACTGTTCATTTTCTCCATCGTTTACTTCTCCATGATGGGCGATATGGGCCTGTTCGACCCGATGGTAAACTGGCTGGTTAAAAAAGCCGGCAGCAACATCGTTATGGTTACCATTGCTACCGCCTGCATCGCTGTTATCTCCCACTTGGACGGCGCTCTGGCTTCCACCCTGCTGATCACGATTCCTGCTATGCTTCCTATTTATAAAAAATTGCATATGAGACCAGTAGTGTTGGTTTGCATCATCGGTGCTGCCATGTCCATCATGAACCTGCTGCCTTGGGGCGGCCCTGTTGCCCGTACCGGCGTTGTACTGAACGTCGATGTTAACGCACTGTGGCAGGAACTGATTCCCCTGCAGGGCGTTGGTCTGGTTATCCTGATGATCTTCGCTGCCTACATGGGTGTTATGGAAAAGCGCCGCGGCGCTGGCCTGAACCCCACTGGCAAGGCTGCTATGCTGTCTGAAGACGAAGACGAAGGCTCCAAGGACGACAACCTGTCCGCTGACGATGCTGCTTTCATGAAGCGTCCGAAGATGATCTGGTTCAACGGCATCCTGACCCTGGTGGTTATCGGCCTGCTGTGCGCTACCGACATTCCTCTGTACGGCGCTTTCATGTTTGGTCTGGCCATCGCTTTGATTGCCAACTTCCACACTGCTTCTGAACAAGCAAGAGCTATCAAAATGCATGCTGCTACCGCTCTGACCATGCCTATGATCCTGTTGGCTTCCGGTATTTTCCTGGGCGTTCTGGACAAAACCGGCATGATGAAGGCTATGGCTCAAATGCTGATCGCTATTGTTCCTTCCTTCATGGGTGCTCACCTGCAAGACATATTCGGTTTCTTCGCAGTACCTATCGGCATGATGCTGGGTACCGACTCCTACTTCTTCGGTCTGCTGCCTCTGGCTATCGGTGTTGGTCAACAGTTTGGTGTTGATCCGCACAACATGGCTATGGCTATGCTGATTGGTAAGAACTACGGCGTTATGGTTACTCCTCACGCTGCTACCACCTTCCTGGCCTGCGGCCTGGCTGGTATCTCCATCAAAGAACTGCTGAAGTTCTGCACCCCGCGTCTGTGGGTTCTGTCCTGGTTCTCCCTGGCAGCCGGCGCTATGCTGGGCCTGTTCCACCTGTAAGAATCAGTTTCAGAAATAGCTTATAGAAATAAAATAGGTTCCCAAAGAGGATGTGCTCCGGCACATCCTCTTTTTCCTTATTAGGCCCCTCCAAACGTGGAGGGGCTGGCAGTCCGGAGGACTGACTGAGGAAGTTCAATGCAAAGAGGCCCCTTCAGCGGTTCGCGGCTCGCTGCGCAGCTTCACCCTACGGGTTTGCTTTGCAGGCCGCTATCGCATGGGCCTTATGGACCAAACAGCCATTTGCAGAATTTGTCGGGCTGTTTGGATGCGGCCGCAAAGCGTTGCGCTCACATCCAAGAGCATATCCGTAGTTCAAAATGCTCTTGGTTTATGTGAGCCATGTGATAGCCGTCCGTGATTCCGAACCCGAAGGGTGAAGGAGAACGGAGTACGGCGAACCACTGCGGGGCTGGCAGTCCGGAGGACTGACTGAGGTAGTTCAATGCAAAGGGGCCCCGACCGTTCCTATCCACTCGTTTTCCACTTCTTGCTGCTAGCAGGGTCTATGGCCCTCTCCTCTGCCCTTTTAGCCGCTTTCCTGCGGTGCCAGGGGAAATGCCTAAGCCGCTTTCTTCTCCTGCTGAAGGTCTTCCAAAATGCGTTTTTAAGCGTTCTTGGTTTCTCCCCTACCACCAGGTATTATTCTCTCCCAGCGGCTCTCTCAGAGCCAATTTGGCGCTGCTTCAGGCAGTAAAAAACCGGGTAAGCTGTACACTTTGGTACAACTTACCCGGTTTTCTTTATTTTCTTTCACCCTATGCTTGGTTATTCTGTTTCAAAAGCCGTTTTTCCGCATGGGCATTTTCCTTGGCGCTGATGTCGTTCATCACCAGCAGCAGGGCATTTCCCGCCCAAAACAGCATACCCAGCTGAATGTTGAACAGGGTATAATCCGTCAGGCCGCTGACAAAAATCCCCACCAGGCTGGCCAAATACCCGCAGGCCACGCCCCGGATCCAGGGGGAAGCCTTCCGATGCCGGATTTCCTTGGCCAGGAGCACCAGCCGGAAGATGACGTACAGAAACAGGAGAATCCCCGGGATGCCCAGCTCCGCCGTAATGTTCAGCAGCATATTATGCCCGTGGTACATGATTACATCTTCACTGATAAAGAAGTTGTAATTGGGAAAGGCGAACTGGTACCCGTACCAGCCCACCCCCAGGGGATGGTCCTGGATCATGTCCAGGGAGCTCTGGAGGTACATGAACCGCAGCTCTGCCGAGGTATCCGTTACGGAAAAGATGGACATAATCCGGGCCGCCAGTTGGTTCCAGCCCAGGTACAGCACCGCCAGACCGCCTCCGATAAAAGGCAGCAGGGCTTTGTGGTAAAAGGCGCCGGCAAACACAAACAGCACCCAGAAATACGCCACCCAGTTGCCCCGGGAGAAGGTGAAGATCAAGCAGGCCGTGGACAGCAGGAAAATCAGCACCAGGGACCAGCGGGTTTTGCCGCCCTTTAAGGGAGCAAAGAGCCCTTCACAGTAGGCCACGGTCATTACCAGGTAGGTCCCAAAGATATTGGGGTTTACCAGGGTGGAAATGGCCCGGCGCTGGAGCTGGTGGAAGGCCTGGTGGTCAATCCAGTCCGCTTCCTGGAGGCTGTTGCCAAAGAAGTATTGCCACAGCCCGAAAACAGTTACCACCGCAGCGGAAATCATGAATACCTTCATGAGAAACAGGGACCGCCGGCTGGTGCTGGCATAGCGCAGCAGCAGGTAGAAAATCCCCGCTTCCTGGCCCATGACCCACACCCAGTTGAACAGGCTGGCACCCGGGTTCAGAGACCACAGGGTGCTGACGCCGCTGAGGATAAACAGGGCCCACAGGGGTCGGCTCAGGTAGGAGGGCACCGTGATGGCCGGCCAGAACTGCCGGGTGCGCACCACATTCACCAGGTTCAGCAAAAAACAAACCAGAAAGGCAATTCCTGCCGCCCACTGGTTCAGGGGCAGGACAAAAATCAAGACGGCCAGTGCAGCATAGGTAACTTGGTTCAGATTCCAGGATTGGGGCAGTCCCCAGCCTCGTGGTCGTTTACGCATTCCATCACCTATCCAATCCCAGCTCTTTGAAGGTCCCTACCAGGTACAAAGAGCCGCAGACACAAACCACAGCCTCCGGACCCGCTTCGCTGACCGCCCTGTGGTAGGCAGCAGCCAGGTCCGGCATGGGAATGGCATTTTTGTGAAGCCGTTTGGCCAGCTTTTCCGGAGTTTCCGCTCTGTCCCCGGTATGGGCCAAGACGGTATAGATGGTATCCGTATCCCGGAACAGGATCTGGGAAACCAGGCTCACGTCCTTGTCCGCCATCATGCCGAAGACGAAAATCCGGTGGGCGTCAGGATAATAATCGTCCAGGGCCTTCCGCAGCACCGTCACCCCAGAGGGGTTGTGGGCGCCGTCCAGAATAATGTCCGGCTTTTGGTGGATCAGCTCCAGCCGGCCGGGCCAGCGGGCAGCGGCCAGGCCTTCCAGCACGGCCTTTTCCGTAAGGGCCGGGTCCTTTTGGGCCAGCACCCAGGCAGCCTGCATAGCAGCTGCTGCGTTCAAAATCTGGTGGGCTCCCGCCAGATGGATGGTAGCTTCCAGTTCCGTCTGGGGGTTGCGGAAAACGAATTCCTGGGCCGCCATGGTGCTGTTAAGCATCTGGGCGGAAAAATTCTTTTCGTATTCATAGCAGGGGGCGTGCTGGGCTTCCGCTTCCGCCCGGATGACCCGCAGGGCATCACCTTCTGCTTCCGTAACCACCGGCACCCCCGGCTTGATAATACCGGCTTTTTGGATGGCAATGGCCTCAATGGTCTTCCCCAGCCGGTCCGTATGTTCCAGAGTCACGTTGGTAATCACAGAAACTTCCGGGATAATCACGTTGGTGGAGTCCCACAGACCTCCCATGCCTACTTCAATCACGGCGTAATCCACCTGCTGCTGGGCAAAGTACAGAAAACCCATGGCCGTAATCACTTCAAACTGGGTGGGTTCTTCCCCGCCCCCGGCCAGCCAGGCGTCCACTGCCTGCTTTACCTGTTCCGTTACCTGGGCAAAGTCAGCATTGGAAATTTCCTCACCGTTGATGGTCATTCGCTCGTTGTACCGGACAAAATGGGGGGAAGTATAGGTCCCGGTCTTTTTCCCGGCCGCCATGAGTATCCGGCTCAGGAACGTGGCCACACTGCCCTTGCCGTTAGTTCCGGTAATATGAATGGTCCGGAGCTTGCGTTCCGGATGGTCCAGGGCCGCCAAAATGCCCTGGATTCGTTCCAAGCCCAAATGAATGCCGAACTTGCCCCGGCTTTCCACATACGCTAATGCAGACGCATAATCCATTGGTGCAGCACCTCTCTCTAGTCAAATGCACTTACAGCTTGCGCAGGGTTTCCATCCGTTCCTTCAGCCCTTGGATCTTGGCTTCGGTTTCTGCCTGTTTGGCTTTTTCTTTTTCTACCACTTCGGCAGGAGCCTTGGCCAGGAAGCCGGCGTTGCTGAGCTTGCCAGCCGTCCGTTTGGCTTCTTTTTCTGCTCCGTCCAGTTCTTTCTGGAGCCGGGCCAGTTCTTTTTCTACGTCAATCAGGCCCTTCAGGGGCAGGTAGACCTTGGCACCGGTTACTACGGCGGTCAGGGCGTTTTCCGGAGCTGCGTCTTCGGCGCCGCCTACCGTCAGCACGTCCACGGTACCCAGCCGGCATACGTAGTCGCTGTTGTTCTTGAATACGTCCACCAGTTCAGGATCTGCCAGTACCAGGGCCGGAGCCTTATGGCCGGGGGCAGCGCCCACTTCCGCTCTCATGTTCCGGATGGCCTTGATCACATCCATCAGGGCGGTCATTTGCTTTTCAGCGGCATCATCCAGCAGGTCGCCGGCCATATGGGGCCAGGGAGCAATCATGATGCTTTCCCCTTCGTGGGGCAGATGCTGCCAGATTTCTTCCGTAATAAACGGCATGAACGGGTGCAGCAGCTTCATGGCATCGCCCAGCACCTGGCACAGGACGGCTTGGGCAGTAGCCCGTTCCGCTGCATCGTCCTTATTGTACAGGCGGGGTTTGATCAGTTCGATATACCAGTCGCAGACTTCACCCCAGATGAAATCGTAGATCAGGCGGCCAGCTTCACCCAGTTCAAATTTATCCAGATAGGAGGATACTTCGCCGATGGTGTGCTGCAGCCGGGACAGAATCCATTTGTCTGCCAGGGTGTAGGGGTTCCGGGGTGCCTTGGGATCGTAGCCGTCCAGGTTCATCAGGGCGAACCGGGAAGCATTCCAGATCTTGTTGGCAAAGTTACGGGTGGATTCAATCCGGTTCCAGTAGAACCGCATATCGTTGCCCGGGGTGTTTCCGGTAATCAGCATAAAGCGCAGGGTGTCGGCGCCGTATTTGTCCACCACTTCCAGGGGATCGATGCCGTTGCCCAGGGATTTGGACATTTTACGGCCCTGTTCGTCCCGGACCAGGCCGTGGATGAACACGTGCTTAAAGGGAATTTCCTTCATGAATTCCATGCCCATGACCAGCATCCGGGCCACCCAGAAGAAAATAATGTCGTAGCCGGTGACCAGTACGCTGGTGGGATAGAACTGTTCCAGTTCTTCCGTCTTGTCCGGCCAGCCAAAGGTAGAGAACGGCCACAGGGCGGAGCTGAACCAGGTATCCAGGGCATCTTCATCCTGGTGTACATGGCCGCCGCATTTGGGGCAGCGGTCCAGATCCGTCCGGGAGGCGGTTACTTCCCCGCAGTCATCGCAGTACCACACAGGAATCCGGTGGCCCCACCAGATCTGCCGGGAAATGCACCAATCGTGGAGGTTGTCCATCCAGTTGGTGTAGGTCTTGGTAAAGCGGCTGGGTACAAACTGGGTCCGGCCGTCTTCTACGCAGTCCACGGCGGCTTTCACCAGGGGCTGCATCTTTACGAACCATTGGGTGGAAACCAGGGGTTCCACAATATGGCCGCAGCGCTGGCAGTGGCCTACGGAGTGGGGGCATTCCTCCACTTTCACCAAAAGCCCCGCAGCTTCCAGGTCAGCCACAATGTTCTTGCGGCATTCGTAGCGGTCCTGACCGGCGTATTTGCCGGCTTCCTTGGTCATCTTGCCGTCCTGGCCGATAACGGTAATCATGTCCAGGTGCTGGCGCTGACCCATTTCATAGTCGTTGGGGTCATGGGCCGGGGTAATCTTTACGGCACCGGTACCAAACTCCAGGTCTACATAATCGTCGGCAATAACGGGAATCAGCCGGTCCGTGGTGGGCAGCTTCACCTTTTTGCCCACAAACTTGCCGTACCGTTCATCCTTGGGGTTCACGGCAACGGCGGTATCGCCGGGCATGGTTTCCGGACGGGTGGTGGCGATGGTCAGGTAGACCCCTTCTTCGCCGTCCACCGGGTATTTTACATACCACAGATGGCCTGCATCATCCTTATGTTCCACTTCTACGTCACTTAAAGCCGTACGGCAGTTGACGCACCAGTTGATCATCCGAGTGCCCTTGTAAATCAGGCCCTTTTCGTACAGGCTCACAAAGGCTTCCCGCACGGCACGGCTCAGGCCTTCGTCCATGGTAAAGCGCTGGCGGTCCCAGTCGCAGGAAATGCCCAGGGATTTCAGCTGGGTAACGATTCTGTCCCCGTATTCTTCCTTCCACTGCCAAACCCGTTTGACGAATTCTTCCCGGCCCAGGTCATAGCGGGTCAGGCCTTCTTTTTTCTTCAGTTCTTCTTCTACCTTGATTTGGGTAGCCAGGCCGGCATGGTCATAGCCGGGCAGCCAGCAGGTATTGTCCCCCATCATCCGGTGCCAGCGCACCAGGATATCCTGGAGGGTATTGTCCAGGGCATGGCCCATGTGCAGCTTGCCGGTAATGTTCGGCGGGGGAATAACCACGCTGAACGGAGGGCGGCTCTTGTCCACTTCCTGATGGAAGTAGCCCTGTTTCATCCAATATGCATACCATTTCTTTTCCACCGCGGCAGGATCATATACCTTGGGGATGTTGTTTTCTTCTGCCATTTTCTTCCTCCTTAAAAAAAATAACCCGTCCCTGTTATAGGACGAGTTGACTTCGCGGTACCACCTACATTCTCAATTGCTTGAGCACCTTGGAGGCTTAACGCGCCTTGACGGGCAGGGCTGCTGCACCCTGCCGGCTCCCGGACGACTTCCAGCGGCTGACGTGGATGCTTGCACCGACCGCACCCTCTCTGCAACGCAGCTTGGCTGTACTCCTTCCGTTCATAGCCATTGGTCATATGATATTACAGTTAATTCTAGCAAGCCTCACCAGAAAAGTCAATGGAGAACGCCCTACAGGGACTCGATCTGCCGGCAGAGGATTTTTCCCATGCTTTCGGCCATTTTGTCCAGCTCATGAATCCGGATGCAGTCCTTGCCGAAGATTTTCCGGGCGTCTTCCATGCCGCCCTTGACCTCGTCGTTGATGAGGCCAATAATCCGAATGCCTTCCCGGCGCAGGGCCGCCGCCTCGTCCGCCGTATCCGCCACGGCCCGGCCTTCCCGGTACTCGGGCTGGTACAGGCTCCCTTCCTTCCGGAAGGGCCGGTCATCGTTGGGCTGGGCATCGGTGAGCATAATAAGGATTTTTTTCGTCTGGGAAAAGTCCCCCATCAGCTGCCGGGCGCCCCGCAGGGCCAGGCCATCCCGGTTCCAGCCGGTGGCCACGTAGTTAAAGACGTTGGTGCACTTCTTTTTTTCCTCATAGCTTTTAAACAGGGTCAGCACCGTGTAGCTGCGCAGGGTGCTGAAGGAATACACCTGGTAGGGAATGCCGCACTGGCGCAGGGCCTCGGCAATCACAAAGGCCTGGGAGGCGATGACGGGTTGGGCTTCCCCCCGGGAGGCTGAGGCATCCAGCATAATATCCACGGTAAAATCCGGGGTAGCCACCACTTCCTGGTTGTAGAACACCCGGGGGTCCTGGAGCTTGGCGGCCCGCCAGACCAGACTGGGCACCAGTTCCCCGGCCTTGACCGGCACCGGCAGCTTGGTCCGTACCAGGCGCATGGCGCTGCGGATCTGCTGGGTCAGGCGGATAATGCTCTGCCGGGCCTTTTCCCCGTGTTCCTTATAGTAGGCCAGGTTCCGCACCCGCTGACGGCGGGCTCCCTGAAGCCACAGGGAGGCTTCCCCGGTGCTGCCCTTGCTCCCCAGGTGCCCCCGGGTAAAGTGCAGGTGGCAGCCCTTATGGACGCCTACGCAGCAGGCCTGATCGATTTCCAGCTGCTTTTGGGGCGGATAAATGGACGTCCCGAAGCAGTGGATGATGTAGTCATAATTTTGGGCAGCGGTCTGGCCGGTAATAATGGCCATGAGCCCGTTATGGGCGTGCTTCCCCGACAGCAGGTCTTCCGCCTGCTGCTTGGAATATAAAAAATTAAAGATGGATTCCTGTTTTTTGGCAAACTGAGGCACAATCCAGCTGAGGAAATCCCCCAGTCCCTTGCCGATGATGACCTTTTCCAGGCTTTCCCGCACCAGAAAGTGGGACACAAAGTACTTTTTGGTCAGCTTCCGGAAATGGTCACACAACGTGGCCGTATCCCAGCTGGGGTCAAAGGCCAGGCTTTGGTACAGGGCCTTGGCCCAGGGGTCGATGAGACCGTTCTTTTCCCCCAGCACCTCGTGCCAACGGGCCGCCTGCATTTCGTGGGCCACCCCGTGTTTGTCCGCCAGGGTGCCGTTAAAATAGGCCCGGGCGTGCTCCTGCCGCAGCTGGGGCAGCACGGGCCGTACCGGGGCCTCCTTGGCGTAGGTGGCGTATTCCAGCCCCAGCCACAACAGGTCCGTAAAGGTATCCACCAGGGCGGAATTTTCCATTTCCTGGAACATCGCATGGAGCTGGTCCGTATCGTAGTATTTCCGGGTGAACCCCACCACGGCATTGAGGTACAGATCCGGTGCCCCATCATCCCCGTAGGCCAGAAAATCCGGCTGGAAGCGGTAGTCGGCCGAGGTATCCCAGACCATATTCAGCGCCCGCCGGCGCTTGGCATCGTATTTTAGCTTGGCCATACGCCCTCACTCCTCAAAGATATCCTGCTTCCGGTAGGTGGAGGGAATGCGCAGCTTGATCACATCCCGGATAATGCCGGGCTCGTATTCGTCAAAGGATTTGTTCACCAGACCCATTTCCAGGGCATCGTGGGCTTCCAGGCCCTGCTGGATCAACTGGAGGGCGTCCAAAAGGCCCCGCAGGTCCAGCGCCCGCTCGGAGATTTCCGCTTCCTGGCACTTCTTTTCCAGGTCCAGGAACAATTGGCCAAAGCCCTCCCGGGCCTGTTTTTTCAGCGTAGGAAATTCCGTGGAGAGCAGCCGGTCCAGGGTGGCCCCGTCAATGGGCGGCAACTGGATTACCGCAAACCGGGAGGTCAGGGCTTCGTTCAGTTCCCGGGTGCCGGAGTAGCCGTAGTTCATGGTGGCAATAAAGCGGCAGGCTTCGTTGGCCTGGAGCAGGTCGTAGCCGGGAATGTCCACCCGATGCCGGTAGTCCAGCAAGGAATGGAGCACGGCCATGGCTTCGTTCCGGGCCATGTTGATTTCGTCAAAAACCCCAAAGCCGCCCCACTGGGCGCACTGGTACACCGGCCCCGGCCGGAACACCACTTCCCCGTTCCGGAAGGTATCCGTGCCCAGCATGGAGGTGGCATCCACGTTGATGTGGAAGGAAATATTCCACATAGGCCGCTGGAAGGCCGCTGCCAGGTTTTCTGCCAATACGTTCTTGCCCGTGGCCTTAGGCCCTGCTAGTAGCAGGTTCTGGCCGCACAGCAGGGCCGCAATGGCCTCCTCCCAGACCTTTTTGCCATAGTACGGGAAACGGGGCACCGGCACCCGGTTCTTCCACTGTTCTTCCACCGGATGGGCCTTCCTATAGGCCTCCACCCCGGCAATCAGTTCTTCTGAAACCTGTTCTTTCCGTAAAAAATCCAGCATACTCTGCCCGCTCCCTCCGTCGCAATCTGTGATAATTATAGCATTTTCCCAGTAGGATGGTGCAGAATCCCGGGAAAGAAATGTCCCTTTTGCAGAAGCTGTCTGAGCGGGGCGTGAGCCGCCTGATTCCCCTTGGGTTGAAGAAAAAGGGAGAAGATCATATAATAAAGGTAATAGAAGCTATGGGAAGTGGAAATATGAAGTTCAAGCAGGTTGTACGATGGCTAAGGGAACACGAAGTAGGCGATTACGAATTCGCTACCATAAACACCGCATTCGTAATCGCCACGTTTATTGTATTTCCCCTTCCAATAGTTATCGGCCTTTTTTTGCATTATTTTTTTGATGATTTGGGTATTTCTGTAAGTGGAGTTTTATGTTAGAGATTAGGAGGAAAAAAATGATGAAAAACGTAGGGAAGAAGTTCGCAGCATTGTCCATGGCCACCCTGCTGGCCTTTGGAGTCCTAGGGTGTGGATCCGATAAAAAGGATGACGCAAAAGTTCCGGCAGCTGTCCAAACTCAAAAAATCGACACGCCAGAGGGAAAAATCCAAAAAGGCATCATCGATGCAGTCAATAACTCACAAAATACCCAAAAGGATATTGGCCCTATCAAGAGCATCGACATTAATCCCCTGGGAGATAAATATAACGTAGTTATTAATGCCTCTTTTGGCTCCATGCTGACTCCTGACCATGCGCAGGCTCTGCTAGGCATGGAATCCCTAGCAGCTTTTAACGGAGCCTTTAATAGCGGAGTGCCTGTAGCCCATGCGGCCTTTATTGTCACTGACAAAGCTATGAATAAGGCCACTGGCCAGGAGTCCATGATTAAACTCTATCAGGCAGAAATGAGAGATGACCAAGCCAAAAATATCAATTGGAAAAACGTAAATGCTTTGAATCCGAAAGACGTTCTCATTAAGCCGTTCGTACATATTTCCATCCGCAAATAAAAAAAGGCCAGACGGAACGCAATCCGCCTGGCCCTTTCTGTATACTTCCTATAACGCAAAAAAGCGAATGTCCCGATGACTCGGCAACATTCGCTTTTATCTTAAAGTGGTGACCCGAAACGTAGTCTATGCGAACATCCGTTTAACGATATGCCCCGACTACTTTTCCGCTGTTGTCGGACGAGCTGCATGACTTTCCTGGGCAATTTGCTCCAGCTTTTCGACGACCAGGGCTTCCGCCCACCCTGGCGGGGTCCGCTTTCCTGACTCCCAATCCTGGAGTGTCCTCCTGGGGATGCCCAGGGCATCGGTCACCCCTTGCTGACTAAGCCCGGCGGCCTGCCGGGCCTCTTTGATGGTAGTCATATCAGTGCGCCTCCTCGATGTGGCGGAAGACCTCCTTACCGTCCTCCAGGATGATAAGAGCCACTGTATGCTTAGTACCAAATTTTTTGTCCAGGTCGTCCTTAGTAGGCTCAGCCGCTTTTACCTGTGCGACCATCCACGGATCTGGGTTTAGGATGGCTGTAGGCGGGACTGGGACGACTTTATAAGCGTCCTCCTCACCATTGTCAGCGTTTATAAAGCTGACAACGCACTTTAGGATTTTGGCCTCTTGGGCTAGCGCCCAATCTCCGTGCATGCTGGCAGCGTGTGCGTCCCGGTGGTCGATCCACCACCGGGCTGCCGTCTCTTTTTTGAGCTCCGATAGCCATTTATCCATGTTGGGCCAGTCCGGGTGCATCTCGATGCAGTGAGCGGCTTCCGCCAGGATCCGGTTTCGGATTCCGTTTGCCCAGGCGATCTGTTTAGGGCTCCCGGTTAGCTCCGGCAGGCCTTCCTCTCGGGCTTTGGCTGCCTGCGCAGCGGCCCAGCAGGCACGGCAGTCGATGCTCTCGAGGTATGCGATTTTGCGCTCTCTATCAGAGTGCTTACCAAAAAGGTTGACCTCCTCGGTGTGGCCGCAAGCGTGGGTGATCGTGTACTTTGCCATGGCATTGCGCTCCTTTCAAGTGGTGGCGGGGCCGAATGCCCCGCCCAGATCATTAAAACCAGGTGTCTGCGATAGCATTGAGGCTATCTGCAATCCAGTCTTGATAGGTCGAGTAAGTGATCGGGTCAACGCTCTCGTAAGGGGGCAGGTCTACGCCGTTGAGCGGGCTCAGCATCCAGTTGCTCCAGCTGGGGTCGTCCACTTTGTCTACCAGCTCAGGAGCTGCATCCTTGAGGTAGCTGACTACGTCGTTCCTGGTGTAGGTGATGGCCAGGACCATTACCTTCCCTCTGAGGTCATAGGTGGTTGCTGCCAGGCTCACGTTTTTGTCGTGGTCTACGACGATGTACTGGGGCTCTCCGATATTCAGGATGCTGGCTTCGATGGCCTTATCCAGGACGTTGTCAAGATTCTGTTCGCCAAACAGGGCTTTTGCTTTTTCGTTCAGGCTTTCGTTGATTTTCATATCGATCTCTCCTTTTCTTATCGGAGGGGGCTTTCTTTTTTTTTGGCCCCTCTCCTCTCTTCTTGGTTATATTATAGCACGCATTGCGTGCTAGTGCAAGAGCTTTTTATAAAATTTTGCAAAAAAATAGAGCCCCCAGGGGATAGCCCTGGAGGCTTTGTTATTTGCGGCTGATCCACAGCCTGGTGGCGATCATAGCCTGATAGTCCGTCTGCATGGTCCGCTGGAGCTTCCACCCCAGGTAGATTTTCCAATGCCACCGGCCCGTGATCCGGGCCTCGTTTTTGTAGGACCAGACCAGTCCAGAGCGGCAAAAATACCACCCGTCCCCGCTCTTGGTCTGGATTGGGTACTGCTGGGGCCAAACCGTTGCCCCAAAGAGGTAAAAGGCAAATCCGTAGGCGCTGTTACGGTACAGCCAGTGGACCCGGCAGCAGTAGCGCCGGAGTTTGTCAGCCAGTCCAAACGGCTTGATGAGCCTCTCCGTATAGCGGATCTGTCCGCACTCCATCCTGCGCTCCTGGATGTAGTGGGCATCCCAGTCATAGCGCAGGCAGGCTGGCATCCGGCCCACATCCGTCTTGCTGTCCAGGGTGTCGTCCCAGGTCTGCCACATACGCAGCAGGCCAGGCAGCTCACCCTGCTCGTCCGCAAAGAGCACCACCAGCCAGTTGGTCATGTAACACACTACCATGCAGATCAGCTGCAGGAGCAGGTAGATTATGTATCTTATCATATCGTCACCACTCCTTGATTGTATATGTGATGGAGCCAGCCTCCACCTTGCGGCCGGTCCGGGTATAAAGCATCCCCTCCCACCTGCCGTACTGGTAACCAGCACCGATGTATGTCTTGTCTCCGGTGGTCATGGCTCCCACCTTGATCTTGTGTGGCTTGCGCAGATTGACCTTGTAGACGTCCACCTTTTGACGGTCGTGATCAGCCGTCACCACGGTGCGGTCTGTCTTTTCTCGGGCCGCTGCCGGGACAGATGGCTTATCCTCCTGGATCTCTTTGGCCACGGTCTCCGCTCCGGCCGTCAGATCCGGGGCATGGACGTAGTAAGTCACCTGTGGCGTCGGCTGTGTCTGCTGGATGTGATAGATCTCCATGGTCACCTCTCTGGCGGAGTCATCGGACAGCTTGAGCTTGTCGGCAGCCTTGACCGGGTCCGTGGTATCCTGGTACGGCATCACCGTCGGCTGCTCTTTTTGGCGCTCCAGGTAGGCATAGATCAGCCCGGCCAGCAGACTGATCACGCAGAGAGCGATGACTGCCAGGGCAATCCTTTTTTTTTGTTCGGGGTCCATAAAAAATCACCTCTTATTTTGCGATTAGACAATTTTTATTTCGTACCGCATGTAATTTACTTGCACATATGACAAAAATCCGCCACATCGCAATCTCGTTGATGTAGCGGGTTTTTGTCCAAAATATCACACAGTGTCACTCCACGACGGTCAAAACGCAGCTGTTGCCGGAGTCAATGATCATCTGACTGAGCTCCTCACCGTCCGCATTTTGCATGCGCAGGCAGCCGTAGGTGCCTTCCCACCCCTGGTACGGGGCGAAAGGATCGTCCAGATCACTTCCGCCCCCATGGATGTCTCTACCCCTGGGGTCACCGGTGGTGATATAAAAAGTCCCGTAGCCCGGTCCGTAGGCCGTCGTAATCTCGGCGCTGACATCCGGATAGGTCCCGTCCGGCAGGGACTCCCGGGGCTCACCCTCGTCATTGTATCCGGCAAAAAAATCGTCGTGGCAGGGCCAGGACTTGATGACATTATAGTCCTCGTCCATGGCGTAAATCGTCTGGCGGGACCGCTGGAATTGGATCTCCTTTAGCATTTGCATTACCTCCCTCTAACTGGTCAGGTATACCGTTGTGGTTGTGGTCTACGAAGTTGGCCGCCACCATCAAGATGACGGCTGCAAAGCCCTTGCTCCCCATGCTGTTGATAAAATCAATCAGCTTGGGCAGGTCTGGCTTGCCGGTTGTGTACCATAAAAAGATCCAGCCGGTCATGTAAAGCACTAGGCTGGACAGTAAAAACAGCATATAGACGATGACCAGGCCCATGGGCAGGCCCTTGATGCGGACCTTGCCTGCCTGGGCGATAAAGCCCAGGATGGGGCGGAAAAAGTTAGCCATGACCCACGCTCCTCTCGATCTTGTCGATGCGGTGAGTGTTGGACTTGGACCTATCCTCCACCTGCTGGAGCCTGGTCTCTATCTCCTCCCGCCTGGCCTTTTCCTCGGTCAGGGTGGCGTCCAGCTTATCCAGGGATTTTACCACCCTGTCCAGGACAACCTGGAGGGGCGCCACCGTGGCGTGGATCATGTACAGGATGGCCCCACCGATGAGCCCCAGGATGGCAGCGGCATCTCCTAACGATACGTCCATTTACTTGACCTCCTTGCTATCATCTCCAGTAGTACAACTCTAGGAGGTTGATTTTTATGCGATTACCAAATGGTTTTGGATCTGTGTACAAGCTCCAGGGGCACCGGAGGCGCCCGTGGGTAGTAAAAAAGACGATAGAGGGCCGTCAAAAAGCCCTGGGATATTTTGAGACTCATGACGCAGCCCTCACTTTTTTGCTCAAGGTAAACCATGAGCCGCACGGGCTCACAGCCACGTTTGCCGACATCTACAGCCAGTGGCAGGTGGCCAAATGGCCCACCATTTCCCGGTCCAGCCAGCAGGCATACGACATCTCTTTTAGGCATCTCTCCCGGCTGCATGACAAGACCATGAGCCAGCTCAAGTACCTGGATCTCCAGGAGGCCATGGACGACGTAAGACGGGTAGCCGGGTACAGTACGCAGAAAAAATGCAGGGTGCTTATGAGCCAGCTGTACCAGTACGCCATCAAGAGAGAGATGGCCACCACGGACTACTCCCGATACGTCGAGATTGACCGGCACCACCCCGTCTATAAAAAGCGTCCGTTTACCACCCGGGAAATCAACCGGCTCTGGAGAGCCTCAGAAAACGATGTTGTCCAGGACATCATCATCCTGATCTACACGGGGCTCCGGATCGGTGAGTACCTTGCCCTGCGGCCCCAGGACATCAAGATCCGGGAAAGATACCTGGACATCCGGCACAGCAAGACGGAGGCCGGTGTCCGGCGGGTCCCCATCTCCAAAAAGATCCTGCCGTTTTTAGAGGCCCGGAAGGCCAGGCGGTCCATCTGCCAGTCACCGACGTATGACAGCTTCCGGAGACGATTTGACGCAGCTCTCAAGCAGCTGTCGATGCATCACAGTCCACACGAGTGCCGCCACACCCTGGCCTCCATGCTGGACTCCGCTGGAGTCAACGATACGGTGGTTAAGATGATACTTGGTCACGCCCGGAGAGGTGTCACTAAGTCTATATACACGCATAAAACCTTGCGGGAGCTCCGCAAAGCGGTCGATATTTTGTGATTAGCGTGGCACTGGCCAATCTGGCATGATGCCGTGGGATGGCTCCCAGACTGGGCTGGTGGGTGTTTGGCTTGTGCTTAACGGTGTGATTCCTGGCCAGGATATGGGTCCGAAAAGCAGGGTAAAGAGCGTGTATTTGTCACCACCGAGGAAACGGCATCACATTCCCATGAATCTCCTGATAATGCAGCAGGTGCTTTTTCCGGTTGGGGCAATAAATCTTTTGACGGCTGGGTTACGGCCTCAATCCAAAGAAACGATGGTGGTTTATGGCGAACGAAGTCAACCGGCGGAGATCAACCTCACAATAACATCCCGCCCGTGATTGCCTCTTACGCCTGGCGGCGCACCGCATAGCCACCGAGGAAATGCCCCGCCATACTACCACAAGTCATTTTTATACGGGATTCAACGCTTTCTGCACTGGTACGGTGGTATGGAATGGCAACGGAGCAAGCAATGAATGGAAATCCTCTTTCAACATACAAAAAGGCTCTACAGCCGGTTATGCGTTTAACCAGACAATCGACATGGACCTTGTCTCCAATCCGGTTGGTGGAGATGCAGCTCATAACAATCTGCAACCTTCTGTGGGTGTATACGGATGGGTACGCACTGCATGAGTGCCACCGATGAGTTGGCAAATCACGATCACGGTCAAAACACCAACGGAAACGGCTCAGACGACTGGAATGGCTCATATGGCCCTATGGTCACTAAAGGCGCAAAGAATGGGAGTGTTGTTGGCTACTCTGTTTGTGTAACCGGAGGTTGGACGTCGAATCAAAATCAAGTTATGACCGACCAAAACGGCGGCAATGTGCCACACAACAACCTCCCGCCATCTGTAGCGTCATACTGCTGGCAACGTACAGCCTAAGCGGTCCTACGCCAGCCATACGAGGCAATGGACGGGGGCAGGGTGCTGTGAGGTACGTTTCCGCCAAATTCCATATGTAAAACGTCCGTATTACGGGTGGCCGTATCTCCGAATTGCATGGTGGAGCCCCATTTACTGCCGGCAGACATGACCAATGAAAAGGCTCCGGATTTCGATGCATCATTTTTCATGTCACCCACAATATTGGTGTTTCCACCTACCAACCGAAACTGGGCATCGCCTGTAATTTTTGGCAGTTCATCGGTGGTTAGGCGGTACGGAGCCACCCATAACTGGCAATCACAGGCTGAATATTGTTGTGGGCGGCGTCTCCGCCTGTGTTCTGGATGCAGTCCGTTTTCCATCCATAACTAGCGGCTTTTTGATTGTCAACTAAAGCAATTATGTCAGAACCGGTAGCAGTATAACTGTTTATTTTGTGATTGTGCGAGGGCATCTCATCGGTGGTGAGTTGGTGTTTCCGTTCGCCGTATTTCTGCCCTGCCGTGTACGTAAAGCTACCATACTCATCGGTGCCACTACCCTGCGCAATCAGCGTGTACCCAGCAGGCAGGGCTTCCCAGGTGCCAAAGCCCAGGATGGTGTTGGGATTGCGGGAGTCGGTCAGCGAGGTGTAGATGGAGCCGACCGGGAAAACCTTTTGTAAAGCAGATGTGATGCCATCGTTGACTGTGGTCGTGATGAGCGTCTTGAGGGCGGCGATGTCGATGGCCTGTCCCTTGTCGTCGTTGGTCGCAGCCGTGGCATGGGCCACGTTGTTGACGGTAGCCGTGGACGTGGTGGCGTCCTTGTGGACAAAGGTGATCGTGTCGTTGGACACGGTGGTGGACATGACAGCCCCGGACATCTCGGCCCTGTTGTAGTAGTTGGACAGGTCTACCGTCCCGCTCTGGTCATCCCATCCGCTGCCGTTGTAGACCAGGTTGTCCCCGGCTTTGATAGCCGTCCCGTTGGCATCAGTGCCCCCTGCCGCCTTGACGTTGTACATATCCCCGGTGCTGAGGCCGGTAGTCGGCAGAGCAGAGTAGCTGGTCACGGAGCCCCTGTACTTGACTGCACTGGTGAGGGCCTGCAAGCCGCTGTTGACCTGGCTCTGGATGTTTTGGCAGCTGGCCAGGGCCGTCTTGGCATTGGTCTCATGGGTCGCTGCCGTGGATGCAGAGCTTGCTGCTGCGCTGGCAGAGGATGCTGCTGCCGTCTGGCTGTTTTGGGCAGCCGTAGCGGACGTGGCAGCGGCGCTGGCACTGCTGGCCGCTGCCGTTGCGCTGGTGCTGGCATTGGTCGCCTTGGTAGATGCCGTGGATGCAGAGCTGGCCGCACTGGATGCGCTGCTGGCTGCTGCTGTTGCCCGGTCTTTGCTGTACAGGGCCCAGGTCTTAGAGGATTGGGTCTTGCCCGTAGAGCTGTCCGTGTCAGCTGCCCCGTCTGGGGAGCTGGTGGACTCCGCCCAGGCCTTGGCCATATCTCGGGCGGCGATGGCATCGTTGGCCACGTTGCGGGTGTTGTCTATCTCGACGTATGAGCTGGTGGACGGGTCCCAGTAGTACCATTTGCCGCTGTCCTGGGCGATGTAGACGCTGGCCACGTCGCCTACATCTGGCAGTGCAGCTTTATTGGCCACGTAGACCCGGCCCCCGTTGATGGCATCGTGGAGAGCCTCCAGGTCATTGGCCACGTAGTCAATCCAGCCCGTGCCCTCAGCGTTGGCCAGGGGTGTCTTTTTGCCAAACACCCCATCCTGGATGATACTGTCGTTAGCATCCCTCAGCTCGGGGTGCTGGTATGCTTGTCTTTTCATTTCGCCACCTCCTCGGGCGGGTCGTAGACCAGGGCGCCGTCACGTAGGACGTAGTCGTGGGGGTTGTCCACGGTTCGGTCGCTCCCAAAAACCGTAGTACCGTCTACCGGCCCTGGCATCTGGTCGGCAAATCCGTAGCATCGTTTAGTTTTATCGTCGATTAAGTAGTAAATCATTATTTGACTCCTATAATCCAGTAGGCCACCCAGTGGTCGGACATACTGTTGTCGCAATAGTATGTCCGACTACCATACGCCTTTTTAAGCGTGTCATTGTTGCTAAAGCTATTAGTGTCAGTCGTAGACAGGACTTGATAAGGCTGTTTCCAGTAACTCCAATGATTATCGCTTTTTACCCCGCCTTGCGTATAGCAATCCCAGATACACTGACTCTCTGTGTAACCGGCTGGCAGAGGCACGGTGACGCATCCATTATTGACATCGTCATCAGCCCAAAGCACCCCCCGCATGATAGTGACGGCCCGGACGTTGTAGCCATTAATGCGGATTGTATTGCCGTCGATGGTCCCGGATTTTAACGTGGCTCCGTAGATATTCCCGGCGTCGTCGACGGTAAAACTACCGGAGCTGTTTTTAAAATTTGTCCCGACAATCTGCGTCCCCGTGATAGTGCCACCCTTTAGGCTCCCGACGTTTGCCGTGATGGCGGACAAGGAGTCCACGCTCATCTTGTCAGCCGTGACAGCTTTGGCCTGCAGCATCTTGCTGGTCACAATGTTGTCGTCAAAGTAGGTCTCGCCGGTGATGTGGACCTTGGAGCCGTCGATAAGGATGCTCTCCGGGCTGACGTTGATCTGGTTGATGACATCCCCCTCCTTGACCCGGAGGTTGATGGCGTCGTTGAGCTGAGTCAAGGAAGAGTAGTTTTTGTAGCCGTCCTTGGCGTTGAGGTTATCCACCACGATGGAGACCTTTTTTTCTGCGTCAACGCCCTTGCTCAGCTGCTCCTTGATGGCCGCATTGACTTTGTCCAGGCTGATTGCCTCGTTTTTAATCATCGACTCATCAATTTCGACTTTAACCGTCACCAGGGCCTCGTCAGACTTGCCACCCTCGCCAAAGAGATCGTAGTAGGCAAGCCGGACCGCATAGACCCCGGCTCCACAGGTGCAGCTGTAGACGTTGTTGGGCGTCCGGATGACGTCCTGGCTGTCGATGTAGATGGCCATGCCGATGCAGCCATTGGGGATGGCTTTGGCCATGATGCCAAAGCCTCCGATGGTCGCCGTCAGCTTGGGGACCGCCGGAGTCGGCGGCAGGGCCTTGCTGTATTTGAGGACAGCAGGGTCGGAGTACTTACCCAAAGCATTGCAGGCATAGAGGTACAGCGTCCCGGTCCGGGAGGTCAGCGCCAGCGATGCCTTGAGACCGTTGGTCCGTGCCAGCAGGCTGGGTCCCTCGATTCCCGGATGGTTGTCCAGCCGGATCTCGTAGTAGCTGATGTCTGTGTTGGTGACCTCTTTCCAGCTGGCCACAGCGGCGGCCCCAAAGTCGACGGTAAAGCCGTCCGGAGTGTTGGGGATGTATGTTTTGAGAGCCACCACGATGTCCTTGCTGGGTGCCAGGTCAGGGCTGGTGGATGCTCCCCACTCGTCCACGGTGGTCACGCAGATCCGGTAGGTGTCTCCCACCACAGCCTGGGGGATGACCACCTGGTCCTTGCCGGATCCGCCAAAAATCCAGTCTCCACTAAAGCCCATGCTGTCAACGCTGACTCCCTCGGCGGCAGCCAGGTTGTCCACCTGCCCGTGGTCAGTCTTGTACCACACCCGTCCCTCCAGGTAAGAGTCCAGGGCCGGAGGAGTCCACTTGACTACGATGTCATAGCGGCTGACCCCGTCGGCCTGCTGCCGGTACCGGTTGTAGCAGCTGATACCCGTCACGGGCGGGATGTAGTACGGTTGGATGGTGTACTGATAGGCCTTGACCTTGCTCAGGTCCTGGTTCCCCGCTCCAAAAATGTTGTAGGAGACAAATTTTAACCAGATCTTTTTGCCGATGTCCGATTTGGTAAAGGGTGCCTTTAGCAGAGTTGAGTCCATGCGGGCAAACTGCACTCCAGCCTTATGATCAGAGGCAGTCGTAAAATACTGCCCCCGGATGCATCCGGACAGCTGCCAGTCGCCATTGCTCAGCAAGGTGGCCGTCTGGTAACTAAAGCACTCCCCATCTACCCAGCAAAGGGTGTTGCCTCTCTCTGCATCCTGAGCGGTCCCGCTCAAAAAGTCCCCATTGCTGGAGACCTCCAGGGTGGTAGCGTCTTTGGTGACGTCGGTGGCCAGGGTGCCGATCCGGGCGGAGTTGGTGATCATCCCGATGGAGCGGTAGGTAGTCCCATCGTCGGAGGCGTAGACCTCGCAGCCGCCCCAGAGGTCACCCTTGCCTTTTGCCCCGATCCACAGCTCCAGGCCGTTGGTGGTCAGATCTGCCGGGGGCTGGATCAGCACGGGGGTGTCCGTGTCTGGAGCGGTCACATTGTAGTCGACGTAGGGGCGGTCCTGACTATGGACGTCGTACTGGGGAGCCGTCACGTCCATGGGCGGTACGCTGACGGCCGTAAAGGTCAGCACCCCATTGGTGCCCTCGGTGACGGAGCTGATCCGGACCACCTGCTTGTCCAGACCGATGGATGGATCCGTGAGGGTGACCAGGTCGCCCACCTCAAGACGACAAAACGCCCAGTCTAATTTAAAAGTGTACTGGTTACGGCCATAGATGGCCTTCCGGGCCAGGGCCTCTGCCAATTTCACGGCCCGCTCTTTTGTATAAAACCAGTGGGCCTTGGTGGTGGATGCCTGCCGGACGCCGTGCTCTGCGATGTCCTTGCTCAGGGCGTAGGACACAGTCTCTTTGTCGTAGCTGTTTTTACGGGAGATAAACTCCACGGGGTACTGGTTGTAGACTTCAGAGCTGTCCTTGCGGCTGTAGGTCACCAGGGCGGCCCCGCTCTGGGGGAGCAGGTCGTCCGGAGTCAGCGCATAGCGGATGGTGGTGTCCGGCTTCCAGCCCCCGTGTGCCTGGTCGTCCAGGACCACAATCTTGTAATGGTCGTTGGACCAGAACATGTAGGCATTGGTGAGGTTGATGATCTCGTTGATGATTTCCCGGGTTTCCCGGGCTGTGGTGTCGTCCATGGGGCTGGAGATCAACAGGTCATTTTCCCGGCAATACGTCCGGTAGTTATCCAGCCCGTCGATGGCTACCCCGGAGAGCCCCGTCTTGTCCAGGATATACCTGATCACGTCGGCAGGGTTGGCGTCGGTGTAGTCGCCCGTGCTCAAAAGTTTCCCCTTGATCTCAAAGTTGTAGGTGGGGAAAGTAGCATTATCGCCCAGATCTACCACCCCGGCCATGTAGGCCAGTCCCTTGTAAGGCAGGGCCTTGTCCGGATGCTTGCCCTGGACATAAGCCCAGGGTTGCTGCGTATCCGTGCCGGTCCAGCAGGTCAGGCCGATGTTGTCATTGGGGTAGTCATAGACTGACTTCCCAACCCACACTTTTCCGATTCCGTTGATGGGGCCCTCGCACAGGCCCAGGATGGTAGCCACCGTGTAGGTGTAGGAGATGGTCACGGTCTTTTTCCGGCCGCCCTTACCGGCCTTGTGGCTCTCCCGATGCTCGTGGGCGGTAAAGTCGTCGTAGTAGATGACGTTGCCGGATCTACGGGTGGTGCCAAAGACCTCGGGGACAGCGGATCCATACTCGGCCGTCGTGACCGTAAAGTTGGAGATCTTGTCCGCCCGGTTGTAGGTCGTGTGCGATCTAAATATCCCCATGGGTTCGCACCTCCTTGTATTTTTCCTGGTTAAAACGGTAGATTGCTCTCAAACGGCTATGGCCGCGAGCGTCAACAAACATGACCTCCGTCAGATCAGACAGGATGACTCCCTTGTCAATGACCGCATGACAGATCTGGCCATTGCCGATGTAGACACCGCCGTGGCTGATGCACCTGCCAAACTGGTAGAGCATAAAGTCCCCCGGCTCCATGGTCTCCACCTTGTCGCAGTAGGTCTGGACGTAGTGTAAAAACCACTCGTCGGAGTGGTGCAGATGCCACTCATTGCTGTATGGCTTGATAGGGATGCTGCCCCTGGCCACGGCTCCGGAGTCCTCCAGGCTGGCAATGAGCAGCATGCCGCAATCCACGCCCCGGCCTTTGACCCGGGCCATGTTGATATGGGGAGTCCCCAGCCATGTCAGGGATGCCTGGGCAATCTTGTCGCCGATTGTGCTCATAGCAACACCTCCTTCTGAGGGACAAACGGTGCAATCAGACAGGTCTCCTCGCTGGCCTGGCTGGAGATGATGTTGCTGTCGCTGTTGAGGGTGTAGGTCCCCTGTGGGTAGTATTTGCGCAGAGGGAACTGCATGTTGAGGCCTTGGGTCTTGCTCTTTACCGTCAGCTCCACCTTGATGCCTCCGGCCTGCTTGACCTCCACCTGCCCACCAAAGAGGGCAATCGCACCCACAACGGTCTGCCCATTAAAAAAACAGCGGCTCAGATACAGTTTAGCTTGGTCAAGAGTCCCGTCATGTGCTGCTTTTAAAAAGGCTTCGCTCTCCAGGCTGTCGTTTTTGTCGCAATAGACAGTAACCGTCATGGAGTCCACGCTGATGCTAGGGTTGGTTTTGATCTGCTGCCTGCTCAGCAGCAGGGCATTGTGTCGGTAGATGCTGCCGTTGTAGGTTATATCCTGGTCCGTGTCGCAGTACCTGTAGGTATTGCCGGAGTCCAGGACCAGATCATAGAGGTCACAGCTGGTGAGGCTCTTGACGGTGCTCAGGTAGGACACCAGGTCCTTAGATACGTCTTTCATGGCTGATCACCTCACCTTACTGTGACCAGCTTGAAGCTGCTGGTCCTGTTGATGTTGTCGTACTCATGCTCGATCTCGATGCCGTCTCCAGAGAGATACACCTGCCAGTAGTAGCGGTAGTCTGCCTTGACTACCGCCGTGGCGGACGGCGGTGTGCTAAATTTGATCTGACCGCCTGCCGTGAGGGTGTACTTGGTACTGTCCTGCTTGACGTTATCCACATATACACTCAGGTTATCCACATAGCTTACCGGCTCCACGTAGTCACCCATCTGCATCAGAGGCTGGTATAGTCCACTGCTGACCATGGGGAGCTGGAGGCCTTTGACCTGGTAGTCCTCTGCGTCCAGCCAGTAAAAGGGTGTCAGGGCACCCTTGAGTTTGGCCACAAATCCATGGAGATCCCGGGCCTCCTCGTCAGTCAGGTAGTTCACCTTTACCTTGATGGTCCACTCTGGGTACAGCTGATTAGTAAGGGCCCGGCGCATGCCGGACCCTGAACTCTGCACCTGAGTGCTCCATTTTTGACTCTTGCTCGACTCGTAGGCGATTTTACAAGTCGGAAAAAATAGTCTGCTCATAGTCCTCTATCACCTCTTACCATACCCCGGTGCTCCCGGTGTAGTCTCTGTCGTTGTCCAGCAGCAGCTGCTTGATGGCGTTGCCCCCACCATTGCGGAGAAAATCCATAAAGCTGGAGACATCCAATGCGTTAACGTTGAGGTTGATGGGGCTCCCTGCTTTGAGGATGATGCCGCTTCCGCCGGAGCCGCTCACCAGGCCGCCGCTGGCAAAATGCCGGATGCTGCGTCCCTGGTTGATAGCATCCAGGAGCGGCGCCCCTACCCGGGATACTGCGTCTGCATTGATGACGTACTCGCCATTAGAGAGCATGGCCGGGATGGAGTCGCTGGTGCTGGTGCCCGGTCCGCTGATGTAACCCCCGGAGGCAAGTCCAAAGATGCCGATGCCTCCGGAAACGGACATGGTCTCCATTGCCAGGGATGCGCTCAAAGCGGCAGCACCCAGGGCAGTAATGGATGCGGTTGCCGCCACGGTGGTAGCCGATTCGGCCGGTTTTGTGGTCATGTTTAGCACGCCCTGTACGACGTTGTAGGCGCCTACCAGGTTGCCAGCAGTACCGGTTGCTCCTCCCATGGCAGTGACCGCTGTAGTGGCGGAGTTTAGCCCGACGCTCAGAGAGCTGAGTCCGGTGGCCACAGCCCCCACGCCCATATCTCCTACGCTTATTCCTGCAGAGTTTCCTCCGGATCCGTTTCCTCCTCCGCCAAAGATGCTTCCAAAATTGTTAAACAGCCCGGCCATAGATGCATCTCCGACGATGCTCAGGCCGTCGCCCTGGGCTCCGTTGTTTCCGCCCAGAAATCCGCCGAAGAGGCTGGTGACAATCTGTGCCGCCCACTTTTCCGTGATCTGGTTGAGGATCTCCATCATGATGGAGTCAAAAAGGTCCAGGATGGAGTCCGTAAAACTGTTTTCCCCTGTAAAAAGGTTCGTGAAAAAGTCTTGCAGCCCTGTCTGCGCCTTCTCAGCCACGGCCGTCATCTGCTCGTCCACGGAGACGTTGGCGGCCTTCCAGATGTCGTAGTACCTCTCCATGGCCTCGGTCCGTCCATCCCACTCCCGGCTGTCCTTGCCTTCCTGGCTGCTCAGAGCTCCCTGGAGCTGGATCATGTCGTGGGCCTTGATGGCGTACTCAACCTGTTTGTCAAAGGACTCCCGGTAGGCGTCAGCTCGCTTCTGGGCGGCTGCCTCCGTCTGGGCGGTATACCACTCCTCGACAGCAGCCATGGCTTCCTTGTCGTTCTTGTCCTTGGCCACATTTTTGAGCCGTTCGTCCCGCTCCTTGTTGAGGGCGTCCAGGGTGATCTGATACTCGGCATCTGCCAGGCTCTTGTAGTCACCTTTGACCTCCGCATTGGCCTTGGCCGTATCAGTGACCAGCTTGTCCAGATTCTCCTTGCGCTGCTTTTCGACCTTGTCCATCATGGTGGTCTGATAGGTAGCCAGCTCGTCGGTAAGCATTTTGATAGCATTGGCAGGGACTCCGTCCTTTTGGAGTTGAGCAATCTCCTGGGCTCTTTTGCGGACATCCTCGGCCACGCTGGCCATGCCGGACTCGTAGGTGGTGCCGGTCTCCTTGCCGATGGCGTCCCGCATGGACACAAAGAGCTGGAGCGCCCGGTCTTTTGCCTCTTGGAGCCTCTTGAGGGCCTCCTGTTGTTTGCGCTGGTCGGGCAGCATGCTCTCGGTGGCGGTCTGGTTGCCCGTAAACCGGGCGATGGAGCCGTAGCCAGTTATGCCAAACTCTTTGTCCCACCCGGATAGGCTCCAGGTCCGCACCCCACCAGAGGAGTCACGGCTCCGCACCTGGTCGTTGCCGATGTACATCCCGGCGTGCTCGCCGCTGGATACAAAGTCCCCGACCTGGGGCACATAGCCAGATCCAGCACTGTACCAGGCACCTCTGGAAGCAAAAGCGCTCTCCAGATCATCAACCCGGGCCGTATAGAGTCCGGTGACCCCGGCGGCGGCGTACATCGTAGACACAAATGACGCACAAGACCGCTCCATGTCACTGGTCAGATCCGGATTGATCCACTGGAGCCCCTCCTCCACGCTGGTAGCCTGCTGGGCTGCCAACTGGCCGATGGGGACCTGGACCTCTACAGGCTTGGGCTCTGCTGCCGCCTTGGGCGCAGATGCCTTTGCCCCGCTGCTCTCTTTGTCAGTCACAGCCTGGAGCTTGGCCATAGCCTCCTCCATGGAGGCTTTAAAGTCGTCGATGCTCTTGTCCGTGGCCGGTTTCTCGGCTCCGGTCTTGGCCTGTTCGGCTTCCTGCTTTTTCTGGTCGTTCATCTGGTCCAGGACTCCGGCCAGATCCTCGTCGCTCACATCGCTGTACTTGTAAGTGCCCTCCCGCATGGCGATGGCCTCGGCATCGTTGACTTCCCGGAGCTTCCACTGGCCGTCAATTTTTTTGTAGTCCTGGCCATTGTATTGGACTACATCATCGTAGTACTCCTTGTTAAATTGTGCCTTTTTATACTCAAACAGCTTGTAGGTGGCATAGCCGATGGCTGCCGCCACGCCCATCCAGCCACCGATCAGTCCCCAGATGGCCGACTTGATGGTCCCGATGGCCGTGACGCTGGTGGCCGCTGCTCCTACCGTCTTGACGGCTGCCCCGGTGGCTGCCGTCCCCGTGGTGGCGATGGCTGCAGAGGTCACTGCTGCCTGCCCGGCCACCTTGGCCCCGGCTGCCCCCTGGACGGCTGCCGACTCGGTAGCCGCTGCATTTACCTGGGCATATGCTGCCGTCATGGCGTTGCGGATGGCAGCGGCTTCTTCCGCCGCCTGGAGTTCTCTCTGTTTTACAAACTTGGCGTAGAGAGCGGTCTTTTCTGCCTCAGTAGCCTGCATAGTAGACAGGCTCTGATAGTAAGCCTTTTCCTCCGCCAGAGCCGCCGCCTGGACCATCTTGATGCGCTTTTCGATGGCCTTTTCTTGGACCCGGGTCAAGGCCTCCTCGGCCGCCGTAGATCCGGCAGAGCCAAAGAGACCGCCCACGGCCCGGCTGGCCGCCTGGAGTGCCTGGAGAGTCTTGTAGACTGCCAGCAGGGCGACAACGTCCCGGGTGATGTCCACGATCTGCTCTTTGTTGGCCACCAAAAATTTGGCGGTGTTGGACAGCCCCGTCATGATGTACGGCAGATACGCCTCTACGATAGGGGCCAGGGCGGCCCCGGTGGCCAGGCCGATGCTGCTGGCCTGCATCTTGAGGGTGGTCAGCTCTTTAGAGAGCCGGTCCATCTCCTCCGGATCCAGACCGATGCCGCTGATCTTTGCCGCCTGCTCCTTAGCCTCTGCGTACTCCCGGAGGGTTCCTGCCAGGGCCATGCCCTTGGCCCCCAGGGTGTTCATTATAAACTCCTGCTGGTAGCCAGCCTTGGCGGCCTTTTGGTAGCCTTCGGCCAGGGCTTCCAGCTGCTGGTTGACAGGGAGTAGCTTTCCGTTGGAGTCCTGGAGAGATACCCCAACCGCCTGGAGCATGATCTGCGCCTTCTCGGCAGCAGTCCCTCCCCCGGTCAGTGTCTTGTCCAATTTCATTAAGGCCGTACTGGCCGTCTGGATGTCGCCTCCGGCGATGGCCACCGTCCGGCTAAACATAGATGCCTCGGCGGCAGAGATGCCCATGGCCTCCGTCAGGTCGTGAATCCGGGATCCTGCCTCCACTGCCCCGCTGATCAGCTGAGCAAAGCCAAAGCCAGCCCCAGCAAGAGCAGCGGCCTTGGCCACCTTGCTGGCAAAACCCTCAACAGATGCGGAGGTCCCGTTGATGGCCTCCGTAAAGCCCTTGATAGGGGACGGCTCGAAAGTCTTATCGATCTGGCCCTTGGCGTTTTTGAGTTCGTTGTTTAACCCGGAGCTGTCAGCCCCGATCTTGATCAAAAGGTCTGCAATCGTCGACATGTTTTCACCGTCCCTTCTCTTTATTCAGTCCAAACTCGTCCATGAGGACCTTTCTGTCCTCCATCATTTTCCTCATCCGCTGCTGGGGAGTGGTCCACAGGGGTTCGATGAGGTCTTTTACCTTCACGGGCTCCTTGGAGTAAGGGGACAATAGCACGCTGACCCAGTAGGCCGTGCGGCAGTCCCTAGCCTTTTGAGCATCCTGGGCCGCCTCAAAGCACTGGTAAAACTCCCCCGGCTGCATGTCCTCAAATTCCGCCGGGTGGATGCCAATGGTAAATGCGGCCTTTTCGGCCACCTGGATCCAGTCGGCTACGCTTTGGATTCGAGGGGTGCCAGGACTCTCCGGTACGTCTGGATCGCTTTCTCGGTCTCCGCGTGGCCCCCTTTGATAAAAAGCCCGCTTGCGATGATAGCCTCAAAAATGTAGGCGTTGAGCTCGTCCAGGTTGCCGCCCTGCTCGCAGTAGGCGTCTATAAAGTCATAGGCGTCAAAATCCTTGGGCTTGTCCTGGAGTCCTGCGTTTAAACAGGCCACAGTAAAGTCGATGTTAATGGCGTTGCCCATGGCCGGATTGACCATTACCTGCCCCAGCATAAAAACAAGGGAGCGGCCGATGGACCGCTCCGCTGCTGCCAGAGCCTTGGTATTGTACATCAGAGAGTAGGTCTTGTCCCCGACCTTAATATCAATGCTCTTTTTCATGATTTACTCCTTATGCTCCGGCGGTAACTTCAGAAATTTCACCCTGGCCTTCCAGGGTGGCGTCGATAGTAGCTGCATCTTTGTAAGCCAGGCCTTTTTTAAATTTAGTGACGCTGGCCCATCCCTGCTGATAGCTCTTGTCGGGGTATACGATCTTGGCATGGACGGGCTTCCCGTTCATAAATGCGTATTCCATGATCTGCGCCCCGTCATCGTTCATGACTTGGAGGCCGGTATAGGTGATGCTCCAGGTCTTGAGGCCCTGCAGTTTAGTCTGCCAGCCTCCGCTGGTCTTATGAGATGCGTCGATGGAGTCGGAGCTCATGTCCAGAGTGCAGTCACGCTGGCCGCCTACCAGAGTCCATTTCGGGGTGTCGGTAGTGCTGCCAGGCGCTTCCAGATACAGCAGAGTATCCTTCCCGGACTGGGCTTCCACCGTAGCGGTGGGAGTCGGGAGATTTTTCAGGTCTTCAGCAGTAATAGTCATAGGTTATCCTCCTATTCAGATTTTGTTAAGTAAAAACGATGCGGTGAGGGTCCCGTGATAGCCGGTGGTGGCCTCCGGAAACGCCTCGATCACATCGATGCTTGCAGATACGGTCTTGTAGCCGTCTACCACCAGGGTGGGGCCGTAGTAGGACAGCAGGGCAGAGACGTCATTGAGCACGTCGTTGACCTTCCGCTTGCCGTTGGTGTCGGCCCACACGTCGACGTTGATGGTTGCGGTCCACAGGACCATGTTTTTGACGGCCTCGGGCTTCATTGTCACGGAGCCGATGGTGATATAGGGCAGCTTGGCGTCCTCGGTTACATCCCCGTAGACGGGAGTGGTCTGTCCATCCTTGATGACCTTAAACACGGCCTGCTGCAGAGGGACCAGGGGGACGTCTTTAATCAGTATCATGCTCGATCGCCTCCTTCATGTCGGCCTCGATCTTGTCTTTTTCCTTGACGTAGGCGGGCCGCATAAACGGATGCTTGGGCATTTTGCCGTTATAAATGTCGCCCTTTACAAACCTGCCGTCTGGCATCTTCATGGCGTGCCGCTTTCCCAGCTTGGGGTTGGGGTAGGTCACACGGGGCCCGGTCCCCATCTCTACAGCCCGGGAGTGGGGAGCCGTAGACACGACTTCCCCGGTCTGCCAGTCGTTGATGGACCGGAAACGGATGCCACGCTTGAGGTTGCCGGTCTTGCCCATGGGGGCCATGCGGACAGCGGAGTCATAGATGGCCATGGTGCCCTTGCGGATCACTCCACGGATGCGGCTCTGGACTGCCTTGGAGTAGCTATCTATCTCTTTGGTTGCCAGCTCTACAGCATCGGTGGATTTCATCCGGATCACAAATCCTTTGCTCATGGCCGCACCTCCTGGGTAGTCAGCACATAAATCTCCGGATCAGATCTATCCACGTCATAGACCTCGTACTGATGGCCATCATGCTCGACTCTCCATCCCTTGTCTATGTCGGACCGTGCCCGGATCCGCATACCCTGGGTGACCAGGACAGCAGCCCCGTCATCAGCGATGACGCCGGGGGATACCCGGGCCTTTAAAAATTCGGACCATACGGTGGCGGCCACCGTCCAGGTGGTTGTGCCGCCAAAGCCGTCGTCCTCGCCCCGGGTCAGCTGCAGCAGCTTGACCCTCTTGTTGAGCTTTGCAGGATTGAGCATGATCATCCCTCCCATAGGCTGAGCTGGTGGAGCATGGACTGGATGATGTAGCCCAGGTCCTTTTTCTCCCCAACCCTGTCCTCATAGAGGTTGGTGACGATGGCCAGCATGACCATGTCGGCCTTGGCCTTAAATCCGGCATCCCCAGCGTAGAGCGTGTCGTAGTTGCTGACAGCATCCTTGACGTAGCTTTCAGCGGCGGCCATCTCGCTGGTGATCAGGGTATCATCCTCGGAGCCTTCCACCCGCAGGTGCTGCTTGACTTCGTCGAGGGTCATTTAGAGCCCTCCTTTCGTTATGCGCCGACTTTGTAGTTCAACAGCACCATGGCACCGGCATCGTCGGCTTCGACATCAAAGCGCTCGATTGCTCTGATGTAGGTGGCGTTTTTCGTAAAACCAGCATCAGAGGAGGCTTCGATTGCCACCTGCTGCCGGTCAAAAAATGCCACTGCTTCCGCCATAGCCCCTACATAAAACGGGATGCCTGCAGTCGGGGTGGCCAGGATGCTGTCAGACACGGGGACGATGATCTTGCCCCGGAGGGTCATCATGGACGGGTCGGCCAGAGACGGGGTCAGCAGAGGGCGGCCCTGGGTGTCGGTCAGTTCGTCCAGATAATCAAACCCGCTCTGGTTGGTAAGGATGATGGCAGAGATGGCCTGCATCGGGTCGATCTTGGTGTTGAGAGCATTGAGGATGCCTTTGTAGTCGGTGATGGCAGTGCCTTTGCTGGGCAGTTTGGCCAGGATCTTGTCGTTTTCGGTGTTGATAGATTTGGTGGCAAAGCGGCGGCCGATGACTTCCATCAGGTTGATGTTGTTGTCGGCTGCCAGTTCGTTGGACACGGGGATGATGTCGCCGTAGCTGGAGATTTTGTAAGTGATCTGACCAAAATCCAGATCGTCCTGGTTGATTTCGTTCAGCTCATCAAATGCCACCAGCTTGCCTTTTTCAGAGGACAGGGTGGGCCGCTTGCCGGTGTCAGAGGTTACGGTCTGGTATCCACAAAAACTGCGCAGTGCCAGGTTGGCCCGACGGTATTCCCGGAGGATGGAGATCTGTTCTTCCGGGACGATGTAGCCACCTTTTCCCGGGGTGGTTTCCACCAGGCCGGGAGTCCCGGCAGCGTCTGCAAATTCCCGTTCCTGGGCATCCAGGGCCCGGCCGAACACCATTTTGTTAAATACACGGTTGCGCAGTCTGGCCATGTTTTCACTCTTGATGGGAGCGCCTTCCGGGGCGGAGGGGTGTTGCATGGCCTTGGTCAGGTCGGCGACTTCCACGGCTTCCTGGGTTTTCAGGTCACGCATGGCGTTGTTCAGTTCGACAGCCTTGGCGGCTGCCTTGTCCATTTCTTCCTGGCCCTGCAGGTCCATGACTTCCTTGCGCAGCTTGGCGACGATCTGTCTCAGTTCATCAGATTTTTTCATAAGGTTAAACTCCTTCTGCTGCCATCAGGGCAGCCTTGATAAATTTCGTCTGTTCCTGGCGTTTTTTTAAGGCTTCCAGCTTCCGGGTCATGGCTTCCTTGGCATCCACCAGGGACAGCCCGGCCGGGATGCTGTCCAGCAGGTTCTTTGCACTGCCGAACTTGGCCACGGCTTGGGTGGGCTTCAGGACGTCCACCTTAAAGTACTTGGCGGAGTCCTCCCCGGTCAGCCAGGTGGTGCTGTTGACCATGTCATGGATCTGTTCGGCCGTCACGCCCTGGCGGGCGGCATTACGGTAGACGGCCTCAATGCCATCCTGCATGGTGTCCAGCGTCTCCGCCGCCTTGAGTAAATCGTCGCTGTTTCCGCTGACCACACAGCTTGGCTTGTGGATCATCAGGTAGCTGTTGGCCGGGATCTTCCGCTCCTTGGCCGCAAAAAAGATCTCGGTGGCGATGCTGCACGCCCACCCCTCCACGACCGACGTCGTCGGCCCTTTGTGGTTGGCAATCATGTTGGCGATGGCCACACCTGCCTGGACGCTGCCGCCGTCGCTGTTGATGTAGACGGTCAGCGGCATGTTGGTGTCGATCTGGTCCAACTGCTTCCGAATGTTGTCCGGCCAGTCAAAGGCAGATTCGATTCCCCAGGCCTTGACAAATTCCCCGTCCATGTCGTCGATGATGTCTCCGTTGATGTGGATCTCGGCCCCTTCGGCGCTGTTTCGGATGTCGATCATTCTCCCTCACCTCCTTTCGGTGTGGAGTCCTGCTTGTAGGCGATGCCCACATCTTTCACGTCAACCATGGATCCGTTGATCACATGTACATCCCCGCCATTTACGGGAGGCATATCCAGGAGTCTTCTGGCCTCGTTGGGGCTATAGATTCCAGAGGCCACGCATTTTTGCAGGATGTCTGCCTGCTGGCTCGGATCGCCCCGCAAGATCACCTGGACATTAAATTTAAATCCCAGGCCCTTTTGCAGCTCCTGTTGGGTCAGCAGCTTACAGTTGAGCTCCTGCTCGTATAGGCTGATGTTGTAGAGCAGGGTGTCGACGTAAAAGCTCAGGTTCTGGGCGGCGCTGTTGGCGTAGCTGCTCTTGCTGTAGTCATTTAGGCTATTCGGCTTGATGCCAAAGGCGGCGGCGATCTGGAGCGCATTGTACTGCTTGAGTTCAAAAAATTGGCTGTCGGTCAGCTTGAGATCAAGGGTCTGGATGTCAAATCCTACCGGCAGGGTGATCATGCGCCGGTTGTTGTCCTTGGCCTGTTCCTCCAGGCGGCGCAGTAGTAATTTTTGCTTCTCGGCATTGAGATCGCCCACATACTTGACCACAGCGTTGGCGGTCAGCCCGTGCTGGTATAATTTGTTTAAAAAGGCTTGGCTGGCCTTGGCCCCGGCCATGTTGGTGGCCAGGATTTCCCGGACACTCTTGCCTGCCAGGCCGTCATCGGTAGTGATCCAGCTCTTGACGTGGACGACCTCCTCCGGGCGGAAAAGGTAGCTCTTGCCGCTCCGGGAGTCCATGTAGCTGTAATAATAGCCCCGGCTGGTAAAGACGTCTGTGTCGTTGACGTAGATCTGCACCTGCTGGGGGTTGAGGGGATACAGGCCAACGATGCGGCCCTGGCTGTCCGTGCCGATGTAGGCGTAAGCGTTGCCGTAGTGGTTCCGGCAGCGTTCCAGGTACGTAAAAAACTGGACCGGGGTCAGATACGGGTTAGGCCGGGCGCTAAAGAGCCGGATGGCGTCATGGTACTGCACCCGGTTCTTGTCCTGATCCATAAGGTAGATGGGCATCTTGCCGATGGATTCGGACAGGGCTTTGAGGCAGGTAAAGTAGGTGATCTCGGAGAGATCTGTCCCGTACTGCCGCATGTCCCCATTAAAAAACAGCTCGTTGATGTCAGACAGACTGACCGTATCGGCAGAGCTGTTGGTAAATTTTTTCTTTATCTTTTCGATAAAATCCATTTATTCGTTTCCTCCGGTTCTGTAATTCCAAGCCAGGTATCCAGGGCTTCCTCCCCGCTGACCTTGGCGTCGTCTTTCATGACAAACCAGATTTTCCAGGCATCCAGTATGGCGTCCACAGGGTCGATGCGGTCCGTCTGCGTCATCTTGTCCACCTTGATCTCCCCGAAGCTGTTGGGTGCAGAGATGATGGCGTTGATGATTGACCAGGTCAACAGGCTATTGTGCTTGTCGTACCGCACCTGGTTGGCCTCGACTGACAGCTGGAAATCCTTGGCGCAGTCGTTGAGGCTCCGGGCTGACTGCTTGACTTCCGTCAGGTCACAGTCAAGGACGCCCTCCAGGTCCGCCAGAAAGGCTGCAGCATTGTGAGCATCATACCCACACCCCGCCACATGGATCTGGTAGGTCTGGATGATCTGACGCAGGTCCTCGATGATGGCATGGTAGTCGGTCTTGATGCCGTACATGCCGGAGGTCAGTGTGATCAGGCCGTTTCGGGACCATTGGCCATATGGGGCTTCGTCGGTCCGCTCATGTTCGGCCAGCCGGAGCTCTGGCATATAGGATTTACTCCACAGATAGACCCGGTCATCTTCCAGCGGAAACAGCAGCGCTATGGATGTCAGGTCTCCGCCGCTCGAAAGGTCGATGCCCAAGTAACACTCCCGGCCAGCCATGTCGGCGATGGTCAGATCTGACTCACATGCCTTCCATTGGTCCGCTGGAATCAGGCAGCCTCCTGTGTAAGTCACCCAGGTATTGAGCGACTTGGTCTGAAAATTCACAAGGTCAGAACCCTGCTTTTCCCTGGCGTCGATGGCTTTCTCGGCCATTCTGGCCATCATTTCCTTGTCCAGTTCCGTGTCAGATTTCCACAAAATCAGCGGGTTGGCCTTGGCCCAGTTCCCAGGCTTCCAAAGGTCATCATGGGGATCCATCTCTGCTATGTAGATAAACAGGGAGTCCTTGCTGATGGCCCCGTCCAGGATTTTTTTACAAAATAGGTATTGCTGATAGCACGGGCCATTGAGGTTAAACCCTGCCGTGGTGATGGCCATAGTCAGGGCACTGTCTACCTTGATCTGGCCGTCCAGCATCAGCTTGTACATCTGATCGGTACTGTGGGCGTGGTATTCGTCGATGATCGCCAGGATAGACCGAAAGCCATCTGCAGATTTCGTGTCTCTGCCGATTGCTTTTATTGTGGTTCCATTGATTTTGCTGACGATGGTGGAACTGTACTCCTTAATCTTGTACAGTTCGCTGAGGTCCTTGTCCGCCCTGATAAACTTGACCACTTCTCCCCAGACGATTTTCGCCTGATCGTATTTGGTGGCGGTGCAGTAAATGTTGCCCTCCTGGTAGCCGGAAAAGGTGGCGAAGTCGTTGACCAGCTCGCCAGCCAGGAATGACTTCCCGTTCTGCCGTCCCATTTGGACGTAGGCCTCCCGGTATCTCCGTTCCCTGGACCGCTTCTTCCGCCATCCGAAAATGCTGCCGATGATAAAATTCTGAAAGCCCCGGGTGACCAGAGGCTTTTCCTCCATCCCTTCCCCGATGGTGAGGGTATTGGCTATGTTGATATGCCTCTCGGCCACCTCCGGGTCGAAGATGTAGGGGAAATCCTTCCCTTTCTCCATATCGTCCAGGTGGCGCTTACAGCATAAATACTCTGACCGCCCAGCCAGCCGTTTCCCGCTCACGACTAACTTGGCGTATTCCGTAGTCCGGTCCGTCATGCGTTCAACAGCTTCAAAAATTTATTTTCTTTCTTTTCAGGCTGCTGCGGGACGATCAGCTTGAGCCGGTCCGTAGTGGCCAGCCCCAGCTTGGCGGATGCGCTCATGATCCGCTTGACGTACATCTCCTGTGCGGTCAGTGCGGGATTGACTTTCGGGGTCCGATTGCCCTGGGAGCCAACCACTTCGATGACATTGCCCTGTTTCTGGATCTGAGCATGGAGAGCGATGTAGTTGGACCAAGCGTCAGCATAGACGGCCAGGACGGAGAGATCCAGGTTGTCCAGCAGATCTATCCGGGCGGCTTCTTCCACCACCCGGGTGAACTCCTTCCGGGCTTCCAGGTCCAGCCACTCGGGAGGGTCCAGCCCATCCCGTGGGAGCTTGTGTTGGTTCTCTGCCAGCTCCCGGTCCAGCCGTTCATCCTTGCCCATATGCTTCCGGGTCAGCTTTGTGGATTTTCTCGGCGTCGGCATGGGTCTCACCTCCTAAAATCAAAATGGCGATCGGGGCGTTTTTGCGGAAGAAAAGAGATCGCGCGGTCCTATCTTTTTAAAAGCCGTAATTTTTTACCCCACCCGATGGGTGTGACTTCTTCCATTTGTCCGTACAAAATTAGTCAAAAAGCTGGCGCCCTTAATTGAATTGCAATAGAAATGCGCAAGTTGAACATTGTTCCACTCATGCATGCCGCCTTGTGAAAGAGGAACGATGTGGTCGATGCTCGGATAGTTTGGACCAGCAATAAAGTCTCCATCCTTGTCTATCGTGTAATCATTCCAATCAACTTTTCCTCCGCATAAAGCACAACGATGGTTAAATCTCTTGTCTACTTTCTGTAGGCTGATGTTTTCGTCCACGATCTTGCCTTTCAGCCGTCTCTTTCTATTTGCCTTGGCGGCAGCGTTCTGGCATTTCTTGGAGCAAAAAGAGCTTCGCCACTTATATGTAGTCATGTATGGCTTGCCACACCATGTGCACGATCTTCGCTCCGGTTCAAAATCATCCTGTAGTCTGGCAGTTATGGTCTTGTCAGCTGTTTTATATCTGCACTTGTATGAGCAGAATATAGATCTACGTGTTTTGCTCAAAAACTCTCGGCCACAGTTGGAGCACTTGCAGATATAGAGATGTGCCACCTTGATTGGTTTCTCTTTAGGCTTCTTCTGATAGTTTTCAATACCGTGATAGATGTGATGTTCCTTTTGGTATTGAAACGCACAGACACGTGAGCAGAACTTGTTGCTGTCATGGCCACGGTTCCGGTCAGGGAACTCTTTCCCACATTGTTTACAAATTCCCATCTGTTTTCCTTTCACTCGAATTTACGGACAATCTCAAAAAGTTTGGTCTGCATCTCCCGCTTGTGCCCAGATTTGTACTGATCATGGACCATCTTATGTGTCTTGGCACTGAGCAGGATCAAGTTGTCCAGGTCGGCGCATCCCTCGGGATCCTCGACCAGCGGGATGATGTGGTGGACGATGGTGCCAGGGACGATGCGATGATTGACGGACCACTCATAAGCATCCATGCCATGGAATTTGTCCTTGACCATATCATGCAAGGCTGTCCACTCCTTAGAGTGGTAGAAGCCAGCCCGTGCTCGGTCCCGATGATCACGGTCATACTCCTTATGCCGTCGTTTGGCCATGGGGCACTGCTCGCCCTGGTTGTGTATGCGTCCACAGATGGGACAGGTACGTTTGAGCATTGTCTCCACCTCCGACTAAAAGAAAAAGCCATGCGCATGCATGACTCTGTCCTTTGCTGTTGATGCTATCATCTTAGCATGTATAAGCCGCCGTGACCGATAGAGATTAGCGGAAAACTGTCAGGGAATTGCTCGAAAACTGCTAGTGATTTGCTAGTCCTGGTGGAAGAACACGATGGATGTCTGAAACGGAACAGCCTTGGGGCCAAAGACCATGCGGGTCAGGCTCACCAGTCCGTCCTGGGCCTGGGCTCTGCAGGTGCTGTAGCTGACGTTGCAGGCCATGGCCACAGCATCCCAGGAGTGTCGCTTGCGGTAGCGGGCCTCCAGGATGTGGTGCTGCAAACTGTTAAAGGACTTGAGCGCCTCCATGCTGCTCTCAACCTTACGGAGCAGTGGCTCGATCTCTGCCAGCTCCTGCTCATAGCCTGCGATCCTGTCCCTCAGCTTTTCATGGGCCGCAAAGGCCCGCTCCTCAACGCTCTGCTTCTCACCGCCCCCACCACCTGCAGATGAAAGGACGGGAGATGCAGGAGCGGCATCCTGGGCAAGCAAGGCCTCACAGTAGTGGATCTCCTGCCTAGTCGCCTTGACGTATTGACTAAACTCGTCGTACCTCTCCAGATACTCCTTGACTGCGTTGACGTAGTCATTGTGCTGCATCTTATCTCCTCCTGTCTGCTAGTAAAGCGGTAGTCCTGGCAGGCAAGGTAGCAGCCTGTCAGGACTATTTTAATTCTCGGCGATAACTATATCCACGCCAGGATTAGACTGGTATATCTTGATGGCATTGATGCCAACCACCCGGCTGTCGTCCTTGACGATGACCGTGTTGATGGCGTCCAGGATGCCTTTGACGTAGTTGTCCAAATCCGGCTTGCTGGTGGGTCTGATCTCTCCCTTGATGGCCATGGCCTGCTTTTTTTTGCTCCAGGACTTTGGGATAGAGCGGCCAACTGTCAGCATCATGTAGCAAGGCCCATCAATGGGGGCAAACGCCTTATCCATCTCGTAGATCCGCTGGGCCTCTGACCGCACCAGTGCCTTGTAGCTTTTGCTCTTTTCCGGATCACGGGCTGTGACATGCCCACATATCTGGCTAAACCTTGGACGGCCTTGGGCTACGGGCTCGCCCATGACGCAGATCTCTACTTTCCATTTTCCTGCTTCCCGGCTTACTCTGACGCTCATTTGCCCCTCACCGCCCTTCTAAATGCTTTCTCGGAGATCTCTGATCTCCGGTTGTAACAAGCTCTCTCGTTGTTACATTTTTTTACCAGCTGACCGTACTCATCTCTCATCCAATGCCAGCTGGTGGCGGTCAGCAGCCGTCCACAGTAGGCGCAGCGTCCGTAGTAGATGTCAGTTACCCTGACGCTTACGGGAGTCCGGCCTCTGGTAGTCATCATGGCAGGCTTGCCGTGGCTGATAATCTGCTCGTAGGTGTAGGTGTCGATAAGCTGCCTATCAAACCGGCTCCGCTTAAATCTCACAAAGCGCTTACGTCCCATCCGTCAGTCCTCCCATTTTCAGCTCAAGGCAAGAGCACAGAGCAGGAGCGCCGAAAAGGACGCCTCGGTCACTGCCCCCAGAAAAAAAGATACCTGCAGTCTCCATCTCGATCACTCTCCTATCTGTAAATCCGTCCGGTCCGGACGTTGCGCAGGACGATACGTCCGACAACCTCGAATCCCGCCAGCTTAAATGCCGACTTGGCAATGGCCAAAGATCTGTCCATGCGCTCTGTGTCCTCCGCCTTGAGTGGGTCCGTCTCCGGCTTTTCCATGGCTTCAATTACCTGCCCGGGTGTCGGATCTGCATAGTGCTCATCGTTCCGCATGACCATCGCTGTCGCCTCCTTCATGCTTATGCTGCCACAGTGGGACCACGTTGACCTTGGGCTTTTTCTGCCCCCATCTTTGAATTTCATCGTCACGCTGCTTTTGGGCTTCGTCCTCGTTCTGTTTTCCCTTGCACAGGTCAAGCCATCTCTTGGTCATGAGCTCAGATTTAAGCTCTTGGCTTGTCTTATATCGGTTGACCAGGCACCAACCCTGGTCAATGCCCCAGATGATGAGATCCAGGGCCAGAGCCAGTAATACCAGGTTAAAAAGGATTGTCGTCATTCTGCCACCTCCTCCCGGACGATCCGTCTGATATGGATCCGATAGATGCCCTCTCCACCATTTGGCTGATACAGCCGCATGTAGCTGCGCAGCGGCTCATGCCACCCGTTGATCAGCTTGATGTCTCTCATCATCATCCTCATGCCCCACAGCAGTTTCCGACGTTTTTTAGTGTTAGTCATGGTCTTTGCCCCCTTCGTTTATCTCATTCGGTTTATCGGTCTCTGGATAGTTCATGACTTCCTCGATAGCCGCCAGCACAAATCTGCATGCCGGTTCATCAAGATGATGGTCTCCAGACCATTGGTGCCAGTCTTTCAGGCTCCTGCCGACGCCTTCATTGATGAGGCTTTCAAGGGTTTCAAAGTCTTTGAAATCGTCCAGGCTAAATTCGCCTTGATCCCATATTTGGTCACTGATGTACTCATTGATAAGGTGCGCTCCATCAACTTTGAAATTCTCCTCTCGGATTAAATTGATGTATGCCAGCTTGTCTTGATAGCGGTAGTCCTCACGGGTTCCGTAGGTGTAGTCCCGGAATGAGTCACGGATCTGCTGCCGAAATTCATCGGTCACTACAGACTTGGGCGTAATCCCGACTTCCACGCCACAGGGGAAATGCAAAACCTTGCTTTTCATGTTTCTGCCTCCTTTAATTGTTTAGCCTCAAATCCTCTGATTTTTGCCACTCACGTATAGCCCATAAGGCTCGATCATCTGGTAGATCCGGCTGCCCAGGGCCATATCGATCTGGGAGATGTCTTTGATTGAGTACTCCCCGGAAAAAATCGTTGTCTTGTGGTTGACGTACCGGGCATTGATGAGGTCAAAGACGACTCTCAGCTCCTCCCGGTCGATGTCCACCAGGTGGCCATCCTGTACCCGGCCGGACAATTTAAAGAGATCGTCGACGTACAGGTTGTCGGCGTTTTTCCACCGGTCCATAGCGACGTCGTAGTCCTGGCTGTAGCTCCTGGCCGCCTTGACCAGGTCCGGAATCTCGGCTCGATAAGAAAAGTAGTGATGCGGCTCCCCGAAGTGCTGGGTCAAAGCCAGACAGACTGCGATGCAGATGTGGGTCTTGCCTATCCCGGACGCTCCAAAGACCCCGAAGCCAGGGCCTCCCTTGGTGTGCTCATCGAGATACCGGAGCGCCAGGTTGGCCATCTTTGCCGCCTCCGGGCTCCGGCCCCGGTCAAAGCTCCGGAGGCTGTACCGCTTGTAGTCCTCCGGATTGATCCCGGTCGCTCTCAGCATCCTGGCCACCTTTCGGCGGGCCCAGCACTTGGGGCAGTGGGTCATACACCGGTGGCCATTCTCGACAACCTCCACCCATCCAGTGCTGCCGCACTCATCGCACTGGATGCCGTCCTCCGGCTGGGGCATCGGGATGATGTTGCTCCGGCCCGCTGCCTTCTGCCGGATCCGGTCCAGCATTTCGTGGTAATCGCTCTTTTTTACTTGGTCCATAATCAGCCTCCCGTCTTAAAATGGACATTCGTCAGGATCTGAGACTTTTTGCAGAGAGTAGATCCCTCTCTTGCCGTTGCTGAGCTCTACTTCGAGGATATTGGGATAGCATATCCCGTCCCTCTCAAAACGGTATCTCGTTGGCCTGGTCGATGGTCTCCTGACTCTGGGTCGATGGGCCGCCGCGCTTTTTCCCAGCCGGTCGGCTCTTGTACCCTTCGACTTTCCATCTCTCCAGGATCTTTTCCGTGTATCTCAATCCACGCCCTCCGCCTTTGATGGTCTCCTTTAAGGCCTCGATGGTCCACCCATCGCTGTACTCATCAGCCAGATCAAGGAGACAGTTGAGCTCGTACTCTGACGGAGTGGGTCTGATGTTTTTGGTGTAAAAGTCAGAGACCGCACTATGACCGTCTTTGACTTTTCGTTGTTTTGAGCTGCTGCAGCTGCTGCTGCTATATATATCTTTATCTTTATCTACTTCTTCTTCTATTTCTGTCCCCGTTTCATTTCGTTTCGGAAACGTTTCGTGAAACGTTTCATTTTCAGGACTCGCTGTAATTTGTGGATATTCCGCCTTTTCTTTTTGCTTCTTGCGCCACTCTTGGAGCCGTTTCCGGTCTTTTGCCCGGTTTATTTCGTATTTATCTGGAGACTGATACTTATTCCAGTTCGGCAGACAGTAGACCCCATCGATGACCTCGATCATCTTGAGTTGCTGAAACGTTTCAAGCGCCAACCTCATAGTGGACGGTTCTCGGCCAAAGATCATGGCCAGCATATCAGCGGTATAAGGCACCTCGTTGCTGATCCGTAGGATACCGTCCTGGCACTCCTTTCCGCAATGCGTGAGGATTTGTAGCCAGATGGCTATGATTGTGTCACCGGCTGGCATCCGCATGATCAGCTTGATTTTGCCCTGATCGAAGATGTTGGTGGCCAGCTTAATCCATTTCATCCCCTCGGCCATATCATCACCACCTTAGTGCGGAGGGAAGCCCCTCCGCATCCATCACTTGCCATCGTCAAAAAGCGTCGCCTGGGCACGGTTGCCCTGGACGTACTCCTCGGCCTCAAAGAGCAGCGTCTGCACCCGCTTCTGGTCGGCATCGTCCCGCATGTCCATCATGGGGATCGGCGGCAGGGCGATGGTGGCGTAGCCTTTGAGCCCCGGGCAGTAGAGCTTGCCCGTCATCTTGAGCACCTTGCCGTTTTTGGCGGACTCGGAGACAGAGACCGATGTGAGAAAGAGACGGCGGATGGGGTCCTCTGCATTTAATGGGGTCACCTTGTCCGGGCTAATCATGGCATGCTTTAAAAACACGGTCCGCATGGCCGCCATAGCCGTGTAAAATTCTGGCCGGGGCAGCTCGCTGGATGCCAGGCGGAGGGTGGAGCTCACCCCCTCGCCCGTCTCCCGGTAGTCAATGATGACTCGCTCCGTCCCCACAGGGCTGTCAATCTTAAAAATCTCGATGACTTTTTTACTTTTGACCATGATCATTTATCCCCCATTTCCTCGGCCGTGAACGGCGCATCAGGATCGATAAAGACCTGCTTTTTATCGGCCGGTGCCTGTTCCGGCTCTCCCTGGTCGTCCATGCTGCCGGTTGTCTCATAGACATCGCCATCGGCGTACTGCATCTCGTTGGGAGCCTCGTCCATGTCTGGTACGATGTTGGTCTTGATAGTCTCGTCGGCGCTGACAGCCCGAACAAACTCGGTCTTGAGCGGTGCATACTTGAGCAGGCGCTTGAGCACCGTCTTTTTAGCCATCTCATCAAAATTGGTCTGCCAGGGACTAACGCCCTTCCCGGCGGCTTTGCTGTATTTACGCTTATGATCCTGGACGTCTTCCAGGCTCATGACCATAAAGCTGCCACCACCATCCTTGGTATGGTAAACAGCGTAGTAAGCGATGGGATCCCCACGGTCAGCCATAGCAGGGCGATGTACCAGCTTGGGATCAAAGCCATACTCAAACTCAAATACGTCTCCGCTATAGACTGTGTGGGCGCTGATGTCCCGGATTGCTCCGGATCTGTATGCCAGGTCAATCAGGCCTTTATAACCCAACTGGAACTGGCACTCCAGGATTTTTACCCACTTGCCATTGGCATCCTGGGTGTTGCGGTTGTACGGGATCAGATAAGCCTGCCCTAGCGGGGTGTTTGGCTCTACACCCAGCTGGGCCGCCTGCATCATGGCCCCCAGAAAACTCTGTGGGGTGCACTTCTGCAGCTGTCTGTTGGTGCTGAGGGAAGTCAGCACCATACGGGTAAATCTCTCAGGTGTCAAGATAGACGGGAGGGCCGCCTTGATCTGCCCCTGCATGCTGGTGATCAGTCCCTGCATACTCCGGATCGGTTCGTCCTTTTTGATTTCCGCCTGGCGCTTAGCCAGGCCTCCCTTAGTCGTTGCCATTGTCATCAGCCTCCTTGATTTTTAATACACGGGTCGGTTTCCCGACTTTTTTACAAGCCTCATAGACCTCCGGCCAGTCCTTGGCCAGCTTTTTCCTGTCGATGGTTGTTCTCCCCTCCTGGGGCTTCCAGGTTACCCTGGCCCCGGCCGGAGTCATGCCCACCTCGTTGTCCTCCATCATGGCCATGATCTGGTTGTTAACCTGCTGGAGCCGGACCTTGCGGTCGTCGATGTCCTCGGTGAGGCTGCTCCGCATGGCCAGGAGCAGGTCCATCTCCTTGGGGAGATCCACCATTTCGGTGCCCCCGCCCGGGTATCTCTCGATCAGGGCGTCCTTGGTCATCTGGCTGCCATCGATCTCCGGCATCAAATGCTGCTGGACGTTAATGGTCCAAAAGGCCCGCTCTCTCTTATAGAGCTCATCGATGTCATCCTGGCACCGTGGGACCTCCTTCCACCGAAAGGCCTGGCCACCGATCAACACAGCGATGTACCAGAGAGGCGTGCCCGTACACATCATGTAATGTTGGCACTGCCAGTAGTAGGAGTCCGGCAGGTTGTCGCCATCCCAGTCGCTGGCTCTAAAGGCGTTGGTGGTCTTGATCTCGAGACCGGCGTCCTCGTGCATCACCATCCGGTCGACGTTGGCCAGCATCCAGGGGTCGCTGATGTGCCGCAGCATCCCCAGGCGCTCCACCTTTTTCCCGGTTTCCTCGGTAAATTTCCGGGCGATCAGCGGCTCCAGCTTGGTGCCCCAGTAGACGGGGCCTTTGTTGCTGATGTCCTCCGCCTCCACCTGGCCGGTCTTTTCGAGCCAGAGCTGGTAGGGGCTCTTCCATGGGTTACTCCCCATGATGGTCCCGGCGTCGCTCCCACCGATGCCGGACGTCCGAATCTTGAGCCAGGCGTCCCGGTCCTGCATCTGCTCAACGGTCATGATTCGTTCACAGTTTTGGATTTTCATGCTTTTTATCCTCCGATGTGGTAAAATAGAGGTAACCTTTCTTAGCCAGAGTAAAGGTTTACCTGCCACCGGCTCCCACATGCCGGTGGCTTTTATTTTTGCTGTGCAAGCCAAACCATTGGCCTAGTAACCACAAACGGCAAATCCATATCAGCTGCTCGTATGTGATATAAGGCTGTCCTCTTGTTTTAACCATGGTCACGCCTCCGCCACTAGCTCCGGTCCGGCCTGCTTAAAGATGTCGTAGAGCATGGCCGCAGCGTTGTCCATGTGGACGTTGACCACGATCTCCGGCTTTGGGCTGTACCGTGTAAATTTGATATGCACAGTCTCTGTATGAGGCTCATAGCTCAAAAAAACGTGGACATCAGCGGCGGCCAGTGCCGTTTCCAGGTGACCCAGAACTCGAGCTTTTTGCTCTGCGTCCATGGCACGCAGCCGTGCCAACTCTTTGCCTCTATCCATCACTATCACCTCTTAAATCTAATCATGAGGACCTTCCCCGGCTGCATCGCTCCGGGATCGTCTACGTCGTTGTCCACCCGGGCCCGTTCGATGACGGTCCGGATGTCCTCGCTGCTGTTGAGCTTGCTGCAGATGTCCCAGAGGCTCTGTCCAGGCAGTACCACCCGGGATACCGTCTCATATGGCCGGTGCTCCCGCTCTACAGCGTCCACGCCATGGCTCAAGAGAGTCATGCCCGCCAGCACCAGAACAACGGCAGCCAGCTTTTTACGTCTTGTCATTATCATCCCTCCTTATGAGTTTTGCCCGTGGCCAGCAGCCAGGGATCTATGTCCAGATGGTCCACGATGACCCAAAAGCAATGCAGGCTGATGATACCGCCGTGACAGTATGCGTTGTAAGCAGCGCTGGACACGCCGATCTGCTCGGCAAAGTCGGGGATGCTATTGCCGTGAGCCTTGCGGATAGCCTCTAGGTTGTCCCGGCAGATAGCCTGGTCGATGTCGGTCAGATGCACCGGCATCTCGACGTAATCCTTATACAGCGCCTGGATCGGGATGCCCAGTATGTCTGCATACCTCTGCTTAAGGCCCGGATCCAGGGCGATGAGAGCGTACCGCTCGTAGTCAAATATCATGGAGTGCCCTCCCAGCTGCTCACTGACAGCTCTCTGAGATAGTCCTCTACGCATGCGCCACAGCCTGGTGTTGTGGCGGAAATTGTCCTCCATGATGGCCTCTCTCCCCTCCAGTTGTTTCATGTTCCTCGCCTCCTCCCTTGTGGGTGCTCAACCAGGCCTCATACTCTGTCTGATGTGCCTGGACGTAATGACTGATAAAATCAATCAGATCATACATAGTCAGCCTCCGCTGATTGCTCTACGCAATCTTGTCTGCAAAAAAAAAGTCAAAATATTCCAGGTCGTTTAGCTCTAGTTTCCGGCCAAGCCGTTCGGCTTGTGGTAAAGTAAGAGACCGACGCCCGTTTAACTTTTGACTGACAGTAGATAAGGCGCAATCTAAGCAGTCCGGGCCCATTAAATCCTTTTGAGTCAAGCCCATTTCAACCATGCGGGCTTTAATTTTCCGCTCGTTTATCATAGTGCTCCTCCCTTCTTGATTGCTCTGCGCAATCCTTACGGTTATTATGGTAGCACACACGCTGTAATAAGTCAATGCTCTACGCAAAAATATTTTTATTAAATTTAAAAATATTATGCACAGCGCAATTATATATGATATAATATTGCCATAAAGGAGGTCGGAAAAATGGTCGCCATGAGCAATGAGGAGATAGGTAAACGGATCACAGAGGCCCGCACCAAGGCGGGTTTGAGCGGCAAGGAGCTAGCCGAAAAGATTGGTGTCGCAGCGTCGACCATAACGAGATATGAAAAAGGCACCTTTGCAAAGATCAAGCTGCCGGTTATCGAGGCTATAGCCAGAGAGCTAGGACTGAATCCTATGTGGCTGCTGGGAAAGTCGGAGTACCAGAGCACCGAGGAAATGAAACGGAAGTGGCAGGAGCAGGAGCCCTACTACCGGGATCCGGAGACAGTCCGCATGGCCCAGGAGCTGATGGACAATCCAAACGGCCGTATCCTTTTTGATGCCAGCCGGGACCTGTCACCCGAGGACATTAAGATCGTCCTCAACCTCATCCAGGGACTCAAGGCAAAGGAGGGTAAGTGATATGATTATCATCACATATCAGGACCTCCCTCGCCGGGTCCCGGCCCTGGTCCACGAAAACGACGATGACAGCTACACCATTATCATCAACCGGAGCCTGTCGGAGGCGGACCGCAAGGCAGCCGCCTGGCATGAGATCCGCCACCTAAAGGGCGGGGAACTGGGAGGCAAAGACGGGGCAGATGTGTGCTCCGTGGAGTCAGCCTGCCATGGATCCAGCCAGACCTACCGGATCGCCGAGGATCCGGAAATCTATATAAAGGACGGAGAGTGACCAATCGTCACCGCTCGTCACGGCTGGTGACGGGTGGACAGAACTCGTCACACATCGTCACGATTGGAGGAGACAAGAAATGAAAAAGATCATCATCCTGGTTACCATGCTTTTTACGATGCTGCTGCAGTCGGTGGCCATGGCCGCCGGTCAGGTCAAAGTCATGCAGATCATCCGGGCCCCCATGGCCTGGGGCAACGCCCAAAAGGCTGCAGCCTACTTTGACAGCTCATTTAAAGCCATGTTTAAGGGCAAGGACGTGGAGCTGATGGACCGGCAAAAGACCAACCAGGTGGGCCGGGTGTACTGTGAGGACAACCGGATCAAGGACATCAACAACGATGACTGCGCCAAAATCGGCCAGCGGGCCGGGGCTGACTACGTGCTCTTTGTGGCCTATAGCCTCAACAACCTGCGCCAGGGCACTGTCTTTAGTCCCTCCCCCACTATGACCGGCACTGCATCCATCCGGCTGATCAGCGTCAAGGACGGACAGCTCAAGATCATGGAGGCCCAGGACTTTGATGGTAAAAAGTCGGAAGCCCGGGATGCCTATACCACCGTCGAGCGCAAGTTTACCCGGGACCTCCGGGGTTTTGAGCTCTAACAGGCAACAAAAAATCCCCACCCGTGAGGCAACACGGGCAGGGATGCACACAATCGTAGCGGAGGCTGATCATGTACAATTATTATACCATTTCCGCCTCCCACATGCTATAGGAGGCTATTTTTTATGGGACAAAAATGTGTGATATACACCAGGTACAGCTCTGACCGGCAGCGGGAGGAGTCCATCGAGGGCCAGATCCGGGTCTGTGAGGACTACGCCCAGCGCAACGGGCTGGAGGTGCTGCATATCTATGCGGACCGGGCCATGACCGGGAGATCCGATCAGCGGCCGGAATTTTTGACGATGATCCGGGATGCTGCCAGTATGACCTTTGACACGGTGCTGGTCTACAAGCTAAACCGTTTTGCCCGTAATCGGTACGACAGCGCAAAGTACAAACATAAGCTCAAAAAATACGGCGTCAAGGTGGTGTCCGCCATGGAAAACATCGCCGACGATCCCTCCGGCATCCTGCTGGAGTCTGTCATCGAGGGTATGGCCGAGTACTACTCCGTGGAACTGGCCGAGAACGTCGTCCGGGGCATGACGGAAAACGCCCTGGAAGGCAAGTGGCCCGGCGGGATCGTCCCCCTGGGGTACAAGCTGGACGATGACCACCACCTGGTCATCGATGAGCCCAACGCCCTGGTGGTCCGTCGGATCTATCAGATGATCCTGGACGGTCGGACTCCTGCCTCCATCTGCCGCATCCTTAATGCAGAGGGCAAGCGGACGGCTACGGGCAGTGCCTTTAACCACAACAGCATCACCAGGCTGCTAAGCAATGAGAGATACATCGGCACCTTTAGCTGGCGTGACGTCCGCCGTACGGGAGTCGTCCCCCGCATCCTGGACGACAGGACCTTTTATGCTGTCCAGGAGCTCCGCAAGAGCCGCAAGCGCCACAAGGGCGTGGCCAAACGGTCCGAAAATTACATGCTGACTGGCAAGGTCTTTTGCGGCCAATGCGGGAGCCCCATGGTAGGCAAGAGCGGCACAAGTAAAGGAGGCTGCGTCTACTACTATTACAACTGCCAGCACCACATCGATGGATCCGGATGCCCTGCCCGGCCCGTGCGGACCGACAAGCTGGAGGACCAGGTGGTCCAGGTGACCACCAAGATCCTGAGCCAGCCGGATGCCATCAAGGCCATTGCCCGGCAGGCCATCGCCATCCAAAAAGAGCGCCGGGAGTCCTTGGAGGTCCAGTCTCTCAAGGCCCAGGTCACTGACCTGTCCAAGAAGCTGGACAACTGCCTAAAAGCCATTGATAACGGGGCTTTTTCGGAAGCCCTATGTAATCATATGCGTGAGTACGAAAGTCGGCTCAGAGACCTAAAAGCGGCGCTCAGCCGGGCACAGCTGATGGACAGAGGAGGGAAATTGACGGAGCAGCAGATAGAGTTTTTCTTTTTTGCCATTTCCCGGCAGTTAAAACAGGAGGACCGCTATAAAGAGATCCTCCTGTCATCCCTAGTCCGCTGCGTGATCGTCAACGACGACTCCATCGAGATCCAGTACAACTATAAAAAAGAACTCCCCACCCTGGCCAATCCGGTCAAGGTGAAGAGTTCGCATAAAGTTCTTATGGTGACCCCGGAGTGATTCGAACACTCGACACACGGCTTAGAAGGCCGTTGCTCTATCCAGCTGAGCTACGGGGCCAAAAGAAATGGAGCGGGTGATGGGAATCGAACCCACGTAGCTAGCTTGGAAGGCTAGTGCTCTACCATTGAGCTACACCCGCACATAATGTGGTCGGAGCGACAGGATTTGAACCTACGACCCCCTGCTCCCAAGGCAGGTGCTCTACCAAACTGAGCTACGCCCCGTCGTCAATCACTTTGCAGTTTTTACAAAAAAAAATGGTGGGCGATGACAGGATCGAACTGCCGACATTCTGCTTGTAAGGCAGACGCTCTCCCAGCTGAGCTAATCGCCCGGGAAAATGGTGACCGGAGGGGGAATCGAACCCCCGATACCGCCGTGAAAGGGCGGTGTCTTAACCGCTTGACCATCCGGCCATTGGCTCCCCGAGTAAGACTCGAACTTACAACAACTCGATTAACAGTCGAGTGCTCTACCATTGAGCTATCGGGGAATTTGCATCGCTAGTGCGTTGCAAAAAGTATTATATAAGAGATGGGGGTTTCTGTCAACAACTTTTTAAAACTTTTTTTAAGATTTTTCAGGGGGCGGAAAATCAGCCCTGGGCGGCCACTTTTTTCTGGTGAATTTGGCTGGAACCACCCAGGAGATGCTCCACACTCTCCAGCAGGGTCTGGGTCATATTCACCTGCCAGAACTGCCCTGCTTCCGTCAGTTGGTACAGATAGCCGTTATCCTGCCACAGGCCATATTCCTCCCACAGGGAGCCCAAAAATTCCAACCCTTTCAGCCGGGGTTCCATACGGATCAGCTTTTGCAGGTCCAGCCGGCTCTGGTTCATCTGCCCCATAATCACTTCTGCCAAAGGGGCATAGGGGGACTGGCGCATCAGGAACATCAGAGGTTTTCTCCCTTGGTCAATGGCGGCCTGGTAGGCCGGCAGCCGGCGCTCCAGCATGGTGGAAAGGCCGTCCACATGGCCCCCTGCCCCGCAGCCAAAGGGGAACAGGTGGGTTCCGCAGCGGGCCTGGGTATTGTACAGGCTCCGTTCCCGGTTGTTTCTTGCCCAGTGGCAGTAGCTCAGCCGCTTGTAGCCCTGGGCTTCCAGATAGTTCTTGCCAAAGGAGAACATGGCAGACTGCTCCTGGGTGGTAGCCGCCGGAGGCAGCTTGCCCTTTTGGATGTACACATGGAGGTCGCTTTGTTCAAATACGTCCAGCTGGTACAGGTCCGCCCCGTCAATGCCGGAGTCCACCAGGGTCTTCACGTCGTCCTGCCAGACCTCCTGGGTTTGCAGGGGCAGGCCGTACATCAGGTCGATGACCACCGAGCACTGGTTATAGGAGGACAGGGTTTGCAGCCGGCGCAGCACTTCCTCCCGGTCGTCCAGCCGGCCCACGGCCCGGCGCACCTCCGTATTGAAGGACTGGACCCCCAGGGACATCCGGTTCACCCCGTTTTTAAACCACACGTCCATTTTTTCCGGCACCAGGTCGTGGATCCGCCCTTCCAGGGTCAGCTCATAATCGTTGGCCAGGGGCAGGCAGTTCTGGATGGTGGACAGCAGCCGGCCAGCATTTTCCGGAGACAGGGAGGTGGGCGTACCGCCCCCAATGAACACGGCCTGAATGGGCGCCCCGCTGAGTCTGGGCAGGGCAGCATCCATTTCGATTTCCCGAATCAGACGTTTGATATAGGCATCTTCTGCCGCCTGGTCCGTTCCGTTCTGAAAAAAGCCGCAGTACAGGCATTTGGTTTTGCAGAAAGGAATATGGAAATAGGCCATTTGGGTGGGATGTCCCTGGACTTTCTGGTGCATCAGGTCCTGCCAGGTCTTTTGGGCCAGGGGCGGCGGCACCATTTCCCCGTTCATGCCGGCATGCACCACCCGTTTCACGTCAAAGGCGTGCCGCAGAGGGTCTGCGGCCTTACGGCCAAATTGCAGTTCCCGCTCCTTGGTTGTCAACTGATTAAAATAACTTTTCAGGTCCATAATTCCTCCTTAGTTCCCCGCCTGGATGGACAGCAGCACCTCCCGGGCAAAAGCCGCTGCATCTCTCAGATCCGTGGCGTCCGGATGGGTGGAGGCAGCCTTATGCCGGGCCTCGCTGGCAGGATTTCTGCCGTGGAGGCTTTCCGGCGGAAAGCGCTGGTACATGGCTTCAATGAGCTTGGGATCCACTTTTCCCTGGCAGATGAAGCAGGCTTCCGGTTTTTGGCCTGGAGGCAGCAGGGCGGCGCCGTTTTCCAGGCATTTCATTGCGTGCTCCCCTTTGGGATTGGCGCCCAGGGTGGCAAACAGGGCCACATGGGGGTTGTGCAGCTGGGCCAGGACCTTTTGGGAGGCAGCGTCCGCCGTTCCCTTATCCACCCAGTAGCCCATGAACACGCAGTCGTAGGCGTCCAAGGGCTCCTGCAATTTCTGGATATCCAGGCAGGGTGTGCCCTTGGGCAGGGCAGAGGCAATGGCCTCTGCCACCATTTTGGTATTTCCGGTCCGAGAAGAATATAAAACGATGCTTTTCATCAATAGCCTCCTTAGAATTTGAATTCCACGCCTGCTCTCCAGGTGCGCCCGTAAATGGAGAACGCATCCTCGTAGGAGAAGGTCTTGTTGAACAGGTTGTCCACCCCGGCATAAATATGGGTGTTCTTGTTCAGGTCCTTGGTCACCACAAAGTTAGTGGTACTGTAGGTATAGTTCTTGCCTTCCCCATCCAGGTAGTCCTTATACCACATATTGTACAGGGAAGCAGTCCAGGGATTGGGTTTGGCGTCGGTCCAGTTTAACTCCACCAGTCCGTTCATCCGGGCGTGGCCGGTAAGCCGGGCGTTGGTGTTGCCGTCTTTGGCGTCCAGGTAGGTAAAGTTCAGCTTGGCGTCCCAATGCTTGTCGAAACGATAGCCGTATTCCCCTTCTACGCCGTCCATCACCGCCTTGTTGATGTTCACGTAACGGTACCGGACTGCCCGGCCAAAGCGGCCCAGGAACTCGCTGTCGATCATATTGCTGATCTTGTTGTGGAAATAAGTGAGTTTGCCCGTGCTCTTGCCCTTCTCGGCTTCCAGGTCAATATCGAAGGTCCGGGATTTCTCGGCTTCCAGTTCGCTGTTGCCCCAAACCTGTACCTGCATCCGGCCCATATTCCGGTCCATATGGGAGTACAGTTCGAAAATGCTGGGAGCCCGGTAGCCAAAGCCGTAGTTGGTCTTGATGCGGGCATTTTGGCTCAGATTGTAGGTCAGGCCGGCCCGGGGCGACCATTCCCCGCCAAAGCTTTCGTGATGGTCAAAGCGGATACTGGGCACAAAGAACAGCTTATCCGACAGCTGCCATTCATCCTGCAAATAGGCGGCGTAGGATTCCACGCTGGCAGAAGAATAGGTCTTGCTCATGCCCAGGTACGTTTCCGTATAGGGATTGCTGGCCCCTGCCCCCAGGCGGGTGCCCCCAGCCTTTTGTTTCCGGTACTCCGCCCCGTAGGTCAGGGTATGCTGGGTGTTGGGCCGGTAGGTATTTTTCCCTTCTACCACAAAGGTTTCATACTTGGCGTGGTCAAAGTCCTGCCAGGAGCTGCTGGTCCGTTTCCGGGATTCCTTCCCCAGCCGGTTGTAGTAGGTTTGGATTTCGTAATCGTTCTTCTTGTCGAAGCCGTAATACTTCACATGGTAATCCGCCCGGTTGTTGTCGTACCATTCCGTCATATCGCTGGCGGAGGTGGTGCCCAGGGTCAGGGAGCGGTATTGTTCTTTCAGGAAGGAAGCCCCAAAGTCCAGGCCGCTGTGGTCGTTGAACCGGTAATTGCCCTGGAAATTGAAGTACCGTTTGGGCCCGTACATATTGGTATCACCGTTTTCGTCCTGCTTACGGATTTCCGTCAGGTTGTAGTTGAAATTCAGGTTCAGCTTGCCCACATCCCCGGTGGAATAGCCTCCGTAGACGGAACTTTCCCGGGAGCCCAGCTGGGTGCCGGCGTAACCGCCTTCCTTCTGGTTCTTCTTGGTGATGATATTGATAACCCCGCCCATAGCATCACTGCCGTACAGGCCGGAGCCGGAGCCCCGGATCACTTCGATACGCTCCACGTCCTGGAGGTTGACCCGGTTCAGTTCGTACACGTTCATGGTGCTGCCGGAGTCCTCCCCGGACATCCGCCGGCCATCCACCAGAATCAGGGTGGAAGAAGTTCCCATCCCCCGGATGGACACCATGTTGCCGGTCATGCCGGCTTCCATTACATTGAGGCCGGCCAGGGTTTTCAGCACGTCCCGGACATTATAGGCACCTGTTTCCTTGATTTCTTTTTGCGTAATGACCTGCGTAGACATAGGCACTTTTTTCTCAGCCAGTTTTGTCTTGGTAGCGGTTACCACTGTTTCGCCCAAATCATAGGCTTCCAAGTCCTCCGTTTCTGCAGCAGCGGCCTGGGCAATCCCCAGCTGCGCGCCTCCTGCTGCCACCCCCAGGCACAGGGCCAAGACAATTTGCCGGGTCATCCGTTGTTTATCCATCATCATTCTCCTTTATCAGTGCATTATAAGTCAGGCTCCCGCATTGTACTATATAGACTGCCTTTGGCGGCAGGCCCACTCCCCAGACCTGCCAGGCGAAATCCCATAATCCAAATAAAGCAATTAATGCAAATAAAACCGGAAAGTCCGGGTGGCGTAGCACCGCACCGGAATGCCTTCCTTGTAGGCCGGGCTGAAGGTATACCCATAGGCAGCATCAAGGGCTGCCTGGTCCATGAGCCCGTAGCCGGAGCTGGCAATCACGGAGGCCGTTTCCACCGAACCGTCCTTGCCCACCACCAGCTGCACCCGGACGCTGCCCTGGATGCCGTGGCTCCGCAGCTGCTCCGGATAGGCAGCCGGAACGGAGCTCAAAAGCTCCGGAGAAACGTCGGGTTGGATGGCGTCCACATCAAAGCTGGGGCCGCCGCCTCCCGTACCTTCTCCTGTGCCGCTGCCGTCCCCACTGCCGGCTTCGGTACCAGAACCTATCCCTGCTCCTGTTCCTGTACCTGTGGCGGCACTGGAACCTACAGCTGCGCCCGCAGGTTCCGGAGCCTCCAGGGGGGCAGAAGCATTTGCCGCAGGGACGGGTGTGGCTCCCGGCAGAGGAATCTCACTGCTGGGGCGTACCTGGGTTCTGCTCACAGCCTGACTGGGCTGGGCCGGTAAGGCTGCCGCCGTGCCACCGCCGCTTTTTGCTCCCGGCACTCCGCCGGAAACAATCTGTACGGTATAAATGCGGTTATCCTGCTGCCGGCTCTCCCAGCTCTGCCAGCCTGCCAGGCCCAGCAGCACAAAGACCAGCAGATGGGCTCCCAGGGAAACGGTAATACCCTTTTGGCAATTATTGAGCTGCATGGGGCGCCGCCTGTTCTGCCACCAGTCCCACCCGGGTAATGCCCGCCTGCTTGCAGGAATCCAGCAGGTGGATGATGGCCTCGTAGGGGACCTTGCCGTCCCCATAAATCACCAGGGAAAAGTTGGGGTTTTGGGCGGCCTGGGCTTTGGCCTGGGCCAAAAGAGTGTCCTGGGTAATGGGGGTAGTACCCAAATAGAGGCTGCCATCCGCCTTTACCGTCACGGCAAACTGGCTGCTTTGCTGGAGCTGCACCTGGGAGGCTGCCGGCAGCTGGACGGGAACGGTTTTCACTTCGCTCATGCTCATGGTGCTGACCACGAAGAAAACCAGCAGCAGAAAGCTCATATCAATCATGGGACTGATCATAATCCCGATTTCCTGTTTCTTGCGATTTTTCAGCTTGATCATGCCCGTCTTCTGCCCCCTTGCATCAGTTCCGGGGTTTCCCTTTCCGTCTTTTTCCGGACGGCTTCCAGGAGGGTATTGCCCATTTCTTCCAGGTTCAGGGTCAGCAGCTTCATCCGCCGCTCAAAATACCCGTGGAAGCAAACGGCCACAATGGAGATGCACAGGCCAAACACGGTGGTAATCAGCGCTTCGGCCAGCCCTGCCGTAACGGACATGGGGTTGGCCATGCGCTGGGTCAGGTTGTTGAAGGCGCCCATCATGCCGGTTACCGTACCTAAGAGCCCCAGCACCGGGGACAGGGTCACGATGATGCTCAGGTAGGGCAGATTCTTTTCGAACTTGTCCAGGGCCCGTTCTGCCCGGTAGCTGATAAAGTTTTCCAGGTACTCGTAATTGTCGTGCCGGTCCATGACAATGGTGGCCAACTTGGCAATTTCTCCCTGGGTATGGTCGGCCAAAGCCTTGGCATGGTTCCAGTCATTATTTTCAATATAGCGGCAAAAGCCCTTGGTAAACGCCCGGCCGCTGTCCGCCTTCCGAAAGAACAGGAAGCGTTCCACGCCAATGGCCACGGCAGCCAAGGAACACAGCAGCAAGGGGTACATGACCCAGCCGCCTTTGATAAAATAATCCAAACCTACCGCAAAGATGTTCATTTTTGTCTCCTTCTTTCCTTTTCTTCCAGTTTTCCGGTTTCCTTTTGCCAAAGCCGGTAATAGGCGCCTTTGCGGGCCAGCAGCTCCGCTGGGCTGCCCTTTTCCACAATTCGGCCCCGGTCCAGCACCACAATGGTGTCAGCCTGGGCCACGGTGCTCAGTCGGTGGGCAATCATCAGGGTGGTCTTGCCCCGGCTCAGCCGCTGCAATTCTCCCTGAATCTGGGCTTCCGTAATGTTGTCCAAGGCCGAGGTGGCCTCGTCCAGCACCACGATGGCGCCATTCTTCAAAAAGGCTCGGGCCAGGGCCAGCCGCTGGCGCTGACCCCCGGAAAGCTTGATGCCCCGTTCGCCAATTTCTGTAGCAAATTGTTCCGGCAGCTGCCGGATGAAGTCCAGGGCTCTGGCCGCCTCTGCAGCCCGGCAGACTTCTTCTTCACTGCATTCAAAAGTACCGTACACCAGGTTGTGCCACACCGAGTCGGAAAAAAGAAATACGTCCTGCTGCACCAGGGCAATTTGCCGGCGCAGACTGCGGCGGGAATATTGGGAAATATCCCGGCCGTCTACCAGGATGCTGCCCGACTGGGGCTCATAAAAGCGCAGCAGCAGACTGATCAGGGTACTTTTGCCGGTACCGGTGGGACCGACAAATGCCACCTTTTCCCCGGGCTGAATCACCAGGGAAATGTGCTGGAGCACGGGGTTTCCCGGGTGGTACCCAAAGGATACATCTTGAAATTCTATTTTGCCCTGCACCGGCGGCAGTTCCGGCAGCGGCTCCTGGTCCTCAGCCGCCTCGCCCATCAGGGCCCGAAAGCGCCGGAACCCGGCCATACTTTGCTGGTACGTTTCCACAAAAAGCACCAGCTTCATCACAGGTTTGATAAAGACGCCCACATAGAGGAAGAACGCCACCAGGTCACTGAGCAGCAGGGCGCCTCGCTGGATTTGCCAGCTGCCTGCCAGCAGAATGGCCAAATAGATGGAATTGGTGAAAAAGTTCACGCTGGCCCCAAAATAGGACCGGATGCCAAAAGACCGGCGGCGGGCTGCCAGATAGGCCCTGGAAGCCCGGGCAAAGGCCCGGACGCTCCAGCTCTCTGCGGTGGAGGCGCGGACCATGCGGACCCCGCTGAGGTTTTCTTCCCCAATGGCGGACAAGTGGCCGTATTCCTGCCGGACCTGACCGAAAGTAGCCTTGAGCTTCAGATTAATCCAAATGGTATGGAGAGCTTTAAGGCCCATAAGCAGGGTCACAAGGCCGCCCAGCAAAGGGTCCAGATACAGCAGGATACAGGCGGTGCCCAAAAGGCTCACCACGCTGACCAGCAGGTCCCCGGGCAGCCGGGCTGCCAGTTCTCCGGTTTCCGCCACATCCCCGGTGAGGGTAGCCAGCAGCTGGCCGGTTTTGGCATTATCAAAGAAAGCAAAGGGCAGGGTTTGCAGATGCCGGAACAGCTCCTGCCGCAGGTCATTTTCCAGCTGGGCGCTGAGGAGCCCTCCCCCATAGGAAACCCCAAACAGTACCAGAAAGTTCAGCAGATAAACCAGTCCCAACCCTATACACCAGCGCAGCACCGGCGGCCAGGCCGCCTTAGGCAGCTCCGTATGGAGGATCTGCCGGACCCCCAGGGGAAACACCAGTTCCAGGGCAGCCCCTGCGGCAGCGCCCAGCATCAGAAAAAAGGCCAGTTTCCGGTACCGGGCAAAATAGTGGAGGAAAGCGCGAAAGTCCGAGCGCTGCCAGGCTGCACTGCCCCTTGGCATCACGAAATCTCCCGGTAGGCCAGTATGGGTTTGCGCCGGCCGGGCAGCCGCACCACTTCACATTCCACGTGGTAGACCTCCCAAAGCATTTTCGAGGTAATCACCTGTTCCGGGGTTCCTTCCGCATATTTTTTCCCATTTTTGATAACGATGACCCGGTCACTGATTTCCAGGGCCTGGCCCAGATCATGGAGAACCATGACCACGCCCATGCCCTGCTCCCGGTTGAGCTTTTTCACCAGCTGCAGCACCTCGTATTGGTAGGCAACGTCCAAAAAGGTAGTGGGTTCATCCAGAAAGAGGATTTCCGGTTCCTGGGCCAGCACCGTGGCAATCCACACCCGCTGGGCCTCTCCCCCAGAGCAGGCGTAGACGGTTTTATCCCTGAGGCCCCAAACCCCAGTGGCCTGCATGGCCCGTTCCACCGCCGCCTCATCTTCCGAGGAGTTGCCCTGATGCCAGTTCTGGTAGGGCACCCGGCCATAGCTGACCAGGTCCTTGACCTTAAACCCCGGAGGCACCAGATGCTGCTGGGGCAAGACCCCCACCTGCCGGGCAAACTCCTTGGACGGAATCCGCCGCAGGTCCACCCCGTTGCAGAACACCGTACCGCTGCGGCAAGCCAAAAGCCGGGTCAAGGTTTTTAACACCGTGGACTTGCCGCTGCCGTTGGGTCCAATCAGGGTGGTAATTTCTCCCTTTTGGACCGAGATATCAAAATCCTGAAGCACCAGCCTGTTTTCGTAGCCGATGCCCAGCTTCGCACCATAAAGCCGCATCTTCATCATCCTTTCTTCCGCAGCATATATAAGAAAAAGGGACCGCCGGTCATGGCCATTACCAGGCCCACCGGGATTTCCATACTGGGAATCAGTACCCGGCCCAGGGTATCCGCGGCCAGCAGGGTACAGCTGCCCAAAAGGGCAGAAACTGGTACCAGGGCGCGGTAATCCGCTCCCACCAGCAGCCGGGCAATATGGGGCACTACCAGACCCACAAAGCCAATCATCCCGGCTACGGCCACTGTAGCCGCTGCCAAAAACGCAGCCACTGCCGAAATCCCAATCCGCCAGGCGTTTACGTTGACTCCCAGGCTGGAAGCCATCTCGTCTCCCAATTGGAGAATATTGGCGCCCTTAATGCAGCACAGGGTCAGCAGGATTCCTACGCCAGCGTAGACAGCCACCAGGAAGACCTGGTCCCAGCCCCGGCCGGAAAGGCTCCCGTTCAAAAAGCCCAGCACCCCGGACAGGTTGTCCGCATTGAGCAGCTGGAGAAAGGAAGTGTAGGACCCTAGCACAGCGTTTACCGCCACCCCGGAGAGAATGATCCGCACCGGATCCACGCCCCGTTTCCAGGCCAGCAGGTAGATGATGACGCAGGCCAGCAGGGCACCGCCAAAGGCGAACAGGGGCACCAAAAGCAGCAGCTTAGGAGCCAGCAGCAGTACGGTAGTAGCTGCCGTTACCGCCCCTGCGGAAACCCCAATAATGCCGGGATCAGCCAGGGGATTGCGCATCACCGCCTGGAGCAGGGCCCCAGAAAGGGACAGGGCGCAGCCGGTTAGAACAGCAATCAGAATCCGGGGCAGCCGCAGGTTGAGCACCACCAAGCGAATGGTGCCGTCCCCCTGCCACAGACCTTCCACAATCTCCCGGGGCGAAAACCAGGCACTGCCAAGACCCAGAGCCAAAAGGGAAAGGCCGGCCAAAACCAGGAGCAGCAGCAGGCAAAGCCCTGTAGTTTCTTTTTCCCCACCCTTCATGGGCGGGCTCCTTCCGTTTCCGCCAGTTTTTGTATCAGGGCATCCAACTGCTGGAGTTCATCCAAACCGCCCGAGATAGCAAACCACTTAGGAAGATATACCACCTTGCCCTGGCGCACCGCTGCAAAATGGTTCCAATAGGCGGCATGTTCCTGGAATTCTTTTTCCATGGCCTCCCGCTGCTGGTCTTCCCCATTCATGGCGCTGACGCAGACAAGCAGGTCCGGCTCATAGGAAAGGGCAGTTTCCTGGTTCATGGGCACCATGGCGCCGCCTGCTGCCGGAGCCACGTTGGTGTAGCCCAGCAGCTCCAGCATGGAGCCTACGGTGCCGTTCTTGTTCTGAAGGAAAAACCGAGGCGGAGCAGCCTGGAGTACCAGTACCTTTTTCCCTTGGTTTTCCTTGCGCTGCTGGTTCAGCCGTTGTTCCATAGCAGCAAAATCGTCCTTGATTTTCTGAGCAGCCGGCTTATTTTTCCCTAAGGCATCGGCCAGAATCAGGGTCAGCGCTTTCACGTCCTCATAGGGAACAGCAGGCCCCGCTGCCACATAGTAGACAGGAATCTTTTCCCGCTCCAGGAGTTTTCCGTAGGTATCCTTGGCATGGGCGCCCACCAGCACCAGGTCCGGCTTTAGGGTCAGCACCGTTTCCAGATCAATATTGGAACGCATACCCGTCTGGAGTAGTTTCGCCCGCTGTTTCAGGCTGTCCGGCCACTGGAGAATCTTGGTATCCGGAATCCCCACCTGGGGAACTCCCAGAGTTTCCAGGGCCAGGACAGGGGTATTGGCCAGAGAGATGACCCGCTCCGGCTGTTTGGGCAGTACCACGCTTTCCGTAAACCCCAGCTTCTGCATATTCTCCGGATAAGGCAGTACCACCTGATTTTCTGTTTTTACCGCTGTTTCCTGCTTTTGTTCCCCGCAGCCTGCCGCCAGCAGAAGGCAGCAAGCCAGGCCCAGCACCATCCATTTTTTCACGATAAGTTAGTCCTTTCTAATTATTTAATATAAGTATTCCTAGCTTTAGGCTGTTCATTATGTTAAATAGTTAGTATTTACTAACTAGCAGGGATAGTATACCACTGAAAAAAGTACGAGTCAATGTATGTATCACGCATTCACTCGTACTTTTTGGCAATGGGTTGCAATTTATGAAAGCCTGTTTGCAAGAAACTTCCAATTTTATTTTTCTAAAACAGGTCCTAAAAGAGAGCTCCCTGCCCCTTAGAAACGGAATTCCACCCCGGTCCGCCAGGTGCGGCCGTAAATAGAGAAATCGTCCTCATAGGAGAAGGTTTTGTTGAACAGATTGTCCACCCCGGCGTACAAATGGGTGGTCTTGTTCAGGTCCTTGGTGACCACCAGGTTGGTAGTGCTGTAGGTATAGTTTTTCCCGCTGGCGTCCAGGAAATCCTTGAACCACAGGGTATACAGGGAAGCGGTCCAGGGATTGGGCTTGGCATCGGTCCAGTTTAGCTGCACCAGGCCATTCAGCCGGGCCCGTCCGGTAAGCCGGGCATCGGTGCTGCCGTCCCGGGCGTCCAAGTAGGTAAAGTTCAGCTTGGCGTCCCAGTGCTTGTCGAAGCGGTAGGCGTACTCCCCTTCCACCCCGTCCATCACTGCCTGCTTGATATTGGCATACTGGAAATAGAGGGTACGGCCCTGCCGGCGCAGCAGCTGGGCATCAATCAGGTTGTCCACCTTGTTGTGGAAATAGGTCAGCCGGCCGGTGCTCCGGCCTTTTTCCGCTTCCAGGCCAAAGTCAAAAGTCCGGGACTTTTCCGCTTCCAACTGGCTGTTCCCATAAACCTGGACCTGGGTCTGCCCTTCGTTCCGGTTCATATGGGAATACAGCTCAAAAATGCTGGGAGCCCGGTAGCCCAAGCCATAGTTGGTTTTCAGCCGGACAGCTTTGCTCAGGCTGTAGGTCAGACCGGCCCGAGGGGACCACTCCCCACCAAAGCTGTCGTAATGGTCGTAGCGCAGACTGGGCACGAAAAACAGCTTGTTCGACAGCCGCCATTCGTCCTGGACGTAGGCTGCGTAGGAATCCAGGCTGGCGGAGGAATAGGCCTTGGAAATGCCCAAATACGTTTCCTCCTGGTTTCCGCCGGCGCCGCTGCCCAGCCGGGTGCCCCCGGCCTTCTGCCAGCGGTATTCGGCCCCGTAGGTCAGGGTATGCTGCTTGTTGGCACGATAGGTATTCTTGCCCTCCATTACGGTGGTTTCGTACTTGGCATGGTCAAAGTCCTGCCAGGCGCTGGTGCTGCGCTGCCGGGATTCTTTTCCCAGCCGGTTGTAATAGGTCTGGAACTCGTAGTCGTTTTTCCGGTCAAAGCCGTAGTATTTCACATGAGCGTCAGTCCGGTTGTTGTCGTACCACTCGCGCATATTTCCCGCCGCCGTATTGCCGTAGGTCAGGGACTGGTACTGCTCCTTCAGGAAGGAAGCCCCAAAGTCCAAGCCGCTGTGGTCATTGAACTGGTAATTGCCCTGGAAGCCAAAATCCCGTTTGGGACCGTACAGGTTGGTTCCCACCTTTTGGTCCTGCTTCCGAACTTCCGTCAGGTTGTAGTTAAAGTTCAGATTCAGCTTGCCCACGTCCCCGGTGGAATAGCCCCCGTACACGGAGTTTTCCCGGGAGCCCAGCTGGGTACCGGCGTAGCCGCCTTCTGCCTGCTCCTTTTTGGTGATGACGTTGATGACCCCGCCCATGGCATCACTGCCGTACAGCCCGGACCCGGCTCCCCGGATGATTTCAATCCGTTCCACCTGGTGCAGGTTCAGCCGGTTCAGTTCGTAGACGTTCCGGGTGCTGCCAGAATCTTCCCCGGCCAGCCGGCGGCCGTCCACCAGAATCAGGGTGGCGGAGGTACCCATGCCCCGGAGGGAGGCCTGCGCCCCCAGGGGCACGCCCCCACGTTCCGTGCTGATTTCCATTACATTGAGGCCGGCCACCGTTTTTAACACATCGGTGACGTTATAGGCGCCCATCTGCTGGATATCCTTTTCCGTAATGGTCTGTACGGACATAGGTGCACTTTTTTTATCCAGTTTTGTTTTGGTGGCCGTAACCACCAGTTCTCCCAAATCGTAAACCGGCAGCTCCGCCGCTGCCGCTGCCTGCACCGTGCCGGCTGGCAAAGTGCCAGCCGCCCCCAGGCACAGGGCCAAAAGGATTTTCCGTGTGATGCCTTGCTTCTCCATCTGCTGCTCCTTCACTTCTTCTTGATGCGTATGGCCGCTCCAGGCTTTTTTTGTGTGCGCGCCTGCTGCGGCCAGGTTCTTCCCTATTATGCCACAGGTTGCCCCAAAAGGAAAACAGCTGGGGAAAATTCTGCCGTTCTTCTCCCTGCGGCTGCCCAGGTCAGCAAAAAACCGGGCCAATGCAGCTGCATTGACTCGGTTCCTCAGCATTTTCAGGGGCTTAGGCTCTCACCTTCACCACCACTTTTTTAACCTGCTCCGGACTGCCGGCAAACTGGCAGTTGGGGCGATGGACTTCCCAGGGATAAAAGATGGCGAACTGGCCTTCTTCCAGCTCCAGCTTCTTTTCCTGGGTCACAGAGGCGTAGAAGGACACATCGTTGGTTTCCCGCTTGTCTTCGGTCATGGGGCCGGCATTTTCCACGTCCCCGTAGCCGATAATTTCCCGGCCGGCAGCTACAATCTGGATATCGATGTACTGCTCATGCTTTTCCGGACGGCGGTCCGCCCAGGGTTCCGTAGCGTACTCGTTGACGCTGGCGTAGATGTTGTCCCCGTCCAGGGGGGTCTTGCCCACCGGCAGGGCTTTTACGTCCAGCTGGGACAGGATTTCCAGGGCCTGGGCCACCCGGCCCTGAAGCGCTTTGGCCATTCTTGCCATATCTTGGGGATTGCCTGTAATCATATTATTCCTCCTTGGGAAGCAATGGATTGATTTTGCTGAATACCCGGCGGGCATTGTCATAGAAGAATTCCTGGTAATGGGCTTCTGGAATCACTAGCTTCATCACGTCAATGTAACTGCGGATGTTGATCAGGGGCCAGTCGGTGCCATAAATCACCTTATCATAGCGGTTCACATAGTCCAGCCACATTCTCATGTACCTGAAGTAATCCCGGTGCTTTTCGTAGAATACGGCGCCGTCAAAGCGGCCTTCCAAAAGGCCCGACAGGTCCACGTACACATTGGGGTCCTTGGCCACCACTTCCATGGCATCCAGGATCCAGGGGTTGCCGCAGTGGGCAATGACGAATTTTACCCGGGGGAACTGCATGGCCACTTCATCGATGGTCAGGGGATGGGCGTACTTCAGCAGGCCATGGCCCCCAGCCGTATCTCCCGTATGGAAGACCACCGGCACATTGTACTTTTCCGCCAGTTCGTACAGGGGGAAATGGCGCTTGTCGTAGGCATAGACCAGGCTGTAACCCAGGTAAATCTTGATGCCCACGCACTGGGGCGTCTGAAGCACCCGCTCAAATTCCTTGGCGGTAGCCCGGCAGTTTTCTTCGGTCAGGGCGTTGCTGTCCACCCCGGCACAGTAGACGATTTCCTTGGGCTGGTTGTAATGCTCCAGGTCAAAGGGCCCCGCCAGGTCCGGCACCCGGGGCACCGTGCCCCCGTACAGGGAAGGTCCCAGGGGTGCATTGCCCATAACCACGGACATGACCACGTTATTTTCCTTGCAGGCCTTCAGATAATGCTCCGCCGTATTTTCATGACCGGCCTCTTTGGCCAACTGGTCAAAGCCCGGGGTACGGTAAAAGTGCATATGCCCATCGATGATTTTCATGATAATTCCCCTCTTCTCCTACTCTATTTCGTTAACAGTCTGCTGGGAATTCACCGGCAGAAGCTGACGTAAAGCAATTTTCTGGTTCTCCAGCAGCCGCAGGGTGCTTTGCAGAATGCCCTGCTCAAAGCGGACCCGGGTACTGCCGGTAGTCAGGGACAGCACGCCCCCGTTCTTCAGGTCAACGACTTCCTGGCCCAGGCTGATGGCCCATTTGTCCGTCTGGCCCAGGCGCTGGCGTTCTCCGTGAACCACAATTAGGTACTGGGCTCCTGCGGCCAGAGCTTTGCCCCGAAGGTCCTGAGCCGGTATTTCTTCCCCGGCCTCCCGGGTATGCTCGCTGGCAATGACCACGTACCGGGGCAGCAGGCTCCGGTATTCGTCCAGCAGGAACTGGCTAAGATCGGGAGAAAAACGGGTATCCGCCCCATTGTCCCTACAGAAAACGGCAAGTGCCACAATGGGTCCATTCCCCTTTAGGGAACGTTTGGGCAAAGGCTGGATAAGCCCTTCATCCAGGGCTTCTTTCCGCACCTGATGGTAATCCCGCACGGCCAGGTCCAGGTAATAGGAAATGGGGTGCTGGTAATCGGTGTAGTTCCCGGACAGCCGGTACTCCTTTTCCCGGCCAAACTGCTGGTAGCCTCCGCAGAAGGTCTGCACCAGGCCGGGCACCGGGTCTAGGCTGGTATAGATCCGCAAAAGGTCCAGCCTGCTTCCATAGGTTTTGGCAAAGGCCGGGTTTCCCACTGCCGGAGCCCCAAAGGTAATAATGGGCAGCTGGCTGGGGGAAGCCCCCTGCTGCACCAGTTCTGCCCCGTACAGCACAGCACCGGCGCCGCCCAGGCTGTGGCCGGTCAGCAGCAGCTGCTGGTCCGGGTGGGTCTTTAAATACGCCGGAATATTGTCCGGGGTGCCGTCCCCGTCCAGGTCCACTGGACAGTCCAGGGCGGCCCTGGCGTATTGGAGGAAACCCTGATGGACGGCAGGAGCGTTTTTAGCTTCCGGTTCTTTCGGTTTTCCCCCAGGAAAGAGCACCTGATCCGTTTTCAGGTTCAGCTGCCAGTCTCCCTGGGTTTGGCTGCCCCGGAAGGCCAGTACGGCCAGGGGCTTGCCCTGCACCAGGCCCCGATGCCGGGCCAGGGTGAAATGCACCTGGGCCTTGCCGTCCTGAAAGGCGTAATATTGGGTATCCCAGCCGTAGTCAGCCAGGTAGCGGTTTCCCGTACTTTTTTCAGAGCCGTTGTCGTAGGTACCGGCGCAGATGGAGGCGGCCAGCACCGTAAGGGAGGCTTCCTGGAGCTTGTCCAGGGTTTGCTGGGTCTCTAGGTTTGCCGCCCCCATAGACAAATGAGGCACGGCCAGACAGAGGAACGCCGTCCCCCAGCTGAGCCTGTGCCTCCAGCGGCTTTTTGATTGTTTCAGCAGCATATTGTCCTTTTCTGATTATTTTCTAGGATTCTTGGCATTCAGGGCAGAAATGTCCTGAGGGCTCAGCCGCAGGTACACATTGCCCTCCAGCAGACTTCCCATTTCATTGGTCTGGTACAGCAGGCAGATGCTGCCGTCCGGGTTCAGGAAAAAGTCCGTGGGAATCCGGGTTGCCGGATGGTCCGGGTACACATGCACATCCCCATCCCGGTAGAAGCCGGTTTTCAGCCGGTCGTTGATATCAGCCAGGGTAATCCGGACAAAGGAGGCCAGGGGCAGCCGGTCGCCGGTGGACATATCGTAGACAGCGCCTACGGTTCTTTGGGTGGAGACAGAGCCTTCCGTGCGCACATCGCTCAGCAGCAGGGAAAGCAGCTGGGGATCTTCGAATTTGGTTTCATACCAGGTTTTGCCAGCGGTAAATTTCCGGTCCACAAAGCCATTGCGGAAGTCGTCCATGAAAGCTTTGATGTTCTGGTTCACCATTTTGTCCGCAGCCTTGTTGTCGGTTTTTACCTGGGGCCAGGTCATATCCAAAAGACCTACCGAGGCTTGTACACTTTCTACTTCAGCAAAAGCGGGCAGGGCCATCCCCAGACACAGGGTCATAGCAGCCGCCAGGACAGCTTTTTTCAGCATTTGCATACGCTCCTTCCAAATTTGGTTTCATTATGTAATCATACTACAAAAATCAGGATTGGTGCAAGAGAATTTATCGATACTGTAAAATGAAAAGGACCCCCGGCACTTTCCGAAGGTCCTTCTGCTTATTCTTCCAATTTTTCAACCCAGAGGGTATTTCCGTCCACTCGGAACTTCACATTCCACCGGTCAAACCGCAGACCGTAGACCCGCTCCGGGTCCTTTTGGTAATGGGGCCGGGGATCCTGGGCCAGGACGCCCCGGAGGGCTTCCTGCTGGGTCTGGGGCAGGGCTTCCAGAAGGCCCTGGGGATCTTCCACGGTAAGCTGGGCATCCGCTGCCGGAGCAAAGCCGCTGCGAGCTTCCGGCCGGGCGTCAGCGTAGGGCACGTAGGGCTTGAGATCGTAGATGGGGGTGCCATCCAGCAAATCTGCCCCCGCCACCCAGATTTCCGGACCCTGGGGACCCTCCAGCCGGATTTCCCTAATTTCCACAAGAGAAAGCCCTAACGGGTTGGGCCGAAAAGGCGACCGGGTGGCAAAGACCCCCAGCCGGGTATTGCCGCCCAGCCGGGGCGGCCGCACCGTAGGGGACCAGGTATGGTTCTTGGAAAAGCCCCAAAGCAGCCATAGGTGGGAAAAGCCTTCCAGCCCCCGGAGGGCCTCCGGCCTGCGGAACCCCTCAGCCATAATAATCTTGCCGGCAAGCTGGGGTACCAGCCCGCTTTGCCGGGGCAGGCCAAATTTTTCCTTCAGGTCCCCCTGGTACCAGGCCACCGGGTGCAGGGTCAATTCCCCTGTTTCGCTCATAGGGCGCCTCCTTAAAGATTATTGGGCTCGGTGAGCTTTTTATCCACGGTGAACCGGGTGCCGTTGATGCCCAGTTCGGCTGCCAGGCCTTTGGTGCTGACCCGGTACATCCACATGCCGGGGGCTACCTGGAAAGCGCCTTCCAGGGAATCCCCGTGCACACCGTCCCGAGCTGCGGCCGCAGCCTGTCCGCCGAAGGTCCAGCCCTTCTTCACAAAGGAATCAAAGGCTTCCGGGGTATCAAAGACAAAGATGATGTTGGACTGGAGTACACCCACCCCCAAGCCCACCTTCATCTGGCTCATTTTCATAAAGACTTCCCGTTTGCTGTGCTGGTTGATGGCCCGGCCCCGGCCGTGACCACCGCCCAACAGGCCCAGATTGTAGCTGGTATCCACAAACACGGCGTATCCATAGGAATGCTGGATGGCTTCCCGGGATTTGGGCTGCTTTTCGTAGAGCTGGAGCAGAGCCTTATACGTTTTGGTTCTCAGCTCCGCCCGTTCACTGGCCAGGTCACTGGCACTGGGCGCCGCCAAAGCGGAGGCTGCCGGCAGGCAGACCAAAAGCGCCATGATGACACAAAGGAAAATCCTGCTGAGTTTTTTCATGATGTCCTCTTTTCTTCCGGACCCGGTCCGGAGGCCTGAATCTCAGGCTTATTTCACCGGCTTCAGATAGCCGCCGTTTTGCAGTTCGTAGGTCTTGCCGCCCAGGGCTGCATTGGCTGCATCGGCTGCGTCGTAATAAACGGTGAAGCCGTTGCCCTTAATGTTGGCCAGGGTGGTGTCCGCATCCTTGAGAGAAGTAATGTAGCTGGTACCGGCCACCTGCCAGGAAGAAGAAGCGTCCAATTGGACGTCCACCCGTTTGGCCGTCTGGCTCCGGTTGATGGCGCCGGAATAGTGGCTGCCGTTTTGCAGATCCAATACCAGGGTGCTGGCATTATCCACAGAGATGTTGCCAAACAGAGCCTGCTGGTTGGCCATAAAGGTCAGGTCTGCTCCGTTGGACCCTTCCGTCCCCCACTGGCCGGCGGAAACCTTGATCAGTTCCCCGCCCAGGTATTGGAGGGTGTTCAGTTCGGAATAGATCCGGGCCTGGGTATTGGTCACGTAGAACAGGGGGCCAGTTTTCAGGCTGCGCAGGGCAGAATTTTTCACGGACAGCCGGGTGGGATTGGCCCCATCAGCCCGGACCCCGTTCTGGTACAGCAGAATGCCGTGGGTGCCGGAACCGGACACGTCCACGTATTCCAGCCGGGCAATATTGCCGCCTTCCACTACCGCAATCTGGCTGGCTGCGGCAGCGCCCTTGGCCTCAGCCAGGGTAATGTCCCCTTTGGAGTACACCAGGGGCGAGGCCTGGCCGCTGGTATTTACGGTGCTCTTGCTGACGTTCAGCACGGCCCCTGCCGGCTCGGTGGCAAGAGCAGCGGACCGGAGGCCCGTGGTGCCAATATTGATGTTGTCTGCAGTAATGCTGGCGCCTTTTACGGCATCCAGGCCCCGAGAATTTATCCCCGTGGTACGGATATTGGAATCATGAATCTTGATGACGCCTTTGGGCCCAGCCGCAAATACGGCGTTGGCGCCGTCCGCTTCCGTCCGGATGGTGCAGCCGTCCAGGGCCAGGGTGGCATCTGCAGCCAGGACCCCGGCGTTTTGGCCGTTAAACTTGCTGCCCCGGACACTGGTGGTATTCCCGGTTTTGTTTAGGGCGCCGTGGGACAGGGTAACGTCTGCGCCGTTTTTCACCAGCACAATATTTTCATCGTTTTTCAAGGCAGCGTAACTGTCCGCCAGGGTGACTTTCTCCCCGGAAACCATTTTGGCTGCCGTAAATTCTACCAGGTCCAAAGGGGCGTCGGGCATGGGAACGGAAGCATTGCCGTAAACGGTGGTTTCGTCCTCAGCGGCCTCTGTGCTGCCAGTAGTCATTGTATCGGTCTGGGCAGCGGCCGTTTCTGCGGCTGCGGGAGTGGGTTCTGCGGCCCAGGCACAGGGGCTGGAAAGCAGGGCTGCCAGGATGGCCAAGCTCAATATTTTCGTCTTTTGCATGAGTATCCCTTCTTTATCTTAGAATTGTACTATTTTAGTATATACCAAAACGGTCCGGGACGCAAAAAACGGTTCCGCCCTTTGAGAAAGCAAAACCGTTTTCGTAACGTCTTTTCAGTTATTTTGCATTTTTTAAAGGCTCTTACGGCTATTTTGAACCAAAGCCTGAAGCTTTTGGCTGAGCTTCCTGCTGTCCACCTTGCTGGCTCCCGTTAGGGGCAGGGCGTCCAGTTCCAGCCAATAGCCGGGGATTTCGCCAGGCAGCAGCAGGTCTTTCAGCTTTTTTCGCAGCTGCCCCAGGGTAATTCCCTGAAGAATAACGCAGGCTCCCAGGTCCTCTCCCCGGGCTGCCTCCTCTACGGGCAGCACCACTGCGTCGGCTACCCCGGCAACCGAAAGAATCGCCTGCTCCACATGGGTGCAGGATAGGGTCAGGCCGCCCTTGTTGATTACCCGGCCGTCCCGGCCCAAAAAAGTCAGGTAGCCGTCCGCATCAAAATAGCCCCGGTCCTCCAAAGTAAAGGGGCAGGTCACCCCTTCCACATGGTAAGGGGTATCCACGTAGATTTTCCCGTCCAAAACGGAAACCTTCACCCCCGGACAGGGGCGCCCTACGCTCAGGGGGTGCTGCTGGAGTTCTTCGTAGGTGAGCCAGGTAATATAGTTCAGCTCGCTGGCTCCGTAGTACAGGTAAATCTGGCTGTGGGGAAAATGGGTCTTCAGCTGATCCGCTGTTTCCGGCGCCAAAAGCTGGGACCCGGCCATAATGGCCGTTACCGAGGGGTATTGCCCCTGGGCCGCCCGCAGCAGCAGCTTCAGCTTCACCGGCACCAGGTACAAGAGGGTCACCTGGAACTGGCCAATTTCCCGGAGCCAGGTGCGGCTGTAAAGGGTATCCGACAGCACCAGGGACGCTCCTGCATACAGCAGGGAAGCCCAGACGCTGAGGTTTCCCGTAAAGCTCATGCTGCCTTCCGTAAAGCCTACAGTATTCCCAGTTACCTGGAACTTTTTGTTCTGCTCAGTAAAAAAGCCGGCCCAGCTTGCGTAGCGCCGGAACATCAGCTTGGGCAGGCCGGTGGAGCCGGAACTCAGGACGCCCATGCACACCGGCTCAGGCTGGGGGTCCCCCTGGGGGGCAAATTGGACCTTTTCTCCCAAAAGATCCCCGTAGGGAATGTTTCTCCTGACCATAAATTCCCGGGCAGCAGCAGGCTTTAAATCTGGATGGGCCAAAACGGGTACGCAGCCCGCCTTTTCCGCTCCCAGAAAGCAAATCAGCTGCTCCAGGGCCGTTTTCCGCAGGATCAGCAGGGGCCGGTGTTCCGGTTGGAAAGCCGCCAGGGTTCTGGCATAGTCTTTCGCCCGCTCCAAAATCTCCTGATACGTATAACTGGCCTTTGCCGTAATCAGAAAGGGGCGCTCCGGCTGGACCGCCGCCCATTGTTCCAAAAGACCCAGATAATCCATAGTTTCCTCCTTAGACCCTGCGCAGCAGCAGGCCGGATCCGGTGCCCCCGGCGCCGGCAATGGCGCACAGGCCCCAAATGCCCCCCGTTTCTTTCAGCCGGGCCAGGGCGTGGAGTACCAAAACAGCCCCGCTGGCCCCGTAGGGATGCCCATAGGCCAAGGCCCCGCCCAGGGGCAGGTATCGGTCCAGGCAGCCGGGATATTTCCGGGCAAACAGGGCGCTGATTACCCCAAAGGCTTCATTATATTCAAAGGTATCAATGGCTTCAGGCCCAAGGCCGCTGCGCTGCAGCAGCTTGTCCCCCACAGCGAGGGCTCCCAAAGGGCTGAACCGGGGGTTCACGCCGGCTTCTGCGGCGTCCGCCACTTCCGCTAGCATTTCCGGGGCTTTGCCCTCCTGCTGCCACTGGCGGACTTTCCTTTCCGAGGCCAGCAGCACAAAGGCCGCCCCATCCTGGTGCAGGCAAGCGTTGGCTGCGGTCAGGGTGGGAGCAACGGTCCCGCACTGGGCCCGTTCTTCCGGGGTCAGCAGGGCTTCCGTTTCTTCCTGGGTAAACAGGGTGGGCATCCGGGCCGCCAGTTTGGCGGACATACGAGGACGGATGCTTTCGTCCCGGGTACTGCCAAAAAGGCTGGCAATATAGGGAGCCACCACCGACCCCGCGGCTGCCGCCTTTTGGTGGCTGCGCACCGGCCAACGGTCCAGCTCCTCCCTGGTAACCCCGTACACCTGGGCCGTCCGTTCTGCGCCCTCCAGCATCACCCGGGGACTATTGGAGTCCGGGGAAAATTGGGCCGTCTGGAAGCCGTCCGGGGTATATCGGGGATCTGACGGGGCGTAATGGCGCAGAGGCTGCAGGGAGGCCGATTCAAAGCCCCCGCAGAGCACTACGTCTGCCAGGCCGCTGCGCACCTTGGCAAAGCCCAAAGACAGGGCAGCCGCTCCGGAGGCGCACTGCATATCCAGGGTCAGGCAGGGAACTTCCGGCTTTACGCCGGCCAGAAGTGCCGTCAGCCGGGTCAGGTTGCCCCCGGTACCCACCGCATTGCCTCCCAGGATTTCTTCTGCTTCCCGGCTCAGGGGATAACGCCGAAAAAGGGCCTGCAGCAAGGCAGCCCCTAATTTTTCCGGTGAAACCGTTTTAAATATGCCATTTTCTGCACCCAGGTGGCTGCGCAGGCCACCCAGGATATATACCCGCTCCATGTTAAAACACGTACCGCTGGAGCCGGGAAGCCAGGAAGGCTGCCAGCACCACTTTCAGCACGTCTCCGATCAGGAAGGGGAAAACGGCCATAACCAGGGTCTTCCACAGACCCACCTTGGCTACCAGGTACATACTGATGCAGCCGCCGGCGTAGATGATGGGCATACCCACCAAAACCCCCAAAGCCACCAATTTGCCAAAGGACCATTTCCGGCCGCCCCGAATGGCGCTCATGGCCACTACGGCTGCCAAAAAGCCCAGGTTAAAGCCTCCGGTAGGTCCAAAAATCTTGGCCATGCCGCTGGTACCGCCTACAAAGACGGGGACCCCCACCATGCCCAGCAGCAAGTAGATGCCAAGAATTACTGCGGCCTGTTTAGGGGTTTTCAGGAACCCCACCAGATTCACCATAATGGTCAGGGCCGTCACCATGGCCGGGGTAAAAGGCAAGGGAAAAGAAATGTAGGCCGATACGGCCAGCAGTGCCACGCAGACGGCGCTGGTGGTCAGGGCCCGGGTGGAACTGAGATGGCTGCCCTGGGTTCCCCGGGCAGAATGTAAAGTTTGATTGATTTCGCTGCTCATGTTGCTCCTCCTCCAAATAAATCCCCTCCCCGGCATGCACCGGTTCCTGGAAAATAACTTCCATACGGCTGGGTTCTCCCAGCTTGCTAAATAGTTCCTGCCATAAGAGCAGGCCCTGGACCACAGGACGCTCCGTCAGGTGGATGGCGTTGTCGTCCCCGGTTGCCTGGGAAAAGGCGTACACCTCCTGGGGCGTAAACGCTTTCCAATATACACCTGGAGGCAAAGCCTCTCTTGAAACTTCTTTAGGTAAACTATATTCATTATCATTGTTTACCTTCGTTGCCTGCCAAAACAGCAGTACCTCCAGCTGGCCCACCTGCTGGTGCTGCTCCCAGCCGGTAATCCGCAGCAGTTGGAACCGTTTCCGGTCCTTTACCACTTCTGCCGTAAACCGGGCAGTGGGTCCCGCCTTAGCCTGACGGCTATAGGCAATTTTTCCGATCAGGCTTCCCTGATACCGCTCTCCCTGAAAAGCCTGGAGCGCCTTGATGTATCCTGTCATATTTTCATTCATAGTGCAATTAGTGTACCGCTTTTTTCTTTCTTGTTCAATTCTTTTCTTAGAATGGTTAACGTATTTTGTTAAATTTAGGCTAGGATTTGCCACAAAAGGAATTTTTCTCTTACAATTTTACAGATTTCCTACAAATTTGGTTGCACTTCTGTTTCTATAAGCCTATAATTCAGGTTATACTTATTTTTATTTATTTTTCTTTGGGAGGGATTTTCCATGAGCGCTGCCAAAAGCACTACCCGGTCTGCTCTAGCCAACTACCGGGACCCCATTATCCTGATCACCTTCTGTATTATTGGTGCCATCCTGGGACTCTATTTGGGGGACAAGGCTTCTATCCTGAAGCCCATTGGCCAGATTTTCTTGAACTTATTGTTTTGTTTGATTGTACCCCTGATTTTCTTCTCCATTGCCGGCTCTATTGCCAACACCAAGGATACGGGCAAGGTAGGGAAAATGATTGGCTACACCCTGTTGATTTTCATTACCACCGCCATCATTTCCGGTGCACTGATCCTGATTGTCACCCACTTTACCGGGGTGCCCACCACCTTTAACGCCCCCAAAGCCACCCAGACGGCCATGAAGACGGTGTCCATCAGTGACCAGATTGTCAATACCCTGACGGTGGGCGACCTGCCGCTGTTGATTTCTCGGTTCCACGTACTGCCCCTGATCATCCTGACCATTTTCTTCGGCATCTGCGTCTCCATGATTGGCGAACCGGCCAAACCCGTAGTGGAATGGATGAACGCCATGTCCCTGGTATGCTACAAGATGGTGGCCATTCTCATGAAAGCCGCTCCCATTGGTCTGGGCGCCTACTTTGCAGACCTGACCGGGACCTACGGCATCGACCTGTTAAAGGCCTACGGCAATGCCATGCTGGTGTTCTACTCCGTGGTCATTCTGTACTTCTTCCTGTTCCTGGGGCTGTATGCCTACATTGGCGCCGGCAGCTGGGGGGTCAAGAACTTCTTCAAGGTCATCCTGGCTCCTGCCCTGACCGCCCTGGGCACCCGTTCCTCCGCCGCCACCATCCCTCTGCAGATGGAAGCCTGCGACAAACTGGGGGTTCCCCGGGAAATTTCTTCCGTGGTGGTAGCCATGGGTGCTACCTGCCATATGGACGGTGCCTGCATTGCCATCGTGTATTCCGAAGTGCTGGCCACCACTCTGTTTGGCACCCCGTTGGCCGGCTTTGACTTTGCTTTGGCCCTGTTCGTGGGCGTAGCCTCCTCCGTAGCCACGTCTTCCGTACCGGGCGGCGGCGCAGCCGGTGAAACCATGATTGTATCCGTGTTCAACCTGCCGGAAGCAGCCTTCCCCATCCTGTTGATGGTTATCGAACTGTTTGACCCGGGCTGCACGCTGCTGAACTCCTGCGGCGACACCGTGGTTTCCATGGTCATCAGCCGGATTTTCTACGGGAAAGACTGGTACAAAAAGAACTTGAATGGAAAGGATGTCCTGGCCTATGAAGATTGATGCCTCCTATGTACTGCGGGAACCGGAACAGGGCAGCGCGGCCCTGCCGGACTCCCTGGACCTGATGCTCAATATTGGCGGCTCTCGGGTCCTGGGGGAAATCTATCTGCCCAGCGGGGTCTACGAGGCTCCCCATCCTGCGGTGGTCCTGTGCCACGGAATTCCTGGCACCAACTGCAACGACGACCTGGCCCAAAGCCTCCGGCGCATGGGCTGTGTGGTGCTGCGGCTGTACCACCGGGGGGCCTGGGGCAGTGACGGGCTGTATTCCTTCTCCCACTGCCTGGAAGATGCCCTGTATACGGCCAACTGGGCCCGGGAAGAGGCTCCCAAGGAATACGGCATCGACCCGGACAATATTTTCCTGGCAGGCCACTCCAACGGCGGCAACACGGTACTGAACGCCGCCCGGCAGCTGCCCTGGATCAAGGGCATTATGGCCTTCTGCCCCTTTGACCATGCAGCCCTCCGGGACCTGCTGCAGGAAGAAGAAATCAAGGCCCTGTTTACGGAGATTTCCGCCGTACTCCATATTGAGAGCCCGGAAGTCCTGTGGCAGGACAGTTTCTCCCACTATAAGGAGTGGGGCTTTGCCCAGCTGGCTCCGGAATTCCAGCACCGGAACCTGCTGCTCATTGGCGGCAAGCGGGATACGGTGGCACCTCCGGACAAGATGGTGCTGCCCCTGTGGAATGCCCTGGAGCAGCTGCCCACCCAAGCTAACCACAAACTGGTACTCCTGGACTCCAACCACTCCCTGGATACCGCCCGGCTGGCCCTGGCCGAAACCCTGGGCACCTGGCTGGAACAGGTGGTAAAAGGCTAAACCCTGATGAACCTAAAAGCCCTGACTGCAAGCTGTGCAGCCAGGGCTTTTTCATTTGCAAAGCAAGACAAAATAACCGTTCCCAAAAGCAAGCTTTTGAGAACGGTTATTTTTATAATTGGGTTTCCAGCCAGTGCTTCAGCACCACCGCATTGTTGTGTTCCTGGTCCTTGGCCCCGTACAGCAGGGTTACATTCCCCTGCTGGAGCAGGTTCCGTACCTTTTCCAGGAATGCCGCTGCGGCAGGATTTGCTGCCAGCTCTTTCTGGTAGGATTCCGTAAAGGAGGGAAACAGGTCCGGTTCATGGCCAAAGGACTTGCGCAGCTCTGGACTAGGAGCAATTTCCTTCTCCCATTCCTCCAGCTGGGCCTTGGCTTTGGCAATGCCCCGGGGCCACAGACGGTCCACCAAAATCCGGCAGCCGTCCGTTTCCTCACAAGTTTCGTAAATCCGTTTGATCTGGAGATTTCCCATAGGAAAGCCTTCTATCTGTTTATTTCTTGGCCTGTTTTTCTGCCTTCCGGGCCAACTGCTCGCAGGCCGTCAGAGGATACTTCTTGGAGCTGTGATGGAAAGCGATGCAGGGTTCGCACTGGGCAAACCGGGGACAGGAAGTCCGGGGGCAGGGACAGATACTGGGGTCATATAGGGCCATCTTAGGCGCCGAAGAACAGGTTCATATCGTCTTCCACAGAGCCGATGCCAGCGATGCCGAAGTTCTTCACCAGAACGTTGGCTACGTTGGGGGACAGGAAGGCAGGCAGGGTGGGTCCCAGATGGATGTTCTTCACACCCAGGTACAGCAGGGCCAGGAGAACGATAACAGCCTTTTGTTCATACCAGGCAATGTTGTACACGATGGGCAGCTTGTTCACATCGTCCAGGCCGAAGACTTCCTTCAGTTTCAGGGCAATCAGAGCCAGGGAGTAGGAGTCGTTGCATTGGCCGGCATCCAGTACACGGGGAATACCGCCGATGTCACCCAGGTTCAGTTTGTTATATCTGTATTTGGCGCAGCCAGCGGTCAGGATGATGGTATCCTTGGGCAGGGCTTCTGCAAACTTGGTGTAGTAGTCACGGCTCTTCATGCGGCCATCGCAGCCAGCCATTACCACGAATTTCTTCACAGCGCCGGATTTTACAGCTTCTACTACTTTGTCAGCCAGGGCAAATACCTGTTCATGAGCAAAGCCGCCAACGATGGTACCATGTTCAATTTCTACAGGAGGTTTGCATTCCTTGGCTTGGGCAATCAGGGCGCTGAAGTCCTTGTGGCCATTTTCGTCAGCTACAATGTGTTTGCAGCCAGGATAGCCGGCAGCACCGGTGGTCCACAGACGGTCTTTGTAGCTGTCTTTGGGCGGAACGATGCAGTTGGAGGTCATCAGGATGGGTCCGTTGAAGGTTTCGAATTCTTCTTTTTGTTTCCACCAGGCGTTGCCATAGTTGCCGGCAAAGTTGGTGTATTTCTTGAAGAACGGATAGTAGTGGGCCGGCAGCATTTCAGAGTGGGTGTATACATCCACGCCGGTGCCTTGGGTCTGATCCAGCAGCATTTCCAGGTCCTTCAGGTCATGGCCGGAAATCAGGATACCAGGGTTATTGCGTACGCCGATATCCACGGTGGTGATTTCAGGATTGCCGTAAGCACCGGTGTTGGCACCATCCAGCAGGGCCATGCCTTGTACGCCGTATTTACCGGTTTCCAGGGTCAGGGCAACCAGATCATCCACGGTCAGGCTGTCATCCAGGGTAGCGGCCAGGGCGCGCTGCAGGAAAGCATCTACTTCGGGGTTATCCTGTACCAGGTTGTTGGCATGTTTGCTGTAGGCAGACAGACCTTTCAGACCATAGGTAATCATTTCCCGCAGGGAACGGATGTCTTCGTTTTCGGTGGCCAGTACGCCAACGTTCTTAGCTTTGGCATCAAATTCGCTTTCTTCCCCGTTCCACAGGGCAGCTTCCGGCAGGCCGGCCTTATCGGTCAATTGACCCAGCAGCTCAGCTTTTACCTGCAAAGTCTTTTTGATTTCAGCAATGATGGCTTCCCGATCGAAGTTGGCATTGGTGATGGTAATGAACAGGTTAACAGTGCACAGGTGGTTTACTTCCCGGCTGACTTCCTTGCCTTCAGCACGCAGTTTGGTGGTGATGGCGGACAGGCCTTTGGTCACGTAGATCAGCAGGTCCTGCATAGCAGCTACTTCCGGTTTCTTGCCGCATACGCCTACAACCGTGCAGCCTTTGCAGCCGGCAGTTTCCTGACATTGAAAACAGAACATTTTATTTTCCATACTTTTACTCCCCTTTTCTAACAGGTAAAAATGAGATTCTTTGAGGTGTTGTTCGCTCGATGGTTTTATTATAAAGAAACCCACCTCCTTTGTCCGTTGTTAAAACAACGAAAATAAAATTATCCCAAGGAAACGTCCAAAATCATCATCACCGTGAAACCCAGGGCAAAGGTCAGCACCCCAATATTGGAATGCTCCCCTTCGGACATTTCCGGAATCAGTTCTTCCACCACCACGTACAGCATGGCCCCTGCCGCAAAGCTGAGGAAATACGGCAGCAGCCGGACAATGTACTGGGAGGCCCAGATGGTAAACACCGCCGCAATCGGTTCTACCACCCCGGACAGGACCCCGCCGACAAAAGCCTTGTGGTGTCCCAACCCTGCTGCCCGCAGCGGCAGGGAAATAATGGCTCCTTCGGGGAAATTCTGAATGGCAATCCCCAGGGACAGGGCAATGGCACTGCCCAGGGTAATGGTCCCCGGGTCATTCAAAAAGCCGGCATAAATCATGCCCACGGCCATACCTTCCGGAATATTATGGAGGGTCACGGCCAAAATCATCATGGTGGTCCGGGCCAAATGGCTTTTGGGCCCTTCCGCCTTTTGGGCGTTGAGATGCAGGTGGGGAATCAGGGTATCCAGCAGCAGCAGGAACAACGTCCCCACCCAGAACCCTACAGCCGCTGGAATAAAGGCCAGACGCCCCAGGGCAGCGGATTCCTCCAGGGCAGGAATCAAAAGGCTCCAAATGGACGCCGCCACCATAACCCCGGCGGCAAAGCCCGTCAGCCCCCGCTGGAGCTGCCGGTTCAGCTGGTCCTTCATAAAGTACACACAGGCAGCCCCCAGGGATGTGCCTAAAAAGGGAATTAGGATTCCCTTCCAAATTTCAGAATTCATGGATTGGCTCCTCTCTGAGATGTTTCCCGTTTAGATTTCCGGCTTGTTTTCCATTTTCATGGCCAAATTGCTAAGGGCATACTGGATTTCCCGTTCCGGCGGCACCGCCAGGGAAACCTCCGTGGTTTCCACCTTCCGCAGGTTCTTATGCAGGAATTTCTGGTTCTCCTGCTTGTACAGGTACAGATCGGCAGCGGTCAGCACCCGGAGCCAGGTATCCGGCCCGTCGTCCCACCAGCCCATAAGCATAGGTTCCACATAGTATTCTTCCATGGCTTTTACAATCACCACGGCCACCACGTCCGCCTGGGCCTTTTGGCCAATGGCAGCAAATTCCGCCGCAGTGTAATGGTCGTCATCGGAATTGGACTGGCTGAGCACCGCACTGGCCGCCTGGACAGCCTGGGGATCGTCAATGAAGGTATACTCGGCCCTAGGGTAGGCCTGACGCACCTGCCGCTTCCACAGGGCTTTCATGGCCGGGGTCACTTCCCCCGTTTGGTCGTAGACCACAAAGGCCATGCCCTTTCGGTTCAGGGGATCCCCCGCCACCGTTGGAACGGCCGCCGGGCTTTCCGCCGGGGCCTGGGCGGCCCAGGCAGGGCTCCCGGGCAAAAGCATAACCAAGCTCAAGAGCGAAGCCAAAAGTACCAGTACTTGTTTCAGGGCTTTCATTTTACCACCTTCTGTGCAGTCCCCCGTTTCAGGGTAAGGCCCAAATGCTGGGCCAGAATCTGCCCCATATCGGAGTAAGTTTCCATGGGTTTCAGGGCGCCGGGAAGCACCTCCGGCCCAAAGAACAGGGCGGGCACGTGCTCCCGGGTATGGTCGGAGCCGGTCCAGGTAGGATCACAGCCGTGGTCCGCCGTCACCAGCACCAGGTCCCCGGGCTGGAGCTTGGCCCACAGTTCCGGCAGCCGCCGGTCAATGAGCATCAGCCCTTCCCCGTAGCCTTCCACGTTCCGGCGATGGCCGTAGGTAGAGTCAAAATCCACAAAATTGGTGAATACCAGACTCCTGTCCCCGGCATCGTCCATAGCCTGTAGGGTAGCGTCAAACAGGGCATCCAGGCCCGTTGCCTTATAGGCCTTGGTAATGCCCCTGTGGGCAAAAATATCCGCAATCTTGCCAATGGCGTACACGCCCCCGGCCTGTTCGTAAACCGCATCTACCAGGGTGGGTTCCGGGGCGGGCACTGCATAGTCGTGGCGATTGCCGGTGCGCACGAAGGTATCCGCCGTTTCCCCTACAAAGGGCCGGGCGATAACCCGGGCAATATGGTAGGGCTGCACCAGCTGGTAGGCCGCCTGGCAAAGAGCGTACAGCCGGTCCAGGCCAAAATACTCCTCATGGGCGGCAATCTGCAGCACCGAATCCGCAGAGGTATAGACAATGGGCTTGCCGGTGCGGATGCTTTCCTCCCCCAGTTCCTTGAGAATGACCGTACCGGAGGCGTGCTTTTCTCCCAGCACCCCGGGCAGGTTTCCTGCCTGAATCAGGCCGTCAATAATGTCCTTGGGGAAGCAGTGGGGTACGTTGGGAAAATACCCCCAGTCAAACTTGACGGGGACCCCGGCCATTTCCCAATGGCCGCTGAGCGTATCCTTACCGCTGCTGATTTCCCGGGCGTAGGTATAGGCCCCTTTCAGGGGCTCAGCGGCGTTTAGGCTGGCCGCAAGTTTTTTGCCTGTACTGGCTTCATGGGCCAGTTCCAAGCCCACCTGGGCCAAATATGGCAGTTTTAAGAGGGGTTTTGCGGCATCCTCTGCGTGGCCTTTGGCAAACCACTGGGCAATATGCCCCAGGGTATCCGCTCCTGCGTCCCCAAATTTGGCGGCATCCGGTGCGCCTCCAATGCCAAAAGAATCCAACATTAAGATGATACAGCGTTTCACTGGAATCACTCCCTTACCAACAACTCGTTCAAAGCCCGGTGGAGAATGGCCTGAAAGCGGCTTTCCGCCTGTTTATACACCTCCGGCGAAGCTATGCTCTCGCTTTGGGTCCGTTTGGCCACCACCCCGCACAGGCTGGCTGCCTTCATTCCCAGGGCCTGGGCCGTCACAAACACGGCGGCGGTTTCCATTTCATAATTGGTGACCCCCAGCTGCTGCCATTCCTTCATGCTGCCCTGGAAACGGCGGGGCACGTACCCGGTAAAGCTGTCATACCGTTCCTGGCCGGGCCAAAAGGTATCCGAAGATACGCAGATGCCCACCTGGTGCGGGATATTGAGCAGCCGGGCAGCATACACCAAGAGCTGGGTCAGTTCCAGGTCCGCTACCGCGGGAAATTCCAAGGGGGCGTAGTGGGTACTGGTACCCTCCAGCCGCACCGCTCCCTTGATGATGACCACCTCTCCCAGGTTCAGGTTCTCCTGGATGGAGCCGGTGGTGCCCACCCGGATCACCCGGCGAATGCCCAAACGGGCCAGTTCCTCCAGACAAATGGCGGTGGACGGCCCTCCCATGCCTGTAGAGCAGACCAGCACCGGCTTGTCCTGCACCTGCGCCAGGGCGCTGGTGTATTCCCGGTGGCTGGTCAGATCAATGGTCGGCCCCATAGCCTCTGCCAGGGACCGGACACGCCCCGGGTCTCCGGGCAGTAACGCGATATCCGCTCCCAGAAGCATGTTCTGGGACAATTGGGTGTGGTACAATACTTCTTCTGGTTTTGCGTAATGTCCCATACAAACTCCTTTCCGGCCACAACGGCCAACTCAGTATACTTATATAATAACACGCAGGCGGAAAAAATGCGGGGCAAAAATTGCTTTTGCTCCGCATTCTCTTCCTTATTCTTCCATTTCTTTTTGTACCGTTTCTTCACAGGAACGCATGGCCAAAATGCTCTGCTCAAACAGTTTGTTGAGATCCCAGCCCAGCATATCGGCTCCCTGCTGGATTACGTCCCGGCTGCAGCCGGCGGCGAAATGCTTATCCTTGAATTTCTTCTTCAGGGACTTCACTTCCATATCCTGGACGCTTTTGGAGGGCCGCATCAGGGCTGCGGCCCCAATGAGCCCGGACAGTTCGTCCACGGCATACAGCACCTTTTCCATTTCCAGCTGGGGTTCCACGTCACTGCAGCGGGGCCAGCCGTGGCTGGCTACCGCATGAATCAGCTTTTCGTCCCAGCCTTTTTCCCGGAGGATTTCCGCTTCCTTCCGGCAGTGCTGGTCCGGATATTTTTCATAATCCAAATCGTGGAGCAGACCTACCAGGCCCCAGAAATCTTCTTCGTCCCCGTAGCCCAATTCCCGGGCAAAATAGCGCATACAGCCTTCTACCGTCAGCCCGTGCTGCCGGTGGAAAGGCTCCTGATTGTATTCCTTTAACAGTTCCCAAGCTTCTTCACGCGTTCCTGCCATAGCTTTCTCTCCCCTCGGATATTTGAGTATTGTGGAAAATTCCCCTATAGTATAGCACAAACCTGGGGTATCCGCCTAAAAAAATGCCGTGCCCAAAGGCACGGCCAATTTTATTTTGCATAATCCACGGCACGGGTTTCCCGCACAATGACCACTTTGATCTGCCCAGGATATTCCATATCCTCTTCGATCTTTTTGGCCACGTCGTGAGCCAGAATGACGGAATCATCGTCGTCAATCTTATCCGGCTTCACCATAATACGGATTTCCCGGCCTGCCTGGACAGCATAGCATTTTTCTACGCCATCGAAGGATTCGGCAATTTCTTCCAATCGCGTCAACCGTTTCAGGTAGGTTTCCAGGGTTTCCCGGCGAGCTCCCGGACGGGCTGCCGAAATGGCATCCGCGGCAGAAACCAGGACCGCCTGGACGGAGGTTGCTTCGCAGTCTCCGTGGTGGGACATGATGGTATTGATGACGATATCGGATTCGTGATACCGTTTGGCCACTTCTGCCCCCAGATCCACATGGGATCCTTCCACCTCGTGGTCCACAGCCTTGCCAATATCATGCAGCAGGCCGGCCCGTTTGGCGGAGTTTACATCCACGCCCAGTTCGGCAGCCATAAGGCCAGCCAAATGGGCAACTTCGGTGGAATGCTTCAGCACGTTCTGACCATAGCTGGTGCGGTATTTAAGCCGGCCCAGCAGTTTGATCAGTTCAGGATGCAGTCCATGAACGCCTGTTTCAAAGGTAGCCTGTTCACCGGCTTCCTTAATTTTCTGATCCAGTTCTTTTTGGGCCTTTTCCACCATTTCCTCAATACGGGCAGGATGGATACGGCCATCATTGATGAGCTTCTCCAGGGCAATCCGGGCAACTTCCCGGCGCACAGGGTCAAAGCCGGAAATAATGACAGCTTCCGGCGTATCATCAATGATCAAATCGATACCAGTTAAGGTTTCCAGGGTACGGATATTCCGGCCTTCCCGGCCAATAATCCGTCCCTTCATTTCGTCGTTGGGCAGGGGAACAACGGTAACCGTAGTTTCCGTAACCTGATCAGCCGCACAGCGCTGAATGGCAAGGGAAATGATTTCCCGGGCCTTCTGGTCTGCCACGTCCTTGGCTTCCTGTTCCATATCCTTGATCAAACGGGCTTTGTCGTGTTTGACTTCTTCCCGTACATTGTCCAACAATTCCTGCTTGGCTTCATCGCTGGTCAAACCGGAAATCCGTTCCAGTTCTGTGACCTGCTGGCCATAAAGAGCATCGACTTTAGCTTGGGCAGCCTGCAGACGGTTGCTTTGCTCAATGAGTTTTTCTTCCTTCTTCTCATAAGCATCCATTTTCTTGTCGACGTTTTCTTCCTTTTGCACCAAGCGTCGTTCATTTTTACTGAGTTCAGCTCTTCTTTCCTTGTTCTCCCGTTCCATTTCAAAACGCAGACGGTGGATTTCCTCCTTGGCTTCCAATAAAGCTTCCTTTTTCTTGGCTTCGGCGTCACGCATAGCCTCTTCCAGGATTTCTTTGGCTCTATCTTCTGCAGCCCCGATTTTGCCTTCGGCAACATTTTTCCGGGCCATATAGCCACCGCCCACACCTAACAAACAAAGGACAAGAGCGATAAATACACTAATGGGATCTATGATGTACACCTCCTCTTCTCTAGAATTTTTGCAAAACTTGTTCATACAATAAATAAGGCAACCAGAGGTCGCCTTAAAACCCAATAAACACGATTGGACAAAGTTATTTTATAGTATTTTCATAAGAGTGTCAATAAAGCTGCACAGCAAAAAGGGGACTATGCCTCGCATAGCCCCGCTTCTATACTTTTTCTGCTAAAACAGGTCTTCTTCCCCGCCAGCTTCCTGCCACAATTGCAGGGCAGAAGCAATGGCTCCAAAGCCAAAGCCCCGGGAAGCCAGGCCTCTGGACAAGGCGGCTTTCCCCTTCCGGGGGTCTGCCTTGTACTTGCGCTGGAATTTTCCCAGTTGGGTCCTGGCCCAGTCACAGGCCCGCTCTGTTTCTTCTTCTTCCGTTACCTGGGCCAGTTCTTCCTGAATCAGTTCCTGGGGCACCTGCTTTTTGCTGAGCATCAGCCGCAGGTACTGGCGGCCGTAAAACCGCTTGCCCCGCCAGGCTGCCGTAATCCGGGCGGCGCAGCGGGCGTCGTCCAGGAAATGGCGTTCCGTCAGCTTGGCCAAAACCTGGTCTGCAAGGTCCTCCGGGCATTCCCGCTCCAACAGCTTGTCCCGCAGCTCAAACCGGGTGAAATCCCGCAGGGACAGCTTGTCCAAGGCAAAGTTATAGGCTTCGGCGTAGGTACCCAGGGCTTTTCCCGACTTATTCCACATTGTCCGGATTATCCTCCGGCGTCATGAGAAGGCCATCGTCTTCTTCCGGCTGGGCAGGAGCTGCCTGGGCCGTACTGGCCAGACCGGCTGCTGCCCGGATTTTCTGCTCAATTTCCGCAGCCATATCCTTGTGTTCTTTCAGGAAAGTCTTGGTATTTTCCCGGCCCTGGCCAATGCGTTCATCCCCGTAGGAATACCAGGCGCCGCTCTTATTGATAATTTCGTACTGGACCCCCAGGTCCACCAGGCAGCCCTCGTGGGAAATGCCCTGGCCATACATAATATCGAATTCGGCCTGCTTAAAGGGAGGTGCAACCTTGTTTTTCACCACTTTCACCCGGGTCCGATTGCCGATGATTTCGTTGCCGTTCTTCAGGCTTTCAATCCGGCGTACATCCATCCGGATGGTGGAATAGAATTTCAGGGCCCGGCCGCCGGTGGTGGTTTCCGGGTTGCCGAACATCACGCCTACTTTTTCCCGGATCTGGTTGATGAACACCGTAGCCGTCCGGGACTTGGAAATGATACCCGTGAGTTTCCGCAGGGCCTGGCTCATCAGCCGGGCCTGGAGGCCCACATGGGATTCACCCATTTCCCCTTCGATTTCTGCCTTGGGCACCAGGGCTGCTACGGAGTCGATGACGATAATGTCAATAGCACCGCTGCGCACCAGGGCGTCGCAGATTTCCAGGGCCTGTTCGCCGGTATCCGGCTGGGAAATCAAGAGGTTGTCCACATCCACCCCCAGGTTCCGGGCGTATTCCGGATCCAGGGCGTGTTCGGCGTCGATGAAAGCTGCATAGCCGCCGCGCTTTTGGGCTTCGGCAATCATGTGCAGGGCAACCGTAGTTTTACCGGAAGATTCCGGTCCATAGATTTCAATCACCCGGCCCCGGGGAATACCCCCTACTCCCAATGCCAAATCCAGGGATAGTGCACCTGTAGGAATGGTTTCTATATTCATCTTGGCGCTGGCTGCCCCCAATTTCATAATGGAGCCTTTGCCAAAATCCTTTTCAATCTGTTTTAAAGCCGCATCCAGGGCTTTCGTCTTATCTGCATCCATACTCATGAATTCATCTCCTTGTCCATTGCTGTACATTATCTATTTTACAAACATTTGTTCGTTTCGTCAAGATTTTCTAGGAAGCTCTCTCAGCTCGTCGGGAGTAAAGTGGTACGATTTGTTGCAGTATTGGCAATGAACCTCGGTTTGAGGGTCTTGAAGAATTTCCTGGAAGTCCTTTTCCGGCAGGCCGCAGAGCATCTGGGCCACCTTTTCCCGGCTGCAGCTGCAATGGAAGGAAACCGGGTGGGATTCCAGAATTTCTACCGGCAGGCCTTTGGCTACCCGGCGAATCATCTCCTCCGGGGTACAGCCGCTGCTCAGCAGTTCGGTTACGTAGGGCAGGGTCAGGATATTGTCTTCCAAGGTCTTGGCCGTTTCTTCGGACGCTTCCGGCAGCAGCTGGACAAAGTAACCGCCGGCAGTGGCCACAGAGCCGTCCTTTTCAATCAGGACGCCCAGGGCAACGCTGGAAGGGGTCTGCTCGGACACGTACAGGTACCGGGTCAGGTCCGCAGCGATTTCCCCACTTTTCAGGGTGGAAACCCCGGTAAAGGGTTCGCCCTTTTCCGGGCACCGGGTGACGGTGACAATGCCGTAATGGCCGACCCCGCCGCCTACATCCAGTTTGCCGTTTTTGGACGGCAGCATCACTTCCGGGTGCATCACAAAGCCCCGGACCGTGTAATCCCGGGCATCGGCCATCACCTGGCCCAAAGGCCCGTCGCCCTTAAAGCGCACCGTTACCGCTTCCCCGGACTTCATGGTAGCCGCCAGGAGCAGAGCCCCGGCAGCGGTACGGCCCAGGGCCGCCGCAGCCAGAGGAGAGCAGTGATGGATTTCGTTCATATATTGGGTCAGGTGGGTGGTGCTTACCGCATAAATCCGGGCATCCCCCGCCGTAGCCTTGACTAAAATATCTTCGGACATCTTACAGGCTCCGGGTCAGGTTGACCATTTCAATCATGGACAGGGCCGTATCGGAACCCTTGTTGCCGGCCTTGGTACCAGCCCGTTCCACAGCCTGTTCAATATTTTCGGTAGTGAGTACGCCAAAGCCGGTGGGAACGCCAGTTTCCATGTTCACCAGGGCAATGCCCTTGGACACTTCGCTGCATACGTAGTCATAGTGGCTGGTAGCGCCGCGAATCACTGCGCCCAGGCAGATGATGCCGTCGTATTTGCCGCTTTGGGCCATTTTCTTGGCTACCAGGGGGATTTCAAAAGCCCCGGGAACCCAGGCCACCGTAATGTCGTCTTCTGCTACGCCGTGACGCACCAGGGTGTCTTCCGCGCCGCTGAGCAGCTTGCTGGTAATGAACTCATTGAAACGGGCAACTACGATGCCAAATTTTAAACCCTCTGCCAGTAAATTTCCTTCTACTACTTTCATTTTTTAGCCTCCACTTCTTTTTCGTGTAATTCATGTCCCATGCGGACTTGTTTGGTTACCATATAGTGATGGTTGTAGCAATTGTCTTTCATGATGATGGGCACGGTTTCCGTAATGGTAATGCCGTAGCCGGACAGGCCCGCCCGTTTGGCCGGGTTATTGGTCATCAGCCGGATGGTGGTAAGACCCAGGTCCGCCAGGATTTGGGCACCAATGCCATAATCCCGCATATCCGGGGCAAAGCCCAGTTTCACGTTGGCGTCCACCGTATCCAGGCCCTGGTCCTGGAGTTCATAGGCCCGCAGTTTGTTGGCCAGGCCAATGCCCCGGCCTTCCTGGCGCATATACAGCACCACGCCGCAGCCTTCCTTCTCGATCATGCGCAGGGCCGTAGCCAATTGGTCCCCGCAGTCACAGCGCAGGGAGCCGAAGGCGTCCCCGGTGAGGCATTCGGAGTGGACCCGGACCAGCACGTTCTTTTTGCCGGTAATGTCCCCTTTGATAATGGCCACATGGCATTTGTCGTCCAGATCATTTTCGTAGCCGATGGCCCGGAAGGTGCCGTACTTGCTGGGCAGGGCCACGTTGGCAATCCGGTGGACCATTTTTTCGGTCTTTTTCCGGTAAGCTACCAGGTCTGCCACGGTAATGAAGGTCAATTGGTGCTCTTTGGCAAATTCCATCAGCTCGGGGGTCCGGGCCATGGTGCCGTCAGCGCTCATGATTTCGCAGCAGATGCCCACCGGCTTCAGGCCTGCCAGCCGGCACAGGTCCGTAGTGGCTTCCGTATGACCGGTACGGCGCAGCACGCCGCCTTCCTTGCTGCGCAGGGGGAATACGTGGCCGGGCCGGCGGAAGTCGGAGGCCTTGGCGTCGTCCTCAGCGCATTTTTTCATGGTGTAGGCCCGTTCCACAGCGGAAATGCCGGTGGTGGTATCCTTATGGTCGATGGAAACGGTGAAGGCCGTTTCGTGGTTATCGGTGTTGTTGGCTACCATGGGGTCTAATTGCAGCCGGTCCAGAATTTTGCCGTCGCAGGGCATACAGATCAGGCCTTTGGCGTAGGTGGCCATGAAGTTGATGGCTTCCGTGGTCACGTGCTCTGCGCTCATGATCAGGTCCCCTTCGTTTTCCCGGTCGGCATCATCGGTAACCAGCACCATCTTGCCGGCTTTCAGGTCGGCAATGGCCTGTTCAATGGTGTCAAATTTATACTCTTGTTCCATAGGTAATTTCCTCCTTAAAAGAAGCCATTTTCCAACAAGGTTTCCTTGGTCAGGCCCCCTGTTTTGCGTTTTTCCAGCATGCGCTGGACGTACTTGCCCAAAATATCGGTTTCCAGGTTCACCTTGTCGCCGGGCTTTTTGAAACCCAGGGTGGTGAACTGGACCGTCAAGGGAATCAGGGATACGGAAAAAGTGGTATCCGTGACTTCCGTAATGGTAAGACTTATGCCGTCAATGGCAATGGAGCCCTTGCTGACCATGCCCTGGAGCAGTTCCGGCCCGCAGCTGATGGTGGTGACCTTGGCAATGCCTTCCGGCACCATCTTCACAATGGTGCCCACCCCATCTACGTGGCCGCTGACAATGTGGCCGTCCAGGCCGTCCCCTACATGGAGGGTCCGTTCCAGGTTTACCTTGTCCCCCCGCTTCAGGCTGCCAATGGTGGTGTGCCGGGCAGATTCCGGCATGACGTCCACGGTGAAGTGGCCCTGGTCAAAATGGGTCACGGTGAGGCAGGCCCCGTTGCAGCAGACGCTTTCCCCAATGGAGAGCAGCGGCGGAATCTTTTTGGCGGCAATGGTCAGCCGGTAGGAATTCTGTTCCCGGCGCAGGGTGTCCACCGTCCCCAGTTCCGCAACCAGTCCTGTAAACATACGCTCAGCCCCTTTCCAAAAGGCCCGTAAGCATAAAATCCTCACCAAACACCTTATGCTGTGGTTCGCTGAGGGTAACCCGCTGGGCCATGGTTCTGGCCCCCCGGCCTCCAATGGCCGTCAGGTTCTTTTTCCCGCCCAAAAGGCAGGGAGCGATAAAGGCGTATACCCGCTGGGCCAGTTTCAGGTCCAGGAAGGAGCCATGGATTTGGCTGCCCCCCTCCACCAGCAGGCTGGTGATGTTGTTTTCGCCCAGTCGGTCCAGCAGTGCCCCCAGGTCCAGGGTACCGCCGTTTTCCGGCAGCTGCCAGATGGTCACCTGGTCCAGCCCCTTGAAGGCTGCCAGCCGTTCCGGATCTGCCTTGCAGGAGGTAACCAAAAGGGTTTTGGCCTCCCCGTCCTGGAAGACCTTCCGGTCCACCGGCAGCTGGCATTTGCTGTCCAGCACTATCCGCAGGGGATTTTTGCCTTCCACCAGCCGCACCGTCAGGGACGGGTCATCATTTAGCACCGTATTTTTCCCTACCAGAATGGCGTCGTACTGGCTCCGGAGAGTATGGGCGTATTTCCGGGATTCTTCCCCGCTGATCCATTTGGAATCCCCGGAAGCCGTGGCAATTTTCCCGTCCAGGGTCATGGCGTATTTCAGTGCCGTAAAGGGCCGCTTGTGGGTTACCCAATGGAGAAACACCTCGTTCTGGCGCCGGGCTTCCTCAGCCAGCACCCCGGTAACCACTTCCACGCCGGCTTCCCGGAGCCGGGCAAAGCCCTTGCCCCCTACCAGGGGATTGGGGTCCTCAATAGCGGCCACTACCTTGCGGATGCCCGCCTTGATCAGCGCCTCGCAGCAGGGACCCGTGCGCCCGTAATGGGAACAGGGCTCCAGGGTAACATAGGCCGTAGCACCCTTAGTTTTCTCCCCGGCGTCCGCCATGGCATTTACTTCTGCGTGGGGCTGCCCCGCCTTGTGGTGATAGCCCCGTCCTACAATTTCGCCCTCAGGGCTGACGATAACGCAGCCCACCAGCGGATTAGGGCTGGTATTTCCCCGCGCCTGCTCCGCCAGGTCCAGAGCGATTCTCATATATTCCTGATCTGTCAAAAGTCCACCTGCTTTCTGCAAAATAAAAGCCGCACTGCCTGGGGCAGCACGGCAAAAATACACTTTTCGCTGTCTTTTCTCATCCAGACTGTACTGTCGGTATCGGGATTCCACCGATTCGTGCTTGCGCTCGCGGACTGTAACCGCCGGTAGGGAGTTCCACCCCGCCCCAAAGACAATTTCACTATAAAATTACTCATTCATTATATCATATGCACGGGACTTTGCAACCGCCTAGCCAAAGAAGCGGATCCGGGTCCGGCGGCCGTCCGGGGACACGTAATACAGATTGCCCAAATGCAGGGAGCCGTCCACCAGCTCAAACTGGGGCGCCACAATATCCCCGCCATCGGACTTGATTTCCACATCGCTGAACTTTAACTCCTTGTACTGGTTGGAAAAGGTGCCGTGAATGGAATTGAACTGGACAATGGCGTACATCCCCTTGCCGGAATAGAAGGAGCCATAGGTCAGGGTGGACCGGTTGTCCCCATCGCAGAGCATCTTCAGGTCCAGCTGCACCAGGCAGCGGAAGAAGGGCACTCCGGTGGCGTCCTCGCTGTGGAGGTCGTGACCCATCACGTTGACCGTATAGGCCTTGGTATCGATGTTGAAGCCCCCGTGGGCATCGCAGGTACCGCCAAACACATCTGCCGTCACGTTCTGGGCATCAATATAGCCGTCGGCGTATTTAAAATTGCCCTTGACCTTGGTAAATTTCAGACCGGGCAGGTTCAGGTTGGGCATATACAGCTGGCCTACAATCACCGGATCCGGCAGGTCCCCGGTAACATTGGCGGCGGCGGTCACCCGTTCGTGGATATTCAGCCCCGTTCCCAGGGAAGACGGATTCAGTTCCTTGATGCCCAGCTTCAGGTCGTAGGTGGACACCCGGGGTTTCAGGTCAACCGCTCCCTGGATATCCACTCCTTTGCCTTCCAGGGTACCCCCCAGTTCACCGGTAGAAAAGTCGATGGTCAGTTTGTCCTTGCTGTTGTAGTGCAGATTGGCATTTACATCCTCAAAGGTATGGGTCCGCTGCTTGTAGTAGGCCGTCAGGTGGCAGTGGTTCAGGAGTACCTCCACATTGACATTTTTCAGCTTGATGTCAAAGTTTTTCCGGTCTCCCTTTTTCCGCTGCTCCGGCGGCGGCAGCTGGGCAGCCCGGATGCCCCGGACGTGCATATTTTCGCTGAAGGTCAGGACAATATCTGCGTCGTCCAGCTGGAGCCGTTCAATGGTCCGGCTGTTGGTCCGCCGCAGGATAATGTCCAGGGGATTCACGTGGAAATACCCGTTGGGAATGGTTATCCGGTTGCCGTCGTGGGCCCCCTTCCACTCCAGGTTTTCAAAATGCACGTGGCCAAAGGGGGTAGCGGTAATCCGCTCCACCGTAATGGTGCCGTCCAGGTAGTGCTGCCGGGCCATTTCCCGGTTGAAAATGGCAGCTGCATGGATGCTGGCCAGATAGGCCAGCCAGCTGACCACCAAAAGGGCGGCCAGCAGACCTACCACTACCAGTTTGATTTTGACCTTATGGGTCCGCCAAAATGCCTTCATCGACAGTTACCGCAGGGCGGCAATGGCTTCCTGCCGGTCCGGCGCACCAAAGATGTAGGAACCGGCCACCAGCACATTGGCGCCGGCTTCCCGTACCTGTTTGGCCGTTTCGGCGTTGACGCCGCCGTCCACTTCGATGAGGGTCTTCAGTTCCCGGGCTTCCAGCATAGCCTTCAGACGGCGGATTTTGTCCACGCTGGCCGGGATGAACTTCTGGCCCCCAAACCCCGGGTTGACGCTCATCAGGAGAATCATATCCGCGTCGGCCAGGACTTCTTCCACCAGGCACAGGGGAGAAGCCGGGTTCAGGGCCACCCCAGCCTGGATGCCCTTGCTGTGGATGGTCTGCAGCACCCGGTGGAGATGATGGGTGGCCTCGGCGTGGACCACAATCATGTCCGCCCCGGCAGCGGCAAAGCTGTCGATATAGTTTTCCGGATGTTCCACCATCAAGTGGCAGTCGAAGAACATATCCGTCCATTTCCGGAGGCATTTCACCACCGGCGCCCCAAAGGTCAGGTTGGGCACGAATTGGCCGTCCATTACGTCAATATGCACCCAATCGGCACCGGCTTCTTTCAGGCTGGCAGTTTCTTCGGCCAGCCGGGCAAAATCGGAGGAAAGAATGGAAGGAGCAATGATTGTCATGATTTTTGACCTCTTTTCTTTTGTGCCGCCAATTCCTGGCGGATCATGCAGTAGGATTCATACCGGCTGGCGGCAATTTCTCCAGCAGCCACCGCTGCCTTTACGGCACAGTCCGGTTCATGGGTATGGGTACAGCCGCTAAACCGGCACTGCCCGGCCCGGGCTTTCAGTTCCCGGAACCCCTGGGCCGCATCGTCCATAACCAGTTCGGCCAAGTCGATATTGCCGAACCCTGGGGTATCCACAATGTAGCCCCCCTGGAAGGGCAGCAGTTCCGCAAAGCGGGTGGTATGCCGGCCCCGGCCGATTTTGGCGCTTACCTGGCCTGTTTTTAAAGAAAGTTCCGGATTCAGGTGATTCAATAAAGTGGATTTTCCCACCCCGGAAGGACCGCCAAACACCACCGTGCTGTCCAAGATTTTTTCCAGCAGGGCGTCCAGGCCCTTGCCGTTTTTGGCTTCCACCTGAAGCACCGGGTAGCCCAGGGGGGCGTACACGGCTTCCAGCCGGGCAAAGAACCCTTCAGGCGCCAGGTCAGCCTTGTTGAGCACCAGGACGGCGGGAATGTTTGCGGCTTCTGCCAGGGCCAGCAATTTATCGATTAAAAGAAAGCTGGGGTCCGGGTCGGCACAGGCAAACACCGCCGCCAGCCAGTCCACATTGGCCACCAGGGGACGCTGGAGCAGGTTCCGGCGGGGCAGGATTTCCGTAATCATGCCCTCGTCCCCGGCTGCGTCCAGTTCCACCCGGTCGCCGGCGGCAATGATAAAGCGTTTCTGCTTCAGCCGGCCCCGAACCTTGCAGGTGTACCAGGTTCCGTTGTCCCCCAGCACATAATAGTAGCCGTTATAGGTTTTGATGATTCTTCCTGTTTGCTGACTCACAGGGATTTATCCTCCGCCAAAGCGCCGTTCACATAAATCTGTACGCTGGCATCCGGGCCCAAGGTGACCTGACGGGTAATCTGGGTTCCCGGCGCAACGGAGCCCGAGAATACCGTCCGGCTGCTGGTGGCATCGGATGCAATGATTTTCACGGTTTTGGCGCTGCCGCTGCCGGGTACCGTGTAGGTAATGGTCCGGGTGGAAGTAGTGCTGCCGGAAGAAGAGGAACTATCCTTGGTTTCCTTCTTTTCTTCCTTCTTGCCGGCGGATACCACCAGGTTCACCGTGCTGCCCCGTTCCACTACTTGGCCGGCCCCGGGGCTCACAGAGAGCACCGTGCCCTTGGCCTTGTCGCTATTGGTTTCTTCCAGCTTGCCCACGGTCAGGCCCATATCGCTGAGCTTGCTTCTGGCATCGTCCAGGGACAATCCTTCCAGGGAAGGCACAGCAGTCTGATTGCCGCTGATATTCATGACCAGGTCCACGCTGGTTCCTGGGGTTACCTTGCTGCCTGCGGATACGCTTTGGGAAATCACCGTACCCTGGGGCACGCTGGAATCATATTTCACCGTCAGGGAGCCCACCTTCAGCTTGGCTTTCTCCAAAAGCTGGGTGGCCTCGGACAGGCTCTTTTTCTTCAGGTCGGGCACCACCCCGGGTTCCGCCCCCTGGCTGACCACCAGTTTGATTTTCCGGCCGGCCTTCACCTTGCTGCCCGCACCCGGGCTCTGCTTGATGACCACGCCTTCGGCCACGGTGGGACTGTATTCCTTGGTGACCTCAAAGCCCAAATTGGCCTTGGTCAGCAGCAGTTCTGCTTCTGCCTGGGGCTTGCCCTTCACATCGGGTACGGGAATATCCCCGCTGGTATAGCTTAAAATGGCGTAGATTACGCCGCTTAGGACCACAATGGCCGCCAGGAAAAAGGCCAGGAATTTTTTCTTTTTGGCCCGGGCTGCCGCCTCCTCTTCCGGGGTCGGCACATCGTCCTTTTTGGGTTCTGCCGGCTGGGGTTTCAAAATCCCGTCCAGCATCTGGGTCTTGCTGATAACCATGGTCTCGTCGCTGACCGGCTTCCGGCTGGACGTATCGTACCAGGCCGGATCCAGGGGTTCTTCCTTGCCCAAAAGCCGGGTCTGGGCGTCCTTCAGGTCCGCCAGGAAATCATCGGCGGAAGCGTACCGCAGCTGGGGATTCTTGGCCAGGGCCTTGGTGACAATGTTGTCCAGATAGTAGGGAATGTCCGGGTCATAGCGCCGGGCCGAAGGGGTGGATGACTCCAGATGGTGCCGGGCCACCTCCAGGGGTGTTGCTCCATCGTAGGGCAGCTTGCCGGTAAGCATTTCAAAGAAGACCACCCCCAGGGAATACAGGTCCGATTGGGGGGTTACCGGCTGGCCGGCAGCCTGCTCCGGAGACAGGTAGTACACGGACCCGATAACGTTCTTGTCCGGCCCATTGCTGGGCTGGCCAAAGGCCCGGGCAATGCCAAAGTCGGTGATTTTGGCCACGCCCTTGGTGTCGATGAGGATGTTCTGGCTCTTTACGTCACAGTGGACAATGGAATGGTCATGGGCCTGTTTCAGGGCCGAGCAGATGCCGATGGCGTAGCGGACTGCGGTCTTGTAGTCCAGGGCCCCGTTTTCTTCAATGACTTCCTTCAGGGAGCGGCCCACCACGTATTCCATGACAATGTAATAGATTTCGTGTTCGTTGCCGCAGTCATAGATATTGACGATATTGGGATGGGACAGGCCGGCCGCATTGCAGGCTTCCTGCCGGAAGCGAGCCACAAACTGCTTGTCCTGGATAAACTGGTCCCGGAGGATTTTGATGCCTACGTCCCGGTGCAGTACCGTATCGTAGCCATGGAACACTTCGGCCATACCGCCGCCGCCAATTTTATCAATAATCTCATACCGGCCGTTCAAGGTTATTCTTCCGTTCATTTGACAGCCTCCAAATCGATGACAATAAAGGAAATGTTATCTTCGCCGCCTGCGGTAATGGCTCCGTCCAGCAGGCCGTCCGCCAGCCGGTCCAGGTTTTTGTATCCCAGGAGCCGTTCGATTTCCGCTTCGCTGATCATATTGGTGAGCCCGTCGGAGCAGATGAGGAGCTTTTGGGCACCCTCCAGCAGTACTTCAAAGGTGTCCACCTCCACCGCTTCCTCCACCCCAATGGCCCGGGTGATCATATGCTTCTGGTCGGACTGGTCCGCTTCTGCCTGGGTCATCTGCTTTTGCCGCACCAGCTCGGCCACATAGCTGTGGTCACTGGTCACCTGGCGCAGTTGGCCTTCCTGGAAGACGTAGATCCGGCTGTCCCCTACGTGGCCCACAAAAGCGCTGCGGGCGTCCGGCAGGTACACAGCGGTCAGGGTGGTTCCCATGCCGTTAAAATTGGGTTTATCCTGGGAAAGTTCCCAGATTTTCCGGTTGATGTTCTGGATGCCGTGCTCCAGGGCAGCAAGAATTTCCTTCCGGGGCACCCCGGACAGGTCCAGCCGTGCCAATTGCTGCACGGCCTCGTAGCTGGCTACTTCACCGGCATCGGCGCCGCCCATGCCATCGGCAATGGCATACAGGTCCGGTTCCCGGACCAAGATGCTGTCTTCATTCTTCGGACGCACCAAACCCCGGCTGGTCCTTGTGACTGCTATCATTTCTTTTGTGCCTCCTTTAAAGCACTGGCCCGCAATTGTCCGCAGGCCGCATTAATGTCTTTGCCCATTTCCCGGCGCACGGTCACGTTGATATGGCGCTTTTTCAGGATTTGGAAGAACCGGTCCACGGCCCGATCATCGGGACGGCGAAAGCCTTTTTCCGGAACCGGGTTGGCAGGGATCAGATTGATGACACATTCCTTATGCTCCAGGGCATCTGCCAGGGCCTGGGCATCTTCCGGCCGGTCATTGAGCCCTGCCAGAAGGATATATTCGTACATGACCTGACGGCCATTGCTTTTTTCGTAGGCTTCCGCTGCCCGGATTACCTCCGGATAGGGGCACCGGTGGTTCACCGGCATCAGCTGGTCCCGCAGTGCCTTGCTGGCGGCGTGCAGGGAGATGGCCAGGTTGATGTTCCGGCCCTGCCGGGTCATTTCCTCAATCCCGGGCACAATGCCGCAGGTGGAAATGGTCATGTTCCGGTAGCCGATGCACTGGCCCCGGTCGCTATGGAGCAGGTCCAGGGCCCGGAGCACATTATCCAGGTTCAGCATGGGTTCCCCGCTGCCCATAATCACCACCCGGCTGACCCGTTCCCCGCTCTCCTGCAGCTGGCTTTGGAAGTAGTACAGCTGGGCCAGGATTTCGGCGGCGGTCAGATTCCGCACAAAGCCGTGGAGGCCGCTGGCGCAGAAGGCGCAATTCATGGCGCAGCCCACCTGGGAAGACAGGCAGGCACTGTAGCCGTAGTCGTGGTGCATCAGCACCGTTTCCACCGTGGCGCCGTCTTCCAGTTCCAGCAGCACCTTGTGGGTCAAGCCGTCCTGGGAGCGGTATTCCTTAATAGGTTTCACCTGTCTGGTCATAATTTTATAATGCTCTGCAAGCAGCTGCCGGTTGTCCTTGGACAGATTGGACATCTGCTCAAAGTCCACGGCGGATTTTTCGTACAGCCAGCGGAACACCTGTTCCGCCCGGAATTTTTTAAGGCCCAGAGCCACCAGTTCTTCCTGAAGCTCGGGCAGGGTGAGTCCCAGGATTTCCCGTTTTGCCATGTTATTCACCCTTCCTTTCGAACAAACATAAATAAAAACCGTCAATGCCGTCCCGCCAGGGCAGGATCTGCAATTCCTCCACCAATTCCCCGGTCAGGGGGTGGGCAAAGGGCACCGGCGCAAAGTTAGGCTGGTCCTTGAGAAAGGCTTCCCGCACCCGGCTGTTTTCGTCCCGTTCCAGGGTGCAGGTACTGTAGAGGAGCCGTCCCCCCACCTTCACGTACCGGGCGGCATTGGCCAGAATTTTTTTTTGCAGGGGCGGGAACTGACTAAGGGTCCGCTCCTCTTTCCGCCAGCGGGCTTCCACCCGGCGGTTCAATACCCCCAGGCCGCTGCAGGGGGCGTCCACCAGAACCCTGTCCGCCGTCTTTTCCCATTCCGGCACAACCACCGTACCGTCGGCCTTCTGGGTTTTGATGCAGGTAATCCCCAGGCGCTGGGCATTTTCCCTGACCAGTTCCAGCTTGTGGTCGTAGATGTCAAGGGCCAGGATTTCTCCCTGATTGGCCATCTTCTGGGCCAGGTGGGTGGTCTTCCCGCCAGGGGCGCTGCACATATCGATTACCCGCTGTCCGGGCTGGGGATTCAGCACCGCCGCGTCCAGCATGGAACTTTCGTCCTGGATATACAGTTCCGGGCCAAAGTCCTGGAGCAGGCTGTCCAGGGAGGGCAGGCTGTCGCACAACAGCCCGTCCGGGGACCACTGGGACAGCCGGGTCACAATGCCCCGCTCTGCCAGCCGCTGCTGGAGGCTTTCCCGGGTGGTCTTCAGGGTATTCACCCGTAAGGCCAGGGGCGGCACCTGGTTGTCAAACTGGCACAGCTTCACGGCCTCGTCCAGGCCAAAGCGGAACTTCCAGCGGCGAATCAGCCACTCGGGGTGGTAATAGCGCAGGGCCAGCCGGGTCAGTTCATACTTTTCCCCAGCCGGCAGCTTCCACTGGTTCTTGGTCCGGGCCAGTTGGCGCAGGGCCCCGTTGGCCAGCTTTACGCTGCCCTCGTTCACCCATTTCCGGGCCAGTTTGGCGCCTTCATTGCAGGCCGCCGAGTCCGGAATCCGGTCCAGGAACAGCAGCTGGTAGGCGCTGAGCCGGAGAATCACCAAAAGGGTTTCGTCCAGCTTCCACAGAGGACGATTCACCACCTTTTCCAGGTACCAGTCCAGGGTCCCCAGGGTTTTCACCGTGCCGTACACCAGCTCCGTGGTCAGTTTACGGTCTAACGCAGACAAAGGAGCCCCACGCAGCCCCTGGCTTAAAGCCAGGTTTGCGTAAGCCCCCTTGAGCAAAGTTTGTTTTAAAATCAGCAAAGCCGCTTCCCGCGGATCTTTAGTGGTTACGTTCATGTAAATCCTCTTTTATAATGAAAGACTTGATGGCCTCTTCTACCTTGTGCATATCCGTGTGGGTATTGAAGCAGGGCCCGTTGGGCCGCTCGTTCAGCACCCCGATTACCGGCAGGGGAAAGACATCCTGGATGCCGCTGGTCAGGTCCCGTTCACAGGCTACAGCCAAGATGGCTTTGGGCCGGGCCTTCTTCACGGCCTGCCGGGCCAAGGTCCCCCCGGTGGCAATGGCCACATGGACCCCGTATTTGTTGGACAGGGCCAAAAGGTCCCCTACCCCGCAGCGGCCGCACTGGTGACAGTTGTGGATGTCCCGGGTCACCTTATAGGGACAGGTATCCAGCTGGATGCAGTGGGGGGTCAGGATCAGCAGACGATTGGCGGGAACCCGCACATGCTGCCGCCGGACCAGATGGTTGCTGACCTCAATAAAGGATTGTTCAATCCTCCGCTTGGAAATTCCCATCATTTTCCCCAAAAACAGTACCAGGGGATACAGAAAATTGATGATATGCCAGGCCCACATATAGAAAAATTTCATGGTGGGAAAACCCACAATGGCCATGACAATCCCCAGCACCCCGGAAACCAGGGCTACCGTTACAAGCAGCGCGGCAATCCCCACCACATGGGGCAGCAGCGGATGAAGCTGCTGCAGGCCCGGCACCATCAGCCGCCACAGGCCAAATACTACAAAGCCCGCCAGCACCGTGGCCAGGGAAACCAGCGCGATAAACAGCCGTTTTTTCGGCCGCAGTACCATATCTATCATTGTTATGCCAATATTTCTCCTGGTTCCAGACTTTTGCCGTTGACAAATTGGTCAGCCAGCATCCGTTTCTTGCCTTCCGGCTGGCATTGGGTAATTTCCAGACTTCCCTCTCCGCAGGCAACCAGGATGCCTTCCGGATTGGTTTCCAGCACCGTTCCCGGTGCCCCCAATTGACCCTGTTCGCTGCGAATCCGGCTGGCCCAAACCTTCAGGCGCTTGCCGCTGGGCAGCAGGGTAAAGGAACCCGGCCAGGGATCAAAGGCCCGGATCTGGTTGTGCAGCTCCCGGCTGGATTTGCTCCAATCCAGCTTTTCCATATCCCGGGTAATCAGGGACGCATAGGTAGCGTCCTGTTCCGGCTGGGGCACAGCCTTAGCCGTTCCCGCTGCCAATTGGTCAATGGTATCCAGCAGCAACTGGGCGCCCCGTTCCTTGAGAATATCGTGGAGCTGCCCCTGGGTCATTTCGTCCGTTACCGGTACTGCGGTTTTGGCCAGCATAGCACCCGTATCCATGCCCACGTCCATCTGCATAATGGTGACACCCGCTTCCTTTTCGCCTTTCAAGATGGCGTAATGGATGGGGGCCGCACCCCGATACCGGGGCAGCAGGGACGCATGAACATTGATGCAGCCGTACCTAGGCAGTTCCAGCAGGCTTTTAGGCAGAAACTGGCCAAAAGCAGCTACCACAATAAGCTCCGGGGCCAGTTCTTCCAGCGCTTCCAAAAATTCCGGGGTCTTCACCCGTTCCGGCTGAAGTACCGGCAGGTTCTGGGACAGGGCATATTCCTTGACGGCGGACATCATCACCTTGTGTCCCCGGCCTTTGGGACGGTCTGGTTGGGTGACCACCGCCGCAATTTCATGCTGGCCGCTTTCCACCAGGGCTTTCAGGCTGGCCACCGCAAATTCCGGGGTTCCCATAAAAACAATTTTCATATGCGTTCCTCTTCCTTGGGTTTGGCCGTCAGGCTGATGGCCTTATCAATAAACAAAATGCCTTCCAGATGGTCACATTCGTGCTGGAGAGCACGGGCCAAAAGGCCCTGGGCCGTAAGGCGGTAGTGGGTGCCCTTGGCGTCCTGATAGGTGACCGTAATCTGGGCCGCCCGCTCTACTTCCCCTTCGTAGGTGGGTACACTCAGGCAGCCTTCCTCGTCCACTTCTTCCCCCACGGGGTCAGACAGTACCGGGTTCACAAACTCCCGAATGCCATAGCCATCTCCAGCATCAATGACCACAATGCGCTTGCCCAGACCAATCTGGGGAGCTGCCAGACCGCAGCCGTTGGCCCGGTACATGGTTTCCGCCATGTCCTTCATGAGCTTGGCCAATTTTTTATCAAAACGGGTAACCGGAGCTGCCTTTTCCCGCAGGATGGGCGCCCCAACTTTTACAATATTATAGATTGCCATATGCATCGCTCCTATATCTTTTATTACCATTTTACCGTTAACCTATATTATACCATTGAATGGCAAAAAATCACCAGCCCACAGCCCGGTTTCTCCAGGAATCTGGGAAATTTCCGAAAAATTGCCCTATACGTAAAGTTTTAGAGATGATTTTTCCAAAAATCCCTTAAAAAGAAGGGTTTTCAAGGGTGCGCATAGAATATATAAAATAACAAGGAAAATATTCAGCACCCGTACTGTGAAAAGCAGCTGCAAGCTAGGCTGCTGCGTCACAGCTCTCCCCGCCCGAGGTTCTGCAGCTGCAGGCTCGGGCTAAGGCCGCCTGCCCAAGGATGAGGCAGGGCCCCATCAAGGTCTGACTGGCCGCCCGCCGTCAGACAGAAAAGGAGGGCACCATGGAAATGCAAAACGGACTGCCCTGGCTCCAGGGCCCCAGCCTATTCAATTTCATAAAAGAACATTTGACTCCCCAGGGCTTCTTTACCCTGAAAAACCTACCGGATACGGCGCCGGATTCCCTGTCCGCCGGGATGTTTCCCCTGCCGGGCATGAAAGACCTGTACCTGCTGGACGACGAGGCGGAAGCCGGGGAGTCCGGGGAAGCACTGTACCTGGACATCTACCAGGCTCTCCAGCGCTACAAGAAGAAACCCAGCCCGGAAGCAGCCCTCAGCCTGTACCAGCGGGTTACCCACGCCCCCTGCATCTTGTATTTCGATAAGCTCAGCCGGCGGGTCACCCACCTGCGCTACTCCCCCAGCCTGTGGAAGCTGACCAAAACCTGGCTGTACCAAGCCACGGACCGGGAAGCGGTAAAATTCGCGGTGATTGCTGCCGGAGCCTTTTTAAAGAACAAACGGGGCAAACCGGAAGCAGAAGCCCTGAAACAGGATCTGCTGCTTTTGGCCCGCTGCGAGGAGTTCACCAAATTTGTCCTCCAGGCCCTGGAGGACAGTGACAGCCTGGACCAGGACGACCTGCGGGTCCTGCTGCTTCACACCACGGGCTGGGGCCGGGTCTGTGCCATCAAGCATTTCCACTTCACCACCCGGGCCTCCCAGGAATGGCTGCTGATGAAGGGGCTGAAGCTCACCGTCCACGACCCCAGTCTGCCCTTATGGGTGCTGGAACATCTGGACCTGGAAAAGTTCCTGGACCAAAAGAGCCTGTCCCACCCCCTGTTTTTGGGGATTACCCGGCTCCTGGCAGATTACTTCCAGTACCTGCTGGAATGCATCCAGGAAGACCTGCTGCCCCAGGAAAACAAGGTGGACCTGTTTACCCTGCTGCCCAAGTATTTTTCCCAGGCGGCGGACCATTACCTGGATATTGCCGTAGCCTCCTCCCTGGTAGCTATGGCGGCAGCCATCCAGTACATGCTCCAGAAAAAGTTCTACTTTGCCCTGTCGGCCATCCAGTGCCAAATCCTTTTGGATTCCCTTAACGCCCTGTTAAGCTCCGTGGACTGGCGGCCCAAGATTTTGGCAGCCCTTCTCACCCCGGAAGGCGAAGCCAACCTGCCGGTCATCGAAATGGCCGCCATCCTGGACATTGATATCCAGCCGGAACTTTGGCGGCTGCTCAAAGAGCAGCCCAGCCTGACCACCCTGTACCGGCCCCTGCTGTGGCAGGCCAATGACCAGGATGTGAAAGACGTGCTGGCCTTTGCCCGGCTCCATCTGGACGACTACCTAAAAGGAAAGGGCCAGCTGGCAGATATGCTCCATCCCCTGGAATACTTCCCAGGACAGGGGGAAGACCTGCTGGAACGGAGCCTGACCAGCGGCAGCAGTGCCAACCGGTCCGATGCCCTGGACGTATTGGAATCCTGGTCGGACGGCCAAAAACCCCTGTCGGAGAAAATGCGCCAGGCCCTGTCCAAGGTCCAGAATCTCAGCAACACGCCACTGACCCGGCTGCGGATTGATAGCCTGCTCCAGGGAAAGGAACTGAACCTGGATGGAATCCGGAAAGCCCTGGAAAGCGGCTGTACTACCTAGAAAACTCCGTATAGAAAAAGGGAACTGCCCAGGCAGTTCCCTTTTTTTGTGCAATTACAATCCTTTCAGCGTCCGGTTAAAGAATTCCAGCACCACTTCCATTACTTCCGGCTGGTACCAGTACACGCCCCCGTGGGCGGCGCCGGTAACCACGTACCGGGTGGAATCGATGCCCTTCTCTACCAGGGCCTTATGGAGGATTTCCGTCTGGCTGGGCGATACCACCACATCCTTATCCCCGTGCATCAACAGGAACGGCGGGGTCTTGGAGGAAATGTAGGTAATGGGGTTGGCGGCTTCTGCCTTTTTCAGGTCGGAAGACACATTCCCTGCATGGCCGGTAAAAACGGAAGAACCGTTAAGCCACAGGTTTTCCGTAGCCCCGTCCGAAGCGTGGAGCTTCTGTACGGCTTCCGAATAGTCTGCCCCAATCTTGGTCAGGTCGGACAGGCCATATTCGTCAAAAACGGCCTGGACATCACTGGACTGGTTCAGGTATTCCCCCTTGTCGAATTGCTTGGTGCCGTTGGTGGTACCGGCAATGGCCACCAAATAGCCGCCGGCACTGCCGCCCCACAGACCGATATGTTTGCTGTCCACATTATACTGGGCAGCGTGGGCTCGAAGGAAGCGGACCGCCGCCTTCACATCTTCCAGGGGTTGGGGCATTTGGGCCGTAGGAGCCACCCGGTAGTTGATGCTGGCCACCACGTAGCCGTTTTCGGCCAGTTCCACCCGGCGGCTGAGCATATTATCCTTGTTGGCGTTGATAAAACCGCCCCCGGTGACAAAAATAACTGCCGGCAGAGGCGTTTTGGGGTTCTTGGGACGAATGATGTCCATAGTAAGGGGTACGTTCTCGTAGCCCCGGCTGGGCACCTGGGCGTAAACTACCCCGGAAGTATAGGTCATTTCCGGTTTGCTCAGCTGCAAATCAATCCGGCCGCTGCCGCTTTTGTCGGCAGCCGGGGTGATTTTCCCCTGGGCAATATATTCTTTGACAGTTGTCATGGTTCCCTCCTGACTTTGGACAGCGGTTTTACCGGGGGCCGCAGTCACCGGGGAAGCCGGTGCCGCATAGGCAGCGGCAGACAGCGCCGTCAGGCAGGCGCCCAGGGCTAAAGCCGTACGAATTTTTTTCATGGGAGTTGCTCCTTCCATAAAATAGAATGAAGTAATACTTTTACTATATCACGCTGATGGGATCCACGTCAAAAGACAGGCTGGGCTGGGCCCAAAATTCCGATTGGCGCAGCCATTCCTTTACGGGCTCCATTTTATGACTTTTTAGCAGGATGTTGATTCGATAAATTCCTTTTACCATAGGCACAATGGCAGGGAAGGGGCCCAGGATTTCTACTTCCGCCTGGGTTTCCAACTGCCAGGCCTCCAGATTGTTCACCACCCGCTGGGCAGTGGAAAAGGCCGTTTCCATTTCCTTGTGCTGGACGGTAATCTTCAGCATCTTGGTAAAGGGCGGATAATTCAGCTCCTGCCGCTGGTCCAGTTCATGCTTGGCAAAGCCTTCATAGTCCTGCTTGGCTGCCAGCTGGAGAATGGGATTTTCCGCATCGTAGGCCTGAAACACCACCTGGCCAGGTTTGTCCCCCCGGCCGGCCCGGCCCGCAGCCTGGGTCAGCAGGGCAAAACAACGCTCCCCGCTGCGAAAGTCCGGCAGGTTCAGGGCTGCATCAGCGCTAAGGATGCCCACCAGGGTCACATTGGGAATGTCGTGGCCCTTGGCCACCATCTGGGTGCCCAAAAGCACGTTGTACTCCTGCTTGCCAAAGGCCCTGAGAATCCGCTCGTGGGCAAATTTGGCTGAGGTGGAATCCTGGTCCATGCGAATGGGATGCACCCCCGGACACAGCTCCTGGATTTCCATTTCGGCCTTTTCCGTGCCGGTGCCAAAGAACTTGATCCGCTTGCTGCCGCAGTTGGGGCAGGTGTGGGGCACGGGCATGGTATAGCCGCAGTAATGGCATTTCAGCAGCTGGTCCTTGGCGTGGTACACCAGGGAAACGGCGCAGTGGGGACAGGTAATGGCCTCCCCGCAATCCCGGCACAGCACAAAGGTGGAGAAGCCCCGGCGGTTTAGCAGCACAATGGCCTGCTCCCCATGCTGGACGGTCTGCTCCAGTTTTTCCCGGAGTTCTCCCGAAAGTACGGACCGGTTCCCCTGCTGCAGCTCCGCCCGCATGTCCACAATGGATACCTGGGGCAGGCGGCTGCCGCTTTTGGCCCGCTGGGTCAACCGCAGCCGGGTATATTTCCCCTTCCGGGCGTAATAATAGGATTCCAGGTCCGGGGTGGCCGAGCCCAAAAGCACCGGCACCTTCCGGTAATGTGCCCGGTACTGGGCCACCAGCCGAGCATGATAGCTGGGCCGGGTTTCCTGTTTGTAGGTACCTTCGTGTTCCTCGTCGATGATAATCAGGCCCAAATTTTCAAAGGGGCAGAACACCGCTGAGCGGACCCCAATCAGCACCCGTGCCTGGCCGGAGCGCATTCTCTCCCACACGTCCGCCCGCTCATTGGCGGACAGCTTGCTGTGGGCCACGGCCACATGGTCCGAGAACCAGGCCTTAAAACGCCGCACGATCTGCCCGGTCAGGGCAATTTCCGGCACCAGTACCATCACCTGCTGCCCGGCCCGGACGGCCCGGTCGGTCAGCCGCAGGTAGACTTCCGTCTTGCCGCTGCCGGTGATGCCTTCCAGAAGAAAGGTCTGGGGCTCCTTTTCCGTTCTGGCCCGGTCCACCGCTTCCACCGCAGCCTGCTGCTCCGGAGTCAGCTGCAAATTTTCCCGGGGTGCCTCCAGATGCTCGTAGCTGTCCCGCAGCACCCGGCGCTGCCCTTCCTCCAGATAGCCCAAAAGCACCAGAGCGTGGATTACATCGTTGGAGATGCCCTTGGCTTGCAGTTCGTGGCTGGTCAGCACGGTCTTTTCCGGTAATAGGGAAAGGGCGGCCTGCCGGCTTTTACCCCGGATCAGGCCGTCCTTTAGGGCCTGGCGCCCTGCGGCAGTGCTTTGCAGGGTACGTTCGGTCTTTTCCCGCAGCTTGTATTTGGTTGCGAAGGACAGGCTCACTGCCCCTTTGGTGATCAGTCCCTTCAGGGCATTTTCCCCTCCGTCCAGGCGGCAGATTTCCTTCCGGGACCGGCCGCCCCGAAGCAGCAGATAATCGTAGAACTCCTGCTCCGGTTTGGTCAATTCTCCGGCAAAATCCGGTTCCGGCTGGTAACGGCCGGTGACGGCCACACTGCTCTTGCCTGGAATAAACAGGCGCAGGGCTTCCGCCAAGGTACAGAGATAGTACTGGGACAGCCAATGGGCCGTGGCCAGCATCTCCTGATCAAACCAGGGCGCCGTGCCCAACACATCGGCAATGGCCTTCAGGTCCAGGGAAAGGTCCGGCTCCCGGTCCTCCTCCACAATAAAGCCTTCCAGCATTTGTGAGCCAAAAGGCACCACTACCCGCCAGCCTTCGTCCAGAAAGTCCATGCTTTCCGGCACCCGGTAGGTGAACTGCCGGAACATATTCTTTACCGGCAAATTAATGGCAACCTTTGCATACTTCATTTTAATGCAGAGCCTTTTTCAAAACATCTACCTTGTCCAGATGTTCCCAAGGCAGGTCCACATCCGTCCGGCCAAAGTGGCCATAGGCTGCGGTCTGGCGGTAGATGGGTCTTCTCAAATCCAGGCTCTTGATGATGCCGGCCGGGGTCAGGGAGAAGTTCTTTCTGATCAGTTCCACGATTTCTTCTTCCGGAATGGCATTGGTGCCAAAGGTGTTGACCGCGATGGAAACCGGGCGGGCTACGCCGATGGCATAGGCCAGCTGGATTTCACATTTCTTGGCCAAACCGGCAGCCACCACGTTCTTGGCCACGTAGCGGGCTGCGTAGGCAGCACTCCGGTCCACCTTTGTGGGATCCTTGCCGGAGAAGGCGCCGCCCCCATGACGAGCCATGCCGCCGTAGGTATCCACGATGATTTTCCGTCCCGTCAGGCCGGAGTCCCCCTGGGGACCGCCGATCACAAAACGGCCGGTGGGGTTGATGTGGTAAATGGTCTTTTCGTCCAGCAATTCTGCCGGAACCACCGGTTTGATAACGTATTCCAAAATGTCCTTGCGCAGCTGTTCCATGGAAACCTTTTCGCTGTGCTGGGCAGAAACTACGATGGTATCCACCCGGACCGGCTTGTCGTCATCATATTCCACGGTAACCTGGGTCTTGCCATCCGGCCGCAGATAATCCAGGATTCCCTGTTTCCGGACCTGGGCCAGCCGGTAAGCCAGCTTATGGGCCAGGGAAATGGGCAGGGGCATATATTCCGGAGTTTCGTCCGTGGCATAGCCGAACATCATGCCCTGATCGCCGGCGCCGATTTTTTCATCGTCGTCCTGGTTGCCGCCCTTGGCTTCGTCGGATTCATCCACGCCCATGGCAATATCCGGGGACTGTTCGTCGATGGACAGCAGCACCCCGCAGGTAGCTCCGTCAAAGCCGTATTTGGCACGGTCATAGCCGATGTCCATTACGGTCTGCCGGGCAATTTTGGCAATATCCACATAGCAGCTGGTGGAAATTTCCCCTACCACATGGATTTGGCCAGTGGCTACCAGGGTTTCACAAGCAACCCGGGCATTGGGGTCCTGGGCGATGATGGCATCCAGGACTGCGTCGGAAATCTGGTCGGCAATCTTATCAGGATGGCCTTCCGTTACAGATTCAGATGTAAAAAACTTTTTCATAGTTCCTCCTTGAGTAAAAAAAATACTCCCCATTGAGAGAGAGTATATAGGCTCTCATCTCACAATCGAAAAACCGCATTGTAGGATTTAGCACCGTTGGCTTACGCCATGGTTGCTGTGGGTTCATTGGGCCATTCCCTCCGCCACTCTTGATGAGCAATATGTAGTTTGCAATAAAACATTATATACAACTGTATCAAAAAAAGCAATAGTCAACCCAGCCTTCCCGGAGAAAGGCCGGGGCTGCCTTTTAGTAATGGACCACATTCTTGCCGGCCCGGATTTTGTCCACCACCGGCTGGCCTTCCTCACTGCGCAGGTAGTTCCAGGTAGTCTCCGGCACCAGGGCCTTCACTTCGTCCCAGTTGCCCTGCTGGATATCCCGGCGCACGGTAGAAGCACTGACCACAATGCCGTTTTGGGTTTTCCGGGGCACAATGACGCAGCCAATCCCCGCTTCCGGCAGCCGTTTGGCCATGACCTGGTTGTAGAGCCCGGTCACCAGGCTGGTGGGTTCCTCCCCTACGTAGCGGGCGGTAATGCCCATGCGGGCAGCAATTTTCGTGAAAATGGCCAGGTCCAGGTTGGCGTGGCTCAGGATTACCGCTTCCTCATCCTTTTGGAAGTAGCTGGGGAAGGTGTTCTGGCTGATGATGTAGGGACCGCTGTCGTGGTAGCGGATATTCTTCAAATGGGCCGTGCCTTCCATAATCAGGCGCTTGCGCACCGTATAGGGAAAGAAGCTGGCGTCCTCGCTGACCATGAACAAGTGCACCAGGTCATTTTCCTGGGCGGCCTTTTCCACCAGGTACTGGTGTCCCAGGGTAAAGGGGTTGGCGTTCATCACCACGGCTGCCACCCGGGGTGCTTCCACCTTGCTTTGGGCCAGCTGGTCCAGGTAGTGGGCAAAGCCATCGTGCTTATTTTCCATAAATACCACCTGGTCTTCCACCCGGGCAATTTCGTAAAAGCCCAGGTCCCCGAAGAACTTGGCGGACGAACATTTGGTGTACAGGAACAGGTGGGTATGGCCCTGTTCAAACTGGCGCTGGACCAGATGGGAAACGATTTCGTTCATCAGGCCTTCCCCCTGATGGTGGTGATCCACCGCCATGCAGCGCAGGGTATTTCCAAAGCAGCTGCCGGTGGCTACGGCGTGGTAATCCTGGTCAAACATGACACAGGTATAATCCAAATTGGCATCCCGGCGGATTCCTTCCTGCTCCAGCAGTGCATTCACTTGGGCATTGGTGCGGGTGTCAGAAGGGTACACCGGAGAAATTACATAATCAGACATAAGCTCCTCCGTACGTTCTAGAATGGTTCCATTATAACACAAAGGAGAGGGCCCCCTAAAGGGCACCCTCTCCAATCTGACACTCAACTTTTCTTATGTACCGTAAAAGGAAACAGTTACATCCGGACCAGTTCGTATTCCCGGGTGCCCAGGCCTATCTTCACGCCATGTTCCAGCGTGGTTTCCCAGTCCACCAGGGGGTTGCTGTCCAGGAAATGGTCGTGGTGCTCCTCCCAGCCCTTTTCGGCCAGGTGGTCGGACAGCTGGCTGTTGGGCAGGGGCGGCATCTTCTGGCAGGCATCGGCGCAGGCCTGATCCACGGCAATGGGATCGGTGGAAGCAAAAATGCCGATGTTGGGCAGAATGGGTGCGTCATTTTCCCCGTGGCAGTCGCAGTTGGGGGAAATGTCCATAACAAAGTTGATGAAGAAGCTGGGCCGGCCGTGGAGCACAGCCAGGGTGTACTCAGCCATTTTCCGATCCAGCAGCTCGTTGGCATCCCACTGTACCGTTTGGATGGCGTCAAAGCTGCAAGCCCCAATGCAGCGGCCGCAGCCTACGCACAGGTCTTCGTGAATAAACGCTTTGTTGTCAATGTACTCAATGGCGTCAGAACCGCATTCGCTGGCACAGTGCCGGCAGCCCCGGCACAGCTCCGGGTCCACCTTGGGAGTACCGGAGGAATGCTGTTCCATTTTCCCGGCCCGGCTGCCGCAGCCCATGCCGATATTCTTGATGGCGCCGCCAAAGCCGGTAGATTCATGACCCTTGAAGTGGGCCAGGCTGACCACAATGTCCGCATCCATAATGGCCCGGCCAATTTTGGCCTTTTTGATGTATTCCCCATTGGGTACGGGAACTTCCACTTCATCGGTGCCCCGCAGGCCGTCCCCGATGATGACCTGGCAGCCCGTGGTGGTAGGATTGTAGCCGTTTAAGGCGGCACATTCCAGATGGTCCAGGGCGTTTTTCCGGCTGCCCGGATACAGGGTGTTGCAGTCTGTCAGGAAGGGTTTGCCGCCCCATTCCTTGATTAGGTCCGTAACCGCCTTGACATACTGGGGCCGGATGGTGGCCAGGTTGCCCAATTCGCCAAAATGCATCTTCACAGCCGTATATTTGCCTTCGAAGTCAATGCTGTTCATTTTGGCCACTTTGCACAGCCGCTGGAGTTTGGTCAGCATGCTGGTACCCACTGGGCAGCGAAAATCCGTAAAATACACTTTTGCTTTTTCCATGAATGAATAACTCCCCTCGGTGCTTTGTCCTCAAACGGGACAGGTGCCCTGTACCTGATAAAATAGAGTAAAACCGCTTAATGGTGGTACTTTTCGTTGCGCAGAATCTTGAAGGCCCGGTAGATCTGCTCCAGCAGAAGAACCCGGATCATCTGGTGGGTGAAGGTCAGGGGTGAAAAGCTCCAGCGGAAATCCGCCCGCCGGCGCAGGTCATCCGTATAGCCAAAGGGGCCTCCAATGACAAAGGTCAGATGGCTGACCCCCTCCACCATCCAGCGGTCCAGCTTCTCCGCCAGCTGGGGAGAGGAAATTTCCTTTCCCTTCAGATCCAACAGCACCACATAGCTGTGGTCGTCAATCAGCTTCAGGACGCGCTCCGTCTCTTTTTGCAGTACCTGCTGCTCGGCAGCCGGAGAGGCGTTTTCTGGCATTTTTTCTTCCGGAATGCATTTGATTTCCAGCTGGCAATAGGCCCCCAGCCGTTTCACAAATTCCGCCTCTGCGCTGCGCAGATAGTCTTCTTTTAATTTGCCCACACAGGCAATGGTAATCTTCAGCATCAGTTATTGCTGTCCTGCTGGGGCATTTCTGTTAAGGTTACGTTCTTATCCACTTCCGTATCGCCCCGCAAGATGGTGACAGGAACCGTCTGCCCTACCTGGCACTTGTTCAAAGCGTCCCGAAGAGCAGCCACCGAATCAACCTTAGTCCCATTGAATTTGGTAATGATATCATTCGGGCGAATGCCTCCCTGATAGGCTGGACCATTTTGAAACAATTTGGCTACAAACAGCCCTCCTCTCAGGTCGATATTGAACCCAAACCGTTCTGCCAAGGTCTTGTCAATGAGGCTGACCCCCAAATACGGGCGCACCACCCGGCCCTGTTCGGCCAACTGCTTGATAATGGGTTTGGCTTCGTTGATAGGAATGGCAAAGCCAATGCCTTCTACGCCGCTGACCACAATCTTGGCGCTGTTGATGCCGATGACCTGACCGTCTGCGTTGGCCAGGGCCCCGCCGGAATTGCCGGGGTTAATGGCTGCGTCGGTCTGGATCAGGCGGAAGCGCTGCTCACCCAAATCAATGGTCCGGTTCAGGGCGCTGATGACGCCGGCGGTTACCGTACCCCGGAATTCCATGCCCAGGGGGTTACCGATGGCAATGGCCGGTTCGCCCACCATCAGGGTATCGGAATCACCAAATTCCGCTACCGGCAGATCCTCGTCGGCCTGGATTTTCACCACTGCCAGGTCCGTGGTGGGATCGGTGCCCAGCACCTTGCCGGTGTAGGTTTTGCCGTTGGACAGGCTGACCACAATTTCCTGGGCCCCTGCCACTACGTGGTTATTGGTCACAATCAGGCCATCCTTGCTGTAGATGACCCCGGAACCGCTGCCCTTTTCCACCAGCTGGGTCCGGTTGAAATAATCCCGCACCAGGGCCTTGTTGGTAATACCCACAACCGTAGGACCCACTTTCTTGGCAGCCTGGACGATGGGAGTATTCCGATTGGCACTGAGCTTGGAATCGGCTTCCTTCATTTTCTCTTCCTGGGTGGTAGCCGGCTTGGCAGCCGTCTTATCATTGGTGGCCTTGCTGGCCAGCCCGCAGCCGGCAGTAAAGAAGCTCATGCTGAGAGAAAGAGCCAGTAAGGTGCTCAAGGTTTTTTGGGAAAGTTTGCGTTTCATACGATCACTCCTTTAGGACCGGACATTGCTTACCAGCTCCTGCTGGGAAGCCACGAACAGTTGAATCTGGTGGGGCTGGGGCATTTGCTTCAGCTGGTTTTCCACCGTTTCATAGGCGATATGGGGGGTATTGTTTTTTTCACTGAGATGGGCCAGGAATACTTCCTTGGGCAGCACCGGCAGTTCCGTAAGAAATTGGCCCGCGGTCACATTGGACAAATGGCCGTATTGGCCGGCAATGCGCCGTTGGAGCTGGGGCGGATAGGGTCCGTTGCGCAGCATGGTTTCATCATGGTTGGCTTCCAGGATGAGGACTTCTGCGCCTTCCACAGCATTTCTCACCGTTGGGGTAATGGTGCCGCAGTCCGTCAGGTAGGTACACTTTTCGTCCCCGTAGAACAGCTGGTACCCCACCGGATCCGCCGCATCATGGGAAATCTTAAAGGGTTCGATCCGGAGCCGGCCCAGGGTGCAGGACCGGGGTACCGCCCGCACCTGTTCCCGGGTAAGCAGCCGGCGCACCGGCAGCTGGGACCAGGTCTTTTCATTGGCGAAAATGGGTACGGTTCCGTAATGCCGGCCAAACACATCCAGTCCGGCCACGTGGTCCTTGTGCTCATGGGTCAGGAAAATCCCGCTCAGGTCTTCCGGCTCCAGGCCGCATTTCTTCAGGCCCTGGACAATCCGCCGGCAGGAAATCCCTGCATCAATAAGCACCGCCGTGTCCCCCACCCGGATCAGGGTGGAATTGCCCCGGCTGCCGCTGGCCAAAATATCAACTTCAAAGTCTGTCTGCATCGTTTCTAACACCTTTACCAATACAAAATTACCGTTTTTTCTAGGAAACAGCCCTCATAACGTTACTGTATATTATAACAAATCCAAAGGGCAAAATGTAAAAAAACACCGAACTCTTACAGCTCGGTGTTTTTACAGCTAGGATTATGCTTTCCGCTGGCATTTAGGGCAAACGCCATAGAAATAAAATTGGTGTCCGTTTACGTCAAAACCGGTTTGCTTGGAAACCATGTCTTCAATCTGTTTGGCCTCGATATGGGGCACATCAAAGACTTTTCCGCATTTGGTGCATCTGATATGCGGATGTTCCATTACATTGGCATCATACCGGTAACTTTCTTCCCCCGTATTCAGTACCTGGACTATACCCAGTTTGCTGAAAATCTCCACAGACTTATACACGGTTGCAAAACTCATCGTAGTGTATTTGTCTTTCACCTTGTCATAAATCATTTCTGCGGTGGGGTGTTCTTTTGTATGAGCCAGCATCTCATAAACGGCCAAACGCTGAGGCGTTACCTTGCAGCCATTGTCCCGGAGCACTTTTGCCAACTCATTGGAGCTTAACATTCTCGCCACCTCCCTTCCTACCCACAAGTGAATGCGGCTGATATCTTATTTAATAACTGTAATTAATATATATTATTTTTTGTTCTTTGTCAATTTACTTTCCTAACTTGTTATTTAAAGAAAATGATAAAGTTTAGATTGTTAAATTTGTAGCTTTTTGGATTGTTTAATGTTATTTTTTAGTTAACACTTAGTTTCACCCTGAAAAAAATAAAGCCTTCTGACAGGCAGTGCAAATGCATCCATTTCTCAGGAAAGCATCCTGCTGCGGCAGAGAGCCAAGGGCTGCAAAAATACATAAATATTTTGGCTCATCACGGAAAATTGGGGGATACGAAATCTAAGACAGAATTTAAAAACTGAAAAAAGGTATTGAAAAAGAGCACGGGATGCTCCATTCTAAGTAATAGCGACAAAACTACGAAAGGAATGATCCACGTGCTCTCAACCTCAAGTATAGCAAATTTATGCAAAAACATACAGGAAAATATTCCTACGAGTATTGCTTCTCTTTTTGAAGAGATCATAGATGTAAATAGTACCCGGCCTACAGCCGACGTTGTATGCCCTTGCTGCGGCGGTAAGGTCCATGTCCATGACAACCCTGTAACTACACTTAAAGACATGCCCTGGATACCCGGAAAGCCACGGATTCTTCGTGTGAGATTCCACCGCTACCGGTGCCAAAAATGCGGGCATACCTTCAATGAAAACATAACCTTTAAGTATCCTGGAACCAGAGTCACTTCTCGTGCCGCTTTATGGATCAAGATTTTGCTTATGCATCAAATGACGATTAAAGCAGTCAGCGATTTGACCGGTATCCATTGGGGAACAGTTTCTAAAATCCATAAGGAAATTATGGACGAGGCTCTCAAAACGCGAAGCGAGGAACTTCGCAAAAGTGGCTACCGTCCTAAGCATCTTGCCGTTGATGAGTTTGCAATGCACAAAGGCCATACTTACGCAACCTGTGTTATGGACCTTGATATGGGAGACATCCTCTGGGTTGGTGCGGGACGCTCTATAGCTGCCTTTACAAAGTTTTTTGAAGAGACAGACCTGGAGTATTTGTCTGAAGTAGAAGCTGTCGCAATGGACATGAACGCATCGTTCAACACCCTGGTAGAAAAGTATCTGCCTCATGCGGCAATAGTACACGACCGCTACCATATGCAAGCCCAGTATGGACGAGATGTGCTGGGAGCCGTAAGGCTGGAGGAAGCAAGACAGCACAAAGAGAAAGCCGATAACCTAAAGCTTGGGATTACAGAGAATATTGCTGAAGAGCAGGCAACAAAAGCAGAGGATTCAATTAAAGAGGAGAATCGGCTTTACAAGGAAGTAAAACAAGCTCGCTGGACGCTGCTTTGCAAGGAAGAAACACTAAGCGATAAAAAGGCAGAAAATCTCAAGGAAATCCTTAAAAAACATGAAAATTTGACAGTTTGCCATACAATGAAAGAGGAACTAAGTGATCTATTCGAGCTTAGAAACCCCGATTTAGCTGCCGTAGAATGGGAAAAATGGTTTAAAGGAGCCGAGGAGGGCAACATACCGCAGCTGCAAAAGTTTGCCCGCTTAAAGCGAAAACGCAAAGAGGGTTTGATTGCTCACTCAGCCCATCCGATTACCACAGGAAAGCTTGAAGGCTTCAATAACAAGATTAAGGTTGCAAAACGAATAGGGTATGGATACAAAAATGATGAATATTTTTTCACTCTGATTCGATATTCAGCATTACCATCTATACGAAACGGCACTGTCTAGAGATTGCGACAGTGGGATGTTGCTAGACATAAAAGAAGGATGGCAGAAATCTGCCATCCCACAATAAAACGTGAAGAGCCAATATTTTACCATTATTATTTGGATTTTTCCATAAAAACTAACAATTTTTTTTAGGAATTTTTACACTTTTGGTTTTCTCCTTCCCGCGCAGTAGTCGTGCTATAATACATAGAGACCTTTTGGCCTGTTTGCAAGGAGGAAATGCCATGAAAAAATCTATGCTGCTCTTCACACTGGTACTTCTGGGCCTTTGGAGCCTGGGCGGTGCCGTGCTGGCCTCCAGCCCCGTGCCGGAATACGGTCCCGGCTACGGGTGGTATTGCCAGGGCGGCGGTCCTGGTTACGGCTATGGCTGCGGCCAGGGGCGCGGCAAGGGCTATGGCAGCGCCAGGGAAAGGCTGCCCCAGAGTGCTCCCCCAAATGGGAACTGCCAGGGCGGTACCTGCTGGGTCGGCCAATAACAAAAAATTCGGGTGTGCTCAGCACATCCGAATTTTTTATTTCCTGTATTCAATCTTGAATGGTTACCGGCATACCCACATAGGCTACCTGGCGCAGCTCTTCCAGCTGGTCGTTCTGCAGCCGGACGCAGCCCTCCGAGGCATTGGTGCCGATGGAAGCTGGATCATGGGTGCCGTGGATGCCGATGCCGTCCCAATTGCCCCCGCTGAGGTTTCTGGTATCCAGGCTGATAAACCAGGGCCCGTAAGCTCCGGCAATGGAACCGTTGCCATCTCCAAAGTCATGGGTCCAGCTGGAAGCATCATCAATTTCGTCCACCAGAAAAGTGCCCGTTGGGGTCATGTTGTCCCCGCTGACCTGTTTCTGGCCCAGGCCGCCCTTGCCTACGGCGCAGCCCCAGGCCCGGACCACCATTTGGCCGTCCATAAGATAGAATTTATGGTCACTTTTATCAATCAGCACCCGATATTTAGTTCCTTTTTGCAAGGGAGCCGTCAGCAGATTGGTTCCTTGGGAACCTTCTCCCAGGCCCGGGCCTCCCTGCTGGGTGCCGATTTCCCCGGTTCCGGAGCTGCTGGCTGCGGGCTGGGCAGGCGTCTTTTCCTGGGCAGCCGTTTGGGCTGAAGCAGCCGTTTGGGCCGGTGCCTTTATGGAAGGACTGGGTCCCAGTCCTCCCTTGTAGCCAAAAGCAAAGCAGCCGGCCAGTACCAGCACCAGGCAAAGGACTGCCAGTACCCCTGCCGCCAAGCCTTTATGGGAATGCCCCCCTGGGCGAGAATTCGTAGTCATATGGTCCATCCTTCTTTCCTAATGTCTTTTATCATACCATTCTGCTATTTTTCTAGCAAGCGATGGTCCAGGGCCCAGGGTAGATTTTGCGTTTTTTTCACTTTTTGGACTGCGGTAGGGCGAGCAGTCCTCCCCTTCAGGGATTTTGCTTCAGGTATTCGCTCCAGCTTAGATTGGTTTTCCCCGCCTTTTTCTCCACGGTATATTGGTAGAACTGGCGTACCCGGTAGATTTTCCGGGCATTAGCGCTTTCCATCCAGCCAGTGGCCTTTAGGTTGAGCAGATCCAAGCCCCCCAGCTTGGCCTGCCGGTCCGTAATGGTTTCCAGGCTGTCCTGGGGTGCATTCCGCCAAATGTCCCAGATGGCCAGAAAGGCCGTAGTCCGGCCCACCCCGGCCTGACAGTGGAAATGGAGCCAGGCCTCGGGAGGCAGGGTATCCGCCCACTGCAGGAAGACATCCACCTGCTGGGCCTCGGGCCAGAGATGGTCCGTGCAGGGGAACCGCTTATAGCCCACCCCAAAGACGGCGGCCAGCTGCTCCTCAGTAGGTGCCAGCAGCACCTGTACGGAAACCGGATCCTTGGGGAGCTTTTTCTTGCTCAGGGAATAATAGGTTTCTTCCCTGCCGCTTAGCTGGGAAAGCTGTCGGTTCTCCGCTGCCGTAACCGCTGCGGGGGCAAGACCCACGTTGCCCCAGTTGTTCTTCCCGTACCAGCTGACCGCAGCCCCATTAAAATAGCCGTGGGATTCCTGGCGCAGGTCCACATCCACCACCTGTCCGGGCTCCACTCCCCGGGCTTTCAGGTCGTTTACCACGGCCGCCAGGTTCAGGGCCGAGGGCTGGCCGCTGCCGCTGGCCCGCAGGGGCTGGTCCACCCGGTAGTTCCGGGGCAGTTTCAGGGTATTGGGGGCATCCAGCCGCCACACAAAGCCCGGCTCCCGTTCCACCTTGACCTGCAAAGCCGGGGCCGCCGCCCAGGCACCTCCCATAAACAATTGGCTGACCACCAGCCACAGGGCAGCACGTTTCTTCCACTGCATCCCATCATCTTCTTTCCTAATATAGTCCTTTAGCGGAGCTCTGCAGCTTGCCGTACAAATGGCACACAGACTCCGGCACTGCTATTTTTCCGGCAGCCAGCCAAATTTCCGGCAGGCATTGAGGATTCCGCCCTTATCATTGTCCTGGGTCACATAATCCGCCCGTTCTTTCAGGACCGGCCGGGCGTTGCCCATGGCAATGGCGAAAAAGGGTTTCCGGAACATGGTCAGGTCATTGAGCCCGTCCCCAAACACCACGGCGTCAGAAGGATCGGCGTGAAGCAGGTGCATGAGCTTTTCAATGCCCCTACCCTTGTCCACCGGCTCCACCAGATACGTATGGTCAATATAGGGCAGGTGGGGCAGGCCCTGCTGAAAGGCAGGTTCTGTACCTTCCGCTTCCCGGGCATAGGTAATCTTGAAAATCGGGTCCAGGGCTTCAATGTCCACCGGACCTACGTGGGTGGTCATGTAGTTTCTAGGGTCTTCCCGGGGGTAATCCTGGTAGGGCGTATACCGGTCCAGGGTGTTATCCACCACCACCGCCCAGGGCTGCTGCCGTCTGGTCAGGTCCCGGAGCAGGGCCCGGGCAGGTTCCAAGGGGAGCCCTTCCATGGACAGGATTTTTCCGTCCACCGTAAGGCTGCTGCCCCCGTCCGCCACCATAGAAGAAATTCCGTGTTTCTGGGCAAAGGCTGCCGCATCACACTGGATTCGGCCTGTGGCCAGGGCTACAAAGTGCCCGGCGGCCTGGAGGGCATCCAGGCAATACTGGGTATCCGGAGGTACCTGCTGGGAAATCCCCAGGCCCAGGGTCTGGTCAATATCAAAGAAAAAATATTTTTTATGCATAAGTCATCCTTTTCCTTAGCCGGCGAGCCGGCTGATTTTTCCTTATTATACCACGGGGATTTGTGCTTTTTGGAGAACAAGTGTAAAATAGAGCCATTGACCCCACAGGTTCGGGCTGACGCTCTGCGCCGGCCTAACAATAGAGAAGGAGTGATTCATATGCTGAAATTTCTGCGCAGCTGGCATACCCGCCTTACCGCAAAGGACCCTGATGCCAAGGGCCGTTCCGTCCACGGCCTGCTGGCCTTTGTCCTCTTGGCTGTGCTGTGCTTATGCCTCTTTTTTGCCCATTCCATCTACCAAAAGAGAGAAGCCGAAAAAGCCGAACTGGAACGTTCCCTGCGCCTGCAGCAGGCAGAACAGCAGCAGCGCCTGGAAGAAGCCAAACGGGCAGCCCAGCAGCCCCGGACCCCGTCCCTGCCAGTTCCTTCCCAACCCGGTAACGCAGGAACCCAGCCCCAGCCAAATGTCCGCCCGCAGAATCCGCCTCAAGGCCAAACTGGCGGCGTGCCCCTGGAGCCCAAGGTAAAGGCCCAGACTCCTACCATGATTCAGCCAGGAAAAGGCGTCCGTTAAGGACAATTCATATTTATCTTGATAAAAACAAGAAAAAACAACCCCTTTTTGCTTGAAACTTGTTTCATCCTAGTATAGAATGGTACACAAGTGTTTCATATTGCAGAAAGGGGTTGTACTACTTTGTCCGAACAAAATCCTTTAGATTCTTTCGGTTCCCGCCTTGGCTTTATCCTGGTTTCTGCCGGCTGCGCCATTGGCATTGGGAACGTCTGGAAGTTTCCTTACCTTTGCGGCCAATTCGGGGGCGCCGCCTTTATCCTGATCTATTTAATCTTTCTTCTGATTATGGGCATCCCCGTCATGGTCTGCGAATTCGCCATTGGCCGGGGCAGCCGCCGCAGCGCTGCCAAAAGCTTTGAGGTGCTGGAACCGCCGGGCACCCGCTGGCACCGGCTGAAAGGCATCAGCATTGCCGGCTGCTACCTGCTGATGATGTACTACACCACCGTTACCGGCTGGATGCTGTACTACTGCTGGCTCCACATCAAGGGCACCTTTGTAGGCGCTTCACCGGAGTTTATCAAGGCTTCCTTTGGCACCATGCTGTCCAGCCCCAGCATCCTGGTAGGCTGGATGGTGATTACCTGTCTGCTGGGCTTTGCGGTCTGCTATTTGGGCATCCAAAACGGGGTGGAACGGATCAGCAAGTGGATGATGTCCGCCCTGCTGCTGCTGATGATTGTCCTGGCCGCCCACTCCCTGTTCCTGGACGGGGCAGAAAAGGGCATCGCCTTCTACCTGATTCCCAATTGGGACTCGGTAAGCCAGCTGGGCTGGGGCAACATGATTTTTGCCGCCATGAGCCAGGCGTTCTTCACCCTGTCCATTGGTATCGGCGCCATGCTGATTTTTGGGGCCTACCTGCCCCACGGCCGCAGCCTGTTTGGGGAAGCCACCACCATTACAGCCCTGGACACCTTTGTGGCCCTGATGGCCGGCTTCATCATCATCCCGGCCTGCTTTGCCTACGGCATTGAGCCGGACGCCGGTCCGTCCCTGATTTTCCTGACCATTCCCAACCTGTTTGTACAAATGCCCGGCGGCCGCTTCTGGGGCATGATGTTCTTCATCTTCCTGTCCTTTGCCGCCCTGTCCACGGTCATTGCCGTATTTGAAAACATCATCGCCTTTGGCATGAACCTGTACGGCTGGGACCGGAAAAAGAGCGTGCTGATTAACGCCGTCTGCGTGATTCTCCTCAGTGTTCCCTGCGCCCTGGGCTACAACCTGTGGGCCGGCTTCCAGCCTCTGGGCCCGGGCACCGCCGTGCTGGATCTGGAAGACTTTATCGTTTCCAACAACCTGCTGCCCCTGGGCAGCCTGGCCTTTGTGCTGTTCTGCACCCGGGAAAACGGCTGGGGCTGGAAGCACTTCCTGGCGGAGGCCAACGACGGGGAAGGCCGGAACATTCCCACCTCCCTGCACAGCTACCTGCAATACGTACTGCCGCTGATCATCATCTCCATCTACCTGAAGGGCTATTACGATATGTTCGCCAGCCAGGGTACGGAAGTGCTGGTCAAATGGTTCTGCGTGGCCTTCCTGTTCCTGGGCTTCATCTTCTATTGCAGCGCCGGCAAACCTGCGGCTTCCAAAAAAGCTGCCAACGAATAACCTAAAAAAGAAATGCCTATGGATGCTTTCGTCCATAGGCATTTCTTTTTTTGCGTTTAGGCGTCTTCCAGTTTTTTCCGGATGGGAATGGGCCGGCCTGCCTCGTTGATGGAGACATAGGTAAAGACCCCGTCCGCCGCCTTAATGGGCGCCGCGTCTTCCGTTTCCGGCTCCAGATAGGCCACCACCTCCACGTCCAGGGAGCTGCGGCCCACCCGGATGACCCGGCCTTCCAGCTGCAGCACCGTGCCGTAGTGGATGGGCACGTAGAAATTGATGCTTTTCACTGCTGCCGTGGTCACCCGGGTCCAGGTAAAGCGATGGGCCGTAATCCCCGTCACTTCGTCCATCCAGCCCATCAGGGTGCCCCCAAACAGATTTCCCGCGGAGTTGGCCATATTCAGCATCACCGAACGGGTCATGGTGCAGGTGGCAGTCATGCCAGGGCCCTGCTTTCCTCCATGAGTTTCACAAAAGCAGCGGCCACAGCCTTGTAGCCTTCTGCGTTGGGATGGAGCCCGTCCAGCAGCAGTTCCTTGCCGCTTTCTGCAGCGGCCTTGGTCAGCACTTCCTGAAAGTCCAGCACCGGAAGGTTCCGGCGGGCAGCTTCTTCGTCCAGCCAGGCCCGGTAGGTTTTCAGGGCCTCATTGTGCTTGTCCACTTCACTGGGCACCTGCCAGCCGGCTTCGGCACTTTTCAGGGTAGTCAGCGGCGGCTTGCCCAGCACAATCACCTTCAGCCCGGCTTCCTGGGCCTTATCCAGGGTCACCTGGATATTTTCTTCGATGGAGCTCATGGGTTCATCCAGCATGATATCCCGCATGCCGCACAGGATAAAGACCCCGTCGGCATTTTCGTTCAGCACATCATAGGGGAACATCCCCCGCATCACCAGGGTCAGTTTGCCGCCGGCAGCGTTGTTCACCACTTCCAGGCCCAGCTTTTTGCCGGCAATGTCCGGCCAGGTTTCTGTTAACGTTACGTTGGGGCAGCTTACCAAGCTGTCACCGATAAAAGCCATTTTCATAGTCATTCTCCTTATTTTAGGTGCGGGCGCTGAAATCCTTGCCCGCCTTCAGCTGCTGCAGTGCGTTGATGGCCAGCTGGCTCATCAGCCGGGAACCGACCACCAGGGCCTGTTCATCCGGGCAGAATTTGGCGTTGTGCAGACCGTGGACGGGCTGGTCTTTGATGCCGCAGCCCAGCCACAGGAAGGCGCCGGGCACCTTCTGCAGGTAGAAGCCAAAGTCTTCGGCGGTAAGGTCCGGGGAAATACCGGGCACCAGGGCCTCGTCCCCCAGCACCTGGCGCACCGTTTCTGCTGCCAGCTGGGCCGGTACCGGCCAATTGTCCAGTACCGGGTAGCCATAGAAATATTGGAAATCGTAGTCGATGCCGGCACTGAGCTTCAGCCCTTCCAGAATGCCCTTGATGAATTCCGGAATCTTTTTCCGGTTGTCTTCATCCAGGGTCCGAATGGTGCCTTCCAGGGTCACTTCCCCGGGTACCACATTGTACCGGGAACCACCCTGGATGGTGCCGAAATTGATGGTGGCCGTAGCCAGGGGGCTGATCCGCCGGCTGACAATATGGCTCACCTGCTGCAGGAAGTCGGCAGCCGCCATAATGGCATCCACCCCTTCCTGGGGATGTCCGGCATGGGACGTTTTCCCTTTGATAATCACCTTGATCCGGTCGGAGCCGGCCATTAAGGCTCCGGCCTTAACCCCTACCTGGCCACAAAGGAAAGTGGGCCACATATGGAGGCCAAAAACCCCCTGGACCCCGTCCAAAAAACCGTCCTGCATCATGTACCGGGCACCGCCGGTAGGGGACATTTCTTCCGAGGGCTGGAACAGCACCCGGACGCTGCCTGCCAGTTCGTCTTTCCGGCGCAGCAGGCGCAGGATGGTCTCCAGTAAGGTGGTAATATGCATATCATGGCCGCAGGCGTGCATGACACCAGGGTTTTGGGAAGCGTAGGGCAGGCCCGTAGCTTCCGTTACGGACAAGGCATCCATATCCGCCCGCAGGGCAACCATAGGGCCGGGCTGCGCCCCTTGCAGGGTGGCAGCCACCCCGTAGTGGCCCTTGCCCCGGACCGGGTTAAGGCCCAGCTCCGTCAATATATCAAAAACCTTTTGGGACGTTTGTGCTTCCTTGGTGCTGACTTCCGGGTGTTCATGGAACCAGCGGCGCCAGGCCACACATTGGGCCTGCAATTCTTCTTCAGTCATTTTCTGTACATCCATAGATTTCCCCTCCAACCTTGATGTTCCAGGCAGCTTCCCCACTCCAGAGGAAATTTCCTGGTAAGGCTATTCTAACACGGAAACAGGGTTTGGGAAATGCTTTCCCCCGGGTCCCTTCCCGGCAAAGAAAAAGCCCCCGTCCCAAGGGACGGAGGCTCAGTACTACAGGATTCAGGCGTAATCGGCACCTTCCCAGAGGACAATCTTTCCAGTTTTCAGGGACTCCGGAACGTTGATGATCCGTTGGTTCCGGCTGCCCTTAAAGCGCAGGTTCAAATCCTTCTCGGCGTCCACAAATTCGCCATCTACCAGGATATCCAGGTATCCCAGCATTTCCCGGGTAATTTCCGGGTCCCCCACCTTGCCGGCCAGCAGCTCCGTTTCGTACAGATAACCGCTGTAGCACCAGATGGTCTTTTCCGGAAACCGTTCCCGGATGTGACGCAGGAGGCCTACCAAAACTGCCTGGTTGGCGGGTTCAAAGGGTTCCCCACCCAGCAGGGAAAAGCCCCTGATGTAGCCAGGTTCCAGGTCTTCCATAATTTCTTTCACGGCTTCGGACCCAAAGGGTTTGCCGTATTGGAAGTCCCAAGCCTCCTGGTTAAAGCAGTTCTTGCAGTGATGGGTGCAGCCGCTGACGTACAGGGATACCCGGACGCCGGGGCCGTTGGCCACGTCACATTTTTTTATGACAGCGTAATTCACGAACAAAAGCCTCCTTACAGGTGTAATACTCTGGATTTGATTTCTTTGGTCTTGCCTACATTCCAGAAGTTTTCACCCAGGTAGCCGCAGGTCCGGCGGGTTACGTTCATCTTGGACTGGTCTTTGTTATGGCATTGCGGGCATTCCCATTCCAGGTTGTCATTGATCATAATCTCGCCATCAAAGCCGCAAACCTGGCAGTAGTCGGATTTGGTGTTGAATTCCGCATACTGGATATTATCGTAAATGAACCGGACCACATCTTCAATGGCCGTGGGGTTCTTCTTCATGTTGGGCACTTCTACGTAGGAAATGCAGCCGCCGGAAGAAATGGGCTGGAACTGGCTTTCAAATTTAAATTTGGAGAAAGCGTCGATGGGTTCCCGCACATCCACATGGTAGGAGTTGGTGTAGTAGCCCTTATCGGTAATATCAGGGATGGTACCAAAGCGTTCCTTGTCGATCCGAGCAAAACGGTAGCACAGGGATTCTGCCGGGGTGCCGTACAGGGCAAAGCCCAGGCCGGTCTGTTCCTTCCATTCGTCGCAGGCCTTGCGCAGGCGCTTCATCACCCGCATAGCAAATTCTTCCCCTTCCGGGGTGGTTTGGCTGACGCCCTTCATGGCCTTGGTGCATTCGTACAGGCCAATGTAGCCCAGGCTCAGGGTGGAGTAGCCGCCTTCCAGCAGCTTGTCGATGGTTTCGCCCTTCTTCAGCCGGGCAATGGCACCGTTCTGCCAATGGATGGGGCTGACATCGCTGCGAATGCCTTTCAGGGCGTTGTGGCGCACCATCAGGGCTTCGTAGCACAGCTGCAGCCGTTCGTCCAGCAGCTTCCAGAATTTATCTTCATCGCCTTTGGCAATAATGCCAATTTGGGGCAGGTTCAGGGAAACTACGCCCTGGTTGAAGCGGCCTTCGAATTTATAGTTGCCCTTTTCATCCTTCCAGGGAGACAGGAAGGAACGGCAGCCCATGGGAGAGAATACATTCCCCTGGTAGATTTCCTTCATCTTCTTGGCAGAAATGTAGTCCGGGTACATCCGTTTGATGGAGCAGCGTACGGCCAGCTCGGTTAGATAGTCGTACTTGCCGCCCTTCAGGCAGTTGTTTTCGTCCAGCACATACACCAGTTTGGGGAACGCCGGGGTCACATACACACCCACTTCGTTCTTGATGCCCTGGAGCCGCTGCTTCAGGATTTCTTCGATGATTTGGGCATTTTCCTCAATGTATTCGTCCTGGGGATCCAGGTGCATGAACAGCGTTACAAAGGGGGATTGGCCGTTGGTGGTCATCAAGGTGTTGATCTGGTATTGGATGGTCTGGACGCCGCTGGCCAGTTCATCCTTCATCCGGCTGTCCAGCACAGCTTCCATATCCTCTTTGGACATTTGGCCATGGGTGGTTTCCAGCAGGCGTTTCTTGAATTTTTCCCGGCTCCGGCGCAGGTACTTGCCCAAATGGGATACATCCACGGACTGGCCGCCGTATTGGGCGGAAGCCACGGAAGCAATAATCTGGGTCATTACGGTGCAGGCTACCTGGAAGCTCTTGGGGCTTTCAATCAGCTTGCCGTGCATAACCGTGCCGTTGTCCAGCATGTCGCCCAGGTTTACCAGGCAGCAGTTGAACATGGGCTGGATGAAATAATCGGCATCATGGAAGTGGATGACACCGTCATCGTGGGCCCGGGAAATTTTTTCCGGCAGCACCACCCGGCGGGTCAGGTCCCGGGAAACTTCCCCGGCAATCAAGTCACGCTGGGTGGAAACCATTACCGCGTTCTTGTTGGAGTTTTCTTCCATAACGTCCTTATTCTTGTTGCTGATCAAAGACAGGATGGAGTCGTCAGTGGTATTGGCCTTGCGGACCAGTGCCCGGTTGTACCGGTAAATGATGTAGGCCTTGGCCAGGGCATAACGGCCCCGGGTCATGATCTGTTTTTCCACCATATCCTGGATATCTTCCACCAGCAGTCTGGTTTTTTGCTTGTGCTCCACGAAAGAAGCGATCTCTTCAATATCTTCCAGCGGAAGCTGCTCTTTTTCCTCTACGGCCTTGTTGGCCTTTTGAATGGCTGTTACGATTTTGCTGCGGTCAAAAGTTACCGTAGAACCGTCGCGCTTGATTACTTTTTTAGCCATACCCGATCCCTCTCTCCTGAATTTTTTCTACGCAATATATTGTCATTCTTTTATATACAGTTATTGTTGACTGCCCTAATATCATACAATATCTCGGACCATTTCGCAACTACATATTGTGTAAACATCAACGTAAATACACCCAAAACACAACAGGCTGTGTGTTCTCGCAAAGCGGACAAAGGTTACGCTTTTGCCTTTTTCCGTTTCAATCTGTCTTTTTATCTATTTTTTCAGAGGCCAAAAAAGGCGGAGGAATGAGCCCTCCGCCTAATTGATAATATTTATTGTTTACACTTCATTATTGTTTTCTGCGTACAATCTGGTCCGAAATTCTTCCTGAATTTTTTGTAACTCTTCCGGCTGCTGAACCAATTCCAAAATGGTATCTGCCAAAATTTTGGCCCCAAAAACAATGGCCTTGTGAGCCGCCTCCGACTTGCCGGCCTGGATAAAAGCTTCCGAATGGGATACCGTTCCTGGGGGAACAAAGGCTACCCGGATGCAGGAGCCGGGGACCCGGTGCATTACATTGGCAAAGTCCGTGGACCCGGTCCGCTCCCGGGGCGGCTGGCAGTTGGGAGCCTTCAGTTCCCGGGCATGGCGCATGAGGATATCGTTTAGGGTCAGGTTGGGAATCTTGTTGTCCAGCAGTTTGCCCAGCTGGTATTCCACCTGGGTTTCCGTCATCAGGGCGGCCCCCTGGTAGATTTTCTCCAGCCGCTGCATCAGCCCCTTTACTTCCCCCACTGTATTGCCCCGGACCATGACCTGGGCCTGGGTAAAGCTGGGGACCACATTGGCAGCGGTGCCGCCGGCGTCCAAAATATTGTAGTGAATCCGCACATCGTCGGGCACGTGCTCCCGCAGGCACTCAATGCCGTGGAAAGCCAGCAGCATGGCGTCCAGGGAACTCCGGCCGTCTTCGGGCTTCAGGGCCGCATGGGCCGCCTTTCCATGGTAGGTCAGGGTGTATTCCCCATTGGCCAAGCATTTGATATCCGTCTGGGTGGCGGGACCCCCGTGCATCATGAGAGCCACATCCAGTTCCTCAAAGGTCACCCCGTTTTCAATCATAATGTATTTGCCACTGATATTTTCTTCCCCGGGGGTGCCGTATACCGTCAGGGTAAAGGGTCTATCCCCGGCTGCCTTTTTAATGGCCGCAGCAGCGCCCAAAATGGCCGGTCCCTGCATTTGATGGCCGCAGCCATGTCCCATACCGGCCAGGGCATCATATTCGCATAGAAGGCCAAAATTGGGGCCCCCTTCTCCGTTTTTCCAAACAGCCTTAAAGGCTGTGGGCAGGGTGGCCAGTCCCCGGGTTACGGTAAAGCCCTGCTGCTCCAGATAATCCGTCAGCAGCCCGCTGGCATACACCTCGTTGGGCCCCACCTCCGGGTGATCATAAATGGCATCGGAGAGCTGCCACAATTGGGGCGCCAATTCATCAATCCAGGCATTGGCCTGGGCAATTTTCTGTTCCAGCATGTTGTCTCCTTCTTTCTTGGCAAAGTTTTACATCGGTCCCAGCTGGATAAATTGGGCAATGGCCGCCAGGATGCAGCCCACCACTAGCCAGATGAGAAACAGTTTCCACATAAACCGCATCCACCGGTCGTAGGGGATGTTGGTCACGGACAGGGAACCCATAAGTGCTGTAGAGGTGGGCAGAATGTAGTTGCAGAACCCATCCCCAAAGTTGAAGGCCAGCACCATGGTCTGCCGGGTAACCCCCAGTACATCGGAAAGGGGCGTCAGGATGGGCATAACTGCCACAGCCTGGCCGCTGCCGCTGGTCAGGAAAACGTTGATGATGGTATTGGCCACCACCATGCCGGGAGCAATCACCACCGCCGGCAGCCCTTCCAAAATCTGGGACAGGGCATGAACAATGGTGTAGGTGATTTTCCCGTCGTTCATAATGGCGCTGATGGTGGAAGCCATGCCAATGATGTAGGCAGCTCCCAGCATCTTTTTGCTGCCCTCAATAATGTCCTTGCACACTTCGTTGGCACTGGCTCCGTACAATAGATCCGCCGCTACCGCATAAACCAGGAACATGGCGGACATCTGGTCCATACTCCATTTCCAAACAATGGTTCCATAAATGATGACGGCAAAAATCACAATCAAAAGAATTAAGGGAATCAGTTTTTTCCGAGTCAAGTGGCTGGCTTCTTCCAAATCCAGCGTGCCTTCCCGCTGGAGGGTTTCCTGGTCCAGGTCGTACATGGGGCTCAGCTCCGGTTTGGCCTTCACCTTATTGGCATAACGAATCAAATAGATGTTGGTCACAATGTAATACACCACAAAACAGAAAGACCGGTAGCCCAAGCCGGAATAAGGCGGCAGCTCCGCAATATTCTGGGCTACCAGGGTGGTGGAAACGTTCAGGGTCCCCGTAGAGAACCCTACCGCCCCGCCCAGCAGCATGATGGAAGCCCCAGAAATGGAATCCAGGCCCATGGCCATGCTCAGCATCACCATCACTGGTGCAAAGGGAATAAAGGTATTCACGGCCTGGGTGGTGCAGATTAACCCAAATAGCAGGGTCAGGGCCGGGATAAAGATGTACAGCCGGTCCGAAAACTTCCGGGCGCCAATGGCCAGAAGGGCCTGGAGCGAGCCGGTTTTCGTCACCACATGGAAGGCGGCCCCGGAGAAGAAGATGATCATCATCAGTTCCGCTCTTTGTTCGCAGGCCTTAATGATGTACAGAGGGATTTTCAGAGGATTCACCCCGCTGCTCTGCACATAGTGGAAGGTTGCCGGATCCACCATTTTCCGGCCGCTGGCATTTTTCACGAAATCATACATCCCTGCGGGAATGATCCACGTAAGAAGCACCGCCAGCAATATCATCACGAAGATGATCACAAAAGTATGGGGTACTTCCATTTTTTTGACAGGTTTTCCTGCCGCCGCATTTGCTGTCATTTTCCTACTCCCTTTCCGCAGCAGCCGTTGCGGGCTGCTGCCCTTGATAGGTTCATTGTAAGAAAATTCAGCTTGTACGTCCAATTGTTCTATTTAATCTACTGATAGATTTTTTCTATCATTTGTACAAAATACTGGCTTACCGCAGCAGCTTCCATGCTATAATGGATGAAAATCGGTAAATTTGTCCCTAAGGAGGCAGCAGCATGACCTTTCCCCTGCGCCAGCTCCAATATCTCTGCGTGCTGGCAGAAACCGGCAGCTACCATACCGCTGCCCGCAAACTCTATATTACCCAGCCCACCCTCAGCATTGCCATCAAAAAGCTGGAGGAGTCCTTGGGGGTTCCCCTGTTCCTGCGGGACGGCCGGTCGGTAACCCCCACCCCAGAAGGGGAGCTGGTCCTCGCCTACGCCCGGAAAATCTTGGACCTGGACCAGGAGCTGGCCAGTGCGCTGCTGCCCTTGCAGCAAAGGCGCCAAAACAGTCTGCGCATTGGCACCTACCTGATCTATTCTTCCCTTCTGATGCCCACCCTGATTGCCGCCTTCCACCGCACCCATCCGGACGCCGAAATCAAGCTGACCCATGAGCACCACCAGGAACTGCTGCAAGGGCTGAAGAATAACCAATTTGATGTGATTCTCTCTATCCAGGATCAACCGGACCCGGAATTTGCCCAGCGGCTGTTGAAGCGGGAACCCCTGCTGCTGGCCCTTTCTCCGGACCACCCGGCCTGTGCCCAGGCCATTCCCGTAGCCGGCTCTCCCTATTCTTTTCTGGATTTGGAAGCTCTGCCAAAGGAACTACTGCTTTTGCAGCGACCCTACCAGCAGGTGCGGCTCCAGGAAGATAAGCTGCTGAAAACCGCTGGATTAAACCAGGCAAGGTTCAAAGAAGTGGGCAGCATCGAAACGGCCGTGCGCCTGGCAGCGGAAGGAATGGGGGCTGCTTTCTGCATGAGTTCCTACGTCCATGCCCTGCACATTCCCAAGCCCATCCGCTATTTTCTTACAGGGGACCTGCAGACGGCTCCCTGGCTGACCCTGTCCTATGCCAAAGGCCAGGAACACAACCCTACCCTCCGGGCCTTTCTCCGGCTCACCCAGGAAACCGTGGCCCAAATACTGTAAAAGGCGTTTCTCCCCAGTTAGGAGAAACGCCTTTTGGTTTAGCTTGCTAATACAATAGCCCGTACTTTTTGGCATCCTGCCGCAGCTGCTCCCGAAACTCCGGGTGGGCAATGGCAATCAGGGCTTCCACCCGCCGGGGAATGGAAAGGCCCCTGAGGCAGGCAGTACCGTACTCGGTTACCACGTAGTCCACCAGGGTCCGGGAACTGGTCACCACTGTCCCCGGCCGGAAGCTGGTGACAATCTTGGATTGCAGCACCCGTTTGCCGTCGGCAGTCTTGGCTTCGTAGGCGGAGGGCAGGGCCAGAATGGATTTACCGCCGGGAGAAAATTGGGCTCCTTGGATGGTTTCCGGCTGGGCCCCGCTGGCCGAGAACTGGCGAAAGCCCATGGATTCCCCTGCGCTTTGGCCAGTGAGATCAATTTCCAGGGTGGAATTCAGGGATACCATATTTCGGTTTTTGGCAATAATCCGGGGGTTGTTGGTAAAGGTCCCTGCCCGGAACAGGACGCTGTGGTTGTCGTCCACAAAGTCGAACAGGTCCTGTCCCCCGCTGACGCTGGAGCAGATGGAAAAGCCGTCCATAAAACCCTTTTGGGAATTGTCCACGGCGCCGGAACGGATCAGCTCCAGCATGGCATAGCCAAACACCCCGGAGTGGATGCCCAGGTGCTTCCTATTGCGCAGCTCCACAGCTACCGCATTGGGCAGATGGCCCACCCCCAGCTGCAAGGTGGAGCCGTCCGGAATCAGTTCTGCCACCCGGGCGGCAATCTTCTGGTCCACAGGCTTTGCTTTTCCGGGGTTCCCTGCCGGTACCGGCCGGTCCGTTTCCGTAAAGGCGGTTACCCGAGACAGTGGAATCAGGGTATCCCCGCAGATTCTGGGATGCTTGGAGCTGACTTCCAAAAGGACCAGGGCTCCCGCATTAATAAGGTCCCGTTCAAACAGGGTACTCACCGAAAGGGTGAAGTTTCCTTGGGCATCCAGGGGGGCCGCCGTTGCCAGCAGCACCGGCCGGCGACCTTCCCACCGGGCCCGGTCCATAGTCTTGCGCACCAGGCTGGTGGTATCCCCGGGCAGAAAACCGCACAGCCCTTCCTGGCAAGCCTTGCGTACAGGCGGACTGAAGAACCAGCTCACATGTTCCACCGTATCCCGCATAGCCGGGTCATGGAACCAGGCATGGTCATAATTGGGCCCACAGGAATTGAACACCAGATTTTTCCGGCCCCACTGCCGCAACAGGGGCATCTCCTCAATCAGGGTCACCGGTGCTGAACTGCTTTGGGCGCTGAAAATATAATCGCCGTCCTGGATAGAGGCAAGCACCTCTGCCGGCGTTTTCCGTTTTGCCAGGTATTGGCTGTTTAAATCCATGATAACCTCCCTTAGGACTGCTGCGCAGCCCGCTTTTAAGCTATTATAACAAAAAAAATGAAGGATGATTCACCACGAATCATCCTTCATTTTTTGTACCTCAGCCTGCAAGCAGGCTGGAGGAAGAATTATAAGCTTTCAGCAAAGGCTTCCAGAGCAGTTTGTGCTTGGCCAAAGTCGCGGGTCTGTTGATCCACACCAACTTTGATCTGAGGAATATGGTGTTTGTTCAGAGCCTTCTTCAGGTCCGGATATTCCATTTCTTCAGGATCGCAGAACTGCATCATGAAGACTACAACGCCTTCGGCGCCGCTTTCTTCAGCCAGTTTGCAGACATGTTCGGAACGGGCATCTTTGGCGTAGTCCGGATCGTACAGGATAACATCGTTGTCCTGTCTGCCGAATTGTACAGCCAGAGCCTGCAGGCCGTTGTCCAGATCTTCCGGAGCATCTTTTGCGAAGCTGCGGCTTTCGTAAGCCACATCATCAGCAGCGATGGCCAGTTTGTTGTCGTCCAAAGCTTTCAGGATGCCAGGCATGTTGTAGGTGATACCGGAAACCAGAATCTTGTGACCATCGAATTTGCCCACAGGAGTGGCAGCCAATTCTTTGTTCAGTTGTTCCAGTTTGGCAGTGTATTCATCCTTCAGCATGAAGTAGGCAGCTTGCAGCACATAGGAACGAGCGCTGGCGGTGATTACATCGCAATGTTCGTTGGCCAGTTTGCAGAATTCACGACGAGCCTTGCGGCTGGCGTTGTAAACTTTGATTGCATTCAGGATGGCATCGTTGGCGATTTCATGGCCGCAGATTGCTTCCAGATGGGTCTTTACATTGTTGTATTGGTCATAGGTGTACTGCTTACCAGCAGCATCTTGACGAACCTGAGGATGGGCCAGGAAAATAACCGGCATTTTGCCTTCCATGGCTACCTTGAAGTTCTGGCTCATAGGACGCAGGGTATCGCACAGAACGGGGGTAATGATACCGTCCAGGCAATCCAGGGTGCCGTCCAGCAGCATTTCCAGGGACAGCTGGGCCAGCGTGCAATAGAACGTAGCGCAGTATTCCTTGGAACGAACTTCGGTTTTGCCATTGGCGCCCCAAACACCCATGGGAACCATGTCAGCAGCATAAACCAGTTCTTCCGGGCAATAGTAAGGCAGGCAGCCGATCAGCTTTTTGCCTTCTGCCTTATATTTGGCAGCTTGTGCCTTCGGATTCAAAGCGATCTGTTTAAACTCTTCAATAAGTGTATTGATTGCCATTTTTATTTCCCCTTCTTCTCAGCGTTAGCTTCCATGGCCTCGACCAAACCTTGGACACGAGTCTCATACTGTGCAGCGTTGAAGTTTCTGGGATCGGCCTGGTCACCGTCGAAACCGGCAGTGGGGATACCCAGATCCTTGGTGAAGCGGCGCTGCATTTCAGGCATGTAGCCGGACCAAGGTTTGCAGGAACGGTTGTAGTGAACCAGAACGCCGTCAACCTTGTTTTCACGGCACAGGCCTTCACGCCAAGCAACGCCCTGTTCCAGACATACGGAGTTAGGAGCCTTGCAGTAGGCGCGTACCAGTTCATCGTAGTTGTTGTAAACGAAACCAAATGCAGGAGCGTATACAACACCGGTGATGTTCAGACCGTTGGCTTTCAGCGGCTTGAACAGGTCAGGCAGCTTCGGCCAGCAGGGGATACCTTCGAACATGATACGATATTTTTCTTTGAAAGGAGCGGTAGTGGTTCCTTCTTTTACGTGTTGTTCCAATTCGCTGGCCAGCAGTTCGAAAGCTTCAGCAGCTTCTACTCTGCCACGGGCGGTAACAACGTCAGCCATATGGTTGAACAGGTCAAAGCCGTTGAACGGAGCCGGTTTGTATTGCAGATAGTCACAAACCTTTAACCAAGCCTTAGCGGTACGGTTAGCGTATTGGCAGCATTTTTCGAACTTATCTTCGTCAAATTTCTTGCCGGAGATTTCTTCCATTTGACGGATGGCTTTGTCAAATTGGGAACGAATGTATTTTACGTTGCTTTCGCTGACTTGGTCAGTTTCGTTGTAAGGAACGTCAACCATAATCAGGGGAATGTTGTGTCTGCGGGCAATATCTTCATACCATTTGGTCATGCAGTTGCAAATGTTGTTGCAGCACAGAACAAAGTCCGGCATGGGCATGATCATCTGACGATATTTATGCAGGGCGTTGGTACGGCGGGTCTTTTCTTCGCCGTCCGGCAGAGCTGCGATTTCATAGATATCATCGATAACGGTATAAGGTTTACGGGTCTTAGGATCGATAACCGGTTTGCCGGTTTCAGGATCGATGACCTTTTTGCCGTTTTCATCTTTCAGCGGTTTGCCGCTGTTGGGGTTGATGATATAGTTACCATCTTTGTCCATCTTGTTAGCAGCTCTCTTACCAGCGGCATAGGCCAGGCTGATACGGGAGTAACCGCAGATATCGTTGTCGTAACCCAGATCTTCAGCAGCTTGGCACATTACTTCGCCGTCACGGTTGGCAGCGATACCAGCGGCCTGGTTTTCCGGATATACAACGTGCAGGCCGAAAGATTCAGCCAATTCGCAGGGGAACTTGGAAGAAGACCAACCTACAGGTTCGCCTGCAGCTTTTGCTTCACGGGCTTCCCGGTAAACTTTTTCAACTACATCTCTCAATGCCTGAACGCCAGGGCTTACTGTCTTTGGCATAATTATCCTTCCTTCTTCACATGAGTGAACTGTTGTAAAACTTTATTTGGTTGCTTTCTTGTAGGCATACAGGGCGGCACCCAGGGCACCGTTGTACTGTGCAAGAGGAGAAGTTTGGATTTCTACTCCCAAACCTTCCCGCAAAGCATCCACCACACCATAGTTCTGGGCTACGCCGCCGGTCATCACCACGTCGGGAACAATCCCCACCCGGTTTGCCAGACCGATTACCCGGCTTGCAACAGAACGATGGATACCAGCAATGATGTCGATCTTGTCCGTACCCTTGGACAGCTGGCTGATAACCTCGCTTTCCGCAAATACGGTACAGGTAGAGCTGATGGCCACCCGTTTTTTGGACTGTGCGCCCAAGGGAGCCAGGTCAGACACTTTTACTTCCAGGACATTGGCCATTACATCCAGGAAACGGCCAGTACCTGCAGCACATTTATCATTCATTTGGAAATTGGTCATGGCACCATTTTCCACATGGATGACCTTTACGTCCTGCCCACCGATATCAATAACGGTGTGCACGTTAGGCCAAATGAAGTAGGCGCCCATAGCATGGCAGCTCAGTTCGCTCATCTGCTTGTCGGCAATGCCTTCCAAGGAGTTGCGGCCGTAGCCGGTAGCCAGGGTATAAGCCATATCTTCTTTTTTCATGTGGGCATTCTCCAGTACTTCGGAGATGGAGCGTGCAGGACCGGAAGTACCGGTCCCCACGTCTACCAGGGATTTTGCCACAATTTCTTTACCGTCTTTCAGAATTACGCACTTGGAAGCGGTAGATCCAACATCAATACCTAAGGTATAAATACTCATTTAGCTTTCTTCCTCCGTAAGGATTATTTCTTTACGAAAGTGTCAAATTCTCTAATGGCTCTAGGAAGAAGCATTTGATGGAACGGGCAAATCGATTCAGGGTTCTGATATGCAGCTTCCGTAAATGCTTCTACATAGCCGCGCAGAGCCGTCATGTCAACGATTTCGTCAACCAGACCCAATTCAGCGCACACTTTCGGACGAGATTTCGTATGGAAAGCCTGGATCAGATCGTTCATCTTGTCGATGGTCGGCTGCAAATCCTTACCAGCTTTTCTGTCCTTCGCCAGTCTCCGGGAGTACATAGCGGTAGCAGCGGTTTCACCGTTCATTACGTAGATTTCCGTTGCAGCAGTACCAATGGAGAATGCGTTGGTGTCGTTGCCCTGAGGTCCACCCAATACGTAATGGGCTGCAGCAGAACCTTTTCTCAGGGTAATTTCAAATTGAGGAACATGGGAGGTCTGGATGGAATAAATCAGGGATTGGCCCAAGCCCAGCAATTCAGCTTTTTCAGCGTCGTTGCCTACATCAATACCGGTGGTATCCTGAACCCAAACGATGGGCAAACGGTCTCTGGCGCACAGCGTCACAAACTCGTTCATTTTTACCAGGCCCTGACGGTACAGCTTGCCGCCCATACCAACGGAGCCGGCAGCCTTGTATTCAGGGTAATTCATCAGCAGACCTTGTACGTTGGCAACAACGCCAACCAGCAGGCCGTTGACTTTGGCCATACCAGTAATCATTTCGGGGCCATAGCCCTTCTTGTATTCCTTCAGTTCGCTGTTATCGAACAGACGACCCAGAACATTGTAGATATCGTAGGCTCTCTTGTCATTCAGAGGAACCATGCTGTACAGGTCTTCGCTGGGCAGAGCCGGAGCTTTGGGATCGTCAACGCGGAAGAATTCCGGGTTGTAGCTGGGCAGCATACCGATATACTTTTTGATACCTTCCAGAACGCCTTCTTCGGAAGCATAAACTTCGCGCATGAAGCCGGTTTCCGTAAAGTGGATATCAACAGCTCCAGGGGGTTCTTGCTTGCCGCTGCGGTCTACCATGTCAGCAATCTGGTTAGCGCCTTCCATGTCAATGTAGCCTTTGGGGTTCATGCCGCCCAAAATGCCGGCGCCGCCTACTGCCATGTTGGCCTTTTCATGGGCAATCAGGACAGTGGGGCTGATGCTGTGGTAACCGCCGCCAGCAGGGTTGGTACCATAGATGCCGACGATTACGGGAACACCCAGTTGGTTCAGTTCAGCGTTTCTGAAGAACGGGGTGCCGCCGCCGCGGCGGTTCGGATAAACTTTTTCCTGCTCGTCGAATTTAACGCCGGAGCAGTTCAGCACATACACCAGGGGAATGTGCAGGGTTTTTGCGGTGTCGGAAGCACGCAGCAGGCATTCAGCCTGGCCAGGTACCCAAGCGCCGGCCAGCTTCTTGTTATCGGAAGCGACCACAACAGCCCATTTGCCGTTGATTTTGCCCAGGCCCTTAACGATGCTTACGGAACCGTTTTTGTTGCCTTCCGGGTTGAACAAGGAGTTCAGCGGTCTCCAGGTGCCCGGTTCTACCAGTTTTTCCACTCTCTGCAGGGCGGTCAATTGACCGGATGCATTCAGGGATTCGGTGGAACGGCCTGCATCTTCAGCAGCTTTCACCAATTGGTGAATTTCTTCTTCGATGGCTTTCAGTTTGGCAGTATTGTCTTCGTCTACTTTTTTCAGCACCTTGCCGACTTGGGGCAGTTGTTGAAAATATCTAGGCATTGAATAGAAACCCATTTAAATGATTCCTCCCTAATTCTCTCTTATTTCTTGTCTTCTACGGGAACTTGAATGAAGGCTTGGCCCGGGTCGATTTCTTCTCTGATCAATTTGATAACAGAGGGTTCCGGAGCTTCCAGCAGAACGGCTCTGGATACATCCAGATCGAAACCGGTGTTTTCCAATACGTCTTCAGGGGAAGAAGTCGGATAGTAGCCAGCCAGGTACATCCGTTTGGTCTTTTCATCAAACTTCAGTACGCCGCGGTCGGTAACAACCATTTGCGGACCTACATCGCCGGGCAGACCCAGTCTTTCACGTCCGCCAGGGCCGTCGATCCAGCCAGGGCTGGTTACATAGTCAATTTTCTGCATGAATCTGCGTTTTTCATGCTGCATCATAATGATGGTGTTGGAGTAGGTAGCAATACCATTGGCACCGCCGGAACCGGTGAAACGGGTTTTCGGATGATGGTAATCACCAATGGAGGTGGAGTTTACGTTGCCGTACGGGTCGATTTGAGCGCCGCCGATGAAAGCAATCAGACGGTTGGCTTTATGCAGGTATTCGTTGATTTCGAAGCCAACGAAACGAACGTTGGGCCAAATGGTGCCGCAATGGGCCATGAATCTCAGATCGCCTACGCTGCGGGGAACTTCCACAGGAGAGCAGTCCATCAGGCCGCTTTCCACGATGATGTGGCAGTCAGGAGCGTATACTCTCTTGGCAACGCTGGCGCCGATCAGAGGAAGACCGGTACCTACGGTTACAACCTGACCATTTTTGATTTGCTTGGCAATGGTCACAGCCTGCATTTCTTTATTGGTATAATTCGTGTAATCAGCCATTGTTATTTGTCCTCCTTCGTCATGTCGATATGGTAGCCCAGGCCAGGAACTACTTTCAGGTTGATCAAACGGGTAGCACCCAGTTTGTTCAGGTATTCGTCATGATCTTTCAGGTCAAACACCCATTCTTTGCAGAAAGCATCGAAGTCTTCCTGGGTCTTGCTGACTTTGTCATAAACCTTCAGGAACGGATTATCATAGTCATACATACCATAGCATTGAGAAGGATGTGCACCATAAGGAGCCAGAACAACAGCATCTACGCACATGCCGGGAATGTCATTCTGAGTAGGATCTCTTCTGATTTCTTCATTGCTGATGATTTCTTCAGCAGTAACGATCGTGTATTTGGCAGCCATGGCAATATCCACATCCTGGAATTTGCCGCCCCAAATGCGTACAGTGCCGTCCGGAGAAGCCTGTTGTGCATGGATAATAGCTACATCAATTTGCGGAACAGGAACAGCAACAACTTTTTCGCCTTTTTTGAAGGGGTTATCAATATAAACGAATTTGTCATCAGGAACCTTGTCCAAAGTCTTGCGGACTTCCTTGCTGATGCCCCATTCATCGGTCAGGCCGGAGCCTTGCATCAGGGTTACAGGCAGGAAGGGCAGACCCAGTGCAGCAGCATGCCACATCATGTAGATTACATCCTGGGAATAGTCTTCCATGATCAGTTTGCCAGCTTCAAACCATTTTCTGAACCGTCTGGAAACGTTGGTAACACCGGAGTTGGCAGTATAGCAGTTGATATATGCCTTTACCCGGCCGCAGCCGATCAGCATATCCCAGTCGCCGCCGGCAGCGCCGCCCAGACCAGTCAAATCGGTGATACCTTGTCTTAAGATTTCATAAACGGCAGCATACGGTTTCCGGTCAGTTGTGAAACCGCCCAGGGCGATATGATCACCACTATGCACATACTTGGCAACTGCGTCTTTTAACGTCATTACTTTACTCAAAGCAAAAACCTCCTTAAGATCCATACTAGTTTTGAAACGTCCGGAACCCTCCTCTAATGAAATAATCCATCCCCCTTTGTAATTGAGTATTTTTTCAATTCGAATTCCGGTAGACCTGCTTTTTCATAGTACACGTTGATTATAGCACAAATAATTTTTTTTTTAAATCTCAAGTGATTAATTTGCGCTTTTTTTGCCAATTCTATGTTAATTCTAATAATTTTTATCAATTTTACTTATTTTTGACATTCATTCCCCATAAAATTGGCAACACGTACACCTATATATTCTCACAATTTTTCTGTATTGTCTATACCCAAAAGTATTTGTCTCATAAAAAAAACTGAGGGATACGAAAAAACATATCTCTCAGTGTATGATTTTACCTATTTTTTGTTTTTTTGACGTATAACCCAATTCTTTGCAGCCTGTTCCAAGGCTTCCGGTTCGTTTTCCAGTTTCAGGTCCTGGACCCGCTGGAGCAGAACGGGCATCAGTTCCCGGAGCTGTTTGGGCTGGGCCCCTGCCTTTAAGGCATCCCAACCGGTGAAATTCAGGTCTGACGTGTGCACGGGCATCAAATAGGCCATGGAAACCAAGCGCTTGCCGTACATCTGGGCATGGATAATATCCGTCTGACCGGCATTGGCCGCTGCCACATCGGCGGTGCACAGGGCGGTCAGCTGCTTAAAGGCTTCGGCCATTTCCTTGTTCAGCCGAAAATGGCCGCTGCGGGCCTCCTTGCGCAGCCAGCGCCAGGTCTGGGCGTCGGTTTGGGCCATGGCAAAGCCAAAGTGCATATGGTTCTTTACCAGCCAGGCCACCCGGTCCGCCAGTTTTCCCGGCAGCTGCAGCCGTGCCAAAATGGCATGGGCCATTTTGGCTCCCACCACCTCGTGGCCATAGTCGCAGGGCTGGCCCTCCTTGTTGATGCCCCGGACCCCTTCCCGGCCCTTGGCAATATCGTGGAGCAAAATAGCCCAGCCCACCGGCAGAGTCCGGTCTCCCTGATCCAGGGCAGCCGCCGTATGGTTCCACACATCGTACCGATGGTAAAGGGGATTTTGCTCCACCCCTACCAAATCCAGCAGCTCCGGCAAAATGGGCACCTGACTCCAGGTTCCCCCGTGCCGGACCCGGCAGCTTTCAGCCGCCAGCCCGCTGCGCACCATTAGGTCCATGCCCCGTCCGGCGTAGGTGCCGCACAGGGTCTTGTTCAGCTCCGTCCGCACCCGCTCCAGGGACAAGCCTTCCGTCCGGGCCAGGTTGGCCTGAATGGCCGGCAGAATCTTTTCATCCGGGGTAAAGCCCAGCTGGGCCACAAAACGGCAGACCCGGAACATCCGCAGGGCATCCTCCTGAAACCGCTTGTTGGCATTGCCCACCGTGCGCAGCACCCGGCCCCGCAGGTCGCTGAGCCCGTCGTAATAATCGATAATATTCCCCTGTTGATCCAGGGCCAGGGCGTTGATGGTAAAATCCCTGCGTCCCAGGTCCTCTTCCAGGGTTTCACAGTACCAGACCTCTGCCGGCCGGTGGGCATCGGCACTGCCGTAGGTTTCGTTCCGGTAGGAGGCCACTTCCACCGCCATACGGTCGGAAACCAGGATTACCACCCCGAAGTTCTGGCCCAGGTCTCTGACCACAGGAATCTGGGCCTTTTCTGCCAAAAGCTGGATTTCGTCCGGCCGGGCGTTGGTCACCACGTCGTAGTCGTCCGGAGTGCGCCCCAGCAGCAAATCCCGGACTGCTCCGCCCACCACGTAGGCTTCAAAGCCGTGGGAACGCAGGAGCTCCATTACTTTTTGCACATATGCCGGTATTTCCAGATTCATGCCTGCCACCTCCTGGCTCAGTGATCCGCTGCCAGGATGGTAAAGACTCCTATATCCAGCGCCGCGTCACTGGCGGTTTTGATTTTGCAGCTGAATTCCCGTTCCATATCCTTGACGCCCTGTTCCATGATCCAGCTGTAGACCATGGGATGAACGGTAATCAGCAGCGAATGACTCATATTGCCCTCTGCAAAAATGCTCCGGAGCCGGCGGCGGATTTCCACGTACACCGTTTCCGGGGAAAGAACCCGGCCGCTGCCCCGGCACGTGGGACAGGTGCTGTACAGGACGCTGGCCAGGTTTTTCCGGGCCTTCATCCGGGTCATTTCCACCAGGTTCAGAGAGGTAATATCAATCACCTTGGGTTTCATTTTGTCGGAAGCAAATTCCTTCCGCAGGATTTGCAGGATTTCCTCCTGCTCCTCCTGGGTGTCCATATCAATAAAGTCGGCCACAATAATGCCGCCGATATCCCGAAGCCGCAGCTGCCGGGCAATTTCCACAGCCGCTTCCCGGTTGGTGGCCATACCGGTTTCATCCCGGTCCCCACCTCCCGAGTAGCGGCCGCTGTTGACGTCCACTACGGTCATGGCTTCCGTATAGTCAAATACCAGGTAGCCGCCTCCCGGCAGCCACACCACCCGGTCCGACATACTTTCGATTTCCTCATCCAGCTGGTAACTGGAAAACAGGTCATCGGTACCACTGTAGAGCTTCACCTCAATTTGGGGCAGCCCCATTTCCTTTAGCATATTGGTCAGGGTATGGTAGATGGTTACATCGTCCACCACAATCTTCTGCACATCTTCCGTCACGTAGTCCCGAATCATCCGGATGGACAGGTCCAGTTCCCGGTACAATAGATGGGGTCCCCGCCCCAATTTGCTCCGGCGCAGGAGGATTTTCCAGCTGTGGAGCTGGTTTTCCACGTCTGCCTGGATTTCCTTCTTGTCCGCACTGGCTGCGGCGGTCCGGAGCACCAGGCCCATCTTGGGCGGCAGCACCTGGGAAGCCCATTCCCGCAGCTGGCTGCGCTTGGTCTTGGACTCGATTTTCCGGGACAGGGAAATCCGGGAGCCAAAGGGCTCCAGCACCACATACCGGCCCGGCAGGGTAATATTCCGGGTAATGGCCGGACCCTTGCTGCCCCGGGCATCCTTCACTACCTGTACCAATATCATTTGACCCTGAGAGAGTTTTTCCTCTTTTTTTAAGGTCAAAAAACCGTTTTTGCCTACATCCAAATCTACAAAGGCGGCCTGTATCCCAGGAACCACATTGCACACCTGGCCCCGATACACATTTCCCACCAAGTTGTCCGTGTTCCTACGCTCCACCGCATAGTCCCGGAGACGTCCTTCCTCCACCAGGCCCATGCGGGTTTCTTCGGGCCGGACACTGACATAAATGATCTTGGTCATGGCTGCGCCGTGCCGATTAGCGAGGTTTTATGCCCCGCCGCATCCCGTCCGAACAGGTCCGTACGGCGGATATCGGCTTCATTGAAGGACAGTCCCACCCCAAAATCCTTTTCCAGAATTTCCAGGAGCTGGGACGCTTTCATGCTGCCCGTAGGTGTGATACGGCAGTCAAAAGCCAGTTTCAGGACCCCATCCTGCCAGGCTGCGTCCACCTGGGGAATAAAGTCCTTGACGTTGATGGTTTTGGGTTTTCCCTTGGCCTTGTTGTGGGTTTTGGTGTAGGGCACCTCTGAGGCCTGGTTAAAGGCCGCAATACCCGCTGCCGGGTCTTCCGGGCAGGGTACCTCCACCTGGTAGCTGGCCCCTTGGGCGGAGGCCATGAGCATGGGGGCCTTGTCGTCCGCCAGGTCCGCCTTGACAATCCGGATGCCCATGGGCAGGGCTGCCTTGAGGGCAGTTACCAGCTCCTCCAGGGGCCGCTCTTCCACCAGCCGTACCTCGGCAAACTCGCAGGTGCTGGTAACGCCCACGCTAAGGGCCGATGCCAGGGAAAACTTCATATGGGGATTGAAGCCTTCCGAATAGGCCACCGGTAGGTCCGCCCGCCGGATGGCTTTTTCCAGGCTCCGCTGGTATTCCAGATGGGAAATGAAGCGGATGCCCGGCTCTTTGGTTATCTGCAGCCGTAATTTCATGCTTCCGTCTCCTTCCAATCGATGATTTTTACGTTCAGTTTCTGGCAGACCCCGCAGCCCGTGCAAGTATCCCGCCGGCAGTCATGGGTCAGGTCCGCCCGTTTGGCCTTTTCCAGTTCGCTCCACAGGAACTGCCGGGTCACTCCGCAGCTGGTATGCTCCCAGGAGAACACTTCCTTTTCGCCCCGGGGCCGGCTGTTGTAGAAGTCCATGGTAAGGCCCACGTCTTCAATGGCCTGTTTCCACCGGTCATAGTCAAAGAACTCACCCCAGCTGTCAAACTTGGCGCCCCGCTGCCAGGCCAGATAGATGGCTTTTCCCAGCCGCCGGTCACCCCGGGCCAGGACCCCTTCCATCAGGCTGGTACGGGAATCGTGGTATTGGTAATTGATGTTCTTCAATTTGGCGAAGGCATTCTTGAGCAGCATGTGCTTCCGGTCAAATTCAGCCTTGGTATTCTGGCCGGCCCACTGGAAGGGCGTATAGGGCTTGGGCACAAAGTTGGCCACGCTGACCGTAACCTTGGCGCCGCCCTTGCCGGTAACCTGCTTGTACTTCCACTGGACCATTTGGGCCAGCTTGGCAATGGCCAAGACGTCCTCGTCGGTTTCCGTGGGCAGGCCAATCATAAAGTACAGCTTCACCTGGGACCAGCCGTTGGCAAAGGCTGCCCCCACGGCGTTCATCAGGTCTTCTTCCGTTACACCCTTGTTGATGACGTCCCGCATCCGCTGGCTGCCCGCTTCCGGAGCAAAGGTCAGCCCGCTTTTCCGCACCGCCTGGACCTCCTGGGCCAATTTTACGGAGAAGCTGTCAATACGCAGGGAGGGCAGGGACACGCTGACCCGGTCCTTTTTGAACTCGGAAATCAGCTTTTGGGTTAACGGTTCCAGGTAAGAATAATCCGCGGTGCTCAGGGAGAACAGGGAAATTTCGTTGTAGCCCGTTGCCGGCACCAGTTTCTCCGCCAGCTTCAGCACCGTTTCCGGCCGCCGTTCCCGGATGGGCCGGTAGATCATGCCGGCATTGCAGAACCGGCAGCCCCGGGTGCAACCCCGGAACAATTCCAGCATAATCCGGTCGTGGACCGTATCACTGTAGGGCACAATGGGATTGGTAGGAAAGGCCAGGCCGTCCACATCCTGCTCCACCCGTTTGTACACCACTTCCGGTGCCGTAGGTTCATTGGGGGTATAGGCCTTCAGGGTACCATCCTCGTTATAGGTGACATCATAAAAGCTGGGTACGTAAACCCCCTGAATCTGGGAAACCCGGCGCAGAAATTCCTTCCGGCCTCCAGGCTTGCCTTCCCGCTTCCAATCCCGGTACAGCAGGGAGACTTCCACAATAATCTTTTCCCCATCCCCCAGCATGCAGAAATCCAGGAAATCTGCCAAGGGTTCGCTGTTAAACACACAGCAGCCCCCGGCACAGACAAAGGGATCGTCCAGGGTCCGGTCCTTGGCCCAAATGGGCACCCCGCCCATATCCAGCATATTCACAATGTTGGAATAGGACATTTCGTACAGCAGGGTAAAGCCCACCAGGTCAAAATCCTTCAGGGCCCGGGAATTTTCCAAAGAGGCCAAGGGCAGCTTCCGCTCCCGCATTTTTTCCTCCATATCCACCCAAGGGGCAAAAGCCCGCTCGGCGGCAATCCCTTCCACAGCATTCAGGCAGGCGTACAGGATTTTAAAACCCAGGTAGCTCATGCCGATTTCGTAGGTGTCCGGGAAAGCCAGGCAGAAGGAAACCTCCGTTTCGGCTTCGGATTTGACAATGCTGCCGAATTCCATTCCCGTATAACGGGCCGGTTTTTCTACAGCGCTGAGTATATCGATAGGAAAATCTTTTTTCATGGTCTCTCCTTAATGAAAACGTAATGTCTGATGATGGGCGTTGATGTTCAGCAGCAGGGTGACCATCAGCATATTGGTGGTCAGGGAGCTGACGCCGTAGCTCATAAAGGGCAGGGGCACGCCGGTAACGGGCATAATGCCGCTGGTCATGCCCACATTCACCAGAATATGGAACAAAAACATGGATACGATGCCCACGGACAATAGGGTGCCAAAGTCATCGGAGGCATGCAGGGCAATCTTGATGCCCCGGTACACCACCACCCCGTAAAGCAGCAGGATAATCGTTACCCCGATAAAGCCAAATTCTTCCCCGGCCACCGCAAAAATAAAGTCCGTGTGGTTTTCCGGCAGGAAGTTTAACTGGCTCTGGGTTCCCTGGAACAGTCCCTTGCCAAAAAACAGGCCGGAGCCAATGGCAATCATGGACTGGATTACGTGGTAGCCGCTGCCGTAGGGCTCCAGGCCAGGGTTCAAAAATACCCGGATCCGGTTCCGCTGGTACTCGTGAAGCACCCGCCAGACCAGGGGCGCTGAAGCAAGACCCAGACCGCCCATGGCCAAAAAATAGCGGAGCTTAAAGCCGCAGACAATCATGGTGCCCAACAAAATGGCCAGGAAAACCAAAGAGGTTCCCAGGTCGGGCTGCTTCATAACAAATAGGAAGGGCACCAGCACGTAGCCAAATACCGGCAGCCAGCTACGAAAATCCGTTAAAAGCGGCAGCCGGTCGTCCACGTAGGAGGACAGGGCGATAATCATAATGGCCTTGGCAAACTCACTGGGCTGGATGCTGATGGGTCCCAGCTGCAGCCAGCGCTGGGCGCCCAGGGCACTTTTGCCAAAGAGCATGACGCACAGCAGCATGACGATGTTGAAAATGTAGAGGGGCCGGGCCAACTGTTTCAGCACCCGGTAATCAAACCGCAGGAGGAAAGCCCCCAGCACCAGGTTGATGCCCGCAAAGCTCAGCTGCCGCAGCACAAAGCTGTAGCGCTTGGGGCCGGGCACATTGGCGTGGGTGGCGCTGCCAATCAGGATAATGCCAATGGTAATCAGCAGCAGGACACTGACCAGCAGCGGCATATCGATATTGCGAAAATATTTTTTGATCTGTATCCGCATAGCTGCTCCTTATTTCTTGTTGCCCTCCCGGCGTACCCGGGGATCCGTAAAGGCATATTCCAAAATACTTTTGACAATAGGCACTGCGGACACGGCACCGTAACTGCCCTGTTCCACAATGCACACCACTACCAGCTGAGGTTTCTTGGCTGGGGCATAGGCGGCAAACCAGCCATGGTCCAAGCCATGGGGGTTTTCTGCCGTACCGGTCTTGCCCGCTACGGCCACCGGCAGGTTCTTCAGGGAAGAAGCGGTACCGCCTTCTTCCGTAACGGCTTCCAGGCCTTCCTGCACCAGTTTCAGGGTAGCCTCCGAAACCGGCAGTTTCCCCTCCTCCACCGGTTCAAAGGTCTGGTCCACACTGCCGTCATCGTTGATGATCTTGCTGACCAGATGGGGCTTAAAGCGACGGCCGTCGGTAGCCACCGCACTCATCATTTCCGCCACCTGAATGGGGGTTGCCAGGGTAAAGCCCTGGCCAATGGCGGTATTGAAGGTATCCCCCAAATACCAGTCTTCGTCAAACACTTTCTTCTTGTATTCCGGCGTAGCAATAAGCCCCTCGGCTTCCCCGTGAAGGTCAATGCCCGTCCGCTGTCCAAAGCCAAAGTCCTTGGCGTATTTGTCAATCAGATTGATGCCCAGTCGGTTGCCCATTTCGTAGAAGTACACGTTATCGGAAGCCGCCAGGGCCCGTTTGAAGTTGATATACCCCAGGGCTTCCCCGCCGGCGTTGCGCATATCAATCAGCCAGTGCCGGCCGGAGTCGTAGATCAGTTCGTCCGGAGTTACCTTCTTTTCTTCCAATGCCGCCGAACCGGTGACAATCTTAAACGTAGAACCGGGAGGATATTCCCCGGCAATGGCCTTGTCGGTCATGGGATGGAAAGGGTCCGTATTCAGGTAGTTCCAGTTCTTTTCGCTGATGCCGTTCACAAACCAGTTGGGGTCAAAGCCCGGCCGGGAGACCAGGGCCTTCACTTCCCCGTTGTTGGGGTCCAGCACCACCACGGCGCAGCCCCGGGCCCCAATGGCCTTCAGCTGGCGGTCCACCGCTTCTTCCGTGATTTTCTGGAGCTTGGCATCGATGGTGAGCACCAGGCCCTCCCCGGGCTTGGGCTCCACCTTATCCATGACCTGGACCACACGGCCCACCACGTCCACTTCTTCCCGGTAGCTGCCGTCTTCCCCTCTCAGGTTGGCGTCATAGTAGCTTTCCAGGCCTGCCTTGCCGATAATGTCCCCGGCTTTCAGGTCGCTGTACACCCCTTGTTCAATTTCGTAATCGCTGACTTCCCCCACATACCCCAGTACGTGGACGGCCAGCTCCTTGTTGGGATAGTACCGCACCGGCTGCACTTCCACCATTACCCCGGGCAGGTAGCGCAGATTTTCTTCAATCTTGGCCACCACTTCCGGAGAAGCATTCCGTACCAGCCGGATGGGTTCCGCCCCTACGGAATGGAGCTTGATGGTATCCTGGATTTTCTCCATGGGCAGGTTCAAAATAACGGACAACCGCTCCAGAGTTTCCTTGTTGTAGCCGTCGGAACGGCGCACTAAGGAAATCATAAAGCCCGGCTTGTTGTTGGCCAGTTCTTCCCCGTTGCAGTCGTAGATAATGCCCCGGGGGGCCACAATCCGGGTGTAGCGGGTCCGGTTCCCTTCTGCCTGACGGCTGTAGTAGCTGCCCCGCAGGATTTGCAGGTAGAACATCCGCCCAATCAGGATGCAGATAATGATAACGCCGGAAAACAGCAGGAATTCCAGACGGTAAGCAAACTTTTTATTCAGCACAGCGTTTCTCCTACAGATGATAATAATAATCCATCCGACTGTGGAGCCGTTGTTTCAGCTTGTGGTACAAAAACCACATGACCGGGGCACAGATCAGATTCCAGCCTATACTTTTCACCGTCAGCACCAAAAACGGCCAAAAAGGGAGCCACCTGCCCTGCATGAAGCACAAAAACAGGGAGGTTGCCACCCGCAAAAGCAAGGTTACCATAAAGGTCAAAATCAAATAGGTGGGCAGCCGGTCTGCAAACATATTCAGCCGGTTCTTTCCCACCACGTAGCCGATAAAGGCCCGGGTCACCATATGCCAGCCAAAATAGCTGAACGTGACCACATCCAATAATGCACCAATACCCAGTCCGTAGAACGTGCCGCCCCGCTCTCCCTGGTCCAGCGCGTAGAGCAGGAGGAAGAGCAGCAGCAAGTCAGGAGACTGGGTGGTGGTGAAAAACATAAACCAATGATTTTCCAAACTAAACAAAAACAGGGTAAAAAACAGCCAAGCCAAGGCGCGCAGGATCATGATCTGCCTCCTTTGGAAGCGGGCACATCAGGGTCCTTCCCTTCCTCCCGGAGGAAATCTGCAAACCCATGGAAGTTGGTAATGACCAGGGCTTCCTCCAAATGGGCATAATCCACCGCTGGAGCAATGGAAGCACTCTTAGTCAGGCCCCCAGGGTCCATGCGGACTTCCTCAATGGTGCCAATGATGATGCCTCCAGGATTGTAGCCGCTGTAACCGCTGGTCACAATGGTATCCCCCGGCAGCACATCTGCGTTCCGAGTCAAGTTCCGCATTTCCAGCTGCTGGTCCGGCCCGGCCACGCCGTTGACGATTCCCGCCGCCCGAGAATCTCCCCGGAGGTTCAGGCCGCCAATCCGGCTTCTGGGGCTGGAAATCAGCAGTACTTTGGCCATATGGGGATACACCCCATCGATAATGCCTATCAGGCCGGAGCTGTTCACCACCGGCATATTCATCTGGAGGCCGTCGTCGCTGCCCTTATCAATCAGGATCACGTCCTTGAAATCCCCCAGGTCCCGGCTGATGACCTTGGCCGGGGTGGTCTGCCAGGCAGGATGAAGTTCCGTAAACTTCAGCAGTTTGGCCAAGCGGACATTTTCCGCCTTCATGGCCAAAAGCTCTGCGTTGCTTTGGCGCAACTCCTCATTTTCCCGTTTCAGGTCCTTGTTTTCCTTGGCCACCCCATTGCGGTTCGTCAAGAAGTCGGAGGCCCCCTGTACCCCTTTGCCCAGGCCGCCCACAATAAAGTTCACGGGCCGGGAAAGGGTGGAAAGCACGGTGTTGCCCGCTGCAAAATGATGCAGCAGGTCCCAGCCTACGCCGCCCAGTACCAGGACAATGGCAGCCACCACTGCCAGCCGTATTTTTCTCTCCTTCTTCATTACCACTCGTCGCTTTCTCATTTGCTCCCCGCCGGTCGATGTCCCTTATGGAACAGATTCATATTTTCCGCAGCTCGTCCTGTGCCCAGGGCCACACAGCCCAGGGCGTTTTCGGCCACCACTACCGTCAGACCCGTTTCCCGGGTCAGTACCCAGTCCAGGTCCCGCAGCAGGGCGGCCCCGCCGGTGAGCACAATGCCCCGATCCAGCACATCTGCCGCCATTTCGGACGGCATCTGTTCCAGGGTTCCCCGAATGGTCTCCACAATGCTGCGCACCGGTTCCAATAGGGCTTCCCGGACCTGGTTCTGATCCAAAAGGCGGCTTTGGGGGAGCCCTGTCAGCAGGTCCCGGCCCCGGATTTCCATCACAGCGCTGGGGGTTGTTTTTCGCAGGGTTCCAATTTCAAGCTTGATGGTTTCCGCCATCTGTTCACCGATAAGAAGATTATACTTTTTCTTGATAGCCCGTACAAGAGCATCATCCATTTCTGCGCCGCCCAGCCGGAGGGTTCGGGAGAAGACAATCTGGCCCAGGGAGATGACCGCCACTTCCGTGGTGCCGCCTCCCAGATTCACCACCATAAGCCCGGTGGCTTCCTTAATGGGCAGGCCTGCCCCCAGAGCCGCAGCCAAAGGTTCTTCCAGCAGGTAGGCTTCCTTGACCCCGGCTTCCAGGGCCGCATCGATGACCGCCCGTCGTTCCACATTGGTCACTCCGCAGGGCACGCTGATCACCGCCCGGCTGCGGACAAAGGAACGCTTTTGGAGAGCCTGCCGGAGCAGGTGCCGCAGCATCACCGCCGCCAGTTCAAAATCGGCAATTACCCCGTGGCGCAGGGGCCGTACCGTACTGATGCCCTGGGGCGTCCGGCCCACCATCTGTTTGGCAGCCTTGCCCACCGCCAGTACCTTGCCGGTACGGTCATCCACCGCCACCACGGACGGTTCCTGGAGGGCGATTCCCTGGTGCTTCAGGCAAATCAGGGTATTGGCCGTACCCAAATCAATGCCCACATCCGTATGCAGCGAATCAAAAAATTCCAGCATGGGTTTCCCCTCCCTTTCTTTTCTATATTTCCGGCAGCTGCCGGCCTAAATCAAATCATGTTCCTTAAAACTATAGTAGACCCCATCCCCGATGACCAAATGGTCCACCACGGGAATGCCCAAAATTTCTCCGGCCTTGACCAGGGTCCGGGTCAGGTCCCGGTCTTCCTGGCTGGGCGTGGGATCCCCGGAAGGATGGTTGTGCACGGCCAAAAGGGCCGCTGCATGATGCACCACCGCCGGAGCAAACACTTCCCGGGGATGGACCACCGACGCGTTCAGGGAGCCTTGGGAGATTTCCTTGATGGCCGTTACCCGCCCTTTGCTGTTGAGCAGGATTACCTGAAAATGTTCCTGGTTTTCGTGGCGCAGCCGGCTCATCACCAGCATGGCCCCGTCTTCCGGGCAGCGGATCAGGCCCATTTTGGGCTTGCTGTTGGCGGCCACCCGGCGGCCCAGCTCCAGGGCAGCCATAATCACCGCCGCCTTGCTGGGACCCAGCCCATGAACCACCGTCAGTTCCTGCAGGTCCTGGGTCCGGGCCAGGGCTTCATCCTTCAGCAGGTCCCCTACCAGTTCTCCGGCAATATCCAGGGCCGACCGGCCCTTGGTGCCGCTGCCAATGAGAATGGCCAAAAGTTCCCGAGGGGTCAGGGCCTGGGGTCCCAGCGCCAGCATTTTTTCACGAGGCCGTTCCTCCGGCAGCATTTCCTTGATCAAATAGTGTGTCATCTTGCATCACGTCCATTTCTGCGAATAGTGTAAGTAAAGTTGCTAAGGGAAGTCCTACCACATTACTGTAGGACCCGTGTATAGTGGGTATAAAAAGTGCTGCTTTTCCCTGAATGCCGTAGGCTCCGGCTTTATCCAGGGGTTCCCCAGTACCAATGTACCAGGCGATCTGCTGGTCCGTCAAGGGTGCAAAAGTCACCTCTGTCACGTCCACCCGGGCTTTCTCCTGCCCCCGGTAAAACAGGGCTACCCCGGTAAGTACCTGATGGGTCCGGCCGCTGAGCAGCCGCAGCATCCGGGCAGCGTCCTTGGTATCCTGGGGTTTGCCCAGGATTTTCCCGTCCACCGCTACCACCGTATCGGCGGCAATCACCAGAGCTGAAGGGTTTTCCTGGGAGGCCACAGCCCGCCCCTTGGCCAGAGCATTGTGCAGCACCAGATCCTCCGGAGAAGCGCTTTCCTTCAGTTCTTCGCAGTGGCTTACCACCACCCGGGGATTCAGGCCCGCCTGACGCAGCAGTTCCAGCCGGCGGGGAGAAGCAGAAGCCAAAAGTATCTCCATAGGTCCTCCTTATAACTTGTTATAAATAATGGCTCCCAGCACCATGCCAACAATCGCCACCAGGTTGGGAGAAAAGGTAAAGCCGATGGTCAGCTTGGCAATGTACAAATCCACATCCACCGGCGGCACGGAAATAATCTGGTACTGCCGCACCAGGGTATCCGTAATGGGGCCCAGTACTTGGGACGCCTGGAGGCTTTCTGCCACAAGCCCTCCCATCACAGCCCCTGCCGCCAGGGCTCCTACCAGCCACAATCCATTTTTTGCGCCCAGCATGCTTATTCCTCCTCAGAAGAAACCGGGTCGTCCACACCAGGAATCATCCCATCGCTGTAGTACCCGGTAACGGTCCACTGGGCACCCCGGGGATTGACCACCTTGCGAAAATTCCGGGCGTAGTTCCAGCCCAAAAGCAGCCAGATAACAGTGCTGCCCAGCACCACCTGCCACTGGGGCAGGGGGAAAAAGTGGGCCATAGCCCGTCCAAAAGCCGCCCCGGCCACTGCGGTCAGCACAGGAATGCCCCGGGCAATGAGTTTGGCCTTGCCAGCTTCTACTTCCTGGCGTTCCACCAGGACCCGCATTCCCCGCTTGGCTTCGCAGGCGTTCCAGCAATCCAGCTGCTTGGGGCGCTGCTCCCCTGGCTTTTGTTCAATTTTTACTCGTGCCTGCTGGCCATGAATGGCCACCACGGTTCCAATATACGTATTCACAACCATTCTCCTTTATTCCGGGAATTGCAGGTACTGCTTGGGGTACCGCTCTGCCAGCAGCTGCATCAGCTTACCGCTGGATTTGAACAGCAGGGCGCACAATTTGCCGTTCTCCCTATACACCAGGATCCGCTGGGGATTGGGATCGATGGAAGAATAGCGGTGCACATACTTTTTGATGGCAGTTTTGCGGAAAAAGCTCCGCTTATACTGATTGGAAAAACTTTCCATATCTTTTAAATGGACGGTCATCCGGCGCTCAATGCCCAGGCCATACATAATCACCCGCAGGTCCTTGCCGGTAAGCACCACCGTATAATCAAACATACAGCGCCAGCACCACAGGAGCAAAAACAGCACATTGTAGCCCCAGCCCATCAGGCTGAACTGGTACAGGGCAAAGGTATGGTACCCTTCGTAGGCCCAAGAAATGCCAATTACGGCCAGGGCCGCCCACTGCAAATACCGTCGTTCCTTACTGACTGTTGAATATTCCTTGTATTCTTCCACGTGTTTCTCCTTCATTTCTTCATTCCTCACCTAAAAATCCTTAACTTCCTTATTATATCAAAATTTACCCGTAAAGTAAGGCATTTCTTGGGATTCTGGGGAATTTCGGGAAAGAGCCGGGAAATTTCTGTTCCGTCCCTTGGTAAAGTATCGGTATGGGCCTGAAGCAGAAGGGCTGCCTGACAAAACAAGGCCCCTTCTCTTTAAAAGGAGCCTTGTTTTTGCGTTAACTCATTAAAAAAAGTGGTTATGACATTTCTGTCATAACCACTTTTCAGGTTAAAGCTTATTGTGCAGGTCCAATCATTGCCAGCATGGTACCAGCAGCAACTGCCGTACCAATTACACCAGCCACGTTGGGGCCCATAGCATGCATCAGCAGGAAGTTGCCAGGGTTGGCCTGTTGTCCCACAATCTGGGAAACACGGGCAGCCATAGGCACTGCGGATACACCGGCACTGCCGATCAGCGGGTTGGTCTTGCCACCGTCAACGATGCACATCAGTTTACCGAAGATAACGCCAGTAGCAGTACCACCGGCGAAAGCAACCAGGCCCAAGAAGATAATCAGCAGGGTTTGGGTGGTCAGGAAGCTTTCAGACTTCATGGTCAAACCAGTACCAGTAGCCAGCATAATGGTAACCGTGTTCATCAAAGCATTTTGTGCGGTATCGGACAGACGGTCCATACAGCCGGATTCAGTGAACAGGTTGCCCAGCATCAGCATACCGATCAGAGAGCAAACGGAGGGCAGCAGCAGGGAGATGAAAATGGTGCACATAATCGGGAAAACCACTTTTTCGAAGTGGGTTACCGTACGCAGCTGAGCCATTTTGATCTGACGGTCTTTCTTGGTGGTGAACAGCTTCATGATAGGAGGCTGAATCAGGGGAACCAAGGACATGTAGGAGTAAGCAGCTACAGCGATTGCGCCCAGCAGATGGGGAGCCATCTTGGTTGCCAGGTAAATGGAAGTCGGGCCGTCAGCACCACCGATGATGCCGATAGCAGCAGCTTCACGCACGTTGAAGCCCAGCAGCATTGCACCCAGCAGGGCAACGAATACGCCGGCCTGGGCAGCTGCGCCCAGGAGCAGGGTTTTGGGGTTGGCAATCAGGGGACCGAAGTCGGTCATGGCGCCTACGCCCATGAAAATCAGCGGCGGGAATACTTCGTATTTGATACCGCCCAGGATCAATTGCATTACACCAGGATCGGTTTCGAAACCGGTGCGGGGTACGTTAGCCAGCAGGCAGCCGAACGCAATCGGGGTCAGCAGCAACGGCTCGAAACCCTTTACGATTGCCAGATACAGCAGGACACAGCCTACCAGCATCATGATGGCATTGCCTGTGGTAAAAGCCACGAAGCCGCTGTCGTTGATGACAGAAGCAAGGGCTACCAGAAAAGCATCCATATTTTAATATCCTCCTTTAGATTGGTGGCGCAAGGAATTAGAGAATTACCATTACGTCGCCAGTAGCAACGGTGTCACCAGCGTTTACGCGAACGTCGGTAACGGTGCCATCTTCAGGAGCCATAATTTCATTCTGCATTTTCATGGCTTCCAGAATCAGCAGGACATCGCCAGCTTCAACTTTGTCGCCAGGTTTAACGTTTACGGACAGAACCTTACCAGGCATAGGAGCTTCGATGGTGTTGGCACCAGCAGGAGCAGCCGGGGCAGCAGCAGGAGAGGGAGCAGCGGCAGGAGCCGGAGCAGGAGCAGCAGCAGGAGCAGCAGGAGCGGCTACAGGAGCAGCAGCTACAGGAGCAGCAGCGGCAGGAGCAGCAGGAGCAGCAGGAGCTGCGCTTACAGTACCGCCAACTTCTTCAACTTCCACTTGGTATACAGTGCCATTTACGTTAACATTGAACTTTTTCATTAGAAAACCCTCCTCGAATTTTGGAAAAATAGAATGTGGTCCATCACGAATCGCCCCTCAACGATTCCTTAAAAGAAATGATGAGGCAGAGCCATAGGTTCCATCATTTTCTTATGCTGTGCGATAGCGGCCATCAGGGCGGCTGCAACAGCATCATCTTCGTCCTGTACCATTGCCAGGACAGCGGCGATAGCCGCTACTTTTTCTTCTTCCTGCCGTTTGTTGGCAGCAACGGAAGGAGCCGGCTTAGCAGCTACAGGCTTTTTTTTTGCGGCAGCTTTCTTTTTTGTCGGGTCAATCATATGGATGATGGTCATCATGATGCCCAGTATAATCAGCACGCCGAACACGATTGTCATGTTGATCACGGCAATCAGCCACGGGTTGTCGGTCATGTACGTCACCTCGCTTTCCTCTAAATGGAAAAAATGGTTTATATCAAAATCCCAGCGGAACGGATGCTTTTGCTTGGCAAATTGCTTCCCGCTTCGATTTCAACATACAAACAAGCAGCACGCTGCGAAAACCAAGGTAGAGAGAGATGAGTAGCGCCGCGGGCGATTGGCCCGTATGCGGCTCATGAGCCTCTAGAAACTGCAGCTGAAGGGCAGTCTAGACACTGCATTTGAATTGTGTAGACAGGTTATTTTTTCTTCGTTGGATCGATTGCATGGACAAGGGTCATCATAATGCCCAACACAATCAGCACGCCAAAAACAATCGTCAGATTGATGGCTGCAATAAGCAACGGATTCTCTGTCATTACCTCACCTCTCTTTCCTCTTGGTCGTTTTGTGGGTCAAGGGGTGCGCAGCACCAAATTACAGCGGGATATTGCCGTGCTTTTTCTTAGGACGGTCTTCCTGCTTGCTCTTGAGCATGCGCAATGCTTTAATCAGGGTAGGACGGGTGGTCTTCGGTTCGATGACCATTTCCACCATACCATGCTTAGCAGCGTAATAAGGGGTAGCGAAGTTGTTGATGTATTCTTCCGTCTTCTGTTCCACATCGGGATCATGACGGAAAATAATCTTGGCAGCGCCTTGGGGTCCCATTACGGCAATTTCTGCCGTGGGCCAGGCGATAACGTGATCGGCACCCAGGTCTTGGGCACACATGGCCAGATATGCGCCGCCGTAAGCTTTCCGGGTTACCAGGGTAATCTTGGGAACGGTTGCTTCACAGTAGGCGTACAGCATTTTGGCACCGTGGCGGATAATGCCGCCGTATTCTTGGTCCGTACCGGGCAGGAACCCAGGCACGTCCACGATGTTGATCAGGGGAATCCGGAACGCATCGCAGAAACGGATGAAGCGGGCAGCCTTATCCGAAGCGTTGATGTCCAGGCAGCCGGCCATAATCCGGGGCTGGTTGGCAATGATGCCCACCGTAGAGCCGTCCAGACGGGCCAGGCAGGTGATGATGTTCCGGGCATACATCCGGTGGGGTTCCACATACTCCCCATTATCCACAATGCTACGGATAACCTTGTACATATCGTAGGGCAGGTGGGAACCATCGGGGATGATGGTGTTCAGGGACTCATCCATCCGGAAAGCGCTGTCGCCGGTGTCGTACACAGGCGGGTTTTCCCGGTTGTTGGAAGGCAGGAAACTCAGCAGGTACCGGATCTGTTCCAGGCAGTCTGCATCGTTTTCGGCCGCAAAATCAGCTACGCCAGAGCGGGTGCTGTGGGTAAAGGTACCACCCAGGTCTTCCTGGCCCACATCCTCGCCGGTAACGGATTTCACCACTTCCGGTCCGGTAATGAACATCTTGGAGCTTTTCTTCACCATGTAGATGAAGTCCGTCAGGGCCGGGCTGTACACGGCGCCGCCGGCACAGGGTCCCATGATGGCGGAAATCTGGGGGATTACCCCGGAGGACATGGTATTCTGCTTGAACATCTTACCAAAGCCTGCCAGGGCATCCGTGGCTTCCTGAATGCGGGCACCGCCGGAATCGGCCATGCCCACAATGGGAGCTCCAGTTTTTAAAGCCATTTCTTGAACTTTTGCAATTTTATTGGCGTGCATTTCGCCCAAAGAGCCACCTTCTACGGTGAAATCCTGTGCGAAAACAAATACTGTGCGACCGTTAACCGTGCCATAACCAGTTACTACACCGTCTCCAGCCAGATATTTCTTTTCCTGTCCGAAATTGGTGCACCGGTGTTCTACGAATTTATCCAGTTCCACGAAACTGCCTTCATCCAAAAATGCGGCAATCCGTTCCCGGGCAGTCATTTTGCCAGAGTCATGCTGCTTGCCGACTCTCTTGGCACCGCCGCCGGCTTCGATTTTTTCGTAGCGGGCAAACATATCATCGATTTTTTCTTGTGTTGTCAAATACACGCACCTCCTCAAACATGATTATTTATGCGAAAAACCAAAACACGGTAATTGTAACATAAATATCATTGTGTTGCCACATGTTTTCGGAAAATTGGGTTTTACTTCACTTCCATGGTGCCAGTTTTCAGTAGACGTTCATGGAAGGAGAACGCTTCTTCCAGGATGTGCGGGGTCTGGCTGTTATGGCAGGCTACGCAGGCCCGTTCAAAGTAATCCTTCAGCAGGGGCTGGTATTTGGGGTTGGCAATCTTGTCGATGATGATGGGTGCTCTTTCTTTCGGGGACAGGCCGCGCAGGTCGGCAACGCCCCGTTCGGAAACGATAATGTCCACATCGTGTTCGGTGCTGTCGATATGGGAGCAGAAGGGAACCACGGAGCTGATCTTGCCGCCCTTGGCCATGCTGTTGGTAAAGAATACCGTCAGGTAGCCGTTTCTGGCAAAGTCACCGCTGCCGCCGATACCGTTCATGATGTTGGTGCCGCAGATGTGGGAGGAGTTGATGTTGCCGTAGATATCGCATTCAATGGCGGTGTTCATAGCAATAACGCCCAAACGGCGCAACACTTCCGGGTTGTTGGAAATTTCCTGCGGACGCAGGATCAGGTGTTTCTTATATTTGTCAAAGTTCTTGTACAGTTTTTCCATATACGGAGCGGACGGGGTCAGGGAAGCGCCAGAAGCCACTCTCAGCTTGCCGGCATCAATCAGGTCGAACATCCCGTCTTGGATAACTTCCGTAAATACGGTCAGGTCCTCAAAATCGGAGTTTACCAGGCCGTTGATAACAGCATTGGCTACAGAGCCTACGCCGGATTGCAGCGGCAGCAGGTTCTTGGGCAGACGGCCGGCCTTGACTTCTGCCTTGAAGAAGTCTACCAGGTTCTGGCCCATAGCCCGGGCATCGTCGTCTACGGCAGACAATTTGCTGGGTTTATCCGGAATGTCGCAGGGAACAATGGCCGCTACCTTGTCCAGGTCGCAGGGAATGTACGGAGTACCAATCAAATCTTCCGGCTTTTCAATGGGGATGATTTTCCGGTACGGAGGATCCAGGGGAACGTAGCAGTCATGCATACCTTCCAATTCCACCGGCTGGGTCACATTGACTTCGATGATGACCTTCTTGGCGCTCTGCACATAGCCGCAGCTGCCGCCCAGGCTGGTGGTGGGGATGATGCCGATTTTGCCCTTGCCCAGGTCTTTGATGGCGCAGGCTTCAATAATGGCCACATCGACATCCCGGCGTTCCGGCAGGAAGCCAAAGCGAGCCAATTGGTTGAAATGGCTGATGTGGGCATCCACGTATTTAATTTGGCCATTATTGATGGCATTCCGGCAGGTCTTGTCGGTTTGGTACGGCATACGGTTGCCTACAATACCGGCGTTGACCATTTCCGTATCGATTTCCGGACCAGCTAATACCGTCCATACGTTAACCTTGAAGGGTTCCTTCTTGCCTCTTTCCGCCAGAGCCAAGGGCAGTGCCTTGGGATAGCCGGAGGGCGTGAAACCGCTCATGCCCAGGTTCATGCCATCTTGGATAATTTCGGCGGCTTTTTCAGCCGTGGTGATTTTGCTCAGTGCTGCTGCACAATGGACTCGATCGTTAATATTGATCATTTGCAATTCCTCCCGTTTTGCCTGTTGCCAGGCGCAGTGAAATTTGGTATTTCTGAAAATTGCTATATTTAAGACAGACATCCATGCCATAAATAATAACAATATTTTCTGTAACTTGCAAGAACAAAGCTAGCTATAATGGGAAAAACTTTCGATAGAAAAGCTGACCTATTGATTTTTCCTATCTTTCCCCCACTCTTTCCGGTACACAAAGATGCAGTCGTCCTTCTGGGCATAGCCCCTAACCACATCTTCTGCCAGGGTATTGCAGGTAGGTGCCCCGCAGGCTCCGCAGTCGATTTGGGGAAGTTCTGCCTGAAGCTGCCGCAGCTGGGACAGCTTGTCCAGCGCCTCCCGAAAATCTTCTGCCAGGGGCGGATCCGGCCGGGGCTGGAGAGCCTTGATGTAGCCTTCCGACAGGGGGAAATCCTCGCACACCTGGTGGCGATGCAGGGTTTCCAACCGGTCCTGGGGTTCCCGTTCCCGGCGCCGCTGGACCCGGCGATGCAGCTGGGCATTGCCCACAAATTTATTGACGGCCACGCAGGGACCGCCTACGCAGCCCCCGGCGCAGCTATAGCAGCAGGCATAGCGTACTTCTGACAGCTTGTTCAGGCTGATCTGCTGGAGCAGCTCGTCCACTTCCTGGGGGCCCTGGGCTGCCACATAGCTGGTGGTGCCAGTGGAAAGGACTTCCCCCTCCCAGGTGCCCCAGCTGAGGCCGTAGGACGACCCCAGGGTGGCTTCCGGCCACTCGTGGCGCTTTTCCCGCAGTTCCTTTACGGCCTTGCTTAACGGTCCGTAAATGGAGGCAATGGTAAAGGAGCCCGTAACGGCTGTGTGAAGTACGTCCACGGACTGATGGATGTTGGTACCCTTGGCCGGACAGGGAGAAATAAACCAGATGCCCACCTGCTCCGGGTCAGGGCCCAGCCGCTTGGTGGTCTCCCGGCGGGTATAGATGGCTGCCGCTTCTGCCGGAGCCAATACCGGCAGCACCTGCTTAACCAGTTCCGGGTACCGGGTCTGAATCAGCCGGAGCACCGCCGGGCAAGCCGAAGAAATTACCGGCCAGGGGCCCTGATATTGGGCCAGATACCGTTCCATTTCCCCACTGACATAATCCCCTGCCAGGGCCACGTCAAAGACCCCGTCAAAGCCAATTTCACGCAAGCCTTCCCATAAAATGGACGCCGGCAGATCCCCGGGGAACTGGGCATACAGGGAAGGGGTGGCCAGAGCCAGGTTTACCCGGTAGTCCTTTAGCCGGTCCAGCGGGTCCGCCAGGCCCTCAATGGCCCGGGGCGGGCAGCAGCGGATGCACTCCCCACAATCAATGCATTTGTCGGAAATAATCTGGGCTTTGCCCTGCCGGACCCGGATGGCCTGCACCAGGCAATTTTTGACGCAGAGCAGACAGCCCGTGCATTTTTCCCGGTCCACCTGGACCGAACACAAATAGCTCTCCATCAGGCCTCACCTGTCTTTCCCGCCGTTTTCCCTGGCAGGGAAAACGTCATGGTTACCTTGGTCCCCTTTCCCACTGTGGACTGGATATCCAGCTGGTCCGCCACTTTTTTCATATTGGGCAAACCCATGCCGGCCCCAAAGCCCATGGAGCGGATTTTGGCAGAAGCGGTGGACCAGCCTTCCTGCATGGCCTGGGGAATATCCGGGATGCCGGGGCCGTCATCGCTGACCTGGACCCGGATGGCGTCCGGCTCCACCTGGAGCTTCACCTGGCCGCCGCCTCCGTGGATCAGGCAGTTCATTTCCCCTTCGTAGGCTCCAATGGCCACCCGCCGGATAAATTCCGGAGGCAGGCCCAGCTGTTTCAGCAGGTCCTTGATGGCCATGGAAGCCGCTCCGGCCCGTTCGAAATCCTCCGGCACCACCGGATAGAGCTCTTCCATGTTACAGTTCCTCCGTACTGTCCTTGGGAGAGCAGCCTCTAAGGCCCAGGGTGTACAGCCGGCCGCAGGCTTCAAACATGGTGCAGCGGGTGTAGAGCACAGGGATATTCTTGGCCTTGGCTGCCAGCAGCACCTCCTGTTCCGGATGCTTATCCCGGACGAAGACAATGGCGGAAATATCGCTGATGTCCGCCGTACGCACCACCTGGATGTTCAAAAGTCCGGTAAGCAGTACCGCCCGGTCCTTGGCGTAAGCCAGTACATCGCTCATCATATCGCTGCCGCAGGCAGAATTCACTTCCCGGTTCAGCTCCTTGGCGCCTACCACAACCTGTGCATCCAGTACTTCCATTACTTTTTTCAAAGAAACCATATTCATTCCTCCCCGCACAAACTTGCTTCCCTGCGGGTGACCGCCTTTGGCAGAGGCCCCTGCAGGAGGCCGGACCCGGCTTTTCGACCAGGGCCAGCTGCTGGCCATTCATCACATTTATTTATGCTTGCTCAGTCAAAGTGACTGGAAAAACCGCCATTTTCCGCAAAGAAACTACAATCATTCTTATGTTGCAAAGGTCAATTTTCGAACTAATATAATTATACCTTATTATAATATAATTTCGCCTCCGGAAAAAGGGGCAAAAAAAGACTGCCGGGGAAATCGGCAGTCCTAAAAAGGGGTATTTTATTAGCCCAAAAGCATGGCGCCAATCAGGCCGCCGATAAACAGGGTAATATCGTAGAAAATAAAGGTGGGTACGCAGGTATCCCAGATATGGTTGTGCTGCCCATCGGCGTTCAAACCGGAGGTAGGGCCCAAGGTGGAGTCAGAAGCAGGAGACCCAGCATCCCCCAAGGCCGCAGCAATCCCAATCAGCAGGATGATGGCCGGTGTACCAAAGCCCAGTTGATAGCCCAAAGGAATGTAGATGGAAGCAACTACGGGAATGGTCCCAAAAGAAGTGCCGATACCCATGGTAATCAGAAGTCCCACCGCCAGCATCAGGAAGGCACCGCTGAATTTGGTATTGATGACGGTGGTGGTGGCAGCCACCAGGGCTTCTACAGAGTGGGTTTCCCGCAGCACATTGGCGTAGCCGGCGGCAATCAGCATAACGAAGGCAATGAAACCCATCATGGCAACACCGCCGTTAATGATTTCATCCATGTCCTTCCATTTGATGGAACCGGTAACAATCATCACCAAAAGGCCGCACATGGCGCCAATGGGCAGGGATTCGAAATACAGCTGCGCCAGGAATGCCGTTACGGCGCCGGCCAGGGCTTTCCAGCATTCGGCGTTCATGGTTACTTCCTCAGCGTGTTCATCCATGCCGGTAATGGGCAGATCCTCGTATTCCCGGTCACCGCTGTAGAAGAAGACAGCCAGTACCAGACCCACCACCATGGAAACCCCGCCAATCCACATAACAGAAGAAATGTCACTGATGGAAACGGTCACATTGTTGGCCACCATCTGGTCCTTGATGATGGTCATAAAGAGCAGGCCAAAACCTACCGGCAGGGATACGTAGGGGGCTTTCAGGCCAAAGGTCAGGGCGCAGGCTACAGCCCGTCTGTCCAATTTCATATGGTTCATGACCACCAACAGGGGCGGAATCAGGATGGGTATGAAGGCAATATGCACAGGAATCAGGTTCTGGGAGAAGCAGGAAACAAAGGCAATCAAGAAAACAAAAGCGGTCTTTTTCGTTCCCACCACTTTGGTAATTTTCCGGGCAGCGATATCCGCCAGGCCGCTGCGGCCAATGGCCACTGCCAAAGAGCCCAGCAGAATGTAGCTCAGAGCCGTTTCCGAGTTGCCCCCCATGCCGGCAATCAGGGTACTGATGGTAGTCACCACATTCATGCCGCCGGTAAGCCCGGCAATGATGGCGGCCACCAGAATGGCCAGCATTACGTTAATCTTCAAGAGGCACAGGGCAGACATGACGATGACAGATACAACAATAGGATTTCCGATAATTTCCATACCAATCGACTTCCTTTCGTTTCCGGCATGCCTAGGCAAGGCTGCTGCCCACCCCTGGAAACAGCCTGCTGCACGCAGCGGGATTTGCTTTACTGTATTAGAGTAGCAAGGAATTATAAATATTTCAAGCTGAAAATATTTTTGCACCAGGCCAGCTTGCCGTATTTTTGGCGCAAAAAAATCTGCCGGCAAACTGCGCCGGCAGAAGCTATCAAAACAATTTTTCCATTTGGGCCCGTTCCCAGGTATCCCGATAGGGATCCAGTTCCTGCAAAGCCCGGGTGCCGTAGGACAGCACCGTCCCTTCGTAGTGCTGGGCAATCCGGCTATCCGGGTACTGTTTTTTCAGCAGGGCAATGGCCATATACACATAGCCTGCCTCCCGGGGATTATTCATATTCCCCAGTTTCTGGAGGGCGTCATCCAAGAAGCGGATAGCTTCCTCCTCCTTGTTTTCCCGCATGGCCAAAAGGCTGAGACCGGACTCCACAATGGGATGCCGCCAGTAGAATACGTACCGGGGGAACAATTGGTAGGCCTGGAGAAAATATTTTTTGGCCTGGTCATAATCCCCCATATTCCAGCAGGCAACCCCTGCATTGCAGGAAAATACCACCCAGGAACTGTAGGCTTCCTGGTCCTTGCTGTAGTCCAGGGCCTGTTTGTAATAATCCAGGGCTTCCTGGAACTTGCCCTGGCCCCGGCGGATTTCCCCCAGGTAGTTATAGGCCCCGGCAATATTCAGGGCATACCGCCGCTTCACATTTTGGGTCACCATGAAGGTGGAAATGGATTCCTTCAGCAGCCGCTCTGCCTCCTCAAAGTTCCCCTGCATAATCATATTCAGGCCCTTCAGCCGGAGCAGGATACCCATTTCCTTGTGGTAGTTGCATTCATCCGCCAGGTTCAGGGCGATTTCCAGATAGTTTTTCATTTCTTCCGTATTGCCAATCTGGATATCGTAGTAGATCATCTGCTTGTAACCCATGAGCATGTAGTCCCGGTTGTGGACCTCAGAGGCCTGCTCAATCAGGCTCAAAATGTTCCGCACGCCCTTCTCGTATTCCCCTACCCGGATATAGTGCCGGCCCATAAGGTGGAGATAGGTCATTTCCAAATCCCGGACCTCGGGAGTTTCCCCGTAGTTCCGCTTGATGGTATGCATCATCTCATCCACTTCTGACAGGAATTGGGACAAATTGGTCTCAATGTAGCAGCTCTTTTCGTCATCGGGGGTAATCTCCGTGCTGCTGAGCACCGGGAACAGTTCGTTGCTGAAGTTCAGGTAGTACATCAAAATCTTCAGCTTGTAGCGGCCCATGTTCACCAGTTCCCCGGCCTCCTGATAATGGTACTCCAAATGGTGATACAGCCGAATATCCTGGGGCGAATGGGTCAGCCGCTTTTCCCACAGGCTAGCCACATAGCCGTGAAGGATCCGCCATTTTTCTGGGGATACCTGCTGATGGATGTATTCCTTGAGCTTTTGCTGGATGATTTCGTACAGCACTTCCGGCTGCTGGGTCACCGGCCGGATCAGGTTTCGGCTCCGGAGTTCTTCCAGAATTTCCAGGGCCTGGAGGCTGTTCAGGTGCATGTATTCGGAAATCATGGCCAGCGGCGCTCCATCGTAGAACAGAGCGATAAATTCCAACACCTTCTGCTGGGTGTCCGTCAGGGAGCAGCAGCCGGTCTTAAAAATGTTGATCATATTTTCCGTCAGATTATCCAAGCTGCCGGTATTTTTAAAGGCCGTCAGGCATTCCTTCAAAAGGAAAATATTTCCCTCCGACTCCTGCATCAAGCGATGGACCAGTTCGTCGGTTACCGGCACCTTGAGCTCCGCCTGCTGAGCAAAAAGCCGCACCACGTCTTCTCCCACCGGTTTCAGGTCCAGAGTTCGCAGTTTCTGGTACATACTCACCGCCGCCTCAAACTGCTGGAAAGCTTTTTCCTTGGATTCCTGGGCAGTCAGGAGAAACAGCAGCCGGGGGGATTTCTTGTGAAGAATCAGGGAGCTTAACAGGGACAGACTCAGAGGGTCCATCCACTGGAGGTCCTCAAAGATAATTACCACAGTCTTATGGCTGGCCGCTGCCTCCAGGGTAGTGTACAAAGTATGGAATACCGCATCCACCTTGAGCATATCCTTGACTTCCGCCAGCCCCGCTTCCCGGTCCCCGCCCATGTCCATCTGGGGAAATAATTCGTTCAGCCGCAGGTTTTCCAGCCGGGGCACCTGCAGCCGCTCCCGCTCCACCAGATTACCGAGCCCCTCCACAATCCCCGTCCAGGGCCGCAGCAAAATGTTCTGTTCGGGCTGGTAGCAATTGGACTGGAGCACCACCACGTTGCTGGGCAGCCCTTTCACCAAGGCATCCTTCAGCAGGGTTTTGCCGCTGCCGGCGTCCCCTCGAATCAGCAGGGTTTCACTGCTGCCTCCCTGGAGAAATTCTTCCACAATCCGCCGGACCTGCTGCAATTCCTTTTCCCGGCCAGTAATCTGGGTCTGCTTGGGCAGTTCCACCTTGTAGGGCTGATTCCCCTGCTGCCGCCCCTGGCGGAGCAATTCGTCAATTTCCACCGGCACGCTGCTGCGCAGCTCCTCGTGGAACACCTTTTTCATTTCCTCGTACAATTCCTGGGCCTGGTGCACATTGCCTTCCTGGCAGTACACCTTCAAAAGGTGCAGGTAGACCCCTTCATCGTAGGGATCATGGGCAATCAGCAGCCGGCCGTACCGGGTGACCTGGGGAATATTCTTCACCGCCGTGGCATCCTTCAGTTTCTGGAGCAGGGCTTCCATATACAGATTTTCCAGCCGGTCCCGCTGGGTCAGATACCAGTTTTCGTACTCCTCCGCTTCCTTGACGAAAAACCCCTGAAGGAATTCTCCCTGGTACAGTTCCAGCTGACCCCGGGGGTCCTTCTCAAACTGGTTGGCATCCACGGTCACCGCAATGGCCGGATTCACCTTAATTACCGCTTTCCGGGGCGAGATGAACACATCCTGTCCCAGAACCTTCTTGGTTTCGTAAATGGCGTTGCGGAGATTCTTCCGGGCCACTGTATCGGGCTTATCCGCCCACAGGATCCCGCTAAGCTCGTCCCGCAGCACAGTTCCTTTCACCAGCATATAATACACCAAGGCGTTCACCTTGTTGTAGGGAAAGAACATTTCCTTCCCGTCCTTATAGATTACAGGAACGCCCAAAAAACGCGCTTCAATCCGTTCTGTCATTGTTCTGCACCTCAACAAACCCTGATATTTTGACTCCGTTTGTCCTAATTTGGGGAACACTTCAAAACCATAACCAGTTCTTATTATAATATAAATTCTGCTTGTACACAAAAAAGAAGAAGGAATTATGTCATTTTTTACATAATTCCTTCTTCTGGAGTCAAAAAGTGGAGCTGCAATTTCTCTTAGGCGTTTTGGTGAACCACTTTACCGTTCTTTACCACCGTTTCTACAATGTTCACGCCGGTATGGTAGGGCAGGAATTTGTAGGAAGGATATTGGAGAATCACCAGGTCGGCCTGTTTACCGGCTTCCAGGGAACCAATCCGGTCCGCCCGGTCTACGGCAGCCGCCCCGTTCAGGGTCAGGGCCGTAATGGCTTCTTCGGCGCTCATACCCATGTAGATTACTGCCAGCCCAATCATCAAAGGCACGGAGAAGGTAAAGCCGCTGCCCGGATTAAAGTCCGTGGCCAAGGCTACCGCACAGCCGGCATCAATCATTTCCCGGGCCCGGGCAAAGGGTTCCTTCAGGCAGAAAGCCGTAGTGGGCAGCAAGGTGGATACTACCCCATTCTCGGCCATGGCCTTGATGCCAGCGTCGGAAGCGTGGAGCAGATGGTCCGCACTGGTGGCGTGGAGTTCTCCCGCCAGTTCAGCACCTCCCAGGCTGACAATTTCGTCGGCGTGGATTTTCAGCTTGAAGCCCATTTTCCGGGCTTCCGTCAAAAGGTGCCGGCTCTGTTCGATGGAGAAAACGCCCTTCTCGCAGAACACATCGCAGAATTCCGCCAGGTGATCCTGGGCCACTTCCGGCATGACGTCGTGAATGAGAAACTCCAGGAAGTCGTCCCCCCGACCGGCAAATTCCGGCGGTACCGCGTGGGCTCCCAGGAAGGTGGAGACCAGTTCAATGGGCTGCCGTTTGTTCAGTTCCCGGACGGCCTTCATTTGACGGATTTCCGTATCGTGGTCCTGGCCGTAGCCGCTTTTGGCTTCTACGGTGGTCACGCCCATGGCCAGCATTTTTTTCAGATGGTCCAGGGCATGGTCCACCAGTTCTTCTTCAGAAGCAGCCCGGGTAGCCTTCATGGTGTTCAGAATGCCCCCGCCCCGTTCCATGATTTCCATATAGCTCATGCCGCTCATCCGCCATAGGAATTCATCCGGCCGGTAGCCTCCAAATACCAGATGGGTATGGGAATCCACAAAGCCCGGCAGTACCGCCTTGCCTTGGGCATTGAGCTGTTTCTCCGCCGGCACCTGTTTTTCCCAGTTAGGGTCCTGGCCGATGGCCTTGATTTTGCCGTCCTCAATCAGGATGGATTGGTTTTCGTAAATTTTTACGTCCTTCATGGCCGCACCCTTCCGGGCCGTTTTTCCCAAGGGGGTCACAATCTGGGACGCATTTTTGATCAGCAGTTGTTCTGTCATGCTTTACCTCCTTCTGCTTTCCAGCTTTTCAGCCAGAATAGAAACAAAGGGGTGTGAAAAAATCACACCCCTGTTTACTTGCAGCTTAGTCTTTTACTACGTGGGCATGCGGATAAACTTCTGCTACCGCAGCCTTAACCTTGTTTTCATCCGCCAGATACGGCAGGGTGATTTGGCCGATGCCGAAGCGGGTCTTATTGAATTCCATAGCGGTTTCCATGGCGTGTTCATTCCGGGCCCAGGAACGACGGGCTACACCGCCCATAACATCCCAGGACAGGGCACTGCGGATGATTTCATCCACTCTGTGGCTGCCATCCAGTACCAGACCAAAGCCGCCGTTGATGGCTTTGCCGATACCGGTGCCGCCGCCGTTGTGCAGGGCTACCAGGCTCATGCCTCTGGCAGCGTTGCCGGCGTAGCATTGTACAGCCATATCAGCCATTACGTTGGAACCATCTTTGATGTTAGAGGTTTCACGGAACGGAGAGTCCGTACCGGATACATCGTGGTGGTCACGGCCCATCATGACAGGACCGATTTCCCCGTTGCGTACCAGTTCGTTGAAGCGCAGGGCAATCTTAATCCGGCCTACTTCATCCTGGTACAGGATACGAGCCTGGGTACCTACCACCAGTTTGTTCTTCTCAGCATCCCGAATCCAGTTGTAGTTGTCCCGATCCTGATACCGGCGGTTCACGTCGATGCATTCCATAGCGGCCATATCGGTCTTATGCAGGTCTTCGGGCTTGCCGCTGAGGCATACCCAACGGAACGGGCCATAGCCATAGTCGAACAGCTGGGGTCCCATAATATCTTCTACATAGCTGGGCCAAATGAACCCATCTTTGTCGTCTACGCCGTTCTTGGAGATTTCCTTGACGCCGGAATCGAATACGGCTTTCAGGAAGGAGTTGCCATAATCGAAGAAATATACGCCTTTGGAGGTGATTTTCTTCAGGGCTGCGAAATGAGCATGGAGGGTCTTGTCCACCAGTTTACGGAATTTCACAGGATCTTCTGCCAGCATCTTGGTGCGTTCTTCGAAGGTCAGGCCCTGCGGGCAGTAGCCTCCGTTGTAGGCATTGTGGCAGGAGGTCTGGTCGGAAACCAGGTCTACGTGAATGTCGTGGTCGGCAATGTATTCCAGCAGATCTACAATGTTGCCATGGTAAGCATAGGCTTTGCCCACTTTTTCTGCCATGGCCTTATGAGCCATTTCAATAACTTCAGGAATGGAGTCGGATACACCGGAAATCCAGCCCTGATCCAGACGGGTCTTAATCCGGGAAGCATCCACTTCTGCGATGATGGCAGCGCAGTTGGCAATTTCAGCAGCCTTGCCCTGAGCACCGCTCATGCCGCCCAAACCGGAGGTAACAAACAGCCGGCCAGCCAGGTCGCCGTCTTCAGGAATCCCCAGTTTCATACGGCCAGCGTTCAAAATGGTGTTGAAGGTGCCATGGACAATCCCTTGGGGTCCAATGTACATCCAGCCGCCAGCGGTCATTTGCCCATAGTTGGCAACGCCCATTTCTTCTGCGATTTCCCAATCCTTCAGGTTATCGTATTCACCAATCATCAGGCCGTTGGTGATGACAACCCGGGGAGCTTCCGGTTTGGAATGGAACAGGCCCACAGGGTGGCCGGATTCCATAACCAGGGTTTGGTCTTCGGTCATTTCTTCCAGGTACCGTTTGATCAGGTTGTACTGCATCCAGTCATGGCAGACGCTGCCGGTTTCCCCGTAGGTAACCAGTTCGTAAGGATACAGGGCTACTTCAAAGTCCAGGTTGTTGTCGATCATGACCTGGAAGGCTTTGCCAGCGGTGCATTTGCCTTTGTATTCGTTGATGGGTTTGCCGTAAATCCGGCCTTCCGGACGGAAACGATAGCCGTAAATCCGGCCCCGGGTAGTCAGTTCTTCCAGAAATTCAGGAATCAGTTCATCATGATATTTTTCAGGAATGTAGCGCAGGGCATTCTTCAAAGCGATTTCCGTTTGGGCAGGAGTCAGCCGGAAGCCCCGGTCAGGAGCTCTGCGGATGCCTTCCTGGAACGGTTTCTTCGGAGGCAGCCCGTTAGGGAATTCCAATTTAATCGTCATTGCCTTGGCAATATCTTCATTCTTCATTGATCAACACTCCTTTGCAGATAATGGGGGATCCTTCCGATCCCATCCTTGCACAATACTATTGTAGAAACTAAACATCTAAAAAACGTCTATGCAGCCGTCCAAAATCCGTTTTTTTTCGGCTTTTTTCGTCTGCCGCTTTGGACGTTTCCCGCCCCCAGCGTCCATAAAGAATCAAAAAGCCCGGATTTCTGGCAGAGAAAAAGCCCGTTGGGGGCAACAGGCTTTTTCCCGTCAGAGGACCACTTTTTATTAGAAGTAAGCCAGTTTGACTTTGTCTTCTACAGCATCCAGGATGTCGCCATCCTCTACCAGTTTGGTAATCTTTTCCAGTTCCTTGAACATTTCAATGTCTTTATCGTAGGCAATGAACTTGTTGGTTTCACGCACCCGGTCGTAGGCAGCCTGGGTACCAGCACCCAGTTTGAAGCCTTCGCCTTCCCGCAGGTCGATGGCCTGGCAGGCAGCCAGGATTTCCGTAGCAACCACCCGGCGGGTATTGAAGGCAATTTCGCCGGCTTTCCGGGCTGCATGGGCACCCATGCTGACCAAGTCTTCCTGGTTTTCGCAGGTAGGAATGGAATCCACGGAAGCAGGATGTGCCAGCACCTTGTTTTCGCTGACCAGTGCAGCAGCAGCGTATTGGGTAATCATGAAACCGGAGTTCAGGCCGGAATGTTTAACCAGGAAGGAGGGGAAGCCGCTCAGGGAGTTGTTGATCAGTCTTTCCAGACGGCGTTCGGATACGTTGGCAATTTCGGAAATGCCGATGCCCAGGAAGTCGAAGGGCAGAGCCATGGGTTCGCCATGGAAGTTGCCGCCGCTGATAACATCGCCATCCGGCAGAACAATGGGGTTATCCGTAGCGGAGTTGATTTCGATATCCACTTTGTCTTTTACAAAGCCCAGGCAGTCCTTGCTGGCCCCATGAATCTGGGGTACGCAGCGCAGGGAGTAGGAATCCTGTACCTTGAGCTGAGCCTGGTGGGTTACGTAGGTGCTGCCGGCCAGCAAAGCTCTCATATTGGCAGCGGTGTCCAGCTGTCCTTTATGCGGACGGATGATGTGCAGCCGTTCGTCGTAGGCATCGATAATGCCTCTTTGGGCTTCTACGGACAGGGCAGCCGCAATATCGCTTTGTTTCAGCAGGTTCATGCCTTCCCACAGGGCAAAGACGCCCATAGCAGTCAGGATCGGAGTGCCGTTGATCAGGGCCAGGCCTTCTTTGGCTTCCAGATGGATGGTAGGAATGCCAGCCTTTTCCATGGCTTCCTTACCGGGCATTACCGTGCCTTGGTATTCCGCATCGCCCAGACCCAGCATGGGGAGAACCATATGGGCCAGGGGTGCCAAGTCACCGGAAGCGCCCAAGGAGCCTTTTTCCGGAATGTAGGGATGTACACCCTTATTGATCATGGCCACCAAAGTTTCCAGGGTGGACAGCCGAATGCCGGAGTAGCCTTTTACCAGAGCGTTGGCACGAATGGTCATGGCAGCCCGGACCACTTCCCTGCTCAGGGGTTTGCCGTAACCACAGGAGTGGGTACGGATCAGGTTTTCCTGCAGCTGGGAGCATTCATCTTGAGAAATATGCACCCGGCACAAAGAGCCGAAGCCCGTGGTAACCCCGTAAACAACGCGATCGCTGTTGACGATATCATCAATCAAGGCACGGGAAGCCTTGATTTTTGCAACAGCGTCCGGATCAAAGGAAAGCTGTGCCCCATAGCGGCTGACTGCAATCAGTTGTTCCAGGGTCAAATCATCACCGGTCAATACGACTTCTTTAATGGCTTTAACGTCTTTTAACATTTGTGCATCCTCCTATAAAATGAAAGTCCCAAAGTGTTGGGTTTGTCAGGCGAAAAGGAAAATCAGCTAAACAGGTTACAACGCGGCATTACCCCAAAATCATAGCACCAATCATGCCGCCGATAAACAGGGTGACATCGAAGAAAATGAAGGTGGGTACGCAGGTATCCCAAATGTGGTTGTGCTGTCCGTCGGCGTTCAGACCGGAAGTAGGTCCCAAAGTAGAGTCGGAAGCAGGAGAACCAGCATCACCCAAGGCAGCAGCAATACCGATCAGCAGAATGATGGACGGAGTGCTGAAGCCCAGTTGGTAGCCCATGGGAATGTAAATGGAAGCCACAACAGGAATGGTCCCGAAGGAAGTACCAATACCCATGGTGATCAACAGGCCTACAGCCAGCATCAGGAAAGCCCCGCTGAATTTGGTGTTGATAACGGTGGTAGTGGCAGCTACCAGGGATTCTACCGAGTGGGTTTCCCGCAGTACATTGGCGTAGCCGGCTGCAATCAGCATAACGAAGGCAATGAAGCCCATCATGGCAACGCCGCCGTTGATGATTTCATCCATGTCCTTCCATTTGATGGAGCCGGTGACAATCATCACCAACAGGCCGCACATAGCGCCAATGGGCAGGGATTCAAAGTACAGCTGAGCTAGGAAAGCCGTTACGGCACCGGCCAGAGCTTTCCAGCATTCGGCGTTCATGGATACCTCTTCTGCGTGTTCGTCCATGCCGGTAATGGGCAGGTCCTCGTATTCCCGGTCACCGCTGTAGAAGAAGACGGCCAGTACCAGGCCTACCAGCATGGCAGCGCCGCCGATCCACATAACGGAAGAAATGTCACTGATGGTAACGGAAACGTTGTTGGCAACCATCTGGTCCTTGATGATGGTCATGAACAAAAGACCAAAGCCTACGGGCAAGGATACGTACGGGGCTTTCAGACCAAAGGTCAGAGCACAGGCTACGGCACGTCTGTCCAGTTTCATGTGGTTCATAACCGTCAGCAGAGGCGGAATCAAAATAGGAATGAAGGCGATGTGTACAGGAATCAGGTTCTGGGAGAAGCAGGAAACAAAGGCAATCAGGAAAACAAAGGCCATTTTCTTCGTTCCTACTACCTTGGTAATTTTCCGGGCTGCAATGTCAGCCAAGCCGGAGCGGCCAATGGCCACAGCCAGGGAGCCCAACAGGATGTAACTGAGTGCGGTTTCCGAGTTGCCGCCCATACCAGAGATCAGGGTGCTGATGGTGGTGGTAAGGTTCATGCCGCCGGTCAGGCCAGCAATAACGGCTGCGACCAGGATTGCCAGCATCACGTTCATCTTCAGCAGGCACAGCACTGACATGATAATAACGGATACGACAATCGGGTTGGTTAAGATATCCATAACAATGATCAACTCCTTTTCAATATGTGATTTTCTTTGCGCCTGTACAAATCCTTTTCGCTATCCATTGTATGGGCTGTCAGTCAGAGAATGGTCAAAATCAGAGAAACGGCAAAATTCTTTTTATTGAAACTAGTACCAATAAAAAAACATCGACTCTATAAAGGAATCGATGTTTTTCTTTCATTTTGTAATAATATTTACAGTTTTTGTATTTTATTTTTGTACTACAGATAAGAACATGTAGGCTTGCTGGAGCAGTTCCTCCAAACCCACAGCCGGCGGCCTTAAACAAACTTTTCAGATATTTCTCTTTGTCTCTTTTTCACTTTATCCCGTTAGAGTGATAAATAAGAGGGGTCGCACCAAACTATGCTTTTCTTATTTATTTTTTCTTGCGCTATTAGTATATCCGTCAACCGTCCAGAAAGAGTCCATAAAATGAAATTCACCCTTATTTTTCCATATTTTGCCATTCCTGATGGATATACCAGATGGCATAGCCGCTTACTCGGATATCCTGCCATTTAAAGCCATTTTTGTATCCTTAATACAGAATACAGGAATCCAGACCTTCCTGCTGGAGAGTCTGGATTCCTGAAAATAATTTTATGCGGTTAGGGAGAAAAACCATTTACAGCAGCTTTTTGCCCATCCCCTGCTCTGCCCAGGCAATGATTTTCCCTTCATGAATGGCCTGTCTCAGATATTCGATGCAGGGATACAGGTACATATCCTCTTCCATGGGCGGCACCTGCTTGGCCACCTGGGCCAGCACTGCTGCGCTGGCGCTGCTGCGGGCTTTGCCAGGCGCCGCAAAAGGCTGGGCCTGGTAGACGGACAGTAGTTCGATGGCCAGGATGTATTCCAGTTTTTCCGCCACGGACAGGGATTTCTTCCCGGCGTTATACCCCATGGCCACGTAATCTTCCTGGTTGCCGCAGGTAGGGGTATTATCAATGACCGCTGGGGTGCACAGAATCCGCATCTCGTTGAGCAGCCCGGCCTGGGTATACTGGGGAATCATCAGCCCGGAATTAAGCCCCGGCTTCTTGATCAGGAACCAGGAATAGCCGGACAGGCTGCCGTCAATCAGCCGGTTGTTCCTGCGCTCGGACATTTTGGCCAGCATGGTAGCGGCAATGCAGGAGGAATCCATGGCAATCCCCACGTAAGCAGAGTCGGCATTGCAGGCGGAAATCACTTCTTCCTCCCCGGCTTCCGGCCAGATAATGGGATTGTCGCAGCAGGAATTCATTTCGATTTCCAGAGTCTTTTTGGCATCCAGCAGGGTCTTTTTGGCGGCCCCGTGGAGCTGGGGAATGCAGCGCAGGGACAGGGCATCCTGAACACGGGTTCCCTTGGCCGCTGCAATCACCTGGGAATCTGCCAATAGGTTCCGGACGTTTTCTGCGGTCTTCCCCTGGTCTTCATGGGGCCGCACCGCCATAACCCGAGGATCAAAAGCGTTCATGACTCCCTGAAGGGCTTCCAAACTCAGAGCTCCCACCACATCGGCCGTTTTGGCGGCCTGGAGCATATCATAGAGACCGATAGCCCCCATGGCTGTTACCGCCGTGGTGCCGGACACCAGCGCCAGGCCTTCCTTGGACGCCAGCTGGATAGGGCTAAGGCCGGCTTTTTCCAGGGCTTCCGCCCCAGGGAGCAGCTCTCCCTGGTAATAGGCCTTGCCCCGGCCGGTAATCACCAGAGCCATATGGGCTTCCGGGCTCAGATACCCCACACTGCCGTCCCCCGGTGCCCAAGGCACCAGGTTCCGGTTCAGAAACTGCCGGTACTGTTCCAGCACTTCCAACCGCACGCCGCTGTAGCCCTGGCCCAGGTTCTGGAGCACCATCAAAAGGGTTCCCCGGACCGTTTCTTCGCTCAGGGGATTGCCCACAGAGGTGGAATGGGACAAAATGATGTTCTTTTGGAGCTGGGCCGTTTCGTCCTTGTCAATGGCCTTGGTGCACAGGGCCCCGAAGCCCGTGGTCACCCCGTACATAACCTTTTCCTCTTCCACCCACTGCTCCACCAGGGCCCGGGACTTGTTGACCCGAGCCTTATAGGCTTCACTGAAAGTTACCTGCGCCTTGTCCCGGACCACTGCCAGGAAGTCCTCCAAATCAATTTTACCGCCCAATTCAATTGTCCGTGCCATACGCTCACTTTCCTTCCTCAGCATTTTCCACCACGGTATTTTCTACCTGGCTTTCACTGTCCACAATGTCCTTTTTGGTTTCCTTGTCCATAAAGAAGACATTCCCGGCGGCCAGCACCTGCAAAATAAAGATGGCCAGCACCACAAAACCACCGCAGGCGGACAGGTACTTAACGCCGTCCACCCCCTGCTCACCGCCGCCAAAAGCTACCATGATGGCAGAAATAGCGCCGATGGATACACCCCAGACCACCTTCTGCCACAGGGCCGGTTCTTCATCGTGCCGGGCACCCTTGGTGCACAGGGCCGCAATGGTGGTGGACATGGTGTCCGCCGTAGTGGAGAACGCCGCAATCAGCGTAATAATGATAATGGGGATCAGGACACTGCCCAGGGGCACCGCTTGAAGGAACGCCCAGATGCCGGATACGGCACCACCGGCCTTAATGGCAGCTACAATATCCACTCGGCCGTTGATCTGCCACTGGAGGGCCGTACCGCCCCAAACCGCAAACCAGATCATGCCAAAGACCGCCGGCAAAATCCAGTTGATGATCAGGAATTCCTTAATGGTCCGGCCATAGGCAATCATGGCGAAGAAAATTCCCATCAGCGGAGCATAGGCAATCCAAATGGCCCAGTCGTACATGGTCCACCAGGTAACCAGTTCCTTGCCGCCCACCGGATAGGGATCCAGACCCCAGGTCCAGAAATGATCCAGCCAGTAGCCCATGCCGATGTTGCCCATATTCATAATGTACACCGTAGGGCCAATGATGATTAACAGGAACAGCAGGGCGTAGAAAATCTTGGTGGTCAGATTGGCCAGCCATTTGATGCCCCGGTCAATGCCCAGCACGGAAGCAATGGTAAAGGTGGCCGTGATAATGGCCGTCAGCACAAACCAGACCAGAGGTCCCTGTTTGATGCCGTAGGCTGCCGTAAGGCCGGTTCCGATCAGGGCAAGTCCCGCCCCCAGGGAAGCTGCCAGTCCCAGGGCAATGGCCAGTACGGATAGTACGTCCACCAGGGAACGCCAAAACCCTTTGTTGACCTTTTCCCCAAACAACGGGGTCAGGGAAGCTGCTACGGACAATTCCTTATTCCGGTTATAGTATAAATAGGCCATGATTACGCCGGTCAAGGCATAGATGGCATAGGGAATAAAAGTCCAGTTATAAAATACCCGGCCCATGGAGAAAAAGGCCGCTTCCGGTGTAAAGGGTTTGATGCCCGAAGCATTCAGCTCCCCGTAAATATTGCCGTAATAAATGATGGGTTCATTGACCCCGTAGGTAATCAGGCCCGTAGCAATGCCCCCGGTCAGGGTCATGGCAAACCAGGCGCCAAAGGAGAATTTGGCTTTGGCATTGGGTCCCCCAAAGCGAATCTTCCCCAAAGGAGAAAAGGTTAACAGGGCAATCATAATCAGGGTGCCAATGGCCACCCATTGATACAGCCAGCCAAAGGTTTCCAGGGACCAGCCGAAAATGGCCTGGGTAACCTTGGTCAGCCATTCATTGTGGAGGACCCCCAACAGGGCAGAACCCCCAATGACTACAAAACAGGGGATGAACACATCCCAGCGTACGCCTTTCTTGACTTCTTTTTCTTCCACGATACTCCCTCCTTAATGGATGTAATTGGATTAGCTTGGCCTAGCACACTACTCTAATATTTTATACATCGCACTCCTTATTGTTCGTATTTCTTTATTCCAGTAGATGGTTAAAGAAAAACAGGCAAAAATTTTGTTTTGCTTCTATTTATTTGTATTTATGGGCATAAGTATAGCTGATTTTCGTCCATAAAAGGTCAATTTTCCTTGTATACATGATTTTTAACGAATTTTTCTGTTTTCTAACGTTTGCACCATATAATAACTATAACATTCTTTACAATTTAATTGTTCGGTCATTTTGCACTGCCAGCCTCAGGTTAACCACGTCCAAAGGGCGTCAAAAAAAGGATGCCTGCCCAACTCTGGGCAGACATCCTTGAGAAGCAATCTGCAATTACAGCTGTACTTTGTTCAGCAGGGCTTGTTCCCGTGCATCCACATCTTTTTCAATGGCAGCCATCTTTTGGCGCAGGTCTTCCGCAAAGGCCTGGTCCTTGATGCTTCCCAAATTGATTTTTACATTCAGGAAGGCGCCCCGGACAGCAGCCCGGGCGTTCATGGCAGCTACCGCGCCGTCGGTGATGGCGTTGGCGTTGCCTTTTTCAATCACAATAGCAGCCAGGTCAAGCAGGCCATAGGCCGTTTCCCCCACCGTAAAGGGTACCAGGGCAGCGCCCTTGGTAGCTTCCTGGATGGCGGCAGAACGGGCTTTTTTGGCTTCGTCCGTATCCTTGGGTAGCTTGAAAGCGGCCATGATTTTGTTGAAGGCATTGCTGTCTTCGTCAATCAGTTCCAAGAAACGGGCTTTCAGGGCATGGGCCTTTTCAGCCACGTCCTTCATATCCTCCTGTACTGCTGCGTATTTTTCCTTGCCGATAGTCAGCTGAGCCACCATTTCGATCAGGGCTGCAGAGGAAGAGGCGTTCAGGGCAGCAATGGAGCCGCCGCCGGGCGCCGGAGAAGAAGATCCGGTTTCATCGATAAATGCTTCTACAGACAGTTTCCGCAATTCCATGGGACGTATTGCCTCCTATCAGAACAGACCGTAAATCTTGCCGTCGTTGTCGATATCCATCTTCAGGGCAGCCGGTTGTTTGGGCAGACCGGGCATAACCATGATGTTGCTGGTCTGGCAGACAATGAAGCCTGCGCCGTTGGATACCCGTACATCCTGTACGGTAATCTTGAAGTTCTTGGGTGCACCCAGGAGAGCCGGGTTGTCGCTCAGGGAGTACTGGGTCTTGGCTACGCACACCGGCAGTTTATCCAGGCCCCAATCCTGCAATTGTTTGATCTGTTTCTTGGCATTGGGCGTAAATTCCACCCCATCGCCGCCGTAAATTTTCGTTACGATGGCATTCAGTTTGTTGGGGATGGTATCGTTGACATCGTACAGTTCCACTTTCTTGGGAGCTTGGCCTTCCAGGATTTCCACCAGCTTGTTGGCCATATCGATGCCGCCTTCGCCGCCCTTTTCCCAGCATTCGTTCAGGCTGACTTCTACACCGTAGCTGTTGCATTTCTGCAGCAGCATATCGATTTCTGCCGGGGTATCGCTGGAGAACTTGTTGATGGCTACCAGTACGGGCAGGCCAAAGGTTCTCATATTTTCCACCTGTTTTGCCAGGTTGGTGAAGCCGTCGCTGACAGCCTGGACATTTTCCTTGCTCAGGTCTGCTTTGGCTACGCCGCCATGCATCTTCAGGGCACGGATGGTGGCAACCACTACCACGGCATCCGGATACAGATTGCCATAGTGGCATTTGATATCCATGAATTTTTCAGCACCCAGGTCAGCACCGAAGCCTGCTTCCGTAATGGCGATATCGCCCAGCTTCAGGGCCATCTTGGTGGCCAAGAGGGAGTTGCAGCCATGGGCAATGTTGGCAAAAGGTCCGCCATGGATAATGGCAGGGGTGTGTTCCAGGGTTTGCACCAGGTTGGGTTTAATGGCATCCTTCATCAGCATGGCCATAGCCCCTTCGCAGCCCAGCTGATGTACATGCACCGGGTTGCCGTCCAGGTCGCAGCCGATAACAATGCGGCCGAACCGGGCTTTCAGGTCTTCCAGGTCCTTGGCCAGGCACAGGATGGCCATGATTTCAGAAGCCACGGTAATGGTGAAAGCGTCCTGACGGGGGAAGCCGCAGACTTTGCCGCCCAGGCCCACTACCACGTTGCGCAGGGCACGATCGTTCATGTCCATAACCCGGCGCCAGGTGATTTGGCGGGCATCCAAACGCAGGGCGTTGCCGTGATGGATATGGTTATCGATCATGGCAGACAGCAGGTTGTTGGCTGCGGTAATGGCATGCATATCACCGGTAAAATGCAGGTTGATGTCATCCATAGGTACAACCTGGGCATAACCGCCGCCGGCTGCACCGCCCTTAATACCGAAGACAGGTCCCAGGGACGGTTCCCGCAGAGCTACTACGGCCTTCTTGCCCACTTTGTTCAGAGCCTGGGCCAGGCCAATGCTGGTAGTGGATTTGCCTTCGCCAGCTGGGGTGGGAGTAATGGCCGTAACCAGGACCAATTTCCCATTGGGTTTGTCTTGCAGGCGTTTCAGCACATCCAGGGAGATTTTGGCTTTGTAGTGGCCATATTGTTCCAGCTCTTCCGGCAGGATTCCCAAGCCGTCAGCAATCTTGCTGATGGGTTCCATCACATTTTTTTGGGCTATTTCGATATCGCTTAACATATGCGCACCTCCATGCGGAATTTGTTTTACTTACTCTTCCAATTCAAGCAGACGTTTTTCCAAGATTTCATCCATATCGAAGTTTTCGATCTGGAGATAGTATTCAGCAGCCATCAGCATGGCTTTCATGGGCACCGTACCGATTACTTCGCTGCCGGCAATGGAAACGCCGTAGCGGCGGGCTTCCATTTTGATCATTTCAAAAGCTTGGTAAACAGCGGTCTTTTCGTAGTTTACCAGGTTCATGGAAACCTGTACCTGGTTCCGTTCTTCCAGCTTTACGCCCATGGCCTTTACAAAGCGCAGGCCGCCGCCGATGTGACGGACTTTCCGGGCAATGGCGTTGGCCACTTCAATGTCGCTGCAGTGCAGGTTTACGTTGAAGGCAACCAGGGGAACCCGGGCGCCAATGGCAGAGCAGCCAGATTTTTCGTTCATGACAGCCGGACCGTAATCCGGTTTCCAGGCAGGATCCTTAATCTTTTCGAAGAAGCCTTCGTACTGGCCTTTCCGTACAGCAGCCAGGTTCCGGCGTTCTTCCTTGGTGCAGGCATCTTCGTACAGGTAAACAGGAATGCCCATTTCCCCGTAGGCTTTGCCTACCGTATTGGCAATGGCAACGCATTCGTCCATGGTTACGCCCATAACCGGGGTAAAGGGAACTACGTCCACTGCGCCAAAACGGGGATGTGCCCCATGATGGGTTCTCATATCAATCAGTTCAATGGCGGTTTTGGCCATGTTGATGGCGGCTTCCGTCACTGCTTCGGGAGTGCCGATAATGGTGACCACGGAACGGTTGTGGTCTTCATCGCTGGAGTAATCCAAAATTTTCAAGCCTTTGATCTTGCGGGCTTCGTCAACAATCTTTTCTACCTTTTCCTTATCGCGACCTTCACTGAAATTTGGTACAAACTCAACTAACTTTTTAGCCATGACGGCACCTCCGTAATAGATAGTCAATCCGAACGGCAGGACTATGTCCCGTTCTGTTATTATATTATTTTTTTCACGACTAAAAAACGTCTAAATGGAAAAAAATCGGATTTTTTTATTTTTTGACCATCTACGGACGCCGTTTCGGTACTATGAAAGGCAAAATGTTCGCAAAATTTTGATTGTGAGGTGAGCTTATGCAGATTATTCCCCGCTCCCAAGCTACAACCACGGCCTGGTCCGGCGGCACCACCACCGAGTTTTATCTGGACCCTGCCGATGGCTCCTACGCCAAACGGCAGTTTACCTTGCGGATCAGCTCCGCCACCGTGGGCCTGCCCGAATCAGATTTCACCCTACTGCCGGATTATCTCCGGATCATTACCCCCCTCTCCGGCGGCTTTACCCTGACCTATCAGAAAAACCCTGCAGGTACCGTAACCCTAAAGCCCCTGGAAGAAGCATATTTTGACGGCGCCTGGCACACCCATTCGGTGGGAAAAGCCCTGGACTTTAATGTTATGTACAAAAAAGGCCTCACCGCTCAGTACACACTTTTGGCCGGGTCGCACACCCTTACGCCGGCACCCCGGCGCTATGTGTACTTGCCGCCCCAGGCTGACCCAGAAAAAGCGCTGGGAGTCCTTTGCGGTAAGGTGCTAACCGCAGATACCCTGTACGTACTGGAGGCAGAAGACGGGGCGGCTGCCCTAACCCTCGCATCCGGCGTCCAGGCCATTTACATTACCGTCCAGTAACCCATGCCCTTCTAGCCCGGATGGTCTTTGGCCGTCCGGCTTTTTTTGCAGAAAGGAGCTGCTCCAAAAAGGGAACAGCTCCTGGCAAATCAGAACTTCAGATGGCAGTACATTTTATCAAATTCCTCCCGGATGCAGGGAGCTACCCATTCACTGGAGAACATAGGATGGGAAATGGCCAGTGCATGCACTCTTTCCTTGATTTCTTCCAGCACGGCAGGGTTGTCCTTGTTTTTCAGGGCCCGGCCCAGCAGATGGCCGATTTCCTTCATTTCCGCTTCCTTGGCGCCCCGGGTGGTCATGGTCGGAGAACCAATCCGCAGGCCGCTGCCCAGGCTGGGCGGCAGGGTATCGTAGGGGATCATGTTCTTGTTGGTAACCATGCCCAGGCTGCACAGCAGGGTTTCGGCTTCCTGGCCGTTGGCAATCACCGGCGTTACGTCCAGCATCACCATATGGGTATCGGTACCGCCGGTAATCAGGCGCATACCTTCTTCTTCACAGCCCTGGGCCAAAGCCTTGGTGTTCAGGCAGACCTGTTTGGCGTAGGTCTTGAATTCCGGCTGGAGCAATTCCAAGAACAGTACGCCTCTGGCCGCCAGCATATCCCCTTTGGGACCGCCCTGGAGCCGAGGGAAGACGCCCCGGTCAATTTTGGAAGCGATGGCTTGTTTGCACAGGATGACCCCGCAACCCCGAGGACCCCGCAGAGTCTTTTGGGTGGACATGGTCACCACATCGGCATAGGGAACCGGGCTGGGAATGGCGCCGCCGGCAATCAGGCCGCAGTCATGGGCGCAGTCCACCCAGAAGTAGGCTCCCACTTCATCGCAGATTTCCCGGAAAGCTTTGTAGTCAATGGTCCGGGGATAGGAAGAAGCCCCAGTAACAATCAGTTTGGGCTGGTACTTATGGGCCATTTCCCGTACCTGATCCATATCAATCCGTTCCGTTTCCTTGTTGACCCCATAGTGGATAGCGTTGAATTCTCGGCCGCTGAAATGGAATTTGGCACCGTGGCTCAAATGGCCCCCGTTGTCCAGTTCCAACCCCAGGAAGGTGTCGCCTCTTTGCAGCAAGCCGTAAAGCACGGCCATATTGGCAATGGTGGCGTTGCCGGACTGGATATTGGCGTGTTCTGCTCCAAAAACCTTCTTTACCCGCTCTACGGCCAGCTGTTCAGCCTTGTCCGCCAGTTCACAGCCCCCTACAAAGCGTTTGCCGGGGTACCCTTCCGTGTTCTTGTTGGTGAAGACGGAGCCCTCCAGCGCCGTACACAGGGGAGAAGCCACGTTTTCCGAGGCAATCAGACCGATGGTCTCAAACTGTCTTTTTTCTTCCTTGTGAAGCAGACCGGCCATTTCCGGGTCAAACACGTCCAGCAATTTGATGGCATCTTGTTTCGTAGGCATTTCCATTTTGTTTTCTCCTTTCAAGAGCAGCACAGGAACCGCAGATAGACAAAAAGAAGGACGCACCAGCTGCAAACCGGTTTGTCCTTCTCTAAATTGGTTGTCAGGGGCTGCCGGACAACCTTTAAAAAAGACCTATGGAGTTATTTCACGTACTTGGCATTGGGATACACCATTAGGTAGTGGTTCTGGGCATCTTTCAGGGCCGCAATCACAGCCTTTTGGGACAGGGCCAGGAACCGCTTCCGCAGGATTTCTGTCAGCGCATCAATGTCCGTCAGCAGGTTATGCCCCACCAGGATTTCCCGCAGGAACACATTGGTGGCTTCCATGATCATGTTGGCACTGGCATCGATGATGGTGTTGGTATGGACGTCCAGCACCAAACTCAGGGAAAAGATCCCGTACATGGCGTTGATGGCGTCTTCCTTGGAAACCTTGGCTACACCCGTTACAAACACCGCATCCTCCGGATACTTTTTGGCAGTCATTGCTCTGCAATTCCCCTTTCTATTGGGTGGAATAAAGCAAAAAGCCGACCAAAAGAAGAGTCCTTCATTCTATGGTCAGCCTAAAATACGTTGATTTCAGGAGGTCATCCTGAAACCCATATGTTCGACTGGAATCAGCATACCATACCTGAAGAAAGATGTCAACGGATTTTACAGTATACTGTATGCATTCAGATAATAGCACGTTTTCAGAAATCTTTATTGCTTTTTATTCCCTTTTGTGCTACGATGTTCCCAATTAAGGGGCAGGCAAGATTCCTGCCCAAACAGAACATATTCCTTATGTTCGCGGAAACAGCTGCCCTGTTTCCATCCGGCGATAAGGTCTGAATGCAGTACACAGTGGTGTGCTGGTTCAGGCCTTTTTTTATTCCAAGAAAGAAGGGGAACGTATGAAACTGGCATTCAACCTGTACCAATCCATGTGCCTGGCAGTCGTGGTCTTTTACCTGGGCGCCTTTCTGAAAAAGCGCGTGAAGCTTTTCCAAACCTACTGCATTCCCAGCCCGGTGATCGGCGGCATTATTTTCGCTGTGGTCAACCTGCTGCTGTACGAAGGACACATCCTGGATCTGACCCTGGACACCACCCTGCAAAGCGTCTTTATGAACATCTTCTTTACCAGCGTGGGCTTTACCGCCGGGTTTGGCATGCTGAAAAAAGGCGGCAAGACCCTGATCATCTTTATGGTCTGTGTGGCTCTCCTGATTACCATCCAAAATGCTACAGGCGCCCTGCTCTGCTCCCTGTTCGGTCTGAACCCGCTCCTGGGACTTTCCCTGGGTTCCCTGCCCCTCACCGGCGGCCACGGCACCTCTGCCGCCTTTGGTCCCCTGCTGGAACAAATGGGGGTGGATAATGCCCTGACTGTCGCCATTGCTGCAGCCACCTACGGTCTGGTAGCCGGCAACGTCATCGGCAACCCCCTGGCCCGGAAACGGATTTTGCAGCTGCACCTGAAGAGCACCGACGCCCAGAATGTAGATACGGACGCTGTCGCTGAGCTGCGCCGGAACACGGAAATTACCCAAAAACTGGATCCGGAACGGGGCACCTGGGGCCTGTCCTTGATTTTTGTAGCCATGGGCTTGGGCACCTTGGTCAGTATGGCCCTGGATGCCGTCCACATTACCATGGCAACCTACGTAGGCGCCATGATCATCGGCATCATTATCCGCAATGGCTGTGATGCCAAGGGCCTTGAAGTACCCATCCAGGAAATCAGCACCATTGGCATCATCGGTCTGAACTTCTTCCTGGCGCTGGCCATGATGGGCATGAAGCTGTACCAGCTGGCGGGCCTGGCTACGCCCATGATTGTCATTCTTCTGGTGCAGACCCTGTTTACTGGTCTGTTCGTCTATTTCATTACCTTCAATCTCTGCGGCCGGGATTACGATGCGGCCGTGCTGGCGGCGGGCCACTGCGGTTTCGGCATGGGTGCCACCCCCAACGCCATGGCCAACATGGACTCCCTGACCCAGGTGTATGGGCCTTCGGAAAAAGCCTACCTGATTATCCCCGTCTGCGGCGGGTTCTTTACGGATATTGTCAACTCGCTTCTGATTACAGCCTTCATGAACCTGCTGTAACCACCCATTTTACCTTGCATCCCATCAGAAAAGGAGTAATACTATGGCACAAATCTTGTCTGGAAAAGAAGTGGCTGCCCAGCTGACAGCCCATTTAACGGAAGAAGTGGAGAAACTGAAACAGCAGGGTATCGTGCCCAAACTGGCCCTGGTCCGGATTGGGGAACACCTGAGCGACGTGCGCTACGAAAAAAGCGCCAAGAACCGCTGCGCCAAGATTGGTATTGCCACGGAAAGCTACGTGCTCCCGCCGGAGGCTTCCCAGGACCAGCTGGTGGCCGTCATCCGCCAGATCAACAACGACGCCTCTATCCACGGCTGCCTGATTTTCCGGCCTTTCCCGCCCAGCTTTGACGATGCCTATGTACGGTCCTGCCTGGATCCCAGAAAAGACGTGGACGGCATTACGGATACGTCCCTGTCCGGTTTGTTCACCGGCTCCTTTACAGGCTTCACCCCCTGCACGGCAGCTGCCTGCATGCATATCCTGGATACCTACCGCATCCCCGTTACCGGCAAGGATGTGGTGGTCATCGGTGCCAGCCTGGTGATTGGCCGGCCCGTAGCCATGGAATTTCTCAAACGGGAAGCCACCGTGTCCATTTGCCACATCAAGACCAAGGACGTGAAACACTACTGCCAGCAGGCCGATATTATCGTGGCAGCTGCCGGCCATGCCGGTCTGGTAACCCGGGATATGGTCAAACCCGGCCAGGTCATCATCGACGTGGGCATCAACGCCACGCCCCAGGGCACCCTGTGCGGAGATGTGGACTTTGCCGCCGTCAGCCCTGTGGTGGCAGCCATTACCCCGGTACCAGGAGGCGTAGGCTCGGTAACCACCTCCGTACTGGCCAGCCACGTAATCCGGGCAGCCCAGCTCCAAACCCAAAAATAATCTTGTTTTTCCTTATTTTAGGAGACGCCCTGCGCCTCCTATTTTTTTGCTGCCCCAGTGAACCTCCCAAAAATATAGTCTTTCTATTCTGAACATGTTATAATAGTTTTCTGTGAATCGGAGCCCCAGAGCTCCAGAACTAGGAGGCCACTATGAATCCAATGACCAATTCCAACAGCATTTCTTTTCCTGCGTATCCCTTCAGCCACAGCGGAGACAGTACTCCAGCCTGGACCCAAGGCACGGGAATTTTCGACTATGTAAAAGAAAATATTGACGCAGAAGGCTTTTTCACCAAGGAGATTCTGCCGGACAAACCCGCTGCAACCGGCGAGTTGGACTTCCAGCCGATGCTGGGTTCCTTCGATCCCTATCTGATGTCCGACCTTTCTGCAGACTCAACCCAGCAGCGGGAAATCCGTGCAGAAAACTTTTCCCGCCAGATACACACGGTACTCCAGGCATTTCTGGAAGACCCTACCCCAGTGCACGCAGCCGACTTTTACATGAAAGCGGCCACCCTGCCCTGCATTCTCTATTACGATACCGTTATAGAAACCCTGAGCCAGGAGCCCATTCCCGCCTGTCTGAAGGATTTGACCCAGGAATGGCTGTACAAGGCCGTCAACCGGGAAGCCGTCAAACTGGCCATTGTCATTACCGGGCTCTGCCTGCTAAATGAGGATAACCTGACCCTCTGCTGGCAGCTAAAAAAGGATCTTTTGCTCTTGGCCCGCTGTGAAGAATTTACCTGTTTCGTGGTCTACGCCCTAAAGCTCAGCCACCAACTGGAAAATTCCGACCTGTGGGACCTGATGACCCATACCAGAGGCTGGGGCCGGCTGGGAGCCATTGAGGCCTGCGAGTTCAACCTAATCAAGGAACGGAAATGGCTGCTCCACAATGCCTTTTTGCAAACCATCGATTATCCGGCCATGGCCCTGATGGTCTTCAACAAGCTGAATATCATGGACCTATTGGATCATGAGCATTTGCAAGAGGACACCTTCCAAGACCTGACCACCCTGATTCTCCACTACTTAATCTATTTGACCGAGGAACCTGAGGGACCCAAAGCCAACATCGACCTGTGGGAGCTGCTGGAAGCATACCTCCATCATGCAGAAGAACACCACACGGACCTTGTCACCGCCTCCGGCCTGACCAACCTGCGGGAATATCTGAAGCAATGGACGGAAAACCAGTACTGGGATTATCTCACCAGCAACCAGCTCCACCTGCTGATTGGCAAAATCGAGACCCTGCTCCTGTCCACCGATTGGCTGCCCCAAATCAAAGCCCACCTGCTGGACAAAGACGGCAATGCCAATTTGGACACCATCCATATGGGCTTTGCCCTGGGGCTGGACCTGCACAAGGAGCTCTGGGCCATCCTGAAAAAAGATCCTCTGCAAACGGAATTGTATGGCTTTCTCCTGGACCCCAAACACAAAAGAATGGCCGGCATGGCAGCCAAATTTGCTTCTGCCCATGCTGACCTATATTTGGAACAGGAAGAGCCCTGCCTGCCCCTGCTGGATACCCTGCAATATTTCCCAGGGACCTGCGGCGACCTGGTGGAAAAAGCGTTGGTTTCCATCTACGATTCCTGCCGTTCCCTGGCCCTGCAGGTCCTGGAGGCCTGGCCGGAAAGTACCTGGCCAAAGGATGCCCAATTGGCACTGCAAAAGGCCCGGACCATGACCACCAGCCCCCTGCAAAAGCTGCAGATTGATGTGCTGCTGAAAAAACGGACTATGGAATATCAAGATTTTCTGGATGTCATCAGGGAATCCAAAAATAAGTAGCTATAAAAAAAGCCTGGGAGAGCTAAGCTCCCAGGCTTTTTTGTGCGTTTTGCAGCCCCTCTTAGAAATCTACTTCCAGGTCGTAGTAGCAGGCCTTCAGCAGTTTTTCCATATCTTCCTGGCTGGGCTGACGGGGGTTGGATCCGGTGCAGGCATCCCCAATGGCTTCTGCCGCAATCTTGGGCAGTCTTTCCAGGAACACATTTTCCGGTACAAACCCTTCTTCCGCAGGCAGGGAATCCTTGCCATAGAATTTGATGGCATGGGGGATGTTCAGTTTGGTCTGCATATCCCGAATCCAGGCAATGAGTTTGGCCACCTTTTCTTCATCGGTATTGCCGCCCAGTTTCATATAGTCCACAATGACCCCGTAGCGCTTCAGGGCTTCCGGATTCTTGGCGTTGTAGGCAATGACCTTGGGCAGGTACATGGCGTTGGCAGCCCCATGAATCAGGTGGGCACCGTAGTCGGCAAAGGCAGCCCCGGTCTTATGGGCCATGGAATGGACAATCCCCAGCAGGGCATTGGAGAAGGCCATGCCGGCCAGGCACTGGGCAACGTGCATGTTGTCCCGGGCTTCCATATCCCCGTTGTAGGAGTTGGCCAAATCCCGTTCAATCATTTCAATGGCGTGGATGGCCAAAGGATCGGTGAAATCACAGTGGGCAGTGGATACGTAGGCTTCCACGGAGTGGGTGAAAGCGTCCATGCCCGTATGGGCTACCAGCTTCTTGGGCATGCCATGGGTCAGTTCCGGATCCACAATGGCAATATCCGGGGTAATTTCAAAGTCCGCAATGGGGTATTTGATGCCCTTTTCATAGTCGGTAATGATGGAGAAGGAAGTTACTTCCGTAGCCGTCCCAGAGGTAGAGGAAATGGCTACAAAGTGGGCTTTTCTGCGCAGTTTGGGCAGGCCGAACACCTTTCTCATTTCTTCAAAGGTGATTTCCGGATATTCGTACTTGATCCACATGGCCTTGGCTGCATCAATGGGAGAACCGCCGCCGATGGCCACAATCCAGTCCGGCTGGAATTCTTCCATAACCTTGGCACCTTTCAGTACCGTTTCCACGGAAGGATCGGATTCTATCCCCTCATAGATCTTCACTTCCATGCCGGCTTCCTTCAGGTAAGCTTCGGCTTTCCCCAAGGAACCATTCCGTCTGGCAGAACCGCCGCCAGTGCAGATGATGGCGCGTTTGCCCTCCAGGGTTTTCAGAACGTCCATGGCATCGTAGCCATGGTAAATATCTCTCGGCAAAGTAAATCTACTCATACGTTTGTCCTCCTTCATGATACAGAAAGTTGATGATACAGACTATATTCGCCACCGCTTTATCAAATCCTTCCTGCGAGGTATACAGGTTTTCTATAATATGTATATTTTCAGTCTAATATTTCCGGCCATACCATTTCAGGTACAGCCCCAGCGCTGCCAAAATGTCCAAAGCCAGGAATACATACACCCCGCGAAAACTGGTTAAGGGAATCAAAAGACCTAGGATAAAGGGGCCAAATCCCGTTCCCAATTCGGACACGGCAATGTAGGTGGAAGAGGCGATTCCCAGCTTATGGGGCGGCAGCCCCCGAACGGCAATAGCCCGGCCCAGGGTGGAAAAATTTCCGAAGCCAAAGCCAATAAAGACGGCGGACAGCAGCAGCATCCATTCCCAGCGGGCCTGGCTTAAAAGCAGCATCCCCAGGGAGAAAACCAAAAACGTGGGGATAATCACATAGGCGCCCTTCTTGTCGTACAGCCGGCCCATGGGCGGCCGGGAAACAATAATCAAGATGGAATACACCAGGAAAAACAGGCTTCCAGCGTGAACCAGATGAATCACCTTCACATAGGATGCCAGGAAACTGCTGAGTCCGGAATAGGCAAAGTACATTAAAATGCTGATATAAGAAATGGGCAGGGCGCTTTTCTCAAAGAGTCCGGAAATCCCCTTGCCAAAATCCTTCAGTTTGGAAGGATCCACCGTCAAATCCGGAATCTTGGCGGTCAGCAGAACCACAGCACTCAAGACTCCCAGTATCATACAAGCGTGGAGAATCATCTGGAAACTGTAGTTGGCGTACAGATACATCCCCAACATGGGTCCTACCGCCATAGCCAGGGTGGTGCTCAGGGAAAAGAAACTGAGCCCTTCCCCCTGCCGTTCCGGAGGCAAAAGATTTACCACGATGGTTGCAATGGCCGAGGTGGATACCCCCAGCCCCAGGCCGTGCAGCAGCCGCAGGGTAATAAAAAACGGAGCGTTGGTCACAAAATAGTACAGGGGTACCACCAGGATGTAGAACAGACTCCCCCAGACCATCATCCGCTTCTTCCCCAGTTGTTCTATGTAGCGGCCGGTAAACAGCCGGGCCACCATGGCTGACAGCAGGAAGCAGCCTGCGGCAATCCCCGCCAGCCAGGGTGCTCCTCCCAAAATATCCATGGTGTAGGCTGCCGCCACCATCATTTGCAGATAAAAAATCCCGTACAGCAAAAAATTCAGTGCAGACAAAGCCATAAAGGGCCTTGTCATATAACTGGGTCTCCCCTTTTCATGTTCCATACCATTTCCTCCTTCAGCTAAACACCCTCTTACAATTATTATAAAGAAATGCCCTGAAAGAAACAATCTGAATTTTCTTAGCGAAAAAAAACACCCTGAACAGGAAATCCTGTCCAGGGTACGGTTCTTGCTTAGCTTTCTGTTGTGGCGGTGGTATCCACCGTTTCTGCTTCTGCCGGAGCATCCGGGTTGTTGCCGTTTAAGATGGCCATGAACTCGTCCCCGGTAATGGTTTCTTTCTTCAGCAGGTACTGGGCCAGCTCGTCCATTTTGGCCCGCCGGCTTTCCAGGATTTCCCGGGCTTCCTTATGGGCCTTCTTCACCAGCTGGAACACGGCTTCGTCAATCTTGGCTGCGGTTTCCGGTGCGCAGGCCAGGGAGGTATCCCCGCTAAGATAGGCACTATTCACGGATTCCAGGGCAACCATATCGAACTCATCCGTCATGCCAAACCGGGTAATCATGGCCCGGGCCAGCTTGGTGGCCTGCTCAATATCGTTGGAGGCGCCGCTGGTTACCAGGTTGAACACCACTTCTTCGGCGGACCGGCCGCCGGTCAGGGTAACAATCTTTTCGTACAATTCCTTCCGGCTCATGAGCACCTTTTCCTGGGTATCCACCTGCATGGTATAGCCCAGGGCTCCGGAAGTACGGGGGATAATGGTAATCTTGTGAACGGGGGCAGAATTTTTCTGGGAAGCTGCCACCAGGGCGTGGCCGATTTCGTGGTAGGCAATCACGTTCTTTTCGTCCTGGGAAATCACCGCACCCTTTCTCTGGGCCCCGGCAATAACCACTTCCACGGATTCTTCCAGGTCCTCCTGGGTCACTTCCGTCCGGCCCATCCGCACCGCCCTAAGGGCGGCTTCGTTGACAATGTTAGCCAGTTCAGCACCGGAGGCCCCGCTGGTAGCCAGAGCCACCGTGTGGAAGTCCACCTGGGGATCCATGCGTACATCGTGGGAATGGACCTTCAAAATAGCTTCCCGGCCCTGGAGGTCCGGCAATTCTACCGGTACCCGCCGGTCAAAACGCCCCGGCCGCAATAGCGCCTTATCCAGCACTTCCGGCCGGTTGGTGGCGGCCAAAATGATGACGCCCTTGCTGCCGTCAAACCCATCCATTTCGGAAAGCAGCTGGTTCAGGGTCTGTTCCCGTTCATCATTGCTGCCAAATTGGCCGCTGTCACGCTTTTTGCCGATGGCATCAATTTCATCAATGAACACAATACAGGGAGCCTTTTCCTGGGCCTGCTTAAACAGGTCCCGAACCCGGGCGGCGCCCATGCCCACAAACATTTCAATGAACTCGGAGCCGGAAATGGAGAAGAACGGTACCTTGGCTTCCCCAGCTACGGCCTTGGCCAAAAGGGTCTTACCAGTCCCAGGAGGTCCTACCAGCAATACGCCCTTGGGCATCACCGCACCAATGGCCGTGTACCGGGAGGGATTATGCAGGTAGTTGACGATTTCCTGGAGGGCTTCCTTGGCCTCGTCCTGGCCAGCCACATCCTTGAAGGTGGTGCCGGTCTGGGCTTCGATATACACCTTGGCGTTGCTTTTGCCAAAGCTCATCATATTGCCCCCGCCCATTTTGGGGCCCAAATACCGCATAATCAGCTGGCCGATTACCATGAAAATCAGGAAGGGCAAAATCCAGTTGTTGAAGAACCGGGTAATGGGAGATTCTTCCTTAGGAATCACCTGGGAGAACTCCACTTTGGCCTTCACCAGCCGGCTCACCAGTTCCGGGTCGTCCACCCGGCCGGTAACGTAAATCTGTTCTTTTCCGTCCTGATTGCACAGCAGGGCAATCCTGTCCTTGGTGATTTCCACCTTGGAGGCCTTTCCCTCGTCCACCATGCTCAGAAAATTGGTATAGCTGACCTCATGCACCTGGGGTTTAAAAAACAGCGGGGTGATGATGGTATTGATGATCAGGATGATCAAGATGGCAGCAATATAATAATATTGCTTGCTTTTATTGGGGTTGCGGTCGGATTCATTCATCGCAATCAATTCCTTTCTGCCTGGTAATAGGAAACTTTGATAAGTTTTATTATAGCACAGAACGGCCCCTTTGACAGAACTGTACAGTCAGTTTGTACGAGAAGTGCAAAAAGAAGGAGCGGAGGAAAAGTTTTCTTCTCCTCCGCTCCTTGAAACTACCCAATCAGGCTTGTTTTTTCCGGTGAATGCCCAGCTGGATGGCATAGGAAATGGCGTTTTCCAGGCTCAGCTCGTTGGCATTGCCGCTGCCTGCATGGCCAAAGCCGGTGCCGTGGTCCACACTGGCCCGGATAATGGGCAGGCCCAGGGTAATGTTGACCCCGGCCACTGCATCCCAGCGGCCCAGTTCATGGTTGTACACGAAGCCCTCGACCTTCAGGGGAATATGGCCCTGGTCATGGTACATGCAGACCACAATGTCGTACCAGCCGCCCAGTGCCTTGGAGAACACTGTATCTGCCGGAGTGGGCTTGCCGTCCGGTATGCAGATGCCTTCTGCCATAGCTTCATCAATGGCGGGCTGGATTTCCTCGATTTCTTCCCGGCCAAACAGGCCCCCTTCCCCGCAGTGGGGGTTCAGACCAGCTACGGCGATTTTAGGTTTCTCAATACCCAAAGCCTTGCAGCCAGCATCGGCAATCCGGATGACTTCCAGCACCCGGGGTTTCTTTACCCGTTCAATGGCTTCCCGCAGGGAGACGTGGGTGGAAACGTGGACCACCCGCAGGTTATCGTGGGCCAGCATCATGGTGTAATGCTGGGTATGGGTATATTCGGCGTAGATTTCCGTGTGGCCGGAGTAATGGTGCCCTGCCATATTGATGGCTTCCTTGCTGAGGGCGTTGGTAACTGTAGCATCCACCTGATTCTTCATAGCCAGGTCGATGACCTTGATTACGTATTGGAAGGCAGCTTCCCCGCCCAGGGCGCAGGCCCCCACCCCAAAGGGAGCGGGTTTCCCGTCCTTTTCGTGCTGGGGAATTTGTTCCGGTTTCACCAGATCCAGACTGATCAGGTCAATGGTGCCATATTGGAACAGGGCATCCTTTACGTCTTTGATGGTATGGAGTTTCAGGGTAAAACCGCTGACCTTTTCCGCCACCTTTAAAGCGTATTCCATGCAGGACGCATCGCCTACCACCAGGGGACGGCATTGTTCATAGATTTTCAGGTCGTGCAGAGCTTTTACGGTAATTTCCGGGCCGTTGCCAAAAGGATCTCCCATGGTAATGGCCACAATGGGTTTTTCTTGCATTTATTTTTCCTCCTTCGTCGTGGTTTGCAGGGTATCCAACAGCCGCAGAATCACATCCGGGTCTCCAAAACCCCCGGACTTGGAAATCAGCAGCTGGGTCTTGCCATCAAGCTGCACTGTGGACAGCACAGTGCCGGTAAACAATTCCCGAATAGGGGTAATCTCGTAGGTTCCCAGAGCCTGTACAAAGCCCATGAGAATGTCCCCTCCGGTTACCATCAGGGTAGTCCGGACCTGCCGGTCCAGCAAGCCCTTGATCAGGGCCCCCATATCCTCCGGAATCCGGCTGCGCACATCGGACAGGTTCAGGCCCCGATCGGCGGCGTAGGCTTCCACCGGTTCTTCTCCGGGAATATCATTGGTATCCACCAGGCACTGCCGGCCCTGTTTCAGCTGCTCCGCCAGGTCGTCCAAAAGCACGGCGCCGTCCGGGGTGGCAAAATACCCTGGGGTCAGGCTTTGGGCGGGTTTTAAGGGATAATACACCATCCTTCCACTGTCCACTGCCTGCTTTACCTGGGTGCGGGTAATGGGATTCACGCTGCCGCAGACCAGAAGAAACGCTTTTTCGGCCTTGGGCAGCGGCGGGCGCTTCCCGGTAATTTCCATCAGCCGGGCCAGCACCGAAGCAAAACCGGCACAGCCAGCCAGGACTTTTAAGCGTCCCAACTTTTTCAGTTCCAGCCCCCGGTTCAGGATATCCTCCTGGGTCACGGCATCGTACACCTGGATGCCGGGCTGCTCCCCGGCCATTTCCCGAAGACCAACGCTATGCACCGTAAAATCCGTCTGGGTATGGAGCACATCGGCTACTCGGGAATACTTCACCGGATCAAAGGGATCCTGGCCAAACACCGAGTCCGCCACGGGAACTCCCTTAATATAATGGATTCCGTCTACTGTAGTCCGCTCCGTTTTGGGATAAGCGGGAATAAAATGCAGCTGGGTACTGCCGCTAGCGTCCAGCAGAGCGCCCAATTCCGCGCCTACATTTCCCCGGAGGCCGGAGTCCGTCTTCTTATAGATGCAGGCCACCCCCAGGGCCACCGCCTGTTCCGTAATGGAACGGACCAGGTCCGCAGCCTGGGCGGGAGGAATATGCCGGGATTCCGTATCAATCACCAGGACCTGTACCTGGGGATCCAGGGCTTCCAAAGGATATTGGGGATCCAGCACCACCCGGGTATTGGCCCCTTCATCTACAAATTGGATGCCGGTATCCAGAGCCCCCGTCAGATCATCGGCCAAAATCAATAGTTCCATAGTTTCAGCTCCTCTTTTGTGCGCTTCCTTTGTTTGGAGTACTTGCTCTTCCTATTGTAGGGGTTTTCTCCCCTTCGTGCAATCCTTTGCTCCCTTTTTGCCGGGTTACAAAGAAAAGGGGCTGTATCAACGAAACCTCTTGATACAGCCCCAAGGCTTAGCCAGCCCTAGGCTTATTTGTAATCTTCCGGATGGGTTGCCATCTCATGCTTATGCAGCATAGTGACCAGCAGCGGGCACAGGAGAGCCGTGGTAATAATGGCGGCAGAAACCTGTACCGTAGCCGCATCGCTGAGAGCGGTGGAAATAACCCCAGCAGCAGCCACAGCCGCCGGCGTGCTGGCAGCGTTGCCTGCGGTGGTACCGATGGCGGCACCGACTTCGGCATGTTTGTAATGCATCAGTTTGTAGCCTGCGTACCCGGCAAGACCAGTGAGCACCGTGGAGGCAACCCCCAAAAGGATACCGGCAGGGCCGGCCTTCACAATGGAAGTCAGGGTCAGGCCAGCGCCCAGCGGGAAGGCAAAGAAAGGAATCAGCAGGCTGGCCCCCGGTTCACAGAACTTCTTGATATCCGGGTCCAGGTTGCCCAAAATGCAGCCTACCACAATGGGGATTACGCAGCCAATCAGTACTTCAACAGGAACTGCATAGCCTGCAGCCCCCAGAGCCAGCAAAGTGAAGAAAGGACCATCGTTGATGGACAGGATGGAAACAGCGCCTACGTCGGTGGCATCGCCGTATTCCCCAGCCAGAGCCGCATACAGGCCCCCGTTGGAGTTGGCAATGGCGGCAATAATGGCAATGGGTGCCAGGCCAAAGATACCGGCTTCCCCAAAGGTATAGCTGACCGCTACCCCGATACCCATGCCCACCAACACCTTAATGGCCGTCAGCAAAACGCCTTTGGTCAGGGTGGTTCCGGCTTGCTTCACATCAATGGTTGTCCCGTTACAGAACAGGAAAGCTGCCAAAAGCGGCATGGCGCCAGTTTTCCATAAGTAGGTAGTAAAGGTCCCTTTGAAGATTACCCAAAATTCAGGAACGCAGGTATTCACCAGGGCACCCAAGAGCAGCGGAACAATCATCAAACCGCCCGGACATTTCTTTACAGTCTGTAATATTTTCATAATAGCCCCCGTCCTTGCTTAGAATGTGCCAGATACTTTGTAGATACCAAACTCCCGGTGCCCCAGGGCTTCTGCCTTGGTCAGCTTGCCGTTGCAAACGTCCAGCAGCAGCTGGAAGGTTTCTTCACCGATATCTTTGATGGTTGCGCCTTCGGTAATGATCTTGCCAGCGTTCACATCAATGTTGTCCGGCATATTGTTGTAGGTATCCGTGTTGCCCGTAATCTTGATGACCGGAGCAACGGGGCTGCCCGTAGGCGTGCCGCGGCCGGTGGAGAATACAACTACCGTAGCGCCGCCGGCTACCATGCCGGTAATGGATTCAATATCCTGGCCCGGGGTATCCATGAAATACAGGCCTTTCTTTTCCAGAGGCAGCATTTCGGAATAATCCAGGGCGCCCATGAAGGGAGCTTCCGTCCCTGCTTTGTACATGCAGCCCAGGGATTTTTCTTCGATGGTGGACAGGCCGCCGGCTTTGTTGCCCGGAGTAGGTTGGCCGGTACGCAGATCTTCGCCCAGTTTCAGGGCCCGTTCTTCCACGTTATGCACCATGGTCAGGAATTTTTCCCGCTGATCCGCATCCACAAACCGTTTGGCCAGGATGTGTTCAGCCCCGATAACTTCAGTGGTTTCGCTGAGGATGCTGCTGCCGCCCAGGCTGCACAGCTTATCGGACACATAGCCGATGGAGGGGTTGGAAGCCAGACCGCTGGTGGGGTCAGAACCGCCGCATTCCATGCCCAGAATGATTTCGCTGATGTCCCCTTCGGTCCGTACTTGGGTAGACAGTTTGGCAGCCATGGCGCAGGCAATTTCCCCGCCCCGGGAAATTGCTTTCAGGGTGCCGCCGCAGCCTTGAATGGTAATGGCGTCCACAGGTTTACCCGTAACGGCAATCCGTTTGGCCAGGTCATCAGCCTGAATACCGTCGCAGCCCAGACCTACCACCAGTACAGCGCCTACGTTGGCGTTCATGCCAAAGCCGGCCAAAGTGCGTTCGGTCTGTTCCTGGTCGGAACCGATCTGGCAGCAGCCATGTTCATTGCTTACATACACAGCGCCGGGTACCTGAGCTGCAATTTTGGCAGCCGTATCCGTAGCGCACACGGAGGTGGGCAGAATCAGCAGATGATTCCGTACGCCGAAAGTTCCATTTTCACGTCTATAGCCTAAAATTTTCATGATAGCTCCCCCTGTTCCTTATGCCTTCAAGTCGCCGCGGCCGCGGGTGCTGGCCAGATTGTGTACGTGTACATAATCGCCAGGATGCAGATCCGTCAGGGCTTCCCCAATGATCTGGCCGTATTTGTAGCAGTACTCGCCTTTTTTGATTTCTGCTACTGCCATTTTGTGAAACTTGGGAATGTCGCTGGTGGCCGTGTACTCCTTGCCTTCAAACGTAATGGTTTCGCCCTTGGCAATGGGACGCAGGCAGGTGACCAAATTGTCCTTGCTGTTTACATGAATAACCGCATTCATTCTGATACCCCCTCTGAATTCGGACCTTCGTCCGTTTTGACGTCTTTATTGTAACAAGTGCAGGAAAATGGTTCAAGAATACAAAATCCAAAAATCGTTTAAATCTGAAACATATTTTTAAATTGTTCAGAACATTGTAATTTGCTTGTATATATGTTACATTATGAAACAGGAGGAATCCCTATGAACCATAAAATCCAATTGCTGGCCATTGCGCCCTATGAAGCCCTGAAACATGTAATCCTGGAAACGGCCAAAGAATTTCCCCAGCTCCAGGTTACGGTGGAAGTCGGCACCATTTATGAAGGCGTAGAAAAACTGAAACAGCACCACCTGGAAAACTACGATGCCGTCCTGTCCCGGGGCGGTACCAAAATGGAAGTGGAAAAGAACACCACCCTGCCGGTTTTCGGCATCCCCATTTCCTACTACGACCTGCTCCACATCATCAAGCTGGTGGAACACTACCAGGGGAAGGCCGCCATCCTGTCCTACGAAAATATTGCCAACTCGGCCCGGGTGCTCTGTGACGTATTGCAGCTGCATTTTGACATTTATAATATCGACCAATGGCATAATGCTGCCGAAAAAGTAACCCAGTTAAAGGAAATGGGCTACACTCTGATTATCGGGGACGCCGTATCCGTGGAATATGCGGAGAAACTGGGCATGCAGAATGTCCTGCTGACCTCCGGCCGGGAAAGCGTCCGGGAGGCCCTGACCCAGGTCACCCAGGTTACCACCTATCTGCGCCGGGCCACCGCCGAAAACACCCTGTTCCATGCCGGACTCAGCCGGCAGGGCGTACACCTGCTCTGTTATGACGAAACGGGAGAGCTGCTCTACGACGACCTGCCCAAGAACCTGCACAAACTGCAAACCTTCTGCCGGCGGCTGCTGCCTGCAATCCGCACCGAAGGGGACAAAACCGTGTACCGCAAACTGCCGGAGGGCTTTTTTGAAATCAGGGCCCAGCGCCACCACTATCGGAACGCCCCCTACAGCCTGTTTTTCATCCAGCCCCAGCGCTTCTTTACCCAGTCCGGGACCCCGCCCTATCTAACCTTTTACGAAGCCTCCTCCGGCCACAGTGAGCAGCGGGGCCTGCCCAATTTTTTGCAGATTGTTTCCCCGACCGCCTGGACACAGGCCCTGGAAATGGCCAAAAGCGTCCAGCCCCTGTGCATTACCGGGGCCCCCGGCACAGAAGGGGACATTTTCTGCCAGCAGCTCTACGAAAAAAGCGGCCGCACCCAAACGCCCCTGCTGCAGCTGGACTGCCGGCTGCTGCACCAGGAGGACATTCTCCATTTCTGCACGGACCCCCATTCTCCCTTGTTTTTGGAGCAGGGTTCCCTCTGCTTTAGGAATCTGGAAGGCTTGGCACCGGAGCTATTTACCCTGCTGGTAGATGAACTGGCCGCTGCCCGCTACAGCGCCACCGGCCGGCTGTACTTTCAGCTGACCGGCAGCCCGGAAGATCCTCTGCTCCAGGAAAGGCTTACCGTCCTGAGGGAAACCTTCCGGGTCTTCCACATCCCCCTGCCGTCCCTGGCCCACAAGGAGGACAAAATCCTGAACTACGCCCTGCTCTACCTCCAGCACCACAACCACCTATACGATACCAAACTGGTGGGCATGGATCCTGAGGCTGTAACCCTCCTGTGCCAATACAGCTGGCCCCAAAACACCAGCCAGCTGCGCCAGGTGCTGCGCCGGGCCATTGTACTTTCTACGGAGACGCCCTGGATCCGGGCCCACACCATCCGGCAGCTGCTCCGGCACGAGGAAGAAATCTTCCGGCCATCCCTAAGGCAGCCCCTGCCCCTCCACCAAACCCTGGACCAGCTTATCCAGGCCGTGGTCCAGAAAACCCTGGAAGAAGAAAATATGAACCAAAGTGCCGCAGCAAGGCGGCTGGGCATCAGCCGTACCACCCTGTGGCGGCTGCTCAAAAAGAAAAAGGAATAAAAAAACAGGAGAAACCGGACTTGCGGTTTCTCCTGTTTTATTTTCGGCTTTTAAAATTCCAGTACCGGAGCCAATTCCCCCTGGCAGATTTTCTCCGCCAGCTTGGCGTGAGGCCCGGCCAGCGGCAGGCGCTGCCATTCTTCAGGGCTGAGCCAAAGATATTCCCCCTCCGGCACCTGGCTGCCGTTCAATAGATACCCGGTCATCAGCCAAATCTGGTGGGTAAATACGTGCTTGTGGCTCCACACGGCTGCTTCCGTCCGGCCTCCCAGCAGCTGTTCCAGCCCTGCCTTGGCAGCCGATTCCGCGGCCTCCAGCACCATGGGAAATTCCCACATGGACGCCAGCATGCCCTTTTCCGGCCGCTTGTGCAGCAGGTACCGTCCCTCCTGTTCCCACAGGGCACAGGCTGCATAAAACACCTTCTGGGGGGCTTTTTTGCTTTTGACGGGCAGTTCTTCCTCCCGGCCTTCCGCTCTAGCCTGGCAGACCCCTGTCAGGGGGCAAAGAGAGCAGCGGGGATGCCGGGGAATGCAGACTTCCGCGCCCAGATCCATCATGGCCTCGTTAAAGTCCCCTGGCCGCTCCCCGGGAATGGCCTTTTCAGCCAGCCGGGTCAGGGTATTTTTCCCCGCAGTGCCGGCAATATCCTCGTCCACCCCGTACAGCCGGGCCAGCACCCGCAGCAGATTTCCGTCCACGGCGGGGATTTTCTGCCCGTAGGCCATGGACAGAATGGCCCCTGCAGTATAGGCTCCAATCCCCGGCAGGCTGCGCAGGGCTTTCTCCTCCTGGGGCACCTGTCCCCCGTACTGGACCAGCACCTGCTGGGCCGCCTTGTGCAGGTTCCTGGCCCTGCTGTAGTAGCCCAGCCCCTGCCAGGCCCGAAGCACCTGTTCTTCGCTGGCCTGGGCCAAGGCCTGAAGCGTTGGGAACTGTTGCCGCCAGCGGGCAAAATATTCCTTGACCGCTTCCGTCCGGGTCTGCTGGAGCATGATTTCCGATACCCACACCTGGTAGGGATCCCGGGGGCTCTTTTCCCGCCAGGGCAAGTCCCGCCGGTTCTGGTCAAACCAGGTCAGCAGCAGCTGGGGCCAGTTACTTGCCGGGGTCAAGATGAACCTCCGCATACACGTCATGGATTACGTGGTTGCAGTCCTCGTCAAACTGCACCGTGCCCCGGAGCTGTTTTCCCTGAAGCAGCAGAGGCAGCCAGCGTTTATCCGCTTCCCACATCTCCTCATAGGGCAGATCCTTCACCGCAAACCACCGGGGCTCCATTTCTTCCGTTGCCCGGACCTGCCCCTGCCAACGGCGGACAAAGTACACCATGCCCACATGGGACCAGTTTCCATCAGAAGGCTGGTCAAAATAAATATCCCCCACCAGCTCCAGATCCTCCGGGCGGACCGTAAGTCCGCTTTCTTCCCACAGTTCCCGGACGGCACACTGCCGCAGGGTTTCCCCCGGTTCAAGCTTGCCCCCGAAACCGTTCCATTTGTTCACGCCCATGCCCCGCTTCTTCCGGCCCAGCAGTACCCGGCCCTGGGCATCAATGGGGTAAACCAAAGAAGTATCCCGCATACCCGCCTCCTACTCCGTCAGCAGCGTTTTCACCAACGCTGCAAGAAAGGCAAACCGGGGTTCCAGGCTGGAAATCAGCCCGTATTCCGTAACGGCGTGGCCATCTCCCCCAATAGGACCCATCCCGTCAATGGTGGGAATGCCCAGGGCAGAGGTAAAGTTGCCGTCACTGCCGCCCCCGGCTGCCTGCCAGTGGAAACGCAGCCCCAGATGCCCAGCCACCTGCTCCGCCTGCCGGCAGAAAGCCAGGGATTTTTCCGTAGGCAGCATGGGAGGCCGGGCTACCCCGCCGTCCACGTCCACCTTCACCCGACTGTCAAAGGGAGCAGCCTGCAGCTGCCGCAGGGCCTTGTCAATTCTCTCCCCCTCTGCCAGGGTCTTGATCCGCACATCCAGGACACAGGTGCATTCTGCCGCCAGCACATTGGCTGCAGTGCCGCCGTTCACCAAGCCAATATTCACCGTGGTGCCTGCTTCTGGGCTGGCCAAAGCTATAATTTTTTCTCCCCAGCGGATAAATTCGTTAATGGCACTGGCGCCTTTGTCCGGGTTTACCCCCGCATGGGAAGCAATTCCGTGGAAGGTCAGCCGGTACTTGGCAATGCCCTTCCGTTCGTTGACCAGATCCCCATTGGGCCGGGCCGATTCCATAATCAGTGCATGGTCCGCCTTTTGGGCTTCCCGCTCTATAATAGGCCGGGAAAACCGGGAGCTGATCTCTTCGTCCGGGTTAAACAGCAGGCAGACACTGCCCTTGGCCTTTTCCGCGCTGAGCAGCTCCGCCAGATATACCATGAACAGGTCCCCGCATTTCATATCCGAAGCCCCAGGACCCTTAAACTTGTCCCCTTCCGTAGAAAACGGCCGCTGGGCCGCCGTGCCCGGGGGGAATACCGTATCCATATGGCCCAAAAGAATTACATCATAGTGGTCCTCCCGACCCCATACCGCCTTCAGACAGGGTCCCACTTCCTCCCCAACGGGAATCAGGGTCGTTTGCCAGCCCGCCTTGTCCAAGCGGTTTTGCAGCCAGGCCGCCACCTTGGCCGTTCCTTCCGGATACCGGCTAAAAGACTCCAGACCCACCAGCTCCGCCAAATCCGCCAAATATTGCGTTACATCCAGTGCCATCGCTTTGCTCCTTTACAAAAAAGTACCCTGCAGGAAACTCCTGCAGGGCAAGGTTTTACTACTGCAGTTCTCACTGCATTATACCATATGAACAAAAATCTTACCGAGCGGTCATCAAGGCCGCTTCTTTTAGAAATTCCCGCTGCTTGGCCAACGCTCCTTCCGCTTCTGTCAGTGTCACCAATTTAAAGCGGAGCTTTTCTCCCGGGCGCAGCTGGGCCAGCCGGGGCAGATCTGCTTGAACTACCTGGCCAATTTTCGGATAGCCCCCGGTGGTTTGCCGGTCCGCCATCAGGATGATGGGATTCCCGTCCGCCGGTACCTGGATGGACCCGAAGGTTACCGGTTCAGAAATCAGGGACTTGCCCTTTTCCTTGTAGGTAAGAGGTTCTTCCCCGGACAGCCGGTACCCCATCCGGTCCGATTGGGGCGTAATGGTGTAAGGCCGGCCAAAGAAGATGTTGTAACTCTCTTCCGTAAACCAGTCGTACTGTAGCCCTTCCGCTACCCGAATGGGGCCAGGCTCCAGTACGCCTCCATTAGGGAGGGACCAGCCCATACTGGAGAAGGCCTTGCCTCCCTGTTTGGAAAGCTCTGCGGCAAAGGCTTTTTGGCTTTCCATCAGCGCTCCCACCGCCAGCTCTTCTCCGTCCTTTAAGGGTGCGCCTCCGACTCCGCCCAGCTTAGCCCGCAGGTAGGTGCTTTTGCTGCCCATAACCAGGGGCACGTCAAAGCCCCCAGCTACGGTAAGATAACCACGGGTTCCCGTTTTTGCCATGCCAAAAAGCAGGGTGCTGTCTTCTTTTACATAAATGGCCCGGTTCATAGGCACGGGCACACCGCCCAGTTTGGCCTGGAGGTCAGCACCCGTCAGGGCAAAGACCAGCCCTGCCGGCAGCTTTAGTACGGGCCCGCCCATGGTCATTTCCAGAGCCCCTTCCCCCGGCTTGTTCTGCACCAGTAGATTGCCCAATTCCAGGGACAAGGAGTCCATGGCTCCGCTGACCAGTACCCCATATTTTTGGTAGCCATACCGCCCCAGATCCTGCAAGGTCGTCAAAGGGCCGCCTTTCTTCACAAGAATGTTCATTGTACGGCATCTCCCTTCTCTTTGGCTGCAATTTCCGCATATTCTTCCGGCGTGATGCTATAGAATTCCACCTTGTCCCCAGCCTTAAGCACACTGGGATGCTCCGGATCCTGAGGCCGAAACAGTTCTAGGGGCGTCCGGCCAATCAGCTGCCACCCACCAGGGGTTTCCAACGGGTAAGCCCCGGTCTGGGTACCGGCAATACCTACTGTCCCTTTGGGAATTACCAGTCTGGGCGTATCTCGGCGAGGGGTGGCAATGGCTTCCGGCAATCCCCCAATGTAGGGGAAACCGGGAGCAAAACCAATCATGTACACCAGGTAGTCACCGCTGGTATGGATTTTCACCACTTCGTCCGGCGTCATATGGTGGTATTCCGCCACATAGTCCAGGTCCGGCCCGAATTCCCCGCCGTAGCAGACAGGAATCTGCACCTTTTCGGTTTCTCCGCTGGTCGTCAGCACCAGCTGGTCCAATAAATTCCGTACCCATTTGGCAGCCTCCCGAAAGCCCTTGGACAGCACCGGGTCTTCCGGCAGGTCTGATTGGGAAGCCAGCACCAGAGGATTATAAAAAATAGTCACGCCCGTATAGGACGCTTCAAACTCATAAATACCTGGAAAGGGATTCTCTTCCAGGGCTTGGGTCAAGGCCCGGGAGCAGTTCAGCAACTCCGGGGCAATCACATCCCCAAAAGAAACCATCAAGGCAGCTTCCCCCACCGGGAGAATTTTTGCCGCTGCCAAAAATTCTTCAGCCTTGGTCATAACCGTACGGCCTCCTTATTTAAACAGGGTAGGAAACATCTTCAGCACCGTATTGGCAGCCATGTACAACATCACCAAAAATACCAACCAGCCAGAAACAATCAAAACCTTGGGGTGCTGATAATTTCCCACAATTTTCTTGTTCCGGGCAGCCAAAAGCAGGGAGCCCAAAACGATAGGCAGGATCAGCCCGTTCAGGGCGCCTACCACCACCAATACCGTTACCGGACGGCCAATGAAAGCAAAAATGGCAGCAGAGAAAACGATAAAGGCAATAATCAAATACCGGTAGTTCCGGTTCAGAGATTCACTGAAGGTACGAATGAAAGAAACTGACGTATAAGCGCAGCCAATTACAGAAGTAATGGCAGCGGACCACATGACAATACCAAAGATTTTATAGCCCACATCCCCTACCGCCAGTTGGAATACGGAAGCCGGGGGATTGGCAGGATCCAGTTTGAAGCCGTGGCTGATAACCCCCAAGGCTGCCAGAAACAGAAAAATCCGCATCAGGCTGGTAATACCGATACCCATAAGAGAGCTCCGGTTCACTTCCGGCAGGTTTTCTTCCCCGCAGATGCCTGCGTCCAGCAGACGATGGCCGCCAGAGAAAGTAATATAGCCGCCTACACTGCCCCCTACCAGGGTTACAATAGCCATCAGGTCAATATGGCTGGGAGCAAAGGTTTCCTTAATAGCTTCCCCTACAGGAGGGTTGGAAATCACCGCCACATAAATGGTCAGGAGCACCATCACGGCCCCAGCAATTTGGGCAAACTTGTCCATCAAATTCCCGGCTTCTTTGCTCAGGAAGATGAAGATGGCCAAAGCACCGCTAATGAGAGCACCTGCGATAGGACTGATGCCAAAGAGCACGTTAAGCCCCAGCCCTGCACCCCCCAGATTGCCGATGTTAAAAGCCAGACCGCCGGCAACCACCAGGGCAGAAACAAAGTACCCCAGGCCTGGGAACACCATATTGGCAATATCCTGTCCAGGTTTTTTGGCTACGGCAATAATGCGCCAGGCATTCAGCTGGGCAATGGCATCAATGATGATCATGGCCAGGATGGCAAAGCCGAAGCTGGCTCCCAATTGGCCGGTAAAAACGGTGGTCTGGGTCAAAAAGCCCGGTCCAATGGCCGAAGTGGCCATCAGAAACGCTGCCCCCAGCAATACGCTCAGGTTAGATTCTTTTTTCATGGTAAGTTCCCCTCATTTGGTCTTGTCTGATCTCTCTATTTTTCTTTATTTTTATAAAATGCTCAAATCAGCGTTCAATACATCCGTAATGAACATGTGGCCCGGTGCATGGGTAATCATGAAATCGGGCTTTACAGCCATGGCTACGGTCTGGGGGGTTACCCCGCAGGGCCAGAACACCGGTACTTCCCCTTCGTATATGGTAGAAGGATCACCGAAATCCGGTTTGGCAATATCCTTGATGCCAATGGCTGCCGGGTCTCCAAAATGGATGGGCGCCCCATGAACATTGGGCATCCGGCTGGTAACCTGAATGGCCCGGATGGCTGCCTTGGGCGTCATGGGCCGCATAGAAACTACCATAGGACCATGGAACACGCCGGCTGGGGTGCAGGGAATATTGGTAATGTACATGGGCACGTTATGGTCTTCCGTAATATGCCGTACATCCAGGCCTGCATCCAGCATGGGACCTTCGAAGGAAAAGCTGCAGCCCAGCAGGAAGGCCACCAAGTCATCCCGCCAATATCCATCCAGATTGGTAACTTCAGCTGCCAGCTGCCCTTTCTTGTAAATCCGGTACTTGGGAATGTCATACCGCAGATCCGCTCCCGGAGCCACCGCTTTGGGTTCCGGACTGCCCACTTCCGTTACGTCCAAAACGGGACAGGGCTTGGGATTGCGGGTAGTAAACAGCAGAAAATCAAAAGCCAGTTCTTTGGGCAGGATTACCAGGTTGGCTTGGGCATACCCCTTGCACATGCCGCTGGTAAAATAGTCAATCTTGCCTTCCCGAATCAATTGGCGAACTGCTTGGGGTTTCATGGCACTATAGTCCATTGTCATCCTTCCTTTCCGTATGGGAACTTATCTCAGGAACGTACCAGCAGCGGCAATTTCTACGCCATTCTCAGCCAATGCCTTACGGATTTTCTGGGTGAACTGCAGCGCTTTTGGTCCATCTCCATGAACACAAATGGTATCAGCCTTTACAGGAATCACCTTGCCGCTAAGGGTGGTTACCTTCTTATCCAGTACCATGGACAGCACCTGGGCAATGGATTTGTCTTCATCGGTAATCATGGCACCGGGCTGGGTCCGAGGCGTCAGGGAGCCGTCTTCCTGGTAGCTTCTGTCCGCAAATACTTCGGAAGCCACTACCAGACCTACCTTTTCCCCTGCCTTGACACTTTCGCTGCCAGCCAGGGCATAGAGAATAATTTCCGGGTCTACATCATAGATGGCTTGGGCAATGGCTTCTGCCAGTTTGGGATCCTTGGCAGCCATATTGTACATGGCCCCATGGGGCTTTACATGCTGCAGTTTGGTGCCATGGGTCTTGGCAAAAGCGGACAAAGCCCCTACCTGATATACTACCATAGCGTACACATCAGCCGGAGACACAGCCATTTTCCGGCGGCCAAAGCCTACCAGGTCCGGATACCCAGGATGGGCTCCCAGAGCCACGCCGCTTTTCACAGCCAGGTCCACGGTCTTTTTCATCACGGACGGATCACTGGCATGGAAGCCGCAGGCAATATTGGCGGACGTAACCAAAGGCAGCACCTCTTCATCCAAGCCAATCTTGTAGGCACCAAAGCTTTCACCCAAGTCAGAATTCAAATCGATTTTCATTCCAGATTCCCCCTAACTCAATTTTTGCATGCAGCCAACTCTACAAACAATAAAACTTCTACGAACGTTAAACATTGTACTGTATATATCGTTCGATTCATTTCACTTCACATATTTTTCACATTATACTGTATATATTATCATAAATCGTTTCGTTAGTTACATTTTCCTTACATTTTATTCTTCTTTGTGGTATACTTATTCATGCAATGAGTATTCTCAGTGATGTAAATCCGATTGCTGAGGATGCTCTTTTTTTATTTGTTTTCAAGGAGTGATCTGGTATGCCCCAATCTCGCAAAGAAGAAATTATTTTTACCTGTATGATGGCTTTTGGCATGGTGCTTTGCATGTCCTGCTACAATTCCGTCTGGTTTGTCGGCTTTTCCGGTAATTGGGTGGCCTTGGCTCTGCACAACCTGTCCCGGGAATACTGGCTGGCCCTGCCGGTGGCCTATTTCATCGGTACGCCCATTTCCCACCGCCTGACCCTGCGGTTCTGGCCCTGGAAGCAAAAGTACTTTCCCATTGGCATGGGGATTTTTACGCCCCTGGTGATGGTTCCCCTGATGACCACCCTAATCCACCTGCTGCTGTTTCAGATTTCTGATCCAGCCGTAATCATTCCGGCGTATGGCCGGAATTACCTGGCAGCCATTCCCTTTCAGCTTCTGCTAGTTGGCCCCCTGGTCCGGTTCTTCTTCCGGAAACTGGTAGCCGAACGGAGACAGGAAGTTTCTGCTGATACTACCGCTCAGGAAAGCAGCTTGGAATAACGCCAAAAAAGAAATACCCCCAAGGACTGGTTAGCTAACCAGTCCTTGGGGGTATTTTTATACATTTTGTAAGGCGTTTTCTTTACGATAGGTCATCAGTGCCGCTTCTTTTAGAAATTCCCGCTGCTTGGCCAACGCTTCTTCCGCTTCTGTCAGCGTCACCAATTTAAAGCGGATTTTTTCTCCCGGACGCAGTTGGGCCAGCCGGGGCAGATCTGCCTGAACCACCTGGCCAATTTTCAGATAGCCCCCGGTGGTCTGCCGGTCCGCCATTAAGATGATGGGATTTCCGTCCGCCGGCACCTGGATGGAGCCAGAGGTTACTGGTTCAGAAATCAGAGACTTGCCCTTTTCCTTGTAGGTAAGAGGCTCTTCCCCGGACAGCCGGTACCCCATCCGGTCCGATTGGGGCGTAATGGTGTAGGGCCGGCCAAAAAAGATATGGTAACTCTCTTCTGTAAACCAGTCATACTGAAGCCCTTCCGCTACCCGAATGGGGCCAGGTTTCAACACGCCTCCATTAGGGAGGGACCAGCCCATACTGGAGAAGGCCTTGCCTCCCTGTTTGGAAAGCTCTGCGGCAAAGGCTTTTTGGCTTTCCGTCAGCGCTCCCACCGTTAGCTCTTCTCCGTCCTTTAAGGGTGCGCCTCCGACTCCGCCCAGTTTGGCCCGCAGGTAGGTGCTTTTGCTGCCCATAACCAGGGGCACGTCAAAGCCCCCAGCTACGGTAAGATAACCACGGGTTCCCGTTTTTGCCATGCCAAAAAGCAGGGTGCTGTCTTCTTTTACATAAATGGCCCGGTTCATAGGCACGGGCACACCGCCCAGTTTGGCCTGGAGGTCAGCACCCGTCAGGGCAAAGACCAGCCCTGCCGGCAGCTTTAGTACGGGCCCGCCCATGGTCATTTCCAGAGCCCCTTCCCCCGGCTTGTTCTGCACCAGTAGATTGCCCAATTCCAGGGACAAGGAGTCCATGGCTCCGCTGACCAGTACTCCATATTTTTGGTAGCCATACCGCCCCAGATCCTGCAGGGTCGTCAAAGGGCCGCCTTTCTTCACAAGGATGTTCATTGTACGGCATCTCCCTTCTCTTTGGCTGCAATCTCGGCATACTCTTCCGGCGTAATGCTGTAAAATTCAATTCTATCCCCTGCCTGGAGCACACTGGGATGCTCCGGATCCTGAGGCCGAAACAGTTCTAGGGGCGTCCGGCCAATCAACTGCCACCCACCAGGGGTTTCCAACGGGTAAGCCCCGGTCTGGGTACCGGCAATACCTACTGTCCCTTTGGGAATTACCAGTCTGGGCGTATCTCGGCGAGGGGTGGCAATGGCTTCCGGCAATCCCCCAATGTAGGGGAAACCGGGAGCAAAACCAATCATGTACACCAGATAATCACCGCTAGTGTGAATTTTCACCACTTCTTCCGGCGTCATATGGTGGTACTCTGCCACATACTCCAGGTCCGGTCCAAATTCCCCGCCGTAGCAGACAGGAATCCGCACCTTTTCTGTTTCAGCAGCTTCGCTGATTTCCAGTTTTTTTAATCTCTTTTTTAATTCCATAGCTGCTTCCCGGTAGCCCTTGGACAGCACCGGATCCTCGGGCAACTGGGATTTCTGGGCCAGAACCAGGGGATCATAAAAAATGGTCACCCCCGTATAGGAAGCTTCAAATTCCTGGATACCCGGGAAGGGGTCCTCTTCCAGTGCCTTTACCAAAGCCCGGGCACAGCGCAGCAATTCCGGGTTGATGACATTTCCAAAAGACACCATAATGGCCGCCTCTCCCACAGGATGAATTTGGGCAGCCTGTAAATAGTCTTCTGCTTTATTCATGGCCTTCACTCCTTATCCCAAAAGCTGGGGCAGCATATGCAGCACGGTCTGCACGCCCATATACAGCATTACTACAAAGACAATCCAACCTGTGATAATCAACAGCTGAGAATGGTGATATTCTCCCACAATTTTCTTATTCCGGGCAGCCAGCAGCAGGGAGCCCAGGATAATGGGCAAAATCAATCCGTTCAGGGCACCTACTACTACCAGCACGGTAACCGGCCGTCCAATAAAGGAAAACACAAAGGACGATACCAGGATAAACGCAATAATCAAGTAGCGATGGTATTTTTCCAAAGTAGGGCTGAAGGTCCGGATAAAGGAAACGGAGGTGTAGGCACAGCCCACTACAGAAGTAATGGCAGCTGACCACATGACAATCCCGAAGATTTTATACCCTACATCCCCTACCGCCAACTGGAAAACAGAAGCCGGCGGGTTGGCAGGATCCAGGGTAAAGCCCTGGGCAATAACCCCCAAAGTAGCTAGGAACAGCAAAATCCGCATCAAGCTGGTAATACCAATGCCCATGAGAGAGCTGCGGTTTACCTGGTCCATATTTTCCACCCCGGAAATCCCCGCATCCAGCAGCCGATGGCCGCCGGCAAAGGTAATATAGCCGCCCACGCTGCCCCCAACCAAGGTCACAATGGACATCACGTCTATGGTATCCGGCATTACGGTCTTGGAAATGGCCAGTCCCAGAGGCGGATGGGATGTAAAGGCTACGTAGATGGTCAGCAATACCATCAGTCCCCCTACACACTGGGCAAATTTGTCCATGAGACTGCCAGCTTCCTTATTCAGGAAAATAAACACGGCAATTACTGTACTGATTAAAGCTCCTGCCACCGGAGAAATGCCAAACAGCACGTTAAGCCCCAGGCCAGCCCCACCAATATTGCCAATATTAAAGGCCAAGCCCCCGGCTACCACCAGTGCGGACACAAAATACCCCAATCCCGGCAGCACCAGGTTGGCAATATCCTGCCCTGGCTTTTTGGCTGCGGCAATAATGCGCCAAACGTTCAGTTGGGTAATGGCATGAATAATGATGGTAGCCAAAATCACGAAGCCGAAGCTGGCTCCCAATCTTCCCGTAAATACAGTGGTTTGGGTTAAAAAACCGGGCCCGATGGCAGAAGTAGCCATCAAAAAAGCAGCCCCAAGCAGAACACTCAAATTCGACTCTTTCATAACTAGGTTTCCTCCATTTCACGATTGGGTCAAAATTTAGAATGCAAACGGGTATTCCTTGGCTGCAAACCACCTTTAGCGCAGGAACGTACCAGCAGCGGCAATTTCTACGCCATTCTCAGCCAATGCCTTACGGATTTTCTGGGTGAACTGCAGCGCTTTTGGTCCATCCCCATGGACACAAATGGTATCAGCCTTTACAGGAATCACCTTGCCGCTAAGGGTGGTTACCTTCTTATCCAGTACCATGGACAGCACCTGGGCAATGGATTTGTCTTCATCGGTAATCATGGCACCGGGCTGGGTCCGGGGCGTCAGGGAGCCATCTTCCTGGTAGCTTCTGTCCGCAAATACTTCGGAAGCCACTACCAGACCTACCTTTTCCCCTGCCTTGACGCTTTCGCTGCCAGCCAGGGCATAGAGAATGATTTCCGGGTCTACATCATAGATGGCTTGGGCAATGGCTTCTGCCAGTTTGGGATCCTTGGCAGCCATATTGTACATGGCCCCATGGGGCTTTACATGCTGCAGTTTGGTGCCATGGGTCTTGGCAAAAGCGGACAAAGCCCCTACCTGATATACTACCATAGCGTACACATCAGCCGGAGACACAGCCATTTTCCGGCGGCCAAAGCCTACCAGGTCCGGATACCCAGGATGGGCTCCCAGAGCCACGCCGCTTTTCACAGCTAGGTCCACGGTCTTTTTCATCACGGACGGATCACTGGCATGGAAGCCGCAGGCAATATTGGCGGACGTAACCAGAGGCAGCACCTCTTCATCCAAGCCAATCTTGTAGGCACCAAAGCTTTCACCCAAGTCGGAATTCAAATCGATTTTCATACCAATCCCTCCTAATTTGTATTTTGTATATAATATCCAGTATCAGTATATCGTATAAATCGACATTGATTCATTCAAATATTTCATGTATTCTGTTTGCTTTCTGATTTAATGAAATAACAAGTTAGTTCCAAATCCATTGTTTTACTTTTTTACATTTTTACAAACAAAAAGCAGGCCAAGCTGCGCTGCTTGGCCTGCTGCCTTTTTAGCTTATTTAACCATACGTACCAGTTCCATCAGACCCTTCACCACAATAGCAAAGAGTATCAATGCCCGGGTGCGGTCCTTTACGTCAAATTTCGTCTTGGGCCGGTGGCAAAACTCCACAAAACCCCGCCATTTCTGTCCCAAAGTGGGTTTTTGCTGCGCTGTCATGGCATCACTCGTAGCGCAGGGCATCAATGGGATCCAGAAGGGCTGCCTTCTTGGCTGGGTACAGTCCAAAGAACAGGCCAATACCCACGGAGAAGAGAACGGAGATTACAATGGCAAGCCCCGAAATCACCACTTTCCACCCAATCACATGGGCTACAATGGAGGATACAATAACCCCCAGGATCATGCCCGTGGTTCCGCCAGTGACCCCGATAACCATGGATTCCACCAGGAACTGGAGGAGGATATCCTTGTAGGTGGCCCCCAGGGCTTTCCGTATGCCGATTTCCCTGGTCCGTTCGGTAACCGAAACCAGCATGATATTCATAATCCCGATGCCGCCTACCAAAAGGCTGATAGCAGCCACAATGGCCAGCAGCAGGGTAATGGACCCTGTGGTTTCCTGGGCAGTCTTGATGATTTCCGCCAGGTTTCGGACGGTAAAGTCATCGTCCTCCCCATTCTTGATCTTGTGCCGGGTCCGCAGCAGGGTAATTACATCGGATTGGACCTGATTGATGGTATTTTCATTTTCGCACTGGATGGTAATATTCCGGACGCTGGTAAGACCCATCAGTCTCTGCATAGCCGTGGTCAGGGGGATGAATACCACATCATCCTGATCCTGGCCCATGGAAGACTGGCCCTTGGCTCCCATTACCCCAATCACCTGGAAAGGAGCTTTGTTGATCCGCACCAGCTGGCCTACGGCATTGCCGTCAGGATACAGGTTGTCCGCCACGGTTTTCCCAATAACGCACACCCGGTCCCGGCTGCTCATTTCCCGTTCCGTAAACATCCGGCCATCTGCAATGGTATAGTTGCGGATTTCGATGATGTTGGGGGTATACCCCTGTACCGAGGTATTCCAGTTCTGGTTGCCGGCAACCAGCTGGTAGCTGCTCTGCACGCCAGGAGCCACATACTTGATACCGTCCACGTTTTTCTCAATGGCCTTGGCATCTTCATAGGTCAGCTTGGCGCCGCTGCCGCTGGCAATCCGCTGGCCATTGGCCGTCCGGCCGCCGCTCATGACAATCAGCAGGTTGCTGCCCATACTGCTGATGTTCTCCTTGACCTGTTCCTGCATGCCCAGGCCCAGGGACACCATGGCAATCACCGAGCCAACCCCGATGATAATACCCAGCATGGTAAGAAAGGTTCTCAGCTTATTGGACACCATACCTTCCAGTGCCATTTTCACACATTCTCGAAACACCTTTCTACCCCTTCCGTTCGTCTTGGATCAAACAGCCATCCCGCATGGTCAGGATCCGCTGGGTCATTGCCGCCAGTTCCGGTTCATGGGTAACCATGATAACCGTTTTGCCGTCATGGTTCAGCTGTTCAAAAATATCAATGATTTCCAAGGTTGATTTTGTGTCCAGGTTGCCGGTGGGTTCGTCGGCCATAATAATGGCCGGGTTGTTGATCAGGGCCCGGGCAATGGCCACCCGCTGCCGCTGGCCGCCGCTCATCTCGTTGGGCTTGTGGTACAGCCGCTTGCCCAGCCCCACCGCTTCCAGGGCTTTTTCCGCCCGCTCCGTCCGCTCCGCCAGCTTGACCCCGGCGTAGATCAGGGGCAGGGCTACATTTTCCACGGCCGTCAGCCGGGACAGCAGGTTGAAACTCTGAAACACAAAGCCAATCCGCTGGTTCCGGGTTCGGGCCAATTCATCGTCCGAGTATTTGGCAATGTCCTTGCCTTCCAGCAGATAATGGCCGGAAGTGGGACGGTCCAGGCAGCCCAGGATATTCATCATGGTGGATTTGCCGCTGCCCGAAGGGCCTACAATGGAAGTGAATTTGCTCTGCTCAAACTTCACAGAAACGTGATTCAGGGCCATAACCACTGTGTCGCCCATGGCGTAGCTTTTTACAATGTCCTGCAATTCGATTACATCCATTCCCGTCTGCCTCCTTTCCCTTACATGGGAGGACCCATCCGCTTGTTGCTGGTGGAGGTTGCCGACGTGGTTCTCACCAGCAGCTCATCCCCCGGCTGAAGATCGCCTTCTACGGCAATCCGGTCTTCCCCGGTAAGCAGTACCTTTACCGGCACATCCTTGCTGGTGTTGGTCTTCTTGTCGTAGACCTGAACGTAATTTTTCCCGTCCTTGGTCCGCAGGCATTTGCTGGAAATGGTCAGGGCATCCTGCACCTGGTCAACAATGACGTTGGCCCGGGCAGTCATGGTGGGCAGCAGCTTGCCTTCCGTATTTTCTACATCCACGTAGCAGGTGTAGTAGTTTACGTTGTTGGTAGTGGTAGCACTGCGGCTGACCAAAGAAATAATCCCTTCAAAGGTGGTATCCGGGTAGGCATCTACCGTAAATTCCACCTTTTGGCCCACCTTGATCTGGCCAATATCGGATTCGTCCACCATCAGATAGATCTGCATCTTGTCCAGGGTGGCTACGGTCATCAGTACCTGAGGCGTAGAAATACCGGAGGATACCGTCTGGCCTACAGGCGTCGGTTTGCCAATGACAGAACCATCAATAGGCGTAGAGATTACTGTATCGTTTACATTGGAGGTTGCCTGTTCATATTCGGCCTTGGCCACCAGATAATCGGCTTCCGCGGTATCAAATACGCTTTGGGCAATGGCCCCCTGTTCCAGCAGCTGCTGGTCACGGCGGTAGGTCACTTCCTTATCCGCCAGGGTGGCCCGCTTCATTTCCTGGGTGGCCTTTAAAGAAGTATCATCCAGTTTTACCAAGGGCTGGCCTGCCGTTACGTGCTGGTTTTCCTTTACGTACACCTGCACAATACGGCCGGTAATTTTGGAGTTGATTTCTACGCTGTCCACAGCGTTCAGGGCACCGGTGGCAGAAATGGTTTTCCGCACGTCGCCCCGGGTTACGGCATCCGTCCGGGTAGCCGCCACCGTTTCCTCCAATTTTTTATTCTGGTAGTACTTATAGCCGCCCAGGCCGGCGATGATCAGCACCACCAGCACAATCAGCAGCGTTTTGTACTTTCGTAGTTTGTCCACACTCTCCCCTGCTTTCTTCGCTAAAGTTCTTCCACGACTTCCGTTTCCATAATACACCCTCTTTGTGAAGGTTTCATGAAAACTCAGCCCCGTACCTGCCCATTCCCATTAATCAGGTACTTGGTGGTAGTCAGTTCCGGCAGGCCCATAGGTCCCCGGGCGTGGAGTTTCTGGGTGCTGATGCCGATTTCCGCCCCGAAACCGAATTCAAAGCCATCGGTAAACCGGGTGGAAGCATTCACATACACCGCCGCTGCGTCCACCAGCAATTGGAATTTCCGGGCGTTTTCGTAGTTTTCCGTGACAATGGCTTCAGAATGGCCAGTGCCGTAGCGGCGAATATGGGCCACCGCTTCTTCCAGGCTGTCCACCACTTTGACGCTGAGCCGCAGGTCCCCATACTCCGTAGCCCAATCTTCTTCCGAAGCAGGCTGCACCTCTGCGCTGTAGCTTTGGGTCTTGGCGTCGCCCAAAATGGTCACCCGGGCCTTTTTGTAGGCCTCCAGCATGGCCGGCATAAAGGTATCGGCAATGTTTTTGTGCACCAGCAGGGTTTCCATGGCGTTGCAGGTGGAAGGCCGGTTCACCTTGGCATTCAGGGCAATATTTACGGCCATGGGAATCTGGGCGTATTCGTCCACATAGGTATGGCAGACCCCGGCACCGGTTTCAATCACCGGTACGGAGGCGTTGCGCACCACGCTTTGGATTAGCCCGGCGCCGCCCCGGGGAATCACCACATCCACCAGACCGTTCAGATGAATCAGTTCCGTTACGGCATCCCGTTCCGGCACGTTCACAAATTGGATGGCACCCTTGGGCAGGCCCACCTTTTCCCCGGCAGCAATCAGCACATCGCTGACCGCCTTGTTGGAATGGAGGGCTTCCCGGCCGCCCTTCAGGATTACGGCGTTGCCGCTTTTCACGCACAGGGCAATGGCGTCCGCCGTTACATTGGGCCGGGCTTCGTAAATGATGCCAATAACCCCCAAAGGCACGGTGATTTTGGTCAGGGTAAGGCCGTTGGGCAGCATGGAACCGCTGAGGATTTTCCCCACCGGATCCGGCAGCGCCGTTACCTGGCGGATGCCCTTGGCCATTTGTACCAAACGGTCGTGGGTCAACAGCAGCCGGTCCAGCAGGGAGTCCTTCAAGCCCCCGGCTTTTCCCTTCTCCATATCCAGCTGGTTGGCTTTCAAAATAACTTCTTCCTGCTCCAGCAGGCTGTCAGCCATGGCCAGCAAAATATCATTTTTCACCTTCGTATTGAGAATTCCCAGGGTCACTTCTGCGTCTTTGGCAGCAGCAGCCTGTTCCCGTACCAACCCTTCCTTATACATGGCGCACCTCCTTACAAGATCACCAGGTTATCCCGGTGAATCGCTTCATCATAGTGTTTGGCTCCCAGAATATTGGCAATTTCCTCGGACTTGGCACCCTTGATCTGTTCCAGTTCCTCGGAGCTGTAGAAAGTCAGCCCCCGGGCCAGCTCGTGATGCTCCTTGTCCTTGACGCTGACCGTCACGCCGCTTTCAAAATTGCCTTCCACGGCGGTAATGCCCACCGGCAGAATGCTGCAGCTGCCCTTTTCCCGGATGACCTTGGCCAGGCCGTCATCCACAATCAGGGAACCGCAGATCTTGGCCCCAAAGGCCAGCCACTGGTTCCGGAACCGCAGATGGTTTTCCCGGGGAACAAACAGGGTCCCCACTTCGTCGCCCCGGACAATTTTCCGGAGGATTTCCGGGTCTTCCCCGGAAGCGATAATCAAATAGATGCCGGAGCTCATAGCCGTTTTGGCAGCCTGGAGCTTGGTCAGCATACCGCCGGTAGCGTTTTTGGAACCTACGCCTCCAGCTGTAGCTTCGATTTCCGGCGTCACCTTTTCCACTTCGTGGACCATCTGGGCGTCCGGATGGGTTTTGGGGTTTGCCGTGTACAGGCCGTCAATATCCGACAGCAGAATGTCCAAATCCGCATCGGCCATACTGGCCACCAGGGCGGACATATTGTCGTTGTCCCCGATTTTCATTTCATCCACCGCCACCACGTCATTTTCATTGACAATGGGAATCACGCCCCATTTGATCAGTTCCTGGAACGTATTCCGGGAATTGGAGTAGCGATGCCGGTCGATGGTGTCAATCCGGGTCAAAAGGACCTGGGCCACCACTTGACTGTATTCCGCGAAAAGACGCTCGTAAATGTTCATCAGGATGCCTTGGCCTACGGCAGCGCAGGCCTGCTTGCCCGGCAGGTCCGAGGGCTTTTCTTTAAGGCCCAGCCGGCCTACCCCGGCTGCTCCGGCGCCGGAAGATACCAGAATCATTTCCTTGCCCTGATTCTGCAAATCCGTCATCACCCGTGCCAGTTTCTCAATCTTCTCGTAGTTGATTTTCCCGTTGGGATACGTAATGGTGCTGCTCCCTACTTTCACAACAATCCGTTTGACGTCCTTTAGTTTATCCCGGTTCATACAATCACCCACCCATCTAGATAGTTATATAAAATTATTGCACTAGCAAACTCACTGGGGTTGATAATCAAAGACCATATCGCCGATGCGTACGGTCTGACCTTCCTGAATGCCCTTCTCCTTCAGGGCCTGCTCGATGTCCAGGCGCCGCCAAATCAGCTGGAAGCGGTACACCGCTTCGTCGTTGTCGAAATTGGTCATGGCCACCAGGCGCTCGATGTTCTTGCCTTTTACCTCAAAATCAGCATCTTCCACATTATTGGTAATGATTTCAAAGGAATCCGGATCTGCTTCCTTCAGCGGTCCGATTTCCAGGATTTCTTCTTCCTGAGGGGCATGCTTCAGCATATCGTAGGCTTTCCACATCAGTTCCTTCAGGCCTTGGCCCGTAGCGGCAGACACCTTCATAATGGGATAACCGGCCTTCGTTACATATTCTTCCAGCCGCTTATAGTTTTCTTCCGCATCCGGCAGGTCCATTTTATTGGCTACCACCAGTTGGGGCCGCTTGGCCAGCTTTTCGCTGTACAGGGCCAGTTCTTCGTTGATTTTCTTGAAGTCTTCCACCGGGTCCCGGCCTTCGCAGCCGCTGGTGTCCACAATGTGGAGGATAACCCGGGTCCGTTCAATATGCCGGAGGAAATCGTGGCCCAGGCCCACGCCCTGGGAGGCCCCTTCAATCAGGCCCGGCAGGTCGGCCAGCACAAAGCTGTTTTCTGCATCCAGCCGGACCACGCCCAGTACCGGGGTCAGGGTGGTAAAATGGTACGCAGCAATTTCCGGCCGTGCGGCGGAAACCCGTGCCACAATACTGGACTTGCCCACGCTGGGGTAGCCTACCATGCCCACATCGGCCAGCATTTTCAGTTCCAGCCGCAGCCAGGTTTTGGTTCCCGGCTCGCCCTTTTCCGCAAAGGTTACCCCCTGCTTGGTGCTGGTCACATAGCAAGCATTGCCCTTGCCGCCCCGGCCGCCCCGGGCTGCTACAAATTCATCCCCGGGATGCGCCAAATCCGCCAGGGCTGCGCCTGTAGCGTCATCAATTACCACCGTGCCCAGGGGCACCTTGATTTTGATATTTTCAGCCTTATGCCCGGTGCAGTTTTTGGCAGCACCATTGCCGCCCCGCTCCGCCACAAATTTCCGTTTGTACCGGAAATCCACCAGCGTATTCAGGTCCTTGTCGGCCACCAGAATCACCGAACCGCCCCGGCCGCCATTGCCCCCATCGGGACCGCCGCAGGCCACATATTTTTCTCTGCGGAAGCTGGAGGCACCATCGCCGCCAGAACCCGCTTCCACGTAAATTCTTGCCTTATCCGTAAACAGCATTTTACACCTTTGCCTTTCCTCAAAACACAAAACATACAATATAGATTAATATCTCATTTTACCATATCCAAGACGTTTCTACACGCCAATAATAACAATTCGCTTCTATATCATAGACTTTTTACAAATACTTGTGAGTTTTGCCCCTGCTCCCCCCTCCCAAAAAATTCTTTGAGAAAGTTTTAAAAAAATGTTGACAAGAAACCCAAAAACCGCTATACTAGTCCTTGTTCAGTTATGACTCCGTAGCTCAGCTGGATAGAGCGTTTGGCTACGAACCAAAAGGTCGAGTGTTCGAATCACTCCGGGGCCACCATTTGAATATTGAATCCGCAGGAGCTTCCTGCGGATTTTTTATTTGTGTAAAACATTCTCTATTTTAGTAAAATTTCCTGATTTTGTATTGTATTTTACACTTTAAAACGGTACAATGAGGCCATTACGCTCCCTGCATACAAGGAATCCTCCGAGTATTAAGGCGGTGAATCGACCCGTTCTTTTCGCATGCCTATTTGGCATGCTTTTTTTATGGAAGAACCCGGTGAGCAGAACAGGAAAGAAGGAAATTATCATGACAAACATCCCCTACAATCCCCATTCTACCCAGGCAGAAGAATTCATCAACCACCAGGAAATCCTGGACTCCCTGACCTATGCCGACAGCCACAAGGAGGACAAGGCCTACTGCCTGTCCCTGGTGGAAAAAGCGGCCCAAATGCAGGGGCTGACCCACCGGGAAGCAGCCACCCTGCTGAGCTGTGAGGCTCCTGAAGTGACCGAAGCCATTTACGACCTGGCCCGGAAAATCAAGGACAAAATCTACGGTCAGCGCATTGTCCTGTTTGCTCCCCTATACCTGTCCAACTACTGCGTCAACGGCTGTGTGTACTGCCCCTATCATGCCAAGAACAAGCACATCGCCCGGAAAAAACTGAGCCAGCAAGAAATCATCAGGGAAGTCACGGCCCTCCAGGATATGGGACACAAACGTCTGGCCCTGGAAGCCGGGGAAGATCCGGTAAACAACCCCATTGAATACATTCTGGAGTGCATCCGCACCATCTACAGCATCAAGCACAAAAATGGCGCCATCCGCCGGGTAAATGTGAATATCGCAGCCACCACCGTGGAAAACTACCGGAAGCTCAAGGAAGCCGGTATCGGCACCTACATCCTGTTCCAGGAAACGTACCACAAGGAAAACTACGAAAAACTCCATCCCCAGGGCCCCAAGCATGATTATGCCTACCATACGGAAGCCATGGACCGGGCCATGACCGGAGGCATTGACGATGTGGGCGTAGGCGTTTTGTTCGGTCTCAATATGTACCGCTACGACTTTGTAGGCCTCCTGATGCATAAGGAACACCTGGAAGCCAACTTTGGTGTAGGCCCCCACACCATCAGTGTGCCCCGGATCCGTCCGGCAGACGACATCTCTGTCCAGTCCTTCCCCGATGCCATTGACGACCAGCTATTCAAGAAAATCGTGGCCATCCTGCGGATTACCGTGCCCTACACCGGCATCATCGTTTCCACCCGAGAATCGGCAGCCACCCGGAAAGCTGTGCTGGACGTAGGCGTTTCCCAGATCAGCGGCGGTTCCCGCACCAGTGTAGGCGGCTACGCTGAAGAAGGGGAAGAAGAGGATTCCTCCCAATTTGAAGTCAATGACAACCGGACCCTGGACCAGGTCATCAACTGGCTCCTGTCCGATGGGTATATTCCCAGCTTCTGCACCGCCTGCTACCGGGCCGGTCGTACCGGGGACCGGTTCATGGCCCTGGCCAAAACCGGAGAAATCTCCAACTGCTGCCAGCCCAATGCCCTTCTGACCCTCCGGGAATACCTGGACGATTACGCGTCCCCGGACACCCGGGCAAAAGCCCTGGAAGCCATCCAAAAGGAGCTGGAACACATTCCCAGCGCCGTGGTCCGTGCCACCTGTGAAGGGTACCTGGAAAAGATTGACCAGGGGGAAAGAGATTTCCGTTTTTGATATAATTGTTACAAATTTATAATTTTTTTCCATATTTTTCCCTGTAAAAACGCTTTTTTCTTGTATTCTCTCCCGTAACACATTAATATTAAGATATAAAAGTATTGAATGGGGGTATGATTATGGATATGAAGAAAAAAGCAGCTATGGCTGCCGCCGCAGGGATGATTGCTCTGTCTACCTTGGGTACTGCAGTACCGGCTTTTGCCGCTCCGGCAGATTTTACTGATTTGGTCACCGAAAAACAGGCCGCCGTCAATTCCGCCGCTGCCGTAGTGCCTTCCGCTGCCATTCTTACCAGCGCCAAGACCGGCGAAAATGCCTTTGAAATGGAATTCCTGGATCCCAACACGCTGCAGCGCTTCCATGTAACTGTGGACCGTGCCACCGATAAGGTTGCCAAGGTGGTTATCGATTCCTCCAATTACCCTGGTTCCGTAACAGTCAGCAAGACGGAAGCCGATGCCAAGGCTACCATCCTGCAAACCTATCCGGATGCTACCGACATTGTGGTTACGTCCGTGAAAGACAGCTCCAGCGGTACGCCTTTTGTGGTGTACAAGGCTACCTTCAAGACCAAGGAATTTACCGGTACGGCCCTGCTGAACCCGGCTACCTGCCTGATTGGCCATCAGGAATTGGTATACTAAGCACAAACCCGAAAACAGGTACTGCCCGTTGCGCAGTACCTGTTTTTTCTCACCCTTCTTCACAGTTTCTTGACAGTTTCAAATCTTTTCACATTCTTTTAGGCTCCAACTGTTTCCCTTCTATTGACAAGGGTCCCGCCTATCCGATACGATACTATTGTAAATAAGTCTTTTGGCACCCTAAAAAACCTAGAAATGAGGAATATCCATGAAAAAAGTATTGATTGGCATCTTGGTTGTGCTCTTGCTCTGTGCAGGCTGGATCTTCGGCTCCTACAACGGCCTGGTTTCCGCCAACGAAAACGTCAACGGCAAATGGAGCCAGGTAGAAACACAGCTGCAGCGCCGTTCTGACCTGATTCCCAACCTGGTAAATACCGTCAAGGGCTATTCCGCCCACGAAAGCCAGGTCTTTACGGATGTGGCCAACGCCCGGGCCAAACTGGCCGGTGCCCAGAATGTTGCCGATACGGCCCAAGCCAGCGGTGAACTGTCTAGTGCCCTGACCCGGCTGCTAGCCCTCCAGGAAAACTATCCCAACCTGAAAGCCAACACCAACTTCCTCCAGCTCCAGGATGAGCTGGCCGGCACGGAAAACCGCCTGGCAGTAGCCCGGAAGGACTACAACGATGCAGCCCAGGCCTACAATGCCAAAATCAAAAGCTTCCCTACGGTCATCATCGCCAATATGATGGGCTTTACGTCCCGGTCCTATTTCCAGGCCGACCAAAACGCCCAGGCGGCTCCCCAGGTGAAGTTCTAAGCCCGCTGACCCTGCCCGAGAGGAGAATGCCATGAAAAAAATATTGCTCTGGCTGCTGCTCCTCTGCCAGCTGGTCTTCTCTCCCCTGACCGCTCTGGCAGAACCCCAGATTCCGCCCCGTCCCACCACCAGTATCTACGTGCAGGACCGGGCCGGGGTACTCTCCGCCAGCACCAGAAACACCATCAACGCCTATGGCTCCGCCCTCCAGCAGAAAACCAAGGCCCAAATCGTAGTGCTGACCGTTCCTACCCTGGGGGATGCCACCCCGGAAGAATACGGACTGGCCGTACTCCGGGGCTGGGGCATTGGGGACAAGAACCTGAACAACGGCGTACTGCTGCTGGTAGCCGTCAACGACCGGAAAAGCCGGATTGAGGTAGGCTACGGCCTGGAAGGGGCCCTGCCCGATGGGCTCACCGGCCGCATCCAGGACCAGTATATGCTGCCCTATTTCAAGAACGGCAACTACGATAAGGGTATCCTGAATGCCTACGGGGCCCTGCTCCAAACGGTGTTGAAGGAATACAACCTGTCCGTAGAAGACCTGGGCGTCCAGCGCAGTGCACAGGCCGCTGCGGCCCAGAATCCCGGCAGCAGCGATACAGCCTGGAATCCCTTGAATATCCTGCTGCTGGCCGGCGTCTTGCTGCTGATTATTGTAGACCAGCTGCTTTTCGGCGGCGCCATTCTCCGTTTCCTGCTGTACCTGTTCTTTTTCCGGGGCGGCGGCAGAGGCGGCGGCTTTGGCGGCGGTGGTTTTGGCGGCGGCTCCTACGGCGGAGGTTCCGGCGGCGGAGGCGGTTCCAGCCGCAGCTGGTAAGACAAAATCCTAAAAAAACACGGTGTACCTAAAGGCACACCGTGTTTTTTTGCGCGTTATTTATTTTTCTTCCAGAACCGTTCCATATAGGCGGCCAGCGCTTCGCAGCCGTCCAGGGGCATGGCATTGTAAATGGACGCCCGGATGCCGCCAATGGATTTGTGACCCTTCAGGCTCACCAGTCCATGTTCGGCCCCTTCGGCCACAAACTTCTTTTCCAGTTCCGGCGTAGGCAGGTTGAAGGTAACATTCATCAGAGAACGGCTTTCCGGCTGGGCGTGGCCCTTGTAGAATTCCGGATGGCTGTCCAGAACGCCGTACACCAACTTGGCCTTTTCCTTGTTGCGCTTTTCCATGGCAGCAAGACCGCCCTGGGCCAGCAGCCATTTGGCCATAAGACCTACCATGTACACCCCAAATACCGGCGGGGTATTGTAGACGGAATCGTGGCCGCTGAAGGTTTCATAATTCATCATGATGGGCAGATTGGGATCCATGCCGGTGACAAAATCCTTTTTGGCCATGACCACGGTAACCCCAGCCGGCCCGATGTTCTTCTGGGCCCCGTTGTAGATCAGGGAGAACTTGTCTACGGGAACGGGCCGGGACAGAATATCCGAAGACATATCCGCAATCAGGGGTACCTCCCCGGTATCCGGATATTTGTGGTATTCCGTGCCTTCCGCCGTGTTGTTGGCAGTAATATGCAGGTAGGCGCAATCCTTGGGCAGTACCAGCTCCTCCGGCTGGGGAACCCGGTCGAGGCCGGTGGGTTTGCTGGTAAAGACTTCTACTGCGTCCCCGACCTTTTTGGCTTCGGCAATGGCCTTTTCCGAGAACGTACTGGTAATGGCGTAGGCCCCTACTTTCCCCGGTTTCAGGAAGTTCATGGGAATCATGGAGAACTGGAGGGTTGCCCCGCCGCCCATGAACATCACCACCCAGCTGTCATCCATCCCTAGCAGCTTTTTGATATCGGCCTGGGCTTCGTCGTTGATTTTTTCATACAAGGCACTCCGGTGGCTGATTTCCAGCACGGACATGCCGCTGCCTTCATAGTCCAGCAGTTCCTTCTGTACTTCTTTCAAGACCGCCAAGGGGAACATCGAAGGCCCCGCACCAAAATTATAAACTCTTTCCATTTTTTCCATCTCCGATCAGGTGTATAGTCAGTGCGTCACGCAGTTTGGGTTCGAACCAGGTAGATTTGGGCGGCATCACAAGCCCCTCGTCCGCCGCAGCCATCAGCTGGTACATGGAAGTGGGATACAGGGAGAAAGCCAGGGTGTAATCCCCGCCGTCCACAGCTTCTTCCAGGGCCGAAAGGCCCCGAATGCCTCCCACAAAATCAATGCGTTCATCAGTCCGGGGATTCTCAATGCCCAGAATGGGGGAAAGCACATTGCTTTGCAGAATGCTTACATCCAGGGAAGCGATGGGATCCGTCAGCGGGAAGGTATCGTCCAGAGCCTTTAAGCTATACCACTGGCCGGCCAGATACAACCCAAAGGTATGGAGGGTTTTGGGCTCCACGGCCCGTTCCGCCTTTTCCACCTGGAATTTTTCCCGGAGCAGATCCAAAAATTTTTCCTGGGACAGTCCGTTCAAATCCTTGACCACCCGGTTATAGGGCAGAATGTGCAGCATATTTTCCGGGAAAATCACGGAAAGCACATAATTGTACGGTTCCTCCCCGGTTTGGCCCGGCCGGGCACCCAGTTCCTTGGCCACCCGCAGGGCTGCCGCGCAGCGGTGATGCCCATCAGCGATGTAGAGGGCCGGCACCTGTTCAAACAGGTGGGTGATTTCCCGCACCTTGAGGGGCTCCTGGATCACGTACAGGGTATGCCGCACCCCGTCTTCCCCGGCAAAATTGTACACCGGCGTATGATTGCCCATGTACTGGAGCAGTACGGCCGTCAGCACCCCTTTGCTCCGGTAGGCCAAAAACACCGGTCCCGTTTGGGCCCCGGTCGCCAGGATGTGGTTGACCCGGTCCGTTTCCTTGACTTCCCGGGTCAGTTCGTGCCGCTTGATAATGCCTTCTTCATAGTCCTTCAGGGAAGCCACGGCCACCAGGCCAATCTGGATATAAGCCCCCATCTGCTGCCGGTAAATATAGTAGCAGGGCTGGGGATCCTGTTTCAGCTGGCCTTTGGCAATGTAGTCCTCCAGGTTTTCCCGGGCCTTGGCGTAGACCTGGGGATCCGTTTCGGCAATGCCTTCCGGCAGATCGGCTTCTGCCCGGCTGACCCGGACAAAGCTCAGGGGATTCTTTTTCAGGATTTCCCGGGCCTCGGCAGTGCTCATTACATCATAGGGTAATTCTGCGATTTGGCTGACCAGCTCCGGTGTAGGCCGCAAGGCAGCAAAGGGTTTGATATGAGCCATAGTATCACTCCAAACTTGTTCTTTTTCCCATCAAAGGTAATACAAATTCTTTACAAAACCATGAATTACATTCCCTTATTATATCATATTTATGTAAAAGTAGTAGGGGCATGGACAGTGTTCCTTAAAATTTTCTTGATAGCCAAACGCAAAAAAGGATTGGGCGTCAGACAAACCGACGCACCAATCCTTTTTCCATTGCAGGCAGGGCAAGGCGCAGTACCAGCACCTTCACCACCAGCCCGCCAAAACATTGAAACAAGCGCAGCCACAATAAAGTTCTCCAGGGCACCTGATACAGCAGGCTCAGCCAAAAGGTATTTAAGACCAGGCTCAGCCCCAGCTGCACCGTAACCACCGCCCCGAGAATTTCCTTGAGGCCGGTTCTCTTTCGGAAAAACAGTCCGTACACAGCCCCATCCAAAAAGGCCGTCAGGGTAAACCCGGGAAAATACGTGCCCACCGGAAACAGCAGGGCCCCAATCAGGTCCCCCAAAAGGCCGGTCAGGCCCCCGGCCAGGGGACCTCCCCAGTAGGCCGCAGCCACCACCGGCAGGAAGCTGAAGCCGATTTTCAGATTCCAGGTATGCAGGGACAAGAACCGGGCCAGAATCACTTCCATGGCCACACAGAGGCCAAGGGTGGTCAGCCATGCCCCTGGATGCCGGGACTGCCGCATTTCCATGTTATCCCTTCTTTTCCCGTGCTTTGGTAATAAAGCCCAGTTCATCAGAAATCAGCCGGGCTGCCAGGTAACCGGTGGTACCGCCCACGTCATCAAAGGGGGGAGCCACTTCCGTCATCACCATGGCAATGGGATCCGTATAGTCCGTCAGGGCTTCCAGAATGTCCACTGCCTCATCGTAGGTAAAACCGCCGAACATGGGAGAGCCCGTAGCCGGTGCGTACACCGCATCCATGGCATCAATATCAAAGCAAATGATGCTGTGGGCCTGGGGTTTGAACTCTTCCAGAATAGCCTGGATGCCCTTTTTCCGGATATCCCGTACGGAATAGATACCGTCCCCGTGGGAGCGGGCTTCCGCAAAATCTTCCGGACCGCTGCTGCCGATGCCCCGGATTCCCAAATGGAGAATCCGCCCTACATAGGGCAGCCCTGCGGCGTTGCGCATGGGAGAGCCGTTGAAGTATTTCTGTCCGTCCAAGGGTTTGGTCCAATCCAAATGGGCATCGATATGGATGATGTCAAAAGGACCGGCTGCTTCCATACCCTGGAGTACCGGATAATCCACGGCGCAGTCCCCGCCCAGTACCACCGGCATAATGCCCTGGTCCTGGAGGATCCGGACGGCTTCCCGCAGGTTGTCCATAGTGCCCTTCAAATCTCCGGGAATATAGTCCACGTCCCCGCAGTCCACCACTTTCCAGCGGTTAGCGTCCATATAGAATTCCTGGCGTTCGGAATCGTAGGTCCCGCCCTTTTTGTAGCTGAACCGGGTAGAACCCAGGCGGATGCCCCGGGGTCCCAGCCGGCAGCCCGTCCGGCCTTGGATGGCCAGGTCAAAGGGAGCGCCCAAAACGGCGATATCCCCTTTCACATGGTACATATCCGTTGCCAGTTCGGTTTTGGCAAAAGTAGCAATGCCCGTAGGGGCCATATTTAAAGGTTTGCGTAAGCTGAAGTTGTCCATACTGTATCTCCTTTGTTTCCCTTTTCTGTTGCCCATTATAGGAGGGGGCAATGGGTAAGTCAATGAATTTGGACACTATTTAGCAATTTGTGCACTATAATGAAACTAAACTCCTTGACGCTCTCCCCTGTCCTTTTTATAATAGGGGCATCTTCAGCGTCTAAACAGAAAGGAAGCGCCTCTATGGAAACCACTCCCCTTGTCCATTCCGTGCTCCACGCCACCCGGCTGCTGGAGCTGTATGCGGCCCAGCGCAAGGAATCCCTGAGCCTAACGGAGATCAGCCAGGCCCTGGGCCTCCACAAAACCACCGTATACCGGCTGCTGCGCACCCTCCAGTACGCCGGCTGGATTGAGCAGTCCGCCAAAAGCAGCCGCTACCGGCTGGGCACCGGGATACTCCTGGTGGCCTCCGCCGTATCCGTCCACAATACCACCCGGGAAATTCTCAGCGAAGAGATGCACCGGCTGGCCAACCAGTTCAACGAAACCGTGGTCCTGTCCGTCCTCCTGGGCCATACGGGCATCTGCGCCGACATGGCCAAATCCCGGCACACCCTGGGCCTGGCCCGGGAACGGGGCTACCTGGTTCCCCTGGACCAGGGTGCTTCCGGCAAGACCCTTTTGGCCGCCCAGCCCCCGGAACTCCGGGACAGTATTATCCAGGAAATCGGTGGGGACCGGACCCAGCAGCGGCTGCTCAAGAACCAGCTGCTCCACATTCTCCAGACCGGTTATTGCATTTCCGAAGGAGAAGTGGACCCGGAAATTGCCGCAGTAGCCGTGCCCCTTGTGATGAAGGACCGGATTTATGCCCTGAGCATTTCCGGTCCCCTGGAGCGCCTGAATGCCCTGGGCTACACCCAGCTGGCAGACGGGCTCCTTTTGGCCGCCCAGCGGCTGGAGCAGAAAAGCGCCCTGCTGTCGGATTAGACAGGCAAACAAAAAACGGGATGCGTCCCCACATTTGTGGGGTACATCCCGTTTTTGTTACCTGATAGCTCAGTCTTTTACGGCAAACGCTTCAATTTCCACCAAAGCGCCTTTGGGCAGGGCTGCTACCTGGAAGCAGGCTCTGGCCGGGCAAACGCCGGTAAAGAAGGTTCCATACACTTCGTTCATGGCGCCGAAATCGGCAATGTCTGCCAGCAGCACTGTGGTTTTTACCACGTCGTCCAGGGTATACCCGGCAGCTGCCAGGATGTTTTTGACGTTGGTCAGGGATTGCTTGGTTTGGCTCACAATGTCCTTGCCGGCAAATTCACCGGTAGCCGGATCAATGGGAATCTGGCCGGAAACATAAACGGTTTTGCCTGCGGCTTCAATGCCTTGGGAATACGGTCCAATGGCGCCGGGAGCGTTTTTCGTGCTGATTTCTTTTTTCATGGAAAGCCTCCTAAAGAGTGTTTCTGGCTATTCTGCCAGAAATTATTTTTTTTGATAATACGTGAACAGAGCCTGGGTGCCCAGGTTTCCTTCTCCTGCCTTTTCCAGTTCCAGGTACTCGGAAAGTACTTGGGCCAGTACCGGCAGCTGCAGGTCTTTCTTGTCCGCTTCTTCCTTAGCCAGGCGCATATCCTTGATGAAATGCTTCAGGAAGAACCCCGGAGCATAATCCCCGTGGACCATCTTGGCCCCAAAGGCGTTCAGCTGGGCACTGCCGGCAGCCCCAGTAGAAACAGCTTTTAACAGGGTGTCCAGATCCAGGCCGTTCACCTTGGCGTAGTTCAGGGCTTCGCAGATACCGCTCATGGCACCGGCAATCATGATCTGGTTGGCCATCTTGGCGTGTTGGCCATTGCCGGCAGCCCCCATATAGTTGATGTTGGTGCCCATGCCCTGGAAAATCGGCAGCAGGGTTTCATAAGCTTCTTTGTCACCGCCCACCAGGATGGACAGGGTACCGTTTTTGGCGCCGGTGTCACCGCCGGTAACGGGAGCATCCAAAACCGGCAAGCCCTTCTTTTTGCCTTCCGCATACAATTTCTGGGCCAGGGTGGGGCTAGTGGTGGTCATATCCACCAGGTAGGTACCGGGGGCTGCACTGTCAAAAATGGCCCCTGGAGCAAAATATACTTCTTCCACATCCTTGGGGAACCCTACGATGGTAATCATCACCTGGCAGGCCTTGACGCAGTCAGCAATGGTGGAATGAACCGTTACCCCTTCGGCAGCCAAATCTGCCACCTTTTCCGGATGACGGGCATAGCAATGCATGGTATAGCCAGCTTTTTTCAGATTCCGCAGCATGGACTTGCCCATGATACCTGTGCCGATAAAACCAATATTCTGTAGTTTTGTCATAATCGCTTCTCCCTTCTACCCTCATACAACCTGATTATACAATGAATAAGGCAATTAGACAAATATCCCCCAAGAAAAAACTCCTGGCAGAATTCCTGTCAGGAGTAGGTCCAGCAGGCTTATTTTGCCTCGCTGGCGGTGATTTTCAGGGTATTGACCACTTTGTACAGGGGACGGCTTTCGTCCTCCCAGTAGGCCTTATCCTGCTTGCGGCTGGTTACCGTCAGGGTATGGACCCGGTCCCGGTTAAAGAAGGTCCACCGCTCTACGTGGAAGGTCACCTGGAGCTTGTTCTGATATACAACGTCTTCCTCATAGGAGGTATATAAGCTCTCCACCCCGTTAATGATGACACTCTTCATGGGCTGCCAATCGTGGAAATTTAGGCTGTAGCCTTCCGGCAGGTCCTTTTGGGCCATGCCCGTCAGGGCCTTTTGGGTAATATCCCCAAAGTCCTTGATTTCCGCAGCCTTCAGGCCCAAATTTTGCCCATATTTCGGCAATTTTTCCGGAGTGGGCATGGTCTTGAATTCCACCCGGGCATAATGGTTGTCCCCTTCCCAGGGCAGGGCCGTTACATCCGTTGTCTGGGCAATAACGCACCCGGCACTTTTGCCGGTAATCTGGTCTTCCGTCAGCCATTTCCGAAGCAGGGGATTCAAATCCTCTTTCTGCAGCTGGGCCGTCACGTATTCCTGGGATTCTTCCGCCAGTTCCGGAGACACCGAGAAGGAAGCCTGCTGGCCGGCATTTACCTGAATCCAGCCAGGATAAGAAGCCACCTGGGTATTATCTACTTTCTGGGTACTGCCGCAGCCTGCCAGAAGAAACAGGGACAGACAGCAGCAGAACAATGCGAGCTTTTTAAACATCACTTCACCACTTTCTGCGTTTAGCTCCCCTATTATACCATGGAGCCGGCCTAAAGGCGAAGAAGAAAAGCGTTAAGCCGCAGGGCATACCCAAAAAACAGGGCAAGCCCCAGCACCAAAAGGAAGATTCCCGCCGCCTTTTGTAAAAGTGGCAGGTACCGGTACAGGGGCCGGATTCTGGGCGCCACTTGGTTCCAGACCAGGGCCAGCAGGAAAAAAGGCAGGGCAAAACCCAGGGTATACACGCCCAGCAGCAGCCCCGCTCCCACCGTAGCCTCGTGTCCCGCCAGCAGCAAAATCGCCGCTAGGATTGGTCCCGTGCAGGGCGTCCAGCCCAAGGTAAAGGAAAGCCCAAGCAGAAAGCAGCCCAGGGGCCCTTTCGCCTGAGTCTGAAGAAAGGGCCTTCTGTCCCTGACCAAAAACAGGGGCTGCCACAGTCCGGAAAGGAAAAGCCCCAGGAGCACCAAAAGGATACCCCCCAGCTTTTCCCAAAAGGCCAGGTGCCCCAAAAGCAGACGCCCCACCAGGGTGGAAGCTGCGCCCAAAGCCATAAATACCACGGCAAATCCCAACAGGAAAGCCGTAAGATTCACCCCTAGCTGGCTTTTTCGCCCGGTACCGCTGCCGGTCAACAGCAGCAGCAAAGTGGGCAGCAGGGGCAGTACGCAGGGGGACAGAAAAGAAGCCAGCCCGCCCACAAAGGCCGCGCCAAAAGTTAAGGACGCATGCATCCTACTGCTCCAGCCCTTTGAGGACCTTTTCCAGTTCCTGGGAAGTAGTTCCCCCCACCTTCCGGAACACTTCCTGGCCGTTCCGGTTCAGGATGACCGTGGTGGGAATCCCCCGGACCCCGTACTGCTGGGCCACCTTGCCGCCCACGTCCAGCAGCACCGGGAACTGGAGCTGCTGCTTCTCCAGGAAACCCTTCACGTCCCCCTCCGGTTCATCCAGATCGATGCCGTAGAACCGCACGTCCTTTGCATGGGCGCTGGCAAAAGCGGCGATTTCCGGCAGTTCAGCCCGGCAGGGCGGACACCAGGTGGCCCAGAAATTCAGCACGTAGAGGGCTCCGTCCTGGGCCGGGCTTACAGCAACAGTTCCCGCCCCCAATTGTTTTAGGCGAAAGCCAGGAGCGGCAGCAGTCCGGGTCTGGGCCGCGGGCTTAACCGACTCCGGGGTTTGGGCCGTGCCGGCACTGCAGCCGGCGGACAGAGCGGCCAGCACAGCCGCCAGACAAAACAGGGTCTTTTTCATAAAGGGCTCCTTTCCAAAGCAGAATGATTTTCCTTTAGTATACCATAAGCCCCTGCCCTGCTCTGTGAAGAAAGTGCAAAAGCGGCAAAAAAAAACTGTAGCATCTCTGCTACAGTCTTTCTTTATGTCGTTAGATCAGCTCTAAAATTGCCATTTCAGCAGCGTCACCGCGGCGAGGAGCTGTTTTGTAAATACGGGTGTAACCACCGTTGCGGTCCTTGTATTTGGGAGCAATGGTGTCAAACAACTTCGTGGTAGCTTCTTCATCAGCGAGGAATGCCAAAACCTGACGACGGGCATGCAGGTCACCTTGTTTAGCCAGGGTGATCAATTTAGCAGCCAGACCGCTAATTTCTTTAGCTTTCGTTTCGGTGGTTTCGATTTTCTCGTTTTTGAAGAAGGCGGTCAAGATGCTGCGGAACATAGCTTTCCGGTTGCTGGAGTTCCGGCCCAATTTTCTGTATGCCATCTTTCGTCTTCCTCCTATTCTTCATCGGAATTGCGCAGGTGCAGGCCCAATTCCTCAATCTTGTTCTTGACTTCTTCCAGGGATTTGCTGCCCAGGTTGCGGACGCAGATGAGTTCATCTTCCGTCTTGTTGATAATATCTTCTACCGTATTGATGCCGGCCCGTCTCAAGCAGTTGTTGGAACGAACGGTCAGGTCCAGATCGTCAATGGACATCTGGTATACGGAGGATTTACTACCCTCTTCGCTGGTCTTGGCGCTATCCTCATTCCCTTGGATCTTGGGAATGTTGGTGGTCTTGAACAAGGCCAAATATTTAATCAAAATTTCAGCTGCAGAAGTTACAGCTTCATCAGGTCCCAGGCTGCCGTCGGTCCATACTTCCAAGGTCAGACGGTCATAGTTGGTTACATTGCCTACCCGGGTATCGGTAACACCGAATTTCACACGGGTAATGGGAGAGTAGATGGAGTCAACAGGAATAAAGCCAATGAGCTGATCCTTGCTCTTGTTCTTCTCTGCCGGCACGTAACCGCGGCCCACGTCAACGTAGATTTCCATGTTCAGGACGGCGTTCTTGTCCAGGGTTGCAATATGCAGCTCGGGGTTCAGAACTTCCGTGTCCTGATCGCAGATTACGTCAGCGCCGGTCACTTCACCTTCGCCGGACTTCTTGATATAGAACGTCTTGGGCTCAAAGGTGGTGCTGTCATCCATACCCACCTTGAAGCACAAGGACTTGATGTTTAATACGATATCTGCAACGTCTTCTCTGACTCCCTCAATGGTAGCGAACTCATGGAGCACACCATCAATCTTGATGCCGGTAACAGCCATACCGGACAGGGAAGAAAGCAATACACGGCGCAGACTATTACCTAAAGTAATACCGTATCCACGTTCCAAAGGTTCCCAGACGAACTTGCCATAACGCCCATCGGGGGAAATTTCGTCGATAACCAGGCTAGGTTTTTCGATTTCCTTCATGCGGAAGCCTCCTTTCGCGCATTACCACAATACGCGGTATAAATAGTGGAGAACAGTATCAATTACTTGGAGTACAGTTCGATGATCAGCTGTTCTTCAACAGGAACATCAATATCATCGCGTACAGGCAGACGGTCAACCTTTCCGCTGAGGTTCTGTGCGTCTACAGAGATCCAGGCAGGAACAGAAGCCTTGCCCAAAACATCAGCCATACCCTTGAAGTAGTTGGAGCTGCGGCTGCTTTCCATAACGGAAACAACATCGCCGGCTTTTACCAGGGCAGAGGGAATATCCAGGCGCTTGCCGTTAACGGCAATGTGGCCATGGGTAACCAGCTGACGAGCTTGACGACGGGTGTTGGCCAGGCCCAGACGGTATACAACGTTGTCCAGTCTGCGTTCCAACAGGATTAACAGGTTGGCACCAGCGATACCTTCCATTTTCTTGGCTTTTTCGTAGTAGCCACGGAATTGTTTTTCCAGAACACCGTAGATGAATTTAGCCTTTTGTTTTTCAGCCAACTGCATACCGTATTCGGATTTCTTTTTGAACTGGCGTTTCGGCTGACGATGGGATTCTTTCATAACACCCACGAATGCCGGAGACATGCCCAGAGATCTGCATCTTTTCAGAACAGGAGTCTTATCAATTGCCATTCTATTATTTCACCTCCAATTATACTCTTCTGCGTTTCGGCGGACGGCAGCCGTTATGAGGAATCGGAGTCACGTCTTTAATGGATTCCACTTCCAGGCCTGCAGCCTGCAGAGCACGGATGGCAGCTTCACGGCCGGCACCGGGGCCCTTTACGAAAACTTCAATTCTCTTCAGACCATGTTCCATAGCAGCCTTGGAAGCTTGTTCAGCTGCCATTTGGGCTGCAAACGGGGTGCTCTTACGAGAACCACGGAAGCCCATGCCGCCGGCAGATGCCCAGCTCAGGACACTGCCGTTCAGGTCGGAGATCGTAACGATCGTGTTATTAAAGGTGGAGCGAATATGTGCCACACCAGCTTCTACATTCTTGCTTACTTTCCGTTTGTTACGGACAACTTTTTTCCCAGCCACTCGTCTAATCCCTCCTTAAATTACTTCTTTGCGCCGGCCGCTTTTTTCGGGCCTTTACGGGTACGAGCATTATTTTTGGTGTTTTGACCGCGAACAGGCAGGCCTGCACGATGTCTGCGGCCGCGATAGCAGCCGATTTCCACCAAACGTTTGATGTTCAAGGATTCCTCACGGCGGAGGTCACCTTCTACTTTGTATTCATGATCCAGAATTTCACGGAGCTTTGCGATTTCAGCTTCCGTCAAATCCCGAACACGGGTATCCGGGTTAATACCGGTCTTACCCAGGATTTCCCGGGAAAGAGTCAAACCAATACCGTAGATGTACGGCAGGGCGTATTCGATACGTTTATCTCTCGGCAAATCTACACCGGCGATACGAGCCATTCAAAGCACCTCCTTTTTAACCTTGTCTTTGTTTATGTTTCGGGTTTTCGCAAATGACCATAACACGGCCTTTGCGTTTAATGATCTTGCATTTTTCACAAATGCGTTTTACAGACGGTCTTACTTTCATGTTGCTGAACCTCCTCTTGCCAATCCTCTTTATTTAAACCGATAAGTAATCCGGCCGCGGTTCAGGTCGTAGGGCGTCAGCTCTACGGTTACCTTATCCCCAGGCAGGATTTTAATAAAGTTCATACGTATTTTTCCGGAAATGTGGGCCAGGATCTCATGATCGTTTTCCAATTTCACACGGAACATAGCATTGGGCAAAGATTCCAAGACAGTACCTTCTACTTCGATTGCATCTTGTTTCGACACTTGTAATGCCTCCTTACCCTTTTACAGCTGCTACCACATCAGCATACACCTTATCGATGGGCTGAGTGCCGTCAATTTCCTTATACACGCCTTCCGTTTTGTAATACGCAATAAGAGGAGCAGTTTGGCTATGGTACGCTTCCAAACGTTTTTTCACAGTGGTTTCTTTGTCATCATCACGCTGGTACAATTCCCCACCGCATTTGTCGCATACATTTTCCACTTTGGGAGGGTTGTATACCACATGATACGTAGCACCGCAGCTCTTGCAGATGCGCCGGCCGGTTACACGGCTGATCAGGTCCTCATCGGGAACACTGATGTTTACCGCAGCGGTCAGCTGGATGCCCAGATTCTTCAGAATCCCATCCAGGGCAACTGCCTGCTCTTTGGTACGGGGAAACCCGTCCAGAATGAATCCTTTGAGACAATCCGGTTGACTCAGGCGCTCTCTGATGATACCAATGGTAACTTCATCAGGCACCAAACCGCCGGCGTCCATATATTTTTTGGCTTCCTTGCCCAATTCCGTACCATTTTTCACAGCCGCACGGAACATATCTCCCGTAGAAATATGAAGAATTGGGAAATCGGCAACTAATTTTTCCGCTTGGGTCCCCTTGCCTGCGCCAGGAGGTCCCATTAAAAGAATATGCATGTTCTCTCTCCTATTTCATGAAACCTTGATAGTGTCGCATGAGTACCAAGGACTCTACTTGTTTCATCGTATCAAGCGCTACGCCAACAACGATCAATAGGGCCGTACCGCCGAAGTAAACTCCGGAAATTCCTGTGAGCCATACGATGATGTTAGGCATAATAGCAATGAATGCCAGAAAAACAGCACCCGCTAAAGTGATCCGGTTCATCACCCGATCCAGATAGTCCGTGGTAGGTTTGCCGGGCCGAAGGCCAGGAATAAACCCGCCGTACTTCTTGATATTGTCGGACATCTCGGGAATGTTCAGGCTTACCGCCGTATAGAAGTAAGTGAAGAACAGGATGAGCACAATATAAAGTCCTGTCTGCAGCGGAGTGCCCCATGCCAAATAGCTGGCTGCCGTCTGGATCCAGGGGATCTTGATGAACTGCGCAATGGTCACAGGAAACATCAATACGGAAGAAGCGAAAATGATGGGCATAACACCGGCCTGATTCACCTTTAAGGGAATATAGGTGGTGTGGCCGCCGTACATTTTACGGCCCACAATCCGTTTCGCATACTGTACCGGTACCTTCCGGTATGCCACCGTAATTGCTACGACGAACATTACCATCAGCACGGCCAGAACCGCGAAGATCAGTACATTGAAGACATTGACGGTGCCTGCCTGCAAATACCGGCCGATAACAGCCAGCCCGTTGGGCAGACGGGAAATGATGCCTGCAAAGATGATTAAGGAAATACCATTCCCAATCCCTTTGGCAGTAATCTGTTCCCCAATCCACATCAGCAGCAGGGAGCCTGCCGTCAAGGTAATAACGATCATGGCAAACGAGAAGAAGTCAGGATTATTGACTGCTGCCCGTAAGCCGTACGCCATACCAATTGCCTGAATGGCACCCAGACCAACCGCCGCATAGCGGTTGACTTTATTGATTTTCTTTGCTCCTTCCGCTCCCTCTTTGGACCATTCTTCCAAAGTCGGGATCACCACTGTAAGCAGCTGCGTGATAATAGACGCATTGATGTAAGGAGTAATGCTCATAGCAAATATAGAGAATTTACTAAGTGCACCGCCGGAGAACAGATCCAGTAGACCGAACAGGTTCCCATTGTTGAATAACCGTTCGATCATGGCTGCGTTAACCCCCGGAACGGGAATTTGCGTTCCAGCCCTGAATACTATGAACATCGCAAGGGTAAATAATACTTTCTTTCGGAGTTCCGTAGCCTTCATCAGGTTATCAAGGGCTGAAGCCAATTAGATCACCTCTACTTTACCGCCGGCAGCTTCGATCTTTGCCTGTGCAGTTTTGCTGAAGCCCATAGCTCTTACGGTAACCTTTTTGGTTACTTCGCCATTGCCCAGCACGCGGATGCCGTCACGGATATTTTTAACCAGACCGCATTCAATCAGGGAAACAGGATCGATTACAGCACCGTCGTCAAAGCAGTTCAGTACATCCACATTGATTTCAGTGTAATGCTTACCGAATTTATTGTAGAAACCGCGTTTCGGCAGACGCAGGTATAACGGCTTTTGACCACCTTCGAAACCAGGACGCTTTACCCCGCCGCTACGGGATTTCTGTCCTTTTTGGCCTTTGCCGGATGTTTTGCCCAGACCGGAACCAAGACCGCGGCCTACACGGACGCGAGCTTTTTTGGAACCAGGAGCGGGAGCCAATTCATGCAAATACATTTGCAGCCCTCCTTGTTAAGCCTTGACTTCTTCTACTTTAACCAGGTGGCTCACTTTATGGAGCATACCTTGCAAAGTGGAATTGTCTTCTTTTACTACGCTGGTGTTGATCTTACCCAAGCCCAAAGCTCTCACGGTTGCGCGTTGGTCTTTCGGATAACCGATTAAGCTACGGGTCAGCGTGATTTTTACTTGTGCCATCATGCTACCTCCTTAGCCTAATAACTCTTCAACAGTTTTGCCGCGCAGGGCAGCAACTTCTTTAGCGTTCTTCAGGTTTTCCAGACCTTTCAACGTAGCGCGAACCACGTTGTTGGGGTTGGAAGTACCCTGGGATTTCGTCAGGATATCACGCACGCCGGCCAGTTCCAATACGGCACGAACAGGGCCGCCGGCAATAACACCAGTACCTTCGGAAGCCGGTTTCAGCAGAACTTGGCCTGCGCCAAAGATGCCGATAACTTCGTGGGGAATGGTGGTTCCTCTCAGAGGAACAGTGATCAGGTTCTTTTTGGCATCATCCACACCCTTGCGGATTGCTTCAGGAACTTCGGCAGCTTTGCCCAGGCCCATGCCAACATGACCATTTTCATCACCAACAACAACCAAAGCAGAGAAGGAGAAACGACGTCCGCCTTTTACGACCTTAGCTACGCGGTTGATGAAGACTACTCTTTCTTTGAAGCCATCATCTTGTTTTTCGTAATTAGCCACTCTAATGTCCTCCCTCTGTTAAAATTCCAGACCGGCTTCGCGGGCTGCTTCAGCTAAGGCTGCCACGCGGCCATGGTACAGATAACCACCACGGTCGAATACAACAGTTTTAATGCCTTTTTCCAGGGCTTTTTGAGCGATTTCAGTACCAATCGCTTTGGCAGCTTCAATGTTGCCGCCGTAGTTTTCCTTGTTGCCTTTTTCTACGGTGCTGGCGGAAACCAGAGTTTCACCAGTAACATCATTGATGATTTGAGCATAGATGTTGCTCAGGCTGCGATATACATTGAAACGGGGTTTTTCAGTCGTTCCTACAATATTTCTCCGCATACGCAGATGCCGTTTTTGGCGAGCTGCGTTTTTATCTTTCTTGTTCAGCAAGAGATTCACTCCTTCCTTCTAGAAATTATTTCTTGCCTTTGGCGCCCGCTTTACCAACCTTACGGATGATATGTTCGCCAGCGTATCTGATACCTTTGCCCTTGTAGGGTTCGGGAGCACGCAGGCTGCGGATTTCAGCAGCAACAGCACCGACTTTTTCCTTGTCGATACCGGAAACTACGATTTGGCTCGGTACGGGAACTTCGAAGGTAATGCCTTCGGGAGGATCCATTACGCAGGGGTGGGAGAAGCCCAGGTTGAAGCTGATTGCTTTGCCTTGCTTCGTTGCACGATAGCCAACGCCTTGAATTTCCAGGGATTTGCAATAGCCTTCCGTAACACCAATGATCATGTTGTTGATCAGGGTCCGGGATAAGCCGTGGAGGCTGCGATGTACTTTATCATCGCTGGGACGAGTCACAGTGATGACGCCGTCTTTCAGTTCCACGGTCAATTCTTTACTGATCTGACGGCTCAGTTCGCCTTTAGGTCCCTTAACGGAGACCAGGTTATCTTCTACCGTTACCGTTACCTTATCAGGCACAGTAATGGGAGTTTTTCCGATTCTTGACACTTATAAGCACCTCCGGTCCTTTAGGATTGATCTTACCAAACGTATGCGACAACTTCGCCGCCCAGTCCAGCCTTCCGGGCTGCTTTATCAGTCATCATGCCCTTGGAAGTGGAAATTACTGCAATACCCAGGCCGCCCAAAACGCGGGGCAGTTGGTCTTTTTGCGTGTAAACTCTCAAACCGGGTTTGGAGATACGTTTGATGCCGGAAATAACTTTTTCCTTGTTAGGACCGTATTTCAGCTGTACACGGATCACATTCTGATGTTGTCCGGGAACGACTTCGAAATCTTTAATGAATCCTTCGCTCTTCAAAATTTCTGCAATGGCAGTTTTAATTTTGGAGCAGGGGATTTCAACTTTATCGTGATGCACCGAGTTGGCGTTACGAATTCTCGTAAGCATATCGGCAATCGGATCAGTCATAGTCATTTACAAATACCCTCCTTCCTTGTAATCCGCTCTTACCAGCTTGCCTTCGTTACACCGGGAATAGCGCCTTCGTAAGCGTATTTCCGGAAGCAAATACGGCAAATGCCGAATTTACGCATGTAAGCGTGCGGTCTGCCACAAATTTTGCAGCGGTTATATTTACGAACCTTGAATTTCGGTTCAGCTTTCCATTTTTCGATCAATGCGGTCTTTGCCACGGTTTTCCCTCCTTATGCCCCAAACGGCATACCAAGAAGCTTCAGCAGTTCTCTGGCTTCTTCGTCGGTCTTAGCAGTAGTAACAATGATTACGTCCATGCCGCGAACCTTGTCGACCTTATCATAGTCGATTTCAGGGAAAATCAGCTGTTCTTTCAAGCCGATGGAATAGTTGCCGCGGCCGTCGAAGGACTTGGGGTTAACACCTCTAAAGTCACGTACACGGGGAAGGGCAATATTCATGAATTTATCCAGGAACTCGTACATCCGGCTGCCCCGCAGCGTAACTTTTACGCCGATAGGCATGCCTTCACGCAGTTTGAACGCAGCGATGGATTTTTTAGCTTTGGTGATAATGGGCTTTTGACCAGCAATCATGGTCATGTCTGCTACAGCAGAATCAATAGCCTTGCTGTTGGTCACAGCTTCGCCGCAGCCGATGTTCAGTACAACTTTTTCCAGTTTAGGAATTTCGTTGACGTTTTTATAGTTGAATTTTTCCATTAAGCCTTTAACAGCTTCGGAAGTATATTTGTCTTGCAGTCTCGTTGCCATCTGATATCCTCCTTTCCCACAAATTATTTGTCGATTACTTCGCCGCATTTTTTGCAGGCTCTGACGTATCCTTCGCCTACAGCTACTTTCTTAATGCGGGTGGGTTTCTTGCAGGACGGGCATACCAGCATTACGTTGGAAACACTGATTGGTGCTTCTTTGGTAACAATGCCGCCCTGGGGGTTGCTTTGGGAAGGTTTCGTATGGCGCTTAACTTCGTTGACGCCTTCTACAGTAACCTTGGATTTCTTCGGGAAAGCAGCGATTACTTTGCCTTCCTTGCCTTTATCTTTACCAGCCAATACCACAACGGTATCGCCTTTTTTAACGTGCAATTTTACGGCCTCAGCCATGTCTGCAACACCTCCTTATTGTGCTTGTTCTTAGAGCACTTCCGGTGCCAGGGAAATGATCTTCATGTAGTCTTTTTCACGCAGTTCGCGGGCAACAGGTCCAAAAATACGGGTGCCCCGCGGGGTCTTATCATCTTTAATCAAAACGGCTGCGTTTTCATCGAAACGGATGTAAGAACCATCCGGACGACGGGTTCCCTTTACGGAACGAACCACAACGGCCTTTACAACTTCACCTTTTTGGACAACGCCACCGGGTGTAGCATCCTTAACAGAAGCCACAATTACGTCACCAATGTTAGCATATTTACGATAGGAACCGCCTAACACACGGATACACATAATCTTTTTGGCACCGGTATTGTCCCCAACATTCAGCACAGTCTGCTGTTGAATCATGGTTTACCTCCCTTGCCAAGCAATGCTCAGCAGTATCACTTATTTCGCCCGTTCTACGATTTCTACAACGCGCCAGCATTTATCCTTAGACAAAGGACGGGTTTGGGTAATCTTCACAGTATCGCCAATATGGGCATCATTGTTTTCGTCATGAGCTTTTAATTTAATGGTATGCATTACGCCTTTTTTGTACAGAGGATGCTGTACCAAACGTTCGATAGCCACAACAACGGTTTTCTGCATCTTGTCGCTAACGACCTTACCAGTACGCGTAACACGCATATTTCTCTCTTCAGCCACGGAATTTTCCTCCTTCGCTTAGGATTAACTCGGATTAGGAGTTAATTTCGCGTTCCCGTTGGATAGTTTTGATCTGGGCAATGGACTTCTTGACTTCTCTGATTTTCATCGGATTTTCCAATTGTCCGGTTGCCATCTGAAAACGCAAGTTAAACAATTCATCTTTTAAGCCTGCCAGCTTCGTATCCAACTCTGCAACAGACATTTCTCTAATTTCTGTAGTTTTCATTAAGCTTCACCACCTACTCCATTTTCACGCGCGGTGACTTCGGCATCCAACTGAGCTTTGGTTACGAAACGGCTCTTGATCGGCAGTTTGTTGCCAGCAAGACGCATAGCTTCTTTAGCAATGTCTTCCGTTACACCGGCCATTTCGAACATAACCCGGCCCGGTTTCACCACTGCTACCCAGTATTCAGGAGAACCTTTACCACTACCCATACGGCTGCCAGCGGCTTTGGCCGTTACAGGTTTGTCAGGGAAAATCTGGATCCATACTTGACCGCCACGTTTGATGTAACGGGTCATTGCAATACGGGCTGCTTCAATCTGACGGTTGGTAATCCAAGCGGGTTCCAGTGCAACCAGACCAAATTCACCATGAGCAACTCTGTTGCCACGCATTGCACGGCCTTTCATGCGGCCTCTATGTTGTTTACGATGCTGTACTCTCTTCGGTAATAACATTATTTCGCCCCTCCTTCTTGCGCTTCAGGAGCTTCTTTTTTCACAGTTCTGGTAGGCAGAACTTCACCTTTGTAGATCCATACCTTTACGCCGATACGGCCATAAGTGGTATGAGCTTCTGCAGTCCCGTAGTCGATATCGGCACGCAGGGTGTGCAGAGGAATGCTGCCATCACGGTAGCTTTCGGTACGAGCAATTTCAGCTCCGCCCAGACGGCCTGCGCATTGGATTTTGATACCCTTTGCACCCAGACGCATGGTACGGCCAACGCACTGCTTCATGGCACGACGGAAAGCAATCCGGCGTTCCAGCTGGGAAGCAACGTTTTCAGCAACCAGAGTAGCATCCATATCCGGGGATTTAACCTCGATGATGTTGATGTCCAGCTTGCTGTCAGTCAGCTTAGCCAGGTCTTTCTTCAGCAGTTCGATGTTGCTGCCTTGGCGACCGATTACGATGCCCGGTTTAGCAGTATAGATGCTGATGCGCATCTTTTGTTCCGTTCTTTCGATGGTAACCCGAGAGATACCAGCTTGGAATTGTTTATCTTTAATGAAGTCACGAATCTTGATGTCTTCCAAAAGATTTTTTTGATAGTCTTTGTCGGCGTACCACTTAGAATCCCAATCAGCAATAACGCCCACTCTGAAACCATGTGGATTAACTTTTTGCCCCACTATTCATTCCCTCCTTCTGTCAGGATGTTATTTTTCTGCAACAGCCACGGTCACATGGCTGGAACGTTTCAGGATCTTGAAAGCCTGTCCACGAGAACGCGAATGAATTCTCTTCATGGTAGGGCCCTGATCAACGAAACAGCTGGAAACAACCAGGTTGTCAACGTTCATGTCGAAATTATGTTCAGCATTGGCAACAGCGGAACGCAGAACCTTTTCAATAACCTCAGAACCAACCTTCGGGGTGAATTTGAGGATTGCAAAGGCTTCGTTTACGGACTTGCCGCGGATCAAATTGATTACGATACGCAGTTTGCGCGGTGCAATGCGGATGTATTTAGCAACTGCTTTAGCTTCTTCCATCTATATTATCCTCCTTCCCCTTCTTATTTAACGGCTCCGGCTTTATCGCCATGGCCCTTGAACAAACGGGTGGGAGCGAATTCGCCTAATTTATGGCCGACCATATCTTCGGTAATATATACAGGCACATGTTTCCGACCGTCGTGAACGGCGATGGTGTGGCCCAAAAATTCAGGGAGAATGGTAGAGCTGCGAGACCAGGTTTTAATAACTTTCTTTTCCGAAGCAGCGTTCAGCGCTTCAACCTTCTTCAGCAGACTAGCTTGGACATAAGGTCCTTTTTTAACGGATCTGGACACTCTTTATGCCTCCTTTCAAAAAGCTCTATTATTTTGTTCTACGTTTCAGGATCAGTTTAGAAGACGCCTTCTTAACCTTACGGGTACGAGTACCAAAGGCGCTCTTGCCCCAAGGAGTAACAGGACGCTTACGACCAACAGGAGAGTGGCCTTCACCACCACCATGCGGATGGTCGTTCGGGTTCATAGCAACACCGCGGTTGGCAGGACGAACGCCCATCCAACGAGAACGGCCAGCTTTACCCAAAGTCAGGTTTTCGTGGTCCAGGTTGCCGATCTGACCGATGGTAGCGCGGCAGTTAATGTGTACCTGACGCAGTTCACCAGAAGGCAGACGCAGCAGAGCGTAGGAACCTTCCTTAGCCATCAATTGGATAGCAGCACCGGCGGAACGGCCCAGTTGGCCACCCTTGCCGATTTTCATTTCCACGTTGTGAACCATGGTACCCAGAGGGATGTTCAAGAGAGGCAGGGAGTTGCCAACTTTGATATCAGCCTGAGGACCGCTGACAATAACATCGCCCACTTTCAGGCCTTGAGGAGCCAGAATGTAGCGTTTTTCACCATCAGCATAGTTCAGCAGAGCAATGTTGGCGCTGCGGTTGGGATCATACTCGATGGTAGCAACTTTAGCAGGCACATTGTCTTTATTCCGTTTGAAATCGATGATACGATATTGTCTTTTATGACCGCCGCCCTGATGACGAACCGTCATTTTACCGGTGTTGTTGCGGCCGGCATGTTGGTTCAGTTTTACAACTAAAGGGCGATGGGGCTTGTCCGTAGTAATCTCTTCAAAGGTGGACACAGTCATGCTGCGTCTGGAAGGAGAATACGGATTAAAGCTTTTAATAGCCATTGTTTGACCTCCTTAGACGAATTACATTCCTTCGAAGAGCGGAATCGTGTTGCCTTCTGCCAGCTTAACGATTGCTTTCTTATAATCGGAACGCTTACCTTCATATTTACCCATCCGCTTGGTTTTGCCCATAACGCGGATCGTGTTTACATTCACAACCTTCACATTGAAGATAGCTTCAATGGCTTGGCGGATTTCAGTTTTGTTGGCACCAATTGCTACTTGGAAAGTGTACTTGTTGTCCTTCATCATGTCGGAAGTCTTTTCAGTAACAATGGGTCTTACGATAATGTCGCGAGGATTAGCAGCCATTATGCGAGCACCTCCTCAATTCTTGCTACGGCATCTTTAGCCAGCAGTACTTTTTCAGCATTCAGGATATCGAATACGTTCAGGCAGTCATTGGACAGAGCCTTTACTTTTTCAATATTCCGGGAAGACTTTTCTACGTTTTCATCCTCACCATCGGTGATCAGCAGAGCTTTTTTGCCTTCTGCTTCGAAGCCTTGCAGCATAGCTACAGCGCTCTTGGTTTTCGGTGCGTCGAAGGTCAGACCATCAACGATTACCAGTTCACCAGCAGCAACTTTAGCGCTCAGTGCGCAGCGGATAGCCAGACGACGAGCTTTGCGGGTCATGGATTTGGCATGGCTCCGGGGAGCGGGACCAAATACGGTACCACCGCCAACCCACAGGGGAGAACGGACGGAACCGGCACGGGCACGGCCAGTACCTTTTTGTTTCCAGGGTTTTCTGCCACCGCCGCGAACCATACCGCGGGTCTTGGTTGCATGAGTGCCCTGACGTTCATTGGCTTGCTGCATAACAACAGCCTGATGAACAACAGCTTCATTGAATTCTACGCCAAAGACGTAGTCCATCAATTCTATTTCTTCACCGGTCTGTTTACCGGTAATATCATAAATTGCTAATTTCGGCATTGAAACGCCCTCCTTTCAATCTTATTTCTTATTTGCTTTGACAACATCGGGGCGAACCGTGTCTCTCAGCAACAGGAAGGTACCAGCGGCACCAGGCACAGAACCTTTAACCATAATCAGGTTACGGTCTGCATCCACTTTAGCGATAGTCAAACGTTGAACCGTTGCACTGGTTCCACCCATACGGCCAGGTAATTTCTTACCTTTGATAACACGGCCGCCAGGACCGGAATGCATAGGACCATTAGAACCGGGTTCACGATGGGACTTGGAACCGTGTTTCATAGGACCACGTGCAAAGTTGTGGCGCTTGATCGTACCAGCGAAGCCTTTACCGCGGGAAACGCCGACAGCATCCACCAGATCACCGGCTGCGAAAATATCAGCCGCAATCTTGTCGCCAACTTTATAATCAGAGGGTTCGGTCAGACGCAGCTCACGCACGTATTTCACAGGAGATACGCCGGCTTTGTCGAAGAAGCCCTTCATGGGTTTGTTAACTTGTTTTTCTTTGATTTCACCAAAACCGAGCTGCAGGGCATTGTAGCCGTCGCTTTCTTCGGTCTTGTTTTGCAGCACGACGCAGGGGCCCGCTTCTACAACAGTAACGGGAACCAAAGTACCGTCAGCTTCAAAAATTTGGGTCATGCCTAATTTCTTGCCTAAGATTCCTTTAGCCATATTCGCACACCTCCTTACGCTTTGATCTCAATATCTACACCAGCAGGAAGATCCAAGCGAGTCAGTGCATCGATCGTCTTAGCTGTAGGTTCCAGAATGTCTACCAGTCTCTTGTGGGTTCTCATTTCGAACTGTTCACGGGAGTCTTTGTTGACATGAGGAGAACGCAGAATCGTATAGATGTTCTTTTCGGTAGGCAGCGGAATCGGGCCGGATACTTGAGCACCGGTACGTTTTGCCGTCTCTACGATTTTGGAAGCACTTTGATCCAGTGCTTTGTAGTCATACGCTTTCAGGCGTATACGGATTTTTTGAGTCTTTGCCATTGATAATTTCCTCCATTCGCCACGTTTCTAAGAACGGACATACTCAGCAAAAGTTCCCTTCTTGACCAGGCAGGCCAGAAGCCATCTTCTGCCTCATCGCGGGCCCATTAAACATAAGAATATGAGGGGCTTTGGCCACGCCCCTCATATGGGCTTACATCATTTATCGGATAAACCTTGCGGATTAACCTTCGATTTCGGTAACAACGCCAGCGCCTACCGTATGGCCACCTTCGCGGATAGCGAAACGCAGACCTTGTTCGATAGCGATCGGGGTGATCAGTTCAACGTCCATTACAACGTTGTCGCCAGGCATAACCATTTCGGTACCTTCAGGCAGGTGAGCCACACCAGTAACGTCGGTAGTTCTGAAGTAGAACTGAGGACGATAGCCGTTGAAGAACGGAGTATGACGGCCGCCTTCTTCTTTGGTCAGTACGTATACTTGGCCTTTGAATTTGGTATGAGGATGAATGGAACCGGGTTTAGCCAGAACCTGACCTCTTTCAATTTCGCTTCTGTCAATACCGCGCAGCAGGCAGCCGATGTTGTCGCCGGCTTCAGCCTGATCCATGGTCTTACGGAACATTTCCAGACCAGTAGCAACGGATTGTTTCTTTTCTTCGCTCAGACCAACGATTTCAACCGTGTCGCCAACTTTGATTACGCCACGTTCTACACGGCCAGTAGCTACGGTGCCGCGGCCGGTGATGGTGAATACGTCTTCAACAGGCATCAGGAACGGTTTAGCCAGGTCATGGACAGGAGTCGGAATGTATTCGTCAACAGCATCCATCAATTTCATGATGTTTGCTTCTTGTTCTTTGTCGCCTTCCAGAGCTTTCAGTGCGGAACCAACAACGATGGGCACTTCATCTCCAGGATAGCCGTATTGGCTCAGCAGTTCGCGAACTTCCATTTCAACCAGTTCGATCAGTTCAGGATCGTCAACTTGGTCGGATTTGTTCAGAAACACAACGATAGCAGGAACGCCAACCTGGCGGGCAAGCAGGATGTGTTCACGAGTCTGAGGCATAGGACCATCAGCAGCGGATACAACCAGGATTGCGCCGTCCATCTGAGCAGCACCAGTGATCATGTTCTTTACATAGTCAGCATGCCCCGGGCAGTCAACGTGTGCATAGTGTCTTTTTTCGGTTTCGTATTCAACGTGGGCAGTGTTGATGGTGATACCACGTTCTCTTTCTTCAGGAGCCTTATCGATCATGTTGTAGTCCATGAACTGAGCGCCGCCGCGTTCAGCCAGAACTTTGGTGATAGCAGCAGTCAGAGTGGTCTTGCCGTGATCGACGTGACCGATGGTACCAATGTTAACATGGGGTTTGGTTCTATTGAATTTCTCTTTAGCCATTGTTATTTCCTCCTAATTGATCACAGGTCTTAGTCCTGTGCGTTTCCTTTGTTTTTAGCAGTAATTGCTTCAGCAATATTCTTAGGAACTTCTTCGTAGTGATCTACTTCCATGGAATAGTTGCCGCGGCCCTGAGTCTTGGAACGCAGGTCCGTTGCGTAACCGAACATTTCGGACAGAGGAACGAAAGCAGTGATAACTTGGGCACCGCTTCTGGCTTCCATGCCTTCGATACGGCCACGACGGGAGTTCAAGTCGCCGATTACATCACCCATGTATTCTTCAGGGATGACAACTTCGACTTTCATGTACGGTTCCAGCAGAACAGGGTTTGCTTTCTGTGCACCGGACTTGAAGCCCATAGAACCGGCAATCTTAAATGCCATTTCAGAGGAGTCGACTTCGTGGTAGGAACCGTCGTATACGGTAACGCCGATATCAACCATCGGGTAACCAGCAACAACGCCGTTTTCCATAGCTTCCTTAACACCTGCTTCAACAGGAGCAATGTATTCTTTAGGAATAGCGCCGCCCACGATCTTGTTTTCGAACTTGAAGCCTTCGCCCGGTTGCAGCGGAGTCAGTTCCAGCCAGCAATGACCATACTGACCTTTACCACCGGACTGACGAACGAACTTACCTTCGGATTTGACACTCTTGCGAATGGTTTCTCTGTAAGCTACCTGCGGGTTGCCCACGGTGCAGTCTACGTTGAATTCTCTTCTCAGACGGTCAACAATGATATCCAAGTGCAATTCGCCCATACCGGAAATGATGGTCTGGGAGGATTCGGCATCCGTGCGAACCCGGAAGGTCGGATCTTCTTCAGCCAGTTTGCCCAGGGCAACGCCCATCTTTTCTTGGTCGGCTTTGGTTTTCGGTTCAATAGCTACAGAGATTACAGGATCAGGGAATACCATGGATTCCAGGATAATCGGTGCTTTTTCATCGCACAGGGTATCGCCGGTGCTGGTATCCTTCAGGCCTACAGCTGCTGCAATATCACCAGCGAAAACTTCTTCAATTTCCGTACGGTGATTGGAGTGCATACGCAGGATACGGCCGATTCTTTCTCTCTTGTCTTTATTGGCGTTATATACATAGGAGCCGGCGGTCAGGGTACCGGAGTACACTCTGAAGAATGCCAGACGGCCTACATACGGGTCAGTTGCAATCTTGAAGGCCAGAGCAGCGAACGGTTCAGAGTCGCTGGAAGGTCTTTCTTCTTCTTCGCCCGTTTCAGGGTTGGTGCCTTTGATGGCAAGAACATCCAGAGGAGAAGGCATGTAATCAACGATGGCATCCAGCAGGGGCTGTACGCCTTTGTTCTTGTAGGAAGAACCGCAGGTTACAGGATACAGTTTGCATTGGCAGGTCATCTTACGGATGGCGCCTTTGATTTCTTCTTCCGTCAGGTCTTCACCTTCCAGATATTTTTCCATCAAGTCATCGTCGCTTTCAGCAACAGCTTCCAGCAGGATCTGACGGTACTTCTGGGCGGTTTCAACATAGGCTTCCGGAATGGGTTCGAATTCTTCTTCCTTGCCCAGCTTGTCTCCGTAAACAATTGCCTGCATCTTTACCAGGTCGATCAGACCTTCGAAAGTATCTTCAGCACCAATAGGTACTTGAATTGCAACTGCATTTGCACCCAGGCGATCTTTCATCATTTGAATAACATTGAAGAAATCAGCGCCGGTGGTATCCATCTTATTTACATAAGCGATACGGGGTACATTGTATTCTTCCGCTTGACGCCAAACCGTTTCGGATTGGGGCTCAACGCCGCCTTTGGCGCTGAATACGGCCACGGAACCATCCAGTACACGCAGGGAACGTTCAACTTCTACGGTGAAGTCAACGTGCCCCGGGGTGTCGATGATGTTAATGGAATGGCCTTTCCAATGACAGGTCGTAGCAGCGGAAGTAATCGTAATACCACGTTCTTGTTCCTGAACCATCCAGTCCATGGTGGCAGCGCCATCGTGAACTTCACCGATCTTGTGAGTCTTGCCGGTGTAGAACAGGATACGTTCCGTGGTAGTAGTTTTACCAGCATCGATGTGAGCCATGATGCCGATGTTTCTGATTTTATCTAAGGGAAACTCTCTACCCACGAATTACTCCTCCTTAATGAATCTTACCAACGATAATGGGCAAACGCTCTGTTTGCTTCAGCCATCTTATGAGTGTCTTCACGTTTCTTAACGGAAGCGCCCGTGTTGTTTGCAGCGTCCATCAGTTCGCCGGCAACACGTTCATACATGGTTTTTTCTCCGCGCAGACGAGAATAGTTGACCAGCCAACGGATTCCCAGAGTCGTTTTGCGGTCGGCTCTTACTTCAACAGGAACCTGGTAGTTGGCACCGCCCACCCGGCGTGCTTTAACTTCCAGAACAGGCATTACGTTCTTCATGGCAGTATCGAAAACTTCCATGGGGTCCTTACCCGTCTTGGAGTGGATCAAATCAAAAGCGTCATATACGATACGCTCGGCAACACCTTTTTTACCGTCGAGCATAATTTTGTTGATGAATCTGGTCAAAAGTTTGGAACCATATACTGGATCCGGTAATACGTCTCTTTTAGTTACAGGACCTTTTCTCGGCATCTGTATTTCCTCCTTCGTTATTTATCATTCTGCGTGCCAGCCAAAATTATTTCTTAGCTGCTTTCGGGCGCTTAGCGCCATATTTGGAACGGCCCTGGTTGCGATCAGCAACACCGGCGGTATCCAATGCGCCGCGAATGATGTGATAACGAACACCGGGAAGATCCTTTACTCTGCCGCCTCTGATCAGAACAACGCTGTGTTCCTGCAGGTTATGGCCAATACCAGGAATATAGGCAGTGACTTCAATACCATTGGTCAGACGGACACGAGCAACCTTCCGCAGTGCGGAGTTAGGTTTCTTCGGAGTGGTGGTGTACACTCTCGTGCAGACACCACGTTTTTGTGGTGAATTTTTTAATGCTGGCGCCGTTGATTTTTGAGTAATTACTTGTCTACCTTTACGAACCAATTGGTTGATTGTAGGCATTCCGGCACCTCCTTTCTCGAGTATAAGATTTAATGATTATAAAAACCTTCTGCAGGGCAGAAGATTCTACCGGGTTTTGAGTACAGCGGCTACGGATGCTCCCACGTGGATGCCGCAGGCCTTGCCAAGCTCCTGCATGGTAGAGACTGTTTCCAGTCTTACGCCAGCAGCTTCGCACAGCGCCTTGATGGGCCCCGTTACATGTTCATCCGCATCCAGGGCAATCAGCGCTCCCACAGCCTGACCTCTGGCTATGGCTTTCTGGGACTGCTTCACACCAACAACAACGGGCGAGCCGTTTTTCACGTCTGCGAGAAACAATTTCACACCTCCGAAAGACATAGTAACCCCTGTGACACTCGAGTATTGTAACATTCTTGACACCCCATGTCAAGAATTTTTTTCGTTTTTTATGGCCTTTTGGCACGATTTTAAGCCGCTCTTTCTTTACACAGTGCCTAGTGTATCATAAACCCTAGAAACCCGCATTTTTCCCGGGTTTTTCCTGGGACTTTTTCCCTGAAATTGGATGGAAATCGCAAGAAATTTAGAACGGAAAACCTTTTTTCTTCCCCGCGGCCCCAATATTTCACAAAAAGTTTTCAAATTTATTTTTTCTGGATAACGAAAAGAGCTGCGAAAAACGCCAAGGTATTTTTCACAGCTCTCTTTGCTTGAGACAAAAGTTTTATTTCTTTAACGTATTGGCAATCAGGGCAATAAACACCAGATCGTCCTTGCCGGTGTTATACAAGGCATGGGTGCCTCCGTCCGGGCAGAAGGTTACGTCCCCGGCCTTTACGGCCACCTTCTTGTCCTCATCGGTGTATTCCCCTTCCCCTTTCAGCAGGTAGTAGGTTTCGTTGTTGCCCTCGTGCTTATGCAGGGGCACAGCGCAGCCCGGGTGCAGGGTGATTTGGGCAAACATCTCGTTGGCTCCCCCAAAAGCTGCGGGATCCATGATCACTTCCCGGATAATGGTGCCGGTACCCGGATTTTCCTTCACGACTTTTTCCAGTTTCGTATAAACTGCCATAAGAACGCCTCCCTATTTTTCCGTGGTGACTGCATACTCACTGCCGTTGGAGATAATGGTAATGTCACCGTTGTCATACGTATTATAAATCTTTGCGCCGGCGGTCTTCAACCGTTTCAGCACAGTTTTGTTGGGATATTTCCGGGTGCCCGGTTCGTTGCCGCAGCTGATTACCGCCACCATGGGCTTCACCGTTCTCAGCCAATTCATGGAGCTTGACGTATTGCTGCTGTGATGCCCCACCTTCAGCACGTCGCTTTTCAGTTCCTTGGCATCGTACAGGCTCATAATCTTGGCTTCCGTCTGGGTGTAGGCATCTCCGGTGAACATCATGGTGAAATCCTGATAGGTAAAGCGCATGACCATACTGTTGGGATTCACGTTGGTATCCCCGGGCACCGTTAGATGGTCCTTCTCCGGCCAAAAGACCTTAAAGGAAGCCCCGTTCTTCAGGGGAATATCCATGGGCGCCGTCACCAGCACTGCGTCAATGTGCTTATCCTCAATGAGCTTCTTGACCTTTTTCATCAGCCCCGACTGGGGATTGACCACATTGGTGTAGTACACATGCTCCACGTGGAGGCTGTTCAGAATGGCCACCGCCCCGCCAATATGGTCCTTGTGGGGGTGGGTCAGGAACAGGCCATCAAGAGAATTCACACCCAGTTTCCGCAGCCGGGCCACCAGGGTATTGCCGTCCTCAAACAGCCCCGTATCCACCAGGTAATTCTTCTTGTCCACCTGAATCAAGATGCTGTCCGCCTTCCCCACGCTGAGCATGGTGATTTTTAACGGTCCATCTACCTTTTGAACCAGGGTGGCCTCGTGAGCCGGAGGCTTAATGGGCGTTACCGCCTGGGTTCCCGCCTTAGGGCTGGGACTGGGTTTACTGCCCGTCCCCTGGCTCAGACCGCAGCCCGCCAGCAAAAATTGCAGGGCCAGCAGCAGGCTGGCCACCTTACCCCAAATTCCGTGCCATTTTTTCATCAATTTCGCTCCTTTCTGCCAAAAACGCCGCAGCAATCAAAGACGACTGCTCCGGCGTTTTTGTTTTACCAATTTTTTGCTGGTTTTCCATACCTTGGCCAGACCGGACACCAAAAGGATGCCAATGGCAATGGCCGTAGCATCCAGGGCCGCTCCGATAAAGGTATGCATCCCCATGCTGTAGGAATCCAGCATGGTATAGTTCATGGCCCGGTACAAAGGAAGTCCGGGCACCAGGGGAATCACCCCGGGAATGGAAAAGATAGGCACCGGCTGCCGGTACCAGCGGGCAAACACCTCGCTGCACAGGGACAGTGCCACAGTGCCGGCAAAGTTGCTGAGCATGGAGCTAAGCCCCAGCCCGCTAAGCAGCACAATATAAACCCCAAAGCCCACCATCCCTACAAAGCCGGCTTTGTACAGGCAGTTTTTGGGGCAGTCAAACAGCTTCCCGAAAGCTACGGTAGCAAAAAACGAGAAGATGGTCTTGATTACAATGGTTACAGCTAGCGGCATAGGTCCTCCTACATATACAGAACGCCCAGAACGGTAGCTATGCCAATAGCCACCCCGCCCACCAGGAAAATCGCTTCCCCGGCCCGGCAGGTGCCGCTGAGCAGATCCCCGGCCATAAAGTCCCGAATCCCGTTAGTAAAAGCCATCCCCGGCAAATAGGGCATCACGCCCCCGGCAATGGCCAATTCCATTACCGTATCCGGCAGAGCCTTGCGGAACAGTACCGCCACCAGACAGATAATAGCCCCTGCCATCGTGGTTTCCCAGAAGTTGCTGGGTTCAAAGGGAGAGACTGCCTTGACAAACGCCATGGACAAAAGAGAGCCTAAAAGGGCTGCGGTAAACTCCAAATAGCCGCCGCCCAGCACCACCGCAAAAAAGGCCCCAGCCAGCCCGGACCAAAAGATTTCCTCCCAGGCCGGCCGAGGGGGCCGGTGGAGCATTTCCTCCAGCTGGTCCATGGTTTCTTCAAAGCTCTTGTCCCAATGGGGCATGGCATAGGACATTTCATTGACTTCACTGATCAGCGTCAGATTGGTGCCCCGTTTGGTAATCCGGTACATCAGGCTGTCCCCTTCCAGGGTTTCCCGGCCCAGCATCACCAGGGACGGAGTGCAGAAGGCCGCCACATTGTTCATGCCGCCTTCGTGGCAGATGCGCAGCATGGTATCTTCCACCCGATAGGTTTCTGCCCCGCTGCACAAAAGGATTTTCCCTGCCGTCAGGGCAATCTTCAGCACCTGCTCCTTGCTCATCGCCGCCAAAGTACTTGCCATAATTGTCTCCTTTACCGCTGAAACAGTTCCGCCACTGCCGCCCGGAACCGGTTGGCCCCGCCCATGGAGGGATGGGGCACCGCCGCACAGGGCACCCCGTATTTTTCCAGGGTCCCGGCGCTTTTCCGGCCGATGGCAATCACCTGCATCCCCGGCACCAGGTCCAGCAGCATCCGGGCAAATACAATGCCCTGGTCCAATTCCGGCCCTGTGGGGGTCCGGTTGGTCAAAATGCCGCTGGGCTTATAGGGATGAAAAGGATAAATATTCCAAAGAATGGTCTGGAAGGAGGCCAGCTGCTGATGGGCCAGCTCCCCCCACATAATGGTGGCAGTGGGTTCGTTGAACCCCTGCTCCTTCTGTTTTTTGTTTAAAAGCGGACTTTCCGGATTGCTGGTCCGCCGGTAGTCCCAATCTCCCAGCACCACCTCCGGCCGTACGTCCGGATGGTGGCCCAAAAGGATCCGCTCGCTGGTCATGGCCATGCCGGAAAAATGGCCTCCCTGGTAACCCAGGCCTTCGGCAATAAACAGATAGCGGGCCTCCTGCCGCAGTTCCAGGTACCGTTTCAGGTTGGCCGCCCGGATAAGCGGCGCCTGGGGCCCAATATCACAGGAAGGATCATAGTCCACCCAGGGATTGAAGCTGGTTTCTGAGTGCACCTGCTGCAGGGCTGCAATAAATTCTTTAATGGTCATTCTAACGACTCCATGAGGGCTTCCCATTTGGTCATCAGCCCGTCCAAAATCTCACTAAGTTCTTCGTATTCCTTGGCCAGTTTGGTACTGGTTTCCAAGTCCTGCTGGTTGGCCGGGTCGGCAATCTGGCCGCTGAGGACCTTCTGCAGGGCCTCATATTCCCGGATTTTCAGTTCCACCTGGGGCAGCAGCTTTTCCGCTTCTGCCGGGCTGTAGGCCGGTTTCTTCGGTTCCTCCGCCTTCGGGGCAGCAGGGACCGCCTCCCTTTGGGCAGGAGCCGGAGCCTCTTTTTTCGTTTCCTTCGGGGCAGCCGGCGCAGCCGCTGTTCCCATTCCCTGGCGTTTGGCCTTTTCTTCCTGGTAGAAATCGTAGTTGCCCTTGTAGTCCGTTACGCGGCCATTTTCCACGGCCCAAATCCGGCCGGCAATCTCATTGACCAGATAACGGTCGTGGCTGACCAGCAGCACCGTGCCGTCAAAGGTCTCCAGGGCTGCTTCCACCGCTTCCTTGGCAGCAATATCCAAATGGTTGGTGGGTTCGTCCAGGAGCAGGCAGTTGGCCCCGTCCAGTACCAGCTTGAGCAGCACCAGCCGGGCCTTTTGGCCCCCGGACAGGGTACCGATGACCTTAAACACATCGTCCCCGTGGAACAGCATGCTGCCCAAAAGCCGCCGGGTCTGTTCGTCGGTGTAGCCATATTCCGTCAGGAAGTTTTCCATAATGGTCTGCTTTTCATCCAGCCGCTCGTAGCTCTGGGAGAAGTAGCCAATCTTCACCCGGTTGCCAATCCTGGCCTCCCCTTTAAGGGGCGGCAGATCCTGAAGGATGGTCTTCAAAAGGGTGGATTTCCCGCAGCCGTTGGGGCCGATAATGGCCACCTTTTCGCCTCGGCGCAGGGTCAGGTCCACATCCTTCAGCAGCAGGGTGCCGGGATAGCCCACGTCCAGATGCTCCAGCATAATGACTTTTTCCGCGGACTCTGCCGCATGGGGCAGCCGCAGCTCAAATTCTTCTTCCTTTACCGGAGCCTCAATCCGTTCCAGCCGGTTTAGCTGGGACTGGCGGCCCCGGGCCATCTTGCTTTTGATGCCCGCCTTATAGCGGCGGATGTATTCTTCCGTTTTGGCGATATATTCCTGCTGGGCTTCGTAGGCCCGGGTCTGGGACAGCACCTGAATGGATTTCTGCTCCAGATAGGCCGAATAGTTGCCCTTGTAGCGGTGCAGGGTGCCCCCCTCCATTTCCAGGATTTCCTCGGCTACATGGTCCAGGAAGGCCCGGTCATGGGAGATCACCAGGACCCCGCCCCGAAACTCCTGCAAATATTTTTCCAGCCATTCACTCATAACAATGTCCAAGTGGTTGGTAGGTTCATCCAAGACCAATAGGTCGGGGGAGTTTACCAGGGCCGCCGCCAGCATCAGCCGGGTCTTTTGACCGCCGGACAGCTTGTCCGCCCGGTCATTCCAGGTTTCTTCCGGATACCCCAGACCTGTCAGGACCTTTTTGATATTGCTTTCGTAATGGTAACCGTCCAAATGGGCATAGCGGTTTTCCGTCCGGGCGTACTGGTCCAGGACCTGCTGCAGTTCGTCCCCCTGGGCCGTGCCCCCAGCTTCTTCCAATTCCCGCATTTTCTGCCGCAGGGCCAGGATATCCGGGCAGGCTCCCTGCATAAACTCCCAGATGGTTTCCTCCCGGAAGTCGTTGAAACCCTGCTGGACGTAGCCCAGTCGCAGTTCCCCGGCAAATTTCACCGTGCCCCCGTCGGCAAAGTCCGGTTGGAGCAGGCATCGCAGCAGGGTAGTTTTCCCGCTGCCGTTGACGCCTACTAATCCCACCTTTTCCCCTTGGCGGATGGTAAAGCTTACATTTTTAAAAATATCGTGGACGCCGAAGCTTTTCTTCAAGCCGTCCACGGTGACTAAAATATCCATACCTCTATTCTTCGTATCCGTTGGGATGCCCTTCGTGCCAGCGCCAGGCAGTGGTGACGATTTCCTGGATGGTGCTGTGGCAGGGCTGCCAATGGAGCTCCTCTTTGATTTTGGCGGAGGAAGCAATCAATTTGGCCGGATCCCCAGCCCGTCTTGCTTCTTCCTTCACGGTGAAGTCCCGGCCGGTAACCTTCTTCACGGCGTCAATGATTTCCCGGACGGAGAACCCGTTTTCCGTGCCCAGGTTGTACACCCGGCTGCTGCCGCCCTCTGCCAGATGGTTCAGGGCCAACACATGGGCAGAAGCCAGATCCTTGACGTGAATATAATCCCTCAGGCAGGTGCCGTCGGGGGTGGGATAGTCCGTACCAAAAATGGACACGCTGTCCCGCTTGCCCTGGGCTGCCTGGAGAATCAGGGGAATCAGGTGGGTTTCCGGCCGGTGGTCTTCCCCGATATTGCCGGCAAGGGCTGCGCCGGCTGCATTAAAGTAGCGCAGGGCCACGTAGTTCAGACCATAGGCACTGCTGTAGTCCGCCAGCATCTTTTCAATCATCAGTTTGGTGCGGCCATACACATTGGTGGGCTTTAAGGGCATATCCTCCGTAATAGGCACCGCTTCCGGTTCCCCATACACGGCCGCCGTAGAGGAAAATACCAGCTTGTCCACGCCTGCTTCCCGCATGGCATCCAAAAGGCCCAGGGTGCCCGCTACATTATTGTAGTAGTATTTCCCCGGGTTCACCATGGATTCCCCCACCTGGCTGCTGGCAGCAAAGTGGAGCACCCCGTCGATTTCATACTGGCCCATAATATGCTTCAGGAAAGAGAAATCGTGGATATCCCCTTCAATCAGCTGGACCGTTTCCGGCACCGCATTCACATGACCGGTGCTGAAGTTATCATAAACAAAAGGAGTATAGCCCTTCTGGACCAGCTCCTCTACCACATGGGAGCCGATGTAACCGGCTCCCCCTGTTACTAGTACGTTCAATGTATTTCCTCCTATACCCGTTTGCCGCCAATCAGGTCCAGCATTTCCCGGGTCTTTTGTTTCAGCAGCTGTCCATCGCCCCGGGTTTCCACGTTCAGGCGGACCACCGGTTCGGTGTTGGATTTGCGCAGGTTGAAGCGCCATTCATTGTAGACCACGCTCAGGCCGTCCATCCGGTCTTGGATGCCGGACTTGAACCGGGCGGATAGGCTTTCCAGCACCTGGTCGGCGTCTTCCACCTCCAGGTTGATTTCCCCGCTGCAGGGATATTCCTGGATCCGCTGGTCCACCAGCTGGGACAGAGGCTGACCGGAACTGGAAATCAGGGCAATCACCAAAAGCCAGGGAATCATCCCGCTGTCGCAGTAGGAGAAATCCCGGAAATAGTGGTGGGCGCTCATTTCTCCGCCGTACAAGACCCCTTCCCGGCGCATGCATTCCTTGATGAAGGCGTGTCCGCTCTTGCAGCGCACCGGCTTGCCGTCAAACCGGGCAATGATGTCTTCCGTATTCCAGGTAAGCCGGGGATCGTACAAGATTTTGCTGCCCGGATGCTTTTGCAGGAAGTACTGGGCCAGAAGCCCTACCAGATAGTAGCCTTCAATGAAACGGCCGTTTTCGTCAAAGAAGAAGCAGCGGTCAAAATCCCCGTCCCAGGCAATGCCCAGGTCGGCTTTCTCTGCCTTTACCGCAGCCGCCGTAGCCTGCCGGTTTTCCGGCAGCAGGGGGTTGGGCACCCCGTTGGGGAAGTTCCCATCAGGGGTATCGTTGATCATTACAAAGCGGCAGGGCAGGTGCTTGGCCAGTTCCTTAACTACAGGCCCGGCACCGCCGTTGCCCGGGTTGGCCACAATTTTCAGCGGCAGCAGCCGGGAGCTGTCGATATAGGTCAGCAGGTGGTCCACATAGCTGGGCATAATGTTGACTTCTTCGTAATCGCCCCGTTTTTCCGCCTTGGGCACCCGGGTCTCAAAATCTTCAGCGGACACCAGGTCTGCCAAATCCTTCAGCCCCGTATCCGCAGAAATGGGCCGGGAACCGGAGCGGACCAGCTTCATCCCGTTATAGTCCTTGGGATTGTGGCTGGCCGTAACCATCATGCCTCCGTCCGCTTTCAGGTGGGCGGTGGCAAAATACATCATTTCCGTGCCGCACTGGCCCAAATCCCAGACGCTGGCGCCGCCGTCCCGCATACCTTCTGCGGCAGCCTTGCTGAGGGCCGGTCCGCTGAGCCGGATATCATGGCCGATCACCAGGTGCTTGGCCTTCAGGTAAAAGGCCAGGCTCCGCCCCAGGCGGTAGGCCAGTTCTTCATTGACTTCAGTGGGCACAATGCCCCGAATATCGTACGCTTTAAATGCTTTGGTACTGATCACGTAGGTTCCTCCAATAATTCTATTTCCCGCCTTAATAATTTAAGGGAGTTGTATCCAGGGGCAATAGGTCCTGGGCCTTGCCCAAAGGCGTCCTAAGCCCCGTCCGGTTGATGATGGTCACATTGCCGTTTTTGATGACAATGTCCGTCCGCGCCAGTTCCCTAAGCACAAAGCCCAGGGCCATGACAAAGTTCAGCCGGTCTTTCTCTTCCAGGGTAAAGCCTTCGTAGTCCGGTTTGCGGGCAGCCAGGTCCTGCAAATAGCCAATTTGGTCATCGTGTTCCTGTTTCAGGGTTTCCATGGTTTTGAGCACATGGGTTACCACTTCCACCAGCCGGGCGGTCCGGGCTTCCACGTCCGCCAGCAGCAGGGACTGGGTATCGGTTTCCGTCTTGAACTTCAGGGCTTCTTCCCGGGTCATCTTGCTGCCGTCCTTGCCGGCAAAATAGCCGGGGCGCAGCACCTTGGGAAAGCCCATAATCCGTTCGATGACGCTCATTTCGTCCAGTGCCGTCACCTCGGAGGTGTACAGCGGCTGGTCCATGATTTTTTCCATCACCAGCCGGGATTCGTCCCGTTCCAGCTCATTTTGGCTGTAGGAGCTGGCAGCTCCCCCGTGCAAAGCCAAAATGGTCAGCATGCCCGTGCCTTCCGTATCCAGCTTCTGGTCCCGGATCCGGTCCACCACCCGGGCAATGCGGCGCAGTTTCCGCACGTCCTGGGGCAGCAGGTGCATATTCTTATGACTTTTGTACGTATAGTGGCCAGGAAGGTTTTCAATCTTGTCCAGAATGGCAAAAACCTCTTCATAATGATGCCAGGTATCCAGTTTCAAATGGGCCAAAGCTTCCACTTGGGGCAGCAGCTCCTCCATTTTCTTATAGAACTTGAACCGTTCCTCATTGTAGCGTTCAATGGCATTTTTCACCATGTTTTCAGAGCTGGTGGCGCTCTTGTACAGTTTTAATCCTGCCGCGCCAATTCCGGCTGCGGCCCACACAAAAATTGGTATTGCCATGCAAATCCCTCTTTTCCCGCACCTTACCCCCTGTTTGGTACAATTGTAACTGTACAAATTATAGCCCGATTTTCCTTCTGAGTCAAAACGAAAAGACATTGAAACACGTTCCCATCCGTTGTAAAATGGTATTTGTAAAAAACTACGAGGAGGATCACCCATGAAAAAATTTCTGGCCTTGGCTGCTCTTTTGGTAACGCTGCTGTCCGTGCCCCTTACCGCGGGTGCTGAAAAAAGCGGCTGGAAGAGCGACAGCTTTTCCTTTAACAAAGTAAAGGTGGTATACCTGAAGGATCTTAGCCGGCGGGATGCGGCTTTCCGGCAGGATCATCCTTCCTTCGTCCGGGATGAGGACGCAGTACGGCAAACCTATCTGAAGCTGCAGAAGGATTTGGATAAGGAAGGCGTTACCCTGTACACCAACCCGGTGATGCTGCCTGACAAAAAACTGCGCCAGACCATCAGCTTGCAGGTTATGGTCAACTACGTAGGCACGGAACCTTCCCAGTCCGCCCTCCAGGAAGCAGCTGCCCAAGCAGCCGCTGAGGAAACCGCTGCAGCGGAGGACAAGAAGGATACCAAGAAAGACAAAGAAGACAAGAAAAAGGGACCGGACGGCACAGCTTACGCCAGCGTAACCTTCCTGGCCACTAAAAACGGCGAGGCCATCTGCCAATACACCGACGCCCGTACCAGCACCAAGGAAACCTCCCAGGAGCTGCTGGAACAGATTGTCCGGGAAGCGGCCGATACCCTGACTGAAAACGGCAAATAACGGCATAAAAAATAATGGTGCGCATTCCTGCGCACCATTATTTTTTTGTTTATTTCACCACTACATCGATCTGGCCATTCTTCAGCACCACTTCGATGGCATCGCCGCTCTTGATGTCCCCAGCCACAATCTTGTTGCTGACCACCGTTTCCACGGTGTGTACAATCAATCTCTTGAGCGGACGGGCACCAAAGGCAGGATCGAACCCGGTCTTGGCCAGGTAATCCACCGCCTCGTCCGAAGCCGTCAGCGTCAGTTCCATCTGGCTATGGAGCCGGTCACCCAGTTGCTTCAGAATCAGCTGCACAATGCTCTTAATCTGTTCGGGTTCCAGAGGCTTAAAGACCACAATGTCGTCCACCCGGTTCAGGAATTCAGGACGGAAGAACTTCATCAGCATATTCCGTACTTCTTCCCGGCCGATCTGGCCCTTGTTTTCCATAATCTCATGGGAACCCAGGTTGCTGGTCATGATAATCAAGGTATTCTTGAAGTCCACATTCCGGCCCTGGCCATCGGTAAGCCGGCCGTCATCCAGGACCTGCAGCAGTACGTTGAACACATCTGCGTGGGCCTTTTCGATTTCATCAAACAGCACCACGGAGTACGGATGCCGCCGCACCGCTTCCGTCAATTGGCCGCCCTCCTCGTAGCCAACATAGCCAGGAGGCGCCCCGATCAGACGGGATACCGTATGCTTCTCCATATATTCGCTCATATCAATCCGGATAATGCTCTTTTCATCATTAAAGAGCACTTCTGCCAGGGCTTTGGCCAGTTCGGTCTTGCCCACCCCGGTAGGTCCCAGGAAGATAAAGGAACCAATGGGTTTGTTGGGATCCTTGATGCCGGCCCGGGCCCGGATTACAGCTTCCGTAACAGCCTGGACAGCTTCGTCCTGGCCAATCACCCGTTTGTGCAGGATTTCTGCCAAATGGGCCAGTTTCTTCTTTTCCCCTTCCACCAGCCGGCTGACAGGGATACCGGTCCAGGTGCTGACCACCTTGGCAATATCGTCTTCGTCCACTTCTTCCTTGAGCAGGCGTTTGTCGGACTGTTCTTCCTTTTCCAGGACAGCCAGCTGTTTCTGCAATTCCGGCAGACGGCCGTATTTCAGTTCAGCCAGTTTGTTCAGGTCATAGGAACGTTCCGCTTCTTCCATTTCCTTCTTCACGTTGTCCATTTCCTTCTTGACCTGACGCACCTTGGCAATGCCGCTCTTTTCCTCTTTCCACTGGGCCATGAGCTTGTCATTGTCGGCCTTCAGCTGTTTCAGTTCCTCCTGGATTTTCTCCATTCTGTCCTTGGACTGGGGATCGTCTTCCTTGCTGAGAGCCTGTTCCTCAATCTGTAATTGCAGAATCCGGCGCCGGCTTTCGTCCAGTTCCGTAGGCATGGAGTCGATTTCCGTCCGCAGACGGGCAGCGGCTTCATCTACCAGGTCGATGGCCTTATCCGGCAGGAACCGTTCATTGATATACCGGTTGCTCAGAGTAGCAGCTGCCACCAGGGCGGAGTCCTTGATCCGCACCCCATGATGCACCTCGTACCGTTCCTTCAGCCCTCTCAGGATGGAAATGGTATCTTCCACGCTGGGTTCCTTGACCATGACAGGCTGGAACCGACGTTCCAGAGCGGAATCCTTTTCAATATATTTCCGGTATTCATTCAGGGTGGTGGCGCCAATGCAGCGCAGTTCCCCTCTGGCCAGCATGGGCTTCAGGATGTTGCCTGCGTCCATGGAGCCTTCGGAAGCCCCGGCTCCTACCACCGTGTGCAGTTCATCAATGAACATGATAATCTGACCGGCAGAATCGGAAACAATCTTCAAAATCTTTTTCAGCCGTTCCTCAAACTCGCCCCGGTACTTGGCACCGGCCACCAAAGAGGCCAGGTCCAGTGCGTACAGGGTCTTGTTCTTCAGGGATTCCGGCACATCGCCGGCTACAATCCGGCGGGCCAGGCCTTCCACAATGGCGGTCTTGCCAACGCCCGGTTCACCAATCAGTACCGGATTGTTCTTTTTCCGGCGGGACAGGATTTCAATGGTTCTCCGGATTTCATCATCCCGGCCGATGACCGGGTCCAGATTGCCTTTTTTGGCCTTGGCAGTCAGATCCTGGCCGTATTTTTCCAGGGTTTTCTTGGTTTCTTCTGCATCCTGGCCTCCCTGGTACTTGCCCACCAGGTCCCGGATGGCACTCCGGGTAATGCCGTATTTGTGGCACAGGGAAACTACTTCACTGTCCCCATCGTCACACAAAGCAGCCAGCAGGTGGGAAGGGGTCACCTCTCCCTGCCCGGCAGCCTTCTGGGCCAGAGCAAACACCCGGGCCAGGCCCGTGCTCATGCTCAGCTGATCCGTACCCTTCACGGAAGGGATCTCCTTCAGCAGGTGATCCACATCCCGGTTAAAGGCATTCTCATCCACGTGCAGGCTTTTCAGGACAAATTTGAAAAACCCGTCCGGCTGGCTGCACATGGCGGACAGCAGATGCACCGTGCTCAGCTCCTGATGGTAGTTCATCACGGCCTGCTGCTGGGCTGCCTCCAGTAAACTTTTAACTTCATCATTCAAGCGTTCTGCCTGCATATCCAACACCTCCGCAAAACTTCTTCATAGCATATTGTTATAGCACTTTTTCTGTAAACAAGCAGGAATTTTCACTTCTGCAACGAATAGAAATGTAATGGAATTATACTTTTTTTACCCGTCCACAAGGAGGACATCATGAATTCGTCCATTTATTTATACCATTTGTTTGACGTAGCCGACGAAATCAATCTGAATCTGGTAGAAGCCCTTTGGACCAGCCGGAACAAGATTGCCTCCCGTCTGCGCCTGGAGAAGGTTTCTCCCCAATCCATTACCTTTAAAGATCCGCCTGTACTGGTGGAACTGGGCAGTCACGAATTGACCCTGGCCGGCCAGGAGTACCTGACCGAAGTCAAAGCCCGGATTTTCGATATCGGGGTAGTCAGCCTGATTTTCCATCTGGATGTACCGGAAGACATCACCTATACCCAATACCGGGACCTGGCCATTGCCTTAGGAGCCCTGCCCAAGGAAGATGTCCGGGAATTTATCGATGGAGTCACCGATACCATCAAGCCCGCCTGCACCAAAATGCGTATTTCCGAGTTTGACGAGGACTTTGTGGTGTACTACTTCCGGGATCCCCTGCCCGATTGGGACTGGGCTCCCCTCATTATGAAGGAAAAAGCCAGCCTCAGCCAGGAAACCCGGGATCACGCCCTGGCCAACCGGTTCTCCTACGGTCCGGACGATGTGGTGTATCTCACCTGGGATACCGCCCTCTTGTACGATAAGACCGGCAGCATGGACCTGCCCGACCTGCTGGAATTTGCCAATGCCCAGTTCCTGGAGCTGCGCTATTACGACGCCGCCCTCAACCGGGCCATTGACCAGACCTACGCGGAAATCGACGGGGCCAGCCGTCCCGAAGGACCGGGCCGCCTGCGCACCTTCCGGCAATTGCGCCGTCACCTTTTGGAAGTTATGGCGGACATGAGCGTGCTGACGGGGAACGTGGACAACGCCCTTAGGGTTACCGAGGACATTTTCAACGCCCGGGTCTATTCCCGGTACATGTACCTGCTCCATACTTCCGTTTGGCGGGAGAACATCAACAACAAAATCAATGTGCTCCAGCGCTGCTACTCCCTCCTGAACTCCGAAATCCTCATGCACCGCTTTACCCAGCTGGGCATGGTGGGCATCGGACTTCTGGCGGTCATTGTCATTCTGCTTCTGCTTATATTCTTGTTCTAAAAAAATCACCCAGGAAGCTCTTCTCACTTCCTGGGTCTTATTGTAAACTTTAAAAGTCAAAAAGTCAAATACTTTTTTGATTTTTTGACTTTTATTTTTTTCTCCTAGCCCAAACTAATTTCAGCGTGGCGCTGGATTTCCTTACGCAGGGCCTTTCCGGCCTTCTCCGCCTTTTTCAGCTGTTTTTCCACCCCGGCGCTTTCCCAGCCTGCCGCATAGCACAGGGCAAAGCCCAGCCGGCGCACCCGCTCTTTCTGGGCGCCAGCCTGATAGGCTTCGATTTGGGCGCAGGTCCGGCAGACCTTGTACCAGGCAGCCTGGTAGGCTTTCCCGGCCTTCACCAGCTTCTTTTTGCCCAACGAGCCGGACAAAGCTTCTTCCAGCACCAAGAGGCCGCTGAGCAACGCCATATTCTCCCTGGCAGCCAAAGGGCTGGGATTGCCGCTTTCACTAAGCAGCCGGGCCTCCTGCTGCCACTTGTTCCAGTAGCGGGTCCGCAGGTCCCCCAGGTGCTGCACCTCCTGGTTTTCCACCGCCAGGGTGGACAGGTACAGCAGCTGCCACAGGCCTGCGGCGGCGGCCTGGGCATAGTACCGGCTGCCCTGTTGTTCCAGCTCCGCGCCCTGGCGTTTCAGCCATTGGGCTGCTTCCTGCAGAGGCTGGTCTTCCTGGCGAGCCAAAAGGTCTTCCAGCCGTTTTTCTTCAGGAAGGGCCTGCTGATCAAAGGGCAGCTTCAGAAGCCCTTGCAGAATCGTGTCCCCCTTTTGCCAGGAGGTACCGGAAAGAAAGTCCTCCCCCAACTGCCACAGACCCCGGCAGGCTGCCAGCTGCTCCTGATATTCTTCCAAGGAAAAACCTTCCGGGTCCCGGCGCCGCTGTTCCAGCTGATCCAGGGCTCCGCCGAGGCTGGCAGCCACAAGACCCCGCCAAGCCCCTTCCGGCGGCATTCCCGCCTCACAGCTGTACCGGGCCTGTTTTTGCCACAGCCCCCGGTCCGGGGTTAGCAGTGCCAGTCCCCGCTGGAATTTGCTGCGTTCTTCCGGCAGCAGGGGAATTTCCCGGGACAGGGACGCCGTAAAGCGCAGCAGGTCCTTTTCCCGGCCCTTTTTGATTTCCAGCTCGATTTCCTCAATGGGTTCCGTACTGTCCCCAGCCTGGATGCTGCCCGTATCCACCGCCACTTCTACCACCGTACTCTTGGTCAGCTGAAGCAGCGCCACTTTTCGGGTAAACTCCACGGTAAATAACGGCAGCAGCTCGTCTTCCGTCAAAAGGGTCTGGAGCTTTTCATCCATTTGGGGGGCAAAGCCCACCAGCACCGGCTGCTCCTTTTCCAGCTGCACCGTATACTCCTGCCGTGCGGAGAACCCGTTCACCGTTTCTCCCCGGGTTTTCACGGTGGCTTCAAACGCCTTGCCGTTGGTCCGGCGGATCCGGTAGGCCATTCCCGTCCGGGTCAGCTTCTGGTCCCTTGTATCGTAGTATCGGTTCACCAGGGCCAGCTCATGCCGGCTGCCTGCAATCAGCTTTTCCTTTACCAGGGGAAGCTGCAGCAGTTTTTTGCGTCCCGCCGGGGTTGATACCAATTTGATTTCCTTTTCTTGTCCGTTTGCCATAAAAGCCACTCTCCTCGTCTTCTTGTACTATTGTATCATACGTAACCTGGTTGCAGAAGACATACAGCTTGACTTGATTTGTTATAATGAAACTGATTGTGCAGTATATAGAGGAGGAATTTGCATGAAGAAACCCATTGATGTTTTTGCTGCGGCAGAAACCATTTTAAAAGCCCTGCCCAAGGGCATCCTGCTTACCACCCAGGAAGGCACCAAAACCAACACCATGATTATTGGCTGGGGCAGCCTGGGCGTCAACTGGGGCAAACCCGTTTTCACTGCCTACGTCCGGGAAAGCCGGTACACCTGGCCCCTGCTGGAGCGTACCCGGGAATTTACCATTAACGTACCCACCGGCGCCCTGGACCCCAAGGTGCTGCAAATTGCCGGTTCCAAATCCGGCCGGGACCTGGACAAAATCAAGGAATTGGGCTTAACCACCGTTCCCGGAGAAAAAGTCAGCGTTCCTGCCATCAAAGAACTGCCCCTGACCCTGGAATGCAAGGTCATCTATATCCAAAAGCAGGATCTGGACCAACTCACTGATGAAGCCAGCAAAGCCAGATTCTACCCCACGGTCACCCCGGCGCTGCCCAGCGGTGACACCCAGGACACCCATTTCACCATTATGGGCGAAATCGTGGCTGCCTATCTGGAAGAATAGTTTTGCAAAGAAAAGGATGTGCCTTCGGGTGCATCCTTTTTTAGGTTAACTATTCCCGGGGCCGTTTTCAGCTTTCCTTTTTTTACCATGCAGAAATGTTAAGAATTTTACACATATATGATAAAAATTGTAAACTCGTCAAAAAATTTTTTTCTGTGTTTTTTCCCTTAAAAATATTTTTATTCTTGTGTCCAATCGGTAAAAATTATGCCATATATGGAAAATATTAATAAAAATATGCACGCTTTGCATCTATATTGAGGAAAAACTGTGCTTTTCTTCGGGACTTTTGTTGATTGATAACATTTTTCGAGTATCGGCTATAAGAAATCTCTACGCTGTTTTTATTGACAATCTTCTTCTTAAAAGCTATTATTAAAATGGTTCTTGTATATATTTCAGAAACTTACGTATAATTCTTGGAAACGGAACTTCCTTAGCCGGCTTCGTTTCCCGCCGATGAGTCCAAAGGAGGGGCTACTACCATGTTAACACGAGAAGAGCTGGCCCAGCGTCTGAAAGAAATGCGGTTAAAGATCACCCCGCAGCGGCTGGAGGTATACGCAGCACTATCCGATCCTGATCGTCACCCCACTGCCATGGAAATTTATGAGGATGTAAAGCTGCAAATGCCTACGCTGAGCTTTGCAACCATTTACCAGGCACTGAACTTTTTCTGCCGTATAGGCCTAGTCCGCATGATTGATGTGGGTGACGGCATTATGCGCTACGATGTGGATACCCGTCCGCATGCCCATATTCGCTGCGAAACCTGCGGCCGGATTTTCAATCTGGACTGGGACTACAAGAAGGCCTTTGATGATGAAGTGGCAGATAAAAGCGGCTTCCTGATCTATCGCCATCAAACGTATTTCCTGGGCCTGTGCCCGGACTGTCAAAAAGCATCCCCCAGGCAATAAGGCCTAGCGCCTTTTGCGGGGTCCGGGCTGCCAGAGCCGGCAGCCCGCCAACTTCATATTTTTTATCCATAGTATCTAAGGTTGTACAGCCTGGAACTATGGATTTTTTTCTGCGGCCCGTCTGCGGCCGCAGAAAAAAGGGGGTGTGAAATAATACTTACCCCAAAAGAAAAAACGGCTTACGAGCTCAAAAGAGTTCGCAAGTCGTTTTTTGTTCTTTATAACCGTATCTAACAAACTTCCTCAGTCAGTCCTGCGGACTGACGGCCCCTACACGCTTTGCGGCCGCATCCAAATAGCCCGACAAATTCTACAAGTGGCTGTTTGGTCAATAAGGCCCATGCGATAGCTGCCCAAGAATTGAGCCTGTAAGGCGAAAATGATTGGCTGGCAGCGAACCGCTCAGGGGCCAGTCTTAGGCCTATACGAGTCATGTGCAAAACGGGCACCGCAAAGCAGCATAGTTTGTAAATACTTGCACTACCCTAAGTCTATTACTTGACCAGTAGCGGCATAGAACGCTTCCTGCAAGCGTTGCGGCCGCATCCAAACATCCCCAAATCCTTCCAAAGGATGTTTGGTTAATAAGGCCCATGCGATAGCTGCCCAGGAATTGAGCCTGCAAGGCGAAAATGACTGGCTAGCAGCGAACCGCTGTAGGAAGTGTCGCCGCCCTTTCCGCCGCACGTTGTGCGGCACCTTCCCCATAAATGGTATGCTATGAATAAAGTAGACTGGCATATAGTTAAACCTCCTGGATTCGTTGAAAGGAGAGTATGTAAAATGTCTATATCGAAAGTCAGTGCAGAGGATAAATTAAAGGCTGTCAAAGCTGTTCTTGCTCATGAAGAATCACCAATGGTTTCTGCAAAAAGGTTAGGGGTTCACTGGAAAGCAGTACAGTATTGGGTAGATGAATATATAGGAAATGGTCCTGAGGTATTTAACAAAAGACAGGTTAAAAGTTATTCTGCTGATCTTAAGATCCAATGCGTAGAGGAATATCTTAAGGGCGAAACGACTATGTCCCAGCTGGTACAAAAATACGGATTAAAAAGTTCTCGTCAAATCAGAGACTGGTTAAAGAAGTATAATAGTCATGAGGAACTAAAAAGTTCGGGTACTGGAGGTGCCAAGATCATGACTAAAGCTAGACAAACGACCTTTGACGAGCGCGTTGAAATCGTAAAATACTGCATTGAAAACGGGAATGCTTACCATGAAACCGCTGAAAAGTTTAAGGTTTCCTACCAGCAAGTCAGAAATTACGTCTTAAAATATAATAAGTACAATACCGAAGGACTCATAGATGGGCGCGGACACAGGAAGCCAGTAGAAGTCCCTGAAGAAGCCCCTACAGAATATGAGTGTATGAAAGCTGAACTCAAACTGGCTAATGCAAAACTCAAAGCCAAGGATATGGAGATTGATTTCCTAAAAAAACTCGATATTGTGGAAAGGAGGCGGGATTCACACAAATAAGATATGGAGCCATTTATGAAGCCATTAAAGAACTGCACGCTGAAAAGAATTACCCTATTCTTGGCCTGTGCAAATTGGGAAAAGTGTCCCGGGCCGGCTACTACAAATGGCTTCATAGAGAGCCTTCAGCACGCGAAATTGACGACAAGGAAATTGCTAAAAGAATAGAAGAGATATACAAGGCTGACCCAGCTAAAGGGTACAGACGAATAGCTGATGACTTACGAGCCCCAAATAAGAAGATCTATCCTGACACGAAACCAATAGCAATTGGTGACGGTCGCGTTCTTCATCTTTGTCGAGTGATAAATATAAAGTCTACGATTAAATATGCCCCTAAGGGCTGCACCCAGCGTGCAATAGATCCTGCATACATTGCAGAAAATATCTTGAATAGGGAATTTAAAGCCGATGCCCCTAACCAGAAATGGTGTACTGACGTCTCAGAATTTCACTACTATGAGGGGGTAGTTGTGCATAAGGTATATCTGAGCGCGATTATTGACCTGTATGACAGACGAATTGTTTCCTATGTGATAAGCAACCGGAACGATAAAAATTTGGTATTCAATACCTTCAATAAGGCATTGTTGAAAAACCCTGGCGCGCATCCCCTGTTTCACTCTGACCGGGGATTCCAATACACCTGCAGGGATTTCCGCAAGATGATTCTAGATGCTGGTATGACGCAGAGTATGTCACGGATAGGAAAATGCATTGATAATGGCCCGATGGAAGGCTTCTGGGGCATGCTGAAAAGAGAACGGTACTATACTCGTGACTTCGACAGCCGTAAAGCTTTGGTAACGATGATTAATAACTACATGGAGTATTACAACAGTGGCCGTTTGCAGCGGAATTTGGGCCGTTTGACCCCTATGCAAAAACATAATAGCTACCAAATGGCGGCGTAGAGGTTTATATTATTAGGAACTGTCTACTTGACGGGGAGCACACCATAAATGTTGAAGGTAATAAGGAACGAACGACGATAGAAGTTTCATTATTTCACACCCTCTTTTGCTGTCTATAGAGTTTTAGGCCTCAGAAGGGTCCCAATTTTACGGCGGTGCAGTAGCTCATGACCCCAAAGGCCACAATCCACCACAGTCCCACCATGGGCACCGCAAACTTCCACCATTTCTTCAGGGGCACCCCAGCTATGGTCAGGATGGTCATAGTGGTCCCGCTGGCAGGGGTAATGCAGTTGGTAAACGCATCCCCCATTTGGAAGGCCATAACCGCCGATTGCCGGGTCATGCCCACCAGATCCGCCAAAGGCGCCATAATGGGCATGGTGATGGCAGCCTGACCGGAACCGGAAGGCACCACAATATTGAACAGGTCCTGGACGATGAACATGCCAAAGCCCATCAGGTAATGGGGCAGCAGGTTCAGGGCGCCAGCCAGATAGAAGATAATGGTGTCCAAAATCTTGCTATCCGTCATGATAATGGTCACGCCCCGGCACATGCTGACCATCAGGCAGGGCAGGGCCATATTCTTGACCCCGGCTACAAAGGCATCGGAGTAGCCCTTGGGGCTGAGTCCCCCTACCACGCCGGCGTACACCGACAGCATCAGGAACAGGGCAGCCAGTTCTTCAATGTAGAAGCCAAACTTGATAACCCCTACCAGCACCGCACAGATGGTGGCCACAAAGCCCACCAATACCAAGGTATGCCGTTTGGTCAGGGCCACATGGGCATTTTCGTCTTCCTCGATATTAAGCTTTTCCTTGTAGATCTTGTCCAGTTCATACATGGGGCTGCTTTCCGGGTTTTTCTTGACCTTTCTGGCGTAATGCATCACGTAGGTAATACTCACCAGAATCAGGATGACCAGCATCACCATACGCACCTGGATGGCAGAGAACATGGGCAGGCCGGCAATACTCTGGGCCACCCCTACGGTAAAGGCGTTGGTCACCCCAGCGCCGTAGCCGGTGCCTACAGAAGCCAGCACCAGGGCCACTGCCGTAATGGAGTCAAACCCCAGGGCATAGCTGACGGACAGAATCAGGGGCAGGAACGCAATGTATTCTTCGCTGCACCCGGCAAAGGAACTGAGCATACTGAACACGGTAATGATCACGGGTACCATCAGGATTTCCCGGCCCGCCATTTTCCGCACCACATGGCCCATGGCCGCGTGAATGGTACCGGTAGCGGCCATTACGTTCAGGGCGCCGCCGATGATCATCAGGAAGCCCACAATTTCGCTGGCTCCCTTGATGCCCTTGGGAATGGACATAAAGGCTTCAAAGATGCCCACCGGATGCTGCTTAATAAAATGGAAGGTGTTGGGATCCACCACCATCCGGCCGCTGGCCGCATCTTTTACCCGGTCAAAAATCCCGGCAGGAATGATGTAGCTGGCCACCGCACTTAAAAACAGGATAAAGGCAATAATCAGAATCGGACTGGGTACCGATAAGGTTTTGTTGACGGGCTTTTCCGGCACCGTCTTCGTTTCTTCACTCACAGTGGACTCCCCCTCAAAATGGTTATAACTTGCAAATGGCTGCTGCCAGCAGCTTGGTCCGGGTAAACATCGTTTCTACATTGGCAAATTCATGCTTGGTATGGGCTCCGTCCCCCTGCACCCCGCAGGAACACAGGATGGGAATCCCTGCCTTGGCCATAAAGGACGCATCGGAGCAGCCGCCGGGGTGGGCCGGGCCAAAGGCTGGCTGGCCAAATTCCTGGGCAGCCTGGTTCACCAGGTCCAGGAGGTGCTCATTGCCCGCCGTCTTTTCAAACACCGGCATGCTGGACACAAACTGCACTTCCGTAGTCGTACCGGGCACATAGGTCCGGGCACAGATTTCCTTGATTTTTTCTTCCAGCATGGGCTTATCCGCATTGAAGTCGTAGCGGCAGTCCACCTCAATCCGGCAGTGGTCCGCCACCGCATTGGACACCGTACCGCCGGAAATAATATCCGTGCTGACAATCAGCCCTAAATCCAGGTTGGTCAGCTTCCGCAGCTCCACAATCTTGTAGGCCATTTCCTCAATGGCGTTGCTGGAAGACGCATAGGCGTTGCCCACATGGCCGGCCTTGCCGGTTACCGTAATCCACACGTCCATGCAGCCTTTCCGGCCCACGGTAAGCCCGTTGTCCATCCGGCCCGTTTCAAAATTAAACGCCGCCAGGCAGCCTTCCGCCTCCTGGGCCAGCAGCACATCGGCCTGGGAACCTATATGGGTGGTTTCCTCGTCCCCGACAAAAACCAGCTTGAAGGGATGCTTAGCATACCCCAGCTTGTCCAGCACCTTGGCCAGGTAAATGGCCATGACGATGCCGCCCTTCATATCATTGACCCCGGGGCCATAGGCCTTTCCGTCCCGGATGGTAAAGGGATTTTCCGGATAGCTGCCGTTGGGAAATACTGTGTCCAAGTGGCCGCTAAGCAAAATAGGTTTGCCCGGCCGCTCCTTGCCCAGGTACGCCCGCAAAAGCGGAATGGGGCTGCCCGTGGGCAGCAGTTCACTGGCAAAGCCTTCCCGGTTTAATTTGGCATTGACCTGGCTCAGCAGAGCAAACATGCGCTCTCCTTCTTTGCTGCCGGCCTGAAAATTCACCAGCTCTTTCCAGTAGTCCAGCATTTCCTGGCGGTAGGACTCCACCGCCTGTTCGATGGCTTCCCTTGTGATTTCCATAGGTACGCCTCCTTGTAATGGATAATGATAATTATAATGAGTATTTTTTATTCTATACTGTATCCCTGGAAATAGCAACAAAATTGGATAAATATGCAAAAAAGATAATTTCATTACAATTTCTTGTAACAAAATTATCTTTTTTATCCTACGCTTATTGCTGGCTTCAGCCAAAAAACAGCATCAGCCCCGTGGTCAAAATGCCGCAGACACACAGGGAAATAGAACTCATGGCCCCCTGGACCTTGCCGATTTCCAGGGCCTTGCTGGTGCCGATGGCATGGCTGCAGGCCCCGATGGCCACCCCTTCCGCTACCGGATGGGTTATGCGGAACAGCTTGGCCAGCCAGGGAACGATCACCGCCCCTTCAATGCCGGTAAACACCACCGCTGCCGCGGTGATTCCCGGAATGCCCCCGCCGCTTTCCGATATGCCCAGGGCAATGGCCGTGGTCACGCTTTTGGGCAGCATGGAAATGGAAAACACCTGGTTGGTGCCAAAAAGCCGGCACAGCAGGATGGCCGCGCCAATGCTGACCAGGCAGCCCACCGTGCAGCCAATCACCACCGGAAGAAAATTCTTATGGAGAATTTCCCGCTGCTGGTAGATATTGAGCGCCAGCACCGCCGTGGCAGGTCCCAGCATCAGGGACACCAGGGAGCCCCCTACATTGTATTGTTTAAAGGAGATACCAAAAACCGTAAGCACCACCACAATCAGCACCGCTGCCACCAGTACCGGGTTCAGCAGCAAAAGGCCGGTCTTTTTCTGGATTTTCAGCCCCAGGGCCCAGCAGGCAAAGGTCAGTGCCAGGCCAAAGAACGGATTGCTGGCAAAGGAACTAAGCATGGGGCACCTCCTGTCTGTCCCGGAACTTCAGCACCAGCTGGATGGTCCAGGCCGTAACAAAATACACCAGGGGCGTGGTCACCAGGGTTACCACCGCAAAGGGCAGCAAATAGGCCTTCAGGGTTTCCAGATATTCCACGGTTCCCACCAGGGCAGGCACAAAAAAGATGCCCATGCTGCCCATCAGAAAGGTGGCAACGCCCCGGATCTGTTCCGGTTTGATGACCTTCCGGTACAGCAGCAGGGTCAGCAGCAGAAGGCTTACCACGCTGGCCGGCATGGCCACCGGCAGCAGGTGGGTAATGCCTGCGCTGATAAGACACAGGCTGAACAACAGGGCCAGTTCAGTTACGATTTTCATGAGTTCTCCTTTTTCTGATTTGTGTATTTTTTTGCATGATTGTTTTTAGTATACTTGATTCCTGTGCAGTTGAAAAGGCATTGGCCTAAAAAAGTAGAACTTTTTTCTCAGAATTGGTATAATAGATGCGTTATGCGGTTGTAGCTCAGATGGATAGAGCATCTGCCTCCTAAGCAGAGGGTCGCGCGTTCGACTCGCGCCAATCGCACCAAAGCTGTTTCTGGGTCCTGCCTGCGGGCGGGGCCTTTTTCTTTTGGACGCAAAAAAGCGCCCTTTCCTGCCCCTTTGCAGGAGCCGGAAAAGACGCTTGCGCCGCAGCTTTTAGAATTTGTAGGATACGCCTACGTTGACACCGTGGGTCTTGGCATCAATATCGCCGGAGAAATCCTTGTACTTGCTGTCGTTGTAGGAAATATTGCCTTCCCAGTTATCGGTAAAGGCATAGCCCACGCCCACTTCGTATTGGGTGATGGTGTTGCCGATGCCAAACTTGGCCCAGCCCGTGGTCTTGTCCGTAATGGGCAGCCGGCCAATGGCGCCTACCTGATAACCGCTGGTGTTGTCATGGTAGCCATGGAGTTTGGCCCGGTTCCGTACATAGCCGCCGAAGCCGTACAGATAGGGGTTAAATTGATAAACCAGGTTTACCTGGTGGGATTGCACCGATGCATTTTCGTTGCCTTCGTGCGCTGCATACGTGTAGTCCAGACCCAAATTGTCCGCAATGCCTACCGTAGCACCTGCCCGGTACCGGGTATCACCGTCGAAGTCCACGGAATGGCCGTCTTTCTGGCCTTCCAAATGGGTGCCCACCGTAACATTGGCATCGATCTGGGCTGCTCCCGGGGCGATTTTGGCAAGCGGAGATGCGCTGGCCAGGGTCAGGGGCAGCAGGCTCATTACTGCAGCCGCAATGATAATTTTTTGCATGGGAAATCCCTCCTCGTATGAAATATCATCCCTGGATGATTGTTATTTACCTTACTATTATACACTTTTCCCCAAAAGAACGCAAAATCACGCCCGGTCGCCCACCAGCTTCACGCTGATAATGGCCAGCAGCAGGGCCACAAAGGTGGGCACTACCCAGCCCATACCCAGGCTGAACAGGGGCAGAATCTTGTAATAGCCGAGAATCTGCAGCACCAGGGGAGAATTGGCCAGGCCCTGGGGCAGTGCGCTCAGGGCGTCCCCAAAGGCAGCGATTCCGGCCAGCACCATGGGCCAGCGGTACAGCCGCTTGCTTTGGCCAAACAAAGCCCGGGCAAAAGAAGACAGAATCAGGGTAATGGCCAGGGGATACAGGAACATCAAAATAGGAATGGCCAGCACAATAATCTGGGTCAGCCCCACATTGCCTACCAGGAAGGCAATCACGGCAAAAGCCACGCACCAGCCCTTATAGCCCAGGCTCATGGGGAAGAATTCCGCAAAGGTATCGGAGCAGGCGGAAATCAGGCCGATGGCCGTCTTCAGGCAGGCCAGGGTCACGATGACAGCCTGGAGCAGGCCGCCCAAGGGGCCAAAGTAGTACTGGGCAATCTGGGCCAGGGCAATGCCCCCGTTGGCAGAAAGGGCCAGCTTGCCCATGCTGGAAGTACCCAGCCAGGTAATCATGGTGTAGATCAGGCTCATGAGGATTACTACAATCACGCCCACCTTGATAATGTCCCGGGAAACCGTTTTCCGGTCCGTGACCCCCAGGTTATGCATGGTATCCACCACGATAACGGAAAAGGCCAACATGGCCAGAACGTCCATGGTGTTGTACCCTTCCTTAAAACCGGTCAGGAAGGCATGGCCGCTGTAATCCCCCTGGGGTGCAATCATGGCCACGGACCCCATGGGGTGCAGCAGGGCGGCCAACACCAAAAGGCACAGGAAGGTCAAAAAGGCCGGGTTCAGCCATTTGCCGATGTACACAATCAGCTTGGAAGGCTTCAGGGCAAAGGCCAGGGCCACCGCCATAAACACAAAGGTAAATACGGCCAGGGCCACTGTGGGATTGGTACTCCCCAAAAAGGGCACCACCCCAATCTGGAAGGATACGGTGGCTGTACGGGGCAGGGCAAAAGCCGGCCCGATGGTCAAATACAGCAAAATGGTAAAAATCCGGGCGAAGATGGGATGCACATTGCCCGCCAGTTCTTCCACCCCAGAACTTCCGGTAAGCCCAATGGCCAAAAGGGCAAAGAAGGGCATAAATACCCCGGTAAAAATGAAGCCCCAGTTGGCGGACCAGAAATTGGAGCCCGCCAACTGCCCCATATGCACCGGGAAAATCAGATTGCCGGCCCCAAACAGCATGCCAAACAGCATGGAACCGATAAACAACGCATTGGCTCTCGTTAATTTTTTCTCCATGTGGCGCCTCCTATTTTGCCGTCAGTCCGCCGTCCACGCTGACTACAGCGCCGGTCATAAAGCTGTTCATAGGCGACAGGATGGCACAGATCATATGGGCCACTTCTTCCGGCTGGCCAATCCGTTCCATAGGATAGATGGAAGCCATGGCACTCATGGTGTAGCCGCCTTCTTCCATTTGCTTGCGCACCAGGGGCGTTTCCACATCCCCGGGGCACAGGCAGTTCACCCGCACCCAAGGCGCCAGATCCAGGGCCAGGGACTTGGTAAAGGCCACCACAGCCCCTTTGGAGGCTGCGTAGACGCTGCACCCATAGTTGCCCTCCAAAGCCGCGTCAGAGGCAATATTCAGCACCGAGGGGCCCTCCTCCTGCATAAGCGGCAGCAGGGCCTTGGTCAGGAACACCGTTCCTTTCACATTCAGGTTCATTACCTGGTCATAATCTTCTTCCGTCAGCCGGTCCAGCATCCGTTCCTGGTACATCCCGGCACAGTTCACCAGAAAATCCAGTTTCTGGCCTTCCAGGGCTGCCGCCACACTTTGGCAGCCGGCCACTGTGCTGAGATCTGCCTGGACAAACCGGGCCTTGCCGGCGCCGCTTAGGCTTTCCACCGCCTGGGCACCCTTTTGGGCATCCCGGCCAATGAGAATCACTTCCGCACCATCCTTCACCAACAGCTGGGCTGCCGCCAGGCCGATACCCGAGGTACCGCCGCTGATGACGCCCCGCTTTCCTTCCATTCCGTACGCAGCCATTGTCCAATTCCCCTTTCTGTTTGCGCAGGTCTGCTGCCCTTCCAGGCAGTTTCCCCGGCGCTGTTTCTGATTGTTATAGAATGACAGTATGCGCCGCCCAGGGCTCACCCACCCCAGGCATAGAAAAAAGGAGTATCGCATTTCTGCGACACCCCTTTCATTGCTTGGTTGTTTATTCTTCAGATGCTATATCTTACAGCTTAACAACGTTCGCAGCTTGTTCACCGCGGTTGCCTTCGACTACATCGAATTCAACAGCTTGGCCTTCTTCCAAGGTTTTGAAACCGTCGCCTTGGATTGCGGAGAAATGTACGAATACGTCGCCGCCATCTTCGCGTTCAATGAAACCATAACCCTTTTCAGCATTAAACCATTTTACTTTGCCAGTCATATTACTTGGCCTCCTAAAAAATATTGCGAAAAACGATCCACCTATCTGTGATACTTTGCGTTCAACATTCAGTAAGTCCGCTTTCTCTGAGAATCATTCTAGCATAACAGGACTGCTTTTACAAGCAAAAGTACAAGAAAAAGGGGCTGTATTCATGTAATTTTCTGAAGTTTTCCCGTAAAGCATCGAACCAGCTCCTCTTTCCTCGCTTTCTTTAAATGTTTTAGAACATACTCCCGTTTCAAGGCATCTTCCCGGCTGGAAACTTCCTCAAAATAGACCATTTCCACCGCCTTGAAGCCCCGGGTAAACTTAGCGCCTGTCCCCGCTTGATGCTGGGCCAGGCGCCGCTTTAGGTCAGTGGTCCACCCGGTGTACAGCGATCCATTGGCACAGCGGATCATATACACGTAGGCTGCCATTATTTTACGATTTCAACCTTTTCCATCACAACGTCTTCCAGGGGACGGTCACTGAAGTCCGTAGCCGTGGAGCCGATTTTGTGGACCACATCCATACCTTCGGTGATTTTGCCGAAAATGGCGTGATGGCCGTTCAGCCAGGGCGTAGGAACCAGGGTAATGAAGAACTGGCTGCTGGCGGTGTTGGGGCCGGCATTGGCCATGGACAGGATGCCCTCGCTGTCGTGGGCCAGGCCAGGACCGAATTCATCCCGAATCACGTCCTTGGAGCCGCCCCGGCCGGTACCAGTAGGGTCCCCGCCCTGGATCATGAAGTCATCGATAACCCGGTGGAAAATAATGCCGTCATAGAATTTTTCTTCCACCAATTTCAGAAAGTTGGCAGCCGTAATAGGCGCCTTATCCTCAAAAATTTCCGCAGTGAAATCCCCTAACGTTGTGTGAAAATGTACTTTTCTGTTCATATTGCATCTCCTTTTTATTTATAGACGGCAAGCCGTCAAGATACCACAGGCTGTTTCCGTACTTTTGACTGATACACGTAAATTCCGCCCACCATCAGCACCAGCCCGGTCAGGGCCAGAATCTGGCCAATGGTCATAAAGGCTCCCAGGAAGCCCCCGGCCAAGGGGCCGATGGCGCCGCCCAGCTGGTCCGCTGCCGTAGCCAGGCCAAAGGCCTTGCCCCGCTGGGAAACCGGAGTTTCCTGGGTCATGCTGGTGTACAGGTTGGGAGCTGCTCCTGCCAGGAACAGGCCGTAGACAAAGTACAGAATGGCAAAAATCCAAATGTTGTGGCCGAAATACTGGGCCACGTCCATAACCCCGGCACTGAAAAGCACCAGGGACAGGACCCGGTTGCAGCCGTAGGTATGCCCCTGGGTGCCCCAGAAGGGAGCGGCCACAATACCGGCAATTCCTGCCAGGGACAGGATTACCCCGGAAATGGTCACCACATCCGGAGCCCCCTGGAGCAGGTCGTTGACATAAATGGTCAGCAGCGGCTGCACCACCATAATGCAGGCCTTTACCAGGGCAAAAAGCAGCAGGATGCCAAACAAGGTTTTCTGGGTGAGCATGCCCCCCAGCTGCTGGAACATCCCCTGCTTGGCTTCGGCAGCCGATGGCCCTTTGGGATGGTCCCGGGGTACCAGAAACACCAATGCCAGAGCCGCCAGGCCCAAAGACCCCGCCGCCACCATAAAGGACATCCGCATACCAAACAGACTGCTGAGAAAGCCCCCCAAAAGCGGCCCCATAATGCTGCCGCTGGAGTTGGCGGTCTGCATCAGGCCCATGCCCCACCCCATCCGGCTTTCCGGCAGGATGTAGGAAGCCATGGCCATACAGGCCGGAACAAACCCGCTGATGATGCCCATCAGCACCCGCACCCCCAAAAGCTGCCAGGGGTCCGTTACCAGGGCCGTAGCGGCATAACAGAAGGTCAGCCCCACCCCGGCCCGGATGGCATTGATTTTCTGCCCGGACACATCGCCCCGGGCACCCCAGTAGGGTGCCATCACCCCTGCCAGGACAAAGGTCACGGCGATAATCACCCCGGACCACATTTTGGCATTGGCCGCCGGCAGGTGCAGCTCCTGCACCAGAAATAACGGCAGGAAAGGCACTACCATGGTATAGCTGGCGCATACCAGAAAAACACAGATCCAAAGGACCCCGAAAGTCCGCTTCCAATTGGCGGACATGGCCTGATCCATGGTTACCCTCTCCTTAGGCTTGATTTTGTTTTAATAGTCCCGCACCACCAGATCCGACAGGTCTAAGGGAACCCGTCCCGGCTCCGGCTGCTGGACACTGGCCAGGGCAATGAGTTTTCCCTGGTCATCCACGTAAAAATTGTCCGGGTCCAGCCGGGCATCGCTGCCCAGCTCTGCCAGCCGCTCTTTTACCGCAGCTTCCCGGTTCTTTCCCAGAAAATACTCGTAGGTCAGCCGGCTCCCCGTATTCAGGTCAAAAACCATGCCGTACTGGAGATCCGTCCGCTCGGCCGTTAGGGAATTGGGGTCCGAACCCCCAATCAAGGGGGAAACGTACACGTATTTTTTGAGCTGGGACCAGCTGGCCAGGTTGTTCACCTCGGACACCGGATAGGTCCGGTACCGGATGGGCTTGCCGGTAAATACCAGGCTCAGCAGCCCCCGCCGGTTATACGTCACCTTGCACTGGAGCTCGCCCCCCACCGGCCCGATAACGTGCCGGTATACCGAGTAGTAATTGCCCAGCTCCTGGTTGATCCGGTCCTGGACCCGGGGCGGTACTTCCCCGGTTACCTGGGGATAGGTGCTGCGGTAAACATTTTCCGCAATCTGCAGCGGCGGCCGCTTGTCTTCCTTTAGTGCCCCTTCCCGGGCCGGCGCCGCGTACCAGGCGGTGACCCCATCACGGGTAGCCACCTTGGCCCATTCCAGGCCGTTGATTTCCCGTTTCCCAAAAATCATTCCCAGACTGCCCGCCGGGGCCGCCCGCATAATGGTATCCGGCTTTTCTTCCGGCAGGGTCCGGAGATAGCCCCCGGAAAAGGTAATCCGTTCCATCTTGTGTTCCCGGGTCACAAATTCCACCCGGGCGCCCCGTTCCCCTTCCCCAGGAGCCAAGGTCTTGGTTTCCTGGCTGGGGGCCGGGCTGGTCAGAAGTTTTTCCTGGGTGCTGGCCGCTTCCGTCCCCTTACTGGAGGCAGTGCTTTGGCTCCCGGTACTGCTGCCGCAGCCCGTCAGCAGGCTGGCAGCAAGAAGTGCCGCTAGTAATCCTGCCTGGAGCCGCCTTTCCCCGGTCATTGCCGGTGCTCCTGGAGCCACGAAGCCGCAGAGAGCAGGGCCACCTGCCCTTCCCCGGCGGCCTTGTTGATCTGCCAGGGCAGGCCGGTGCAGTCCCCGGCAGCAAATACCCCGTCCACGCTGGTAGCCATCTGCCGGTTCACCGCAATAAAACGGCCGTCCAGTTTCAGGCCCGGCAGCAGCTTTTCCAAAGGATCCGTTTCCCGGAGGATAAAAATACCGTCCACCGGTTCCGTGCCTTCCGTGGTTTTAAGGGCGGTAACCTTGTCCCCGCCTTCCACGGCGGTGGGTTTCCCCGTCCGGATGCGGATATTCTTTTCCGTAAAGGCCGGCACGGGATATGTGGCCCAAACGTCCACTTCTGCCGCCAAAGAAGCCAAAAACAGCACTTCTTCCCAGCCAGATTCCAGGGTGGTGATGACCCCAATATGTTTTCCTTTATAGAAATTCCCGTCGCAGGTAGCGCAGTAGCTGATGCCCCGTCCCAGATAATCCGCTTCTCCCGTAAGGCCCTTGCCGTGGGCCACCCCGGGAGCCAGGATGACAGTTTTGGCTTCGTAAATATCCCCCGGAGTCGCCAGGTAGAAATGGTCCTTCAGGCTCATGACGCTGAGCACCTTGTGGGGCACCACCACAGCGCCCCCTTCCTTGGCGTGGGCCAGGAAGGCGTCCATCAGCGCCTTGCCGGATTGGTCCGGCATACCCAGGTAGTTCTTGATACTGTGGGATTTGCGCAGTGCCGGGGCAAAATCCCCGGCGTCAAATAACACGGCGGACAGGTTCCGGGCGGCTGCCGTAACGGCAGCACTCAGGCCCGCAGGACCTCCGCCGATAATGGCTGTATCATAGATCATTTTGTACTCCTTGCCGGCCCTGGGTTCTGTTTTTCCCAGGGCCTACCGTTTCAGCAGAACCGGGCCACGTCCTTGAGCTTCAGCTTGGGCACGTAGTAATCCCGTTTCTCGTCCACATAGTAATCCAGGCTGCTGCCCTCCTGGGCCTCCACCAGGGTGCTTTGGTGGCTGGGATACCCCAGGGCCAGCACAATATTCACTTCCCAGCCTTCCGGCACAGAAAGGAGCTCCCCAATGGCTTTCCGGTCCACAGCTGCCATAATGCAGCTGCCTACGCCCTGTTCCCAGGCGCAGATGGCCATAGTGTCCAGGGCAATGCCCAAGTCCACATTGGTTAGCGGCCCCGCATTGTTTTCCCGGAGTACCACCACAAAAGCCGTGGGCTGTTCTCCCTGGACAGGGGTGCCGATGGCCTTGGGCAGCGCCGCCGCCCAACGCACCAGCGGCTGCATAGCAGCCACGTTTTCCGGGCTTTTTACCACGATAAACCGTAAAGGCTGGCCGTTGCGGCCGCAGCTTCGGGTATGGGCCGTGTCCACCAGCGTATGCAACAGCTCCTCCGGCACCGGTTTTTGGGTAAAGCGCCGGTAGGTCCGGCAGCCCTTATATAATTCAGACAAACTCATGCAGGTTCCTCCTTATTTATTCCACATCCACCAGGTAGCCCATCGCCCCATCTGCCGATAAGGTCAGCACGTGAGGCGCGTCTTCCAGGAACAGCACAGCCTGATTCTGGCGGATCTGCAGCGGCGAATTGAATACATCTACCGGCTCAAAGCCCACTACGGGCAGGGGCCGTACCACACCCAGGGCGTCCTCACCAATCACGGACACTTCATTCAGGTGGGTCCGCCCCACCCCGTGCTTGCCGTAGCTCAGAATCAGCAAATCTTCCTTGCCGGGACGAAATTTCAATTTATACAGGGCATAGTCCACACCCTTTGGGTAGGCCACCAGGCCGATATTCTGGTCGTTCTGCCAGGCCAGCGCCATGACCCGCTCACTGCCGGGCGTCCCCGTCAAAATAGCCGAAATCTGCCGGGGCACCCCTTTGGTAAATTCCACTGTCAGGGCCGGCTGCAGCTGGCCGTTTTGGGAAAATCCATATTTCGGGGCAAAATACTGGGCGGCTTGAACGGTCGGTATGGGCAGCGTCAGAGCCAGGGCCAAGGCAGCTGCCTCCCATTTTTTATGCATCGCCGCACCTCCTTGCTTACAGGTAACTTCTTCTTGCTTACAATTTACTTCTTATATACTATATTTTGTTCCATTATACCCTAGAACAGTAGGGAAACACAATGTACCCGGCCGCTATTTTTCCGGTACCAGGGCCCGGTACAAAGCCTTTACCCCGTCCCGGATCTTATCTTCCCCAATCCCCGCAAAGGACAGGAGAAACTCCGGGGGCTGCCCCTCCGGCGTTCCCTGGACAGGAATAATCCGCACCCCCTGCTTCAGGGCCTGCTGGGCCAATTCTGCCGCCGTGCCCGGCAGCCTTAGGGCAATGTGCAGGTGAAGCCCGGACCCGTAGCTCATGGGCAGGACCAGCTCCCCAAACACTTCCTGGAGGGCCTGGCGCAGCTGCCGACTCTTTTCCCGGTACCGGGTCCGCAGCTTTTTCACGTGCCGGGTGAGATGCCCGTCCTCAATATACTGGGCCAGGGCCAGCTGTTCCATGGTGGATGCCGTCTGGTTGTAGCGGGCTGCCACCGCCCGGTAGGCCGGCAGCAGTTTTTCCGGCAGCACCAGGTAGCTGATCCGCAGGGAAGGCAGCAGGGTCCGGGAAAAAGACCCTACGTAGATGATCTGCTCCCGGTTGCCAAAGCTGTGCAGGGCCGGGGTGGGCTGATGCAGGTAGCGGAATTCCCCATTGTAGTCATCCTCCAGCAGATACACCCGCTCCAGCTGGGTGGCCACAATCAGGTTATTCCGTTCCCGTTCTGTCAGGGCCCGCCCCTTGTAGGGGTTGGCGGGAGAGATCATCAGCAGCCCCGGCCAGTCCGCCTTGGGGTCCCCAGGGTCAAAGGTCTGGGTTTCCCAGCCCAGCAGGTGGAATACCTGCTCCGCCTGGGGAAAGCCCGGTGCCTCCAGTCCCACCCGTTTGGGCTCCACCGGCAAAATGGACAGCAGAATCACCAAAAGGGCCTGAAGGCCGGCCCCTACCAGGATCTGTTCCGGAGTGCACACTACGCCCCGGGCACTGTAGCTGTACCGGGCCAGGACCTCCCGCAGTACCGGTTCCCCCTGGGGGTCCCCGTAGCCGGCCAGCGCCCCAGGACTATGCAGCACCTTGTTCAGGCAGCGCCGCCACAGCACCGTATCGAAGGTGGACGTATCAATGTAATTATTAGAAAAATTATAGAGCACAGGAGGCGCTTTTTTCTCTTTTTCCGCCCTAGCCCACTGGGGCCGTACCTTTTTAGGGGCAGGAATCCTCCCGGTATCCACCACCTGGTAGCCCCGGCTGGGCAGGTTCTGGACGTAGCCCTCGTCAATGAGGATTTCGTAGGCCGCCTCCGCCGTAGTCCGGCTCAGCTTCAGGTCCCGGTTCAGCTTCCGGATGCTGGGCAGGAACTCCAGGGGCAGCAGCCGCCCTTCCCGGATTTCCTGCCGGAAATAGCTGGCCAGCTGCCGGTACAAGGGCCCCTGGCCCCGCTCCGGACGAAAATTAAACGTGGTTGCCAACGCTTGCTGCCTCCTTTACTTTGTCAAACTGTGTTTCCTTATTCTACCACAATTTACCCCTTTTAGAGCACAGTCCCCTTTACTGCACGTTCTGCGTTCTAACTTCTTAGCGCCCTGTGCCCTTCGCCCAGCTTCCTATACACCAAGCTCGTCCAAATCTGTTAATCTGCCTCCGCCGTTCGCTTTAAATATTGGGCAGGCACACCTTTGGTCAGCCACACCCCGTTTACAGACTGATAAAACCGGAAGCCGGCTTTCTGCATTTCTCCCGCGGCAACCCGGTAAACCACAGGCTTGCCGTGGCGGGCCCCCACCTTCACGGCGGTTGCGTAGTCCCCGGACAGATGCACATACAGCCTGGATTTGGGTATCAGGCCCTGGGCCTCAATGGACGCGGTATACTTTTCACCGGTGCCGTGCCACAGCACTTCCGGCGGCGTCTTTTCTGCCAGTTCTACGTCCACGGGAAGGGAGTGCCCCTGGTTGGCCCGAATCAGCGTATGGTCCTCGTTAAAGGAATAGCGCTGCTTGCTGTCCGTGCGCACGATTTCTTCCAGCATCGCCCGGTCAAAAAGCTGCTGCCTGGCAATTCCTGCAACCAACTCCTCCACCTTGGCCCAGCCGTGCCGGTCCAAGGTAATGCCGATTACCTTCGGCTTATGCCGCAGGATTAACGCCAGGAATTTGCTTGTTTCGTTGAGTGACATGCTGCACCTCCTAGTGCAAAATCCAAAAGAGGCTGGGAAAAAATGAAACCTCATTTTTTCCCAGCCTCTTATTTTCCGGCACCCTACGCTTGCTTGGCCATAATTTCCTTGGCCTTCATCAGGCGCACCGTGCTGGCTCTTTCGTTTTCGCTGAGCTTCATGGTGATATACTTGATGCTCTCCTGCATTTCCGGAATCATCACGTATTCCAGGGCGTTAACCCGCCGGCGGGTCTTTTCGATTTCATCTGCCAGCATATTGCAGGTCTTTTCCACCTCTGCCAGTTCCAACAGTTCCGGCAAAAGGGTGGTCAGTTCCGTTACGGCCGTATCCAGTTCCTCCGCCGTAAAAGCAAAGGAATAGGGAATGGACGCAGCATCGTCCGCCGTGTTGCCGGTGTACTTCAGGGACGGCACCTCCACGCTCATCACGTTCTTCCGGCCCACTTCAAACTCGGCACTCCGTGCCGGGTACAGCAGGGCTTCGTTGACGCTCAGGGCCCCCATATGGGCCTTGGCCATCCCGAAATGCCGGGAAACGTTCTGGAGGGCTTTTTCCATTTTCTGCCGGAGTTCATGGTTGCGGCGGATGTAGATCATGAACTGCCGCACCATTTCGTCCCGCTTGTCCTTCAGCAATTTATGTCCCCGAACGGCAGTGGCCAGCCGGTTCTTCAGCCGGGTCAACTCCATCCGGGTAGGGTTTACGTTTGTAGCCATGGGTTATTCCCCCTCGCTGCCATCCGCCGGTTTGTAGTACTTGTCCAGATATTCATCACGGATACGTTTCAGTTCGGATCTGGGCAGGATACCCAAAAGCTTCCAACCCAGGTCCAGAGTCTCCTCAATAGAGCGGTTGGTCTGGTAGCCCTGGGATACGTATTCCCGTTCAAAAGCGTCGGCGAATTTGGCGTACAGCTTATCCACCTTGCTCAGGGCCGAATCCCCCAAGATGGTGGCCAGTTCCTTGGCCTGCTTGCCCCGGGAGTATGCAGCAAACAGCTGGTTCATGGTATCCGCATGGTCTTCCCGGGTCTTGCCCTTGCCCACGCCCTTATCTTTCAGCCGGGACAGGGACGGCAGCACGTCAATCGGCGGCGTCAGCCCTTTCCGGTACAGTTCCCGGGACAGGATAATCTGCCCTTCGGTAATGTACCCGGTCAAGTCGGGAATGGGGTGGGTCTTATCGTCTTCCGGCATGGACAGGATCGGAATCATGGTAATGGACCCCTTCTTGCCCTTGATCCGGCCGGCCCGTTCGTACATGGTAGCCAGGTCCGTGTACAGGTAGCCAGGATAGCCCCGGCGGCCGGGCACTTCCTTACGGGCAGCGGATACTTCCCGCAGGGCGTCGGCGTAGTTGGTAATATCCGTAATGATAACCAGTACGTGCATATCCAGCTCAAAGGCCAGATATTCAGCAGCGGTAATGGCCATACGCGGCGTTGCAATCCGTTCTACAGCCGGGTCGTTGGCCAGGTTGATGTACATCACCGCACGGCTCAAGGCGCCGGTCCGGTTAAAGTCCTGCATGAAGAAGTTGGCTTCTTCAAAGGTAATCCCTACGGCAGCAAACACTACGGCGAATTTTTCGCCGGTGCCCAGTACCTTAGCCTGCCGGGCAATCTGGGCAGCCAATTGGGCGTGGGGCAGACCGGAACCGGAGAATACCGGCAGCTTCTGGCCCCGGACCAGGGTGTTCAGCCCGTCAATGGCGCTGACCCCGGTTTGGATAAATTCTGAAGGATAGTCCCGGGCAGCCGGGTTCATGGGTTCCCCGTTGATATCCAGGAACTTTTCCGGAATAATGGGCTTGCCTCCATCAATGGGGCGGCCCATGCCGTCGAATACCCGGCCCAGCATATCGGGGGATACCCCCAGTTGAATGCCGTGGCCCAGGAAACGGGCCTTGGCCGTAGCCGGGCGCAGCCCCTGGGAGCTTTCAAACAGCTGTACCAGGGCCTTGTCCCCGTCGATTACCAGCACACGGCCGCTGCGGACTTCCCCGTTTTCCTGGTGGATTTCCACCAGTTCATCGTAGGTGGCACCCTGTACCTGGTCCACCAGCATCAGAGGGCCGACTACCTCGCGAATGGTCTTATAATCTTTACGCATTGTCGTCACCCTCTTCCGTCAGTTCTGCAAAGGCCTGTTCCAATTCCTTGTTCAGTTCGGCGAACTTTTCCTTCCGTTCGCTTTCCGGAATGTACTTGGCACGGCCAATCTTTTCCCGGATAGGCATTTCAATGATCTTATCCAGGTTCACATGCTTGGTCATGGCTTCCAAAGCCTGTTCGTACCAGGTAATGATCAGCTTCAGCATGTCGTATTGTTTTTCCAGGGAAGTGTACGTATCCACTTCGTGGAAGGAGTTCTGGTGCAAAAAGTCTTCCCGAATGGACCGGGCGCATTCCATGGTGATCCGGTCCTTGAAGCCCAGGGCATCGATACCTACCAGGCGGACGATTTCGTTCAGGCTGGATTCTTCCTGCAAGATTTCCATGGTGGTGCCCACCAGTTTGGACCAGTCCGGCGCCACGTGCTTGTCGTAGTAGGCCCGCAGCCGATCGGAATACAGGGAGTAGCTCTGCAGCCAGTCGATGGCCGGGAAATGCCGGGCATAGGCCAGGGCAGAGGACAGGCACCAGAATACCTTGACAATCCGCAGGGTAGCCTGGGAAACCGGTTCAGAAATATCGCCGCCAGGAGGGGATACGGCCCCAATGGCAGAAACGGCGCCTACCCGGTCATCCTTGCCCAGGCATTCCACCTCGCCGGCCCGTTCGTAGTACTCTGCCAGACGGGAAGACAGGTACGCCGGGTACCCTTCTTCACCGGGCATTTCTTCCAACCGGGAGGACATTTCACGCAGGGCTTCTGCCCAACGGGAAGTGGAGTCGGCCATAATGGCCACCTTGTAGCCCATATCCCGGTAATACTCGGCAATGGTAATGCCCGTATAAATGGAAGCTTCACGGGCGGCCACCGGCATATCCGAGGTATTGGCAATCAGCACCGTCCGTTTCATCAGCGGCAGCCCGGTGCGGGGGTCGTTCAGGGCCGGGAATTCGTTCAATACGTCGGTCATTTCGTTGCCCCGTTCGCCGCAGCCTACGTAGACGATAATATCTGCATCGGCCCACTTGGCCAGCTGGTGCTGGATAACCGTCTTGCCGCTGCCGAAAGGCCCGGGCACTGCTGCCACGCCGCCCTTGGCAATGGGGAACAGGGTATCGATAACCCGCTGCCCGGTTACCATGGGTTCATCCGGAGGCAGCTTTTCCTTATAAGGACGGGCCACCCGTACCGGCCATACCTGGAGCATGGGGTATTCCGTGACCTTGCCCTGTTTGTCTTTCAGTTTGTACACCGGGTCCAGGATGGTGGCTTCCCCCTGGTAAACCCATTCCACCGTGCCGCCCTTGCCAGGAGGCACCATGACCTTATGGAGTACGGCCGGGGTTTCCTGGACGGTACCAATCACGTCCCCGCCGGACACTTCGTCTCCGACTTTGGCCACGGGCACGAACTCCCATTTTTTCTGCCGGTCCAGCTTGGGCACATCAATGCCCCGGCTGATTCTATCCCCGGCCAGTTTATAGATTTCCTCCAGCGGCCGCTGGATCCCGTCGAAAATACTTTCGATCAGGCCAGGTGCCAGTTCTACGGACATGGGCACCCCGGTGGATTCCACCGGTTCCCCCGGTCCCAGGCCGGCCGTTTCTTCGTATACCTGAATGGAGGCTTTATCATCCCGTAATTCGATAACCTCACCGATCAAATGCTTATCGCTGACGCGGACCATATCATGGAGTTCCACGTCCTTCATGCCTTCAGCAACAATCAGCGGGCCGGATACTTTTACGATTTTTCCACTCACAATCTATCCCTACCCTTCCTTGAACAGAATATCGGCGCCCACTGCTTTTTCCACGTTTTCCCGAACACGCTGCATACCCAAGCCCAGGGACTTATTGCCGCTGGGAATGAGAATGATGGCAGGAAAGGTAGCGGCAGCGTATTCGTCAATCACTGCTTTGGCTTTCTGGGCAGCGGTTTCCGTAATGTAGATGACCACATACCCGGCATCCGCCAGCTTGTGGATCCTGCGCTCTATTTTTTCCTGTTCTTCTTCGTAGAACACGTCAAAACCAACGGCCTTGAAGATCATAACGGAGCTGGGATCACCGATCACTGCTATTTTCTTTTTTTCCATTTTCATCCTCCCAAGCTTCCGGGCCCTTACGCATAGACCTCCGGCAGCGTTACTTCAAAGCCGCCCTGCAGTCCGCCGAATATCAGCCGCAGAGCTTCCGCCTCGGTTTCCCGGGCCATCAGGTAGCCCACAATGGGGCCCAGGGTGTGGGTATCCCATTTGGCCCGCCGGATGATCAGGCTGAGGCCTTCCTTCATCCGTTTGGGGATTACACCCAGCTCGTTGGTCTGGGCATATTCGTTGATGGCCTGAATCAGTTCCCCCTTGTGGGAACCCTGTCCCAGGCTGGCGCCCAGCTGTTCCGCCGGTACGTCCAAACTCTCCTCAAACACCTTCAGGGGAATTTCCCCGCAGGCAATCAGCACCTGACGCAGTTTGGCCACGTCCCAGTGCAGGTTCTGAGCCCGGATCAGGCTCAGGGTATTGGTAAAGTCCGCCCACAGGGAAAAGTACTCCCGGATAAAGCCGTGTTCCTTTTTCCGGTCCAGTACTTCCTGGGCCTGGGCAAACATGGCCTGGTCCAATTTGGCGCTAAGCAGGAAGGGATCCGGTTCCCGGTTCAGTTCTCCCTCAATAGCTTCCAGCGTATGCTGGTAGATGGGGGGCAGATCTTCGTAATACTTGGTCTGGACCATATCCTTCAGGTCCTGGAGGGAAAAGTTTCCGCCCTCCCGCAGAATGTCGTCGGCAGAAGTCCCCAAAAGCCGGGCCTTCAAAAGAGCCTTCAGGTTGTGGGTATCCACCGGCAGCAAAAACAAGCCTGTCAGTTCCGGATCCGGAGTAATTTCCTGAATCCGTTTCCGGGTCAGCTGGAGCTGTTCCCGGATAATCAAATCAATTTCACCCAGGGCGATTTCCTGTTCTGTGGTCTGGTTTTCACCATACCCGGTTTCCATCAGCAGCTTGATGGCTTCCTGGGAACTGCCTGCTTCGGCAATCCGGCGCAGCTGCGCTGCTGTAAGGAGATGGGTGGACAGAACACTGATGCGGCCCAGGGCATATTCATAACTGGGCTGGGGCATCTTACTTCACCTCCGCGCCAAACAGAAGCTCTGCTACGCGATATTCCTCCTGATCACGCACATCCTGCAGCAAGGTGGCAAAAGAGCCATCGTAATCACAGCTCTTGCCCCGGATCAGCACGCCGCCGTCAAAAGCAGCCGCATCCTGAGCCAGCTTCAGGTCGCCCTCTTTCCCCTGCTGCCGCAGTTCCTTGTTCAGCTTCTTCAAAAACCCGCCTTCATAAATGGCACGGTCCTTGGCGGGAACCACCAGTTCCTCGTGCCCTTCCAGGTCGCAGGACAGCACAATCCGGGTGATCAGGGCTTCCCAATCTGCCTGGGGCAGCGCTGCCAGCCGGGCAGCGGCCTCCGTAAAGGCTTCCTGGATCACAGCCCGCTTGCTGGCCAGGGTGTCCTTCCGGGATTGCAGCTCACCAATGAGCTGCTGCCGGACGGCCGCTTCCTTGGCTTCGGTTTGGGCCTTGGCGCTTACGTCCGCTGCTTCTTCCTTGGCCTTGGCCAGAATCCGGTCTGCCTCCTTGGCAGCCTTTTCCTGGGCTGCGGCCGCGATGGCTGCCGCGTCCTGCTTCGCTTCTTCTTCTATCTTCTGAATAATCTTATCGCCTGCCACGACGCGTCCACCTCACTTATAGTTTAATGCCGTTCACCATGATGAAGGAAATCAACAGGGACAGTACGGCGTAGGTTTCTACCATAGCCGTCAGGATGATGCCTTTACCAGTTTCTTCCGGGCGTTTTGCCGTCAGATAAATACCGGAAGCAGCCACCTTGCCCTGGTAGATAGCGGAAAGCAGACCGCCAATGCCCATGGGCAGGGAAGCAAAGAAGAAGGCCAGTCCCTGATACGTAGTTAATTCCTTGATATCGCCGCTGATAACCCCCAGATTCAAGATGATGATGAAGGCAATCAACAGACCGTAAATGCCCTGGGTACCAGGCAGAGCCTGCAATACCAGAACGTTACCAAACTTATCCGGGTCTTCACTGACCACGCCGGAAGCTGCCTGACCAGCAATCCCTACACCAATGGCGCTTCCTACGCCTGCCAGAGCTGCTGCCGTGGCAGCGCCGCCAAATGCCAGAGCCGTTCCTAAAGTAATCATAATTACATCCTCCTTAAGGTTTTATTTCGTGATATCTGTATATTTGGTCCGCAGGGCCAAGGGCAGGAACGCCCGGCCGCCGGCCTCATAAAACTTGCCGAAAAACTCGATATACTGCAGCCGGCTGCTGTGCACGAAGGCACCCAGCACGTTGATGATGATGTTGAAATAGTGGCCGGCAAAAAGCACCAGGATGGCGGCCACAATGCCAATTGGGCCAGCCCCCCACAGCATCTGGGCCACGGTATTGATAACCATGGCGATAACGCCGGTAGCAAGCCCCAGGGCGAAAATCCGGGAGTAGCTCAAAAGGTCACTCAGATACCCGCTGATATTGTACAGGCTCAGAAGCCCGCCCAGCAGGCGGCTGACAATGCCCTTCTTTTCCCGTCCGCCGAACAAGATGATGATGGCGGCGCCCAAAATGGCCAGGTACTTGCCCAAGGGGCCCGGTACCAGTGCCATGGCAAAGAATCCGGCAAACATGATCAGCCAGCTCACTTCATCACAAATGGCCCCCATCATATCCCCATCCCGGATCAGCAGATACGTTTTGATCAGCATCCCGGTAACCAGATGGAGAACCCCCAGGCCAAAGCACAGGGCCAGCATCTTAATGGGCTCTTTCATGGGCACAAACAGCAAGGGTTTCCATTCCAAACCAAACCAGCCGCCAAACATGGCGCCCCAGATAATGGTAGAAATGCTGCCGAAGAAAATGACCATAGCCAGTTTCCCGGCAAACCCTTCCGGTTTGAATTTCTTCATGGCGATGTACAGCATAATGGTCAGTACCAGCCCGTACCCGGCATCGGAAAGCATCATCCCAAAGAAGATGAAATGGAACGGGGCCATAATGGCATCCGGGTCAAAGGAGCCAGCCATGGGCAGAGAGTACAGCTCCACCACCGACTCGTAGGGCCGGACCAAGGAATTGTTTTCCAGGACCGTAGGTGGGATTTCCCCGTCCGGGTCTGCAAAGGAAATTTCAAAAGCATCGGTGACGCTGCGGATAACTTCTTCCACGTGCTTTGTCCGGTCTTTCCGGACCCAGCCCTGGACCCTAAAAGCCTTGGCGGTTTCTACCCCGCCGTTGGCCAGCCGGGCGTTGGCCGCGGACAGCTGGTCATAGTACAGCTCCAGCTGCTGCTTTTGGCCGCCGAGCTCCTGGGTTTCCTTTCTGAGCTCTGCCACCTTCTCTTCCCGCTGGCGGATTTCCTCCAACAGTTCAGCTTTTACCTGCTGGGCCGTACCGCTGCGTTTGGGCAGCACCGCTTCGCTGAAGTCATTTTCCTTTAACAGGTGCTTGACCTCCTCGTCGGCGCTGAGATAGGCGATGATTACCACCGCCTGCCCGTCTTCACTGAGGCCATAGACGCTCAGCTCCACCGGCAGGTCCTTGAGCCCTTCCCGAACGGTTTCCAGCTGGGTATCGGGCAAAAAGCCCGCATAGCACCGGGTGGTCTCCGTAAAAGCCAGCTGCTCCAAAGGAACGTCCAGCTGCAGCCAGGGTTCCAGACTGTCCGCCTGGGTCCTTAAAGCCGCCGCTTCACTTTCCAGGGAAGCAATCTTGCCGGCAATGGTGTCCAGCTGCTCGGTGAGCTGCCGCCCCTGATCGTTCTTCTTCAAGAAGTCCCCATAGGATACCCGCTCCTTTTGGGGGAACAGGGCACTTTTGGCCCCGTTCTGCACCATAAAGCGCAGAGTCTGCCCGGCCTTATCCAGCTGGGCACTGACTTCTTCGGAACCCTCCAGGGCTTTGCTGTCCTCTTCCGGTTCCAGCATGACACTGCCATCTTTTTGCAGGGCCAGGTACAGGGCATCGCGATCCGCCTTCAACGCGTACAGCGTCAGCTTTTGCATGGGAACTAACATGCGATCACGACCTTTTCCATAATATAGTCCACTGCCTGGGGCAGATTCTTCCGGGCCTTGGCAGCCACAGCGTCAGCTTCGCCCTTTTTCTGGGCAATTGCAGCCTCGGCTTCCGTCTTGGCCGCAGCTTCTGCAGCCGCTACCGTTTCAGCCGCCCGTTTCCGGGCTTCCTGCAATACTTCTGCAGCCTGGGCGTGGGCCTTTTCCTGGGCCTGGCGCAGGGTGCTGCGAGCATCTGCAGCCGCCTGTTTTTTCAGTTCGTCTGCCTGCTGCTCGGCATTTTTTATTTCTTCTAACATGGACATGGTTTCACCACCTTTGTACCGTAGAGAGATTCATTACAGTTATGGTATATACATTCTACAGAGCTAGAAAAATCCCTTCTGGTACTTAGAATATATATAATTATACTATATATTTAATGATAATAGGGGATTTTGTAACATATTTTTAAGAAAATTTATCAATTAATTAGATATGTTTTTCGTAAAACGCCTTTTTTTCTCACATTTTGGCCCACCCTACATGGATTTTCCAGTCTCAAAACACTTTCTGCGGCTGTTAAAAAGAACCCTGCCAGACTTCCCCGGCAGGGCCCTTTTTAGACTTCCCGGCTGCCAAATTCCCGCTTCAGCAGGTCAATGAAATACCGTTCCGCTTTATTCAGATAGCTGTTCTTCTTATAAATGGCATTGATGTTCCACTGAAAAGGATGGGGAGAATAATCGTAGCAATACCGGGCATAATCCGGCCCCAGGATTTTCTTGGCCCGGCCGGGCACAATGGTAAAGCCCAGGCCGCAGGCTGCCAGCTGGACCGCCGTCATGCTGCTTTCCACTTCCATCAGTTCCTTGGGGGAAATATCATACTGGCGGAAAATCCGCTCCACCTGGGCATGGATGGAATGACGCTTCTTGATGCCGATAAAGGGCATATGCTCCAGTTTCTTCAGATCCACCAGCCGGCTGGCCTTGTCCAGGAACATATCGTCCGTAAAGGCATCTTCCGCCGCAATCAGCTGCACCTTTTCCCGGTAGATCAGTTCCGTCACCATGGGCACCGGCAGATACTCCTGGTCCCGGGGGCAGACCAGGAAGGTCACCTTATTATTCTTCAGCAGCTCAATCAGCTCGTCCGTACCCGCTTCCTGAATGAAAAACTCCGAATCCGGAAAGCGCTGCCGGAAGGTATTGATAATGGGCGGCAGCATATACCCTGCCCGCTCCGCCGGAATCCCCAGACTGATCCGGGCCCCCTGGCCGTCCTTCAGGTCCGCCAGGCGGTTTTTCATCTCAATCCGTTCCTGAAGAATATCCCGGGCCGTCTTCACGTAGATAATCCCCGCATCCGTCAGCGCCAAAGGCTGCTGGGACCGGTCAAAGAGCTTGACGCCGATTTCCTTTTCGATCCGGGCCAGGGCATAGCTGAGGGAAGGCTGGGAAATATACAGTTGTTTGGCCGCCTGGGTAATGTTCCGGCAGTCAGCTACAGTTACTACATATTGCAGTTCACGAAAATCCATAATGTACCCCTCACCTTGCAAGAATCAAACTATTATTACTTATATTCTACCATTTTTCAAGCCCTCTGACTGCCAAATTCCTGCGCCTTTGCCAATTTTTCTTCAGGACAGCAAAAACCCCTGGAACGGGGTCCAGGGGCTCTTGCTGGTTTTGTTGGTTTTCAGCAAAAAGGAGGATATCGCATTGCTGCGAATTACTTATTTTTAGCCTTGTTCCGGTTGAAGTTGATCAGGCAGCCAGCTTTGATGATAGCCCGTTCTTCAGCGGTCAGGTCTTTGATGTACAGGTTGATGGGGGTGGTTTCGCCGTTCTTCACCACGTAAGCGGTGATGTCCTGCAGGTCCCCATCCAGAGCTTTCCGGGCGCCGGGTACGTAGATGTAGTCGCCTACTTCAAAGGCCACCGGTTCGCCTTTCAGATGGAAAGGCAGCATGCCCCAGTTGATTACGTTGGAACGATACCGTTTGGTAGCGTAGTCTTGGGTGATGTTGGCCAGGCCGCCGATAACTCTCTGGCAGCTGGCAGCCTGTTCACGGGCAGAACCGTCGCCAGGTTTATTGGCATAAACCATAGAGCCGATTTCCGTGTTGGCAGGAGTTGCTTCCCCAGGCAGGCTCTTCAAGGTTTCGAACACAGCCTTTACTTCTTCCGGCAGGTCCTTGCCAGCTTCCCGGGCGATTTCTACTTCCTTCACAGCCTTGGTGCGGCCTACGTATTCCGGATCCCGGCGGGACAGGGTGAATTCAGCCAGACCCAGGGGGTTGGAACGGTAGGAGGAGGTTTCACCGGAAGGAATCAGTTCGTCGGTGGTGGTAACCGGATCCAAAATCTTGGAGCAGACCTTCAGCAGTACGTTGTCACCCAGAGGCGGCATTTCCGGCCAGTCTTTGATGTTGGGGCCGTAGAACAGTTCCTGGTCCTTGTTGGCCTTGCCAAAGCCGTAGAATACACGGGCTTTGTAGGAGCTGTCGTCGAAGTGGTATTCAGGCACATTGCCGAAAGCATCGCCGTATTCTTCAGCAGAGGTCAGGATGCCGTTGTTGGCAGCGGTAGCAGCGATGGAACGAGCATCCATCAGGGCTACTGCAGCCATCTGGCCTTGGCCCGGTTTGCTGCCTTCCCGGTTGGGGAAGTTACGGGTATTGTGACGGATGGACAGGCCGTTGTTGTTGGGCGTGTCCCCTGCGCCGAAGCAAGGTCCGCAGAAAGCGGTCTTAACCACAGCACCGGCAGCCATCAGGTCCGTCAGTTCGCCCTTCTTCATCAGGTCCATATAAACGGGCATGGAAGAAGGATAAATGTTCAGGGTAAATTCGCCGGCGCCAATGGATCTGCCGCGCAGCATGTTGGCAGCTTCCACTACGTTCACGTAGTTACCGCCGGCACAGCCGCCGATAACCCCTTGCTGTACCTGGAGCTTGCCATTCACAATCTTGTCGGTCAGAGTGAATTCAGCTCTGCCCTGGCTAACCTTTTCCGCAGCCTTTTCGGTTTCCCGCAGGATGTCGCCCAGGTTGGCGTTCAGTTCGTCGATTTCGTAAGCGTTGGAAGGATGGAACGGCAGGGCAATCATGGGTTTAATGGTGGACAGGTCCACAACCACAACGCCATCGTAGTACGCTACGTCAGCCGGATTCAGTTCCTTATAGTCAGCTTCCCGATGGTGTTCCTTCAGGAAAGCATGGGTGTCTTCGTCAGTTCTCCAGATGGAGGACAGGCAGGTGGTTTCCGTGGTCATTACGTCCACAGCGTTCCGGTAGTCGGTGGTCATGGAGGAAACGCCAGGTCCCACAAATTCCATTACCTTGTTCTTTACGTAGCCGTTCTTGTAAACAGCGCCGCAGATAGCCAGGGCGATATCATGGGGTCCTACCCAGGGTTTGGGAGCACCGGTCAGGTATACAGCCACTACGCCAGGATACGGGTTGTCCCAGGTGTCCAGCAGAATCTGTTTGTCCAGTTCGCCGCCGCCTTCACCTACAGCCATAGTACCCAGAGCGCCATAACGGGTATGGCTGTCGGAGCCCAGAATCATCTTGCCGCAGCCGGCATACATTTCACGCATATATTGGTGGATAACAGCCATATGAGGGGGAACGTAGATGCCGCCGTATTTCTGGGCAGCAGTCAGGCCGAACAGATGGTCATCTTCGTTGATGGTGCCGCCTACAGCGCACAGGGAGTTGTGGCAGCAGGTCAGTACATAGGGCATGGGGAATTTTTCCATACCGGACGCACGGGCCGTTTGAATAATGCCAACGTAGGTAATATCATGGGAGGTCAGGGCGTCAAAACGGATTTTCAGGTTATCCATAGAGTCGCCGGTGTTGTGGCTTTTCAAGATGCTGTAAGCGATGGTACCTTTTTTGGCTTCATTCTTATCCAGCTTCTTGCCCAGCTGCTGCTCCGCTTTGGCAACATCTTCTTCGGCAATCAGTTCGGTACCGTGAAGCAGGTACGCACCATTTTTGTACAATTGAATCATGAGTTTCCTCTCCTTTTTTCAGGCCCTGTCCGGATGATCGCAGTCCACCCGGCCGGGGCATAGTGGCTTGTAGTCAGGCTGTTTGTATCTGGCTTATTTTGCCAGGGTATCCAGCAGATAGTCCGTGAATTCTGCAGCCGTAGCTCCGTCCTTGTCGGTGGTGATAACCACTTTCTTTTCGGTGCGGGTGCAGATATCCAGGGCATCCACCAGTTGTTGTTTCTTTTCAGGGTAGCCAATGTGGGCAATCATTTCGCCCATGGCCCGAATGAGGCTGCACGGATCGGCATACTGGGCACGGTTGTGCTGTACCAGGAAGTTGCCCACCCCATGGATGGCTTCAAACAGGGCGTATTGGTCGCCGATATTGGAGGAGCTAGCCGTTCCCAGGCCGCCCTGGTATTCGGCAGCCACGTCGGTAACAATGTCCCCGTACAGGTTGGGCAGCACAAAGACCTGCATGCCTTTGGTGAATTCCTGGTCCGTCAGTTTGGCGGCCATGGAGTCAACCAGTTCTTCCCGTACCGTAATGCCCGGGTATTCCTTTTCCAGGGCATGGGCCATTTTAATGAAGTTCCCATCCACCAGTTTCACAATATTGGCCTTGGTTACCACCGTTACATTGGTCTTGCCATTGGCTTTGGCGAATTCAAAGGCAGCCCGGCAGATCCGTTCTGCACCGGGGCGGCTCAGGACCTTGAAGTCCACTGCCAGGTCATCGTTTACCTGAATGCCCTTGTTGCCCCAGATGTATTCGCCTTCGATGTTTTCTCTAAAGAAGGTCCAGTCAATGCCCTTTTCCGGAATCCGCACCGGCCGTACTGCTGCATACAATTGCAGGGCCCGGCGCATCAGGCTGTTGGCACTGACCAGGTTGGGCCAGGGATCGCCGGCCCGGGGAGTCACAAACGGACCCTTCACCAGTACGTCGCAGGCTTTGCAGGCTTCCAGTACTTCGTCCGGCAGGCTCTGGTTCTTGGCAGCCCGTTCTTCAATGGTCATGCCTTCGATGGTGGTAAATTCCACCTTCCCAGCGGCGATTTCGTCCTTGAGCAGGAACTTTGCCACCCGCAGGGCCTGTTCCATAATGTAGGGGCCAATGCCGTCCCCAGGCAGAATGCCTACGGTAACGTGGTCCAGCTTGGTGAAATCCTTCCGGCCCGGTGCATTTTTGATGGCCTCAATACGTTTGAAATCTTCCCGGATGAGTGCTGCAAACTTCTCTGCCGCTTCACGAATAACTTGTTCTTGATCCATGTTCTTATCCCCTTTGCTAGGCTTATCTGAAAACTTACTTCTAGTCCAATCTCGATACCCTTATTGTAGGAGATTATTCAGTTAATTCCCAATACTTGTACTCCCATAGGGGGTATCAGATTTTCTCTATAGCATTGTTTACAGCTAATAGCAAAGTTCCCATAACTTATTTCCGGATGTAAACAAAGCCATCCATGATCCGGCGGGCCGTACGCTGTACTGCCACCCCGTGTACCAGGATTTCCCCGTTTTGTTCTTCCAGGTCCGGATACACCGTCATCACGCCGCTGGGGTGACCCAACCGCACGGACTTGGTCCCTTCCGGCAGTGCCCCCAGGGTCTTTTCAATAATGGAACCCGGGAGGAACGCCGCTACCGCAATGGAGCTGGCGGCCGTCAGCGGGCAGGCCTTGTGGCATTTGAATACGGAGATCACCCGTACGCACAGATCCATAGCGGACGCTTCCACCGGCTGGCCGGCAATGTCCGTATAGCCTACAGGAGCCGTAAATACGCCCACCTTGGGAACTGCCGGAGAATTGGCCGTAGCATCTGCCAAATCCTTGGCAAAGCCCATTTTCACTGCTGCTGCGCCCCGGATTTTTTCCAGGAGGGCAGAGGCTTCCTTGTTGGCGTCCACCACCGCAGGCATTTCCGTGCCCGTAAGGCCTACGTCTTCTGCCTTCACCAGCACCAGAGGGTTGGAGACGTCCAAAATGGTGGCTTCAAACTTCCGGCCCTCAATATCCAGCACGTCCAGGGTGCTTCCCGTAGGCAGCAGTTTCCCTGTTTTGGCACCGGCCGGGTTCAGGAAGTTTACCTTCAGTTCTGCCGCCGTGCCGTCAATACCGGCAATGTGGCAGTCCCCGTCCTGGGCAAAGGTATGGGTTTCCGGGTCAATGGGCACCGTTACGTTGATGTACTTGTCCGTGTTCTTGTTCAGCATCCGTACCGTAGTAATGGGTTCCACCACGGGCACCAAACCTTCCTCCACGGCAAAGGGAGCCACCGCAGCTGTCATGTTGCCGCAGTTGGACTTGTAGTCCACCTGTTTCTTGCCCACAATCACCTGGCCTACCAGGTATTCCACATCCACATCTTTTTCTGCGCTCTTCCACACAATCACAATCTTATTATTGGAAGAAACCGTACCGCCCATGCCGTCCATCTGCTTGGGATCCGGATTCCCCATAACCTGAAGGAAAATCTCATCCCATTCCTTCCGGTCCGCTGGCAGATCCTCCCGCAGGAACATACAGCCCTTGCTGGTACCGCCGCGCATATACACCGTTTTAAATTTTCTCATTTTGCATCCTCTTTTCGTCAAGTTATCCGGCTTGTGCCGGTTCAGAAAATCGATGCGAGGCTAACTGCCTACGCTTTCGATTATAGGCCGGTTTTCAGAATTTTACCAATGATTCTCTAGTTATGCCTTCCATAACCTACATTTCTCACAGGAACTGGAAGATGAAACTGCCTACCAGGAGCACAATGGCCCCGCCAATCCGGGAAGAGATCTGGGCATAGCTCATAAGTTCCATTCTCTTGGCTGCGCCCAGTACGGCCAGATCCCCGGCACCGCCCATATTGGCCATGCAGAGGCCGGCCGTAATGGAAGATTCAATGGGGTAAAATCCTACCAGGTAGCCAAACAAGCCGGAGCCCAGGACGCACCCCAGAACAATCAGCACACACATCAGCAGGTTTTCCGGACTCAGCACGCTCATCATCTGGTTAAAGTCAATGAGGGTAATGCCGCAGCCGGCCATCTGCACCCAAACCAGCTTGCTGGCGCAGAACTGCTGCACCTTTTGGCAGGCTGCCTTGGTTCGGACAGGAATCAAGTCCAGGATATTGGCCAGAGCCGCGAAAATAATCAGGTAGGCAAAGTTGGGAATGGCCACCCCAAACACAGAGGGCAGGATTTTCTTGGCCACCAGGGTTGCCAGGACAAAGAAGCCGCCGGCCAGGAAAATAGCCGCTGCAATATCGTCCATGGTCAGTTCGCTTTCTTCTTCCTCTTCCACCAGTTCTTCAGCCTTCCGCTGGGCTTCCGGCTGGCGTACCAGTTGGCCGCGGCCCGTAAGACCCGGCAGCACCCGGCCCACGTTATCCAGCAGAATGGCGAAGGCTACAGCCACAATATTGGCCACCGCCAAAATGGCCAGGGCAAAGCTCAGATACGCGGAAGAATCCTTTCCCGTCACATCCTGGTACACCTGGGCCATGGGAATGGCGCCAGCACCGGCACCGCCGCCCATAATGGGCAGTACATACGCCGTAATGATTTCAGCAGGAGAAATGCCAAACAGCATACCCCCCAGCACACCCAGGAGCGCAGCTCCTGCCAGGGAGGCCAAAAGGGCCGGCAGGTACAGGACACTGGATTTGATCAGCAGTTTCCGGTCAAGGCCCAGCAGACTGCCCACCACCAGGAAGCAGATAAATACGTTCAGGAAGTTGTACGTGCTCATCCAACCCTTGGAGACTTTGATGATATTCACAGGCATACAGTTGGTATACACCAGTACGCCGCAGCCCAGGAAGGCCAAGATGGCCCCGCCGCCACAGTACTTGTTCCAGAACGGAATCTTTTCCCCGATTTCCCCGAAAATAATACCCAGCGTAAACATCACCGCAATGCCGCCAATCATCTGATCCGGAATCAGATTCAAGCAAGCTGCGGCAATAACTGCAATGGCGAAGAAGACAAAAACCCGCCAATCCATTCCATAAATCGTGCGCGTAGATTGTTTCATGGTACTCCCCCCGGCTTATTTGCCGAACCCGAACAGCTGTGCCGGGTTTTCTACTAGTGTCTTGTGAAAGGCCGTCTCGTCCTGAAGAATGTCGAACAGCGCATCCAGCATGGCGCTGTCATTGGGAACCGGTTTTCCTTTGCTGTAGCAGTTGGGATGGGGCCAGTCCGTCCCCCACAAAAAGCGGCTGTTGTTGGCCTTGGCGTAATCCCGGCTGACTTGCAGGGTATCCGCATAGCCCGGCTGCACACTGTCAAAGTACCAACCGGACAATTTCACCCAGGCCCGTTCTTCCTCCAGCCAGCGGGTAATCAGCCGGAAGGCAGGATGTTTGCTGCCCTGGTCCGCCGGCAAATGGCCCCGGTGGTCCAGCACCAAAGGCACCGGCAAGGCTTCGAAGAATTTCTGTTTTTCTACCAGTAGGTCCGGATCCATCCAAAGGCAGACGCACCACTGATAGGGTGCCACCTTTTCCACCAATTGGCGGATGGCTTCCCAGTCCCCTTTGTAGCCGCAGTTCATATTGAACCGGATGCCCCGGGCCCCTGCTGCATGAAGGCTTTGGATTTCAGCGTCCGTTACGCTATTATCCAGCACCACAATGGCACGGGTATTTTCCTTGCCCAGCTGCTCTACCGCAGCCAAGGTGCACCGATTATCCAATCCGTAGGCGGAGGGTTGTACCACAACGCTCCGGCTGATACCCAGCTTGTTTTTCAGCAGCTGGTAGCAGTCCGCAGTGGAAGGCGGCTGATTCCGCTCATCGGTGGGCACATAGGGAAAGCGGACCGGGTCATAGATATGATGGTGGGAATCGCAGGCTCCCGCAGGAATGGCGGTCTTGGGAAAATCCCGCCCGCTGCAGTAGGGAACCTGTTCACGGCGTTCTTGACAATCGTTCATGACATTTTCCTCTCTTTACTTTCATCACGCGCGCACATGACTTTTGATGCCTCCATTCTATGTAAAATTTCAGATTTTTTCTAATACTTTTCCTCCCATACGAGTTATATGAGATATTCTATGATTAAGACATTAGCTATCGATTTTTCATGATAATAGCAGTAACATTCTATTTTTCTCTTCCCATCCATAGAATGCCTCGAATATTTCTTATAGCCTTTTAGCAAAAAGCCAGTTGCTTCGTATCCGTCACCCTTTAGGCAATTTTGCACCAGGAGGTCTATCAGAATTTCTATGATATGAGTTATAGCTTTCCTCCCATAGGCCTATCATAGAGAAGGTATTGGTATTTTCTAACAATTTCTTCTACAATGAAAGCCGGGAAAATCCCGTCCTATTCCCCCGCTAATCTACAATAGGACGGATCGCAGGCGGAAAGGCACCTAGGACTGCAGGGCCTTTCCGCTTTTCCCTTATAAGCTCCACCCTTTATGCGGCCGCATCCAAACAGCCCCACAATTTTCCAAAGGCTGTTTGGTCAATAAGGCCCATGCGATAGCGGCCCGCGAAGTAAGCCCAAAAGGCGCAACTAAGCGGTTTGCCGCGAACCGCTGGGGAGAGATGTCAGCCCCAGGCTGAATGAGGGAGTCGTATCCGCCGTTCAAGGTGTCAGCCGCAGAAAGGTGGAATATACGACCCCTGTGATAGCGGCCTGTGAATCAAGTCCGAAGGACAATGACGAACAGCAAGCCGCGAACCACTGAGTGGATACCCGGCACCACATCACTTCAGGTTTGCGGACCGCACCAACTCCACAAATCTCGCTCTTTTATACGGCCGCATCCAAACAGCCCCACAATTTTCCAAAGGCTGTTTGGTCAATAAGGCCCATGTGATAGCGGCCTGTGAATCAAGTCCGAAGGACGATGACGAACAGCGAGCCGCGAACCACTGAGGGAATACCCGGCACCACATCACTTCAGATTCACTGACCGCACCACCAAAGTTGACACCCAGGGGCGGGGCAAAGGAAATTTCCTTTGCCCCGCCCCCAGTTTTCTTTTCCGCCAAATTCAGCTATACTGTAACTGTACGTTGTCTTGTCACACCATTCTGAAGGAGGTTTTTCACATGAAGGATTTTATTTACGATATTCCCACCAAGATTTATTTCGGCAAGGACCAGTTCTGCCATTTGGGCGAGGTTCTGGCCCAATATGGCAAAAAGGTGCTGCTGGTCTACGGCGGCGGTTCCATCAAAAAGATTGGCCTGTACGATACCATCCAGCAGGAAATCCAAAAAGCCGGCCTTACCTGCTTTGAAGTTTCCGGCGTGCTCCCCAACCCCCGCATCGACAAGGTACGGGAAGGCGTGCAGGTCTGCAAGGAGCAAGGCATCGATATGGTACTGGCGGCCGGCGGCGGCTCCGCCCTGGATACGGGCAAGATGATTGCCATCGGGGCCTGCGTGGACTGCGACCCCTGGGACTTCTTCATCAAACGGGTACCGGCGGAAAAAGCCCTGCCCATTATCACCATCCCCACCCTGGCCGCTACGGGCTCCGAAATGGACAATGTGGCCGTGCTCAGCAACCCCGACACCGATGACAAACGGGGCGCCAAAACCATGCTGATCCAGCCCAAGGTTTCCTTCCTGGACCCGGAAACCACCTATACGGTAAATGCCTACCATACCGCCTGCGGCGCCGCAGACATTTTGTCCCATACCATCGAAACGTATTTTAACCCCACCGAAGGCATGTACCTTTTGGACACCTTCATGGAAGGGCTGATGAAAACCGTGATCCGCTATGCCCCCATCGCCCTGAAGGAACCAAACAACTACGAAGCCCGGGCCAACCTGATGTGGGCCGCTTCCTGGGCCATCAACGGCCTGTTCAAAACCTGCCAGAACCAGATCTGGAGCTGCCACGCCATGGAGCACCAGCTGTCCGCCTACTATGACATTACCCACGGCCTGGGTCTGGCCATTCTCACCCCCCGGTGGCTGGAATACTGCCTCACCGAGCAGAATGTGGACCGGTACGTCCGCTTCGGCGTCAACGTCTTTGGTCTGGATCCCCAGCAGGAACCCCTGACCATTGCCCACGAAGCCATCAACCACCTGGAACACTTCCTGTTCACCACCCTGGGACTCAAGAGCACCCTCCACGAAGTGGGTATTGGGGAAGAACACATCCCCGTCATGGCCCAAAAAGCCTGCTCCTCCAAGGGCAACGTGATCAAAGGCTTCCGTCCCCTGCTGCCGGAAGATGTGGTCCAAATCTACAAACGCTGCCTGTAAAAAGCAGTTGTATGATAAGAAACAGCCTTGCATAAATAAAAACCGCTGAAAAGCAATTTCTTGCTTTCCAGCGGTTTTTTCTATGCAGGGTTCTTTCGTTTAGGAGCTTATTTCACGCCAAATTCCTTGGCAATTTCCACCGTAGCCTTCAGGAAGGTATCGATGTCGCCGAAGTCATGGCAGTGCAGCGGGGATACCCGTAGCAGGCCCGTATGACCCAGGGATTCTACAATCCGTTTGGAGTACAGGCTGGTGTTGATCCGTTCAAAGACGATGATGTGGCGTTTTTCATAAGCCAGGCGCAGGTCGGTGTAGTCCACACCCTTCATGCCCATAGCCACTACCAGGTCACGGGTTTCGTCAATAGGACCATCATCGAAGTACACTTCTACCCCGGGGATATGGCGCAGGCCAGGAACGGTTTCGCTGCCTTCCAGCATATGTTCCAGCAGGGCTTCTTCCTGTTCGTGGGCTTTCTTCATGCCTACCACGTATTGTTCCCGGCGGCTTTCAGAATTGGTGTAGTGACGGCCCAGCCAGCATACATAGTCCACCATGGCGCTCATGGCAGCGAAGTTGGCATGGGGATAGGTGCCCAGTTCCCATTCCTTGGCATCCTTGCCGTTTAATTTATCATGGGGCAGCACAGCAGCCCGGTCAGAAACGTAGCCGTAGCCGCAGCCCCGGATACCCATCGCTTTATAAGGAGCAATAATCATGCCGTCCAGCTTCAGGTCGTGGGCATACAAAGCGGCGTGGGGCATATGCTGTACTGCATCGGAAATGATGTACAGGTCCGGTTTGATGGCCCGGGCTTTTTCGATGATTTCCTTCATGGGGAATACTTTGCCGGAAATGTTGGAAGCGCTCATGACGCTGAGCAGGCAGGTATCCTTGTCCACCAGGTTCACAATGGCGTCCACGTCCACCCCGCCAGTTTTGGGGTTGGCTTGGGCCACCCGCAGTTCCATGCCCATTTTGGCAGCATAGATGGCGGCAGCATCATAAGCGGACGGATGTTCGATGGAGGTGGTGACCACGTTCTTGCCAGGAACATTTTCAATAATGGCACGGGTAATGCTGAAGGTGGTCTTGGACGGGGTCAGTTCCGTTACCAGAGCTCCTTCGCCCGGTTCTGCACCAAAAATAACTTCCAGCAGGTCAGAAATGCCCTTGGCTTTCACTTCATGCAGTTGCTCGGATACGTCATGATAACGCAGGGGGCAGTCAGGAATCATTTCGTATTTGGCCTTGGCATCTACGCAGGCCTTCAGGCGCAGGGAGCCGCCGGAGTTTTCAAAGAACAGCCGTTTATGGCCGAACATATCCTCATCCATATAACAGAACTTGCTTTTGATTTCCTTTTGCAGCGCTTCATCAAATACCGGTTTATTTGCCATGTTATTTCCTCTTTTCTGTATAGTACCCGGACCGGGCAGCCCTGCGGCCCCCAGCCCGGATCAAAAGTCAGCGTTTCCGTATGCTTATTTGCTTCTATACCGTTCCATCAGCTGCAGCACCCGGTCCAGGGCGGCAATGGCATTGTCCTTGTCCTGGGAGAAGTTCATCCGGAAGCTGTGGGTGAATTGCGGGCCAAATTCCGTGCCCGGCGTCAGGGTCACATTGGCCATTTTCCGTGCAATTTTGGCAAAATCACTGATGCTTACATCCAAAGGCGGCAGGGTGGGGAATATGTAGCTGCCCCCTTCGGTCTTTCTTACCGAGCAGCCTTCGTGGGATTCTACCAGTTTAATCAGGGCATCGCGGATTTCCTGATGCTGCCGGATCCGGTCAGCCAGCCAGCCTTCCGGTTCGTTGAACCAGACCTTGAATACATGCTGGCAGTAGCCGGGAGCCCGCAGGGTAACAATGGCCTGGAGTTTTTCCATCCGGTCAATGATCCAGCTGGAACCAAAAGCCGTACCCAGACGGAAACCGCTGAGGGATTCCGTTTTGGACGGTCCCATAATGGTCAGCATATTATCCGGTTTCTCTTCCAAGGCCCGGAGATGGGTGTAAGGATGGCCGTCAAAAATCTGACGGGAGTACAGTTCATCCACCAGCAGGGTTACATTGTATTTCTTGGCCAGTTTGGCAATGGTGGTAATTTCCTTTTCAGAATAAATCACACCAGTGGGGTTGTTGGGGTTGGAGAACAGGAACAGTTTTACGCCCTGTTTGAAGGATTCTTCCAAATCATCCAGGTTCACCCCAGCACAGGTATTTTGGCTCAGATAATCCAATTTAACCGGTACCAGTTCCCCTTCGAAGAATTCCACCAGTTTCCGGTTATCAAAGTAGTCCGGTTCCACAATGGCGACCTTGTCGCCCCGGCCTACCAGGCAGCCCAGTGCCAGGAACAGCGCGCCCTGGGTACCAGGAGTCAGGATCAGTTCCTTGTCCGGATCCACAGGAGCTCCGGTAAAGGCGGCCAATTTGGCGGCTACGTCCTGCCGAGGGTCTTCCCCGCCCCGGTATTCCGTGTACGCTACGCAGCTGCCCATGTTGAAGCCTTCAATGAATGCATCCAGAGAACCCGGTGTGGGTTTGTGGGCATCTACATCCCCGTGGGAAAAGTCCACTTTGGGGCCCGGCAGGGGTTCGCCCCGCAGGTCCAGCTGAGCTGCAGCCTGCAATTTTTCCTGTCCCGGTGCATTGTCAATTCCCAAGCGTTTAAATTTCTCCGTCAGTAAATCCATAATATTCCCTCCTGAATCAAAATTGATTGTGGTTGTTTCCATGCGTCACTTGCCAGGTGTTTTGCCAAACATCTCTTGTCTCTATTATAGAAAAGCCCGGCCCCAATTACCAATTGGTATTTAAGACACCTGTTATATCAATTTACTTATAGGCTAAGGATTCATTTCGGCTTTCAGGCCCGCATCTATACTGGATTCCTTTATTTTTTCACAAATATTTCTGTGTTTTTTCCCTGCGAAGGGAGATTATAATCCACCAAGAACTTTCCCGTACTTGGCCCCTTCCTCCTGGCAAAATTCCATAAAGGCCTTGGCCAAAGGAGACAAAGGCACATGCTTCTTATAGTACAGATTTACGCCCCGTACTGCCAGCGGGTCCGCCACCTTGTAGTACACCAGTTTGGGCGTAGCCTCCAGGGAACTGATTACCTCCGCCCGGATCATGGTCACCCCTTTGCCGTCCCGGGCAATAAAGTAGCTGGTAAGCATCTGGTCCATTTCCAGCAGTACCTGGGGGCGAATGCCCGCATTCCGGAACATCTTCTTGATGCGCTTATGGCTGTCGTTGCCCTTGGTCAGGAGAATAAAGGGATACTTCTGAAACTCTGCCAGGGATACCTGGGGACAGTCCGGCTCCCAGTACCGGCCCTGTTTCACCTCTTCCCAGGAAAGCGCCGCCTCCCGGAGCCGTTGGTTCACCGGGTACTCTGCCGGCACCACCAGCAGCATCATTTCCGAATATAGGTAGCAGCCCTGGCATTTGCTGCCGTAGCTGGTATCCACACTGAGCACCATGTCCACCGTATCCTTTTGCAGGTACTGGACCAGGTCCGCCGTATTCCCTTCCAGTAAATTGATGTTGGCTGGCTTTTTGCTGGCCTTCCGAAAGGCATCCGCCAGTTTGGGCAGCTCATTGGCGCAGAAAAACGCCGAACTCCCAATGCGCAGGGTCCCCTGTTCCAGGCTTTGCAGGGCCTGGAGCTCCTTCCCCAATTTCTGCTCGATTTCCCGAATTTTCAGGGCGCTGTTGATGTACTTGATGCCTGCTTCCGTCAGCGTCAGGGGCGTTACCCGCCGGTTAAAAAATTGCAGCCCGTACCGCTGCTCCTCCTTTTTTACAATGGCGCTGAGTGCGGGCTGGGTTACAAAGAGCTTGGCCGCGGCTTTGGAAAAGCCATGTTCCTCGTACACCGCCAGCACATATTCCATTCCTTTTTCCATAGCGCTCCCCTTTCTTGTATTCTGCACATTGTATACTTTTTACCGAAATAAATCTTGTTGTCTTTGATTATACTCCTAAAAAGCAAGTATTTATGCCCTTTTCCCGTTTTTTCCCATACGTATTTTTGTATAAGGTGATATCTATTTACATATTGGCAAAAGGCCCTTGTTTTTTTCTATAATATTTTTAGCTAAGAATCACACGCATGGAAGCCGGGCCGTCCGCCAAACATCCCCGGACTACAAGGGAGGTTTTTTTCATGAAGAAACTCATTCATATGGCATTATGGAAACAGATTCTCATCGGTATCGTTGCCGGCATCCTGGTGGGCGTCTACGCACCCGGTGTGGTACCCCACATCAAGTTCCTGGGCGACATCTTCCTGCGGCTGTTAAAAATGCTGATTGCACCTTTGGTGCTCTTTACCCTGATCAGCGGCGTGTGTAAGATGGGCGACATCAAGCGCCTGTACACCGTAGGTATCCGCATTGTCTGCTATTACCTAATTACTTCCGCGGTCAGCGCCGCTCTGGGCCTGTTGTTCGCCCTGTTCACCCAACCCGGCAAAGGCGTAACGGACCTCTTGACTTCCGAATCCGGGAAAACCGTTTCCTACGATTTTCTGTCCAACATGATCCAGTGGATTCCCACCAACATTTTTGAATCCCTGGCCAAAGGCGACACCCTGCAAATCATCATCTTTGCCCTGCTCACCGGTATTGTCCTGCTGCTGTTGGGCGACGAATGTGCCGGCGTTGTCAAACTCATTGACCAAGCCGCCAACGTGATGTTAAAGATGACCGACCTGGTCATGAAATACTCCCCCATCGGGATTTTCGCCCTGATTGCGGACATGATGACCACCATCAGCGGCCGTATGCTGTACCAGGTTGTAAACTTTATCGCCACCGACTGGGCCGTATGCCTGGTAGTCATCTTCATCATCCAGCCCCTGCTGGTACAATTCCTGGGCCGGCTCAGCGCCATCCAGTATCTGAAGAACGTAGCCCCCATTATGGTTGTGGCTGCTTCCACCACCTCTTCCGCTGCTACCCTGCCTTTGGAATTAAAGATTGCCAATGAAAAAATGGGCATTCCTGAAAACATCTACGGCTTCTGCCTGCCCCTGGGCAATACCTGCAATATGAACGGCATGGCCTGCGGCATCGGCGTAATTTCCGTCTTTGCATCCAACCTGTTTGGCGTACCCATTACCATCGGGGCCTGTGTCCAGTTCATCTTCCTGGGCCTGGTACTTTCCGTAGGGGCCGCTGGTGTAAAAGGCGCCGGGATTGTCATGTCCTCCGTGCTGCTGCAAACCGTAGGCATGCCCCTGACCCTGGTACCCTTGCTGGCTGCCGTATGGCCCATCCTGGACATTGTCCATACCACCGCCAACGTTTCCGGCGATATGGCTGGCACCATCATCGTAGCCAGATCCCTGGATTCCCTGGATGTGGAAAAATTCAACAGCTAATACTCCAAAAATGCTATACCGTTGCTGCCCCGGACTGGCCCCTCCAGTCCGGGGCTTTTTCCTATTTGTCTCCTCCAAACGTGGAGGAGATGCCGACGCAGTCGGCAGAGATAGTTCAAACCCAATAGGCTCCTTCAGTGGTGGCGGCGAAAGGCGTCGAAGAGAGTTTAGCAAATGAAGAACATCGAGTAAATTTTATTTTAACGAGGGTATTTTTTGCGGCCGCAGGCCGACTTGCCTTCCGCTTACCTGTTCGCGCAGCGAACAGGAGAAGGGGAAGGGTGGCTGCGCCCCAAGAGAGTAAGCGCAGCCGGGATGGGGTTTCGTCCAGGAGTCCGAAGGGCCGCCCAAACCTCCGCTGACCGCACAAAAAGGAGGTATGAAAAAATAAAACTTCTATCGTCGCCTGAATCCTGGAAAACTTCTTCCGTCAGCCTCTCGGCTGCCACCCCCTTCACGCTTGAAGGGGGCTATAAAGGAAAATGCGATACTTCCTACAGTGGTTCGCTGCTAGCCAGGCGGCGTCGCCCTTCGGGCTTGCCTTCTGGGCAGCTATCGCATGGCTCGCGTATTCCAAACAGCTTTTGGAATACCTGTAGCGCTGTTTGGACGCGAACGCAACGCTTTACGGTCGCATCCAAATGTCAATGCATTTTCCCGAGGACATTTGGTATATGCGACCTATGTGATAGCCGTCCGTGAGCCGAACCCGCAGGGTGAAGGGGATGCGCTCATATCCAATAATCCACCAAAAATTCTAAGGGATTATTGGCTAATATGAGCCATGTGATAGCAGCCTGTGAATCAAGCTCTTTGAGTGCAGATGAACAGCTAGCTGCGAACCACTACGGAGCACGGCGAACCACTCAGGAAGCGTTCCTATCCACTACTGGACATGTGATAAAACGGGATATTACAATCATCTACGTAACTATGATTTCTTTTCCTATACCCATTTTGCACATGACTCGTATAGGCCCAAGACCGGCCCCTGCAAGCGTGTAGGGGCTGGCAGTCCGTAGGACTGACTGAGGAAGTTTAGTTCAGCAATTTTATTATTTCACACCCCCGAATGAAGTCCAATTCAATTGGCCCGGAGGGCCCCGGCCCAGCGGGCGCCCATAGCACCAACCACTGGGAGAACTGTCACCGCAGGATGACTAAGGGAGTCGTATCCATTTCTCAAGGCCTTGGCCGTAGAGAAATGGAATATACGACCCCTGCGACAGCCGTCCAGGAGTCGAGCCTGCAAGGCGATGACGACTGGAATACGGCGAACCGCTGAGGGGATTCCCCAGGCCAGCACACTTCAGGTTCGCAGACCGCACAAAAAGGCGGAACCCGAAGGTTCCGCCCCAACAGCACAAACTAATAGTTCTTTCCCTTACCCTACCACAGCCGTCAGAGAAATCTCCACCGGCGCGTTTTTCGGCAGGCTGGCCATACCCAGGGCGCAGCGGGCACAAACCCCAGCGTCTCCCAATTGTTCCGTCAGATATTCAGAAGCAAAGTCCGCCAGTTTGGTGTGGTCCACAAAGCCTTCTGCGGCGTTGACATACACAATCATCTGGAGTACCCGGCCAATTTTTTCCCCTTCCTGGAGCTGGTTTTTGGCAGCCGTCAGAGCATTGGCAGCCGCTTGAATGACGGCTTCCTTGTATTCTTCCAGGGGCTTGTCCGCCTGCACCTTTCCGGTGTAGATCAGCACCCCATCTTTCCGGGACGTCATGCCGGCGGTCATAATCAGTTGTCCAGCCCGGACGGCGGGCACGTATTTTCCTTGCGGTACGGGATTTTTCATTACTCATCTCTCCTTTGTGAATTGCTTTTATGTGAGAAGCTTTGCTTCTTGCTGCCTTGTAGTTTTATTATAGCGATTTTCTTTCTCTTTTGCCTGCGCCTTTCCCAGACCAAGCCCAACAAAACGGTGCACTTTCCTGCTTGTATTTTTCAGGTTTCCGGCTTACCATGGAAGCAGAAATTATTCCTGTAAGGAGGTATCACCACCATGTTATCCCTTGAAACTGTGTTCCAGGCCCAAAACCGCCTGGCTCCCTACGTCTACCATACACCCCTGATTCATCTAGAGGCTCTGGACGCCCTTCTGGGCTGCCAGGTATACGTCAAGGCAGAATGTATGCAGCTGACCCATTCCTTCAAGATTCGGGGCGCCCTAAACCGGATTCTGGAGCTGTCCCCGGAGGAACGGTCCCGGGGCATTGTCACCGCTTCCAGCGGCAACCACGGCCGGGGCGTTGCCTACGCCTGCAAAATGCTGGGCATCAAGGCCACGGTGGTGATTCCCTCCCATGCGCCGGCCATCAAAATCCAGGCCGTCCTGGATTTGGGTGCCGAAGTGGTCCTTTGCGAAAAGCCCCAACGCTTTGCCATTGCCGAAAAATTGCAGCAGGAGCGGGGCTATTGCTACGTGCCGCCCTTTGACGACTACGGCGTCATGGCCGGCCAGGGCACCATTGCCCTGGAAATCTTCCAGGATATGCCCAATCCCGATGCAGTGGTCATTCCCATTGGCGGCGGCGGGCTCACCAGCGGCATTGCCACCACCGTAAAAGCCATCCGGCCCCAGACCAAAGTCTACGCCTGCGAACCGGCCCTGATTCCCCGCTTTACTGCCAGCCTGAAAGCCGGCCATCCCGTAACCGTACCCCAGGTGGACACCATCGCCGACGGCGTGGCCACCCTGCGGCCCGGGGATAAAACCTTCCCCATTGTTCGGGATAAAGTAGATGAAGTATTGGACATTCCCGAAGAAGCCCTGCTGCCCGCCATGAAACTGCTGCTGACAGAAGGCAAGGTACTGGCAGAACCTTCTTCCTCCATCGGTCTCGCCGCCATTCAATGCGGCAAACTCCACGTTACCCCGGAAGAAAAAGTCGTATTCGTTCTTTCCGGCGGCAATTTGGACCTTTCTTTAATCCAGTCATTATAAGAATTGGGTCCCTCTTTTGATTATAGCAAGCCCACTCCCGTCCGTAAAAGTCGTAATCTTATATACTCGTATAACCCACAGCTTATAGCTCCAGGAAAATTTTCAAGTTTTCCTGGAGCTATAAATAAATTCATATAAGTACATACCAAAATATCATTTCGCCAAAATTTCAGATTTTTGCTATGATAAGAGCAAGACAAAACGCTGGCTCCAGTACCGTTCAAAACCTTCACCCTCTGACGGTCTCCAGACTGGAGCAGCGTTTTTTCCAACATTTCAGGACCGTGCCCAGCAAAGGGCAGAAAGGAAGGCTTAGCATGGAAAAAGATCTGGTTGAAACCTTTTTGGCTGTGACTGAGGTCAAAAACATCAGCAAAGCCTCCCGCCTGCTCTACGTATCCCAGGCCACCGTCAGCTACCGGCTAAAGCAGCTGGAACGCCAGGTGGGCGCAGACCTGATTGCCCGCCGCCAGGGCGCCCGGGAAACCAGCCTGACCGACAGCGGCCGCCGCCTGCTTCCCCTGGCCCAAAGCTGGCTCACCGCCAATCTGGCCCTGGAAAACTTCCAGCCCTGAAGGCCCGCCGTCCAGGAACAATTGTCCGCTAAAAACAAAAGCAGCCTTGTGAACGCCGCTTCCGTTCACAAGACTGCTTTTTTCTTGTTGCTTTAGGCCTGCCACCACACGCACACCGGCGAACCCGCAGGAATTTCCTCCGTTTTCTTTACCAGCGTTCCAGCTTTTTGGACAGCAAACCGGCTAAGGGTATGGGTCAGCTCGTTGGCCGCCACCAGCTCCGTACCCTCCGGATTCAGCCCGATGAAACGGGGCTGACGGCCCCCGGTCAGCACGTTCTGGACATAGGTCATCCGGCCAGTTTCCGGCTCCAGGGCATACACCGTCACCGAGTCGTGGGTCCGGTTGGACACGTACAGTGCCTGGCCCCCTTTCCCCATAACGATTCCGCTGGCCCAGCCGGGACCAAAGTAATCCTCCGGCAGGCTGGTAAGCAGCTGCTGGGGTTCCAGACTCCCCGTTTCCGGGTCAAAGTGGAAGAACAGCACCGTGCTGTCCTTTTCGTTCACCAGGTACACAAACTTCCCATTGGGATGGAAGGCCATATGCCGGGGTTCTGCACCAGGCCGTGCCTGCCAGAAGAAACGGGCTTCCAATTCTTCCGTTTCCGGATGAATGGCGTACACCGTTACCCCGCCCACCCCGTGGTCCCGGCCCTGGGCCGGTACCAGCAGCCAGCGGCCACTGGGATCCAGACATACTTGGTGGGGATGGGAAACGTACCCATGGCCGGGCTGCCCGGGCACAAAGGTCAGCTGCCGAACAGCGCCCAGACTCCCGTCCGCTTCCACCGCCACCTGGGCCACACTGCCGGTTTCCAGGCTGGCCACGTACAGGGACGTTTCCTTGGGGCTCAGCACCAAATGCACAGGGTTAGTGCCGTACACCGGCACCGTGTTCAGTTCGGTCAGCGTGCCGTCCTTGGCTCTTGCCAGAGCAGTGGCCGTGCACCCATCCCCATGGATGGCGTACAGCCGGCTGCCCGCCCGGTTGCCGCAGAAATAGGACGGATTTTCCAGACAGGGCAGCGTTTGGAACTTCTGCCAGCTCCCGCCTTTTTCTTCGTATACTGTAATCCCTTCTCCCTCCGCCTTTCTGGCTTTGGTAGTCCGGGAACCTACATAAATGGTCATAGCGTTTCCTCCTAGGACAAGAATTTCAGACCGCCAGCCAGGGTGAAGGCAAAAACAATCACCACGCACAGGGCGGACAGGCCAAACAATTTAGCAAACAAACCAGCTTCTTCCGCTTTTCCCCGTTCTTCCTGGGCCACCCCGGCCATAATCAGGGAACCGCCGGTGGACATGGGACTGATGCCCGCCACAGTAGCCGAGCACACAATGGCTGCCACCATCTGGATAAGAGATGCCCCGCCTACATTGGCTGCCACCTTGGACACCGTAGGAATCAGCGTGGGGAACACCACTCCGTTGGCGCTGGAGAACCAGGACATAATACCCCCGGTCATCCCCATAAAGGCTGCCGCCGTATATTGGTTCATAAAGTAGGCCAGACCCTTGGCCATCAAATCGATACCCCCCAGCAGCTTCACCAGGTTCATCAGCACGCTGATGCCGCAGATGAGGATCAACGTATTCCAGGGCAGCCGCTTCACCGCCGCCTTCTCGTCCACCTTGCCCGTCATCAGCAGCACAAAAGCCAGGGTAAAGCAGACAAAGCCCACATCCTGGGAGAAGCCTACCACAGCCACAAACAAAATGGCAATCAGCAGCAGGCTGAATTTCTGAATGCCGTCAAAAGCAATGGCTTCCTGGCTTTGGGTACTTTCCCCCCGGAGCTTCCAGCCCTTAAACAGCAGATACACCACCAGGGCGCACATCACGTTGGCCGCGGTTACCCCCAGGAAAATGGCATTGCCCGGCATGGCCACGTTCATTTCGCTGAGCAAATCCCCCACAATGATTCCCGTCAGGGCAATGGGAGACGCCGTACCGCCCACAGCACCCAGAATGGCCATGACTCCCATAAGAATGGGGCTTACCCCCAGCTGGAAGGCCAGCGGCACTGCAAACAGCACCATCACCGTCTGGACACTGATGGCTCCAGGTCCAATGGCCGAGAGAATATAGCTTACCAGATAAATCACAATGGGCACCAGGAACACCTTGGTACCGCACAGCCGGGTCAGTTTCTTGGAAGCCTTTTCCAAGGTACCGTTTTCCTGAAGCAGGCTAAAGAAAAACATAGTTCCCAGCAGGGTCAGGAACAACTTTCCCGGAAACCCACCGTACATTTTGCCCAAGGGAATATTCCCCAGCCGGCCCAAAATCACCGTAAGTCCCAAACAGATCAATCCCACATTGGACTTTTTCACAAAGCCCAGCACAATGGCTCCCAGAAGAAACAGGAGCGCCACCAGCGCCATTGACATGATACTTCCTCCTTCATTTGTTCAGAGTTTTCCGAATCTATTTATGTATTTATTATAAGATTCGAAGGGTATGCTGAAAAATGAAGAAAAATAACCTTTTCCCATTCCCATTAGGAATAGTATGCAACAAAAAAAATGGATTCCCCGCCGTTCAGAGGAGAATCCAGTTTTTACAAAAGCTCTTAATACGCCTTGGTCATGGCGCCATCCAGCAGAATGGTCTGTCCGGATACGTAGCTGTTGGCCTCGCTGCACAGAAAGGCAGCCAACCGGCCGTATTCTTCCGTGGTGCCGTAGCGGCCCAGGGGGAAGTTCACCATATCGTCTTCTTCCACCTTTTCCAGGGACAGTCCCTGCTTTTCAGCACGAATTCTATTCAGCTGGTCAATACGCTTGGTAGCTACCCGCCCCGGTCCAATGACGTTCACCAGGATGTTGTCAGGCCCCACTTCCCGGGCCAGGGTCTTGCTCATCCCCACCACACCCATGCGCATGGTATTGGACAGCAGCAGATTATCCAGGCAGTCCTTTACCGAGGAGGACGTGCTGTTGAGAATCCGGCCGCCGCCCAGGCGCTTCATGGAAGGCAGTACCGCCCGAATGGTGCGCACATAGGACAGCAGGCACAGGTGGAAGGCCTCCTCCCAGTCCTCATCGCCAAACTTGTCAAAGGTGCCGGGCTTGGGCCCAGGGCATACATTCACCAGCGCCCAGATATCCCCCACCTGGCTGACCACCTGATCCACCAAACGGGTAATTTCTTCCGGGTGCAGCAGGTCGCACACAAACCCTTCCGGCCGGTTGCCGGTCTTTTGGGCAATTTCTTCCTGCACGTCCCGCATCCGCTGTTCGTAGGGCCCGGAAGTAGCCAGCACCACTTTGGCCCCTTCCCTGGCCATTTCCGTGGCAATTCCCTTGCCCAAGCCAGAAGCCGAATGCATCACCAAAACCACTTTATCTTTTAAACCTAAATCCATAGTATCCCTCCTTAGAAAAACACCTGCAAACGATGGGTTACGCGGACTGGACCCTGGCGGCCCACTGCCGCCGTCCTGCCCTTACCTTGATTATACGGCGAAGGCCCCCCTTTGTAAAAGGCAGGAATTCGTACACCAAGATAAACTGGGGCTTATACCTATCCTCAATTTTTTCTCGCTGGCCAAAAACCATACTCCCCTGTAGGTCACTCCTTGTGCCTGCAAAAACTGACGGTTTTTTCGCCATTTTTGCGTCCAATTGCATGCAAAAACCGTATTTTTTTCTGACCTACAAGTCCAGTCTCCATGCGGGTTTTCGGTTTTTATAACTTTCTTATGCATTTAACGTTTTGCTAAATTAGCAATTTTAATACATTTTGTGGTATAATTAGTTATTATGTATGATAATTTGTATCAAAACACGCATATTTTTGAAAGCGAAAACGCATGTTTTTTGTCATTCTAAACAAACGCATTTCCAAAAGGGGGAATCCTATTGAGCACATGGGAAAAATTGAAAAAGTATACTTCGTTTGATCCGGGAATTACCCTTCCCAGCATCATCATTATTTTCACCGTAGTATTTGGCTGTGCAGCCTTTCCAGAAATCACCGAAACCTATCTGACCCAGGCCCGGCATTGGATTACCAGCTCTACCGGCTGGCTGTTCATCCTGGGAGCCTCTTTCTTCGTGATTTTTCTGCTGATTCTCTGCGTCAGCAACCTGGGGAATATTCGTCTGGGCAACGATGATGACGAACCGGAGCACTCCTTCTTCTCCTGGCTGGCCATGCTGTTTGCGGCCGGCATGGGCATTGGGCTGATGTTCTTTGGGGTAGCGGAACCCATTTCCCATTTTGCCCAGCCCCTTCACGCCGGTCTGTCTGTCAATGACCAGGCCAAAACCGCCATGCTGAATACCTTCTTCCATTGGGGCATCCACGCCTGGGCCATTTATGGCGTCCTGGGCTTGGCCCTGGCCTACTTCGGGTTCCGTTACCACGTGCCCCTGACCGTACGCCGGGCCTTCTTCCCCATCCTGAAAGATAAGGTCAACGGCCCCATCGGCCGCTTCATCGACGTGGTGGCCCTGTCCTGTACCATTTTCGGTATCACTACCACCCTGGGCTACGGTGCCCTGCAGCTGGCGGCGGGCTTTAAGGAAATCCACCTGATCGATTCCGTCCAGCCCTCCACCCTGGTACTCATCATTCTGGTCTGCACCAGTTGCTCCATTCTGTCTGCAATTTCTGGCGTCAGCAAAGGCGTCCGGTATCTGAGTGAAATCAATTTGCTGCTGGCCTTTGGCCTGATGCTGTTTGTTCTGCTGGCCGGTCCCACGGTTTTCACCTTGAATGCATTTACGGAAAACCTGGGCGCCTACATTGCCAACCTGGTTCCCCTGAGCTTCCGGACCTTTGCCTACGACCCCCAAAACGAGGGTTGGTTCACTTCCTGGACCGTTATGTACTGGGCTTGGTGGATTACCTGGTCCCCCTTTGTGGGCATGTTCATCGCCAAGATTTCCAAGGGCCGCACCATCCGGGAATTTATCCTGGGCGTACTCCTGGTGCCCACGGTATTTAACCTGCTGTGGATGACGGTTTTCGGCAACACCGCCATTTGGGTGGACCTGACCCACAAGGGCATCCTGTCCGGCCTTACCGGGCAGACCGAAAGTATGCTGTTTGCCTTCCTGCACCAGCTGCCCTTCAGCCAGATTACCTCCTTTCTGTCCATTGTGGTCATTACCCTGTTCTTTGTAACCTCCGCCGACTCAGGGATTTTCGTGGTAAACGGCATTGCCTCCTCCGGCGGTACCCAATTCCCCCGTTGGCAGAGCATTCTCTGGGGCGCCGTACTGGCAGCCCTGGCCATCCTGCTGCTGTACACCGGCGGTCTGGACGCCCTCCAGGCCATGAATATGGTTATGGCCCTGCCCTTCCTGCTGATTCTCCTGCTGCTGTGCTTCTGCCTGTTCAAAGGCCTCCTGGTAGACGAAGACTACTTTGGCCGCGGCCTGTCCGCCTGCACCTCCTATTGGACCGGCTCCGCCTGGCAGGACCGGCTGCATTCCATGGCCATTTCCCCGGACCTGAATCACGCCCGGGACTTTATCCGGAACACCGCTGTTCCTGCCTTTAAGGAACTGGCCCAAGAAATGGAAAACTATGGAGTCAAAGCCACGGTAAAGATGAACGGCCCCTACAATATGCCCAGGGCCGAATTTACCATTGTCCAAAGCACCATGCGGAACTTTACCTACGGTGTCATGTGCCAGGAAACCGACGTATCGGAATTTGCTACCGAAAACCCGGCCATGCCCCAAATCAACCGGGAAGTCATGTACGTGCCCGTCAGCTACTTTGCCGATGGCCGCATTGGCTACCCCGTCCGCTATATGAAAAAAGAAGAACTGATTGTAGACGTACTGCGGCAATATGACCGGTTTACCAAACTGGCCACCGACAAACGCCACCGCCTGTTCCTGTTTGATCCGGAAGACTAACCTAAAATAGACAAAGCCCTGAAGCATCTGCTGATGCTCCAGGGCTTTTTGCTGCCGTTTTTTATCTTTTCTCCACGTGTTCCGCTTCCGTCATAGGCGGCTGGCCAATCCAGGACAGCGCTTCGTCCTCGCTTAACGTCAGCGTTCCATCTTCCTTCTGGAAGGCCGGAATCCCGATGCCGCTTTCCGGCTCCCGGGTCCGTACCCCTGCAAAGACCGGCTGATGATCCCGCAGGGTCAAAAACCGCTTCATATTGGTGGTATTTTCCGTAATATCTACCAGTTGGAACTCCTTTTCCAGCTTCCGGCTGGCCATGAGCGCCAGGAAATTCCGGCAATCGATGCAAATGCGGCTTCCATACATTGTAATCATAGGATATTCCTCCTTTGGGTTTCTACAGGTATTATAGCACGCAGGCACAAACCCGACAGTTCCCCCATGAATCTTTAGTTTTTGTTCTCCAGCGGCTTAATCTTATCCAGCATAATGTTCAGAATCTCCACATCCGTGGATTTCATTCCCACCCGGCCCATATCACCAATGGCCACAATGATTTTTTCTACTACAGGCTCCTCCAGTGGTTCGCGGCTCGCTGCGCAGCTTCACCCTACGGGTTCGCTTTGCAGGCCGCTATCACATGGCTCATATTAACCAATTCTCTGCGGCTTACAGCCTTGATAATTGGATATGAGCGCAAAGCGTTGGAGGAGGTGGCAGCCACTACCTTCCACGTTTGGGAGTCGCATCCGGTCGTCCACATCAAGGCAGCAATGGAGGACCGGCTAATGCGACCTCTGTGATAGCATTCCAAGAAGCAAGCTCGAAGAGCGCGGCTGATTGGTACAATGCGAACCACTCGGGGAAGGGGAACCGCCCAAAGGGTGGTGGAAAGGGGGCTGACGGAGAAAGTTTTCCTCTGCTAGTCCTTTATCTCTTGTTCTCTAGTGGCTTGATTTTATCCAGCATAATGTTCAGAATCTCCACGTCCGTGGATTTCATCCCCACCCGGCCCATATCACCGATGGCCGCAATGGTCTCCTCTACATTATCTTTCACCAAGCCTTCGCCGCTCTTGAAAGCCCGTTTCTTCCGGGCCATATGGATGGCCACCGTAGCACATTCCACTGCGGCCGCAATCTTAGCCGCACAGGAAGACTTGGCACCATCGCAGGCCATGCCACCGATGGTGGCAATGCTGTTGGTGATGACTTCACTGATTTCCTCGTAGTTCATGCCCATCATGTACGCAATGCCGGCCCCGCTGCCGCAGGCCGCACTGGTAGCCCCGCAGTAGGCGGACAGGCTGCCGATATACCGTTTCTGGTGAATAGAAATCAGGTTGCTGACAATCAGCGCCCGGTACAGTTTCTCTTGGGGAATATGGTAGTATTTGGCATACACCACCACCGGCATGGTCACCGTAATCCCCTGGTTGCCGCTGCCGGAGTTGATTACCACCGGCATGGGGCAGCCGCTCATCCGGGCATCGGAGCCCGCCGCAGCCAGCGCTTTGGCCTGGACTTCCACCTTGCTGGTATCAAAGTCTTCCATCAAAGTCCGTCCGATTTCAGCCCCGTAGGGATGCTTCAGTCCTTCTTCAGAGATGGCCGTATTGTATTCAATCTGCCGTTCCAGTACGTCCTGAACCTCTTTCAGATCCACCGTATCAGCAAATTCCAAGATATCCTTTACGTTCAGCAGGCTCTTGTCCGGTCCCACCGGTGCAGCTTCCTTGCCGGCGGCATTGTCCCGGTTCAGCAGCACCTGGTCGTCCTTGACGATTTTCGTAATGTTGGAATGGTAATCCTGGATTTCCACTTCTGCAGAATGTTCCCCTGCGGTAGCTTTGATATCAATATAAAGATTAGCCACATTTTCTACCAGGTTACAGTCTACAAAATCTGTTTTTAAAAGCGCTTTGCATTTTTCAATATCCGCCGGTTTTACCGCTTCCAACACCGCCAGTTCCTGGGAAGCATCTCCTCCGATAACACCCATGGCAGCTGCAGCCTGAATCCCCCGCTGGCCGCCGGAATTGGGCACCGTTACCGCCTTCACGTTCTTGACGATGTTGCCGCTGCAGCCCACTTCCAAATGCTCGGGCATCTGACCCAGCACTTCCCGGACCTTGGCCCCTGCGTAGGCAATGGCAATGGGTTCCGTGCAGCCCAGGGCAACCTTCAATTCATTTCTTAGAATCTGTACATACGTATCATAGACTTTCTTTTCCATGTGAACGCTCCCACTCTCTTTGCGATTGAATACCAAGCCTTCCCGGTTACCAGCGCGGTGAACTCCCTTGCTGCCCTGCTGCCAGTCCCGCCATCGACCAGAAATACCTGTTATTCGATTGTATTTAAGCTATGCTGCATATTTTCTCTCTAACTCTTATTATACCAAAAAGGAATCATAGGAAAAGCAGGTTTTCTCGCTTTTTGTGCACAAAAAAATCCGGAGTTTGCACTCCGGATTTTCTATATGCTTATAGTCCCGTCCAACCAGCAACCTGTAAGACTCCCAGCGCAATGGAGGCCAGGATGCTCTGCAGCAGCAGGAAAGGAGCAAACCATTTGGCATACCGATTGTAGGCAATGCCTGCAATCCCCAGGGAGCCCATGATGGTCCCTGCCGTAGGAACGATACAGTTGGACAAGCCATCACCAAACTGGAAGGCCTGCACAGCTACCTGCCGGGTAATTCCCGTCAGGTCGGCCAGCGGCACCATCAGCGGCATTACCGCAGCAGCCTGGCCGGAACCGGAAGGAATGAACAGGTTGATGAACAGGTTGGCCCAGAACATCAGAATGGCGCCCACCACCGGGCCGAACATCCCAATGGGAATGGACAAATAGTACACAATGGTATTCAGGATGTGCCCGTCTTTCAGGATAACGGAGATGCCATTGGCAAAGCCGATGATGAAAGCCGCATTCAACATGGGTTTGCACCCTTCGATAAATTCCTTGGTGGTACCGTTGACCCCCAGCTTTTGGGCAGCCCCCTGAAGGATTACCGCCAGGAACATAATGGCCGCAATCTGCTGGTTCCCCCACTTGGCGACTACTGCACCGGTCATGATAGCCACAATGGCCAGAATCATAGTACCCATGCAGAATTTCTGTACTCCAGTCATTTTACCGGAGCTTTCCACGGTTTCGCCCAGCTTATCCCCCATAACGTCAGCTTCTGCCATGCCGTCATAGTAGCAAAGACTGGTGGTGTAGTTCTTTTGAATCCCCTTGATATACCGCATAACAAACAGATAGTTCAAGACGAAGTTCACCGCATGGAACACAAACCTCACGGACATCCCGGAGAACACCGGCAATTCCGCAATAGGATGCGCAACCCCTAGGGTGGACGGATTGGCCCAGCCTACGTTGAAGCCGGAATAGGCACCCAGGTAAATCATCATAAAGCCGGCCGCTGCATCCAATCCCATGGTCTTGGCTACCACCATGCCGATAGGGATCAACGCTACCGTAGGATTGGCAAATACGCCGGTGGCGCCGCCTACGGACATGAAGGCCATGATTACGAAAATAATGGCACCCAGGTTGGCTGTTTTGCCGCCCGTGGTCAAAGATTTAAAAGCTACTTCTACAGCCCCGCTTTTTTGCATCATGTGCACCGCGGAGCCCGTAAACAGCACCATGGCAAACAGCACAGCCGCTCTTTGGAAACCGATAACTACCGCATTCAGTACCGCAAAGGGTCCCTGAGGCGTCTGCTTAACAGCATGATACGTACCTGCTACTACCCGGGTTACATTCCCCACCTTCTGGGTATCAAACTCCCCTGCCGGCAGGATCCAGGTCAATACGGCCGCAAAACAAATCAAGAAAAACAAAAGTGCAACTGTTTGTGGAAATTCCTTCGCTTTCATTGGCTTCCTCCCCCTGTTTTCAGTGACTTAGCCCAGATAGTCCCGGGTAAACTGCACCAGGACTTTCACCCCTGTGGCCAAAGCCTTTTCATCGAATACGTTTTTCGGATTATGCAGTCCCCAACGGGTATCGCTGTCCTCATTGTTGCCCGTGCCTAAACGGAATTGGGCTCCCGGACACAGCTTGGGGAACATCCAGGAAAAGTCGTCGGACCCGGTGGAAGGATAGGGAATGGGTTTTACGTTCTCCGCTCCAATGGTCTCCCCGGCAGCCTTCACCACAGCATCAATGACCTTATCATCGTTAATCAGCGGCGGCATACCATCGTCCCATTTTACCGTTCCTTTGCCCCGAAAGGCCGCAGCCCCATGTTCCACAATCCGGTTGATTTCTTCATGCATCAGTTTCCGGCTATTGGGTTCCAGGGAACGCAGAGTTCCCACCATTTCCACCTTTTCCGGCACCACATTGCCAGCCTTGCCCCCATGAATGGAGCCAAAGGTCAGCACTGCCGGAAATACCGGCCGGTTCACCCGGGATACCACCGTTTGGAGTTCCGCCAGCAGATACCCGCTGATCATAATGGGATCCACAAAGTTTTCCGGGTGGGCCCCGTGCCCAGCCTTACCGGTTACCGTCACCGTAAGAAAATCTGAAGACGCATTGGCCGGTCCTTTGATGACCCCAATGGTGCCTGCATCCCATTCTGGAGAGCAGTGCAGCCCCAGCAGCACGTCCGGATGAACCTTTTCGTAGAACTTCGTTGCCAAGGTTTCCAAAGCACCATACAGCGCTTCTTCTGCCGGCTGGAAGATAAACAGCACATCACCAGCCAATTCGTCCTTGATTTCGGACAAGGCCTTGGCCGTGTACATCAGCACCGTCTGATGGATGTCGTGACCGCAGGCATGCATTACCCCTTCCTCACAGGAGGCAAAAGGCAGCCCTGTCTGTTCCACAATGGGCAGGGCATCAATATCTTCCCGCAGGCCCACTACCTTGCCGGGTTTGCCGCCCTTTAAGAGCCCGATGCAGCCCGTCTTCATGCCCACCTCCAGCACCTCAATGCCACAGTCTCTGAGGAACTTCTCAATCCGTTTGGTGGTCTCAAACTCCTTGTTGCTTAGTTCCGGATGCTGATGAATCGTGCGCCGCACCCCAATCATCTCTTGCTCATACTTCTCTACCAATGTGTTAGTATCCATATTCCAGCCTCCCATCCATTATTGCTTGACGGACCTTATTCCCGGTTCTTGTAGCTGGTCCGGTACTTCCAGTCCGCTGTCAGTACATAAAATCGTACGTATTCAACCAATCTGCCATCTTGCCCATACGTTTTCCGGCTTACCTGCATCACCGGAGTTCCCTCCGGCACCTGCAGCTGCTTTGCCGCTTCTCCCTGGGCCCCTACGGCTTCCAAGACTTCCGCCGTCTGCCCAATGGCCCGATGGTACTTATCATACAAGGCCAGCATGGAAGCAAAATTTTCTTCCTGCTGAATCAGCTCCCGTTCCAACCCGGCCACATAATGGTGCAAATAGTACAGGGGCTTGCTTTTATAATACCGAACCCGGGTTACCCCTGTAATGGTCAAGCAGTTTTCCAAACCCGGTTCTCCTTGTAAAAAGGCAGGCAGGGGTTCTTCCTCTACCTTTAAGGTTCTGCAATAGATCAGCGCCGACTTCTCGGAAAACTCCTGTCCAAAGCCCCCCAGATTTAAATGGGGCCAGGCCTGATGAACGGCTACATAAGTGCCTTTGCCCGGCCGGCGGACGATAAAACCTTCCAGTCCCAATTTTTCCAACGCCTGGCGTACCGGCGCCTTGCTGCTTTGAAAGAAATCGCTCAGCTCACTTTCCGTGGGCAGCTTTTCTCCTTCCTCGTATTCATGCTTTTGTATTTTTTGATACAGATATTGATAGATTTTTTCATGCAATGGTTCTGCCATATGTTCCACTCGCCTTCTTGGGTTATCCCCTTTGGAAAAAGGGTGCGCCGGAAAACCTTACATTTTCCTGCGCACCTCATTATATCATTTTTCCAGATAGGCAAGGGCAACAGAAGTCATTGCCGTAATACCCGTAGGCAGAGCTTTTTCGTCAAAAATAATGGCCGGATTGTGCATCCCCAGTTTGGACTGGGGATTGTCATTGGCCGTGCCCAAACGGTACAGCACCCCAGGAATCCGTTCCTGGTAGGCAGAGAAATCCTCACTTCCCAGGGAGGGTTCTGCCAGCTCGCTGACCTGTTCTTCGCCTAAGGCAGCCTTTACCGCGTTCCGAGCCAAATCCGTCAGTGCCGCATCATTCATAACCGGAGCCGGCCCCTTGGTGTAGGTAATCTTGGCTTCGCAGCGATACCCTGCAGCAATGGAAGTAATAATTCGGCGCAGCCGTACTTCCATGCTGTTGCGCACCTCCGTATCCGTGGTACGCACCGTTCCCTGCAAAGTAACGGAAGGCGCAATCACGTTCCGAGCCGTACCGCCCTGGATTACGCAGAAGGAAACCACCGCGCCCTTGGTAGGCGGCAATTCCCGGGAGACAATGCTCTGCACCCCTTGGATAACCGCAGCTGCAGCCACAATAGGATCCACACAGTTGTCTGGATGGGCCGCATGACCGGATTTTCCTTCGATAACCACATCTAAAGAATCCGCCGAAGCCATAAAGGAACCAGCTTTAAAGCCAATGGTACCTGCCGGCAGGAAAGGCCAAGTATGAAGCCCAAAAATAGCGTCTGGCTTAGGGTCGTCCAGGACACCCCGTTCAATCATGCTTTCGGAACCACCCAAAGCTTCTTCCGCACATTGGAAAATAAACTTCACTGTACCTGGCAGATTTTCCCGGACCTGGCTCATTGCCCGGGCCGTACCCAACAGTACAGAAGTATGCAGGTCATGGCCACAGCTATGGGCCACCCCGGACTCCAAGGAGTGGAAAGGCAGTCCGGATTTTTCGGTCATGGGCAGAGCATCGATGTCCGCCCGCAGAGCCAACACCTTACCGGGTTTACCACCTTTCAGAACACCCATTACTCCGGTTTTTCCTTCCCAGGTAGTTACTTCCACACCTGGCAGTTTTTCCAATTCTGCAGCAATCCGCTGGGTTGTTGCAAATTCCTTATAACTCAGCTCCGGATGCTGATGCATATTCCGGCGGAAAGACCGGATATACTCCTGATCTTGTTCTATAAAGGCTTTCGCCTCTACTTCTAATAACGCTTCCATCCCGCTCACGCTTTCTCAAAATATTTGTAGTTTCCGTTGATATGGGGCAGGCTTTCTCCAGCGTCAATGCGCTTTTTGGTAGCCGGTTCGCCATTTTGTTTGGCAATGGCCCGTTCGCCGTATTCCTTGGCAAACTTGGGATCCACTACGAAAATGCCATCATCATCAGCCACCACCAGGTCACCAGGTTTTACCACTACATTCTGGATAGCAATGGGTACATTGATCATGCCTTCAATACCCAGGCTGCGGGTAGTCAGGGCGCTGACGCCATAGGAATAAATCAAGAGTCCCATTTCCTTCAAGGCTTTCACGTCTGTAATGCAGCCATCAATAATAACCCCAGCCACGCCTTTGGTCTTATAGGCATAGCCCACCAGTTCGCCCAAAGGAGCCCGGTCGTATTCACTGCAAGTATTGACGCACAGCACATCTCCCGGTTTTACCACATCCACGGCCTTATGGATGGCAATGGAATCCATATGGGGCAGCTGCACCGTTACCGCATTGCCCACAAAATGGAAGTTGCTCTGGAAGGGCTTTAGCCCGGTAATGAAACCAAAGTCAGTCATATGACCAATGGTAGAAGGACAAACCTTTTCATACAAATCCAATAGTTCCGGAGTCACACCTTGTACACGTTCATTCAGCAAAAACATTTTTCAAGACCTCCTCAAATTTTCTTCTTTATTTCATAAATTCGTAAAAATACCAGATAATGGTGGAAGCTACCAGCCAAGCCAGGGTTACCAGCGGCAGGCCCACCTTGAAATAATCCTTGATTTCATAGCCGCCGGGTTTCCACACCAGCAGGTTGGGCCCAGTGCCAAAGGGTGTGCAGAACGCCAAGGAAGATGCCACGGCAATGGCCATAACCACACCCCGAGGATCCAAGTTCAGGGATTGGGCGTACACAATGCCCAAGGGCAGCATAATAGCGGACAAGGACGTGCCCATCATAAACTGGGTCAGGAAAGCCGTCAGGCCGGAAATCAAAAGGATTCCCACATAGGGGCTTACGGAAGAGGTATATTGACCCAGGAAACCAATCAGCATTTGGGTTACACCCGTCTTTGCCATAGCGCCGCTCAAGGGGAACACACCGGCTACCAGGAACAGGGTAGGCATACTAAAAGAAGAAATGGCATCATCTACGGTAATGCATTTGGTAACTACCACAATGATACTGCCCAATACAGCAGCCAAATGGAAAGGCATAATCTTGGTAGCCATAGCTACCACCAAAATAATGAAGACCAGAGACGTAATCACCATGCCCCGTTTATCCTTCTTGGCTACCGGCGGTACATCGTCATAACTGGTTTCTACTTCAGGGAGCATTTTGCTGCCAATAAAGTACATATACAGCCCGCCGATAATGGTAATGGGGAGACCTACTTTGGTAAATTCAAAGAAGCCATAGCCTTGATACCCGGCTTTTTCCAAGAGGCCGCTGGCAATGATATGGGGTGTGGTACCCACAAGAGTGATAGTACCGCCCATGGAAGCAAAGAAAGCCAAGGTCATGTAAATCCGGGACAGCTTCACATGGGCCTTTTGGGCCATAGCCCCTACAATGGGCATCAGGCACCCGGTGGTCCCTGTATCGTTCAAAAAGGCGCTCATGCTGGCAGAAACTACCGCCACACTCAGGGTCAGCCGTCTTTCCGTCCTGCCAATCAGGTTAATGATGGTACTGCCGATGGTGTCTGCCAGGCCGGTTTTCATAATGGCCCGTCCAATGACAAACATACTCATAAAGAACATACAGGTTGAATTGGAAAAATCCGAAAAAGCCGTTGCCGGATTCAAAATCCCGGTCAGCGCAAGTATTGTAGGAATCGAAATCCCCACGATAATCGGATCAGCAATCTTCCAATTCAGGGCAATAAACACCCAGAAAAACAATCCAATTACCAACCACATTTGCCAAGTCACTGCAATCTCCTCCCTATTTTCAGCGTTGCTGAAACATTATAATATTATAATATTATATGCTATAAACCTGTTTCAACTTTTTCCTTCTATAGGGAAATGTTCGTATTTTCCTTGTTATTTTTCGTTTTATTTTATACACTCATGTACCTGTTATTTTGTGTATTCTTTTGTTACAGTGCTTTTACACGCGTACTTTTGTCTTTTTAAATTTTACTTTTCTCATTTTCGACACATATAAGTTCGTTTATATGGACAAATATTTATTTCTTTCCTCCCTTTATTTTATTCTTTGCACTTCTCCTATTCTACACTATAATAAAATTGTCTATTTTTTTATTCCCTGTTACGGAGGCCCCCTATGATTGATTTGCGCAGCGACACCTTAACCCAGCCTGACCTGCCCATGCTGGAAACCATCCTCACCGCCCCGGTAGGCGATGACGGACGCATTGACGAAAATGGCCGGGGCGAGGACCCCACGGTAAACAAACTGGAAGACCTGGCAGCTTCCCTTACCGGCAAGGAAGCGGGGCTGCTCTGCTGTTCCGGCAGTATGACCAATCTGACGGCCCTGCTTACCTGGTGCCGGCCAGGAGACCGTGTACTGGTCAACAATCTCCAGCACCTGGACAAAAGCGAGAAAACCGCTTTTTCTCCCCGCTTTGGCCAGCTCCAGCGGGCTACGTACCCTCTGGATGAAGATTTCCAGCCGGACCTGAATGTCATTGAAGACCAATTGAAAAAAGGCGGTATTTCCCTGCTCTGCCTGGAAAATACGCATAATTTCTCTGGCGGCACCTGCATTACGGAAGAAAGCCTGAAACAGATCTACACATTGGCCCAACAGTACCACGTGCCCGTCCACACCGATGGCGTGCGGATTTTTAATGCCGCCCTGCACCTTAAAACCACCGTGGCCCGGCTGTGCCAGTACACGGATTCCGTAGATTTCAGCCTGTCCAAGAGCCTGGCGGCCCCCATTGGCTCCCTGCTCTGCGGCACCAATGCCTTCATCCGGGAGGCCCGGGATACCCGGAAAATGATTGGCGGCGGTATGCGCCAGGCCGGCATCATTGCAGCCCCCGGCATCTATGCCCTGGAGCACAACCGAGGCCGGCTCCAGGAGGACCATGACCACTGTGCCCTGTGCGCTTCCCTGCTCCAGGATTTGAACGTCATCGTACCCCCGAACCCCAAAGCCGTCCAGACCAATATCCTGCTGCTGGATGTCACCCCCACCGGCCTGTCCAACCACGAGTTCTGCCGCAAAGCCAAGGAACAGGGGCTGCTGATTAACCCCATTTTGGATAAATTCGTCCGGATGATTTTCTACAAAGGCATTACCACCGAGGATGTCCGGGCAGCCGCCCAAATCCTCCATACCATGGATAAAAAGTACCGCTAAAGCAAAAAAACTGCGTGACACGAAGTCTGTTCGTGCCGCGCAGTTTTTTTAATACCAATCGTGTTTCTCGTTCCGATTCAGTGCCGCAATTTTCGCCATTTCCTCGTCCGTCAGGCTAAAGCCCAACAAATCCAGATTTTCCCTGATATGCTTGGGATTGCTGGAACCGGGAATCACCACCACGCCCCGCTGGAGATTCCACCGGAGAATCACCTGGACAGGCGTAACCCCGTGGGCTTTGGCAATAGCCGCCAGGGTCTTATCCCCCAGTAGTTCCTGGTTATGGCCCCGGCCGCCCAACGGATACCAGCCCTGGACCGTAATACCCAATTTCTGGATATAGGGTACCACGTTCGGCTCCTGGTAATAGGGATGGATTTCGTTTTGCACCAGGGCCGGCGTAATCTGCACCTGGGGCAGGAATTTCTCCAGCTCCGCCTGGTACCAGTTGGACAAGCCAATGGAGTGGATTTTCCCCGCTGCCACCGCCTTTTCCATAGCCTGGTAGGCTTTCACGTCCCCTTCCCCGGGATGGTGCAGCAACAGCATGTCGATATAGCCAATATTCAGGGTATTGAGCGCCTGGGTAATGGCCGCCTCCGGGTCCCCATACTGGCTGGGATACAGCTTGGTAATCACAAAGATTTCCTCCCGGGGCACCCCGCTGTCCCGGATAGCCCGGCCCACTGCGGCCTCGTTGTTGTAGGCGTAAGCCGTGTCGATCAGCCGCCCTCCTGCTTTGAGGAAAGTGGTAACGGAATCGTAGCACACCTGGTCGCTGAGGGAATAGGTGCCCATACCCATAATGGGCATTTTATAGCCGCTGTTGAGCGTCACCATGCCAGCTTTCAAATCAAAATGGCCGGGATTGGTTTCCCCAGCCGCCGTCTTTTCTCCGGCCGCAGGCGCAGCCGCCTTGCTGCCAGCCGAATTTCCCTGGGTCGTTTGGCCACAGGCCGTCAGCCCCAGCACCAGCAGCAGCGTCAGGGTCATCGTTAAGAGTTTTTTCATGCTATGCCTCCCCTCGTATGATATGTATGTGAGTTATTAAAAACAGCTCACATACATATTTTTTGTGCGTATAGCGGTAAGAACCATTCGGAGAATTTTCCTCTTCCGGTTTCCCGTCTATACAATCTGAAGCTCTGTAACAAAAGGTTTTCCCATGGTACGATATCAGTAGAGTCTGATGTCCGGAGGCACTGCTATCTCCCCTTGCAGCCAGTTCGTCTGTGTCTGCTCCCTTTAGCATGCGGCCCAGCTCATGAAGCATTACTCCGCTAACACAGAAGTTGCATCTCCTGCCTTAGCACCAGCAAAAAGGCTGACAGGATGAATGCTAATTGCGCGAGGTTGCGGTTACTTCATGATGCCTGGGATAAACCTTTTGCTCAGGCTTCACAAATCTGATCTGGGAAGGAGGATGATATCATGATTAAGATCAACACTTTGTCAACTTTATACGTCGGTATTGATGTAAGTTCAAAATCCAATGTTGTCTATGCCATGGACTTTGAACAGAATAAGCTTCTTTCTGATTCTTTCCCTAATAATCAGCCTGGCGCTGAAAAATTGGCGAATGCTATCTGTAAATGTATGCTTTCTCATCGAAATCTAAATACTATCGTTTTCGCATTAGAATCCACCTCCATGTACAGTATTCATATTGCCAATTTCCTGTCAGCCAGCGAAATTCTCATGCCTTTTCATCCGTATGTTTATTGTCTCAATCCAAAAATCACAGCGAATTACCGAAAAACTTTTATTGGCCTTTCCAAAACTGATTCAACGGACGCATATATCATTTCTGATTTAGCTCGGGTTGGCAAAATCAAGAGTTCTCCCTGGAGAGGCAGTCAGTTTCTTGCACTCAAGCGTCTGACACGGCACCGACTGCACCTCGCTGAATGCATCACAAGAGAAAAGACCTACATGATTTCCAATCTGTTTCTTAAATTTAGTGAACTGGAGATTTTGGATCAGGAATCACAGCCCTTTAGTAACATTTTTGGGACCACTTCAGCTGCCGTTTTGACAGAATTCTTTTCTGTACAGGATATTGTGGATGCCAGCGAAGAAGAGCTCCTACAATTTCTGGCAAAAAAAAGCCGGAATCGCATTACAAACTTAGCTGAAACCTCTAAATTGCTAAAAAAGGCCGCCCAGGATTCCTATCGTCTTGATAAGCGTGCAGCTGAACCCCTGACAATCGCTCTGGCCAGTTCGTTCAACTGTATTGAGTCTTACAAGAAGGAAATTAAGGCAATTGATCATGCTATAGAAAAGACGGTCAAGGGCGTTAATCCTAACGCCTACATGATTCTACGGTCCATTCCTGGTATTGGACCAGTCTTGGCTGCTGGCATTCTCGCTGAGATTGGTGATATTTCCGCTTTTCGCTCAGCTGATTCGCTAGCTAAATACGTTGGACTTACTTGGCGCAAGAGCGATTCAGGCGACTTCGTGGCCGAGGAAACACCCGTTTTCAGAACGGGTAACACATATCTCCGTAATTATATTGGAGAGGCTGCAAACAGTGTCCGAAGATACATCCCTGAATACGCAGAGTATTACGCCAAGAAATATGCTGAAGTGCCAAAGCATCAGCATAAAAGAGCACTCGCGCTTGCATCTCGTAAATTAGTACGACTCGTTTTTGGTTTGCTGGTCAAAAACCAACTGTACGCCGGCGGAAAGTTGAACGCCGAACAGAATAACGATTTCAAATAGCACCCGTTTTTTTGAAGCAACATCGGGTGCAGGTGAAGTGCGCCCTTTTTTTGATTAATACATAGAATATCTTAAAAAAAATATGCTTGACATATTACCAGAATGCTAAATGACTTGTCAGCCCAAGACGACCGGGATTCTGCCCGGCCCGTCAAGGTCCTTAATACCATCCAAACAAGGAACGGCCTTCGTTCAACGTGCTAAGCTGGGCCATATCCTCCGGCGTCAGCTGGAAATCCAAACAATGCAGGTTCTCCTCCATACGCTCCCGGTGCACCGATTTGGGAATTACGGCAATCCCGTTCTGGAGCAGATAGCGCAGCGCCGTTTGGCCGGCCGTCTTGCCGTATTTTGCCCCAATCTGGTTCAGCAGCGGCTGGGCAAAGATATTACGCCGCCCCTCGGTAAAAGGCCCCCAGGACTGCATCTGCGTGCCCTGGCGGTCCAGCTGTGCCTTGAGCTCCAACTGCGGATAATACACATGGGCTTCCACTTGATTGACCGCAGGCACCAGCCCACACTGTTTCAGGAACCGGTCGTAATCTTTAGGTTCAAAATTGGAGATGCCAATGGCCCGAACTTTGCCTGCTGCATAGGCTTCCTTCAGGGCCTCGTACATTTCCAGCGCCTGCTCGTAAGGTTCATGAATCAGCAGCAGGTCAAGGTAGTCCGTTTGCAGTGCTTCCAGGGATTTGGCAATGCCTTCCTTGGCCTTTTGGTAGCTGCAGCTGGGACGATAGAGCTTGGTGGTAATAAAGACGTCTTTCCTGGCAAGGCCGCTTTCCCGTACTGCCTGCCCCACAATTTCCTCGTTCCCGTACATTTGGGCCGTATCGATGAGACGATAGCCCACCTCCAGTGCCGTTAGAATCACCTGTTTGCCGGCCTCGCCCCGTACATCCCAGGTTCCAAAGCCTACTGCTGGCAGCTTCACCCCATTATTCAGCGTAAAATATTCCATTTCGGCCCCTTTCCCTGCGGTCCTGCATTCCCCGGCTCCTTTCCCTGTTGGGAAAGCACGCCCTGAAAGCGTTGCCGCCGTTTTGCACGCAGCTGCCGGGAGAGCCAAACCCGCTCCCAGGCGCCAGCGCACACTTCTCATTTTATTATAGAACCTGCTCTGCAAAATTTAAAATAGCTATCCGTCATTTTCCATTATGCTCTGTGCGAATGATACGGTTAGAAGCCTCAGCTGCGTCCCGCTCCCCCACAGCCTACAAAAGAGACTGCCTGGCACGAAAACTTCCTGCCAAGCAGTCTCTTTTGATAAAGGAGGAGTGTTTTTTATTTCAGTCTTACTTTGCCGGATTTACCACATATTTCGGTGCTTCTCCATTCGCCAGCCGCTTCAGATTTTCTACAATCATGGGCATAATGGAATCGGAGATATCATTGGTGGTGCCGCCAATATGGGGCGTTACCACAATGTTGGGGTCGTGGAGCAGCGGGTTCTCCTTGGAAATGGGAGATTCCTCGGTGCAGTCCAGACCAGCGCCATTCAGTTTACCGCTCTTTACAGCTTCCACAAGCACGCTGTCGTCCACAATGCCGCTCCGGGCGGTATTGATGACAATAGCGCCGTCCTTGACCTTCTTGATATTGTCAGCGTTCAGCATATGCTTGGTGCCGTCGGTCAGGGGTACATGGTAGGTAATCACATCGGAAGTGGCCAGCAGGGTATCATAATCCACATAGGTCATATGAAAGGCTTTTTCCATTTCTGCCGGCAGCCGGAACGGATCATAGTACTGGGTGGTGGCACCAAAGACCTGTACCTTCTGGGCCACCTGACGGCCGATGTTGCCGCCGCCTACAATCCCCACCACCTTGTGGTTCAGGGAGCTGCTTTGGGCCGTATACAGTTCCCGGCTCCAAACCCCTTTCTGGAGTTTCCGTTCATGGCAGATCAGTTTCCGGCCCACCGCCAGCATCAGCATCACCGCCAGTTCGCTGACCGCATAGGCATTGGCCCCAGGCGTATTGCACACGTCCACGTTCTTTTCCCGGGCTGCTGCCACGTCTACGGCATCATAGCCCACGCCCCAGCGCATAATCATTTTCAGCCGGGAAGAGAAGCGTTCAATCACCGGGCGCGGCATCTTCAGGATCCGCAGCACAATGGCGTCCACATCATTTTCCTTGGCAAATTCTTCTTCGGTCACCACGGCCCGGATATTGATGTCCGTGCCCTTTACCATAGCCTGCATTCTTTCCAAAGTTCCTGCAGGGAACGTCCCTGCCAGCAGTACTTCAAACATTCCATTTACCTCCTTAGTCCCCAGCTTATGCCTTGATTTCCCCAGCCACCTTGCGAATCAGGTCTTCAGACGGATTCTTCCGGTCAATAACCGCCGTATGCACCATCAGCTGGTACAGGTTAACGCCCGTTTCTGCTGCCACCTTCTTGAACAGGGCACTCTTGGAGGAGTGCAGGCCGGTAATGCCCAGTACCAGGTCAAAGGGCGTAATGGGGTTATGGTAATCATGGTCCTTCTTCATGATGGGTTCCAGTTCATCGTTGATGAATTGCAGCAGGCTGTACAGGTTGATATGCTTCAGTTCCCCGTATTTTTGCAGCACCGCAATACCCGCTTCCGTAGGCAGATTCCCAGCGCTTCTAGCCATGCCCATAAGGCCGCCGTCCAGTACGGAAGCGCCGCCCCGGTAGGCAGCCAAGGCATTGGCCGCAGACAGGGCCAGGTTGTTGTGGCAATGGAAGGCGATGGGAATGCTTACGCTCTTGGTCAGCAGTTCTACGGTCTTTTCCACTTCGTCCGGCAGCATGCAGCCCGCAGAGTCCATAATGGTAAATTCATCCAGGCCAGCCGCTTCCAGTTTCTTGGCGGATTCTGCCAGTTCTTCCGGAGAAACGATGTACGCCTTCATAGCAGAATAAAACGCCTTCATGCCGTTCTTTTTGATGACCTTAATGGGTTCAATAGCCAGATCCGGTTCATCGGCATCCACGCCCACCCGCAGGAAAGCCAGGTGATTGGCAGCAGCCAGTTCCACGTATTTTTGGCGATACCGTTTGGCATTCAGGAACATCCCCACCTTACCCGTAGCCGCATACGGCTGCATCAGTTCCAGATACTTTTCATCCGTTTCCGCCTTGGTGAAACCAGCCACTTCGTAGGCCCCAATGCCGCCGGAGTTGCCCATTTCAATATAGTCCACATTGCAGTCAATCAGTGCTTTCAGCATCATAGAAGTCAGATTGGCATCAAAGCCCTTGCCCACCACATTGCCGCCGTCACGTAACGTACAATCCAAAATTTTCAACATAGGAAATAGCCTCCCAGTACTTTTCTTTTATCTGTATTTACGGTATCATATTTTTAAACAATGATAAAACAGTATTTAATTGCAAAATCGACAGCTATCTGATTGTGGAGGAAAGTATGAGCTTACTAGGTTTTGAGTATTTCGTAGAAGTTGCCAAAGAAGGCAATATCTCCAAGGCAGCGGAAAAACTGTACATCAGCCAGCAGTCCCTGAGCGCCCATATCAAACGCCTGGAGAACCAGTACGGAGTCACCCTGTTTGAGCGGAAACCCGCCTTCCGCCTCACCCCTGCCGGGGAAGCCATGCTGTTCTACGTCCAGCAGATGCTGCAGGAAGAAAAGGACATGACGGACCGCTTTGCAGACCTGGTCCAGGGCCACTACGGCACCCTGCGCATTGGCGCCTCCCGCCAGCGCAGCGAAGCCTTTTTCGGGGACATCTGGGAACGGTACCAGGAAAAGTATCCCCATATTGAAGTCCAAATTAAAGAATACAACAGCGACCGTCTCCTGGACATGCTGCGCACCCACCAGATTGACCTGTGCGTGGGGCTGAACGTGCCAGAGGCCCGGGATATCCAGTTGGAACCCCTGGTGGAAGAACACCTGTGCTGCGCTCTGAGCAAGTCCCTGCTGCTGCAGTACCGGCCGGAAACCGGAGAGCAGGACTACCAGCACTACCTGAAGGAAGGCGTGGATCTCCTGGAACTCCAGGATCTCCCCTTCTTCCACCGGCCAGAAACCAACCAAATCCGTGTAGCCATTGACCAAATGTACGCCGCCCACTCCATCTACCCCCACCACGTTTTGGAAACCAACAACCAGCGCCTGATGCTGCGGCTGGCTCCCTACGGCGTCTGCGTTATTACCCCCATTTTCCTGTACCTGTGCTGGCAGAGCCAGAGCCTGGCCTTGGGCATGCCCCAGATTGTAAAGCTCAAGGGAGACCTGCCCTCCACCAAAGTCAGCATCGTCACCCTGAAAAGCCAGCCCCTGCCCCAATATGCCCAAGTGATGCTGCAATTAATTCGGGAGGAGTTCGGCCGGTATAAGAAAATCATTAACCATTTGGGAGATTTCCCGTTGATTTCGTAAGTGCAAAAACAACCATTCATGCGGCAACGCTGGAGCTTCCAGTATTGAAATGATAAAAATCGAGATTTTTATCATTTCAACCGGGAAAGCGGCAGGTGAGAACCAAAAAACGCGATTTTTGGTTCTCACCTGCCGCCCAGCAATAGAAAAAAGCATCGCTGGAAAGGACTAGACCCTTCCGGCGATGCTTTTTTATTTATGCAGTTATCCAGCGTTTTCCGCTTATTTTACCAGATATACGTCCGGTCTCCGGTTCTTGAAGGAGGGGAGCTTTTTCCGTACGCTCTTGATCCGGTCGGTATCAATCCGAACAGGAATCAATTCTTCTTCTTCACTGCCGCCGCCCACGGATACGCCCATAGGATCTACGGCAATGCTTTCGCCCAGATAGGACGGGCCGCATTGGTCGCAGGCCAGCACGTACACCGTATTTTCTACGGCTCTGGAAGTAATCAGGGTCTTGAAATGCAGGCTCTTCAAATCCCCTTTAGCCCAGGCTGCCGGCATAATGATAATGTCAGCCCCTTTGGCCGTCTGGTCCCGGGCCACTTCCGGGAAACGGATTTCATAGCACAGGAACATCCCAATCTTGCCAAAAGGCGTCATTACCGGGTTGAACAGTTCATTCCCCGGTTTCGTGTCAGCAGATTCCTGGTGGCCAAAAGCATCATACAAATGGGTCTTTCTGTAGGTACCTTTGATTTCCCCGTTGTTGTCCACCATAACGCTGGTATTGTAGTTCCGGTCATCATTGTCATCATGCACCGTTTCGTTCATGCCAAAGACCATCCAGACCCCGTATTCCTTGGCCAGCTTTCTCATAGCCGTAACAAAGGGACCATTGATAGGCTGGGATGCAGAAAGAATGGTCTTCCGATCCGTTCCTTCCGGATATTGGAACATAAACCGTTCCGGGAATACCATAAAGTCCGGGTTATATTGGGCTTTTGCATCTTTAATTGCCTGTTCTGCCTTCTCCAAATTATCTTTAGGATCTGGAAGCGCTTGTAATTGAGCCATCACAAATGTACTTTTCATATTGTTAGCTTTCCTCCCTCAACGCGATTGATTTACGCCATCTTTCTTAATTTTTCCACACTTTGCCGGTTTCGTCAACCAATAAATTATTTATATTTTGACTATTTGGAATGGACGGTTCCTATAAGAGAAGCTTTTCCTTCTTAACTGTACTCCTAGCCCTCACGCCGTACGTCCAGCCTGCAATGCCAGCGCTCAAGTCCCGTATGAAATGTAATAACTGTGACTTTTTTCACCGCAATAAGGACTCCCTAAGACTTCTATACCTAGATTTCTTATTGTTACACCATCCCCTTCTCTGCTACAATTGTATTGACACCAATCGATGTAATGTCATCAGCCTTACAGCAGGGAACCCAATCCAGGGAGGAAACCATGGATAATCGTGATTTATTGATTTTGAAGTATCTCAGTGATTTTAAGAACATCACCAAAACTGCCAATGCCCTATTCATGTCCCAGCCGGCCCTGACCAAGCGGATCAAGCATATGGAGAAGGAACTGAATACGCAGCTGGTAGAAAGCAGCAACAAGGGTATCACCTTAACCCCCACGGGCATTGAAGCAGCCCTATTTGCAGACGATGCCTTAAACCGTTTTGACCAACTGACGAAACGGCTGGCCGAAATCGACAACAAAAATCTCAGCGTGCTGCGGCTCACAGCGCCCAACATCATCTGCGAATATTATCTGCCTTCCATCATCCGGAAATTTAAGAAAATCCACCCTAAGGCACGCTTTCTCATTACCATGGCCCCCAGCAGCAAGGTGGTTTCCCTCATGAACAACAACCAATGTGACTTTGGCTTTTTGCGCAATGATTTTGGCTGGGATGATGCAGGCATGCTTCTGCTGACCACCAACCACATTGTAGCAGCCTGCCGCCAACCCTTTGCCCTAAAAGATTTATCCCATATGAACCGGGTAGCCTACACCACGGATGCCTATTATATGAAGATGCTGGATTTATGGTGGAGCAATAACTTCTCTACCCCTCCCCATATTGATGTCCAGGTCAGCAGTTTGGACCTGTGCTGTGAAATGGTTTTTCAGGGCTTGGGTTTTGGTCTGTTGCCTTCCGTGCTGATTCCCAAGGATCTTCCCATCCACCAGCTAGTACTTAACGATAAAGATGGAAAGCCCATACAGCGGCATACTTATTTGATTTTCAAGGAAAAAGAAGTAAACTCTCGTATTAAAAAGGATTTTCTTGCCTTTATCCAAGAGCATCCCTTTGAAAGCTTTCTTTCCCTTCACGAAGCAGCCAAAGAAGTTTAGTTTTTACAAGCTACAAATTGCTATTATGCAGCGGATATTCTCCGCTGCCTTTTTTATGTCTAAACACTCCTCGTTGTCGCACTTACAATAACCAGCAGTTATGATGAATATACAAACATACCATTATACAATTTTTTAATATTCAGATAAGATGAAACCATCAAGTTAGTTTGGTGCGCGCCCAAGCTTCGATAAAACAGATTTTAGTTCTGAAAGGAGCAGTAATATGAGCAGCATGATTGGTCTTGGCATTATTTCCCTGGTTCTTTATGTTGCCATCATCCTGGTTCTCAACGTCGGTTTGAAACGGCGGGCTTCCGAAGCCATGATGTGGTCTTATCTGGTCATTGTCGTTGTCGCAGGTCTTTTTTCTAAACATTCCATTGGTGCCGTCTTTAAAGACAGCTTTTCCTACGGGATCCATGCCGAAGTGGTTTACGCCGCCATGGCATTCGTTTTCATGTCCTACCTGATGGAAAAAACCGGCGTTATTATGCGCTTGGTTAATATCTTAAACAGCGTTATCGGCCGTTTTGCCGGCGGCAGCGGCTACGTTTCCACCATCGGTTCTGCCCTGTTCGGCATGGTTTCTGGTTCCGGTTCCGGCAACGCCGCAGCCATTGGTTCCATCACCATTCCCTGGATGATGCAAACCGGTTGGTCCGTAGAACGGGCTACCTTAATCTGCGCTGGCAACGCCGGCATGGGCATGATTTTCCCACCTTCCACCTCCATGCTTTTGCTTTTAGGTATGGACAGCATTGCTTCTGAGCTTTCTGGCGGCACCTTGTATGTGGCTCTGCTGGGCGCTGGTGCCATTATTCTGGCCTACCGGTTGGCCGTTGTCTATTACTTTGCCAAAAAGGATGGTCTGAAACCCATTCCCAAAGAACAGATTATTCCCTTTGGCCGGGCCCTGAAAGAAAATGGTTCTTCCCTCCTGATTTTCCTGGGCGTTTTGGTACCCCTGATTTTCACCATGGGTCCCGTAGGGGATTGGGTCAAGGCAACTATGAACGCCTCTTTCCCCAAAGCCTTTAAATCCATTTCCATTGTGTTCTGGATTCCCATTTGTATGTCCATCTTTACCATCATTGAAGGCTGGAGCCATCTGCCCCACACCATTTCCGGCTGGAAAGAACTGATTGAAGAATCCATTGGCCGCTATGCCGATGTGGGCATGCTGCTGTTCACGGCCTTTGCTGCTTCCGGTGTACTAAACAAACTGGGCATGACGGAAGAAGTCAAAAATATTTTTGCCCACTTGGGAGCCTATTCTCCCTTCCTCGTCATTGTCGTTATCGCCATTCTGATTACCATGATGGACGGCCCGTTCTCCGGTACTGCTACCACCAGCGCTTTGGGTGCTGCCGTATATGCAGCCCTGCGCTCCATCGGCCTGCCGCCGGTAGTTTGCTGTGTTGCTTTTCTGAACCTGATTTCCAATGAAGGTGCCATTCCTCCCAACGCTGCGCCCCTGTACATTGCCAGCGGTATCGCAGGGCTGGAAGACCCTTCCAAGATTTTCAAGCCCATCTTGATTTACTTTGTATTCCCCATTATGCTCATTGCCATTTTGATTATGGCTCGGATCATTCCGGTTATTGGTGCGTGAGGTGACTAGCATGGAAAAAACGTTGAAAGCTTTGTGTGCAGAAGTATTCCTGATCACCATGCCCCTGTTCATGCTTTTGGGCATCATCATTGTATTGGTACAGCTCGTTTCCATTTTCATGGGCAATGGCAGCCAACTGGTCTACATCAGAAAGCTGCTGTACCCTTGGGCATCCAATGCATCCAGTTTGTGTATGTTTGCAGCCTTTATCTACAGCTATGTAAAAAAGGCCTGACAATAGTTCCAACTTGATAAGGAGGCCATGTTCTCATGGAATTTACAGACAAAATGGTCACGGCTGGCAGCAATGCCAAGCATGATCTCCTGCTGCGCCTGGAACTGGGCGGAACCACCCGGGAAATTGAGGTGCACAGCAAAGTAGAAAAAAAATTTGGTGACGCCATCCGCGCTGACGTAAACCAGGTCCTGGATGAGTATCAAATCCAGGGCGCCAAAGTAGAAGTGGAGGATTTGGGAGCCTGGGATTTCGCCATCCTGGCCCGGACCGAAACCGCCGTCAAACGTGCTTTGAAAAAAGAGGAGGCGGCAAAATGATCAATTCCCTGTACAGAACCATGTTCTTTGTCCCCGGCAACGCTCCGGGAAAAATTGCCAAGGCCGAGATTTATGGTGCCGACTGCCTGATTTATGACCTGGAAGATGCGGTTTCCATTTACGAAAAAGATGCTGCCCGGGACCTGCTGTGCCGCTTCTTGAAGGCCCACCGTCCGGACTGCCGCATTGGTATCCGCATCAACGGCCAGGATACGCCCTACTATGAAGACGACGTCAAGGCCCTGGTTCCCTTAAAGCCCGACTTTCTCCGGTTGCCCAAATCGGAAACCAAGGAGAACATCCAGCAGTTGGATGCGCTTTTGACCCAGCAGGAAGAACTGGCTGGCATTCCCGTAGGAACCATTAAGATTGCCGCCACCATTGAAACAGCTCTGGGCGTCTACAACGCCTATGAAATTGCCACCGCCTCTCCCCGGATGTTTGCCATTGGCCTGGGTGCAGAAGACTTCCGCACCGATATGCGCATGAGCCGCCGGGAAGATGCCCAGGAAATCCTGTTCGCCCGGAACCAGATTTCCCTGTGTGCCCATGCCGCCAAAGTCATCCCCATGGATTACGTCAACAGTAATTTCAAGGATCCGGAAGGCTTCAAGGCCGATGTGGCCTTTGGCAAAATGCTGGGCTTCACCTGCAAGTCCTGCATCCATCCCAACCAGATTCCCCTGGTGCATGAGGTCTATACCCCTACGGATCAAGAAATTGAACACGCCAAGAAGGTAGTAGCCGTATATGAAGAAGCTATGGCCAATGCTTCCGGCGTAGTTGCCCTGGACGGCAAAATGATTGATATGCCCATCGTAACCCGTGCCAAGGATACGCTGGCCTATGCCAAGGCTGCTGGAAAAGAGGTTTAAACCCATGAACGAAAAAGCTATGGAAATCATTCGTGCTGTACCCGGTTGGGAGAATAAGGAGGCCTTTGCCGGCGCCTATGCCTGCCAGCCTAAGACACAAAAGTTGGCCCCACGGCCATTAAAGACCTTCCGTCCCGGCCAAACCAAGGTGCATGACCTGGGCTATATTCTGGACGCCATTGAGCTGAAAGATGGCATGACCATTTCCTTCCACCATTGCCTGCGCAATGGGGATGCAGTAATGCTCTACATTGTTGACGCCATTGCCAAAAAAGGCATCAAAGATTTGACCTTGTCCGCCTCGTCTTTAAGCAAAGTCCAGGACTGCCTGCTGCCCTACTTTGAAGCCGGCGTCATTACGGCCGTAGACACCAGCGGTGCCCGCAGCAAACTGGGCCAGTTCATCCAGCAGGGCAAGCTGAAAAAGCCCGCCATCTTCAGAACCCATGGCGGCCGTGCCCGGGCCATTGAAACTGGCGAACTGCACATTGATGCAGCTTTTATTGCAGCTCCGGCCTGCGATACCTACGGCAATATCAACGGGGTTGAAGGTGCTTCTGCCTGCGGTTCCCTGGGTTATGCCATGCCGGATGCAGAATATGCGGACCATGTAGTTGCCGTCACCGATAACTTGTCCGACCTGCCGTTGGATTACGTCAGCATTCTCCAAACCCAGGTGGACTACGTGACTACTGTAGCATCCATTGGTGACCCTGCCGGTATTACCACCGGGTCCATTCGGGTCAGCAAGAACCCTGCCGAACTAGTGATTTCCAACTATGCGGCCCGGGTTATTGCTGCCACCCCCTATTTCCATGACAACATGGTATTCCAGTTTGGCAGCGGCGGTATCGCCATCTCCACGGCCGGTTATATCCGCAAGGAAATGCTGGAAAAGGGCTATACAGCCGCGGCCGGTGTAGGCGGAGTTTCTGGCTTCCACGTACAAATGCTGAAGGAAGGTCTGATCAAGACCTTCTATGATCCCCAAGATTTTGACCCCGATGCCATTACCTCCCTGCGGACGGATATCCGGCACCACGAAATTTCTGCTTCGGCCTATGCCAACCCCTTCAGTGCCTGCCCCTACGTAAATATGCTGGATTTCACCGTGCTCAGCGCCACAGAAATGGACGTGAACTTCAACGTAAACGTGCTGACCGATTCCTATGGCAAACTGCTGGGGGCTCCCGGCGGCCATCCTGATTCTGCGGCCGGTGCCAAAATGACCCTGATCACCATGCCCCTGCTCCGGGGACGCCTGCCCATGCTCCTGGACCGGGTAACCACCATTGTTACCCCCGGCGAATCCGTGGACGTGCTGGTAACCGATTACGGCATTGCCGTGAATCCTGCCCGCCCGGATATTGCCGACTGCCTGAAAGGCAAGGGCCTGCCAGTAACTTCCATCGAAGCCCTGCGGGAAAAGGCAGTGGAACTCTCCGGTCATGCCACTCCGCTCCAATTGGGAGACAAAATCTGCGGAGTTGTAGAATACCGGGATGGCAGCATTATCGATGTAGTAAGAAACCTAGAAGACTAAAATCACTTACCCTCCAGAAAAAATTTAGAATAGAATGAAGAACGGCTCCAGCCGCACCCTCGTGCAGCTGGAGCCGTTCTTCGTTTTCCAATCTTACTTCTTTTTCCTAAAGCAGAAAGTGCAATGCCCATCTTTGTACATGATGTGGTCATGGATGCATTCCATATCCTCATTGTAGCCTTTGACAATGGCCGGATCGATATTCTCGCAGTAAATGCGGCCATATTTCTCCTCTCCGGCGTCTATCCAGGTTTGGGCAAATACGCAGCGGTCAAAATCCTGATGGATTTCATCCGGCGTATATTTGGTTTCAGCACCGAACAGCTCACTGCGTTCCATATCGTAACTGGGCAGATAAGCTTCCAGATCATTGGTTTTACCGCTTTGGGCTGCACGATGGGCAATATCCTTGCCTCTGGCAACGCCCCATTCAATGACGGTTTCTTTCAGTAAGTCCAGACCTTCTGCACCGTATTTCTTCTCCAGGTTTTTAGCCAGGATAGAGAAGAACCGGGCAAATAGGACAAACATATTCACGGGTTTGTCCACTTTTTCCATTGCCATTTATACTCCCCCTATTACAGTACTTCTTATTTCTTATGGTTCAAACGGTATTCCGCCAGCCCATTCATAAAGTACAGAGCAGCCCAGCAGCCCACATGAGAAGCGGTTTGCAGCGTACCATTTTCCGGATAAATTTCCACAAAGTCCAGGGAAGAAGCACCTGCCAAGCCAGCTTCATGCACCATCATCAAAAGTTCAAAGCTGGTCAGGCCTGCCATATCTTGCGGGCCTTGGGGCATAAAGGCAGCATCCAGGCTGTCAGCGCAAATAGTAACATACAGCACATCCGTATCTTTAGAAGCAATTTCAATGGCTTTCTTGATAGAGGCTTCCCAACCATTTTTCTTTACTTCAAAGCAGGGAATTACGGTAGCACCAAACTTCTTGGCATTTTCCCGTTCTTGTTGGTGATTTCTGGGTCCCCGGATACCAATATGCACAATCTTGGTGGCATCCATGTTAGGATCATTGTACAGACGGTAGAAAGGAGAACACCGGGACAGGTCATCGTCACCAAAAGCATTGTAGTTATCCAAATGGGCATCGAAATGCAGAACTCCTACACGTTTGGGATGGCGTTTGGCCAATTCACTGATGGCCGGATAAGCAATACCATGGTCGCCGCCAAACAAGATGGGAACAGCCCCTGCATCCACAATTTCACCGTACCGTTCCCGAATCTGTTGGAAGGTGAAGTCATAGTTACCGTTTTGTACAGCACAATCGCCATAATCTCCAGCCTTCAATACGGATAAGGAATCCAAATCGAAGTCAGGCAGATAACCAGTGTAGCGGATAGAAGCTGTACGGATGGACTTGGGACCTTCTGTGCAGGAGGAATAGCCGCCAATGGTGCAGCCGCCTTCCCAAGGCACACCCAGGACTGCCACATCCACCTTCTTCAAGTCTTCTTTCTTTTCCAGAACGGACAGATTCAAAAAGGACGGAACCCCGCTATAGATATTGGTGGGCAAAAATGCAGGATCGTAGATACAAGGTTTGCTTTCTTTCATCTAAGAACATCTCCTTTTATTAATAGAACACCATTCACAATATATGCAATGTGTTTTTACTTACATCAGGCTGACCACACTGCTCAGACCTAGCACCAGGGAAATTCCAAAGATGCCAACACCCAAGACCGTTTCCAGCTTGCTGTTAACAAATTGGCCCATAATCCCATGACGGCAGGTCAGATAGATGGTAACGCCTACCACAACTGGCAGGACTATGCCATTGACCATTTGTGCTGCCATAATTAATGCAATCGGATTAAAACCCATACCAGCAACAACGATACCGGTAATCAGCACCAGGAAATTGGTGATGGTGTAACGTTTGTCAGAACGATCAGTTTTCCATTTGAATAGACCAGCCAATACGTAGGATACACCCATAGGAGTGCAGACAGCAGATGAAACGCCGGCGGCCACCAGGCCAATAGCCATAAACGGTTCAGCCCAAACTCCCAAGGTAGGGCGCAGCTGAACAGCCATATCCATAGCATTCCGAACTGGCATGCCGTACATCACCGTAGCAGAAGTTACCATAATGGCACCGGTAACAATGCCGCCGATGATCATAGGAATGTTGGTACCAAAACGGCACAGCGGGAGTTCATCCGTAGAATGCCAAGTCCGTTTGGCAGAAGCTGCATGAAGGAACATGTTGTAGGGGACTACTGTAGTGCCAATCAGGGATAAGCAAGTCATCAGTCCACCCTGGGGAATATTAGGCACGCAGCCAGCCAGCAAATCTCCGACGTCTGGTCTCACCACAATCATGGTTACCAGGAACACCACAGCCATAATTACTACGCAGATGCCCAAAAGTTTTTCCAGATACTTCACAGCGTCACCAGCAAAGCTCAAAATCAACAAGATGCACAGACCCCAAATGGGAGCAATAATGCGGGTGGAAACGCCGGTTAAGGCGCTGATGCCAATGGCAGTACCCGTCAAGTCACCGCTCATATAGGCAAACCCGCCAATGGTAATGGCTACGGCCACCAAGCCGCAAAGCAGATTTCGTAAAAGAGGACGGTCTTCAAAATCTTTCACTAGATTTTCCGCCAAGCCCATTTGGGTTACAATGCCCAGGCGGGCAGCCATTCCCTGCATGACCATAACTGCAATCACCGAGAAAATTACGCACCAGAACAAGCTTAAGCCGTAGTCCGCACCGGCTTTAGTAGAACTGGTAACCGTGCCCGGTCCAATAAAGGATCCTACAATAAGGAACCCAGGTCCCAGTGATTTCATTTTGTCACTGAGCGTGTACTTCTTTGCTTCTGTTTGCATGTTCGTCATGCCTCCTACTCCCCTCGATTAACTACCTGCAACTCATAGTCGTTTTCTCTGTTTTGACTACATTGTCGTTTTTTATGTTGCATTGTAGTTTATGCGTAGAGTTATACCACGAATGAAAATGATTTGTCAACAATTTTCATTCGTGGTACTCTAGTAGCATCAAAATAGAAGGCAAAAGGAGCCATTATGGAAAAGAAGTTACAAAAACCCATCCAATCCGTAGAACGTGCCATTAAAATCTTAGATTGTTTTTCTCTTATTACCCCCAGTCTTTCCTTAGCTTCCATCAGTGAAATGACGGGACTCAACATCAATACTACCCGAGGCCTGGTGAATACTTTGGTAGAAAATCAGCTGCTCCTGCGCGATGCTGATACAGGCAATTACAAGTTGGGCTTTTATTTTGTTTCTAAAGCATCCATGATTCATGAGGACATTAATCGTTATATTAGATTATTCAAGCCACTTTTGGATGAAATTGCCACGAAATATCATTTTTCCACCAGCTTGCAGATGGTTTATCACAATCAAATATTTAGTATCTACTGTGCCTATCCTACCAAGGCCGCTTACTACATTGTTATGTCTGAATATACGGATTTGCCGCTCAGTGCTACCAGTTCCGGCAAATTATTACTGGCCAATCAGATTTCTCATGGCCGAAAAAACATATTGGACAATTTCGACTATCACGCTTACACCATTAATACCATCAAAACGAAGGATCAACTGTTATGGCAGTTGGAGGACATTGCCCGCAAGGGCTACGCCACGGAGATTGAGGAATTTGTTTATGATGTGGGCAGCCTTGCAATTCCGTTATATGATGAACTCGGTCGGCTCAGTTTCACTGTGTCCTCAACTTTTTTTGTTAAATATTTGCTGAATGTCAAAGATGATTTACTAAAGGATTTCCAGCGGGCTGTAGAAATCTGGAATACGACCCTGCATAAGGAGGTTTAAAAATGCTTTCTTTAGAAAAAATCTGGGAGGACCTGTTCTTCCCCCTTTCTCACTTTGGCTACACAGAAGGAAAAGGCACTACCCGTCTATCCTGGTCTCCAGCCTTTCAGGAGGCGCAAGCGTATCTAATGGATTATGCCCAAAAGATTGGTCTTACTGCCGTTCAGGATGCCTGCGGAAACCTATTTCTGACTGTCCCTGGCACCCAGGACCTGCCCCCCGTCTACACAGGTTCACACCTAGACACCGTACCCCAAGGCGGCAAATATGATGGTGCCTTGGGCATTACCGTTCCCCTGGCTATCGCCAACTATTGGCATCAGCTTGGCTATCGCCCAGTTCGGCCGCTTTGCATCATCGCCTTTGCCGAAGAAGAGGGAACCCGTTTTGGTAAGGTATGCTTTGGCAGTCAAGCTCTTACTGGCAAGCTGAAAGGCCTGGACCCAACAGCCTTGATGACTCGAGAAGGCCAAAACCTGCCTGAACTTCTTCAAGCTTCCGGGCTTACTGGCAATCCCTTCACACCCCATTTCCCGCCTGGGAAATGCTTTTTGGAACTTCATATTGAGCAAGGCAACGCTTTGGAAACTGCGGGTTTTCCCTTGGGTATTGTCTCTGCCATTGTAGGCATCCGGCATTTCACCCTTACTTTTACAGGTAAAGCCAACCATGCCGGAACCACCTCTATGGATTTACGGCACGACGCTTTAGCCGCGGCGTCCTCCTTTATCACCCATGTGTATAACAGTGCGCTAGCCTCTCAACGGCAGTATGTAGCCACAGTAGGCCATATCAAAGTAGAACCTGATGCCAACAACGTAGTTCCTGGCAAAGCTGAGATTTCTCTGGAAATCCGCAGCGAAACAGATACTCTGATGGATTCCGTTTTGGCTGGGTTTCAGGAATTTTTGGACCATACAGCTCAAAAATATGGTGTTGCCTATGAAATTGCCAAGTTGGATCAAATTCCGCCTCTGCCAATGGATGCAAGCCTCAAGGATCTCATTGCTGAAGAAGCTCAAGCCCAGAATATTCCCTACCAAGTGCAGCCCAGTTGGGCCGGCCATGATGCGATGATTCTAGGCCACGAACTGCCTACAGCCATGTTCTTCGTTCCTAGTAAAGGCGGCATCAGCCATTCCCCGGAGGAATTTACTCCGTCCCACGACATTGGCCAAGCCGCTCAGGTTCTGGAAAAAGTACTGCGTCGCGTCAGTGCAGAATAAGAAAAATCCCATTGTTATGAGATTGAATTATATCTCATAACAATGGGATTTCTATTTAGTTTTCATACACCCAACATTTCTCTTATTTCGCCTGCACAAAGAACTTAATAAAGGCGATGGTCTGGGGCTGGTAGATGATATCTACCAGAAAGGCGCCAACAATGGGCACAATCATAAAAGCTTTCCGGCTCATGCCGTATTTTTCCTTTACGGCGGTCATGTTCACAATGGCAGAGGGGGTGGCGCCCAAGCCGTGCCCCATTAGTCCTGCACACATAACGGCTGCATCGTAGTTGCTGCCCAGCACCCGGAAGATGATGAAGTAGCAGGCTGCGGCCAGGAAGATGACCTGTGCAGTCACAATCAGCAGTACGCCGCCCAGAAGGCCTGCCAGTTCCCACAGTTTCAGGGTCATCAGGGCAATGGCCAGGTAGTAGTTCAGCATGACGTCCCCAATAGAGTCCACCAGGGAGAAGCTGAAATTGTAGAAATGGAAGCTTTCGTTCAGGTTACGCAGGATTACTGCGGTGAACATGGCACCCACATAGGTGGGGAAGCTCATATTGATCAGCTTGCCGATCCAGCCGGAAATCATTGTGCCAATGGCCATACACACCACAATGGCGGTAACATTTTTGATGATATCCAAAGAGGACAGTTTTTCCTTTTGGTCGGCATTGACGTTCAGAACGTCCGTATCAAAGTTCTCGGATTCGTCGGGTTTTAATTGGTACTTTTCAATCAGGGCCCTAGCCAAAGGACCGCCTACCAGCACGGCAGAAATCAGCCCAAAGGTCGCTGCTGCCATCCCCACTTCCATAGCTACAGGATAACCCATTTCTACGAAGGTCTTGCCATACGCGCCAGCAGCCCCGTGACCGCCAATCATGGAAATGGCACTGGCCAGAAGTGCATAGGGAGCTTCAATCCCCACCAGCTTGCTAAATGAATATACCGATACGATTTTGCCATGTGCACGGACTTTTTTTACCACTCTGCCGCAGTTATTTGACCATCCTTCCGGAAGTATTTGCCACCCTGCTCAATAACTCTCATACTGAAGATAGCACACGGTTCTCGTGTGACTTTAGTATAAGGGGGTCCTCATATGACGGATTACCGAAAGATTCTTATGCTGCGAAGCAAGGGGTGCACTCAACGCGGGATAGCTTTAACCAAAGTTGCTTCTCGCCCAACCATCAGTGCAGTCTACAAGGCTGCAGACCAACAAGGCATTAGCTGGCCGCTGGATTCCAGCATCACTAATGCTGAATTGGAAACAATATTATTCCCAAGAAAGAGCATGACCAAAGTTTTTTATGTTGAACCAGACTATCCCTACATCCATCGGGAACTAGCAAAATCTGGTGTAACGATGACGCTTCTATGGGAAGAATATTGCAGACAGTGCTACGAGACTGGCAAAACGCCTTATATGAGTACACAATTTGCAGAGAAATACCGAAAATGGGCTCGGGTAACCAAAGCTACCATGCGTATTCAGCATAAACCTGGCGATGCCATGCAGGTCGACTGGGCTGGGGATACTCTTCCCGTATATGACCCGGTAACCGGCAGTACAAGCCCAGCGTATCTCTTTATTGCCACCTTGCCGTGCAGTTATTATACCTATGCAGAAGCCTGCGACGATATGAAAACTGAGAACTGGCTGAACTGCCATATCCACGCCTTCAAGTTTTATGGTGGTGTTCCTCGGCTTCTAATTCCTGACAATTGCAAAACTGCAACCACGTCTAATACTAAGTATGAAACAATCCTAAACCACAGTTACCAGGAATTGGCTGAACATTATGGTACGGCAATTGTACCAGCCCGTGTGCGCAGGCCTAAGGATAAAAGCTCCGCAGAAGCTTCTGTGCGTTTTGCTGAAACCTGGATTCTTGCTGCCTTACGTTCAAGGAAATTCTTTTCCCTTCATGAAATGAATGAGGCTATTGCGGAAAAACTTAAAGAAATGAACGACCGCCCCTTTAAGCAGATGGCAGGCTCCCGCTACAGTGCCTATATGGAAGAAGAAAAGCAATATATGCTTCCTCTGCCACCTACAGATTTTGAGGCTGCTGTTTGGTCGGTAGCCAAAGTTCCCAATGATTATCTTATTTCAGATGGCAAGAACAAATATTCAGTCCCTTACAACTTGATTGGCGAAAAGGTAGACATTCGGGTGACAAAGACTACTGTAGAAGTATTCTTCCACGGCAGCCGTGTTGCCAGCCACCGTCGTTTGCGGACCGTCCAGAGAGATCCGCTGGTAAACCTAGAGCACATGCCCCTTGCACACCAAAGGTACCTGACCTACAATACGGATGATTTCACTCGTTGGGCAACGACTGTTGGTCCCATGACAGAAAAGACTGTGCAGTATTTCCTTACCAGCGGAAAGGCCCCAGAACAGGGCTACAAAGCCTGCTCCAGCCTTAGGAAATTGGAAGAACGTTACGGGAAAGTACGGCTTGAAAACGCTTGTGGACGTATTTTCGCCTACAAGGCCACTCCGTCCGTCCGTAACGTCAGCAGCATTTTAAAAAATGACCAAGATAAACCTGTTAAAAACGCTCCGCAGAAAAAGCCAGCCGCAGCAAACAACTACGGAATTACACGCGGTGCCTCGTATTTCAGTAAGGATAGAGGTGGCCGCCAATGATAGACCAGGAAACCGTAGAGATGCTTAGGAAGATGAGAATGACCGCTATGGCGGATGAATTATCCCACCAATTACAAGACTCAACCTTTAATGAGCTTGGCTTTGAGGAACGATTAGGACTGATGGTGACTGCCGAATGGAACCGACGCCAAACGAATACAGTACAGCGACTCATTAAGAATGCAAATTTTTCTGCCCCAGCTGCCGCAGTAGAAGAAATTGAGTACTACGAAGATAGAAAGTTGGATAAAGCACAGATTTTACGCCTATCCAGCTGCAAATTTGTAGACGAGGGACACCATATTATTCTGGAAGGAGCTTCTGGCAATGGTAAAACCTACATTGCCTGTGCTCTTGGTAACGCTGCCTGCCGACGATTCAAGAAAGTACGATATATTCGTATGCCAGAATTGCTGGATGAGTTGAATATTGCCCGAAGCGGCGGTGAATTAAAGAAATGCCTGTCCAATTACAAAAGGTAAATTGCAAGTTGAATTTGAACAACTATAATCAAGAAACACACTCAATAGCATAAACTTCATCGAGGAATGCATCAAATAGCTCTGACGGCGTATGGTAGCCCAAAACACGACGTGGGCGCTGGTTCAGCCTATCTGCCATGTTCAGGATATCCTCATCAGAGAACCGCTCTATGGACATGCCCTTTGGGATGAAATCCCTCAGCAAGCCATTGTGGCGTTCGTTTTGAGCCCGCTCCCACGAGCTGTACGAATGTGTAAAGTACATCTTGGTGCCGAGACTCTCGAACTGTGACAAGTTCTCAAACTCAGGACCGTTATCGGCCGTCATCGTCTTAAAAATCTGGCTGAAGCGCTCTGCGCCATATAGCTCCTGCAACTGTGCAAGAGCGGATTCAACGCCGGCACAGGTACGTCCAGGAATGCGGATGGCGATGTAGTTGCGCGTAACCTTTTCAACAGCAGTGAAGACTACTGCCTCACGGCCTGCACGCTGACCAACGACCGTGTCCACTTCCCAGTGGCCAATTTCGGTACCTTCATTGACGACGGCAGGACGTTCCTCAATGGAGCGACCCTTCATACGCTTGTTCTTACGTACCCATTTCCGCCGGTGTTTATGCTTTAAGGCTCGCGGGACTTCGAAGAGCGACAGCGGAAGCTTATTAGCCCAAAGCATGTTGTAGAGCGTCTTGGTACAGGGAATCTGTTCCGGCGTAAATAGCTTGTTCCGCCTAGCATAGCCAACGCAGGCATCCAGTGACCAACGTTCCTGGCGGACTTGTTCTACCATCCATTGGATGAACGATTCGCAGTCGTCATGATCGATTTTGCAAGTCTTCCTGGAGTTCTTGCGATTCTTTGCGTATGCCTTCTGACCGCGCTTTGCCATATACTGTGGGGCACGACCGTGCTTGCTTTTTCGTTCCGGCGTTCCACGCCGAAGCTCATAGAAAACAGTCGTATGAGCACATCCTACTGCAGCAGCAATGTTGCGAAGGGAAAGCCCTTGACGATGCAGAGCTTGAATCATGCCACGTTCTTCCAAAGAAAGATGGCGGCCGGGTATACGTACGTCCTCAATTGTGTTAGAATGGATGTGATCCATAGTGATTGCTCCTTTGTTGATGATTTCTCGCAAAACCATTTTAACATGAAGCTTCACTATGGATTTTTGTTTTTTGATTAACTGTTCAAATTCATTTTACAACTAACCTCCAATTACAAAAAGGTTGATTTGCTCATTTTGGATGAATGGCTTATACGCCCCCTAACACCGCAGGAAAGTTATGATCTATTAGAAATTGTAGAAACTCGTTGCCAACGTTCTATGATTTTCTGCACCCAGTACAGCACAGATGGCTGGTATACCAGGATTGATTCGAACCCCGAATCTGCAAGCCCTGTGTCTGATGCTATTATGGACCGCATTATCCATAACTCATACGTAATTATGGTTGAAGGCCGTATCTCAATGAGAGAACGGTATGGCCTGAAAGCAACTCAAAGCTAAAGCTTATCTATACTTTAAAGAAAACTAAATAACCAGCTCTGCCGGCTCAACCATCCGGCAGAGCTTTTGGCTGAATCTCTTAATGGCCTACTAGTGCGGTGGGGTGGTAAAAGAATTCCGAGAAGGTGGTAAAAAAAGTCCGTGCAGACGGTAAACTTACACCGATTTATGCACTAAAGCCAATTCCGATGATATTCTGGAAAATGGAAACAATTCCCGCTACCAGCCAATAGACGATCAGCAAGAAGCCGCCTTTCTTCAAAAGGGTCAGGCTGGCACCCAAGCCTACGGTGGTGAAGAAGGCCAACATGAAGGGACTCATGTAGTAAGTGTCAAACTTGAAGGCAAAAGCCCCTGTCTGATGCCCAAAAAACGTGACGAACATAAACAGGAAGCCGCCCACTACAGGTGCGGGAATACAATACTTGCGCAGCGCAGCAATGTTGTTTTTGACCCAATACCCGATTAGAAGCATAATTGCCGCCAGCGCGGTGGTGAAAATTGCATCGGTCTTGATGGTAAGCACATTTTTGATCATTTCAATTGACATAGCCATCCCCCTTTTCCTGGTCCTTTTTTCAATTTTGTCACATTTATACAGGGATGTCAATTTACTGCTGTCAAAGCAGTGTTTTTTTTCAATGCACAGTTGTATTTGCTAAAAAAGCAACAATCTAGAGTTATACTTGTTCCAAAATAGCAAACCTGACCTAACTCATCGTTAACCAAACTTTCAGTCCCCATTGCTGCCAACACTGCTTTTCTGCACAAAGAAGGACTTGTGAATCCCCTCTCAGCATGGGACACAAGTCCTTTTCCGCTATGGATTTTTTCTTATTGCAGTGCCAAAAGTCTTACCCAAACGCCAGTGCCGCCCTTCACATTGGCAAAGGTGCCTACGGTATAGCAGCGAGTTCCCTTAATGGACTCCAGATTGCAGACATTTTCCAATACTGGAATTTCGTGGCTCAGCAGAACTTTATGGGAATTGGGGGCCGGACCATCGGGAGAAATGCTTTCCGTTCCTACAAAGCGAACCTTTTTGCTCACCAGGTATTCAGCGGCTTCCGGAGATACGGTGGTATAGCCGTTTTTGATATAGGCATCATAGCCTTTGCTCCAATTGGCATCATGGCCGGTATGGAACAGAACGGCATCGCCTGGTTTAATTTTTCCATTTTTCTTTTCCCAGGTAATGATGTCTTCCTTGGAAATCACATAGGCACCGGGATGGCCGGTTTTGATGATAACAGCTGGTCCCATGAGAACATCGGCCTTCCAACCTTCGATGGCATGTTTGGTATTGTCGATGTGAAACGGGGCATCCATATGGGTTCCTGTGTGGGGGCAATAGCTGATGGTTTCCAGATTATAATCGCTTTTTTGTCCCACCCGGGAAAAGAATTTCATGGAAGGCTGGGTCAGGGATGGATCAGCCGGCATTTGATTTTCCACGATTTCATGGGACAGGTCCACCACCTTGTCATACTGGAGCTTGGCCATTTCTGCATTGGACGGGCATAGCAGAGTCCCCAAGGATAGCCCTGCTGCGCATAACAACCATGATGCTTTCATACAATCATCTCCTATGCATATTTTTCTGGTTTATTTGATTATTATCCCATGGTGAGACTTCTCCTGTCCAATGTATATTCTTGCAAGAATTGATGAATTATATTTATTGATGCATCTTTATAAATGGTATGTACCCACATACAAAAAAGGCGATTCTTGCGAATCGCCCTTTCTATCTACGCATTTTCGATTTTTCCTTATAGGAACTCTCACAGTTCAGCCTGAAGGAAACGTCTCTTTTTAGATGTGAACAATACCCAGTACGGTTGCACAGGCCAGGGTAATCCAGCTGAGGATCCACAGGTACGGGGTGCAGAACTTCAAATGTTCTTTGATGGACACGCCGGTGAGACCAATCAGCAGGAAGGTGGTGGCGTTGTGGGGGGTAACCAGAATGGTGAAGTCCTTACCAATCAGCATAGCCATGGCAATGTCATGGGCACTGGCCGCGAAGCGTTCGCCCATGCTGAGAACCAGCGGCATGAAGCCGAAGAAGAAGGAGTCGGTGCCCAACAGCATGCCGATAGGACCGGACAGTGCGCCGATAACGATGGGCAGGTGAGCGCCTACTGCCTGGGGCATCAGGGCTACCAGGATGTTGGCAATGGAGGTCAGCATTTTAGTGCCATTCAGGATACCCAGGAAGATACCGGTGGTCAGCAGGATCATGGGGGTGGACAGGGCTGCAGCAGCATGGGAGGAAACGGCTTTCAGCTGTGCCTGGCCGCCTTTAAAGTTCACAGCCAGTACCAGAGCCAGGCCGATCATGAAAGCGCCGTACAGAGGAATCTTGGTCAGGCACATCAGCAGGATAACGCCAATGGTAACCAGAGCGTTGAACCAGATCAGTTTCGGACGCTTCAGGGCAGCTCTATCCGCAGCATTGCCGCTTTCATCCATTTCTTCGGACAGTTCAGCAGCTTTGCCGGTAGGATTCAGGCCAGCACCGCGTTTCTTTTCCATAATACCCAGGTAGGCGGCAAAAGCCAGAACCAGCACAATACCTACGCCCTGCAGGGGCAGCAGTTCTTGCCACAGTGCGTTTACGTCCGTGTTGGTAACGATAGCCGTACGGGCCGTAGGACCGCCCCAGGGAACCAGGTTCATGATACTGATGGCTGCGGAGATGATGCAGCCCAGCACTACCGGGCGGATATGCAGCTTCTTATACAGAGGCAGCATAGCGGGAACGGTGATCAGCATGGTGCCGGCAGTGGTGCCGTCCAAGTGGGCTACGGTAGCGATAACGCCGGTAGCAACGGTGATCAGCACAATGTTGCTGCCAGCCCGTTTTACCAGGAATTTGATCAGAGGATCAAACAAGCCCACGTCGTTCATAATACCGAAGTATACAATGGAGAACAGGAACAGCACAGCCGTGGACATGGTGGTGCCAACGCCCTTTTTCAGGAACTCGAAGATGGCCTCAGGAGCAAAGCCGCAAAGCAGGGCTGCCACAATAGGCACAACAACGAAGATAACCATAGCGTTGGCCTTGCCGGAAATCAGCAAGTACACAATCAAGAAAATCATTAACAAACCAACAATACCGAGAAACATGATTTTACCGCCTTTCGAACAGAGTACAAACTAAAACCTATGAGAGCTCGAACCTTTGTTACTGTAATTTTAGAACCTTCTGTCAAAGAGTACAAAGACGGATAAAGTTATACCTGCAATAAAAAAGAGTTATTGGAAAATTAGTTGCAATTTTGTATCCAGTGAAACAGGAAGGAATCATTTCCTAGAACTTTATTATACTACCCTATGCGGACTTTTCCGGCAATTTGTCCACAAATCCCTGGAACCCGCGCCCTCTGGCCCTTCCGGCCCCCAATTTTTACTAAAAATTTGCCGCAAAAAATAATAAAAATGGCTTTTGGGTTTATGGATAAAGCCCAAAAGCCATTACATTTTAGAATTTTACTTTTTCCCCAGCCGTTCCCTTACCTGCGCCAAACTCAGGTTCTGCTCCCTGGCAATCCGGGCCAGGTCTTCATACTCCACCTTTTCCCGGGTGACGCCATAGCCGGAAGCGGTTTTCACGTGTACCGGGCCAAACTCCGTAGGCTCCGTGCGAATGCTCCGTTCCAGGGTATACCGGCGGCTGGTGGTTTCCCGAATGCCCAGGGTGGTAGTGTGCCGGAACAGCAGCTGCACCAGCTTTTCCTTGTCTTTTTCCTGGCACATGACGGACAGCAGCACCCCCGGCCGGGATTTTTTCATTTGGATGGGGGTGGTGTAGACCTCCACCGCCCCAGCCGCAAAGAACTGTTCCTGGGCAAAACCCAGGGCTTCGGCGGTCATATCGTCCAGGTTGCATTGGAGTTCCACAATCTGGTCCCCGGCGTTTTCCGTTTCTCCCAGCAGCACCCGGACGCAGTTGGCGGCAGGGAAGTCCTTCTTCCCCATACCATAGCCAATGGCAGTGGTTTTCATCACAGGCATAGAGCCAAAACAGGTGGCAAAATGCTTCAGGAGGGCGGCCCCCGTAGGGGTGCACAGTTCTCCCTGGATACTGCCGCCGTACATGGGCACGTCTCGGAGAATCCAGGCCGTAGCCGGAGCCGGCACGGGCAAAATCCCATGGGCACAGCGGACCTGGCCGCTGCCCACGTGAATGGGGGAAACGATGACCTGTTCCGGAGCCAGCTTGGCCATCAGCAGGCACACGGCGGTAATATCCGCCACAGCGTCCAGGGTTCCCACTTCGTGGAAGTGAATCTGGGTCACGGGAATGCCATGGGTATGGCTTTCCGCTTCCGCAATCAGCTGGTACACCGCCAGGACGTCCTGTTTCACCCCTTCCGGTAGCTGAAGAGCCCCTACGATTTGGGCAATGTCCGCCAGGCTGCTGTGGTGATGGGTGTGAGCATGGTCGTGATGGTGCTCGTGGTCATGGTCATGGCCGTGATGGTGCTCGTGGTGGTGGTCATGCTCATGGTCGTGATGATGCTCATGGTCGTGGTCATGGTGGTGCTCGTGTTCAGGCTCCTGGTCGTGGTGGTGCGCCTCACCGGGCCAGTCTTCCGATTCTTCTTCCACCCCGTCCACCTTGACGGTGACGCGGGTGCCGCAGATGCCGCACTTGGCCGCGGCTTCCTTCTGTATCGTAACCTTGGGAATCCCCAGGCTATTCATTTCCTCAATAAAGCTGTCCGGATCCGGCAGCAGTTCCAAAAGGGCCGCCGTCAGCATATCCCCGGCGGCGCCCATGCCGCAGTCGATATAGATTGTCTTCATCGTTTCGCCTCCATATGGTTGATGCGGCTGGCCAGAAACCCAGCCCCAAAGCCGTTGTCGATATTCACCACGGATACCCCGCTGGCGCAGGAATTCAGCATGGACAAAAGTGCCGACAGCCCGTGGAAGGACGCGCCGTAGCCCACACTGGTGGGCACTGCAATCACCGGACAGTCTGCCAGACCGCCAATGACACTGGCCAGGGCCCCTTCCATGCCTGCCAGGGCAATAATCACACTGGCATCCATGATCTCGTCCAAATGGGCCAGCAGCCGGTGGAGGCCAGCCACCCCCACGTCGTACAGCCGGGTGACCTGGTTGCCCAGCACCTCCGCCGTGAGAGCCGCTTCTTCCGCCACCGGAATGTCGCTGGTGCCGCCCGTAGCCACCACAATGGTTCCCAGGCCGCTGGGCTGGGGCAGCTCCCCGATAATGCCCACCCGGGCGTCCGCATGGTAGTCCAGCTGCACCTGCCGGCCAAGGGTTTCCGCCGCCTCCGGGGAAAGCCGGGTAATCAGGATGGGGTCCCCGCTCCGCTGCTGCAGCACCTGGACAATGGCCACCATCTGCTCCGCCGTTTTTCCGGCGCCGTAAATCACTTCTGCCGCCCCCTGGCGCAGTTTCCGGTGAAGATCCACCTTGGCAAAGCCAATATCTGCAAAGGGTGCTTCCTTTAGTTTTAGTTCCGCCTCTGCCACAGAAACTCGGCCGTCCCGAACCTCCTGGAGCAGTTTCCGTACGTCACTCATGCCGGGCCTCCAGGTCCAGCAGCACGTCCGTGTACAGGGTCTTCAGCTGCTTCACAATGGCCTGCCGGTGCGCCAAAAGTTTTTCCAGCTGGTTCGCCGGCAGCTGGAGCTTGGCCGTATTCCCCAGACTCCGCACCCGAAAATCTGTAAACCCCAGGGAGAACAGGTAGTTTTCCGCCTGTTCCGTCCGGGCCAGCTTTTCCGCCGTAATGGTCTCCCCAGTAGGAATCCGGGTGGCCAGGCAGGCGTAGGAAGGTTTGTCCCAGGTAAAGAGCCCGGCAGCCTTGGACCGCTTCCGGATTTCCGTCTTGGTGAGCCCGCACAGCCGCAGAGGGGACAGCACGGACAGCTCCTGCAAAGCCTTCATCCCCGGCCGGTCCGCCGCATCGTCGGAGGCATTGGTGCCGTCTAGCAGCGTGGTGTACCCATCCTGGGCCGCCTGTTTGCCAATGCCCGTGAAGATGACCTGCTTGCAGTAGTAGCAGCGGTTTCTCGGATTGGCCACGACCGTTTCATTTGCCAGCACATTCGCCTGCATAATGGTCAGCTTGGCTCCCACCTGTTTCGCTAGTTTTTGCGCATCTTCCAGCTCAAACTGGGGCTGGAAAGCGGATTTTACGTAATAGGCATGGACATCTGCCCCATTTTGCAGGGCAGCGTACAGCAGATAGGAAGAATCCACCCCGCCGGAAAACGCCAGGGCCACCTTGGGATGGTCCTTAAAAAATTCAGCCAGTTCCATGTTTCACCTCATAAGATAGATAGCAAAGCGGGCAGCCATGCCTTTGGCACAGCCGCCCCACAAGATTTATTTTTTCAAAAGTGACGCCCGAACTACGCCCTTGGGGTCTTTCACCAAGAGCCGCACCAGCCAGATGACCAGGCCCAGGGCCACCACCGACAGCCCCAAAAAGCTGTCGTTAAGCATGGCCTCCGGTGCCGGGGTAAAATACCCTGCACCTTCCTCCAGATACCCAAAAATAGCGTCCCCCAGCCACATGATGGAAGCGCCCCAGTACAGCCAGCACAGGGTGCTCACCTGCATGTCATCCTGAGGTGCCTGCCGGTACCAGACCACCGTGCTGATAATAGCCGCAATCACCGTAAGCAGCAGCGTCATAGCTTACTCCTTGACCGTTACCAGCTCCGCCTTGGGAGCCCGGCGTTCCAGCACGCGGCTGACCAGCAGCATCCCGCACCAGACCAAAGTAATCAGTGCCGCCATAGTGACGCCCACCGTCGCCATTTCCTTCAGCATTTCCGCTGTGCTGGCCGGATCACTGGCCGCCGTCAGGAACGGGAACCAGGGCACCACTTCCCCGTGCCAAACATGTTCAAAAGCCAGCAGGGCGGAGCCGCCCCAGAGCATTTTATTTAGCCAGCCCAGTTTCTTGGAAAAGGGCACCGTTTCTACCGCTGCAAAATGCTGGCCGTCAGTAACCACCTTTACTTCTTCCTGGGTTTCTTCTTTTCTTTTTGCCAAATGCGTCAGTGCCGTGGTTACCACAGCTTCTGCCATCGGAACAATAAAACATGCCATAATAAAAGCCTCCCCTAACTAAAAATCTGCTTGGCCGCCTGGGAGCATCGCCCCCAAAGACAGAAAAAGGCATACAGCTTCTCGTCTGAAAAGCCGCATGCCTTCTTAGCATACAAATCATAGAAATTCCAACTGCTGCACAGCAGGACACTTCTGCGTCCCATCCCCAGCTTCCTGCTGGAGAATACATAAAAATTATACCGCAAGCCTTGGTATTCGTCAACTTTTGGTTACACTACTGCAAGGCTTTAATCTGCTCTACGGCACTTTGAATCAGATGGGCAGGCGAAAAATCCGTCACCCCCACAATCACATTGTCACAGTGGTTGAAAGGAATCAGCACCCGCACCGCCTGACTCTGGCCCACCGCCCGGGCCATAACAGGCGTAATCTCCCCGTAGAGCGAATCCGCGATCACAATCCCCAAGGGACCCGCAATCACGTCCGCCTTCCGGCAGCCCACCACCACCGCATTTTCCCCGGTGGCCGCAATATCCGCTCCCGCCTTCAGCATGGCCCCAGTGGCCGCACTGTTGGTGCCCACCGCCGTTACCTCCGCTTCCGGAAGCTCCCGCTTGAGCGCATTCACCAACTGTCGGCCAATCCCGCCCCCTTGGGCGTCAATCACCAGTATCTTCACGCCAATCCCTCCTGGCTGCTAAAATCGTATAAAAACTTGCTAGTCCTATTATACCTGCACAGGAGAGCGGAAACAACGAGGGACACAGAAATGTGCGGGAAGAAATAAAATCATCTTTCAAGCATTAATAGCAGCTTTCTCCATTGTTTCCACTTTCTCTTCTACCAAGTCAATAAAACATTGTACATAAGGCGGATAAATGACATGTTTATGAGTCACCAAGTCTATGCGCAATTTTTCATATAAGCCTTCCAATGAAAACATATGCAACCGTTCTTCTTTAGAGCAGTTTTGATTATACCGTTTAGCATATCCGAGAAGCATCCGCGGACAAAGTGCTGCACATTCTCCTGTAGTGCAAATTCCCAACTGAGTTTCACTATCACTGATGTTGAATTTAACCTTCAATTTTACATTTTGCGAATTTAGAAATTCTCGAATTACATGATTCACTTTACCAGTTTGGAAATTCGGCAGTACAAAAGGAACCTCCGCAAATTTCCGTAAATCTACATTTTTTTCGTGTATCAGATTCTGATAATCCGTTAAATACTGTTTCATCAGTTTTTCTGACACTACAAGCATGATTTCGTCACCTGCCACAGTATGGATTTCAAAGCTGTCATCGGGGGTTGTATTGACACCGATAAAAATATCAATGGCACCTTTACGCAACCGTTCTTCCAAAATCTGAGTATCTTCTTCATCAAACGAAATATTGACTAAAGGAAATTGCCGAGAAAACTCTGGAAGTACCAAAGGCAGAATAACAGGAGCTCGAGAAGTACTGATTCCCACCTTAAAATTACCCACAGTTCCTGCTGCATATTGCCCCAGCAGGCGATCCATATTATTTTCCATAATTCGGATGTTTTGTAGATTATCCAGCAGTATTTTCCCTTCCTCCGTCAGGGTAAATTCGGGCTTGCGATGAAACAATTTCAGGCCATAATGCTCTTCCAATCGACGGATATGGTCACTAGCAGCCTGCTGGGTAATGAACAGCCGTTTTGCCGCTTTCGTAATGCTCATCTCCTCACATACTGTTAGAAAAACCTCATAGCCCATTTTCATTCCATCACAATCCTTTCTCTTTCCTAGAAATACAAACAGCCATTCTGTAAAGAATGGCCGCTTGCAAGCTTATTGAAATTAGAATTTGAATCCCAACATTGCCGGGAGCCAGGTAATAATACCGGGAGCATAGGCAAAAACAAACAGCAGAACAATTTCTACCATTAGAAAAGGTACAGTACCCCGAACAACCTGTTTGAAGTTCAATCCTGAAATGGAGATGGCTGTAAACAGATTATAACCAAAAGGAGGTGTTACAAAACCTACTACCAAGCAGATGCAAAACAGCATACCAACATGCAGGGGATTGCAACCTAACTTTATACCTACCGGAATCAGAATAGGAGCCAAAATCAATGTAGCTGCAATATTATCCATCAAACATCCTACAATCAGCAGGATAATGACCAAAGCAAACAGGTAGAGGTTCCTATCTCCTCCTACCATATTAATGAACGCATTGGAAATCACTACGCCCACTTGGCTCTTAGAGATAACCCAAGAGAATAACGATGCTGCGGCTATAATAAAGTTTACCATGGTTGAGGTTTTTAAGGAAGAAATCAAAATTCTTGGAAGATCTCTTATTTTCAATTCACCCAAGGCAAAGCCCAAAACCAAGGCATAAACAATACCGATGGCAGCAGATTCAGTAGGCGTAAAGATACCACCGTAGATTCCTCCTAAAATCAATACGGGCAATCCCAAAGCCCCCAGTGCTTTCCAGAACATCTTCAAGCTGTATTTGAAGTCAAACTTGATACTTCCTGCAAATTTCAATACTTCAGGATTTCTGTAAGCAAAGATTACGTTTACCAGAGCCAATGCTCCAGCAATAACCAAACCCGGGACTACGCCCGCCACAAACATCGCCGGAATGGACAGATTCATCGTTACTCCATATATAATCATAGGAATACTGGGCGGAATAATAGGGCCTAAAGCACCGGCTGAAGCCACTAACCCAGCACTTGTTTCCCTAGAATAGCCAGACTTCAACATAGCCGGCATCATAATGGAGCCAATGGCTGCTACCGTTGCCGGACCAGATCCAGTAAGTGCTGCAAAAATAGCACAGCTAAATACAGTTACTACGCCCAGGCCACCAGGCATCCATCCCAAAAGACTCTTGGCCCAGTCAGTTAATCTGCGGGAAATGCCTCCAAAATCCATAAGGTTCCCAACCAAGATGAACAGAGGTACTGCCAACAAGGTAAAAGAGTTCAAACCATAAACCATCCTTTGAGCCAGCACAGCAATATTAGTATCTGTAATAGCTAAATATGCTACACCGGAGCTCATGATAGCAAATGCTACCGGAACACCCACTAGCATGAGCCCAAACAAGACAACAAATACAGTAATCATTGCAGCTCTCCCCCTTCCTCATTCTTAGCCGAAACAATGACTGCAATTTTTGCCACAGCCTGTAGAACCAACAGCAACCCGCCAACAAACACGGATGAGTTAATGCACCACATGGGCACAGAGAGCGCCGTACTCAGATTAGTTCTTGAAGCATATGCCAGATATAAACCTGCATAAGTCATCAAAATGCCGTCAAATAAAATTACACATTCAATAAAAATATCAACGACTTTTCTTGTACCACCATGCAACAAGTCCAAAATAGCGGTCACCGTTGCATGTCCACTATCACCAATCAACAAGGAAGCTCCAATCATATGCATCCAGATAAAGGCATACCTTGCTAATTCCTCAGTCCAAGATAAAGAATGATTCAATACAAACCGAAAAAACACCTGCGTTACACACGCTACGATCAGCACCACAAAACAAACAGCCCCAATACGGCTGACAACCAAATTCACATCATCTGAAAATTTCTGTAACGTTTCCATAATATCACCCCTTTGTTTTACCAGTCTTAAGAAATTCCAACCAAGTTTTCCAGTCTCTTTACCCAATCTCCCCCGATATAGGATTCCATATCGTCATAACATTTTTTGGCCACATTTCTAAAGGCTTTGCTATCCACCTCTTTTTCAGGAATAACAGTCATGCCCTTATCCGTCAAATCTTTTTCCATCCGGCCAGCAGAATCATCATTATTCTTACGGGCAGCAGCTGCTGCATAAACGGCTGCATCCTTCAATACCTTTTGGTCCTCAGAGGAAAGGCCTTCATAGACTTTGGTTGATACACAGACAGGCAACGGAGAATAGAACAAGTTCACATTATCGATATACTTGCAAATATCCGGGAACCCATTGGTATAAAGCACACTAAGTGGTGCGTCACAGCCATCTACCGTTCCTTGCTGGAGAGCTGTCAGAAGTTCACCCCAGGCCATAGGAGTGGCGTTTACGCCCAGTGCTGCATAAGCCGTCAAATACGTTTTTGTTTCCATGCAGCGGATTTTTAATCCAACTAAATCTTCTGGTTTTCGGATAGCTTTGTCCCGGGTACAAAGTTGGCGAAAGCCACCTTCTGAAAAAGCTAACCCTGTAACCCCGGTGTTTTTCATATTATCCAGCAATGCGTTGCCATATTCCCCGTCCAAAATTGTTCTTGCCTGCTTCACATCGCTAAAGATAAACGGTAAATCCAAAGCTCCGTTGGCACGAACATAAGAAGAAACATATGCATTGGTCAAAACTGCCGCGTCACAAGTCCCAATCTGCATACCTTCCCACATTTCCGGTTCACTGCCTAACTGACTGCTGGGATATTCATGAACAATAATTCGACCATTGGTATGTTCTTCCACATATTTTTTAAATGCTTCTGCCGTAATATGATATGGGTCATCCGGATTTGCTGCAGTGGTGTAACCGATACCAATCGTAATCGGCCCATCCTTTTTCTCCTTTTGTCCAAACATTCCACATCCAGTAAAAGCAGTCAGACATGCTGTTGCTATAGCCGCAAATAAAACCTTCTTCATTTTCATCATTTTCCCCTCCAATCAGCTCACTATCATTTTCGGTACAGTATGGGTCATCGTAAAAATTTCGCCCATGGTAAAGTTCTGTTTCAACAACTCCTTAATAAAATTCCCATATTCTTCTACTGGAGATGGAGCATTGCGCTGTCCACGATCGGTGGCAATATATACTCGAGATACCCCCACCGTACGAATATTCCTTGCCATTTCTTCTGGCGTAACAGCTTTTTGTACAATATTGAACCAGTTCTTCTCTACCAATACGCCCAAATCTGCCAATTTTTTCTGAGTTTCTCCGTCAATTTTAGTCCTATTAAATTCTGGATGAGTCAAAATCATAGGTACTTGACGTGCTCTTCCCTCTTTGCACAGAATAATAGATTCTTGAGGACTGATATGTCCCGTAGCAAGATAGGCATTATGTTCACGCACAATGTCCATAATCTCAAAGACTACTTTTTTAAGTTTTCCATCTTCACCAATGACAGATATACCTGGCCGCTTAAAAAAGTCTCCGCTCATATTCCCAAAATTCAAACTATTCAAAGCATCCCTTGTGGGCATCCAGATGACTTTTGCCCCTGCTCTCAGGGCATTCTCTACCGCATAGGGATTCAGTCCCCCATTAGGCCAATTTAAGGCCAAACCACCATATGCTTGTGTTCTGCACCCGCTGTACTTGTTAATCAAAGATGCACGCAGTGCCGTTGGTTCATAGTGGCTTTTTAGTAATATTCCTGCCATTCCTCTCCTGTCCGCATCCCGAATCACTTCAAGTCCATCTTGAAGACGTGGAAAAACAGATGGCAAGGAGTGGACGTGCAGGTCATAAGCACCCGCCTGTAGGCTTGCAGCCTCTTCATTTAAAAGTTCGTCCATTTTACATTCTCCCAGACTATCAAACATGTTTTCTGTTCTCAAAGTTCAGGGACCGGTCCAGATCTCTTTGGATATAAATACTGTAGCACGAATTTATTGCAAGCAAAAACAAGAATAATCAGACATTGCACAAGAAAAAACTTGTGCAATGTCTGATTAAAAAGAGAGTCCCAGTAAAAAAACTTCAATTTTTTATCTCCGAAATTTTACTGATGTCTTATATTTTATTTTTTTAATCTACTTATATATTTATATTACGCTTTTTAGCACTACTTTTTATTCATATAGTTAAATTATTTGTATCATCGTATTAGTAATTTTCCATATACACCTTGAACATCACCTGATAGGACCATTTCAGATACCTTAGCACTAAGCCCTTAGCAAGTTCTAATTCCTTTTGCTCTAAGGCATCCAACAGTTCCAGGTGCTGCCGTGTACTTTCTGCAAAGGTATCCTGCGTTTGTTTAACCGTTGGTCAATGCCAAAAAGTCATTTTCCCGCATGATTGCTACACCTATGAAGGAACTAACCTTCCTAACAGGCAAGAGTTCTTTTATGCTTTAACTCTACGCATTCTTACACGGAACCGCAAGACTCAAAATCTTCATCGAACCGATTTCCCGCTCACTACTTGCTGCCCTTCACAACCTTTTCCACCCAGTCCACCACAATTTCATCCGCCGGCAGCCAATTCACAGTATGCAGCTGTTCCCGGGTAAGCCACTGCGCCGCCAGATGTTCCAGCAGGGTCAATTTCCCTGCGTTAACCTGGCAGAGATAACAGGCCATGGACAGGTGGAAAGTAGGGTAATCATATTCCACCGTACCCAAATACGGTCCTACGGCAATGTCCGTTTCCAGTTCTTCCCGGATTTCCCGGCGCAGGGCTGCTTCTGGGGTTTCTCCGGTCTCCACCTTGCCGCCGGGGAATTCCCACTGGCCTTTGAATTCTCCATAGCCTCGTTCGGTGGCAAAGATTTTTATGGGCTGCTCCAGATTATCGGCGATTACCGCCGCCACAACACGAATTGTTTTCATAGCTTCTCCTTATTGGGCCAAAAGTTTTCCGGTCTGCCGAATGAGCTTGGCCGGAATGGGCCGCTCCAGACGCCAAATAATGTTCATGGGGCTGCTGCCCTGGTGGCTCCGGTATTCGGCTTTGCCCAGGTAGACAAAGGGGGCCGTGCCGGTCTGGTCTTCGTTGTATTCCCGGACAAAAAGAAGAATCTTGGAGCCCAGGGCTTTGTGATGGATGTACCGCTGGCCCGTTTTTGACGTTTCAGAAGTGGTACTCTGGCTTTGCCAGTGGAACAGGTGCTCGTTGATGGAGTAGTCCGCATACATGGTGGTAGGGGAATAATCCTTATCCGCCTTGTTCAGGGTATTGATAAAGAAGTCCAGTTTCCGGTCAGGCAGATAGCAGACCCCCTGGCGCATGGACTTGACCTTATCCGCATGGCCCAGGGCCACCAAAATCTGGTCCTTGGTGTAATGGCAGTGGAGGTCCAGCGGGCAAACAAAACCCAGGTCAACGCTCTCGTCCACAAAATCCAGGTGGTCCAGGTTGTATTGCAGGATATCGCAAATTTCCCGGCACAGGGTTGGATTCTGCTTAATAGAAGCCATATCACCGTCCAGATTGCCATAATCATGCGGATTCTTGGTACTGGTGGAAGTCCAGATGGTGTACTGGAACATTTGCAGCAGCAGGCGGCGCTCTGCCCCTTGGGCGGCCCCTTCCACAGCAGCCTCAGGGGAAAGCTCCGAGAGGAGAGTCTTAATCCATCTTCGGGAATCAATGGCACAGATCTTAGCTAGGGCTTTGGTCAGTTCCTGCTCCAGAGGCTCCTGGAAGTTCTCCCCTTTGTCCGCTTTCACGCAAAGTCTATAGAAGCCAGCCGCGTTGTCTCCGGCAGTTTCCTTTTTGGTATAAAAGTCCTTGATATCCATATCATAGTAGGTCAGGAAATTGTCCAAGGTCAGCGGTCTGCCGCTGTCTTCTGCAAAGGTGCTGATTCTTTGGATCAGTTTGCCCTGCACCCCCAGGGACGCGTTGATATTGGACAGAATATGTTCAGTGGCTTTTTTCTCCAAGTGGATATAGCAGCCGCGGGGAACGGAGACAAAGCCCTTTTTGATTTCTTCGGAAAGGCTTCCGTGATTTCCGTCCATCAGGGCCATAAATTTCTTTTCAAAGTCGTACTTCTTGTTGGCCTGGCCGATGAAATCCAAAACCGTAAGGCATTCTTTGCCTTCACTGAGACGCAGCCCGCGCCCCAGCTGCTGGAGGAAAATGGTCAGAGATTCCGTGGGCCGCAGGAACAGGATGGTGTTGACTTCTTTGATGTCCACACCTTCGTTGTACAGATCCACTACGAATATAAATTTCACCTGCCCGGAAACCAGCTTCTGCTCTGCCCTTGTCCGTTCCGCATAGGGAGTATCACTGGTGAGATACATGGCGGGCACCCCATGGTCATTGAAAAATTCCGACATATATTGGGCATGGGCTTTGGACACACAGAACCCCAGACCAATCACGTCGTTCCAATCGGTCACGTACCGATTGGTTTCCGCCAAAATCCAATCCGCTCTTTTCTTGGCACCATACTGCTCCATGGAATATACGTTGGACAGTTCGCCAGCATCGTAGCCGCCCCGGGTCCAGCGAACTTGGCTCAGGTCGGTGGTATCATTCACCCCAAAGTACTGGAAAGGACAAAGCAGTTTCCGGTCGATGGCGTCGGGCAGACGAATTTCTACCGCAATACGGCCGTCAAAGTATGACAGAACGCTTTTGCCATCCATACGTTCCGGCGTAGCAGTCATACCAAGCAGGATTTTCGGCTCGTAGTAACTCAGCAGCTCTTGGTAAGAAGGCGCAGCCGCATGGTGGAATTCATCGATGATAATGAAATCATAATAGTGCTTGTCCGGTACACGCTTGGTAAAATCCTTGGACTGGAAACTTTGAATAGAAACAAACAGCTGGTCAATGGTTTCCGGCTGGTTTTCCCGTCCTACCAGAAGACTGCCAAAAGTAGGGTCCCGCATAACGCTGCGGAAGGTCGCCAGGCTCTGCTGCAGCAATTCTTCCCGGTGGGCCACAAACAGCAGTCTGGGCTTTCTGTCCTGCCTAAACTGCTGACAGAAACGCCGAAAGTCGAGAGCTGCCACCACGGTCTTCCCCGTTCCGGTAGCTGCCACCAACAGGTTCTTATAGCGCTGATGGATTTCCCGTTCTGCCTGCAATTTATCCAAAATGGCCTGTTGATAGGGATACGGCTGGACTTCCAGAATATACGGATTCGTGCCCTGCTCGGGGTATTTGGCCTTGTCCTTATTCCGTTCCCGATAAATGGCTTCTTGCAGTTTCTCTTTATCTTTTTCCTGATAGGTCTCAAATTCACTGGAATTCCAGTAGCTTTCAAACGTGGCTTTCATTTTTTCCATGGTAGGGGGCTGATCCTGGGAAGTGATCTTGATATTCCACTCCAGACCGCTGGAAACAGCAGCCCGTGAAAGATTGGACGAACCAATATACGCCGTGGAAAATCCACTTTCCCGGTAAAACATATAGGACTTGGCGTGAAGCCGGGTCCGCTCTGTATCATAGGAAACTTTGATTTCCGTATGGCTGAGCTTGGAAAGCTCTTCGATGGCCTTCACATCCGTAGCCCCCATATAGGAGGTGGTAATAATGCGCAGCTTGCCGCCTCGGTCAGTAAACTTCTTTAACGGTTCAAGAATGAGCCGAAGCCCACTCCATTTCACAAAAGAAACCAATAGGTCAATCCGGTCCGCAGACTCAATTTCCTTTTCCAGTTCCACATACATGGGCGGCTCATGATCTGCCCCCGTGAAAAGCGAACTCTGGGCCAAAGACGTACTGGGCCGCGGGAAACTGCCCCGTTTTTGGAACGCAAAAGCCGAATTCTTTGTGTTCACCACGGATAACAGCTGATCCACCTTTTTCTCAGACGTCAGCGGCAGCAAATTTTCCCGGTCTGCCCCGCCAATGGCCTCCAGCAGCTGGTTGACCAGCCGAACCTGTTCCTCTTCCGCTTCTTCCTTAGTGGCCGACTCCGCCACTGCCGTAAGCTGCTTTTCCACCAGCTTTGCCACATAATCTGCCAAGACCCTGGCAGACTCTGCCGCATCCACAGCCCCCGTTTCCACCCGCTGCTCCTCAGCCTTTCTGGCCTCTAGAATCTTTTTCTGCAGCTTCTGATTAATCAGCTGCTCATAAAGCCCCTGCTTCAACATTCCAAACACCCAACCTTCCCCAATGAGCTTTTTTGCATTGCTGCTTTTATTATAGCAGCTTAGGCGAAAGTGAAAACAGCACTGGTAAATAATCCGCTCTTTCTGAAATTCCACCCCAACCCGTGCAGAGGACTCGGCCATTGCTAAAAGTCCGCTGACCGTACGACCAAAAATCCGTTACAGAGTTTTCTACAGCAAAAATTCATCCTGCCCCTAATTTCGCAGGCAGGATGAATTTTCCGTGGTTGAGCTACCGTCCTTCATGCACTAGCCCCAAAAGGGGACAAGCGTTTCCCGTAGGGGAAAATGGCACTGTAGGTGCCCATAGGGGCAATATGGTTCTGCCCACTTTGCGGGCCCGGTCACCTCCCATTCCCGTGGACCGCACGACCATTTATAAGCTCCTCCCTTTATACGGTCACATCCAAGAGCTTGAAAAACTTTCAAGCTCTTGGATGTGACCTATGTGATAGCTGTCCGTGAGCCGAACCCGCAGAGTGAAGGAGAGCGGAGCACGGCGAACCACTGGGGGGAGCTGGCAGCCGCAGGCTGACTGAGCGGGGATTCCCGGCACCACATCACTTCAGGTTCGCGGACCGCACCAAGCCACGTTGGACTACCTTTCGGCCAGCACTAGCCCCAAATGGGGACAGGCTTTCCCACTTGGGGGGAGTCGTATCCATTTCTCAAGGCCTTGGCTGTAGAGAAATGGAATATACGACCCCTGCGACAGCCGTGGTTGGCATGCCTCCTTCAAGCGTGGTGTGCTCCCCGTCAAGTAGACAGTTCCTAATAATATAAACCTCTACGCCGCCATTTGGTAGCTATTATGTTTTTGCATAGGGGTCAAACGGCCCAAATTCCGCTGCAAACGGCCACTGTTGTAATACTCCATGTAGTTATTAATCATCGTTACCAAAGCTTTACGGCTGTCGAAGTCACGAGTATAGTACCGTTCTCTTTTCAGCATGCCCCAGAAGCCTTCCATCGGGCCATTATCAATGCATTTTCCTATCCGTGACATACTCTGCGTCATACCAGCATCTAGAATCATCTTGCGGAAATCCCTGCAGGTGTATTGGAATCCCCGGTCAGAGTGAAACAGGGGATGCGCGCCAGGGTTTTTCAACAATGCCTTATTGAAGGTATTGAATACCAAATTTTTATCGTTCCGGTTGCTTATCACATAGAAAACAATTCGTCTGTCATACAGGTCAATAATCGCGCTCAGATATACCTTATGCACAACTACCCCCTCATAGTAGTGAAATTCTGAGACGTCAGTACACCATTTCTGGTTAGGGGCATCGGCTTTAAATTCCCTATTCAAGATATTTTCTGCAATGTATGCAGGATCTATTGCACGCTGGGTGCAGCCCTTAGGGGCATATTTAATCGTAGACTTTATATTTATCACTCGACAAAGATGAAGAACGCGACCGTCACCAATTGCTATTGGTTTCGTGTCAGGATAGATCTTCTTATTTGGGGCTCGTAAGTCATCAGCTATTCGTCTGTACCCTTTAGCTGGGTCAGCCTTGTATATCTCTTCTATTCTTTTAGCAATTTCCTTGTCGTCAATTTCGCGTGCTGAAGGCTCTCTATGAAGCCATTTGTAGTAGCCGGCCCGGGACACTTTTCCCAATTTGCACAGGCCAAGAATAGGGTAATTCTTTTCAGCGTGCAGTTCTTTAATGGCTTCATAAATGGCTCCATATCTTATTTGTGTGAATCCCGCCTCCTTTCCACAATATCGAGTTTTTTTAGGAAATCAATCTCCATATCCTTGGCTTTGAGTTTTGCATTAGCCAGTTTGAGTTCAGCTTTCATACACTCATATTCTGTAGGGGCTTCTTCAGGGACTTCTACTGGCTTCCTGTGTCCGCGCCCATCTATGAGTCCTTCGGTATTGTACTTATTATATTTTAAGACGTAATTTCTGACTTGCTGGTAGGAAACCTTAAACTTTTCAGCGGTTTCATGGTAAGCATTCCCGTTTTCAATGCAGTATTTTACGATTTCAACGCGCTCGTCAAAGGTCGTTTGTCTAGCTTTAGTCATGATCTTGGCACCTCCAGTACCCGAACTTTTTAGTTCCTCATGACTATTATACTTCTTTAACCAGTCTCTGATTTGACGAGAACTTTTTAATCCGTATTTTTGTACCAGCTGGGACATAGTCGTTTCGCCCTTAAGATATTCCTCTACGCATTGGATCTTAAGATCAGCAGAATAACTTTTAACCTGTCTTTTGTTAAATACCTCAGGACCATTTCCTATATATTCATCTACCCAATACTGTACTGCTTTCCAGTGAACCCCTAACCTTTTTGCAGAAACCATTGGTGCTTCTTCATGAGCAAGAACAGCTTTGACAGCCTTTAATTTATCCTCTGCACTGACTTTCGATATAGACATTTTACATACTCTCCTTTCAACGAATCCAGGAGGTTTAACTATATGCCAGTCTACTTTATTCATAGCATACCAGCTTGAAGGAGGTGGCAGCCGCCAGGCTGACGGAGAAAGTTTCTGATTGCAAAGAGCGAAACTGACTGGTGAACGGCGAACCGCTGAAATGCCGCAAAGCGGCAATAGGGAAAGCACAGCAGAACAATACACTATTTAATTCTCCGCAATAGCCTGTTGCCAGCAGTCGACCAGTGGTGACTAGAACGCTTCCTGAAAGCATTGCGGTCGCAGGCAAACCCCCCAAAAGTTCTTACCTTGCAAAAAAGGTAAGAAGGTAAGAACTTTTGGTCCCTCAAGCCCTACCCCATTTTATTTTTCGACATACTTTGCAATTTTGCAGGCTAATGATATAATCACAATTGTCAAAAGCGCGCAGTGAAATTCATTCCTTGTACAGTGCACTTTGCATCACAATTTATTCATTTCTGCATTTATCATTGTCACTTTTCAAGTATTGGCTTTTCCCGCATAAGCATTGACTGCGTCTGGTTTTCTCGGCTGTTTCAGCTCTTTGAATTACCTTCTCCCAGCTGCCTTGATTTGGGCCCAGCTTTTCTCAGATCGGCAAAAAGCGCTTTGTGTTATACTCTTGTACATTGCAAGTAAACGGAATGATTTCTCCGGTGCATGGGACCTATTGCTATAATAAAATTCAGGAAAATATAAACATGGGGGTATATCCTAAAAGTACAAATAGCCCTATTAGGCCCAAAATCGGCTCAGAAGTGGCATTTTGCATACAGTCCATACGGAGGTTATGTTTCACTCTTTTCGCCCTTTAAAAGCGAAATTTGGTGAGATTTTCGTTCTTGGTCTGCAAAATAGCAGCTAGAACCCGGTTCCGGACCAGCCTGTTCAGTGCGACACAGGACAGGCAGATCCTGTTCAAGAGCTTTCCCGTGTAATCCACCTTGGCTGTAGCAGTCTGTAGGGTATAAAAGCAATATAGCGCTTAAAAGCCCTAGTTCTATAGCTACTTAGTGCTATGTAAATATAAAGCACCAAGCTTTTAGGTTTTTTAAATTATATTATATTAACTTGACTTATATTAACTTAACTTGGGTTGTCAGTTGGTTGCCAAAATGAAATTTCGGGACATTCACGGAAAAGTTTCTTCATTTCAATACATTTGTATTTTTAAAAAGGACGCACTGCATTTTTCTACAAAAAAATTTGCGTTGCTTTTTAAAACATAAAGATCGTAGCCTCTGTAACACTCATCCTTCACAAGCAAAACATCACCTATACCGCCATTTTTTCACTGCCAATACGTTTTCTAACGCTCGCCAACACTCGTTAACGCTCGTTAACACTCACTTGGAAGCTAGTTCAGACAAAAGCCCTGCTGACGAGAAAAGTTCTTCTTGCATAAATTAGGCCCCCAGCAGCACGCCAGGGGCCATTTTGTTTCCTTATGCAATTCGCTTTCCTTATTTCATATTCTTGAACCGGGCATCCATTTGGGAGCTGAACCAACGGCCGTTCATGACCTGCTGAATCAGGGTCTTCTTTTGGGCATTGGTGAGGGTTTGATCGGCTGCCATTTCGTCCAATACTTCCTTAATGGTGGTATGGGTATGGCTTTGGTCGATGACGGCTTTGTCCTTGGTGGCGTTGACAATCAGGGAAGAAGGACCATTGGTGGTATCGGTCCACTGCTGCCACTGGGGCAGGTTCTTGCCGTTGGGGTTGCCGGTGCGCATGAAGTTGCCTAAGTACTGCTGGATATCTTTCCGCAGGGCCAGGGCGCCGGGATTGCTGAAGGCATTTTTGGGGTAGCTGGCAACGGAGTTGGTAGCCAGTTCGGTTACGAAGGGAATCCAAATGCCATGGACGGAACCCAATAGGAAGGCGGATTCTTTTCCTACCAGTTCCGGGTTATTGCCGTAGGCAATGGACATGGTATAAATGGGTGCATCTCCGTAGGCGCTCTTCATAATTTCCGCGGATTCTTCTGCGTTAAAGAGGCCGTAGAGTTTGCCGCCGTACTTGTTGGCAAAAGCATATTCCTGGTGTTTTACCGGATCCGTAAAGATAGTCTTGTCCTTAATGGCCGAGGCAAAATACGGGTCTCCTTTCATAAACAGGGAGAATTCGTCCGTACCGGTAACCATCACCAGGGGCACCTGGTTGTAGCTCTTGGTGGCAAAGCCGTCTTTGGGCAACACCACGCCATCGGTGTACAAATGCGGGAAGGCTTCCATGCGGATAGCGGCTCCGCCAAAGGCGCCGGCCACCCGGTCTGCGGACAGGCCGTTCAAATAGGCTGCCACTTCAGGTTTATCCTGAAGCAGCCACTTGGCGGCTTCCTTGGTATTCTTTTTCATGCCGTCCGCTACCGCCAGGGGTGCAAAATGCTGGGCAAAAATCTTCTGGGCCCAGGCGGGCTTAGAGGTGGTCATACCGCCGCTGAAGAACAGGGCTTTTTGGAACTTGCCCTTGGCTGCCGGGGAAATCAAAAGGGCCATGACATCCCGGCCGCCAGAGGAGAAGCCGGAAATGGTGATATTGTTGGGGTCACCGCCAAAGTTGGCAATATTTTCCTTGGTCCAATCCAGGCCCTGAATCATATCCAGAACGGCAAAGTTCCCGGAATTTTCCTGGGGCGTACCATGTTTCAAGGCGGGCAGCGGGTTAAAGCCCAAAGCGCCCAGCCGGTGGTTGATGCTGATAACCACTACGTTGGCACTTTCTGCAAAATGCTGCATATAGGGCAGCTGTGCCAGGCCTGTCTGGTTGTTGCCCCCATGAATGAAGAACAGCACAGGAAGGCCGGTTTCCTTGGTGTTGGGCCGGTAAATATCCAAGTTCAGGCAATCCTCCACCCCTTGGGTATTGCCGGCAGTACCTTGGATACCCCGGGGACCGGGCTTATCCGTTTTCAGGATGCCCTTCCAGGACACCGGATCCTCAGGCGCTTTCCACCGCTGGGCCGTGCCATAGGGAACCCCTTTCCAAACCAGGGCCTTGTCCACCTGCACCCCTTGGACATAACCATATTGGGTATCCTGGAGAACCCCCTGATGGTAGGCAGAAACATCGGCCTTCTGCTGCTGGGCCTTTTGCTTTACCTGGGCCGCAGGGGCTTGGGCCGGCTGGGCCCACACCGGAGTCAGCAGCGTGGCAGACAAAGAACCTGCCAAGAGAGCAGAAAGCAGCAAACGCGTGTTTTTCATAAAATCGACCTCCCTGTATGCCTTTCAGTTATAAGAATAGTATAAATTATTTGCAAACTAATGAAAAATGGGTTTTCTGCATCTATTTATGCAGGTTATGCATAAATTCACAACATATTCGGTAGTCACGTTCTGAATAGTGGCCTGGAAAACGGAAATGAGTCTGTCGACAGAGATGGTAAGCAGTATGCTTGCATATTCCGGTCTGATTAGGCCCACCTGCACGGTGTTTTTCTTCCACCTTACCGCAGAATTTAGGCCACCATGCCGGCGATACTTGCCACCCTATTCATGAAATTAAGCACACTGAGCAACTGTGCCTGAGCTTAAAATAAAGAACAGACCCCAAAACTGTATTATATCGGTTTCGGGGTCTGTTCTTTATTTTATTTAACGACAAAAATTAGAAAAATGATACTCTGAGCTAACTTTTCGTAATTTAGGCGCATTTTCCCCCTTAAAATTCAAACGCTTCCGGAATTACATTTTTGCATTGGTTCAATACACCTTGGAGCATTTTTTGCCAGCCTCCAGGATCAATAAAGCCTTCTTCTTTTCCACCAAATTGTTTGTACCGTCCCAGCATGTCATAATTATGGTTATGAGAAGGTAAAACAATGTCAACCGGCAACTTCTGCAGTTCCTGGAGTCCTTTTACAAAGTCAGACTGGAGAGTATAGGGCAAACGGTTATCATCCAGTTCCGGACGGGTGAGGCCATTGAGGCCCAGTCCTCCATGCATGGCCGTAAGAACGGTTTTCCCACCTACTTCTGCGGGAATCACAAAGGTGGTTACACCAGGAGTATGACCCGGTGTAGCAATGAAACGAATCTTTACCTTTCCCATCTGAAACTCCTTATGATAATCATAATAGTTATTAATGGTAAAAGGTGGTACATGGTCCGCATCAATAATTAAATCTGGCCGCTCTGTAAAGAAAAAGGCATCCGGTTCTCCTAGCCAGACCTGAGCCCCAGAGTATTCCTGAAGATACCGGGTCCCACCCACATGGTCTACATGCCCATGGGACAAGAAAATATGGCGAATGTCATGAGGATCAAAACCCAAAGCACGAATACTGTCAAAAAGCAGGTATTGTGTTTCTTTAAAAGCCGGATCGATAAGAATCAGCCCTTCTCCGGTATCCAGCAAAAAGGTGGATACATACGTATTGCCAACAAAATAAATTGGCCCTGCGACATGAAAGGGTTCATGGTACAATTTCCAAGGTTCTGCATAAAAGCCGTGCAATTTTTTCATTAAAGCAGCCAAGCGTGCTGCTCTCTCTTCTTTGGTTTCCATAGGACCTACACTCCTTTTATCCTAAAGTTAGTAGATTAAACGCAGGACAATTGGCGCCCAGAGAACAAAGGCCAATGTCATAAGGACACAGGGCAGCCAGCCAATTTTAAAAAATTCTTTCATGCTGAAATTACAAATACCATAGGTATAGCCGCCAGCCGTAGCTGCCATAGGCGTTGCAAAACAAATCAGTGCGCCACAGGCTACTCCGGATACGGTCAGCCGGGGATCCATTCCCATATTGAGAGCCATATTGGCAGCAATGGGCGCAAATACTGCCCATACAGCCGTATTGCTCATAAACTGGGTAGCAAGCATGGTAACAATACAAAATACCGTTGCCAGTAGGACTGCATTATTCAAGGAAGGGAACGTGGTTGCCATCAGGTGGGCAATCCAACGTCCGGTACCAGATTTGTTAATGGCGGTAGACAACGGCAAGGTCCCAGCCACCAGAAAAATAACACTCCAGCTTACCGAATTCAGAGCTTCCTTCTGGCTAATCAGCTTCAGACCTACGGCAAGAGAAGCAAAACTGGTGCTAATCAGATACACAGGAACCAGCTTTGTAATGCTTGCCACAATCATGAAAATCATATTGGCAATGAAAATGAAGACGGCCCATTTTTCCTGGACAGGGGTCAGCTGGCTGAGTTTATCGTTTTTCGGGGCGGCAGCCTCTTCTGCTTCTTTCCGCTCTTCTGTGCCCGCTTTCTTGCCAAAATGCCTGCTGATAAACAAATAATAGGCAACCAACACCAGCCACATAGGAAATTTAATCCAAGTCATATCCAAGAGGCCATAGCGGACCGTTGCACCAGCGCCTTCCAAGTACTGGTTAAACAACAGAAAATAGCTGAGAGAACTGCCAATGGGCAACATCTGTACGCAAGCCCAAGTGCTTACATCTGCTACGGATTTAAATACCCGCTTTTTGTCCAGGCCTGTATCATCACAAATTTCCATCAAAATAGGAGTTACAGCCGCCAAAGTTGCGGTGGCGGTAGTCATAAGCCCCATAATCGTACAAGAAGCTAAAATAATCACCATAATCTTAATAGGATTACCGCCAGTGTGATTTCTCACAAAATATTTAATTTTATTGGTGAAACTGGTTTTTGCGAACACACCGCCGATAATGAAAAGTCCAATCCACGTAATGACTGTACTGTTGGAAAAGCCTGCCCAGGCCTCCTTTCCCGTCAATAGTCCAGTACCCTGCAGAAGTACCGGTACCATTAGAGCAGTGAAACCCAAAGGCAATAGTTCTGTCAAAAATGAAATTGTCATAAGCACAATTACTACTAACGTAGTAATAATGGGCAGGGTCATACAAATTCCCCCTTCATGTTAGTTTCAGAATATTCTGTTGTGATAAGTATACGGAATTTTCACGATTTTGTGAAATTCGCATTCTTTTACTTTACATGCAATATTTTCATACAAGATTTTGCACACAAAAAAGACTCTCCTCCTTAGAGGAAAGCCCTATAAATATCATAGCTGGAGCCTTTTGTTCTTCTCTTTAGCCTGACGCTGCAGATATTTGATGATATCTTTAAAGAAGAATATTTTTTCAAATTCCTTATTCCAAATCACATACACATTGGTAGTAAATTCATCCTCCAAGGGAAGCCCTACCACTCCATCGCCCGGTTTGAAAGAGTCTTCCATCATAAAGCCGCAGCCCAGTCCTTTACGAATCAGTTCTTGCATAATTTGGATCTGGTTGCAGCGATGGATGATTTTTAATTCTCCACCTGCTTTCTTAAATTTCTCCGGCAAGCCATGACGCATCAGATATTGATCTCCAAAATAAGAAATCAACGGCTCATGACAGATATCCTTGAATCCCACCTTTTCTCTATTAGCCAAAGGATGATTTTCCGGCACCACAAACAGAAAGCGGCGAGTACACCAAAGAAAATAGGGATACCGGCAGTTTTCCGGCGGATAGGGAACCAGCAGCAAGTTCACCTGCCCATTCTCCAATTTAGGAAGTAAATTGTGGGTTAAATCAGAGGTAACATTTACTTCCACTTTTGGAAATCGTTCATGAAGACACTGGTAAAAACTGGGGAAACAGGACACATTCGTCATAAACGTAGTTCCCAACCGCAGCACCTGCTGGCTGGAGGCATAGCTCTCCATCACCTGCTGCAGATATTTTGTTTCCTGAAGTATAGGGACAGCCATGCTAAGCAAAGTTTCTCCCGGCGTTGTAGGCAGCACCCCATGCCTGCCCCGGTACAGCAGAGGAACCTGGAATTCTTTTTCCAATTCTTTAATGGCTTTGGTCAACGTTGGCTGCGTCACATGAATTTTGGCAGCAGCCCGGGTAAAATTTTCTTCCTGGCAAACTGCTAGAAAATATTGCAGCTGAAGTAAGTTCATAACAGCGTCCTCCCCTATAAGCAAAAACTTTCCACCGCTTAAAAACGCCTAGCTAATTACAAAGTTGCATAAGTTCACTTTTATGTTATTTTATAACATATGACGGTAAATAACAGCAGAAAATCTATTTTTTCATCAACTACCTTAACATAGACAAAGGCTTTTTGACCAAACACACATGCATTCCTACTTTTCCTCATTTTCTTCATACGATTCATATACATTCAACTTCCGCGTGACAGTATTCTCTTCTTCAAACAACCGTATATGTGCCTGGGGATCCATCCGGCTAATCATTACCATCAGTGTATTTAAAATGGTAATGGTTGTAACAAAATAAATTTTCAATTTGTTCTTCGCTACAATTAAGTAATCGGCTCCTTGCGCCAGCGGAGATGTTTGGCTGTCTGTAATTGAAAGGATTTTACTGCCTATATCAGAAAAGAAATGCATAATTTGAATGGTAAATCGAGTATATTTAGGATATCCAATCACAATCAAAAAATCATTTTTTGTAACATATTGAAGCAGTAAGGATATATCATCATTACGGTTTTCTAGCAATATTACATTTTCTTTTACCCGCTTCATAAAGTGATAACAAAAATATGCCATAGAAAAAGTGGAACGTGAGCCTAATATGTACACATTTCCAGCTTTTTTAATTGCCGTACATGCAGCTTCAAGGGTTTTATATGTTTCTTCACTATATAAATTATCTAAAGCCGATTTTGCCTCTTCTATCTGATCATACAACATATCTTTTTTAGGAGTTTCTGTTACCCAAAACCGGAATTCTTTTACAGGAGAAATCTCTTTCTTTGCAATCTTCTGTACTGCCTCTTGAAATTCTGGAAAGGAATTAAATCCCAATACTTTAACAAAACGAGTAATGGTAGAGGTGCTAACACCAGATTTTTGGCTTAACGTGATAATATTCATAAATGCTATTTCAATCAAATTATTGCGTACATAATCAGCTAATTTCTTTTGATTTTTTGTTAGGGTATCATATTTTCCATCAATGATTTCTAATATTGCCATTTGATTCACCTCATCTCTCCTATTATACAGCATTCTTGCTTTTCTTAGAAAAAAGGAGTATTCGATAGACATTTATAGTCTCGAATACTCCTTTTTCCAACTAACGATTAAACCGGGAAGAATATCGGCATACCTACAATGGCCCAGATAACGATAAACACAATAGATACCATGGAAACACACCAACCGCCGAATAGCATAGCTTTGATGCTCTCACTTCTTGCCAACCCCATAGGTGCTATCATATTAGACCCAGGATAAATAGACGTAGTTACCCGGGAGCCGCAAATCAAGGCCAAAGCCCATACTTCTTCAGGAACCTGTGTTGCTTTAACTGCCTCGATAAACAGGTCATTGGTAACCTGCAATTGTGCAACAGCACCGCCATTGATACCAAAGGACCCTACCAACGTGCCTAATATTACAACAGTGGCCCGGCTTCCTTCTCCTACGAATTGGAGGAACCACTTACCCAATGCCTCAAAACCATGCCCCAGATTGATATATTCCAGCATCATGTTTAAGAAGATGAACAGCAGGAAAGTACCACTCATTTTCCCCATTCCTTGAGAGAATGCTTTGAACATCGTGGATAGAGACATTCTGCTGAAAACTGCAATAACTACAGCCAAGGTCAGCATAACAAATACGGTGTATGCCGTTCCCTGATGGGTCATCATGCTGTAAGCTAAAAGGCCTAAAAAGCCAAGAATGAAAATTACAGTTGTTCTTTTTTCTCCGCTGCTAACTTCTGCGGTTTGCTTTTCATCCTCCGACAGCACATACACTTCGTCATAAGAAGGATCCTTCTGAATGCGAGTCCCACACCAGTAAATAACAGCAAGCCAAATCAAGCCGTACGGGATAGCTGCCCAAAGCATCATTCTGCCATAGCTCAGCCCCGTAATTGCCAATAGTGCAACCGTCGGTCCGGTAAAAGGGCCCCAGATAAGTCCTGTTTCCCCAGAGGACTGGAATAAGCATGCAACAGTTGCTGGTTTTAGTCCAGCAGCAGCTACAACAGGAATCAAAATGGGGGCAATAATAGCACAGCCGCCAGCTAGTGTACCCAAAAGGCCGCATACGAGAGTTGTCGTTATAATAACGCAAAGGATGGCACGTTTTTCCGTCTTCACCCCTATATATTTGACAATCCAATGTACCAGTGTATGTGTCACATGCGCTTCGCTCATAACTGCGCCTAATCCAGCTCCACACATAATAATCAAGCCAATTAAGCCCAGTGTAGACCCCAAAGATTTTTGAATCAATTTAGCCGTTAGCGCTGGGGTTTGACCAGTTAAAATATATCCCACCAGACATGCTAAAAACGAAGATGTCAAAGCATGCACTTTTGGTTTGAAGGCTACGATAATATAAACGAGAAGCGGAAGCAAGGCCCACAAGGATTCCTTTGGTACTAATGCATAAGGTCCCATACAATTTCCTCCTTATCCCCAACAAAATATGCGTTTTTCTTTGACTTATGACAGTGGATGCAACACAACAGTACCTTGATTTTGAGGAATTCTCGTTCCATTTTCCAAAGCTAGTTTTCCTTTTAATAATACATAGAAAATTCCAGCCGGTTGTTTTTTGGAATCCAAATATGTGGATTTATCCTCAATCGTTTCCGGGTCAAAGATTGTTAAACTAGCGATATATCCTTCCTTTACTTTTCCCCAATCAGATAGCCCCAATACTTTTGCAGGAAGGACAGCTGCTTTTTCAACTGCTTTTTCCAATGGCATTAATTGATGTTCCCGCACCGTTTGGAAAAATCTTGGAAATGTCCCGAAACTCCGGGGATGCGGATTCCCCTTAAATAGTGAGTCATCAAGAGGCATTGAATATCCATCTGTTCCCACACTAACGAAAGGCTGCGCCATAATTTGCAGCATATCTTGCTCATCTAAGCAAAAATAACAACAAGGTACACCACCGCCTAATTCTGCTAAAAGTCTGGCTGCAGCTCTTTCCGGCGCAGTCTCAAAGGCCTCTGCAATATCGCTTAACATTTTCCCATCCAGCTCTGGGTATTTGTTCCTGGTACTGACAACGAGTATTTTAGCACTGCCACCCCGACGTTCCATTTCTTCGCCAATCTCTTTCAGCAACTGCTCTGATGGATCTGCTAAGCGTTCACACATTTTTTCGTAACCGCCGCTCTGTGCCCAGCCGGGAACTAGTGCGGCCAAATTGGTTGAAGTTGCCAAATAAGGGTATTGATCACAAGTAACTTCCAACCCTTCTGCTTGTGCCTTACGAATTTTATCCAATAATTGCGTTGCTTTTCCCCATTGCGGCTTACCAATTAGTTTAAAATGAGAAATTTCAAGATGTACCTGACTTTGCCGTGCAACTTCCAACATTTCATCTACAGCTTCAAAGATTTTAGTGCTCTCACTTCTCATATGAACTGTTAAAATTGCATCATATTTTTTCAATATTTTTGCCAAATAAACAAATTCATTTAAATCCCCATAAGAACTTGGCGGATAAATTAATCCCAGGGACATACCAAATGCCCCATTCTGCAATTCAAATTCTAACGCTTCCCCCATTTTCTTTAATTCTTCGATAGTAGGCGGACGCATATCGAAGCCCATAACGGTTCCGCGCAAGGTACCATGTCCTATTAATACACCGATATCCGTAGCTGCACGAACAGAATCAACATGTTTTTTATAATCAACAATCGTATCATCCTGCAACACCATATCACCTAACGGTAATTCCAAACCTGCACCCACAAATTCTTTTGTTTCCGCTCTGCAAGCATCGTTGGTAGGAAGACAAGAAATGCCACAATTTCCCACTATTTCAAGGCAAATTCCCTGACAAAGTTTACTATCCATGAAATAGCCTTTGAAAAAGGGAGTAAGATCAGAGTGACTGTGGATATCAATAAACCCTGGTGACACCACAAGTCCAGAGGCATCGATTACTTTAGCAGCTTGTGTGCCTCGCTCAGGCCCTACATAAGAAATTCGGTCTCCCGTAATTTCAACACTTGCCGGGTATGCTGCAGCGCCAGACCCATCGATAACCAAGCCATTTTCAATCAGGATATCTGCTGTAGACACAAAACCACCTCCAAAGATTTTTTCTTAGCCAAAGTTTACCATGATGTATGCATATTTTCAATTTTTATTTTCATTTTTTTGTATTTTTGAAAATTAATTTTCGTTAATGATTAAAAAGTAACAACTTACTGCAAAGAAAATTCTCTAAACCAAAAAAGCCCCCAGCATTATGCTGAGAGCCTTCTAGGTTCATCCTACTATATGAATTTTAATTTTTCCAAAGCAAACTATCTTTTACGTCATTCAAATTTAAATAAGTGAGCAGGGTTTTCTACCAGGGTTTTATAAAAGATTTTCTCATCACCAACTTGCTCCATCAATTGATCTAGCATAAGGCTGTCATCGGGGCATGGCACTCCATTTGTATAGCAACGTGGATGAGGCCAATCGGTTCCCCACAGCAAACGATTTGGATTACTCTTGGCATATTCCTTACCGATCTCAATTGTATCGGAAAAATCCTCCTTTTGGCTTCCAAAGTAGTACCCGGATAGTTTAACCCAAGCCTTTCCCTGATCCAACCACTTACAAATTTGACGAAAAGCAGGATGTTTAATCCCTACGCCTGCCGGAAGATTTCCTCTATGATCCAAAATCAGTTGAACTGGTAAAGCTTCAAAAAAATCCTTCTTTTCCACAAGCAAATCAGCGTCTACCCAAAGACATACATTCCACCCCATAGGAGCAATTCGTTTAACCAACAACTGAATATCATCCCAAGGTTGTACATAGCCGCTTGTCATGTTCAAACGAATGCCTTTTACCCCAAGTTCATCCATGCTTTTCAGTTCTTCATCGCTAATTGAATTGTTGATTACAACAATGGCTCTGGCATTCTTTTTTCCAAGTTGTTTCAATGCATCAAGGGTGCAGCGATTATCCAACCCATAAGCAGAAGGTTGAACTATCACGTCTCTTGTAATACCTAATTTATTTTTCAGCAACTGATAGCAGTTAACATCAGCGGGCGGCTGATTTCTTTTATCTGAAGAAATATAAGGGAAACGTACCGGATCATAAATATGATGGTGACAATCGCAGGCATTCAATGGAATCTTTTGGTTAGGAAAATTACGTCCTCCGCAATAAGGGACCTGATTTCTCACTTCAGTAATTAACATAATTTTTCACGCTTCTTTCTAAAGATTAGCAACCCACTTTTCAACCAGCGTAACAAATATGGGGTTATAAATATTTCCTGCAAGCACAGCCATTCCAGGGAACAAAATCCATGCAATGTGTGCGTAACCAAATTCATCGATAACAGCTTTCTCGTTAGCAACAGCATTTGGTGTTGCGCCCAAACCAGTCCCAATCAACCCGGCAACCATAACCGCAGAATTGTAAGATTTTCCGTAAACAGGGAAGGCAATGAAAACTGCCAAAAGAACCGTAACAGCAACTTCGCCTAACAAGATGATGGACATGGCACCAGCAACAGAAACCAGTTTCGTCAAATCCAAAGTCATGATAGTAATAGCAATAAACAAATACAGAATGAAGTGACTGATTACATTCATTTCATCAACATAACAATCCATATGCATACTTTCCATAACATTCCGGACAATAATACCTGCAAAGATACAGCCCAAGAAATACGGAACTTCTACATTAGGGATCTGTTTCAGCAATAAATAAATGGGGCCGCCAATACCGCTAGTCATCAGCAATAAGAAAAATGCATTTGCCATTCTTTTAGAATCCAAAGCATGAACCCCTTTTTTGTCTTCTTCCAACACAGGTGCTGCATCTTCCGGGCCAGGTTTTAAATGATACTTATGAATCAAGTAGCGCGCCGCAGGCCCGCCACACAGCGATGCGACGACCATACCAAATGTACCAGCAGCAACCCCAATAACCGTTGCCCCATCACAACCCAATTTTTCAAAGATAGGGCCAAATGCAGCAGCAGTTCCTACGCCACCATACATTGCCAAAGAGCCGCAAGAAAGGCCAATCAAAGGATGTACTCCTCCCAACTTTGCAAAAAAAACACCTACTATATCTTGGAGAGTAATTAAGAGAACAGTAATAATGCTTATTTTTAAGCACAACTTCCCGCCCTTTTTCAGCAAATCTGCCGTAAAGCCAAGGCCAACTGTAGTTAAGAATACATTCATTGACCAATTTCCAAGTGTTGCTGTCCATTTAATGTCTAAAATATTATTAACTTTCAAAAAGCATAAAACAAAGCTCACTAACAAACCTGATACAACGGGTGCTGGTATACAGAAATCTCGAAATATCTTTACACGAGCAACTATATAATTGCCTAATAAAACAACCAACGCAGCAATACCGGTGGTCATGATTAAATCGATAGTAACTTTCATATTGTCACTCTCTTTCGGATTTTTTTAGATTGGAATACATCCTCAACTTAAAAATACTTGTCAAAAACTGTCCAAATGTTTCACTGAATCCTCCCTTCGCTTTGATCAAAAAATGTGCGCGCAAATTTGAATATCATGAACAAATTCGATGAATTACTACATCAACACAGTACATCAAATATTCTGAAAAAACCAATGGTATTAAGTTTTTGCCGTTATAACCCATCAGTTAATGACTTTTTAGTTATCGATACAAGAACTATTTATCATTAGTCAAATTAAAATTCAGAAAATATACTAAAGTTAGTTCCAATTAATCAGTTGGAGGTAAAAAATGGACGAGTTAAAAAAAGTTTCTGAATTTGTAGCTGATTTTTCGTTGGAAAAAGTAGATGAGAATGTAAAAAAGAGTGCAAAAAAATGTATTCTGGATGTAGTTGGATTAGCAATGGGTGCTTATGACAATCCCATGTTCCAACAAATTAAGAAGGTTTATCTCCAAGCAGACAACCAAGCAGCACTGATAAGCAACGGAAATGGGGCTCATTTGGCTTCTATTTGGGGAAGTAACGAGCGGACTAACCTGCGGACTGCTGTATTTTTCAATGCCATGTTGGGCCATACACTGGAATTAGATGATGTGCATACCCGCTCAAAAACCCATATCGCTACTGTTGTAGTTCCAGCTGCTTGGGGGCTGGCAGAAGTACTCCATAAACCTGGGAAAAAGCTACTGGAAGCCGTTATTTGCGGTTATGAAGTTATGAGCCGGATTGGTATGGGCTTTGGAGTTTCCAGTCACCGGAATAAGGGCTGGCATGTAACTAGTACGGCCGGTACCTTTGGTGCTGCGGCAGCCTGCGCCAAGCTGCTGGATTTCACTCCAGAACAGTTTCTGGCAGCCTTGGGGCTTGCTGGCACTCAGTCCTTCGGGACCTGGGCTTTTCTGTCAGATGGAGCTACCAATAAGGTATTGCATCCAGCCCGGGCTGCGGCTAGTGGATTAGAATCCTGTCTTCTGGTACTGGGTGGAATGCGTGGCTCCGCCCATATACTGGATGCTAAGGACGGGGGAATTTTCCCTATGATGAGTGATGAATATAATTATTCCCTAGTGGACAAAGACCTTGGCAAAGTATACGAGATTCTCCAGGTGGACAAGAAGCCTTACCCCTGCTGCCGGAGTAGTCACTGTGTCATTGACGGGGTACTGGCCTTGCGTCGGGAAAACCATTTGCAGGCCGAAAATGTAGAATCCATACAAGTAAGCACCTATTTGGTAGGGCTTAAGCAATGCGGCTTATCAGATACCAGCAAAGTACCCAAACTCCCTACTCAAGCAAAGTTCTCCATTCCTTATGTAGCTGCCTGTGCACTCTTAGAAGGCAGTGTAGGATTAAATGATTTTCTCCCGGAAAAAATTCAGCGGCCTGAAATACAAGCTTTACTGCGTAAAGTTACCGTAAGAGAAGATTCTGCTTTTACTGCACGGTACCCAGATCATTGGGGATGTAAAGTTTCCATCACTTTGAAAAACGGTGAAACTTTAGAAAAAGTAGTGAAAGATGCATCAGGCAGTGTTTATTCCCCATTAACCGATTCTCAACTTCAGGCCAAAGTTCGAACCTGCTGTCAAAAGTATGATGCAGACTGGCTGAATCAGTTGATTGACGCTATTTTAGAATTGGATAACTTGAGTACACTTCCTTCCCTGGTATATACTAGATAACAGGATTGCTGGTGATTATAATCAGGAAAGCAGTCAGAAAGTAGGGATGTACCATGACTGAAAATGATCTGATGAAGATTGTCGCAATAGCTGAAGAAGGAAGTATGGCAAAAGCGGCACAGAAGTTATTTATTACACAGCCCGCATTAAGCAAAAGTTTGGCAAAAGTGGAAAAAGAACTAGGTGAAGCCCTGTTTACACGGAGCACGAATGGACTCATTCCAACAGATGCTGGCAAATATCTAGTCAATAAGGCCTACCAGATTCTAAAGCTATATGCAGACACCAGAGTAGAATTCTGTGAATTAAATCATATGCAAAAAGGTCTGTTAAAATTGGGCTCTGCAGAACGGATTGGAGCATTGCTGCTTCCCAACCTATTAAAAGCTTTTAGTGAGCGCTACCCTAATATCAAAATTGATATTGTAGAAGAAAATAGCGTATTTTTGGAAGAACAGGTACTTATGGGAGCATTAGACTTAGCCATAATTTGCCTTCCTCTGCGTAACGAGAATCTAAGTTATAAGGTTTTCTACCGAGGTCCCCTATTTCTAGCCATGCCAAAAGACAGTCCTGCAAATCGTTTGGCATTTTACAAAAACGGTGAAAAGATGCCCTATATCCACCTAGAGGACGTAATGGATCAGGAATTCATCCTAACTAAGCCTTTCAAAAAAACACGGATGGCCGCCGACAAAATTCTTAAACCTTTTGCAAAAGATCTAAAGATTTATATGGAATCTCAAAATATAGAAACTGTTATCCGTTTGGTAGCCGGAGGTATGGGAATATCTCTTGTACCATCCATCTACACAAAAAGTTACGTTACAGGGAACAATATCAACTATTATCAGGTGGAAGAAAAATATGATCCATTTTGGGAATGGGCAGTTATTTATAATGGAGAATTGGGACATTTAACACGACCTTCCCGTGAACTATACAAATTGATTGCACAAGAAGGTTGTTCCTTCCCTAGTTATCTAACATAATAAATAAGTGCTTTGGTTGCTTTTTTACAGCCAAAGCACTTATTTATTATGCAAGGAAGCCCCCAGCATCACGCCGGGGGCCTTAACTTTTTCTCTATTCTCTTTTCTCTTATCTAAACGTCTTATCCGCATAAGCCTGGAGTTCTGCCCGGCAGTCGGGATGAGCCACGGCAATCATGGCCTGGGCGCGTTCTTTCAGGGACAGGCCGGTCAAATGGGCCACGCCATACTCGGTAGCCACGTTCTGGATCAAGGCTCTGGGAGCGGAAATGGTGCTGCCTGCGGGGATAGTAGGCAGGATGTTGGAATGGCGGACGCCCTGTTTATCCACCCGGGAGGACTCGATGCAGATGTAGCCTGCGCCGCCCCGGGACAGGAAGGCGCCTTCCAAAAAGTCCAGCTGGCCGCCGGTGCCGGAAAGTTGCCGAGTGCCTACGGATTCGGCATTTTCCTGCCCCATGAGATCCAACTGCACGCCGCCGTTGATGCTGATGTAGTTGGAAATATTTTCCATCACCCGGGGATTATGGACGTAGTCCACTTCTGCCGGGTAGAACAGTTCGGGTTTTTCCTGGAGCCAATTATACAGCTCCTGGCTGCCGCTGGCCAGGTTCCAGGTGGACAGGCCGGTACGGACTTCCTTTTTGGCGTTGGTGAGCTTGCCGGCCTTGTAGAGGGCCAGGAAGGCATCGCTGATGGTGCCGGTATGGCAGCCCAGGTTTTCCCGGTCGCTTTTGGCCAGCAGCTGGGCAATGGTAAAGGGAATGGTCCCTACGCCCAAACTCAGGGTAGCGCCATTAGGAATCTCAGCCACTACATTTTGGGCAATCTGGATATCGGCTGCAGAAGGCTGCCGGTAGCCGGAGGTGATTAACGGGCCGTGTTCCCCTTCCACCAGGTAATCGGCGTCCTCAATAGACACTCGGTGGGAACCGTCCACGCCCTGGAGGGTGGGCAGCTTTTCGTTGATTTCAAAGATAACGGTCCGGGCCTTTTGGATAATGGTCTTCCAGCAGTAGCTGGCAAGCCCCAGGCCGCAGTATCCATTGGCGTCGGGCCTAGAAACCGGCACAATGGCCACATCCACTTGCAGGTAGTCCCGGTACATTTCCGGCAACAGCCGCAAAATCATGGGCACAAAGTGCAGCCGCCCCTGGGTAAACAGCTTCCGTTCATAGGCGCCCAAATGCCAGCTGTAGTACTGGAAATGCTTCATCTCCGGGTCACAGTCCACGGTATGGATAATGGGCTGGTACACCAGTCCGCCCCGGATCTTTACGTCCGTCAGCTCGTCCCGACGGTCCGCCAGGGCCTGGTCCATAAGCTCGGCAAAGCCGCTGCCGAAGCCAAAATCCACCCAATCCCCGCTTTGGATGGCCTTGGCGGCCTCTGCCGGTGTACAAATTTTAGGTTGTTTTGCCATTGTATTGCCTCCTTTGGCACTGTAACAGTTTCTTACTTATCATAACGGTTTTTCCACCGAATTTCCAGAACGGGCAAACAAATTGCTCCGTTCCCTATCAGAAATAAGTATGTCGGATATTCTTTGGCAGAAAGAATATCCGACACACATAGAGGGGTGTTTATCGCAAACTATTAAAGGAGAATGTTAAGTGAAGTGAATCAAAAAATCTCTGTTTATCGTTTTTCTTATGCCAATTCCATGCCTTTTTCGAAAGCCTTTTGGTTGCTATCGATAACCTTCTGCTTCCCGCCAAAACGGGCAATGATGCCCTGCTTGACGCTTTCCGGCTTCAGCAGCCCGGTCTTCTTCATCATGGCACCCAAGGCAATGAAGTTGGCACTTTGGATGCTCCCCAGTTCTACAGCCAGCTGGCGGAAAGGATAACCCAATGCTGTGCCTTTGGCACCTGCCTTGGGTTTTACTTCGTCAGAATCGTAGAACACCAGGGTATCATCTGTAAAGCTGTCCACATACCGGTCATAGGCCACTTGGGCCAGGCACAGGATAATGTCGGGCACCGCAATGTTGGGATAGCCAATCAGTTCATCGCTTAAAATAACATCCGTCTTGGTAAAGGTCCCGCGGGCTTCTGAGCCGTAGGAAGCACTCATGGTTGCGTTCAGGCCTTCTTCATGCAGGGAGGCTTGGCCCATGACTTCACCCACGGACACAACCCCCTGGCCGCCTACACCGGACAATACGATTTCTTTTTTCATCTTTATCCCTCAACTTCCTGCGCATCGATAATCTTCTTGTAGCTGGTATAGTAGTCTTCCCGGGGCGCATTCTTCAGGCAGCCTACCACCAGTTTCCCAGCCAGTTCTTCTTCCGTCATCTTGGCGGCCTGGGCCACCGTGACGCTCTGGTCGTTCATCAGCTTCATCATCTTGGAAGCTTCGCCCAGCTTGTTGAACTTGCCATAGTGGGTGGGGCAGTCGGACATGACCTCAATCAGGGAGAACCCTTGTACCTGCATCCCTTCCTTAATCAGTTTGCGGATCAGTACGGGATTGTAGACAGTAGCACGGCCTACATAGGAAGCACCTGCCGCAATGGCCAGCTTGCAGATATCGAAATTCTGTTCTACATGGCCGTAGGGAGAGGTTTGGGTAATGCTGTGGGTAGGGGTAGTGGCGGAATACTGGCCGCCGGTCTGCCCATAGTTGTAGTTGTTGGAGATAATGGCCGTTACGTTGATGTTACGCCGGGCTGCATGGATCAGATGGTTGCCGCCAATGGTGGTACCATCCCCATCACCCATGGTGCACAGCACGTGCAGGTCCGGGTTGCCCAGGGCTACGCCCGTAGCAGCTGCCAGGGCACGGCCATGGGTTACGTGCATGCAGTTGATGTCCAGATAGTCGTCCACACGGCCAAAGCAGCCGATGCCGCTGACCAGGGCAATATCATGCTTGTCCAGGTCCAGGTCCGCCATGACCTGGGCAATGGATTGCAGGACAATACCGTGCCCGCACCCGGCACACCAGGTATGGGGCAATTTATTGAACAGCATATAATCCTTATACGATTTCATTATTTCGTACCTCCCTTGTAAGCATCCACAATCTGCTGAGGAGTAATCAGTACGCCATCCGTCCGGTTGGCCTGGATTACCTGGCAGCCATAGTCGTTGAACTTCCGGACTTCACCGGCCAATTGGCCCATGTTCAGTTCGGCAACCACCACGGTCTTGGCTTGTTTCAGGGCTTCCCGGATTTCCTTTTCCGGCATGGGCCATACGGTTACCAGCTGCAGCAGCCCGGCCTTGATGCCCTGCTTGCGCAGCAGCTGTACGGCGTTCAGGGAACTCCGCACAGAGCAGCCAAAGGAAATCAGGATTACCTCAGCATCTTCCAGCTGGAATTTCCGGGTAATGGTAATGTCATCCACGTGTTTTTCGATCTTGTCCAGCAGGTAATGGGTTACCCGGTTGATGTTTTCCGGGGAGGGGTTGAATTCACCCTTTTCGTTATGGGTGGAACCGGTGGTGCGCATCAGGAGGTTTCTATCCCCTACAGCCACCATGGGCGCCACTTCCGCGTTTTCATAGTTGTACGGCCGGAAGTCCTTTTGGGCAGTACCAGGAGCCGGTGCCTTGCGGTTTACGATTTCTTCCGGTTTTACCAGGTGGATGGTCAGGGTTTCCCGCAGGTGCCCCACCACTTCATCGGCCAGGAAAATTACCGGGGTACGGTATTTTTCGGCCAGGTTGAAGGCCGTAATGGACAGATCGTAGCAATCCTGTACGGAGGAAGGTGCCAGGGCGATGATGCTGTGGTCCCCATGGGCTCCGTACCGGGCCTGCATCAGGTCGCCCTGGGCCGGTTTCGTAGCAGCACCGGTGGACGGGCCGCTGCGCTGCACATCGTATACCACACAGGGCAGTTCAGACATGATGCCCAGGCCCAGGTTTTCCTGCATCAGGGAGAAGCCAGGGCCGCTGGTAGCGGTGAAGGCCTTCTTCCCAGCCAGGGAAGCACCCAAAAGGGCTGCCATGGAGCTCAGTTCATCTTCCATCTGGATATAAATACCGCCGTGGCGGGGCAGTTCCTTGGCTGCGCTTTTGGCAACTTCTGAACTGGGAGAAATAGGATAGCCTGCGAAAAAGCGGGCTCCGGCAGCAATGGCGCCGGCGGTCATCGCTTCGTTACCTTCCATGAATTTCTTTTCTTCTTTAGCCATTCTATTTGACCTCCACTTCTATAGCAAAATCAGGACAGCGCATCTGGCACAATTTGCAGCCAATGCAGTCCTCCGGCCGAGCAACTACCGGGTAGTCCCCGTACTTTTGATCAAACACCTGTTTGGGGCACAGTGCGGAGCAGATTCCGCACTGTTTACAAAGCTTGTTTTCAATCGTAATTTTAATATCCTTATCCATGTTCCAGCCTCCTGCAGCAGCCTTTTTCAAGGCTCAATAGGTTATTGGTTTGATGCCACATCCTTGGTGGCAATAATGTCCACGCCCAAATGCAGTACATCGGGAATGATTACTGTACCCGCCTTCACCGGGGCATCCACTTCCACCTTGCGGATTTCTTTCATCACTTCGAAAATCTGGTTTTTGGGAATGGCGCCGCTAGTCCGGACACTTACCAGAGGCAGGTCCCCATTGCGCACCAGCACGGAACTGGCAATAGTCCGTCTGGGATCCGTCATTTCCTGCTGGGCATATTCGACACCCCGTTTGCACAGGTTGCCGGTTACTTGGCTAATGGTTACTTTCCCCTGGGCATCCTGGTCATAGGAAATATCCAGCGTGCAGCCGTTGGGGCAGACAATGCAGGTAATGGTCTTTTTCATTCTACAGCCACCTCGATTTCATCCTGCCCACTCAGTTTGGAGCTTTGCAGGGGCAGCTCAATCATATTGGCAGGAAGAGCATTGATTACCGTTTTCTTGGCAATCACCTGGCCTCCCTGTTTAACTACAATGTGGGCATTCCGCTGGGGCTGCCGCACTCTGAAGGAAAACTTAAAGTCCGCAGAGCCACTGACTCTTTGGGGAATCACATGGCCAATATTGTTGCCGCATTTGACGGGGATATCCTTTTCCGGCAAGCCTTCTTTGATATACCGGGTGATGCCGTCGGCCATGGTTTCCGCTTCCATGGAAACGAAGTCCACCAGGTCGTGAACGTGAAGCACGTTGCCGGCAGCAAAGAGGCCGGGTACCGTGGTCTGATAAAATTCGTCCACCAAAGCCCCCTTGGTATGGGGATCCAGCTGGGCACCAGCGCCAATAGTCAGTTCATTTTCCGGAATCAGACCTACGGACAGAATCAGCGTATCGCAGGCATATTCCTTTTCTGTTCCGGCAATGGGCTGCAGTTTATCGTCCACTTCGGAAATAACCACGCTTTCCAGCCGGTCCGTGCCCCGGATATCCGTTACCGTATGGCTCATGGCCAAAGGAATATCGTAATCGTGGAGACACTGCTCAATATTTCTGGGCAGTCCGCTGGGAATGGGGTTGATTTCAAAGACGCCGATAACATGAGCACCTTCCAGGGTCAGCCGTCTGGCCATAATCAGCCCGATATCCCCGGAGCCCAGGATTACGATTTCCTTGCCCGGCATCCGGTTCTGCAGGTTGATGTAGGCCTGGGCCACACCCGCCGTAATGACACCGGCCGGCCGGGTTCCTGGAATGGCCAAAGCGCCTCTGGTCCGTTCCCGGCAGCCCATGGTCAGCACAACGGCCTTGGCCTGAACCAGAATCATGCCTTCCGAATGGGAAGCGTAGACCTTGTGGTCAGCGGTTACATTGATGACCGTTGTATCCGTAATATATTTGATATTTCGCTTTTCTACTTCCTTGATGAACCGCAGGGCATATTCCGGACCGCTTAAAGTTTCTCCAAAACGGGTCAGGCCAAAGCCATCGTGAATGCATTGCTTCAGGATGCCGCCCAGCTGGTGTTCCCGTTCCAGGATTAAAATATCCGTTACTCCCTTGTCGTATAACTGTACAGCTGCAGCCAGTCCGGCAGGACCACCGCCTACGATGACCACATCTGCGTTCAGGAAAGACTGCTTCTGTTTATTCTCTGCGCCTTCCATTTATTCTTCCTCCTCCGTTTGGGTTGGACGAACTTCACCGGTAAAAATCCAACCGTTTTCTCTTTGGTACCGCAAATCTTCCGGATGAACGCCCAATTCCTGTTCCAGCAATTGGGTAATCCGGGTCTGGCAATACCCGCCCTGGCAGCGTCCCATCATGGAACGGGTCCGGTTTTTGATGCCGGTCAGGGTATGAACACCCAGGGGATTGTGAATGGCCTGCATGATTTCTGCTTTGGAAACATTTTCGCAGCGGCAGAACACTTCGCCGTAATCCGGATTGGCCTTGATGGCTTCCATTTTTTCTTCCAGGCTCATTTCTGCAAACCGTTTGATGGGCTTCCGAATGGGGTTAAAGTCCTCATTCAAAGGAACCTTGGTTCCTTCTTCTTCCTCCCGGCCCAGGATAATCGCCCGTACCCGGCGGGCCAGCGGCAGTGCTGCCGTAACGCCCGGAGATTCAATGCCTACCAGGCTGACCGTATGAGGAATCTTTTCATCGGACTGAATCAGGAAATCCTGGGGTTCCTTGGTAACTGGATCACAGTTTCTCCAGCGGATACCTACGAAATTGCGAATAAAGTACTGCCGTTCCATTTTGGTAAACATCTTCCGGCCATCCTGGAACAGCCGGGTCAGGCTGTGTTCCTGGTTGGCATAATCTTCTCTGCCGGGAGTAATGTACCAATCCGGGCCTACCAAAATGTTGCCGTCCACGGTAGGTGTGGCATGGGTTGCAAAACCGCCCCGGTCATTAGGTGCCGGGTACACAGGAGTCTTCAGGAAGGCCCCTGCCTTTTTGTCCAGCACATAGTATTCGCCTTTGTACCCTCTCTGGTACACGAAGGGATAGCCCAGCATTTGGCCAATGGCCACCGCATAGGCACCTGCGCTGTTGATGACCCATTTGGCACAGATTACATCCCGGTTGGTGGTAATCTGATACACGCCCTCTTTGGCGTCCAGGGTGCCTCCTTGCAGGTTCAGCCGGGCAAGCCGTTTCTGGTCTTCCACCGGATCCAAATGAACAATGCCGGTTACCTTCGTACCCAAGCTGAATTCCACACCGTTCTTGCAGGCATTTTCGGCCAAGGCGATATTGTATTGGATAGGATCCAGAATCCCAGAAGCCGGTACGTACATAGCAAAGTTGCCGCCTGCATTGGGCTCAATCCGGTGCATTTCTTCCTGGTCCACCATGCGAATCCCCTTGACTCCGTTGGCTTCCCCATTGGCCTTGAATCGCAGGATGTTTTCCCGGTCATGCTCCGTAAAACCTACCACCAGTTTCCCCGTCCGTTTGAAAGGTACGCCCAACTCGGCTGCTACCGTATCAAACTCCTGGTTGCCTTCCACAGAACACTTGGCCCGCAGGCTGCCCAGCTTATAGGTGAAGCCTGCATGAAGCATCCCTGTATTCCGGCTGGAATTCCCAGTGGCCACGTCCAATTCTTTTTCCAGCACAATTGTGTGCAGTTTATATTTGGCCAACTCTCTTGCAATGGCGCACCCTACTACCCCGGCGCCAATGATTGCTACATCATACTGCTTCATAATGATTTCCTCCTAAGACTTTTATAGGAACAGCATCGCCGGTCTAAAACAGGATGCCGGGAGCTGTCAGACAAACCGCAATCATAAAGATGATCCACAGCGGACCGCCAATCTTCACATAATCACTAAAGGTATAGCCGGCTGGCAGGATCTGCATGTTTACCGGAGTCCCAATGGGTGTTGCAATAGCCATGTTGGAAGCAATGGCAATCAGGATAATAAAGGGCGCCGGGCTCAGTCCCATTTTCTGGGCCAGAGGAATGTAGATAGGCGCCAGCATGGCGGATACGGAAACGTTGGACATGAACAGGGTCAGGAAACTGCCCAGGATAAACATCACCCACAAGATGACGTTCAGCGAGGCATTTTCACCGCCAAACAGGTTCAGAATGGTGTTGGCAATCAATTTGCCAGCGCCGGTATTTTCCAGGCCTGTTCCCAAAGTGGTAATGGCACCTACGGTCAACAGTACATCCCAGCCCAGGTTCTTCAGGGTCTCTTTATAGTTGATGGTCTTGGTGGCAAACAGAATCATGGAACCAATCAAGGCCACGTTGGCAATGTTCAAATAGTTGCTGAAGGGTTTGAACCCGCACAGTACAAAACCTAAAATGCAGACGAACAAGGTAATGACGGAAATGATTTGTTTGGATTTAGGTACATCGGTGTGAGCATTGGCATCCACATCAGAACTGGAGTTGGCAAAGGTGTTGCCATCATTGAAATGGGGGCTGCCCGGCTTCAGAGTCTTTTTGGTAATGTCATAGCCGATGGTTGCAAAGTACAGAATCATCAGCAGGTCCACAATCCACATAACCTTGGTCACATCAAAGACGCCCATCCCTGCTTCAAAGCCAGGGGTCTGCATCAAGAAACTGTTGGCCGTGTTCTGGGAAGTGGAACCAACCAAGGTCGTGGCACCGCCAACGATACAGGCAATACCGGCTGGCATGATCACCATCTTGGAATGAATCTTGCCTTTGGACCCTGCCGCTACTGCAGCGATAATGGGCATCCACATGGCAATGCAGCCGGAATCACTCATGAAGGCGGACATTAAAACACAAACCGTTACTACCATTACAGTAAAAATCCGTTCATTCTGGAACATCTTCATCTTACTTAACGCTACGCCAATCTTTTGGGCAACACCGGTTTGGAACAGTGCATCCCCTACAATCATCATCCCGGCAATCATACATACCGGGGCACTGCCAAAACCTGAATAAATTGCCGACAACTTGACGCTGGGAAGCAGAATCCCCATTGCCAAGGAGCAAAGCATCGCGGTTACGGCCATGGGGAATACCCGTCCTATAAAAAGGAGCATGGTTATCACCGTGATGATAATGCAAAGTGTGCTCTCACTCATTTCGTTCCCTCCTACCAATAGCATTTTCACTTCAAAGGTTATCGACTTGGTAAACCATTTTCAAAAACGCCTGCAGGGCTTTCGTCACTTCTGCATTTTAGAGATTTCAGATAATACTTTCAATTGTTTTGAAAGCTTCTAGCACGATAGGTCAATTTTTAGTATAATTTGAAGACGGGATGTCTATTCCCATTGTTGCATTTATAATTATTACACTAGCTGTATAATATGCTGTCTTTCTGTAACATCCGTTATATAGCCTGCCTGTCTAAAGGAGGTCTTTCATGTCCCAACCGCTGTATTATGCGTATTGGAGTGACCATAACGTTAATCCCAAGCCCCATCTGCATGACCAGGTAGAGGTATACCTGAGCTTGGAAGATAAGGGGGATTTCTTTCTCCAGGAAAGCCGTTATCCCTTAAAAAGAGGCAGCCTTTTCCTGATTCACCCTTTTGAGATCCATCACGGCTTTGTAGACGGCCATGAGTCTACCGCCCGGTATGCCATCCGCTTTCCCCTTTCCCTGCTCCAGTTTCTCTCCACTCCTGAAAGTGACCTGACGGCCTTATTTGAAGCAGCCCCCAAACACCTGCTGCTCACCCAGTCCGAACTGGTTAAAGTCTGCAATTATATGGACCGGCTGGTGAACCCGCCTTCCGGGAAGCAGCCTTTTGGCGCAGATATTGCCCTAAATTTGCTCCTGGGACAATGTATCCTGACTTTGGCCCAAATTGTCAAAAAGCGGGGTCCCGCCAAGCAGGCAGCCCCCACCAAGTATGACGATTTAATCAAAAATATGCTCCAGTATATCTATGACCATTACAAAGAAGACATTACCCTGGATGAATTTTCCAACCATATGTTTGTCAGTAAGTCCCGGCTTTGCAAAATCTTTAAGGACCAAACCGGCTTTACCATCGGAAATTACATCACTATGTACCGACTCCAAAAAGCCTGCCACCTGCTGCAGGAAGGAGAAAAAGTGAAAGCAGTTGGAAAAGCCGTTGGTTTTAAGACTTATACCCACTTTATCCGTACTTTCACCAGTAAACTGGGCGTTTCCCCGAAAAAGTTTGTCAAGGAACAGCCTTTTACAGAAACGGAAGATATAGAACAGCCCTAAAAAAAACAGGACAAGCGCCATTTCTGACGTTTGTCCTGTTTTTTATTTTATTCTGGCAGGCAAAGCGTACCTTTGTCATCAAAGGGGACTTCCATAAAATCATGGATGATTTTCCCTTTCTCTGGGTCCAAAGCTTCCACCAAGGGCCGGGTCGCCCAGATGTGGCGCAGGTCCCCGCTGCTGGTAATAATGGCCAGCTTCATTTTATCCTTATCGATTTTTCCCGCAGCCTTCATACAGGCTTGAAAAACCAGCTTGTCCGTTTCCATGGTGGGCGGAATTTTGGCGGTAAAGGGTTTCATACCCGTCAGGGCATTAATGACGGTCATGGTTTCGTCCACTTTCACCCGCAGGCGCCGGCTAATAAAGTCCCCCATGCCAATACCGTTGCCGTTTCCTTCCGATTTATCCGTCAAGGAGAGGATGCCCAGTTCTGTTACATCCGGTCCTACATTGGGCCGATTATTGATAGGGCGCCCTACAATGGCAGGATCCATGCCTGTGCCGGAGATGTCTTTCCCCAATTTTTGGCAAATCAGCACATCCATATGTTCAAAAGGAATCCGTGGTACCATTTTCATGGCCCGTTCCAAAATTTTTGGTTCTTCTTCCTCAATTTCTTCTTTTCTCAGTACATACACATCGGCCAGCTGGTCATAGCCGTTCTCAATGGCGGCAATACCGCCTACCACCTTCACATGACGCAGGGCGGTGAGCCCCACTCTTGCCATATTATCGTTCAAGTAATCGGTGCCCAGGCTATGGGTCATGGCTGCCCCCACATGCTTGGCCAATCCAATGGCCAGCATTTTCACCAACCCGCTCTGATACTTTCCATAAATGGAAGTATGGGTTTTTACCCGGTTCAGCAGCAAAATACCATCGGCATAAAAAGCATTCTTATCAATATATACCGGCAGGTTCAAACTGGTCCGGGCCACTTCTACCACATCCATACTGGAAACAATGGGTGCCCCCACGGATGCTTCCGTGATGCCCAAGTTCTTTAGAACTTCAATCTGTCCTGCTGCCGTGGCTCCGCCGTGGCTGCCCATGGCCGGTACAATAAAGGGAATCCCCTTCTTCTCCTTAATATAGGCTACTGCCGTCCGCATCAGCGTCACATAGTCGGCAATTCCCCGGCTGCCTCCGGTAATGGCAATTCTCTGCCCTGGTTCTATGGGAAGATTCTTTTCTCTTAACCGATTGAGCAAGGTCTCACTGACCTTGTCCAGCCGGGTGCTGTCAAAGATAGTAGCAATTTCAGCAACCTCTGGAATTTCATAACCAGAGAGCATTTCTGTCAACGATCCCATACTGTCCCCCTCCTCTAAAATTACGAATCATTTCTATTGTCAGTATAGCATGAGAAGGTTTTCATAAATTATTATATGTATTCTGATAATTAGCGTTTCTTCTTTTCTTACAATTTACCTTTCTATTAATCTTCCTAATAAAGAATTATAGATTTTATTGTTGTCTAAAGCTCCATTTTTTCAATAAATAATCTATTCTTAATCAATAGAATGGCCTTTAGCTTTGTTCTTCCTTACAGGTGTTTCCTGCAGCTGCCTGCTGCACAAAAAGAAAAATCCCAACAATTATTTTGTCAGGATTCCGCTTTTTCAAGTGCTTTGCCAAACTGGCAGCAGCAGCCAGCCAAATAGTTTCCTTCAATTATTCTGCATCTACTCCGTTCTGGTACAGCTCGTGGCAGGACAGCTCCAGGTCCTCATTCCAGCTGATGCCGTAGCCGCCGGTATCCACCTGAACCTGGGCAAACAGTTCCTTATCCGTCAAGAGCGCCCAAAAGGCTTCCCACTGGGCGGCCGCACCTCTGATATCGTAGTGTTTCTTTTCTCCGTTTTCGAATTCCACCAAGAGTCGGCGCCCGCTTTGGGGCTGTACGTTCTTGATTCGCTGCAGCATCTGTTTCGCTCCCTTCCGTGCAATCTATTGGTAGTATAGCATAGATTTTTCTCTAACGCTTCTGTTACAATAGAAGATAGATTGATGCGCCCTGGGGCAGGAAAGCCTGCCCCGTTTGCCTAGTTAAACTTCCTCCCAGGCCCTGCGGCCCCCCAATAAAGGAAAAAAGGAGAAGCCCATGTTTGAAAAATACCGTTATTTTATTGCCCTGGCCAAGGAAAAGAATGTGACCCGGGCAGCTGAAAAATTATTCGTCACCCACCAGGCCCTGAGCCATTACCTGTCCAATCTGGAAAAGGAATGCGGGGTGACCTTGTTCTACCGAAAACCGGAGTTCCGGCTGACGGACGAAGGACAGCTGTTTTTGGACAATATCCGCCAAGTGGAAGCGCTGGAGAACAGTTTAGCCCAGCAGTTTGCGGAAATCAAGGAAGGAAACTCCGGCACCATCCGGCTGGGAACCACGGAAGGCCGGTTCCGGATCTTTATGCCCCAGCTAATCGAGTCCTACAGCAAGCTGTTCCCCCATGTGCAGCTCCAGGTGGTCAGCGCCAACTCCCCAACGCTCAGGGAAATGCTCCTGAACAACCAGCTGGACATGATTGTGATCGGGGCTCCCAAGAACCCTTCCCGGTTCATCCAGAGCCAGCTGATTCTCCGGGAAGTGCTGTACCTGGTGGTCAGTGAAGGGATGCTAAAGCATTATTTCCCGGATACGTATCCTGGCTGCATTCAGGAATTCCGCCAGGGGGCGGACCTTTCCAAGTTCACCCAGATGCCTTTTTCCTTCAATATGCCGGCTTTCAACTCCTCCCAGATGATCAGCCGGCTGCTCCAAAAGCAGGATATTGAGCTGAACTGCATCCACACCTCCAGCCATCCGGACCTGCACCATTTGCTGACCACCCAGAATTACGCGGCCAGCTTCTGTCTCACCATGTACCTGCCCAACCTGCGCTACATTAACAGCCAGGTGGAAAACAAGCTCCACGCCTTCCCCATCCGGTACCTGGAGGAAACCAACCCCCTGAACCTGGAATACCGGAAGGACCGGACCTTCCCGGTCTACGGCCAGGCTCTGCTGCGGCTGATCCGGAAGCAATGCGCCTTTTACGCGGACTACAATCCGGAGCATATCCTAAAATAGCAAAAATAAAAAAGCCCCAGCATATTGGCACAGAGGGACGCCAATACGCTGAGGTTTTTTAGCAAAAGAAGTGTTTCGTCCTAGGGCTGGGGGCTGAAGCTTTCAAAGGCTTCGTTGGCCTGGAGCCAGTTTTGGGCCAGGGGCAGCAGCCGGCGGCCGTTTTCGGTAAGCCGGGTGGCCCGAATGCCCTTGCTGCGCTGGACCAGTTCCGTGCCCACCTGCTTTTCCAGGGACTTTAGTCGATAACTGACCGTGGCTTGGGACACAAACAAAAGGCGGGAGGCCTTGCTGATATTCTGAGCCTTAGCCACAGCCAAAAAGGTTTCAACCAGATCTTTTTCCATCAGGAGACCTCCAATTCTATCAAGGTTCTGCACGTATGACTGCGCCGCTGGTCCCAGGGGGAAACGCTGGAGACGTAAGGTGTGTTTTGAACGGGACCAGACGGGCTGTACATACACAAAACAGAGGGAAACTGCGATGCTTAGTAAATCTTCATATACCCCATGACCATGGCAATGCCGCACATAACAAAGCTCAGCAGCCAGGTCCGGAAGAAGTTGGCTTTCAGGTGGTCGTTGAGTTCCACGCCGGCAAGACCCAGGGCCAGGAAAGTGGTGGGCTGCAGCGGGCTCAGGATCATAGCCACGTTCTTGCCAATCAGCATGGCCACGCCTACGTCCAGAGGCGGTACGCCAAAGGCGGAACCGGCTTTGCCCAGCAGCGGGAACAGGCCATAGTAGAAGGTATCTGCACCCAGGCAGGCGCCAACAGGTACGGAGATGAAACCGGCGATGATGTTCATGTAGCGACCCATCCAAGTAGGCATTACCCACAGGAGGGTGTTTACCATGGCATCCAGCATACCGGATTTGTTCATGATACCGATGAATACGGCGGCTGCCAGCAGGGTAGCGGAGGTATCCAGGGCATCACCAGCGTGGCTGCGGAACAGTTTCCGCTGGGTTTTAGAATCAGGATAGTTGATGACCATACCAATGGCCAGAGCAATCATAAACAGAATGTGCGGGGACATTACGCCTAAGAGCAGCAGTACCAGCAGGATAATCGTGAGGATAATGTTCACGACCAGCAGCTTGGGCCGTCTCAGGGCTTCTTCTTCAGGGCTCAGTTTCACCTGGGCAGCCTGTTCAGCAGCTTCCTTGGTCAGGCCGGCACCGTGGCGGACTTCATTCATGCCCACCAGGGCAGCAATCACAAAGGTCAGGATCAGGCAGACGCCCTGGAAGGGAATCAGGTAATGCCACAGGTCGCCTACATCACGGTTCAGGATGGCAGCTACCCGGACTACTGGGCCGCCCCAGGGAACCAGGTTCATAACGCCCATGGCGGTTCCTACAATAAACAGCATGCCAGTGGGGCGCATATTCAGGCGCTTCCACAGGGGCAGCATGGAAGGAATGGTAACCAGGGCGGTGGTGGCGGTAGCACCATCCAAGTGGCCGATTACGGCAACCATGGCGGTGACCACAGCGGTAACCACTACGTTGTTGCCAGTTCTGGCCACCAGTTTCTTAACGATGGCATCAAATACACCAGCATCGGACATAATGCCGAAAAATTCTACCGAGAAAATGAACAATACTGCGGTTTTCCAAACGGTATTCAGCCCGGAGCCAATCCATTTTTCCAGAAGATCCGGGGTGACGCCCAGGAACAGGGCGCCAATAATGGGAATGGTCCCGAATACGGTAATGGGGGCCATTTTCCCTTTCAGCAGGAAGAATACCAGTACAATAAGGGTAGCGTAACCTACGAGTGCAACCATTTTCAGCTCTCCTTTGGGCAGGGGAAAAGATTATTTTCCCTGGGTGTGATTTTTGGCCTGCCGGGTAGGAACGTCCAGGATCAAGTCGCTGGCTTTGCCGGCCCGGAGCAGGTAACTGTCGGCAGGATGGTCCAGTTCAGACGCCATATGACGGCTGATGTCCATCATCTTATCCAGGTCAATACCGGTTGCAATGCCCATTTCATCACACATATGGATGACATCTTCGGAGGATACGTTGCCGGCGGCACCCGGAACAAAGGGGCAGCCGCCCATACCGGCCATGCTGGTATCGAACTGGGTGAAGCCTTCGCTGAGGCCAGCCAGGATATTGGCTACGCCCAGGCCCCGGGTATTATGGAAGTGGAGCCACCAGGAGACTTCAGGGTATTTTTCTTTGACCAAATGGCACAGGGAGGCCACCTGGGAAGGATAAGCCATACCGGAAGCATCGGAAAGGCTGATTTCCCGAATGCCTACCAGCATATAGGCCTCAATAATCTTGCAAACCACCTCGGGGGCAATTTCCTTGTCCCAGGGGGAGCCAAAGGCCATGGAGATGGAACCGGAGATTTCGATGCCGGCTTCCTTGGCCCGGTCCACACAGGCGGAGAAGCGGGCTACGCTTTCTGCCGGGGTGCAGTTCAGGTTGGCCAGGTTGTGGGCTACGGAGGCGGAAACGTTCAGTTTCACCTTTTTGCAGCCGCATTCGATGGCCCGGTCCACGCCCTTCAGGTTGGCAATCAGGGCCCGGTATTCCACGCCGGGTTTTTGGGTGATGCCCTTAAACACTTCATCGGTATCTGCTACCTGGGGTACAGCCTTGGGGCTGACGAAGCTGCCCACTTCGATGACCGGGAAACCGGCTTCGGTCAAAGCGTTGACGTAAGCAATTTTCTCCTGGGTAGTAGGAATCTTCTTTTCATTTTGCAGGCCGTCCCGCAGGCCCACTTCACAAAGACGGATTTGTTTCGGATAGGTTAATGCCATTTTCAGTTCCTCTTTTCTGTGCTTAGATGACTTTCTTTTCTTTCAGTTCAGCCAGCTGTGCATCAGACAGGCCCAGGATTCCGCCGTACACTTCTTCATTGGAAGCGCCCAGCTTCTGGCCAGCCCATTTGATTTCACCAGGGGTTTCGGACAGGACAGGAACGATGCCGGGCATCTTCACATGGCCAAATTCCTGGCAAGGTACCTCCACAATGTCGTGGCGGGCCTGGTATTGAGGATCTTCAAAGCAGTCTTTGATGTTATAGATGGTGGAAATGGGAACGCCGGCTGCATCGCATTTGGCTTTCAGTTCCTGGAAGGTATGGGTCTTTACCCATTCCGTTACCGCATCCATGATGGGTTTGGGATCTGCCAGACGGTCTTTGGCCAGGGCGTATTTAGGAAGCCAATCGGCTCTTCTGTCCATGGCATCGCACAGATGCTCGAACACCGGGTTGGTGCTGCAGACGATGATGACATACACATTGTCCTTGGTTTCGAAGGTACCGATAGGGCAGGAAGCGCCGCTGGGCATCGGGCTTCTCTCCCGGATGGTGCCAAACAGGTCGTATTGGGCAATCATGGCTTCTTCCATACGGAAGATACCTTCGTACAGGCTTACGTCGATTTCCTGGGGTTTGCCTTTCAGGGCATCCCGGTGGTACAGGGCAATCATGGTTCCCAGGGCTGCGTACAGGCCAGCTACATAGTCAGCCAGAGCAAAGGGAGGGCTGACAGGAGGACGATCCGGATAGCCCTGCATGTAGGTCATTCCGGAGAAGGCCTGCAGCGGGGTGCCCAAGCCGGCCAGTTTCCGATACGGCCCGGTTTGGCCATAGCCGGTGACATGGGTCACAATGATATCCGGGTTGACTTTCCGCATTTCTGCTACGCCAATTCCCCATTTGTCCAGGGTCCCGGTTTTAAAGTTTTCAATAACTACGTCACTTTTGGCCACCAGATCCAGGAACAGCTTCTTGCCTTCCTCAAAGTGGAAGTCCAAGGTTACGCTTTTCTTGTTCCGGCCCATGGACGGCCAGCGAATGCTCTTCCCATCTTTTAACGGCCCCATGGCCCGGAAAGCATCTCCCCGTCCGGTCATTTCTACCTTAATGACCTCGGCGCCAAAGTCTGCCAATAGGCCAGCGGCCCAGGGAGCAGCAATGACGGTCGAAATATCCAAAATGCGCACACCTTCTAATGCATGTTTTGCCATTTTTCGCACCTCTCATAGAATTTAGATTTTTTGCCGCATTGGGAGCTCCACCATTAACGGACATTTTCTTTACGGTTTCATCATACGTCATACGACGGAAAATAAGAAGCAATGATTTTTTAGTCTTTGCAAATTAAATTTGCTGTTACAATTTGGATGCATTGTGATAGGATATTTTTTATCCATAGTTCTGCATTGAATTACTGTTTGTTATCCTATTTGTCGTTATATAAAGAGGAAATGGTTTTTGAATATAAAAAATCCCAGGCAAGCCTTTTGGTTTGCCTGGGATTGTCTTTTGTACAGAGATTTATATGCTTTCTTCCAGCTGCTTTACCTGCCGCAGCCGAGCGGCGAAAACAGCCGGAGTAACGCCCATGTACTCCTTGAATTTCCGGGTAAAATAACTCTGGTCGTAGTACCCGCTGGCCTGGGCAATGGACGCCAGGGGCATATCCGGATCCCGCAGCAGCCGCTGGAGGGAATCCTGAAACTGCATATTATTTAGGGCAATTTTAGGAGATACTCCTACTTTTTCCCGGATAATTGTTTGCAAATACCGGCTGCTGTACCCGGTTTCTTGCTCCAATTCGTGCAGCTGGACCAGGCCGTGTTTGCGCAGGGCCGCTTCCATCAGCGCCGGCACCAGCCGCTCATTGCCGGCATTTCTCCGGCTGCGATTCTGCCACCTGCCGATAAACTGCTGCAATAAGGCCTGCCGGGCCGGCATATCCGCCGCTGCTGCCAGCTCCTCGTACAGGCTTCCCACCTGGATAAAATCCTCCAAAGGGGCTTCCGTATCCGTAACGGCGCTGCAGGGAATGCCAAAAATCTGGGTAAACCGGCCGGGAAAGAACTGGCACAGCAGGGTATGGTGGGTACCATACAGAGGAACTTCCTTGGTTTGGGTCAAAAGCCCGCATACCATGGCGCTGGGGCATTCCTGATCCAGGGAAAACTGAACGCCCAATAGCCCTATCCCCGGCACTGAATATAGACCTTTGGCCTGGGGGTCTGCGTCCAGCTCGTAAAGCACCGCGATATTCTCTCCCCGCTCCGGCTCCTTCAGAAAACATCGCTTGGTCTTGCGGGCCTGCCAAAAGGGCTGGGCAGACAGCCCTACCCCCTGCTTTTCCAGAACTTGTTCCTCAGCCTCTTTCATTCCCGATTCCCCCTATTGAAATGGGCGCCCCGATGCCGCGCTTGTTCCGTTTTTTCCTATACATCATACATCATTATATACTATGATACTTGCAAAAGTACATCAATTTTACTGGAAAGCTACATGAATCTGTTTCGTTAAGGGGTTAAACAACAGTTTCTAAAAATCATACAAAACCATATAAACATGATTATTTTGTACAAAATTCGAACAATATAATTGCATTTTGTAATATAATAGTATTAATAATTTACAGAATGGAGGTGATGCTGTGATTGTCTCTAAAACTTTTACGATTGAAACACGACTCAATCAAAATGATAATGCTGATCTAATTAAATACGTCAAGGAGTATAATGCTCTCTATGGCAGAATGTTACGCTTTGCGTGGCATCGTTATAACAATGGCGGCAAGTTTTCTGTAAAGAAAAGCCAGTTCAATACGCTTTTACAAATACAATTTGGAGTAAACAAGCGTTTTGCTAATTCTGTTATCTCTGAAGTCGAGGGTTTATATCGAGGCTTATATCAGTTGAAATGGTATGAGTATAAGCAGTTGAGTGGAAAAATAACGAAACTCTACAGTAAACGGAATAAACTTTGTAAACAAGTATTTGCTTTGAAGGAAAAAGCTCGAAACAATCAGTTGTCACCTTCTGCTTTGAGATATTATCGCAGGCAAAAAGAGAAAATCTTTTACACGGGTCAAAAGATTAACCGCCTCAAACAAAAGCAGGCTAACCTGCTGAAAGAGCTTCAGAGCAAAGATTTGCATCTCTGCTTTGGCTCAAAGAAGCTGTTTTATGCACAGCATAATCTTGAAAACAATAATCTGACAAGTCATAAGGTCTGGCTGGAACATTTCCGTGAGCAGAGAGATAATCGTTCCTTGTATATCGGAGCGAAGGATGAATTTCGCTGTAATCAGATACTGCAACTAACACCAATGGTACACTCGGGTAAAGGTAATCGTTTCGTTATTCAGCTGCGTAAGAACACAAAAGCTCGGGAGTACGTTTATGGAGCTTGTATTTTTAAGTATATGAGCAGCTTGTTAGCAAAAACCATTGTACAGAAAAGCCATGGCGTTAGCTATCGTATCGTATTCCGTGGCAGCAAGTGTTATCTGCAAGCTATGGTAACGTTCGATATAGATACCGACAGCTACAGGACCCGAAAAACGTATGGAACGATTGGCTTGGATTACAATGATGGCTTTATCGAACTTGCCGAGACCAATGAAACGGGAAATCTTGTTGGGCTAAAACACTATGATTTGCATTATCATGGTATGGGAAATAGAGCAAAGTCCGAAATTCGAGAGATAACTGCTAAGATTGTAAACTATGCAATTTCTGTCGGTAAAGACATTGTTATTGAAGATTTAGACTTTAGAAAATCTAAGTCAGAAGTCATCAAAGCAAAGTCAGCCCAAGGCAAGGCATACAATAAAATAATTCATGCCTTTGACTATTCGAGATATAAGGAAACTTTCGAAAATTGTTGTTTTAGACGAAATGTTAATTTGATTCAAGTCAATCCTGCGTATACGAGCAAGATTGCAAAGCAAAAGTATTGTGACAAAAAGAAACTCGTTATTCACCAAGGAGCAAGTTATGTTATTGCTCGTAGAGGTCAGGGCTTCGCAGATGAATATATAAGCAAAAAGAAGTTCTCATAAACAAAAACTTCCGTTAAGAAAGAACTGCTTCCAAGAGATTGCAGTCCTTGTACTTAACGGAAACTATAAAATAGACAACAACAGTTATATTTTGTTGTGCCACTTAGCAATAAGAGAAACAGAATTGAGCTGTTGGTAAATATGAGTGTGCCGTAACACTCGAAATCATTGGGAATTTGTCTTACCCTGTTTTGTATGATTTTATTTTACGGTGTTTTTATCAGAAAGGAGTCTTCGTTATGTTATTGGCAAGCTGGATCATCACCTTTATGCTGATCGTAGGCCTGGGCATCTATGCCGGTACCCGCATTACCCAGTCCGACCAGTGGAACGGCAGTGACCGCTCCATGGGCATCTTTTCCGTAGGAGCCATGCTGGGGGCCTGGCAGATTGGCGGCATGAGCATTGTAGGGGCTGCCCAAAACGGCTATACCATGGGCATCGCCGGCTGCTGGTACTCCATTGCCGGCGGTCTCTATTTCATCCTGATGGCTGTACTGGCCAAACCCATGCGCAAGTACATGAAAGCCAGTTCCCTGCCCGTGTTCCTGCGGGAACGGTACGGGGCTTCTGTTTCCAAGGTGCAGGCCTACATCTGGATTATTTTTGGTATCTTGTATATTCCCATCCAACTGAAAACGGTAGCCTCCGTAATCCAAATGGTGCTGCCGGGCATCAGCATCAACTGGGCCATGCTGATTGGGGTTACCATTGCCGCCTACACGGGCTTTGCCGGTATGAAGGGCTCCGACATCATCGGCCGGATTGTGTGCATTGCCACCTATATCCTGTTGATTGGTTTTGTAGTAACCAACCTGGACGACTTCCACGGCTACAGCGGCCTGCTAGCCAAACTACCTGAAGGCTACAACAACCTGACCGCCATGCCCGTTCAGCAGATCATCGCCTGGGCCCTGGGCGGCGCTCTCACCAGCATCGTCAGTCAGGCCGCCCTGCAGCCCATGTTCGCCGCCAAAAGCGACCACGACGCCACCTGGGGCTGCGTACTGGGCTACGTCATTGCCGGTCCTATCTGCATCTTGACGGCCATCATCGGCATGATGGCCAAAGCCAATACCAACAGCCTGGGTGATGGGGCCAGTGCCTTTGCCTGGAGCATTGCCCACCTGACCAGCCCGCTGCTGGCCGGCATTATCTTCGCCGTCATCACCATGATTGTGGCAGCCACCATGGCCACCATGATGATGGCCACCGGTACGGTAATTTCCAACGTTTACTCTACGCAAATCAATCCCCAGGCCACAGATAAGCAGGTATTGCAGGTATCCCGGAAAGGGACCATCATCGTTGCCTACATTTCCCTGTGCGTAGGTTTCCTGATTCCTTCCGCCCAAATGGTCAATATGTTCCTGACCTTGAACTACCTGGTGTACGCGCCTTTCAGCTTTACGGTCATCGCCGGGATGTTCTGGAAAGAGGTTACTGCCAAGGCTTCCCTGTACAGCATTGCCGCAGGGATTATCGTGGCCCTGGCCTGGATTTTCGCCGGTCTCAACTCTACTTTCAACGTGGTGTATCCCACCATTGCTGTCAGCTATATTGTGGGCTATGCGGTTACTAAAGCCCAAGCCCAACAAGCCTGATTTTTGAAGGAGGTCAATCAATCATGCCGAATCATCCTTATCTTGGTTATCAGCTCAATGACATTTTCTTCTATCGTCCCTATCCCTACGGGAGCAAGGGGGCTGTTTCCACCAACAGCCCCTATGCGGCCCAGGCAGGGCTGGAAATTCTCCGGCAGGGGGGCAACGTATTTGATGCGGCCTGCGCCGTTTCCCTGGTGCTGGGCGTGGTAGAACCCTACCATTCCGGCATCGGCGGCGGCTGCTTCCACGTGTTCTACCACAAGGAAAGCAACGAATTCTACTGCGTGGACGCCCGGGGGGTGGCTCCCCTCCACGCCTACCAGGATATGTTCCTGGACAAGGACGGGAATGTGGACCTGAACCTAACGGAGTTCTCCGGCCGTTCTGTAGCCGTTCCTGCCCTGTACAAGGCCATGGACAACCTGCTGCAGAAATTCGGCACCATGACCTGGGAACAGGTTTCTGCCCCGGCCATCAAGTTGGCCCGGTACGGCTTCCGCTGCGGCTTTACCTACGCCAGGGTATCGGATACCCCGGAAGCCGTGCACAACAAGGCGGCCTACGAAGGCTTCAGCGAGCTGTACCTGAAGGACGGCGAGCCCCGGGAATTTGGGGACCTGGTTGTAAACCCGGCCCTGGCCGACACCATGGAACAGGTTGCGGCTAACGGCGTGGATTGGTTCTACAACGGTCCAATTGCAGAGGAAATCGTAGAGTATGCCAATAAGAATCTGGGGCTCCTGTGCAAGGAAGACCTGACCAACTGCCAGCCCAAGAAACGGATTCCGGTCCGGGGCACCTACCAGGGCTATGATATTATTTCCATGGCGCCTCCTTCCTCCGGCGGCACCCACATTATCCAAATGCTGAACATCCTGGAAAACTTCGACCTGAAGAAAATGGGCTTCCATTCGGCAGCTGCCACCCACGTGATTGCCGAGACCATGAAGCTGATGTTTGCCGACCGGTCCGTGGCCATGGGGGATCCGGATTTCGTCAAAATCCATTCGGACAAGCTGCTTTCCAAGGAATACGCCAAGGAACTGGCGGCCAAGATTGATCTGGACCACGCCCAGGAATTTGCGCCCACCGAAGGTATCGAGGCCAGGGAATATCCGGGCTGCACCACCAGCTTCTCCATCATGGACCAATACGGCAACGCCTTTGCCCAAACCCAGACCATTCGGAACTGGTGGGGCTGCGGGGTGGTGCTGCCCAAACGGGGCTTTGTCCTGAACAACGCCATGGCCGATTTCAGCCCGAAAGTGGGGGTCAAGACCACCCAAGGCCTGGCCTATGGGGAAGCCAACGCCGTGCGGCCGGGCAAGACGCCCTTGTCCAGCATGAGTCCTACCCTGGTGTTCCAAAAGGGAAAACCGGTGCTGGCAGTAGGCTGCGCCGGCGGTCCCCGGATTATCACCAGCGTGCTGCAGATGATTCTGAACACCCTGACCTACGGCCGGATGATGGAACCTGCCGTGCGGACACCCTTTATGTGCTGCCTGACCAAGGAACAGGGACTGGAGCTAGAAGACGGGTTCTCCCCGGATACCATTGCCCTCCTGGAAGCCAAAGGCCACAAGGTGATTGTGCCCCCAGATATTGGGGAAATGTCCTGTATGCCCAACGGTATCCTGTACAAGGACGGGCTGTTCTATCCGGCCGGCACCAACCGGGTAGATGGCGGCGGCGGCATCCTGACCCAGGACGGAGCCATTGGCATTGACGGCATTTCGTTTAAGGATTGAGCAAGTAGAATAGTTAAGGAGCAGGAAAAATGCTGGTTATTTTTCCTGCTTCTTTTTTAGGTATTGTACTGCGCCCTCTTAACACCAGAGCGCAATTTGTTTCTGCTACTGTAACAGAACCCGCGTTTCTGCGGTATAATAGAAGCAGATGCATTTGGAGGTGGTTTCGTGAAAAACATAAGGTTATATAGTGCCTGTGAAAAGCTTCTGCCAGAATATCTAAAGCTCTGGCAGAAGGTGGTCAATGTGGACTGCGGTTCCCGGAACGGCAAGGGAATCGCCCGGGTAGCGGACTACCTGGAGGAGGAGCTGCGGCCGTTGCGCCCGGACAGCCTGGAACGGATCCCTATGGCAAATCCAGAGGACGGCAGTCATCTGCTGGTGACCTTTAAGGGCAAGGGAAAGGGCAAGATTATGGCCTGCGCCCATTTGGACACGGTATTTCCGGTGGGTACGGCCGCAGAGCGGCCCTTCCGCATTGACGGGGACTGGGCCAAGGGGCCTGGAGCGGCGGACTGCAAAAGCGGGGTTCTGATGATGGTGTTTGCCCTGAAACTGCTGCGGCAGTTTAAATATACGGACTTTGACACCATTACCCTGCTGTTTAATGCAGACGAAGAAATTTCTTCGCCGGACAGCCGGCATTTGATTGCCAAATTGGCGCCCCAGCACGACTGCTTCCTGTGCTGCGAATCCGGCCAGGAAGGGGACGGCCTGGTTTCCTCCCGAAAAGGCGCCAGCCGGATCCTGGTAAACGTCAAAGGCATTGCGTCCCATGCGGGGAACGCTCCGGACAAGGGTGCCAACGCCCTGATGGAATGCCTCCGGCAGATTGAGGGCATTAAGGCCCTGGAGGCTCCGGCCCGGGGTACCACCATCAACTTTACGGTGATGCACTCTGGGGACGCGGACAATGTGATTCCTGCTGAAGCCCACGCCATTGCGGACCTTCGGGTAACGGATCCCCAGGAACTGGAGCGGGTCCAAAAGGCGGTGGAAGTGCTGGCCTTCCGGGCTTCCATTCCCGGCACCAGCGTGGATACCCAGGTGGAAATCGGCAGCCTGCCCTTCCCCAGTAACCCTGGTACCCGGGAGCTTACCGCCCTGGCCCAGGAAATCTACGGGGAACTGGGCCGGAAGCTGGTACTCCGGGATGTGGGCGGCTCCTCGGACGCCAACTGGGCTGCGGCCGCAGGGGCCGTCTGCGTGGACGGTTTTGGAGCCGTAAAGGGCGGCAAGAACCATACCCCCCAGGAATGTGCCCTGGTGCCCAGCGTGGTGCCCCGGATGTACCTCTTAACCCGGATGCTGGAAGAACTGGGCCATGCCCCCAGGCTGATCAAATAATATGGTCCGTCTTAAACAACAAAAAACAGCTTGCAGACTCGTTCAGGAGTCCGCAAGCTGTTTTTTTAACGGGGAAAGTTCCCTATGCGCTTACCATTTCAGTTTTCTGTGGGTGTTGAAGAAGATGAACCCGCAGGCCATGAATACTACGAAGATGGCGGCACCAACGCCGGCGGTAAGACCAACGCCGCTCATCAGCCAGATAGGAGTTAGACCTACGAAGGCATCTTTCCAGCTCATCAGGGTAGAATATACGCCGTGGCTGTCACCTGCATGGGATTGGGAATCCGGGTCGATGGCACGAACCAGAGCCAGGCCGGTGGAGGTGTTGCCGGTAGCAGCGCCGAAGCACATAACGGCTTTTTCAAACCATTCTTCCTGGGCAAAGGTCTTGGCGCAGAACAATACCAGGGGTACGGTCAGGGCAGTCAGGACGATGGAGTAGATGGCCAGGGCCAGTGCATAGGTAGCGATGAACTTCAGGTTCAGGGTAGCCATAGCGGTGAATACTACCAGTTCCAGGAAGAAGCCGCTGAGCATTTTGATGGTCTTCAGGTCAACAAATTTTTCCAGATGGAACACTTCGATGAGTTTCCAGCCTACAGCACCGCCGATAACGCCGTGGAGCACGCTGGGGAGAATCTTGAAGAAAGGAATGTAGGTGCCCAGGAACTTGAAGATGCAGGTGCCCAGGAACAGGGAACCCAGCAGCCAAGCGCATTGCAGGGCCAGGTGGTTGATGCTGATACCGGTGGTAACGGTAGTACCGGTGGATTTGCGTTCATTTTCCGGCAGTGCACCGCCGTAGAATTGGGGCGGCTGCTTCTTGGGTTCCTTTACGTAGGTGCCCCAGCCTTTGCGGACGCCGAAGTTTACCAGGGCCATACCAACAACCATGGCCACAATCAGACCTACGGTGGACAGCACCATACCTACAGCCATGTTGCCTTCAATGCCCAGCTTTTCAAAGGAAGCTGCGGCAGCGGCTGCAGTACCATGGCCGCCGTGGAAGGAGAACACACCCATTACGCCCCAGCCCAGGGGCAGGCCCGGCCAAATGTCACGGAGCAGGGCGCCCAGCAGGGTGCCGATGCACATTTGCATACCGAAAGCCGGCATAGGCAGGCAGATGTAGTCCAAATAGGAATGGATTTTTTCTTTGTTGAAGCTTACGCCAAATACCAGGGAAGCCATTACTACGTTGATCAAAACGCCGGGAACGCCGCCCATAACTTTGGGGATTTCATAAATGCCCAAGCCTTGTTGGCCGGCTGCCAGCATCAGCAGGCCGCCGATCAGGGATGCCGGGAGGAATAATTTTTGCAGGGGTTTTACAATTTCACGCACGCCCCAGCCCAGCAGCATGAACATGCAGATCATCATCAGCATATCGAGTAACTGTTTAACTGTCATCTTCGCACCTCATTGCTTTCTTCAAGATAGAAAAATTATTGCGTTCAACCATAAACAAACTTGCTTTTTGTTTGCCTTAGATTCTCCGTACCGGACCCTCTACCCGGTACGGGAACCCTCAGCTGCCAATTTGTGCTCCAGTGAAAGCGGCGAATTTTGGAAACCCTCTTCCTCTCCAGCCGCTTTCCACAAATTGTTTTGCTCTCAGGAGTCTGCCAGGTCTCCAGTCCTGGCAGCTTCCTGTAATAGCCTTACCTAGGGCTTAGCCTTTGTACATGCCGTCGATGACTTCGACGCCTTTATCGGCCAAGCGCTTGTCAACCCATTCTCTCTTGGAGTTGCCGGTTTGGGCAGCCACCAGTTTGGCTTCGTCCTGGGCTTGGAAAGCTTTGGCAGCTTCCAGTACGGTTTCGCCTTCCTGCCAGGGAATCACGATAACGCCGTCCTGGTCCATAACGATGATGTCGCCAGGGTTAATGCTGATACCGCCGCAGGAGATGGGCACGTTGATTTCGCCAGGGCCTTCTTTGTAGGGACCGTCGGGGTTGGTGCCTGTAGCGTAGATGGGATAGGTCATTTTGCGGACAGCGTCGATATCCCGGATAGGACCATCGATGATGATGCCGCCGATGTTCTTGGAACCGCCGTAGGTGAACATGATTTCGCCAATCAGGGAACGGTATTCTTCGCCGCCATCGTTGGAAACGATCAGCACATCACCAGCTTTGGCCATGTTCAGGGCCTTGTGCAGCATCAGGTTGTCCCCGGAACGGGTTTTGATGGTGAGAGCCCGGCCTACGTTTACGGGATCCGGAGGATTGCTTTGCAGTTTGATGCGGGGATGCATCCCTACCAGACGGCCCATGGTGTCAGAGATATTAGCACAGGGGATTTTCTTGAAAGCGTCCAGCAGTTCTTGAGCAACTTCCGGTTTTTGCGGGAATACACGATTTCCAATAGACATTTACAATTCCTCCTTGAAATAGACAGTTCCGAGAATCTAATGTGAATTTATAATTTTCAGTCATTCACTTTTCGTAATTGTATGATATCTTATTGTGTCAACAATGTGAAACAATAATATTGGGGAAAATCCACAAAGAAATTTTGTTGATTTAAATAAAGGTTGATGTAGGCTGGTTGGTTTATGGTTCACTTTGGTGGTGCGGTCCGCGAACCTGAAGTGATGTGGTGCCGGGTATCCCCTCTCCTACAGCACTACCTTCAGAAAAAGGTAGTGCTGCTTTCCTCTCCCCTACAGGGTAGAGGTTTGGGCGCCCTTCGGGCAGATTGGCAGCAAACCCCATCCCGGCTGCGCTCACTTTCTTGGAGCGCAGCCACCCTTCCCCCTTACCTGTCCGCACAGCGAACAGGTAAGGAGAAGGCAGGCGGCCTGCGGCCGCAAAAGAACTTTTCTTGACCCGCCAGGGATACTTCTTTAAGTTTCTTTATATCATACATCTCCGTTTTTCGGGATTTGTCACAAAATTATTTTGTTTTACGGGAACGAAAAAACATCCCCGGAGCGTGGTTCCGGGGATGTTCAGAGGGCGGGGTTAAACCCCTTAGAGGCCGCAGCAGAAAGGGTGTACAGTCCCTTTCTGCCTTGTGTTCCCTATTCTAGAGGGTTTTGCCCTTTATGTAAAACAGTGTTTCTTTGCCGCTGCACAACCAGGGGTTGTGGTGTTTACAGGGCCCGGGTATAGTACCGGGCGGGGTTGTCCACCAGCATGATGTGGAGTTCTTCCGGGGTGATGCCTTCGGCCAGCAGCAGGTCGCCCAGCTTGCTCAGGGCTTCATCCGGATAGGGGGATGCGGGCTGGCCCACATCCGTGGACAGGACCACCTGTTCGGCGCCTACGGCACGGATCCGCTCTGCCATTTCTGCCGGGGTAATATGGCCGGCCTGGATATTGAAGTAGCAGTGTTCCGTCATGGCACCCAAGGCTGCCGCCTGCTTCAGCTGCTCAGTGGTGTAGTAGTCCGCTGCGCCGTCCACATGGGTGGCCACCAGTTTCTGGATGCCCTTGTCATGGGCGGCCTTGAGCACGGCCAGACCTTCTTCGGCGCTGACGTGGCCGGTGGCAAGGACCATATCGTAGGCTTTGACAATATCCAGGATTTCGCTGATGCCGGGCACCAGCTGGCCGTTGTCATCCAAGGCGGTGAGATAGGCAGCAGCCTCCTGGTCGCTCATTCCCGGATGTTTCTTTTTCTGGTAGCTGCGGGCTTCCAGGGTGGGCAGCCAGACTACCTGGCCCCCCAGCTTAGCGCAATTTTCCACGGCGTAGGAATTAAAGCCGCCTACGGTCCGGTTCAGTACAATGCCGCCGATAATCTTCAGTTTGGGGAACTGGGCCTGGAGCAGGGCAGCCCGGGCGGCGGTTTCCGTAAAGTGGTTTTTCACCAAAAAGCCGGCCATGCCCTTTGCTTCCAGCCGGGCAGCCAGTTCGGGATCCGTGAATTTCCGTTTGCTCACATCGGGAGCTGTATGTACGTGTACGTCATAAATACCTTTTACATCCATGTTGGTTCTCCTTCTTTTGCAGGTAGCTTTGCCTTGAGAAAAAAAGGATTGTGAAAAAATTAAACTTCCTCAGTCATCCTATAGGATGACAGCCCCTCCAGTGGTTCGCAGCTAGCTGTTCATCTTCGCTCAGAGAGCTTGATTCACAGGCTGCTATCACATGGCTCACATTCGCCAAGAGCTTTTCGACTAACTGATTTGCTCTTGGATGTGAGCGCAACATTTGGAGGGGCCGCTCATACCCGTCAAGGTTCCAGTATTTATCAACCCTAACGCTATAGTTCAGACATTAGCTGACCAATATCGGAGGGAATTTCGCTGCTTAAATGCATCAAGGATTTTTTCACAATCCCCTAACTTTACTTAGTACGGCAGGAAAATGGGGATCAGCCCTACCACCACCAGATAGGTGAGGATTACCATGGGCAGACCAATCTTCACAAAGTCCATGAACTTGTATTGGGTCCAGCCTACGGTCATCATGTTCTGGGGTGCGGCAAAGGGGGTTGCATAGGAAGCAGCACCGGCCAGGGTGATGATCATGGCAATGGGGTACGGGCTGACGCCAATCTGCTGGGCAATGGACACGCCGATGGGCATGAACACCAGGATGGTGGGAATGTTGGACATAATCTGGGTCAGTCCGGCAGCAGCTACAAACATGACAGTAGAAATCATGAAGGGGCTGGGGTTGTTGCCCAAAATGGCGATAATCAGGTCGGCAACGGCCTGGCCTGCACCGCTGTCCTTTACGCCTTCGGAAATGACGCCCAGGGCGCCTACCAAAATCAAGCAGTTCCAGTCAATGGCCTTGAAGGCATCCTTGATGGTCATGCAGCGGGTTCCCACGATAACGCAGGCACCCAGTACAGCAGCCACGTGCATGGGCAGGGCCTTGCTGCCGCTGGCGATGATAATCAGCACCACAATCATGGTCAGGGCGGCGATGGTGGCTTTTTGTTTGTTCAGGGGTTTCTTTTCGATTTGGGCAAATTCAGGAACGTAGCCGGTATCGGGAATCATCTTGGAACCGATGAAGGTGAAGTACAGGGTACCCACAATGCACACGCCGATGCCGAAGGGGGTAATGCTGAAGAAGCCGAAGGGTACCAGACCCAGCTTGCCCATGGCAGCGGCGGCAGCAGCGTTGGAGCCTACGCCTACCAGGGTTACGAAGCCGCCAAACTGGGCACCAAACAGCAGGCCCAGCAGGGCCCGGGAAGGACCTACGCCGGCAGATTCGGCCATGGCCGTTACCAGGGGAGCCATAGCAACCATAACGCCGATGTTACTGCACACGGAGCTCAGGATGCAGGAAACGATCAGGGTTGCCAGGATAATGTTCCGTTCGCTTTTGCCGGTAATGGCAATCATCTTTTCACCAATCTTGTCGGTGATGCCGGTGTGGAACAGGGAAGAACCGACCACCATCATGCCGGCCAGCAGAATGTTGGTGTTGTTGTCGTAGCCGGAGAACACAGTGCTCATTTTCACAATGCCCAGGGCGCCGTAGGAAATGGAAGCTAAGATAGCAGTAACTGCAATGGGAATGGGTTCCCAGATAAATAACAGAATCGTAATGAATAGAATACCTAATGCCAATGCCATAGGAGTCATTGTCGTCATCCTTTCTTAATTGCCAACGCTTGGTTAGGAAAAACCGGCTCTCCGGTTTCCCTTCATACTGCCGTTTTGGGCAGCCCCGCGGCTGCACCGCCAAAACGGAAACTGCTGTGTTACGGTCCCCCTTTCTATTTCACCCGCGACGGAATGAAATGTAAATTAGTAATTTTCAGTCTTTGCATTTTTGGCAATTGTATGATAACTTGAGACTATAACAAAGTAAAACATAGATATTTTGGGTATGCTACAAATAAAATTTGTGAAAGGGTAGTGCAGTCTGCGGGGTGTAGTGTGGTTCGGCCCTCCGGGCATCCTGGATTTGAACCCCATCCCGGCTACGTTTTATTCTTGGGGCGTAGCCACCCTTCCCCTTCTCCTGTTCGCTACGCAGCGAACAGGTAAGTGGAAGGCAGCGGCCGATGGCCGCGAAATGCTGAGTATTAAACTTTCTCCGTCAGTCACGCAGCGACTGACACCTCTTTCACGCTTGAAAGAGGCTTCCAGGCCACCACTGGTCAAGTGACAAAGAAAGGTAGTATTAGTATTTACATACCGTGATTACATCTCTATACCCGTTTTGCACATGACTCGTACAGGCCTAAGACCGGCCCATCCAAAGCGTTGCGCTCACATCCAAGAGCAAATCCGTTAGTCAAAAGGCTCTTGGCTAATGTGAGCCATGTGATAGCAGCCTGTGAATCAAGCTCTCTGAGCGAAGATGAACAGCTAGCTGCGAACCACTGAGGAAGTTCATCCATGTTTTGCGGCCTCCGGCTGCCTGCCTTCTCCGCACACTCGTCTTCTCCGTTTCAGCTGTGGAGCAGCTGAAATGGGGAAGATGCGCCTAGCATAAGAATTCCAAAGGCGCAGATGGGGCATGTTCAAGAGAAGGTGGGGCGCACAGCGCCTCGGATGGGGGCAGCAGGGCCTAATTATAAGCACAAGCCTATCGAGAGAAACGAATCAGAAATACATTCAGCTTTCTGCCTCGTTGCCTGCGGTGAAAATTCCTACGCTAAATTTTCTTAAATTCCGTTAAACTGTTTACAATTATAAAAGCAGGCAGCCGTTTTTTTGTGAAGGAAATGTGAAGCACTAGTCACGAACACAAAAATGAGTATAATAAAGATAGTTCGATATTAACCGAACAAAAAAGGAGGATGAAGCTCATGGAAATGGATAAGAAAATGGTCTCTGGTGCCGCCAAAGAAGGTTTTGATTTTGAAGGTTTGCTGCTGGATTTATTCGTTTCTAAGGCATTCTCCAGCAAAGTTCCCAGTATGCTGGACTGGGATCCGATGGCGTATTTCGATTTCGAATAAGCCATTTTATTTCCCGAATATTAAAGTACTTTTTCGCAAACAATTTTCAGAAATAGCCAGGTCAGGCTTTGTTTGACCATGGTTTCTGCCTATTGCGTACTATCTACCTCCATATAGCTCCTTTTCTAGGGAAAAACAACCAAGGGCCGGGGCCTGTACTTTACGTACAGGCCCCGGCCCTTTGGCGTATAGGCGTTTATTCCACGCCCGGTTCCGGTTTATGGACGTAACTGGGGTCCATGGTTTCCACATTCTTAAAATAGTTTTCCAGCAGTTCAATGAAGTACTTCAAATACTGGGCGTGGTACCGGTTCTTGAAGTAGGCCAGGTACAGGTTGTGGTACACGGACTTTTCCTTGTACAGTAAGGGAAAGATGTTCACGTCGGAAGCCAGCTGCTTTTTGGTCTTATTGAGGGGCATGGTGGTACTGAAGGTGGCCGCCAGGGCCTTGGACGAAATGGTTTCGCTCATGCGCAGGTGGTCCGTGCGGATATACACCTGGGGTGCGCAGCCTGCTTCCTCAAAGCAGTTGGTCAGGATGGTGCCCATCCGGTTGGGGGGTGTCAGCATCAAAAAGGGCAGCTTGGCAAAGTCTTTCAAATGGGCTCCGTGCCGGGAGCGTTCCTTGATAATTTCCGTTTCCGCCCCATAGTATTTTTTCAGCAGCCGGTCGGATACCAGCAGATAAATTTGGTTGGCCAGCAGCAGGGTGCTGCTGAGGCCGGGAATATTTTCGTTACGTACGGAGAGGATTACGTCCAGATTCCCTTCCAAAAGCTGGGACTGGAGATGATCCGAGGTATCGTCCGTCAGGTCCATGGACACATGGGGGTAGCGCCTGGTAAGGTCCGGCAGCACCGCCGGCAGGGCAATATTGTAGCGGATGAAGCTGGCCCCAAAGCGAATGGTGCCCCGGGCTTCTTCGGCAATATCCGACAGCACTTCCTTGAATTCCTGCTCCTGGTTCAGCACCTTGTCGGCAAATTGCAGCAGGGAAAAACCGGCGGTGGTCAGGGTCAGCCGGGGTTTCCGGTAGAACAGCGGGATACCGCACCACTTTTCCAGCCGGGCAATGTGGTTGCTCAGGGTCTGCTGGGACAGGAACAGCCGTTTGGCTGTCTGGGTCATGTTCAGGTCCCGGGTCAGTTCTTTAAAGTAGTATAAGCTTTCCAGATCCATAGGGTCCTCCTTGATGCCAAGTTCCGGTGCTCCTTGGGCCAGGCGCCCCGGTAAATTCTCTTAGCCACAAAATTATTTTGTTCCTCCTCCAAATTATAACTGTTTTACTTTGTGGTTGTCAAAAGGTATTATACGGTTGCAAGCAATAAAACAGAAAATTACGAATTGCCATTTGATTGCAAACCGTTATGTATTTCAAGGAGGAATTGTAAATGTCTATTGGAAATCGCGTATTCCTGCAAAAACCGGAAGTTGCTCAAGAACTGCTGGATGCTTTCAAAACCATCCCTGCTGCCAACATCTCCGACACCATGGGTCGTCTGGTTGGTATGCATCCCCGCATCAAACTGCAAAGCAGCCCCAAGGATCCCATCAACGTAGGCCGGGCTCTCACCATCAAAACCCGTTCCGGGGACAACCTGATGCTGCACAAGGCTCTGAACATGGCCAAACCCGGTGATGTACTGATCGTTTCCAACGATGGCGGCGAAGAATACCGTTCCCTGATTGGCGAAATCATGTTCACCTACGGCGGTTCCAAGAACATCGGCGGCATCATCATCGATGGTCCTATCCGGGATATCGACGCCGTCCGCAAAATGACCTATCCTATCTACGCTACCGGCACCAACCCTGGCGGCCCCTACAAAGAAGGCCCCGGCGAAATCAACGTTCCTATCTCCTGCGGCGGCATCAGCATTAACCCCGGCGACATCATCGTCATGGACGAAGACGGCGTTATCGTGATTCCTTGGCAGGAAGGCGAAACTGTACTGGAAGCTGCCAAAGCTTTCCAAGCTCAGGACGAAGCCAAACTGGTGGCTGCCCAAACCGGCAACTCCAAGAGAGAATGGGTTGACAAGCGCCTGGCTGACAAAGGCGTAGAAATCATCGACGGAATGTACAAAGGTTAATAAAGGAGCTAACGAACATGCCTTGGAAAATTTTACTGCCTCAAGAAATTATGTCTGAAGGCCGCAAACTGCTGGAAGATGCTGGCCATACCCTGATTGCCGGCCGCGGCTTTGAAACTGCCGATGTACTGGCAGATATGAAAGAATACCAACCGGATGCCATGATTGTCCGGATTACCCCGATTACCCGGGAAGTTATCGAATCCAACCCCAACCTGAAGGTTATTGTCCGTCACGGTGCCGGCTTCGACGCCCTGGACGTAAAGGCCTGCCACGACAATGGCGTACAAGCCCTGTATGCTCCGGTGGCCAACTCCACTTCCGTAGCCGAAACCGCTATGCTGCTGATTCTGGAATGCAGCCGCAACGTAACCGTGCTGCACAAGACCTGGGTCAACGACTACTACAAAGCAAAATTGAAGGTGCGCAAGAATACCATTAACGGCAAGACCCTGGGCATCATCGGCTGCGGCAACATCGGCAGTCGCCTGGCCAAACGGGCTTTGGGCATGGAAATGAACGTACTGGCTTACGATCCCTACAAACCGGCTGCTGACTTCCCCGATGGGGTTGAAGTGGTACGGGACCTGGACCGGATCTTCAAAGAAAGCGACTACGTATCCATCCATACCCCCAATACCCCGGTTACCCATCACATTGTGAATGCCGAAACCTTGGCTATGATGAAACCCACCGCTTTCCTGATCAACACTGCCCGGGGCGGCTGCGTGGATGAAGATGCCCTGTACGAAGCCTGCAAGAACGGCACCATTGCCGGCGCTGGCCTAGATGCCCTGAAGAAGGAACCGGTGGATCCTAACCTGCCGCTCCTGACCCTGGACAACGTCATCATGTACCCGCATATCGGCGGCAACACCCAGGAAGCTGCCCACCGTGCCAGCTACTTCTCCGCCATGGGCGTGCAGGAAGTATACGAAGGCAAGGAACCTACCTGGCCGATCCACGATATCGATTATGAAACAGCCAAAACCTATACCGACACCAAGAAACCCAATACCAAACCGGCCGGTATGTTTGACTTCTAATTACTCAGCTTTTGCTTGTTATAGATTATGGATTGTTTACTCTTGAGAAGCCTTTCCTGTAGACACGAATTGCAAAAGGTCCCCTCCTTTTAGTTCAGGCCCTCAAGGGTGAACAGGACATAATCAGCCCCTCCTTTACAGGCGAACCTCAGGGCGCAGAGCAGTCCTCTGCGCTCTTTTTTTAAGGCTGTTATATTGAAATTTCTATTTATTTTTACATTTCTCACAAACTTTTGGATTTAAGGAGGAATATCATGTTCACCCCTGCTACTATTGCCATTATCATTCTGGTACTGGCCGTCATCTCCTTCCTGATGGAAAAGATTCCGGTCAACCTGACCATTATGCTGTCCATGATTGCCCTGGTGCTCACCCGTCTGGTCACCCCCAAAGAAGCCATTGCCGGCTTTGCCAGCACCACCATCCTGATGCTGATTGGCGTGGTCATCGTAGGGTCCGCCCTGTTTGAAACCGGGGTCTGCGACAAGATTGCCCACACGGTCACCAAGTATGCCAAAACGGAACGGCAGCTCATCATGGCCATTCTGCTGCTTTCCAGCATTCTTTCTTCCGCCGTTTCCAACTCCGGCACCGTTGCCGTGTTCATCCCCATTATCATGGGTATCTGCGCCCGGACCGGGTTCAGCCATTCCAAGCTGTTAATGTGTGCCTTCCTAGGCTCCATGTGCGGCGGCCGTCTGACCCTGGTGGGCGATGCGGCCATCAACGTGCTCATCGGCAACCAAATTCTGGAACTGGGCTACCCGTTCGGTTTCTTTGAAATCGGCAAAATCGGCCTGCCCCTGACCATCATCATGATGGTATATATGTACTTTATCGGCTACCGCTTCCTGCCGGACATCAAAATGAAGGGCTTCGATGATGCCCTGTTCTCCTCCCACAAGGAAATCAAACAAGTTTCCAAGTTTAAACAAAATGCTTCCATCATCATTATGCTCCTGGTATTTATCGGTATGATTTTTGAAAAACAGACCGGTATTCCTTCCTACATGGTAGCCATTATCGGCGCTGTAGCTGATGTGTGCTGCGGAATTTTCACCGAAAAGCAGGCCTACCAGCTGGTCAGCATTCAGACCGTTATCCTGTTAGGCGGTATGGTGCCCCTGGCCACGGCCCTGAAAAAGACCGGCGCTGCCCAGCAGATTGCCAACCTGCTGATCACCCTGATCGGCGGCTCCACCAATGTGTACTTCATTACCGTAGTCATCTTCCTGCTCACCATGGTGATGACCCAGTTCATGTCCAACGTAGTAACCGTAACCCTCCTGATGCCCATTGTTATTGCTGTGGCCCGGTCCATTGGGGTTATCCCCTCTGCCCTGGTTATGGTGCTGGGTATCGCTTCCACCATGTCTATCCTGACGCCAATTGCCTGCCCGCCGGCCAACCTGATCTACTCCTACGGTGGCTACAAGTTCTCGGATTATCTCAAGAGCAACATCGGCCTGGCCCTGGTATTTATGGTCACTTGTATCGTGGTTATCCCCATGATTTGGCCGTTCTATTAAGGAGATGCGCCTATGTTTGATGTAAGTATCAAAAACGCCCGGCTGCTGGATACGGAAACCGGGCGGGAAAGCCGGGGCACCGTTCTGGTGAACCGGGATAAAATTGTGGAAGTCCTGCCGGAAGAAGCCGCCGTACCGGCGGCCCGGAAGGTGCTGGACGCCCAGGGGAACTACGTGTTTCCGGGCTTTGTGGACTACCATGTACACCTGTTCCGCCACGGCAGCGGCTTTGGCCTGGACGCCAACCGGCTGGCAGAAGCCGGCGTCACCACGGCCTGCGACATGGGCACGGCGGGCTACGCCAACTACGCCGCCCTCCACGCCTGTGACCTAGTGGGCAAAAAGCTCCGGCTCCACAGCTACCTGAACATTTCTCCTGTAGGCCAGCCAGGCCGGGGCATCAACGAACCCCTGGACGACAAGGTCCTGGACCTGGGGAAAATGGAAGCCCTGCTGGATGCCTATCCTGGGGAAATCCGGGGCCTGAAGGTCCGGATCAGCCAAAACATCGTGGGGGACCTGAGGCTGCGGCCGCTCCAAAAAGCCGTAGAAATGGGCGAAGCCCTGGGGCTGCCCGTCTGCGTCCACACCACCAATCCTCCGGAAAGCATGGGGAAAGTGGCTAGCCTGCTGCGGCCTGGGGATATCTTCAGCCATGTGTACCATGGTTCCGGCCGGACCCTTCTAGGGGAAAACGGCCACGTGGAACCGGAAATCCTGGAAGCTCGGCAGCGGGGCGTCCTGTTTGACGTAGGCAACGGCCGGGTGAACTTCAATTTCCCGGCAGCAGAAGGCGCCTTTAAGGACGGCTTCTACCCGGACATCATCAGCAGCGACTCCACCATTACCACCTTCCATAAGGAACCAGCCATGTGGGACCTGCCCCGGTGCATGTCCAAACTGCTCAATATGGGCATGAGCCTTTCCCAGGTGCTCACCAGCGTCACCACCACCCCGGCCAAGGTCCTGGGGCTGGAGGATACCATCGGCAAGGTGGCCCCGGGCTACTGCGCTGACCTGGTGCTGTGCAAGCTCCAGGAAGGGCCTGTAACCTTCGCCGATTCTGCTGGCAACGAACGCACCGGCACCCAGCAGCTGCTCCCCTACACCACCCTCCGGGCAGGCCGGGTCATCTGGCAGCAGGAACAATAATTCCTTTCGTTAATTTCATTAGTTTCACTCCTTTGCATAGAAGAAAAAACTCCGGCAGTCCTATCCCCCCCGATAGGCCTGCTGGAGTTTTTTATGCAGGAAAGGGAAACCATTAATGACAAATTATTTTTGTTGCCAGTTCAATTTATAACTGTTTCCCTTTGTTCTTTATATACGGTAGAATAAAGTTAACGAAGATACTGAAAATTACGAATAACGACTTTATTCCATTTATAAGGAGGCAAAACGATGAACGTAGGATTTATTGGCTTTGGTGAAGCAGCGTACAACATTGCGTTAGGGCTGTATGGGGAAGGGCTCCACGGGATCAAGGCCCATGACGCTCTGCAGAATGACCCAATGATGGGCAAGTTGGTGCACAAGCGTGCAGAAGAAGCCCATGTAGAACTGGTGGACAGCTCCACGGCCATTGCCCAATGGGCGGACGTGATTTTTGCAGCGGTGCCTTCTTCCTTTACTCTGGGGGTTTGCGAAGAAATCAAAGGAGTTCTGAAACCTGGCCAGCATTATGTGGACGTATCCGCTTCCACCCCGGCCATCAAAAAGACCATCTGGGAAGAAATCAAAGCCACCGGCGTTCTCTTTACCGATGCCGCCATGCTGGGTTCCCTGCCTAAAAAGAAACACCAGGTGCCCATTACGGCCAGTGGCAACGGGGCTGCTGCCTTCAAGGAAACCATGGCCCCCTACCATATGGACATTACCCTGGCAGGGGAAGTGGCCGGTTCCGCTTCTGCCATCAAACTGGTGCGCTCCATCTTCATGAAGGGCATTGCCAGCCTGATGATTGAAATGCTGGAAGGGGCCCATGCCTACGGGGTAGCGGACGAAGTGGTGGCCTCCATTGGCAAGTCCATGGACGGCACTTCTTTCGAATCCCACCTGAACCGGCTGGTGACCGGCACCGGCGTCCATGCCAAACGGCGGGCCGCCGAACTGAAGGGCTCCATTGCCCTGCTGGAAGATGCGGGCATTGTTCCCCGGATGACGGAAGCTTCCAAGGCCGTGCACGAATCCCTGGTGGACTTCAACTTTGCGGAAATGTTCATCGACAAGGCTCCCACCCAATGGGAACAAATCATTGATCCCGTTCTGGAAAACCTGCAAAAGAAATAACTATCCCCTCCTGAAAAATAGAATAGAAATAGGCTGTGAGTCCTGCCAGCGCAGGGTTCACAGCCTGTTTTTATCCTGTCTTATTCCCATTTTTTCCGTGCAGACTTATCGCCAATTCCCATTTTTGTCCGGTACTTGTTCACCGTCCGCCGGGCGGCCTTGATGCCCTGCTCTTCCAGTTTTTGGCAGATGCCCTGATCGCTAAGGGGATGTTTCTTGTCTTCGGCGTCAATGATGGACCGAATCAGGTGCTCGAACTTCTCATCGGTGATGACCTGCTGGGTTTCCGTAGTCCCTGCATTCACCAAGAAGGAGTCCGCCGGAAAGGAGCCCCATTTGCAGGCAATGTACTTGTGGCTCAGAGCCCGGCTGATGGTGGAAATGCTCATGCCCGTTTCTTCTGCCAGGTCCGCCAGCTTCAGCGGCTGCCGGTGTCCTGGGCCTTCCCGGAAAAAGGGTTCCTGGTGGGTCACCAGGGCGTGGAACACCAGTACCAGGGTATGGTGCCGCTCGGCCAGGAGCTGCTGGAGCTGCCGGGCCTTGCCCAGCTGCTCTTTCAGGTAGTCCTTTACCTGGTTATTTGTAGTAGTTTTAGACAGCTGGACGTATTCCTGGTTCAGGGTGAACTTGCCGCCCCAATTGTCGTAAACCGTGAGTTTCAGGCCCTTCTCCGTAGCTTCCACAAAGGCGTCTTCCCGCTGGTACAGCACGGGACTGCCCGAGGCAAAGCCGGCGCCGGGCTTAGGGTTCAGCTTCAGAATCTGGTCCCGGGCGGCCAGGATTTTCTGCTTGGTGGTATGGAACTGGCTGGCCAGGGCCGGAATCTGATTGCCGGCCAGCTGCTCCAGGCCTTCCTTGACAATGCGTTTGGCCAGGCAGGTATCCCCATCCTGCTGGCAAAGCTGGAGCAAAAGACATTCCTGGAAATTCTGGGCCCCCACCCCGGCAGGCTCCAGGCTTTGGATTTTTTCCAGGGCCTGCCACACCTGGTCTTCGGTAACCCCGAAGGCCTTGGCCGTATCCAGGGAATTTTCCGTCCAATAGCCCCGGGCATCCAGGGTTCCGGCAATGTACCGGGTCAGCCGCCGCTGGGTTTCGTCCAGCTTTTGGCAGCCCAATTGGACTTCCAAATATTGCTGCAGGGTATAGTCCTGCTTTTTGGCGTTTTCCACCGGGTCGGGCATATCCTCATTCTCGTCCGTGTCCCCCTGATAGGCAGGACGGTAGGACCGGGCTTCTTCCTCGGTCCAGGGAAAGTCCAGCACCGGATTGGCTTCTACAGCCTGGGCAACAAAATTGGTCAAATCCATACTGCTCAGCTGCAAGAGATGCATCTGCTGCACCAGGTGGACATTCAGCTGCTGTTTTAAGGTATGCTGCAACGTTATCTTGCCGTTCACCGCGCTCCCCCCTCTGAAAGTTCTTCGGATGGCGGCTCCCCACCGCCAAAACGGGCAAAACAGGAATCTGCCTGAGCGGCAGACTCCGCAAACAATGCATACTAGGTTCAGCCGTTTTCTGCGGCTAATTTCTTTACTTGGTTGTTATGCCGGGAGGCATAATGACGGTACACATAGACCCAGTAGAACGACAGGGCTATGAGAATCAGGACCCAGGAAATGGGATAGGACAGGTACACCATTTCTACAGGGACTGCCGGGGCCTTGATATACCAAATCCATACCAGCCGAAACAGGCAGGTGCCCAGCAGGTTGATGAGCATGGGGCCCATGGTGATGCCAAAGCCCCGGATGCTGCCCACCAATACGTCGGCACAGCCAAAGATGACGTACAGGGCGCCCACCCAGTGGAGGCGCACGGTGCCGGCGGCAATGACCTGGGGATTGCCGTTAAACAGTTCCATCAGCTGGGGGCTCCACAACAGCATGCAGAGGCCCTCAAACAGCCCCAGGAAGAAGGCCAGAGTCAGGCAGGTGGCTGCCACTTTCTTCACCCGGGCCCATTTTCCCGCCCCCAGGTTCTGGCTGATAAAGGTCATGGACGCCTGGTGGAAGGAATTGATGGCAATGTACAGGAAATTTTCGATATTGGCGGCGGCGCTGTTGGCAGCCACGATGATGCTGCCGTAGGCGTTGATGGCGCCCTGAATGGCTACGTTGGACAGGCTGAACAGGCAGGCCTGGATGCCGGCGGGAATGCCGATCCGGCAGATTTCATACAGGCTTTGCCGGTGTACAAAGAAGCATTTCCAGTGGTAACGCCAGGCACCCTTTTCCCGGGACAGGCAGCGCAGCACCAAAAAGGCGCTGAGCAGCTGGCTGATTACGGTGGCCACCCCTACCCCGGCCACGTCCCAGCCCAGCCCGATAACGAAGTACAGGTTCAGCACCACGTTGGTCAGACCGCTGATCAGGAGGAAAATAAGGGGCCGGCGGGTATCCCCAATGGCCCGCAGCACTGCGGTACCATAATTATACAGCATCACAAAGACGGAACCCAGGAAATAAATCCGCAGGTACAGCACCGTCTTGGCAAAAATATCCGCCGGGGTGGATACCAGCCGGAGGATCCAGGGGGTCAGAACAAAGCCCAGGGCCCCCAGCACCACGCCGCCTACGGCGCCTACGGTAATGGCCGTGTGCAGGGTCAGGAAAATATCCTTCTGCCGGTTGCCGGCCCCTACAAAGTTGGCAATGAGCACGTTGATGCCCACGCCCAGACCGATGAGCAGGTTGGTAAACAGATAAATGATGGACGAGGTGCTCCCTACGGCGGCCAGGCTGTCGTACCCGGCAAACTGCCCTACCACCACCACATCTGCTGCGTTAAACAGCATCTGCAATAGATTGGTTACCATTAACGGCAGACTAAAGCGCAGGATTTTCCCTACCAAGGGTCCCTGGGTCATATCCATGGTCTGTTTGGACAACTTACTCACTCCTTTTATTCAGCTGGTTTTGGCAATCATGCGGCTAAGCTGGCGCAGCTCATCCTGGACGGCCCGAACCCGTTCATTTTGCGACCCATATAGTTTAGCACAAATTGTCTCCGCTTCCCAAAGAGCTTGGTAAGCTTTTTGTAAATTTCCCATGCCCCGCAGGGCCCAGGCCTGATGCTGGCGATTCACTGCGTATTCATGGTTCTTGCCGTAGAACCGGGCAATGTACTCGGCGGCCTGTTCGTAGACCTGGGCCGCCCGTTCATACTGGTGGGTTTCGTACAAAAGCCCCCCTAAGCCGTTCAGGGCCTCTGCATAGTGGGAAATCTCCTCCCCGCTGTGGGCCTGGAATTCGGCCAGGGCCTTGTCAATGCAAGCCTGGGTCTTTTCCGGCTGGCCGGCCTTCCGGTACAGCAAGGCCAGGTTGTGGTACCCGGGCCCCAGTTCCTCCACCCGACCGGACAGTCGCAGATACTGGAGGCATTTTTCCAGGTATTCAGCCGCCTGCTCCCATTCCCCCAGTTCCTGCTCCGTCTGGGAAAGATTCCCGTAAATGCTGGCGCAGGCTGAGGTATTGGTCTGCCGCTGGGCCTGGTAAATGGCTAAGGCATCCTGGAACAGCCGGATGGCATACTTTTTATTCCCGGCCAGGCGATGGGTCCCTGCCAGGTTGTTCAGAAGCGCTGCATACTCCGGACCGTTTTTGCCAAAGCGGCTGCCGATGCACTGTCCCACCTGCGCAAAAACTTCAATGGATTTGTCGTATTGTCCCAGGCTGCGATAGAACAAACCCAGCTCATGGGAAACCTCCAGCCATACCCCCTGATTCTCCTGCTCCCTAGCCTTTTGCTGCCAGTCCAGGAGAAAGGCTTCCCACTCCTTGGGGGAACTTTGCCGGATGGCGCGGGTTCTCTGCTGGTAATATTCTTTCATTAGGTTGTCCATAACTCGCCGCCCCTTTCTGTCTTCCTTATTGTAGCTTTTTTGCGTTTTTTGCACTTTGCTTTCTTCCTCCGTTCCTGTGCCTATTCTCATCTTTTTGGCCGTTCAGAAAGCGAGAATCGGCAAAAAAACAGCGAGGACTTGCACATACTTACAGGGGGTATCCCGCTATAATAAAGGCATAGTCAACAAGCCACGGAAATTGTGGAAAAAAACAGGAGGGTATTACAGATGGATAACTTTACTTTTTACAGCCCCACGTATTTTGTATTCGGCAAGGGCACCGAAAATGAAACCGGCGAATATGTAAAGAAGTACAATGGCCATAAGGTTTTGATCCATTACGGCGGCGGCAGCGCAGTGCGTTCCGGCCTGCTGGATCGGGTAAAAAAGTCTTTGGACGCTCAGGGGATCGGACATGTTGAACTGGGCGGCGTAAAGGCCAGCCCCCACACCGACCTGATTTACAAAGGCATTGAACTGGCCAAAAAAGAAGGCGTAGACTTCATCTTGGCTGTAGGCGGCGGCTCCGTTATGGACTCTGCCAAAGGCATTGCCCTGGGTGTTGTATATGACGGCGACTTCTGGGATTTCTACTGCGGCAAGAAGGGCCCGGTTACGGAAGCTCTGCCGGTTGGCTGCGTAGTAACCATCGCTGCTTCCGGTTCTGAAGGCTCTACGGACTCCGTAGTAACCATGGATACCGAAGACGGCCCCCATTACAAACGCTGCGCTGACGGCGACATCCTGCGTCCGCTGTTTGCCATTATGAACCCTGAACTGATGATGACCCTGCCTCCGTACCAAACGGCCAGCGGCATCTCCGATATTATGGCCCACTGCATGGAACGGTACTTCTCCCACACCAAAGAGAATGAACTCACCGACCGTCTGCTGGAAGCTGTTATGCTGACCATGATCAAAGAAGCCCGCCGGGTTATGAAAGATCCCATGAACTACGATGCCCGTGCCAACATTATGTGGGCTGCCATGGTTGCCCAGAACAACTCCACCGGTGTAGGCCGCGCCCAAGACTGGGGCACCCACCATATGGACAACGAAATCGGCATCCTCTACGGAGCTTCCCACGGCGCCGGCCTGGCCCTGCTGTTCCCCTACTGGATGCAATATGCCATGAAGACCCAGGGACCCACCCTGTTTGCCAAATATGCAACCCGGGTATGGGGCTGCCAGATGGACTTCGAACATCCTGAAATCACCGCTATGGAAGGCATCAAAGCATTCCAAGACTTCGTGAAGGAAATGGGCATGCCTACCCATATCAGCGAACTGGGCGGCAAGGAAGAAGACATTCCTAAGATGGTGGAAAGCATGTTCCACGGTGCTCCCAACCACGGCAACTTCGTGAAACTGACTCCGGAAATTGCCGCTGAAATCTACAAGATGGCAATGTAACGTAACGTATCACTCCTAGCAGAAACTTCATAGAAACCCTTCTAAGCAAATTGACCCGATGGGAAAGCCCCCTCTTTCCCCATCGGGCCTTTTTGCGTCCGTAGGTGCAGATATTTACGAACTATGTTGCTTTTTCAATACCCGTTCTACACATGACTCGTATAGGCCTAAGACCGGCCCCTTCAAGCGTGAAGGGGCTGTCATCCTATAGGGATGACTGAGGAAGTTTTGTAAGGTGAATTGTCAAATGCTGATGCATCTAAGTTGAATTTTTGGGAGCCCCACATGGTTGTTAGGGTTCATACCATTCGGTTCGGCTTTGATAAAACTTCTATCGTCACCTTCGGCGCCACTTCCTTCACGCTTGAAGGAAGCGTTCCTATCCACTACTGGTCATGTGATAAAAAGAGAGATTGCAATCATCCACGTACTATGATTTCTTTTCCTATACCCGTTTTGCACATGACTCGTATAGGCCTAAGACCGGCCCGGCAAAGCGTTGCGCTCACATCCAAGAGTCCGGCAAATTTGCAAAGGGACTCTTGGTTTATGTGAGCCATGTGATAGCCGTCCGTGAGCCGAACCCGCAGGGTGAAGGGGAACGGAGCACGGCGAACCACTAAGGAGCAGTCATCTCGCAGAGATGACTGAGGAAGTTTTAATGAAGAACTGCGGTTTTGATTAGACTTCTATCGTCGCCTGAATCCTGGAAAACTTCTTCCGTCAGCCTCTCGGCTGCCACCCCCTTCACGCTTGAAGGGGGCTATAAAGGAAAATGCGACACTTCCTGAGCGGTTCTCTGCTAGCCAGAGTGGTTCGCGGCTTGCTGCTCAGCGTCACCCTCCAGGTTCGCTTTGCTTGGACTGTACCCCTTATTAAGGAGTCCACAGTGATAGGGTAACCAAATAAGGGAGTTGCGTCCCGATGCACGCAAAAAGGTCCTCCCCGCCAAGCGGGAAGGACCTTTCTTTTCGTTTTACAAGGCTGCGGCTCAGGCTTTTTCCGCATCGGCTTTCTGGTAAATAACCACATCCAGGCCTTTTACGTCCACCTGTACCCGGCCGTCGGGAGCTTCCACCTGGTCGGCTTCCGGCTGGGTCGCCATCCGGTGGCTCTTGGAGGCCAGCAGTGGGGTTTCCAGTCTAAAGATGATCAGGCACAGCCACAGGGTGGGCAGGGTCATGAGCAGACCGCCAATATTCAGCAGGCCCTTTACGGCGTTCATGCCGCCGGAGACCACCAGCAGGTAGGCTACGGCAGAAATGGCCGTACCCAGGATGATTTTCATAGCCTTGGGGGGTTCGGAGTCGATTTCCTGGCCGTGCACACACAGGGTAGCCAGGGCAGCGGTGTTGGGGTCAGCCAGGGTAATGAAGGACAGGCACACGGTAATCAGGAAGACCAGCTGCACAGCTTTGCCGCCGGGCATGGTGCCCAGTACCTGGTACAGGGTGGTCTGCATGCCTTCCTGCTGGATCATGGCCCACACATCCATGGTGCCGCTGGTTTGTACGTACATGCTCTGGCCAGCGAAGATGGCGATGAACAGACAGCAGAACAGGGACGGAACCAGAATTTCCACCAGGAGGAATTCCCGGACGGTACGGCCCTTGCCCAGCCGGGCCAGGAACATGCCGATAACCGGTGCATAGATGAAGAAGGAGTTCCAGAAGGTGATGGGCCATTCGTTAGGCCATTGGTCCTGGGGAACCAGGGTGTTGTTGATCATGATCTTGCCCCAGAAGTTGTCCATAATCTGGCCCATGGCTTCGGTGCCGATCTTGCCGATGAATTCAGAGTTGCCGGTGACCACCACGTAGATCATCAGGCCGAAGAAGCAGAACATGCAGGCAGAAGATACGTAGGTCAGACCCTTGTTGATGCCGGTCAGGCAGGAAATGATGAAGAAAGCAGCTACCAGTACGGTAATCACAAAGTACATCAGGGGTCCCTGGGTAATGCCAAAGACGGCGTTCATGCCGCCGGAAATCTGCATCAGGCCGGCTGCCATGGAGTTGGATACGCCGCAGGCTACTGCATAGCCGCACAGGATGTGCAGCAGGGTGGTAATGTGCCGATGCTCCTTACCAGCGGTTTCCTTTACCATGGGTCCCATGGACAGGGATTTCTGGTAGTTGAAGCACAGCAGGGCAAAGGCGGTAGCAGGCAGGGAATAGATGAAGTACTGGACGAAGGACCAGTGGAACATGGCCTGGCTGACGGCGAAGATGGCCGCATCCCGGCTGCCCAGGGCAGCATGGATGGCCAGGGGCGGGGTCATAAAGTGGAACATGGGTTCGCCCATGGCTCAGTACAGCAGGCCGCAGCCGATACCGCCGCAGATGGAGATGGACCACCACTGCCAGGTGGTGAAATCCGGTTTGGCATCAATGCCGCCAATCTTGATGTCCCCCCATTTGAAGATGATCAGTACCAGACCCAAGATAACCGTCAGCACGGACAGGAAGTTGATCCACCAGCCAAAGGTGTCCCCAATCCAATACAGCATGGTGGACATGGCAGTACCAAATTGCTTGGTGAAGAATACCCCAAGTATGATTTCTGCGGTCAGGAGAAGTCCTATGACCACCAGGACTTCTTTGTAGATTTTGCCTTTCAGGTTTGCTTCCGGCATTTTCATTTCCTCCTTATTGTATTATTCCGATTTTTTAGGCTGGGTTGGCGCCAGTCCATTACGATTTTCTATATGGCAAAAACCGTGCCTATTTGCCAAAGGCGCTGTAGGCACGGTTCACTTTCCCGAGGGGCTACAGAAAAACTCCAGTACCGGTCAAGGTCCAGAGGCAACTGTTTTATTTTGGATTACGCAAAGTGCAAAAAAATCCAAAAGATTTCTTTTGCACTTTCAGGACGATTTTGCACGCCTAACTTTAAGCATATTTTTGCTCCCCCTGCAAAGATTTTTGTCATTTCTGAATCTTCTCGTTATTTTTCAGAGCTAGAGTACAGCCCAGGTTCAGGCTGCCCACCCGTTTTTCCCAGAATTTTTTTGCACCAGAAAGCTGCCCCAGGGCCGCAAATTATTTTTCTTTCAGGTTAAATACATTTTTTCAGCTGCCCTATATTTTGCTGCCAAAGCTGCCGGTTTCCCGTCGCCATTCAGGCAAAAAAATCCCTGGTCTCCAGGAGGTCCTGAAAACCAGGGTATAGACAAACGCGGCAGCCGGAATGAACCGCGTATGTCACTGGGTAATAGGCTGAGCCGGTTTTACCAACCCATTTTGTTCAGCCACTTGTTGGTGCTGCGGGGTGCCATGGGTTCCCCGTTATCCGGATCGTTGACGCATTCGTCTTCGTAGACGTAGGAACCGTCCAGATTCCGGGGGCGTTTGGCCATGTAGCGGATAAAGCCCAGGGTCAGCCAGCCGCAGATGAAGGCCAGGGGGATACCGCAGAAGGATTTGATGGTCTTAACCCCATCAATGCCGCCCAACACAATGAAGACAGCGGCAATCACGGCGAAGGTAATGCCCCAGAACAGCTTCAGTGCAACAGGAGCTTCTTCGTTTACGGTGGTTTCCTTCATGGTCATACTGGCCAGGGTAATGGTCATGGATTCGCACTGGGTAACCACGGAAATGGTGATGATGATCAGCATGAAAATCTTGGAAACCAGGGGAATGGGCAGTACGTCAAAACTGGTCAGGGTCATGGCTTCTGCCCCATTGGCCAGGTATTGTTCATAGAAATTGACACCGTCCCACAGCTGGGAGTGGAGGATGTTGCCGCCAAATACGGCGAACCACACAATCCCGAACATGGCAGGAGCCACCCATTCAATGGCGATAAATTCCCGGATGGTACGGCCGTAGGCCACTTTTACCATGAACAGGCCTAGCAGCGGTGCATAGGCCATCCAGTCAGCCCACCAGTACATATCCCAATTCTGGGGCCACATGCCGGAATCCGCATAGGGCATGGTGTTCAGGCTCATAGCAATGAAGTTGGATACGTATTCGCCCAGGGATTCGGCAAACAGGTTGCAAATGTAGGCGGTGGGACCAAAGAACAGTACAAACAGCAGCAGGATAAAGAAGAACTGCACATTCTTGTTGGACAGCCAGGTGATGCCTTTTTGCAGACCGCTTAGCGCAGAGGCGTTGTAGAACAGGAACATGAAGAAAATAATCGCTACGTATACCGGCAGGGAAGGCGGATAACCGGCAAAGGCTTTTACAGCAGCGGACAGCTGCATAGCACCGTACCCCAGGCCGCCGGCTACAGCACCGGTCAGGGCGAAGGTGGACAGAGCATCAAACCAGTCGGCTTTCCGGCTGCCAATGACTTCCGGTCCAAAAATAGGGATCAGCAGGGAGCTGGTACGGAAAGGGGCTTTCTTGTTGAGAATTACGTAGGAAAGAATTACGCCGGTCACCACGCAGGTGGCATAGGGAGTAAAACCCCATTGGAGGAAGCAGCGGGCCATGCTCCACAGCACGGCTTGGTTGCTGCCAGGAATCAGGCCCAGGGACTTGGGCGGTTCCATGGCCAGCATCAAAGGTTCAGCCGAGCCCCAGAACACCACGCCGGCGCCAATGCCGGTGCACAGGGAAATCCCGAACCATTGCATATAGGTGAACTTGGGTTTGGCATTGGGACCGCCCAGCCGGATGGAACCAATGGGGGTCAGCATGCAGACCACGCAGAAAATGACCATGAAAAAGCACAGCAGACTCAGGAACCAGCCAAAGTCCCACATGGCATTATGCATGACCAGGTTGTTCAGCACGTTGTAGAAACCCTTGGCATCCACCACGATGGCTATCAGCATCAGGGCGAACAGCACCACTGTCACAGACATGACGATGGGGCGCAGCTCGTACTTCTTTCTCTCTTTACTCATCTCAAAAACCCCTTTCCTTACGATCTAAGATAATAACAGGAAACCTGTTTCCTCCGGTGCTGCCCCTGCACGTTCTTCCATACCCTGGGCGGCTCCGGCGCGGCAAATTCCTCCTTTCTGTTCAGTCCGTTTTTCCTCTAATGCAAATATTCCGATTTTTCAGGACCAGTGACAACCAGTCCTCCTACGCTTTACTATCTTGCAAGAAACGTGCCTGTTTGAAAAAAGTTTGTAACTCATTAGAAAAACTAATGGATATACTGGTTCAAAACCGCCGTTTCAAGCCATTTTTCCAGTTTCTGTACTTTTTATTTTTACACTAAGTGCAAATAAAAAAATGAGGTTTTTGCACCTGCTGATTTTCTTTTTGCGTGCCAAATTATAGGCATTATATTTGCATAGCTGCAAATAATTTTGCTATATTTCAAGATTTTTTCCTGTCGTTTTTCTCCAGGTTTTACGCCATTTTTTATAGCAAAAGCAATTCCTATGCAAATTTTTGCGTTATTTTGCAGGGTCAATACGTCTGCTTTTTAGGCGCAAATTATTTTTCCTTTTTTTACCCTGCAAAAAGCGTTTCACAGGCAGCTGCACCCTTCACAAAAAAGCGGGGCAGGTTTCCCTGTCCCGCGGGCATGGTATGCAGTTAGCCTAAAAATTCGTTCAAATCAATGCTGTCCCGTTTGATCCGGTACTGGAGATTCTGCCGGCTCATACCCAGCTGCCGGGCAGCCGCCGAAATATTGCCGTGCTGGGCCCGGAGGGCCTGGCAGACGGCAGCCCGCTCCACTTCCCGGAGGGTCCGCTTCCGGGTCTGCCGGGTGGGTTTGGCCGGCTCCAGCCCCGGTGCAAAACTGGGGGCCACAGGATAGAAGCCCTCTGCTTCCTCTTTTTGCAGCTGGCTGATGTTTTCCGGGATGTACTCCAGGGTAATCAGGTTCCGGTCATCGGGAAGCACGTTCATGGCATACTCGATGGCGTGCTGCAGCTCCCGGACATTGCCGGGCCAATTGTAGCCCTGGAACAGCTCCAGCACCTGATTATCTATAGTGCGGACGCTTTTGTTCAGCTTCTGGTTGTAGTGCATAATAAAATGCTTGGCCAAAAGGGGAATATCCTCCAGCCGTTCCCTTAGGGGCGGGATTCTCAGGTCCACCACCCCCAGCCGATAGAACAGGTCCCGGCGAAGCTTGTGTTCCTGGAGGGCCTGCTGGGGCGTGATGTTCATATTGGACAGTACCCGGACATTCACCGGCCGCTCCGTCATGCCCCCTACCCGGCGCACCGTACCTTCCTGAAGCACCCGCAGCAGCTTGGGCTGCAGGTTCAGGTTCATGGAGTTGATTTCGTCCAAGAGCAAGGTTCCTCCGTCCGCCTGCTCAAACAGTCCCGGCCGCTGCTCGGCGCCGGTATAGGCACCCTTTTCCGTGCCAAAGAGGATCCCTTCCAGCAGGTTCTCCGGTATGGCCGCGCAGTTGATGGCCAAAAAAGGCCCATTGCTGCGCTTGCTGGCGTTGTGTATGCTCTGGGCAATCAGTTCCTTGCCGGTGCCCGTTTCCCCGTAGATCAGCACCGAGGAGGAGGACTGGGCCACGTGACGGCAGCGGTGAATCAGGGCTGCCATGGCATCACTGGCAAAGACAATATCATCAAAATGGTACTTGGCTTTCAGTACGTTCTTGTGGGAATGCCGGCCCCCGTCCTTGGTCAGGTGCAGCAGCTTTTCCTGGAGGTCGATGACCTTCTTGTGGAGCTGGTCCACGGCGCTCCAGTCCTGCATGACACTGCAGCCCCCCAGGATCTGGCCGTTTTGCACAATGGGGTAGCAGCTGGCCATAATGTCCACGCTTTTTCCCCGAAAGGTGGTGTAATGCTGCCGGAAGTCCCGAACGGCTTCCCGATGCTCAATAACCCAGGGCACCCGCAGACCGTCGCCGTCCTGGCTTTGGTACACCTTGTCCAGCTTTTCCCCCACCACTCCGTAATTGGTGAGCCCGTCCATGCGCACCGCCGCATCGTTCAGGAAATAGATTCGGGACTCCTTGTCGCAGACAATCACGGACTCATTGATCTGGTTCAGGGTACTGAGCAGCATATCGTGGCAGGCTTCGTAGTCCGCTTTTTGAAACACCACCAGGCGGCAGCCCTCCGGCAGCCCCTCCACCTCGGGAGCCGGACAGGGCATTACGTATTCTCCAAAAGCAGGATTGCTGTACACCCGCTCCGTCCCGGATTGGAGCAGGGGCATACAGTAGGCAGGCAGGGGCGCGCCCTTTAGTTTTCCTTCCCCGTGGAGCAGCTGGTCCCCTCTGGCATTGATGTCCAGTACCCTGCCGTCCGGGTTCAGGACCAATGCGCCCAGATTGCACTGGGACAATAAGGTAAGTGCTTCTGTGCTTTTCATGGAAAATTCCTCCGATACATATGGCTGTCTGATAATTTTAACATAGTTTAGCCAAAAAGCGGAAGTTCCTATGTAAATTTTTCTTACAAAAAAGGCTGAAAAAACATACCCCATGTCCCTAGAAAAAATGGCCTGCAAATCCATTTCCGGTTTGCAGACCATTTTTTCAATCAGTTTTCCATTTTTAAAATACTTTTTGCATCAACTCAGGAACTCATTCAAATCGATGCCATCCCGTTTGATCCGGTACTGAAGGTTCTGCCGACTCATGCCCAGCTGCCGGGCTGCCGCCGAAATATTCCCCTGGTGGTGGCGCAGGGCCTGGCAGACCGCTGCCCGCTCCACTTCCCGCAGGGTCCGCTTTTTGGCATACTTATCCCGCTTGGGCTTGTCGTAGGGGGCGATCAGCCCCGGCTGAACAGGATAGAAGGCGTCCTTCTCCTCCTGCTGGACCTGGACAATATTCTCCGGAATGTAGTCCAGGGTAATCATGTTCCGGTCATCCGGCAGCACGTTCATGGCAAACTCGATGGCGTGCTGCAGCTCCCGGACATTGCCGGGCCAGTTGTAGCTCTGGAACAGCTCCAGCACCTGGGCATCCACGTTCCGGACGTTTTTGTTCAGCTTCTGGTTGTAGAGCATAATAAAATGCTTAGCCAAAAGAGGTACGTCCTCCATGCGCTCCCGCAGGGGCGGCACCCGAAGGTCCACCACCCCCAACCGGTAGAACAGGTCCCGGCGCAGCTTGTGCTCCTCCAGGGCCTGCTGGGGAGTAATGTTCATGTTGGACAGCACCCGGACGTCCACCGGATGCTCCGTCATGCCCCCTACCCGGCGCACGGTGCCTTCCTGAAGCACCCGCAGCAGCTTGGGCTGGAGGTTGATGTTCATGGAGTTGATTTCGTCCAAAAGCAGGGTCCCTCCGTCCGCCTGCTCAAACAGGCCCGGCCGCTGCTCGGCCCCGGTATAGGCCCCCTTTTCCGTGCCAAAGAGGATCCCTTCCAGCAGGTTCTCCGGAATGGCCGCACAGTTGATGGCCAAAAAGGGCCCGTCCGCCCGGCTGCTGGCGTTGTGGATGCTTTGGGCCACCAGTTCCTTCCCGGTACCTGTCTCCCCATAGATCAGGATGGAGGAAGAAGATTTGGCCACGTGGCGGCAACGCTGCATCAGGGCGGCCATGGCGTCGCTGGCAAAGATAATGTCCTCGAAATGGTATTTGGCCTTCAGCACGTTTTTATGGGCCTTTTTGCCGCCTTCTTTGGTCACGTGCAGCAGCTTTTCCTGAAGGTCGATGATTTTCTTGTGGAGCTCATCCACGGTGCTCCAGTCCTCCATCACGCTGCACCCGCCCAGCACCTGGCCGTTCTGGACAATGGGATAGCAGCTGGCCATAATGTCCACGGCCCGGCCCCGACAGGTGGTATAGTGCTGGCGCACATCCCGGAGGGGCTGCTTGTGCTCAATGACCCAGGGAACCAAGAGACCCTTGTCGTCCTGGCTCTTGTACACATTGGGCAGTTTCTCCCCTACCACACCATAGTTGGTAAGGCCGTCCATGCGGACTGCGGCGTCATTGAGGAAGTAGATCCGGGAATCCTGGTCGCAGATGATGACGGATTCCTTGATCTGGTTCAGGGCGCTGAGGAGCATATCGTGACAGGCCTCATAATCGGCCTTCTGGAAGACCAGGAACCGGTACCCTTCCGGCAGATCCTCCAGGGTGGGCGTGGGGCAGTGGGCAATGTACTCCCCAAACGCCGGGTTCCCGTACACCCGCTCCTCCACCGGCTGGAGCAGGGGCACGGCGCAGGCGGGCAGGGGCGCCCCCTCCAGTTTGCCGTCCCCATGGAGCAGCTCATCCCCCCGGGCATTGATTTTGCGTACCTGTCCGTCCAGATCCAGGATCAGCGCCCCCAGACCGCATTGGGACAGGGCTGTAAGTGCCTCCGACCATTTCATGACATTTTCCTCCCATCAAAAGGTTTCCGCCTTAGGGACAAAAAGCCTGCCGCCGAAGCGACAGGCTTTCCTCTTAGCGGTTGGTTCCGATATCCAGAACTTCGTGCATGTATTTGATGCTCTTGCGCATAGCGGCAATTTCTTCTTTCCGGCCGTCTTCCAGGGTGTAACCGCTCAGGGGCAGTTCGATTTCCAGGTCGATGGTATCCAGTTCTTCCGGAGCTTCAGCGCGCAGGATCTTCATGACTTCGATTACATCCACATCCCCGTCGCCAATGGCGCAGCCCAGGGAATGGGTGCCGTCAGGATCGGCAAATACCCGGTTGTCGCAGAAGTGTACGCAGTAGGCATAGGGAGCCATTTTCCGTACGCATTCTTCAATGCCTTCGGCCAGCATCAGGGAGTTGATGGTATCGCAGCAGGCACCAATCAGAGGATGGTTCAATTGTTTTACCATCCAGATCACTTCGTCGGAGAACAGGTCGCAGTGGTTTTCGATGGCAATCTTCATGCCGTATTTTTCAATAGTAGGAATGTTCTTCTTGAAATCCAGGACAATCTTGGCCATTTGTTCCATGGCTTCCGGGCACATGGAAGCGTGGGAAATGGGATGGGGATGTTCCACGTCGGTGCTGAATTTCACCAGTTTGGCCCCAATAGCATGGCCGATTTCCAGAGCGTCTTCGATGGTAGCATTAACCCGGGGATCGGAAGGAGCGTTGAAGGAAATGTTCAGTTCCAGTTCTACGCCGTGTTCTTCAGCTTCCTTTTTCACCTTGGCCAGATGTTCCGGCGTGGTATCGTTGTTCAGGTCTACCAGGGTAATATGCAGTACCTGGATGCCTTCTTTTACAGCCAGGTCCATCAAATCTTCCAGGGTGCCGGCCTTTTCAAAAGCGTAATGCTTGCCTTCGCTTTGGAAGCCCCAGCTTTCGCCGTAGCCGCTCAAATGCAGGGTGTAGCTGTGCATCCCCAGTTTAAATTGTCTCTTGGCGTTCTTTCCCGTGATTTTGCTCATGTGATTTCTCTCCTATCATTATTGAAATTTGAAAAACAAATAAAAGCCTTTCGCATCAGCCAATATCTTTAATGCCATGTTCTTCCCGGAACACTTTGGGCGGTTTCCCCGTAATGCTGTGGAAGGCCCGGGTAAAGGTGGAGTTGCTGCTGTAGCCCACCATAACGGCAATCTCCATCATGGTATGGTTGGATTCTAACAACAATTCCTTGGCTCGGTCAATCCGCATTTTCCGCAGATACAGGCTGGGGGAACAACCGGTTTGCTGTTTGAACCAGTCGTTGTAGTAGGTGACGTTGTAGTTTTCCATTTCCGCCAACTGGTTGACGGTAATGGGCAGGTCATAATGCTCGGTGAGATAGCGAATGGACGGAGCAGCGCAGTTTTCCAGCAGTTTGCTGTACAGGAAGCTGTACAGGTAGCGTACGGACTGGCTGTTAGGATTCTGTTTCAGTTCCTTTTGGATCAGGTCCACCAGTTCCGTAATCTGGCCGCACATGGAGACAACCACCGGATAGGACAGCAGCTCTGCGTCCCGGTCCTCGGTGCTGATTTCCGTCAGGTTGATTACCAGAAGTTTGCCGCTGTAGCTGCATTGGTGATCGGTTTCCGCCGGAATCAGGCACAGTTCCTGGGGCGTTACCTTGTACTCCACATCACCAATCTGAATGTTCATGGTACGTTCCAGGGGCACCAGAATTTGCGGATACGCATGGTCATGTTCCCCATAACATTCATGATACAGTTGGATATCAAACTTTTGATTCAGCATTGTCTCCCTCTCCTCTTTCTCACCGAACTGTCTCTCTCAGTTCTGTTTACTTGCGTTATCAATAATCAGAATACGGATATTGGTGAATCACTACATCCAGCCCTCTGACCTTGGCAGAAATGTTGCCGGAAGGGGCAACCACTTCGTCCACCACCGGTGCGGTGCTGATTCTATGGCTCTTGGAGGCCAGCAGGGGTTTTTCCAGTTTGAAGATGATCAGGCACAGCCACAGGGTGGGCAGGGTCATAAGCAGGCCGCCGATGTTCAAGAGGCCCTTAACGGCTTCCATACCACCGGAGACTACCAGCAGGTAGGCCACTGCGGAAATGGCAGTACCCAGGATAATTTTCATCACCTTGGGAGGCTCAGAGTCGATTTCCTGGCCATGAACACACAGGGTGGACAGGGCGGAAGTGTTGGGGTCTGCCAGGGTAATGAAGGACAGGCATACGGTAATCAGGAAAATCAGCTGTACCACTTTGCCGCCGGGCATGGTGCCCAGTACCTGGTACAGGGTGGTCTGCATGCCTTCCTGCTGGATCATGGCCCAGACATCCATAATGCCGCTGGTTTGTACGTACATGCTTTGGCCAGCGAAGATGGCGATGAACAGGCAGCAGAACAGGGACGGAACCAGGATTTCTACCAGGAGGAATTCCCGGACGGTATGGCCTTTGCCCAGCCGGGCCAGGAACATGCCGATAACCGGTGCGTAAATGAAGAAGGAATTCCAGAAGGTGATGGGCCATTCGTTAGGCCATTGGTCCATAGGAGCCATGGTATTGTTGATGGTGATCTTGCCCCAGAAGTTGTCCATGATTTGGCCCATGGCTTCGGTGCCGATTTTGCCAATGAATTCGGAGTTGCCGGTGAGCACTACGTAGATCATCAAGCCAAAGAAGCAGAACATGCAGGCGGTGGATACGTAGGTCAGGCCTTTGTTGATGCCGGTAATACAGGAAATGATGAAGAAGGCTGCCACGGCTACGGTCAGGAAGAAGTACATCACAGGTCCCTGGGTGACGCCGAAAACGGCGTTGATGCCGCCGGAAATCTGCATCAGGCCGGCTGCCATGGAGTTGGATACGCCGCAGGCCACTGCATAACCGCACAGGATGTGCAGGATGGTGGTTACCCGGCGGTGCACCTTGCCGGTGGTTTCATACACCATGGGTCCCATGGACAGGGATTTCTGGTAGTTGAAGCACAGCAGGGCGAAAGCGGTAGCAGGCAGGGAATAGATGAAGTACTGGACGAAGGACCAGTGGAACATGGCCTGGCTGACAGCGAAGATGGCTGCATCCCGGCTTCCTGCTGCTGCATGGATGGCAACGGGCGGCTTCATAAAGTGGAACATAGGTTCGCCCATGGCCCAGTACAGCAGGCCGCAGCCGATACCGCCGCAGATGGAAATGGACCACCACTGCCAGGTGGTGAAGTCGGGCTTGGCATCGATGCCCCCGATCTTAACGTCCCCCCATTTAAACACAATCAATACCAGACCGAGAATAACGGTCAGCACGGACAGGGAATTGATCCACCAGCCGAAGTGGTCCCCGATGTAGTAGGTACTGGTTGACATGACTGCGCCGAATTGCTTGGTGAAAAATACACCAAGGATGATTTCCGCGGCCAGCAGCAGTCCGATGACTACCAGCACTTCCGTGTAAATCTTGCCTTTCAGATTTTCTTCCGGCATTTTGCGATTCCTCCTCTTTTTGGTTTCTCCTCTATATTGGAGCCCTCTCTCCAATCTCTACACTTTTATATATTGCAAAAACCATGCCAACTTTTTTAGTTGTCTGAAAATGTTTTGTTTTCTTATAATTCAAACTTGTCAAATTGGCTTATTTGCTAGCTTTCTGATTTTATGTACATTTTTTGGTTGCATATGGGCAAAGACTTTTGCCTTTCCAAAAACCTGTTCAGATCTCTCTTGCATGCAATTTTTTTTGCTTTTCTTTGCGCAAAAAGTTTCTGCTGCAAAATTTTTGCAGGTATTTGATAAAGGCGCATTTTTCCTAGCTTTTTTCTGCAATTTACCCTAAAATCCGCAAAATGTTTTTTGCGGCTAACTTATGGATAATAATTCTTATTTTGCGCCAGGAAAAACTTTGCAAAAAAGCTGTGTTTCCGGCTATTTTTTGCGGTTTTTGCCAATAGGCAGCAACTCCCCCAGGTCTCCTGCCGGAAACCTTTTCCGGCGCCCATTTTCCCACGCAGAAATTTTGTTTTTCTATTTTTAGGGTTTCCTGCTGGTTTGGCTTCGGCTTCAGGCTGGAAATATCCCCCTTCTCATAGTCCATTTTTCTGCAGAAAAGGCCGGGAAGCATTTCTCAAGAGAGAAGCTTCCCGGCCTGAAAAAATGGTACTGTGAAAAAACGAAACTTCCTCAGTCATCCTATAGGCTGACAGCTCCTGAGTGGTTCGCATTATGCCAATCAGCTTCGCTCTCCGAGCTCGCTTCTTGGAATGCTATCACATGGCTCATATTAACCAATAGTCCCTTAAAAAGCTGATGGACTATTGGATATGAGCGCAACGCTTGAAGGAGCCGTTCAGACCCATCAGGTTTCCAGTGTTTAACAATACCAGCATCATAGTTCCGGCATTAGTTGACCAGTAGTGGCCTAGCATGCCACCTTCAAGCGCTCAGGAGGTAGGGCCCGCAGGGCCTCGGAAGAAGTTTCGATGTGCGGATATGGCTTGAAACAAATGAACACTAAAAAAGGGTGCTGCGAAAAATGAGCTTTCATTTTTTCGCAGCACCCTTTACACCCTTGCGGGCAGCCGATCGAAATACAGTTGTCTTACAGCACCACGTTATCCAGATACTGTTTCAGGAATTCCTGGCACCATTCCATATGCTCCGGAGTGGGAGACGGAACGCCTGCCAGCTTGTAATCCCGGCCCAGTTTCTGATAGGTGCTTTCCCCCAGCCGGTGATACGGCAGCAGCTGGAGGTGCACCAGCCGTTTCAGACTGGCACAGAATTCGCCGATCTTCGCCAGCTCAGCCTCGGTATCATTGATACCGGGAATCAGCGGAGTCCGAATAATCAGCCGGAAAGGATTGGGATCCTTATCCATAGCCCGGAAGTTATCCAGGATAATTTCATTGGTGATCCCGCAGTGCTCCTTATGGAGCGCAGGGGTCACGGCTTTTAAATCCGCATACACGGTATTGATGTAGGGAAGCAGGGATTGCAGAGCATTCCAGGGTCCAAACAGGCTGGTTTCCACAGCCGTATTGATGCCTTCATCCGTGCAATTGTGAAGAAGTTCCCGGGCGAAGCAGGGCTGGGCCAGCAGCTCCCCGCCGGAGATGGTCATCCCGCCCCCGGTCATGAAGTAGAACGGGCTATCCTTCCGGACTTCAGTCATCACTTCCCCTACGGTCATTTTCTTGCCATAGGTAGTTTTGCCATCCTGGGTGGTTTCCTGGTGGAAATTCTGGCTTTCCGGGGTGGAGCACCATTCGCATTGCAGCGGGCACCCCTTCAAAAATACCACCGTTCTCATACCGTCCCCATCGTGAATGGAAGACCTTTCAATCCGCAGGACCATCCCTGCCAGCTGTTCCGCAACCATACTCCCCACATCCTCTCAAATAATCCGCTTATTTAGCCACGCAGCATTTGTCTACATGCCACTTGTTGATTTCGGTACGTCCAATGATTTCGTCCTGGGTTTCCTTGCTCAGTTCAACGAAGAAGGCGGTGTAGCCAGCTACACGGATCAGCAGATCCCGGTGGTTTTCCGGATGCTTCTGGGCGTCAATCAGGGTATCCCGGTCTACGCAGTTGATCTGTACATGGTATACATCCAACAGGTTCATGGTCTTCAGCATGTTCATGGCGTTCACCATGCCGCCGTTGCCTTTAATCAGTTCCGGTTCGAACTTCATGTTCAGCTGGGTGCCCTGGGTATAACGAGCATGCGGCAGATGGCTTACGGATTTCAGCAGTGCGGTAGGACCATTCACGTCGGTACCGCCGGTAGCGCCGATACCATCGGTCAGAGGGGTCTTGGCTTTACGGCCGGAAGGCAGTGCGCCAACCCATTCACCAATAGGAGTGTTGCCGGATACAGGCAGCATGCCCATGGTCATCTTACCAAACTTGGTGTTGTATTTTTCGAACTGGTCAGCTACGTGAGTGTAGATAGCGCCTACGCAGAAGTCAGCTTTGGGATCATCGTTGCCGTACTTGGGAGCTTCCAGGCACAGTTTCTGCACGTCTTCATAGCCTACGAAGTTGGCATCCAGGGCCTTGATCAGGGTATCCATGGAAACTTTCTTGGTATCGTAAACCAGGTACTTCACATCGGCGATGGAGTTGATGATATCTGCCTGGCCAACGGTGATAACGCCGCCGCCTGCGCTGTATTTGGCACCGCCGGGCTGGCTGTAATCCAAGCCGGATTCCATGCAGTGTTCATAGCTCAGGGACAGGGCAGGTACTGGACGATAGCGCATGCTCAGGTAATCCAGCAGCTGGTTGCCGCTGACGATAACGTCTACCGCATAGTCGATATGTTTCATTACGGCATTCCAGAAATCGTCAAAGGTCTTGAAGTTCCGGGGATCGCCGGTGGAAACGGATACCCGTTTGCCGGTAATGCGGCTGACGCCGTCGTTCAGGGCCAATTCAACCATGGCGCCCATGTTGATATCGGCAATATCGGTATATTGTTTCATACGGCCGGACAGGTTGGTTTCTACGCAGCCGCAGGGGTTCCAATCCCAAGCTTCACGCAGGGGCACGCCCTTGTTCTGCATCATGGAGATACCAACTTGGTTGGAGTAGATGGCCGGCATGGTCAGGCCGCGGCTGATGGATTCAACAGCCTTGTGCAGCAGGGAATCCGGGTTCTTGGCAATATCATAGGTGAAGCCCAGGTTCGGTTCCTTGAAGCGGACATCTTCGGTAGCTTGGATCATCATGTAGGACAATTCGTTGGAAGCATCGTTGCCATATTGGTCAATACCGCCGCAGGAGGTTTGTACCGTGATGCAGTAACCAGCAGCATATTGGGCGGTTACTTCATCCTGGAACAGGGACATTTCAGCAATCTTGATCCACAGGCAGTCCAGCAGTTCCTGTGCGTCATCGTCGGTGAGGATACCAGCAGCCTTGTCGGCTTTGTAGTACGGATACAGGTATTGGTCCAGACGGCCCAGGTTGTAGGAAGAAGCGTTCTGTTCCATGAAGATTGCATATTCGTAGGACAGCATGCTTTGACAAGCTTCGTAGAAGGTGCGGGCAGGATGTTCAGGCACCCAGCGGCAAACTTCTGCAATCTTCAAGAGTTCCTGTTTCCGGGTTTCGTCCTTTTCTTCAGCAGCCATCTTTTCGGCCAGGTCTGCATGACGGTTGGCCAGGAGAACGATGGCATCGCAGTCCATGATTTCTGCTTTGTAGAAGTAGCTCTTTTCCAGATCGCCAGGGTTGGCATCGTCCAGTTTAGCCAGGGCTTCTTCGGCTTCCTTCTTGATGCCGCCCAAGCCTTTGGTCAGGATGCGGGTCCAGCCCGGGGTATTTTCGCCATAGCCGCGGACGGCTTTCCGGTCGATATAAATGATGCCGTTGTCCCGCAGGGTGTTCATATCCTGGGGAGCCATCAGACGCCAGCGGTCAAACAAGCATTTGTTCTTCCAGTAATCGGAAACATCTTCCTTGAAGACCTTCTTGCCTTCTTCGCTCAGGTAGAACGGGTCATAGGGACGGGTGCTGATGGTATCCAATTCCCGGTCAATGATGGAAGCAGAGCTGTCAGCGCACAGAACGCCGGCACGGGGTTTAAAGGCTACGCCGCCGACCAACAGTTCATGGGGCAGAATGTAGATGTTCTTATCTCTGCACTGATGATAATACCCAGTGGCCTTTTGGATGATCCAGGGTTGTCCTTCAGATTCCTTGAAGCCTTCGGTCAAATACTTTGCGTTGTAAACGTCCATGTCCACCCGGGTTTCCAGGTACTGTTTGCGCAATGCTTCAATCCGTTTCAAATACTCTTTTGCCATGATAAAACTCCTCCTTATCACTTTCCGGCTATCGACTGCCAACACTTACGGGCCAATTTCTTTTTTGGAGACCTCTCCAATGCTTTCGCCTATATGTATTGCAAAAACCGTGCCAATTTAAAAAATCTTTTGTCAGCATTGCCTGTACTTTGCCAATTTTCAGGTAATTCAGTCTTGAAAACCCGCACGGGCTGTGCCTTCCGGGGACTTTGCCCCTTTTGGGAAGAAAATCCTGTTTTCCTGATTTCCAGTACAATTTCAGGGCCAAAGAGCAGCCAAACTGCAAAAAATAACGGCTTTTGGCTAAATTATTTTTGCATGCCCGCAAATTGTTTTGCGCAAAATATTCTGACATTTGCGGTTTTTGCAGGAGTAACAGGATTCGTTTTTTCGGGGATTTTTGCTGCTTTTCACGCAAAAAAACAGGAACTGCCGGCTCCCAAGGGAACCAGCAGCTCCTGCTATATATGATGCTAAACAAGCTTCCTATTATTTTTTCGGGGTGAAGACGCCTTCACGCAGGTATTTCTGCAGTTGTTCGTCGTTCATGTGGCCGATATCCAGGTAATCCAGGGTGTACTTGCTTTCGCCAGCCAGGTCGCGTTTCAGCATGGTGGAAGCCAGCAGGATCATAGCATCGATGATCGGGGTCTTTACGCCGTATTTCTTGCCCAATTGGCTCATCAGGTAGCAGCCAACAGGAACGTCTTCAGTGATGTAGCGGTTTTCCAGGTCGAACGGGCCATCGCCGAAGAAGTTTTCGTATCTTTCGTTAAAGGGAACTGCGAAGTCAGGGCCCATGTATTCTTTGCCGTACATGGTGGTACGGGAGAAGAAGTCTTCATAGTTTACAGTGCACAGGCCGATGTTCATAGCTTTGGCCAATTCTTTTTCTTCTTCCCAGAATTGAGCTTGTACTTCAGCAATGCCGGGGCACAGAGCGAAACCATACAGGGAGTAGTTCTTCTTTTCTTGACCCAGAACGGTGTCGAAGTTCTGCATGGTGGATACGCCCAGAACGGTGCCAGGAACGTGGATTACAGGGTTAACGTTGGACAGGTTGATATCCAGAACGGTGTTGCCGGTTACGAAACCATGATGGTATTCGCTGCCGTCTTTAGCAACCGTTACTTCGCCTTCAGCGTCCATGATGGCGCCGAATGCAGGAATGTACCAAGCGGAAGCCATGAAGGCATCGTTATCGGTCATAGGCAGAGCGCAGCCGCGGATGGTGGTGATTCTGTCTTCTACTTTGCATTCGTTGGTGGTAACGCCGCCGCGTTTTACAACACGGATGCCGTAAGGAGCAGTGTACCAAGCACCTACGATGACTTTCTTGGTGCAGTTCAGTTCACGCATCAATTTGCGGAAAATGAAGGTGCCACAGTTATCCGGCAGGATGTGGATGACTTGGCCATCTTCCAGCAGAGGAATCAGTTCACGGAACAGGTTTTCGTGAGCCAGAGCTACCGTAGCAACGATGATGATGCCGGCGCCTTTTACAGCTTTAGCCATGTCATCGGTAGCCAGGGCAACCTTTGCAGTGCCTTTGCGATTGTAACCAAAATAAGAGAATTGGTTGCCGCTCAGGGTAATACCGGTTTTTTCAATGTTGACGAAGTTGCGTTTTGCGAAAGCAGGTTGGTCCCAGATCCGAACTTCCTTGCCAGCCAAAGCGCAGTCAGCTGCCATGGTCTTACCAACGGCACCGCCGCCCAGAACTGCAATAGGCATGTCTTTCAAATAGCTCATATCCATTTTATATTTCCTCCTTTTACAGCTGCCGGCTCTGGCCGGGCTGTTATAAACTGCTTAGGTTTAGCGGAAGCAGCTCTTTGTTTTGTTGTCCTCATTATAGCTAGTACAGGTTTTGGGTTCTTTGCGACAACCCATTATTTTTTTGCCGTTTGTCGGATGGTTGGCAAAGGGACAAAAGCCTTCCTTATATAGCAATTTTGCTTTTTTTCTCCAACTGGCGGAAGGGATTCCTGCAAAGTCCAGGAAGCCGCACGGCGCCTTGCTTTGCGCCGTTTTCTCCTGCTTTTTTGGCATTTTTTCAGGAGGCTTTGGTGGCCTGGTGTGAAAAAAAGCAAAATATATGCGATGGAGTGCAAAGCACCGGAGGCCAAAAAAGGGTATATATGAGATAACTTCAAAAATCGGTCCGCTTGCGCCGGATCGATTGTCAGTCATTACCCAATGATTGGCTGACCCGGTGAAGCAGAAGGTTATTCTTGAACAACAATTTAAGGGAGGACGTAAAATGGCTAAGAAAATTGAGTTGATGGACGGCAACCAGGCGGCTGCCTATATCTCCTACGCATTTACCGAAGTAGCCGGTATTTTCCCCATCACCCCTTCATCTCCGATGGCAGAACACGTAGATGAATGGGCTGCAAACGGAAAGCTGAACTTATTCGGACAACCGGTTCAGGTTGTAGAAATGCAGTCTGAAGGGGGCGCTTCCGGTACCGTACACGGTGCGCTACAATCCGGTGCCTTGACCACCACCTACACCGCATCTCAGGGCCTGCTCCTGATGATCCCCAATATGTACAAGATCGCTGGCGAAATGCTGCCGGGCGTGTTCCATGTTTCCGCCCGTACCCTTTCCGCCCATGCCCTTTCCATTTTCGGTGACCACTCCGACGTAATGGCCGTCCGGAACACGGGCTTTGCCATGCTGGCATCTTCTTCTCCGCAACAGGTTATGGACTTGGGGGCTGTTGCCCACCTGGCTGCCATCCACTGCCGGATGCCGGTGCTGCATTTCTTTGATGGGTTCCGTACTTCCCACGAAATCCAAAAGATTGATGCTTTGGATTACGAAGACCTGCGGCCTTTGGTAGACTACGATGCCATCCGGGCCTTCCGCAAAAACGCTTTGAACCCGGAACATCCGGCTACCCGCGGCACCACCGTAAACCCGGATATCTTCTTCCAATGCCGGGAAGCCTGCAACCAGAGAGTGGCTGCCATTCCTGATGCTGTAGAACACTACATGCAGGAAATCAACAAACTCACCGGCCGCAGCTACCATCTGTTCAACTACTATGGCGCTGCCGATGCCGACAGAATCATCATTATGATGGGTTCCGGCGCAGAAACTGCCAAGGAAACCGTGGATTACCTGGTAGCCAAAGGCGAAAAGGTAGGCCTGATCAACGTTCATCTGTACCGTCCGTTCTCTGCCGACTACTTCCTGAAAGCCGTTCCTGCTACGGTAAAGAAAATTGCCGTACTGGATCGAACCAAGGAACCTGGCGCCATGGGCGAACCTCTGTACCAGGATGTATGCAGCATCTACAAGAACAAGGGCATTCCTATGGAAATCGTGGGCGGCCGCTACGGCTTGAGCTCCAAGGATACCACTCCTGGCCAAATCCTGGCTGTCTATGACAACCTGAAACAGGACAAACCCAAAAACGATTTCACCATCGGCATTGTGGACGATGTAACCTTCACTTCCCTGCCGGTTACCCAGGAAATCGAAACCTCTCCTGCCGGCCAGACCAGTGCAGAACTGTGGGGCATGGGTTCCGACGGCACCGTAGGCGCCAACAAGAACTCCATCAAGATCATCGGCCATACCACCGACCTATACTGCCAAGCCTACTTTGTGTACGATTCCAAGAAATCCGGCGGTCTGACCCAATCCCATCTGCGTTTTGGCAAAGAACCCATCCGTTCTCCGTACCTGGTAACCCAGGCTGACTTTGTAGCCTGCCACACCCCGTCCTACGTGCATAAATACGATATGGTAGCCAACCTGAAAGAAGGCGGCACCTTCCTGTTAAACTGCGGCTGGAGCGATGCAGAACTGGAAACCCACCTGCCGGCAACCATGAAACGGGCCCTGGCAGCCAAGAAAGCCAAGTTCTACACCATTGATGCTACCTCCATTGCCCGGGAAATTGGACTGGGGAACCGCACCAACACCATTCTGCAAGCTGCTTTCTTCAAACTGCTGAATGTCATTCCCATCGATCAGGCTGTTACTGCCATGAAAGATGCCATCTATAAGACCTACTACAAGAAAAAGGGCCAGGCAGTGGTAGACAAGAACAATGCTTCCATTGAATACGGCATTGAAAAACTGCACCAGGTAACCATTCCTGAAGCTTGGCTGACTGCTGAGGATGCTCCGGTAGAAAACAAGAACCCGGAATTCATCCAGGAAGTGGTAGAAGTCATGAACCGTCAGCAGGGCGACAGCCTGCCGATTTCCACCATCACCAAGTATGGTCTGGAAGACGGCACCTGGCCGGCTGGCACCACCAAGTACGAAAAACGTGGGGCTGCTGTGGATGTACCGGAATGGCAGCTGGATAAATGCATCCAGTGCAACCTGTGCTCCCTGGTTTGCCCGCACGCAGCCATTCGTCCTGTACTCCTGGACGCTGCTGAAAAAGCGGCTGCTCCTGCCGGCTTTGCCACCAAGAAAGCTTTGGGTGCAGGTCTTGGCCAATACGAATTCCGTATGCAGGTTTCCCCGTATGACTGCACCGGCTGCGGCAGCTGCGCCAATGTGTGCCCTGCCAAGGAAAAAGCCCTGGTGATGAAACCACTGGAAAGCCAGCTGGGCGAAGCTCCCAATTGGGATTATGCTGTAGAAACCGTTACCGTGAAGAAAGATGCGGTCAGCGACAAGAACGTCAAGAGCTCCCAGTTTGCCAAACCGTATTTCGAATTCTCCGGTGCCTGCGCTGGCTGCGGCGAAACCCCATACATCAAACTGGTTACCCAGCTGTTTGGCGACCGGATGTACATCACCAACGCTTCCGGCTGCTCCTCCGCTTACGGCGGCTCCACTCCTTCTTCCCCGTACTGCACGGACAAGAAAGGCTTCGGTCCTGCCTGGGCTATGAGCTTGTTCGAAGACAACGCTGAATACGCTTACGGCTACCTGCTGGGCCAAGATGCGGTAAAACGGGAACTGAAAGCTTCCGTTACGGCCCTGAAGGCTAAGGGCGTAGCTGTGGAAGCCTGCCAGGCTTACCTGGACAAGGCAGACGTTACGGCTGAATCCCGGAAGGTCAGCGATGATCTGCTGGCTGCCCTGGAAAACAACGCCAGCGAAGAAGCGGAATTCATCCGTCACAATAAAGAATACCTGGCCAAGAAGAGCGTTTGGGCCTTCGGCGGCGACGGCTGGGCTTACGATATCGGCTACGGCGGTTTGGACCATGTACTGGCTTCCGGCCGGGACATCAACGTACTGGTACTGGATACCGAAGTGTACTCCAACACCGGCGGTCAGGCTTCCAAGTCCACCGAAGCTGGCGCCATTGCCAAGTTTGCTGCCGGCGGCAAGGAAACCAAGAAGAAGGACCTGGGCCTGATGGCCATGAGCTATGGGTATGTGTACGTAGCCCAGGTAGCCATGGGTGCCGATCCTGCCCAAACCCTGAAAGCCATTCGGGAAGCTGAAGCTTATCCGGGCCCGTCCCTGGTTATCTGCTACTGCCCTTGCATCGAACACGGCATGAAGTGCGGCATGGGCCTCAGCCAGAACGAAGAAAAGAAAGCCGTAGAAGCTGGTTACTGGCATCTGTACCGCTTCGATCCCGACAAGAAGAAAGCCGGCGAGAATCCCTTCACCCTGGATTCCAAGAAACCCACTGGGGACTTCCGGGCCTTCCTGCTGGGCCAGAACCGGTATGCATCCTTGAAGCTGTCCTTCCCGGATAAGGCGGAAGAACTGTACAACAAGTGTGCACGGGATGCGGAAGAACGGTACAACACCTACGCAGCCCTGGCCGGCAAATAATGATATAGCCCTCTCTCTAACCGGTCCGCCTCCTTCGGGCGGCGGATCGGATTTCTTTTTCCAATAAAGGAGAACCCAAAATGACTTTGATGACTGCTGCTGAATACGTAGAAAGCCTGCGCAAGCTCCACACGAAAGTATATATGTTCGGGGAAAAGATTGATAACTGGGTGGACCATCCCATTATCCGTCCTTCCATCAACTCTGTAGCCATGACCTATGCCCTGGCCCAGGATCCCAAATACAAGGACCTGATGACCGCTACCTCCAACCTGACCGGCCATACGGTAAACCGCTTCACCCACCTGCACCAATCCACCGATGACCTGATCAAGAAGGTAAAGATGCAGCGCCTGCTGGGTCAAAAGACCGCCAGCTGCTTCCAACGCTGCGTAGGCATGGACTCCTTCAATGCCGTTTATTCCACCACCTATGAAATCGATGAAAAATACGGCACCCATTACCATGAAAACTTCAAGAAATTCCTGATCTACGTACAGGATAACGACCTGACCGTGGACGGCGCCATGACCGACCCCAAAGGGGACCGCTCCAAGGCTCCCCATGAACAAGCCGATCCCGATATGTTCGTCCATGTAGTGGAAAAACGGCCGGACGGCATTGTAGTCTGCGGCGCCAAGGTGCACCAGACCGGTTCCATCAACTCCCATTGGCACATTTTCATGCCCACCATTTCCATGAAGGAAGCGGACAAGGATTACGCCGTAAGCTTTGCCTGCCCCACCGATGCAGATGGCCTGTACATGGTCTACGGCAGACAATCCTGCGATACCCGGAAAATGGAACCCGGTGCCTGCATTGACCTGGGCAACGCCAAATTCGGCGGCCAGGAAGCCCTGGTGGTACTGGACCATGTGTTCATTCCCAACGAATACATTTTCCTCAACGGCGAATATGAATTTGCCGGCATGATGGTAGAACGGTTTGCCGGTTATCACCGTCAATCCTACGGCGGCTGCAAAGTAGGCGTAGGCGATGTGGTGATTGGGGCCGCTGCCCTGGCTGCCGAATACAACGGCGTAGAAAAAGCCAGCCACATCAAAGACAAACTGATTGAAATGACCCACCTGAACGAAACCCTGTACAGCTGCGGCATTGCCTGCTCCTGCGAAGGCTGCCCCACCAAAGCCGGGAACTACCAAATTGATATGCTGCTGGCCAACGTGTGCAAGCAGAACATCACCCGGTTCCCCTACGAAATCGTCCGCCTGGCAGAAGACATTGCCGGCGGCCTGATGGTGACCATGCCTTCCGAAACGGACTTCAAGTCCAACACGGTAGTGGGCCGCAACGGGGAAACCATCGGCGAAATCTGCAACAAGTTCTTTGCCGGCCGGCCTGACGTTTCCACCGAAGACCGTCAGCGCATCATGCGTTTCCTGGAAAATATGTGCCTGGGCGCTGCTGCTGTAGGCTACCGGACCGAATCCCTGCACGGGGCCGGTTCTCCTCAAGCCCAGCGGATCATGATTGCCCGCCAGGGGAACATCGACGGCAAAAAACAGCTGGCCAAGAATATTGCCGGCATCAAAGATTAAGCCAAAATCTGTTTCAATCTTGCTTTTTAATTCAACATGCGGTATTCTTCAAAGAAAGGAAACAGGTTTCCGCCTGTTTCCTTTCTCATACCATACGCCGCGATGCGGCTCTCTAGATTAAGGATGTGAAACCATGCCTCGTAGATTTGAGATTGTAGAAAAGGAAGTACTGAACCCCAACATTACGCGGATTTCCATGTACGCTCCGTTGATTTCTGCCAAAGCCAAGGCTGGTCAGTTTGTAATCCTGCGTTCCAACGTGGATGCAGAACGGATTCCCCTGACCATCTCCTCTGCAGAAAACGGCTGCGTAGACGTGATTTACCAGAAAATCGGCGCCAGCACCATTGACCTGGACCAGCTAAACGTAGGCGACTGCCTGGCTGACCTGGCAGGCCCCCTGGGCAAACCCACCCCCGTGGAAGGCTATGGCCATGTGGCAGTAGTCGGCGGCGGCCTGGGCTGCGCCATTGCCCTGCCGGTAGCCCGTGCCCTGCACGAAGCCGGCAACAAGGTAGAGCTGATCAGCGGCTTCAAAACCAAAGATCTGGTAATCCTGGAAAAGGAAATGAAGGCAGCTTCCACCAACCTCTACATGTGCACGGATGATGGCACCTACGGCTACCACGGCTTTGTCACCAACAAGCTGGAAGAACTGATCAACAGCGGGGAAAAGCTGGACCATGTATTTGCCATTGGACCCCTGCCCATGATGAAGTTTACTTCCCTCTTGACGAAAAAATATAATATCCCCACCACGGTAAGCATGAGCCCCCTGATGATCGACGGCACCGGCATGTGCGGCTGCTGCCGGGTAACGGTGGACGGAAAACTGCGCTTTGCCTGCGTGGATGGCCCGGACTTTGACGGCCACAAGATTGATTATGATGAAGCCATTGCCCGGAACCGTTCCTATACGGAATTTGAATCTAAAGAGCGGGAAGAACATCTTTGCCGCCTGACGGGAGGAAAACGCCAACATGCCTAATCCGAATCTGAACCTGCAAGCTACCAAAACGCCCATGCCGGAACAGCCGGCGGACGTCCGCAAATGCAACTTCCTGGAAGTAGCGCTGGGCTACACGCCGGAACAAGCCATCAATGAAGCCCGCCGCTGCCTGCAATGCAACAATCCTGCCTGCGTAACCGGCTGCCCGGTAGGCATTCCCATTCCCCAATTCCTGGAAAAGACCGCTGAAGGCGACTTTGCCGCTGCCTACGAAATTCTGTCCGGGGCCAATGCCCTGCCGCGGATTTCTGGCCGGGTCTGCCCCCAGGAAAACCAATGCGAAGGCAAATGCGTCCGGGGCATCAAACAGGAATCTGTTTCCATCGGCCGGATTGAACGGTTTGTCTCCGACTGGGCTGCCCACAACAACGCAGAAAACACGGAAACCGCTCCCAAAAACGGCCACAAGGCCGCGGTCATCGGTTCCGGCCCTGCGGGCCTGACCTGCGCTGGGGAACTGGCCAAAAAAGGCTTTGACGTTACCGTTTTTGAAGCTTTCCATGTGCCCGGCGGCGTGCTGAGCTACGGCATTCCTGAATTCCGCCTGCCCAAAGCCATTGTGGCCCAGGAAGTGAATAAATTAAAGAAAATGGGCGTTACCATCGAAACCGATATGGTTATCGGCAAGGTACTGACCATTCCTGAACTGTTTGAACATGGGTTTGAAACCGTCTTCATTTCTTCCGGTGCCGGTCTGCCCCAATTCATGAAGATTCCCGGAGAAGGCCTGGTAGGCGTATATTCCGCCAACGAATACCTGACCCGGACCAACCTGATGAAGACCTATGATCCCCGGAGCAACACCCCCATCCTCCACAGCAAGCGTGCTGCCGTAGTCGGCGGCGGCAACGTGGCCATGGATGCGGCCCGGTGTGCCCGCCGGATGGGTGCGGACGTGCATGTACTGTACCGCCGGGGCGAGGCTGAACTGCCTGCCCGGCTGGAAGAAATCCATCACGCCAAGGAAGAAGGCATCCAGTTTGACTTCCTGACCGCTCCCCTGGTAATCCATGGAGACGACACCGGCCGTGTCTGCGCCGTAACCTGCCAGAAGATGCAGCTGGGCGAACCGGACGCTTCCGGCCGCCGCCGTCCTGTACCCATTGAGGGCAGCGAATACGACCTGCCGGTGGACATGGTAATCATGGCCATTGGTACGTCCCCCAACCCCATGAGCTACGAAGGCACCCCCGACCTGGAGCTGACCAAAAAAGGCTGCGTCCAGGCTGACGAGGAAACCGGTGCTACGTCCGTGCCCGGCCTGTACGCCGGCGGTGACGCTGCCACAGGTGCCGCTACCGTAATCCTGGCTATGGGTGCCGGCAAGAAAGCTGCCGCCCATATGGCCGAATACATGCTGAACAAATAAGGGACTTGCCCCTGAACGCAAGACAAAACCACACACACGCAAACGAGGCTGGAAAAATGAATGTTCATTTTTCCAGCCTCGTTTTTTATTTTTCCGGCAGCTGCGCAAAAGCTCCCATACCCCAGGCTCCGGCAGCCCCGGCAGCAGCAAGCTCCGGGAGCTTTTCCCGGGTAACGCCTCCGATAGCCCAGACGGGCACCGGGGAGCGGCGGCATACCTCCTGGAGCAGCGTCACCCCTCTGGGGGCCAAATTTGGCTTACAGGCGGTGGTATAGATATGACCCAACGTCACCCTTGCGGTACCTAGTTTCGCCGCTGTAAGGACGTCTTTCAGGCTATGGCAGGAGGCTCCCAGGGGCGGCAGGGCGGCCCGTTCCTCCGGCCTAAGGCGCTCCAACACCGGAAGCGGCAGGTGCAGGCCCTCGGGGCGCAGTTCCCGGGCCGCTTCCGGGTAAAAATGCAGAATGCAGGGCACCCCGGCCCGGCGGCACAGGGAGAGGACCTGCCGGGCCAGCTGCCGATAAACCTCTGGATTTAAATCCTTTTCCCGAAGCAGCAGGGCCGCAGGCCGCTGGGCCAAAATCCCTTCCACCTGTTCCAGCAGGGGAACCTGGTACAGCTGGCGGTGGGTGACGCAGCCAAAGGGCAGGCTACACGTAAAGGTAGTCATTGCGCACCGGCTGGAGGCCTTCCCGGTCCAGATCCTCCGTCATGGCCCGGAGGCTCCGGCCGTCCTGGATTTCAAACTGTTCGTCCCCTTCGGACCCGCTCTGCTCTCCAGTATACTTTTCCTCGTGGTCCCCGATGCCCGTGGACACCCCAGCGGAGACCTTGGTGGCCGCAATGCGCACAATGCCGTTGCGAAAGGCCGCGGATTCCCGGCTGGAAACGGTAATTCCTGCAAAGGGCAGGAACAGCCGGTAGGCGCAGAGAATCTGGCACAGCTGGCGCTCCCCTACGTCCTGGGGGTTGATGGAGGCGTTGTTGATAATGGGCCGCAGCCGGGGGCAGGACAGGCTCATTTCCGCCCAGGGATACTTCCGCTGGAGGTAATACACGTGAAGGGCTGTGGCCAGGGCGTCCTTGCGGAAATTGGACAGCCCCAAAAGGGCTGAAAAGCCCACCCCCCGCATGCCGCCCCTAAGGGCCCGTTCCTGGGAATCAAACCGGTAGGGCCATACCCGTTTGTGCCCCAAGAGATGCAGGGTTTCGTATTTTTTCAGATCGTAGGTCTCCTGGAATACGGTGACCGAATCCGCCCCGCAGACATGGAGATACCGATACTCGTCGGTGTTCATGGGGTAGACCTCCAGACCCACGTTCTTGAAGTACTTGGCGGCCAGCTTGCAGGCCTCCCCGATATACTCCACGCTGCTTTTGGCCCGGCTTTCCCCGGTAAGCAGCAGGATTTCCTCCATGCCGCTTTGGGCGATTACCTGCATTTCCTGCTCCATCCGCTCCCCGGTGAGCTGGAGCCGGTGGATGGGATTGTAGCAGTTGAAGCCGCAGTAGATGCAGTAGTTTTCGCAGTAGTTGGCCAGATACAGGGGTGTGAACAGATACACCGTGTTGCCAAAATGCCGGCTGGTAACTGCCCGGGCCTTTTGGGCCAGTTCTTCCAGGAAGGGCTCCGCCGCCGGGCTGAGCAGCGCCTTCAGGTCCTCCACGGTCACCCGCTCATGGCACAGGGCCCGGCGCACGTCCACCGCCGTATAGGCGCTGGGGTCATAGGACTCCATTTGGCTGATAACCTTTTCCCGAACCTCCGACTGGAGCTGCTCCATGCCGGGCAGGTATTCCATCGGGTCCTTCCGGCAGGAAGGGTCGTTTTCCAGTTGGTGTTTCCGTTTCAGGGCAGCCGGGGTTAGATTCTTGCCGTCCACCAAAAATTGATTTTCTTCTTCCATCAGGCATCCTCCCGCAAAAAGCCAGTCAAGGGATCGCTGGAGGCGGCGCCCCGGCTGAGCACCCGTCCCAGGCCGGACAGATACGCTTTCCTACCGGCTTCCACCGCGCTGCGGAAGGCCTGGGCCATGAGAGGTAAATCCCCGGCAGTGGCCAGGGCGGTATTTACCATTACCGCAGCGGCCCCCATTTCCAGGGCTTCACAGGCCTGGGAAGGCCGGCCAATGCCCGCGTCCACAATGATGGGCAGGTCAATTTCGTCCAGGAGGATCTGGATAAAGTCCCGGGCGGACAGGCCCCGGTTGGAGCCAATGGGCGCAGCCAGAGGCATAACAGCCGCAGCCCCGGCACTGACAAGGTCCCGGGCCGCATTCAGGTCCGGGAACATATAGGGCAGCACCACAAAGCCGTCCTGGGCCAGAAGTTCCGTGGCCTTGATGGTTTCCTGGTTGTCCGGCAGCAGGTACCGGCTGTCCCGCATGATTTCAATTTTCACGAAGTTCCCGCAGCCCAGTTCCCGGGCCAGTTTGGCAATGCGCACCGCCTCCTGGGCATTCCGGGCGCCGGAGGTATTGGGCAGCAGGGTTACGTCTTGGGGAATGTACTGAAGGATATTGTCCTGTCCAGTGGTATTGGTCCGGCGGACCGCCAGGGTAATCATTTCGGCACCGGCGTCCTGAATGGCCGTTTGAATTAACGGCAGGGAATATTTCCCCGAGCCCAGAATAAAGCGGGAATGGAAGATTTTGCCTCCCAGCTGCCAAGTATCATTTGCGTTCATAGTATTCATCCTTTCCAATTTTTTCTGTTTCTCCAGCTAGCAGCTGAAGCACCGTAAGGGCCTCCTGGGCCGCACACAAATTGACCCGGGCCCCGTAGAGCCCGTCTCCGTCCCGGATATCCGCCGTCCTGTCCCCGCACAGGTAAAAATGAGGGGACAGTTTGCGCACCCGGACCCGGTTGCCGGAGGAAAAGCCGGCCATACCGGAGGCGGCCACCAGCACCGCCTGGGGAAAGCACTCCCGGACCGTATTGCACAAAAGTGCCTTTTCCCGGGGCCCGTCAAAGGCTTCTACAATCAAGTCATAGCCGGCCAGCTCCTGGGGGATATTTTCCGCCGTCAGCCGCAGGATCCGGGGCACCAACTCTGCGTAGGGGGTAATCCGCCGCAGGCTCGCCACCAGGGCCTCCGCCTTGTACTGGCCCAGCTGGTCCATAAAATACAGCTGCCGGTTGAGATTGGTGGCTTCCACCCGGTCGTCGTCCACCAGCCGTAGGTGTCCTACCCCAGCCCGGACCAAAAGCTCCGCTACCCGGGAGCCTAGGCCCCCCAGCCCGCAAATGGCCACCCGGCCCTGGCGGAATTTGGCCTGACGCGCCGCTCCGTGGCGGCTTTCCAGGGCGTCAAACCATTCTTTTTGGCTGAGCATCTCAGCCCCCGCCTACAAACGACACGATCTCTAGCACGTCTTCCGGCTGGAGCAGCACCGAGGCATACTGGCTTTTGGGCACAATGTCCCCGTTTCGTTCCACGGCTACGTTGCCCAGGTCGATCTGCCGCTCCCGAAGGTACGCCAGCAGGGTCCGGCCCTCAGCCTTTTCTTCTTTTCCATTGATTCGCATTTCCAAGGCCTCCTTGTTTTGGGACAACAAAAAAGAGAAGCCACCTGAATCCGGGTAACTTCTCTTGCCGTTTTGCTCGTTTGCATCCCTACGTTGGCATTATCCAAATCAGGTTCACGGGTCGAAGGGCCTACCTTCCTCTCAGCCTGTCCGGCATTTCTGCCTGCAAGCTCCCCTACCCTGCGGTTTTCACCGCCGGCTTCTCTATTCTGTTTGCTTTTGATTATACCGCTATTTTCTGGAAATTGCAAAAAACAGGTTAACTTTATACGCTCCCAAAATCTTCCGTTTGCCGCCCGAAAAATACAGATCAGGCCTTGAAAAAAAGCGGAAAACATGGTAAAATACTCTCCATGAATGCTACTGTAGCTCAGTTGGTAGAGCATCTCATTCGTAATGAGAGGGTCGTAGGTTCGAATCCTATCAGTAGCTCCATTTTTTTACCCTTTTTTGGACCTGCCGGGTTTCCGGTCTCCCCAGGGAGACGGAGACCTGTTTTTTTATGCCCCAAAACGGCTCTTTTCTGGGAGGATTTCGCCCCACCCTTCCTGCTATACTGAAAGTATGGAAAAACGCAGGATTGCCCCCTGCCCTGGCAGGAGGCAGCAAAGGAGGAGCCTATGGATATTACAGAGATCATCAAGGAAAAATTGGCAGACCGCAGCCTGCACCAGCGGGACCTGGCGGAACGGACGGGCATCCGGAAGGACTCCCTGTCCCTGTACGTGAACCGGAAGCGGGAGCCCAATCTGGAAACCCTGCTGCGGATTTTGGAGGGGCTGCATTGCAGCCTGGAGGTCCGGGATGAGGAAACCGGGGAAACCTACCAGGTGGCCGCCGGGGATTAATTTCCCCAAACACTTACCTGGGAGGATTTCACCCCACCCTCCCTGCTATACTGAAAGTAAGGGAAGCTGTAGGGCCTGGCTAAAGCCGGATTGGGGAATCCGGGGCGCCGGGCCCACCAGAAAGGATGGATGCCTATGGAAGATTGGGAAGAAGATAAATACCTCAAGAAAAAACGCCTGTCGGTGCGCATGGAGGAGGAGCCCCTCCGGCGGTTTGGGGAGCTCTGCCGGCAGCAGGGCACTACCCCCAGCCACGTGATCCGGGATTTCATCTTCCGGTTTATTGCCCGGAACTCAAAAACCCCCAGGCAGGGGAACGCTTCTGGGGAAAGCAAAAAACAGGATGTGTGACCACCAGGGTCATACATCCTGTTTTTGCTTTATCATAATTGAATCAGCTTGAAGACGCAGCCGTTTGTGTCCATGACCCGCTGGGCCAGCCGCTGGCCCCGTTCCACATCGGCGGTAAAGCAGATTTCCGTTTCCCCGATGCCTTCCGTCTGGGCCAGTCCCCGGGCCGCCAGGTCCTCGATGGCATCCTGGGTGGTCCGCTCTGCCGGGTCCAGAATGGTCACCTGGGATCCCAGGGCCTTTTGCAGCTCTTCCCGGACGAAGGGATAATGGGTGCAGGCCAGGAGCACCGTATCCACGTCATGGGCCTTCAGGTCGTCGGCATATTCCTGTACGGCGCTGGCCAGTTCCGGAGTGCCAAATTTCTCCCCTTCAATCAGGGGCACAAATTTAGGGCAGCCCTGCCCAAACACCTGGATTTCCGGGTCCATGGCCTGGATTTCCCGTTTATGGGCCCCGGTGGACACCGTAAAGTCCGTGGCCACAAAGCCCACCCGTTTGTTCTTGGTTACGCCTTTCACCATCCGGGCGCCTTTGGCCATACCGATAACGGAAAAGTCATACCCGTTTTGGATCACGTCCTTACCCAGCACCGTAATGGTGTTGCAGGCCACCACCAGCTGCTTGATGTGCCGTTTGTCCAGGTAGGCGGTCATATCCCCTACAAATTCAATGATCTGTTCCCGGGACCGGTTGCCATAGGGCGTCCGTGCCGTATCCCCGATAAAGATAAAATCCTCGTGGGGCATTTTTGCCCGGAGCCATTTCAGCACCGTCAAGCCCCCTACTCCTGAATCGATTACGCCAATGGGTTGTTTCTTATCCATCTGTATGCCCCCTCTTTAGACTGCCGCGCCGGCAGGTTCGTTCACCTTCTATTATACCGCAAAACAATCCTGTATTTACAAAAAATTCAGCAGCGGTCCAAAAGACCGCTGCCAGTTGTTGCAAAGCTGGGTGCTGAAGGAAAAATAAACGGACAAATTTCTCCGTTTTCCCCTTTAGCCCATAAAAAAACAGGTGCAGTTCTCACCACACCTGTACGCTTTTAGGCCAGGCTCTTTAAGAATATGGACAGGCCGTTGGCTGGCAGCTGTCCCGGTGCCGAAGCTTTGCCGGCAGTGCCGAAGGTAATGCAGGAACCGAAGGCTTCGCCGCAGATCCTGCTGATGACGCCCTTGTGCCCCATGGACATGGTAATCACCGGCGTTTCATCGTGTTCTTCCTTCATGGTCAGGGTGGCATCCAACAGGGTCAGCACATCCCGTTCCGACTGGGGCATCACGGCGAATTTGGCAATGTCACAGCCCAGGTCCTGCATCTTGCACAGGTTCCGGACGATGATGTCCTTGTCCGGGGTACTCTTGAAATTGTGCCGGGAGCCAACCACCTTGACGCCGGCTTCGTGGGCCGCCTCTACAATGGTCTTCATGGCTTTTTCGCCCCGGGACAGTTCCACGTCCACCAGATCAATCAGGCCGCTGTCAATAACCGCCAGGAGCAGATCCACATAGTCCTGGGTATCGATTTCCATCATGCCGCCTTCTACGTCCGTGCGGACGGTGAAGAGCAGCGGCAGGTTCCACAACTGGTCCCGGAACAGGGTCATGGGTTTAATCCGAACTTCCGGATCCGTTACATTGTTGAAGAAATCTGCTCTCCATTCAATCAGGTCACAGGGGGAATTCATGATTAGATTCACGGATTTCCGCACCCCTGCGTAATCGCTGTCCGAAATGGGGATGGCAATCTTGGGCATTCCTTCGCCGATACGTACATTCTTTACCTTTACTACTTCGCTCATTTGGCTTACCTCTTTCCATGCTACTATCCTACTGGTTTGCTATAAGTGACTAAAAGTATACCACCCAAAGTTACTGCTGTCAAACATTCTTGCCACAAATTTTAAATTTTTGTAAACAATTGCACCATTTATTACAGGTTAACTTTTCCTGTAAAGAAAGAAGGATGCGCGGCCATTAGAGGGGAAAAGCCGCACATCCTTCTTATCTATAAGAGGATTCAATATGAGTAATTCGCAAATGGTGCCAAGAAAATGGTCAAGCTGGATTATTCTTCGTCCATGCCCGGTTTGAAGAAGTCACCGAACAGTTCTTCGTTGGAAGGCATATCGTATTCCAGAGGACGGGATACCCAAGTGGTGTTCATGTAATGTTTCAGGGAGATGTTCTCGGAAACAATGTTGCCGCCCCAGGTGCCGCAGCCCATGGAAGAGGTCGGAGGCATGCCGTTCCAAGCGGAACCAGAGTTGCCTCTGTTGTTAGGTTGACGAACCATGATACGGGAAACAGGAGCTGCTTTGCCCAGACGATCGATATGGTCATCATCGAAGGAGTAGATGCCGCAGGAGTGGCCTTTGCCGCCTACTTCGAAGATAGCTCTCATCATATCCAGAGCGTTTTCGAATTCGCCTTTGTATTTGAACAGGGTCAGCAGGGTGGTCAGTTTTTCGCTGGAGAAGAAGAATTGTTTGCCGATATGTTCGATGCCGCCGCCAGTTACAGCGATGAATTTACGGTCAGCAGGGATGGTGAAGCCAGCAGCTTCAGCCAGGGCTTGCGGGCTAACGGCAACGGTGTCAGGCAGACGGTGGCCGGTTTCATCCCACATAACCTTTTTAATCTTTTCAGCTTCTTCTTCGTTGGCCAGGTAAGCGCCTTCTTCAACCAGGGCTTTTACGAAGCCATCGTAAACTTCTTCAGAAATAACCAGGTTGCCGTCGCAGGAGCAGCCAGAACCAAAGTCGGAAGTCTTGGAAATCCGGGTGTTGGCAGCAGCTTCTTTTTGACGTTCCGGAGTGTTGCAGGTGTTATCAATGATAACGGTAGCGTTGCCGGCGCCAGAACCATAGGCAGGAACGCCCTGGCTGTAAGCAGCCTTAACCATGGGCCGTCCGCCGGTAGCGATGATCAGGTCAGCCCGTTTCATCAGTTCGGAAGACAGGGCAATGCTGGGTTTTTCAACGCCTTGGATGATGTCGGCAGGAGCGCCTTCACGAACCAGGGTGTCACGGATCAGGTTGATGGTCTTGTTGGTGATGTTCTTAGCTCTGGGATGCGGAGAGAAGACAACAGTGTCTCTGCATTTGATAGCAAACAGAATCTGGCCAGCAGGAGTCAGGCAGGGGTTGGTGGTCGGAACCAGGGAAACGATTACGCCAACGGGTTTTGCATATTTCACAATGCCTTTTTCAGGAATGGTTTCTACTACACCGATGCTGGGGTTGCGCAGGCAATCTCTCAGGATCAATTTGATTTTGTTTCTCTTGTTTCTCTTGGAGACTTTGTCGCCCAGACGGGTTTCGTCAACGGCTTCGTCGCAGATCTTGCCCCAAACCTTCAGGTCGCATACAGCGGCTGCTACAGCTTGGCACAGTCTATCAATACGTTTTTGATCATAGGTTTCCAGAATCTTTTGTGCTGCATGAGCACGGGCAATTTTCTCTTCACAGACAGCAATTTCTTCGGGAGTTACTTCTCTTGCCATTATTATCTCTCCTTTGCATTCTTCACACGGAATCTTCTAATTATTCCGTTTCGTTAAGTTCATTATACTTTGAATTGACTGATTAATCTAATACAAGATTTATTGCTTTATGATAGAGTCTTTCTATAGTTTTATTTATAGATACAATCTATAAATCGACTCTTTTCCCTGATTCTGCCGATAGGTACGCAGCATAGATTACTTTCATGGTTTCACGGGCTACGGCAAAATCTTCCGACGTATCCCAATCATAGGCCACTGCCTTCAGGAATCGGGTCAGTTCATCGGCGTAGCCCCGGATCACTTCATCGCTGACAAAGGCCTTGTTCCAGCCAATGGCCTGGGGCAGCATTTCGCTGATGTACACGTCCTGCATCCCATCCTGGTCCAGGAAATACGTATTCATCAGATCCGTAGGCGTCAGGTTGCAGACAAGGGCCGCATCGTTGGCGTAAACCTCAATATAGTTTTTGGTGCCCCCCAGCACCGTATCGCTGGCAATGGTCAGGCATTTGGTACCATCGGAGAAGATCACCGTTACAGCGGCGTAATCCTCCACGTCCAGGGGATTGGCCCGGATGTGCCGGTGCTCATAGGCATTCAGGCAGCGGGTGGTTTGACCCACATCGGCAGAAACGCTTTGGACCGTAATGGTTTCGCCCCGGGCGGCTGCCTCCTGCTGCTTGAGCCATAGCATGCCGCTTAAGGGGTGGGTACCGGTACGGATCAGGGTGCCGCCGCCCACCTTGCTCCACTGGCTGGACAAGGCGGAGCTGGAGCCGCTCAGGCTCTCCTCCCCTTTCATAAAGAGGATTTTGGACTTTTTGGCCCGGACCACCTCTGCGGCCTTCCGGACGGCCGGGGCATAGAGGAAGTTTTCCGCGTACATGAATTTCCGGTCCGACTGCCGGAGCACCTGCCCCAATTTCTCCATTTCGGCCAGCACCTGCTCATACATGACCTGTTTGGGGGTATCCCCCACCCGTTCTTCCCCAGGCTTGCCAAAATACCCGGTCAGGGGCTTTTCGCAGATGACGTGCTTGCCGGCCTGAATGGCCTGAATGGCCATGGGAATGTGCAGCAGAGGCGGCGTTACAATATCCACCACAGTGATTTCCGGATCCTCCAGCATTTTTTCGTAGGAAGTTTCCACCTGTTCGTAGCCAAATTCTGCCTGGACCTTTAGGGCCAGCTCCGGCACAGTATCACAGATGGTCTTTAGCCGGAAGGGTACGCCCCCGGACTTTTTATATCCATTGCCGTGAAGCCGGGCAGCATACCCCGCTCCTACGGTGCCAATGACCACAGGCTGCAATTCTTTTTCCATACTTCCATCTCTTTTTGGGGCCGGCAAGCGGCCCGATTGATAGAAAACACTGTTATTTTTCCATAGAAAGCTTCTATAATTTTTTCCTTTCCCATGATACAATGAAGAAGTATCACAGGAGGTATCCCATGACATTACTGCAATTGCTTTACTTTGACACCCTGGCCCGGGTACTTCACTATACCCGCGCAGCCCAAGAGCTCCATATTTCCCAGCCCAGCCTTTCCTACGCCATCAATGAACTGGAAAAGGAACTGGACGTTCAGCTTTTTGTCCGGGAAAAGCGTCATATTACCCTGACCCCCTACGGCCAGCGCTTTCTGCCCTATGTGCAGAAGGCCCTCCAGTCCCTGGACCAGGGAAAAACCACCCTAAAAGAAATGAAGGGGGAAGCGGAATACGTGGTCCGTTTGGGCTACTTCCATTCCATTTCCTCCTCCCTGATTCCTTCCATGATGGAGTCCTTTTACCAGGACCTGTCCCACCGGCAGACGCATTTTCAATTTTCAGAAGGTACATCCTACCAGATCTATTCCCAGGTCAAGGAAGGGAAACTGGATCTGGGCTTTTCCACCCACCGGGGGCCGGGGGTGGATTCCCAGCTGATTTTAAAACAGCCCCTGTACCTGGTGGTTCCCTTGGAGCATCCCCTGGCCAAACGGTCCTACGTAACTTTTGAGGATTTTGCCAAGGAGCCCATCATCAGCCTGGACAAAGGCAGCAACCTGCGGGACCAGCTGGACCGGGCCTACAGCCGACACCAGATTGTTCCCAAGATTGTCTTTGAGGTCCAGGAGTGCAACGCAGCCCTTCAGTACATCGACCTGAAATTCGGCCTGGGCATCCTGCCGGAAATTCCCGGCATCAAAACCGCCCGGGTGGTGGCCCTGCCCATTGCGGAGCAGAACACGGACTTTATCCGGAACGTGTACCTGGTGTGGAACAATACCCGTCCCCTTACCCCGGCGACCACCCTGGCCCGGGACTTTATCCTGGAAAACTACGGTTTCCGGGGCAGTGCCGAATGATTACAGCTGCCCGCCGTAACTGATGTACAGGTAGAACAGCGGAAACGCCACCAGCACGTAGACTACGGTCGTCTCCAGAAACGAAGCCACCGACAGGTCCACGTCCAGCCCAAACAACTGGGCGGTGATTACCGAGTTGATGGCGGTGGGAGTAGCCGCTGCGATAAGGATGGTCCCCAACAGCCGCTGGTCGTGAATAAAGGGCCGGGCAATCAGGTACACCACCAGGGGCACAATAAGAAAACGCAGGGGCAGGATGCTCAGCACCTTCTTGTAGTACTTGGAGGCCTTGCTGAAATCAATGGTGTAGCCCACCGGGGTAAAGGCGATCCAAGCCTGGATGTGCACCAGACAGTGGAAGAAATTGGCCACCACCGGCGGCCGTTCCACCCCTGCCAGCTGCAGGCCCAGGCCAATGAGCATCCCCAATACCCCCAGCTGCTTTTTCGTAAAGAACATATCTTTGATGCTGATCTCCCAATGGAGTCCCGCTGCGGACTCCAATTTTTTTGCGTAATAATACTGGGCCAATGGGAAGGCCAGAATCACCATCAGCACATTCTGGGGCACGGCAAACAGCTGCACATAGGCAAAGCTGATTTCCCCGTAGGCAATGAAAGCGCAGATACCCCCAAGGGTTCCAATATTGGACAGCATGGCGGAGACAGCAAAAGACCCCTTTTCCAAGGGGTCAGAAAGTGACCGCCCAAAAACAAACACGGCAAGCCCTACGGAGAGTAGGGCCATCACCACGCTTAAAATAGGCAGCAAAATGAAAGAACGGGAAATGGGCAGGATCCAGAAGCTCATCAGGTTCATCACCGTGATCAGCGCCACTACGTTAAACAGCATCAGAGCATTGCACGCTTTCTGAGACATCCACCCTTTCTTCCGCAGGATATACCCTGTGGCCAGGGGGCAGAAAATATCAAAAATAACGGTTAGGATCTGTACACTGTTCATGGCATGGCCTCCGCATCGCCCATTCCCGTTCTCTTAGGAACAGAAACAGCTTTTTATTTTCTTCTTATTTTTTATCAGTTAAGGTATGATTCTTAGCTTGTTTTTTAGGAATATCCAGAATCAGGTCGCTGGCTTTTCCGGCACGCAGCAAATAGCTGTCGGTTTCATGGCCCACCATTTTCACCACGTCCCGGCTGATGGCCATAACCTTATCCAGGTCAATGCCGGTATCCACTTTCATTTCATCCAGCATATGCACTACATCTTCAGTGGCTACGTTGCCGGCAGCACCGGGAACGAAGGGGCAGCCCCCTACACCGGCAAAGCTGGAATCAAACTGGTCAAAGCCTGCTTCCATAGCAGCCAGGATGTTGCTCATACCCAGGCCCCGGGTGTTATGGAAGTGCATCCACCAGGAAACCTCCGGATAGGATTTCTTCATTTCCGTACCCATATCGTACACCTGGGAAGGGAAGGCCATGCCGGAAGCATCGGACAGGCTGATTTCCGTAATGCCCACACCCATGTAGGCTTCTACGATTTCTTTCACGGTAGAAACGGGGATTTCCTTATCCCAGGGAGAACCAAAGGCCATGGAAATGGAACCGGAAATGCCGATGCCGGCTTCCTTGGCCCGTTCCACGCAGGCGGCAAAGCGGGCAACGCTTTCAGCCGGAGTGCAGTTCAGATTGGCCAGGTTGTGGGCCACAGAAGCGGAAACATTCAATTTCACCTTTTTGCAGCCGCAGGCAATGGCCCGTTCCACGCCTCTCAGGTTGGCAATGAGGGCCCGGTATTCCACTCCTTCTTTTTGCTTGAAGTTCTGGAACACTTCGTCGGTATTGGCTACCTGGGGTACGGCCTTGGGGCTGACAAAGCTGCCCACTTCAATCACCGGGAATCCGGCGTCCGTCAATTTTTGCAGCAAATCCAGCTTCTGCTCGGTGGTGAGCAGGGTCTTTTCATTTTGCAGGCCATCCCGCAGACCTACTTCACAGATACGTACTTTTTTGACTACGTTTAATCCCATAATGCTATTTGTCCTCCTGGTGGTCTATTCCTTCAAATATTTGGCGCCCAATTCCCGCAGTTCATCTACGTGCACCAGTTTGATGTAGGTGTTGAAGTCGATCATGTCGCCATCGTAGCCAGCATCGCTGCCATGCTGTTTGATATATTCCAGTACCCGCAGTTCAGCTGCTACCTGAGCAAACAGGACGCTGAAGGGGAAGGTAATGATCTTGTAGCCCAGTTTCTTGCCGCAGTCTTCACTGCTGAAGCCCTTGAAGAAATCCTGGTTGGGGAAGAAGCCCAGATGGATGGGACCATGGACCTTTTCCGGCAGGGCAATCAGTTCTTCCCGGGATTTCGGCAGAATCTTGACCATGTCAGCGCCGGCGTCCAGATAGGCGTTGGCCCGTTCTACAGCTTCTTCGTAGGGAGCATCGGTTCTGGCAATGATCAGCAGATCCGGATCTTTCCGGGTTTCTACCGCAGCCTCAATCTTGCCCACCATTTCGTTGGTGCTGATCAGCTGGGTATCGCTGATAAAGGGGCAGTTGGGCGGCTGCTGCTGGTCTTCAATAAAGAAGCCGGCAACCCCGGTCTTTTCATATTCCTTGACGGTACGTACTACGTTCAGGGCATTGCCGTAGCCGCCTTCTGCATCGCAGATAATGGGGATATTGACGGCATCGGCCATTTTGCTCAAGATATCCACGGATTCATTCAGGGCCAGCAGGCCGCTGTCCGGCTGAGCCAGGACGACGCCGTGCATGCCGTAGCCGGTGGTGCCGCACACATCAAAGCCGGCCACTTCAATGGCCCGGGCGCTTAAAGCATCGTAGGCGCAGGGGGCTACCAGATAATCTTTTTCCTTCAACAGACGACGCAGTTTCGTGGTCATTTTTTCCATAGGAAACCCTTCTTTCTGTACAGTTGATGGTTCTTTACTTCTCTCCATTCACAAATACCCTGTTCTGGTTGAAAACGGAACAGGGTATTTGCCTTTATCATATTATTTTGCTTTGTGGGACTTTGCGTGGTTGGGAGCTACAAACTCACCGTTTTCGTCTTTCACCAGTTTGCCGTCTTCAACCAGCTTGTTGGGGCTATAGATATCATTGATGTTCCAGCAGCCAGGAGTAGGAACTACAATGTTTTCCATAGGAGCTTCTACCAGGAAGGGTCTGCCTTCAGCGTTGGCTTTCATGGCAGCTTCCATGGCCGGTTTGAATTCTTCAGCGCTGTGTACGCAGATAGATTCCACGCCATAGGCTTTGGCTACGCCAGCCCAGCTGGGGCTGTAGGTTTCGCCGTCCGGAGTCTTGAATACCGTACCAAACTTGGTGCCGTAGTTGGCATTTTCCAGACCAGCAATGGTACCGAAAGCAGAGTTGTTCATTACTACCCAGGTTACAGGGATATCTTGTTCCACAGCGGTAGCCAGGCAGGTGGGGTTCACGCCGAAGCCGCCGTCACCGGTCAGGGTGATGCAGACCTTGTCAGGAGCACCCAGTTTGCCGCCCAGTACAGCGGAAGCACCAAAGCCCATGGTAGCCAGACCGGAGGAGTGATGGATGCTGCCGGGAACGGTAATATCATATTGCTGTGCTACACCATTCTTGTTCCAGCCCACATCGGTGAAGATATGTGCATCTTCGGGAACAACGGCCTTTACATCCTTCAGGATCCGCTGCGGGGTCATGGGGAAACGGCTATCGTTGGAAATGGCTTCGTTGCTCTTCTTGAATTCCGCCTTGGCTTCAGCAATGGCTTTCCGCAGTTCGGGATGGCTCTTGCCTTCGGGGCAGATTTTCTTTACTTCGTCAATGATCTGCTGCAGGCCCAGTTTCAGGTCGCCTACGGCGCCAATGGCTACAGGATAGTTACGGCCGATTTCGGTAGGATCGATATCGATTTGCAGGAATTCGGTCTTTTCCGGATCAAAGGTTACGCCCTTGTACCAGCTGGAGCTGTCAGCTTCGGCAAAGCGGGTGCCCAGGCCCAGGATAACGTCAGCCTGGGTGGTCAGGGAATGGGTGAATTCCATGCCCCAGAAACCAGTCTGGCCAATCATCAGAGGATGGTTGTCGCTGATGCAGCCTTGGCCCATCAGGGTACGGGAAACGGGGATATCCAGCAATTCGGCCAGTTCAGCCAGCTCATCGGAAGCTTGGGCCAAAAGGATACCGCCGCCGGCATGCATTACAGGATGTTCTGCTTTTACCAGTTTTTCAGCAATGGCTTTGGCTGCAGCCGGATCCAGGGCCGGTTTCATGGTCACGTGGCTGTCTTTGTAGGTCCGATCCCACAGGTAATCTTCTACTTTTTCGGAGAAGATGTTCATGGGAACGTCAATCAGTACAGGGCCAGGACGGCCGGATTCTGCCAGACGGAAGGCCTTGTCCATAATGTCAGCCATGGATTCAGGATCGTCCACCCGCCAAGCTCTCTTGACTACCGGTTCCAGAATCTTGTACTGGCTGCCATCTTCGTGCATATTGACTTCCTGATGGGGATGTTTGCCGAAGTAGTAGCTGGGCACATCGCCAGCGATAACAACCATAGGAATGGAGTCAAAAGCAGCGTTGGCCACGCCGGTCAGGACGTTGGTCAGCCCAGGTCCAAGGTGGCACATGCAGACGGAAGCCTTATGGGTTACCCGGGCGTAGCCGTCAGCTGCGGTGGAAGCCACCGATTCGTGCCGGTTGGAAATGTATTTTACTTTCTTGCTGCGGGACAGGGCATCCAGCATGGCGATAACCGTATGGCCGCACAGACCGAATACGTATTTCACATCCCGTCTTTCCAAATAGTCAACCATCAAATCTGCAATCAATTTCTTGGTCATAATGTAGGGTCCTCCCGATTGTTCATCTGGTCTGCATCAGCGGTAAAGCTGATGCCGTGACGAACGAAATATTGGTTTAATACGTCGCCGCTGCGCATGATATAGTTCTTGAAAAACTCCGCTGCCGGGGGAATGTACCGGTCCTTGTTCCATTGCAGGTACAGGGGCCGGTCCGTCATGGCCTCGTCGGCAATGGGAATCACCTTGGTGCCGTAGGGCGCTCCGCTTAAAGGATAGGGAACCACGGCAATGCCGTGCCCCGCTGCCACCAGGCCGTAGATGATTACGTCGTTGGGAGTTTCTGTGACAATATTCACGTGCAGGTGTTTCTGCTCAAAAATTTCCTTCATTCTGCTGCTGATCTGCCCGGAGGAGTCAAAGGAAATGAAGTTCTCTCCTTGGAAATCTTCCAGCTTCAGGCTGGACCGCTGGGCAAACCGATGTTGTTCGGATACCAACGCCACCAGGGGATGGGAGCCGATATAGTACGACCCGACCCGGGGCGAATTCACCTTGGTACATAGGATCAGATCCATGGATCCATCCAATAGATGCTTTTGTAGATTGAACCAGCCTTCCGAGGAATACTGGAATTGTACGCCCAGGCGGTTGGTTTCACTGTGGTAGCGGATCATCAGATCCGTGGTAAAAGCTTCGATAGAATAGAAACCGCCAATGATGATGGTCCCGGAGTTGGGATCGATGTATTCTTTGAGAGCGTTTTCCCCTGCTTCCAGGGTATTCAAAGATTTCTGGGCGTAGGGCAGGAACAGCTTGCCATACTTGTTGAGTTTTACATTCCGTCCCTGCCGTTCAAACAGTTCCGCGCCCAGTTCCCGTTCCATGCTTTTGATGGCATGGCTCAGGTTGGATTGGCTAATCTTTAGTTTTTCTGCAGCCCTGGTGTAGTGTTCCAGTTCTGCGATTGTTACGAAATAGTACAACCATTGCAGCTGCATAAGCGTTTCCCCCTCTTCCTTCCACATTGCTTCATAGTACGTCTGGTTCTATTGTACCCGAAATAGAAGAGGGAAGGAAACGAGTATTCATTCTTACTGACTTACAAACCCAACTTATTTGCTGGCAGCATCCAGTTCTTTCATCAGCGTAGTGCCCAGGCCGCCGATTTGGTCGTCGATTTTCTTGTACAGGGCTTTTACGCCTTCGTTGTTCAGAACCTGATCGAAGAAGGACTTATCATAGGTAATCTCGGTCATGCCTCTCTTCTTCAGGATGTCCTTGTTGTCCTTGTCAACCTTTTCCAGGGTCGGACGCAGTTCATCCATGGCTTGTTTAACAGCTTGGTTCAGGGCTTTCTGGTAGGCAGGATCCAGGCTGTCATAGGCTTTCTTGTTGATGGCCATTTGGTTGGCGTACAGGATATGGTTGGTATCAGCCAAGTACTTTTGTACTTCGTTGAAGTTGGAGTTTACGATGGTATCGCTGGCGTTTTCTTCAGCATCTACGGTACCGCTCTGCAGAGCAAAGTACAGTTCAGAGAAAGCCAAAGGAGTGGGGTTAGCACCCAGGGCGGACCAGAAGTCCATGTGGTTCTTGTTGCTCATGGTACGAATCTTCAGGCCTTTGTAGTCGTCCACAGTCTTCAGATCCCGGTTGGCCGTGGTCAGACGGAAGGTACCATTTTGCAGGATGCCCAGGTAATGCAGGCCGGCCTTATCATAGGCAGCGGACAGTTTCTTGTTGAATTCCCCATTGCCGTTCAGGACCTTGTCAATGGCATCGCCTTTATATTTAGCAAAGGACATGGGCAGGTCGAATACAGCGGTTTCCGGAATTACAGCGGTCAAAGGAGCCATCTGGCAAACCACGATCTGGATATCGTTGGATTTCAGCTGCCGGATCAGATCTTCGTCGCCGCCCAGTTCCCCATTGGGATGGTAGTCGATTTTCAGCTTGCCGCCGGTGATATCAGCTACGTTCTTGGCAACTGCTTCGCCGAATTTTTGGCCGATGGCGTCTTTAGCAGCCGTATCGGCACCAATCAGTTCCACTTCCTTCAAATTGGCAAAGTCACCCTTGCCGGCGGATTTGGTGTCTTTCTTGGCGTCGTCACCGCCGCCGCAGGCGGTCAGGGAAGCTACCATCAAACCGGCCAATACTGCACTTGCGAGCTTTCTCATGGATTTTTTCATACGAATACCTCCTTAAGATGATGAATCTATAGGTTCGGGCAGAAGCAGGTCCTGCCCGAAAACACCAGGTTTATTTCAGCAGTCCCGGCAGATAGGTGGACAGCCAGGGGATATACACAATCATGAACAGGGCAATGGTGAAGGAAACAATGAAGGGGAAAGCCTTCTTGGCTACATCCATTGGCTGTTTCTCCGCTATGTTCCCGGCTACGAACAAGTCCAACCCAAAGGGAGGCGTTGCCAGGCCGATGGACAGGCAGCATACCAGTACTACGCCCAGGTGAACCGGATCTACACCCAGTTTTACGCAGGCAGGCAACAGGATGGGAGCCAGGATGATGATGGCCGGGCCGGTATCCATAACCATACCCAGCAGGAAGAAGATGATGGTCAGTACGGTCAGTACGGAGAAGGCGGAAGTGAAGTTGCCCAGGATGAAGCTTTCCACCACTTTGGTGGCGCGGGTCAGGGACAGTACGCGGCCGAAGGCGGTAGCAAAGGCCAGTACGAAGGCCAGGCCGCCGTAGGTCTTAACGGATTCACACAGCATGGGCAGCAATTCGCTGAACTTCATGGATTTGTAGATGAACAGGGAAACCAGGATGGCGTAGAATACGGATACGGTAGCAGCCTCGGTAGGAGTGGTGAAGCCGGTGTAGATACCGCCCAGTACGATTACAGGGCACAGCAGAGCCCAGAAGCTGTCTTTGAACAGGTTAACCAGACCCCGGGAAGACAATTCGCTCATTCTTTCTTTGATCTTGTCTTTGTCTTCGCCTTTCTTCACACAGTAGTACACAGCATAAACCATCAGGGCAACACCAATCAGGATGCCGGGGAATACACCGCCCAGGAACAGGTCACCAGTGGATACGCCCGTTGCCAGGGAGTACAGTACGAAAGGAATGGAAGGCGGGATGATTACGCCCAAGCCGCCGGCAACAGCAATCAGGCCAGCGCTCCAGGTTTTGTCATAGCCCAAGTCCGTCAGGAACGGTACGCACATAGCGCCTACAGCGGCGGTGGTAGCAGGACCGGAACCGGAGATGGCACCGTAGAACAGGCAGGTCAGGATTACTGCGCAGGGCAGGCCGCCGGTAAACCGGCCGGCAAAGTAAGCGAAGAAGTTGAACAGTTTCCGGGAAATACCGCCCTTGGCCATGATAACGCCGCCCAGGATGAACAGGGGAACAGCCAGGATAGGGGTGGAGTTGGCGCCGGAGAAGGTGTTGTTCAGCAGCTGTACAATAGAGCCGCCTTTATGCATCAATTCAATAGGGGCAACGGAGCCCAGGATCATGCTGACCCCGATGGGAATGGAAAGTGCAATTCCAATCAGGAATACCGCGAATACAAGTACTGCAGCCATTACTTCACATCTCCTTCCTGTGCCAGTTCAGTTTCTTTCTTGGCGTCTGCCATGGTTTGTTCAATGGTGGTCAGTTCTCTGTCACCGAAGTGCTGAATATGACGGACGATGACTTGGATGCCGCGCACACCACCCAGGAAGAAGCCGATAATCATGAAGAAATATACAAAAGACATAGGCCATTGCATTGCCGGAGAAATTTCATGACTTCTGGCGATGTTGTCATACACTTCGATGGAATAGTAGCCCAGGTAGAACATGCAGGCCATGGTAACAACGTCTACTACAATGTTGACTACTTTCTTTACCTTGTCCGGCAGCATATCTTTCAATACGCCCACCCGCAGCATATTCTCATTGAGGATGGTATAGGGCAGGGAGATGAATACGCTCCAGATCCACATGAACCGGCAAAATTCCTCGGCCCAGGTCAGGGAACTCATCCCCGGAATCTTTCTAACGATAACCTGCAGCATGCTGACGCAGGCAATGAGAACCAGCATGACGACCATGAATGATTCTTCCAAATGTTTATTCAGCCAATCAAGCAATTTCATTCTAATAAGCCTCCTTTGGTTGGTGTAGGAGCAGAAGCATCATTTCTGATTCTGTTCTGCCAGGATGGTCAAGAGTTCGTTGCGCATTACGTCAACAGGAGCCTTTTTGCCGGTCCACAGTTCGATTTGGGCCGTACCCTGGTACAGGGACATCATCAGGCCGTTCATAATCTGGCAGCCAGCTTCTTCAGCGTTTAGCAGAAACTGGGTTTTGTCCGGGTTGTAGCAGGCATCAAAGAAGATTTGGCCTTTGTTGATGTATTCCTTGGGCATGGGGGTTTCACCAATGCTGTGACCCATACCAACGCCGCTGGCGTTCAGGATAATATCGCAGGCTGCAAGTTTGGAGAAATCACCATGGGGAACGAATTCGGCGATAGTGGAGAAGTTCTTGTTGATGTCATCTACCAGGGACCGGGCGCAGTCTTCAAACAGGTCGGTGATGTAAATCTTCCGGGCGCCGTGGTAAGCCAGGATGGAGCACATGGCCCGGCCGGCACCGCCGCCGCCGAAGCAGAAGAATACGTTTTGGTCAACCTTTACGCCGGCTTCCGTGATGGCGGTGTAGAAACCAACGCCGTCGGTGTTGTGGCCGATGAGCTTGGTGCCTTCCTTCACAACCGTGTTGCAGGAGCCCATCTTCTGGCACAGGGGATCCAGTTCATCCAGATACTCCAGCACCTTGATCTTGTTGGGTTTCGTTACGGCAAACCCAGCAAAGGGCATATAGCGCAGGGCATTGACGATTTCACCCAGGTGTTCGTTGCCGGTCACCGTGTAGAAATACACCATGTTCATGCCGGCTGCTTCATACGCTTTGTTCTGCATTCTGGCGGCAAAGGATTGTGCCAAAGGATCGCCTAACAGCGTAATGAATTTCGTGTTGATATCAACGTTCATTTCATTCCCTTCTTTCTTTAGCCTCAAAAGTAATTTTTAAAATAATTTTTTCAGGTTTTTCAGGCAGCTTTTCGCATGGCCCAGAGCACCGTATTTCTCAATGTATTCCTTGTTGGGAAGCTCAATGGAGCAGGGCAGCTCCGCCGGGAAAGCTTCCAGGTACTGGGCAATGGGAGCAGCTCCCAGGCCCGGGTACTCTCTCTTTTCCCGCATGATGACGACTTTTTCGTAGGACAGGTAATCCTTGGGGCAGTCGCACATGTGGATCAAACCAAACCGGGAAGGATCCGTATTCTTGATCAGTTCCGGGGTTTCGTTATCCCAGTACACATACAGGATATCCATCAGCAGCTTCAGGTTGGGGGCCTTGATGGCATCCTGTACGGCGATGACATCTTTCAGGCTCCGCAGGCCGGAAATTGCCGGAAATTCCAAATCCATCTGCAGGCCGAATTCCTTGGCCTGTTCACAGTAGCTGCCCAGCGTATCGATGGCGAAGTTTCTGTCTTCCGTCCAAACGCTGCACAGTACCTGGGTGGCGCCCAGCTGGGCGGCCTTTTCAAAAGCGCCCCGGTAATCCTTGGGCAAATCTTCCTTCACGCGTACCAGTTCAATGTCCAGAGGCTTCAGGTTGTAAGCCTTTAAGGTTTCCTGGATTTTCTTGAACAGGGCAGGATCCTTTTCCAATTCATTGGCCGGTTCACCAGGTTGATGCATGGGAATGGTCCGCAGGCTGACAAAGTCATAGCCTGCTTCGGCAGCAATCCGAATCTGGTCCACAGCTTCCACGCCGGGGATGGTCAAATACGCGAGAGAAACCTTCCGTTTCATTACATTACCTCCTAGAAAGTCTATTTAGAATGGTCTGAAAATTCTCTCTATTAAAATTCTCTTGTTCTCCACTTCTCCTTATGCAATTTTTGTGTTGCCGCTTTCCCCTGCGGCACTCCGAATGATGAAACAGATTATTGTCTGGAAATTATGAATTTAATGAATCCATTTAATTCTCTGTTCCTTACAAGAACATTATATCGATGAGTTCTATAAATTACCAATATTATTACTTCATCATTTAATCTATTTTATTCATGAATTGTCTGATACGTTCGGATTTTTCTTGGCCAAATCCCGGTTTTTCTGTTCCGGAATTGTGAAATCTCCTTACATTGTCACCGTTTAAGACCTTTTTATATGCAACTTTTTGAACTTCCTGCAAACAATTTCTTACATCAAATTATCTCTTTTATGCATAATTTAACATGTATGAATGAAACGTATAGCCAAATCAAAAAAGGGGCTGCGAAAAAATGAAACTTCCTCCGAGGCCCTTCGGTCCCCACCTCCTTCACGCTTGGTGTGCTCCCCGTCAAGTAGACAGTTCCTAATAATATAAACCTCTACGCCGCCATTTGGTAGCTATTATGTTTTTGCATAGGGGTCAAACGGCCCAAATTCCGCTGCAAACGGCCACTGTTGTAATACTCCATGTAGTTATTAATCATCGTTACCAAAGCTTTACGGCTGTCGAAGTCACGAGTATAGTACCGTTCTCTTTTCAGCATGCCCCAGAAGCCTTCCATCGGGCCATTATCAATGCATTTTCCTATCCGTGACATACTCTGCGTCATACCAGCATCTAGAATCATCTTGCGGAAATCCCTGCAGGTGTATTGGAATCCCCGGTCAGAGTGAAACAGGGGATGCGCGCCAGGGTTTTTCAACAATGCCTTATTGAAGGTATTGAATACCAAATTTTTATCGTTCCGGTTGCTTATCACATAGGAAACAATTCGTCTGTCATACAGGTCAATAATCGCGCTCAGATATACCTTATGCACAACTACCCCCTCATAGTAGTGAAATTCTGAGACGTCAGTACACCATTTCTGGTTAGGGGCATCGGCTTTAAATTCCCTATTCAAGATATTTTCTGCAATGTATGCAGGATCTATTGCACGCTGGGTGCAGCCCTTAGGGGCATATTTAATCGTAGACTTTATATTTATCACTCGACAAAGATGAAGAACGCGACCGTCACCAATTGCTATTGGTTTCGTGTCAGGATAGATCTTCTTATTTGGGGCTCGTAAGTCATCAGCTATTCGTCTGTACCCTTTAGCTGGGTCAGCCTTGTATATCTCTTCTATTCTTTTAGCAATTTCCTTGTCGTCAATTTCGCGTGCTGAAGGCTCTCTATGAAGCCATTTGTAGTAGCCGGCCCGGGACACTTTTCCCAATTTGCACAGGCCAAGAATAGGGTAATTCTTTTCAGCGTGCAGTTCTTTAATGGCTTCATAAATGGCTCCATATCTTATTTGTGTGAATCCCGCCTCCTTTCCACAATATCGAGTTTTTTTAGGAAATCAATCTCCATATCCTTGGCTTTGAGTTTTGCATTAGCCAGTTTGAGTTCAGCTTTCATACACTCATATTCTGTAGGGGCTTCTTCAGGGACTTCTACTGGCTTCCTGTGTCCGCGCCCATCTATGAGTCCTTCGGTATTGTACTTATTATATTTTAAGACGTAATTTCTGACTTGCTGGTAGGAAACCTTAAACTTTTCAGCGGTTTCATGGTAAGCATTCCCGTTTTCAATGCAGTATTTTACGATTTCAACGCGCTCGTCAAAGGTCGTTTGTCTAGCTTTAGTCATGATCTTGGCACCTCCAGTACCCGAACTTTTTAGTTCCTCATGACTATTATACTTCTTTAACCAGTCTCTGATTTGACGAGAACTTTTTAATCCGTATTTTTGTACCAGCTGGGACATAGTCGTTTCGCCCTTAAGATATTCCTCTACGCATTGGATCTTAAGATCAGCAGAATAACTTTTAACCTGTCTTTTGTTAAATACCTCAGGACCATTTCCTATATATTCATCTACCCAATACTGTACTGCTTTCCAGTGAACCCCTAACCTTTTTGCAGAAACCATTGGTGCTTCTTCATGAGCAAGAACAGCTTTGACAGCCTTTAATTTATCCTCTGCACTGACTTTCGATATAGACATTTTACATACTCTCCTTTCAACGAATCCAGGAGGTTTAACTATATGCCAGTCTACTTTATTCATAGCATACCACCTTGAAGGAGGCCTGCTAGGCCGCTGCTAATCAATTTAAGCCTTAACTGTAGTGCCAGTATGGATAAGCACTGGATTCCTTACGGCTATGAATGGCCCCTTCAAGCGTGAAGGGGCTGTCAGCCTATAGGGCTGACTGAGGAAGTTCCGGTGTTCGAATACTACTACACGAACAACGTTAAAAACGGCTTGCGAACTTAAACAAGTTCGCAAGCCATTTTTTCACAGCCCCCAGCAAACACTTCATTTCAGCCCAGGTAATCCAGGGCAAATTGGACTTCAATAGCGGTTCCCGCAGGCAGTACGTCCTCGTCCACTTCAAAGCCAGGATGGTGATGGACGCAGCAGATGCCCTTCTTTTCATTCCGGGCGCCCAAAAACAGAAAGACCCCGGGGACCTTTTCCATCAGCACGGAAAAGTCTTCCGCCCCCATCTGCCGTTCCATGGGCACTAGGGCCGCTTTTCCCAGCACCTGGGTGACGGCCTGGCGTCCCAGGTCGTTGAGCTCCAGGTGGTCGTTGCTCAGCGGTGCCGGGCCAAAGAAATAGGTACAGTCTACCTGACAGCCCAGGCCTTCCCCCACTCCCTTGGCCACCTTCTCGATTTGGGCGGGCAGTCCCTTTCGGAAAGCTTTGTCAAAGGTCCGGGTGGTACCCACCAGTTCCACCTGCCGGGCGGTCCGGCCGGCTTCCCCGGTGCTGTTAAACATCCCCACCGTCAGCACGAAGGTATTTTCCGGGTCATTTTGCCGGCTGGCCAGCTGCTGCAGGGCCAGAATCACAGCCGCTGCCGCTGCAATAGGATCCCTGCCCTGCTCCGGGGCAGCCAGGGGCGCTTCCTTCCCGGTCAGGCGAATGGTAAACCGGTCGCTGCAGGCCATCCGGGGACCGTCTTCCAAGTTCACGGTGCCAGCCTCCAACAGGGCCCAGATATGCATGCCAAATATGGCGTCCACCCCCTCCAGGCAGCCTTTTTCCACGTAGTGCCGGGATTCGGTGCCAATTTCCTCAGCCATTTGAAAAAGGAATTTAACGGTACCGGAAAAATCTTCCCGGTGCTGGCTGAGGATTTTGGCGGCCCCCAGCAGCATGGCCATATGGCAGTCGTGGCCGCAGGCATGCATGACCCCGGGATTCTGGGACGCGTAGAATTTACCAGCAGGGTCCTCCGCAATGGGCAGGGCATCAATGTCCGCGCGGAGCATCAGGGTCTTTCCCGGGCCTTTCAGGCCAGTCAGGGTACCAATGCAGCCAGTAATATCCGGAAAGGTTTCCACGGCAATTCCCATTTGCTCCAGTTCTTGTGCCAAATAGTTCGTCGTATTCCGTTCTTCCCTCCCCAGTTCCGGGTGGGCATGAAGATAATGGCGCTGGTCCAGGATATAATCCTTTTCGGCCAGCGCCAGTTCCTTAACATTCCTTAGCATCAGCATATGCCTCCTTGGCTGGAAAACCGCACCTCTGACTTACAGGCAAAAGTTTCTGCGGTCAGTTCCGCCATCCGTTTTAGTTTTTCTGCCATCTCTGCCAAAAGTTCCTCGTCGTAGCCCAAAAGGGTGCCCTGCAGCTGAACCTGGTCACAGATGATATTGAATTGCTTGCCCGCCTTGACGTTTTCCAAGGCCAAGACCAGGGGCCGCAGGGGATTGTTCACCCGGCTGACCAGGGTTTGGAGGGCCTGGATAATGGCCGCAGCAGCCACAATGGCGTCTTTGCCCAAATGGGGCGTGGAACCATGGGCCGCCGCCCCATGGACCAGAATCGTAAAATCAAGTTTGTTTTCCTTTTCGCTCACAAGTGCCATAAGAACCCCTTTCTGCGGCATTTGCCGCATGGGCTGGCAAAACTGGGAGAAGAAAGCGGCTGCGCCAGCCGGCAGCCGCTTTCGTTTTTAGTGAAGATAAATGCCGCCGCCAGGTCCCAAGGGCAGGTTCAGTACTACCCAGATGGCCAGGAGTATCAGCCAGGCCACGGAAAAGCACAGGGAATAGGGCAGCATATTGGCAATGATGGTCCCCATGCCGGTGTTCTTCTCGTACCGCCGGGCAAAGCCCAGAATCAGCGGGAAGTAATAGAACAGCGGGGACAGGGGGTTGGTCAGAGAGTCACCAATCCGGTAGGCCACCTGGGTCAAGGCCGGATCGTAACCCATGAGCATCATCATGGGCACCATTACCGGTGCCAGGATGGCCCATTTGGCAGACGCGGAACCGATGAAGATGTTGATGATGCAGGAAACCAGCACCAGGCCGAAAATCAGGGGCAGCCCAGTAAAGTGCATGGCCTGCAAGCCGCCGGCGCCTTTAATGGCCAGCACCACACCCAGGTTGGACCAGGCGAAATAGCTGGTGAACTGGGAGCAGAAGAAGCACAGCAGAATGTAGGAGGAAATATCCTTGAAGGCCAGGGAAATATCCGCAAACATATCCTTGTCGTTCTGGTATTTGCCGGAAGCAAAGCCGTAGACGGCCCCGGGCACAAACAGCACCACGGTCACCATCAGGATAATGCCGGTCATAAAGGGAGACGTGGCGCTCATGATGGAATGGGTCTTGGGATCTCCCAAAATGGGGTCCGCCCCTACGCACAACAGGGCGATGACCACCAGGGTGGCCAGGGTAGCCCACAGGGCTTTGGTGACGGCCTTTTTGTTCCGGTCCGTCATATTAGTCAGGGATTCATCCAGTTCATACTGGCTGAGATCCGCCCCGGCAAACCGGGGAGCCATAATCTTTTCCGTTACGAAGGTTCCCACCGCCGTCAAAAGGAAGCAGGAAACCACCAGGAAGTAGTAGTTGATGGCGGGAGACTGCTGGTAGTTGGGGTCAATGAGCTTGGCCGCCGCTTCCGTAAAGCCGTAGGCCAGGGAGTCGGACATGCCCAGCATAATGTTGGCGCAGAAGCCTGCGGCCACGCTGGCAAAACCACAGAACACCCCTAGCAGTGGATGCCGGCCCATGCTGAGGAAAATCACCCCAGCCACCGGAGGCAGGACCACAAAGGCCGCATCCCCGGCTACGTTGCCGTTGATGCCGATAAAGATGATGACAGCGGTGACCAGGGCGGGAGATGCGGATTTCAACATCTTCTGCATAAAGGCCGCCAGAAAGCCGCTTTTTTCAGCTACCCCGGCGCCGATAACGCACACTAGCACCATGCCCAAAGGAGCGAAACTGGAGAAGTTGGTGACAGCCTTGCTCCACATCTGCCGGAAGCCCTCCACGGAAAGCAGGTTCACTACTTTGATGACCTTGCCCGTACCGGGGTGCACTGCGGAGACGCCCATACTGCCCAAAAGGGCGGAACAGGCCACCACAATCAGGGCCAGCAGAATAAACAGACTGGCCGGATCCGGCAGTTTGTTGCCGGCCACTTCCACCATGTTCAGAAAGCGGTCCATCAGACTTTTTTTCTGGGTGGTTGGATTTTCTGTTGTCATAGCTATCACTCCTTTTTGTCAGCGCTTCCCAATAAATACAACATTTTCTGCTCCATGAGGGAAGATAGTTCGTTTTTATTATAAAAGATATAAAAAAACATGTCTAGAAAATCCATGTAAAATCTTCTTTACACAGGCTTTTTCGCTGATTTTCAGGCTAAAAATGGAATAAATGAAACAGTGCAGGCAAATAATGGAAAAGCAGAAAAGTTTGGGATAATACCAAACGATTATTTTTTATTAGTATTATGCGTTCGTTATGTTTTTCAAGCCTCCTTCTGCAATTCCTTTGGGTTTCTAATTTCTGCGTTTTTTTAACTAAGTTTATTTTTATTTTTCCTCAAATTTCGTTAAGTTAACGTAAAAAAATAAGGCTGCAAAAAATGCACAGGCATTTTTTCACAGCCTTACGGTATATTCTCTTATACGTTCACAGGATAGCCCAGTTTCTTGAGCAGCTTCCGGTAAATGGGGAAAATGGCATTTTCCGGGCTATCCGGGAAAGCGGTTTCCGGCAATTGCAAAATAGGCACCCAATGGGCGGCGTTGATTTCCGGGGACAGCACCGGTTCCTTTTTATGGGTAAAGCCCATAAAGCAGTGCATCAGCATATCTCCCCGGCCAAACCAATGGGTCCCAGCATATTCCAATTCTTCCAGGTCCAGGCCCAGTTCTTCCTTGACTTCCCGCAGGGCAGCGGCTTCCGCGGTTTCTCCAGGAATAATAAAACCGGAAGTGATGACCTCGTACTCTTTGGACAGGTATTCCTGCCGACACAGCATTACTTCATCCTGTTCGTTGTAAATCAAGATGATTACACAGCTGGCAAAAGTATCAAACCAATATTTCTTACAGCTATTGCAGTAGGGAATCAGCCCATCATCCCCAGCCTGCCGGTCCACCAGTTTCTGCCCGCAGTGGGGGCAATATTCATAATGCATGGAGTTTTCCTGCCTTTCTGTTTGCAATCCTACAGTGACAGCATACGCCGCCGGGCCCATCCCTGTCAACTTGTTTTACCCGCAGGGAGCGGACCTTTTAGCCAAAAGAATACCGTTTCTGCCCCTGGACGCAAGTTAGGCAGGTCCTCCCCCAGAGGGGAGAAACCTGCCTAACGATAGAAACCCCTTCTAAAAGGCTTCCGTTGCCTTATACTGTAAGCGTGGGTGCCGTATACACCCGGGTCAGCAATTCGGCATTCAGCGCATAGAGACCCTTAGGATCCTTGCCAAACAGCTCGTATTTCTTGATGATATCCGTAATGTTCTTTTCTTCTTCGCCCTGTTCCTTCACAAACCAATCATAGAACTGCATGGTCCGGTAATCCTTTACCTTATCTGCAGCCTGATAAATGGTGTTGATCTTGTTGGTAATATACCGTTCATGTTCCAAAGCAGCCTTCAGGGGTGCTTCCAAATCAGCATATTCCCGGGTAGGATCCTCAATGGGTCCGAAAACAACCTTGCAGTCGTTGTTTTGCAGGTAGGTTCTCATTAAGAGGGCATGATCCCGTTCTTCCTGTTCCTGAATCTCGAACCAATGGGCAAAGCCATCCAAGCCCTTTTCCTGATAGTAGTTGGCAAAATCCAGATACAGATAGGCAGAATAAAATTCAAATACAACCTGTTTGTTGATCAGATCTCTAACTTCATCTGTTAACATAAGAAATCCTCTCCTTTGAGGAGTCAACTGGCTCCATCTCTATTATAGCAGTTTTTAATAAAATTACGACTGCTTTTTGGGAAAGAAAATCCTTTTGTACCATTGTCATTGGGCCAATACGGCCTGAAAACGCTTTTGGGCCGCCGCCAAAAATTCCGGCGCTACGCCTAGCTTTTCCTCAAAGGGCGGCTCCGGGGTAACTACCTGAAGTACATCCGGGTGCAGCTGCTGGACGGCCTGGGTAAAGAAGGCCAGGGAGGTTTCATCATCGCTATAGCCTTTCACCAGGGTAATTTCCAGCCGGAATATGCCCTTATATTTTTTCCGAAAGGCCACCATATTGGCCAGATGCTGCTCCACCGTATAGCCGTGCAGGGGCCGCTGGGCCTTGAGGAAAGCCTCGTCCCGGCCCATTTTCAGCTCCCCGATGACTTCCTCACACTGCCGGGCCAGGCCTGCGCAGCGGTCATCTCCATACAGGTAGCCATTGGACAGCAGGCGGATGGGCAGCTCCCGTTCATGGATCCGCTCAATGACTTCCGCCAGGCCTGCGTGCAGAAAGGCTTCTCCCAGGGAATTGATGAAAACCAGGTCCGGCTTCACCGTATCCAGCTTTTGGTCCAGCTCGGCCAGGGCCTCCGTCAGGCTGCCAAAGCTCCGAACCAGGTCCGTTTTCTCATGGTGCAGCTGCCGGCTGACCGGGCAGAAGATGCAGTCAAAGACACAATACTTGCCCGGCAGAATATTCATTTCCAGAATTTTGCGGCCCTCTTCCTCATAGGGCTCCTTGTAAAAAAAGCCTTGCATTTTCTTAGCTCCTTAAAAATTAGTGATATTTTCCTTAATGAAAGAGACTTAGAATGATATTCAGTACAATACTGATGACAATGCAGGTCACCACAGGGAAATAAAAACTGCCATGGCTGCCGGTAATCTTGATATCCCCGGGCAGGTGTCCAAGGGGCAGGAATCCGGACCCCAGCTCGATCAGGGCACCGATGATGATGCAGAGAACGCCCACGGTGATCAATAGTTTGCCCATACACTGCTCCTTTCCCAGTCTTCTGACTGCCCATGTTTTCCAACGTTCCCTATTGTAGCAAATTTCTGTCATTTTGGCACAAAAATTTTGTAAAAAATCCAAAAAACCGGCTCTGTCATTCCACTCTCTAGCCAGTGGAATCACAAAACCGGTTTTCTGCGTTGTGCGGAGCTCTCTCGCTTTGTGTGGAATTGAACCAAAGGGGATGGCAATCAACCTGTGATTGGGAGGGTTTTGCAAAAGGTTCAAGCCCGAAGGGAGCCAAGGGAAAGTGCTTTTCTCTAGTTCAGGCGGCCCTGTCATCCACGGAGATGCTTCCCGGCGGCAACTGGAGTTTTGCAGCCAGGGACCAGGGGGCCTGTTTTTTGGTACTTGCCCATGGGGAGAGATACTCTCTGTAACACATGAAACAACTATAGCAGGTTCTATATACAATGTAAAACAATGATTTACCAATATTTCCACAAGGTTTTCCTTGTGATATAATGGAAGCCATGTAAAAGGAGACTGCCCATGGATACTTCACAAAAAATGTTTCTTCTGGCTGTGGAAGAAATGAACTTTACCAAAGCCGCCCACCGGGCCTACGTGACCCAGCAGTGCCTCAGCGAGCATATCCGAAACCTGGAAAAAACGCTGGGGACCCAACTGTTTTTCCGCACTCCCCGGCTCCAGCTTACCCCTTCCGGAAAGGCCCTGTACGAAACCCTCCAGCAGATGTCCCAGCTGGAAGCCAACCTTCACGCCCGGATCAACGAGCTGGAACAGGGACAGGTAGGCGAAATCCGCTTTGGACTCAACACCACCCGGGCCCGGCTGTTCCTACCGGAACTGATGAAAGCCTACCACCAGCGCTTTCCCAAAGTCACCCTGTCCGTAACCCTGGGGGATACGGAAGCCTTGATGGAAGACCTGCTAAAGCAGAAACTGGACCTGGTCCTGGGGGTGGACGCTCCGCCCAGTACGCTGCTGGAGCGGATTCCTGCCGGAGAAGAAGCTCTTTTGGTAGCCGCCACCAACTCCTTCCTGAAACGGTACTATAAGGGCGGCCGAGGCTGGCAGGACTTCCACACGGGGGACGCCATTGACCTGCGCTCCTTTGAGCCCTTTCCCCTGGCAGGGAACCTGAATGTCAGCACAGTACTGAAACTGGCGGGTTCCTACTTGTGGCAGCTGGATATTGTGCCCAAGCAGATTGTTTCCATCAGCGATTACGATACCCAGCTGAACCTGTCCGGCCAGCAGCTGGCAGCTACTTTCTGTGCTTCCTTTATGCTGCCGGCCATCCAAAACCAGAACCAGCTGCATCCCCAGCACGAACCCCTGCTGGCCCTGAAGCTTTCCGGTTTTTCCCATCCCATCAGCATTGAGATTCTCCGGCCCCGGCAGCTGTTTGTACCCAGGTACCTGGAAGAATTTATTTCCCTGATCCAAGCCCACCTGGTGGTGTGGCATGAAAAGATTGCCCAGGCCCTGGCCTAACTTTACACGGTGAAAAAAGCGATGCCCGAATTGGACATCGCTTTTTATTATGGAAAATTTTATTTTCCCATTTTTATTTTTAATCAGTGTACAGCCATACAGCGCCTTTTTCGGCCCCTTCCACCACTTTCCGGTACTGTTTCATAATGCCGTAGGCAGGATGGTCCGGTTTTACGATTTCTGCCTTCCGGCGTGCCAGCTCTTCCTCCGAGACTTCCACTTCCAGCAGGTGCTTGTTCAGGTCGATGTGGATCATATCCCCGTTCTTGACGCAGGCAATGGGCCCACCGTCCCAGGCCTCAGGAGAGATATGGCCCACACAGGGACCTCGGGAAGCACCGGAAAAACGGCCATCGGTAATCATGGCCACGGATTTTTGCAGCCCCATGCCGATGAGCATGGCCGCAGGAATGGACATTTCCCGCATGCCCGGACCGCCTTTAGGGCCTTCGTAGCGGATGACCAGTACGGAGCCCGGTTTCACATCGGAGTGCAGCAGGCAGTCCATGACTTCTTCCTCGGAATCAAAGACCACTGCCGGACCCCGATGCTCGAACATGGCAGGGTCCACGCCACTCTTTTTCACCACCGCGCCTTCCGGCGCCAGATTGCCGTAGAGCACGGAGAAACAGCCCTTTTCCTGGAGAGGATGCTCCAGGTCGTGGATGATGTTCCGGTCTATGGGGCGGGTAAACCGGTCCAGGGCTTCCTTCAGTGTGCCGCCCATGGCCAAGGGGACTTCTGTATGGAGGAATTTTTCCAGGGTCTTCAGGCTTCCCAGGGCGCCGCCAGCCTTGCCGTAATCAATCAGGTTGTATTGGGAAGAAGGCTTAAATTTGGCAATCAGGGGTACCCGTTCCTGAATGGCATCAAATTCTTTCAGATTCAACTTCACCCCGGCTACTTTGGCGATGGCCTGGATGTGCAGGGCAAAGTTGCTGGAACCGCCGGCAGCAGAGGTATGCATAATGCCGTTTTCCAGGGACTCCCGGGTCATAAAGGTTTTGGCCGGAATCTGCTGCCGGGTCAGTTCCACAATCCGTTCGCCCACGTCCCGGGCCTGTTTGAATTTGGCGGATACGCAGAAGGGCATGGTGGCGGAACCAAAGGGCGCCAGGCCGATGGCTTCAGCAAACACTGCCATGGTATTGGCCGTGCCGTACATGGAGCAGGTACCGCAGGAAGCGCACATATTCTGGCGGTAGCGGTGGAAGGTTTCCTCGCTGATTTTGCCGGCTTTCCATTTGCCGATAGATTCCTTCAGGTCCGGGGTGGTGTAGACCACACCGTCTTCCTCGTAGGGCAGCATGGAACCCGGGGGCAGAAACAGGCTGGGCAGGTTCAGGGAAGCGGCGGCCATGAGCATGCCGGGAACAATCTTGTCGCAGGCACACAGGAATACCAGGCCGTCAAAATTGTGGGCCCGCACCATGGTTTCGATGGAGCCGGCAATCAGGTCCCGGCTGGGCAATACGTACTGCATGCCCCGGAGCTGGGCCATACCGTCGCAGGGAGCGGGCACGTTAAATTCGGCGGGAGCGCCGCCGGCCGCCCATACCCCTTCCTTCACGTACTGGGCCAGTTCCTTTAAGGGCTTATGGCCGGGGTTTACTTCATTCCAGGAATTGACGATGCCAATAATGGGCTTGTGCAGGTCCTTATCCCGGTACCCGCAGGCATTCATCAGGCCTACGTAATAGGCCTCTGCATTGGGATCAATATGACTCATAATTTATTACTCCTTTCAAATAGGCAGTTTGCAAAATACCAGTTTTACCGGAGCATTTCTGCCGTGTACAATTCGTTTTCGTATATTACCTGACGCATAATATCCATGAAATCCGTTAGATATTGGGGACGGCTGGAAAGCTCCGGCCAGACAATAGACAGATTGACCGTCCGTTCCCAGCCGGCAATGCGAAAGACCAAAAGCCGCTGTTCCTCTGCCCTGCCCCGGTTATAGGCTGCCACCTGGGACAGGATGGTCTGGGGACAAAAGGCCGCCGCCAGTGACCGGCCGCAGAGGGAAATTTGGGTTTCGTAATCACTGACGCTGAACTGCTGGGTAAAGACGATGCCCTGCTGCAGCAGAAAGTGATGACACAGAGCGGCAAAACTGCTGCCTTCCCGGTTGCCGGTAAGGGGCAGACTGGGAAAGGCTGCCAGGTCCAGGAAATCTCCGGATACGGGAGGGCGGCGGTCCGTGCTGCCGGGCAGGTGCTGCTGGAGAAATTTTTCCGTAGCCAGCAAGAATACCTGGTCCCGGGAAACCGTTTCAGAGTGGAGAACGGGATCCGCTTCGTAATTAACGCCTAAAAATAAATCCAGTTCATTATTAATTAGCCTTTTTTCTAAGGAAACGTTGTCATCCAGCACCACGGATACTTCCACATGGGGATAGCGGCTTTGGAAACGTTCATAGATTTCCGGCAGCAGTACCCGGCCCCGGGAACTGTTGATACCCAGGGTCAGGGAACCCAGGCTCTCCTGCTGAACCTGTTCCAGCCGGGACTTCAGGTCATGCTCCAGGATTTCCACTTTCCGCAGGGTTTCAAATACCATACGTCCTGCCGGCGTCAGGGTAAGTTTGGGGGACCGCTTGAACAGTTCCACATTCAGTTCCTTTTCAAACTGTTTGATATTCTTGCTCAGGCACTGCTGGGTTACAAAACCCCGTTTGTCGGCTTTGGTAAAATTCATTTCTTCCACCGTCAGCAGGAACAATTTTTGCATGGTTTTCAAGCAATCACCCCATTTGAGATTTTAGCGGAACAGGCTGATAACCACCGTTGCCAACAGTCCGGCAAAAGCCATTACGTGCTGTCCAACGCAAAGTGTTTTTAAGGAAGTTTTGGTATCGTAGCCAAACAAGTTGGCGAATACCCAGAAATAGCTGTTGTTTACATGGGAACCGAAGCCGCTGCCTGCACAAATGGACAGGAATGCTACAATCGGATCTATGAGCCCGTTCTGCATCAGGGGCAAGGTCAGGGTGGAAGCTACAATAACAGCCACCGAAGAAGAACCCTGAACAAACTTGGAGAACCCGCAGATCAGGAAGGGAATCAGGATAATGGGCAGGGACATGCTGCTGAGTGCATTGGCCATTACCGTGCCTACACCGGTGAGATCAATGACCTTGGCCAGGGCACCGCCGGCAGCGGTAATGAAAATTACCGGACCGGAGGGGGTCAAGGCTGTAGTCATGGAAGCAAACACTTCTTCCCGAGGAATGGAACGGTACAGCATCAAGATAGCCGAAATGATACCCAAAGCCAGAGCAATGTTCTTATCGCCTAAGACTCCAGTCACCGCCAGGACAGAACTGCCCTTGGGCAATACCATTTTACAAGTTGTATTCACCAATATCAACACGATGGGGACCAGGATAGGAATAATGGACTGAATGAAGGAAGGCATGGGCAGGTTATTGGGCTGCTCCTTTTCTTCTGCCAATTCCTGAACCTGTTCTTCCATTTTGGCAGCTGCACTCTTAGTGAACCAGCCCTCCGGCTTCGGGGCAATAAACAAGCGGCAGAAGGCCAAAATAGCTACGCAGTCTACAGCGGAAACAATCAGGCCCCACAGAATGGATTCACCCAGGTCAATACCCAGGATGGAAACAATGGACAAAGGCGCCGGCGTAGGAGCCACAAAAGTGTTGGTGGTCAGAAGGGACAGCGCCAAAGCCGTGGCCAGGGAACCCAGACCCAAACCGCTTTTCTTGGAAACAACCTTCACCAGCGGTGCCAGCATAATCAGGGCTACATCACAAAATACATGAATGCTTACCAGGAATCCGGTGGCACTTAAAGCAATATCCGCCTTTTTCTTGCCGGTAACCTTCAGCAAGGTGGATGCAATGCGCTGGGTGGCGTTGGATTTGTCCAAATAGTCCCCCAGGATAGCGCCAAAAATAATGACAATACCAATACTCTTACAAATTCCCCCAAAGCCCGTGGCGATGGTGTCGATGGCTTTCTGGGCCGGCAGGCCACAGCCTACGCCGATGATCAGTGCCCCCAGAAGCATGGACATGAAGGGTCCGATTTTTGTTTTGATCATCAAAGTCAGCATAATTGCCAGGCCAATCAGAAATGGAATCATCAGTGCCATAACTATTTACCCCTTTTCTCTTTGTTAGATTGGATTTAACTCCGTTGTGCAACCTACACTTACCGCACCACAATAGTGCTTTCCCATCCCCTGTACGCTGCCTTACAGGAACCTGGTTCCTGCATCCTTTGGAAACACCGCCGCGCAATGGCAGTGCCTCAGCGAAAAGACGCCTGAATGTTCTGATAAACTCCGGCGCATTCCCTTTCCCTGACAAAGGATTTCCGATACCCTCCCTTCCTGTTAGGACTTGGACTGTTCCATTCCGAACAACAGACCGTACACAGGATTTGTTCAGCTACAACTTAACATCATTTGAGGTAAAATAAAAACAACCTTTTAGCGTATTTCCACAACTTTCCGTTGTACCACAAGGGATGGACCGCTTTTCTTTTTTCTTCAATAAATATAGTTGCGGCGCAAAAAAAGCACCCTCCTGATAATAGGAATGGGTGCTGCACAAAATTATAGGGGTAATTATAGGCGGCCAATGGCTTCCAGAGCCAGCCGGGACCGTTCACATTCGCTTTCCAGCATGGTAACCTGGCAGCATAGGGGGCTGCCCTTCATTTTTTCTGAAGCATAGCTGAGGCCGTTGGTACGCTCATCCAAAAAGGGCTTGTCAATCTGCTGGGGATCCCCCAGGAGAATAACCTTGGTGCCCTTCCCTGCCCGGGTAATGATGCCCTTCACCTGGTTAGGGGTCATATTCTGGGCTTCATCGATGATCAGGTAAATCTTTTCCAGGGAACGGCCCCGGATAAAGTTCAGGGCTTCCATCTGAATCAGGTTCCGGTCAAAGACTTCTGCCAGAACGCTTTCCAGTTCCAGTTCATCGTCATACCGGGCCGTATCGTCCTTATCCAGCAGCTGTTCCAGATTATCCATAATGGGCCGCATCAGGGGAGAAATTTTTTCCTGTTCGTCCCCTGGAAGAAACCCAATATCCGTATCAAACTGGGCATTGGGCCGGCAGATCAGAATCCGCCGGTATTCGCCGCTGGGGTGATCCAGCAGCTTCTCCAGCCCCACGGCCAGGGAATAGAAGGTTTTGGCCGTACCTGCCTGCCCCTTGATAATTACCAGGGGAACTTCGTCCGCCGGCTTCATCAGAGCTTCCTGCATAAAATACTGGCCCGCATTCCGGGGCTTGACCCCATAGGGCGTATCCTTGGCGTAGGCAAGGGGCACCACCCGGTCCCCCCAAACCCGACCCAATTGGGTTTTCCGCAGGGAGGCGTCAGCCCGCAGCAGGATAAACTCATTCTGGTAAACCGTTACCGGCAGAACCTGCCCCGCCGCATCGCATTGGTACAACTGAGAAACGGGAATCCCCTGCTCCCCAAACCGGTCAAAGAACGGCTCCGGCACATAGCATTCCTGCCGGCCCCGGTACTGCTGCTCTCCTGTAAGAACCTGCTGGGAACTGAAATCCTGGGCCTCAATGCCCAGCAGCTGGGCTTTCGGCCGCAGTACCAGGTCCTTGGTTACCAAAATGGGTTTCTGGTCCCGAAGGTGGAAACAAACTTTAAGGATTCGGTTATCCCCCTTGTCCTCCGGCAGCCCTTCCGGCAGCTCCTCATGAATGCAGTTAGGTTCTACCCGAAGCCTGCCGCCGTGGGGCAGTGCCGCCCCGGCAATCAGGTCATCCTGCCGTCTCAGGTTTTCCAGGTAACGGATTACCTTCCTGGCATTATAGCCCTTTTCTCCCTCTGCCTTTTTAAGCCCGTCCAATTCTTCCAGGACCACCAAAGGCAGAACCAGTTCGTTGTCCTCAAAGCACTCCAAAGCACCGGGGGACTGGATCAGCACATTGGTATCGATTACATAGATTTTTCCCATAGGTACGCCGCCTTTCTTTTACAGCCAAAGCTTCTCAAGAAATGGTTCCTAGGGATACCCTATCAAAGAAAAGTAGGAGAAACAGCAAGAAAGGGTAAAGATTGGGTAATATCTGAAATTTTTACTCCGTCAGGGCCTGGTTCAATGCCTTCAGGATATGGCCGCGCTGTACATATTGCTTTCTATACATAGCCGTATGCTCCCCATTGGGCATAAATTCATCCCGTACCGCCAACTGACGCTGCAAAGCGTCCTTCAAATTGGGCACATCGCCTACAGCGTAGGCAGCTACCACACAGTTGGTGGGAACGGCGCCGCCGGCTACCTGAAGGGTTACCACCCGGGTATCCAGCATATCCGCCTTGATCTGGTTCCACAGGGCATCCCGGCTGCCCCCTTCGGTAATGGTCAGCTGGGACAGGTCAATCCCTGCTTTCCGATACCGGTCGGTAATTTCCATATAATCGTAGCCGATGCCTTCCAGTACGCAGCGCCACAGTGCCCCCTGGTCAGAATCCAGGGTAAGCCCGGTAAAGGTGCCCCGAACATGAATATATTCCCCATTGCTGCCGGTAAGATAGGGAATAAACAGGGCCCCGTTGCAGCCAGCGGGATGGGCTTTGGCCAGCCGGTCCAATTCTCCATAGTACAAATCATCGGTTTCCTTGCGGGCAATGCTGTCCTTGAACCAGCGCAGGGCCAGCCCTCCAGTCCGGACCATGCCCCAGTAGAAATACGTGCCGGGCAGGGTACCGGAATTGAAAATCAAATTGTTGCCGGGAGAAGACAGGGCGGGAATGATGCCGTCCGTGGCTGCACAGAACATGGAACAGGTGCCGGCCACGTCCACCGCCCGGCCCGGTTCCAGAATGCCGCTGCCCATCATGGACTCCATGGTATCCCCGGCCCCGGCACAAATGGGAATTCCAGCAGGAAGACCCGTTTCCGCAGCATCGGCTGCACAAAGGGTACCGATAATATCCCAGGGCTTCACAATCCGGGGCATGTACTTGGGGTCAATACCCAGGATAGAAAGCTGCTCCGGAGACCATTCCTTCTTGAGGACGTTATAGCCTAGGCCCCAGCCGGACATGGTACCCCAATCCACAAAAGCTTCCTCACCGGAAAGCCCGGCCAAATGCATCAAAATATAAGGGCAATTGTGAACGAACTTCACGCCCCGTTCCCGGACTGCTGGAATATTTTTGAGAAACCAGCGAGCGTACATGGCAGGAAACATAATATGGGGTTCCGGATTCCCAGTTTCTTCCGCCCAAATGGATAAATGCTGGGCCTTCAGTGCTTCCACATCGTCGGAAGTCCGGCTGTCCAGGTAGTTGATATAGGGAGAAATGGCGTTGCCCTCTGCGTCCACACAAACAATGCCGCAGATAACGCCGTCCCCCATAATGGAACGGATCTGGCCCACGTCCAGTCCCTTGGCTGCCATTTGCCGGCTGCAATCCCGCATACATTGTTTAATCAGCTGATAATATTCCCCCACATCCATCTGTACCCAGCCCGGCTGCGGGTAGAGCAAGGTGGTAGGAGCCGTTGCCATAGCCACTTCCTGGCCTGCCTCATCGTAAATGGCAACCTTCACACTTTGGGTTCCTGCGTCAAACCCCAGATAATATTTTTTGTCCATACTGACACCGTCCTTTACGGCAGCCCTAGAAATAATGCTGCCAAGTTCCCCTCTATCATAACAAAAAACTGCCGGATCCGGAAAACATTTTCCCGGCGTCCGCAGGACAAAAAAGATGAGAAAAATGCATGGAAAGGCACAAAGAAAAAAGTGAAAAATATTTCATACCAGCAACAGGGTCTATAAATGGCCTGATGTGAAAAGAAATACAGAAAAAAAACCAGAAATCACAGGGATTTTATGCATAAATAGCTAAAATTATAGGCACATGGATAAGAATAAAAGAAGTACCTGGAATACGGCAGCCTGCGGTCAACCTTTCTGCCCTAAAACAACAGCCCAGCACGTTCCCGGGTTCTCCCGGAACGCGCTGGGCTATTTGACTTTACATACACGCTTGAAGGAGACTAAAAAGGTAAAAGAAAAACGCCTGAGCGATTTCTCACTCAGGCGTTTGCCTAACCGGCAGCTTCCTATCCTCCCGGACCGTTTCCAGTCGAGTACTTTCGGCGTATGAAGGCTTAACTACTGTGTTCGGCATGGGAACAGGTGGATCCCTTCAGCCATAACCACCGGATTATCAATTAGAAGGCATGAGCCTTCAAAACTTCATGAAGAGACGTTCTTTACTTCTTGGACTTGCGGTTTAAGTCAAGCCCTCGACATATTAGTACAGGTCAGCTGAACACATTGCTGTGCTTACACATCCTGCCTATCAACCTTGTGTTCTTCAAGGTGTCTTACCGGATTACTCCGTGAGAGATCTCATCTTAAGGATGGCTTCACGCTTAGATGCTTTCAGCGTTTATCCGTTCCAGACGTAGCTACCCAACTATACCCTTGGCAGGATAATTGGTACACCAGCGGTCTGTCCACTCCGGTCCTCTCGTACTAGGAGCAGCCCCCTTCAAATCTCTTACGCCCGCGATGGATAGGGACCGAACTGTCTCACGACGTTCTGAACCCAGCTCACGTACCACTTTAATGGGCGAACAGCCCAGCCCTTGGGACCGACTTCAGCCCCAGGATGTGATGAGCCGACATCGAGGTGCCAAACCTCCCCGTCGATATGGACTCTTGGGAGAGATTAGCCTGTTATCCCCAGGGTAGCTTTTATCCGTTGAGCGATGGCCCTTCCACTTGGATGCCACCGGATCACTAAGCCCTACTTTCGTACCTGCTCGCCGTGTTTGGCTCGCAGTCAAGCTCCCTTCTGCCTTTACACTCCGCGCGCGGTTTCCGTCCGCGCTGAGGGAACCTTTGGGCGCCTCCGTTACTCTTTAGGAGGCGACCGCCCCAGTCAAACTGCCCGCCTAACAATGTCCCGGCGATCGTTACTCGCTCGGTTAGAATCCCGATAGTTGAAGGGTGGTATCCCAACGGCGGCTCCGGTAATCCCAAAGGACTACCATCTCTGCCTCCCACCTATCCTGTGCATCAAATATCAGAACCCAATATTAGGTTACAGTAAAGCTCCATGGGGTCTTTCTGTCCAGTCGCGGGTAACCTGCATCTTCACAGGTATTTCAATTTCACCGGGTCCCTCGTTGAGACAGTGCCCAAATCGTTACACCTTTCGTGCGGGTCGGAACTTACCCGACAAGGAATTTCGCTACCTTAGGACCGTTATAGTTACGGCCGCCGTTCACTGGGGCTTCAGTCGAATGCTTTGGGTCGAACCCGGACATCCTTCTTTAACCTTCCAGCACTGGGCAGGTGTCAGCACCTATACATCAGATTTCTCTTTCGCAGGCACCTGTGTTTCTGGTTAACAGTCGCTTGGGCCTCTTCTCTGCGACCATCCTAGGCTCCAGGAGCTAGTCCTTTCACCACGATGGCTACCCTTATCCCGAAGTTACGGGTACATTTTGCCGAGTTCCTTAACGAGGGTTCTCCCGCGCACCTTAGGATTCTCTCCCCGCATACCTGTGTCGGTTTACGGTACGGGCGGCAGCTTTCTCACTAGAAGCTTTTCTCGGCAGCGTAGGCTCAATCCCTTCGGGAACAAGTTCCCTCCGCGTCACACCTCAGCCTCAGTGTACGGATTTGCCTGTACACCAGCCTGCATGCTTGCACACGAACTACCAATCTCGTGCGGACCTGCCTTCCTGCGTCACTCCATTGTTCAAACGATTGCTGCCGGTACTGGAATATCAACCAGTTGTCCATCTCCTACGCTCTTTGCCTCGGATTAGGTCCCGACTTACCCTGAGACGACGATCGTTGCTCAGGAATCCTTATGCTTTCGGTGGAAAGGATTCTCACCTTTCTTTTCGCTACTCATGCCAACATTCTCACTTCCCACCAGTCCACCGTACCTTACAGTACGACTTCAACCCGATGGGAACGCTCCTCTACCACGCAAGCCTAAGCTTGCATCCATAGCTTCGGTTCCATACTTTAGCCCCGGGAATCTTCGGCGCAGGGCCTCTCGACCAGTGAGCTATTACGCACTCTTTAAATGGTGGCTGCTTCTGAGCCAACATCCTGGTTGTTTATGAGACCCCACATCCTTTTCCACTTAGTATGGCATTGGGGACCTTAGCTGATGGTCTGGGCTGTTTCCCTTTTGACAACGGGACTTATCTCTCGTAGTCTGACTCCCAAGCTCTGCAGCATAACCATTCGTAGTTTGACAGGGTTCGGTAACCATTACAGTCCCTATCCCGATCAGTGCTCTACCGCCTATGCTTACTGCTTGAGGCTAGCCCTAAAGCTATTTCGAGGAGAACCAGCTATCTCTGCGTTCGATTGGAATTTCACCGCTACCCACGATTCATCCGAAAGTTTTTCAACACTCACCGGTTCGGTCCTCCACACAATTTTACCTGTGCTTCAACCTGATCATGGGTAGATCACTACAGTTTCGGGTCTGCGAACACTAACTCATCGCCCTTTTCAGACTCGGTTTCCCTACGGCTCCGCATTTCCTGCTTAACCTCGCTAGTGCCCGCAACTCGTTGGCTCATTCTTCAATAGGCACGCCGTCGCTTGCGCTCCGACTGCTTGTAGACATACGGTTTCAGGTTCTCTTTCACTCCGCTCCCGCGGTTCTTTTCACCTTTCCCTCACGGTACTATGCGCTATCGGTCACTAAGTAGTGTTTAGCCTTGGAGGGTGGTCCCCCCGACTTCCCACAAAATTTCTCGTGCTTCGTGGTACTCTGGATACTCACCTTCTCGCTCGTCCTTTAACCTACGCAGCTTTTATGCTCTGTGGCTTACCTTTCCAGGTAATTCGGCTAGGATAAACTTGAATTATGTGAGTCCGTAACCCCGGAAAGCCGAAGCTTCCCGGTTTAGGCTCTGCCCTCTTCGCTCGCCGCTACTGTGGGCATCTCGTTTGATTTCTCTTCCTCCGGCTACTTAGATGTTTCAGTTCACCGGGTTCCCTTCCCTAAGGATACCAGCCCATTACGGCTGGTGGGTTTCCCCATTCGGACATCTACGGATCAAAACCTGCTTGCGGTTCCCCGTAGCTTTTCGCAGCTTACCGCGTCCTTCATCGGCTCTTAGTGCCTAGGCATTCGCCGTATGCCCTTAGTAGCTTGACTTATCTCCTGCCAAAATTCGGCCATTTCTTTGTCGCTCGTCGCAAATTTTCCTCGATATACTAGGTGTATTATCTCCGGAAATTTGCTTCCTCGCTTCGCGAACTGCCTCGAATTTTGTTGGAGTTCTTTGATTTTGCATTTCTGCAAAAACTCAAGTCTAACTAAGTCACACTTACGTGTTCCTAGTTGTTCTCGTTACTCGTCTCTAAATTCGCATTTAGATTAGAGGTGCTTGTATATGTTCATCACAACACATACAAGACTTTAATTTTGATTTTCATCAAAACTGTTTTTGTCTCTTCTATGAAGTTTTCAAGGTTCATGGTTCAGGGACGAGCCCTGAAAACCAAATATTGATTTTGACAGATGTGCGTCGACGAGAATAGTTGATGTACCGTAGTACCCAACGGTTCTCCATAGAAAGGAGGTGATCCAGCCGCTCGTTCTCGAACGGCTACCTTGTTACGACTTCACCCCAATCATCGGCCCCACCTTAGACAGCTGACTCCTTACGGTTATCTCACCGGCTTCGGGTGTTACCAACTTTCGTGGTGTGACGGGCGGTGTGTACAAGGCCCGGGAACGTATTCACCGCAGTATGCTGACCTGCGATTACTAGCGATTCCAACTTCACGCAGGCGGGTTGCAGCCTGCGATCCGAACTGGGGTCGGGTTTATGGGATTTGCTCTGCCTCGCGGCTTTGCTGCCCTTTGTTGCCGACCATTGTAGTACGTGTGTAGCCCAAGACATAAGGGGCATGATGACTTGACGTCATCCCCGCCTTCCTCCAGGTTATCCCTGGCAGTCTCCTATGAGTCCCCACCATTACGTGCTGGTAACATAGGATAAGGGTTGCGCTCGTTGCGGGACTTAACCCAACATCTCACGACACGAGCTGACGACAGCCATGCACCACCTGTTTTCGTGCTTCCGAAGAAGGGGACCTATCTCTAGGTCTTTCACTCAATGTCAAGCCTTGGTAAGGTTCTTCGCGTTGCGTCGAATTAAACCACATACTCCACCGCTTGTGCGGGCCCCCGTCAATTCCTTTGAGTTTCAATCTTGCGATCGTAGTCCCCAGGCGGGGTACTTATTGCGTTAACTCCGGCACAGAAGGGGTCGATACCTCCTACACCTAGTACCCATCGTTTACGGCCAGGACTACCGGGGTATCTAATCCCGTTTGCTACCCTGGCTTTCGCATCTCAGCGTCAGACACAGTCCAGAAAGGCGCCTTCGCCACTGGTGTTCCTCCCAATATCTACGCATTTCACCGCTACACTGGGAATTCCCCTTTCCTCTCCTGCACTCAAGACTTCCAGTATCCAACGCCATACGGGGTTAAGCCCCGCATTTTCACGTCGGACTTAAAAGCCCGCCTACATGCTCTTTACGCCCAATAATTCCGGACAACGCTTGCCACCTACGTATTACCGCGGCTGCTGGCACGTAGTTAGCCGTGGCTTCCTCGTCAGGTACCGTCAATACAAACGCTTATTCAACGTTCGCACATTCGTCCCTGACAACAGAGTTTTACAATCCGAAGACCTTCATCACTCACGCGGCGTTGCTCCGTCAGACTTTCGTCCATTGCGGAAGATTCCCCACTGCTGCCTCCCGTAGGAGTTTGGGCCGTGTCTCAGTCCCAATGTGGCCGTTCATCCTCTCAGACCGGCTACTGATCATCGCCTTGGTGAGCCGTTACCCCACCAACTAGCTAATCAGACGCAGGCCCATCTTCCAGCGATAGCTTATAAATAGAGGCCATCTTTCATCCCTTCTCCATGCGGAAAAGGGATCACATTCGGTATTAGCATTCCTTTCGGAATGTTGTCCCCAACTGGAGGGCAGGTTGCCTACGCGTTACTCACCCGTTCGCCACTAAGAATTTACCGAAATAAATTCTCCGTTCGACTTGCATGTGTTAAGCACGCCGCCAGCGTTCGTCCTGAGCCAGGATCAAACTCTCCAAAATAGAATTATTTTGAAAAGCCGCTTGGCTCTTGAAAATACTAGCTTTGATTTTTTTACTTCGTTGTCTCGAAGTGACTCGATCTCATCACCGTAAAGGTGACTTGACCCGCACATCTGTCAATCAATATTCAGTTTTCAAAGTTCGTCGCTGCTGTCTCACTGACAGCTTGTTTATTCTAGCAAACTTAGAAGTTTTTGTCAACCACTTTTTAAAATTTATTTTTTAAATCGTGATTGGCGCTTTTTCCTTCTAAGGACCGCCAGGCCTTTCGCTGCGTTTCCGTAACGAGAAAGCTTGTATATAATAGCACAGATATCGAAGGTCGTCAACTGTTTTTTAGAAAAAAATTCCCCCTGCCAAACGGCTAGCAAAAACGCCGTTGTCAGGGGAAGTTCTCCCTGGTTTCGGTGTAGTCATACCGATTGGGCTTCCAGGGAGTAGGCGCCAGCAGCAGGTACAGCAAAAACAGTCCTTGGAGGGCAGGAATCAGGAGCAGCAGCATCCACCAGCCGCTGGCGTTCCGGTCGTGAAGCCGGCGAACGCCCAGGCTTAGGTGCATCAATATCAGGACGACGCCCGCAGTGCCTTCCAGCAGCAGCACAAAGTCGTCCCCCAGGCCGATGACGTCTCCCAGGGTATAGGCAAAAAGTGCCACCACCAGATCCGCCGCCCCCAGCCACAGGGACCGACAGAAATAATCTCCCCGGTGCACCCGGCCTTTAAAATTCAGATACAGCTGCCGCCACGTATCCTGGTCCGGCAGATTATCTTCCAGCATACGTTTCCAGGACCGATGGGGCTCCCCCTGGGCATAGGGATTGTACAGGGGCTGCCCGTCCCTTAGGGCTTCATCGCCCGGCCGCAGCTTCTCCACGGATATATGGAGTACGGTTTCCCCCTGCTGGGATCTGGTTCCAGACGGACTTCCGCCCTGCACTCCCGGACTTTGCTTTAGCGGCGTTCCGTCTTCGGAACAGAAATTTTCACTGTCCGGATAAATCTTATAACAGCGGGGACAAATTTTCACGCTGCTTCCCCCTTTCCCCAATCCACCAAAACACGCCTCAAGAGACCTTTTCTTTCTTTAGGTTTATTCCCCGTACTGGTTAGGTGCTTCTTCCGTAGGAGAAAGCAGCAGATACAGGGTGAGCAGCGGATGCACCACCGGAATCAGCATCAGGAGCAGCCACCAGCCGGTATGGTTCCGGTCATGGAGCCGGCGAATGCCCAAACTCAGGAACATGATGATCATGCCCACAATCACCAGTCCGCCCAGGCTGCTGATGACAGGTACAATCACACTGATGGTGCTGACCAGCACCATGGCCAGGAGCAGCCACAGCCACCGGCACACAAAATCTCCCCGGTGCACCCGGCCCCGGGTATTCAAGTACAGTTCCTTCCAATTTTCCTGATTGGGGAAGTTATCTTCCATCATCTGTCCAAACCCTCTGCTGGGTTTGGGCGGGACGTACTGATTCTGCTGAAAGTCTTTTTGTCCTTCCTGTTCTTCCTTTTGGAAGGTATCTTCCGTTTCTGCTTCTGCCTGCTTTTCCTCTCCCTGGGGCTCGGCAGCCTCCACCACCTTGCCTTCCTTTTCCGGGATCACCGGGGTCTCTTCCGAAGTAGGCTGCTCTTTTCTCATACTTTGGGACACGGGGCTCAGTTCCAGCCGGCTGCCATCAAGGGCACAGAAGTTTTGGCTATCTTCATACATTTTATGGCATTTAGGGCAGATTTTCATGACATTCTTCCTTTCTTGTCCATATATTCTATAGAGTTATATCATTAATTTCTTTTTATTCAACTCTCTTGTGTTTTATGAGTGGTGATGCTGGGCGTAATAGCTGGCCAGCATGGGACCGATATATTCGCCAAACTGGTCCGTTTTCTGGCTCCAGGCATCACTGACAGCGTAGTGGTCCGTCATGACGCCCTGGCTGTTGAAGGTACACAGGTACAGGGTCCGTGCCCTTCCATTGGACAGATCATAGCGGGTATGGGATAGGAGAATTTCCGTACCGTTTGCCGGTTCCTTCAGCCAGGTCTTTTCCCACACTTCATAGGTATCGCTGCCTTTTTTCTCCAACGTCTGGGGATTGAACCATTTCTTACCCAGTTTGGGCAGAGTCTTGCTGAAGACCCAAGGGCCGTTCAGCCGGGCATAGTCCCATTCGTACCGGGCCCGGGTAAACAGGGCCGTCATGGCCTGAAAGGGCTGCCATTCCCCGATTTTTCGGCTGCCGGTGACCTTTTGGCCTTTGGTATTCAGGGCATACACGCTCAGCTGCCGCCATTTCTTCTCTTTCAGGTCGTACTCCTGATGGCGCAGCTCTCCGGCAATACCCTGGGCACTGACCATCGGCCACTCCACCTTTTCCCAGACCTTGAGATACCGTTCATCCTGGGTCAGTTTCAGGCTGTCCCGGTCCATGGAGACCAGGCCTTCTTCACTTTCCCCCAGGGGCATCCACTGCACGGCCTGGGCCGGCGCTGGCAGCAGGGTCATAAGACAAACGGCTGCTGTGACGAACCAAGCCTTCCAGTTTCCCATACTCCCCACTCCTTCCGCCTGTTTATTTTTCCATTATAGCATAAAAAAGAAACCCCTTCTGCAAGAAGAATTTCTCCTACAGCGCAAAAAAGAGGACCGGCCAATAGGCACCAGTCCCCTGCTTTTTATTCCTTATGTTCCAATACATCCCGTACCGCTTTTTCGAATTTGGCCCGGGGCAGCATCACATAATGCCCGCAGCCCCGGCATTTGATGCCGAAATCCATACCGACCCGCACCACATCCCATTCATAGGAGCCGCAGGGATGGGCTTTTTTCATCCGTACAATGTCGCCAACGTGATAATCAATTTTACCGGACACTGGGATCATCTACTTTCAAAGTAGAGATATCAGTAATGTTGTAGCCTGCGTCACGGATGGTTTGGATAACATCCATAGCGTTGGTCAGGTCTGCACGAATGGTAATTTCCCGGTCATCATTTCCTATATCACGGGTCAGGATGGAAATGATGTTGACGCCTCTATCCTTGAAAATGTTGGCCAGTTCTGCCAGAACCCCCACCTTATCCTTGGAATCGATGGTGATTTTGGTAGAGGTTTGGGCATAGCCCATCAGGTCCACAAATGCCTTGAACAAGTCCGTATCAGAAATGATGCCTACCACCTTGTTGTTGTCGTCCACCACCGGCAGGGCGCCGATTTTAAACTTGTACATCAGGTAAGCAGCCACTTCCACCCCGTCCACTTCCTTAACGGTAATGACGGCTTTGGTCATCAAATCTTTCACCTTCAGCTTGCCCAGCAGGTAGTTGGCTTCATACCGGCTCAGGGTGCTGGCATCGGAGGGCGTAGCCCGGGCTACATCCCCATCGGTGATGATACCCCGCAAATGGCCTTCCTTATCCACCACCGGTACCCGGCGCAGATTGTTGTTGAGCATCAGTTCCTGGATTTCCAAAAGGGACTGTTCGCTCTCCACTACCTTTACGACTTTGGTCATCAACTCTTTTACTAACATGGTTTCTGCCTCCTCATCAGCCGCCCAAATAGGCTTTCTGTACAGCTTCGCTGGCTGCCAGTTCGGCTGCAGTGCCGGACAATACCACCCGTCCGGTTTCCAATACATACGCCCGGTCGGCAATGGACAGGGCCATGTTGGCATTCTGTTCCACCAACAGGACGGTGGTTCCTTCTTCGTTGATCTCTTTGATGATAGCAAAGATTTCCCGTACCAGCAAGGGTGCAAGACCCATGGAAGGTTCATCCAAAATCAGCAGTTTGGGACGACTCATCAGGGCCCGGCCCATGGCCAGCATCTGCTGCTCGCCGCCGGACAGGGTACCGGCCATTTGCCCCACCCGTTCTTTCAGCCGGGGGAACTTGGCGAAAACCTTTTCCTTATCCTGGGCAATACCGTCTTTGTCACTGCGCAGGTAGGCGCCCATGTCCAGGTTTTCCATAACCGTCATGTTGGAAAATACGTGACGGCCTTCAGGGACCTGGACCAGCCCCTGGCCCACCAGTTTATGGGCCGGAACGCCCACGATTTCGTGGCCGTCATATTCGATGCTGCCGTTTTTCGGTTTGATCAGTCCGGAAATGGTATGCAGGGTGGTGGATTTTCCAGCCCCATTGGACCCAATCAGGGTAACAATCTGTCCATCGCCTACTTCCAGGCTTACATCCTTGACTGCGTGGATGGCCCCGTAGAATACATCCAAATGTTCTACCTTCAGCATCAGGACACCTCCTCGCCTAAGTACGCTTTGATTACGCGTTTGTTGTGTTTGATTTCATCAGGGGTCCCGTTGGCAATGCAGATGCCGTATTCCAGTACGTAAATCCGCTGGCAGACGCTCATTACCAGACCCATATCATGTTCAATCAGAAGAATGCTTAAATTAAATTCTTTTTTGATCCAGCGGATCAGTTCCATCAGTTCCTTGGTTTCCTGGGGGTTCATGCCTGCTGCCGGTTCATCTAACAGCAGCAGGCGGGGTCCCGTAGCCAGGGCGCGGGCAATTTCCAGCCGGCGCTGTTCGCCGTAGGGCAGGTTCTTGGCCATTTCATCCTTCAGCTTATCCAGCTTGAAGATTTTTAACAGCTCCAAAGCTTTTTCCTCCACCGCAGCTTCTTCCGAGAAGTACCGGCCAAAACGGCCGATGGCTTCCAAAAGGCCATAGCGGATATGCTGGTTAAAGGCAATCTTTACATTGTCCAGTACGGACAGTTCGGAGAACAGACGGATGTTCTGGAAGGTACGGGCCACGCCCATATTGGTCACCTGGTACGGTTTCTTTCCGTTGATCCGCTGTCCGGCAAAGGTGATTTCCCCTTCAGAAGGTTCATACACCCCGGTAAGCATATTGAAGGCAGTGGTCTTGCCGGCGCCGTTGGGACCGATGAGGCCAATCAGTTCCCCTTCATCAATCTGCATATTCAAGTTGGATACAGCACGCAGGCCGCCGAAAATCATGGAGGCGTTATTCACTTTGAGCAGTTCCGCCATGAGATCCACCTCCCAGCTTTATAGATTTAAACATATTCAGGCTCAGTTCCTTGCTGCCAAACAGGCCCTGCGGGCGGTTCAGCATCAGGACAATCATGACAATGGAGTAGATGACCATACGCCATTCCGGATAATCTGCCAGAGCAGCAGAAATAGCGGTTAAGAGAACAGCACCGGTAACAGCACCGGTCATGGAACCCAGGCCGCCCAATACCACCATGGTCAGGATATCAAAAGAACGCATGAAGGTAAAGGATGCCGGGTGGGCAATGTAATAGTAATGGGAGAACAGGGCACCGGCGGTACCGGCAAAACCAGCTCCAATGGTGAAGGCCATAACCTTGTACTTGGTGGTGTTGATACCCATGGTTTCCGCCGCAATTTCGTTTTCACGAATGGCCAGGCAGGCACGGCCGTCTGCCGAATTCTTGAAGTTTTTGATGACGTATACCACAAAAACCATAATCCAGAAGGCAATGGGGAAGGTGGTCAAACGGGGAATCCCCATGAAACCGGAAGCCCCGCCTACATAGTTGATGTTCAGGATGGCAATCCGGATGATTTCCCCCAAACCCAGGGTAGCAATGGCCAGATAGTCACCGTCCAGCCGCAGGGTGGGCATGCCAATCAGGAAGCCCAGGAAAGCAGCGGCCAAAGTTCCTACAATCAGGGCAAGGGCAAAGTCCATTCCCAGTTTTACGGTAATAATGGCGGAAACATAGGCGCCTACTGCCATAAAGCCGGCATGGCCGATGGAGAACTGTCCCGTAAAGCCGTTGATCAGGTTCAGGCTTACGGACAGGATGATGTTGATCAAAATCATGATGACGTTGGTTTCCCAATAGTCATCCAAAACTTCCTGGTCAAACAGCAGATAGAATACCACAAAAATCACTGCAAAAATGCCCAGGCCCAGTAAATCCTGTTTGCGTAAATTTTTCATGGCTCCCACCTACACTTTCTCTTTCACGTTCTTGCCCAGTAAGCCCGTAGGTTTATAGAGCAAGATGATAATCAGGATGGCAAAGGCTGCTGCATCACGGAAGGTGGAGGAGAAGAAGCCGCTGACCATGGCTTCTACCAGACCCATGATGATGCCGCCCAGCATAGCGCCGGGGAGAATGCCGATGCCGCCTACAACAGCTGCAATGAACGCCTTGATACCGGGCATCATGCCCATCAGGGGATCAATGGAGTTGTAGTAGATGCCTACCAGTACGCCGGCGGCAGCAGCCAGGGCAGAACCCAGGGCGAAGGTCATGGAAATAACCCGGTCGATGTTGATGCCCATGAGCCGGGCTGCGTCTGCATCATAGCTTACCGCTCTCATGGCCTTGCCGGCTTTGGTCCGGTTAACGATGTAAGTCAGAACCAGCATCAGGATAAAGGTGCTTACCAAAATGATGATCTGCTGGTTGTTGATGATGATGCCGCCGATGTTATAGACCGTGGGGGCAAAAATTGCCGGGAAGGTCCGGGGCTGGGGCGTAACCAAAAGTATCATGCCGTTTTCCAGAAAGAACGATACGCCGATGGCGGTAATCAGGGCCGCAATCCGGGGTGCGTTCCGCATGGGGCGATAGGCAATCCGTTCAATGATGATACCAGCAATAGCGGAGCCCAGCATGGCCAAAACGATGGAAGGCAAAAAAGGTAAACCAAACTTGCTGGTGGCTACATAGCCAATATAGGCACCCACCATGTAAATATCACCGTGGGCGAAGTTAATTAATTTGATGATGCCATAAATCATGGTGTACCCGAGGGCAATCAGCGCATAAATGCTGCCCAGTGACACCCCGTTTACAATTTGCTGTACAAATTGTAAAGCAAAAGAACCCGTGTCCATAAGCCTTCCTCCTTTGGAAAAATTTTGGCGTCAGGTCAGTTGAGCCTGACCCAACGCCATATAGACTGAATTTGAAACTTACAGGTTAATCTTTTCTTTGAAGGTCTGTACGCCGTTCTTCATTTCGATGATGATACCGCCGGATACAGGGTTGTGATCCTTATCCAGGGTGAATTTCCCAGTGGCTACTTGGAAATCTTTCATCTTGGCCATTTCGTCGGCAATCTTGGTACCATCGGTGCCGCCAGCTCTCTTGATGGCTTCGGCTACAACCAGGCCTGCATCATAGGAGTGGATGGCAAAGGTATCCGGTTCTGCGTTGTATTTGGCTTTGTAGTCTTTGATGAACTGTTGTACATGGGGATCTTGATCCTGTGCGGAATAAGCGCTGCTGAAGTAGGTGTTGTTCAGAGCATCAGCACCAGCAATTTCTGCCAGTTTCGGGGAATCCCAACCATCGCTGCCCAGGATTGGGCAATCCAGGCCAACTTCACGAGCTTGTTTTACAATCTTGGAAACTTCTTCATAATAAGCCGGTACATACAGGGCTTGAGGATCAGCAGCCTTCAGTTTGGTCAGGGCTGCCTTGAAATCTTGGTCTTTAGCCAGGAAAGCTTCCTTGGCTACAACCTTGCCGCCGTTTTCTTCCAAAGTCTTGCCGAATACTTCCATCAGGCCTTTGGAATAGTCACTGGAAGAATCATAGAAAATAGCCACATTCTTCACGTTCAGGCTCTTAACCGCGAAGGTTGCCATAACCTTGCCTTGGAACGGATCCGTGAAGCAGGCACGGAAGATGTAGGGACGAACCTTGCCTTTTTCATCCACCGTAATGCCAGGTGCCGTAGCTACAGGAGCCATCAGAGGAACCTTGGCGTTGGTGACTACAGGCGTGGCAGCGGATACGCAGCCGCTGGTAGCAGGTCCAACAATAACAGCAACCTTATCCTTGGAAATCAACTTGGTTGCCTGGTTGCCAGATTCAGAGGGCTCGGATTTGTTGTCCGCCTGGACAATAGTAATCTTTTTGCCGTTTACCCCGCCTTTGGCATTGACTTCATCAATAGCCATTTGGAATCCGTTGTAACAGGATTTACCGTAGTTGGCAACGTTGCCGGTGAGTTCAAACAGGGCGCCCACCTTGATTTCATTGCTGTTAGCTGCTTCTTTCTTACTGTCACCGCAGCCTGCAAACATGGTTGCCATTACCGTTGTCATGGCGATAGCGCCGACCGCTTTTTTCCATCCTTTCATCCATAACACCTTTGCTTTCTAGGGGATTCTTGCCAGGGAGCTGTACGAAAGACGGCCGGCCTTGCAAGTTAAGCCTATTATACGTACTTATTCGCGGTTTTGCAATACTCTTTTTACAAAATTGATGCGAATTTTTAATTTGTATACCGTTTTTATGTACATTTTGTGAAGCGTATGTATTTAATGGACATTTGTCTATTGTGAAAGATATATTTCATGCATTCAGATTTTACATGGAATCCTATTTTCAGAACAATAACCGGACAGAAAGAGAAATTGTCAGGATATGGACCTATCGTGTATAATGAAAGGCGGAAGGAGCGTTGATCAGCCTATGCATATCCATGTGGTTCCCTTATTCTGCTGGCTGCTGGAAATTATCTTTTTGTTCCGGTACCAGACCATCTATTATTATATGCAGACCTTTCCCGGGCTGCTGCGCAGCAAGCGCCCCTCTCCGGTTCGGATTATTGTCATTGACCAGGGATTCCTGTTTTTCCTGCTTTTTTATCTGGGGCGGCTGATTTTCTTTTTCTACTGCCTGTTCCTGATTTTATTTGATGATATTTTATGGGAGCCCGCCTCCATGCTGCTGATTCTGTCCGGCTATGAGCAGCTGGCCGTATTCTACCAGATTCCTGGTATGGCCATCCGGGACCCCAAAACAGGCATCCGGTTTCCCACCCATTGGTTCATGCTGGTAATCCGGGGCCTGTCCCTATACGTATTGGGACATCTGGCTTTTACCCTCTAATCCCGCTGGATGATGGCCGGCTGCTGCAGCTGCCGGCTTTTCTTGTACCTAAATTACGAAAAGGAGCTGACTTCATGACCGTTATCCTGCTTTGCATGGCGCTGGGCATTGCGGCCGGCTTGGTAAACCTGTTTTCCTACAAAATAAAGCTGGGCCTTAGCCGCATTTCCCAGGCGGCCCTATGCACCATGATTTTTTGCCTTGCAGCCAAAATTGGCAGCAATCCCCAGCTGCTTGTCCAGTTGCGCACCCTGGGCATCCAGTCCCTGGCCATCTGCCTGGGCAGCATGCTGGGCAGCTTTCTGCTGCTCCTGATAGTAGAGCGGATTTTTGCCCGGGAAATCCACACCCTGTTCCAGGAGGCCAAGAAATGATCCGGCTCATTCTGCTCTCCCTGGTGCTGGGCTTTGGCGCGGGATATGCTTTTCTGACCCCGGACCAGGGGCCCCTTTTGGACACCATTCTCATGAACGCCCTGAACATCATGATTTTTGTTTCCGGCATTGAAATCGGGGAAAACAAGGCTCTAATCCGGCAATTCGTCACGCCCAGGAATTTAAGCCTTTGTCTGGCCATTCCTGCGGCCATCACCCTGGGGAGCCTGACCCTTGGCACGTTATTTGGCCTTTTGACTGGCCTACCCTCCCGGGACAGCCTCCTGGTCAGCGCTGGTATGGGCTGGTACAGCCTGTCGTCCGTGGTTATCGGCTCCCTGTATTCCACCAAGGTGGGCGCCATTGCCTTTATTGCCAATTCCCTCCGGGAACTGCTGTGCTTTATTTCCGTGCCCCTTTTGACCCGGTGGTACAAATTTCCCTGTATCGGCCTGGGCGGCGCCAGTACTATGGACTCCACCATGCCCGTACTGTTAAAGTACATCAATACCCCTGCGGCCATTTTGGGCTTTGTCAGCGGTTTTCTTCTGACTCTGGAGATTCCCTTTCTCCTGACCTTTCTCATGCCCTAAGGGCCAATTTTCCCCTTACAGCGCACAAAAAAACAAGGAAGCAGCCAGCGTATAGCTGGTCACTTCCTTGTTTTTTTTGTGTGTGATTTATCCCAGGAGGCCTTGCGGCTGGAATCTTACAGCTCTTTATATTCAGCTGTCCATTGGCTGTCCAAAACAGCTTGGGCAGGGTCGGCAATGGCTTTTTGGTTGACGCCTTCTTCTACAATGCGCTGGGCCACCTTCTGGGCCAGCACCACCGTGAAGTCCTGGAGATGGGTAACCGGCGGCAGCACAGAGGCACCGGCGTTTTCCACCTTTACTTCATCAGCCAGGGCATGGGCAGCAGCTGCCAGCATTCCCTGGGACACGCATTTGGCGTGGCAGGCAGTTACGGCCAGTCCCATCCCCGGGAACACCAAGGAGTTGTTGGCTTGGCCAATCTGGTACTTCACCCCTTGGTATCCCACTTCCTGGGAAGCAGTGCCGGTAGCCACCAGGGCCCGGCCTTCCGTCCAGGCAATCAGGTCCGCAGCCTTGGCTTCTGCCAGTTCCGTGGGATTGCTCAGCGGGAAGACAATGGGGCGTTCCGTATGGGCAGCCATTTCCTTGACGATGCTTTCTGTAAAGGCACCGCCCACCGTGGAGCAGCCCACCAAAATGGTAGGATGAATGGCTTTTACCACTTTTTCCAAGGTGTCCAGGTCGTGACTGTCCGCAAATTCCGTTCTCTTGCGGGTAAACAGGTTTTGTTGGGGGGTCAGGGCATCGGAATCCTCAAACAGCAGGCCCTGTTGGTCCACCAGGTAGAACCGGTCCTGGGCTTCTTGGGGGGTCAGGCCCTGGAGCAGCATTTCTTCGTAGACCTGGCGCACAATGCCCATGCCGGAGGTGCCGGCGCCAAAGCACAGGAATTTCTGGTCCGTAAGCTTCTGCCCGGAAATCTTCAGGGCGCCCAGAATGGCTGCCAGGGTTACCGCCCCGGTGCCTTCAATATCGTCGTTATAGACGGCAAATTGGTTGGCGTATTGGTCCAGCAGACGGGCTGCATTTTCCCGTCCAAAATCCTCAAAATGGATGTACAGGTTGGGGAACAGCTTTTCAGCCGTTCTCACAAAGCGGTCCACAAAGGTATCGTAGGCAGCGCCCACAATCCGTTTGTGGTGCAGCCCCAGGTACAACGGGTCATCAATCAGGCTCTGGCGGCTGGTGCCAGCATCCAGTACCACCGGCAGCACCTTGGCCGGGTCAATGCCGGCAGCGGCGGTGTACACCAGGATTTTCCCGGTGGAAATGCTGACCCCGTTGGTGCCCCAGTCCCCGATGCCCAGAATGCTTTCCCCGTCGGTAACTACGATCAGTTCAATATCCCGGCCGGCAGCCCCGTTGCGCAGGGCTTCTTCGATATCCCCCATGGCGTCAATGGACAGGTAGACGGCGTTTTGGGGAGTGGTGAACAGTTCGCTGTACTGCTTGACGCTTTCGGCTACGCCAGGAGCATACAAAATGGGCAGCAGCTGTTCCAGATGATGGGAGAACAGGTAAAAGAACAGGGTCCGGTTCCGGCTGAACAGCTTCATCAGATAGTGGCGCTGTACTGCCCGGTTAGGCCGTTCACAAACATTTTCGTAAGCCTGCTGGGCCTGGAGTTCCAGGGTTTCCACATGGGGCGGCAGAATGCCCACCAGCCCGTATTTTCTCCGTTCTTCCAAAGAAAAGGCAGTGCCTTTGTTCAGGAAGGGATCGTTTAACAAATCATAACCCATTTTCGTTGCAGCCATTGTACTTATCTCCTTTTTCTTCCAGGCCTTGGCCTGACTTCGTCGGTGGTTGGGACCGGCTACAGATTTATTTTTATTTCAGTGCATACAAAATACATTTTCGTGATTCTGTAGCAATTTTACACAGGCAGAAAAAGAAAGTAAAATACATTTCTGTTCTTCACCCAAACTTTTAGTTATAATAAAGACAGAAGGAGGTGCCCCATGAAACTGACCCAAATCGAATACTTTATTGCTGTCTGCCAATGCGGCAGCTTCACCGGAGCCGCAGAGAAATGTCATATCTCCCAGCCCGGGATTTCCAAGGCCATGCAGGAACTGGAGCAGGAATGCGGGGTAGCCCTGTTCCAGCGCAACCGGAACAACATCCAGGTCACCCCCCAGGGCCGGATTCTGCTGGAACACGCCCAGCAGTTCGAGAACCATTACTAGAATTTGTGCCAGGTGGTAAAGAATCTGGCACACAGCCGGACCCTGCTGCGGATTGGGGTGGCCACCATGCGGGGAAACACCATTTTCCCCAAGCTCCACGGTGCCTTTTTAAAGGAACATCCCCGAACCACCATCGAAACCATCGAGGAAACCACCAATGTGCTATACGAGCTGCTGGACCGGCAGGAAATTGATTTTGCCCTGTGCGTTACCAACCATATGCCGGAAGAGCCCTATCACCACCTGCTGCTGCGGAAAAGCTACCTGAAACTGTTTGTCCGGAAGGACCACCCCCTGGCCAGCAGAACATCCCTGAGTCTGAAAGAGCTGAAGGACGTGCCTTTGGTCATGTTTTCCGACCATTTTGACCAGACCACCTATATCAAGCGGATGTTTGCAGTCAGCGAGGTGCAGCCCCGGATTGTCCACCAGACCTCCCAGGTCTTCACCATCCTGGAATACATCCGCAGTGAAGCGGCTGCCGGTTTTCTTACCGAAGAAATTGCCAGCCAGGAACCGGACCTGGCGGCCATTCCCATTACCGAATTCCATCCGGCCTTTATTACCCTGGTGTGGAACAAAAATGTGCGCCTGCATCCGGCCATGGAAGAATTTATCCGTTTCGTCAAGCAGTCCAGGTTTATCCAGCCTTTGGAACCACCCCAAAAAGCGGAACCGTCCAGCTCTGCTAAAAAATAAAAAAGCCTTCTCCAGCTGCTGCAGCTGGAGAAGGCTTTTTTTAGGGAACTTATTCCCAAATGGTCTTCATGATTTCTTTGTATCTTTGGCCCATTTCCTTGGTAATCAGGTCGAACAGGGCATAGAACATATCCCCATTGATGCTTTCGTTTTCGAACACTACGCACAGGTCCAGAATCAGGGAACCTTCCGGATCCAGATAGAACTTGAAAGCCTTGTAGCCTTGGTTGAAATCGGTGATCATTTTTTCCAGGGCTTCCTTGTTGTTGTCCTTCAGGGCCTTGGGGGCCAGCAGCACCCGAATCATGCCAAAAGCCGTGTCGTCCAACAGAACCACCAGGACCACGGGCGTACCATCAATATTTACATGGGAACGGAATACGGCGGTGTGGAACCGGTCCCCTTCAATGGCTTGTACCTGAAATGCTTTCGGATCTTTCTTGTCCAAATATTCTTGGAATGCTTGGGCTCTCTTGTTTAATTCTGCCATACTAACTTCCTCCTCAATTCAATTGATTCCATCAAATCTAACAATAACAGGATAGAGCATTCTCCGGCTTTCGTCAAGCTATCCACTTATGCACAAAGTTATCCCCAAAAATCGGGAAGTTATCCACATTTTCTGTGGATAACTTCTGGGGTTAGAGCTATATTTTGTGCGAAAAGCTGTTCGTACTACAAAATCCGGAGGGGCTTATCCACTTATACACAAGTTATCCCCAAGAATTGTGGATAACTTTGGGGAAAATCCACAGGGGTTTAACCAAAATTCCCTGTCTGTGGGCATTTATCGCCACTTTTTACATTCACTTTTCTGTATGCCACAGCTTTTTATCCAGTTATCCACAGAGTTTTCCACCATTGGGGCAAAAAATAGGCTTGTGCAGTTGTGCACAAGCCTATTTTTACGCTTTATTCGTCTTCTTCATCCACGGTATTCACAATGGCCAGAGCAGCAACCTTATCGCCGCTTTCCAGATCCATCAGTTTCACCCCTTGGGCATTTCTGCCATAGGTGGAGATATCCGCCGCATTCATCCGGATGATGATGCCAGCTGCAGAAATCAGCATGATTTCCTGTTTTTCCGTAATGAACTTGGACCCTACAATCAGGCCCGTCTTATCGGTGACTTTCAGGTTGATGATACCTTTGCCGCCCCGGTTCTGAACCCGGTACTCGGAAATATCCGTCCGTTTGCCCTGTCCCTTGTCGGTTACGGTCAGCACTTCACCCGTATCGTCCAGGCAGCTGTCCATGGAAACCACCGTATCGTGAGGCCGCAGCAGAATGCCCCGTACCCCGTGGCTGGTTCTGCCCATGGGCCTTACATCCTCTTCGTTAAAGTGGATGGCGTAGCCGTCCCGGGTAGCCAGGAGGATATCGTTCTTGCCGGAGGTGAGCTTCACGTCAATGAGTTCTTCCCCTTCGTCCAGGTTGATGGCAATCAGGCCGCCTTTCCGGGCGGACTTGAATTCGCTGACGCTGGTACGCTTTACAATACCGGCGTTGGTAGCCATAAACAGGAACTTGTCTTCGTCAGAACTGATGCCGCTGTGGACGGCAATCACGGCGTTGACCTTTTCGTTTTCTTCCAGCGGCAACAGGTTCCGGATATAGGTTCCCTTGGCGGTACGGCCGGCTTCCGGAATTTCGTAGCCCTTCTGCCGGTAGACCCGTCCCCGATTGGTAAAGAACAGGATATTGTCATGGGTGCTGGCCATCAGCAGGTGTTCGGAGAAGTCCCCTTTCACCTTGTTGTCTTCCTTGACAATCTTGCCGCTGCCGGCCTTGATGCCCCGGCCGCCCCGGTTCTGGTTGCGGAAGTTGGTGAGGGCCTGACGTTTGATATAGCTTTGGTGGCTGATGGTAATGACCACGTCCTCCTCAGCAATCAGGTCTTCGGTTTCCAGTTCCCCGGCATCGGGTACAATGGAGGTTCTCCGGGGATCCCCAAAACGCTTCTTCACGTCCAGCAGATCTTCCCGGGCGATACCCATAATCTTATGTTCGTCGGACAACACGTCCTCCAAATAGGCAATATTGGCCATAACTTCCTGGTATTCGTCCTCAATCTTCTGCCGTTCCAAACCGGTCAGGCGTTGGAGACGCATATCCAAAATGGCCTGGGCCTGCTTGTCGCTCAAGGCAAACTTGTCCATCAAGGCTGCCTTGGCTACGTCGCCGTTGGCGCTGGCCCGGATGGTGGCAATGACTTCGTCCAGGTGATCCAGGGCGATTTTCAAGCCTTCCAAGATATGGGCCCGTTCCTTGGCTTTGCGCAGTTCGTACTGGCATTTCCGGGTAATGACATCCTTCTGGTGTTCCAGATAATATTCCAGAATCTGTTTCAGATTCAAAATCCGGGGATGGCCTTTGACCAGGGCCAGCATAATAATGCCGAAGGAATCCTGGAGCTGGGTATGCTTGTACAGCTGGTTCAGCATCACTTCGGGCACCACATCGCTGCGGAGCTCGATGACAATGCGCATACCCTTCCGGTCGGATTCATCCCTTAGGTCCGTAATGCCCTCCAGCACCTTGTCCTGCACCAGGTGGGCAATGCTCTCAATGAGTTTTGCCTTGTTGACCTGGTAGGGAATCTCAGTCACCACAATCCGGTTCTTGTTTTTGGGCATGGGTTCCACATGCGCCTTGGCCCGCACCTTGATAACGCCCCGGCCGGTGGTATAGGCCTGGCGAATGCCGTTGATGCCCAGAATCTTGGCTCCCGTAGGGAAGTCCGGTCCTTTGATGGCTTTCATCAGCTGTTCAATGGTGCAGTCCGGATTGTCGATAAGCATGACACAGGCATCCACCACTTCGTTCAGGTTGTGGGGCGGAATGTTGGTGGCCATACCTACGGCAATACCGGCGGAACCGTTGATCAGAAGAGCCGGTACCTTGGCCGGCAGCACGGTGGGTTCCTTCAGGGATTCATCGTAGTTGGGGATGAAATCCACCGTATCCTTTTCAATATCCCGCAGCATTTCTACGGCAATCTTGCCCATACGCACTTCGGTATACCGCATGGCAGCCGCAGGGTCACCATCCACGGAACCGAAGTTCCCGTGGCCGTCCACCATCAGATACCGGGTGGAGAAATCCTGGGCCAGCCGAACAATGGCGTCGTATACGGAGGAGTCACCATGGGGGTGATACTTACCTAAAACATCGCCCACGATACGGGCGGATTTCTTATACGCTTTGGTCGGCAGCATGCCGGCTTCGTTCATGGCATACAGGATGCGCCGGTGAACCGGTTTCAAACCGTCCCGCACATCCGGTAAGGCCCGCTGTACAATAACACTCATAGCATAGTCGATGTACGACTTCTGCATTTCGTCTTCTACGTATACGGGAATTACCTTGCCTGCCGTGATGGTCTGTTTATCATTTTGCTGATCATCCACGTTCTCACGCTTCCTTTCCTGCGCCCTCCCGGGCTTTGCTGCTAATTGTTTACTTTAAGAACAGATCATAAACCTGCTTGCCGATCAGCACGATGGTTACGATCAAGAACAGGGTACGGATATAACCCACACCCTTTTTGATGGCCATTCTGGCACCTAGCCGGGCTCCGGCAATTTCCACCAGACCCATGGGCAGCGCGTACCAGAAATATACCTTGCCCAAGACCAGGAAGGCTACCAGCCCGCCCAGGTTGCTGGCCAGGTTCAGGGTTTTGGCATTGCCTGCTGCGGTAACAAAATTATAGCCAAAATATAAAAAGGCAAAAATCAGGAACGTTCCCGTTCCCGGACCGAAAAAGCCGTCATACATGCCCAGGCACCAGGCCATAAAGGCAATGCCCACCGCCATGGTCCGGCTCATTTCCGTCATTTCGTTGACGCCGTTCCACTCTTTTTTCTTAAAGGTGTACACCGCCACCGCAATCAGGGAAATGACCACGATGTACCGCAGAATCTGGTCCGGTACCAAAGAAACCAGACAAGCGCCTACGGCGCTGCCTATAGCGGATAAGGGCATCATTTTGATAATTTTCCGGTCGATTTTGCCGGAACGCACAAAAGTAAAAAAACTGGTAATGGCGCCGATGCTGGCCGCAAACTTGTTGGAGCCCAGGGCAACGGGCATGGGAAGAGGGGTCGCCATGTAGGCGGGAATGGTAATCAGTCCCCCGCCCCCTACGGCTGCATCCACAAAAGAGCCCACAAACCCGGCCACCAGCAAAAACACCAAATCATGCCACGAAAAAACGATGGTTTCCATTCCCTACTCCTTCCAGGTCAGATATAGTCCGGCCCAGCCCGCCTGACAAGAGGCGGTGAGCACAGCTTCTGTCATTTTGTTGCTTACTGCATAGGGATTTTCCTGGGTTAAAGAGGAATGGTCAAGGGGCCAGCGGACCCCTTCAATACTCACTGTGGTTTCCGCCGTCAGGGGGAGCAGGCTTACAGCCGCGGGCCTGCGCCCAGCGGGAGTAAAGGCTGCGCCCTCACCGGGGCCCAGAAAACACAGGATTTCCTGTTCATCAGCCAAAATCACGGTGCTGCCCCGCTTCTGACAGGACAGCAGGCAATAAAGATTGCCAAACAAATGGTCCGCCCGGCCGCCCCAAACCCCGGTGGCCAGAACCAGACAAGGGACCTTGATATCTTGGAGAATCAAGGACAGGTCCGTATCGTCCTTGTTCACGGGAAAGGTTTTCACCTTGGCGCCGGCCTGGACAAATTTTTCCCAGGCGCCGGGCGCCGCACTGTCCCTATCCCCATACAAAAAGCGGGGCGTCAGGCCGGCTTTGGCGCAGTGGTCCGCGCCCCGGTCCGCCGCATAAAGGGGCAGGTCCCCTGCTGCTTTCCGCAGCCACTGGGGATCCGGCCGCCGGCCGCCGGCCACCACCACAAGGGGAGCGCCAGAGTCCTTGGTCAGTTCCCACTTGCCCTGGGGAAGCAGTATTTGGGTACCCATAGCTGCCTCAGAAGTCCAGGTTGGTAACCTTGCCGGCATTTTCCTCGATGAACTGCCGCCGAGGTTCAACCTTGTCCCCCATAAGCACGGAGAAAATGGAATCGGCATTGGCCGCATCTTCTAGCTGTACCTGGAGCACCGTCCGCTTGCTAGGATCCATAGTGGTTTCCCACAGCTGTTCCGGGTTCATTTCGCCCAAGCCTTTGTAGCGCTGCACGTAGGGGTTGTTGTTTCTGCCCACTTCATCCAGTTTCTGCTGGAGTTCGTCATCGCTGTAGGCGTAGGTGTGCTTTTTCCCGGTACGGATCAGGTACAGGGGCGGCTGGGCAATGAACACATTGCCGTGGATAATCAAGGGTTTCATATACCGGTAGAAGAAGGTCAGGAGCAGGGTTCTGATGTGGGCCCCGTCCACGTCCGCATCGGTCATGATGATGATCTTGCCGTAGCGGATCTTCTCGATATTGAATTCTTCCCCGATGCCGCAGCCAAAGGCCGTAATCATGGCCCGGATTTCCTGGCTGTTGAGCATCTTGTCCATACGGGCTTTTTCTACGTTCAAAATCTTGCCCCGCAGCGGCAGGATGGCCTGGAAATTTCTGTCCCGGCCCTGTTTGGCGCTGCCGCCTGCGGAGTCCCCTTCTACCAGGTAGATTTCGGTTTCTTCCGCATTCTTGCTGGAGCAGTCAGCCAGTTTGCCCGGCAAAGAGCTGACTTCCAAAGCAGACTTTCTGCGGGTCAGGTCCCTGGCTTTTCTAGCAGCAGCCCGTGCCCGGTTGGCCATAACGGCCTTATCGATGATTTTCTTGGCTACGGGAGCATTTTCTTCGAAGTATTCGGTCAGGGCTTCGGACACCATGTTGTCCACAATGCCCCGGACTTCACTGTTGCCCAGTTTGGTCTTGGTCTGGCCTTCGAACTGGGGTTCCCGGACCTTCAAGCTCATGACGCAGGTAAGACCTTCCCGGACATCGTCCCCGGACAGGTTTTCCTCGTTTTCCTTCAAAAGTCCGTTTTTCCGGGCGTAATCGTTGATGCACCGGGTCAGGGCCTGTTTCAGGCCGGCCAGATGGGTGCCGCCCTCTTCCGTATTGATGTTGTTGACAAAAGTATAGATATTTTCCGTGTAGGCGTCCGTATACTGCATGGCCACTTCCACGATGGTATCCTGCCGTTCCCCTTCCACGTAGATGGGGGGTTCGTGCAGGGCTTCCTTGCCCTTGTTGATGAATTCCACAAAAGAAACAATGCCGCCTTCGTAGTGGAAGGTCTCATCGGCGCCGGATCTTTCGTCGGTGAGCTGGATCTTGACGCCCTTGTTCAGGAAAGCCAGTTCCCGAATCCGGTGCTTCAAGGTATCGTAGCTGTACACGGTTTCCGTGAAAATGGTGTCATCGGGCCAGAAGGTTACGCTGGTCCCGGTTTCGTTTTCCGGACAGGTGCCTTTTTCGTACAGGGGACGGGTGGTTTTGCCCTTGGAAAATTCAATGCCGTAGATTTTTCCGTTCTTTTTGACTTCCACCACCATGCGCTTGCTCAGGGCATTTACGCAGGATACGCCAACCCCGTGCAGACCGCCGGAAACCTTATAGCCCCCATCGCCGAACTTGCCGCCGGCGTGGAGCACGGTCATAACCACTTCAATGGCGGGTTTGCCCACCTTATGCATTTCTACCGGAATACCGCGGCCGTTATCGGTAACGGTAATGCTGTTGTCATCATGGATGAACACGTGGATGTGGTCACAGTAGCCAGCCAGCGCTTCGTCGATACTGTTGTCGATGACTTCGTACACCAGGTGGTGCAGCCCTCTGCCGCTGATGCTGCCGATATACATACTGGGACGCTTGCGGACGGCTTCCAGACCCTCCAATACCTGGATCTGCTCAGCGCCGTAATCACCATGGACGGCAATTTCTTCTTCAATCGATTGTTTCTTCTTTGCCATACAAACCTCCCGAATTCTGCTTATCGTCTTTGCAATGTTTTGCTGGAAATACCGGACAGGATAATCTTATCCACGGTAACCACACAGCTGGAGGGAGGAAATTCCTCCGTCAGGTCAATGACCTGGTGGGCCTCAATCTTGGGCTTCAGGAAGAAGCGGTACAGATTGGTCCGTTTGTTCCGGATATCAAAAATCCCAATGATTTCATCATTGCGGACAACGTAGTTATTTCCCACGTGCAGGTACATAAAACCGACTCCTTTTTGCTCTCGACAAAATGCGTTCCACCAGTTCTGGATTCAATTTATCCGGTGTCAGTCCCCGGTCCAGCATTACCGCAAAGGCTTTTTCCAGGTCCGTGGCATCAGGTTTCAGGGCCTCATTCATGGCCCATTCTTCCAGAACGGCTTTAACGTCAGTAAATGTTATTCTATCACAATTTAGCGTTTCTCGGCAATCTTCCCAGCGCAGCCAGGGACTTTTCTCCAGGGCCCGGCGGATTTCCCGCCGTTTTTCAGCCAGTTGTTTCCGGGCACAGGTGGCGCAGATTTCCTCATCCCCAATCAGCGGCACGCCGCACACCGGACAGCGCCGGTTGGGGTCCACCTTGGGAATAAAGGGTCCCTGGTCATCCAGTTTGGGGGCTGCCGGCTCATCCAGAATGCCATGGTAAAACTTCAGCTCCCGGATGATCCGGTGCCGGCCAGGGCGATACCCGGGCAGGCTCTGGTTGATTTTCCCCAGCAGCTGGCCCTGCATCATCATCAGATTGTGGGACCAGGCCGGGTTATCCGTATGCAGGTACAATACCCCATTTTCCAGCCGGTAGGGCTGGGAATGGTTGGCCGCCGTATGGCCGATGATATCGGCCCAATGGGTCCGCAAATGGTACATGATATATTTCTGCTTGGCATCCTTGCTTTTCAGCACCTTCAACACCAGCAGCTCAGCATCCTTCATGACCGTCCTCCTGCAGGCTGCCGTTTTCCACTGCGTAGGCAGCCCAATCTCCGCTGGCCGGAGCCAAGGCCCGGTCGTTCACCGTCAAAAGGGTCTGGACCGTGCCGCTGATAAAGCCCAGCAGCTTTTCCCGACGGCTGCTGTCCAGTTCACTAAGTACATCATCTAACAGCAGCACTGGATATTCGCTGCGCACGGCCTTGATAAATTCCAGTTCCGACAGCTTCAGCGCCAAAGCGGCGGTCCGCTGCTGGCCCTGGGACCCATAGGTTCTCAGCGCCCGTCCTGCGTGGAGAATTTCCAGGTCGTCCCGGTGAGGCCCCACGCTGGTGTAGCCCCGGACATAGTCCAGCCGGTGCCGAGCCTTCAGCTCCTCCTGGTACAGGGCCTCCCACTGGGACCGGTCTCCCCGCTCCGTCAGCACTGCTTCTCCCTGGCCCCGTTTCTGCACATAGGAAAGGGACAGCGCACCGGTTGTCCCTGTAATTCCGTCATAAACCCGTTGGGCAGCCTGAACAATCCCCCCCAAAGCCTGCAAACGAAAATCCAAAATTCCTGCCGCCAGCTGGGAAAGGGCTACATCCCAAACAGAAAGCTGGGCTTCGTCCAACTTTTCCGCTTCCCGGCACTGCTTCAAAAATTTGTTCCGCTGCTGCAGGACTCGGTTGTACTTGCTCAAAAGGTCGTAGTATACCGGACTGATCTGGGCAATTTCCATATCTAGAAATTTTCGGCGCAGGGACGGATCTCCCTTGACCAACAGCAGGTCATCCGGGGTGAAAAGCACCAGATTCAGTTGGCCGTACTGCTCCTTCGGGGTCACAGGCGTCCCATTTAACAGGTTTTCTTTTTTCAGTTTCCCCCGTTCATGGTACCGTTTCACCAGCAGGGTATTTTCCCCGAACCGGTCACGGTACGTGACTTCTGCTGCCCATTCTTCTGCGCCAAAGCTGGGAAGCTCCTCCTCATGCCGGGTACGGAACGAAAATCCCCGGGCACCGTAATAGATGCCCTCCAGCAGATTGGTTTTTCCCTGGGCATTATTTCCGTAAAATACGGTCACGTCATGATGCAGGGGAAGGTTTACGTGATCATAATTGCGAAAATGGTGCAGGCGCAGACGCTCCACTCTCATTAGAAAATTACCCGTACCGGCGTAACAATGTAGGTATAGCTTTCATCATTTTCCGGAGTGAGCCGGGCCGGAGACAGGGAACTGTTGGTTTCCAGCACCACCCGGTCCGTATCGCATTTTTTAAAGAACTCCAGCAGGTACTTGGAGTTGAAGGCAATATTCAAGGGCAGTTCTTCCCCAATGGTCACGCAGGGAAGTTCTTCCCGGCCCTGCCCCAGATCGCTGACCGTAGAAGACAGCACCAGCCGGTCATTTTCCAAGGACAGGCGCACAATGCTGTATTCATCATGGGAGAATAAGGTCACCCGCTGCACGGCCTTTTCCACTTCCGTCCGTTCCAGGACGGTCCGGTTTTTGAAAGAAGGCGGGATGGGTTTGGTATAATCCGGGAAACGGCCTTCAATCAGGCTGGAAATAATGGTTAAATCCCCTACTTCTACCTGTAACTGACGGTTTTCCAGGGTCAGCACCACATCTCCAGGCAAATCCCCATTTAAATTGGCACTGATTTCCTTCAGTACCCGGGCAGGAATCAGCATGGAGAAATTGCTGTCGTCCCCCTCTTCCAGTTCCACCGTTTTGATGGCCAGCCGGTGGGTGTTGGTTCCTACGGCAGTCAGGGTTTTGCCTTTTTTCTCAAAGAACACACCGGTATACAGGGGTCGCTGTTCATCTGTGGAACAGGCGTATACGGTAGAAGAAATCAGACTGCCAATCATTTCGTCCTTTAAATGCATTACCTGGTCCTGTTTCAGTCCCGGCAGTGCAGGATAATCTTCATAGTCCATCAAAGGAATATGGTATTTCCCATGGGCTTTGCTGGCTTCAATGGTTAACTCTTTTTCATTTTCCTGTTGACTTAAAGTAACTACTTCATCATTGTCAAAACGGGTAAACAGATCACCGATGGCCTTTACAGGAACCAGCAGTTCTCCAGCTTCAAGACCGTTGACCTGCAGGATATCACGCATACAAAAGTTGGTATCCATGGCAATGAGCTGCAGGACATTTTCCTGGAGAATCATATGAATCCCCGAGAAAATGGGGGAATTGGGACTTGATGAAATGGCTTTCTTTACGATATTAATGGCTTTGGCCAATTGGCTGCTTTGGCATGAAAACTGCATGGCAGATCCTCCTTTTTTCTATATCGCTGAAATATATAAAATTCGTAATCATCGTAGTAGGGGGTGTGGGTATGTGGATAAGTGGGGGATATCCAGGTTTTAAGCCATTTTCCGGGTCTAAAAACCTTGTGGATAACCCTGTTCACGTTATCCACATACCCACATCCGGCGCGGCTTTGCGACTTGTCCACACTTTTTTACACAAGTTATGCACAAAGTTATGCACAGCTTGTGGATAACTATTTTATTTTTTCAGTTCCGCAATGAGATCGTTGATTTTCCGGTCCAAAATGGCATCTTCCTGCCGTTCTTTGGCAATTTTTTCACAGGCGTGGATTACCGTGGTGTGATCCCGGCCCCCAAAACTTTCTCCGATCCGGGGCAGGGATAGGTCCGTCATTTCCCGGGCCAGATACATGGCAATCTGTCGGGGATATACTACGTTCCGAGTCCGTTTCTTGGCTTTCAGGTCGTCTACGCGGATTTTATATTCAGACGCTACCATCTGTTGGATGGCTTCTACGGATATAATTTTGGCCGTACTGGTAATATTCAGGTCTTTTAAGGCTTTCCGGGTCAGTTCCAGGTCAATGGGCTGGTGTGTCAGGTCGGCAAAGGCCCGGACCTTGGTGTAGGCGCCTTCCAGTTCACGGATGTTGGTCTGGATGCTGCTGGCAATCATCAAAATTACATCATTGGGGAAATCGATATGGTCGTTTTGGGCCATGTTGCGCAAAATAGCCATCCGGGTTTCCAGGTCAGGATGCTGGATATCTACTGTAAGACCCCATTCAAACCGGCTGGTCAGCCGTTCTTCCAGGGTATCCAGTTCAGAAGGTTTCCGGTCGCTGGAGATGATGATCTGTTTTTCTGCTTTGTACAGGGTTTCGAAGGTATGGAAGAATTCTTCCTGGGTGGATTCCTTTTTCCGCAGAAATTGGATATCGTCGATAAGCAGTACATCGATATTTCTGTATTTATTCCGAAAGGCTTCTGTTTTGTTGCTTTGGATGGCGCCGATCAGTTCATTGGTAAATACTTCACTGGAAGTATAAAGAATTTTCATTTCCGGATGATTCTGGTGAATCCGGTTTCCGATGGCGTTCATCAAGTGGGTCTTGCCCAGTCCGGAATCACTGTAGAGGAAAAAGGGGTTGTAGGCTTTGGCCGGGTTGTTGGCTACGGCCAGGGCTGCTGCATGGGCAATCCGGTTGGAGTTGCCGATGACGAAGTTTTCAAAGACGTATTTGGGAGAAAGGTTGCTTTGAAATTCCTGGGTGGGCTGTTTGGCCGCCGGTTTGGGGAACTGGGCCTTTACAGGAGCAGGGGGGACAGCCTGAGCATCATCCGGGAAGAGATTTCCTTCTTCCTTTTTTTCTTCTACCACCTGGACTTCCAATTTCATGGGTCTGTTGCAGATCATGGAAAGGTCTTCCTGTAAACTTTCCACAAAGTGGTTTTCCAGCCAATCTTTGGTAAAGTTGTTGGGAACGTCGATGGTCAGGGTGGTGTCCGTCAGGGAGGCTGGCTTTACCTGCCTCATCCACCGCTGAAACGAACTTTTTCCTGTGCTATTTTGACTGTTTTCTGCTGCAGCCAGGAGATTTTTCCATACTGGAAGCAGATTTTCATTGTTCATTGCCGATCCATCCTTTTTTTATACTTTGGAAACATCATTATACCATATGAACTGCTTTTCCTGAAAGGACGCCTGTGGAAAAACTTGTGGACATGTGGATAAAGTTGGCTTTTCCACGGGGATAAGCCCCGAATTTTACAGGATTTTAGGGTTTTTTCCACAAGAAAAAAATTAAACACAGAAAGTTATCCACAGGTGTGGATAACTTTGGGGAAAAGTGCATAACTTGGGGCTTCCAGGGCTTGAAACGAACGGATGTTCTGTGGAAAAAAATTGGGGAAAAAAGGGGGTACTCTTTGGCTCTGTTTTTACGGAAAAGACAAAGCTAACAAAATAATAATCCAGTGGCGGAATATGCCAAGGAATTGTATAATAGGGAAAAACATGGGAAAAGGTACCGGAATCCAGGGGGTTCCAGGTCTTGGGAGGCAGGTATGGAATTAAGTGAAATGATATGGAAATTAAACCGGCTGATGGCTTGGAACCGGGAATTGTACCACCAGGCAGCTTTTCATTTGGGACTGACGGACAGTGAAATGATGATTTTTCGAGCCCTTTTGTCGGAGCCGGGGCCTTTGACCCAGGCGGATATTGCCCGTTATTGTTTCCAATCCCGGCAGACCATCAACTCGTCCCTGCTGAAAATGCAGGCTCAGGGGGACCTGGAATTGTTTCAGGAGGGGCAGCAGCGGAAAAAATGGATCCGGCTGACAGAGCAGGGAAGGCGGCGGGCCCAGGCTACCGTGGCCCGGATGAAAGAAGCGGAAGAAGCGGCGGCGGGGAGCTGCACGCCGGAAGAATGGGAAGCCGCCAGAACGGTGCTGAGACGGTACGAAGGATATTTGGAACAAAAGCTTAACGGACTGTGGCAGACTCCTGAGAAAAAATAAAGTTTTGGTTGCGTCTTGGACCCACTATTTTTATAATTAAGGGAGAATACGGCAGCAAACAAGAAATACACTATAAAATATATGTTTAGCAGGAGGAACAACAATGTCTAAATTACGTATTGCCATTACTGCGGATACCTATCCGTATGCTTCAGAAGTAACCAATTTGGTCAAGGCGCCTTTTGCACCCCGGGATCTGGTGGAAGTCATTGCCGAGCTGGGGGCCATTCCCATGGTGCTGGCCGATGTGCCCGGTGCCAAAGGGGAAGATTATGTAGATTTGTTCGATGGGCTGATCATTCCTGGCGGCCCGGATATGGATCCTACCTTTTTCGGGGAAGAACCTTCCTGGAAAGTAGGGCGGGCCAACTACAAACGGGATGTTTTTGAACTGGAACTGTTTAATGCCTTCTACAAGGCCGGCAAGCCTATTTTTGGCATTTGCCGGGGCTGTCAGCTGATCAATATCGCTTTGGGCGGCAATGTGTACCAGGATCTGCCTTCGGAAAATCCTGCCTGTACCATTCGTCATTCCCAAGCTGCGGAAGGCTCCTATCCCACCCATCATGTGGAAATCAAAGAGGGCAGTGCCCTGTACCATATCCTGGGAGACCGGGCTTATGTAAACTCCCGGCATCATCAGGCCGTCAAGGAAGTGGGTAAGGGCCTGGTGGTTACCGCAACGGCGCCGGACGGGGTCATTGAATGTGTGGAAACGCCGGATTGGCAGATTGTGGCCGTCCAATGGCATCCGGAAAATATGTGGCGGGCCGATGCCGGCATGAAGCAGCTGTTTGCTGACTTCCTGGACCGGGCAGCCCAAGACAAATAAAAAGATGGTTAGAAAAGCGGAGCTGCTGCGGCAGCTCCGCTTTTTTTGACATTGGGGTAAATTGTGTCTATAATTAATATCCGATATCGGACATTATGCGGCCCTGCAAACGGCCGCTGCTTTTTTGGAGGGGAACAAGCATGGATTCAAAAATGGATTTTACCCAGGGCAGCATCTTCTGGAAACTGGTGCATTTTATGGTGCCCATTCTGGGGTCCCTGATTCTGCAAGCGATGTACGGGGCTGTGGACCTTCTGGTGGTGGGCCGGTTTGGTACTACTGCCGGTCTGTCGGGGGTTTCCACCGGCAGCAACGTAATGAACCTGATCACCTTTATTGTGGCTTATAACGTACTCAGTGCTGTTTTTCGGGGACTGGGGGACAGCCGGTCGCCGCTGATTTTTGTGACCATTGCCTGTCTGGTGAATATCGTGGGGGATCTTGCCCTGGTGGCCGGGCTGGGGCTCAATGCTGCCGGGGCGGCCCTTGCCACGGTGCTGGCCCAGTTCATCAGTGTGCTGGCAGCCCTGTACATCGCCCATCTGAAGCATTGGCCCTACAAATTTAGCTGGAAATCAATCCACTTTAATAGTGAAGTACCTAATTTTTCAAGGATTGGTACGCCCATTGCTTTCCAGGAGCTGCTGACCCAGCTTTCCTTTATGGCCATTGTGGCCTTTATCAACCGGCTGGGACTGGAAGCCTCTTCCGGGTATGGGGTTGCCAACAAGCTGGTAGGGTTCATTATGCTGATTCCCGGAGCCCTGGAGCAGTCCATGTCTTCCTTTGTGGCCCAGAACGTGGGGGCTGGCAAGGAAGACCGGGCCAAACTGGCCATGAAAACGGGGATGGCGCTGGGCGCCGGAATTGGGGTCATTGTGGGTACTTTCGTGTTTTTCCGGGGGGATTTTTTGGCCAGCCTCTTTACGGAAGACCCCCGGGTGATTGCCCGGGCCTTTGAATATCTGAAGGGCTTTATGCCGGAAACGGTGGTAACGGCATTTCTATTCAGTTTCATCGGCTATTACAATGGCCACGAGAAAACGGCTTTTGTCATGTTCCAGGGGATTGCCCAGACCTGTCTGGTCCGGGTGCCGGTTTCCTATTTCATGAGTATCCGTCCCAATCCCAGCCTGACTCAGATTGGCCTGGCTGCGCCTTTGGCTACGGTTTTTGGGATTTTCATCAACCTGTGCTACTTTTGGAAGCATTTTGCCGGGGCCAAGGCGGAAAAGAACAAAAAAACCACGGCTGCTTTGCCCGAAAACTAAAGACTTTGCTGTATAATAAGGACAGCAGGAAGAAAGGAAGTGCTGTCCATGACGTCTCTTTGGGAACTCTTTAGGGTATTTGCCAAAATTGGCGGTGTCACCTTTGGGGGAGGCATGGCCATGCTGCCTATTTTGCAGACGGAAATCGTAGAAAAGCGCCATTGGGCTACGGAAGGCCAGCTGACGGATTATTATGCCGTAGGCCAGTGTACCCCGGGAATTATTGCAGTAAACGTGGCCACCTTTATCGGGACCGAGCGCCGGGGGAATATTGGCGGGATTGTGGCTACCCTGGGGGTAGTATTTCCGTCCCTGGTGATTATTACCTTGATTGCTTCTTTTCTTACCAATTTTTCGGAACTTTTGGTAGTGAAGGATGCTTTTGCGGGAATCCGAATCTGCGTCTGTGTTTTGATTTTTAACGCGGTTTTTAAGCTGGCGGGCTCTGCCCTGGTGGACAAGCTGACCGTGGCCCTGTTTCTCCTGGTCTTTTTCGTCAATTCCCTGACGGATTTATCTCCTGCTACGTTGGTGGTGGCGGCTGGTGTTATTGGACTTGTGGCTAAGAAAATTAAAGGAAAGCTATAAAACTGACTCATAAAAAAGAAAATTGTCGTTTTCTATTTCTTTTCTCTTTACAAATGGCGGCGGGCTTGCTAAAATATTTTGTATCTTATGCGGACATAGTTCATTGGTAGAATGAAAGCTTCCCAAGCTTTAGAGGGGGGTTCGATTCCCCTTGTCCGCTCCAACTTTGGAAGGCATTGCATTGGCAATGCCTTCTTTTTTGTTAGGAAAATAGCTGTGCAGGGGCAATTTTTATGATATAATATCTCTTCAAAGTTGTAAGTTTTTATACATAAATACCTTGAGCAAGACCATGTTGTACAGGAGGAAAAACCGTGGCGGAATACAATTTACTGCAGAAAAAGATTTTGGCGGATGGCATTATCAAAAGCGGGGATGTGCTGAAGGTGGATAGCTTTTTGAACCACCAGATTGACGTACCCTTTATCAGCAAGCTGGGGGAGCAGTTCTATGAGCTGTTCAAGAACCGCCCCATCAACAAAATTCTGACCATTGAAGCTTCGGGCATTGGCATTGCCTGCCTGACGGCTGTCCATTTTCGGGTGCCGGTGGTTTTTGCGAAAAAATCCGCAGGCAGCAACATGGATAAGGATGTCTACGCAACGGAAATCAAATCCTTTACCCATAACAAGGTAAACCACGTGGTTGTTTCCAAAAAATACCTGAACGCCGGGGATCATGTGCTGATTATCGACGACTTTCTTGCCAATGGCTGTGCGGTGGAAGGGCTCATCGACCTGGTGCACCAGGCTGGGGCCGAAGTGGAAGGCGTGGGGATTGCTATTGAAAAAGGCTTCCAAGGCGGCGGCGACGCCCTGCGGAAAAAAGGCTACGATGTAAAGAGCCTGGCCATTATTGAAAAGATGGATGCTGAAAGCGGCAGCATCGTATTTCGCTAAGGAGGAGCCAGAATCATGGCAGAAGAAAAAGGGGCTGCGGCCCAGGAGCTGAAAGATCCTATTTACGATTTTGAGGGAAACATTACGCTGAAAAAAGCGGTTCCTTTTGGTATGCAGCATGTGCTGGCCATGTTCGTTTCGAATATTGCTCCCATCTTGATTGTTACTGGGGTGGTGAAAATGCCGCCGGAGCAGGTAGGGGCCCTGGTACAGGCCGCCATGATCATGGCTGGTATTGGTTCCCTGCTTCAGATGTTCCCGATTGGCCCTTTGGGCAGCCGGCTGCCGGTGATTATGGGAATCAGTTTTACCTTTGTTTCCACTTTTTGCGTCATCGGGGCCAAATATGGCTACGGGGCTATTTTGGGAGCTGCCCTTGTGGGCGGTATTTTGGAAGGGTCCCTGGGGATGATTGCCCGCTGGTGGCGGCGCTTTATTCCGCCCATTGTTTCCGCCAGTGTGGTAACGGCTATCGGTTTTTCCCTTTTGGGCATTGGGGCCAACTCCTTTGGGGGCGGCTTCGGCAATCCCAATTTTGGGGATGCCAAATACCTGATTGTGGGGACCATTACCCTGTTATCCTGCCTGATTTTCAACATTAAGGCCAAATCCTTTATGAAGCAGCTGTCCGTACTGTTTGGCCTGGTGGTGGGCTACATTGCAGCTTACTTCTACGGCATGGTGGACCTGTCCCGAATTGCTACGGCCGGTCTGTTTTCCCTGCCCCATCCCATGCCCTACGCCCTGGAGTTCCACCCGGATGCCATTTTCTCTGTTTTCCTGATTTTCCTGGTTTCCGCCACGGAAACCCTGGGGGATACTTCCGCCCTGACGGTTATGGGCTTTGGCCGGAATGCTACGGATAAGGAAATTGAAGGGTCCATCGGCGTAGATGGCTATATCAGCAGCTTGTCCGCCCTGTTTGGCTGCCTGCCCATTACGTCCTTTAGCCAGAACGTAGGGCTGATCGCCATGACCCACGTGGTGAACCGGAAAGCTGTGGCCAGCGGTGCTGCCATCATGATTTTGGCCGGCCTGTTCCCGGCTTTGGGGGTTATCCTGGCTTCCCTGCCGGAAGCGGTGCTGGGGGGCTGCACCCTGATGATGTTCGGCTCCATTGTGGTCAGCGGCGTACGGATGCTGGGAGACTGCGGCTATAACCAGCGGAATATGATTATTGCGGCCCTGTCCCTGTCCATCGGCTTGGGCTTTACCCAAAACCCGGCCATCTTCCGGGTGTTCCCGGATCTGTTCAAGAGCGTGTTTGCGGAAAACTGCGTGGCTGTGGTTTTCGTAGTGGCCGCGCTGCTGAACTTCATCCTGCCGGATGATATGGAAATTCGCTAATTGCAGCTCAACGAAAAAAATGGTGGTGAGGAGTTCCTCGCCACCATTTTTTTGCAGTTTATTTGGTCTTTTGGTATTCAGCCAGCCGTTCCTTGAAGGTTTTCTTCTGGGTTGTGGTGCTGGTAGTTTTCTTTTTTTCTTCTGCCGCTTTCTTTTCCGCTTCTTTCTTGATTTCCGCGGCTGGCTTCTGGGCAGCATTCAGGTTGGCAGCCCAGGCTGCACCGTCATCTCCATATTCCAGGCCCATAATCCGGCGGCCGCCAAAGTACAGGGCATTGTAATCCGCATAGGCGGTCAGGGTGGAGTTGGGTTCATCGTGGTAAACCCGGGCCAGGTTGCCGGCTACCAGATAGCCCCGTTCCAGGGCGCTCATGCTGCCGCCGGGCTTTACGGTGCCGATGGCCTTTTTGTTGACGCTGATGACCCCGGTCTTGCTGTCCACGTTGACTTTATTGCCGCTGTATTCATACATCCGTTCCGTATATTTGTCCCGTCGGGAAATATTCCCCGGGTGGTCGGAAGGATTGAAGACGGACCCCAGGAAGGTTTCTTTGCTGGTGCCCATTTTTTCGATAACCCGCTGCCACAGGGCACTGCCGCCGCCAGGGTTGTAGCCGGCTTCTACGGCGTAGGTAAAGCCCACTTCGTCGGCTTTCTTTTCCATAGGCATGGTCACCAGTTTGGCACTGCCCAGGTTAGCCAGCACCTGGGTGCCTACGGCCTGGAGCATATTGCTCTGGCTGCCGGCCACGGCGGCCAGCAGGCTGATGGGGAAGGTATTCTTGACGCCGTTGGCCGGGTCGTTGCGCTGGCCGTGGGTCAGTTCGTGCCCCAAGACGAAGGCCACTTCATCTTCGTTGTAGTTCAGGGTGGTAAACAGCCCGATATTGACGGACACATTGTGGCCCAGGGTGCAGTAGGCGTTAAAATTCTTGTTGTTGTTTACAAAATAGTGGTAGGGCTTTTTGGCCAGGGTGGGATCTTCTTTGGCGATGACGGCGGTAAGCCGGGTCATCACATCGTCCAGCATGGCGTTGGCTTCCGGGTCTTCGTTGACCCCTTCTTTTTCCTTTACGGCGGACATATACTTGTCACGGCCTTCTCCGTCCAGGTAGTTTACCTGTTTGTTCAGGGCAGCATATTGGGCGGAAACCCCAATCACTGCTCCAATGGCGTTGCCGATGCTGAAGGCTTCCGCCGGGGGAGCTGGGGGCAGGGTATATAGGGCCGAAGCCAGCAGGGTGCTGGACAGGGCAAGGGATAATTTTTTCGTCAGATTCTTTTTACGGGTAACCATAGGAACCTCCTTTACCTGATGCGGGCTAAGCCCGCTGCAGAAACTACAGGAATACCTTACTGGGTCTGGAGCCTGGGTCAAGGACCTGGGGCTCTGCCTGTCAAATGCCAGGGACAGCAGCCGAAAATTTCAGTTAATTTCCCGACTGGAGCGCCCTGCCGGGAAGCCTTTCCCGGAGCATGGCCAGGTGTTATCTTCATGATAATACAAAATCCCAAAATATGCTATAATTTATAGTGCTTAGTTGTATAATTTATTAACTGATTGAGGAGTCCTTATTACATGAAAAAGATATTGTTTCTGACCACCGGCGGTACCATTTCCTGTGAGGTGACCGATGACGGGCTGGAGCCCAAATTAAAGGGTGCCGATCTATTGAAGGCCGTACCAGAACTGCGTACCCTGGGGGATATTACGGTAAAAGACCTGACCCTGTTAGACAGCAGCAATCTGGAGCCCTCCAACTGGAGTGCCTGGGCCCGGCTTATTGGGGACAACTACAGTGATTACGATGCTTTTGTCATGACCCACGGTACGGATACCATGGCCTATACGGCCAGTGCCCTGAACTGGATGCTGATCCACCTGGGCAAGCCGGTGGTGCTTACCGGTTCCCAGATTCCCCTGAGCCTGACCAACAGCGATGCCCGCAGCAACCTGGAACTGGCCTTTTCGGTGGCCGCCAGCGGCCTGCCCGGGGTATTCATTGCCTTTGGCAACAAGGTAATCAAAGGGGAATGTGCCAAGAAAATCTTTACCCGGAATTTGAACGCTTTTGAAAGTGTCAATGAAGCGCCGGTACTGTATTTTGGCAAGGAAGGGGTCAAAAAGAACCTGCCCAGCCGGGAAAACTACGGCGGCTTCCGGGTGGAAGAAAAAGTGGAGCCCAAGGTAATGGCCATTACGGTTACCCCGGGCCTGGAGCCGGAAATCATCGATTATGCGGTAATGCGGGGCTACAAGGGCCTGGTGCTGGAATGCTACGGGGCCGGGGGTGTGGATACCAAACACCATAACCTGCTGCCGGCCATCCGCCGGGCGGTAAAACAGGGCGTGAAAATTGTCTGCGTCAGCCAGTGCCTGTTTGACGGGGTGGACCTGTCCCTGTATCCCATGGGGATTTTGGCCGCCCAGGCAGGGGTCAAATCCGGCGGTCCCATGACCCTGGAAGCAGCCGTGACCAAACTCATGTGGTCCCTGGCCAACCAGCCGGAAGAAGAGGAATAAGGCGCAAGGCTCCGGAAACAATCAGACGGGAAATAGGGAGGAATGCATATGGCAATGGATTATAAACAATTGGCGGCACAGTTTCTGGCTGCCTGGCAGCGGGAACGGAACCAGAAGATCAAGATCTGCCTGTTTGGGCAGCCCGGAGCCGGCAAAAGCTCCCTGATCAACGAACTGGCTGGCCAGAGAATTGCTGCTGTCAGCCAGGCTACCGATACTACCCGGACGGCGCAGGTGGTGGAATGCCAGGACGTGATTTATGTGGATCTGCCCGGCTATGATACCAGCCTGTTTCCGGAAAATGCCTATTTCAGCACCTTCAATCCCCTGCAATATGATTTGTTTCTCTGTGTCTTTGCTGGAAAGCTGAATCAGGCGGATGTGAATTTCTTTGGGAAGGTGGCCCGAACGGGCCGCACCTGCCTGTTTGTCCGGAACAAATGCGACGGTCTCTATGATCCCAAAGCCAGCCGGGAAGAGCTGGAACGGCGGATTACGGAAGATGTCCGCTCCCTGGTAGGGCCCCGGGAAAGGGTGGTCTTTACCAGCTGCCGGCGCAACAAGGGAGCTGCAGAACGGGGGATTCCCCGGCTGGAAGAAGCCATTGCAGAAATGCTGCCACTGGCCCAAAAGGAACGGTTCTGCCGCCATGCCAAGGCCTACACCCATGTGGCCCTGGATGTGAAAAAACGCATTGCCCAGGAGTCCATCCGAAAATTTATGGTGCTGGCGGCGGGCAATGGCCTGAACCCGGTAATCGGCATGGATGCGGCTATCGACAGCCAGATTCTGAAAGCCATGTACAAGACCATTCGGGATACCTTCAGCGTCAGCGAAAAGGAAGTACTGCCGGAAGGGCCCCAATCCCAGATCGTCAAGAAACTGGCGGAAGGGGTTACCGGCGAGCGGGTAACCAAGGGGCTGACCTATCTTTTGCGGAAAAAGGCTACCGGCAAGGCGGCCAAACTGATTCCTGTGGCCGGGGGTGCAGCTGTGATGGGCTTTAACGCCGGCAGTATGTACTACCTGGGCCAAAACTATATCGAACGGTGTTACGGCTATGCCCAGCAGCGGCTGGAAGCCGAAATCCAGATGGGGGACGCATGACCAAGGACGCAGAACGGATTCAAGAAAAAATTCAAAAACTGGACCGGGAAAATGTGACCATTGTGCTGTTTGGCCAGCCGGGAGCGGGGAAATCCAGCCTGATCAACGCCATTTGCGGCTACGAGGCGGCCCCGGTGGGGGTGGAAACGGATACTACCCGGGAGCCTCTTTTTGTGGAGCACGGGGATGTGACCTTTATCGACCTGCCGGGCTACGGTACGCCGGCTTTTCCCTGGCAGCATTTTTTGGAAGAGTTTCAGCCCTTCCAGTATGACCTGTTTTTGTGCGTGTTTTCGGACAAGCTCCACCAAAAGGATACGGAATTTTTCCGGCTGCTGGAGCAGCACAAGAAGCCCTGCATTTTTGTCCGGAATAAGGAAGACCTGATTTATGAGGATGGACGGACCCTGAAGGAAAGCGAAGCAACCATCCGGCAGGATACCGCCGCCCAGCTGGGACGGCAGGATTTTGACCTGGTTTTTGTTTCTTCCCGGTGGGATGATCCCCAGGGCCTGGAAGAACTGAACCGGCAAATTATCCGGAAAATGCCGGCAGCTCGGAGAGAAAAATACATTTTAGCAGCCGAGGCTAGAACTAAGGAGGCACTGGATGCCAAAAAGCAGGCGGCGGAATCCTATGTGCGCCGGAGCTGCACCTATGCGGCCTATAATGGCCTGAATCCCATTATTGGGGTGGATACGGCGGTGGACCTGGTGATTTTGTACCAGCTCTACGGCTGCCTAAGGGAAGCCTTTGGCATTACCCCGGAAATGGTCCATGCCAGCCGGCGTCTGTCCAAGCGGCACAAGGCCCTGATTCTGGGAGGTATGAGCAAGGAAGGCATCAAGATGATCATGAAGCTTTTGGGCAAGCGGTTTGCGGCCCGGAGTTTCCTGAAAGCGGTTCCGGTGGTGGGCCAGGCCGCTTCTGCCCTTTTGGGGTACCAGCTGGTGCGCCAATCTGGACTGGAATACATCGAGGCCTGCTACGAATTGGCCCAGGAGCGGCTTTTGGAGGAGCTCCACGCCAAAAGAAAATAGCAGTGGGGAGAAACCTGTCTCCCTGCTGCCCTATTGCCTAAAAGGAGTGAAGACCATGGAACTAACGGCTTCTTACGAAAAAATGCTGGAAAAGCTGAATGCGGAAATCTGGGATTTTGCCGAATTGAAATTCAACGAGGTGAAATCAGCAGCTGCCATGACGGAACTGTTGGAAAAGGAAGGCTTCCGGGTAACCCGGGGACTGGCCCATATGCCCACAGCCTATATGGCAGAATATGGCAGCGGCAAACCGGTGATTGCCATTTTGGCAGAATACGATGCCCTGTCCGGGCTTTCCCAGCAGGCGGGGGTCACCACAGAATGTGCCAGGGAAGGCACCAACAATGGCCATGGCTGCGGGCACTGCCTTTTGGGCACGGCGGCAGTAGGGGCCGGCCTTTTGCTGCGGGACTATCTGAAGGACAAGCCGGGAAAGGGGACGGTCCGGGTTTACGGCTGCCCTGCCGAAGAAGGGGGCAGCGGCAAAACCTATATGGCCCGGGAAGGGGTCTTTGACGACGTGGATGCGGCTCTCACCTGGCATCCGGGTACCCAAAATGAAATCATGACCGGGTCCAACCAGGCCAACATCCAGGCGGCTTTTACCTTTAAAGGACGGGCTGCCCACGCGGCTGGGGCTCCTCAAAACGGGCGCAGCGCCCTGGATGCTGTGGAACTTATGGACGTGGGGGTCAACTATATGCGGGAGCATATGGCGGATTATGACCGGGTCCACTACGCCATTTTGGATACCGGAGGGGTTTCTCCCAACGTGGTACAAGCCCATGCCCAGGTGCTGTACCTGATCCGCTCCAAAACCAATGAAGAAACCAAACGGCTGTATGACCGGGTAGTCAATATTGCCAAAGGGGCGGCTCTCATGACAGAAACGGAGCTGTCCGTGCGGTTTGACAAGGCTGTTTCCAACCTGGTGCCCAACACGGTGCTGGGAAAGGTCCTCTACGACGCCCTGGTGGCCGTAGGAGCCCCCAAACGGACGGAGGAGGAGAAAGCCTACCTGCGTTCGTTCCAAGCGCCTCTGGGGCAGGAACGGGTGCTGAAGGACCCGGGGATGGCACCCTACCCCGATGCCGAACACCGGGAAGCGCTGATTGCAGAAGATCCCTACGGGGAATTCATTATTCCCTACGTACCCACCAGCGCTACCCAGATGGGTTCTTCGGATACTGGGGACGTCAGTTATGTAACGCCCCTGGCCCAATTCATTACCGCCTGCTTTGCCATTGGCACCAGTGCCCACTCCTGGCAGTGGGTGGCCCAGGATAAGGGTAGCGTGGCCTTAAAGGGCTGCTTCTATGCGGCCAAGGTGCTGGCCCAGGGGGCGGAAACCCTGTTTACCCAGCCCCAGGTTTTGGCCGATGCCCAGGCGGAACTGAAAAAGCGCATGAAAGGGAAAAAATACGTATGCCCCATTCCGGGAGATGTGTGGCCCCGGGGCTACCAGGTGAAATAGGAGGCGGATTCATGTTTCGACCCATGCGGCGTTTTAAACAGCAGTTATCCCAAGAGGAGTGCCTGGCGGTGCTTCAAGGAGAAAAACGGGGGACCCTGGCTCTCTCCGGGGATGACGGCTATCCCTACGCGGTCCCCATCAACTATTATTACGACCCGGAAAGCGGCCACCTGTTTTTCCATGGGGCCAAGGAAGGGCACAAGCTGGATGCCCTTGCCCGCAGTGACAAGGTTTCCTTTGCGGTCCACGACCAGGGCGTGATTGAGGAAGGGGATTGGGCCTATACCCTGCATTCCGTCATTGTGTTCGGGCGGATGCACGTGGTAGAAGACCCGGAGCGCTTTGCCCAATATCTGTACAAGATTGGGGTCAAGTATTATCCCAATGCCCAGATGGTTACGGACCTGATTGGCCGGGCTGGCAGCCGGGTTACCATGCTGGAACTGGTGCCGGAGCATATGACCGGCAAACTGGTCCACGAAAAATAGGAGGCACGCAGCTGCGTACCTCCTAAGGAGAAAACTCTTATAGCTTAAAGTCGATGATGGCGCTGACCCCAACGCCTTCTACCCGGTTGATGTTGTCAATGGCGGTGGCGTCAATGGGAATCAGGGCCTTGATCCGGGAAATTCCCGCCAGGGAGCCTTCTAATTGGCCAACGGCCTTGACCCGGCTTACCTGGGCTTGGGGACCTACGACCTGGACGGCGCCTACGTAGCCGCCGTTGCCCAGGCTGATGATGGGCACCACTTTGGTGGCGTAGGTGGTATCCAGACCCTTTTGGAGGGTTAACTTGTTGATAAAGGTGTTGATTTCTTCACCGAAGCGGCTTACCAGGTAACTGATGCCGCCCAGCTTTAGTACGGAGCCCAGGTCAAAGGCCTGGGCAGGAAGGGAACGGGTTCCGGCGCCCAGCATAAAGGAAAGGGCAAGGGCTGCCACCCAGCGTTTTTTCATAGGAATACCTCCTTGTGATGGCTATTTCCCCCCATGGTACCATAGAGAAGGAAAATTTTTGTGACGTGCTCGGGGAAAATGACCGGAAAAACGAAAAAATGGGCGAAAACCCGTAAAAGTTGTGACATAATTCCAACTAGAATATTGACAGCCATAGGGTAACAGCTTATAATGATATGAGCTGTCAAACGATTTACTCATTATAGATCTTGGCAATACCTTGAAGGCAAGGGAGGGTTAGCATAATGAAGAGAACTTTTCAGCCGAACAATACTCGGAGAAAGAGAACTCACGGCTTCAGAGAAAGAATGAAGACTTTGGGTGGTAAACAAGTCTTAAAAAGAAGACGCGCAAAAGGCAGAAAGAGATTATCTGCATAACGTATAAGATGGGCCGCCTTTCGCGGCCTATTTTACTAATGAGGCAGGTGGCAGAAGCTTGGAACAGAAAGTTCCTGAAAGAAAGACGTTTACCCAGGCCAACCGGGTAAAATCCCATGAACGTTTTCAGGAGGTTTATGGAAAAGGCCGTTCGTATGTGGACAGTTACGGCGTTTTCTATGTACTGCCTTCAGATAACGGACAATGTCAATTGGGTACGGCAGTGGGCAAGCGGCTGGGACATGCGGTCCTGCGCAACCGTGTCAAACGGATGATGCGGGAAGTGTTCCGTCAGGAACAGGGCAAGCTCAAGCGGAAAGCCGCCATTGTGTGGGTTGCCCGACGCAGACTGGCCCACGCACCCTATGAAGTTTACAAAGATGTTTTTTATCGTCTGGCCAAGAAAGCTGGACTGTTATAACCCCGGAGAGACCTATGAAAACAATCGCAATCGCCCTGATTCGCTTTTATCAGGTGTGCATTTCGCCCTTATTTCCTCCCCGCTGCAGGTTTTATCCAACCTGTTCCCAGTATGCCCTGGAAGCGGTGGAAAAATATGGTTTTCTAAAAGGATCCTATCTGGCCGCGAAGAGAATACTGAAATGTCATCCCTTCCATGAGGGTGGGTATGATCCTGTACCATAAACAGCAGGAAGAAGAGGAGAGATACTTTGCAGATTTTAAGTTCATTTGTACAACAAGTCGTAGGCTACATTTACGAACTGACTCGTTTCATTGGTGAGCCCAGCTACGGTCTGGCCATCATCATCATGACAATTTTGATCAAATTGCTGTTGTCCCCGCTGACGGCGAAGCAGATTGCTTCTACCAAGGCCATGAGCCGGATCCAGCCCAAAATGAAGGAGCTGCAGGCCCGCTACAAGGACGACAAGGTCACCTTGAACCAAAAGCTTTCCGAGCTTTATAAAAAAGAGGGTGTCAACCCTCTGGCAGGCTGTCTGCCGCTGATTGTGCAGATGCCCATTATGATCGGTATCTTCTACGGCATCCGGGATTTCCAGTATGCCGGCCCCAGCAGCTTTTTGTGGATGAGCAGCATTGCTGATCCGGATCCCCTGTACATCCTGCCGATTTTGTCTGCACTGACAACCTTCATCCAATCCAAACAAACCATGCCGCCTTCTGATAATCCTCAAGGCAAAATCATGCTGTACTTCATGCCGCTGTTCATTGGCTATATCAGCTTGAAGTTCCCTGCAGGGCTGGTTCTGTACTGGGTAGTGATGAACATCATGCAGATCGGCCAGCAGTTCCTGCTGGACAGAAAGAAATAAATACAGTCTGAAGCACGGCTGTAAGGAGGCAGGAAAATGAACGTGGTGGAAAAAACGGGGAAAACCGTTGAAGACGCAGTAAAAGCGGCACTGGGTGCCTTGGGCAAAGCCCGGGAACAAGTGAACGTAGAGGTTTTGGAAGAACCCAAAAGCGCAATTTTGGGCTTTATCGGCGGCCGGGATGCTAAGGTCCGGGTTACCGTAAAAGAAGTGAAAAAGGCAGCAGAAGCTGCTGCGGCTCCTGTTATGGCAGAAGCAGCCAAGAAATTGGCCGATGCTGCTGCCCAGCTCCAGGCAGACGCTGAAGCGGAAGAAAAAACCGAAGCACCGGAAACGGCGAAAAAAGCGGCCCCGGCAGAAACGGATGCGGACAAGGAAGCAGAACGGCAGGCAGTGGCTGCCACCGGCAAGGAATTCCTGGAAAACATCTTTACTGCTATGGGGATGCATCTGATGATTGAGAAGTTTGTCAACCGGAAGGAAGATGAAATTCTTTTGAAAATCCATGGAGAAGGGATTGGCGTCCTCATCGGCAAGCATGGCCAAACGCTGGATGCACTCCAGTACCTGACCAATTTGGCCGGCAACAAGGGCCATAAATCCTGGAACCGGATTATCCTGGATGCGGAAAATTACCGGGAACGCCGGCGTCAGACGTTGGAACGCCTGGCCAAGAACCTGGCAGACCGGGTAAAACGGACCCATAAAAAAGCCATGTTGGAACCCATGAATCCTTATGAACGGAAGATCGTACACGTGAGCCTGCAGGACGATCCGGCGATTACCACCTACAGTGAAGGGGAAGAGCCCTTCCGCAAAGTGGTTATCGATGTGAAATAAATAACAACGACTTAGCTCCGGACACTATGTTCGGAGCTCTTTTTTTGGAGGAACTATGGACGATACAATCAGCGCAATTGCCACGGCCCTGGGCGTGGGCTCCATTGGAGTCATTCGCCTGAGCGGGCCGGAAAGTCTAGCCATTGCCAATACCTTGTTCCAGGGCAGGAAGGCCTTGGGGCCGGCTGCTGCCCGGCAGCTTTTGTATGGACATATAAAGGACCGGGAAGGCCAGGAAGTGGATGAGGTGCTGGCGGTGTATATGCCGGGCCCCCACTCCTATACGGGAGAAGACGTTTGTGAAATCCAGTGCCACGGAGGGCGGCAGGCCTTGCAGGAAATTCTGGCCCTGACCTATCAGGCAGGGGCCAGGCCGGCGGAGCCTGGAGAATTTACCAAACGGGCGTTTTTAAACGGCCGGCTGGATTTGGCAGAAGCCGAATCCGTCATGGATATCATCAACGCCAAAAGCCGCCGGGCACTTCTGGCGGCCAACCGGGGCCACGAGGGCGGCCTTTCCAAAAAGGTCAAGGCCATCCGGGAAGAGCTTCGGGGGCTCATTGCCCAACTGGAAGCCGTGATTGATTATCCGGAGGAGGACATTGAAGATGTAACCTACGAAAAGGCCCAGGAAGTCTTGGCCAAAGGCCGGGCTGCTGTGGACCAGCTGCTGCAAAAGGGCAGCGCTGGACGGATTCTCCGGGAAGGGCTGCGTACGGCTATTGTGGGGCGGCCCAATGTGGGCAAGTCCAGCCTGCTCAACCAGCTGCTGCAGACGGACCGGGCCATCGTGTCCAGTATCCCGGGCACTACCCGGGACATCATTGAGGAGCAGATGACCATTGCCGGGATTCCCCTGGTGCTCACCGATACGGCAGGCCTTCGGGATACGGAAGACTACGTGGAGAAAATTGGCGTGGAACGGTCCCGGGCTGTTTTGGAGGACGCCCAGCTGGCGCTGGTGGTGCTGGATGGCTCCCAAAAACTGACAGAAGAGGATGAATCCCTTCTGGAGAGCCTAAATGGACGCCAGAAGCTGATTTTGGTGAACAAGGCAGATTTACCCATGGAAGTGGATTTAAACGCCTTAAAACGCAAATATGGAGACGAAAATGTGCTGGTCCTTTCCGTAAAAACCGGAGAGGGCATGGAAGCGGTGGCCCAATGGCTGCAGCATTTTGTCTACGGGGAAGGTTCCGACAGCGAACTGGGCAGTGTAACCCAAAACGCTCGGCAGGAAAATCTGCTGCGCAAAGCCCTGCAAAGTTTGGAGGATGCCCTGCAGGGGGCCAAAAACCATTATCCCTATGATTGTCTCACCATCGATTTGACCCAGGCCCTCCATGACCTGGGAGAAATCACCGGGGAAGACGTACCCGATGAAATCATCAATGAAATCTTTGCCCGATTCTGCGTTGGCAAATAAGGCAAAGCCAGGAGGAAAAGAAATATGATCGTTGTGGATCATTATGATGTTGTTGTAATAGGTGCCGGCCACGCCGGCTGCGAAGCTGCTTTGGCAGCCGCCCGGCTGGGCCAGAAGACCCTGCTGGCTACCTTGTCCATGGATAATATAGCCCTGATGCCCTGCAATCCGTCCGTAGGGGGTCCGGCCAAAGGCCATCTGGTCCGGGAACTGGATGCCCTGGGGGGCCAGATGGGCCTTACGGCAGATGAAGCCTGCATCCAGATGCGGATGCTGAATACCGGCAAGGGCTATGCGGTACAGGCCCTTCGGGCCCAGGCTGATAAGCCCCTGTACCACACCCTGATGAAGGAAGTGGTGGAGAACCAGGAAAACCTGGACGTAAAGCAGTTAATGATTGACAAGCTGCTGGTAAAGAACGGTGCTGTCCAAGGGGTGGAAGCGGAAACGGGAGAAGCATTTGAGGCAGACTGCGTCATTTTGGCTACAGGTACCTATTTAAGAGGCCGGATCCTTTACGGGGAAGTGGCTTATATGGCCGGCCCCAATGGCCAGCGTTCTGCTATGAAGCTGACGGATTCCCTGCGGGAAGCCGGTTTGCAGCTGATGCGGTTCAAAACCGGCACGCCTGCCCGGGTGGATGCCCGGAGCCTGGATTACAGTAAGATGGAACCCCAGTATGGGGATGAACGGGTGCGGAATTTCTCCTTTATGAGCCAGATTGCCACCCGGTTCCAGGTCCCCTGCTATCTGACCTACACCAATCCCCATACCCACCAGATTATTCGGGATAATTTGGACCGCAGCTGTATGTTCAACGGTACCATTGAAGGGGTGGGGCCCCGGTACTGCCCCAGCATCGAGTCCAAGATTGTCCGGTTTGCAGATAAGGATCGGCACCAGTTGTTTCTGGAGCCGGAAGGCCTGCATACCAATGAGGTTTACGTCCAGGGCATGAGTTCTTCCCTGCCGGCAGAAATCCAGGTACAGTTCATGCAGACCATTCCCGGCCTGGAACACTGCAAGATGATGCGGGCCGGCTATGCCATTGAGTACGATTGCTTGGATCCCCTGCAGCTGAAGGCCAATTTGGAACACAAGGAAATCAGCGGGCTGTTCAGTGCAGGCCAGGCCAACGGTACCAGCGGCTACGAGGAAGCGGCTGCCCAGGGCCTGATGGCCGGAATCAACGCAGCTCTCAAGCTGCAAGGCCGGAAACCGCTGATTCTCAAACGGTCCGATGCATATATTGGGGTGCTCATTGATGATCTGGTAACCAAGGGCACTACGGAACCTTACCGGATGATGACCAGCCGGGCAGAATACCGGCTGCTGCTGCGCCAGGATAACGCAGATCTGCGGCTGACCCAAATGGGCCGGGATGTGGGGCTGGTGGATGATGCCCGGTATGCGGCCTTTACCCGGAAGCGGGACCTGATTGAACGGACCTTGTTCCAGTTGGGCAAAGTGAACCTGGCCCCCAGTGAGGAAAATCAGGAGAAGATTACCGCCATGGGCTCCGTGCCTCTGCGGTCTTCCATCAACCTGCTGGACCTGCTGCGCCGGCCGGAAATTACCTATGAAAAGCTGGCCAAGGCGTTTGACCTAAAACAGCTTCCCCTTGAAGCAGCGGAACAGGTGGATGTCCAGGTGAAATACGAAGGGTATATCCAAAAGCAGAAGCAGGAAGTGGAACGGGCCCTGAAGCTGGAAAACAAACTGCTGCCGGAAGAAATTGATTATACCCAGCTCCACGAGCTGTCCTCGGAAGCCATGGAAAAACTGGCCAAACAGCGGCCGGTCTCCATTGGCCAGGCCAGCCGGATTTCCGGCGTATCCCCGGCAGACATCAGCGTGCTGATGGTCTACCTGGAAACCATGAGAAGACAAGGAGAAAAAGCATGAGTTTTCGCGAAACCTTGGAACAGGCTGCTGCCCAGGCGGGTTTTCCGTTAACGGGGGAGCAGCTGGACCGCTTCCAGCAGTATACGGACCTGCTGCTGGAAACCAATAAGAGCCTGAACCTGACAGCCATTACCGATCCTGAGGAAGTGGCTTTGAAGCATATGGTAGATTCCCTATTGGTCTATAACCCCAAGACCTTTCACAACCATACCATTGCTGATGTGGGAACGGGCGCCGGTTTTCCTGGCATACCGTTAAAAATCTATGACCCCAGCATGCGGGTAACCCTGATTGACTCCCTGCAAAAGCGGCTGAACTTTTTGAAACAGGTGGTGCAGGAGTTGGGCTTGGGACAGGTGCGCTGCCTCCACGCCAGAGCCGAGAATGCAGGCCAGGACCCTGCCCTGCGGGAAAAGTTCGATGTGGTAACGGCTCGGGCGGTGGCAGCCCTTCCGGTACTGGCTGAGTACTGTCTGCCGCTGGTACGGGTAGGAGGAACCTTTTACGCCATGAAGGGCCGTCATTTCCAGGAGGAAACGGACGAGGCACACCATGCAGTAGAGGTGCTGGGCGGTAAAATCAAGGAAGTACGGCCGGTAACCCTGCCGGGGCTGGATGACCAAAGGGCCATTATTACTATCGAGAAGGTGCGGCATACGCCGGCTCAGTATCCTCGGAAAGCTGGAACTGCCAGCAAGAAGCCCTTATAAAAGAATACCTTTCCTTAAAAGGCAATGTTTCACGTGAAACATTGCCTTTTGATTTTTAAAATAAAAAATAGGCTGCGGTGAAAATATTCATCATGGTTCTGGAAGCGGGACTGATTTTTCGGTTCTGTAATAGCAAAGGCAGAATGGGAAAACGATTAAGCCCAAAAGGTGTACTGTTAATGTCGGGCGGCAAAAGTTGGCCTATGCCGAGGAATTTTCCAGCAAAGGCGTCTAAGCCTGAGACAGGAGAGCAATGTTTCACGTGAAACATTGCTCTCCTGTATTCCCGCTTGCAGTACTGCAAGGGGATAATCCAGCAATTAGCCTGATTTATGGCTTTGGCGACTGCTGACTTGGCGGTGCAGGACCCTCAGAAAAAAATGTTGAGCTGTCCCTGAAGGAAAAGCCGCTTCTTAGGATTAGACCAGGTGTAAGAAATGACTGCTTGCGGAAATGCAGGGGTAGACGCTTCGTTTCACAGACTCCAGGGCAATGTTTCACGTGAAACATTGCCCTGGAATAGTATTAATAAGTTGACTTAGCTATGGAAAAGCTCCTAGCCTCGCTTCCCTGGAAACGAAAAAATGGTAATGGCCAGAGCTAAGAAATCCGCAATGCTCCAAAAAGAAATGAAAGACCGCTCCAAAGGGAGAAAATATAAAAGAGTATCAGTGAGAGGGTTGTTACAGGAAACACTGACAGCAAAATAGTGAATGCTTCACGTGAAACATTCACTATTTTGCTTTTTATGCAGGAAAAAAGCCTGGGTTTTCTCCATTTTGACACAAGCTGTGATACAATAATAGCCAGTGCATCAAAAATGAAAGCGAAGGAGTGACACTCATGTCCCAAATACTTGCTGTGGCCAACCAAAAGGGCGGTGTAGGAAAGACGACTACCAGCATCAATTTGGCAGCCTGCCTGGCGGAAAGCCGCAAGAAGACCCTTCTGGTGGACCTGGATTCCCAGGGAAATGCTACCAGCGGCCTGGGCATCGATAAAAGCAGCCTGACCCAATGCATGTACGATGTATTGGTGAATAATGTGGATATGGCTAGCCTAATTCAGCCTACAGCCTGGAAAAACCTTTGGGTTGCACCGGCAACCATGAACCTGGCCGGAGCGGAAATTGACTTGATTGACAAGAAAAATCCGGCCAATGCCCTGAAAAAACATTTGAATAAAATCCGGGATAACTATGATTATGTGATTATTGACTGCCCTCCGGCCTTGAGCCTGTTGACAGTCAACGCACTGACGGCTGCAGATGCGGTGTTGATTCCCATCCAATGCGAATTCTACGCCTTGGAAGGGGTTACCCAACTGATGCAGACGGTGGAACGGATTCGGCAGACCAGCAATCCGGAACTGAAAATCAATGGCATTGTGATGACCATGACGGATACCCGGACCCATTTGTCCAATGATGTAGTGGAACAGGTGAAAAGTCATTTCCCGGACCTGATCTACAAGACGATGATTCCCCGGTCCGTACGGTTGGGCGAAGCCCCCAGCTATGGACAGCCGATTACGGTCTATGATCCCCGGGGCAAGGCAGCAGAAGCCTATAAGGCACTGGCAAGAGAGGTGAAGCGGCGTGGCAAGTAAAAAAGGCGGGCTGGGTGCAACCGGCCTGGATAGAATGTTCGGCAGCCGGGCTAAGGCATCGGCACCGGCAGTGGAAGAGAAAAAAGAAGGGGATACTGTCACGGAATTGGCCGTAAAAGACCTGGTTCCTAACCCCTACCAGCCCCGGCATACCTTTGATCCGGAGAAAATGCAGGACCTGATTCATTCCGTCAAGGAAAGCGGGGTTATTCAGCCTCTGATTGTCCGGAAAAAAGGCCGGCAGTATGAAATTGTAGCAGGGGAACGGCGCTGGAGAGCCGCCAAAGAAGCCGGCCTTGCCAAAGTTCCTGTGGTAGTACGTACCTACGACGATGCGGCCATGATGGAAGTGGCCCTGGTGGAAAACCTGCAGCGCAGCGACCTGGATCCTTTGGAAGAAGCCCGGGGCATCAAACGCATGATGGAAGCCCTGCAGCTGACCCAGGAAGAGGCTGCCAAGCGGCTGGGCAAAAGCCGGGCTGCCGTGGCCAATACCCTGCGGCTGCTGAATCTGCCGGAGGCTGCTGCCCAACTGGTGGCGGAAGGCCAGCTGACTGCTGGCCAGGTACGGCCTCTTTTAGGTCTGGAAGATCCAGAAAAAATCACGGAACTTGCCCAGCAGGCTGCGGCCGAGGGCTGGAGTGCCCGGGCTGTAGAAGAAGTGGTGAACCGGGAAAAGCAGGCGGACCAAAAGGTGGATTATTTGCAGCAGCTGAATGATCTGCTGGGAGATGAAGCCCCGGAAAAAGGGAAAAATAAGAGCAAAAAAGCCCTGAAAAAGGCACAGAATGTCTATGTCCGCGGCTTTCAGGACCAGCTTACCGAGTATTTAGGAACCCGGGTGAAAATTGAACCGGCCAAAAAGGAAAATGGCGGCCGGATTATCATTGAGTACTATAATGATGATGATTTGGAACGGGTTTACGACCTGCTGAAAGAAAAAGATGAGAAACCTTCCAGCTCAGGGACTCCCGGAAAATTTACCGTGTGAGAAGGGTGTGGAATAAGCAATGATAGGAGCAGGAACCCTGGCCAACGCTGGGGCAATTGTGGCCGGCAGTGTGGTGGGTCTCGCCGCCGGCCGCGGAATCAAGGAAAAATACCAGGAAACGGTGCTGTATGGCCTGTGTCTTTGTGTAATGATGCTGGGCCTGCAAATGGCTTTTCAGGGCAAACATATTATGATTACCATCAGCAGTCTGGTGCTGGGCTCCATTATTGGAGAAGCCATGGATATCGAGGCCAAATTGGAACGATTTGGTACCTGGCTGGCCAAAAAGGTTCAAAGCCGGCGAAAAACCACTAGTGCCGGAGATGAAGGGGCCTTTGTTCAGGGCTTTATGTATGCCAGCCTGATCTACTGCGTAGGAGCCATGGCCATTGTAGGGTCCATTCAGGACGGCCTGGGGGGAGATCCCACGACCTTGTACACCAAGGCAGCCCTGGATGGTCTCAGCGGCATCATCTATGCCGCCAATATGGGCGTAGGCGTGCTTTTTTCCGCCTTGTCCGTATTGGTCTACCAGGGCGCTTTAACGGCTCTGGCAGGGCTTTTGGGGCCCTATATGAGTCCTGAAGTGGTGCAGGAGATTGCTGCCAGCGGTGGGCTGATGATCTTCGGCATTGGCATCAATATGACCAAGCTGCTGAAAATCCGAATCGGGAACATGCTTCCTGGCTTGGTGGTGGCTTGGGTCGCTGCCGTTATTTTCTTATAAAATACTTGCAGATTTAACCCAAAAAGAGTATAATACTTTCCATCGGGGTTATAGCTCAGTTGGTTAGAGCGCATCGCTCACATCGATGAGGTCTACGGTTCGAGTCCGCATAACCCCACCAATTGAAGTGTTGGCATTGCAGTTTGCTGCAATGCCTTATTTTTTTGCCTTTCTTGCAGGCAGAGAAGAGAAAACCTCGCAAAAGGCCCCAAATTGCCCTGAGAGACGCCGTGCTTTAATACGCGTAAACTAGCTAGGAAAAACTAAAAAATCCCGTTACAGGGCAAATCTGGGCCTGCTATTTGAGCCCTCTTGCCCTGGAAAGTGGGGCTCTGGCGAGAAAAGGCGCACCCCAGTTGGAAAGGAAAGCGGTGCAGCAGCGCCAGGTGAAGCAGGTACTGGGAAAAGGAAGCAGCGGCTGCCAGGACCTGCGGCGCCTGGTAATTCCGGCTGCTCGGGTCTATTAGAATGCTTTTGCGGAAAAAATCAGGGAAGAGATGTTCCAGGGTTCTGCCTACCAACAAGCGCACAAGCAGGTAAATCCGCAGGCATTTTCCCGCTGTAGCTGCTTTTTGCCAAGCTTTTTGCTGCATTGTTCACGGTCATTTCTGCGTCCTCCCTTTTTTGCCGGAAAAATTTCCGCTTATTTTATGGAGCTTGGAGCGTTTTGCTCTGGGCTCCTATTTCTTTTGCGCAAAGCTGGTTCTTGCCTGTTTTTGGCGGTCCTTTACGGCTGCCTAGCCAAACTCAGCTGGACCTATTGCTTTCTGGAATCCCCTTGTGGCTTTTGGAGTTATTTTGCTGGGCCCTTTGCTGTCCTGCAAGTTGGGTCTATTTTAGCCCCTGCTGCCCTTTTTGCAGGTCATTTCTTCTGGTTAAAGAAAAGTATTTTCTGCATAAAAATGCAGTATCCTTGGGAACCGTATTTTACAGGCTCATTGGCAATGTACACGTCGGATGGACAATCCGGCGCAGGCAGAAAAACGCAGCCAGAAAAAACCTCCTGCAGCGGCAAGCCGGGAAGAAGCACTGAAAGAATGGAACTAGTAAGCCATAAATGCTTTTTAAAGAAAGAATTTGAACATTACGAAGCAATTTATGCTTAATCTAGAAGGAAAATAACAATTTTTAGGCTAATTTGGCCTATTTTTTGTGTTTGAAGTGCTGATTGCTTCTGGAAAAGCAGGGGGGCAGCCTGTCTGCCAAAAGGGGCTAAGCTTGCGCCGATTTCAGCTAAGGGGTTACTGGTGGAATAGAAGTGCATAAATATACAGATTTAAACTGCATACTTATGCATGTCAATTCTGCTTTTCTTATAGGACACTCTTTATTTACTGAGTTACTTCATTTTTCATAGGAGGACTGCTACAATACAGGAGAAGGGAGCTGACACCATGTACAAAAAGAAAATGGAAGAAGACATACGCTGCCCGTTGGAATACGGACTGGAGCTGTTTGGCGGAAAATGGAAATCCCGGATTCTCTGTGTTTTTGCCTCCCAGGGAAATCTGCGCTACAGCCAGCTGCGCCGGGAAATGAGCAATATTACCGATGCGGTGCTGGCTACTACCCTGAAGGAACTGCTGCAGGCTGGGATGATTGCCCGGAAGGCCTATGAGGAAATTCCACCCCATGTGGAATACAGTCTGACGGCAAAGGGCCGCTCTGCGGTACCCATTCTCCAGGAAATCTGCCAATGGTCGGGCTTATTTTATAAGGAAACAACTACGGCGCACCCGTTGACCCAATGTGAGCGCTGCGATTATAAATCCCCTGAATGACTCCTGGCAAAGCGTCCCGGTACAGTGGGGGATGCTTTTTTGCTGTGCCGGAAAAGGCTGGACCGGGTTTGGTCCTGGCCGGCTGTATCATTGCCGAGTATTTTTGTAGTATAATATTTAAATACCCATTTGCAGCAGACGGGTATCGTCTGTTGGGAGAGGAGCTGGAGGACCGCTTCTGCAAGGGCGGAAACGGCGTTTTTCCTTGCTCCTGGAACTCACGGTTTTGCCGTGGGGGTATAGCCCTTGAATTGGTTTGTTTAAAGGAGTTTGTCATGTTTGTCTATGCAGATAACGCAGCCACCACAGGCGTCAGCAAAAAGGCGCTAGCGGCGATGCTGCCCTATTTTACGGAAAAATACGGGAACCCTTCCAGTGCCTATCCCTTTGGCCAGGAAGCTTCCCGGGCCCTGATTCAGGCGAGGGAAACCATTGCCCGCTGCCTGGGGGCGCTGCCCAGCGAAATCACCTTTACCTCGGGGGGCAGTGAAGCCGACAACCAGGCCCTTTGGACGGCAGCCCTGAAGGGGAAAGCCCAGGGGAAATGCCATCTCATTGCGTCCTCGGTGGAACACCATGCGGTGCTGCACACTTTAAAGGTCCTGGAGGAAAATGGCTTTACGGTAACCTTGCTGCCGGTAGATGCCAACTGTCAGGTGTCCCCGGAGGCGGTGCAGGAAGCCCTGCGGCCGGATACCTGCCTGGTCTCCGTGATGGCGGCCAACAATGAAACCGGCGCCCTGCAGCCCATTCAGGCAATTGGCCGGCTGTGCCAAAAGGCGGGGGTCCCTTTCCATACGGATGCCGTCCAGCTGGTGGGGCATTTGCCCCTTTCGGTCAAGGCCTGCGGTGCCACCCTGCTGTCCCTTTCCGCCCACAAGTTCCATGGACCCAAGGGCGTAGGTGTGCTTTTTGCCAAACGGGGTTACGAATTGGAAAGCCTGATTCAGGGGGGCGCTCAAGAACGGGGAAAACGGGCTGGTACTGAAAATGTACCCGGGATTGTAGGTATGGCAGCAGCTCTGGAAGAGGCCTGTGCCAATCAGGAAGCAGCCCGGACCCGGCTGTCCGCCGCCCGGGATCAGCTCCAGGAACGGTTCCTTGCGCTGCCGGAGGTCAAAGTCCACAGTGCAGGGGCGGACCGGCTGCCCGGCCATTTGAACGTGGCTTTTGGGGGCGTTTCCTCGGAAGCCCTGCTGCCTATTTTGGGGGAACGGGGCATCTGCGTGTCCGCCGGTTCGGCCTGCGCTTCCGGGTCCCCAGAACCCAGCCACGTGCTGCTTGCCATGGGCTGCAGCCCAGAGGAAGCCAAGAGCTCTCTGCGTTTTTCCCTGGGGGACTCTATTACCCAGGAACAGATCGATTATCTCTATACGGAAACCTGTCAGGCGGTAGAACGTCTGCGGCAGATACACCGGCAGCCTAAGCCGGAGAAAGGCTGGTAAATATGAAGGCGTTAATTGCCATGAGCGGTGGGGTGGACAGCTCGGTTGCCGCCAAGCTGATGCAGGAGCAGGGCTATGACTGCATTGGCTGCACCATGAAGCTGTACAACAACCCGGATGCCGGGTGCAATTCCAAGACCTGCTGTTCCCTCAGTGATGTGGAGGACGCCCGGAGCGTGGCTGCCCGGCTGAATATGCCCTTTTATGTCTTTAACTATACGGAAGAGTTCAAGGACCAGGTAATGGAAAAGTTCGCCGAGAGCTATACCCGGGGAGAAACTCCCAATCCCTGCATTGACTGCAACCGCTTCCTGAAGTTTGGGGCCCTGTATGAACGGGCCCAGGAACTGGGCTGCGACTGCGTGGTGACGGGCCATTATGCCAGGATCCGGAAAACCCCGGAGGGCCGCTACGAACTGCTGCGGGCCCTGGACCCGGCCAAAGACCAGAGCTACGTCCTGTACAACCTGACCCAGGAGCAGCTGGCCCATACCCAATTTCCTTTGGGCATCTACCACAAGACCAAAACCCGGGAAATTGCTGCGGAAAACGGTTTTATCAATTCCCAGAAGCCGGACAGCCAGGACATCTGCTTTGTGCCCAACGGTTCCTATACCGATGCCGTCCAGCGGATTTTGGACTATAAGCCCCAGCCCGGCCCTTTCCTGGACCTTGAAGGCCGGGTGATTGGCCAGCACAAGGGCATTATCTACTACACTTTGGGCCAGCATAAGAAATTGGGACTGAACCAGCCGGATTATCCCCTGTATGTGGTGCGCATTGATCCGCAGCGCAACGCAGTGGTGGTAGGTCCTTCTTCCGCCCTGTTTTCCCGTTCGGCCCGGGTAACGGGGGCCAACTGGATCAGCGGCCAGGTGCCCGAAGCGCCGGTACGCTGCCAGGTCAAGGTCCGTTACCGGCAGGAAGCCCAGCCGGCAGTGGTTACGGCTACGGGCCCGGATACCTTTGAGATTCTCTTTGATGAGCCTCAGCGGGCCATTACTCCCGGCCAGGCCGCCGTACTCTATGACGGGGACGTGGTGCTGGGCGGAGGCACCCTGGAAGCGGAGAAAACGGGCGAAACTAAAAAATAACGGGAGAAAAAGTTTTCTCTTGCGATTTTTTGTTTCCTATGATACAATTACAAGGCTGTATATAAAACTTATATACTTCTTCTGCCCTCATGGTAGAGGAGCAAATCCAAAGGAGGAGGTGATTTCGTGAATAACTACGAAGTCATGTACATCGTTAAGCCGGTAGAGGAAGACGCTTTCAACGCTGTTGTAAAGAAGTTCGATGATCTGCTGGTTGCTAACGGCGCCACTATTGAAAAAACCGATAAGTGGGGCAAGAAACGCTTAGCATATCCTATTCAAGACTTTAATGATGGCCTGTATGTTCTGACCACTTTTGCTGCTGAACCGGCATGCGTGAAGGAACTGGACCGTGTCATGAAGATTACTGATGAAATGCTGCGTCATATGATCATTCGCAAAGGCGAATAAGGAGGGTTGGTGTATGAATCGCATTGTACTGTTGGGCCGTCTGGTACGGGATCCGGAAGTCCGGGTTACTCCTACGGAAAAAACGGTCTGCACCTTTACTCTGGCAGTTGATCGTCCATTTTCTTCAAGAAATGGTCAGCGGGAAGCGGATTTTATCAACATTGTCACTTGGAATAAAACCGCTGAAGTATGTGGGAACTATTTGTCCAAAGGACAGAGAGCCCTGGTAGAAGGCCGGCTGCAGATCCGCAGCTACGACGGTAAAGACGGCAACAAGCACTACGTGACGGAAGTCATCGCAGATCATGTCGAATTTATCGAAACGAAAGGTTCCGCTAACCGCGGCACCGATTCCGGCGCTTCTTCCCAGAACAATTCCTCTCACGGCAGCAGCAATGCTGGCCCCATGGGTGGATTTGGCTCTGAAGTCGGTTTTGACGAAGAAATCCCCTTCTAAAAGGGAGGATAGAGAAGCGTTATGATTAAACGTGATAGAGGTAACAGAAGACCTAGAAGAAAAGTTTGCTCCTTCTGCGTCGATAAAGTGCAAGAAATCGATTACAAAGATGCAGCTAAACTGCGCAAGTTCATCACTGAACGGGGCAAGATTCTGCCGCGCCGTATTTCCGGCACCTGTGCAAAACATCAACGTCAGTTGACCATTGCCATCAAACGTGCTAGAAACGTTGCATTGCTGCCTTTTACGGCTGAATAATTGTAAAAACGAGACAGATCCCTTGGGGGTCTGTCTTTTTTTTACCAAATCATGTAAAATATAATATTACCATATCAATTACTGGTTTGGCCCTGAAATGCACCTGCGTTTCCCCTGGGTCCAGAACCATTGAGTAAGGAGGCCAATTTGCAGATAAGAAAAACGTCCGCAGTGGTGGAATCCGGAATCCTGGCTGCCATCGCGGTTATTTTTACCTTGGTAGGGAACTACATTCCCGTGCTGGATATGATCGTCAACATCCTGTGGCCCCTGCCCATTATTCTTTGCGGGCGGAGGAACGGACTGAAATGGAGCATTTCCTGCCTGGTGGTGACAGGCTGCGTGGTAGCCGTACTGTTGTCCCCGCTCCAGGCCCTGACCCAGTGCCTGATTCTGGGCCTGATTGGCCTGATGATGGGCTGGGCCATGCGCCGGCAGATGTCCCCCGGGCAGACCCTGCTTATGGGCAGTCTGGGCGCCTTTATTTCCACGGTGCTCAGCGTGCTGGCGGCCTACGTGTTCATGCACATCAACGTGGTGGAAGTGTTCTTCCAGTCCGTGGATGAATCCCTCCAGCTCAGCAACCAGATGTTCGAGACCCTGGGCATGAGCGGCATGACGGCTGTCCAGGCGGCCCAGGTGCGCCAGTTGTTTGAACTGGTGCTGCCCGCCGGGGTGCTCCTCAGCGCACCGGTTACGGCCCTGGCCAACTATTGGGCTGCCCGGAAGATTCTGGCCCGGATGGGGGATTATTATCCCTGGTTCCCGCCCTTTTCCCAGTGGGCCATTCCCAAATTGACCCTGCTGCCCTATGGGGTCGGACTGGCGCTGATTGTCCTGCACCAGAATGCCCAGGATTCCTTGCTTTACCGGGGCGGTTACACGTTGTATATGATGGCCAGTATGTTCCTGCTGCTGCAGGGGCTGTGCCTGATCCGCTGGTTTGTGGAATACCGGCATTATCCCCGTTTCCTGCTGCCGCTGGCCCTGGTACTGACCTTTACCATGCCGGTGGTCTCCCAGTTTGTGGTGGTTTTGGGCGCCTATGACATGGTATTCGATATCCGGAAAATCCGTAGGAAACAAAACGGGGACAAACAGTAGGGGGATATTATGGACGAGAAATCGCGCAGAAATATTTGGCAGTCGGTGCGCATTGGCGTGGCCCTGATCGGGACCGTGCTGGTGGTCTACGGGATCTGTGTGAACCAGGCCCTGTGGACGGCCGTGGGCTTTGCTTCTGTGCTGTTGGTGTACTATCTGACCTTCCGCAGCAACCGGCTGCGGGAAGCCTGGTTCAACCATTCCATGACCACGGTGGTCCGGAATATTGAACGGGCCAACAATTATGCGGTGCAGCGGATTCCCATCGGCATCGGGGTCTTCGACAAGGAAGGCCATCTCCAATGGCGGAACCGGCTGTTCAACGAGTACGTAACTGTGGACGCACCCTCCGGAACGGCCTTGGAAAAAATCCTGCCGCCGCCGGAAAACAACTTTGCCACCCTGCGGCTGCGGGATGCGGAAAAGCAGATCAAGATTGGGGACCGGATTTACCAGATGCTGGTACGCCGGATCCAGATTACCGATGACCCCGCCGACGATACGGGCATTGTGCTGTATCTCACGGACATTACGGACCGGCAGCGTCAAAAACGCCGGTACGAGGATGGCCGGCCGGTGGTAGCCTATGTGCAGTTCGACAACTACGACGATGCCATGAAGGGACTCAACGAAAACGAGCGGGCCAGCCTTTTGGTAGATGTGACCAAGGCCATTGGCGGCTGGGTAGACGAGGTCCATGGCTATTTCCAGAAATGCACGGAAGATTTGTACGTGGTGGGCCTGAGCTGGAAGGGTCTTAATGAAACCATCGGGAAAAAATTCCCGGTGCTGGACAAAATCCGGGAAATCAAAACCAGCAGCCGGATCAACCCCACCATCAGCATTGGGGTGGGGGCTGTAGGCAAGAACCTTTCCGAAATGAGCCAAAAGGCCCAGGCTTCCCTGGACCTGGCCCTGGGCCGGGGCGGTGACCAGGCCGTAGTCAATATCGAAGATGAAATGCATTTCTACGGAGCCAGAGGTTCCGTACAGGCCAAGAATACCCGGGTTCGGGCTCGGATTGTGGCCCAGGCCATCCACGAGCTGATGACCAACGCCGACCAGGTGATGGTCATGGGCCACGCCAACGAAGATTACGATGCCCTGGGGTCCGCCATCGGGGTGGCCAAAATGGCTCTGACCCTGGGCAAGAGCTGCTGCATCGTCAACAGCGGCCAGGGTTCTTCTTTAAAGAAACTGGAAACGGTTTCTAAGGATCAGAGCGACCGGTACCTGTCCCTGATTGTGGATGAGGAAGAAGCCCTGAAACGGCTGACTCCGGGCTGCATCCTGGTACTGGTGGACCACCACCGGGCCATGCTCAGTGCGGCACCCAAGGTGCTCCAGGCCGTGAAGAAACGGATTATCATTGACCACCACCGCCGGGCAGAGGATGCCATTAAGGACGTAATGCTGCAGTACATGGAGCCGTCCACTTCCTCCACCTGCGAAATGGTCACGGAAATCCTCCAATATTTCCAGAACCGGATGAGTTTTTCTGAAGTGGAAGCCACGGCCCTGTACGCAGGGATTCTGGTGGATACGAAAAACTTTGCCGTTCAGACCGGGGAACGGACCTTTGAAGCTGCGGCTTTCCTGCGGCGGAACGGGGCGGATCCCCATATGGTTTCCCAATTGTTCAAGGACGACGAAAATACGGTGCTGACCCGGGCGAAAATCATTACTGAAATGAAGACGCCCTTGCCGGGGCTGGCCCTGTCCGTCCACAAATGCTCCGCCCAGGACAAGGATACCTCCGTGATTGTGGCCCAGGCAGCCGATGAGCTGCTGACCATGGACGATATCCACGTCAGTGTGGTGCTCAGCGAAAATGAAAAGGGCGTCAGCATCAGCGCCCGCAGTGACGGTTCCGTCAATGTGCAGGTGATGATGGAAGAGCTTGGCGGCGGCGGTCACCAGACCGTAGCCGGGGTGCAGGTCAAGGACGTAAAGGCAGAAGATTTAGTGCCCAAGGTCATTGCCCTGGCCAAAGAACAAATGAAGGAGAGCGATACCGATGAAAGTGATTCTGCTGCAGGACATCAAGAAGTTGGGTAAAAAAGGTGAAATTATTGAGACGGCGGAAGGTTATGGCCGCAACTATCTGATTCCCCGGGGCATGGCGGAAGAAGCTACGTCCCAGAACCTGAACCAGGCCAAACGGGACCAGCAGGTAGCTGCCCACCGGAAAGCCCAGGCTCATGACGAAGCCGTAATCCTGGCTTCCCAGCTGGAAAAGGTTACGCTGCATATGAAAGTGAAAGTGGGCGCCAACGGCAAGCTGTTTGGCTCCATTGCGTCCAAGGATGTGGCAGAAGCCCTGCTGGCTCAAACCGGCATGGAAGGGGTGGACCGCCGCAAAATCGAAATTCCGGAAGTGATCAAGAGCCCGGGCGAATACAAAGCCACGGCCAAATTGATGCCGGATATTACCGCTACCTTTAAGGTATTGGTAGAGACGGAGGAATAATGGAAGAACGTATACCCCCACAAAATGTCGAAGCGGAACAAAGCGTCCTGGGAGCTATGCTCATCAGCCGCGATGCCATCGATAAAGCTGGGGAAATCCTGACGGAAGAGGATTTCTACCGCCAGGACGACCGGATCATCTTTTCAGCCATTATGGACCTGCACGGCCGCAATGAGGCTGTGGATCTGGTCACGGTTACCGAAGAACTGCGGAAAATGGGAAAGCTGGAAGCCATTGGCGGTACGGCGGCCATTACAGCCCTGAGCAACGCAGTTCCCACGGCAGCCAATGTGGTTTACCATGCCAAGATTGTGGAGGAAAAGTCCCTGCGCCGGCAGCTGATTGAGGCTGCCACCGACGTGGCGGCCAGTGGCTACGAAGAAGAAGAGGATATTGCCCAGACCATCGATAAGGCGGAGCAGAAAATCCTGGCCGTGGCCAACCGGAAGCATTCCGGCGGCATGGTAAAAATCAAGGATATTGTCAAAGCCGCCATGGGCCGGATTGAGGAATTGTACGATTCCAAGGACGCCTACACCGGGCTGCCCACCGGCTTTACGGACTTTGACAGAATGACCAGCGGCCTGCAGCCCTCCGACCTGATTATCGTGGCTGCCCGCCCGTCCATGGGTAAATCTTCCCTGGTACTGAACATTGCAGAGCACGTGGCCATCAAGGGGCATAAGTCCGTGGCCTTCTTCTCCCTGGAAATGAGCAAGGAGCAGCTGGTGCAGCGTATGCTGTGCTCCGGCGCCGATATTGACGCCTCCCGGCTGCGAATTGGCCAGCTTCAGGACAGTGAATGGCCCAAACTGGTGAAGGCCGCTGACGAACTCAGTGAGTCCAAGATCATGATGGACGATACCCCGGGGATTACCGCCCTGGAAATGCGGTCTAAATGCCGGCGCTGGAAAAACGAAAATGGTCTTGACCTTATTATCGTGGACTATCTGCAGCTGATGCAGGGGTCCTCCCGTCGGGCCAGTGACAACCGGCAGCAGGAAATGAGTGAGATTTCCCGTTCCCTGAAGGGCCTTGCCCGGGAACTGAATGTTCCCCTGATTGCCCTGTCCCAGCTGAGCCGGAGCGTGGAATCCCGTACCAGCAAGCGCCCTATGCTTAGTGACTTGCGGGAATCCGGCGCTTTGGAACAGGATGCGGATATTGTTTGCTTTATTTACCGGGATGATTACTACAACCCGGATACGGATCAAAAGAACATTGCCGAACTGATTGTGGCAAAGCATCGTAACGGACCTGTAGGAACCGTACAGCTGTTCTTCAAGAAGGATACTACCCGGTTTGCAGATTTGACCAAAGACCATATAGGGTAAGCCGCCCCAGGCGGAAGGGCTGCTCCTGCTGCTGGCAATTGCCAGTGGTGGGGGCAGTTTTTTGTGCCCAAACGGGGAAATTTCCGGAAAACCCGGAAGAAGGGCAAAAAAGGATTTGACAATGTTCGGAATTTTGCACCCATAATCCGGGCCAGCCCTCTTTTTTCTGTAACAGAAGAATTTGCAGGAACTTTTTCAGGGAAAAGTACCCGGTTTTTCTGGGGTAAAAGTGAAAAAGAAGGAACAAAATAGGAATTTTTCCGGGTTTCCTGCTAACATTCTATTATTGTCATTGCTATACGTTCGGTAAAATGATACAATAAACCCGTATGTGAAGGCTGCTTCACAGGATTTAAATTGGAGCCGAACGGAAGGCACTGCCTTTCCTGGCAGAAGCCTGGTTCCACACAGGGCACGCGGCAAAGGCGGCGTGTTTTCAGCTATGCCATTTTTTCTATTCTAAGGAGGAAGTTACTGTGATTCCACGTTATACCGGCAAAGAAATGGGTTCCATCTGGACGGAAGAAAATGAAGACCGCACAATGGTCAAGGTCGAAATTCTGGCTTGCGAAGCCATGAACAAATTGGGGATTGTTCCCGATGATGCCCTTCATGACATCCAAACCAAGGCTGATTTCGAATTGGACCGGGTTCACGAAATTGAAAAAGTCACCAACCACGATATCATCTCCCTGCTGACCAACGTGGCAGAGCATGTAGGCGATGCCTCCAAATACATTCATAAAGGCTTAACCTCCAGCGATGTTAAGGATACCGCCATGGGCGTCATGATGCGGGATTCCTGCGAAATCCTGATCCGGCTGGAAAAGGAACTCCACGATGTCCTGAAAACCCAGGCCCAAAAATACCGTCATACCATCTGCGTCGGCCGTACCCACGGCATTCATGCAGAACCCATGACCTTCGGGCTGAAGTTCCTGCTGTGGATGGATGAAACGGAACGGAATATCGAACGCCTGGAACTGGCCAAGAAATACATTTCCGTAGGCAAACTCAGCGGCGCTGTGGGCACCTACTCCAATATTGATCCGTTCGTGGAAAAATATGTCTGCGAAAAACTGGGTCTGGAACCGGTTAAACTGGCTACCCAGGTTGTCCAAAGAGATCGTCATGCTTTCTACCTGACCACCATTGCCGTTTGCGGCGCTACCCTGGAAAAGATGGCTACGGAAATCCGTGCCCTGCAGCGTACCGATATTCGGGAAGCGGAAGAGTATTTTGCTCCTGGCCAGAAGGGTTCTTCTGCCATGCCCCACAAACGCAATCCCATTACCTGCGAAAAGATCTGCGGCCTGGCCCGGGTTCTGCGGGGCAATGCCCAGGCAGCCCTGGAAAACGTGGCCCTGTGGCATGAACGGGATATTTCCCATTCTTCCGTAGAACGGATTATCCTGCCGGATTCTACCATCCTGCTGGATCATATGCTGCGGAAAACCAAGAATATCATGGAAAAACTGTTGGTTTATCCGGATGCCATGATTGCCAACCTGAACAAGACCGGCGGTCTGATCTACAGCCAAAACCTGCTGGTTGCCCTGGTAGGCAAAGGCGTGCTGCGGGAAGATGCCTACAAGTGGGTACAGCGCAACGCTATGGCCCGCTGGCTGGAAGGCGCTGACTTCAAGACCAATGTGGAAGCTGACCCGGATATCGATAAGTACCTGACCAAAGAAGAAGTGGAAGCCTGCTTCGAACCGAAACATATGCTGAAGCATGTGGATGAAATCTACGCCCGGTACGGCATGTAACTGTTAGAAGAAGGAGATTGATTCTATGTCATCTGTTGTTGTGATTGGTTCCCAATGGGGGGACGAAGGTAAAGGCAAAATCGTAGATTATCTGGCCCAGCAGGCCGATACAGTAGTCCGTTATTCCGGCGGTTCCAATGCCGGTCATACGGTTGTGGTCAACAATGTGGAATTCAAGCTGCGCTTGCTGCCCAGCGGCATTCTGTACAAGGACAAGACCTGCATCCTGGGGAACGGAGTTGTTATCAATCCCCGTGTGGTGCTGCAGGAAATTGCCGACATGAAGGCCAAAGGTGTGGACACCAGCAATTTGCTGATCAGCGACCGGGCCCATGTGGTGTTTCCGTATCACGAAAAGCAGGATGAATTGCAGGAAGCAGCTTTGGGAGATGCCAAAATCGGCACCACCAAAGGCGGCATTGGTCCCTGCTACATGGATAAATATGCCCGTACCGGCATCCGGGTCTGCGACCTGATGAATCCGGAAATTCTGGCAGAAAAACTGAAGAGAACCCTGGCCGTGAAAAACGACCTGTTCACCAAATTGTATGGGGCAGAACCCATGGAATATGAACCCATGCTGAAGGATTACCTGGCCTACGCTGAAGAACTGCGGCCCCATGTAACCGACACCAGCGTGGTGCTGGGCAACAAGTTTGACGAAGGCGCCAATGTGCTGTTTGAAGGGGCCCAGGCTACGTTCCTGGACATCGACTACGGCACCTATCCCTACGTAACCAGCTCCAACCCCACCGCCGGCAATGCGGCTACGGGCAGCGGCGTAGGTCCCCTGTACATCGACCATGTGGTGGGCGTGGTAAAAGCCTATACCACCCGGGTAGGGGAAGGCCCCTTTGTCTGCGAACTGTTTGATACCGATGGCCCCGGCACGTACCTGAGAAACACCGGCCATGAATTTGGCACGGTTACGGGACGGCCCCGCCGCTGCGGCTGGCTGGATGCCTTCATGGTGAAATATGCAGCCCGGCTCAACAGCATGGATTCCCTGGCCATTACCCGTCTGGATATTCTGGACGGTTTGGACACCATTAAAATGTGCACCGGCTGGACCATTGACGGCAAAGCCATCCAGCACATTCCTGCGGACCTGTCCATTCTGGCCCAGGCCAAACCGGTTTACGAAACCTTCAAGGGCTGGAAAAAGGATATTTCCGGCGTCCGGAAATACGAAGACCTGCCGGAGGAAGCCCAGGTATATCTGAAGCGCCTGAGCGAAGTGGTAGGTGTGCCCATCGGAATTATTTCTGTCGGCCCCAACCGGGATCAGACCTTCTCCCTGAAGAAGTTCTTCGATTAAGCAAACTACAAGTTATAAAAAATACGCTGTGCCTGTGGGCACAGCGTATTTTTGTTAGGGAAGAAAGTTAAAACCAAAAAAGAAAAGGAGCTTTTAGGTTTACTATCCCTTTTTATACCATTTCTTCCGGATGGAAAACCTTATCAAATTCTTCTTCTTTCATATAGCCCAGTTTCAGGACCGCTTCCTTCAGGGAAATATTGTCCTTGAAGGCCTGCTTGGCCACGACGGCGCAGCGGTCGTAGCCGATGTAGGGGCTTAGGGCGGTAACCAGCATCAGGGAATGGTGCAGGTTGTAGGCCATCTTTTCCCGGTTGGCCTTGATGCCGATGACGCAGTTTTTCCGGAAGGAAACCATCACGTCGGTCAGCAGCTGGACGGACTGGAGGAAGTTGTAGATGGTGACCGGCAGGAATACGTTCAGCTGGAAGTTCCCCTGGGAAGCGGCAAAGCCAATAGCGGCATCATTGCCCATGACCTGGACAGCTACCATGGTGACAGCTTCGCATTGGGTGGGGTTCACCTTGCCGGGCATAATGGAGGAGCCAGGTTCGTTGGCGGGAATGGTGATTTCTCCCAGACCATCTCGGGGACCGGAAGCCAGCCAGCGTACATCGTTGGCAATCTTCATCAGGTTGGCGGCCAGGGCCTTCAGGGCACCGTGGGCGTAAACCATATCGTCCAGGCTGGTCAGGGCGTGGAATTTGTTGGGGGCCGTTACAAAAGGATGGCCGGTGTTTTCCGCAATATAGGCAGCCGCTTTGGTGTCAAAGCCTTCCGGGGCGTTGAGCCCGGTGCCTACGGCAGTACCGCCCAGGGCCAGTTCCAATAGGCCCGGCAGGGCATTTTGGATTTCTGCCTTGTTGCGTTCCAGCATGGTGCGCCAGCCGGAAATTTCCTGGGAGAAGGCGATGGGCACCGCATCCTGCAAGTGGGTCCGGCCGGTGGTGACGATGCCCTGATTGTCCTTTTCCAGCTGGGCAAAGGCAGCCGCCAGTTGGTCCAGGGCCGGCAGCAGGTGGTCCTGGAGCTTTAGCACGGCAGCAATGTGCATGGCCGTGGGGAAGGTATCGTTGGAGCTTTGGGACATATTCACGTGGTCGTTGGGGTGGAGCAGAGCTTCCCCAGCCAGTTCATTGCCCCGGTGGGCGATGACTTCGTTCAGGTTCATGTTGCTTTGGGTGCCGCTGCCGGTCTGCCAGACGGCCAAGGGGAAGTTCCCTGCCAGTTTGCCGGCCAGGATTTCGTCGCAGGCCTGGCCGATTACCTGGCACCGTTTGGCATCCAGGTGACCCAGAGCCTGGTTAGCCTGGGCGGCTGATTTTTTCAGGTAGGCAAAAGCTGCAATCACTTCTGCCGGAATCTTTTCGGTGCCAATCCGGAAGTTTTCCAGACTCCGTTCGGTTTGGGCACCCCAATATTTATCGGCTGGAACCTTGATTTCACCCATGGAATCCCGTTCCAGACGCCACTTTTCATTACTACCCATATTGCTCCCTCATTTCTTATATGATACTGCATTATTTCATAGGATGAAGGGATTGTCAAACGAAGAAACCTGTTTTTGGCCCTGGGGATTGTCCCTGAGGAAAAGCGGCGCGTTGGGCCCTAAAAAAAGACGGCCGAAGCCGTCTTTTTCACTGCTTGTTTATTTGCCCAGCTGGCTTTTGAACGTGCTGAAGAAACGGTCCACAATGCGGGTGTACATACCGTTAAAATCGCTGTCTTCCTGTCTGTCCCGGGCGTCCTCACTGGTGTATACCAGGGCCCCTGTCTTCATGCTGTACACATCGAAGCGGACGGTCAGGTACATGGTAACGTACTGCTTTTCGGGAACCTTTACCGGAATGGGAATCCGGTGGACCACATCCCGATAGCCCTTGCTGTCATGAACGGTTTCGTGGATTTCTTTTTCCTGCCATTCCGTATGGGCCGGTACCACACTGACCTGTTTTTGGCAGCGGGTGACCTTGGGAACTACATAAAGGTCGGCCCCGGCGTCAACGGCAGCTTGGGGAATGTGGACGGCGGTGCTGTCCTTTACCGTTTCTTCCTGGGGGGCGCTGGCCTCACTGCCGGGCAGGATTGCCAGGGTTCCTGGCAGCGGTGCCGTGATGATTTTCGGGTTTTTGATGGCGGCAGCCTTTTGGTTAAAAATGACCTGGAAGGAATGGGCGTTGGAAGCCATTTGCTTAGAAAGGGCATCGGTATTGACTACGGCGGTGTAGATCGTTTGATCCTTTTTAAAGGAATGGGTGGGATCAGCCCATTTGGCAAAATCCGCGTAAGCAGGAAGGGATACCAGGGTTAACGCGGCTGCCAAAAGAGGAACCAAAAGTTTTTTCTTCATGAATTCGAGCGGACCAGCCAGGGAAACAGGCTGGCCTGCTGCCTCCTTTCTCTCTCGTGGGATGGATGAACCGAAAAGTATATTTTATTTAGGTTAGTTGTAAAATGAATTTGAACAGTTAATCAAAAAACAAAAATCCATAGTGAAGCTTCATGTTAAAATGGTTTTGCGAGAAATCATCAACAAAGGAGCAATCACTATGGATCACATCCATTCTAACACAATTGAGGACGTACGTATACCCGGCCGCCATCTTTCTTTGGAAGAACGTGGCATGATTCAAGCTCTGCATCGTCAAGGGCTTTCCCTTCGCAACATTGCTGCTGCAGTAGGATGTGCTCATACGACTGTTTTCTATGAGCTTCGGCGTGGAACGCCGGAACGAAAAAGCAAGCACGGTCGTGCCCCACAGTATATGGCAAAGCGCGGTCAGAAGGCATACGCAAAGAATCGCAAGAACTCCAGGAAGACTTGCAAAATCGATCATGACGACTGCGAATCGTTCATCCAATGGATGGTAGAACAAGTCCGCCAGGAACGTTGGTCACTGGATGCCTGCGTTGGCTATGCTAGGCGGAACAAGCTATTTACGCCGGAACAGATTCCCTGTACCAAGACGCTCTACAACATGCTTTGGGCTAATAAGCTTCCGCTGTCGCTCTTCGAAGTCCCGCGAGCCTTAAAGCATAAACACCGGCGGAAATGGGTACGTAAGAACAAGCGTATGAAGGGTCGCTCCATTGAGGAACGTCCTGCCGTCGTCAATGAAGGTACCGAAATTGGCCACTGGGAAGTGGACACGGTCGTTGGTCAGCGTGCAGGCCGTGAGGCAGTAGTCTTCACTGCTGTTGAAAAGGTTACGCGCAACTACATCGCCATCCGCATTCCTGGACGTACCTGTGCCGGCGTTGAATCCGCTCTTGCACAGTTGCAGGAGCTATATGGCGCAGAGCGCTTCAGCCAGATTTTTAAGACGATGACGGCCGATAACGGTCCTGAGTTTGAGAACTTGTCACAGTTCGAGAGTCTCGGCACCAAGATGTACTTTACACATTCGTACAGCTCGTGGGAGCGGGCTCAAAACGAACGCCACAATGGCTTGCTGAGGGATTTCATCCCAAAGGGCATGTCCATAGAGCGGTTCTCTGATGAGGATATCCTGAACATGGCAGATAGGCTGAACCAGCGCCCACGTCGTGTTTTGGGCTACCATACGCCGTCAGAGCTATTTGATGCATTCCTCGATGAAGTTTATGCTATTGAGTGTGTTTCTTGATTATAGTTGTTCAAATTCAACTTGCAATTTACCTATATTTTATTTATTATATCATGAAGTAATGAATTTTTCTGAACCTTTTTGGCGAAAAATTGGGACGCAGGAACTATCGGGAGGCTCGTTTTGTCCCGGGTCAGGCTTGGGGAAAAAAAAAGGAGCAGGCTTTTGGCCTACTCCTTGGGATTTTGGTGATCCACCCGGGACTTGAACCCGGGACACCCTGATTAAAAGTCAGGTGCTCTACCAACTGAGCTAGTGAATCATAAGAAACAGCTTTATAATTATAGCGGATTTTGAGGAATATTGTCAAGGGCTATTTTCGTGAAATTAATGTTTGTGCCGCTGCTCAGTGGTCCTATCCTTGGTTTGGACAGAAAAAAGCCAGGGAAGGAATTACCTTCCCTGGTGAGCCCTTAGGCCAACAATTCCAGCAGTTTGGCTCCGGCGGTGCAGGCCGGGCAGAAGCAGTATTTGCCGCCGCTTGCCTTGACTTCCTGGGCCTTGGCCAGCATTTGGGCAGCTTGGTCAGCGCCGAACGCTTTTTTGGCTGCTTCGGAAGCAAAGAAAGGAATGACCGCATCGATGGTGTTGACATCTTCCTTCAGGGCCGCATGGAGCAGAGCGGTCAGATTGGCTTGGGCAGCAGTGCCTTCTGCATCCAGCCATTTCTGGGCCAGTTCTTTTAAGCCGCCGTAAACGCTGGGCGCAGCAACCAGATTTTTCACTTCAGCAACAATTTCCTCGTGTTTATCCATGATGATCCATCCTCTATTGTAATAACTTTTATTACATTATACACCCAATTTAGGGGGAGCGCTAGGTTTTTTTGGGAAAATCCTTTATAATAAATTCCATAGTAAGTTTCTTGGAGATGGCAGGACTTTCCTGCAGAAAGGATGTAATATGCAAAAGACCAAAAAACTGTTTTCCTTGGGGCTGCTGGCCCTGTGCTTGAGCTTGGGACTGCATTTTCCCGTCCAGGCAGCAGATTATACCAATGATATGAAAATCCCGGGAGCGGCCAAAATAACCGTCAATGAGGGGGCTGCCTCCATTGACCGGCAGTTGGACCACCAGCCGGATCCCTATTTTGCCCACCCGGATTTTTACCATATGAAGGGCAAAGGCTCCCTCCTCCTGCTGCCCCATTTCCAGACCCTCCAGCAGTCCAGTGAATGGTCCTGTGGACCGGCCGCGGCCCTGATGGTGCTCAACTGGTACGGCAAGCGGGACGGTTGGTCGGAGCAAAAGCTGGCGGACCTGCGCCATTCCTGCAAGGACCTGAAGGTAAACGGCTTCCCGGAGGGGTATCCCGGCACCACCCTGGCCCAAATGGAAGACATTTTCCAAAAGGTGGGGGGCTTTAAGACCATCAGTTCCACGGACTATGCCCGGAAAGGCAAGACCTTTGGCCCGGAAGATATCAAACGCTTCCTCCAGCAGGGGCGTCCCATTATGGTATGCTGGATCGACTGGGGCGGCCATTGGCAGGATATCATCGGCTATGATGATATGGGTACGGAAAATCCCCAGGATGATGTAGTCATCATGGCGGACCCTTACGATACCACGGACCATAACCAGGACGGCTACGGGATTTATCCGGCGGCCCGGTTCTTTGCCCTGTTTGATATGTTTGGTTCCTTCCCGGAAAGCGAAGGGGGCAATCACAACCTGTTTTTGGTAGCGTACCCGGACGGGCAGTAAGGAGGCGGCTGATGACAAGACCCAAGATTACCATTCGGGTGGTGGACAAAAAGGGCCCCAGGGGCTGCCACCACGGCCATACAGCCGGCTGTACCTTTGACTGGGATACCCAGCGGGGACAGCTTTGCCCCATGGCCCAGCACGTGCTGTTTCCCTATATCGACATTCTCCGCTACGGGGGCATCATCCCCGGCATGAAGGGCAATACCCTGCGGGTAGCCTGCCCGGATGCGGACGTAATCAATATTTTTGAAATCACTGTAGAAAAAACAAATTAACCCAGAAAAAAACGGACGGCCTTTCCCCCAGGTGGGAAGGGCCGTTTTGCGGTGAATAAGAAAAAATAGTAAAAAACTTTGACTAATTAGCACTCAACTATTGACAGTGCTAACAACAAGTGGTATATTATAACCAGAACGAAGGAGAGACCAAGGAAAGGGTTCCCAAAAAGAACCGTTGCAATAGCCTTTCGGTAGTTCCAAAAGCTGACCTTCATGGCCAAGATGAACGGAGGAATGGCTTATGTTACTGCCTAGTGTATTCGATGAAAATGGTTTTGAAGATTTGATGGATGATTTTGATGATATGTTCAGCAGCCGGAATCCTTTGTACGGGAAACATGGCAGAAACATGATGAAGATGGACATTCGGGACGTGGGTGACCACTACGAACTGGATATCGATCTGCCGGGCTTCAAGAAAGAGGAAATCAAGGCGCAGTTGGAAAATGGCTATCTGACCATCCGGGCTTCCAAGGGTTTGGACAAGGATGAGAAGGATAAGAAAGGGCAATATATCCGCCGTGAACGTTCCTATGGTGAATGTGCCCGTACGGTTTATGTAGGGGAAAATATCACCGAGGCCGATGTGAAAGCCAAATACGAAAACGGCATCCTGCAATTGAGCATTCCTAAGAAAGAACCTCAGAAAGAAGAAACCAAGAAATATATCGCTATCGAAGGATAACGAGGAAGGGAACCCTCAGGGAGGGTTCCGGAGAGAATCCCGGAGTCATACGCAAGTATGGCTCCGGGATTTCTTTATGTGTGCACCTGCAAAGGAGACAATGTTTTCTGGAGGAAACACCCTTGACAACACCTTCTATCCCACGTAAACTATAATTTACAATAGTTTTTGAAAAAATTGCGAAAAAAGGAGCAACGGTCAATGGAAAAACAAATTCCGGAGTTAATTACTGTCGAAGCAGCTCGGGACACCCATCGCTGGGTGGCAGTCACCGCTCTTTTGCTGGCAATCGGCGTTATTCTGCACACCATCAGCCCCAACGTAGGAGGCGTAACCCCCAACTGGACCATTGCCATGTATTCCATTACCATTTGCCTGACCCGTCCCAGCCTGAGCCGGGCCCTGGGAATAGGCTTTGTGGCCGGCTTGACCCTGATTCCCTCCTCTAAATCCGCGTTTCCCCTGGGCAACCTGGCCAGTGAACTGTGCGGCGCAGCTACTGCCTGCATTCTGGTAAAGGCCTTTGCCCTGACCCATTTGGAAAACCTGCGGGTAAAACCCTTTATTGTGGGCTTTTTGGCCACCTTTGTCAGCGGGTCAGTATTTACCCATATTCTGAAATTGGTTCTGGGTTTGCCTTTGGTTGTGTGGATCCGGGCCATGCTGCCTCTGGTAGCTGTGATTGCCCTGGTGAACGCCCTGGTAACCCAGGCCCTGTACGGCCCGGTCCGGAAGATTTTCTTTGCAACGGAGGGTGGACAACATGAGTGAAGCGGCAATTCGGATTTCCGATTTTTATTTTGAATACCTGAACAGCGACCTGGTGCTGAAGGATATCAACCTGACCATCAAGGAAGGCTCCTTTACGGCCATCGCCGGTCCCAGCGGCGCTGGAAAAACCACCCTGTGCAAGGCCATGACGGGAATTGTCCCCCATTATTATGGCGGAAGGTACCACGGCTCGGTAGAAGTTTTGGGAGAAAATATCCAGGGCAAGAAAATTTCTGAACTGGCCATGCGGGTGGGAATTATGCTGGACGACTATGAAAGCCAGATGGTGTCCCTGACGGCGGGAGAAGAAATTGCCTTTGGCCTTTTGAACCATGGTTTTTCTCCAGATGAAGTGGATGCCCGGGTGTCCCAGGCCCTGGCAGAGGTAGGCCTTCCTGGCCGGGAAAATTACCAGCTGGACGAATTGTCCGGGGGCCAGCGGCAGCGGCTGCTGCTGGCGTCTGTACTGGCCTGTCAGCCGGAAATCCTGATTTTGGACGAACCGGTTTCGGCCCTGGATCCGGACGGAGCCCGGTCCCTGTATGCCCTGGTGCACAAAATCTACCGGCAGCAGCAGATGACCGTAGTGGTGGTGGAACATGACCTGAACTACCTGCTCCCCTATCTGACGGATCTGGTGTTAATCAGCGGCGGGGAAGCGGTGGTCCAAGGCCGCTTTGAGGAAGCTGCCCAGGCCGTCTACGAGCGGGAAGACCTGCGGGAAAACCTGCCGGAACTGTGGCAGGTGAAGCTGGGCCTGGAAAAACGGTTCCAGATCAAACTGGGCGACTGGCGCAATGAGCTGGAAGCCGAAGAAGAATTGACGCAAAAATTCCAAAGAAGGGGGACGCTGACCCATGATTGAAGCAAGTGCTGTAAACTTTGCCTACCGCCGGGGCATCCCGGTGCTTCAGGACATTACCTGCACCATTGAAGACGGGGAAGCGGTGGCCCTTTTGGGTCACAACGGCAGTGGGAAAACCACCCTGAGCCGGCTGTTCATGGCCCTGGACCATCCCCGGAGCGGAACCATTCAGGTGGACCAGGTGGATATTGCCGGCTACGAGCCGGCGGATCTGGCCAATAAGGTGGGCTATGTGTTCCAGAACCCGGATCTCCAGCTTTTGGGGGATACGGTGTACGAGGAAGTGGCCTACGGGCTGGAAAACCGGAAAATGCCCAAAAAAGCCCTGGATGAACAGGTCCGGGAAGCGGTGGAGGCCATGGGACTTACTCCCTACCTGCAAAAGTATCCCCGGTCCCTGTCCTTTGGCCAAAAACGCCGGCTGGGGGTGGCTGCGGCCTTGGCCCTTCAGCCTCGGACGCTGATTTTGGACGAAATCACCAACGGCCAGGACGAACAGGAAAAGCACCATATGATGCAGTACCTGTCCCGGCTCCAGGAAGAAAAACATTTGACCTTGATTTTGATTACCCACGACATGGAAATTGCCCGGCAGTATACCACCCATTCCCTGGTACTCCACGACGGGCAGTTGGTCTACGATGGCAGTACCCGGGACCTGTTTGACGGGGAGCGGCCCATTGAGGAATGGGGCCTGAAGCAGCCGGTACTGGCCCGGCTGGGCGCCCTGTTTAAGGTGCGGGCCGGCTCGCCGGAAGAATTGTGCACCCTGGTAGAACGGAAGGGGGGAGAGGCATGAAAATCACCGCCTTTACCCGGCTCATTCTGGTAGTGGCCATTACGGCCTGGGTTTTCCTGCTGCCGATTCCTGCTGTTGCTACCCTTCTGGCCCTGGAACTGGTCATCCTGCTGTACATCAAGCGGGACCGGATGACCATGGCCGCTATTGGCACCCTGACGGTGTTTACCGGCATTATGGTGGTACTCCAGCTGCTGTTTGGGTCACCGCTGGATATAGCCCTTACCGGGGGCCTGCGGATGTTTGTGATGACCACGGCCTTCCTGTGCCTGTTGGCCTCCACCCGGATCCAGGACATTGCCCAGGCACTGGTGGAAAAGTTCCATATGCCCTATGAATACGCCTTTATGCTGACCACGGCCCTGCGCTTTGTGCCGGATTTTCTGTCCGACTCGGCCATTACCCTGGATGCCCAGTCCTGCCGGGGCTATTCCAATCGGGGCAACGCCTTTAAGCGCCTTTACGCCTACCTGGCGGTGGTAAAACCGTTAGTGATGCGGGCAGTGGCCAAGTCCGATACCTTGGCATTATCCATGGAATTAAAGGGCTTTGGGCCCAATACTTATAAGAACCGGCGGCCCATGAAATTAAAAATTTGGGATTATCTGGTGCTTTTGGGGGTTATTGCCCTAAGCTCCTACCCTTGGTGGGTAAAATACCTGTAAGCTGCTGCCAAGCCTCAGAAAATGCTGAAGCTTGGCAGTTTTTGCAGGTGCCGGCGGTCCGGCAAGCGCGGCTATAAAAAAACACAGGCTTCCTTTTGCGGGGAAGCCTGTGTTTTTTGTTTTTGTTTAGGCGTGAAGGGCTTTTTCGTATACCAGCTGGATGATTTTCATGGTCACTTCATAGGACTTTTCCAGGCTGGGTACGGGCAGGAATTCGTATTTGGAATGGAAGTTCAGACCGCCGGTAAAATAGTTGGGGGTAAAGATGCCTTTGGTGGAAATATAGGCTCCGTCTGTACCGCCTCTCATGGCGATGGTCTTGGGGGTGATGCCCAGGTCTTCCATGGCTTGGTAAATAAAGTCAATGGCCTGTTTATTGTCGTCGGTCAGGGCATCTTTGATGTTGCCGTATACGTCTTCCAGGGACAGGGATACATGGGTTCGGGGTTCCATTTTCTTTAACTGTTCCACGGCGTCCCGGATCTGCTGTTTCTTGGCTTCGTATTTGGCCTTGTCGTGGTCCCGGATGTTGAGCAGCACCTCCGCCCGGGAAGCGTTGGACTGGATGGATTTTACCCAGATGTAGCCTTCTCTGCCTTCGGTGCATTCTGGGGTTTCTTTCCGGTCAAACAGGTTCACAAAGTCTACGGCCAACAGGGTGGGGTTCACCAGCCGGCCCTTGGCATTCATGGGGTGGGCGCTGATGCCCTGGATGTTTACCAGAGCGGTGCCGGCGTTAAAGGTTTCATAGACCACTTCGCCTACGGCGCTGCTGTCGATGGTGTAGGCAAAGGCCACCGGGAACCGGCTGTAATCCATGGCTTTGGACCCTTTGAGCCCCACTTCTTCGTCGGGGACAAAGGCCACGTAGATGTCCCCATGGTAAATTTCCGGATGGGTGTACAGGGTATGGAGCATGGTCATGATGTTGGCAATGGCTGCCTTGTCATCGGCGCCCAGTACGCTGGTGCCGTCGGTAAAGACAATGTCCTGGCCGATATAGTCCGCCAGTTCCGGATGTTCCGCTGCCTTCATGACAATATGTTTTTCCGGGTTCAGGTTCACATCTCCGCCAGGATAGGCTTTCACCACCTGGGGATGGACAATGGGGCTCAGGTTTACGTCCGCCGTATCCAGGTGGGCGCAGAAACCGATGGCCGGTACGGTACCCGTAAAGTCCTTGGGCAGGTTGGCCGGCAGATAGCCGGTGAGTACGCATTGTTCGCTGAGCCGCAGATCTTCCAGATCCATCAGTTCCAGTTCCACCTCCAGCTGCTTGGCAATGTGCCATTGGGTGGGAGAACTGGGAACCCCGCCGCCGGCCCGGCTTTGGGAGGGAATATTTACATAACGCAGGAAACGTTCCAGTAATTCGTCAGAAATTTGAGTCATAACAAAACCTCCTTTGGAATCATTCTTCTTAGTATTATAACACAAAAGCCCTGTTGCCCCGGTATTTTACTGGAAAAATGTTTCTTTTTGTAAGGGTTAAGCAGAATGGAAAAAGCGTTTTGAATAAGGGGAATTTTTTTCTAAAAGTCCATTGAAAAAAATACGAAAATCCTGTAAAGTGTTAGGGTACCCATTTTACGGACGGAGTGTTCCCTTTTTACCGAAGGGACGTCCCGGAAGAGAGAAAAGAGAGGCAAAAAATGCTGCAACGGAAAATCGAAAAGTTTCTGCAGACCTGGAAGCAGGTACCCAATCACAACCCCTTGGTGATCAAGGGCTGCCGCCATTGCGGCAAAACCACGGCCATGAAGGAATTCGCCAAAAAGGAATACGACCATGTGGTTTATTTGAATTTCCAGGATAAGCCGGATTATGCGGCAATTTTTGAAGACTCCCAGGATGTGAATTACCTGGTAATGCTGATTACGGCTCTGGCCGGTCCGGATACGGTGTTCGAACCCCATAAGACGGTGCTGCTGTTAGATGAAATCCAGGAATGCCCTAAGGCCCATGCGGCCCTGAAGGCCTTTAAGCTGGACGGCCGGTACGATGTGATTGCCGCAGGCTCCCTTTTGGGGGTCAAGGGTTACGGCAATGGTTCTGCCATGATTCCCGTGGGCTACGAAACGGTGGTCAACATGGTTCCCCTGGACTTTGAGGAATTTCTCTGGGTGAACGGCATTACGTCCCCGGTGCTGGACCTGCTGCGCAAAAGCCTGGCAGAAGAAACCCAGGTGCCGGAAGCCCTGCATCTGCGGCTTAACGAATTGCTGAAGCTGTACGTGCTGGTAGGCGGTATGCCCGGGGTGGTAGCCGACTATGTGGAACACAAGGATCTGAACCGGGTGTACCAGCTCCAGCGGGAAATTCTCCAGGATTATGAAGAAAACCTGTTTGTGAAGGTGAACAAACGGGCCCAGGCCAAGCTGCGGGAATGCCTGGAAGTGGTCCCCCAGCAGCTGAGCAAGGAAAACAAGAAGTACCAGTACGCCCAGCTGAAGCGGGGGTCCAAGGCTTCCCAGTTTGAGGGAACCCTCCAGTGGCTGGAAGAAGCCGGTCTGGTAACCCGCTGCTATAACCTGACGGAACCGGGCCTGCCCCTGGAACGCCATGCCATTGACTCCATTTTCAAAGTGTACCTGAAAGATGTGGGGTTGTTTGCTGCCATGCTGGAAGGGGAAGAACGAGCCGCCCTTCTGGAAGGTAATCTGAACGGCTGCCAAGGGGCCATTTACGAAAGCCTGGCGGCGGACCTTTTGGCCAAAAGCGGCCGGAAACTGTACTACTACCACAAGAACTCCGGGTTGGAAGTGGACTTTGTCATCCGCTGCCAGTCCCAGAGTACCCTGGTGAAAGCAACGCCGTCCACGGGCAATACCAAGAGCTTGAAAACCATTCTCCAGCAGCCGGAAACCTACCATGTGGAACAGGCCATCCAGCTGGGGTTGGGCAATGTAAACCGGCAAACCCGGAGCGGTATTTTGGAACTGCCCATGTATATGGGCTTTTTGCTGAGCCAGTATTAAGGACGGCGGAAGCTGCCCTCTAGAAGAAGGGGTGAAACTATGGGTTTGGAATTTAATCTATCTGCGTATCCGTATCCTTCCCGCCGGCGGGTGATTTTTGCCCGGCATGGTATGGTCTGCACCGGTCAGCCGCTGGCTGCCCAAGCAGGCCTGCGTATGCTCCAGGCGGGGGGCAATGCTGTGGATGCGGCCATTGCCACGGCTATCTGCCTGACCGTGGTGGAGCCTACCAGCAATGGCCTGGGCAGTGATGCCTTTGCCATTGTGTGGATGAAGGATAAGATGTATGGGTTGAACGGCAGCGGTCACGCACCGGCTTCCTTGAACCGGGAAAAATTGGCCAAGCTGGGCATTACGGAAAAAATGCCCATCCGGGGTTGGATTCCGGTTACGGTGCCGGGAGCACCGTCCGCCTGGTCCGTACTGCACAAGCGCTTTGGCCGTCTGCCTTTTGCCAAATTGTTTGAACCGGCTATAGAGTACGCTTCCCAGGGCTATCCCCTGTCCCCGATTATTGGGCAGCTGTGGAAGGAAGGGGAGCAGGTTTTCCTGCCCTTTAAGGACGACCCTGCTTTTCAGGGCTGGTTCCAGACCTTCTACAAGGGCGGCCGGGTGCCGGAAGTGGGTGAACTGGTTACCCTGCCGGATCACGCCAAAAGCTTAAAAATCCTGGCGGACAGCCATTGCGAAGCCTTTTACCGGGGCGAGCTGGCAGAAGCCATGGACCGCTTCAGCCGGGAAACCGGCGGCTATCTCCGGAAGGAAGACCTGGCGGGCTATGAAGCCCAGTGGGTGGAACCCATCCAGGTGAACTACCGGGGCTACAATGTGTGGGAGATTCCCCCCAATGGCCACGGTATTACGGCTCTGATGGCCCTCAATATTATGAAGGGCTTTGACCTGCCGGAACGGGAAACCGTGGACAGCTACCATAAACAAATCGAAGCCATGAAACTGGCCTACTCCGATGCCCAGGAATTCGTAGCCGACCCCCGCTATATGCGGACTAAGGTGGAAGACCTGCTGAGCGAGGACTATGCGGCAGCGCGCCGGGCCCTGATTGGGGAAAAGGCTTTGCAGCCCCAGCACGGGGATCCCTTCAGCGGCGGCACGGTATACCTGTGTACGGCGGACGGGGAAGGAAACATGGTTTCCTACATCCAAAGCAATTTCCGGGGGTTTGGCTCCGGGATTGTGATTCCGGGCTATGGCCTGGCCCTGAACGACCGGGGCCTGAACTTCTCCCTGGATCCTTCCAAGGACAATTGCCTGGCCCCCAACAAGAAGCCCTATCATACCATTATCCCAGGCTTTTTGACCAAGGACGGCAAGGCCGTGGGGCCCTTTGGGGTCATGGGCGGTTTTATGCAGCCCCAGGGCCATCTCCAGGTGATGCTCAATACCTTGGACTTCCACCTGAATCCCCAGGCTGCCCTGGATGCACCCCGGTGGCAGTGGATTCGGGACAAAAAGGTAGAAATTGAAGACGGGGCAAGCCCGGAAATCATTGCAGGCCTGCGGGAACGGGGCCATGAAATTACCGTAAAAAGTGAAAAAAGCGCCTTCGGACGGGGCCAGATTATCTGGCGCCGGGAAGACGGCGTCCTGGTGGGAGCTACGGAACCCCGGACGGACGGAACGGTGGCTGCCTGGTAAGGCGCCCCAATATAGGAAGCGTTTCTCTGCCTTAGGGCCGGGGGCGCTTCTTTTTTTGCGGCCGCAGGCTGCAGGAAGTTAGTTTATAAAAACTTGTTAAGAAAATCTGCTATTCCTTTAACTTATCCATACCTATAGCCAACCAGGGAAATACCCCTGCAATAGAAAAGTCCTTATAAAAATAGCAAGAAAATGGAAGAAGAATAAGCAATATTCATAGTTACAGCGTTTTAAAATTTTATAAAACAATAGAACATACGGATAGGCATGAAAATGCGTTGAATTTTGCCTAAAAATGTTGCATTATCAAGTTAGTTCGTACTATAATGAGGAAAGTCAAATTGGACTATAACCTCCCCGGATGATACTGGAGTGTGGTGCAGACGCAATTACAATGCGGCTTTTGGGCGGGAATTAGGACGCCCCCCAAAGGATTGCGGCTGCAGCGGACTCATGTGAAACGTTCTCCTAATGGGCCAAATGCTCCGGGCAATTTACGGAAAGGTGGCAATGGATATGGAAAGAGAAGATTGGGTAAAAACGGGATTGGTAGCTGGAGGGGCTGTACTGGGTCTTTTGGGTGAAAAGCTGGTAAAATCCAAGCTGATGAAAAAAGCCCTGGTCAAGAGCACGGCCGCTGCCCTGCGGGTGCAAAAATGCGCTTCTGAAAGCACTGCCTGCCTGCAGGCACAAGCCGATGACATTGTAGCGGCTGCCAAGGAAGAAAACAAGAAAATTGAAGAAGCAGAAGCTGCTGCAGAAGCTGCTGAAGCTGCCCAAACGCCGGTTATCGAAGACGCTGCGAAATAAGCCCCGTTCCCTAGGGTCAAAACAAGGGAGCGAGAGCCATGAAATTTCAAATTCAAAATGAGGTTCCAGGCCGCCTGCGGGTGCGCTGCCTGGCCCAGGAGGGGCGGAAAGTCCGCTCTTTTGACCTGGAGCAGGGAGCTGCCATTTTAGGGGGCTTGGAACGGGTTGCCGGCGTCCGCAAGGTGAAGCTGTATTCCAGCGCCGCCGGCATTGCCGTCTTTTATGAACAGGATTTGGCAGGCGATAACCGCCAGGGGATTATTACCGCCCTGGCCCGGCTGAACATGAACGATCCGGAACTGCGGAAGGCCACCAAGGAGAAGGCGGGCTCCCTGCAGCTGAACCGGCAATACCGGAACCGGCTGATTGGGCTGGTAACCCGGCATTTTGCCTGCAAGTTCTTCCTGCCCCTGCCGCTTCGGATGATTCGCTCCTGGTACCATACCTTGGGCTTTATCCGCCTGGGGCTCCGGTCCCTGCGTCAGGGCCGGCTGGATGTGCCGGTGCTGGATGCGACGGCCATTACGGCAGCCATGCTGCAGAACGACCTGTCCACGGCGGGCAGCGTTATGCTGCTGCTCCATATTGGGGAACTGCTGGAAGAATGGTCCTACCGGAAGTCCGTCCACGACCTGGCCGAGAATATGTCCCTGCACATTGACACGGTCTGGAAAGTGGTGGAAGGTACGGAAGTGGAAGTACCCCTGGCCGAAATTGCGGACGGGGATCTGGTCAGCGTAAAGATGGGCTCCACCATTCCTCTGGATGGGGAAGTGACGGCTGGGGAAGCCTTGGTCAACCAGGCTTCCATGACCGGGGAATCCCTGCCGGTGGAAAAGAAGCCGGGGCTTACGGTGTACGCCGGAACGGTGGTGGAAGATGGGGAAATTACCGTGAAGGTCAAGGGCGGCGCTGGTGCCACCCGCTACGACCGGATCGTGGAAATGATCCAGGCTTCCGAAAGCTTCAAATCCAACCTGGAAAGCAAGGCCGCCCATTTGGCGGACAAGCTGGTGCCCTGGTGCTTGGGCGGTACCGTCCTGACCTACCTGCTGACCCGGAACGTTATGCGGGCCATGTCCATCCTGATGGTGGACTTCTCCTGTGCACTGAAGCTGTCCATGCCTCTTTCGGTGCTGTCCGCCATGCGGGAATGCAGCACCCATAAGATTACCGTCAAGGGCGGCAAGTTCCTGGAAGCGGTAGCGGAAGCGGATACCATTGTCTTTGACAAGACTGGTACCCTGACCCTGGCCAAACCCAAGGTGGCCGATGTCTTGTGCTTCAGCGGGTACGACCGGAGCACGGTGCTGCGGTATGCTGCCTGCCTGGAGGAGCATTTCCCCCATTCGGTGGCCAACGCCATTGTGCGCCAGGCTGCGGAAGAGGGCCTGACCCACGAGGAAATGCACAGCAAGGTGGAATATATTGTGGCCCACGGGATTGCTTCCCAGGTGGAAGGGAAACGGATTGTTATCGGTTCCGGCCACTTTATTTTTGACGATGAGCACTGCGTTATCCCGGAAGGGGAAGAAGCCATCTACGAAAGCCGGCCGGAAGAATATTCCCATATCTATATGGCCCTAAACGGCAAGTTGATGGCCATTATCTGCATTCAGGATCCTCTGCGGCCGGAAGCACCCCAGGTGCTGCGGAATCTGCGGCAGGCGGGCTTTAAACGCCTGGTCATGATGACTGGGGACAGCGAGCGGACGGCAGCGGCGGTAGTGGCCAAAATCGGGGTGGACCAGTTCTACGCCGAAGTGCTGCCGGAAGATAAGGCACGATTTGTAGAAGAAGCCAAGGCCCAAGGCCATACGGTGGTGATGGTAGGGGACGGTATCAACGATTCCCCGGCCCTGTCGGCGGCAGACGCCGGCGTTGCCATTGCCGAAGGAGCGGATATTGCCCGGGAGATTGCGGACATTACCATTTCTGCCCACGACCTGCAGCAGCTGGTGGTGCTGAAGCAGCTGAGCACCCTATTGATGCGCCGGGTAAACTTCAACTATGACTTTGTGGTATCCTTTAACGCCGGGCTCATTGGTTTGGGCGTATTAGGCATTCTGCCTCCGGCTACCACGGCTTTGCTGCACAATGGGTCCACCATTGCCATCAGTCTGCACAGCATGACGGATCTGATGGAAGCCTAACTTAAAAGAATGAACTGATAAGTATATAGAAAAAAAGGAAGTTCCTTTAGGAACTTCCTTTTTTTAGGCTCATCACGGAAAATTGGGGGATACGAAATCTAAGACAGAATTTAAAAACTGAAAAAAGGTATTGAAAAAGAGCACGGGATGCTCCATTCTAAGTAATAGCGACAAAACTACGAAAGGAATGATCCACGTGCTCTCAACCTCAAGTATAGCAAATTTATGCAAAAACATACAGGAAAATATTCCTACGAGTATTGCTTCTCTTTTTGAAGAGATCATAGATGTAAATAGTACCCGGCCTACAGCCGACGTTGTATGCCCTTGCTGCGGCGGTAAGGTCCATGTCCATGACAACCCTGTAACTACACTTAAAGACATGCCCTGGATACCCGGAAAGCCACGGATTCTTCGTGTGAGATTCCACCGCTACCGGTGCCAAAAATGCGGGCATACCTTCAATGAAAACATAACCTTTAAGTATCCTGGAACCAGAGTCACTTCTCGTGCCGCTTTATGGATCAAGATTTTGCTTATGCATCAAATGACGATTAAAGCAGTCAGCGATTTGACCGGTATCCATTGGGGAACAGTTTCTAAAATCCATAAGGAAATTATGGACGAGGCTCTCAAAACGCGAAGCGAGGAACTTCGCAAAAGTGGCTACCGTCCTAAGCATCTTGCCGTTGATGAGTTTGCAATGCACAAAGGCCATACTTACGCAACCTGTGTTATGGACCTTGATATGGGAGACATCCTCTGGGTTGGTGCGGGACGCTCTATAGCTGCCTTTACAAAGTTTTTTGAAGAGACAGACCTGGAGTATTTGTCTGAAGTAGAAGCTGTCGCAATGGACATGAACGCATCGTTCAACACCCTGGTAGAAAAGTATCTGCCTCATGCGGCAATAGTATACGACCGCTACCATATGCAAGCCCAGTATGGACGAGATGTGCTGGGAGCCGTAAGGCTGGAGGAAGCAAGACAGCACAAAGAGAAAGCCGATAACCTAAAGCTTGGGATTACAGAGAATATTGCTGAAGAGCAGGCAACAAAAGCAGAGGATTCAATTAAAGAGGAGAATCGGCTTTACAAGGAAGTAAAACAAGCTCGCTGGACGCTGCTTTGCAAGGAAGAAACACTAAGCGATAAAAAGGCAGAAAATCTCAAGGAAATCCTTAAAAAACATGAAAATTTGACAGTTTGCCATACAATGAAAGAGGAACTAAGTGATCTATTCGAGCTTAGAAACCCCGATTTAGCTGCCGTAGAATGGGAAAAATGGTTTAAAGGAGCCGAGGAGAGCAACATACCGCAGCTGCAAAAGTTTGCCCGCTTAAAGCGAAAACGCAAAGAGGGTTTGATTGCTCACTCAGCCCATCCGATTACCACAGGAAAGCTTGAAGGCTTCAATAACAAGATTAAGGTTGCAAAACGAATAGGGTATGGATACAAAAATGATGAATATTTTTTCACTCTGATTCGATATTCAGCATTACCATCTATACGAAACGGCACTGTCTAGAGATTGCGACAGTGGGATGTTGCTAGACATAAAAGAAGGATGGCAGAAATCTGCCATCCCACAATAAAACGTGAAGAGCCTTTTTTTACTGTTCGCAATGCAAAATGTACCAAATCCTCCAGCAGCTGCTCCGGCGATTTTCCTTCCGGATTAAAGGGAAGGGTATGCTCCTTCAGCAGGAATAGCAGTTCGGTAATGGCTTCCAGCAGGAAAGCCGCATAGGCATAATCCCGTGCTTCCTGGGGCGGCTGGATTTGGCCGGCCTCCTGGGCCTGGTGCAGCAGGCTCTGCAGGTAGCTGCTGATGGCTTTGAGATGATCCCATAGTTGATTATCCAGTACGCCGGAGGGATTGATCAATTCCCGGTACAGGATATTTACGTGCTTCTGGGGTTCCAGCTGGCTGCGGAGAATTTCCTGAAGGTAGCGGGTGAGCCGCTCCAAGGGCGTTCCCCCTGCTGCTTCCACTTCCTCCTGGAGCCGGGAAAGTTCCTGGCATTCTTCTTTGACAACGGCCTGGTACAGGGCGGCCTTGCCGCCAAAGTAGTAGGAAATCAGGGCGCTGTTGCAGCCGGCGGCCTGGGCAATGGCGAGGATGGATACATTCCGGTATTCTTTGGCGTCAAACAGGGCAGCGCCGCTGCGAAGCAGGCGTGCCTTGGTGCGCTCCGGGTTGCGTTTGATCATGGCGGGTCTTCCTTTCCCAGTGCTGGCTAAATTGCTGACGGTTCGCTTTATCCCTTATTATAGCCCCTCCCCGTGCGGAAGACAATCCAGCCGGAAGTGGGAAGAACACGGGTTTTTCTGTTATAATGGACGGGCAGAACAAAAGGAAAGGATGAACGGAATGGAAACAATCTTATTGGGCGCCGTGCTGGGGGTTCTGGTACTGGTGCTGCTGCTGTTGTGGAAACTATACGGAGCGCTGGCCGCCCGGGAAGAAGTGCTGCGCCAGCAGGCCCGGGAAGATGCGGACCGGCTCCGGGACAGCCTGGACCAGAAGGTGACCCTGTCCATGGGTGTGGTCAGCGACCGGCTGGGGCAGGTAAGCCGCGGCCTGGGGTCCATGCAGAGCCTGGCCCAGGGGGTGGGGGACCTGAAAAAGGTGCTTACCAACGTAAAGAACCGGGGTATCTGGGGGGAAATGCAGCTGGGGAACCTGTTGGCAGATATGCTGGCCCCGGACCAGTACGGCACCAATGTGGCCGTCCGGCCCCGGAGTCAGGAACGGGTGGAATTTGCCATCCGGCTGCCGGGACGGACCGGTGAAGGGCCGGTGTGGCTGCCCATTGACGCCAAATTTCCCCTGGAAGATTACCAGCGGTTGGTGGAGGCCCGGGAGGCCGGGGACGGGGACGGGGAAACCCTGGCCCTGAAGCAGCTGGAATTGCGGTTAAAAAGCGAGGCCCGGGATATTCGGGACAAGTATATTGCCCCGCCCTATTCCACGGATTTTGGGCTGCTGTACCTGCCTCTGGAGGGGCTTTTTGCGGAAGCGGTATCCCTGCCGGGCCTGGTGGGGGAACTCCAGCGGAAGTACCGGGTGACACTGGCGGGTCCCACTACCCTGGCGGCGCTCATCAACAGCCTTCAAATGGGGTTCCGGACCCTGGCCGTGCAAAAACAGACCAGCCAGGTTTGGCGACTGGTGGCCCAGATCAACAATGATTTGGGAACTTTCCAGCTGGCGGTGGAGAAGGCGGAGAAAAAGCTGGAAGAAGCCCAAAATGCCCTGGAAACCGTGGGAAATCGGACCCGGATATTGAAAAAACATTTAGAACAGGCAGAAAAATTTACACAGGCCCTTGACAATCCGGACAAAAGTGATTAGACTTGTAATCAAGTTCTTGTATCACCTAAATTCATATAGAAAATTGTCTATGAAGGAACCAAGTACACATGATCTTTTCCTACAGAGAGTTGCTGGCAGTGAAAAGCAGCGGAAGATGGTGTGGAATCCACTCCGGAGATGGTGGGGGCAGCAACCCACCCGGCCAAGCCGTTACACTGGAAATGAGGCTGCACCGCAGCGAAATAAGGTGGCACCACGTGAGAGATCTTCTCCCGTCCTTGACATACCCATTTAGGGGGTCAAGAACGGGAGTTTTATTTTTCTTAAAGGAGAGATAACAATGGACAAGAAAAAAGTCATCGTGGTAGAGCGTATTTCGGACAAAGGCGTGGAAATGCTGAAAAACCAGCCGGATTTGGAAGTGGATGTAAAATTTGACATTCCTCGTGAAGAGTTATTAAAGATTGTGGGAAAATACGATGCCATTGTGGTGCGCAGCGTAACCAAAATCAACGAAGAATTTTATCAGGCAGCCACCAACCTGAAGGTGGTGGGCCGTGCCGGCAACGGGGTAGACAACATCGATATTGCCGGAGCTACCCAGCGGGGCATCATTGTGGTGAATACTCCGGAAGCCAACGTAATTTCGGCCGCTGAACATACCATTGGCCTGATGCTGGCTTCCTGCCGGAATACGGTACGGGCCCAGAAGATGATTGAAAGCAAGGTCTGGGACCGGAAGGACCTGAAGGGCGTGGAACTGTACCACAAGACCCTGGGGATTATCGGCCTGGGCCGGATTGGTACCTTGGTTACCAAGCGGATGCAGGCTTTTGAAATGAAGGTTATTGCCTACGATCCCTACATTCCCGACAGCCGGTTCAAACGGCTGGGGGTAGAAAAATGTGAAACCCTGGATGAGTTGCTGGCCCAAGCCGATATTATCACCATCCATACTCCCAAGACGGAAGAAACCATCAATATGCTGGGCAAGGCCGAACTGGCCAAATGCAAGGACGGGGTTCGCCTGGTGAACTGCGCCCGGGGCGGCTTGTACAACGAACAGGCTGTAGCTGACGCTATCAAGGCTGGCAAGGTAGCCAGCATCGGTTTGGACGTACTGGTAGATGAACCCAAACCCATTTCCCCCTTGATTGGCCTGAACCAATGCGTACTGACGCCCCACTTGGGCGCTGACACGGTGGAAGCCCAGGACAAGGTGGGCATCGCCATTGCCGAAGAAGTGGTAAACGTACTGAAGGGCCAAATGGTGCCCAACGCTGTGAACCTGCCGGCCCTGCATCCCCAGGAACTGGAAGGCATGGCTGGCTATCTGCAGCTGGGCGAATGCCTGGGCAAGTTCTATTACCAGCTGGAGAAAGACCCGGTGGACAAGGTGGAGATCATCTACCAGGGACCGGCTGCCCATCTGGAAACCAACCTGATTACCCGCAGCATCTTGAAGGGCCTGTTTGACCCCATCCTGAAGGAACGGGTCAACGTGGTCAACGCCGAACTGGCCGCCGAGAACCGGGGCGTAGCCGTGGTGGAAGGCAAGGTCAATGGGGAAGACCGGGTGAACCGGATCAGCCTGCGGGTGTACAGCGGGGAAAAGGTCTTTACCGCAGCCGGAACGGTTGCGCCGGACAATACGCCCCATATTACGGAACTCCAGGGCTATGCCTTTGATGTGGTACCGGCACCCTATATGCTCCTGGCCAAGAACGATGATAAGCCGGGCATGATTGGGCAGATTGGTACTCTGATGGGAGCCGCCCATGTGAACATTGCCACCATGCAGGTGGCCCGGGATATGGATAAGGGCAGCGCTATGATGGTAATGACCGTGGACAGCACCGTGGATAAGAGCACCCTGCAAATTGTGGCAGGTTTGGACGGCATCAATTCTGCGGACTTTGTAAAATTGTAAAAATAATAGACAGCAAAAAGGAGTGCAGCCAGGGGGCCGCACTCCTTTTTTGATTGCTGAAACTGGGTCAGCTTTTGGCCCTGTTTTGTACCAGCCGGAAACTGTTGCAGGCACACAGGCCCCCCGCTGCGTTGCCGGCGGAAATGACCAGAATCCGCAGGAGGGCATCCCCATTCATCCGGCCTGCCATAAAGAAGTAGAACATATCCGCAATGCTGTGTTCGTAGCCGCTGAGAACGAAAACGATTACCCCCAGGAAGACGGCCAGGTACTTTCCGGGAACGTGGGGAGCACTGCGGTAGCCTTCCACCGCCAGGAACACGAAAATATTGCAGAAAAACCCCAGGATGAACAGGCTCAGCAGGCTGTCCTGGCTCTTGGCATAAACCAGGGCCTGGGCCGCGCTGCGGCTGGCAATCACTACCCGGGTTTGGGATAGGAGCAGGGCCGTAAGGCCGGTACCCACCAGATTCCCCAGCCAAATCAGGGGCAGTTTCAGGGCGTAGGCAGCGTCCTGCTGCAGGGCATAGCACGCCCGGCCGGTAAACAGGGCAAAACCGTACTGGCAGATGGTCAAAAGGCCAATGCAGAACAGACAGGCGCCCAGGAGCCGGTTGGATTGGGCTACAAAGGCGGCACCTCCCAGGCCGATGCAGACCCCGGCGAGGATTGCAGAAGCGAAAAGTTTCAGTTGTTCCATGGTATTCCCCTCTCAGAAGCAAAATATAAGCTGCCAAAAGCGGCAGAGGTGATTCTACTTCCACTATACCTGAGGCAGGAAAACTTGTCAAAAGAAAGCGTACAATAAAGTTGAGTTAACCAGTAATAAATATAAGAACTTTTAATATTTGCCTTGCCAAAATAGGAAAAATGCCGGGAAAACAGCTGAAATGCCTGTCTGAAAACTTCGCTTAGATGGACAATATGGATAAAAATCCCGTTCTTCTTTACAAATTAGGAGAAAAATCTGCAAAGAACAAGGCTAAAAAGGCTGTTTTGAAAATATTTCAATATACCTGCATTAAAAACTAATTTTGAAGCCGTTGAAAAGTACGTGAAATTTAGGTAAAATATTACCATTCTAAATTTTTTCTCATTTTTTTTCTTTTTTTACAGAGGGGGATGACCTATGCAATTCGATTTAGTTGGTTTTTTCCTGAATCCATTGGTCCTGCTGTTTTTGACCATGGCTTTGGGAAACATGTTCGGTGAACTGCAGTTCAAGAAGTTCAAGTTCGGTATCACCGGGACCCTGTTTGTGGGCCTGGGCATCGGCTACTTCCTGACCCAGTACGCCGCCACCATCGCCAAGGGCAGCAAGTATTTTGCTACTGCCACCACCATCATGCAGGGGAAAGTAATCAACGGCACCCTGATGAACCTGTCTTTGCTGATTTTCCTGGTTGGTACCGGTCTGTTGGCCGCCAAGGACATGAAGTACGCCATCAGCAAATTCGGCCGTCAATTTGTGATTCTTGCCATTTTTATTCCGTTTGTAGGCGCTGTTTGTTCCTATGGCTTCTCCAAAGCCCTGGACAACATGAGCCCCTACCAGATTACCGGTACCTACACCGGCGCTCTGACCAGCTCCACCGGCCTGGCTGCTGCTACGGAATCTTCCGATTCTGAATCCCGGCGGATTGCCCAGGATTTCCAGAATCAGGACCAGAAGACCCAAAAGAAGATGCTGGCCATCATCAACGGGGCCAAGGCTCGGGATGCCAAGCTGCGCAACCAGCCGGTTCCTGAAACCATGACCGTAGAAAATACCCAGAGCCTGAAAAACGAAGACGTTGAAGTGTTCGTTACGGAAGCCAAAGCCGGCGTAGGCGTTGGCCATTCCATCGGTTATCCTTTCGGCGTACTGTTCCTGATCATCGCCGTAAACGTAATTCCCAAAATCTTTGGGTTTGACGTGGAAAAGGAAAAAGAAGAGTACTTTGCCCAAAAGGCCTTGGATATTAAAAAGAATGAAAACCTGGCCGTGGACAAGATGCCGGAAGTTCCCCTGGACTTTATCGGTTTCTCCCTGGCAGCCTTCCTGGGCTTCCTGCTGGGTTCCATTAAGATTTACCTGGGACCTTTGGGGATGTTCTCCCTGGGTTCTACCGGCGGCGCCATCATCGTTTCCTTGATTCTGGGCGCTGTGGGCAAACTGGGTCCCATCCACTTCCGCATGAACTCCATGGTGCTGGGCAAGATGCGTACCTACTTCCTGTCCGTGTTCCTGGCTGGTACCGGCCTGAACTACGGCTTCCGGGTGGTGGATGCCATCACCGGCGCTGGCTACATGATCGTAATCATTTCTTCCCTGGTAGCCATCCTGTCCATCCTGTTCGGCTTCCTGCTGGGCCGCTACTGCTTCCACATCAACTGGACCCTCTTGTGCGGCGCCATCACCGGCGGCATGACCTCCGCTCCTGGCCTGGGTGCTGCCATTGATGCCATTGAATGCGATGAACCGGCTGTATCCTACGGTGCTACCCAGCCCCTGGCTACCCTGTTCATGGTAATCTTCTCCATCATCATCCATAAGCTGCCTATCTGATGCAGCTGTCCAAAATTGTCTGCCAAAGCCCTTGGGGTTCTGGCAGACAATTTTTTATGGCTTGGCAGGAAACTGCCCTGCGTAAGAAATTTGTGCTAAAATGTTGGTAAAACAACGGACTATTCTTTCCGTTTTGCTATAATACAAGCAAGGGGGGAGGAACATGCAGGCAGGAACTGTTTTTTCATTGGTACAAAACAACCAGCCCGTAGAAGGCTGCACCATTTCCGGACAGCTGTTTCCAGGGAAACAGGCAGAGGCCCTGCTTTTCTCGTTGGCTCAGGGAACGTCCATCAGCGCTGAGAGTTATCCTCAGGGACGGCTTTATTTGGGCCTTGCAGGAGAGCTGGTACTTCAGGATCCGGAGGAGCAGCGCCAGGTAGGCGCCGGTCAGGTGGCCTTTCGCAAGGGCGGCAGCTTGACCAAGCTTCTGGCTCCCCAAGCTGCAATTTATGCAGAAATTCCCATCAAGGAGGAAAAAAACATGGCAATGGCATTGGATGCAGGAAAAGTAATGAAGCTGGCTGACCTGGTTCCCTACCAGGCAGGCAAAATCGTCAACCGGGATCTGGTGGACGAGGCACATATGAAGTTTGTGGTGCTGAGCTTTGCCGGCGGAACAGCGCTGCCGGAACACGCTGCACCGGGCCAGGCCCTGATTTTCGCCCTGGATGGGGAAGCAGTCATTACCTACGAAGGCAAGGACCATCTCATTAAGGCAGGGGAAAACTTCGTCTTCGCTCCCGGCGGCCTTCACGCCGTCCGGGTGGAGCAGGGACAGCAGTTTAAGATGGCCCTGCTGCTAAATCTCTAAGCATTGAACATAAGGAATACCCTGGATTGAAGATTTTCATAGGGGGCGTGCAGCGGCGCGTCCCCGCTTTTTTTTGCCCGAAAGGGGAAGTGGGGTACCTGAAAACACCTTTACAGAATTATCAAAATTGCTGTAGAATATTTGTATACAAAAAACACAGGAGGCATTTTCCCATGGACACCAACAATCTCCGTTATTTTGCCGCTGTGGCCAAGTATGGTTCTATTACCCAGGCGGCCAAGGCCATGTATATTTCCCAGCCCCAGCTGAGCCACATCATCAAGCAGCTGGAACAGGAAATGGGCCTGACCTTGTTTCGGCGGACCAGCCAGGGCACCCGGCTTACCGTGGACGGCCAGCGGGTTTTGAGCCACTGCAAGGTGATTCTCAGGGAAATGGACAGGCTGGAAAATATGGCCAGTACCCAGAAAATGGACCACAGCCGCCTGAATGTCAGTATGACCCGGTTTTCCCATACTTCCGAGTGTTTTAACGAAATCTGCCGGAAGTACCAGGATATCAACAGTTTTTCCAGCCACCTGTGCGAAGCAGCCACCATGAATGTGGTGGAGCAGGTGAAAAGCGGGTATTCCAATGTAGGGGTGATCCATGTTTCTACCCAGCGGCCGGACCTTACCGGGTACTTTGCCCAGCAGGGCCTGACCTACCTGCCGCTGGCCTGCTTTAAGCCCTATGTGTGCCTGTCCAAGGAGCATGAGCTGATCCGCCGGCACGGCCGGAAGGGTATCCATATCCAGGACTTGCAGGACTACGGCTTTGTCCGGTACATGGGGCAGTATGAGGACTTTATTTATCATATCAGTACGGAAAAGGGGCCTATAGACCTGAACGAGGCCCGGAAGATTGTTTACGTCAACGATCGGCAGGAACAGATGCGGCTGTTGTCCAAAACCAATTTCTTTACGGTGGGGATTATGGAATTTCCGGACCAGGGGGCCATGTACGGGGTGATTTCCGTGCCCCTTTTGGGCTGCCAGGAACATCTGCGCTTTGGGATTATTTTGCGGCAAAATGCAATTTTATCCCAAATGGAGGAGGATTTTATCACCCTGCTGCAGAATCAATACCATAAACTCCAGGCACAGGAAGCGGACCTTTTATCGGCTTCGTAAATACCCCCTATGTAAATCATCTATTTCCTGCATGGATTCATCTTATCTTATAATGAATTTGTGAAGTTTTCGCAAGATTCGAAAATAGGAGGATGAACGAAGATGATGGAATTTTTGGATGCATTGGACAGTGTGCTGTATTATCCCATCCTGCTGGTGGTCATGGGGGCTGCCGGTTTGTACTTTAGTGTGCGCATGGGCTTTGTGCAGCTGCGGCGGCTGCCGGAAGCCATTCACCTGGTGATGGCCAAACCGGCGGATGGAAGTACTACCTCTCCTTTTCAGGCACTGATGGTTTCCACGGCGGCCTGTGTGGGAACCGGGAATATCATCGGGGTATCCACGGCCATTTGTTTGGGGGGACCGGGGGCTGTGTTCTGGATGACCTTGATGGCGATTATTGGGGCGGCTTCTTCCTTTACGGAATGCACCCTAGCCCAGATCTTCAAGCGGCGGAAAGAGGACGGTTCCTCCTACGGGGGCCCGGCCTACTACATTGAAGATGCCCTGCACAATAAGGCTCTGGCAACTGCCTTCGTTATTTTCCTGCTGCTGACCTATTCCTTTGGGTTCAACCTTCTGTGCTCCTACAATGTGCAGTCCACCTTTTCCGTCTACAGCTTTTATAATCCGTCGGTAACCCCGGCCATTATTGGGGCTATTATGGCAGCCTTGGTAGGAATCTGCGTACTGGGCGGTTCCAAGGCCATTGAAAAAGCTGCCAGCCTGCTGGTACCCGTTATGGGGGTGGCGTATGTTGTCGTTACGGTGGTGGTTTTGGTGATGAATTATCAAGTTCTTCCGCAGGTTATCGAAACCATTTTTGCGGATGCATTCAACTTCCGGGCTATTTTTGGCGGTATCGGCGGGTCCTGCCTGGTCATGGGCATTAAACGGGGGCTCTATTCCAACGAAGCTGGGGTGGGCAGTGCGCCTAACGCAGCAGCTTCCGCCACTACCACCCATCCGGTAAAACAGGGACTGGTGCAGATGCTGTCCGTATACATCGATACGGTCATCCTGTGCAACGCTACGGCACTGATGTGCCTGGTGTCCGGGGTGCAGGGCAATGCAGAAAATGCCGGGGCTGTATGGGTACAAACGTCCTTGTATCAGGTGCTGGGCAGCTTTGGCCCTATGTTTATCACCGTGGCCATGATTTTGTTCTCCTTCACTACGCTGATAGGGAACATTTACTACTGCCAGAACGGACTGGCCTATCTGAACCATAAAAAGATGCCCAGTCAAGGCTTTATGAAGGGTTTCTACCTGTATGCCGTCTTGATTGTCTTTGTAGGCGCCATTATTCCTATGGCAGCAGCCTGGGATTTGGCAGACATTATGATGGGCGGCATGACCCTGATCAACCTGACGGCCTGCCTGCTGCTCAGCGGGGTGGTTGTCAAGGCATATCAGGATTATTGCAAACAAAAGGCTGCCGGGCTGGATCCCCAGTTCCTGGGCTCCGCCATTGGCCTGAAACCCAGCGAAATTGAATTTTGGAAGGACGGCACGGAAAGCCACGAAGAAACTGACGAGGACGACGAAGGGCTGGAAGCGTTAAGCAATCATGCTGGTCCTTCCTTGTAAAACTTGGCTTTATAAAATAGCTTGACCTAAGAAGGGGGAAAGGGCAATGGTTTTGGAAAAGAAAGAAGTACAGCAAATCCTGGATGATGCGTTAAACGAAGGGCGCAGCGTCCTGTACGAGGGCAAGGTGGCCAGTTATATTCCTGAACTGGCCAAGGCCAACTCTGGCAATCTGGGTGTGTGCATTATGAAAAAAGATGGCAGCGTTTACAGCGCCGGGGATGATAATATTCCCTTTACCATCCAAAGTATTTCCAAAACCTTTGGCCTGATTCTGGCCCTGCAGACTGCCGGCTACGACAAGGTATTCAGCAAAATCGGCATGGAACCTACTGGAGACCGGTTTGACAGCATTCTGCAGCTGGAACTGAAGGATTGGCGTCCCTTTAACCCCATGATCAACGCCGGAGCCATTGTGACCACCAGCTGCATCGAAACTCCGGACCCTTTCGGTTCCTTCCTGGAACTGGTCCGGAAGCTGTGTGACAATCCCAAAATCCGGCTGAACGAATGCGTGTACCAGTCCGAGAAAAAGACCGGCACCCGGAACCGCTCCATCGCCTTTTTGCTGAAAAGCGACCATGTGCTGGACGGGGAACCGGAAGAGGTACTGGATGTCTATTTTCGGATGTGCTCTGTTATGGTTACCGCCCGGGATTTGGCCCACTACGGCATGATCCTGTCCAACCACGGGGTGGACCCCAAAACCGGGGAACAGCTGGTGGATTCCAAGATTATCCGGATTGTGACCACCCTGATGATGCTCTGCGGGATGTACGACGAATCCGGGGAATACGCAGTGAAAGTGGGGCTGCCCAGCAAAAGCGGCGTAGGCGGCGGGATTTGCGCCGTCGCCCGGCAGGGCGTGGGCATTGGGACCTTCGGTCCCATGCTGAACAAGAAGGGCAACAGTGTAGGGGGCATGAAAATCCTCCAGGTCCTTTCCGACCGGCTGGGCCTGCACGTATTTGATTCCAAAGCGTTCTAATCTCATTGCTATAGATAAACTCCCTCTTTTTTCGAAAAAGGCCTGTGCAGCTCCAGCACGGGCCTTTTTCATGGTATAATAAAAACTTGAGACAAATAACCTGTACCCAATGGGGCAGTACGCAAACAAGGAGGCAATACCATGGACCTGGCACCCAAACTCACCATGCTGATTTCGCTTTTGATTTTCGGGACCATTGGGTTGGTGCGGCGGTTTATTCCCCTGGATTCCGTGCCGCTGGCCCTGCTCCGGGCGCTTTTGGGCTGCGTAACCCTGGTTCTCATTATGGCCGTAACCCGGCAGCCCCTGCGGCTGCGGGAGCTTTTGGCCTACAAGGGGAAACTGCTGCTATGCGGTCTTTTGCTGGGCTTGGACTGGATCTGCTTTTTTGAGTCCTTTAACTATACTACGGTTGCCGTGGCTACCCTGTGCTACTATATGGCCCCGGTCTTTATGCTGTTGGCGGCGCCCCTGGTGTTTCACGAAACCCTGGGCCCCTGGAAGCTGGCCTGCGCTGGCTGCACAATTTTGGGGATGCTGCTGGTTTCCGGGTACGTGGGCAGTACGGAAATCCAGATTCAAGGCCCGGGGGTGGTCTTTGCCCTGTTGGGAGCCCTGTTCTATGCCGGGGTTATCATCCTGAACAAGGGCATCCTGGGCCTCACCGCCTACGAAAAATCTGCCACCCAGCTGGGGATTGCGGCCCTTTTGCTGCTGCCTTACACGGCGGCAGTGGGCAAGCTGCACTTTGCCGGGGTGGGGACAACGGGAGCCCTTTTGATTCTGGTTTTGGGGGTGGTCCATACAGGACTGGCCTACGGTCTGTACTACGGCTCCCTGACCCAGGTATCCGCCCAGGCTACGGCCCTGCTCAGCTATGTAGACCCCATTACCGCAGTGCTGCTGTCCGCCTTTGTGCTCCGGGAACCCATGTCGGCCTGGCAGGCTGCCGGGGTATGCCTGGTTCTGGGCGGCATGATTGGCAGTGAAATCAAGAACCCGCTGAAAAAAGCGGCGTAAAAGAAAGAAGGAGAGGGTTATGGATCCTTTGGCACATGTATTTCATCCCGGCGATATTGTCCGGCATTTCAAATGGGAAACCTTGACTGACGAGGAAAAGAAAACCAACCGGTATCTGTATCGGATTATTGGCCCCGCCGTCCATACGGAAACCCGGGAACCCCTGATGGTCTACCAGGCCCTGTATGGGGATTTTGGGGTGTACGCCCGGCCTTCCGCCATGTTCTACAGCGAAGTGGAACACGACAAGTACCCCCAAATCCAGCAGAAATACCGTTTTGAAAAGCTGCGGAAATAAAAAGGTAAACCTATAAATATATATGGTTGACACAAATAAGAAATGCTTCTATACTGGGAAGCAGAAAACCCCAGGAATGCAGCGGCATTCCTTACCCCCATCTTCCCTCAAGGAGGGGGAACCCCTGCAAAAAACAAGTCCGGTCATTGGTGGCCCCGGGCTTGTTTTTTTATGTCCGGCAGGGGAAATTCACGGTTTTTCAAGAAAATTGCTTTTTATCCGTAATTGTCATATGATAAAGAAATCAAAGTAGTATTTTTGGGAGGCCTCCGGGGCCCTTCCTGAAATAGAATGGAGAATGCAGGATGGATAACGAAATGATACTGACCGATGACTTGCGCCGGGTGCCCCGGGAGGAACTGGACCGGCGGCTGGAGCAGCTGCGCAGAGCCCTGACCCAGGAGGACCCGGGGTGGCAGCTGGCGGTGGTGACCGAAAAGACCAGTATGTACTACTATACGGGAACCATGCAGGAAGGCGCCTATCTGGTGCGGCCCCAGGATGCGGTGCTGTGGGTCCGGCGGAGTCTCAGACGGGCCCGGAACGAATCCCTGCTGCCCGCCAGCCAGATTCGTCCCATGCACAGCTTCAGACAGGCGGCGGTCTACTATGACGATGAGCCCCCGGAGCGCATCTACCTGGACGAAAAGCACACTTCCCTGGAGTGGCTGGGGCTTTTTGGCAAATACTTCCAGACGGAGCGGTGGCAGCCCTTGAACAAACTGCTGACCCGGCTGCGCAGCGTAAAAAGCCCCTACGAGCTAGCTCTCATGGAGCGCAGCGGCCGGATTCACCAGCAGGTGCTGACCCAGGAGGTAACCGGTCTGGTCCACACGGGCATCAGCGAGGCGGAACTGGCCATTCAGCTGTATTGGAAAATGGTCCAGCAGGGCAGCCAGGGTATTGCCCGTACCAACCGGCCCACCGGGGAAGATGTGGTGGGGCTTACCTCCTTTGGCAAAAGCGCCCTGGTGCCCACGGCCTTTGACGGTCCCGGGGGCACAGATGGCACCTGCATTGCCATGCAGAGCATCGGTTCTGCCTTCCGGTTTTTGAAGCCGGGTCGGCTGATTTATTTGGACATTCCCTGCGGCTTTGACGGCTACACCACGGACAAAAGCGTGGTGTACTACTACGGAGACCTGGCAGCGGATCCTCAGGGGGAGGAAATCCGCCGGGCCTACGCCTACTGTGTGGCTCTGGAGCAGGAAACGGCTTCCCTCCTAAAGCCCGGAGCGGTGCTGGGGGAAATCTACGACCAGGTGATGGGCCATTTTGACCATCGGTACGACGGTATTTTTATGAACGGGGGAAAATTCCTGGGCCACAGCGTGGGGCTGTGCCTGGATGAAACCCCAGTAATTGCCGGCGGCGTAAGGGACCGGGCAGAGGAGAATATGACCTTTGCCCTGGAACCCAAAATCGCCCTGCCGGGCATCGGCATGGTGGGTACGGAAAATACCTACCGGATTACCAGTAAGGGTGCGCTCTGCCTCACAGGCGGCCCTCAGGAGCTGGTGATAATCCCTGCGAAAGGGTCTTCACCAGAGTCTGAAAAAATGATAAAATGAATCATTAGAGTGTGAGGAAAAGGGGAGAAACACCATGGCAGTTACGCAAAAAGAGGATTCCATCATCGATAAAGATGACTTTTTGGAAACCCAGGAAATTATCCGCAAACAGATTCAAAGCAACAGCAAGCTGACCGGTGCGCAAAAACGACAGTGCCTGCAGGTTTTGGAGGGCATTGGCCATTCCGTAATTTACGGAGGCGTGCGGCAGCACGGCATTACCAAGGCCATGCTGAAAACGGCATTTCCCGTTTTTGGCAAAATGAGTGAAGACAATCGGCACAACGACAAGGAACTGAAAGTACTCAAGGTTCTCACCTATTTGATTTATCAGGGGATTATTCAGTAATGAACGCAATTACCATCTTTTTGCTGGCCGTATCCTTATCCATGGATGCCTTTGCCGTATCGGTCTGCGGCGGGCTGAAAATGAAACCCAGCGAGCGGTTTCGGGGCGGTCTGACCTTTGGCGCCTGGTTCGGGGGATTCCAGGCGCTGATGCCTTTTTTGGGGTATGAATTGGGGCTGCATTTTGCTAAGGCGGCTTCTGCCTACTCCCATTGGATTACCCTGGTGATTCTGGGCTATATCGGCATCAATATGATCCGGGAAGCCGGAGAAGACCAGGAAGAAGAAAAGATTACCGGGTTTACCGTAATGCTGGGCCTGGCGGTGGCTACCAGCCTGGATGCCCTGGGGGTGGGCGTCAGTCTGGCCTTTTCCGCCGTGGACATTGTGCCCGTGGTACTGGAAATTGGGACCATTACCTTTTGCCTGTCCTTTCTGGGCTGTGCCTGCGGGGCCCTGATTGGTATGTGGGGCAAGGCCAACGCAGAACGGGCCGGCGGACTGGTATTGATTTCCCTGGGAATCAAGGCAGTCTTGGAACATTATCACATCTTATAAATACGGGAGCTGCTGCAGGGTGCTGCGGCGGCTCTTGTTTCGCATGTATAGAAGGAGGTGCCAGGCGTGGGTACAAAACAGCGGTGGATTATGCACGTGGATATGGATGCATTTTTTGCCTCTGTGGAGCAGCTGGACCACCCGGAATACCGGGGCAAGCCGGTGATTGTTGGCGGGTTGTCCGGCCGGGGGGTGGTTTCCACCTGTTCCTACGAGGCCCGGAAGTTCGGGGTCCATTCAGCCATGCCCATGACCCAGGCCTGGCAGCTCTGTCCGAAGGCCATTTTTGTTACCGGCCGGTATGACCGGTACACGGAATTGTCCCAGCAGATTCAGGCGATTTTTCGGGAGTTTTCTCCGGCGGTGGAGCCTTTGTCCATTGACGAGGCTTTCCTGGACCTGACAGGAATGGACAAGCTGGTGGGGGATGTGCGGACCCTGGGGCCCAAGATCAAACAAACTATCCGGGAACGCACCGGGCTCACCGCTTCTGTGGGGCTGGCCCCCAACAAATTCCTGGCCAAGCTGGCCAGTGATTTGGAAAAACCCGATGGTTTGGTAATCATTGAACCGGGGGAGGAGGCAGCCAGAATTGCGCCCCTGCCCCTTAGCAAGGTGTTTGGCCTGGGCCAGCGGTCGGTGGCAGCCCTAAAGAACCTGGGGCTAACCACCATTGGCCAATTGGCGGCCTGCGACCTTAGGGTGCTCCAGCCCCTTTTGGGACGGCAGGCGGAAGAAATCCGGAACCGGGCCCGGGGGCTGGACAGCCGGCCGGTGGTGCCGGATGAGCAGCGCAAATCCCTGGGCAAGGAAAATACCTTTGGGGAAAACCTCCGGGGCAAGGAACCCTGCCTGGAGGCCCTGTGGGACCTGTGCCAGCAGGTGGGCTGGCGGCTGAGAACGGCGGGGCTTGCCGGCTATACGGTGACCCTGAAAATCAAGCTGGCAGATTTTCGCCTGCTGACCCGGAGCCGGACCTGCGACGTGCCGGTGCAGCTGGATGAAGAAATTATGGAACAGATCCGGTATTTGGCGGAGGAAGTCAGCTGGCGGGAGCCGGTACGGCTTTTGGGAGTGGCCGTCAGCCACCTGGCCCCCGGGGGAAGCCTGGGGCTTGATTTGGGAGATGCTGAGCGGGACCGGAAACGGGCCCAGGCTCTCGATGGATTGAAACAGCGTTTTGGGGAAAGTATTATCCGCAAGGGCGGCAAGGCCCGCAGCTAGGAGGTCAGTTTATGGATCGGCAAAGAAAAATCGGTATGGGGTTGGTGCTTTTGGGCGCCAGCTTATGGGGCAGCAGCAGCAACTGTATGGAATATCTGATGAACCATCAGCATTTTACCTGGTCCACCATCCTGTTCGCCCGGATGCTGCTTACAGGGATTATCTTTTTAGGAGTGTCCTGGGTTCAGAAAGAGGACCTGCTGGCAATTTTGCGTAAGGACGGCTGGACCTTCCTGAAATTTTCCGTGCTGGGCATGTACATTATGCAGGATATGTTCATTATGGCCATCCACGACAGCACGGCGGCTACGGCTACGGTGCTCCAGTACTTGATGCCGGCGGTGCTTTTGGGCATGTACCTGTGGCAGGAGAAACGGAAGCCCTACCGGAAAGAGGTGGTGGCGGTAGTCCTGGCCATTGTGGGTACGGCCCTGATTGCCACCAAGGGCCATGGAGCCAGTCTGGCCATTTCGCCCAGCACCCTGGTCTACGGCATCATCAGCGCCTTTGGCATGGCCTGGTACACCATTTATGCGGCGGACCTGCTCCAGCGCTACAGCTGCTTTTTGCTGCTGGGCTGGGGGAGCCTATTCAATGCCCTGATTCTGGGGTTGGCCAACCACCCCACCCTCCAGGGGGCTCTGCTGAACTTTGATACAGCCTGGTCCTTCAGCGTGCTGTTTGTGTGCGGCACCTTGATTGCCTACTACGTGTACCTGGAAAGCACCAAGTACATTCCGGCTTCGGAAACGGGAGCTTTGGCCGCTTTTGAACCCCTTTCTGCCTATTTCTTCTCCGTGCTGTTTTTGGGTAACCACGTAGGCGGGGTGGAAATGCTGGGCGCATTATGCATTATCACTATGGTGGTCATGTTGGCTAGAAAATAAAACAAAATGAAACAAAAAACTGTTGACAATAGGGGTACTCTTCTTTATAATGTAATTCATACTTGAGTAAGGGGAATTAACCCTATGGGAGGCAAAGACAATGAGTGAAAAGAAGAAGTACCATTTTGAGACTCTCCAACTGCATGTAGGCCAGGAACAGGCAGATCCCGCTACGGATTCCCGGGCGGTGCCTATTTACCAAACTACATCTTATGTATTCCGGAACACCCAGCATGCGGCTGACCGTTTTGCCCTGAAAGATGCGGGTAACGTTTACGGCCGGCTGACCAACCCCACCGAAGATGTTTTTGAAAAACGCATTGCAGCCCTGGAAGGCGGCGTAGCTGCCCTGGCCACGGCCAGCGGTGCAGCAGCCGTTACCTACGCCATGCAGGCACTGGTCCATGCAGGCCAACACATTGTCTGTGCCACCACCGTTTACGGCGGTACCTATAACCTGTTCGAACATACCTTCCCCGATTTCGGCATTACCACCACCTTTGTGGATCCTACCAAGGGCGTTCAGGGCTTTGAAGCTGCGGTCCAGGATAATACTCAGGCCATTTACATTGAATCCGTAGGCAACCCCAATGCCAACCTGATTGACATTGAAGCCGTAGCCAAGATTGCCCACAGCCACAACATTCCTTTGGTAGTGGACAGCACCTTTGCGACTCCGTACCTGCTCCGTCCCTTTGAATATGGGGCCGATATTGTAGTCCATTCTGCCACCAAATTCATCGGCGGCCACGGCACCACCCTGGGCGGCGTCATTGTGGACAGCGGCAAGTTTGATTGGGTGGCTTCCGGCCGGTTCCCCTGGCTGGTAGAACCCAACGCCAGCTACCACGGCCTGAGCTTTGCCAAGGATGTGGGCCCGGCAGCCTATGTAACCTATATCCGCACCCTGATTCTGCGGGATACGGGCGCTACCCTGTCCCCCTTCAACGCTTTCCTGCTGCTCCAGGGCACGGAAACCCTGTCCCTGCGGGTAGAACGTCAGGTGGAAAACGCCCTGAAGGTGGTGGATTTCCTGTCCAAGGATTCCCATGTAGAAAAGGTCAACCATCCGGCTTTGCCCGACCATCCGGACCATGCCCTGTACCAGAAGTACTTCCCCAACGGCGGTATTTCCATTTTCACCTTCGAAATCAAGGGCGGCGCAGCAGCAGCCCAGAAGTTCATCGACCATTTGGAGATTTTCTCCCTGCTGGCCAATGTGGCTGATGTAAAGAGCCTGGTTATCCACCCGGCTTCCACCACCCACTCCCAGATGAACGAAGCCGAACTGGCAGCCTCCGGCATTACCCCGGCTACCATTCGTCTGTCCATTGGTACCGAACATATTGACGATATCCTGGACGATATGAAACAAGCGTTTGCTGCTTTGGATTAACGTCTTGGCTTGAAAAACCGAACCTCTTTCTGAATTTGTCAGACAGAGGTTCGGTTTTTTTCGGGTTAAAATGGATCGTTTTGCTAAAAACCTTACAGTTTTTCGCAGATATAAGAATATAGATATATTTGATATAAGAAAAATGTTGAAAAAACTCCGGACGGTGTTACAATAAGAAAGCAACATCGAATGATTTAAACAAAAATATGTAATTGTTCGCCTTTACAGGCCATAGCAGGTAAGGAGGAGAAGTCCATGAGAGCCATTCATAAGATTTTGGTCCCCAACCGAGGGGAAATCGCCATTCGTATTTTTCGTGCCTGTCACGAACTGGGCATTCGTACGGTAGCGGTGTATTCCAAAGAAGATATTCTGTCCCTGCACCGCAGCCGGGCTGATGAAGCCTACCTGGTGGGCCGGGGGAAAAAGCCTGTGGATGCCTATCTGGATATTGAAGATATCATCCGGATCTGTAAGGAACACGAGGTGGATGCCATTCATCCCGGCTACGGGTTCCTGGCGGAAAATGCCCGGCTGGCCAAACGCTGTGAAGAAGAAGGCATTATCTTCATTGGTCCCCGGGTGGAACACCTGATTATGTTCGGGGATAAGGTCAATGCCCGGATCCAGGCCGAAAAGGCTGGGATTCCCATGATTCCTGGCACCCAGGGTGCCGTCAAGAGCTTTGCTGACGTAAAGGCCTTTGCCGAAAAGGTGGGCCTGCCGGTGATGATCAAAGCCGTCAACGGCGGCGGCGGCCGGGGGATGCGGAACGTAGATCGGATGGAAGACCTGGAAGAAGCTTATGAACGGGCCAAATCCGAAGCCAAAATGGCCTTTGGGGATGACGATATCTACGTGGAAAAATGCATCATGAACCCCAAGCACATCGAAGTCCAGATTATGGGCGACGAACAGGGGAATGTGGTCCATCTCCACGAACGGGACTGCTCCATCCAGCGGCGGCACCAGAAGGTCATTGAAATGGCGCCTGCCTGGTCCCTGCCCCAGAGCCTGCGCCAAGCCATCTGTGACGCAGCCCTGAAGCTGATGAAAAACGTCAAGTACCTGAACGCCGGCACGGTGGAATTTTTGGCCGACCAGGATGAAAAACATTTCTACTTCATTGAAGTGAACCCCCGGGTGCAGGTGGAACATACGGTAACGGAAGCCATTACGGATGTGGATATCGTCAAGACCCAGATTCTGGTGGCCGAAGGCTACGCCCTGACAGATCCGGAAGTCCATGTGGGCCGCCAGGAAGACATTCCCTGCAACGGGGTAGCCATCCAGTGCCGGATTACCACGGAAGATCCCCAGAACAACTTTATGCCGGATACGGGCAAGATCATTGCCTACCGCAGCGGCGGCGGCCCGGGCATCCGGCTGGATGCCGGCACGGCCTATACGGGTGCCGTCATTACCCCCTATTACGATTCCCTTTTGGTGAAGGTCACCGCCCATGCCATGAACGCCCAGGACACCATCCACCGGATGCTGCGCTGCCTGGAAGAATTCCGCATCAGCGGCGTTAAGACCAACATCTTCTTCCTGAAAAATATGCTGAAGACAGCGGCTTTTGCAGCCGGGGCCTGCGATGTAAACTATATTGATCGGCATCCGGAACTGCTGGTGGATCCGGAAGAAGTAGATGACCGGGGGACCCGGCTCCTGTCCTACATTGGAAAAATTACCGTCAATGGCTACAAGGGCAGTGGGCACCAGCTAAAACCCGACTTCCAGCCCCTGCGCCAGCTGCCGGCCACAGGAAACTGCCCCAAGGGCAGCCGGCAGGTACTCCAGGAACTGGGACCGGAGAAGTTTTCCCGCTGGATCCAGGACCAGAAGGAAGTGCTGTTTATGGACACCACCTACCGGGATGCCCATCAGTCCTTGCTGGCTACCCGGATCCGGACCCACGATATTTTGAACGCCATTGGCTATACGGCGGAGCAGGTGCCTCAGATCTATGCCTTTGAAAACTGGGGCGGGGCTACTTTTGATGTGGCCTACCGGTTCCTGGACGAAGATCCCTGGGAGCGGCTGCGCCAGATGCGCAAGGCGGCGCCCAATATCCTGTTCCAGATGCTGACCCGGGGGGCCAACACCGTAGGCTATACCAACTATCCCCCGGAAGTGGTAACCCAATTTATCGACTTGGCTGCCCAAAACGGGGTGGATGTATTCCGGATTTTCGACTGCCTGAACCAGCTGGACCATATGGCCCTGTCCATTGAAGAAGTCCGGAAGCAGGGCAAGGTGGCAGAAACGGCCATCTGCTATACCGGGGACGTACTGGATGACCGGCGGCAGAAATATTCCCTGGCCTACTACACCCAGCTGGCCAAGGAAATGGAAAAGGCCGGGGCCAACATTATCGCCATCAAGGATATGGCGGGGCTGTTAAAACCGGAAGCGGCCTATGCGCTGGTCTCCGCCCTGAAGGACGCCGTGGACCTGCCCATCCATCTCCACAGCCACGAGGGCGGCGGCTGCACCCTGTACAGCTATGCCAAGGCCGTAGATGCCGGGGTGGATATCCTGGATGTGGCCACCAGTGCCCTGTCCAACGGCACCAGCCAGCCCTCTATGACGGCCATGATCTACGCCCTGTCTAACCATCCCCGCCAGCCGCAGATGAACCTGGAAGCCCTGGAAAACATCGACCGGTACTGGCAGGTGGTCCGCTCCTATTATGCCGGGGTGGACAGCAAGATGGCCAGCCCCAACACCACGGTCTTCCAACATGAAATGCCCGGCGGCCAGTACTCCAACCTGCGTCAGCAGGCTACGGCAGTGGGCCTGGGTGCCCGCTGGCCGGAAGTGTGCCGGATGTACGCCCGGGTGAACCAGCTGTTTGGAGATGTCATCAAGGTGACCCCGTCTTCCAAGGTGGTAGGGGACATGACCCTGTTCATGGTCCAAAACAACCTGACGGAGGAAGATGTCTTGAACCGGGGCGAAACCCTGGACTTCCCCCAATCCGTGGTGGACTTCTTTGACGGCAAGCTGGGGATTCCCTATGGGGGCTTCCCGGAAAAACTCCAGAAGGTTATCCTGCGGGGGGCTCAGCCCCACTTGGAAACCCCGCCGGTGCCGGTGGACCTGGATAAGGTCCATGCAGAAATGAAGGCCCTGCGTATGCCGGAAACGCCGGAAGCGGAATCCAGCTACTGCATCTACCCCAAGGTCTACAAGGACTTTATCCAGCGCTACCACCAATATGGGGACCTGTCCATCTTGGATACGCCTACCTTCTTCTTCGGCATGAAACCCGGCGAAGAAATTCAAGTGATGATGGACGGCAAAATGGTGCTGATTCGCCTGAACCATATTACCCGTCCTACGGAAGAGGGTTACCGGGAAGTGCAGTTTGAAATCAACGGTATGCCCCGGGAACTGAAAATCCGGGATGCCAAGGCTTCGGAAGGCACCACGGCAGCCCGCCGGGCGGATCCTACGGTGCCTGGGGAAGTGGGGGCCACCCTGTCCGGCTCCGTTCTCCGGGTATTGGTGGACAAGAACAGTGTGGTGAAGAAGGGCGATCCGCTGCTGGTAACGGAAGCCATGAAGATGGAAACCACCCTGACCGCTCCCATCGACGGCCTGGTAACCGAGGTATTGGTGAAAGCCGGCAGCCGGATTGCTTCCGGAGACCTGCTGGTGGTGATTGAATAAACGTTTAACAAAAGGAGAATCCTGCGGGGTTCTCCTTTTTTTCAGCAGGTTTCAGATGGGGCGGGGTGTGCTACAATAGAGACAGCGGAGAAAAGAAAACGGAGGTGCCAACATGAAAAGCAAAGGGAAACTCGGTTTGCTGCTGGCTCTTTGCCTGGCGCTGGGCCAAACGGCCCTGGCCGCTGAGCATTTGGCCGTGGTGGAAAAGGACGGAAAGCAGGGAGCCATTGACCCGGAGGGGAAAGTGGTCATCCCCTTGGAATTTAAGAGTGTGGAAGTAAACGATAAGGTGGAAGCACCCGTGGTTCTGGTGAAAAAGTCCGGCAAGTATGGGCTTTATGACCGAAATGGGAAAGAATTGTTAAAGCCGGTGCTGAAAAAGGTCACCGGGGTAAACGAAGGATATTTTGGCGGCAAGGAGAAGAAAACCTGGAGCTTCTACAACCTGAACGGGGAAAAGCAGCCCGGGGAATATGAGGAAGTGGGGCTGTACCAGGAAGGCCTGGCGCCTGTCAAGGTGGAGGACCGCTGGGGCTTTGTGGATACCCAGGGAAAACTGGTGATTCCGGCCCAGTACAAGTCCGTTAGGGGCTTCAGCGAAGGCCTGGCAGCTGCCAAACTGAACAGCAAATGGCTGTATATCCATAAGGATGGCACGCCGCTTATCGGAGCCAGCATCAAGGACCCCCGGGATTTCCACCAGGGCGTTGCCGTGGTGGATGACAACTGGCTGATGAATATTAAGGGCCAGAAATACGCCAAGCTCCGGGATTATTCCTTTGTGGGGGATTTTGCCGAAAATGGCTTGGCCGAAGTGGGCGTCCGCCGGCGCCACCGCAGCCTGCTGGATTATGTAAGCATTGGCTGGGGCTGGGACGGCTGGGGCGTCTGGGGCTATCCTGGCTGGGGCTGGACCGGAGGCTACCACCATCGCCGGCACCACGGTTGGGGCTGGGGCGGCGGCATCGGGATTTCGCCCGGGGCCGTTATGCCCGGCAGCCTGTACCGGGGCTATGTGAACAAGCAGGGCCAGGAAGTGATTCCCACTACCTACGATACGGTAACGCCCTTCTACGGCAGCTATGCCCTGATCCAGGACGAAGGCCACTGGGGTATGGTCAATGCCCAGGGCCGGGTGGTGATTCCCCCGGCCTACGATGCCCTGTGGCCCTTTAGCCAGGGCCTGGCAGCTTTCAGCTTCGACAAGAAGTGGGGCTTTATCAATGAGCAGAATACGGTAGTGATTTCCAACCGGTATGACCGGGTGAACTCTTTCCTGGAGGACCGGACCACGGTAATGACCCAGGAGGAAGGGGGCATTATCGATAAGCAGGGTCAATTGGCAGCCCCTCTGCGCCGGCAGTTAAAGGAACTGGGACCGTTGTACGCTGACCGGGCGGCCTTTAAGGATCCGGCCAAGGACCTGTGGGGGTATGTTAACAGGGATGCCCAGGTTGTTATCCCTGCACAGTACGATAAGGCTGGAATATTTGACTGAAATTCGTGAATACGTACAAAAAGCTGTTGACAGGAATTGCATACGGTGGCATAATGTAAACCATACCGCAATAATTGCTTATCGGTTATGAACGGGACTGAATAGGAAGAAGCCTTACAGAGAGCCGGCGGCAGGTGCGAGCCGGCAGGATTCCAATATTCTCTCGCCCGGGAGCCGCAGGGATGAACCAAAGTAGTTCCTGCCGTCCACAGTGCGTTAAACTGAACGAGAACAAACATAGGGTGGTACCGCGTTCATTCGCCCCTATCCGCTTCTGGCGGATAGGGGCGTTTTGTATCTGAAAAAGGAAAGGGGAGTTACGTATGGGAATGACAAGAACACAAAAAATTTTGGCGAAACACGCCGGACGGCCGGAGGTGGAAACCGGTGAGCTGCTGATCTCCCAGGTGGATCTGACGCTGGCCAACGATATTACTGGGCCTCCTGCCATTGACGAGTTTGATAAGATTGGGCGTCCTGTTTTTGACAAGGACAAGATTGCCTTGGTGCCGGACCATTTTTCGCCGCCCAAGGACATCAAATCTGCAACCCTGTGCAAGCATATGCGGGAATTTGCCCGGAAGCATGAGATTACCCATTATTACGAAGTGGGCCGTATGGGCATTGAACACGCCCTGATTCCGGACAGCGGGCTGGTGGCGCCTGGGGAATTGATTATTGGTGCCGATTCCCATACCTGTACCTACGGGGCCCTGAACGCCTTCTCCACCGGGGTGGGCCAGACGGACCTGGGGGCAGCCATGGCCGAAGGGAAAACCTGGTTCAAGGTACCCGCCGCCATCAAAGTGGTGCTTACCGGCAAGAAACCGGCCTACGTCCAGGGCAAGGATGTCATCCTGACCCTGATTGGCCAAATCGGAGTGGATGGGGCCCTGTACCAGTCCCTGGAATTTTTCGGGGACGGCGTGGGAGAACTGTCCATGGCGGACCGGTTCACCATCTGCAACATGGCCATTGAAGCCGGGGCCAAAAATGGTATTTTCCCGGTGGACGAAAAGACCCGGGCCTATCTGAAGGAACGGGGCGTTACCCGGGCTTGGGAACCGGTGGAGGCCGATCCGGACGCCGTTTACGCCCGGACCATTACCATCGCCCTGGATGAACTGGTGCCGGTGGTGGCCTATCCCCATCTGCCGGAAAACACCCACCCCGCTGCCGAAGGCAAGGACATTGCCATCGACCAGGTGGTCATCGGGTCCTGCACCAACGGCCGGTATGAAGATCTGGACCAGGCTGCAGAAGTGCTGAAGGGCCGGAAGGTCCATCCCCGGGTGCGCTGCATCATCATTCCGGCGACCCAGGAAATCTACAAGCGGGCCCTGGATAACGGCCTGTTCGACATTTTTGTGGACGCAGGAGCAGCGGTGTCCACACCGACCTGCGGACCCTGTCTGGGCGGCTATATGGGCATTTTGGCTGCCGGCGAACGGGCCGTTTCCACCACCAACCGGAACTTCAGGGGCCGGATGGGTCATGTGGACAGTGAAGTATATTTAGCCAGCCCCTATACGGCCGCTGCCAGCGCCGTAATGGGCCGGATTACCGATCCCCGGGAGGTGTTAGCATGAGTAAGGTTTGGCGTTATGGAGACCATGTGGATACGGATGTCATCATCCCTGCCCGCTATTTGAACATAGCAGATTTTAAGGAACTCAGTGAGCATGCTATGGAAGACATTGATACCACCTTTGCTTCCCAGGTTCAGCCCGGGGACATTATGGTGGCCGGCCGGAACTTTGGCTGCGGCTCTTCCCGGGAACACGCCCCCATTGTCATCAAGGAAAAGGGCATCCAGTGCATCATTGCTGAAAGCTTTGCCCGGATTTTCTACCGGAATGCCATTAATATTGGCCTGCCGGTACTGGAAATCGGGGAAGAGGCCAAAAAGATAGAAGCGGGAGACCAGGTGACCGTGGACCTGGACAAGGGGGAAATCCACGTGCTGAACAAAAACCTGGTGATCAAAACCCATCCCCTGCCGGAATTTGTCCGGAAAATCGGGGAAGCCGGGGGCCTGATCAATTACGTAAAAGGAGGCAAAGCCTGATGAAGATTACCGTACTGGCCGGTGACGGCATTGGTCCAGAGATTACGGACGCAGCCCTGGTGGTGCTTAAAAAGACGGCCCAGGTCTTTGGGCTGGATATTTCCTATGACCATCAGCTTATGGGGGGCTGCGCCTATGATGCCTATGGCACGCCCCTGCCGGAGGTAACCCTCCAAAGCGCCAAGGCAGCGGATGGGGTGCTTCTGGGGGCGGTGGGCGGACCCAAGTGGGATCAGCTGCCCGACGTGACCAAACGGCCGGAAAAGGGTCTTTTGGCCATCCGGAAGGCCTTGGGCCTTTACTGCAACCTGCGGCCGGTAACGGTACGGCCCTACGTGGCCCATCTGTCCCCCTTAAAGACGGAACGGGCAGAAGGTGCGGACCTGGTGATTGTCCGGGAGCTTACCGGCGGCATCTACTTTGGGGAGCACCAGGAAGCAGCTTTGGTGGACGGTGTGGAAACCGCCTCCGATATCGAAAAGTACACCCGGCCGGAAATCGAGCGGATTGCCGTAAAGGCCTTTGAAGCAGCCCGGCTGCGCCGGGGCAAGGTTACCAGCGTGGACAAGGCCAATGTCTTGGGGTCTTCCCGGCTGTGGCGGAAGGTGGTTACGGAGCTCCACGACAGCCGGTACCCGGAGGTGGAGCTGAACCATTATTACGTGGACAACTGTGCCATGCAGCTGGTGCTGAACCCCAAACAATTTGACGTGATTCTCACCAACAACATTTTTGGGGACATTTTAAGCGATGAAGCGTCCACCATTGCCGGCAGCATAGGGCTCCTGCCTTCCGCCAGCCTGGGGGACGGCACAGGCCTTTACGAACCCATCCACGGCAGTGCCCCGGATCTGGCAGGCAAAGGGGTGGCCAACCCCTTGGGCACTATTTTGTCGGCGGCCCTTCTCCTGCGCTATTCCCTGGGGCAGGAAGCAGCGGCAGCTGCCATTGAACGGGCGGTGGACCAGGTGATGGAAGCCGGGTACCGGACCCCGGATTTGGCAGGCGAAGGCCTGACCGTGGTGAGTACCGGAGAAATGGGCGAACTGGTAGCCCAGGCCGTGAAAAAATAAATAACAAATAAAAAAACGACTTTCCTTTTGGAAAGTCGTTTTTTTATGGGTGTTACATTTTTTTAACGGGAACCAGGCCCCGGCCCAGGGAAATCTGGCCAGTACGGGCGATTTCCAGTACTTCGTAGTCTTCCAGAACCTCCAGCAGGGCATCAATGTGGTCTTCCCGGCCGGTAAGCCGGAGAATCAGGGATTCCCGCTGGACGTCCACCACCTTGGCGTGGAACAGATTGGCAATATTGGTCAGCTCTTCTCGCATGGCGGGGCTGCCGCTTTTTACCTTGATCATGGCCAGCTCATAGCTGACAAAGGGGGCGTCATCCAGGTCCACCACCTTGATGACGTCAATGAGCTTGGCCAGCTGGTTGATGGCCTGGTCCAGCTCCCACCGGTCTTCCACGGAAACCACAATATTGATCCGGGTTACATCCGGTTCTTCCGTGTAGCCGGCGTTGATGTATTCGATGTTGATGGCCCGGCGGCTGATGAGGCCGGCCACATGGGTCAGAACACCGGGTTTGTTGTCGGCCAAAATGGCCAGATGCTGCTTCAGCATAGTCATTCTCCTCCCAATACCATTTCATCCAGCCGCTTGCCCCCAGGTACCATGGGGTACACATTTTCGTCCGGGGGAATGGTCACTTCCAGGAGCGCAGGACCACTGGTGTTGAAGAGCTGGGCCAGGGCACCGGCCAGTTCTTCTTCCCGGCTGCAGGTAAAGCTGGGCACGTCCATGGCGGCTGCTACCCGGGCCATGGAAGGGTTCCGGGTAAGGTCCGATTCTGCGCAGCGGCCGCCGTAGAACATCCGCTGCCACTGGTTTACCATACCCAGGGTGGCGTTGCGCAGCACCACGGTTTTCACCGGGATACCATACTTGTGCAGGGTGGCAAATTCCTGGCAGTTCATCAGGATGCTGCCGTCCCCGGTTACCAGCACCACCGGCTTATCCGGGGCGCCCAGCTGGGCGCCTAAAGCGGCGGGCAGGCCGTAGCCCATGGTGCCCAGGCCCCCGGAGGTGACAAAATGCCGGGGCTCTGTCAGGGGATAGAATTGGGCCGCCCACATTTGGTGCTGGCCCACATCGGTGGTGACAATGGCGTCCGGGCCGGCCTTTTGGGCCAGCTGGGTCAGCAGCACCTGGGGGGACACCCCGGCGTCACTGGAAGGACGGGTGGCAAAGGGATACTGGACCTTCAGCTCCAGCACCTGCTGGCGCCAGGGCACCCAGTGGAAGGAAGAGGGCGGGCAGGCCGCCAATTTTTCCAGCAGCAGGGGCAGGGACCAGCGCAGATCTCCGTTGACACTGATGTCTGCGTGGACAATCTTGTTGATTTCCACCTTGTCGATGTCAAAGTGGAGAATCCTGGCGTTGGGCGCGAAATTGGCCACGGAACCGGTGACCCGGTCATCAAACCGGGCTCCTACCGTCAGCAGCAGGTCGCAGTCCGTTACCGCCATATTGGCCGCATAGGAACCATGCATGCCCAGCATCCCCAGGTTGTATTCCCAGCCGTCGGGAATGGCGCCTTTGCCCATCAGGGTGTAGACCACTGGCAGCTCATAGGTTTCTGCCAGGGTCTGCAGGTAGGAAGCGGTGCCGGAGAGCACCACCCCGCCGCCCAGCATCAGCACGGGCTTTTTGGCAGCGGACAGGGCCGCCACGGCGGCGTCCACTTCTTCGGCCCGGCCGGTACGGGAAGGGTTGTAGCCCCTTAGGGAAACCGTTTCCGGATAGGTAAAGTCCAGGGTGGAATCAAACACGTCCTTGGCCACATCCACCAGCACGGGCCCGGGCCGGCCGGAAGCGGCAATGTAGAAGGCTTCCTTCAGCACCCGGGGCAGGTCCTGGACCTTTTTCACCAGGTAGTTGTGCTTGGTGATGGGGGTGGTGATGCCGGAAATATCCGCTTCTTGGAAGGAATCCCGGCCAATCAGGGGAGTGGCCACCTGGCCGCTGATGATGACCAGGGGAATGGAGTCCATGTTGGCTGTAGCAATGCCAGTAACCATATTGCAGACGCCGGGACCGGAGGTGGCAAAGCAGACCCCGGGCCGTCCGGTAACCCGGGCGTACCCATCGGCCGCATGGACGGCGCCCTGTTCATGACCGGTGAGAATATGGGGGAATTGTTTCTGGTACAGGGCATCATACAGGCTGAGGACCGCTCCTCCTGGATACCCGAATACCACCTGCACCTGTTCTTTTTTCAAACATTCGATCACTGCTTCTGCACCGGTCATCTTCATTGCTGCCGTCCTCCTTTAGATTGTCTTACTCGTTTTTATCGTTTTCATGCAGCCAAGGCATCATGGCCCGCAGTTTGGCCCCTACTTTTTCCAGGGGATGTTCGGCGTGCTGCCGGCGCATCGCCAGGAAGTGGGCACGGCCGCCGGCACGGTTTTCCAGCAGCCAGTCCTTGGCAAAGGTGCCGTCCTGGATGTCTTTCAGAACCTGCTTCATGGCTGCCTTGGAATCCTGGGTCACCACTTTGGGACCTGCGGTGTAGTCACCATATTCAGCGGTATCGCTGATGGATTTGCGCATTTTGGCCATGCCGCCTTCGTACATCAGGTCCACAATCAATTTCATTTCGTGGAAGGTTTCAAAGTAGGCGATTTCCGGCTGGTAACCGGCTTCACACAGGGTTTCAAAGCCGTTGGTGATCAACTGGCAGACCCCGCCGCACAGAACGGCTTGTTCGCCGAACAGGTCGGTTTCCGTTTCTTCCTGGAAGGTGGTTTGGATTACCCCTGCCCGGGTGCCGCCGATACCTCTGGCGTAGGCCAGGGCCAGGTCAAAGCACTTGCCGGTGGCATCCTGTTCCACAGCAAATACGTCGGGTACGCCGCCGCCTTCCACAAAGGTGCGGCGAACCAGATGGCCGGGGCCTTTGGGAGCTACCATGAAGACGTCCACGTTGGCAGGGGGCTGGATTTGTTTGAAATGGATGTTGAAACCATGGGCAAAAGCCAGGGCGCTGCCGGGCTTCAGGTTGGGGCCGATTTCCGTCTTGTACACATCGGCCTGCTTTTCATCGGGGATCAGGACCATGGTAACATCGGCACTGGCTACCGCTTCGGCAACGGTCTTTACTTCCAAACCAGCTGCCTGGGCCACTTCTACGGAATGGCTGCCCTTGTACAGGCCTACCACTACGTTTACGCCGCTTTCCTTCAGGTTCAGGGCATGGGCATGACCCTGGCTGCCATAGCCGACTACCGCTACGGTTTTACCCTTTAATACATCCCAGTTAACGTCCTTGTCATAAAATACTTTTGCCATGTGAAACACTCTCCTTTTGAAATAAAATCCTTTAGTTTCCCGTTGTGGAGGCTTCAGAGGTATAAAAAAATCCGCCCCTATGCTAGGGACGGAAGATTCCGCGATACCACCCTGATTCTCCGGCCATTGCTGGCACAGAGCTCTCTGCAACGTACTAACATACGCGTTCCGGTTAACGGAGGACAGCCGTCAATGCTTAATACACTTCAGCATTGCTCTTCGGGGAGGATTTTCCTTTGGGGGTTTCTATCGGCTCGCACCAAATGCCGACTCTCTGGGAGAAACTGGGAGCAAAGTACTCTTTCCCGTCATCAGATTTCTCGTTATTTCCTTTTGGTTGAAAAGGATGTCCTAATACTACAATGACAGCAAACAACTGTCAACAGAAAAACGAGAAAAAAATTGCAATATAAGAATTTGATGTGTAAAAGTGTAACGCTTGTAGCGCTGTCCGGGTCTTAACCGGGGTGCCTGCGGAGCAGGCGGGGTTCCCTAGCAGCTATTCAGTTGTGCGTTGGCCCAGATACCACTGGACAAACTGTTTGGCAATACGGCCATTCCGGCCGGAATGTTCCATTTCCCAGCGTACTCCCAAAACCCGAAGTTCCTGGGGAGAAAGGGTGATGCCCTCCTTTTCCAGTTCGTGGGCAATGATGGCCAGGTATTCGGCCTGGGTGGGGGCGCCAAAGTGCAGGATCAGGCCAAAGCGGTCGGACAGGGAAATGGATTCGTTGTCCGCATCTTCCCGGAAGACCTCTGCCTCCAGGGCATCGCTCCGGTCGGACCAGGTTTCCTTCAGCAGGTGCCGCCGGTTGCTGGTGGCGCAGAGCATCACATTGTCCGGCTGGGGTGCGGCGCCCCCGTCGATGGCTGATTTCAGGTATTTGTATTCGGTTTCATTCTCGTCAAAGGACAGGTCGTCGAAGAAGAAAATGAAGCGGTGGCTGCGGATTTTTCCGGCGGCAGTCATGGCTCCGGAAAGGAGCTGGAGCTGGTCCCGCTTGATTTGCACCAGGCGCAGGCCCTGGGCGCTGAACAAGGGAATCAGGGCCTTTACGGAGGTGGACTTGCCGGTGCCCCGGGCTCCGGTGAGGAGTACGTTGTTGCAGCCCCGGCCGGCCATAAACTGCCGGGCATTGGCCAGGAGCTTTTCCTTCTGGTCCTGGTAGCCCAAAAGGTCCTCCCAGGCATAGTGGGGGAATTGGGCAATGCCCTGGAAGGCACCTGCTGCGTCCAGGCAGAAGGCCTCGTACTGGGCCATTTGGCCCCGGCCATAACGCTGGTACTGGCTAAGGAGAAGCTGGGCCTGCTCCCTGGGACTTGGGGCCGCCAGCAACGCTGCCCGCAGCTGGTCTTCCAGCTTGGAATTTCCCGGTTGGGCAGGCTGGTAATTGTCATAGAGCGGGTCTCTAAAAACGGCTTCCCCGGACAGGTGCAGGAAGGGCTGGAGCAGTTCCAGGTCCCGGGTCAGAGCTGCTGCCAGACCGCTGCCGGCCCGCCCCTGGGCTTCCACCGTGCGTCCGGCCAGGTTATTGCCTTCGCACAAAAGGTGGAAGAAATAGGCCTGCCACAGGTTGCCCCCAAGGCCCCAGGCTTCTGCCTGGGTAAGGACCCTTTCCCGGGCCTGGCTGAGCTGGCTTTTGCCGGGGTGTTTGGCGGCTTTGGCCAGCTTATGGATTACTGGGTCAAAAAACAAGGGACGCAATACGGATAGCTTAGAAAAAATGGTAAAATCGATCATTTGTGAGTTATTTTCCAGGTTCATGTTTTCTCCTTCAGGCTTTTGCCAAAGCGGTTTCTTTCACCGTATGGGGACCCCGGCCCAGGGAAATCTGGCCGGTGGTGGCAATTTCCAATATGGTGTAGGCTCGGAGCAGCTGGAGCAGGGCCTTGATATGGTCCTCCCGGCCGGTAAGCCGGAAAATCAGGGATTCCGGGTAGACGTCCACAATCTTGGCGTGGAACAAACCGGCAATATTGGTGAGCTCTTCCCGGATTTGGGCGGTGGGGCTGCTGACCTTGATCAGGGTCAGTTCATAGCTGACCAGGGGCTGGTCGTCCAGGTTGACCACGGCAATCACGTCAATCAGCTGGGAAAGCTGGTTGATGGCCTGGTCCAGGGCAAATCGGGTGTCCACTTCCACCATCAGGTTGATTCGGCTGATTTCCGCCAGGTCCGTGTAGCCCACATTCAGGCATTCGATATTGATGTTCCGCCGGGCCAGCAGGCCGGCCACATGGGCCAGAACCCCGGGTTTGTTGTTGACCAGAAGGGCAAGATGCTGCCATTGCATGATTATTCTCCTCCTAAAAGCATATGGTCCAGGCCTTGGCTGCCGGGAACCATGGGATAAACCAGTTCATCAGCGGGTACGGTGACCTCCAGCAGGGCGGAGCCCTCCGTGTCAAAAAGGAAGTCCAGCCCCGCCGCCAGCTCTTCCGGGGAAGCAACTTCCCGGGAAGGAATGCCCATGGCGGCCGCAATGGCCGCTGTGGAGGGCTTTTTTACCAGCTGGGTCTGGGAGTACCGGCCGCCCCGGTACACGTGCTGGAGCTGGCGTACCAGCCCCAGCTGGCCGTTTTTCAGCACCAGGGTCTTTACCGCTAGCCCATAGGTGGGCAGGGTGGTAAATTCCTGGCAGTTCATCAGGATGCTGCCGTCTCCGGTAATCAAGAGTACGGTGCTGTCCGGACAGCCTGCCTTGGCGCCCAGGGCTGCCGGCAGGCCAAACCCCATGGTGCCCAGACCGCCCGAGGTAAGAAAGTGCCGGGGGCGGTCCGTAGGAAAGAACTGGGCGGCCCACATCTGATGCTGGCCTACATCTGTTGCCACAATGGTGTCTTCCGGGGCCCTGCGGGCCGTCTCCTTCAGCAGCAGCTCCGGGGAAACCCCGTCTTTGCAGGTATGGGCGGCAAAGGGCACTTCCTGCTTCAGGGCCAGGCAGTGCTCCCGCCAGGGGGCAAACCGTTCCTTCAGGCCGGAAATCTCCCTGAGGGCTTCCTGGAAACGGGGCAGGGCATCCTGAAGGCTGGCCGGGACGCTGATCTGGGCGGGGATAATCTTATTGATTTCACTGGGGTCCACATTAAAGTGGACAATCTGGGCGGCTGGGGCAAATTCCGAGGCTTTGGCAGTGGAACGCTCGTCAAAGCGGACCCCAAAGGCCAGCAGCAGGTCGCAGCCGGTAACGGCCAGATTGGCGGCGTAGCTGCCGTGCATTCCCAGCATACCCAGGTGTTGGGGCAGGCTGTCGGGTACGGCGCCTTTGCCCATCAGGGTGGTTACTACGGGAATCCCCGTGTCCAGGGCCAGCTGGGTCAGGGTGCCGGCCGTATCCGCCAGGATGACCCCGCCCCCTGCCATGATGACGGGGCGCCGGGCCGCCGAAAGCGCTGCTGCGGCCCGGGCAAGGTCCTGGGTCCGGGCCGGGCGTCTGCTGTCGTAGCCCAGCAGCTGGACGCTCTCCGGATAGGTAAAGTCCAAGGGGGTATCAAAGATTTCGGTGACAATGTCCACCAGCACCGGGCCGGGCCGGCCGGTACGGGCCAGGAAGAAGGCTTCCTTCAGCACCCGGGGCAGGTCCTCTGCCCGGCGGACCAGGTAGTTGTACTTGGTAATGGAGGTGGTGATGCCTGCAATGTCCGCTTCCTGGAAAGCGTCCCGGCCCAGGAGGGACGTAGCCACCTGGCCGCTGATGATTACCAGGGGAATGGAGTCCATGTGGGCGGTGGCAATGCCGGTAACCATATTGCAGACCCCGGGCCCCGAGGTGGCAATGGCCACTCCCACCTGTCCCGTAGCCCGGGCGTACCCGTCGGCTGCGTGGATGGCTCCTTGTTCGTGGCCGGTAAGGATATGGGGAAAGCCGGTTTTGTACAAGGCATCATACAGGCCCAGTACGGCCCCTCCTGGGTACCCAAAAACAACGGGGACCTGTTCCTGGCGGAAACAGGCAATAATGGCTTCAGCGCCTGTCATTTTCATAAATAGCCTCCTTTTGGCCGGCGGGCCGGATTTTTGGTGCGGGGAGCAGTCCATAAAAAAAGTCCCTCAGCTTGGCTGAGGGACGGAAGAACCGCGGTACCACCCTGTTTCCCTGCGGCTGCAGGGCACTTGGGCACGTGAAGACGTGCTTCCGGTAACGGGGAAATGGCCGCCCAGACCTACTGCTGTTTCGGCCTGGAGCCTCCGGGAGGAGCTTCCTCCCAAGGGTTTCGCCGGCTTGCACCAGCCGCCGGCTCTCTGCGGAAAACCCTGGGGAGTACTATTCCCATCATAGGCATTTGCTGTTTGGTAGTGAATTGTCCCTATTCTAGCGATTTCGCGGACAAGTGTCAACGAAAAATGATGAATTTGGACAAAAACGAAAAAACAATCTTAAAACTGTAACGCCTGTTGCAGTCTGTATGAAATAAAACACCAAGAGAAGGGCGGGGGGGAAGGCACTTTTGCAAAGTCCGGGGCCCAAAGAAAATGGTATAATAGGAAAATGCAGGGAAAGCCCTGGCTACGGTTTTTCCTTGGGAAAAAGGAGATTACGTTATGAAAAAGCGGTGGAAGGATTTATCCATACGGAAGCGGCTGCTGCTGTCCAACTATTTGATGATTTTGGCCCCCATCCTGTGCTTTGCGGTACTGAGCATTGGAATTTTTTGGGCTTTTGGCATGGAGAACCTGAACCGGGCCAATGTGCTGTCCTTTATTTGGCCGGAAAGCGGGCCCACGCTGAATATCCAGTTTGAACTGACCCGGCTCCGAGTCCGGTCGGACCAGTACAATGGCCGGGATCTGGGGCATCTGCTGCTGGTTTGCGACCATTTGGAGGATCAGGGGATGCAGGTGGCCCTTTTGCAGCAGGGAAAGACCCTGTACGTAACCCCGGGCACGAGTCCTGACGCGCTGCTCCAGGAAGCCCAGCAGCGGGCCCCGGAAGGCCGGGGTGCCATTGCCTGGGGGGAGAAGGGCCTGGCCTTTCATTACACCTCGCCCAAAGGCCTGGAAGCCGTAGTGGTAGGAGCGGACCCCCTGGTGGAAAAAAGCGATTTGTTCCAGATGACCTCCAAGGAGTTGTTCAAAAGCAGCTTTGTGGGAGCCTTCCTGCTGGTGCTGCTGATGGCCGCCCTGATCGGCCTGGCGGTGTCCCGGATCATGGCCCAGCAGTTTTTGAAGCCGCTGGGACGGCTGCGCCGGACGGCAGCCCAGGTCAGCCGGGGGGATTTGGATACCCCCATTGTGGCGGACAGCCAGGATGAAATTGGGGCCGTGCTCCGGGCTTTTGAAAAGACCCGGCTGGAACTGAAAGCCAACCGGGAAAAACGGCAGCTGTACGAACAGAACCGAAAAGAAATGATGGCGGGGATTGTCCACGATCTGGCGACTCCCCTGACCAAAATCCAGGGCTATGCCTCCGGCCTTAAAGAAGGCATTGCCAATACTCCGGAAAAACAGCAGCATTACCTGGAGAAAATTCTGACCACCACGGAAAGCATGAGCCGGTTGAACCAGACCCTGCTGCTTTTGTCCAAACTGGATCTGGACCAGGTGCCCTTCCATTGGCAGACGGTGAACCTGTCGGCCTTTATGGAAGACTGTCTGGCAGAGCAGGAGGAATATTGGGAGAAACAGGGCCTTACCCTGTCCTTTGCCAGTACCCTGGCTGCGGCTCCCGTTGCCCTGGACCCGGAACAGTTCCAGCGGGTGCTTTCCAATGTGCTGGGCAACAGCGTCAAATACCGGGGCCAGGATGGCCGGGTGGAAATCCGGCTGGAACCGGGAAAGCCGGGCTATGTGCGGCTTTCTTTTGGGGATCAGGGCCAGGGCGTAACCCAGGACCAGCTGAATAAAATCTTTGACAGTTTTTACCGGACGGACCGGGCCCGGACCCATGTGGCCAGTGGCAGCGGACTGGGCCTGGCCGTTGTGAAAAAAATCGTGGAAACCATGGGAGGGACCATTTGGGCAGAAGCCAATACGCCCCAGGGCCTGAAAATCTGTATGGAATTTCCCTTAAAGGAGCAGCAGCATGGAAAAGATTCTCATCATTGAAGACGACGAAGATATTGCAGAACTGGAGCGGGATTATCTGGAAGCAGCGGGTTTTCAGGCAGAAATCCTGGGCAATGGCCAGGAAGGGGAAAAACGGGCTCTGGACCCGGAAATTGCTCTGGTGCTGCTCGACATTATGCTTCCGGGCGAAGATGGCTTCCAGGTCTGCCGGAAAATCCGGGAGCAGCGGAATATTCCCATTCTCCTGGTGTCCGCCAAGCAGGAGGACGTGGACAAGATCCGGGGGCTGGGGCTGGGTGCCGATGACTACATTGTGAAGCCCTTCAGTCCCAGTGAACTGGTGGCCCGGGTCCGGGCCCACCTGAAACGGTACCAGCAGCTTACGGGCCAGAATCAGGCGTCCAAACTGCTCATCCGGGGGGACCTGACCATCGATTGTGCCGGGCACCGGGTTTATGTTGGCGGCAAGGAAGTGGTGATGCCCAACAAGGAATTTGCCCTGTTGGAATTTCTGGCCGAGAATCCAGGGCAGGTATTCAGCAAGGAGACCCTGTTCCAGCGGATTTGGGGAGAGGACTCCCTGGGAGATACGGCTACGGTTTCCGTCCATGTGAACCGAATTCGGGAAAAAATTGAAAAATCCACGGCCAAGCCGGAATACATTGAAACGGTTTGGGGCGTAGGGTACCGGTTTAAAAAATAGACGGCAAAAAGCGCTGCAGAAAGGGAAATCACCCTTTCTGCAGCGCTTTTTTGCCGTCTTTATTCTCTTGTCCACACGGCCCACTGGCCGCGTTCGCCCAGTTTTTGCCAATCTCCGGGCACGGTTTGGAGGAAGTCTTTTTGGTGGCCTTTTTCCACCACCACCAGAATGTTGCCGGTCTCCGGCAGGTCTTCGATGGCGGCAAAGGGCATCATGTTTTTGGCGTTCCAGCTGATGCCGTCAGGTTTTTGCTGGTCAATTTTTTCCCGGGTGTTCAGGTCCGGGGCGGGAATGCCGCTGTAGTAGGTAAAGGAAACCGGGTAGCGGCCGCCGTAGATATAGACCTGGGTGTTGGGACCGTCCCAATACTTGGCCAGTTGGGCAGCATCCCAGGAGGAGGCCTGCCGGCACAGGGGAATGGCCAGGGCGTAGGACAGCACCACCAAAAGCAGCACCATGCTGGCCGCAATCCGTTTGAGCCAGCCGTCATAGCGGGGCGAGAGGTAGGCTGCCAGGCCGATGGCCAGAGGCGGCAGGTAGGGGAAGGTATAGGTAGGGTACTTGGTGGCCATGCATTCAAAGAACAGGAAGATGCCCAGGGCCCAGATTACCAGGTATCGCTGCCGGTCCTCCAAACTGGCCCACAGGGTCCGGTGTTTCAGCTTCTGCCACAGGGCCCTGCCGTGTTTCTTTAACAGGTAGGGGGCGGTGAAACTCCAAGGGAAACCGCTGATCAGGAAAATCATCAGGTAATACCACCAGGTATTGTTCCGGGGATGCTCAGAAACCGTGGCCCGGAGAATGTTGTGGACGCCGATGAAGTATTCCAGGAAGGCATTGCCATGGAGCTGAATCATGGGTACGTACCACAGGGCAGCTACCAAAAGGGAAACCAGGATGCCGGAAAACAGCTTCATGGACCGGAGGGTACGGCCGTCCCGGCAGGCCCCCAAATAGGCCAGGATAATCAGGCCGGGGAGCACCAGCCCTACGGGACCTTTGGTCAGGATGGCGATGCCAGCCAGAACGTAGGCACCGTAATACAGCAGGGGACGCTGCTCCCGCTTGGCAATGTAAAACAGCATCAGGGCCCCGTCCAGGGTTACAAACAGGGTCATATCCGTAATCACGGCTTTGGCCAGGTAGAAGTATTCCACACTGGTCATCATAATCAGGCTGCTGAGAAAGGCCACCCGTTTGCCGTACAGTTTGTTGGCAAACCAGTAGGTTTGAAAAACGCCAATCAGGCCAAAGACTCCTGAGAAAAAGCGGGCGGCAAAGGAAGTCAACCCAAAGAGCTTAAAGGCAGCAATGAGTTCCAGGTAGAACAAAATCGGTTTGTCATACCAGTACCGGCCAAAAATCCGGGGAGAAACATAGTCGCCGGAGGCCAGCATTTCTTTGGCGGTCAGCACGTAGTTGGATTCTACCGGGTCCGTAATCAGCAGCTGGCTGTTGGCTGCAAAAAACAGCAGAATACCCAGAACAAATAAAATCAGGATGTCCAAATGGCGTTTATACCAGGGTTGGGAAAGGGCTGCATCTTCCATGGGAAACCTCAATTCTGCCGCAGGGCGGCCTTGTACTTGAATGATTATCAGTATAGGCCGGGATGTTAAAGAATTCTTAAACAAAGAAAGAGGATTCCATAAAGAAAAAACGGTGGGGACGCACAGCCGGTTGCAGGAGTGAAACACTCGGGAGTATACTTACAGGGAATAGCAATTAGGGAGAAAATTGCAGGGAAAGGGGAATGGAACATGAAAAAAACAACAAAGCTGCGGCAATTATTGGCAGCGGAAGCACCCATTTTGGCGCCCTGCGCCTACAATGCCATGACGGCCCGGCTGGTGGAAATGGCGGGGTTTCCCTTGGCCGGAGCCACCGGCAATGGCATCCACGGGGACTATTTGGGGACTCCGGATAATGGGCTGATGACCATGACGGAAATGGCCGGAGTGTACCACCGGATGTGCGGGGCCGTGGAAATTCCCATTATGGCGGACGCAGAGGCCGGGTACGGCAATGCCCTGAACGTACGGCGGACGGTGCAGGAGTTTGAGCAGGCGGGACTGGCCGGGATATTTATCGAAGACCAGCAGCTGCCCACCAACTGCCCCTTTATCCAGGAACCCAAGCTGGTTTCGGTGGAGGAAATGTGCGGGAAAATCCAGGCTGCTGCAGCTGCCCGGCAGGACCCGGATTTTGTCATCTGTGCCCGGTCCGATGCTCCCTTTGGGGAAGCCGTAGAACGGGCCCAGGCCTACCTGGAAGCCGGGGCGGATATGATCAAAATCGTGCCCAAAACCCGGCAGGAGCTGGAAGAAGTGCCCAAACGGGTGCAGGCGCCCCTGCATGTGGGCTTTATTTCCCGGAAACCCATGTACGAAGGGCTGACAGCCCTGGACCTGGGGAAAATGGGCTATAAGATCATCACCTTTCCCCAGCTGCTGTACTATACAGCCATCAAGGCCCAGCTGGAAGCCCTGGGAATTTTGCGGGAAACCAGTTCCGACCAGGCACTGGCCGAGCGGATGATCGATATGGATTTTTACCTTCAGGTGGTCCAAAGCGAAAAATACCAGGCCTGGCAGAAAAAATTTATCAAGGAATAGGCCCAATAAAAAATCTCCTGCGCTTTACGCACAGGAGATTTTTTGCATCGGTCAGGCATCGGCCCAAACATCTTCCGCAATTTTTTTGATCAGCTGGAGCTTGGCCCACTGTTGTTCTTCGGTCAGCAGGTTGCCTTCTTCCGTGGAGGAGAAGCCGCATTGGGGGCTCAGGCACAGCTGCTCCAGGGGTACCAGCTTGGAAGCTTCCTGAATCCGAGCCACAATGTCCGCTTCCTTTTCCAGTTCTGGGGTCTTGGAGGTTACCAGGCCCAGGACCACCTGCTGGTTCTTGATAAAGCGCAGGGGCTGGAAGTCCCCGGAACGCTCGGAATCGTATTCCAGGAAGAAGCCATCTACCTTGCAGCCGCCGAACAGGGTTTCTGCCACAGGTTCGTAGCCGCCGGAGGAGAACCAGGTGGAGCGGAAGTTGCCCCGGCAGATGTGCATGGTAATGGTCATATCGGCAGGTTTGGCTTCCAGGGCCAGGTTGATCATAGCCACATAGTTCTTGGCCAGCTGATCCAGGTCAAAGCCCCGTTCTGCGTAGGCTTTCCGTTTGTCCGCATCGCAGAATTCCCCCCAGGAGGTATCGTCTAATTGCAGGTAGCGGCAGCCGGCAGCGTAGAAGGCCCGAATGGCCTGCTGGTAGGTAAGGGCAATGTCGTGGAACAGCTTGGCCTCGTCCTTGTACAGGTCGATGGGCTGGTAATTCTTTTCCCGGACGCAGCAGATCAGGTGTAGCATGCTGGGGGAGGGAATGGTCATTTTGGCCAGGGTATCTCCGGCGGCTTCCTTCAGAAAACGGAAATGGTCCAGGAAAGGATGGGCGCCAAAGCCCAGAGGGCCGGAAATCCGTACGGTGGCAGCCTTGGGCTGGGCCCCCTTAAAGGCTACGGACCAGTGTTCGGCCTTGACTTCGGTAACGCCTTCCAGGTCGGCCAAAAAGTCCAGGTGCCAGTAGCGGCGGCGGAATTCGCCGTCGGTAACGGCCTTTAGGCCCACCTTCTTTTCCTGGGCCACCAGGCTGCGGATCTGTTTGTCTTCTTCTGCTTTCAGGTCTGCGGCAGTAATCTTGCCGGCTGCAAAGGCTTCTCTTTTTTCTTTCAGGGCAGCGGGACGCAGAAAGCTGCCTACAATGTCATAACGAAAGGGCGGTTTATTTTTGGTAGTCATACTGTATGCCTCCTAGGGGAATGAATTCCTATTGATTCTCTCTTGTTTCCATGCCGTTAGTATAGCAGGTTTCCGGAAACAGGGGAAATACTTAAAAATATGCATTTGCCATAGCTTAAAGCTATAACGAAAAGCAAAAGAAAGAGCGCAGGCACTTGGCCTTGCGCTCTTTTTTTACAGCATGATTTCCGGTTCCGGACCTTGGCCCAGGAGTCCGTCCTGCTGCTTTTCGCTGGCGGCAGGACGGGCTTGGGGTGCCCGGATATTTTCCACAAACAGCAGCAGCCGGTTGGTGACGTTTACGTCGCTGACGCCACTGTCAAAGTCCAGACTCAGCAGGTTCATCTGGGGGTACAGGGATTTGATTTTCTTTTCAATTCCCTTGGAAATGATATGGTTGGCAATGCAGCCGAAGGGCTGGAGGCTGATCACGTTTTCAATGCCGGATTTGGCAAAGTTGACGATTTCTGCCGGCAGCAGCCAGCCTTCCCCAAATTGGGCAGCCATGTTGATGATCTGTTTCCCGTCGTTGGCCAGCTCAAAGATATCTTCAATAGGGGTGAAGTACTGGAAGTTTTTGCCGATGTCGTTGAATTTCTTGATCTGCTTGGTAACCCACATATAGATGAAATCTACCAGGATGTTGGGTACCGGGTGCCGTTCCAGGCCGAACCGTTTGTTGGTGACCCGGTTTACAAAGGCCTGCATGAAGAACGGGGTCAGCAGCGGCGGCATCACTTCAATGGAGTGGTCCATGAGCCAGGTGGTGATGTTCTTATGGGCAAAGCTGTTGAATTTCAGGTAGATTTCACCCACAATGCCTACCTGGGGCAGGCGTACTTCCGGCTTGGCCAGGGCGTTGAATTCTTCGGCAGCTGCCTGAAGCAGCTTCAGCAGGCCGCTGGAGCTGTTGGCCTCGATTTCCTTCTTGGCCAAATCCAGGTACTTGTCCCGCAGTTCCAGGGCCTTGCCCTTGACGGTTTCCCGCACTACGGAAGCGTTGAAGAACTTGGACAGGCAGTCGGAGAACAGCACGGTGGAAATGGTGATCTTGGCAATCTTCAGCCAGTTGACTTCAAAGCCCGGCTGGTCATTTTTGATATTCTTGCTGGTAGCCAGGGACAATACCGGGGTCTCGGTAAAGCCGGCAGAAATCAGGGCGTGCTTGATCAGGCCAAAGTAGTTGGAGGCCCGGCACTGGCCGCCGGTCTGGGTAATGGCAACCGCGGTGTGGGCGGGGTCGTACTTGCCGGACTGGAGGGCCCGGATAAAGTCGCCCACCACCAACGTGGCCGGATAGCAGACTTCGTTGTTGGCAAATTTCAGCCCCAGGTCCGCCGATTGGACGGTGCTTTCCGGCAGGGTTTCCACCTTGTAGCCCACCAGTTTCATCACGGACGGAATCAGGGGAGAAATAAACGGGGTAAAGAAGGGGGCCAGGATGGTGTAGTCCTTCATGGACTTTTCAAAGCGGGGGGTATCCACAAAAGGATCCGGTTCCTGCTTGGCATCCCGGTTGTAGCGGATGCTTTCCACCACGGACCGTACCCGCAGCTTCAGGGAGCCGATGTTGGAAACATCATCGATTTTCAGCAGGGTCAGGGCCTTGCCATGGCGCTGGAGGATTCCCCGGATTTCATCCTGGAGGAAGGCGTCCGGGCCGCAGCCAAAGGAGGTCATTTCCATAAAGTGGATGCTGTTGTCCTGCCGGGCCACCCAGTCCGCTGCCTTGGAAATTCGGTTGATGTAGGCCCATTGGCGCACCAGGTAGGAATCGTCAATGGTTACGCTGCTGTCATCCCGGAGCAGGTCTTCGTTGATGACGTTGATGCCCATGGCTGCAATGGACTCGCTGAGCTTGTGCTGGATCAGGGGATCCGTATGGTAAGGCCGGCCGGCCAAAAGAATGGTCAGCTGCTTGTTGTCCCGGCTCTTTTGGAGAATCTCCTGATTTTTGGCCTTGATGGCGTCGCTGTAGGCTTTTTGGGCAGCCACTGCGGCCTGGAAGGCCTTGTCCGCAGTAAACCGGTCGAAGCCAATGTAGCTGAGATATTCCCGAATCTGCTTTTTCAGGAGTTTTTCATCCTGGAAGTTGATGGGGGGAGAATCGATGGGAATCTGGGTATCGGCTACGCTTTTGATGACGTCGGAGTACCCGGAAACCACCGGGCAGTTGTAGCTGTTTAACTGGCGCTTGTCGTCCTGGTGTTCGTAGATGACGTAGGGCATGAAAATCCGGTTTACCCGTTTTTTCACCAGGTTGTTGATGTGCCCGTGGACCAGTTTGGCCGGGAAGCAGATGTTGTCCGACATGACATCGTGGATGCCGCCTTCATAGTTTTTGAAGGTGGAGGGGTCGGACAGCTGGACCTTCAGCCCGCAGCTTGTAAACAGGGCGTGCCAGAAGGGGTAGTCCTCGTAAATGTTCAGGCAGCGGGGAATGCCAATGGTGCGTTCCGCGTCTTCCTTTACCGGCCGGTCAAAGAGCAGCTTGTATTTGTATTCGTAGATGTTTTCCCCGGGTTTTACGTCTTCCCTGTTGTTGGTGAAGAATTTTTCGCATTTGTTTCCGGAGAAATAGGTGCTGCCGTTGGCAAAATTGTATTTTTTGATCAGGCAGTTGTTTTCGCAGCCGTGGCATTGGAGCTGGCTGTCGGTATAGGTGGCAATATGGAGCAGTTCGTCCAGGGTCACGGAACCTTCGGCCCGGCTTCTGGCAAACAGGGCGCAGCCGTAGGCTCCCATGATTTCAGGGATATTGCTCCGGTGCACGGTGGTATGGGTCAATAGTTCAAAGGCCCGGACCACAGCGTCGTTTTTCATGGTACCGCCCTGGAGCACGATTTCCTTCCCCAGGTCCAGGGTGTTTTGCAGCTTCAGTACCTTGTACAGGCAGTTTTTTACCACCGAGTAGGCAAGTCCCGCGGAAATATCCGGGGTGGTCAGGCCTTCCCTGAGACTCTGTTTTACCTTGGAGTTCATGAACACCGTGCAGCGGGTGCCCAGGTCGCAGGGCATTTTGGCTTCACAGGCCATTTTGGCAAAGTCGCTGACGGAATAGTTTAAGCCCTTGGCAAAGGTTTCCAGGAAGGTGCCGCAGCCGGCGGAACAGGATTCGTTCAGTTCCATCCGGTTCAGGACCCCATGGTCCACGAAAATGGCCTTCATATCCTGGCCGCCAATGTCCAGAATAAAGGAAACCTTATCGTTGATCTTCCGGGCTGCCAGATAGTGGGCAATGGTTTCAATGATGCCGGTTTTCAGGTCGAAAGCGGCTTTGATCAGGTCTTCCCCGTAGCCTGTTGAGCAGCTGCCCTTCACCAGGGGATTGGCCCCTACTTCCAGGCATTTGGCGTAGAACGCTTCCAGGCTCTTTTGCACGGCCCCCAGCGGGTTGCCGTTATTGGGAGTGTAATAGGTGAACAGAATCCGGTCCTGGGGGTCAGTGACCACCAGTTTGGTGGTGGTGGAGCCGGAGTCGATGCCCAGGTATACGTCCTGGGTATCCGCCGTTAAGGGCGTCAGCTGGATATAGGCCGCTTCCTTTTCCTTTTTCCACGCTGCGTATTCTTCCGGGGAATTAAAAATCGGCGGCAGCACATCCTCGGACCGGATGACGGTCTTGGGAGCCTGGGCAAACCGTTCTACCAGCTCATCAAAGCCGATAACTGGAGCGTCCTGGGCGCTGATGGCTGTGCCGTAGGCCGGAATCAGGTTGGCGTTTTCCGGCACAATGAAGTTCACATAGGGAATGCGCAGGCAGTCCATCAAGGCTTTGCGCAGGGCCGGCATAAAGGTCAGGGGGCCGCCGCAAAGCAGGATTTTGGGCTCAATGGTGCAGCCGTGGCTCAGGGTGGAAATGACCTGGACGGCTACAGCGTGGAAAATGGAAATGGCAATGTCTTCCCGGCTGACATTCTTGCTTAGGAGATTCTGGATGTCTGTTTTGGCAAACACACCGCAGCGAGAGGCAATGTAATGGACGTGCTGGGCCTTTTCTGCTAGGCCGTTGAGCTCTTCCACAGGAACCTTCAGCAAAACTGCCATTTGGTCCAGGAAAGCCCCTGTGCCCCCGGCACAGTTGCCGTTCATACGCAAATCGCAGCTTCCATCGGGTTTGATGTATACAATTTTTGCGTCTTCGCCGCCGATGTCGATCAGGGTGGCCACTTCGGGATATTTTTCCTTGACGAATTTGGTGGCCGCAATGACTTCCTGCTCAAAAGGAAGCTGGAATTTTTCTGCCAGGCCCATGCCGACAGAACCGGTAATTTTCAGCTTCAGGCGGGCAGCTCCGATTTGGGAGCGCAAGGATTGCAGTTCTTCCCGGAGAACGGCAGGCACATTGGCCTGGTGGCGTCTGTACCGGGTAAAAACGACTTCCTTATTTTGGTTCAGGACAACAATTTTCGCTGTCGTGGACCCGATGTCTAAACCTACATTATACGTACTCATGATGCACCTCTACTTAAAGTGTATATAATTATAGCACATTTAACTAAAAATACTAGATGGAACCCGTAGGGAAAGAGGTTATTTTTCACCCCATTTTGAGGGCTTTTGGAAAAGCTGCTGGCCCTTATTAGAAATGGCTTATAGCTAGGAAAAACGGGGATTTTCACGGTTTTTCAGGTTCCCGGGCGCGGCTCCTTGATGGGGTGCAGGAAAGCAGGTTGGAACAAGAATACGTGTACACTCCAAAAAGACAGAAGGCCGCTTTAATTGGTACGGACACATAAGGAAATCTTCAAATGTTACAAAAATGTTTACACTTATAAATGAACAATCTGGGAAAAAAGTGGAAAGCCTTTGTGGGATTTCCGGGATTTCTGCGCCAGACGGGCCAAAATATGATAAAATAAAACAATTGTGTTGAAATTGATTTTTTCTGGCAGAAGGGTGTGTGGCATGGAACAGGAAGTGCAAAAACCAGCAGGGAATAAAACAACAAAATTCCTCAAGGGAACCATGATTTTAACCATTTCCAGTATTGTGGTAAAGGTAATCGGGGCCCTGAACTGGGCCATTTTGTCCCGGGTTATGGGGGGCGAAGGAATCGGCATCTACCAGATGGGCTTCCCCATCTATCTGATGGCCATTACGGTTTCCTCCGCCGGTATTCCCGTGGCCATTTCCATTATTACCGCAGAAAAGGTGGCCCAGGATGATTATTTCGGAGCCCAGCGGGTGTTTCGGGTGTCCCTGCGGCTCCTGTTCTTTACGGGCCTGTTCTTCTCCCTGTGTTTGTGGGGCGGGGCAGGGTATCTGATTCAGTCCAAGATTATCGCCGATCCCCGGGCCTACTATTCCATCATTGCCCTGGCCCCGGCGGTATTCTTCGTCACCTTCCTGTCCAGTTTCCGGGGGTATTTCCAGGGGATGCAGATTATGATTCCTACCGCCTGTTCGGAAATTACGGAACAGACGGTGCGGGTATTTACCATGATCGCCTTTTCCTACCTGCTGCTGCCCAGAGGTCTGACCTATGCAGCGGCAGGGGCCAGTATGGGGGCTGGGGCCGGTGCTTTCTGCGGCCTGGTGGTACTGCAGATTTTCTACCTGCGGCTGAAGCATAAGCTGTTTCCCAAGGGCCTGACCGCTCCGGCCAAGCCGCCGGAATCCGCCTGGACCATCATCAAAAGACTGGTGACCCTGGCCCTGCCGGTGTCCATGTCCAGCCTGATGCTGCCGGTAGTTTCCAACCTGGATATGATGATTGTGCCCCGTCGGCTCATGGCCGGGGGCTGGACCCTGCCGGAAGCCACCACCCTGTTCGGGTATCTTACCGGGGTGGCGGTGCCCCTGGTCAATATGTCCACCATCTTGACCGCGGCCCTTTCCATCAGTCTGGTGCCTGCCATCAGCGAGTCCCGGATTTTAAATGATACCTCCGGCATCCGGGAAAAGGTCAGCACGGCCTTTTCCGTAGCTGCCGTCATTACCATTCCTTGCAGCATTGGGCTCCACGTGCTGGGAGGCCGGGTAGCTACCCTGATCTACAGCGCTCCCAACGCCGGGCCGGCCATTGAAACCATGAGCTGGGCCATTTTCCTTTTGGGCCTGCACCAGGTCAGTACGGGGATTTTGCAGGGCCTGGGCCGGACCAAGATTCCGGTGTTCAATATGATTATTGCCGCTGCGGCCAAGGTGTTCCTGAACTGGAACCTGACGGCCATTCCCTCCCTGGGGATTGTGGGTTCTTCCTGGGCTACGGTGGCGGATATTGGGATTGCTGCCCTGCTGAACCTGTTCTTCATCCAGAAGTACACGGGCTTTTCCCTGGAAGTGAAACAGCTGCTGAAAACCCTGGTGGCCGCTGTGGTCATGGGGGCCGCTGTAAAAGGCTTTCTGCTGCTGTTCCCGGGTACCCGGTTCCTGAGCATTATTGGGGCCATGGTGGTAGCCATTCCGGTGTATGCCCTGCTCCTGCTGCTGCTGAAGACCATGCCGGAAGACGAACTGGCACAGATTCCCTTTGTGGGCCGGCGGATGGTGCTGCTGGGCCGGAAACTGGGACTATTAAAACCCCAGGAAAAATAAAAAATAAATGTGTGCTGCTTCCTCAACCAAAACGGCTGGGGAAGTATTTTTTTGACTGATGAGTCTTTTGAAAAGCCCTGTATTTATGCCGCTTTACGGAAGTAAAATGTGATATTTTTGGAGCAATCCTTGCAAAGTAGGAGGATTCCTAGTACAATAGCTATCAGTATAAGGATTCTTATTTGGCAGGACAGGCAAAGCTTCCTGCCAGGCCAAAACCACAAAAACCATTTGGGGGTGTGAGCTGCTCACAGCCCCTTTCTTGTTGGCAGTCCCGGCGGCAGCGCCCTGGGACAGGTAAAGGAGTTTGAAGGTATGGAGCAAAGCAAAAGCAAAGAAAAACTGGCAAAGCTGGGCAGCTACTTTTCCGGCCTGTTGCTCAAGGGCCATTTCCTGGGCGCCGGCCTTTCTTTGGAATGGAAAGATGAAAACGGGGAAGTCCGGGAATTCCACGGGGGCACCAAGCTGATTTTCGGCTTTGCCGGGGTTTTCCTGGTCTGCCTGATGGGGCTGGCGGTCTGCGGCGGCCTTTTGGTCCGGGCCTGGGATGAACAGCTGGAGCTGGCCAACTACCGGGCGGACTACGGGGTCTACACGGAACGGATGGCTAAGCTCATGGACAACAACGAAAAACTCCAGAAGGAACTGGGCCAGGTGGTCCAGCTGGAGGACGCGGTCCGGAAGAAACTGGCCCAGGACGGGGTCAAGATTGGCGAAGAAACCGTGGACCAAAAATCCAAGGAGCTGGATAACGGCGGCCAGGGTGGTTCCACCACGGCCGACCAGCTTTCCGTGCTGGAGGTCCAGGATGAAATCAACCGGAAGCGGCTGGGCTACAAGAAGGAAAACCTCACCAATATGCTGCTGGCCCTGTCCTACTCCGGGGACGGCACCTACGGGTGGCCCCTCAGCGGCGGGGAAATCAGCTCCTTTTACGGGATGCGGGCCGATCCCTTTGGGAAAGGTAGCGACTACCATCCGGGCATCGATATTGCCGCGGACTACGGCACGCCGGTGCGGGCTTCGGCCACCGGCGTGGTCCAGGAAGCCCAGTGGAACGGCGGATACGGACGGTTTGTCAGCATTGATCACGGCAATGGCATGCTGACCTGCTACGGCCATATGAGCGCCATTGCCGTAACCCCGGGACAGCATGTGAAGCGGGGGGACGTCATCGGCTACGTGGGCAGCAGCGGCTACAGCACCGGGCCCCATCTGCACTTTGAAATGCGGCAGAACGGGAATACGGTGAACCCGTTAAACTACGCCCGGCCGGTACGCTAAGACAAAATAAAACGACTGGGGCTGTGAAATAATGAAACTTCTATCGTCGCCTGCGGCGACACTTCCTACACGCTTGCAGGAAGCATTCTATGACGCTACTGGTCAAGTAATAGACTAGGGTAGTGCCAGGCATTTACGAACTATGCTGCTTTGCTATATCCGTTTTGCACATGACTCGTATAGGCCTAAGACTGGCCCCTGCAAGCGTGTAGGGGCTGTCAGTCCGCAGGACTGACTGAGGAAGTTTATTAGATACGGCTATAACGGACAACAAAAATGGCTTGAGAACTCTTTTGAGCTCGCAAGCCATTTTTTCTTTCAGGGGTAGGTATTATTTCACACCCCCCGCCGTTTTTTTGTTTGGGACGCTATTCCTTTTCCCGTTTGGCCTGGCAGTCGGCACAGTAGCCGTACAGTTCCAGGTAGTGGCCCACAATTTCAAAGTGGGTTTTCCGGGCCAGGTCTTCCTCAAAGCCGTGGAGGGGACAGCCGTCAATGTCCACCACCTTGTGGCAGCCCAGGCAGATCAGGTGATGGGTGTGGCTCAGGGTGTACAGCAGGAAGCCGTATTTCCGGGAGCCCGGCAGCAGCATCTTTTCCGTAAGCTTTTTCTCGGTGAACATTTCCAAAATCCGGTATACGGTGGAAAAATTCAGATGGGCTCCTTCCTGGAGCAGTTTTTCATAGATTTCGTCGGCAGAGAGAACTTCCCGCTGGCGGAGCATCATTTGAAGCACCTGGTTCCGGGCTTTGGTGCTTTTGAGCCCTACCCGGCGGATCATCTCCTCACTGGTCAGCGGTTCTGTACTATTCAGCATGGGCACCTCCTTGCTGGAGCTTTTGGGACAGCTCCTTATAGAAAATCACCAGCATCAGGAGCACCACGGACACAATGGCGGTAATGCCCCCCGGGGCGGCTCCCAGCCAATAGGAAGCAAACAGCCCGGACAAGATGTCGATGAAGCTGAACACCACCGACAAGAACAGGGTTTGGCGGAACCCCTTCTGCAGCTGGAGGGCGGTGGCCACCGGCAGGGCAATCAGGGAACTGATGACCAGGATCCCCACAATCCGGATGGATACGGAAATGGTGGCTGCCACCAGGATGGAAAAAATATAATTGATGGCCCGGGCCTTGACGCCGGCAATCCGGGCACCGTCCTCGTCAAAGGACAGCATGACCAGTTGGGGAAAGAGTCCCAGGATGGTCAAAAGGGAAATGATGGTCAGCACCAGTACCGTCAGCACTTCTTTCTGGGAAACGGTCAGGATGCTGCCAAACAGGAAAGAATCTACATTGGCGTGGACCAGGCCGGAGCTGATAATGGTAATGGCGATGCCCACGGACAGGGACAGGACAATCACCAGGGTCAGTTCCGCATAGCGCCGGAATTTCTCCCGGAGGACTTCAATGAGCAGCCCGAAAAAGGAGGTCAGGCAGAAGGCACTGAGGATGGGGTTCCAGTCCAGCAGAAGCCCCGTGGCCACCCCGGCCAGGGAAGCGTGGCTCAGGGCGTCGCCAATCATGGAGTAGCGGCGCAGCACCAGGAACATCCCAATCAGGGGACAGATCAGGGAAATCAGCACGCTGATCATAAAGGCATTGCGCATAAAGGCGTATTCAAACATGACGGTTCCCTCCGTTCTCTGCTAGATATTCCTGGATATATTCCTGAGGCGTGCAGAAATGGCCCTGGGACTGGACCACGTGGAAGAAGGTGGAGGCATGGGAAGCGGCGTAGCGCAGGTTGTGCTCCACCGTGACAATGGTGATGCCCTGGGCATTTAACTGCTGAATCAAAGGGTACAGGTCGTCCTGGCTCTTGAGGTCCATGCCGGTAGAAGGTTCATCAAAAATCATCAGGTCCGGCTTGCCCAAAAGGGCCCGGGCAATCATCACCTTCTGGTACTGGCCGCCGGACAGGGCGCCAATCAGGTGTTCCTGCAGCTCCGTAATATGCATCTGGTCCAGCACCCGGTCCACCACTTTTTTGTCCTTGATATGGAGAATCTGCCGGGTATAGTCCAGCACTTCCCGGACAGTAATGGGGAACTGCTTGTTTACCATATCCGTGGGCTGGGGCACGTAGGCCGGCCGCCGGAAGGTGGAACGGATGGTGCCGGAGCTGGGGGAGAGCAGCCCCAGCATCAATTTGATCAGGGTGCTTTTGCCGCTGCCGTTTTCTCCCACAATGGCGATATAATCCCCGTCCTGAATGGTCATGGACAGGTCTTTCAATAAATAGGGACCTTGCTCGTAGGCAAAGTAGATATGACTTAAAGCTAACATGGGGTTAAATCCTTTCCCAAAATATTCTCTGGCAAATCTCTGGGATTTCCAGATGACAATAGTTTATTATAGAAGTGTTCACATAGAAATGCAAGGCATTTGCATTTATTGACGTTAGGCCAGCGGCGTGGTATGATAGGGAACGCGAGAAGATGCAAATCATTTGCAAGAAGTGGAGGAAGCAAGGATGAAAAAAGGATTGGCTCTGGTGCTGAGCCTGTGTTTATTGGTGCTGGGGGCCGGCTGCGGCAGTTCCAGTACCCCAGAAAAGAAAAGCGGCAAGCTGCCGGTTTCGGTGAGCTTTTATGCCATGAAGGAACTGGTCCAGGCTGTGGGCGGGGATAAGGTGGAAATTACCACCATCATTCCGGACGGCACGGAACCCCACGATTTTCAGCCCACGCCCAAGGATATGACCCGGCTGCATGAAGCCAAGGTTTTTGTAAAGCAGGGCCTGGGCATGGAGCCCTGGGCGGACGATATGGTGAAGGCTGCGGACAATCCCAAACTGCTGGTGGTGGAAGCGGCCAAGAATGTAACCCCCATCAAAAATACCGATGAGGATGAAATCAAGGAGCATGGCCAGTACGATCCCCATGCCTGGCTGTCCCTGGCCTGTGCCCGCAACGAGGTGGACCAGATTGTGGAGGGCCTCTCCAAGGCGGATCCGGCCAATGGGGATTACTACAAAAAGAACGGGGAAGCCTACGAAAAGAAGCTCCAGGACCTGGAAAATACCTATAAGGGAAAATTCCAAAACCTGCCCCGGAAAGAATTCGTTACCGGCCATGCGGCCTTTGCCTACCTGTGCCGGGATTTTGGCCTGACCCAGAACAGTGTGGAATCCGTCTTTGCTTCCGGCGAGCCCAATGCTAAGCAGATGGCCCAGCTGGTGAGCTACTGCAAAGAACATCGGGTAACCACCATCTTTACGGAAGCGGCCATCAGCCCCAAGACCAGCGAAGCCCTGGCCAAGGAAGTGGGAGCCAAGGTGGTGCCCATCCACACCCTGGAGGGCAGTGAAGGCAGTGACAAAGGGTATTTGGCCCTGATGGAAGAAAACCTGAAAGCCATTTACGCCAGCCTGCAATAAAGCAGAACCTCGGGAGTGCGGCTTGCCGCCTCCCTTTTTTTATGGAAAAAACCTGTTTTTTTCAGGCAGTTTGGGTATAATGGGATGATACGGAAGGGGGACTGGCAATGGAACGCATCAGCCGAATTTTACAGGAAATTGCCCATTATGGGAAAAATCAGGACGGGTCCTATACCCGTCTGGGCTATAGCCCGGAATTTAGAGAGAGCCGGAACGCGGCCCAAAAACTCATGGAAAGCTATGGAATGGAAACCAGTACGGATGCAGCTGGCAATGTGAGAGGCATTCTTTGGGGTACGGACAAAGCGGCAAAACATATTCTCATGGGGTCCCACCTGGATACGGTGCCTTCCGGAGGCCTTTTTGACGGCGCCTACGGGGTAGCCGCAGCCCTGGGAGCGGTGGAACGGCTGCAGCAGGAGGGCCGGAAGCTGCGTCATACCGTAGAGGTGTACGGCTTTAACGCCGAAGAAGGGGGCCCCTTGGGCGGTACCTTCGGCAGCCGGGCCCTGGCGGGCCTGGTGGATCCCCAGCAGTTCCACCTGGCAGAGGCCCTGGCAGCCTATGGCCACACCGTGGAGGAAATTCTCGCCTGTGCCCGGGATTTTTCAGATGTACTGTGTTATCTGGAAACCCATGTGGAGCAGGGCGGCGTGCTGGAACAACAGGGGATTCCTATTGGAGTGGTCAGCGGCATTGCCGGCATTGGCCGCTACCAGGTAACAGCCCTGGGCCAGAGCAACCACGGGGGCACCACCCCCATGCGCCTGCGCCGGGACGCCATGGTGGCCATGGCTATGCTGATTGTGTATGCCGATGCCCAGTGCCGGGAAATTGACCCCGCCCTGGTCTTCACCCCGGGAAAAGTGACGGTGTATCCGGGCGCGGCCAATGTGGTGCCGGGAAAAGTGGTGGCGTCCTTTGAAATGCGCCATGTGGAGAAAGCCAGGACCGATGAACTGCTGCGCCGCATTGAGGCAAAAGCCAAAGAGATTCCAGATGCTGACTTTACCATTGAAAAAGTCATCTACAAGAGCAGCGCCCACTGTGCTCCAGCCTTGCAGGACATGATCCGGCAGGCAGCGGCCGAGGCAGGCGCTGCAGCCATGACCCTGCCCAGCGGAGCCGGCCACGATGCGGATTCCCTGGACCACCGGGTGCCCATTGGGATGATTTTTGTGCCCAGCCATTTGGGCATCAGCCACAGCGGAGATGAATGGACGGAGCCCCAGGCTGTGGAGCAGGGCGGGGATATCCTGTATCGGACCCTGCTGAAGGTGGACGCAGCTGGTCTGGCGGAATAAAATCTTCATAATTTCTTGATATTTTGTGCCCCAGTTCTGCATATTCCTTTCGTATACTACAGGCAACAAATGGAGTGAAGCTGGCAGTGAATTTTGGAAGCTGCTGGCAGCGAAAGGAGAATGCATGATGGTAATGACAAATTATATGGATCTTTTGGCTATGCACCAGCCCTGGAATCTGATCCTCTTTATGGTGCTGCCGGTGGTGCTGGCAGAATCCCTGGTGGCCACAGAATTTTATGTGACCTACTACCGGAAGGAAGGGGCGGGGAACTGGAAAAAATGGAACCACCGGCTGGGCATTGCTGCCGGGGGCTATTTCCTCCTGGTTTTCCTCTACCTGATGACCAATGTGGTACCGGGACTCAGCTGGAAGGGCTGGACGGATGAACTGGCCATTTGGGCCTACCTGCTGGGGATTGTTCCCCTGGGGGCCATTGCCCTGATGGAACTGGGGATTATCGGCAAACACGCTACGGAACACCAGCGGACCATGCGGCATTTTGGCCTTCTGATTGGCTTTTTGGTGGTCAGCCACGTGGCCATGGTCTTTGGCATGGTGGACCCGACCCTGAGCGGCTGGCGGCCCGCAGGAGCGCCTATGCAAAAAGGCATGGACCACAGCGCCATGCCGGGCATGCAGCAGTCGGCAGTTCCCCAAAAAGGAAACCGGGTTTTGGCCGCTGCCTACAGCGCCCAGGGCAAAACCGCCTACGCTGCCCAGAACCTGGATAACAGCGGTGCCAATAACAACAATGGCAATTGGCAGGGTGGTCCCTGCTGGGGCTACAACCAGAACGGCCGGGGAAATGCCAATCCCGGAAACGGCCAAAACTGGACGCCTCCCTGCTGGGGCGGCAATGGCAATGCCAATCAGGACAACCGGAGCGTGACGGCTTCCGGCTACAACTTCTAATACGAAAAAGGGACTGTGAAAAAATGGCTTGCGAATTCAAACTAGTTCGCAAGCTATTTTTAACGTTCGTTATAGCCGTATCTGCACCTCAAAACTTCCTCAGTCAGCCCTACGTGCTGACAGCCCCTTCACGCTTGAAGGGGCCGGTCTTAGGCCCATACTGGTCATGTGCAAAACGGGTTTTGAGATAAAATTTAGGTACGTAAATACCTGCACCACCCTTCTTTGTCACTTGACCAGTAGAGGCCTGGTACGCTTCCTGCAAGCGTGTAGGAAGTGTCGCCGAAGGCGACGATAGAAGTTTCATTTTTTCACAGTCCCTTTTTGTACAGGGAGCCTGACGCTTTTTGGCAAAACAAGGTATAATAAAAAACAAAAGGAGGTGGCCGGATGGACACCTATACGGTACTTGCCGTGGATGATGATGCCAAGCTTCTGGAACTGGTGACCAATTATCTGCGGAAGGAAAATTTTGTGGTTGTTACGGCTAGAGACGGGGAGGCGGCCCTGCAGGTTTTCCGGGAAAAGCAGCCCCAGCTGGTGCTTTTGGACCTGATGCTGCCCAAATTGGATGGCCGGGATGTGTGCCGGCAGATCCGGCAGGAAAGCACGGTGCCTATTATTATGCTTACCGCCCGGGATGCGGAATTTGACCGGCTGATGGGCTTGGAACTGGGGGCTGACGACTATATCACCAAACCGTTCAGCCTCCGGGAACTGACGGCCCGGGTCCGGGCCCTGCTGCGGCGCACCTACGGCGCCTATGTGGAGAAAAAAGCCCAGGAGCCTGAGGTGCTGGAAGCCGGTGGGCTGAAACTGGACCTGAAGGAGCATCTGCTCTGGCGGCAAAAGGAGGGCAGCCCCCAGACAGCGCCGGAGTGGGAAGAAATCGAGCTGACGCCCATTGAATTCAGCCTGTTGGAGGTGTTTTTAAAGAATCCCCGGCAAGTCTTCAACCGGCTGCAGCTGCTGGAGAATACCCACGGCTTTGCCTTTGAAGGCTACGAGCGGACCATTGATGCCCACATCCGGAACCTGCGCCGGAAAATCGAGCCGGATACCCGGCATCCCCGGTATATCCTTACGGTGTACGGCATTGGCTATAAATTTGGAGGGGACTCCCATGCCTAAATTTCACAGCATTCGGGATAAGCTCATGGTCAGTACCTTTCTGCTGATCCTGCTCTGCGGCCTGGTGGTCATCTACCTGTGCGGCCGGCAGATGGAAGACCTGTTCCTGCGCTATTTGAGCATGCCCGGCACGATGCACGGCGGTATGATGCACGGCGGCATGATGGGCGGCGGTATGGGGATGATGGGCCCTTCGGAACTGGCCTTTATGGAATCCTACCACCAGTCCCTTTGGTGGGTGGGGCTGTTTTTTGCTTTTCTGGGCCTGGTGGTCAGCTATTTTCTGGCTGGCTCCATTACCAGGCCCCTGCGGCAGCTCTGCCAGGCTACGGAAAAAATCCGCCAGGGCAAGCTGAAGCAGGAAGTGCCGGTGACCACCTGTGATGAGGTGGGGCAGCTGACCACCCTGTTCAACAAAATGTCCGAGGAACTGGCGGAGAACGAACAAAACCGGCGGGAATTTTTGGCCAACATTGCCCATGAGCTGCGGACGCCTTTGGCCGTACTCCAGGGGCAGCTGGAAAGTCTGCTGGACGGCGTGGAACCGCCGGCCCCGGAAAAACTCTTTTCCATGGAGGAAGAAGTCATGCGGCTGACCCGGCTGGTGGCGGACCTCAGGGACTTGTCCCTGGCGGAGGTGCACCAGCTGGAGCTGCACAAAAAGCCGGTGGATCTCAACGGCCTGCTTCAGCGGGCTGCAGCCATGCTGACGCCCCTTTTGGAGGAAAAGCATCTCCAGTTCCAGGTGGACCTGGCAGAGCAGCTGCCCCTTTTGGAACTGGACCCGGACCGGCTGAACCAGGTGGTGTACAATCTGGTGGTGAACGCCATCCGTTATACGGACCCGGGAACGGTGATTACCCTGACCAGCCGGGTGCAAAACGGGCAGGTGCAGCTTTTGGTGGCGGACCAAGGACCGGGCATTGCTCCGGAAGACCTGCCCCATATTTTTGAGCATTTTTACCGGGGGGACAAATCCCGGAACCGGGGGACCGGAGGCAGCGGCATAGGCCTGTCCCTGGCCAAAAGTTTCGTGGAAAATCAGGGAGGCACCTTGACTGTAGCTAACACCCAGCCCAAAGGTGCTGTTTTTCAGGTGACTTTCCCTATAGAGAAGCAGAAAAAATAGGAGGCGCAGTATGGAACTAGAACAATTGCTTTTGGCCCGGCGGAGCGTCCGGCATTTTACAGCAGAACCGGTGGACCCTGCTGACCTGAAAAAAATTTTGGCGGCAGGGCTGTCGGTGCCCAGCAGCAAAAACCTCCACAGCAGCGAGCTGGTGGTGGTTACGGACCCGGAGCAGGTCCACGCCCTAGCGGACTGTAAGCCCCAGTTTGGCCAAATGCTCCGGGAAGCGGCCTGTGCGGTGGTGGTACTGGGCGCCACTTCTTCCCATGCCTGGGTGGAGGATGCCTCCCTGACCCTTTTGGCCATGCTGCTCCAGGCAACAGAGTTGGGCCTGGGCAGCTGCTGGGTTCAGGTGCGCCATATGCACGCAGCAGCCCTGGGAGCGGACGGGAAACCTCTCACGTCTTCGGATTACCTCAGAGAAAAACTGGGCATTCCGGAAGGGTATGAAGTGGAAGCCATTTTGGCCCTGGGCCATGCTGCCCATCCCCTGCGGCCCCATACGTTGCAGGAATTGGACTGGAAAAAGGTCCATCAGGAGCGGTTCTAAAGCAAAATCCCGTCCTTCCCAGTAAGGGAAAGACGGGATTTTTCAATTGGCGCTTTTAGAAGGTTCCCTGCATATAGGTTTCCCCCCAGTGGCAGATGGCCATAATCACCGGCCGCAGGGTTTCTCCCCGTTCCGTCAGGGAGTACTCGGTTTTGGGAGGAACCACCGGGTAGACTTCCCGGTGCAGCAGGCCGTCCGCCTCCAGTTCCCGGAGCTGCTGGGTCAGCATTTTGGCCGTAGCCTGGGGAATGTAGGCCTGGAGCTGGTGGAAACGGAGTACGGAATCCGTCATGATATGGTAAAGGATGATGGCCTTGTATTTGCCCCCAATTTGGCTAAGGGCAGCTTCCACTGGGCAGTGGAAGGGCTTTTCCTGGGGATCGTGTGGTTTCATAATGCCTCCTTGGTTTCTGAAAGGTAGCAAATACCTTTTTGGGCAGTATTTGCAGAATAAAAGACCTATGGTAATATTACCATAAGATGTCAATGGGTTCCCAGAGCGCCGGGAGAGGCTCTGGACCAGGGGAGGGGAAAGTTATGGAAAAAAACAGCGGGGGTTGGGGAAACTATTTGCTGCCCATTGTGGCCGCCTGTCTGCTTTACGCCCTGAGCGGCGGTATCCGGGCGGTGTATGGGATTATGATCCGTCCGCTGACGGTATTGTCCGGAATTTCTTATGCGGACGCAGCTTTTGCTTTTGGCATTGCCCAGCTGCTGTACGGGCTGACCCAGCCCCTGTGGGGCGCCCTGGCCCTGCGCCGGGGGAGCCGGCCGGTGCTTTTGGCAGGGGCGGTGCTGATGGCCGCCGGCTTATTTTTGACGCCGCTGGCCCGGAGCACCGGGGAGCTGACCCTGTATTTGGGGATTATCCTGGCTTCCGGGACGGGCGCCCTGTGCTTTGGCCTGATTATGGGCACCCTGTCGCCCCTTTTGGGACCCCAGCGGGCCTCCGCCGTGTCCGGCATCCTGAATGCCGCTTCCGGCATTGGCAGCGCCTTTTTGTCCCCGGCCCTTCAGGGCATGAATGCGGCCTGGGGAATTGGCACCAGCCTCAGGGTGCTGGGCGGGGCCCTGGCCTGTATGGTGCTGGTAATCCTGTGGCTGTGCAGCCTGAAGCAAGCGGGAAAGCCCAGCAGCCAGGCTGCTGAAGAAGCGTCCCAGGAGGCCATCGGCAGTGTTCTTCGCCGGGCCTGGGGCACCTGGGCCTATAAGGCCCTCCTGATTGGGTTCAGCACCTGCGGGTTCCATATGGTCATTATCCAGACCCACCTGGTGCCCCAAATGGAATCCCTGGGGGTGCCGGGCAGTACGGCAGCCATGCTGTACACCGGCTTTGGGCTCACCACCCTTCTGGGGTCCATTCTGTCCGGCTTTTTCTGCCTGCGCTTTCCCCAACCCCGGGTGTTGGGGACTTTGTACGGGCTCCGGGTGGTGACGGTGGTGCTGTTCATGTTCCTGCTGCCCCAAAATACCCTGTGCCTGGGTCTGTTCACCCTGCTTTTGGGTTTTACCGGAGATGCTACGGTGACCCCTACCTCGGAAATCATCAGCCGGCGGTTTGGCCCGGCTTCCATGGGTTTCCTTTTTGGGCTGACCTTTGTGTGTCACCAGATTGGGGGTTTTGTCAGTTCCTGGCTGGGGGGTATCCTGTTTACCCAGACCGGCAGCTACCAGACCATCTGGCTGGCGGATGCGGTGCTGTGCGCCATCGCTTCCCTGGCCAGCTATTCCATTTCCCGGAGGGTTCCTGCTTTAGAAAAATAAAACAGAAAGCCATGACGTTCCCTTTTGGGAGTGCCATGGCTTTTCTTACGTTTGGGGCAGGGCCTTGTCCGCTTTTTGGCCCGTTTGTTCCGGCCGGCCCTGGATGGCTTCCACCAGAAGGGGCACCAGGGAACGCAGGGGACTGTTTTCCTCATAGGCCAGGCCGATGGAACGATGGTTGTACCGGCTGCGGAAAGAGAAAAAGCGGACGTGGTTGGTTTTGGGGTTGTAGTTTTGGGCCAGAACCCCGGGCAGGAAGCCCACCCCGTAATTATGGTTTACCAGGGAATACACCGTATCCAGGTTTTCCGAGGAATAGACGGATTGGGGCATGAAGCCAAAGTGCCGGCAGATTTTCAGGGCAGCCTTGTGCATCTTGAGCCCTTCCTTGGGCAGCACAAAAGGAAAATGCTGGTAGGCCAACAGGTCGATTTTCCCGTCCTTCAGGGCGGTGGGAAGCAGGTCCAGGGCTTTTTTGTTTTCTTCGCTGAAGGCAAAGAGAATTTCTTCTTCTCCCAGGCTCACAAAGGAAACTTCCTTGTGGGTTACAGGAGCCGGGAAAATCCCAAAGTCCAGTTTGCCCTGGAGCATCTGGCTTTCCAGAAAATGGGATTCCCCGTCCACAATCTGGATGTGGTAGGCGGGCAGGCATTTCCGGATGCTTTGGAGGAAGGGGGTCAGGAACCACTTCCCGTAGAACTGGGATACGCCGATGCTGAGCTGCTTCTTTTCATCGTTGCACCAGTGGCGCATGGCCTGCTCCAGCCCCTGCATCTGCTTTAGGATTTCCTGGCCCTGCTGGATATAATACTGGCCGGCAGGGGTCAGTTCCACGTGGGTCCGGGTCCGGTAGAACAGGGCCACGTTCAGGCTTTTTTCCAGCCTTTTGATATATTGGCTCAGGGCCGGCTGGCTGATGAACAGCAGCTGGGCAGCCTGGGAAAAGCTTTTGGTTTTGGCCACGGCGGCCACGTACTCCAAATCACGGCTATCCATAGGTACCTCCTCTTTGGCTTATAACTTTGTATTATAGACTGATTATAATATAGTATTATACAACCCTTGGGGAAAATAGTAAAGTGTAGGCAAGAAAAGTGAGAATTGCGTGATAGTTTGCATAACGCAATGGGGGTAAAGGAGAGAGTATCATGGCTTTAAATTTGACGCAAAAATTATTGCAGGTTCATCTGGCCAAACCGGCGGAACTGGTGCCGGGTAATGAAATCGAACTGACGGTGGATCAGACCCTGACCCACGATATCAATGCGGTCATGTCCTACCTGGCCTTTGAGGCCCTGGACCTGGACCGGATCCGCACCAAGCTGTCCGTCAGCTACATTGACCACAATCTGCTGCAGATCGACAACAAGACCCCGGACGACCATATCTACCTGCAATCCATCGCCCAGCGTTACGGCCTGGTGCTGTCCAAGGCCGGCAACGGCATCTGCCATACCCTGCAATACAGCCGTTTTGGCAAGCCGGGAGCCATGCTCCTGGGAGGCGACAGCCATACGCCCAGCTGCGGCGCCCTGGGTATGCTGGCCATTGGGGTAGGGGGCATGGATATTGCTGTAGCCCTGGCAGGTTTCCCCTACGTGCTGAAAATGCCGAAAATCGTCAAGGTGAACCTGAAGGGTCATCTCCAACCCGGTTCTGCGGCCAAGGATATCATTCTGGAAATGCTGCGCCGCTGCACCGTGAAGGGCGGGGTTGGCAAAATTTATGAATACGTAGGAGAAGGGGCCAAAACCCTGTCCATTCCGGAACGGGTGACCATCACCAATATGGGGGCCGAACTGGGTGCTACCACTTCCGTCTTCCCGGCGGATGAACAGGTGCACCGCTTCCTGAAGGCCCAGGGCCGGGAACAGGATTACACCCCTTGGGAACCGGATGAAGGCTGTTCCTACGATGAAGAAATGGAAATCGACCTGGATACCCTGGAACCCCTGGTGGCTTGTCCCCATATGCCGGACAATGTGATGAAAGTGGCGGACGTGCCCAAGGTGCCGGTACAGCAGGTGTTCATCGGCAGCTGCACCAACGGTTCCTACAGCGACTTCAAGAAAGTGGCGCTGGTACTCAAGGACCACAAAATCTGCCCCACGGTGAGCCTGGTGCTGGGCATCAGCTCCCGGCAGATCTACCTGCGGCTGATGCAGGACGGCGTCCTGGCAGAGCTGCTCAATGCCGGCTGCCGGCTGACGGAACTGGCCTGCGGACCCTGCTGCGGCATCGGCATTGCGCCCCCCAGCAAAGGCATTGCAGTCCGGACCTCCAACCGGAACTTCAAGGGCCGGAGCAGCACGGCGGATGCCAGCCTGTACCTGGTAAGCCCTGAAGTGGCTGCAGCTACGGCCATTAAAGGGGAACTGGCCCTGCCCCAGGACGTGATGGACGATGTATCCGTACTGGCCCAGGTTCAGGAACCGGACAGCTATCCCATCAACGACAACCTGTTCCTGCTGCCGCCGGAAGATGGCAGCAAGGTGGAAATCGTCCGGGGCCCCAACATCAAACCCCTGCCGGTAGCCGAACCGCCGGAAGAAACCCTGGAAGCCAAGGTCAGCCTGAAAGCCCGGGACAATGTGTCCACCGACGATATTACCCCGGCCAGCGCCCAATTTTCTTCCATGCGGTCCAATATGCCGGCCATGGCCCAATATGCGTTCTGCCGCTACGACCCTGACTTTTCCAAACGGGCCCAGGCAGACGGCAAGAGCTTTATTGTAGGCGGGGAAAACTACGGCCAAGGTTCCTCCCGGGAACACGCCGCCATTACCCCCATGTACCTGGGCGTCAAAATGGTGATTGCCAAGAGCTTTGCCCGGATCCATAAGCAGAACCTGATCAACCATGGGGTTACCCCGGTGGTCTTTGTGGACCCGGCGGCCTACGACGGCATTGACCTGGACGACACCTTCCATATCGACAACCTGCGGGAGCAGATGAAACAGAAATTGATTACCGTAAAAAATATCACCAATGGCACCCAATTCCAGGTTCGTCTGGAAGTGTCCGACCAGGAAGTAGAAATCCTGCTGGCCGGCGGCAAACTGCGCTTCTACAAAGCCAAGCTCCACGGCCACGCCTAAGCTAAAGGGGAAGAAATCATGGAAAATAAAAAAGTAACTTACGCCTATATTGGCTGCCGCACTACGGAAAAGAGAAATGCCCGGGGTAAGGGCATCTCCTGTTATACCATTGACGAACGGGGAGTCTGGAAGCTTAAAAATATTACCAAAACCATGGATAACCCGTCCTATCTGGCCTTTGACCGGACGGAACAGTTCCTGTACACCGTCCACGGGGATTTTCACGAAGTCAGCGCTTTCCGCATTGAGGAAAACGGCAATCTGACCTTCCTCCAGACCCTGCACGGCATCGGCCAGAACCCGGTGCATCTGGTGCCCTCCCTGGACAACCGGTTCCTGTTTGTAGCCTCCCTCCAGGGCGGCTGCGTGGCTTCCCTGCCCCGGCGGGAAGACGGTACCCTGGGTGACCCGGTTTGGGTGGAACACCTGGAAGGCTGCGTGGAAGGGGGCGTTTCCCACGCCCACCAGTGCCTTCTGGACCATACGGGGAACTTCCTCTTGGTGCCCACCCAGGGCCGGAAAGTGGGCTACGAACGGGTTTGGGTGCTGAAGGTGGACCAGGCTACGGGAAAACTGTCCCGGGCCAGCTGGGTGGAAGCCCGGACCTACGCAGAACCCCGGCATATTGCCCTGACTGAGGACAACAAGCGGGCCTATCTGGTCAACGAAAAGGGCAACGCCGTTACCTTCTACGACTTTGACGATGCAGCCGGCGTCCTGACGCCTCGGCAGATCAAAACCACTCTGCCGGATACGTATACCGGCCAGGGCCAGGCCAGCGCTGTGCTGGTGTACCCGGAAGGCCCCTTTGTGTACGCCTCCAACCGGATCCACGAAAGCCTGGCTTCCTACCGGGTGGATGAAGCTACGGGCTATCTGCACCCTACGGGCTTTGTGTCTTGTCAGGGCCTGACGCCCCGCTTTATGACCTTCAGCCCGGATAACCGGCAGCTGGTGGTGGCCAATGAAGACAGCGATACGCTGAAATTCTTCGCCATCGACCCGGATACGGGACTATTGGACTATACCGGGGTTACCGTACCCACGGAAAGCCCCACCTGTGTCATTTTCTGTTCCCGGTAAGGAGGATGCAGCATGGATTTAGGTATCTTATCCCTGGTTTTGCTGGTAGTGGCCATTGTTATCGGTTTTTTCCGGAAGGTCAATGTGGGCCTGGTTTCTCTGACCCTGGCCATGCTTTTGGGGCGTTTTGCCGGCCTGAAGGACAGCGTGATCCTAAACGGCTTTAAGCCTAATCTGTTTATTACCCTGATGGGGGTTACCCTGCTGTTCAGCATCCTGAACAACAATGGCACCATCGAGCTGCTGGCCAAGAAGATTGTGGCCCTGGCCGGCAAGAACAATTTCCTGATTCCCATTGCCATTTTCCTGATTGGCTTTGGCCTGACCACCATTGGCCCGGGGTCCATTCCCATTCTGGCCATTATGCCGGCCTTTGCCATTCCCATTGCCAAGGTGCACGGGTACAACCCGCTGATGCTGGCCATGATTGGCTGCTTCGGCTGTTTTGGGGGCCGGATGTCCCCCATTACCCCGGAAGGTATCCTGACCTATGATTTTCTGACTGCGGGGGGCCTGGATGCGGCGGCTGCTGTACAGCCCATCTATACGGCCCAGACCATTACCGGCGTGATTATGGCCATTGCCGCCTTTGTGTACTACAAGGGCTATAAGACCAATCCGCCGGCAGAAGGGGAAGCTGCCCTGAAGGAAAGCTTTACCCCCGGCCAGTGGCTGTCCCTTTTGGGCCTGATTGTCATGGCGGTGCTGGTTATTGCCTTCAAGTTCAATGTGGGCCTTACCTGTTTTGCCATCAGCGGTTTCCTGCTGGTGTGCCATGTGGCCAACGAAAAGCAGTGCCTCCGGGCCATTCCCTGGGGCGTGCTGATTATGGTTTCCGGGGTTAGTGCCCTGATGAACATCGTTATCCTGACCGGCGGCATTACCACCCTGACCAAGGCCCTGTCCCAGCTGATGAATCCCCACATTGCCCCGGCTGTGATGGCGGCAACGGCGGGCATTATGAGCCTGTTTTCCTCCGGCCTGGGCGTGGTGTTCCCCACCCTTTTGCCTACGGTGGTGGGCATTGGCCAGACCGTTGGGGTAAACCCTCTGGAGCTGGCTTCCATGGTGGTTATTGGCGGTACCATTACCGGCATCAGCCCCATTTCTACCACCGGCGGCCTGATTATGGCCACCCTGATGGCGGAAGACAGCAGTGACAAGCGGGACGAAGAAATGAAGCTGTTTATGGAACTGACCTTCTGGGCCCTGGGCATCCTGGTGGTGCTGACGGTGGTATCCGGCATCGGTTTCTACAACCTGATTTTCTAACCTATAAGAAAAAAGGGGCTGTGAAATAATACTTACCCCCGAAAGAAAAAACGGCTTGCGAGCTCAAAAGAGTTCGCAAACCGTTTTTTTGTTCGTTATGCCGTATCCAAACCTCAAAACTTCCTCAGTCAGTCCTGCGGACTGACAGCCCCTCCACGCTTGGATGGGCCAGTCTTAGGCCTATACTGGTCGTGTGCTAAACGGATTTTGAGATGAAGTCACGGTATGTAAATACTAGTACTACCCCTTTTGTGTCACTTGACCAGTAGAGGTCTGGAATGCTTCCTTCAAGCGTGAAGGAAGTGGCGCCGCAGGCGACGATAGAAGTTTCATTATTTCACACCCCTTTTTTTGTGTTTTTAAAACTTAGGCAGGGCTCTCCAGCCGGTCCAGGAAAAGCTTTACCTGGGGGAGCAGGGCGTAGTCTTCCTGGTAGTACACGGTGGTGGTCCGGGTAAAGGGGGTACCGTCGTTAAACTGGAGGGGCATTTTCCAGAGCCCGTCTTCCCGGGACAGGCAGATCTCCGGCAGGATGGACCAGCCAATCCCCGCCGCAATCATGGCCAGGCAGGCGGAGATGTCGTTGACCTGGATGGAATAGGCGTCCTCCTGGATATGCTGTTCCGTTTTCCAGCGCTGGATCCGGGCGGTAAAGGGCTTGTCCGAGGTCCGGTGGATGTAGGGCAGGTGGGAGAAGTCCCTGCCCTCATTTTCCCTGCTGGTTACGGCGTAAACCTTTTCCCGGGTCAGCAGCCGGCTGGCCCCGGACCAGGCAAAGGTCCCCCGGAGCACGGCCAGGGACAATTGGCCGGCTTGCAGCTTTTGGAACAGCTCCAGGCTTTGGCCGGTGGTGACGGCAATCTGCACGTCCGGGTAGTAGGTCATGTACTGCTTGAGCAGGGGCGGCAGGGTGTACCGGGCAAAATTTACGGAGACCCCCACCTTCAGGTGCCCGGCAATATGGCCCTGGGCAAACTGGGACAGGCTTTTGATCCGCAGGAGGGAAGCGGAAAGTTTATCCATTTCCTGGGCAATGCTGTCGGCCGAGGCGGTGGGAATCAGCCCCTTCACCGTGCGGATAAAGAGGGGCGCCCCCAGTTCCTCCTCCAGCTTGTGCAGCCGTTTGGTTACGGCGGATTGGGTCATGTACAGGTCCTGGGCGGTTTTGGTGATGTTCTTGCTTTCCATCAGCTGCTGAAAAATCCGGATATCTCGTTCATCCATGGAAGCTGCCTCCTAAACATTCCAACTTAGAATATAAATTAAGGAAATTATATCATTTTTCATGATGGAAGAAAGCCCCTATAATGGGAATTGTAGAAAACGTGCTCGTAAGAACTGGATTTCAGGGGGGTATAAACGATGAATCAAGAACAAAGAAAGTTTCCCTGCGTATATATGCGGGGCGGTACCAGCAAGGCCGTATTTTTTCATAAGGAAGATCTGCCCCAGGAGGAACGGGAATGGCCGGAAATCTTTTTGAAGGTGATGGGTACGCCGGATGTGAAGCAGATTGACGGAATGGGCGGCACGGTGAGCTCCACTTCCAAGGTGGCCGTGATTGCTAAGTCCCAGCGCCCGGGCGTGGACGTGGATTACCACTTCTTCCAGGTGGATATTGTGATTCCCCGGGTGGACGATTCCGCCAACTGCGGGAATATTTCCTCGGCAGTAGGACCCTACGCCATTGATGAGGGCCTGGTGCCGGCTGTGGAACCCATTACTGTGGTCCGGGTGTACAACGAGAATACGAAAAAGGTCATCGAGGAACATGTCCGGGTCCAAAACGGCCATGCCTGCGTCAACGGGGATACGGTAATCCAAGGGGTGCCGGGCACCGGTTCCCGGGTGGACCTGTTTTTTGAAGATCCTGCCGGCGCCAAAACCGGCAAACTGTTCCCTACAGGGCAGAAAAAAGAAAGGCTGGACGTACCTGGCTACGGTTTCTGTGAAGTTACCCTGATTGACTGCTCCAACCCGGTAGTGTTCATCAAGGCCGAGGACCTGGGCATCAAAGGGACGGAACTGACGGAGCTCAACCAGAACAAGGACGTTATGGAACATATTGAGCGCATCCGGGGCCTGGCGGCAGTACGTATGGGCTTTATTACGGACTATATGAAAGCCCGCACCGAATCCACTTCTGCCCCCAAGGTAGCCATTATCAGTAGGCCCCAGGACTATAAGAACATGGACGGCCAGCTGGTGCCCAAGGAAACTATGGACCTGTGCGTCCGGGCCATTTCCGTGGGTATGCTCCACAAGGCCTATCCCATGACGGTGGCTGTAGCTACCGGTGCTGCGGCCAAGCTTCCCGGCACCATTGTGGCGGACTGCCTGGGAAATTTTGCAGGGTCCTGTATCCGGCTGGGGCACTCCAGCGGGGTTACGGAAGTAAACATGAAAATGGACGGAGAAAAGGTCCTCCAGGGCGGCGTAGTGAGAACGGCCCGCCGGATTATGGATGGCTGGGTTTATATCCGTTAACGCTGGAAAAATACGAGAAAAACCAAAGGAGAACATCATGATTCAATGTTTTGATAAAGCCTATTACGTAACGGACGGGGGCAAGGGCTATGTCCCGGCTGACCAGCATCCGGAATGGGATGCCCAGGCGGCCCATAAAAATACCATTACACATCAGATTATCAGTGCCCACAACACCAGCGGCAGTGAGGAAAACCTCCGCCTGCATTTTGACGCCATCGGCGTTTACGACAACACCTATGTGGGCATTATGCAGACCGCCTGTGCTTCCGGCTTGAAAAAATTTCCGGTGCCCACCGTTTTCACCAACTGCCACAACTGCCTGTGCGCCGTTGGCGGCACCATCAACTCGGACGTGCACAAATACGCCGAATCCATCTGCAAAAAATATGGCGGTATTTTCGTACCGCCCCATGAAGCCGTAATCCACCAGTATATGCGGGAAATGATTGTGAAAGGCGGCAGCATGGCCATTGTGTCCGACTCCCATACCCGTTACGGCACCCAGGGTTCCCTGTCCATTGGGGAAGGGGGCCCGGAAATTGCCAAAGCCATGCTGAATAGACCCTACGAACTGCGCTACCCCAAAGTGGTAGGGGTGTACCTGGACGGGGCGCCCAAGGCCTGGGTTGGCCCCATGGACGTAGCCCTGACCCTGATTGGGGCCGTGTTCAAAAACGGCTTTGTAAAAAATAAGGTGCTGGAATTTGTGGGCCCCGGGGTGGCTTCCCTGTCCATGGACTTCCGGAACGGCATCGATACCATGACCACGGAATCTGCCTGCCTGACCTCCGTCTGGGAAACCGATGACGTGGTCCGGGAAGATTTCAAGGTCCATGACCGGGAGCAGGACTACAAGAAACTGGCACCCCAGGACAAGGCCCTGTACGACAGCTTCATTTACCTGGACCTGTCCACGGTGGAACCCATGATTGCCATTCCCTACCATCCTTCCAATGCCTTCCCCTTGAAGGAAGTCATTGCCCAGCCGGAAAAATACATGAAAATGGTGGAAGAAAACGCCAAGTCCGTCTTTGAAAATACCCCGGATATCCACCCCGATATGGTGGGCAAAATCCAAAAGAACGGCCGGATCCTGGTGGACCAGGCAGCCATTGCCGGCTGCGCCGCAGGTTCCTTTGAAAATATCTTTGCGGTGGACCAGGTAGCCCGCTATACCCAAAAGGGCCTGGGCATGTTCCCCCTGAACATCTACCCGGCTTCCCAGCCCATTTTGACGGAACTGAACCGGACGGGTATTGCCAACGACCTAATGACCTACGGCGTGCGCCTGAAAACCGCTTTCTGCGGGCCCTGCTTTGGGGCTTCCGACTGCCCGGAAAACAACGCCTTTGTGCTGCGGCATTCTACCCGGAACTTCCCCAACCGGGAAGGCTCCAAGCCGAACATGGGGCAGGTGGCTTCTGCTGCCCTGATGGATTCCAAGTCCATTGCTGCTACGGTCTTTAACGGTGGGCAATTGACCTCTGCTGAAGAAATGAAAGACGCCTTTACTACGGGTACCCTGCCGGAATTCCACTTCAACAAGGCCATCTACGACCATGTGGTGTACAACGGCTTTGGCAAGGCCCAGCCGGAAACGGAAATCATCTACGGACCCTCCATCAAGGATTGGCCTAAGATGGAAGCCCTGACGGATAACCTGCTCCTGGAAGTGGCCTCGGTGATCCGGGACGAAGTGACCACCACGGACGAACTGATTCCCTCTGGGGAAACGGCTTCCTACCGGTCCAATCCCTATAAAATCTCCGAGTTCACCCTGCTGCGGAAGGATCCCAGCTATGTGGGCAAGGCCAAGGCCGTACAGCAGTACGAAAAGGCACGCCTCTCGGGAGATAAGGCCACTGCGGCAAAATTCTACGCCGTACTGGAAAAAGTGGGCGTACCGGTGGAACAGGAGCTGGACAGCCTGCTGAAGACCACTGGCATTGGCAGCGTGCTCTACGCCAAACGGCCTGGGGACGGTTCTGCCAGAGAATATGCAGCCTCCTGCCAGAAAGTCCTGGGAGGCCTGGCCAATATCTGCATCGAATATGCTACCAAACGGTACCGCAGCAACTGCGTGAACTGGGGTATGCTGCCCTTTACCAATCCGGACCAGGAAATCAACCTGACCCCCGGTGACGTGATCTGGCTGCCGGGCATCCGGAAAGTAGTGGCCGAAGGGGGAAATGCCCTTGACGCAACGGTGATTGCCCAGGACGGCAGCATCCGCCCCCTGCACCTGGACCTGAAGGACCTGACCGCCGGGGAACGGAAGACCCTTTTGGCAGGCTCCATGATTAACGTATTCAAAGAAGAAGCTGCCGGAAAGTGAGGCAGAATATGCAATATGCGCAAGCACCTTTAGGAAGGCTGGCCGCTTTTACGGCCGGCCTTTCTTGGGAAACTTTACCTCCAGAGGTTCAGGAAGCGGCAGCCTTTCGGGTGCTGGATCTGGTCAGCGTCAGTGTGGGCGCTTCTGGGGATCCGCTGGTGGAACAGATGAAGAAGGCCCTCCGGGAGCTGAATCCGGAGGTGCCCCAGCGGGGGGCTGCCCTGTTTGGAGAACCGGGGAGCCAGTGGAGTCCCGAAAATGCAGCCTTTTTGAACGCCATGCTGGCCCATACCCTGGAACTGGATGACGTGCATCCGGCTTCCAAAAATCATGCGTCCGCCTGCCTGATTCCCGCAGCCTGGAGCCTGGGGCAATTTTTGCAGGTGACCGGGCCCCAGCTGCTGACGGCGGTGGTGGCGGGCTACGAAACGGCCTTCCGCATTGGCATGGCTTTTGGGGTGGCAGCCCACCGGAAACGGGGCTGGCACGCGACGGCTACCTGCGGGATTTTTGGGGCAGCAGCGGCCTGTGCCCAGCTGCTCCGGCTGACCCCGGAACAGACGGCCAGCGCCCTGGGACTGGCCGGGTCCCAAAGCACCGGGGTTTGGGCCTTTTTGGGGGACGGCACCAATTCCAAGGTGCTGAATCCAGCCCATGCAGCGGCCTGCGGCCTGCGCAGCGCCTACCTGGCCAAATACGGTCTGACAGGGCCTGTCCACATCCTGGAAGCCCAGGACGGGGGCCTTTTGGGCGCCATGAGTGACGGCGGCCAGGTGGAAAAGGTTTGCGCCGGCTTGGGCGAGACCTGGGAAATCCTGCGTATGGACATGAAGCCCTATCCCTGCTGCCGGTCTGCCCACGGGGGCATTGACGGGGCCCTGCAGCTCCGTCAATGCCTGCTCACCGGCCGGGAACAGGGCCGGGACGCAGAAGCCCAGGCCGTTTTGGAACGGACGGAGTCCCTCACGGCGGCCACCTACAAAATTGGCTACCAGCAGTGCGCCGTCAGTGCAGGCTGCCTTCACCCCAAGACCCCGGGCGAAGCCAAGTTTTCCCTGCCCTATGCCCTTGCCCATAGCCTTTTGTACTGCCGGGTGGATGGCAGCAGCTTTACCCCGGAGGCGGTGCAGGATCCCCGGCTTCAGGCCCTGCTGCCCCGGATTACCGTCACGGAGGATCCGGAGCTTACCGCCGCCTATCCGGACCACTGGAGCTGCCGGACCACCCTGCGGCTGAAAAATGGCCAGGAAGTGACAGCCTGGGTGGAGGACCCTACCGGTTCCTACCGCCGGCCCCTTTCGCCCCAGGCTGCCCTGGACAAGGCAGAAAGCCTGCTGGCCCACAAGTATCCCCACGGGACCCGGGCCCTGGCCCAAAGCCTGCTGGACCTGGCCCAGGCCCAGCAGCTGCCCAGAATTTAGCGTAATCCTCCTTTTTTATACAAAACCAACAACCAACAACAAACCACAAAAAACAGCGAACCGCAGGAGAACGGTTCGCTGTTTTTTGTGTTAGTTTTAGGTTGGGGAAGCCGGGCTGCCCAGAACGTCCTGGATGACCTGATTCAGGGCCAAGGCTGCCCGGGAATGGTACCGGTCCGGGGACATGGCGGTGGCCAGCTCCATGGTAAAGCCGTCCTGCCCCAGGGACAGGAAAACAGCCGGCTGGAAATAGTGCCGGGAGCTGTAATAGGTAAAAGCCAGTCCCTGTCCAGAGGCTGCCAGGGAGGCAGCAAACATGGCGGACAGGTTTTCGTTGTAGGTTCTTGGCGTAAGCTTGGTGTTCTGGAAAATCCGCCGGGCTTCCCGGCCCAAAATGGTGTCGTAGCTGCTGAGCAGGAACTCAAACTGGGCCGCATCATGGATATCGATATAGCGGGGAATAGGGGATTTCCGGCCGGCGCTTTGGCCGGTTTTGGCCAGCTGGACCAGGGGATGCTGAGGGTGGGCAATCAGGCAGATTTCGTCTTCCATAAGGAATTGGGCCTTAATCCGGCTGTGCTTTTCCGGCATGGCCAGCAGTGCCACGTCAATCTCCCCGGTGAGCAGCATCTGCTCCAGGGCCAGGGAGTTCTGCTCCTCGATGCGCACGTGGATGTCCGGGTATTTGCTCCGGAATACCTTCAGTACCGGGGGCAGCAGGTAGGACCCCCGGAAGGAACTGATGCCCAGGATCACGTGGCCGCCCTTTAGGTTGGCAATATCCTGCATTTGGTCCTGGACCCGGTGGTAGGCTGCGGCCGACTGGTAGGCAAAGTCCAGCAGCAATTTCCCGGCTTCCGTAAGCCGTACCCCGCTGGCGGTACGAATGAACAGGGGGTAGCCCAGGTTGGCCTCATAGGAGCTGAGAAACTGGGACAGGCTGGACTGGGCCATGTACAGCCGGCCGGCGGCCTTGGAGATGCTTTTTTCTTCTGCAATGGCAATAAAATATTCCAAATCTCGTATTTCCATGGTGCTTCCTTTCTATACTACTATTTTCCGAGGATGTTTTGGCGAGAGAGCCCTGCGTCAATTGTATAGGCCTCTTATTTTTAGTTAATCCATCGGTTTTTCCGATATCAAGTATATCAAATTTTTGCATTCTTTCCCAATCGTTTTCATACTATTATGAACAAAGAACGAGAAATTCGGTAATTCAGAATTTTAGAAAAGGGGAGACAGAAATGAGCAGAGTATCCTTACAGGGCATTTGTGACATGCACGTCCACACCAATCCGGATCTGCGGCTGCGGGCCTACAACGATTTGCAGTTGGCGGACGCCGCCGTACGGGTGGGGGCCAGAGCCATTGTGATCAAATCCCATCTGGGCTTTACGGTAAACCGGGCGGCCATTGCCAACGCCTATGTAGAAAAGGTGTACGGCAAGAACACGGGCTTTACCATGTACGGCGGGGTGGTCATGAACAAGATCATCGGCGGGGTAAACCCGGAAGCCGTGGAAAAAGGCCTGAAACTGGGGGCCAAGGTGATTTGGCTGCCCACCCAGTCCGCCAAGCGCCATATGGAAAAGCTGGGGCAGGACCCTGCTTTGGGCATTGAGCTGGTCCGGGACGGCAAGGTGATTCCGGAACTGGAAACGGTGTTTGGCCTGGTCCGGGACTACAAGGCGGTGCTGGCCACGGCCCATGTATCCCCGGAAGAAGCCTTTGTGGTGGTGGAAGCTGCCCGGAAGGCCGGGGTGGAGAAAATCGTCATCACCCATCCGGAATGGTGGGTCTGCGACTACAGCCTGGAAGACCAGATCCGTTTGGTCAAGGATTACGATGTGATTTTGGAACGGTGCTACGCCCAAAATATGGGCAAGGGTAAAAAGTACCATTTGAACCTGAAAGAAAATGCGGAACTGATCCAAACCGTTGGCTATCAGCACGTGATGGTGGATACGGACGGGGGTCAGGTGGAAAACCCGGATTGGGAAACCGAAATCTACGAGTATATGCACTACCTTGTGGAATACGGGATTCCTGAAGAACAGATCTACTACATGACCAAGACCATCCCTTACCGCCTGCTGGGCATCACCGACGAACCGGTGGGAGCCGCCCAAGATTGATTTTCCCAAGCTTCAGGGAGCGGGGGCTTCTGAAGCAGACTAGCTGAAAAGGAGAAAAATCATCATGCTGAGTGCTTTTATTATCTTATCCATTGCTGTGGCCATTTACCTGGGGTACAAAACCCAGCTGAACACCGGTCTCTTTTGTATTGTCTTTGCCTATATCATTGGCTGTCTGGTTATGGGGCTGAAGCCGAAAAACGTCATCGCCTTCTGGCCCATCAGCACCATGTTCGTAATTCTGTCCGTATCCCTGTTTTATAACATTGCTGCCATTAATGGAACCCTGGAAAAAATGTCTGGGTCCCTGCTGTATGCCTGCCGGAAGTTCCCGGGAATGCTGCCGTTTGCCCTGTTTGCCGTAGCCGTTATCCTGTCCGTGATGGGCGCCACCTATTTCACGGTACTGGCTTTCCTGGCACCCATTACGCTGGTCATCTGCGATGAATCCCGGATGGACAAGCTGACCGGGGCTGTGGCCATCAACTGCGGCGCCCTGTGCGGCGGGGACTTTCCTACCTCCAACCTGGGGGTTATCTTCCGGGGCCTGGCGGATACGGCTTATGAAAACAGCCCGGGCCTGGTGGGTCCGGATTCCTTCAACCTGGAAATGCAGATTTTCCTGTTCTCCGTGGTCTTTTCCATTATCTTGATTGCCCTGTTCCGCTATGGCCTGAAAGCCAACCGGAATATCGGCCAAGGTGTGACATTTAAGAAGCCGGAACCCTTTACCGGCAAACAGAAATCCACCCTGACCTTAATGGTGGTCATGATGGTGGTGGTACTGATTTTCCCGCTGCTGAAGATTTTCCTGCCCACGGATCCTACCATCAAATACTTTGCCAACCTGGTTGACGTAGGTCTGGTGGCCATTATCTTTGCCGTCATCGGTCTCCTGATGGGCCTGGCTCCCCAGAAGGAAGCCATTGCCAAGATTCCCTGGAATACTATCATCATGATTGCCGGGGCAGGCATGCTCATTGCCGTTGCCGTACACGCAGGTACCATCAAGATGCTTAGCACCTGGGTGGGCAGCAATGTACCAAAACCGCTGATTCCCATTGCCTTCTCCATCATTGCCGCCATCATGAGCTTCTTCAGCTCCACCACGGGCGTGGTTACCCCGGCCCTGTTCCCGCTGATTCCGGAACTGGCCGATACGGCCAGCATTTCCGCACCGGTGCTGTTTGCCTGCACGGTGCTGGGGGCCCAGTCCAGTGCCATCAGCCCCTTTTCCTCCGGCGGTTCCCTGATTCTGGGTTCTGCTCCTAAGGAAGAAGAGCGGAATACCCTGTTCAGCCGGCTGCTGCTGGTGGCCGTGCCCGTCAGCATTGTAGTCTGCGCTGCCTACAACTTTGTGGTAGCCCTGATGCTGTAAGAATCGATTTTCCTGTAATTCCATAAAAAAACGGTATTTCTGTTGGATGCAGAAATACCGTTTTTTGTGTCTATTTTGTTTGGGGGCTTACTTGTCTTCCGCCAGGGGATAGGCCTGGGTAATAAAATCGATAAAGGCTTTCAGCCCGGAGAGTTTGGTGTAGTCCTTCCGGTAGTACAGCCAGGTTTCCCGGATCAGGGGATTGCCCTTGGAATCGGTGAGAATTTGGGCCTGGAGGCCCGGAGTATCCTGGCCGCAGCTTTGGGTCAGGAAGGTAAAGCCCAGGCCCTGCTGGACCATTTTCAGGCTGGTATTCATGGCATCGGTCTCGATGGTGGTCATCGGGGGCTGGGAAAAATGGGCGTACCACCAGTCGTCCAAAAGGTCCTGCATGGCTGGGTCCGTGGTGTAGTGGATGTAGGGGAAACTGGGCAGCTTTGTCAGGTCCAGGGGTCCCTTGCTGAAGGCACAGATGGGGTCCTGCCACAAAAAGCGTTTTTCTTCTTCCCAGTTCCGGTCCCCCCGGACGATGCACAGTTGGAATTTCCCTTCCCGAAAATCCCGGTACAGGTGCTGGCTGAAGCCGCTGCGCAGGTGAATTTCCACCTGGGGATAGACGGCCTTGAACTGGCTCAGCAGCTTGGGCATATGGTATTTGCTGAATACGTTGGAGCAGGCGATGGATATGGAGCCTGCCGGCCGGGACTGGAAGGAGGAAAGCTCCGCCCGGATGGCCTGGTAGTCCTTTTCCTGCTGGAGGCAGTAGGCGTAGAGCCGCTCGCCTTCCGGGGTGAAGGTAATGCCCCGGGGCTGGCGGAGCACCAGGGTGCAGTCAAATTCCTTTTCCAGGTTGCGCAGCCGGTGGCTCAGGGCCGGCTGGGAAATAAACAGGCGCTTGGCGGTATGGGTAATATTCTTTTCTTCATACAGTGTCTTGAACAGATCGATATCACTGCTGTTCATAGGAACATCTCCTTTGGCGAAAGGACAAACGGCAAGAAAAGTACAAATAGAAATAAATATATGTGATGGGAAGCGGAAAGAAAGATATATTTGTTCTATGATTATAAACAGGGTATCATAAAAGCAGTATAAAATGCAAGTCCCACAAAGGAGCGTGAAGCAAGTGGTACAGTTGATTTCGGAAGGCGTATATTGGCATGAAGGCAAGCTTTGGCAGGAAGGGGAAGCAGCCGCCCGGGGGTGGAAGCCCCAGGCTGCAGAAGGGCGGAAAAAGACCCTGGCCTATCAGGTACTGACCCAGCATAGTGACGGGCAGGACGGGGGGCTCCATATCCATTTTGATTCCCTGACTTCTCCGGACATTGGGTACATGGGCATTGTCCAAACGGCGGTAGCCAGCGGCCTGGACCATTTTCCCCTGCCTTATGTGATGACAAATTGTCATAATACTCTGGCGGCCGTAGGGGGCACGGTCAACGAGGACGACCATGTCTTTGGCCTGTCCGCTGCCAAAAAGTTTGGGGGCATCTACGTGCCGCCCCATATGGCGGTCATCCACCAATATATGCGGGAGCGCATGACGGGCGGCGGCCGGATGATTTTGGGCTCTGACAGCCACACCCGCTACGGAGCCTTTGGCACCATGGGCGTAGGGGAAGGGGGTCCGGAACTGGTAAAGCAGCTCCTGGGCCACACCTACGATATCCCGCTGCCCCAGGTGGTGGCCGTGTACCTAAAGGGAGCACCCCGGCACGGCATCGGTCCCCAGGACGTGGCCCTTGCCATTGAAAAAGCCGTTTACAAAAAAGGCTTTGTGAAAAACAAGGTACTGGAATTTGTGGGACCGGGGATTACCGGGCTTTCCATGGATTTTCGCAATGGCATCGACGTAATGACCACGGAAACCACCTGCCTGAGCACCATCTGGTGTACGGATGGGGTGGTGCGCCAGTACCTGACGGAGCATCAGCGGCCGGAAGCCTATAAGGAAATGAACCCTGGGGATATGGCCTATTACGATGGGGCCGTTGTGGTAGACCTGGGCCAGGTGGAGTCCATGATCGCCATGCCCTTCCATCCCAGCCATGTCTATACCCTCAAGGAATTAAACGCCGGAGGCCGGGAACTGCTCCAGGAAATTGAGCAGGAAGCCTTAAAGAGCCTGGAACGGAAGGATTTGTCCCTGCACCTGGCGGACCAGTACTACGACGGGAAAATGCACTGCGATACCGGGGTGATTGCCGGCTGCTCCGGCGGCCTGTATGAGAATATTATGGCGGCTGCCCGGATTCTCAAGGGCAAAAATATTGGACCGGAACGGTTTACCTTCTCCGTCTATCCCTCCAGCCAGCCTATTTACGTGGACCTGATGCGCAAGGGAGCCCTGCTGGATTTGATGGACGCAGGGACCATTGTCCGCTCCGCCTTCTGCGGACCCTGCTTTGGGGCCTGCGATACCCCCAACAACCACGGCTTCAGTATCCGGCACACCACCCGGAACTTCCCCACCCGGGAAGGCTCCAAGCCCGGCAGCGGCCAATTGGCTTCGGTGGCCCTCATGGACGCCCGGAGCATTGCGGCCACCGCTGCCCAGGGCGGCGCCCTGACCCCGGCTACGGAAGTGGAGTACGATGACCAGGTGCCGGCCTACCATTTTGATTCCCTGCCCTATGACCATAAGGTGGTGGACTGCTACCAAAAGGGCCAGCCGGAGGTTTCCCTGGTTTATGGCCCGGCCATTAAGCCCTGGCCGTCCATCCAGCCCCTGAACCAGAACCTGCTGGTGCAGGTGGCTGCCTACCTGGATGACCCGGTAACCTCTACGGACGATTTGATTCCCTCCGGCGGCGAAACGTCTTCCCACCGGTCGGACCCCTATGCCCTGGCGGAATTTGCCCTGAGCCAAAAAGCTCCGGAATATGTGGGCCGGGCCAAAGCCGTCCAGGCCCTGGAAAAGGCAAGACAAGCAGGCCAGCTGACCCCGGAACTGACGGCGGTGTATGCAGCCTTAAAGGAAACCTTGAAGCTGACAGAAAGTGTGGAAGCACTGGCCAAGGATACTTCCCTGGGCAGCGTCATCTACGCCAACAAGCCCGGGGACGGCTCTGCCCGGGAACAGGCGGCTTCCTGCCAGCGGGTGCTGGGGGGCGCTGCCAACCTGGCCCTGGAATACGCTACCAAGCGCTACCGGAGCAATGTGATGAACTGGGGGATGCTGCCCTTCCTTATGGACCCGGAGGAGAAGACCAAATTGGCCCTGGGAGCCTGGATCTACCTGCCCAAGGTCCGGGAAACCCTGCTGGGCGATACAGACGCCTATACCGCCTACGTGTTCCAGGACGGCAAGGCGGTGCCCCTTTCCCTGCACCTGGGGGACGTGGAACCGGCCCAGAAGCAGATCCTGGCAGCCGGCTGCCTGATCAACTACTACGCACAGCAAAGAAAATAATATAGCAGCAAAAAATTACCGAACACCGTCGGGTGTTCGGTAATTTTTTACCTTCTTGTTAGGGCGCATAAAAAAAGCCTGGCCAAAGGCAGAAACCTTTGGCCAGGCTTTTTTGCAGGGAGTTTTAGTAGGACAGGGGATAGAACAGGGCCACATACACCAGGGAAACAATGACACTGATAAAGGTCAGGGGCAGGCCCGGCTTTACGAAATCGATGAACCGGTAGCCCCCGGGTTCTACGGCCATGGAGTTGGCGGGCATGGCTACAGGGGTGGCAATGGCAATGGAAGCAGCGAACCGGACGGCCACCAGCATGGCTTTGGGGCCAATTCCCAGGGTGCTGGCAATAACCAGGGCGATGGGGGTGAACAGGATAATGGTGGCTGCGTTGGACATAAAGTTGGTAATGGGGGTAATGATCAGGAAAATGCAGAACAGGATGATCATGGGGCTGCTGATGCTGCCCAGGAAATTCAGGGTACCGTCGGCAATCATCTGGGCGGCGCCGGAATTCTTCATGGCAGCGGCCACAGGCACCATGGCGGCGTAAATGATGATGCCGCTGATGGGTACGGAACGGGAGGCCTCCTTCATGCTGATGCAGCGGAAGGCCACCACCAGAATGGCCCCAATCAGGCCGATAAAGTGCAGGGGAATACCTACTTCATCAGAGAAAATCATGCCCAGGAAAGCGCCTACCATCACGGCCAGGGCGAGAATCCGTTTCCAGGCGGGAACCTTGGAATAATCTACCGTCAGGGAGGCAGCAGAATAATCATCGTCCTGGTTTTGGGGTTCGTCCGGCAGCAGGTTATAGCCAATGGTGGCCATATAGAAAGCGGAAATCACTAAGAGCAGCAGGGACAGAGGGGCAAATTCGAAGAAGCCCATGGTTTGGCCAATGCCCAGGCCTTCCAGGGTTTCTTTCAGGAAGGGACCGGAGGTGGTGCCTACGATGGTGATGCCACCGCCAAAGCAGCAGCCTACGATAACCGGGTAAATCAATTTGGAACGCTTCATGCCGGTGGAATTGCTGACGCCTAAAATCAGGGCAATCAGCAGGGCGGCAGCACCGGTATTGGACAAAAAGCCGCTCATAATGCCGGAAAGCAGAACCGTGGCGAAAACCAACTGCCGTTCGCTTTTGGAAAAGCGGGTGAGTATATGACCGATTTTTTCTGCCCCGCCGGTTTTAAACACGGCTTCCCCAATAACGGCCATGGACGCAATGATCATGGTGGTGGGACTGGAAAAGGATTTCAGGGCGGTGTTGGCGTCAATGGCGCCAATGAGATAGAAGCCGACGGCAACGCTTATGGCCGTGGCGGCCAGGGGAATCAATTCCGTCATAAATAGGATAAAGGCAATCAGGATAATGCCAATAACCAATGTTGCAACGCTCAAACCAAACATAATGTTCTCCTCCGTGGCAGAAACTTCCTGGGGGTGCGCACCAGAATCCGGGGAAGCCGACTGCAATAATGTATTTCACTATGCCCATACAGTACATCAAATATTCTGAAAAAACCAATGGTATTAAGTTGTTGGAGAAATAACCTTTTGGTTAATGAATTTTTGGTTATTGATACAAGAACTATTTATCATTGGGCAAATCAAAACTCTGAAAATATAATAAACTCAATTCCAATTCAGCCGTCGGAGGTAAAAAAATGGATGAGTTAAAAAGAGTTTCTGAATTTGTAGCAGCTTTCTCTCTAGAAAAAGCAGATGAGAATGTAAAAGCAAGTGCCAAAAAGTGTATTTTAGATGTGGTGGGGCTGGCCATGGGGGCTTCTGATAACCCCATGTTCCAACAGATCAAAAAGGTGTATTTGCAGGCGGACAACCAACAGGCCTTGGTGCAGGAAGGCAGCAGCGCCCAGCTGGCATCCATTTGGGGCAGCCCGGAACGGACCAACCTGCGCACCGCCGTATTCTTTAACGCCATGCAGGGGCATACCCTGGAACTGGATGATGTGCATATCCGTTCCAAAACCCATATTGGCACAGTGGTAGTGCCTGCGGCCTGGGGCCTGGCAGAAGTGCTTCACAAGTCCGGGGATAAACTGCTGGAGGCAGTAATCTGCGGCTACGAGGTGATGAGCCGGATTGGCATGGGCTTTGGGGTTTCCAGCCACCGGAACAAGGGTTGGCATGTAACCAGCACGGCGGGCACCTTTGGGGCAGCTGCGGCCTGTGCCAAACTGTTGGACTTTACCCCGGAGCAGGTCCTGGCAGCCCTGGGCCTGGCAGGCACCCAATCCTGCGGCACCTGGGCATTCTTGTCGGACGGGGCCACCAATAAGGTACTGCATCCGGCCCGAGCAGCAGCCAGCGGCTTGGAGGCCTGCCTTTTGGTACTGGGCGGGATGCGCGGCTCCGCCCATATCCTGGATGCCAAGGATGGGGGCATTTTCCCCATGATGAGTGACGCCTATGACTATTCCCTGGTGGACAAGGATCTGGGCAAGGTATACGAAATTCTCCAGGTGGACAAGAAGCCCTACCCCTGCTGCCGGAGTACCCACTGCGTTATTGATGGGGTGCTGAACTTGCGCCGGCAGTACCAGCTCCAGGCAGAAGACGTGGTCTCCATTCAGGTGGGAACCTATCTGGTAGGGCTGAAGCAGTGCGGCCTGACGGATACCTGTAAGGTGCCCCAGCTGCCCACCCAGGCCAAATTTTCCACGCCCTATGTGGCAGCCTGTGCCCTGCTTCAGGGCCGTGTAGAGCTTCAGGATTTTGCCCCGGACCAGATTCTTCGGCCCCAGGTGCAGGCTTTGCTGCGGAAAGTAACCGTGGCGGAAGACCCGGAATTTACCGCCCGGTACCCGGAGCATTGGGGCTGCAAGGTCACCATCACCCTGCAAAACGGAACACAAGTGGAAACCGTGGTGAAGGATGCTTCCGGCAGCGTAGGTTCTCCTCTCACCGATGCCCAGCTTCAGGACAAAGTCCGGGCCTGCTGCCAAAAATACCAGGGCCCGTGGCTGGAACAGCTTATGGGAGACCTTTTGCAGTTGGAAACCTTGAGCAAGCTTCCCTCCCTGGTATATACTAAAGAGTAGGACCGCTTGCGGGGATTCTGAAGGGGCGGTCAGAAAGCAGGGATACACCATGACGGAAAACGACTTGACGAAAATTGTGACCATTGCCGAAGAAGGCAGTATGGCCAAAGCGGCCCAAAAATTGTTTATCACCCAGCCGGCCCTGAGCAAAAGCCTGGCCAAGGTGGAAGCAGAACTGGGGGAGGTCCTGTTTACCCGGAGCAGCAATGGGCTGATTCCTACGGAAGCGGGAAAATACCTGGTGACCAAGGCCTACCAGATTCTCAAGCTGTACGAGGATACCCGGGTGGAATTCTGCGAACTGAACCAGATGCAGAAGGGCCTGCTGAAACTGGGCTCTGCGGAACGGATTGGCGCCCTGCTGCTGCCCAATCTGCTGAAATCCTTCAGCGAGCGATATCCCAATATCAAAATCGACATTGTGGAAGAAAATAGCGTGCTGCTGGAGGAACAGGTGCTGATGGGGGCTTTGGATTTGGCCATTGTCTGCCTGCCTCTGCGCAATGAGAATCTCAGCTATAAGGTGTTCTACCGGGGACCGTTGTTCCTGGCCCTGCCTAAAAGCAGCCCGGCCAACCGGTTTGCCTATTACCAGGAAGGGGAAAAGATGCCCTATATCCACCTGGAGGACGTCCTGGACCAGGAATTTATCCTGACCAAGCCCTTCAAGAAAACCCGGGTGGCGGCGGACCGGATTCTGAAGCCCTTTGCCAAAGACGTGAAGATTTTTATGGAGTCGCAGAACATCGAAACGGTCATCCGGCTGGTGGCAGGGGGCATGGGGATTTCCCTGGTGCCTTCCATCTACACCAAAAGCTACGTGACCGGGGATAACATCAACTATTACCAAATTGAAGAAAAATATGAGCCCTATTGGGAATGGGCGGTCATCTACAACGGGGAGCTGGGGCATTTGACCCGGCCTTCCCGGGAACTGTACAAGCTGATCTGCCAGGAGGGGTGCACCTTCCCCAGCTATCTGGCCTAAAATAACGCAAAAAAACACCGGCTGCCAAGGCCGGTGTTTTTTGTTGACAAACTTGTTTTTGGAGGCTATCGTACAGATAGATAGGCATTTTGCAAAAATAGAGGGGGAAGCGTTATGGAATCCATTTCACTGGCCGCCTACGGGCTGCTAAAGGGCGGGTATGACCTCCATATTCATTCCCTGCCCTCCGCTTTGGATCGGCAACTGGACGATATCCAGGTGTTCAAGGAAGCGGACCGGGCGGAAATGGCCGGCATCTTGTTGAAGAACCACGGAGAGCCTACGGGCAGCCGGGCCTGGCTGCTGAACCGGTACCTGCCCCTGGCAAAGGTAAAGGCCTACGGGGCGGCGGTGCTGAACTGGTCCCTGGGGGGCCTCAATCCCCTGGCGGTGCAAACGGCTCTGGCCCTGGGGGCACGCATCATCTTTATGCCCACGGTGGATGCGGCCAATTTCCCCCTGCGCAATCTGCCCGGGGACGTACTGCCCCGGCCGGGCATCCGGATTACGGATCCTGACGGGAATCTGCGGCAGGAAGTTCGTGCCATTTTCCAGGTGGTGAAGGTTAAGGGGGCGCTTTTGGTCACCGGCCATATCAGCCCGGAAGAAGCCCTGCTCCTGTGCCGAGAAGGCAGAAAAGAAGGGGTAAGAATGGTCCTGACCCACCCGGAATGGGCCCATACCCGGATCCGGCCCCAGGACCAGGCCGAACTGGCCCAAAGCGGGGTCTACATTGAGAAATGCTGGTACAATGTGGCAGAAGGGGAATGCACTCCGGCGGAAATGGCGGAACATATCCGGCTCATAGGGCCGGAGCACTGCTTTTTGACCACGGACCGGGGGCAGAACGGCCGGGAAACCCCGGTGGAGGGGATGCTCCAATTTATCCAAAGTCTGCTGGATGAGGGGATTTCCCAAGCTGCCATCCGGACCATGGTGACCCAGGTGCCGGAGGAAATGCTGGGAATTGAATGAATGAACGGAAAAGGCCGCAGCCAGGGTATCTGGCTGCGGCCTTTTTGAGAGGTGCTGTACGCTATTTAGTTGTTGCCCTGGGGCGGGAAGTCGTTCCGATGCTGGCTCTGGGGGGCCGGCTGGTGCGCTCTGTTGTGGGCTCTTTGGGGTGCTCTTTTGGGCGGCTTCCGGTTTCTCCATTCCGGATGATCCTTCTGGTCATCCCAGTGGGACAGGGGTGCCGGGTGGGAATCCCCCAGCACCACCACAATCTGGCTGAGGGGCTCTTTGTGCTCTGCGGCCTGGGCCTTGGGGGTGCCTAGCAGGAGATTGTAGCCGCAGACCAGAAGGGCGGCCAGCAGGGGCACGGTCAGCTGTTTTTTCAGCCGCTGCCAGGCTGTTTTATAGGGGCTGGGGCAGGCCAGAGCGGCCGTACCTACAGCGTTTTTTTGCAGGATCTGTTTTTGCAAAGTCATGAGAAGGACCTCCCTTTTCTTGATGGTCTTAGTATAGGGCAGAAACATGAAAGAACTATGAAAATCCTGGGCAGAAAATAAGCAAATGGGCAAAGTGGGGAAGACGCAAAAAAGGAAGTGCCGGGGCACTTCCTTTTTTGTATTTTATTTCCGATACGTTCCTTCAGGAGCGGGAGTCTGGCGGTTTTGGAGTTCCGGGCGCTGTTTCTGCTCTTTTTGCTGCTGTTTTTGTTCCTTGGTAAATTTCTTTTGCTGCTTTTGGTCTTTTTTCAGCTGCTTCTTTTCTTGCTTTTGTTCCTTTTGCTGCTCTTTGGTGTTTTCTTTCCGGTCTTTTTGGGAGGTCTTGTCTTCTCTTTGTTCAGGCTTGTTCTTTTGGTCTTTCAGGGAAGCCTGGGACTGGAGGCCATTTTCTCCTCTCACCAGAATGTACTGGGAGCGGTTTCCTGCTTCCGGGGCAGCGGCGTGGGCCACATTGCCAGCAGCGGCACTGCTGAAGCCGCAGACCAGGGCAGCCGCTACCAAGAACCGACCGGCACTTTTCTTTATTTCTTTCCAGCTGCTGCTCTCCATTCGGCTGAGCAGGGCCGTTTCTGTATAGGATTTTTCACTTGCTTTTACTTGTGTCATAAAAATGACCTCCCTTGTTTTTCTGGCCCTATTCTACCTGCGGATTATGAAAAGAACATGAATGGAGCTTGACAACTTTGTGTTTTTTGCGTTAGTGCAGCAGGTCCAGCAGCGGGTTGGTCTTGTGGACCTGAGCCCGGATTACCTGGCCGTTTTGGGCGTTGACGATGAAGTGGTAATCCATGCCATCCTTTTCGCAGTCCGCCAGGTAGAACAGGGGCATTCCTTTGAAGGTCCCTTGGGGTCTTACGCCGCTGGGCATGCCCGGCTGAGGGGCTGCAGGAGCCTTTGCGGCAGGGGAAGCCGTCTGGTTTTGGGCTTGGGCGTCTGTGCTTTCAGGAAGCTGCTGCTGCTCAGTATTCGGCACCGGTGCCTGGGGTTGGGTGCCCGGCGCTTTTTCCGGGGCTTTGGGGCCTTGGGGTGCTTTCCCGGCGAAGGGCTGGCCTTCCTGGGGTCCCCGCTGGAATTTTTCTCCCTGCTGCTTTTCCTTCTGGTCCCGTTTGTCGTGCTTACTGTCCTTGGCTTGCTTCTTGTCTTTTTGGAAGCGGCCGTCCGGGTTGGGCAGCTTGTCTTCCAGCTGGACGCTTCGGAAGGTAACGGAAGAAGGATCCGTCCCCAGGGTGTTGGCAACGGCTTCTTTTACCTGATCCGTGCTGACCAAGGTGATATTCTTTTGGGCGGCCAGGCTTTGCAATAGGGTGGTCCGGGCTTCCCCTTCCTGGAGCCGGGCGTTGGCCCGTGCCTTATGGGCAGCGATTTTGCCTGCCCCGCACAGCACGGCCAGGGCCAGGACGCAGCCGGCACCTTTTTTCAGCCGGCGGGCAGTAAAGGTTTTTCTGCCCCAGGAAGCGGTTTTTTGCAGTACTTCTTTTGCTTGTTGTTCAGTTTTATTGGTGTCCATCATGGATTCCTCCCTTTGGGCAGTTCCTCAAGGGGTCTGCCTTTGTTGTATTGGCTACAGTGTAGGGCCGGAACATGAAAGGGAAATGAATGCCAATATTTTTTTAGAATTTCAGGGTAAACGTACTGCCCTTTCCCAGGGTACTGGTGACGCCGGCCTGGGCCTTTTGCAGTTTGGCGGCAGCTGCCACAAAGGACAGCCCCAGGCCCAGTCCCAGGTTCTGCTTCTTGTTCCGGGAGGGATCTGCCTGGTAGAGCCGGTTCCAGATCCGGGGCAGGTCTTCGGGGGGAATGCCCGGCCCGTCATCAGAAACGGCCAGCACCACCCGGCCCTTTTCCTGGCACAGGGAAACCTGGATGGTATGCTTGGCAAATTTCAGGGCGTTATCCAGGTAGTTGCCCAGAATCCGGGCAAGCAGCTGGTCGTTTCCGGTAACGGTAAGGTCCGGTTTTACCTGGAGCTTCCAGGCGAAGTTCTGGGCGGCCGGCAGCTTCTGGTAATCTTCCAGGGTTTCCGTGACCAGCTGGGACAGCTTGACCGGTCCCAGTACCAGGTCTTTCCGGCTGTCCAGCCGGGACAGCTCCAGCAGCTGGTTGATCAGGCGGCTCATGCGCCGGGACTGCTGAAAGATATGCTGAAATTCTTCCTTGGCCTCGGCCACGGTTTCCGTATAGTCCTTGCCGTATTCACTTTCAGCCATGATGACGGCCGTGGGGGTGCGCAGCTCATGGGAGACATCGGAAGTAAAATGCTTTTCCCGTTCCAGCTGTTCTTCCAGTTGGGCCAGCATCCAGTTGAAGGTATGGCCCATCTGGTGGATTTCGTCCTTGCCGTCCCCCAGGGGAATCCGCTGGGACAGGTCCCCGGTTTCCCCAATGGCCCGGGCTGCTTCACTGATGGCCTGGACGGGGGCAAAGCTGTGCCGGATAATCCGGTAGCCGCCCAGGGCAATGAGAAGGAGAAACAGGGGCAGGCTGATGAGCGCCGTAAGCAGGATTACCTGGTAGCGCCGGGCGTAGATTTCATCGGGAAGAATGCCCCGGATCCAGGGCAGGGGCTGTGGGGAGAGGACGGTTCCCGGCTGCCGGAGGGCAGGGCGGATGGGCTGATCCACGTAGTGGTAGCTTTGGCCGTCAATCACGATTTTCTGGGGCCCCCGGTTGAAACGGGGCGGCAGGGCGGGCATCCCTTCCGGTTCCATGCCGGAGAGCAGCTTTCCCTGGGGGTCCCGGAGGGACAGATAGACATTCTTGTCGTAGGGCCGGAAATGCTCCGGGTCCTGGGAGGCCTTATCCACGGCCTTGATCAGGTCCTTGCCGGCGTCCCGGCGCTCGTGGTCCTCGGCCATTTCCAGCACGGCCCCGGTAAAGACGGCCAGCACCAGTGCCAGAAATAGGGTGTACCACAGGGTTACCCGGATGGAAACCGGGAGCTTGGTGAAAAAATGCACCAGTTTATGCCAAAGTAAGGAAAGCCTATTCTTTAAGGACATAGCCGGTACCTCTCACGGTGTGGAGCAGCTTGGGCTCAAAATCCTTGTCGATTTTCTTCCGCAGGGTTTTGATGTACACGTCCACCATATTGGAGGCCCCTTCGTAGGAAAAATCCCAGGCGTGCTCCAGAATCTGCTCCCGGGACAGGACTGTGCCCTGGTTCCGCAGCAGGTAGTCCAAAATGGCAAATTCCTTGGGGGTCAGGCTGATTTCGGTGCCGCCCCGGGTGACCTGGTGGGTCCGGGTGTCCAGTACCAGATCCGCCAAAACCAGCTGGGGGCTGGCGGTCTGCTGGGGGTTGCTCCGGCGCAGCAGGGAACGGATCCGGGCCAGCAGTTCTTCAAACTCGAAGGGTTTTACCAGGTAGTCGTCCCCGCCGCAGTCCAGCCCGGACACCTTGTCCTGGAGACTGTCCCGGGCGGTAAGAAACAGCACCGGCACCTGACTGCCCCGGCTGCGCAGGGTTTTGACCAGGGTCAGCCCGTCCATTTCCGGCATCATGATGTCCACAATCAAAAGGTCATAGTCGGCGGCGTCCAGGTAGGCCAGGGCCTCCTTGCCGTTAAAGGCGGAGTCTACGGAGTAGGCTTCGATTTTCAGCCGTTTGGCGATTATTTTGTTCAGGGAAGGTTCGTCTTCCACAATGAGTATTTTCATGCTTTCCACCTCCGGATACTTCTTTCCTTATTGTACAGGATACTGCCAGAATGTGAAGCGAAAATGAAAACTTTAAGGTTAGCAAAGACTAATATGCCAAAAAATCTTAAAAAATCCCGTAAAGCCTGATATTAACTGGCTTTGCAGCAGAAATAGGGAAACAAAAAAACGACCTGCTGAAAAAAATATAAAATTTTTTCTAAAAGGGTATTGCCTAAATGCGGCTTGTATGCTAGAATCATTCCTGTAAGTAAAGACTAACCGCATTGTCTTTATTTTTTCAGGTGAGGTTAGCGAAAACTAACCTCACCACTCCCCTTGTTTATTAGCCTTTAGTTTGACCGGCGGCGGGTTGTGTGCCCCTGCTGTGCCGGACAAGCTGCCAGGAGGCAGCTGGAAAGCAGATGCCCTTAGGGCACCAACACAATCTGCCTTCCTCGTGAGAACTGTGTACTGGCGAATGCTTATCATATGGAAACAGAACTCCTCCTGTTTCTCCCTAACCAATTGTTGTCAACCTTCAAACAAAAACAGCGGCAGAGAGCGCAACTCTGCCGCTGTTTTTGTATTTCCGGCTAACAGTTGCCGGTATAGACGTGGTGCAGGGATTTCCGGGCCAGTTCCGCCAGTTTCCTGACCTGTTCCGGGTCCGTGGCAGGAATGTTGCACTGCCAGCGGGGGAAGTACCGGGTCAGGTGGAGGGGAATTTCCGGAGAAAGGCTGGCCAGCCAGGCCACTTCCTGTTCCAGGACGTCTTCCTGGTCGTTTTTTCCCGGTATCAGCAGGGTGGTGATTTCCACGTGGCAGCCCAGGAGGTGGGCGGTGCGGATATTTTCCTTGACCACTTCCAGATCTCCGCCCAGCCAGGCGTAGTATTCTGGGGTAAAGCCCTTCAGGTCGATATTGGCTGCGTCAATCAGCGGCAGCAGGGCTTTCCAGGGACCGGGAGAAATATAGCCGTTAGTTACCAGGACCGTTTTCAGGTTCTTTTCTTTTAGCAATTTGGCACAGTCCCGGACGTATTCGTAGCCCACTAGGGGTTCGTTGTAGGTAAAGGCCACGCCAATATTGCCGGCCCGTTCCTGGTAGTCCAGGGCCATTTGGACCAGCTCTGCCGGGGACAGGGTCATTCGGGCGGCTTCTTCCCCGGCCTGGGAAATGGAGGCGTTCTGGCAGAAGGGGCAGCGCAGGTTGCAGCCAAAGGTGCCCACGGACAGGATTAAGGAACCAGGGTAGAACTGGGCCAGGGGTTTCTTTTCAATGGGATCCAGGGCAATGGACGTGAGCTTGCCGTAGCTTTTGGAAAGCAGGTGTCCATCCAGGTTGATCCGGGCCCGGCAGAAGCCGGTTACGTCCGGGGGCAGGGTGCAGCGCCGGGGGCACAGGGTACACAGGACGTTTCCAGGGTGGCGCTTCATAAATGTCTCACCACCTTGAAGCGCCAGAGCTTAATGGGCTCGCTGGCACCAATCTGTCCTTTTTGCCGGGCAATGGCTACCTGTTTTTCCGGGGTATCCACGCCGTCCAGATCCGGCAACAGCAGCCCTCGGCGTTCATCCAGGGCGCTGCCCACAATGACCCCGTAGGTGCTGGGGTCCAAATAGGACGTATCCGGGATGGGCTCTTTTTCCCCCAGGACGTCCACACTGTACTCCAGATCCGGCAGTTCCTCGGGCCGGACCGGGGTGAAACGGGGATCCCGGCTGGCGGCGGAAATGCCGTTGGAGAGGATTTCCCGGGCAATATTTTCCTGGACCGGGGAAATGGTGCCGATGCAGCCTCGGAGCTGATTGTCCTTGTGGAGGGTGACGAAGACCCCGGCCCGTTGGTTCAGCATTTCCGGAGGCAGTCCCTCCGGCAGGGAAGCCGGCTGGTGCTCCTTCACAAAGGTTTCTACGCTGCGCCGGGCCAGTTTCACGTAGGGGTCTTCCTGGGACTGGCGGAGCAGCCGGGCCGCCGCTTCTTCCTGGAGCAGCTGGGGTAGAAATTCCCGGCTTTTGTCCTTTCCCTGAGGGAAGAAGGAGGCTACCCCGTAGCCCACCCCAAAGGGACCCTCGTGGGACAGCAGCTGGCTTTTTACCGCCAGGCCGTCCAGGGCCCCGGCCATGATCCAGAAGGAACGGAGGCCGCATTCTGCTGCCCGCTCACAAAGGTGGTGGTCTAGGCTTAATAGGGTAAGGAAATCTCCCTTGCCCAGGGCTTCCGTACAGCTTTGGTCAAAAACGGGGCCTTCCTGGGCAAAGCCGTAGGGGCCTTCGGCCAAAAGCTTGTGGGACAGGTCGCCGCTGGCAATGTATACGGCCCGGCGGCCCAGGTGGTTGACGGCGGCTGCAATGGCCTGGCCCAGGGCATAGTGGGCCTTGGCTGGCAGACCGGACAGACCAATCCGGACAATTTTTACCTGGTCCAGGGAGCCGTGCTGGCGGTAAAAGTACAGGGGAATCAGGGTGCCGTGGTCCAGTTCCGCCTGACGGGCCCCCAGGGGTCCTGCGGGGACGCCCCGGGCTTCTGCCTGCCGGCCGATTTCCTTGGCAAGCTGCTGGTCATAGGTTACCTGCACCGTCACCTGCGGGGCCCGGAAGGCCGCAAAATTGCCGGAGCCTGTGGCGTCCGGGGTGATGTGGAAATAATCCAGGTAGAGCTCCGCATGGGGACTGGTGATAATCAGGGTGTCCGGCTGGAGCTGGGCAGTCTGGGCCATGACGGTTTCATAGGCATCAATGGTCTTTTGGATTTTCTTTTCTTCTCCCCGGCCCACTTCCGGCAGGATAATGGGCGGATGGGGTACTGCGAACGCAGCCAAGATGGGCATAAAAAACACCTCGCTTTACTGCCTCTATTGTACCATATGCCGGGGCAGAACGCAGAAACGGCCCGCCCAATTCTTGCGAAAGAACGGGCAGGCCGTAAACTAAAATTTGGAAAAGGTGCCGTAAGTCAAGGGCGGCAGGAAAAAATGCGGCAAGGGAGTGAAGCAGAGAGCAGCTCCTAACGAAAATGCCTTCAGCTGGCCTGATTTTGCCCTGTGAACCCTTAAAATAGCCAGGGGCTACACTGGGTAAGACTGCAATGCCCCGGGACTTGAGAAAGGCAATTTAGCGCTCCAAAAAGTGCTGGCCGCAAAAACGGCCTGCGCTATTTCTCAAAAGAGGAACAACACAGGCCGTACGCAAAGCGGTATCAGGAACGTTTGGTGAAAAGGGAAAACAGGTTTATGGGGCGCACGCTGCACAGGGGGTACTGGGGGTCCGCCTCCAGCGCCTTTGCCCGGGCGGCTTCCAAATCGTGGAACACATCCCATTTGGCGGCAATCTGGGCCTTTCCCGTAAGCCGGAGCAGGTAGGACGGATGGAAGGTGGCAATGCAGTCGATGCCTTGGGAGGTTCTAAAGAAGGTGCCCCTTTCCCGGGTAATTCTGGCCTGTGGTCCCTTAAAATAGCGCAGGGCTACACTGCCTAGGGCCACAATGACTCGGGGCTTGAGAAGGGAAATTTCGCGCTCTAGGAAACGTTTACCGCAGAAGCTGCCTTCTTCCGGGGTGGGGGTCCGGTTGCCTTTGGGCCGGCATTTGATGACGTTGGTGGTAAGCACGTGGTCCCGGGTGATTTTTACAGACCACAGGGCCTTGTCCAGCAGCTGGCCGCTGGGACCAATCAGGGGACAGCCGTACTCATCCTCCACGCCCCCAGGGCCTTCCCCTACCAGCAGCAGGGGGCTTTTCGGGTCGCCAAACCAGCCCACAGGGGCTTTGCAGTCCCCGCGCAGGGGGCAGGCGGAGCAGTCTTCCAGTTCATTTTCCAATTGGCGCCAGGCCGATTCTTCTTCCATGCTTTACGTTTCCTCCCTTACAGGTGCAGTTGTTTTTCCACCCGGTCCAGGAAAAAGCCGGCCAAAAAACCGGTAAAGAGACCGGTGGGAATGCCAATGGCAATCAGGACGGGCAGATAGGAAAACAGGGCCGTGGTCTGCATCAAGAGAACGGCCGCAAAAATCTGGCCGCAGTTGTGGCAAAAGGCCCCCAAAAGGCCCACCCCGACAGGGGAGAACCATTGTTTTTTTACGGCCAGGGCCATGCAGAGAAAGCTGAGTACGGCGCCTCCCAGCCCAATCATGAAGCCCGGGGTGAAAAGGCCGGTGAAAAGCAGCCCCGTTAAAAGCAGCCGGGTGGTGAGGAACAGGGCGCCTTTGGTGGTTCCGTACAGGTACAGCACAATCATGGTGACACTGTTGCCCAGGCCCAAATGGGCGCCGGGCAGGGGCAGCAGGTAGGCTACGCTGGTTTCCGCCAGGCGCAGGGCAATGGCGGCGGCCAAGAGGATACCCAGCTGGGTCAGGTCACGGGTGGTCAGTTTACCGGAGGATGGCGTCATGATCATTCTCCTTTGCAGCAGTGGTCAGGGTGACCAGTACCTTTTCCGGCACGCAGGCCACGGTCTGGCCGGATTGGGTGATTTTGCCCTGGTGGACGCAGACCTTGTCCGGGCAGGGGGACGAAATGACCCTTCCGCCGTCCTTGTCGTAGGCGATGACCATTTCACCGTCTTGGACCGGAACGATCAGTTTGGTTTCTGAAGTGACATTTTTCAGTTCGATCCGCTGGAGGACCTGCTGGTCCCGGCGCACCACCAAAACTTTATTCTGGGCGGAGGGATCCGCCCGAAACAGGAAGTAGCTGACTAGGCCGGCCAGGGCCAGCACCAAAATCAGCCAAAAATCATTTTTACGCATAACGTCTCCTTACTTTCCAGGGGTAAATATTTTGGCAAGGCCCGAGGATACATGAAGGGTACCTTCACTATCCACGTAGACCATTTCCAGTTCCGGATCCTTTTCTACCAGGTCCAGGGCCTGCTGCCAGGGCAGCCCAAAGAGCAGGGTGGAGTAGTAGTCCGCCCAGAAGGCGGAATGGGTAACCACCGTTACGGAGCGGCAGAAGCGGGAAGGCCAGCCGGTGCCCGGGTCCAGAATGTGGTGATAGCGGACCCCGTCCACTTCGTAGTAGCGCTGGTAGTCCCCGCTGGTGGCAATGGCTGTGCCGGCGGGCACCAGCAAGGTACCCAGCACCTTTTGGGCGTTCCGGGGATCCTGGATGCCGATTTTCCAAGGCTTTCCGTCGGGCTTATTGCCGATAATCTTGATGTTGCCCCCAGCGTTTACCAGGGCCGTTTGGATGCCTGGCTCCTTGGCCAGCTGGTTGGCGGTCTGCTCAACGGCGTAGCCTTTGGCTACCGCTCCCAGATCCAGCTGGGCACCATTTGCCAAAGTGATGGTACCGTTCTCCTGGGATACAGTATACTTGTCCGGACCGCATTTGGCCAGAGCCTGATGAATTTCTTCTGCGGTGGGCACGGTTTTGCTGTCCCGGTGCTGGTTCCAGACCTGGATGACGGGCCCCAGGGTTACGTCCAAAGGAGCGTTATGCAGAGGGGCAATCTGCTGGAGGATATCCAGCAGGTAGGGGGAAGCCTTTTGGGGTCCCTTGCCCGCTGCCTGGTTGATGGCGTACAGGTCCTGGGGCCCCTGGGCCGTGTAGGGGTCTGTTTCGTTGGCAATGGTTTGGAACAGGGTAAAGGCCCTGGCGGTAGCGTCCTGAAGCTGCGTTTTGCTGTCACCGGTGGTGGTAATGGTGACAATGGTATCCATCATAAACCGGGTATCCTCATGTTTTGCCGGTTGAAAAAAGCAGCCCGATAAAATCAGGCTGCTGAAAAACAAAGTTAACGCAAGAAGTTTTTTCATTTTCTGGCTTGGGCCTGAGCCTGAGCAGAAGGACAATTGGCGGCCATGGCGCAGCAGGCGCAGCCGGTAGGTTGTTCTTTGGCAGGGGCTTCAGGGGAGCCGGTAACCGGCGTAACGTAAACCAGGCACTTCCGGGGGCATTTTTCTACGCAGATGCCGCAGCCATCGCACTTGGTGTAGTCGATTACAGGAATGCTGCCGTTGACACCGTCTTCCATGGTGATGCAGTGCTGCGGGCAGTTCTTGGCGCACATGCCGCAGCTGATGCAGGATACCTTGCAGTCAGTCATGGCAGCTTTGCCTTTTTCACGATTGTTGCATTCCACCAGGACGTTCTTGGAAGCATCAATCATTTCAATCAGCAGCTGCGGGCAGGCTTTGGCGCAGGCTTCGCAGCCGACACATTTGTTGTAGTCGAATTCGGGCAGGCCGTTGGCACCGATTTTCAGGGCACCGAAGTTGCAGGCGTCCACGCAGGCGCCGTCTCCGAAGCAGCCGTAGTTGCATTGGCCGGGGCCGCCGGTCTGCTGGGCTCTCAGGTAGCAGTTGTGGACACCTTCGTAGTTGGAAATACGGGTCCGGTTGGCAGTGCAGCCGTTGCAGTGCAGGCGGGGAATGTAGCGGATGGCGTTCTCGTCATCGCCGGTGTCTTCCACACCCATCACAGCGCCGATGGCTTTTTTGCTGTCGGAGTTGGCTACAACGCATTTGTTGGCGTCAGCCTCTCCGGCTACAATGGCGTTGGCCAGGGCAGCGCAGCCTGCGTAGCCGCAGCCGCCGCAGTTGGCGCCGGGCAGCAGGTTGGTGACTTCGTTGATGCGCGGATCTTCTTCAACGGCAAACTTCTTGCCGGCAGTTGCCAGGACAAGACCGAAAATGCCGCCCAAGACCGCAACCAGAATTATAGCAGTTGTCATAATTGTTCAGCTCCTAACTTAATGGATGCCGCTCATTCCCATCATGGAAATGGACATACAGCTGGCAGTGATCAAAGCAATGGGCAGGCTCCGCAGGCATTTGGGCAGGGCATCTTCATCCAAACGTTCCCGAATGCAGGAGAACAGCAGGATGGCCATGGTGTAGCCCAGGGAGGTACCGATGGAGTTGGCTACGGAATCGATGAAGTCGTAGTTCTTCGTTACGTTGATCAAAGCAATACCCAGGATGGCGCAGTTGGTGGTGATCAGAGGCAGGTAGATACCCATGGCCTTGTGCAGGGCGGGCATAGCCTTTTTCATGAACATTTCAACCAGCTGTACCAGGGTGGCAATGGCCAGAATGAACACCAGGGTGTTCAGGTATTCCAGATGGTAGGGAACCAGCAGCAGGTAATAAATCCCGTAGGAAAGGATAGTGGCCAGCAGCATTACGAAGGATACGGCAGCACTCATACCTACAGAGTTGTTGAAGTTCTTGGATACCCCCAAGAAGGAGCACATGCCCAGGAACTGGGACAAAATGATGTTGGAAACGAAAATGGCACCAAAGATAATGCCGAATGTACTACCCATTATGAGCCACTCCTCTCTCTCTGAAGTAGTTTACAGCAGCAAAGACAAAGCCCATGGTCAGGAAGGCGCCGGCCGGCAGGATGAAGATCAGCACAGGCTGGTAAGCGGTTCCCAGCACCAGATGGCCAAACAGTTTGCCGGAACCGATCAGTTCACGGAAGGTGGCAATCAGGAACAGGGCGAAAGTGTAGCCAATGCCCATGCCGATGGCGTCCAGGGCGGAATCGATGATGCCGTGGTCGCAGGCAAAGGCTTCAGCACGGCCCAGTACGATGCAGTTTACTACGATCAGAGGAACGAATACGCCCAGGGATGCGTACAGGGCAGGTACATAAGCCTGCATCAGCATCTGCAGCAGGGTTACCAGGGAAGCGATAACGACGATGTAGCAGGGGATATGAATCTGATCAGGAATCAATTTCCGGATGGCGGAAATGATGATGTTGGAGAAAAACAAAACGAAGGTGAAGGCACAGCCCATACCGATGGCGTTGTCCAGGGAGTTACTGGTGGCCAGAGAAGGACAAACACCCAACAACTGGACGAACAAGGGGTTTTCCTTGATGATGCCTTTAGTCAGCTCATGCAGCATACGAATCAGTCCTTTCCGTTAGCATAATTTTTCATGTAGTGCTCCCGTGCTTCGTTGATCCCGGTGACTACCGCTCTGGAAGTGATGGTAGCTGCGGTGATGGCACGGATTTCATTGTCTTTGCTGGGAGTCTGTTTCGTAACAACCAGGGCGTCTTTCAGAGGTTTGCCCTTGAATTGCTGCTGCCATTCCGGTTCGGTGCTTCTGGCGCCCAGACCGGGGGTTTCGCTGTGGCTCAGGACTTTGATGCCGGTAATCTTGTTGTCCGGGGTGGAGAAGCCCACCATGAAGGTGACCTTGCCGCCGTACCCGGTGGGTTCTACGGTGTAGATGTAGCCGTTGACTTTGCCGTCCTTTTTGGACTGCTCAATATCGGCAATCAGGCCGCCAGGAGACTTTTCCTTGGTCAGGTCGCCCAGCTGGGGCAGAACGTCCCGATAGGCTGCTTTTACATCAGCTTCCTGTTTGGCAGCAATGATGCCCTTGGTAACTTCGTTGGCGCCCGCCACAAAGGCAACGGAAATGCCGCAGGTGAGAGCCAGGATTCCTGTAAATTTCACAAAGATGTTTTTCATTTCTTCAGGCCTCCTCCAAAGGATACGTTCCGGACGAAGCGGTCAATCATGGGAACTACCATGTTCATCATCAGGATGGAGTAGCAGACGCCTTCGGTGTAGCTGCCCCGCAGACGGATCAGGGAGGTCAGAAGCCCCAGGCCAATGGCGTAAATGATCCGGCCTTTTTTGGTGATAGGAGAAGTTACCCAGTCAGTGGCCATGAAGAAAGCACCGATCATCAGGCCGCCGGCAAACAGATGGTACAGGGGAAAAGCTGCAGGGTAGCCCATAACTGTGCCATAAATGCCGGTTACGATGGCTACGGTCAGCAGATAGAAAACGGGAATCCGCCAGTCAATCAGCTTCTTGTAGATCAGGTACAGGCCGCCCAGAACCAGGGCCGGTACACAGGTTTCACCCAGGGAACCGCCCACATTGCCGATGAACAGGTCGGACAGGGGAGGCAGCTGGGCTGCAGCAGCAGCGCCGCCAGCCTGCCAGATTTTTTCCGTGGCTCTCATGACAGCCAGGGGAGTGGCAGCGGTCATGGCATCAGCGGAAGCGGTAGCAGCGGTGGTAGCCATGGCTTTGGTGGCAGGAATGACCCAGGTGGTCATCTGCTGGGGGAAGGATGCCAAGAGGATGGCACGGCCGATATGGGCCGGGTTAAAGATGTTGCGGCCCAGACCGCCGAATACGGCTTTGCCTACAACAATGGCGAACATACCGCCCAGGACTGCCATGTAAGGCGGCAGGCTGGCGGGCAGGCACAGGGCCAACAAAAGACCGGTCAGGGCGGCGGAGCCGTCGCTGGTGGTGTTCTTCTTTCCCATCACCTTGTTGCTGAGCATTTCAAAAATGACGGCAGAAATCATGGTGCAGGCGATGACGATGACGGCATCCACGCGGAAATAATACACAGAAGCCAGTACGGCAGGCACCAGGGCCAGCATTACTTCCCTCATGGACTTGCTGATCGTCAGATCACAGTGCATATGGGGAGAAGAGGAAAGGAGAACCAAAGGCTTAGGTTCTTTAATAGGTTCCATAATCAATATCCAGTCCTTTCACGAGTTATTTATTTAATTTGTAGAAGGGGTTGTGGCCGCCGCTGCTGTTCCCTTTGATGAACTGCTTGCCCATACGGATGTATTGGACCAAAGGAATATAAGCGGGGCAGACGAAGGCACAGGAACCGCATTCGATGCAGGCGTGGCAGTAGAATTTTTCTGCTGCTTCCCAGTTCTGCCGTTTTACGGCTTGAACAATCTCGGTGGGTTCCAGCTTCATGGGGCATACATCGACGCAGCGGCCGCAATGTACGCAAGGACTGGGTTCAACATATTGGGCGAAAGGAGATTTGGAATTGAAGACCAGCACACCGGTGGACCCTTTGATAATGGGGTAATCCAGGGAGTTTACGGCAAAGCCCATCATCATACCGCCGGCTACGATCTTGCCGGGATCCCCTTCCAGGCCGCCGGCAGCTTTTACTGCATCGGTGAACAGGGTGCCCAGGCGCAGGATGTAGTTGCCCGGTTTCTTGACGCCGTCGCCGCTGACCGTAACCACTCTCTCGTACAGAGGAATGTTGTTTTTGATAGCCCGGCAGGCAGCTACTGCAGTGCCCACGTTATCCACGATAACGCCCACATCAGCAGGCAGACCCCGGTCAGGAACCGTACGGCCCGTGGTAGCGTAGATCAGATGCTTTTCAGAACCCTGGGGGTACTTTTCAGCGCAGACCTGAACCCGGATATTCGGTTCGGAAGCAACTTTCTTTTCCATCAGGGCAATGGCATCGGGTTTGTTGTCTTCAATGCCGATGATGCCTTGGGAGGCACCGGAAGCCATGAGGAAATACTTCAAACCTTGGATGATTTCATCGGAGCATTCCAGCAGGGTCCGATGGTCGGCCGTAATGAAGGGTTCGCATTCGATGCCGTTCAGGACGATGGTATCGATGGGACGGGCTCCTTCTTTGGGGGGAGCATACTTCACTGCGGTGGGGAACATGGCGCCGCCCATACCGGCGATGCCTTTATCACGCAGTACCTGACGGATCAGTTCCGGCGTGATCTCTTCTTCGCTGCGGGGTTTGATATCCTCGCAGAGGGTATCCTGCCCATCGTTTTTGATAACGATGCATTGGGCAAGCATCCCATGGACCATGTAGCGGCTTTCAATCTTGATGACGGTACCGCTGACGCTGGCATGGACATTTGTGCTTACAAAGCCTCCTGCTTCACCGATCACTTGTCCGATCGTGACTTTATCCCCTGGTTTAACCACCGGTTTTGCCGGAGCACCAATGTGCTGGGAAAGAGGAATGTACACCATGTCCGGGGCCGGGCATCTTTCGATGGCCAATTTGTCGGTCAAGGACTTGCTGGGGGGTACAGCGACACCACCCATGAAACTTGCTTCTTGTGCAGACATTCAGTTCACCTCTAACCTTTCATGTGTCAACTTCAACTAAAAATTATATATTGTCAAATGGCAAAAAACAAGGGGAGAGGAAAATGAGCTGAGAATGGGCAAAATAAAAACGAGGTTTTTATTTCTTTTCAAAAAGTTTACAAAAGATAATGTAAAAAACTGTAAAATAGTTTATAATAATTAACACGACAGGTGCAGTTGTGTATAATATGTGAATTTGTAGAATCTTATGAAAAAACTGTCTATATATAGGAAGAAAGAGTACTTACGGAGGCTGATGGGATGTTTGGTTTGTATTTTGATGATTATGAAACGCCGGTGTTCCGGCCCCCCAGTGAAGCGTTCAGCTTTATCCTGCGCGTAACCCGGGGCTGTGCCCACAATGCCTGTACGTTCTGCGCCATGTACAAGGAGGTGCAGTTCTGCGTCTGCAGCGATGAGGAGATTGCCAAGCAGATCGGCATGGCTGCCAAGTATGCCAAGGACCAGGTGAAGCGGATTTTCCTGGCGGACGGGGACGCTTTGGTGCTGCCCACCGCCAAGCTGATCAAAATTTTACATGTGCTGTATGAAACCTTCCCCAACCTGCAGCGGGTAACCTCCTATGCAGGGCCCCGGGACATCCTGCGCAAAAGCGACGAGGAAATGGCCCAGCTCCGGGAAGCGGGGCTCAAGATGCTGTATCTGGGCCTGGAAACCGGGGATACGGAGCTCCTCCGGCGGATCAAGAAGGGCGTTACGGCGGAAGAGGCCATTGCTGCCGGGCAAAAGGTCATCCGCAGCGGCATGAAGCTGTCCATGATGGTGATTGCAGGGCTGGGCGGCAAGGAGGGCAGTGAGCGGCACGCCATAGAAACAGGCAAAGCCATTTCGGCCATTGAGCCCAATATGCTCAGCGTACTGACCCTGCGGCTATATAAAGGAACTGAAATGCTGGAGCAGTTCCAGAACGGGGAATTTGAGCTGCTCTCCCCGGCGGGCCTGGCCCAGGAGGTGCACACCATGCTGGAGCACACCTTTATCAGTCCAGAGCGCCATACGCTGTTCCGCAGCAACCATATTTCCAATTACATTATGCTGAAGGGCACCCTGCCCCAGGATAAGGAGCGGCTGCTCCGGGAACTGGAAGAGTCCATGACGAAGCTTTCCAAATTGACGGATTGGGAAGTTTATACTAATATGGAGTATTAAGGTTGTATCATTTGAAATATAAGGAAAAGAGGCACCCATTATGAGACTGCATAAACTTCTTGCAGCATTGCTGCTTTCCATGCTGGTACTGCCCCTGCCTGCAGGTGCAGCTGCAAAAAAGGCCGCTCCCTTGACCGTAGGGGATAAGGGCTGGAAGGTCAAATCCGTTCAGATGAAACTCAATGCCATTGGGGTAAAGACGCCGGAAACCGGGAAATATACCAAGGACCTGGCAGAACAGGTACGGGATTTTCAGCGGAAAAACCGGCTGAAGGTCACCGGCCAGGTGGATGACAATACCTATTACCGGATTACCGAATCTGCCTTTGAGAAAGAGGGTATCCACGGGGTCAGCGGCCGGGACATTGTCCGTACCGCTTCCCGCTACAAGGGGGTTCCCTACAGCTTTGGGGGAACGACACCCCGGGCTTTTGACTGCTCCGGGTATGTCCAGTACGTCTTCCGGCAGCACAAGGCAGCGCTGCCCAGAACGGCGGATCTCCAGTATGAAAAGGGCATGTTTGTTACCCAGCGGCAGCTGCTGCCGGGGGACCTGGTTTTCTTTACCACCTATGAACCGGGGGCTTCCCATGTAGGCATTTATGCCGGCCAGGGAATGTTCTGGAGTGCCACGTCTTCCGGCGGGGTGCGTTTATGCAGTTTGCGTGAAAATTATTGGCGTACGCGGTATTATGGCGCCAAGCGAGTTCTGGTACCGGATTCCGGGCAGCGCTCGTACCGCTGATCAATCGGGGGGTTATGACTAGATGATTAGAGAAAGACGCAATAAAGATAAGCTGACCAGCTACTACAACAAATTTATCAACGAAGGGATTCTGGATCCCAACGTGCATCCCTGGGTGGCCGAATCCTGGCGCCGGTGCGAAGCCCGGAAACTGAACCATGAAACCATGCCGGTGGATGGGGTGCGCCTGTCTCCCAGCGAGCTGCAGCACCAGCTGGAGCTGCAGAAGGATGTAATCGAGTATGTGGACGGCTTGTTTGAACAGAACCAGCAATATTTCAACAGCCATAATCTGAGTATGCTGCTGGTGGATAAAGACGGCTACGTACTGAAAAACTACGCCATGCCTTTCTTCCAGAGAAGCATTGAAGATATCCAGGGCATGCGGGTGCTGGAGGAGGACGTGGGTACGTCCAGTATTTCTGTGGCCCGCAGCCATAATGCGCCGTTTTTGATGTTTGGGCCGGAAATGTGGATTCGGGAAAGCCATTCCGGGGACGCCTGCTCCACGCCTGTGATTGTAGCCGGGCAAAGCCGGTACATCATGGCCATTTTCTCCCTGGACCAGAACGACCTGCCCTACGATATTCTGCTGAGCCTTTTGATGACCATGCGGTATTCTTTGGAAAAATTCCTGGATATGCAGGAATTCTGGCAGGCTTGCGGGCTGATTTCGGAAGAAATCCCTGCTTCTGTATACTGGGTCAATAAGGACGGGTCCCTGCGTTTTGCCAACAGCAACGGGAGAAAGCGGCTGGAAGGGAAGGACCGCCTGGATCAGGTCTTCCTGAACTACGAGCATATTCCCATCCAGAAAGGTCTAGGGGGCAAGAGCACCATCCGCAAGGAAATTACCTGGATTACCCAGGACCGGACCTACGAAGATGTGACCAGCGTCCTGCCGGTGAAGCTTGCCGGCCGGGTGGAAAGTGTCATCATCATCTCCATGGCCATTGAAGATCTGAAAACCACCATTGCCCATGCTACCGGCTACAGCTCCCGCTACAGCCTGTACAGCATGGTGGGCAATTCCAACGAATTCCTGGCGCTGCAGCACAAGGCTGCCCGGGTTGCCCGGGGCGACAACAATCTGCTGCTCCAGGGGGAACCGGGTACGGGCAAACAGCGCCTGGCTCATGGTATTCATCAGGCCAGTCCCCGGGCGGCGGCACCGCTGATTACGGTACGGGGCCACGAAGGTCCGGAAAGCCAGCTGGAAGCCGAGTTCTTTGGCTCCGACGACGGGGCCGGCCATGTCAGCGCAGGCAGCCTGGAACTGGCCAACGGCGGCACGTTGTTCCTGGACGAGATTGAGAAATTCCCTGTCCGGCTGGAAGATGTGCTGGCCGATGCCCTGCGCAACGGGGTGCTGAACCGGGAAACCGGCACCCGCCGGAAATTCAATGTCCGGGTGATTGCCGCCTGCGATTCCAACCTGAAGCGGCTGACGGACAAGGGACTGTTTTCCAGAAGCCTGTACGAACTGGTGATTGGCACCGTCATCCGGGTTCCGCCCCTGCGGGAACGGGTGGAGGATGTGGAAGTTATTGCCAACCACATTCTGACGGAAATGGCTGCCCGGCACAATATGCCCAGCAAGACCCTCTCCAAGGAAGCCCTGCATATGCTTAACAGCTGTCAGTGGCCGGGGAATATCAAACAGCTCCAGGGCGTGATTGAGCAGGCTTTCTTCCATACGGCCGGCAGCGTCATTGAAGCGTCCCATATCAAGCTGCCGGGAGAACATCGGATTGAAAAGTCCTGGAAGCACGACAAGGATGCCTTTGTGGCAGCCTGGAAACAGGCCGGCGGCAATATCAGCAAGCTGGCTCTCATGCTGGATGTAAGCCGGGTAACGCTGTACCGGTATTTGAAGAAATATGATTTGGGGCCAAGCAAATAAGCCTGGGCCAAAACAATGACTCCTTTGGGAAAAATCCCGGAGAAATTGCATCAAGGGGTGGTGCATAGGTGCTGAAAACTTATCCATCACCCTGATTTTTTTTGTGGAGGTCGCAGAATGCGTTTACGAAAGAAACCTTGGATTGCCAGGGCCTTGGAAGACTATACGGGAAAAGAACTGCTGGAAGATCATTTGGAAGAATACCGGGGCAATTGGTCCAAGCTGCTGGGAGACCGGCCGGTCCATATGGAAATCGGCTGCGGCAAAGGAAAGTTCCTGGCAGAAATGAGTCAGCTGCATCCGGAAATCGGGTATTTGGGCATGGAAACCCAGCGGGACATCTGCTACCATGCCGTGAAGAAAATCCGGGAACTGGAGCTTCCCAACGAACGGATTCTCCGGGCCAATGCGGAGCACCTGCTGGATTGGTTTGCGCCGGGGGAAGTGGAGCAGCTGTATCTTAACTTCAGCGATCCCTGGCCCAAGGCCCGGCACGCCAAACGGCGGCTGACCTACCGGGGCTTTTTGGCCACCTACAAGACCATTCTGAAACCCGGGGGCCATCTCCGCTTCAAAACGGACAATGATGACCTGTTTGCCTTTTCCGTGGAAGAATTTCAGGCCTTTGGCCTGACCATCCTGGAACTGAGCCATGACCTGCACCATACGGATATTCTCAATGAGGCCCAGACCGAATATGAGGAAAAATTCAGCGGGAAAGGGAAAAACATCAATTTCTGTGAAGTGGTTTTCTAAAGGAGCAGGAGGGTTATGCAAAAACGGTTTTTGATTTGGGAAAATCCCAGGGACGCCATTGTTTCCCTGGTACTGTTTCTCATGCTGCTGGGCTGCGTCAATGTATTCAGTGCCAGCTTTGTGACAGCGGCCGATATGTTTGGCAACGGCTATCACTACCTGATCCGGTACGCTGCCTACGGGGCGGTGGGACTGGCCTTCATGTATTGGCTGGGCTGGAAAACCGACTATCATAATTTCTTTAACTACAATTCCCAGATCTATGCCATCTTTTTGGCCATTCTGATTGGGGTGGATGTTTTTGGGAAGACCACCAAGGGGGCCCAGCGCTGGGTCACTATGGGGTCCATTTCCTTCCAGCCTTCGGAATTTGTCAAGCTGGCGGTGATTATTATGGGAGCCGGCTATTTGGGCCATTTGATGGTCAAGGGGAAAAAGCCCCGTCTGATGGATTTGGGCAGCAACCTGGCTTTTTGGGCTACGGCGGTTTTGGCCGCTTTGGTGCTGCTGCAGCCGGATATGGGTACGGCGGCCATTATTATGGCCCTGATTACTGTTTTGTATATTGTGGCAGGGCTGGACCTGCGGGAAATCGGGATTTTGGGCGGCGCAGGACTGGTCGTATCCATTGCCGCCATTCTCCAGGCACCCTACCGGATGAACCGGGTGCGGCTCTGGATTGATCCCTATCTGGACCCCCAGGGCAACGGCTACCAGGCTGTACAGTCTTTTGTGGCCATTGGCAGCGGCCGGCTCATTGGCAGCCATTTTGGCATGGGCTTTGGCAAGTTCTTCTATCTGCCGGAAGCCCATACGGACTTTGCCTTTGCCATTTTCTGTCAGGAATGGGGCTTTTTGGGGGCACTGTTCCTGATTTTCAGCTTTATCCTGCTGGCGTTTGCCCTGTACCGGGTGGGCCAGCATACCCAGGACCGGGCCGGTTTTCTGCTGGTCACTGGGGTGAACTTCCTGGTGGTGGGCCAGGCCTTTGCCAATATGGCCATGGTCTGCGGCCTTTTGCCGGTTATTGGCGTTCCCCTGACCTTTATCAGCTACGGGGGCACCAGCCTGGTTGCCAGTCTGATGGGCATTGGTCTGGTGCTCAGTGTGTACCGGGCGGAAGTCCAGCGGGAGCGGGGAAAACTGGCTCCGGATATGCCCCGGAGTACCCAAAGACCCCGTTTTGGCACTCGGCCTGGGGCTAGGAGGTGGCGGCCATGAAGTTTCCTAAGATTCCCAAGCCTTCCCGCCGCAGTCAGCCGGAAGAGCGGAAAACCAGGTTCCCCATCCCTCCCCATAGGGAACGGGTGCTCCATCTGGATGCGGACAAGCAGAGCATCTTGAAGCAGGGCAAAACCCGGGCCGTGTGGATAGGCCGCCTGGTAGGCATTATGGTGGTATTGATTATCGTCCGGATTGGCTATCTGCAGCTGGTGGATGGGGCCCAAAATGCCCGGAACGCCATGGACCAGATTACCGGGGAACATACGGAAGTTACGCCCCGGGGCAGTATTGTGGACCGGAACGGGGAAGAGCTGGCGGTCAGCGTTATCAGCAAATCCCTGTACGTGAATCCCCAGGAAATGAAGGATGACCCGGCCCGGTGGCCGGCGGGAAAGATGCCCCAGCGGGATCCCCGCCGGGTGGCAGCGGACCAGCTGGCCCCTGTACTGGGACTCAATGCGGACGACCTGTACCAGGAGTTCTCCGATACCGATAAGCAGTTTATTTGGGTCAAACGGACCCTGGACCCCCATGTGACGGACAAGGTGGAAGCAATTCTCAAGGACCAGAAGCTGCCGGGTTTCCATTTCCAGGAAGAAAGCAAGCGCTTTTACACGAAAAACAAACTGGCAGCCCAGGTGCTGGGTTTTGTGGGCACCGATGATGTGGGCCTGGAGGGTATCGAAGCCTCCATGAACAAGGAGCTGAAAAGCGTGGATGAAAAGCGCAGCAGCTACTTTGACGCCCACGGCAACCGGGTGGCCCAGCAGGGTTCCCAGCTTCAGACCCAGGCCCGCCGGATGAATACGGTGGAGCTGACCATTGATGCCCAGATGCAGTTCATCTTGGAAAAAAGCCTGGACGAGGCCATTGCCAAAACCCATGCGGCCAGCGCTGCAGCCATTCTGATGGATCCCAATACCGGGGAAATCCTGGGTATGGCCAGCCGGCCCACCTTTGATCCCAACGTGTTCTACAAGGGCACCCAGCAAGAGTATATGAACCGGGGCGTGGGCATTGTGTACGAGCCCGGCTCTGTCTTTAAGCCCATTATCGGCTCTGCCGGTCTGATGGAAGGCATCATTACCCCCAATACGCCCTTTAACGACCAGGGTTCCATTGATGTAGGGGGCCGGCGGATCCGGAACTGGGACGGCAAGGGGATGGGGCACGTGACCTTTACGGACATCATCAAATTCTCCCTGAACACCGGCATGGCCGACCTGGGCCTGAAGCTGGGAGGCGAGAAGGAAACGGAATACGCCAAGCTCTTTGGCTTTGGTTCCGTAACCGGCAGTGATGTGCCCGGGGAAGAAGCGGGCATCCTGTACAATCCGGAAAACATGGTTCCCTCCGATGTGGCTACCATGGCCATCGGCCAGGGGATTGCGGTAACGCCCCTGCAGATGCTGCGGGGCATCTGCGCCATTGCCAACGGAGGTACGCTGCTGAAACCCTATATTGTGAAACGGGTCATTGCTCCCGACGGCAAGGTGCTGCGAGAGGGCAAGCGGGAAGTGGTACGCCAGGTAATTACCCCGGAAGTGGCTGAGGAAATGCGGGGCATGATGGAGAAAGTGGTTTCCGAAGGCGGCGGCAAGACGGCACAGATCAAGGGCTACAAGATTGCCGGCAAGACCGGTACTGCTGAAAAACTCTCCCCCAAGGGCGGCTACATTCCCGGGGTGTATATTGCTTCCTTCGTGGGCTTTGTGCCCAGTGACAAGCCCAAGTACGCCATGATCATCATGCTGGACTCTCCCAAGGGCGCCTTCTACGGCTCCCAGGTGTCCGCGCCTATTTTCCGGGATACCCTGCAGCAGATCCTGGTAGCCAAGGGCATTCAGCCCAGCGACTCCGAAGGTCTGCCTACGGTGGAATCCCTGATTTCCGGCGGCGGAGAGCAGAAGGAACTGGCCCCCCTGGTACCCCAGGAGGACGGCTCCGTGAAGCTCACCAATCTGGCGGGTTATTCCATGCGGGAAGTGGCTGCCGCCCTGGAAGGGGGCAATCTGTCCCTGATTCCCATTGGCAGCGGCACCAGCTGGAAGCAGGATCCGGCTCCGGGAACGGTACTTCAGCCGGGAAATACCGTAACAGTCTATTTTCACTAAAAGAATGATTTGTCACAAGGCCTGGCATGGTGTAAAATAGCTTTATCATGCCAGTACCGCCTTGGGGCGGTATTGCTGGAAGTTCCAGATTAAGGCAGCCTGCGCTGACGCTTGCCGTCAGGATAGGTCGCCGAACGGGGCTTTCCGGTCTTGCAGCAAAACAGAGGGCGTGTAACCAGTACACGCCCTCTTTCTATGGAATAAGGAGAAATTTGTATGAGTGAACCTATCATCATGGCCGGCCAGCCAGTGGCTGCCAAAATCCGCCGGGAACTCCAGGAAAAGTTCCAGGGCCGGAAGGTGACCCTGGCCACCTTTCTGGTGGGCAATGATGCGGCGGCCCAGGTTTATAAGCGCAGCCTGCTGAAAACCGCCGCCAGCCTGGGCATCCAAACCCGGGAGGTGGTGCTTCCCCAGGAAACCACCCAGGAAGAGGCCAACCGGGCCATGGACCAGCTGAGTGCGGACCCTTCCGTTACGGGAATCCTGCTGCTGGTTCCTCTGCCCCATCAGATTGACCGGATTGCCCTTTTGGCCCATATGGATCCGGATAAGGATATGGACTGCATCCATCCGCTGAACAGCGGCAATTTTTATGTGGGCACCAGTCCTTGGGCTCCTTGTACGCCCCGAGCCTGCATGGCCATTTTGGACTATTACCAGGTGCCCCTGGTAGGGAAAAATGTGGTTATGGTGGGCTACGGCAGTGTAGTGGGCCGGCCGCTTACCCTGATGCTTTTGGGAGAGCGGGCTACGGTAACCGTCTGCCGCTCCACTACCAAAAATCTGCCGGCCATTACCCGGCAGGCAGACGTGATTCTCTGCGCCGTGGGCAAACCCAACCTGATCACCGAAGACATGGTCAAGGACGGCGCTGTGATTGTGGACATCGGCATCAATTCCCTGGAGGGGAAACTGGTGGGAGATGTGCCGGAAGACGTAAAAAAGGCCAAGGCTTCCGCCTACACGCCGGTCCCCGGAGGGGTGGGCGTGGTCAGCAACCTGATGGTAATGGAAACCTTGACCCGCAATTTGTAAGTTTTTATTTTTGATCCTTGGCGGCCAGTTTGCCCAGGAATTTTTCCTTGTTGACCAGGAAGCGTTCGTGGGTGCCTTGGCCGATGGTGCCGTAATCATCGGAGACCGTAATCTTGAAGGTCAGCTTGCGGCCATCTACGCCCACCAGAACGGCTTTGGCGTTGACGGTTTTGCCTACCAGGGTAGCGGCATCGTGGGACAGGTTCACGCTGATGCCCACGCTGGTGGTAGCGTCGTCCAGGCAGGGATTGACGATTTCACAGGCGGCTTTTTCCATCAGGGCCAGCATGGCCGGGGTGGCATAAACATCCAGGGACCCGCTGCCCATGGCTTTAGCCGTGTTGGTGTGAAGAACGGTTTCGGAGGCTTCGCCTACAGAACCAATGCGAAATTCTTTCATACTCTCACTTCTTTCTGGAATTATTGTTGAACGAATTCATCTTACTCGCTTTCTGCCGGAAAGGCAAGGGCAGAAGGCAGACTGTTATATTTGCAATTGGAGGAGGACGCATGTTTTATTATCAGTTGATTGCCAGCCATCCTGCGGATCGGCCGGCTTTGCTTGACCAGGACCGGGTCATTACCTATGGTGAGCTGCGGGAGCAGGTGGACCGGTGGGCCGCCTTTTTACAGGAAGCCGGACTGAAAAAGGGGGAACGGGTGGGCCTGTTTTCCCGGAACTGTGCGGAATACGTAGCGGCCTATATGGCGGTAATCCGGGCTGGGGGCGTGATTGTTCCCATTAATTTCCAGCTGGTGCCCCGGGAAGTGGCCTACATGATCAAGGATGCGGAGATTCATCTGTTCCTGACCCAGGCCAAATTGGAACTGGACGGGCCGCTGGCAGAGCTGGGCTGCGCCCCGGTGCGGCAGCTGACCTTTGGGGAACTGGACGCTCCGGTAAGCGGCAGTTTGCAGGAGGTCCCCCGGACGGAGGACGACAACTGCACCATCATTTATACCTCCGGAACTACGGGCCGGCCCAAAGGGGCTATGCTCAGCCATAAGAATCTGGTAGCCAACGCCTGGGATTTCCAGGACGCCATCCATGCCCGGCCGGAAGATGTTATCCTCTGCCTGCTGCCCATGTACCACTGCTACGCCTGGAGCATCTGCGTCAGCCTGAGCTTGCTTTTGGGGGCCCAGCTGGTGATCCAGGCCAACTACAATTTCAAGACTGCCATCCGGCTGGTACAGCGCCATGGGGTTACCCTGTTTACCGGGGTGCCTGCGGTGATGGAGCTGCTGCTGGAAGGGGCCGAGCCCTCCGAGCTTTCCACGGTACGGGAATTTATTTGCGGCGGAGCTTCCCTGGGCAAGGTATTGGGGCAGAAGTTTGCGGATAAGTTTGGCCATCCGGTGCTGGAAGGCTACGGCCTGTCCGAAGCGGCGCCTGTGGTGTCCGTAAACCGGCCGGGGAACGTGAAGTTTGGCTCCATTGGCCTGCCCCTGGTGGAAGAAGAAGTCCGCATCTTGAATCCCCAGGGCCGGGAAGTGCCCCAGGGCGAAGCCGGCGAAGTGGTGGTCCGGGGTCCCAACGTGATGCTGGGGTACCTGAACCGGCTGGAAGCCACCAAGGAAACCCTGGCGGGAGGCTGGCTCCACACAGGAGATGTGGGCTATGCCGATGAAGACGGGTTTATTTTCCTGGTGGACCGCCTAAAGGATATGATTATTTCTAGCGGGGAAAATGTCTACCCCCGGGAAGTGGAAGAAGCCATTACCCAATATCCCGGTATTCGGGAAGCCTCCGTGGTAGGCGTAGCCGACCGGCTTCGGGGCCAGGCCATTACGGCCTTTTTGGTGCTCCAGGAAGGGGCCCAGTGCAATCCCAAGGAGCTGCGCCGGTACCTGTTGGGGCGGATTGCCCCCTATAAGGTGCCCCGGGAATACTTTATCATCCAGGAATTGCCCAAAACCAGTTTGGGCAAAGTGCGGAAAAATATTCTGCGCCAGCAGGCAGAAGAAATTCTTCAGCAGCGGCGCATGTCCGGGAGGTCTTTATGAGAAAAATCCTGATTGGGCTCTGCATTCTGCTGACCTTTCTGCTGGGGGGCTGTGCCAAGGGTCATATTACCCTCCAGGTAACCCGGCTGGGAGCCGCAGATCTGACCTGCAAGCTGACGGCAGTGCCCATGCTGAAACCCACCGTGGATTCCTTCCAGGAGGATTTCCAAAAGGACGGCTATCATATTGAAACGGTCAAGGAAGGGGACTACAGCGGGTTCACGGCCCAAAAGCACTATAACCAGCTGAAGGACATCAAGGACTCCAAGGTACTGAAGACCTTTGACTTCAAGACCTGGGAAAACGCGGCCCAAACGGCGGTGGACCAAAATGGCCAAAAGCCCGACGCCCAAAAACAGGCTGGCAGCACGCCGGCTGCCCCGGCAGCCCCGGCACCGGACAAAGCGGAGAAAAAGCCCATTGTGACCTTGAAGGGCGGACTGCTGTTTGATACCATCAGCGTCCACACCGGCGTAAACATGGGCACCAATGAAAAACTGAAAAACAAGGACGCTCAGGCGGTACTGGAAAATGTCATGAAGCAGATTGACCTCCAGTTTACCCTGATTCTGCCCACCGGCGTGGACAGCACCAACGCACCCCAGGTCAGCGACGACAAACGGGTGCTTACCTGGAAGCTTCCTTTGGGGGAAGAAGTGCCCCTGGATGCTTCTGTTACCTACCTGAACCCGGTGAAGGCTGCGGGCTGGGTTATGGTGATTATTGTGTTAGGCGGCGTAGCCTTAGCCTACGTGCGGAAAATCCGCCGGCAGAAGGCCATGCGGGAATGGACGGCCCGGCAGGAAGCCAGCGCCAGGATCATCCCCCTGCCGGAAGATCAGGTTCAGACCTCCGCTCCTGACAAGAAGCTGGAACAGGAACTGAAGGCCAAGGCGGTGCCTGAAGAAGAAACCCCAGAGACGTCCCCAACGGAGGACAAGCCGGAGCATCCGGAGAAATCCTAAAGAAAATTTCCGTTTCCCTTTTGGGAAACGGTTTTTTCTCCAGGCTTTTTGACCAATCAGTCAATTTTTTGTACTTCAAGCAAGTTTTACTATTACACCAAGCTTGAATTTATGTTACAATAAAAATAGAGCTAGAATGGGAGGGAATTGTATGGCAGACGATTTTTTGAGACTGACCAAATTGAACATCTATGTTGGCGAGGATTTCTTTTACAAAGACAGACCCTTTTATAAAGCAATATTTGATATAGCCAATCAATACAAAATTGCCGGCTGTACTGTGTACCGGGGAACCCAGGGCTACGGCAGCTGCATCCGGGGCAAGGAACGGCGGCTGTTTATCAGTGTTTCCGAAGCCATCAACCTGTCGGTGATCATTACCATGATTGATACCAAGGAACAAATTGAACGGCTCTTCCCGTTCCTGAAGGAAAACCTGACCCATGGTGTGGCAACGGTGGAAGAAGTGGATATGCTGATGACGGACTTTGTGAAGAACGAATACGAAAAGTCCATTGCCAAGCGGCCGAATCCCGCTCCCCAAGGGTAATACAGAAAAACAAAAGAAATTCGCCGGGCATAGCCGTTTGGGGCTATGCCCTTTGTTGTGGCAGAAAGGAAGCATACCATGGGGAGAGTATTTTGCAAGATGAAATTTGACCGGGGTATGGGAATTGAGCTCCCTCACAGCTGGAATTTTGCCAATGCCCTGTACGGGTTTGGTGAAATGGGCGCGGAAGTAATTCCGTATCATTCCTTGGATGAGGTGTATGACCAGGTGGAACGGGAGGATATTGTCTTGGATTATATTGAGCAATGCCAGGAAATCTTCCAGAAATTTGGGATTCACCCTTATTTACCGGATTATCCAGAGCCGCTGCAGCCTTTTCTGGGAAGGAAAATCTGGTCCGATACCCTGAACCATATTGCCAGTGACGAGAAGCTGTGGCAGGCCGGGTACTTTGTAAAACCTGTGAAGGACAAAGCTTTTACCGGGAAAATTATCCAATCCCTGGCGGATTTGGAAGGCTGCGGACAGGAAAACGAAGACCTGGCGGTGCTGGTCAGTGAACCACTGGAACTGAAACAGGAGTGGCGTTGTTTTATCATCTATGACCAGTTGGTGGATGTGCGGCCCTATCAAATGGGCGAGGGCTATTTGTACCACTATGATCCGCAGCAGCTGCTGAAAATGCTGGCGGCTTTCCGTACCTGGCAAGATCGGCCGTGGGCTTGCAGCATGGATATTGGCGTAACTGGGGACGGGCGGACAGTCTTGGTGGAATGCAATGATGCCTATGCACTGGGCTGTTATGGCCTAAGGGCTCTGCCCTATGCCAAATTGATTTCCGCCCGGTGGAGCCAGCTTCTTGGTGTACCGGACGCCTATCACTTTACCTGCTGAAATAAAAAATAGGGGCTGTGAAAAAAATGAAACTTCCTCCGAGGCCCTTCAGGTCCCACATCCTTAGCGGTTCGCCGTGCTCCAGTCGTCACCTTTCAGGCTTGACTCCTGGACGGCTATCGCGTGGGCCTTATTGACCAAACAGCCACTTGCATAATTTGTCGGGCTGTTTGGATGCGGCCGCAAAGTGTTGTAGGGGCTGGCAGCCTGCAAGGCTGACAGAGGAAGTTTGTTAGGATACGGTTATAAAGAACAATAAAAACGACTTGCGAAGTCTTTTAAGCTCGCAAGCCGTTTTTTCTTTCAGGAGTATTATTTCACAGCCTCTTTTTTATCAGGCGTTTTGCGTTTCTTCCTGGGGACCCTCGGCGGGCAGGCGCACGGTAATGGTGGTGCCTTCGTTCAGCCGGCTGACCAGGCTGATTTGGCCCTGGTGCTGCTCCACAATGTGCTTGACGATGCTGAGTCCCAGGCCGCTGCCGCCGCTTTGCTTGGAACGGCTTTCTTCTACCCGGTAGAAGCGTTCAAAGACCCGCTCCTGAACGGCGTCGGGAATGCCGATGCCCGTATCCCGGACGGTAAGCTGGACCCAGGCTCCGTCCCGCTTCATAGAAACGTACACGTGGCCGCCGGGACGGTTGTATTTTACCCCGTTGTCAATCAGATTCATGGCCATTTCCCTTAGCAGGCTGCCGCTGCCCCGGACCTTGTCCTGGGTCAGCTGGCAGTGGACGGTCACCTGCTTTTCCTTGCAGAAGGGGTCCATAAAATCCACCACGGTCCGGATCAGGTCACCCAGGGGCACCGCTTCTTTCAGGGTACCGGCAGGGACTTCCTCAATCCGGGACAGGAAGATGATGCTGTTAATCATTTCCAGGAGCCTTTTGGCTTCCTGGCGGATCAGCTGGCCAAAGTGGGCAATGTCTTCTTTTTTCTGGTACATTCCCGCAGCCATCAGTTCTGCAAAGCCGCTGATGGAGGTCAGGGGAGTTTTCAGCTCATGGGTAACGTTGGCGGTAAAGTCCCGGCGCAGCTGCTCCCGTTCCCGGGCCTCCGTAATATCCCGGATAATCAGCAGCTGGGAGGCCCGCTCCCGGGGCGTCTCCAGGGGCCGCAGCAGCAGCCGGTACTGGTGGGCCTGGTGTTTCATCAGCCAGGTATGGGGTTCCCCGTCCTGGAGAATTTCCGGTTTGATGCGGGCGTCCTGGGGAAGCAGGGCCATGAGAAACTTGTCCGTCAGCTGTTCCCGGCCCGCAGTGGCCGAAGGGTTTCCGGCCAAAAGCAGCCGGCTGCCCCAGGCATTGACCCACTGGATCCGCAGCTGGTCGTCCAGCAGAAAGACGCCTTCTGTCAGATTATCGGTAATCAACCGCATGGTGTTGCGTTCTTCCTGAAGCTGGCGCATGCTTTGGTCCAGCTGGGCCCCCTGCTGGCGAATGGTGTTCAGGAAGGGCTTCAGTTCATCATAGGAATTTTGAAACAAGGTGTCAGGAAGCTGTTCCTGGCTGTTGCCAATCCGGGACAGGTACAGGGTGGCCTGGTCCAGGGGCTTGATTAAATCCTTGGTAAAATGGCGCACGGTAAACAGGCAAATGAGCATCAGTACGCCCAGGGCCAGCAGCCACCAGGGCAGCAGCAGCGCCAGGGGCCGGAACAGATCCTTTTGGGTCCAGGCTACCCGGAGCACACTGCCATCGGTAAGCCTTAGGGCGGAGTACAGGTTCAGCTGCCCCAGGGTGCTGGACTCCCGGGCATCGGTACCCCGGCCCTTTAGCAGGGCCCGGAGGATTTCCGGCCGTTCCTTGTGGTTATCCATGTCCGACGCATTTTTCATGGAATCGTACAGGACCCGGCCGTCTTCCGCCACCCAGGTAATCCGTAAATCCGGACTGGCTTTGCTGGTATGGTCCAGAAATTCCAGGGGGTTTTCCTGCCGGGTCAATTCCGAACCCAGCACGGAGGCTGTCTGTTCCAGGTAGTAGCCGGTTTCCTGCTTGGAGGTCTGCCAATAGGCAAAGGCGCAGACCAGGGCGGTAAGCAAGATGCAGACCACGCCTACCAGCAGCAGGTGAAGATAAATTCTTTTTTTCATGGGCAGTCAGGGCTCCTTTTCCGCTAAATTCGGTAGCCCACGCCCCGGACCGTTTGGATCACCTTGCCGGCGTCTCCTAATTTTTGCCGCAGGCTGCGGATGTGCATGTCGATGGTCCGGCTTTCCCCGGCGTAGGAGAAGGACCAGACGGCTTCCATAATCTGATCCCGGCTCAGGACAATGCCCGCATTGGCCATGAGATAGTGGAGCAGGTCAAATTCCTTAACCGTCAGGACGCAGGGCTGGCCCTTTACCAGTACCTGGTGCTTTTTCAGGTCCATGAGAATGTCCCCGCACACCAGGGTATCCTGGTCCTGGGGCAGGGAGCCGCCCCGGCGTAGAACAGCCTTGACTCGGCTGATCAGCTCCATAATTCCGAAGGGTTTGGTCATATAGTCGTCGGCGCCAGTATCCAGTCCTTTGACAATGTCGTATTCCCCGGTCCGGGCGGTGAGCATAATGACGGGCAGGGATTGGGTGGCTGGTTTTTCCCGAAGCTTTTTCAGGATTTCCAGGCCGCTTTCTTCCGGCAGCATAATGTCCAGCAGTACCAGATTGGGAATCTGTTTTTCCAGGGCTTTCCAAAAGGCAGCACCATCGGGAAAAGCCTGGGCTTCAAAGTTTTGGCTGGCCAGGGCATAGCGCACCAGCTCGCGGATATTTTCGTCATCTTCTACACAATAGATTAGGGCCATGGTTACCTCCTTTAGGGTGTTCCCTTCTATAGGCTTATTATACGATGAAGGGAAAGTTTGCAACAGGGCTGACAGGAGAAAGAATACTGTCTTTACACAAATATTACAAAAGTGCAAAAAATAAGCGAACAAATTTTCGTTAGCATCTTGAAATAAAACCATAGCCATATTATAATACAGAAAACGAACAAAAGTTCGAAAGGAAGGATAAACGATGAAAACGATATTTGGGCTGTTTTTGGCGGGATTATTCCTTTTGTCAGGTTTAATGGTGCTGGATTTGGACCGGGAGCCTGTGGTTTATCATAAAAAGCAGGTATTGGTCTACAGCGGGGATACCCTGTGGGGCATTGCCAGCCAGGCGGCGGGACCGGAAGAAGACGTCCGGGCGGTACTGGACCGGATTACCCAGGCCAATCACCTGGATCTGCACCAAGCCCTCCAGCCGGGGCAGGTACTGGTAGTTCCGGTACGGGCCGAAGCGGGAGAAAAGGGCCAGCTGGCCAGCCGGCCCTAAGGCAACCCGAGCCGGGGAAGCGGCACAGTTGAACTTTTATTCCTTTCATCCTGTCAAATATGATATACTAAAAGAAAAATCTCCTCCGGCGTTTATGGCAGCTGGAGCAGGGTAGGAGGGATATTCATGCTGGAAGATGCTGATAAAAAAGAACAGGATCAAAAAGTAGAAGAAACCGTAGAAGAGGCGGAAACCCGTCCCATGGATGAAACGGAAAGCCAGGAAGCAAGGGATGAGGCCCTGGAGCCGGTGGACATTCAGGCAGAGTCGGAACGGATTATCCGCTGGGGTGCAGCCCGGGCCAGCGTTATTGTGATGACGCCGTTTTTGGGATCCCTGGCCCTTATGGCCAACGAAGTGTATATGATTACCCGGCTCAGCGATTTGCGGGGGATTGAACTGGAAACGGGGGCCATTGCCGGCCTGATTGGTTCTCTGGGGGCTTCCTTTGTGGGACAGACCCTGTTCACCATTATTCCCTTCCCGCCCCTGCAGGTTCCCGCTGCCGTAGGCATCACCTACGCCGTGGGCAAGGCTGCCAACGCCTGGCTGGAAGCTGGCCGGCCTAAGGACCTGGCTGAATTCAAGGAAATGTTTGAAGAAGCCCGGAAAGAAGGGTCCCGCCGGTTCAAGGAATTTACGGAAAACCCCAACAAGAACATTCCCTTGGGAGATGAAACCAAGAAAGTTATGGAAAAGGCAGCGCCCCTGTTTGATACCGTGAAGGAAAAAGCGGACGCAGCAGCGGACAAGCTGGGAGAAGTGGCCGGCAATATGAACGGCATGGCAGAAAATATCACGGAAATGGCTGCTCCCTTTAAGGAAGCGGCAGAACGCTGGATTACGGCCCAGACCTGGGAACAGCTGCGCCGGGGTGAAGTGGTGGTGCCCTATACGGATTTGTCCGCGGGCCTGGCAGAAGCCATGAAGGACAGCGAATTTACCTTCAAGGACTGCTGCTACCATGGGGACAATCTGCTGGACATTACCGTGGAACACGAAAAGTACGGTACGGTAACGGCCCAGGTGGAAATTGAAGCCATGACCCTGAACAACACGGCCTCCTTTGCCCGGTTCCGAATCCACGACTTTGCGGTGGCCGACAACAAGCTGGGCGAACTGCTGGTACGGCTCCTGGGAACCCGGATCATCATGTCCCTGGTAAATGCCCTGTTCAACATGACCGTGGTGAACCGGGAAGACCTGATCTGCACCTTTAGCGGCCAGTCCCTGACTGTGGACTTTACGGAAGTGGTGAACAAGAGCAAGCTGGCCCAAACCAAGATCAAGAACTTCAACCTGTTCGACCTGGTACGTCTGACGGGCCTGGTACCGGAAGCCGATGGGCTGCACATCAAAACCCATTGGGGCCTGCAAAAATAATTGTATTGCCAATAAGATATCATGTATACAATTTTAGGAGGATGCTTGCATCCTCCTAATTTAATTTACAAAAACATGCGAATTCACTAACGATTAAATGTCAAATTGTGGATTTTTAGTGTCAAAAGGGTTATAATACAGTCGACAATACAATGCGAATTAAGGGAGTTCGCAGAAGGAGGTTTCACCATGATAAGCTTCTTTGTATGTTTGGCGATTTTGATTGCCGGATATTTCATTTATGGCGGCTATGTGGAAAGCTGTTTTCGGCCTCCCATTGACGACAGAAAGACTCCGGCCTATCGGCTGCAGGATGGTGTTGACTATGTTCCCATGGGCAATGGACGGGTGTTCCTGATCCAATTGCTGAATATCGCTGGCCTGGGCCCGATTTTCGGTGCTCTGGCAGGTGCTATGTGGGGCCCTGCAGTATTTCTGTGGATTACCTTCGGTACGGTTTTTGCCGGCGGTGTCCATGACTTTATTTCCGGCCTGTTGTCCGAACGGAACGACGGTGCCAGCATTTCCGAAATCGTAGGGAAATACCTGGGCGACATGATGAGAAGCGTAATGCGCGGTTTCTCTGTTGTGCTGCTGATTCTGGTGGGCGTTGCCTTCACCACGGGCCCTGCTGGTCTGCTGATGAAAATCACTCCCATGAGCTTCAATTTCTGGCTTGCTGTATTACTGCTCTATTATTTCTGTGCTACATTCCTTCCCATTGATAAAATCATCGGCAAGCTGTATCCTATTTTTGGCTTCTGCCTGATTTTCATGGCTTTGGGTGTTGGTACCATGCTGTTTGTGAAGGGTTATGCCATTCCGGAAATTACCCTGACCAATATGCACCCCAAAGGAACCCCCATTTGGCCCATCATGTTCATTACCGTAGCCTGCGGTGCCATTTCCGGTTTCCATTCCACCCAGTCCCCGCTGATGGCTCGCTGCATCAAGAGTGAACGGGATTGCCACAAGATTTTCTACGGCGCTATGGTTTGCGAAGGCATCATCGCCCTGGTATGGGCTGCTGCCGGCTGCTCCTTCTACCATGGTACTTCCGGCCTGTCCGCTGCTTTTGTTACCTACAAAGGCGCCGGCGGCGTTGTGTACGACATCTGCTCCGGCCTGATGGGACCTGTGGGTACCATCATTGCCATGATCGGCGTAATTGCCTGCCCTGTATCCTCTGCTGATACGGCATTCCGCAGTGCTCGTTACACCATCTGCGACTGGTTCAAGATTGACCAGCACACCATTGCCAGCCGTCTGAAACTCAGTATCCCCATTATCCTGGTAGGCGGGATCCTGACTCAGGTTAACGTAACCATCCTGTGGAGATATTTCTCCTGGACCAACCAAACCCTGGCCATGTTCGTTCTGTGGTCCGGCGGTATGTACCTGTATGCCAATAAAGGCAACTACTGGATTGCCATTATCCCGGCAACCTTCATGAGTGCCGTAAGCTGCACCTACATCCTGGTAGCCCAAGAAGGTCTGCAGCTGAGCACGACTGTTGCTTATCCTGCCGGCATTATCTTCGCTATCTTGGCCTTCTGCCTGTTCTGGAAACGCGCCAACAAGATTAAGAATGGCACCCTGGATCTGGCAGATAAACCTGTGGAAGGCTAAGGCTTTCTTAGAATTTAAGATTTATTCCCTTAAAGAGAACCCGGAAGCGGCCGCTTCCGGGTTTTCTTTAACCATTGGACAAATTTGGACTTTTGTCCAATGGGAGAGGAAGAAAAAACTGTACAAGAAAATATTGCAAATGATAATTATGCAAAAATAAAGGGTAAAAATACTAAATTCGTTACAGTTATCCGGCAAAAAGTGCATATAAAGCGTGAATATAAAATTTTTATTAATAATTATACATAAAGCAGTCTTTACTTGTATACAAAATGTGGTATACTAGGAAACATACTCGTGAACGCAGAAAAAAAGCGGGAGCAAAAAACTAGAACAAAAAAGGAACAGAGGGAGAAAATTCATGACAAATATGTACAATCCAGTTACGCCGGAACTGGTTCAGGCCCTGCAGGAAGTAGTGGGGGATAAATACGTAAAGACCGACGAAGAATATCTGCAGCAGTATCAGACGGATGAAGAGGGGAATCCCCATTTCTTCAAGAAGCCGGAAGTGGTAGTATTTCCTGGCTCCACGGAAGAGGTGGCTGCCATTGTGAAACTGGCCAACCAGTATAAGGTGCCCATTACGCCCCGGTCCGCCGGCAGCAACGTGGCCTGCGGGGCCATTCCCATTTACCATGGCATGGTGGTGGAACTGGAACGGATGAACCAGATCCTGACCCTGGATGCGGATAACCTGTACGCAGTGGTGCAAACCGGCGTCATTACCGGTCAGCTCCAGGCAGAAGCCAAGAAACATGGTCTCTTGTACGCTGGAGATCCTTCCAGCGCCGACAGCAGCCAGATTGGCGGCAACGTAGCCAACAATGCCGGGGGCAACAAGGCCGTCCGCTACGGCACCACCCGGAACCAGATCTACGCCCTGAAGGTAGTTACGCCCCTGGGGGATATTGTGGAAGTGGGCGCCCGGCTGAAGAAGTGCTCCACGGGGCTGTGCCTGGAGCAGCTGTTTGCCGGCAGCGAAGGGACCCTGGGCATCATTACGGAAATTACCGTAAAGCTTTGGCCCCTGCCTCCCTATAACTTCAATATGGTCTGCGTTTTTGATGACGATGCCAAAGCCTTTGCCCTGCCCAACAAGATCTTGAAGGCCGGCATTGAGCCTACCAGCCTGGAATTCATGGACAATGAAGCCCTGGTCATGACCTGCAAATATCTGGACAATATGGAAATGCCCCATGTAAATGAAGGCTGCAGCTACGTGATTGTCACCGTGGAAAGCTTTGACCAGGAAGAAAGCGACCGGAAAATGGAGCGCCTCTGTGAACTGGCTGAAGCAAACGGTTCCTTGGACGAATTTGAAGCAGATGACCGGATTTGGAAGGTCCGGAAGGAATTTGCCGAAGCCGCCCGGGACGTGGACAGAATGTTCCAGACCGAAGATTTCGTAGTGCCCCTGGACAAGATTGCGGAAATGACCGCCCAGATTCCGGAACTGCGGGAAAAATACAACCTGTACTGCGTGACCTGCGCCCATATCGGCGATGGGAATATCCACGTGCTGCCCCTGAACAAGGAAGGGCTGCCGCCGGAAGAATGGTTCAAGAAAATCAAGGCCTTTCATGCGGACCTGTTTCCCCGGGTATATGCCCTGGGCGGGAAGATGTCCGGCGAACACGGCATCGGCTACAAAAAACTGGAAGAATTTGCCCGCTGCACCCCGGAAGGGGAAGTGAAACTGATCAAGGCCATCAAGCACGCCCTGGATCCCAACAATATCATGAACCCGGGGAAACTGGTGGATATGAACGGCGATTTTATTGCCTGAAACCTGTAAAAAAAGACGCGTAAACTGCGGTTTACGTGTCTTTTTTTACGCTCTGGGGCCGGATGCCTTCCGCCTTGCTAAAAAATCCTGCAAGCAAGGGGGAATTGCTTTATAATAAAAGAGACTATCAGGTACGGAGGGGAAGAACCATGAAAAAATGGCTGGGACTACTGGTAATAGGACTGCTGGCAGGAGCGGGGCTTAGCGGAGTTGAAGTACGCCCCGCAGAAGCGGAAACGGCGCCCCGACTTCTGGCAGAAAACGCCCAACCCCAAATAGCCCAGCGGGCGGCTGGAGCTAAGGCAAAGCCGGACGCCCTGGCCGCGGGAAAGGGGAAAGGGGTCCCGGCGCAGCAACAGGCCCTGCCAAGCCCCAAGACTGCGGCGAAGGAGGCAGTCCTGTCTGCCGTAAAGGAGGCAGCGCTCCCGGAAAAGGGGGAAGACTACCGGGATCCCCGGAATGGGGTCAGCTTTACCCTGCCTCCTGGGTTTATCAGCCAGGGCACCTATGCCAAGAAAAATGGCAAGGGGGACCTTATGATGCGGGCCCTGGACGGGGACCGGATTTTTGTGTACACGGCCAATGGGGCCATGCTGTCCCAGGCTGGGAAAAAGGAAAACCAGCCCTTCCATACCCGGGATTCCATGCTGAAGCTGTCCCTGAAAACCTACCTCCAGGAAGCGGCAGAAAAAAAGCTGCCGGTGCTGGCAGCCAAGCTGGGAACCTTTGGCACCCAGCCAGGCTTCCATATTCGTCAGGAAGAAGAGGGCAAGCTGGCGGACCGGTACTTTTTTGCGGACCGCAAAAACCTGTATACCCTGAGCTTTCTCACTACGGCGGAGGAGAATCAGGCGCTCCAGCCGGCCATTGCCCAAATGCTGGATACCCTGAAGATTCCCACGCCCTATGAGCGGGTGACCATTCCGGGCAGCTCCCTGTCCTACGAAATCCCCTACGGGGGTGTGGATGAGCTGCAACTGAAGGAACCGGGAGACCCCCATATCCAAATGCAGATGCACGTAGATGATAAGCTGCTGACTGGGGTGATTTACCATCCCTTGCAGGAGGATTTGACCTACGCTGTGCTGCCGGAACGCTACGAGAATCTGGGAGAAGTGGACCGGAAAAACCTGTGCCGGGTGCTGACCCAGGGCCGGCAGGACCAGTGGGAAAGCCTGCACCCCGGGGTTCCGTTGGAAGAAAACACCACCTATTTTTCCCAAGCCGCAGGGCGAACCTGCCTGGTGGAAAAGACCCGGGGCGGCGGCGAAACCAGCCTGGGGTACCTGTTCCTGCTGGACGGAAAACTGCTGTCCCTGGACTACGTTGCCTTGGAAAATACCGATAATCAGGCCATCATCGACCACTCGGTCAACAGTTTACGCCTGGAGGGGGAGAGCGGCCGTCTGCAATAGGGCAATCAGGTCCTGCATGGCCTTGGTCAGGTACAGGGCCGGCCGGTGCGCCAGATACAGGGTACGGGTCAGGGACTGGGGTGCAAAATCGTAGAAATAGGCCGGTTGTTCCCGGTCCAGGGAAGGCAGGGCAATCCCTGGTACGAAAGTGAAACCCGCATTGTGGAGCACCAGTTTGTGGGCCAGCTCAATACTGTCTGTTTCTAAAATGACTTTGGGAGTAACCTGCCATTTTTCACAAAGTGCGTCGGCCATTTTCCGCATTCCCCGGCCGGGCTTTAGGAGAATCATGGGGGCGCCCTCCAAAAATCGCAAATCGCTGAGTACACCGGGTACGGTTCCCCGGTGTTTTTTGTTGGTCGGAAAGGAAGGGGGCGCTTCCAGGTAAATTTTGTCTGTAAGGATTTTGGTGTAGGCCAGTTCCGGCACATCGGTGAAATAGGTCAGGGCCAGTTCGATTTCTCCCCGCAGCAGGGCTGCGTCCAGCTTGCGGACCTGGGTTTCCGTCAGCAGCAGCTCCACCTTGGGGTATTTGGCCCGGAAGGTTTCCAAAATTTGGGGCAGCAGGTACTGGCCGGAAATGGCGGACAGCCCCAGGCGAATCTGGCCTTTTTGGGAATCCCGCATATCCTGGATTTCCCGGAGGGCTTCCTGGTGCCGTTCCAGCATGGCTTGGCAGCAGGTCAGGTACACCTGTCCGGCCTGGGTCAGGGTAACCCCGCTTTGCCGCCGGATGAACAGCTCTGCCCCGGCTTCTGTTTCCAGGTCCCGGATGACCCGGCTCAGGGCGGGCTGGGAAATGAACAGCTGCCGGGCGGCCGTGGTGATATTCCCTGTCTGGGCGGTTTTTACAAAGTACTCCAGCTGTTTTTCGTTAAACATGGTTCCTCCTTCATAGGGCTTTGTTTTGCAAGAAACATAACATAAATACTATGGTAATATGATTATAATGGAATTTTACATTATTGTATAGGGGCGGTATACTAAAACCAGAAAGCAAGAGAAACAGGAGGAAAGAGCATGGCACATGTAAAGATTTTGGTTCCCTACGGAGCTGTTGGTTTGAACTGTTCGGACGAGGCTTTTGCCAATGGCCTGGCTCTGCAGCCGGATATTATCTGCTGCGACGCCGGGTCCACGGATTCTGGCCCCTACTACCTGGGGACGGGCAAGGGCAAGTATATGACGGCGGCGGTAAAGCGGGATTTGCGCCGGATGGTAAAAGGAGCCCATGCCCTGGGTGTGCCCATGGCCATTGGGTCAGCCGGAACCTGCGGCAGCAACGCCGGGGTGGATGAAGCGGTCCGCCTGATCCAGGAAATCTGCCAGGAAGAAAATATCCATGGCAAGAAAATCGTGAAAATCTACACGGAACAGGAGCCGGCCAAAATGGCAGCCTATTACAAGGCGGGCAAGGTCCAGGCCCTGGCCGGGGCTCCGGAAATTACCGCGGAGACCTTTGGGGAATGCGACCACATTGTGGCGCTCTCTGGAGCCGAACCCTTCCAAAAAGCCCTGGAAATGGGGGCGGACATCATTGTCTGCGGCCGCTCCACGGATACGGCCATTATGGCGTTCTATCCGCTGCTGAAGGGCTGCCACGAAGCCAGCTGCTGGCACGCCGCCAAAATTGCGGAATGCGGCGGCCTGTGCACTTCGGCCGGGCTGCAGGGCTGCGCCTTCCTGGAACTGGATGACAAGGGCTTCACCGTCCGGGCCATTGCTCCTGGAGCCACGGTAACGCCCTACTCCGTTTCCGCCCATTTGCTGTATGAGAATGCGGATCCCATCCATCTTACGGAACCAGGAATCCAGATTGATGCTTCCCATACCACCTACACTGCTGTGGATGAAAAGACCGTGCGGGTGGAAGGCACGGTACTGACCCACAAGCCCTATACCATGAAACTGGAAGGCTCCGGCGCCGTGGGCTATCAGACCATTTCCCTGGTGGGTATCCGGGACCGGGAAATCCTGAAGGATCCCCTGCGCTTTGTGGAAGCCATCCGCCAGGAAGGTACCTCTAAGCTGACCTCTATGGGGGTGGCAGCAGCGTCCTACCACATTAACCTGAAACCCTATGGCTATAACGCCGTATCCGGCCAGCCGGTAAAGGAAGGCTATGTGCCGGAAGAAATTGGCCTTTTGCTGACGGTAACGGCGGATACCCAGGAACTTGCCACCCAGGTGGCCAAGGCCTTTAACCCGCTCCTGCTCCACTACAACCTGTTCCCGGAGCGGCAGATGCCTTCCTTTGGCTTTGCCTTCTCCCCGGCAGAAATAGAGCGGGGCAAGATTTACGAATTTAAGCTGTACCACACGGTTTCCCTGGAGGACCCGCTGGAATTGGTCACCTTCCAGGAAACTGAGGCATAAAGGAGGATTCTATGGCTACTCTTGGAGAAACAGTAAGATATTTAAGAAGCAAAAATGCCGGCCCTTTCTGGCTGACCGTGGATGCCTTCTGCTGCAGCAAGGAGGATACGGACCGGGTGGCAGATTGCTTTACCCGGAATCGGGAAACCATTGCCAAGATGTTTGCGGTAACCCCGGACCTAATCAAAATTTTTGCCCTGCCGGAGATTCAGGTGGTGAAATTGAGTTTTCCCCGCCGGCCGGTGGAAGGTTCCCGGGATGAACGGGATATGCACGGCGGCCAGCAGTATGTAAGCCTATTGGATTTGGAAGTCTAAACAACTAGTGATAAAAAACGGGAGTTTCTATAAAAACTTCCGTTTTTTTGTGCCTTCAAAAAGAATTTTCCCATTGGCGAGGAATTGCCGTATAATGGAAATATGATATGCAAGCAAGGTATCTGAAAAATATGCTACGGGAGGCGCTGGTATGGAGCAGGAACAACTGCAAAAGAATATTGAAACGGCGGCGGATTGGGTGAGCCAATCCCATAACATTGTGTTTTTTGGAGGCGCCGGAGTTTCCACGGAAAGCGGTATTCCGGATTTCCGCAGTGTGGATGGACTGTACAACCAGAAATATGCCTATCCTCCAGAAACCATTTTGAGCCATACTTTTTTTCAGGAACATACAGAGGAATTTTATCGGTTTTACCAGGATAAGATGCTGGCCCTGGAGGCCAAACCCAATGCAGCCCACCTGAAGCTGGCCCAGTGGGAGAAAAACGGGCGGCTCAAGGCTGTGATTACCCAAAATATCGATGGTCTGCACCAGGCAGCGGGCAGCCAAAATGTGCTGGAACTTCACGGCAGTGTCCACCGGAACTACTGTACCAAATGCGGCAAATTCTTTGATGCCCACTATATGAAGGCGGCCCAGGGAGTGCCTTACTGTGATGCCTGCGGCGGGCTAATCAAGCCGGATGTGGTGCTCTACGAGGAAGGACTGGATATGGACGTGCTGGAAAAGGCTGTGGCCTATATTGCCCAGGCAGACGTCCTGATTGTAGGCGGTACCTCGCTGGTGGTGTATCCGGCAGCTGGGCTGATCCGCTATTACAAGGGGCATAAGCTGATCCTGATCAACAAAGGCAGTACGTCCTACGACAGTACGGCCAACCTGATTATTCCCGCCAGCATTGGGAAAGTCCTGTCCGCACTGCCGGAATAGGTGATTTTTCCTAGGCTTTTGTGCTATAATGGGAGAAATGACGCAATTATTTTGGGGGTATAACTATGCTAGATTTGAAATTTGTTCGGGAAAATACGGACAAAGTACTTCAAGCCATCAAAAATCGTCAATCGAAGATGGACTTGGACGAATTCAAACAATTGGATCAAGAGCGCAGAGACCTGCTGCAGGAAGTAGAAGCTGACAAGAGCCAGCGGAATACGGTCAGCGCCCAGATCAGCCAAATGAAGAAAAACGGAGAAGATGCTACGGAGAAAATCCTGGCCATGCGCGCTTTGGGTGACAAAATCTCCGAAGGCGATAAAAAGCTGAAGGATGTGGAATCCCGTCTGCACGCCATTATGCTGACCATTCCCAATATGCCTGCAGCAGATGTTCCGGTAGGCAAGGACGATAGTGAAAACCCCGAAGTGCGGAAATGGGGCGAACTGCCGAAATACGATTTTGAACCGAAAAACCACTGGGAAATTGGCGAAAACCTGGGCATCCTGGATGCTGAACGGGCTGCCAAGGTTTCCGGTGCCCGGTTCTATTACTATATGGGTGCCGGTGCCCATCTGGAACGTGCGGTCTACAACTTCATGCTGGACCAGCATACCCAGAAGGACGGCTATACGGAAGTGATTCCTCCGTACATTGTCAGCGCCGCTACCATGACGGGTACGGGCCAACTGCCGAAATTCAAGGAAGATATGTACAAGGTGGAAAACCAGGATATGTACCTGATTCCTACCGCCGAAGTACCTTTGACCAACTACTACCGGGACGAAATCATTGATGGGTCCAAGCTTCCCATCTACGTAACGGCACTGACCCCCTGCTTCCGGGCTGAAGCCGGTTCTGCCGGCCGGGATACCCGGGGCCTGATTCGTCAGCACCAGTTCCACAAGGTAGAAATGGTGAAATATACCACTCCGGAAAGCAGCTATGACGAGCTGGAAAAACTCACCAATGATGCTGAGCGGATCCTCCAAGCCCTGAAACTGCCGTACCATGTGGTTTGCCTGTGCACCGGCGATCTGGGCTTCTCCGCTGCCAAGACCTACGATATTGAAGTTTGGTTCCCTGCCCAGGGCAAATACCGGGAAATCTCTTCCTGCTCCAACACGGAAGACTTCCAGGCCAGACGAGCCAATATCCGCTTCCGTCGGGACAGCAAGTCCAAACCGGAATACGTACATACCCTGAACGGCTCCGGGCTGGCAGTAGGCCGTACCGTAGCTGCCATTTTGGAAAACTACCAGCAGGCCGATGGTTCTGTGGTGGTGCCGGAAGTGCTGCGTCCGTACATGGGCTGCGACGTCATTAAGGGTATCTGAGCAAAAATTTTCTAATTGGATAAATATACAGCGTCTGCCTTCCGGGGCAGGCGCTGTTTTTTCTTCTAGGGGAGGTAGGACGCCCTCGGAGTTCTTCTTATGCGCTATTTCGAGGAATTTACGCATTTAAGGGTATTAAGTGACTTAAAAATGAACTATGCATATTTTTCGTGAAACTCCTTTAAAGTCCTCAAAACTCCTTTGTTTTCCTCAATTTTCCTCTTGTACTTTCCCTGATTTGCTGTATAATGATAACGAAATTTGCACAGGCCCTGCTGGGCCAAAGGGGGATGTTACATGAACGAACAAAGTTTTTTCCAATTGTCCCAAGAAGCCGTAACCAGTCTGGCAGAACGTTTTGAGACTCCGCTGCTGGTGCTTTCCCTGGACCAGGTGGAGAAAAACTATGATCTGCTGCAGGCTCATATTCCGCAGCTAAAAATTCATTATGCCATGAAAGCCAATCCGGATCTGCGGATCCTGGAATTGCTGATCAATAAAGGCTCCAGTTTTGACGTAGCTAGTGACGGGGAAATCCGCACCCTTTCCCAATTGGGCGTGGCCGGGGACCGGATGATCTACGCCAACCCCATTAAGATTGATGCCGGTTTTAAGGCCTGTGCCGATGCCGGTGTAACCCATATGACCTTTGACAGTGAATCGGAAATCCAAAAGATTGCCCAGCATTGCCCGGGAGCCACGGTTCTCCTGCGGCTGCGCATCGATAACCCCAAGGCCCATGTGGACCTGAACAAGAAATTTGGCGCACCCCTGGAAAAGGCGCTGGACCTGATGCTGAAGGCCCAGGCTGCGGGCCTGGATATGGCCGGGGTGGCCTTCCATGTGGGCAGCCAGACGGTGGTGGCGGATCCCTATCTGCTGGCCCTGGATATTACCAAAAAACTCATGCAGCAGGCCCGGGCCAAGGGTCTTACCATGCGCATTTTGGATATTGGCGGAGGTATGCCCATTCCGGAAACCGGCGTCCACTACAACCTGTCCGCTCTGCTGGACCAGATAGCAGCCCGGCTAAATGAAGACTTCTCCGACCTGGAAATCTGGGCCGAACCGGGCCGGTACCTGTGCGGTACGGCCATGAACCTGATTACCCGGGTTATCGGCGTCAATGAACGCAATGGCCAGACCTGGTATTTCCTGGACGACGGCATTTACGGCACGTTTTCCGGGGTAATCTTTGACCAATGGGATTTCAAACTGATCAGCTTCAAAAACAGCGGAAAAAAGATTCCGGCTACTTTTGCCGGCCCCAGCTGTGACTCCCTGGATATTATGTTCCGGGGAAAGCTGACGGAACCCCTGGAAGTGGGGGATCTGCTGCTGGTGCCGGTATGCGGGGCGTATACTTCTGCTTCCGCCACCACCTTCAATGGCTTTAAGAAAGCCCGGATTGTGGTCTGGGAAGAAGTCCAGGCGGAGCTGGGCCTGGAAAAAATGCAGCTGGCGGTATAAGCTTTCCCCTAGAGCCCTTTTTGCCGAAGTATCCGGCAGAAAGGGCTTTTTGTTTTCGGGTTTCTTTTGAGGCTTTGCCATTCTTGTGTTACAATAGTAGCATCTGTATCGGAGATCAATCATAACAGATAGAAATAAGGAGAGATGATTCATGAGTTCTACCAATTTGGAAATGGGTATTGTAGGGTTGCCCAACGTAGGAAAAAGTACACTATTCAATGCCATTACCAAGGCAGGTGCTGAAGCAGCCAACTACCCGTTCTGTACCATAGAGCCCAACGTAGGGGTGGTGGACGTACCGGATGCGCGCCTGAAGGTGCTCAGCGAGATGTTCCATTCCAAGAAGATTGTGCCTGCCGGCATGCGTTTTGTGGATATTGCCGGGCTGGTGAAAGGTGCATCCAAGGGAGAAGGCCTGGGCAACAAGTTCCTGTCCCACATCCGGCAGACGGACGCCATTGCTGAAGTGGTGCGCTGCTTTGAAGACGGAAACATTACCCACGTGGAAGGTTCCATTGACCCGATCCGGGACGTGGAAATCATCAATACGGAGCTGTGCCTGGCGGACCTGGATTCCGTGGACAAGCAATTGGTGAAGGTTCAGAAGCTGATGAAATCCGGGGACAAGAAAGCCGCTGCCCGGGCAGAAGTGCTGAAAAAGATTTCTGCCGGCCTGGGCGACGCCGTGCCTGCCCGCCGGATGGAACTCACCGAGGACGAAAAGGACGCGGTAAAGGAACTGGATCTTTTGACCCTGAAGCCCATTCTGTACGTAGCCAATGTGTCCGAGGAAGAAGCGGCTGATGCTTCCGGCAATCCCTATGTGAAAGCCCTGGAAGATTATGCGGCCCAGGAACATGCCCAGGTTATCGTGATTTCTGCCAAGGTGGAAGAAGAAATTGCCGAACTGCCGGAAGCGGAAGCCAAGGAATACCTGGAAATGGAAGGGCTGACGGAAGCAGGTCTGGACCGGCTGATCAAAGCCGGCTTTAAGCTGCTGGGCTTACAGACTTTCCTTACCGCCGGGGAAATGGAATCCCGGGCCTGGACCATTGTCCAGGGCTCTACCGCTCCCCAGGCTGCTGGTAAGATTCATTCCGATTTTGAAAAAGGGTTTATTCGGGCGGAAATCGTCTCCTACGAGGATCTGGTTAAATGCGGTTCCAAACAGGCTGCCAAGGAAAAAGGCCTGGTACGGCTGGAAGGCAAGGACTACATCATGCAGGATGGGGACGTGGTGGAATTCCGCTTTAACGTATAAGGGAGATGACAACCATGCTGTATGATACCCATACCCATGCCGACTATTCCTGTGATGCAGAGATGACCCTGCCCCAGGCCATCGAACGGGCCAAGGCGTTAAATATCGGGCTCATTCTGACGGAGCACTGGGACCGGTATTACCCCACCAATCCGGAAATGTTCCTGTTCGATATTGACGATTATTTCCGGAAGAATACCCCCTACCGGACGGAACAGATTTTGCTGGGCATCGAAGTGGGCCTTCAGCCCCAGGCCATTGAGGAAGACCGGAAAATGACCGCCGCCCATCCCTTTGACGAGGTGGTGGGGTCCATGCACTGCTTTTTGGGGAAGGATATGTACGAACCTTCCACCTATGAGGGAATGACCAAGGAGCAGGCCGTCCGGGATTATCTGGAAGACTCCGTGCGCTGCCTAGAGCTGCACCCGGATTTTGATTCCTACGGCCATTTGGACTATATCTGCCGGTATATGCCCTACCCGGATCCCAATCTGTATTACAAGGACAATCCGGAGCTGTGGGATAAGGTTTTCACCCTGCTGATTGAGCAGGACAAGGCCCTGGAAATCAACACCCGGCGTCTGGGCAACCCCCAGGTGATTCCGCCCTTGCAGGAGCTGTACAACCGGTTTGCCCAGCTGGGGGGCCGCTACGCTACCTTGGGCAGCGATGCCCATTATCCGGAGCACGTAGGCCGGGATTTGGCGGTGGGCAAGGCCATTGCCGATGCGGCAGGTTTGCAGCTGGTATACTACAAAGAACGGAAACGGCAGCTTTGCCAAGAATAAAAGCAGCAGGGGCCTTCGGGTCCCTGTTTTTTTCTGCCATTTTTGGCTGCTGCCATACAATTGTCACGGCTCCTTGCTTGTTTTACGGGGCCTAGCCTGATATAATACACTAGTATCATCCTGTTTAAAAGGTGGGGAAGTGTATGGGCCGTATGCGGCTGGGAATTTTTGGCGGGACCTTTGACCCGATCCATAAGGGACATCTGGCAATTGCTGAAGCCATGCAGCAGCAGCTGAAGCTGGACCGAATCCTGTTTATCCCGGATTACCTGCCGCCCCACAAATTGCAGCAGCAGTGTTCCCCTTCGCCGGATCGCCTGGCCATGACCCTATTAGGGATTCAGGGGCATCCGCTTTTTACGGTTTCGGACCGGGAGCTGCGCCGGCGGGGCGTTTCCTATACGGTGGACACCCTGCACCAGCTGTACCGCCGTTACCATAGGTATTATGACCTGTACTTTCTCATTGGGGCGGATTCCGCCGAACAGCTGCCTACCTGGCACCGGATTCGGGAGGCCATGCGCTGCAGCATTTTTGCGGCAGCGGCCCGGCCTGGTTTTGCCCCTTACAAGGAAAAGGTGACGAGAGCGCTGGCCCGGCAGGGCCTTACCCGGCTTGTGTGGGTGGATACGCCGGAAATCGATATTTCTTCAACCCAGATCCGCCAGCGGGTCCGGGCAGGACAAGCCATTGGGGACCTGGTTCCCCAGGCAGTAGCCGATTACATCAGACAAAGAGAGCTCTACCAGGGGTAGGGGTCTCTGTCTTTCTTTATAAGGAAGTGAGGGCAATATGGAACTGGAAGAAATGAAGCGGCGGCTGGCAAAAGAGCTGCCGGAAAAACGGTTTAAACATAGTGTGGCAGTTTGTGAAACCGCCATCCGCCTGGCCCGGATTCACGGGGTGGACGAAAAGAAGGCCGCCATTGCCGGCCTGATCCATGACAGCGGGCGGCAGATTCCCACCCGGGATTTTATCGCCAAGGCTGAAGAACTGGGCATTGACCTGGACGAAATTGAACGCTGTCAGCCCATCCTGATCCATTCCAAACTGGGCAAATACTACGCCCAGCACGAATTTGGGGTAACGGATCCGGATATTTTGAATGCCATCCGGTACCATACCACAGGCGCTGCCCATATGAGCCCCCTGTGCATGGTCATCTACCTGGCGGATTTATTGGAGCCGGCCCGGGATTTCCCCAAAGTGGAGGAAATGCGGAAAATGGCCAAAAAGAGCTTGGAAACTACCATGCTGGCGGCCTACGCCAATACCATGGAATACCTGCTGGGTTCCCAGCTGCTGATTCACCCGGACTGCCTGGCCGGCTACAACGAACTGGCCATCCAGCTGAAAAAACCAAAGAATAACAGGAGTTGACTATGACAGAAGAGAACAATGCTGGCAAGCCGCATTACAAGAAGCGGCTGCGTAAAGGGCGATTGTTTTTTTGCCTTGTTCTGATTCTGGCCCTTTTTGGCAGCTGTTTTGCTGCCGGCATGAGAATCTACAACCGCTTTTTTCGGACCGATCCAGTGGCGGTGCAGACAGAAAAGGAAGACCACCTGTCCGAGGAAGCCTTTTCTGAACGCATCAACCTGCTGCTTTTGGGTACGGATGATGGGGACAGCGAAGACTTTGACAAGAATGCCCCCAAGCGGACGGATGCCATGCTGCTGGTGAGCTTTGACCCGGCGAGGAACCGGGTGTCCGTGCTGAGCCTGCCCCGGGATACCCGGGTGCATATTCCCGGCCACAGCGGCTATGATAAAATCAACGCCGCCTATGCCTACGGCGGGGTGAAGCTGGCCAAGCAGACGGTTTCCAACCTGCTCCAGGTGCCCATCGATTTTTATATGCAGGTGGACTGGCAGGGCTTTATCAAAGTGGTGGATATGCTGGGCGGTGTGGACCTGGACGTGGAAAAGAATATGAACTACGAGGATCCCTATGCGGACCTGGAAATCCACCTGAACAAGGGCTTCCAGCACCTGGACGGGAAAAAGGCCGGGGAGTATGTGCGGTTCCGGCATGACGAAATGGGCGATATTGGCCGGGTGGAGCGGCAGCAGAAGTTCCTGAAGGCCCTGTCCAAGCAGGCCTTTACCATGGGCAACATGATGAAGATGCCCATGCTGATTTCCACGGCTACCCGCTACGTCCATACGGATATGGATTTCCTCAGCATGGTGAAGGCAGCCAACTGTCTGAGAATGTTTGGCGAAAACGGGGTCCAGTCTGCCAGTCTGGAAGGCGATTTTGCCACCATTGGCGGGGTGAGCTATTGGGTGACTACCCGGAGCAAGATTGGGGCAACCCTGGATGAACTGAAAATCCCTCATAAGCGGATTACTGAAGATTAATGTGATGATGGATGCGAGAAGTGAAGTAAGGAGTGATTGTATGACAGAAAAAGAATTGGCCAACAAGATTGCGGCAGCTGCTGCAGACAAAAAAGCACAGGATATCCTGCTGCTGAACATGACCGGAATTTCCCCGGTAACGGATTATTTCATGATCTGTTCCGCTTCCAGCACCACCCAGGTGCGGGCCATTGCGGACAATATTGAGGACAAGCTGGCCGAACAGGGCCGCCTGCCCATGCATAAGGAAGGCTATGCCGAAGGCAGCTGGATTCTGCTGGATTACGGCGACTGCGTAGCCCATATTTTCCGGGAAGCAGAACGGAATTTCTACAACCTGGAACAGCTGTGGGCAGATGCTCCCAGCGAAAGCTATACGGAGACAGAAGCATGATGAACAAGAAAGAACCCGTAACGGTCAAGACCGTTGGCCGCTACCGGGTAGGTGATGTATGCGAAATGAAGGCCGTGCGGATTGGCGAAGCCGGCGCATTTCTGGATGCAGGCACCGGCAATACCTCCGACGATATCCTGCTGCATAAGCACCAGCAGACGGCTCCGGTTAAGGCCGGAGATGTGGTAAAGGTGTATTTGTACCTGGATACCAAGGGGAGAATGACCGCCAGCATGAAGCTTCCCAAAATGCGGGAAGGCCAGCTGGGGTACGTGAAGGTCCTGTCCGTAACCCGGAAGGGCGGCTTTGTGGACATTGGGGCTGAACGGGGCATTTTCCTGCCCTACAGCGAAATGCGGGGCCATGTGTCTCCGGGGCAGCTGGTGTGGGTAAAACTGTACCGGGACAAAAGCGGCCGGCAGGCCGTTACCATGCGGGTGGAAGACGACATGATTCGGGCTTCCGTGCCTGCCAAGGACGTAAAAGTTGGGGACCAGCTCACCGGGACGGTGTACAACATCCTGCCGGAAGGGTTCTTCCTGTTGACGGAACGGCGGTACCTGGCCTTCATCCACCGGGATGAGGTGCCGGGGGGGCGGCTGGACTTTGGCCAAAAGGTTACCGGCCGGGTTACCTTCGTCCGGGAGGACGGACGGGTGGACATGTCACTGCGGGAAGTTAAGGAAAAGGCCATGGTAACGGACAGTGAACGGATCCTGGCCCTTTTGGAAAAACGCCAGGGAACCATGCCTTACACGGACGATACGCCGCCGGAAATTATCCAGGCTGCCTTCTCTATTTCCAAAGCTGCCTTCAAGCGGGCTCTGGGCCGGCTGATGAAGGAAGGCAAGGTAAAGCAGGAGAATGGCTGGACCACGCTGATTCAGCCAGATTCTAAAAAATAGGCTTGACAAAAAACGAAAGTGCATTGTATAATAAGCAAGTCGTTGGGGGCATAGCTCAGCTGGGAGAGCGCTTGCATGGCATGCAAGAGGTCAGGAGTTCGATCCTCCTTGTCTCCACCAATGAAAAAATCAGGGTGCTGTGAATGATCACAGCACCTTTTTTGTACCAGAAAAAGTCCGGGGCATCCCGGCATCTGTAAGGAAAGAAGGGATACCATGTGGAAGCGTATTGCTCTTTTGGCAGCGGCTCTTTTGGTGATTGCCGGCAGCCTGGCCTTTGCCGCTGAACGGACTAGCCGCAAACCCGTTGTGGTGGTGTTGTACCAGAACCATGCGGAAACCGATTACAATAAGGCTATCGACAAGAAGTTTATGAAAAACTTCAAGGCGGCCCTGCCAGCATCTACCTACGTGTGGGTGGATGGGAAAAACGTGATGAAAAAGCTTCAGGAACAGGGCATCGACGATATCTACACCGCTGAGCGCAGCGACATTATCCGGGCCCTGGGCAATGAACCGGTGGATTACGTGCTTTACGCGGAAGCCCAGCCCTTCATTCGGAAGGAAAAAAGCTCCTGGTTCAGCCACGGTATTGAAATGACCACCCAGGTTCCCTTTAAGATTGTAGACGTGGCCGGGGACAAGTACCTGTACAGCGGCCGGCTGTCCATCAAGGCGGACAGCACCACCTTTATTGGCGGCATAGGCAACCGGGGTGTGGTCATGGAAGCGGTGGACAAGGCCAATCAAAGAATCAGTGAGATTATCGCCCAGCGCATGCCCAAAACGGTTACCTCCGGAGAAAAAAGCCGCAGCCGGGCAGCAGCCCGTCAGGCAGCCCTCCAGGAGATGCCCCTGGAAGTCGTAGAATAACAATATAAGAAAAAGAGAGAATTCCTAGTAAACATTAGGCAATTCTCTCTTTTCTTTTGGAGAATTATATAGTAAGATTATAGGAAATAGCAAGGCTGTTTGGCAGCCTAAGGGAGGCATTATGAAAATTTCAACTAAAGGGCGGTATGCCCTGCGCCTGATGATTGACCTGGCGCTCAACGGCACAGATTCGTATGTCCCTATCAAAAGTGTCTCACAGCGGCAGGAAATCTCAGAAAAATATCTGGAACAGATTATCACCCAACTGTCCCGGGCAAAATTGGTAAAAAGCGCCCGGGGGGCCCAAGGCGGCTACCGCCTGGTGCGGGAACCCAAGGACTATACGGCAGGAGAAATCATCCGGGCGGTGGAAGGTTCCCTGGCGCCGGTGGCTTGTCTGGAACCGGGCCACGAAATTTGCAGCCGGGCAGAGCAATGTGTTACCCTGGACCTGTGGAAAGAGATTCAGGATGCAGTGGACACCATTGTGGACCATACCACGTTGGCAGACCTGGTAGAAAAACAGAAGCAGAAATTGCAGAAAATGGCAGCAGCCCAAGGCTAATCCCTTGCGCTGCTGTTTTTTTCGTATTATAATAGGGCTCATGGGGCATTAGCTCAGCTGGGAGAGCGCAAGGTTCGCAATCTTGAGGCCAGGAGTTCGATCCTCCTATGCTCCACCAATTTGGGTGGCAAGATCCGTTTCCGAGGGAAGCGGATTTTTTTATTTGGCCTAAAGCTGCTTGGAACTTCCTGGGGAAATTTTTAAAAATGTTGTAAAAACAACGTACTTTCCCCCTGGAGTCTGTTAAGCTACAGTCAAAAGGGCAGGGCGGCAGCCTCCACGGGGAAGCGGTCCTGCTGACCAGGAAAGAAACAGGGGAGTGTTATTATGAAATTTAAAGTCAATGAAAATTGTATCGGCTGCGGTCTTTGTGAAGGAACCTGTCCCGCCGTTTTCCATATGACGGATGCAGGTGTGGCTGAGGCCATTCCGGATGCCGTACCGGCAGATCAGGAAGGGGCTGCCCAGGATGCCATGAACGGCTGTCCTGCTGGGGCCATTGAACAAGTGGACTAAGGGGAAACCCAACCGCATACCCGGGCAGAAAGCAGTTTTCCGCCCCAGGGGCTTGGAGCTTTGCGCTCCCGGCCCCTTTTTCTTGTGCTGGAGGGCGGCATTAGGTATAATAAGAGAAACCAAGGTTGGTTAGCAAATAAGAGGAGAAAAGACACATGCTTACATTGGACGAATTATATAAGGAAATGCTGAAGCGGGCCGCCGAAGGCAAGGATCCCAAAAAGGTGGACAACGGGGATCCCCGGATGATTGCCTGCCTGGCCCATCCTGAAAATACCCCGGTGGTTTGGCGGACCAAGCCCTGCCTGTGCCCTCCGGAGGAGCAGGACAAATGTACGGACCGCTGCACCTGGGGCGCTTTGGAAAAGGGCCCGGACGGCGTTCAGGTCAACGATGACAAATGCGTGGGCTGTGAAGCCTGTGTGGACGCCTGCAAGCTGGAAGCCCTGAAAACCAAAAAGGACATCATTCCGGTGGTGGAAGCCCTGAAAAAGGCTACGACCCCCATTTATGCCCTGGTGGCACCGGCTTTTTCCGGCCAGTTTGGTCCGGACGTTTCCCCGGGCAAGCTGCGCACGGCCTTAAAGATCCTGGGCTTTTCCGGGATGCTGGAAGTGGCGGTATTTGCGGATATCCTGACGCTGAAGGAAGCCTTGGAATTTGACAAGAAAATCAAAAGTGAGGACGACTTCCAGCTGACCAGCTGCTGCTGCCCTATGTGGATTGCCATGATCAAGCGGCTGTACCACCAGCTGCTGCCCAATGTGCCCGGTTCTGTTTCTCCCATGATTGCCGGGGGCCGGACCATTAAGGTGCTCCATCCCGATGCCATTACGGTATTTATTGGACCCTGCATGGCCAAAAAAGCGGAAATGAAGGAACCCGACCTGAAGGGCGCCATTGACTACGTGCTTACCTACGAGGAACTCCGGGATCTGTTCTCCACTACGGAACTGGATCTGGCCAGCCTGCCGGAAGAAGATGTACCCCATGCTTCCCGGGCGGGCATCTGCTATGCCTTTGCCGGCGGGGTGGCGGAAGCGGTATCCCGTACGGTCCATCAGCTGAACCCCAACCGGAAAATCCAGATCAAGACCCGCCGGGCCGACAGTGTGCCGGAATGCCGGGCCATGATTGACGATATCTTGAAGGGCAACCGGGAAGGAAACTTCTTTGAAGGTATGGGCTGCAAGGGCGGCTGCGTAGGCGGCCCCAAGGCTCTTATCAGCAAGGAAGAAGGCAAGGCCAATGTGGAAGCCTATGGGCGCCAGGCCATGGCCAAGACTCCCGGGGATAATCCCTACGTGATTGAGCTTTTGAAAAAATTGGGTTTCCCCACAGTAGAGGAATTCCTGACCAAGAGCGATTTGTTTGACCGGAAAATGGACTGAGCAAAAGCACCTGCTGGCGAAAGCCGGCAGGTGCTTTTTTGGGCTGCGTCCGTGGGGACTACCTGGTTTTATTTGTGGGCGGCCTGGACCGTCCGGACCAGGCCTTTCAGCCAGTCCTGGTGACCGATGTTCATGGTGTCGGGTTCGGAGTTGTGGAGCTCTTTGGCGGGTTCGCCTTTTTGGGATTCCTGGGTCAGGATCCGCACCCGGTTTTGGGGCAGGTCTTCAATAAGCCAGGCGTGGATTACATCCAGGCGATGGGCGGCATCCCCTTCAGCCCAGCCATGCCAGGCCAGACGGCCGGGCTGCCCCTCACTGGGAGCAGCGAATTCGACGATTTCCGCCTCAATGGGGAACCCGAAGGTCTTAAAGGAGAAGCGGGTATGGGGGGACAGGAGAGGGCCGGCTTCATTGTAAAAGTGGACGTCGGAAGCGTTTTTGTAGTAGCTGTTCCACAGACTGGTATCCAACAGGGTGGAGAAGACTTCCGCAGCGGTAAGATTTTGGACGATGACCTCGTTGGAAGCAAAGTTGTCCGTGGTGCCGGGCAGGTAGTCCTGGGGCCATTGAATTTCATGCAGCATAATAATTTCCTCCTTATAGGGCAGCCCAGGGGGCTGTAGGTTTTCTGGAAGTATCATAGCGCAAAACTTTATAAAAATGAAGAATGCACTTTTTTGTATGATAGTACCTAAAAAGATACTATAGAAAAAGGAATAATTGACAACAACTATTTTTTTATGCTACAATTTTAACAATTTGAAAGGAACCGAAAGAGTCTTTTCAAAGCAATTTTTAGGACCACCTTCCTGGAAGGTTAAGGCCATACGGACAGCCGGGTCCACTGCCGATTTTGGCGGCAACTGGTTTGCAGCCTTATTGATTGAGTTGAAAGCTCAAATTTTATAAGTTGGTTACTTCATAACCGCAATGCGTCTGTGCGCAGACTTGTGAAACGGTCAATAAGAGTAGTAAAAGTTGAATTGCTATATAGACTCTGATCTCCGTCCTGAAACCGATTGAATTTGCAGGGACTCTGTCTTTCGTAAATTTTTTGCTGCAGGAAATTCACGCAAGCTGCCAAGGGGGCAGCTTGCTTTTTTGTTTTGAGGAAATACCAGGGGAGGGAAAACATGTTGGAAAAAAAGACTAAGTTGGATCAGAATCGGGCGCCCATTTACGAAGCCCTGGAACGCTTTCGAAAAATGCGGGTGGTTCCCTTTGATGTACCTGGCCACAAGCGGGGCCGGGGCAATCCGGAACTGACGGAATTTCTGGGAGAAAAGTGTGTTGGGGTGGATGTAAACAGTATGAAGCCCTTGGACAACCTGTGTCATCCGGTTTCCGTCATCCGGGAAGCGGAAAAGCTGGCTGCCGATGCCTTCGGAGCAGCCCAGGCTTTCCTGATGGTGGGCGGTACCACCAGCGCGGTGCAGTCCATGATTCTCTCCACCTGTAAACGGGGGGATAAGATTATCCTGCCCCGAAATGTCCATAAAAGTATGCTGAACGCCCTGGTGCTGTGCGGGGCTATTCCGGTGTACGTAAATCCAGATGTGGATGTGCGGCTGGGCATCAGCCTGGGCATGAAGCGGGAAGCGGTGGCCAAGGCCATCCAGGAAAATCCCGATGCAGTGGCCGTGGTGGTGAACAACCCCACCTATTACGGCATTTGCAGCGACCTGAGAGCCATTGTGGATATGGCCCACAAGGCGGGGATGCTGTGCCTGGTGGATGAAGCCCACGGCACCCACTTTTATTTTGGCAGCGGCCTGCCGGTGTCCGGCATGGCAGCCGGGGCCGATATGGCAGCCATTTCCATGCACAAAAGCGGCGGCAGCCTGACCCAGTCCAGCTTCCTTTTGACCGGGCCCAAGGTGCATGCCGGCTATGTGCGGCAGATCATCAACCTGACCCAGACCACCTCCGGCAGTTACCTGCTTATGTCCAGCCTGGATATCAGCCGTCGCCGGCTGGCCCTGAAGGGCAAGGAAATCTTCCACAAGGTGGTGGATATGGCGGAATACGCCCGGCAGGAAATCAACCAGATTGGCGGCTACTATGCTTTTGGCCGGGAATTGATGAACGGCAATTCGGTTTTTGACTTTGACAGCACCAAGCTGAGCATCCATACCCTGGATATTGGCCTGGCAGGCATCGAAGTGTACGATATTCTCCGGGACGAGTACGATATCCAGATAGAGTTTGGGGATATCGGCAACATCCTGGCCTACCTGTCCATGGGGGACCGAATCCAGGAATTGGAACGGCTGGTCAGCGCCCTGGCGGAAATCCGCCGCCGCTACCAGAAGGATCCTAACGGCATGCTGAGCCAGGAATATGTGGAGCCGGTGGTGGTGATGAGCCCCCAGGAAGCGTTCTACGCCCCCAAGGAAAGCCTGCCTTTGGAAAAATGCGAAGGGCGGGTGTGCAGCGAATTTGTGATGTGCTATCCTCCGGGCATTCCTCTCTTGGCCCCTGGAGAAAAAATTACAGGAGAAATCCTGCGGCATATTGAGTACGCCAAAGAGAAGGGCTGCAGCATGACCGGGTCTGAAGATCCGGAGCTGAAGCACCTGAATGTACTGGCCTAAGCCAGAAGGAGCGCAATTATGGAAATGTGGTTTAGCGAATTTCATACCCCGGACGTGAAGCACAGCATCCGGGTCAACCGTCACCTGTTTTCCAAGCAGAGTGATTTTCAGCGAATCGATATTTTTGAAACCCCGGAATTTGGCCGGGTACTGACCCTGGACGGAAACGTGATGCTCACCGAACGGGACGAATTTATTTACGATGAAATGATTACCCACGTGCCCATGGCGGTGCACAAGGGCATCAAGGATATCATGGTCATCGGCGCCGGGGACGGGGGCGTGGTCCGGGAACTGACCCGCTACGACCGGGTGCAGAAGATTGACCTGGTGGAAATGGATCCCATGGTGGTGGAAGCCTGCCGGAACTACCTGCCGGGCAACGCCTGCCGGATGGATGACCGCCGGGTGCATATCTATTTTGAAAATGCCCTGAAATTCATCCGCCACTGCGAAAATTCCTACGACCTGATTATTGTGGATTCCACGGACCCCTTTGGCCCGTCGGAAGGGCTGTTTACCCGGGAATTTTACGGCAGCTGCTACAACGCCCTTCGGGAGGACGGCATTATGGTCAACCAGCAGGGCAGTCCCTTCTACAAGGAAGATGCCATTGCCATGCAGCGGAGCCACCAGCGGATTGTCAGCACCTTCCCCATCAGCAAGGTGTACCAGGCCCATATCCCCACCTATGCAGCCGGCTACTGGACCTTTGGCTTTGCCAGCAAGAAGTACCATCCCATCAATGACCTGGATGCCCCGGCCTGGGAAGCCCTGAACATGCACACCCGGTACTATACCACCCGGCTGCACGTAGGCGCATTTTGGCTGCCGGCCTTCCTGGAGGAAATGCTGCAGGAGGTGGAGAATAAAGATGCTGAAGACTAATGTAGAAACCTTCCTGGCCTGTGATACGCCCTATGAAGAAGCCAGAATCGTCCTGTTTGGGGCACCCTTTGACTCTACCACCAGCTTTCGGCCCGGCGCCCGCTTTGGTTCTGCGGCTATCCGCCACGAAAGCTTTGGGCTGGAAACCTACAGCCCCTACCAGGACGCGGACCTGGAAGACTGCAAGGTCTTTGACAGCGGGGACCTGGAATTATGCTTTGGCAGTTCCGAAGCGGCGCTGAAAGATATTGAGGACCGGACTCGGACCATTGTCCAGGACGGGAAACTGCCCTTTATGCTGGGCGGGGAACATCTGGTGACGTTAGGAGCTTTCCGGGCCGTACAGGAAAAGTATCCGGAGCTGCATATCATTCATTTTGATGCCCATACGGACCTGCGGGAGGATTATCTGGGGGCAAAACTCAGCCATGCCTGTGTAATCCGCCGCTGTTATGATATGATAGGAGATGGAAGAATCCATCAGTTTGCCATTCGCAGCGGGGAACGCTCCGAGTGGGTTTTTGCCAGGGAACATACGGACCTGCATCCTTTCAGCTTCGGCGGTTTGGAAAAACTGGTCCGGGAACTGGAACAAAGCCAGGTGCCGGTGTATTTCACCATCGACCTGGACTGCCTGGATCCTTCGGTGTTCTGGGGAACCGGTACGCCGGAAGCCGGCGGGGTCAGCTTTATGCAGCTGCTGAATGCCCTGCGGCTGGTAAGCCGGACCCGGGTAGTAGGCTGTGATGTCAACGAATTGGCACCCATGCTGGATGCCAGCGGGGCTTCCACGGCAGTGGCCTGCAAAGTGGTGCGGGAACTGCTGCTGGCCCTGGAAAAAAAGAATCTGAAATAAGCAGGTTAGGACGAAAGGAGCTTGAACTATGAGTAGAGTACTGGTAATTGGCTGCGGGGGTGTGGCTTCGGTAGCCATTCAAAAATGCTGCCAGCTGGATGAGGTATTTACGGAACTGTGCATTGCCAGCCGGACCAAGGCCAAATGCGATGCCCTGGCTGCCAAACTGGCAGGCAAAACCAAGACGAAAGTGACCACCGCCCAGGTAGATGCGGACGATGTACAGCAGGTGATTGACCTGATCAACAGCTACAAGCCGGAGCTGGTCATGAACATTGCCCTGCCCTATCAGGATCTGACCATTATGGATGCCTGCCTGGCCTGCGGCGTGAACTATATGGATACGGCCAACTATGAGCCGGAAAATACCGATGACCCCAAATGGCGGGCCATTTACGAAAAACGCTGCAAGGAAGAAGGCTTCTCCGCCTACTTCGACTACAGCTGGCAGTGGGCCTACAAGGAAAAATTTGCCAAGGCTGGCCTGACGGCGCTTTTGGGCTGCGGCTTTGACCCGGGGGTTACCCAGGCTTACTGTGCCTATGCCAAAAAACATGAATTCGATACCATCGATACCATCGATATCCTGGACTGCAACGGCGGCGACCACGGCTATGCCTTCGCCACCAACTTCAACCCGGAAGTAAACCTGCGGGAAGTTTCTGCTCCTGGCAGCTACTGGGAAAATGGCCACTGGGTGGAAATCCCGGCCATGAGCATCAAACGGGAATATAATTTTGACCAGGTAGGGGAAAAGGATATGTACCTGCTCCACCACGAGGAGATCGAAAGCCTGGCGGTAAACATTCCGGAAGTGAAGCGGATTCGCTTCTTTATGACCTTCGGCCAGAGCTATCTGGACCATATGCGCTGTCTGGAAGACGTGGGCATGCTGTCCACCACCCCGGTGGAATTTGAAGGCCACGAAATTGTCCCCATCAAATTCCTGAAAGCCCTGCTGCCGGATCCTGCCAGCCTGGGTCCCCGTACCAACGGCAAGACCAACATCGGCTGCATTTTCACCGGCAAGAAAGACGGCAAGGAAAAAACCTACTACATCTACAATGTCTGTGACCATCAGGAATGCTACAAAGAAGTGGGCAGCCAGGCCATCAGCTACACCACCGGTGTACCGGCTATGTGCGGCGCTCTCATGATGCTCACCGGCAAATGGATCAAACCGGGCGTGCATACGGTTGAAGAAATGGATCCGGATCCGTTCCTGGCAGCCCTGGACCAATACGGCCTGCCCAAACAGGAAAACCACAATCCGGTACTGGTAAAATAATGGAACCAAAGGAAAAAGAAAATCGGCCAGCTTTCGCCGGCCTAAGGGGAAACTCCCCAGAAAAAATGTTTGGGAATCTGATAACTCCCTGTTATATCCTGGACGAGGCAGCTCTCCGCCATAATGGGGAGATTTTGGCCGGCTTGGCCCAACGTACGGGGGTCCGGGTGCTGCTGGCCCAGAAAGCGTTCTCCGACTATGCCCTGTACCCGGTGCTGGCCCCGTACCTGGCCGGCACGGAAGCCAGCGGTCTTTACGAGGCCCGTCTGGGGGCGGAAGAAATGCCGGGCAAGGAAGTCCATGTATTTTGCGGCGCTTACCGGGAGGACCAGCTGGAAGAAATGCTTCGCTATGCGGACCATCTGGTGTTCAATTCTCCCCGGCAGCTGGCAGCCTTTGGCCCTCGGGCCAAAGCTGCCGGCAAAAGTGTAGGGCTGCGGATCAATCCGGAATGTTCTACCCAGGAGGGCCATGCCATTTATGATCCCTGCGCTCCCGGCAGCCGGCTGGGCACCACCCTGGAACAGTGGCAGAAGTGGATGACCCCGGACCTGGTGGACCTTTTGGACGGGCTCCATTTCCATACCCTGTGCGAACAGGATGCCGATGACCTGGAAAAGACCCTGCAAGCGGTAGATGAGAAATTTGGCTTTGTGCTGCCCCGGCTGAAGTGGCTGAATATGGGCGGGGGCCATCATATTACCCGGCCCGGCTACCATGTGGAGCAGCTGGAAAAATGCATCCGCTATGCCCAGGACAAGTGGCAGGTCCAAGTGTATCTGGAACCGGGGGAAGCCTGTGCCCTGAACGCCGGCTACCTGGCCACTCGGGTGTTGGACGTACTGGAAAACAGTGGCGTGAAGCTGGCTATTTTGGATTCCAGTGCCGCCTGCCATATGCCGGATGTACTGGAAATGCCCTACCAGCCGCCTTTGTACGGGGCCGGCAAGGCAGGGGAAAAAGCGGAAACCTGGCGGCTGGGCAGTGCAACCTGCCTGTCCGGAGATGTGGTGGGGGACTATAGCTTTGACGGGCCTTTGCAGGTAGGCGACCTGCTGCTTTTTGGGGATATGGCCATCTACACCACCTGCAAGAACAATACCTTTAACGGCATGCCCCTGCCGGATATCAACGTGCTCCGGGAAAACGGGAGCGTGGAGAATCTGAAGCATTTTGGCTACGCCGATTTTAAGATGAGATTGTAATATTTATTGTGAGAAGCACCGTGCTGCGGCAGGTGCTTCTTTTTTTGCCCCAATCCAGGCAGTCTGCGGGTCTTGAATTTTTCCGGACGCAATTTGTTCAGATTTTACAATTCTTTACAATTCCTTGTCTTTAGTTTTTACATTGTCCTGATATCTTATAGGCATACCGAAATTGTTTATAAGAGTGAAAACTAGATATTCAAGGGAGCGATGAAAAGATGAATTTGAAAAGCAAATGGAAAAAATTGGCAGTAACCGCAATGGCATTGGGTATTGTGATTGGTGCAATGGGCTGCGGCTCCAGCAACAATGCTGCTACCGACAGCAAACCGGCTGCCGTAAAGGGGAACATTACGGGTTCTGGTTCTTCCGCCCTGCTGCCTCTGGTAAAAGATGCTGCAGAAGCCTTCAAGAAAAAGAATCCGGACGTAAGCATCAGCTTGAACGCAGGTGGTTCCGGTATGGGCCTGAAACAGGTTTCTGAAGGTTCCGTAGATATGGGGAACTCCGATGTGCCGGCTAACACCAAACTGACCAAGGAACAAGCTGACAAACTGGAAGACCATAAGATCTGCGTCATGACGGTAGCTACCATCGTGAACAAGGACATTGCTGCTACGGTAAAGAGCTTGACCAATCAGCAGCTGGCCGACATCTTCACGGCTAAAGTAACCAACTGGAAAGAAGTAGGCGGCCCGGATGAACCCATTACCCTGGTAACCCGTCCTAAGACCAGCGGTACCCGCGCTCTGTTTGCCAAATACGCTATCAACGGTGCTGAAGAAGCTTCCAACAAATCCCTGGAAACCGATAACTCCGGTCTGCTGCTGCAAAGCGTAGCCCAGAACAAAGGCGCCATCGGCTATGTAGCCCTGCCTTACCTGACCAAGAATGATACGGTTGGCACCATCGCCATCAACAACGTAGCTCCTACCCTGGAAAACACCTACAGCGGCAAGTACAATGTATGGGGTTATGAACACGTTTACACCAACAAGAGCCCGAAAGCAGCAGTGAAAGCTTTCATCGACTACATGCTGTCTGCTGACTACGGCAAGAGAATCGAGGAACTGGGTTATGGAGTCAGCAGCAAGATGCAAGTTAAAGACACAGCTCATGAATAATGAAAAAGCAGTACAAAGCAACAACTTAATACAGGTGCACCGTCAGGAAAAGATCTCCCAGGCCTTCATTGTGGCCTGTGGGATCGGGGCGGCTCTCCTGCCTTTCCTGATGGCCGCTTTCCTTCTTGTGAAGGGAAGCGGTACCTTTTGGGAATTTCACCATAGCGTGTTTGAATTCCTGTTTTCTCCTGTTTGGAGTCCCAGCGACAGCATGGAAGGGGGCGGACAGGTAGGGGCGGCCATGTTTATTGCCGGCTCCCTGGTGACCTGCCTCCTGTCCCTGGTGTTTGCCCTGCCGGTGAGCCTGACGGCGGCCATCTATATGTCGGAAATGGCAACGCCTGCCCAACAGCGCTTCCTGCGCCCCATTGTGGAACTGTTTACCGGTATTCCTTCCGTTATCTACGGCTGGATCGGCCTTACCGTACTAGTACCCTTCCTGCGGCAGATTTTCCCCATGCCCTTTGGCTTTTCCGTACTGGCGGCTTCTCTGGTACTGGCCGTCATGATTTTCCCGGTAATCACCACCATGGCCGCAGATGCCATGCTGGCAGTGCCTAAAACCTGGCGGGACGCTTCCTATGGCTTGGGGGCTACCCGGTGGGAAACCATTCGGCAGGTAATTCTGCCGGCGGCCCACAGAGGCATTTTTACCGGTATTGTACTGGGTATGGCCCGGGCTTTGGGTGAAGCTCTGGCAGTGGCCATGGTAATCGGCCAGATGAAGCGTTTCCCCACCTCCCTGTTTATGCCGGCCAGCACTATGACCACGGTGATTGCCAACGACATGGGCGGGGCCATGGAGGGCGGCGAATACAGTGCAGCCCTGTGGGCGCTGGCACTGCTCTTGTTCCTGCTGTCCTTCCTGTTAATCTTTATGATCCATAATATGCGGCTGGGTTCCAGCCCGGCAAAGGAGGCCTAAGCATGAACGGTTTAGCACGCAAGAAAATGATGAACCGGATTATGAGCGGCATCTTTACGGCCGGTGCGGTGGGAGCCTCCCTGCTGCTGTTTGCCTTTATCCTGTTTGTGGTAGGCCAGGGCGTTTCCTTTGTAAACCTGCGGATTCTCCACAGCATTCAGGATATGTTCTTCAACACCCTGTACCTGGTATTCCTGGCCCTGGTTTTCAGTGCCCTCTGGGGGATTCCCGCCGGGGTTTACCTGTCAGAATACGCCCAGGAAGGCCGTTTGACCAACTGGGTAAGAATGGCGGTGGAAACCCTGTCTTCCCTGCCTTCCATTGTGGTCGGTTTGTTCGGCTACCTGGTTTTTATTGTGATGACCGGTTCCCAGTGGAACCTGATGGCGGGCGCCCTGTCCGTATCCATCTTGACCCTGCCCCTGATGACTTCCGTAACAGAGAACGCTTTGCGGGATCTGCCACCGGAATATACTCTGGGCAGCTTGGGTTTAGGGGCTTCCAAATGGCAGACCATTTGGAACGTGCTGCTGCCAGCCTGTCTGCCCCGGATTATGACCGGGCTGATTCTGGCTGCTGGCCGTGGCTTCGGGGAAGCAGCCGCCCTGATGTTTACCGCAGGGATGTCTACGGATATTGATTGGAGCAACTGGGACCTGGCTTCCAGTACCTGCCCCTTGAACCCCTTCCGTCCTGGGGAAACCCTGGCCCTCCATGTGTGGGTTATGAGAACGGAAGCTTTAAGCCCGGATGCGGCTCAGATTGCCGGGGTAACTTCCGCCATTCTGATGACTGCAGTTGTTGTATTTAATGTTCTGGCCCGGTATGTCAGCTGGCGCCTGGAAAAGAAGATGGAGGGTGTCACCAATGACTGATAACCAGAAGCCGGCAGCTTCTGCTGCTGACCTGATTTTTGATATCCAGCACCTGGATTTGTACTACGGCGCTCACCAGGCTCTGAAAGATATCAATATGCAAGTAAAGAAAAATGAGATTACGGCCCTGATTGGGCCTTCCGGCTGCGGCAAATCCACCCTGCTGAAAACCCTGAATCGGATGAACGACTGGGTTTCCGGCTGCCGGGTGGAAGGTACCATCTTGTTTGAAGGCAAGGATATCTTTAAGGAAGTGGATCCCCTGGCCCTGCGTTACCGGGTGGGTATGGTATTCCAGCAGCCTTCCCCGTTCCCCAAAAGCATTTTTGACAACGTGGCCTACGGGCCTCGGGTGCAGGGTATCAACAACAAAGCCCAGCTGGCGGAGATTGTGGAACGCAGCCTGCGGCAGGCTGCCATTTGGGATGAACTGAAGGACCGCCTGGACAAAAGTGCCCTGGGTCTGTCCGGCGGGCAGCAGCAGAGATTGTGCATTGCCCGTACTTTGGCAGCCCAGCCGTCCGTAATCTTAATGGACGAACCAACTTCTGCCCTGGATCCTATTTCCACCCAGAAAATCGAAGATTTGGCCTTGGAGTTGAAAAAAGACTATACGATCGTTATTGTGACGCATAATATGCAGCAAGCCAGTCGTATTTCTGACAAAACCGGTTTCTTCTTCTTGGGAGAACTGGTGGAATTCAACGACACGGAAACGCTATTTACGAATCCCAGCGAACCCAGAACAGAGTCCTATATTACGGGCCGGTTCGGCTGAGAAAGGGGTCATGATGAGAGACGCATACGTACGGTCTTTAAACGAAATTATGGAAAGTGTCCGGGTGCTGATCGATGCTTTGGAAGAAGCTTTGAACAATACCCGCCGTGCCCTGTTTACCCAGGATATTGACCTGGCCCGGCAGGTACGGGATGGGGACGGAAAATTTGATGATATGATCCGCACCATTATGCGGCATGATTTGACCATCCAGGTGCTGCAATCCCCGGTGGCCAATGATTGGCGGAATTTGGTGGGTACTTTCCGGGTACTCAGCGAATTGGAGCGGATTGCGGACCACTGCTCCGATATTGCTACCTATACGGTGCGCATTTTGGAACGGAATCCCAAGGTAAAGCCACCCGAAGGCTTTGCCGAAATGTACGCCGACATGCAGTCCCTGCTGGAGGAAAGTTTCCGCTGCTATCTCCAGGGAGACGATGAAAAAGCCCAGTATATTGGGGACCAGGATGATGTGGTGGATGCGGACTTTGAACGTCTGTTGCCTGTGATGATGGACCTGATCCGGGAAAATCCCGATCTGGTGGCCTCCTATGTGGACTACGTGCTGATCCTCAAGTACATGGAACGGACTGCGGACCATGGCACCAATATTGGCAACTGGGTCGTATACCAGAAACGGAACCTGTTAAAAGGGGACCGTCCGGATAAGGATTAAGGAATCAATAAGAAACCGAGTGGGCATGGGCTCACCCGGTTTTTTGTTATGTGGCAAAAGATATGGAAAGCCTGTGAATACGATAAATTTGGTCAAATTTGACACAAATTATACATACTCTTGATTTTAATATGACAAAGTTTTTGTATGCTATTCCCGTAGAAAAAATCAAACAGAACGCTTACGCCCTTCCCTGGAAGGGCGCTCAAGTTCAGGAGGTATGGTTTATGAAGAACAAATGGCTGCAGCGGGCGATTCTCACCGTGATTGCAGGGGGCTCTCTCATGGGCTTCCAAATGCCGGCAGATGCGGCGCAGATCCGGATTCTGCCTGTGGACACTGCCAAGTTTTGGGCAGGTGCCAAATTTGATTTTGATGTGGAAGTATCCCAAGCGGATCAGCTGAAGAATGTGGCAGTTACGGTCAATGGCCAGCCTGCAGACAAGTTCTTTGGCAAGTCCCTGGAAAAGAAGGACCTGGGCAACGGTGTCACCTCTTACCGGGCCAATCAGGTTTCTTTCCCCAAAACTGGTACCTATGCCATTAAGGTAACGGCACAGGACAGCCTGGGCAACAGTGTTTCCTCCGCCGGTTATACCGTGGTGAACGAAAAGGCTCCCAAACGGGCCAAAAACGTTATCCTGTTCGTGGGTGATGGTATGTCCCTGCAAGCGCGGGAAATCGCCAGAATCCTGTCCAAGGGCATGACCAACGGCAAGTACAATGACCTGCTGGCCATGGAAAAACTGGACCACAATGCCATTATTACCACCAGCGGCTATGACTCCCTGGTAACCGACAGCGCCAACTCCGCTTCCGCTTATGCCACCGGCCATAAATCCGTAGTCAACGCTATGGGCGTTTACGAAGATTCCACCAAGGATCCCTTTGATGATCCCAAGGTGGAAAATATCTCCGAAATCGTGAAACGGACCCGTGGAATGTCCGTGGGCATCATCACCCAGGCAGAATCCACCGATGCTACGCCGGCTGCCATGATTGGCCATACCCGCCGGCGTGCCAACCAGGACTTCCTGGCCAAGAGCTACCTGGACGCCTACCATCGTCCTGACGTCATCATGGGCGGCGGTTCTTCCCGTTACCTGCCCCAGTCCACCCCCGGCTCCAAACGGAAGGACCAGGACAACATTATTCAAGACTTTAAAGATTTGGGCTACACCTTTGCCGGTACTGCCACGGAGATGAAAAATGCTCCCAGCGACAAGCCCCTGCTGGGCCTGTACCATACCAGCACCATGAATGTGTACCTGGACCGGGAAATGTTGAAGGATCCTTCTGTACTGAAGGGCTTCACGGACCAGCCCAATCTGATGGATATGACCAAAAAGTCCCTGGACATCTTGTCCAAGAACCCCAACGGTTTCTTTGCCATGATTGAAGGGGCTTCCATCGATAAGCAGCTCCACGTCATGGATTGGCAGAGAGCCGCCTACGATACCATTGAATTCGATAAAGCCATCGAATATGCGGAAAAATGGAACAAGGAACACGGCAACGATACCCTGATTATCGTGCTGGCTGACCATGCCCATGGGGTTTCCATCAGCGGTACCTACCATGAACACGATGGCAAGAAGGGCACGGAAGCCGTTCGGGTATACCAGAACTCCGTATTCCCCACCTTCGAAGACAAGGATAAGGATGGGTTCCCGGATAATCCGGATCCGGATGTTACCTTGGCTGTGCAGTACGCCAACCATCCTGAATACTACTCCAACTACCACTTTATGAAGAAACCCACCCCGCCGGCCCTGTCCGTAACGGAAACCAAACAGGAACAAAGCACCATCGGCGACAAAGTGGAATTCCATCAAGTGACCACCAGCAGCTCCAAGGCCAACCCGGCCCGTATTCATCAGGGAGACCCTGTACAGCTGATGCCGGCCAATACGCCTAAGGACGATCCCCAGGAATGCCATAGTGCAGATGACATCCTGCTGAACGCCGGCGGCCCCGGTTCCGAATACTTCAAGGGTACCATGGATAATACCGAAGTATTCTTTGGCATGCTGCGCGCCCTGGGCATTGATGCCAACCAAACTAAAGTGGATTACAGCAAGGTGAAGAAATAAGATGAAGTGGCTGAGAAAAGGCCTGCTCTGCCTGTGTCTGGTATTCGCTTTTGCGGTGCCGGCACTGGCAGCAGACTTAGCTTTCGATGAATTGTACAGCGGCTATTCTTCGGAGGGCTTGGCTTTTTCAGAGAAAACCCGGTCCCTGGAGGGATCTACTGTGACCATGACAGGGTACATGGCACCGCCGCTGACCCCGACCATCCGTTTCTTTGTCCTGACCGCTGTTCCCATGTCGGTCTGTCCGTTCTGCTCCAGTGATGCAGATTGGCCCAACGACATTGTGGTGGTGAAATTGTCTTCACCGGTAACGGCACTTCCTTACGATGCCCCCATTACCGTAACGGGGACCTTGGAACTGGGCAGTGCAGTCGATGAAGAAACAGGGTTTGTGAGCCAGCTGAGAATCGATGCAGATTCAGTAAGCGAGGACTAAAAAACGGAGCTGCTGCAGCTTTTGCAGCAGCTCCGCTTTTTGTCCGGGTAAAAAGGAGAACAAATGATTGAAATCCAGAACCTAATTTGTGATTACAAGGACGGTGATGGGCAGGTGGTCCGGGGAGTGACCTTGCCCTCCTTCCAGCTGAGAACGGGGGAAGCCTGTGCGGTAACTGGTCCTTCGGGCAGCGGCAAATCTACGCTGTTTCATTGTTTGGCCGGTATTCTGACGCCAACCCAAGGGGAAATTACCATCGATGGGGTAAAACTGGGGCAGCTATCGGATCAGGAACGGGCCAAATGGCGGGCCCAAAATTTGGGGTATGTATTTCAGGAAGCAAAGCTCCTGCCTTTTCTCACCATTGAAGAAAACATCAAATTATCTGCTTCTCTGGCAGGAAGAAACGTGGACAGTCAGGAAGTGGAAAAACGTCTTTCCCAGGTAGGGCTTTCCGGGTATGGGAGCCGCAGACCGGAACAACTGAGCGGCGGGGAACGGCAGCGGGCTGCTTTTGTTCGGGCCATGATCCGCCGGCCCAAACTGCTTCTGGCCGATGAACCAACAGCCAGTCTGGATGCCGCCAACAGTCAGCGGCTGCTGGAACTGCTTTTGGTATACCAAAACGAGTCTGGCTGTATGCTGCTTTGTGCCAGCCATGACCAGACGGTGCAAAACCGGTTTCATAAGAAACTGGAGCTGCATAAGGAGGCGGTACGATGACCTGGAAATTGGCTTTTCTGTCTTTGTGGCGGCGGCCCCTGCGCTATGGGCTGCTGATTCTTTTAACCGCCGTAGCCTGTGCCCTTCCGGTTTTTGTCATCCAGCTGGCAGGGGGCCTATATGAAGGCCTGAACCGGGCTACAGCACCTTTTCCCATTTTGGTGGGGGCCAAAGGCTCCCCCTATCAGCTGGTATTCAATACGGTGTTTTTGAAGGACCGGCCCATCGGCAATATTCCCTACAGTGAAGTGGACCGGCTCCGGGAAAGCGGCAAGGCAGCCCAGGTGCTGCCCCTGGCTTTCGGGGACAGCTACCGGGGATTTCGGATTTGCGGGGTAGAGCAGGAGATGTTCTCCTACGCAGATCCAGGGTCCCGGACGCCTTGGCTGCAGCCCCAGGAAGGCCGGGTTTTTGCCGGCCCGGGCGAAGCCGTGCTGGGGGCGGAGACCGCCCGGCTTACGGGCCTGAAAATCGGGGATAGCTTCAACTCGGTACATGGCTTTGCCCTGAAGGGCCACGAGCATCACCATCCCTTTAAGGTGGTGGGCATCCTGAAAAAGGTGGGAGGGCCCTACGACAGTGTAATCCTGATTCCTCTTGGGGATGTGTGGGAAGAACATGAGCACCAGCACAACGGGGAAACGGCGGAAAGTGAACACGAAGAGCATGAAGAGCATGAAGAGCATGAAGTTCAAGCCGGGCACCAGAGCGAAGCCAAGGGGGATGTAACGGCCATTTTGGTGCGTCCGGTGGGCTACGGGCAGGCCCTTCAGCTGCTGAGCCAGTACCAGAACAGACGGCAGAGTCCTTCTCAAATGATTTTCCCAGCCCAGAACCTGGTAGCCCTGTACGCCATGGTGGGGCAGAGCCGCCACTTCTGGGTGGTCCTGTCCGGAGGTATGCTTTTGGCAGCGGTCCTGGTGACCCTTTTGGCCCTGTATTGGGACGGCACCTCCCGGATGGAGGAATGGGCCGTCTTCCAGGCCCTGGGTGCTCCCCTTACCCAGGTAATGAAGCTCCTTTTGGCGGAGCAGTTCCTGCTGCTTTGCGCAGGGGCCGGGGCCGGCTGGCTGCTGGGCTGGGGCGGAAGCCTTTTGGCCGGCTGGGCGGTGGATACCCAATCCGCCATCCAGATGACCCAGCTGCCGCTATGGCAGGGCGTTTTGGCGCCGGTGCTGCTGATTGCCGTCGGTACCCTGGGCGGGGTGATTCCCCTGTGGCTTTTGCGGAAACGGGATATTACCCCGTATTTGTAGGTGACTGAACAGTCGGACCATGTTATAATCATACACACCTTAGAGAAAGCAGGCGGAAAAATGACACTGCAGCAATTACGCTACATTGTGGCCATTGCGGAGGCAGGAACCTTCAGCGGGGCCGCCAAAAAACTATATATTACCCAGCCCAGTCTGACGAAGACCGTCCGGGAGCTGGAGCGGGAAATGAATATCCAGATTTTTGAACGGACCAACAAGGGGGTCCATTTGTCCCGGGAAGGGGAAATCTTCCTGGGGTATGCCCGGCAGGTGCTGGAGCAGGCCTCCCTTTTGGAATCCCGGTACAAGAAGCAGGTGGGGGGCAAGCAGGAATTTACCGTGTCCACCCAGCACTATTCTTTTGCCGTCAATGCGTTTGTGGACCTGATCAAGGAGTACGGGGGAGATACCTACGATTTTAGTCTCCAGGAAACCCAGACCTATACCATTATCGATGATGTGGCCCACCTGCGCAGCGAAATCGGGATTCTCTACTACAACGATTTCAACAAGGCTGTGCTGCAAAAAATTTTTAAGGCCAACGACCTGGTGTTCCAGGAATTGTTTGTGGCCCGCCCCCATGTGTTTCTGAATGCTTCCCATCCTTTGGCGGACCGCAAGTCAGTTACCATGGAGGAGCTGGCCCCCTACCCCTATTTATCCTATATCCAGGGGGAACACAATGCATTTTATTTCTCGGAAGAAATTTTCAGCACGGTCATCCGGTCCAAAAATATCCGGGTAACCGACCGGGCTACCCTGTTCAACCTGTTGATTGGGCTCAATGGCTATACCGTATGCAGCGGGGTCATCGACCAGGACCTGAACGGGAAAAGCATTATTGCCGTACCCCTGCGGGAGGAGGGCAATATGCACATTGGCCTTTTGACCCATAAGCAGAGCCGGCTCAGCCGGCTGGGCCGCTACTACGTGGAAGCCCTGGAACGGTATATTGCCGGGTACCAGGGCCGGCACTGACCCAGGCCGGCGGCAGTGCTGGAAAAACAAAAAAACAGCAAAAAACAGGAGCATACAGCTGTATGCTCCTGTTGAATCGTCGGGACAATATGCCTTTGTGTTATGGCCGCTTAGGGTTCTACGGAAGAATCCGCCGGCAGCAGGGACAGGTCGGAGGGAATGGCCTTGGGAGGCTGTTCCTCACCAGAGGCGGTGCCGTTTTCCTTGACCACTACGGTCAGCGGCAGGCCCATGGATTTGCGGAACCATTTGCTCAGGAAGGACAGCTGGTGCAGTTCCACTGACGGCGTTTGTTCTGCGGTAATGGTCAGGATGGCCGAACCGCTGACAATGGAGGTTTCAATCTCCGAAATAGCGCTGGTCTGGGTATAATCCAGACATTCTGCCAGGGCCAGCAGCAGGGCACCGGTGCTGAGACGCTTGATATCCACTTCTGGGATGTATTTCCGGTAGGGCTTGTTGCGCAGGTACCCCCGGTTGATACCGTGGTGCCAGGCGGCCATTATGGCGGTGTAGACCACATCCATATGGTCCAGACCAAAGAGCCGGCCGTTTTCAATCAGATAGCCGGTATGCCGGGTATGGTTGTAGTAGTTGATGGCAATGCCGATATCGTGGAGCAGGGCAGCCGTTTCCAAAAGGGGCTGCCATTTGGCAGGCTCCAGCTGGTGCAGGGACTGCCAGCCCGTAAACAGCTTGGTGGCAAACCGGGCTACCTGCCGGCAGTGGTCTTCGTCCTGGGCGTACAGGTGCAGCAGGTTTTCCCGGCTGGTTTCCAGAATGTCCGGATCTACCAGGGCCCGGTCCGTATTGTGGTGCAGGTATTCCGAGAACAGCCCTTCCCGCAGCCCGCAGCCGGAAATTACTAGCTTCCGGGCTTTGCTCCGGTCGGCCAGAGCTTTGATAATGGTGGAGCCGGCGATGATCACATCCGCCCGGTCACTGCTGAGGCCGGGAATTCGGCGCCGCATGGCCAGGGTGGTGTTGGGCAGGGTCTTGTACCATTCTTTGAAGTCCTGGATAGGGTACTGGTAATTGTGGAGCTTGGAGGAAAAATACTTCACCCGCTTTTGCTCAATCTTCCCTACGGAACGGGCCGTACCGCCCACGCCTACCAGCGGCAGGCCGCAGCCCGCCAGCCAGGGAGCTTTCTCCATCTGCTCGGCAATGGCCCGGCGCATTTTGTTCAGGGCGGCAGGATCCGCCGTATTGTTCAGCTTGAAGTTTTTGGTCAGGTTGACGCAGCCAATGGGCAGGCTGATGGAATCCACCAGTTTCCGGTCCTTCACCAAAATCACTTCTGTAGAAGCACCGCCCAAGTCAAAGACCAGGGCATCCTTCACAGGAATGGTGTTGATGACGCCCAAATAGCTGAGGAAGGCTTCGGTTTTCCCGGAAATGATTTCCAGGGAAATGCCGGAAGCTTCTGAAGCTGCCTTGGCCAGCTTCAGCCCGTTGGGGGCATTACGGATGGCAGCAGTGGCTACGGCAATGGTTTCATCTACATGAAAAACCCGGCACATGGAGGCAAAGTTCTTCAGGCAGGTAATGGTGGCGGAAAAGGCTTCTTCCGTCAGATAGCCATTCCGATCTGTTTTTAGTGCCAGCCGCAGCGGATCTTTCTGATTGTAGATCAGGTTGCTGGCCTGAAAGGTGTGGACTTCCATAATGACCAAACGCGCAGAGTTTGAGCCCACATCGATGATGGCAATTCGTTTCATAGGATCCCCCGGTTTCTGTAGAGTAAAAATGCTGTTTTTTTCTATAATTATTAGTGATAAACTAAAATAAGTATAACACGATTGCTGGCCCAGGTGGTAATAAAAACGGGGTATGGCCAGAGCAGAGGAGGACATATGACAAAAAAGAAACTGCGCTCTGCAGCGGTAATCCATTTGGGGTCTGAAAATATTACCATGCAGATTATTGAATATACAACATTAAACGATATCCGGGTAGTGGATGAGGTCCGGCACCGGGTACGGCTGGGGGAGGAGGCTTTCCAGACCCGGAAAATCTCTTTTGGCACTACCCGGCAGATTGTGGAGATTCTCCAGGGCTACCGGCAGCTGATGCGGGACTTTGGGGTGACGGACTATATCCTCCAGGCTACCACAGCGGTGCGGGAAGCCCAAAACCAGCAGTTCTTCCTGGATCAGGTCCAGATCAAGACGGGCTTCCAGATTGAAGTGGTGAATATGTCCCAGGAAATCTACACCAAACTGGCTTCCCTGGTGCGCACCATTGGGGTGGAGGACGAACAGAGCTTGCCCCGGGACGGCATTCTTTTAGCGGATATTTCTTCCGGCGGGCTGGGGCTGACCCTGCTGAAAAACCGGGAAATCCGCTTCCAGCAGAACCTCCATGTGGGGCTGGTGCGAATGAAGGAACAGTTTACCCGGAACGAGCGGTCCAGCAGTCATTTTGAGCGGGCCCTGAACGAATATATCCATGCCCGGCTGGTGGCCGTGGCAGAAGAACTGGCCAAGGAAGATATTGTGACCCTGGTGCTGACCGGTACGGAAAGCCAGTCCCTGTTCGATATGTTTGCCCAAGCGGCTGGGGGGCATGAAATCCCCTCCTTTACGGCCGAACAGGTGGAAGAATTTTACCAGCGGATCCACCGGCTCAGCGAAGCCCAATTGGACAAACTGTTTAAGCTGGACCGGGAAGAAGGGGAAACGGCCCTGCCGGCTACCGCCCTGTGCCGCCAGCTGATGCAGCTGTCCGGGGCCCGGCAGGTGATTATGCCCCAGGATCGGTTCATTGATGGCATGAAGATTCTCTATATTGCCCGGCAATTGCAGGATCCCTTCCTTCAGGCTATGGAAGAACTTCAGATGAGTCTGGTGCGCAGCATGGGCAGCCGCTTCTACTATGATGCACCCCACGCTGCCTGGGTGGAAAAACGGGCCAGCCAGCTGTTTGATGTACTGGCTCCGTCCCAGGGCCTGACCCAAGTGGACAAGGTGCTGCTGCAGACGGCAGCCTACCTGCACAATATCGGCAAGTACGTGTCCCTGCGCAACTACAATGTGTACAACTACAATTTGATCAGCACGGCGGATATTCTGGGCTTTAGTGAGGAGCAGTGCCGGATTGTAGCCCAGATTACCTACCTGTACACCTTGAACCGGCCGGAGCTCCAGGGCTCGGATATCCTGCCTCTGGCGCCCCAGATTACGCCCCAGGTAGCCAAACTGGCCGCCATTCTTCGGGCAGCGGATTCCCTGGACGTCAGTGGCAAACAGAAAATCAAAGACTGCACCATGTCCATCAAGGGGGATGAACTGAAGGTGACGGTAAAAAGCCGGGAAGATTTGGCGTTGGAAGAATGGACGTTCAGCCGGAGGGGCAGTTTCTTTGAGGAAGTCTTTGGACTGCACCTGGTGCTGGAGAAAGCGGGGAGTGGAAAATGATAACAGCTTTAAATAAACCGGAATACTATGTCAATCGGGAACTCAGCTGGCTGAAATTCAACCTGCGGGTACTGAAGGAGGCTGGGGTAAGAAATCTGCCCCTGCTGGAGCGGCTGCGCTTTGTGGCCATTTCTGCCTCCAACCTGGACGAATTCTTCATGGTCCGGGTGGCCGGGCTCATTGACCGGCTGGAAGCCGGGGACGAACGGCTGGATGCGGCTGGCCTCAGCGTTTCCGACCAGCTGCGGCAGATTTCCCTGGCGGCCCACAACGAAATGAAATTAAAGTACCGCTACTTTTTTGCCCTGCTCAATGAGCTGGAAAAGTACGCCGTCAAGTTCCGCCGGGTAAAGGATGTAACCCCGGCCCAGCGGGAAGAACTGGAACGGTATTACCAGGATATGGTGTTCCCGGTGCTGACCCCCATGGCGGTGGATGCGGCCCGGCCCTTTCCGTTCCTGGCCAACCGTTCCCTGAACCTGGCCATTGAACTGAAGAACAAGGACGGAGAACAGCGAATTGCCTTTATCCAGGTGCCTTCTGTATTGCCCCGTTTCATTTCCCTGGAAGAAGAAAATAATGCCCGGAGCTTTGTGTTCCTGGAAGATTTGATCATGGCCCACTGCCAGGACCTGTTCAAAGGCCTGACCATTGTGGATATGGTTCCCTTCCGGATTACCCGGGACTCGGACCTGGAAGTGGAAGAAGATGCCACCCAGGACCTGATGAAGGAAATCGAACGGTCCCTGCGGAAACGGAAAAGAGGGGCGGCCGTCCGGCTGGAAATCAACCCCACGGACAGCCAGTTCCTGCAAAAATTCCTGATGCAGAACCTGGAACTGGACCGGGACGATGTGTACGAAATCAAGGGCCCTCTGGACCTGACTTTCCTCAATAAGTTCATCGACCTGCCGGGGATGGAACAGTGGAAATTTTCCCCGTATACGGCCCAGCAGCCGGAAGAACTGCCGGATTATGAGGACCTGTTTGGCAAAATCCGGGAGCACGATATCCTGCTCCACCACCCCTATGAAAGCTTTGACCCCATTGTAAAACTCCTGGCCACGGCGGCAGAGGACCCGGCGGTCCTGGCCATCAAGGTAACCCTGTACCGGGTCAGCGGCAATTCGCCCCTGGTAGCGTCCCTGGCCCGGGCAGCAGAAAACGGCAAACAGGTTACGGCCCTGGTGGAACTGAAGGCCCGGTTTGACGAAGAAAACAACATTGTCTGGGCAAGACGCCTGGAGCAGGCCGGCTGCCACGTTATCTACGGACTCATGGGCCTGAAGACCCACTCCAAGATTATCCTGATTGTCCGGAAAGAAGCGGACGGCATCAAGCGGTATGTCCATCTGGGCACCGGCAACTACAACGACAAGACGGCCAAGCTGTACACGGACCTGGGCCTCTTGACCTCCAATGACCAATTCGGCCAGGACGCTTCCAGCTTCTTTAACGTCATCAGCGGCTATTCGGAGCCTCCGGCCATGAACAAGCTGGTGATGGCACCCCTGGGCCTGAGAGAAAAGATGAATGAACTGATTGAGCGGGAAATCGCAGTGGCCAAAAGAGGGGGAGAAGCCCACATTGTGGCCAAGATGAACTCCCTGATTGACCAGCCCATTATCCAGAAGTACTATGAGGCCTCTCAGGCCGGGGTGAAAATCGATCTGATTGTCCGGGGTATCTGCGGCCTGAGACCGGGGATTCCCGGAGTCAGCGAAAACATCACCGTCCGGTCCATTATTGGCCGGTTCCTGGAACACAGCCGGGTGTACTATTTTGCCAACGGCGGGGAAGAAGAACTGTACCTGTCCAGTGCGGATATGATGCCCCGGAACCTGAACGACCGGGTGGAACTGCTGTTCCCGGTGGAGCGGCGGGTCCATATTGACCGGATCAAGAGCTTCCTGGACCTGTGCCTCAGGGACAATGTAGGGGCCCATGTTATGCTCTCCAATGGCACCTACCGCCGGGCTTACCCCCACGGCAGACAGAAAATCAGCGTGCAGGCGGCCCTGATGAAGCGGGCCAAGGACAATGCCCCCAAAAAGGAAATGCCCATGGAACAGCGGCTGAAGCCCATGTACCATAAGGAAAATGTATAGCAGGAAACCTTCCAGGAGCTGCACCCCCGTTGGTGCAGCTCTCTTTTTGGGCCAGAAGCGCCTGGAGCGGCCGCCTGGGGCAGTACCTCTATTCTTTTGACCAAAAAATGTGATATAATGTCCCCATCATAGAAAGAGGTGCGAAACAAGCTATGGCAATTCAAAGCGTAACACTTAACTACGAAGGCCATTACGGCTATTTGGATTATAACGAAGAAACCAAGGAGATGACGGTCTTCATTCCCGACGCGGAAGAAGCGGCCCAGCGGGTCCGGGACTTCCTGGCGGAACCCAAGACCATGGAAGTTCCCACAGATGAATGTACCTACCATTTTGGACCGGTAACGGTGGATGCCAAAAACAGCTGGCAGGAATGTGAACAGGTGCTGACCCGTCTGTGGGTACATACAGGTGTTTTGGTGGAATGGAGCATGCCGCCCCGTATGACCAACGATTTATGAACTTATCCACAGAGTTATCCACTATAAGCACTGTGCCTGTGGAATCAGTGGATAACTTCTGGGGAAAATGTGGAAAAGTCCCTGGGCTCTTATTCACAGGCTGTGGATAAAGCCTGGGGAAAGTTTGTTTTCCCAGAGGGAAATTGACCTGCAAAAAGGGAAACAAACCTGAATGATTTTGGGAAAAAGCCCCGCTGTATGCGGCTTTTGGCCACTTTTCCTTTTGCCCTGTACGGGGCCGGAAAAAGGGCTGGCGGCGGGCGCCTTTATCCACAGCGGGGGTTTGGCACTGTGGATAAAGCTTGTGGATAACCCGGTGGAAACTTGGGGAAAACAGCAGATAAACAGTGAAAAACCGGGCTTGCCCGGGAATCAAATACCAGCAAGGAGGCTGTATTGTGGCAGATCGTTTTTATGAATTAAAGGTAGCAGGACTTACCCGGCGTCTTCCGGTAATCAACATTTCTTCTACCCTGGCTATTGCCGGCTTTGTGATTTTGGGAGACGTGGAAATGGTGGAAAAAACTGCGGAGGCCCTGGCCCAAAAGGTGCCGGCCGACGTGGATGTCCTGATGGCGGCAGAAACCAAAGGGATTCCCCTGGTCCATGCCATGGCCCGGATCCTGAAAATGGACCGGTATGTGGTGGCCCGGAAATCCATAAAAGCGTATATGGAACATCCTTTGGTGGTGGAAGATGAATCCATTACCACCCAGGGTAAGCAGATCCTCTGCCTCCAGGACGAAGATATTGATCTGGTCCGGGGCAAAAAGGTCCTGCTGGTAGATGACGTAATCAGCACCGGGGGCTCCATGAAAGCCCTGGAAGAGCTGGTGGACCATGCTGGCGGCAAAGTGGTGGGCAAGATAGCCATTTTGGCTGAAGGGGATTCCATTGGCCGGGAAGATATTACGGTGCTGGCCAACCTGCCATTGTTCCCTGCGGAATAAGGCCGGGCATTGATTTGTAAAGAAGCATACAACAGAGCAGTTCTTTTGGGAATTGCTCTGTTTTTTTTAACCTTTTCCTAGACGAACGGTGGGCTTTACTATAAAATAGTAGTATTATATCGTTCGGGAACAAGGGAGGAAAAGAAGTTGAAAATTGTTGATCTGCTGAAAAGTCCTAAGATTTGTGTATCCTGTGAGTTGTTTCCTCCAAAAAAAGGAAATGACCTGAAAAATGCTTTGAATATTGTTCATACTATTGCGGACCATGGCGTTGATTATATGAGTGTGACCTACGGCGCCGGTGGTTCTGCGGTGGGCAAGTCCGTGGCCCTGGTAGGAGAAATTGAACGCTGCGGGGTGCCGGCCCTGGCCCACCTTACCTGTGTGGGGGCTACCGAGGATCGGATTGAAGGGGTACTGGACAGCCTGAAGCAGGTCAACGTGGAAAACGTGCTGGCCCTGCGGGGGGACAAGCCCCAGGGTATGGACGCCATGCCGGAAGGGGCGTATGCCCACGCCAGTGACCTGGTACGGAAAATCAAAAGCTACGGGGATTTCTGCGTAGGCGGCACCACTTATCCGGAAGGCCATCCGGAAGCTGCCAGCCTGGATGAAGACCTGGAGCATACGAAAATCAAGGTAGAAGCAGGCTGTGATTTTCTGGTAACCCAGATGTTCTTTGAAAACAGTATGTTCTACAACTTCATGTATCGGCTGCTGGCCAAGGGCATCCAGGTGCCAGTGGTGGCGGGCATTATGCCGGTGACCAACGTAAAGCAGATTGAACGGATTTTTACTTTAAGCGGCACCCCGGTGCCGGCTTCCCTCCGGGCTATGGTGGAACGCTTTGCAGACCATCCGGAAGCCCTGAAACAGGCAGGGATGGCCTACGCCATCGGCCAAATTGTGGACCTGATTGCCAATGGGTTTACCAATATCCACATCTACACCATGAACAAGCCGGAAATCATCGGCGGCATCCGGGACAATTTGTCGGAAATCATCAAGTTATAAGAAGGAGAACCTATGGGGGAGTTACGGATCCGGTTTGATGAAAAGGAAGCCCTGCGCTACTTTGGCGCCCGGCCCGGGGACCAGCAGGCTCAGGCTACGGTGGACCGGGCGTTTTTGCAGCTGCGCAACGAGGTGCAGCCCCGCTCTGTGTGCCAGAAATGGAACTGCCAGGTAATCCAGGAAGCAGAAGGCCGGCCGGGACGGGTGGTCCTGGAAGGGGGCACCGAATTTATCAGCTCGGGGCTGGCCCGGCATCTGACGGGCTGCACGGCGCTTCTGCTGTTTGGGGCTACCCTGGGGCCTCGGGTGGATACGGGGCTGAGACGGATCAGTGTCCGCAGCATTGCCGAGGGGGCTGCAGCCCAGGCTGTGGCGGCGGCTCTGATTGAAACCTACTGTGACGACCAGGAAGTGGTTTGGAAAAGTAAGCTGCCCAGCAGCTATACCTACCGGAGCCGGTTTTCCCCGGGCTATGGGGATTGGGCCCTGGAGGAGCAGGAAAAAATTTTCCGGCTGCTCCACTGCGCTAAAACCATTGGCCTGACCCTTACCACCGGGGGCATTATGGCTCCCACCAAATCGGTTACGGCTGTCATTGGCATTGATGAAACAGGAAAGGAAAGCGGGGAAGAAACCGCTGCCTGCGGCAAAAAAAGCAAGTGCAGCAGCTGCAGCAACGTGACCTGTCCTTTCCGTCAGGAGGAACTATGAAATTTCAGGAAGCATTATATACGAAGCGTTTGTTTTTTGACGGAGCCATGGGTACCATGCTTCAGGAAGCTGGTCTTAAACCGGGGGAACTGCCGGAAACCTGGAACCTGCTTCACCCGGAAAAGGTCCAGGCCATTCACCGGGCCTACGTCCGGGCTGGGGTGGATATTCTAAAGACCAATACCTTTGGGGCCAACGCCCTGAAGTTTGGGCCGGAACACGGCACCCCCAACGTGGAAGAACTGGTCCGGGCGGGGGTGGAAAATGCCCGGGCTGCTTTTGCGGCGGAAGGCCGGGAAGGCTTTGTAGCTTTGGACCTGGGGCCTACGGGCAAGCTGCTCCAGCCCTTTGGGGACCTGCCCTTTGAGGAGGCGGTGGCCCTGTATGCCCAGCAGGTGAAAGCCGGAGCGGCTGCGGGAGCGGACCTGATCCTGATTGAAACCATGAGCGATGCCTACGAAGCCAAGGCGGCCATGCTGGCGGCCAAGGAAAATGCGGACCTGCCCTTTGTGTGTACCTTTACCTTTGACCAGGATGGGAAGCTCCTAAGCGGTGCCGACGTAACGGCGGCCCTGGCCACGGCGGAAGCCCTGGGGGCTGCGGCTGTGGGCTTTAACTGCGGCCTGGGTCCGGACCAGCTGATCCAGCTGGTGCCCCAGGCCCTGCAGGCCGTGGATATTCCGTTAGTTATGAATCCCAACGCCGGACTGCCGGTGGAGGAAAACGGCCACACGGTATTCCATATTGGGCCGGAGGATTATGCGCCGCTGATGGTGCCCGTGGCAGAGCTGGGAGTAGCTGTTTTGGGCGGCTGCTGCGGCACCACGCCCCAGCATATTGCCCAGCTGGTGGCAGCCTGCCGGGATCTACCCCTGCCCCCCAGGAGAAACAGCGCCCCCAGCGTCATTGCCGGCTATGGCAGTGCCGTGGGCTTTGACGGTATGCCCGTCATCATCGGGGAACGGATTAACCCTACCGGGAAACCCCGGCTGAAGGAAGCCCTGAAAAGCGGAAATATGGACTACGTATGCCAATTGGCCCTGGAACAGCTGGACAAGGGGGCCCAGGTCCTGGACGTGAACGTAGGGGTCCCCGGGGTCAACGAACCGGAACTGATTGAGCGGGTGATTGTGACCCTCCAGTCCATTACCTCCGTGCCCTTGCAGATTGATACCTCTAATATTGAGGCCATGGAACGGGGGCTGCGCATCTATAACGGCCGGCCGCTCCTCAACTCCGTAAACGGCAAGGCCGAGAATCTGGCAGAAGTGCTGCCGCTGGCGGCCAAATACGGGGCAGCTCTGGTGGGGCTGTGTCTGGACGAAAACGGCATTGCAGACTCTGCCGCAGGGCGCCTAAAGGTGGTGGACAAGATTGTCGGGGAGGCGGAAAAGGCCGGCCTCCGGCCCCGGGATATGCTTCTGGATCCTTTGGCCATGACTATCAGTACCGGCGGGGAAAATGCCCAGATTGCCCTGGCCGTAATCCGGAACCTGAAAAGCCGCCAGCTGAAAACGGTGATGGGGGTGTCCAACATTTCCTTTGGGCTGCCCAGCCGGGATGCGGTAAACAGTGCCTTCTTCTCTCTGGCTATGGAAGCCGGGCTCAGTGCCGGTATCATCAATCCCAACAGCGGTGCCATGATGCAGGCCTACTACGCCTACGGGGCTTTAAGCGGTTTGGACAGCGGCTGCAAGAAATATGTGGAATACTTTGCCGACCTGCCCCAGGTGACCCTGGCCTCCAAAAGCCAAAGCACCGGGAAGGCAGCAGCCGCCGGCAGTCAGGAGCTGGCCCTGGACGAAGCCATCATCAGGGGTCTGCCCAGTGTGGTGGAAAAGGACGTAAACCAGCTGTTGGCGGACGGCAAGACCGCCCTGTCCATTATCAACGAATGGATGATTCCTGCCCTGAATGTGGTGGGAGAGCAGTTCGAAAAGAAAAAGCTGTTCCTGCCTCAGCTGCTGGTCAGCGCAGATGCTGCCAAAGCCGGCTTTGAGATCTTAAAGCAGTCCCTGAAGACCGGGAACGCCAGCGAAGACGGGGAACCCATTGTGGTATGCACGGTAAAGGGGGACATCCACGATATCGGCAAGAATATTGTGAAGGTGCTTCTGGAAAACTATGGCTACCGGGTTATCGACCTGGGCAAGGACGTGCCGCCGGAAAAGGTGGTGGCGGCTGCCGTGGAAAATGGCGCCAAACTGGTGGGGCTTAGCGCCCTAATGACTACAACTGTCAGCTCCATGGCAGAAACCATCCGCCAGCTGCGGAAAGCCCTGCCTGGCTGCAAGGTGATGGTGGGCGGCGCCGTCATGACGGAAGAGTATGCCAAGAGCATCGGGGCCGACTTTTATGGGGCCAATGCGGTGGCCAGCGTCCACTATGCCAATGCCCTGTTTGGCAAAAAATAATAGTTGGATAGCTATAACATTCCGTGTTACTATAATACATATTTACAGCTTTTATGCATAAAAAATCTAACCAGAAAGAAGATGCAAAACAATGAAAAGACCTTTGATTGGTGTATCCGGCAGCCATATGGTGGATGACCATGGCACCTTTGCCGGGTACCATCGGGCCTACGTGAACGATGACTACATCCGGTCCGTAGTGGAAGCAGGCGGCGTGCCTGTAATCCTGCCCTTTACCCAGGACGCAGAAGCGGTGGCCGAAATGGTGGCCCGGGTGGACGGCGTACTTTTTAGCGGCGGCCAGGATGTGTACCCCCTAAACTACGGGGAAGAACCCTGCCGGCAGATTGGTCCGGTGTGGCCGGAACGGGACACCTTTGACCAACTGCTGTTTCAGGAAGCCCAAAAGCGGGGCATTCCCGTGGTGGGCATCTGCCGGGGCCTGCAAATTGTGAACGTGGCCCTGGGCGGCACCCTGTACCAGGACCTGAGCCTGGACAAGAATTCCTACGTAAAACATTCCCAGAACCAGGACCCGGCTACGGCTACCCACACCGTGGAAATTGCCGAAGGCAGCCGGCTAAGCCGTATCCTGGGAAAAACGGAGTGGGTCACCAATTCCCACCATCATCAGACCGTTCACGCGGTGGGCAAGGGCCTTACCGTAACGGCCCGGGCCAAGGACGGCACAGTGGAAGCGATGGAAGGCACGGAGTATCCCTACCTGATGCTGTACCAGTTCCATCCGGAAATGATGTCCATCAACAATGGGGATGCCAAGAAATTGTTTGCTGATTTTATTCATGCTGCAGAGGGGAACAACTAACATGGAAGACAAAAAAGTAAAATTCGGTCTGTCCAGCATTGTGCTGCTGGGCATCAACGGAATCATCGGCACCGGGATTTTCCTGCTGCCAAACCGGGCCTACGCCCTGATGGGGCCCGCCAGCTTGGGCATCCTGCTGTTTGACGCCTTTCTGGCTGGCTGCCTGGCCCTGTGCTTTGCAGAGGCTTCCGGCTTCTTTACCCGCAACGGCGGTCCGTATCTGTATGCCAAAGCCGCTTTCGGCGACTTCTGGGGCTACGAGGTGGGCGTTTTGAAACTGGTGGTCACCATCATTGCCTGGTCCACCATGGCCGTAGGCTTTGCCACTGCCTTGGGGGCTGCGTTCCCTGCGGTTTCCGGGAACTTTGCCAAAAATGCCATTGCAGCTATTCTGATTGGCGGCCTCAGCGCCCTGAACATTGCCGGCGTCAAGACTTCCAAAATTCTGAACGATATTATGACCATTTCCAAATTGGTGCCCTTAATTGCGTTTATTGCCATTGGTATTTTCTTCATCAACGGCGCCAATTTCACGCCTTTTGTCCCGGCTCACGTGGAAGAAGGGGCCTTTGCCAATGCGGCCATTACCCTGTTCTTTGCCTACACTGGTTTTGAAGCCATTGCTGTAGGGGCTGAAGACTTCAAAGATCCCAAAAAGAACCTGCCCCGGGCCATTATCCTGACCATGATTATCGTAACGGTTATCTATATGCTGGTACTGGGCATTTCTATCGGTATCCTGGGACCCAGCCTGGCCACGGATAAGGCTCCTATCCAGGACGCCTTTGGGAAAATCCTGGGACCTGTGGGTTCCTACTTTATCCTGATCGGGACCCTGCTGTCCATGGGCGGCATCAACATGGCGGAATCCTTCATCGCTCCCCGGGCCTGCACGGCCCTGGCTGAAGACGGCATGCTGCCGGAAGCCCTGAGCAAACGGACTCCCTGGGGTACCCCGTACGTAGCCAGTATCTTCATTGCGGTTTGCAGCATCCTGCTGGCCTGGAGCGGCAGTTTTACCACCCTGGCGGCCATTTCCGCCGTATCCCGTTTCACCCAGTACCTGCCTACGGCTTTGGCCGTTATCGTATTCCGGAAGAAATGGGCCGACCGGGAACGGAGCTATACCATTCCTGGGGGTATCTTGATTCCTGTAGTGGCCCTGGTGACCAGCCTGTGGATGCTTTCCAACGCCAAACCCATGCAGCTGGTTTGGGGTCTGGGCGGCTGCCTGGTAATCCTGCCCTACTACTTCGTCTATGCCAAAAAGAAGAAAATGGGCCTGATTCCGGAGCAAAAGGAAGAGTAAGACTTGCTCTTTTGGGAATTACCCGATACAATGTAAGAAAGTGGGTGTGTAAAACTCGTTTTTACACACCCTTGCTTTCGGTAAAACGGAAGGCTCTGCCCAGTTGGGCAGAGCCTTTTGATATGCTTATTTTTTTTGCAGGGAGGAAAAGTATGGGTTTGGTGAAAAAATTGCTGGCACCCCCTAAGGGGCACAAGCTGCTGTTTGACAACCAGAGCCTGCTGCACCTGTTCCTGCCGCTGGTCTTGGAGCAGCTCCTGGTGGTGCTGGCCGGTTTTACGGATTCCTTGATGGCAGCGGCCTTGGGGCAGGCCGCCGTATCCGGGATTTCTTTGATTGATAATATTATGCTGCTGCTGATTATGGTCTTTGTGGCCCTGGCTACCGGCGGCGCCGTCATTATGGGCCAATACCTGGGCCACCGGGAACCGGAGCGGGCCAAAGAGGCTGGGAGGCAGCTGGTATGGCTGGTGGGAGCCATTTCCCTGGGGCTCATGGCCCTGTTCTACGCCTGCCGGCCTCTGATCCTGTACAAGCTCTACGGCAGCAGTGACCCGGAGGTACTCTCCAGTGCGGACTCCTATCTCAAGGTTATCGGGCTGTCCATTCCCTTTGTGGCCCTGTTCCAGGCAGGCAGTTCTGTTTTCCGGACAGCCGGCAATACCAAGTTTCCCATGCTCATTGTGCTAGGTTCCGATATTTTCAACGTGTTTGGGAACTATACGGCTATTTATATACTGGGTTGGGGCGTGGCAGGGACGGCTTTGTCCACCGTAATCAGCCGAATCCTGTCGGTATTTGTGGTGCTGTACGGGGCCACCCACGCCAAGTTTTCCCTGACTTTGCCGCCGCTGCTCAAGGTGCGGCCCAATTGGGACCTGATTCGCCGGATGCTCCGGGTGGGCATTCCCTTCAGCGTGGAAAACGGGCTGTTCCAGCTGGGGAAAGTGGTGGTGGTCAGCATTGTCACCACCTTTGGCCTGAACGCCATTACGGCCAACGCCGTAGGCACCGTGTTTACCAACTTTCAGGTACTGCCGGGGATTGCCATGAACGCCGGCATGACCACTGTGGTGGCCCGCTGCCTGGGGGCCGGGGACGTTCCCCAAAGCAAGTACTTTACACGGAAGATAATTTGTCTTATTATGATGACAAACCTGGGCACCAGCCTTTTGAGCTTTGCGGCCTGGCCCCTGATTCTCTTTATCTACCAGTTCCCCAAGGAAACCATGGACCTGGTATGGGAAATCATGTTCTGGCACGGCACCCTGGAAACCCTGATCTGGCCCTTTGCCTTTACCCTTCCGGTAACCTTCCGGGCGGCAGGAGATGCCCGCTTTGCCATGGTGGTGGGCGTGGCCAGCATGATGCTCATGCGGGTGGGCGGCGCCTATGTGCTCTGCACCTACTGCGGCACCGGCATGTTCGGGGCGTGGATTTCCATGTTCCTGGACTGGGTGATCCGGGCCCTGATTTACGTGCCCCGTTATCTCAAAGGTACCTATTTGAAACATAAATTGATTTAAGTTTGCTGTTTACACGAAAGGAAAAGTATGACCGTTGCAAAGATTTTGAAGAAACCCAGCCTGGACCGGGCAGACCTTAGTGCCCTGATTGGCACCCTGGAACCCCAGGAGCGCCAGGCCCTGTACAATGCGGCCTATGCAGTGAAAGCCAAAGAAGTGGGCCGGGTGGCCTATTATCGGGGGCTTTTGGAGTTTTCCAACCAATGCATCAAAAATTGCCTGTACTGCGGCATCCGCCGGGACAACACCCAGGTGGAGCGGTTCACCACCAGCCGGGAGGATATCCTGGCCATGGCCAAATGGGCTTACGACAACCGGTACGGCTCTCTGACTCTCCAATCCGGAGAGCGGCAGGATGAGGAATTTACCAAAGAGGTGGAAGACCTGATTCATGCCATCAAGGACCTGTCCCACGGAGAACTGGGGCTGACCCTGTGCGTAGGGGAGCAGTCCCCGGAAACGTATCAGCGCTGGTTTGAGGCCGGCGCCCACCGGTACCTGCTGCGGATTGAAACCAGCAATCCCCGGCTGTACGCCACCCTGCATCCCCAGGACGGGCACCATGAGTGGAGCGTCCGGAAGCATTGCCTGGAAGTTCTCCGGGATATCGGCTATCAGGTGGGTACCGGGGTGATGATTGGTCTTCCCGGCCAAACCACCGACGATTTGGCGGACGATATTCTGTTCTTCCGGGATATGGACATTGATATGATTGGCATGGGGCCCTACGTGGTCCACCATGAAACTCCCTTGGGCAAGCAGGTTATGGCTGCCGGGGAAAACAGCAAGGAAGCCCAGCAGCGCCGGTTCCTTTGGGGCCTCAATATGATTGCGGCTACCCGGCTGCTGCTGCGGGATGTAAATATCGCCGCCACCACTGCCCTCCAGGCCCTCCATCCTTTGGGCCGGGAGCTGGGGCTCAAGGCCGGGGCCAATATCCTGATGCCCATTGTGACGGTGCCGGAATACCGGCCCCAATACCTGCTCTACGACAACAAACCCTGCGTGGAGGATTCTCCGGACCAGTGCCGGAACTGCCTCAGCGGCCGGGTGGCGTCCGTGGGAGACCGGGTAGGCTTCGGGGAATGGGGCGATTCTCCCCATTTTTACCATGAACATAAAGACAAAAGAGCTGCCGCGCTTTAGCGGGCAGCTCTTTTGCTATTTTAAGACGTTTTGGGGTTTAGAAGCAGACCTTGTTGGGGTTCAGGATCAGGTTGGGGTCAAAGACTTCCTTGATGCCCTGCATCAGGCGCATGGAAGTATCTCCCAGGGATTCCGCCAGGTATTGGACCTTGCCGAAACCAATGCCGTGTTCCCCGGAAATCTGGCCGCCCAGCTCGGTGCATTTGGCGTACAAGAGGTGCATGAATTGGTCAACCGCCGGCCGGAACTGTTCCAGGGGCATATCGTTGGCGCAGGTGTAGATGTGCAGGTTGCCGTCCCCGGCATGGCCGAACATCTTCACTTCAAAGGGGAAGTCCTTTTGGATTTCCTTGATGTACAGCACAAAATCCGGAATCTTGGAAATGGGAACTACCACGTCGCATTCGTCCAGCAGGCTGAACTGTTCTTCAATGCCTTCCAGGAAGGAAGAACGGGCTGCCCAGGTCTTTTCTAGGAACATGGGGGTGTCGGCTACCAGTACGTCCAGGGCACCGGCTTCCAGCATCATTTCAGCTCCCTGTTCCACCAGTTCGTCCAACTGGTCGTTGCTGGCGGCGTCCAGGGTAACCAGCAGGTAAGCACCCACTGCCTGGCCTTCCACTTCCTTGGGGAAAACGGATTTGCCCAGGTAGGCTTCGGAAGATTCCAGAATTTCCTTTTCAAAGAATTCCAGGGTCTGGGGATTCAGGGCGGACCGTTTGATGGCCGGTACGGCACCGATGCCGTCCGCCAGCTCAGCAAAAGGAACAATCAGGGTGGTGTGGGCCTTGGGCGGAGCAATCAGCTTCAGGGTCAGCTCCGTAATGATGCCCAGGGTGCCTTCGGAGCCCACCATCAGGTTCAGCAGGCTGTAGCCGGAAGACGTTTTGGAAACCGGGCTGCCCAGGTGCAGGATTTCCCCGGTGGGCAGAACCACCGTCATGGCTTGGACATAGTTCCGGGTGGTACCGTATTTTACGGCTCTCATGCCGCCGGCGTTGGTGGAAACGTTGCCGCCCAGGGTGGCAAACTTTTCGCCTGGATCCGGAGGATAGAATATACCGTGGGCCAGGGCGTCCTTGGACAGTTCATCCAGCAGTACCCCGGGCTGTACCCGTACGTTCATATTTTCTTCGTCGTAGCCCAGAATCTGCTTCATCCGGGTGGTGCACAGCACCAGGCCCTGCTGGACCGGCGTGCAGCCGCCTACCAGGCCGGTGCCGGCGCCCCGGACGGTAACCGGGATGTGGTTGGCGTTGCAGAGCTTCATGATGGCGGAAATTTCTTCCGTGCTCAGCACATCAATGGTGGCTTCGGGCATACCGATGCCGTAAATGGGCATATCATCATGGGCATAATCAGGATTGATGTCTTCTCCTACAATAACGCGGTTGCCGGAAATCTCACGCAGCTGCGCAAGAATCTCCGGAGTGATTGGTTGATATTGAATCATAACTGGAAACCTCCCCTTTGTTTAACACAGGTGAGTTTAGTATAATCAATTTCTATTTGATATACAAGTAATTGACAAAAAAATCAAAAGAATTCGCTAACTATTTTCTATAGGTCTATAACCGTTCGTTATAGACCACAGCGGCTGGCCGGGTTGGCCGGCCTGTGGTATAATGAAAAGGCAGCCTTACAGGATCTGCCGTAAATCAGCCAGGAACCTCCCCGGAGGTTCTTTCTTTTTTTGCTGTCCGTACAGTCCCGGCATTGTTCCAATAAGAAAATTCTATGGATTGTCTGTGACTAACCGGTCATGGTATGATAAGACAGTAAATGTGTGAAATTTTGCCAGGAAAGGACGTTGGTGAACGATATGCTAACCCAGAGAAAAAAGAGAAACCTGTGGCTGGGCCTGGCCCTTTTGGGCAGCTTGAGCCTGACCTGGGTGCCGGGCTCTGCTGCAGCCCAGCAGCCTGCGGCCGGAGAAAAGAGGCAGGCGGAAGCCGCCGTCAGTCCGGAAAGCCAGAAGCAGCCTGCTGCTGGACAAAAGGCTGGCAGTCAGGAAAAGACCGGGACAGAAGGGGATTCTGCCACTCAAAAAAGAACTATGCCCAGCAATGTTCCTGTAAAAACGGAACCTATCCGGAAAGTCCGGGAGGTAAACTTTGTCATCCAGCATGGGCAGCTGGTCAGTGAAGCCATTGGCGATGTGGACGGGGACGGCGTGGAAGAAGTGGTGGACCTGATGGGGGATCCGGTGGTGGACAAATCCAGCTACATGGGAAATATGTACGTGATTGTCCGGGACCTGGATTCCACCAAGGTGAAATATTATATCCGTCCCCAGGATCTGGGGGGCTACAATGCCTACCTGACCCTGTCGGACGTAACGGGTACCGGCTGGCCCGACGTCATTATTGCGGCTCCCAGCGGCGGTCCTGGGGAGACGGTGGAATACCGGATCCTGGACTTTAGCGGCACCAAGCCGGAAGAAGTGTTTACCGCAGCAGACAACCGGGGAGTGACCATGGTGGGCACCTATCTGCCGGATTATAAGGTGCGGCTCAGTTTTCCCAATCTGACCCAGGACGTGGAACTGGACCTGGCCTCCCAAAAGGATGCCTACCGGAGCCTGAACGTGTACGGGGCGGACGGCTCCCTGAAAAGCTCCGGCCTGCGGCCCCTGCTCCAGAATATCAGCCAGCTGAGCACCCTGGATGTGGACGGGGACGGGGTGGACGAACTGGTAACCCTCCAGAAGGTGATGGGCGTGGACAGCGACCAGCCCCTGGGCACTGTGCGCACGGTCTGGGGTTACCGGGCCGGGGTGTGGCAGCCCTGGAACGTCAGCTTCCGGGCGGAACTTTACGCCAAACCGGCCTACGAAAATACCGATAAGATTACCGGTACCGGCGGCTACGAAATCACAGATCTGAAGGTGGGCACGGACACTGGGGAGGTAGAATATCCCCATTTCCAGAAACTGGACGGCAAGATTGCCTGGCGCATCAACAATAAAATAGAAACCTTTGTCCGGGACCGGCTGCGGGAAGCGGTGTTCGGCACCCGGCTGAACCTGACCTACGAGGTGAAGTATACGGGCAGCAAATATGCCAGTGTCATGCTGCTGGGGCTGCTGTCCGACCGGGACCGGAGCCAGGTCATCAGCCGCAGCTTCAACTTCAACTTGACCACCGGAGAGGAAATTCCCTTAAAGGAACTGGTGCGGCCCTGGTACGGCTTCTGGAATATGGTGAAGAAGGAAGGCCAGGCCAAGGGCATTGCAATCACCGAGGATACGCTGACCGGCTACTATTACGATGGCAGCGTGTTGGGGCTCCTGGATGGGAACCGGAAAGAACTGGATATCCCCGAGGAAAAGGTGCTGCCTTTTCTGGCAAAAAATCGTATCGGAGAAGAATTTTTGACTAGCCAGTCAAATGAAGGATCCGTGAAAAAACTAGGGAAAATCAGTGAAAATAAGGAGAAAAACGGCAATTAACAGATTTGAATCTAGAAATTGCATAAGATATAATATACAAGGTTTTCTATAAGTATTCCATAGAATGCAATTTGCCGAAGAGGGCAGGATTTAGGAGGATTGTTCATGTTAGGAAAGAAAAAAGCGGTATCCGTGGGGATGGCGCTCCTGCTGTTATTGGGCGTCGCCGGCTGCGGCCAAAAGACAGCACCTATGGGTGGAGCCGTGGACGTAAAGTCCATGCAGGTCATCAAGCGGGATACTCCCATCAAGTATGAGTACACCGGCTTTGTGGAAGCAAAGAACGCGGTGGAAGTAAAATCCAAAGTTACCGGCACTATTGTGCAGAAACTGGTCAACGGCGGGGACGAAGTGCAGGCAGGACAGCTGCTGTACGTTATCGATCCCAGAACCTACCAAAACTCCGTGCTGAATGCCCAGGCCAAATTGGCCAACGCCCAGGCAACCCTAAGCAATGCGGAAAAGGATGCCTACCGGTACCAGACCTTGTACGAACAGGGCGCCGTTTCCAAGCAGACGGCTGACCAGTACAACACGGCGCTGGCCCAGGCCCAGGCCAATGTAAACGCCCAACAGGCCATCCTGGCATCTTCCCAGGTAGATGTCAGCGATACCCAGATTGTGGCTCCCTTCTCCGGCAAGATTGATACCAATCCGCTGGCGGAAGGTGCTTTCGTAACGGCCAGCTCTACGGTGCTCACCACCATTTCCAGCAGCAACCCCATGTGGGTGCGCTTCTCCGTTTCGGAAAGTGACTACCTGGATATGATGAAGGGCAACCTGAACAACGCAGGCAACCTGACGGATGTGACCCTGACCCTAAGTGACGGTACGGTCTATCCGGAAAAAGGCGTGGTCAGCCAGGTTGACCGGGGCGTCAGCGATACCACCGGTACCCTGACCCTGAAGGCTGAATTCAACAACCCCAACAACCTGCTGCTGCCGGGGATGTTCGCCAACATTTCCCTGGTGGGCTCCACCGTTCCCAACGCCATCCTGATTCCTCAGCGGGCCGTAACGGACGTAATGTACAAGCACTTTGTGTACGTCATCAACTCCGACAATACGGTAAGCATGAAGGAAGTGCAGCTGGGCGCACGGGTCGGCAAGCTGTGGCTGGTTAAGAGCGGCTTGGACGGTACCGAAAACATCGTAGTAGAAGGCATTCAGAAGCTGCAGCAGGGCGCCAAGGTAAATCCCACGCCTATGACGGAAGCTGACCTGGATACCACCGATACAGACAATTCAACTGCTGCAGGCAGTAAAGCATCCAACAGCAGCGCAAAATAAGGGGGAGGTAAAGGAAAGTGGCAAAATATTTTATTGATCACCCCGTATTCGCCTGCGTTATTTCCATTATCATCGCCCTGATCGGCATTATTTCGGCCTATAACCTGCCTATCGCCCAGTATCCCCAGATCTCCAACCCGCGTATCAGCGTAGTGGCCAACTACGTAGGCGCCAACGCGGAGGTTGTGGAACAGTCGGTAGCCCAGGCCATTGAAAAGAAGGTCAACGGCGTTGAAAACATGGTCGACATGCAGTCGGTCAGCGATAACCAGGGTAACTACACCCTGAACGTAAAGTTTGAATTGGGAACGGACCCGGATATGGACTCCGTTAAGGTGCAGAACCGTGTGGCCCAGGCCAATGCGTCCCTGCCCAGCGAAGTAACCACCTATGGTGTTACCACCAGAAAACAGTCCGCCCAGACCATCATGTATTTCTCTTTGACTTCCCCTAACGGGACCTATGACACCATGTTCTTGAAAACCTATGGTGCCACCCAGTTCGTGGATGCCTTAAAGAGAGTCAAGGGCGTTTCCGACGTCAGCGAGTACGGCCCGGAACTGTCCATGAGAATTTGGTTGGATCCTATGAAGATGGCGCAGCTGGGGGTAACCGCAGCGGATGTCCAGTCCGCCATCCAAAGTCAGAACATCCAGGCCCCGGCAGGTTCCATTGGTGCCCGGCCTACGGAAAAGGACCAGGAATTCCAGTATTCTGCCCGGGTTAAAGGCCGTCTGACCACCGCGGACGAATTCAAGAACATCGTTATCAAAAATAATAACGGCAACCTGCTCCGGGTAAAAGATGTAGCCCGGGTAGAGTTTGGTCCCCGTGACGACAGTGTCGTCAGTAAGCTGGATGGCATGAACGCCATGTCCTATGCCATCAGCCTGAACACCGATGCCAACGCCCTGGAAACCGTGGCTGGCGTCAGAAAAGTGCTGGCCGAAGCCCAAAAGAGCTTCCCGCCGGATATGGAATTAAACATTGTGCAGGATAACACGGACTATGTACGTGAATCCCTGAAAGAAGTGGTTATCACCCTGGTAGAAACCCTGGTACTGGTAGTACTGATTACCTGGGTATTCCTGCAAAGCTGGCGGGCTACCCTGGTGCCCACCCTGGCCATCCCCGTATCCCTATTGGGTACCTTCGGTTCCTTCATCATCTTTGGTTTCAGTATCAATACCCTGACCCTATTTGCCTTGGTGCTGGCCATCGGTATCGTAGTAGATGATGCCATCGTAGTGGTGGAAGCTGTAGAACATAACGTGGATGCCCTGGGGATGAGCCCTAAGGAAGCCACCTACACCGCCATGCGGGACGTATCTGGGGCCATTGTGGCCACCGCCTTCGTGCTGCTGGCCGTATTCCTGCCGGTAGCCTTCCTGGGCGGCACCACCGGCGTACTGTACAAACAGTTCGCCCTGACCATTACCGTGGCGCTGACCATTTCCGCTGTGGTAGCCATGTCCCTGAGCCCGGCTGTGTGCGCCCTGGTGATCCGTCCCAAGAAGGAAACGGACAAGAACACCTTCCTGGGCAAGATGTTTGGCTACTTCAACCGGTGGCTGGAACGGACCACGGGCAAATACGTGAACAACGTAAAACGCCTGCTGCGCCATTTCCGGGTAGGCCTGTGTGCTCTGCTGGTGGTCTTCGTACTGATCGGTGCTTTCTTCAAACTGATTCCTTCCGGGTTCGTACCAGATGAAGACCAGAGCTTTACCCTGATGACGGCAACCCTGCCGGAAGCCGCCTCCACTGCCCGGACCATCAAGGCCACCAATGATTTGGCTGCCCAGGTACGGCAGATTCCCGGTGTAAAGCATGTCATGCAGATTGTGGGCTTTGATGCCCTGTCCATGGCCCGGAAGTCCAACGCCGCCATCATGCCCGTAAAACTGGAAGATATCCAGAACCGGACCACCGATGATCTGAGCGTTTACTCCATCATCAATAAACTGAACGGCGTAGGTGCCAAAACCCCTGCTGCCAACGTTATGGCCTTTAACGAAGCCGTACTGCCCGGCATGTCCAGTACAGGTAACCTGAGCCTGTACATTATGGACACCACCGGCCATGATACGGATGTAATGGCCAGCGATGTGCAGACCATCCTGGGCAAGCTGAACCAGCGCCCGGAAGTGTCCCATATGTACACCACGTTCACCAACAATACCCCGGCCCTGCAGTTTGAAGTAGACCGGGCCAAAGCAGAAAGCTTGAACGTACCGGTATCCAGCGTGTTTACCACCCTCCAGGCTTTCCTGGGCGGGGACGAAGTCAACGACTTTAACCTGCTGGGCCAGACCTGGAAGGTTGTTATCCAGGCAGAACCCCAATACAGAGGGGACACCAAGAGCTTTGCCAATCTGTACGTAGCCAGCAATTCCGGGAACCTGGTTCCCCTGAGCGCGTTGGTAAAATCCAAGGAAATGGTGGCCGCGCCTGCCATTACCCGGTATAACGGTGCCCGGGGTGCCAAGATCGCAGGTTCTCCTGCTTCCGGTTACTCCACCGGCCAATCCATGGCCGCTGTAGAAGAAGTGCTGAACAGCCAGCTGCCTTCCGGCTACACCTACGAATGGATCGACCAGAGCCGGGATGAAAAGTCCGCCGGCAACTCCTCCTTCATCATGTTCGGGATTTCCCTGGTATTCGTTTACCTGTGCCTGTCCGCCCTGTATGAAAGCTGGACCCTGCCGCTGGGCATCATCTTCGCCGTACCTTCCGCTGTAATGGGGGCCGTTGGCTTCCAGTACCTGCGGGGCCTGCAGAGCGATATCTACATGCAGATTGGGTTGATCGTGCTCATTGGTCTGTCGGCCAAGAACGCCATCCTGATTGTGGAATACGCCAAGATGAGAGTGGACAACGGCTGGGCCATTATGCCCGCCCTGATCGATACCGTACAGGTTCGTCTCCGTCCTATTCTGATGACCGCCTTCTCTACGGTTATTGGTGCTGTGCCTCTGGCCTACGCCAGCGGCGCAGGTGCAGGCAGCCGTACTTCCATTGGTACCGCCATTATCGGTGGTATGATGGCTTCTACGTTCCTGTCCCTGTTCCTGGTTCCTGTATTGTTCCTGACCATTGAAAAGGTCTTCCATCCCAAGACGCCGGTTGGCTCTGTGGATGATGAAATTCCCAGTGATCAGCTTTAAGTTATGAAAAATGCCTCTCCTGCCGGCTGGCAGGGGAGGCATTTTATTTTCCGCCTTTTGGTGGACAAAGCCCGGAAAGTCCAAGGAGAACGGAATGGGCTAACAGATGAAAAAAATAGGCTCTTCACGTTTTATTGTGGGATGGCAGATTTCTGCCATCCTTCTTTTATGTCTAGCAACATCCCACTGTCGCAATCTCTAGACAGTGCCGTTTCGTATAGATGGTAATGCTGAATATCGAATCAGAGTGAAAAAATATTCATCATTTTTGTATCCATACCCTATTCGTTTTGCAACCTTAATCTTGTTATTGAAGCCTTCAAGCTTTCCTGTGGTAATCGGATGGGCTGAGTGAGCAATCAAACCCTCTTTGCGTTTTCGCTTTAAGCGGGCAAACTTTTGCAGCTGCGGTATGTTGCCCTCCTCGGCTCCTTTAAACCATTTTTCCCATTCTACGGCAGCTAAATCGGGGTTTCTAAGCTCGAATAGATCACTTAGTTCCTCTTTCATTGTATGGCAAACTGTCAAATTTTCATGTTTTTTAAGGATTTCCTTGAGATTTTCTGCCTTTTTATCGCTTAGTGTTTCTTCCTTGCAAAGCAGCGTCCAGCGAGCTTGTTTTACTTCCTTGTAAAGCCGATTCTCCTCTTTAATTGAATCCTCTGCTTTTGTTGCCTGCTCTTCAGCAATATTCTCTGTAATCCCAAGCTTTAGGTTATCGGCTTTCTCTTTGTGCTGTCTTGCTTCCTCCAGCCTTACGGCTCCCAGCACATCTCGTCCATACTGGGCTTGCATATGGTAGCGGTCGTGTACTATTGCCGCATGAGGCAGATACTTTTCTACCAGGGTGTTGAACGATGCGTTCATGTCCATTGCGACAGCTTCTACTTCAGACAAATACTCCAGGTCTGTCTCTTCAAAAAACTTTGTAAAGGCAGCTATAGAGCGTCCCGCACCAACCCAGAGGATGTCTCCCATATCAAGGTCCATAACACAGGTTGCGTAAGTATGGCCTTTGTGCATTGCAAACTCATCAACGGCAAGATGCTTAGGACGGTAGCCACTTTTGCGAAGTTCCTCGCTTCGCGTTTTGAGAGCCTCGTCCATAATTTCCTTATGGATTTTAGAAACTGTTCCCCAATGGATACCGGTCAAATCGCTGACTGCTTTAATCGTCATTTGATGCATAAGCAAAATCTTGATCCATAAAGCGGCACGAGAAGTGACTCTGGTTCCAGGATACTTAAAGGTTATGTTTTCATTGAAGGTATGCCCGCATTTTTGGCACCGGTAGCGGTGGAATCTCACACGAAGAATCCGTGGCTTTCCGGGTATCCAGGGCATGTCTTTAAGTGTAGTTACAGGGTTGTCATGGACATGGACCTTACCGCCGCAGCAAGGGCATACAACGTCGGCTGTAGGCCGGGTACTATTTACATCTATGATCTCTTCAAAAAGAGAAGCAATACTCGTAGGAATATTTTCCTGTATGTTTTTGCATAAATTTGCTATACTTGAGGTTGAGAGCACGTGGATCATTCCTTTCGTAGTTTTGTCGCTATTACTTAGAATGGAGCATCCCGTGCTCTTTTTCAATACCTTTTTTCAGTTTTTAAATTCTGTCTTAGATTTCGTATCCCCCAATTTTCCGTGATGAGCCAAAAAATATCCGAATGGTAATGTAATATTTAACAAATTCATTCAGAAATTCTTTGCAATTTTCGAATGAAACGTTTATAATAGGTACCATTCTGATTAGTGTAAGGGTGAGTGTACGTGAAAAGAACAAATGTAACACCAAATCTGCTCAAACAGGTGTGGCACCTGACCCGAAGCTATTGGCGCAGTGAGGAAAAGAAAAAAGCCTACCTGCTCCTGGCAGCCATTCTGCTGCTGACCCTGGGTGTGGTGTTTATGCTGGTGCTGCTGAACGAATGGAACAATGCCTTCTATACGGCCCTGCAAGACTATCAGACGGAAGAAATCTTCCATCAGCTGAAACGTTTTACCGTTTTGGCCTTTATTTACATTATTTTGGCCGTTTACGCCTATTATCTCCAGCAGGTACTGATTCTGCACTGGCGCCGGTGGCTGACGGGCCGGTACATTGATGCCTGGCTCCAAAATAAGACCTATTACCGGCTGCAAATGTTCGGGAAAGATATGGATAACCCGGACCAAAGAATCAGTGAGGACGTGAACCTGTTCGTCACCGATACCCTGGGCTTTTTCGTAGGCATCATCAAGGCGGTGTGCACGCTGCTGTCCTTCGTGGTGATTCTCTGGCAGCTGTCCGGACCCTTTTCCTTCCAGCTGCTGGGCCGGACCTGGCAGGTTCCCGGGTATATGGTTTGGGTGGCCGTGGCCTACGCTGTAGTAGGCACCTGGCTGACCCACCGGGTGGGGCACAAACTGGTAGCCCTGAATTTCCTCCAGCAGCGCCGGGAGGCAGATTTCCGTTTCAGCATGATGCGGATGCGGGAGAACGCTGAAAGCGTAGCTTTCTATCATGGGGAAGAACAGGAAGGCCGGGTCTTCAAAAACCGTTTTACCCTGCTGCTGGAAAACTTCTGGAAAATTGTTTTGAAGCAGAAGCAGCTGGTGTGGCTGAATTCCGGGTATTCCCAGATTGCCATCATCTTTCCCTTTGTGGTGGCCATTCCCCGCTTCCTGCGCCGGGAACTGACCCTGGGCGGGCTGATGCAGGTGGCTACGGCCTTTGGCCGGGTCCAGGATGCCCTGTCCTACTTTGTGGATATGTATACTTCCCTGGCCGCCTGGCAGGCCGTGGTAGAGCGGCTTACCAGTTTTGAGGCCCATATGGAGCTGGTGCAGGCGGCGGGCAGTGCTTCCCAGCTGGTCCAGGGAAGCTCCCCGGATGCAGCGCTCCATATCAAGGACCTGGAAGTGGACCTGCCCAATGGGCAGCCCATTCTCCAGGGGCTGAATCTGACCCTGGAGCCGGGGAAAAACCTTTTGATTCAGGGCCTCAGCGGCAGCGGGAAAAGCACCCTGCTGCGCTGTCTGGCCGGTCTCTGGCCCTTTGTGAAAGGGGAAACGGACTTGCCCCCGGGCAGTACTGTCATGTTCATTCCCCAGCGCCCCTATTTGCCGTTAGGCACCCTGCGGGATGCCATTCTGTATCCCGGCACCAGGGACCTGCCCGACGCCCACCTGCGTCAGGTACTGGCGGAGTGCCAAATTGGCTATTTGGCCAAGCACCTTTTGGAAGAAGGGGACTGGGCCCACGTCTTTTCCTTGGGCGAGCAGCAGCGGCTGGCTTTTGCCCGGATTTTGATCTACCAGCCGGCCTGGCTGTTTATGGATGAATCCACTTCGGCCCTGGATGAGGAAACCGAAGCCCGGATGTACCAATTGCTGGCAGAGAAGCTGCCGCATACCACCGTTATCAGTGTAGGACACAGAAGTTCCCTGCTTCAGTTCCACCAGCTGGTCCTGCATTTGGATAAAAATAAAAAAGAAGCAACGCTTCAGGCAGCGCCTGCTGCCCAAGACTGCCGCACGGCAGAATTTTGATGGGGGGAAACACCGATGAATATTGAAACCTTGAATGCCATTGATTCCTTTGTCTGGGGACCACCGCTTCTGGTGCTGCTGGTAGGTACCGGTATTTTCCTCAGCCTGCGCCTGCACTTTCTCCAGATTTTCCGTCTGCCCCGTTCCCTGAAACTGATTTTCTCTGCAGAAAACCAGGGCGAAGGGGACATCGACAGCTTTAAGGCCCTGTGCACGGCCCTGGCTGCCACCGTGGGCACCGGGAACATTGTAGGGGTAGCCACTGCCGTGAAAGCCGGCGGCCCCGGCGCTATTTTCTGGATGTGGATGGCCGCCTTCTTTGGCATGGCCACAAAGTACGCAGAAGGCTGCCTGGCGGTAAAATACCGTACCGTGGATGATAAGGGTATGATTTCCGGCGGGCCCATGTACTACATCGAAAATGGCCTGGGCAAGGCCTACAAGCCCCTGGCTGTGGCCTTTGCCTTCTTTGGGGTACTGGTGGCCTATTTTGGCATTGGTACCTTTGCCCAGGTAAATTCCATTGTGGAAATTACCCAGCTGAATGCCGGCATTCCTGTAGTGTGGACGGCCGTGATTCTGACCATTATCGTAGCCGGGGTTACCTTGGGCGGCCTTCAGAGCATTGCGGAAGCTGCTTCCAAAATTGTGCCGGCCATGGCTGTTATTTACTTGGCTTCTACCCTGGGTATTTTGGTAATCTTTGCGGACCGGATTCCTGCCGCCATTGTGGAAATCTTGACCGATGCCTTTACGCCTACCGCGGCTGTCGGCGGCTTTTTGGGCGCCAGCGTGCTTTTGGCCATGCGCAGCGGCGTAGCCCGGGGCGTTTTCTCCAACGAATCCGGTTTGGGCTCCGCACCTATTGTGGCTGCCGCAGCCAAAACCAATTGGCCGGCAGAACAGGGTCTGGTTTCCATGACAGGTACCTTTATTGATACTATCATCATCTGCACTCTGACCGGTTTGGTGATTGTCATCAGCGGCCAATGGACAACCGACCTGAACGGGGCGGCCTTGACCAACGCAGCCTTTGCCCAGGCGTATCCCACCTTTGGGGGCTACCTGCTGATGGTGGGGCTGGTGCTCTTTGCCTTTACTACCATTTTAGGCTGGAACTATTATGGGGAACGCTGCATGGAATACCTGGTGGGGACCAAGGGTATTATGCCCTACCGCATCGGTTTTATCATCCTGGTAGCGGCCGGGGCCTTTGTAAAACTGGAAGCCATCTGGATTTTGGCCGACATTGTAAACGGCCTGATGGCCATTCCTAACCTGATTGCCCTGCTGGGGCTGTCCGGGGTGGTTGTGGCGGAAACCAAAAAGTACAACCAGCACGTCAAGGAACAAAAACAGAAAAAAGCTGCCTAAGGGCAGGGGCGTTCGCCCATAAAAAAACTCTGTGCAAAAGGGAAGAAACTTTTGCACAGAGTTTTTGTTTCAGCAGCTGGCAGCTAGACCAGTTGTTTGCGAAAATGCCAGTACAGATATAAGAGGGCTGCAGCGATTTCTACAGCCGGGCAAACCAGGCCGTACATCAAGGTGTAGCCAAAGGCGCCGGCAATGAGGCCCAGGGTGGCAGCAGCTATGCCCACGAGAATATCCAGGAACCAGAAGAAGGTGGCCGTGGCAGCGCCGGCTCGGGACAGGGGAGCGCTTTGGATGGCCAGGGTCTGGAAGGAAGGACTCAGGGCGCCAAAGCCCAGGCCCTGGACCACAGCGGCTGCGTACAGAGAGCTGGGAGTGGTAATTTGGCTGAACAGCACCAGCCCCAGGATAAAGGCCGCAAAGCCCGGCAGGATCAGGTAGACGGGCCCCAGGCTGTCAAATAGCCGGCCGATTACCGGGCGGCTTACCACAATGGACAGGGCAAATACGGCGAAAAACACCCCGGTTTGGCTGTCCATGGAAAGGCTGTGCAGGTATAGGGGAATGAAGGTAAGCACGCCGCCGTAGGCAAAGTACACCAGACCGCCCAAAAGGGCTGCAGGCAGGGATTTGATTTCCAAAAGACGCTCCAGCAGGGGACCTTCCGGCAGGTCCTGGGGCGCCGTAACGCTGGGGGCCAGGGGAACCAGAAAGGCCCCCAGCAGCATGGCTGCAGCTGCCAGGCTGAGAAACAGGAACAGGACGGAAATCCCCAGCAGCTGGTAGAGCAAAAGGCCGGCCAAGGGACCCACCACCATGGCCAGGTTGGTGGTGACGGCAAAATAACCCACCCCTTCGCCCCGGCGGGAAGGGGGAATCACCAGTACCGCAATGGCAGCTGCGGTAGTAGTGGTCAGGGAAAACAGTACCCCATGGAAGGCCCGGAGCACGAAAATTTCTTCCAGCCCTGCCAAAAAGTTGAAGGCCAGCATCACCAGGTTAAACAGTACCAGGGCCAAAAGCAGCAGCTGCCGCTTGTTCTTCTTGTCGATGAGATAGCCGGCAAAGGGGCGGAACAGGCTGGTACCAATCTGAAATGAGGTCATGGCCAGGCCTGCCTGGACATCGCTGCCGCCAAATTCGGCAATAATAAACAGGGGCAGGGTGGATACCAGGATATATTGGGTGAGAAACTGAAAGAAATTGATGCCGCCCATACAAAGAAAGGGCGCGGTCCATAATTTTTCCTTAGGCAAAGAAAACGACTCCTTCCGCTCGCAGTGATACTCACCATTGTACTCTGCCAGGAAAGCCTGTCAATTGGAAATAGGAGTTTCTTGGAGTGGAAATAAAAAGGAAAAGGAAAAATGGCCCTGAAGGGGAAAAAATCCCTGAAAATTTCCGCTAAAAAGTAAAAATCCTTGTATACAGTGCCCATACGGGAAATAAAGGAAAAATAACGGGGATATACAAAAGTTTTACGGGCCGAAAAATTGTCTTTAATTGGGGAAAATAGTATAATGGGGATGAACTTATTTTTGAGAGGAGCTTTATCTTATGAAAGCACGCGAAATTGCCAATGATATATTTGAAGTAGGCGTTCGGGATTGGACCCTGAAAGATTTCCATGGGTTTGCCACCCCTCGGGGCGTCACCTACAATTCCTTCCTGCTGCTGGACGAAAAAATCTGCCTGATTGACGGGGTAAAAGCTCGTTATGCTGGAGACCAGCTGACTTATATCAGTTCCGTAGTGGAGCCTTCCAAAATTGACTACATTGTGGTCAACCACGTGGAACCGGACCATTCCGGCAGTCTGCCGGCTTTGGCCGCTGCCTGCCCCAAGGCTGTTTTCCTGTGCACGGTACAGGCTTCCAACGAACTGAAGGAACATTACGGGAATGTTTTTGACGGACGGCTGCAGGTAGTAAAAACCGGCGAAAGCCTGAGCCTGGGCAAACGCTCTCTGGTATTCCATGCCATTCCCATGCTCCACTGGCCGGATTCCATGGTGACCTACTGCCCGGAAGAACAAATCCTGTTCTCCAGTGATGCTTTTGGCCAGCACTACTGCTGCACCAAGCTGTTTGACGATGAAACGGAAGTGGCTGATATGCTGTTTGAAGCCCAGAAGTACTTCGCCAATATTCTGATGCCCTATGCCAAACTGGTACCCAACGCAGTGAAATTCGTCCGCAGCCTGCCGCTGAAGATGATCTGCTCCTGCCACGGCTGCATTTGGCGCACCAATATCGATGACATTCTGACCAAGTACGAACAATGGGGCCGGGGAGAAGCCATCAACCGGGTCCTGGTGGTATACGATACCATGTGGGGCGGCACCGAGGCCATGGCACGGGCCATGCTCCGGGGTATTGAAAAGCAGGGTATGCGGGCCAAACTGTACCGCTACGAAAGCTCCCTGAAGGCTGATGTAATCAGCGACCTGCTGACCGCCAAGGGAATCCTGATTGGTTCTCCTACCCAAAACTCCGGCATGATGCCCACCATCGGCGATTTGCTGACCTACCTGAAGGGCCTGAAGCCCTCCGGCAAGCTGGCTGCCGCTTTTGGTACCTACGGCTGGGCCGGCGGTGCAGAAAAGGATATGGAAGCCCTCATCAAGGCTTCCGGTATGGAACTGCTGCCGGGCTATAACGTAAAATGGCGGCCGCTGCCGGAAGAACTGGAAAAGGCAGAAAAATACGGCTTTGACTTTGCCGAAACCGTTAGCCAGAAATTCCAGGAAAAATAAGAAGCGGACAATTGTGATAAAATAGCTGTGGGAAAAATGGTAAGAGGTTTTGGCTTCTTACCATTTCCTGCTATATAAAACCGGAGGGTGCATGCAGGATATTATTGTTGGAAGAAACGCTGTGCGGGAAGCGCTGCACAGCAGCCGTCCCTTGAATAAATTGTGGGTCCAGACGGGCCTTCACGGGGGCAGTTTGGGAGAGCTTTTGGCCTTGGCCCAGGAACGGAAGATTCCTGTGGAAATGGTAAGCAAGGAAGTCCTGGACCATATGGCGGAAGGCCTTCGGCACCAGGGCATTGCCGCCCAGGGTGCTCCCGTAGCCTTCCAGGACCTGGATCAGGTGCTGACCAAGGTGGAGCAGCGGGGAGAAACACCCCTTTTGCTGCTTTTGGATGAACTTCAGGATCCCCAAAATGTAGGGGCCCTTATCCGGACCGCCAATGCGGCAGGAGTCCACGGGGTGCTGCTGCCCCAACGGCGCAGCTGTCCCTTAAATGCCGTGGTGGCCAAAATCTCCGCCGGGGCAGTGGAACACGTACCGGTAATCCAAATCGGCAATATTGCCCAGACCATGAAAAAGCTGAAGAAGCAAGGGTTCTGGATTGCCGGAGCGGATATGGACGGGGAAAACCTCTATTTTGACGCCAACCTGACGGGACCCATGGTCCTGGTGGTGGGGGCGGAAGGCAAGGGCCTGGGACGCCTGGTCAAGGAAAATTGTGATTTTATTGTACGGATTCCCATGCTGGGAGAAGTGTTTTCCCTGAACGCTTCTGTGGCCGGGGGAATCCTGCTGTATGATATTGTGCGGCAGCGGCTATTGGCGGCACGCTGACGGACGGGGAATTGCTTTGCAGGGGGCAAAGGAGGGGAACTGTATGACGCAGCTGGACGAAAGCAAGAAAAAGTATGAGGCGCTCAGTGATGAACAATTGATTGAGCGGATCCAGAAACAGGATGATCGTCAGGCGCAGGATTACCTGCTGGCCAAGTACAAGGAGTTTGTGAAAATGAAGGCCAGCCGGTACTTTCTCATTGGGGCTGAGAAAGAGGACATGATCCAGGAGGGGATGATTGGCCTTTTCAAAGCCATTCGGGATTACCGGCCGGACAAGAAGGCGTCTTTTAAGGTATTTGCGGAGCTATGCGTGAATCGGCAGATTATTTCGGCCATCAAGAGTGCTACCCGGCAAAAGCATAAACCTTTAAATACGTATGTATCCCTGGACAAACCTATTTTTGACGACGGCAAGGAACGGACCATCATGGATATGCTGGGGGGCAGCCATGGAATTGAGCCGGAAAACCTGCTGGTGGATCAGGAAGAGTTTGCGGATATCGAAAAGAACGTGTCGGCCATGCTGAGTTCCCTGGAGTGGCAGGTACTGTGCAAGTACCTGGAAAGCAAATCCTACCAGGATATTTCTGCTGAGCTGAAGCGGAGCACCAAATCCATTGACAATGCGCTCCAGCGGGTGAAGCGGAAACTGGAAAAATACCTGAGTTCCCGGAACCACGAGCTGGACATCCGGACCCTGAACAAGGGCCTGCTGCTGATGGCAGCCAAGGAACATTTGGCCAACCAGGAGGAGCAGGAAAACCTGGAAGATATTGACAGGATTGATACACTTTGAAGCAGAATAGACAGAAAAAAGAGAAAATCAGTTTCACTTTGCAGGAAAATATTTTTTCCTGCCGAAAGGAAACAATATCCAGAAAATCTGCTCGGACATAGGAAAGGGAGGGCATACGCATGAATCAATTAGAAGAATTTGAACAACAGATTGCCGCCGTACGGGAAAAGGAAGAAAAGGTTTTGATTGTTACCGGCAAACCCGGCAGCGGCAAAAGCAAACTGATGCGGGAAGCTGCAGAAGCCAAGGGCTGGGACTATATTGACGCTCGCCTGCTGATTACGGAAGAATTTCTGAAATTGCTGCCGGCGGAAAGAAGAAGCAAGGCCCCGGAAATGCTCAAGGACCAGCTGACTGGGCATCATGGGGACGTGATTATGCTGGACCGGGTACAGACCTTCTTTGTGCCTGTTTTCAACATCGATCCCAAGAGCGTAATTGATGAACTGGGCAAAACCTATACTCTGGTCATTGCCTGGCCGGGTTATGTGAACAATGGCCTCTTGTGCTATGACAAATTCGATGGAACGGAATCCATCCGTTTGTCCGCCGCCAACTATACCATTTGGAATGTAGGGTGATAGCATGACAGAAGGGAAAACGGTAAGGGGCACTCTGGCTGTCCTGACAGGCGGCGGGGACTGCCCGGGCCTGAATGCCGTAATCCGAGCTGTAGTGAAGACCGCTATTTTCAACGGATATCAGATCTATGGTATTGCCAACGGCTTCCATGGTCTGATCAGCAATGACATGAAGCTGATGCAGCTGTCCGATGTATCCGGCATTTTGCCCCGGGGCGGCACGGTGCTGGGCACCACCAACCGGGATAATCCGTTCCACTATGCTTCCGGCGAAGCTGCCGACGGCAGCATCATCTACAAGGATATGCGGGAAGTGGTGGTAAAGAACCTGAAGGACCACGGCATTGAATGCCTGGTGGTTATCGGCGGGGACGGCAGTCTGAAAATTGCCTACGACCTCCATCGGCTGTGCGGGGTGAACGTGGTGGGTGTACCCAAGACCATTGATAACGACCTGCCCTGTACGGAACGGACCTTTGGCTTTGATACGGCTATGTCCATGGCCACGGAAGCTTTGGACCGGCTGCACACCACGGCAGAATCCCATCACCGGGTAATGGTGCTGGAAGTTATGGGGCGCTACGCAGGGTGGATTGCCCTGCACTCGGGGATTGCCGGCGGAGCCGATGTGATTTTGATTCCAGAAATTCCTTATGATATTGAAGCTGTTATCCGGAAAATCCGGCGGCGCCAGCAAAGCGGTAAGAAATTCAGCATCATTACGGTGGCTGAAGGGGCCAAGCCCATTGGCGGCGAGCTGACGGTTGCCCGGATTGTCAAGGACAGCTTTGAACCCATCCGCCTGGGCGGCGTGGGGGAGAAACTGGCAGAGGAAATTGAAGCCAAAACCGGAATTGAATCCCGCTGCACGGTGTTGGGGTATCTCCAGCGGGGCGGTTCACCTACAGCCTACGACCGGGTGCTTTCCACCCGCTATGGAGTGGCCGCAGTGGAAGCCTGTCTGGCAGGGGAATACAATGTGATGGTAGCCCTCCAGGCCAACCAGATTGTCCGGGTACCTATAGCTCAGGCTGCTTCGGAACCCCATCGGGTTCCCGTAGATTCGGATATTATCCGGGCCGGCCGCCATATTGGCATTTCCTTTGGGGACGAACAGCCCTGAGGTACAAAAAAACAAGAGAAGACCTGTTTTCCCAAGAAAGTCCTGGAAAAAATTGTGTCTTCTCTTTTTTTTTCTGTTTCAATGACATATAATGAACAAGCTGCGGAAAGCAGGAACCATATAAAGGGAGTGAAAGTAAGTGAGTGAAAATTTAATTGCGGTCATATTGGGTATTGTGGAAGGGCTGACAGAGTTTATTCCTGTTTCTTCCACCGGCCATATGATCATTGTGGGACACCTGATCGGCTTTCAGGGGAACCTGGCCAAGATATTTGACGTGGTGATTCAACTGGGAGCGATTCTGGCCGTGCTGGTGCTCTATAAAGAACGGTTCCGCCGTTTCTTCACCAAAGAAGGCTGGCAGCTGGGAACCGGGCTGACCGGGTACCATGTGGCAGCTGGCTGCGTGCCTACTATGGCTTTCGCTCTCCTGGTCCATTCTTTCATTAAGAAATACCTGTTTTCTCCGGCTACGGTAGCCATTGGCCTGGTGCTGGGCGCCCTGCTCATGATTTACGCTGAGCACAAGATCAAGGGCCATGAACAGGAATTGGTCCAGGACGTGGACCATATCAGCCTGAAGCAGGCCCTGTACATCGGCTTTTTCCAATTTCTGTCGCTGTGGCCGGGCTTTTCCCGGAGCGGCTCTACTATGGGCGGTGCCCTGCTGGTAGGGGTAAACAGGAAGGCCGGCGCGGATTTCACCTTCATCATGGCGCTGCCCATTATGGTAGCGGCCTGCCTATTCGAGCTGCTGAAGAATCTGTCCGGGCTGAGCCTGGGGGATTTGCAGGTCCTGGCCATTGGTTTTGTGGTGGCTTTTATTGTAGGCTATCTGTCCATTGTGTGGTTTATGAAATTTCTTCAGCGTTCCACATTGACAGCCTTCGGAATTTATCGTATTATATTGGCTGCGGTCACTGTCGCATACTTCTATTTCTAAGCTTGTGAAAAAACATTTCACTTTTTTTGAAAAAAGTGTTGACAAAATCCGCTGTGTTCTGTATAATTCATTTTGTTACGAACGCAAAGGCTGGCATAGCTCAAATGGTAGAGCAACTGACTTGTAATCAGTAGGTTGAGGGTTCAATTCCTTTTGCCAGCTCCACTAACTTCGTAACAGACAAATGTGGAGAGATTCCCGAGTGGTTAAAGGGAGCAGACTGTAAATCTGCCGCCTCTGGCTTCGAAGGTTCGAATCCTTCTCTCTCCACCAAATCGCGGGGTGGAGCAGTTGGTAGCTCGTCGGGCTCATAACCCGAAGGTCGTTGGTTCAAGTCCAGCCCCCGCAACCACATGCTGATGTAGCTCAGATGGCAGAGCGTATCCTTGGTAAGGATAAGGTCACCAGTTCGACTCTGGTCATCAGCTCCAATTATGGCGGCGTAGCTCAGTTGGCTAGAGCAGTCGGTTCATACCCGGCCTGTCCGCGGTTCAAATCCGTGCGCCGCTACCATTTTGTTCACTAAGCCCCGTAACAGGGGCTATTTTAAAATCACAAAAAAGTTGAGAAAGCGTTGGGAGGTATTCTAATGGCTAAAGAAAAATTCAACAGAACCAAACCCCATGTCAACATTGGTACCATTGGTCACGTTGACCATGGCAAGACTACGTTGACTGCGGCTATCACCAAGGTTTTGGCTGAACGTGGCGGCGCCCAATTCATGGACTACAACATGATCGATAAGGCTCCGGAAGAAAGAGAACGTGGTATTACCATTAATACCGCCCACGTTGAATACGAAACCGAAAAAAGACACTATGCACACGTTGACTGCCCGGGGCATGCTGACTATGTAAAGAACATGATCACTGGTGCTGCTCAGATGGACGGCGCAATTCTGGTTGTATCCGCTGCTGATGGTCCTATGCCTCAGACTCGTGAACACATCCTGCTTGCCCGCCAGGTTGGCGTTCCTGCTATCGTTGTGTTCCTGAACAAATCCGACCAAGTTGACGATCCTGAACTGATCGAACTGGTTGAAATGGAAGTTCGCGAACTGCTGAGCCAATACGGCTATCCTGGAGATGAAGTGCCCATCGTTGTTGGTTCCGCACTGAAAGCTCTGGAAGGCGACAAAGAACAAGAAGCAAACATCATGAAATTGATGGATGCTGTTGACGAATACATTCCGACTCCTGTCCATGACCTGGCTAAACCGTTCCTGATGCCCGTTGAAGACGTATTCACCATCACCGGCCGCGGCACCGTAGCTACTGGCCGTGTAGAACGTGGCGTAATCAAAGTTGGCGACACGGTTGAAATCGTTGGTCTGAGCGAAGAAAAGAAACAATCCGTTGCTACTGGTCTGGAAATGTTCCGTAAGACCATGGATCAGGCTGAAGCCGGCGACAACATCGGCTGCCTGCTGCGCGGTATTGACAGAAGCGAAATCGAAAGAGGTCAGGTTCTGGCTAAACCCGGTTCCATTCATCCTCATACCAAATTCAAAGGCCAAGTATACGTACTGACCAAAGAAGAAGGCGGCCGTCATACTCCGTTCTTCAACGGCTATCGTCCTCAGTTCTACTTCAGAACTACCGACGTTACTGGTGTGGCTCACCTGCCTGAAGGTACCGAAATGGTTATGCCTGGCGACAACGTTGTAATGGACGTTGAACTGATCACCCCGATCGCTATCGAACAAGGTCTGCGTTTCGCTATCCGCGAAGGCGGCCATACGGTAGGCGCTGGCGTTGTTACCGAAATCGAAGGTTAAGAAATATTTGCCAGAATGGCATCAAAATTGAGGCCGGTCCCTTATCGGCCTCAATTTTTTGTTGACATTCGGCCTTTTGTATGATAGTCTTTATAAGCGGCTTTTAGGATTTTTTTGACTTGAGTCTAGTGTAAAGTAAGCGAGGTGTTAAGGAATGGCAGCTGGAAACCGTGTAGGTATTACCCTGGCTTGCACTGAGTGCAAACAGCGTAACTATCAAACTACGAAGAATAAGAAAAACGATACTGAACGGATCGAAATCAACAAGTATTGCAAATTCTGCAAGAAGCATACGTTGCATAAAGAAACGAAATAAGGTGGAGAGATAATATGGCAGCATCTCAATTCACCCCGGATATCAAAAGCTCGTCAGGAGTGACGGGATTCCTCCGGGAAGTGAAGGTCGAAATGAAAAAAGTAGCCTGGCCGAACAAGCGGGAACTCATGGGCTATACCGTAACGGTAATCATGTCCAGCCTGTTTTCTGCATTGCTGATCTGGGCGATCGATGCTATTTTATCCGTACTGTTTCGTTTAGTGATGGGAGTGCAGTAAGCATGGAAGGTCAAAAGCACTGGTATGTCATTCATACTTATTCCGGTTACGAGAATAAGGTAAAGATGAATTTGGAAAGCAAAATCCATTCTTTGGGCATGGAGGAGCAGATCTTTCAGGTGCTGGTTCCTATGCAGAATGAAGTGGATGCTAAGGATGACAAGCAGAAGATCGTGGCCCGCAAGGTATTTCCCGGCTATGTGCTGATTGAAATGATTGTGGACGATCGGACTTGGTATGCTGTGCGCAACACCCCTGGTGTAACTGGCTTCGTTGGCACCGGCACGAAACCCATTCCCTTATCCGACCGCGAAGTAGAACGCATCCTCGGAGCTCAACCCAAAGAGGAAGGCGGCAAGGCTGAAGAAGCTCCCGTCATCCGTATGGAGTGCCCTGTAGGTTTGAATGATACCGTCCGCATTAAGGCCCCTGGCTTTACCGATATGGTAGGGACGGTAGCGGAGATCAACGACGAACAGCAGAAGGTCAAAGTCATGATTGAAATGTTTGGTCGGGAAACTCCGATTGAAGTTAAATTCACCCAAGTGGAAGCTATTGATTAAGTAAGGAGGTGTGACATATGCCAAAGAAAGTTATTAAAATGGTTAAATTGCAGGTTCCTGCTGGTAAGGCAACTCCGGCACCTCCCGTAGGCCCGGCCCTCGGCCAAGCTGGTATCAACATTATGGCCTTCGTTAAAGACTTTAACGAACGTACTGCAAAACAAGCTGGTCTGATCATTCCTGTTGAGATCACTGTTTTTGAAGACCGTTCCTTTACTTTCATTACGAAGACCCCTCCCGCTGCAGTTCTGCTGAAAAAGGCCGCTGGTATTGAAAAAGCATCCGGCGAACCCAACAAGAACAAAGTAGCCGTTGTAAAACGGGACAAAATCCGGGAAATCGCAGAAACCAAAATGAAAGACCTAAACGCTGGCTCTGTTGAAGCTGCTATGCGCATGGTTGAAGGTACTGCCCGCAGCATGGGTATTACTGTAGAAGACTAAGCTCTTCAATTTACGTGGGAGGCAAAAGCCGTTTGACCACCAGGAGGAAAGTACATGAAAAAGTTTGGCAAGAAATATTCTGATGCCGCAAAGCTCATCGAAGCTGGCAAAGCATATTCCCCCAAGGAAGCAGTTGATCTGGTTAAACAGACTTCTGTAACCAAATTCGACAGCACCGTTGAGGTTTCCGTCCGTCTGGGCGTAGATCCCAAGTATGCTGACCAACAAGTGCGCGGCGCTCTGGTTCTGCCCCATGGTACTGGTAAATCCAAGACCGTGCTGGTATTCGCTAGAGGTGCTAAAGCACAAGAAGCTGAAGCTGCTGGCGCTGATTTCGTCGGTTCTGATGAACTGGTAGAAAAAATCAAAGGCGGCTGGACTGATTTCGACGTCTGCGTTGCTACCCCTGATATGATGGGTACCGTAGGCCGTTTGGGTAAGATTTTGGGCCCCAAGGGCTTGATGCCTAACCCGAAAGTCGGCACTGTTACCATGGATGTAACCCGTGCTGTCAACGAAATCAAAGCTGGTAAAATTGAGTACCGTACCGACAAAGCCGGTAACGTACAAGCTGCTATCGGTAAGGCTTCCTTCGATGCTGAAAAGCTGTTGGAAAACTACCTGACCTTAGTAACCACCCTGATCCGGGTAAAACCCTCCGGTGCCAAAGGACAATACATTAAGAGTGTAACCCTGTCCACCACCATGGGCCCTGGCGTACACGTGGATGTACTGAAGGCTGACAGCAACAAATAATCACATAGAAAATGACCATCGGACCAGAGACAGCAGGTGCTAACGCATAACGATCCTTATCCCCTGCCTAGGTCGGAGTGTTGATAAACATGACCTCCGGCTGACCCGCCGAGAGGTCTTTTCATTGATTATAACTTTTTACGCAAGGAGGTGTATATTGATGCATGATATTAGACCTGAGAAAGCTAGTAAAGTTGCAGAACTGAAAGAATTACTGGCTGGTTCTAAAGGTGTGGTTCTGGTTGACTACTGCGGCCTGTCCGTAGCTGAAGATACCGAACTGAGAAGCAAAATGCGTGAAGCCGGTATTAAATACATGGTTGCCAAGAATACGTTTGTACGTATTGCTGCGCAGGAAGCTGGTATTGAAGGCCTGGATGCTTATCTGGAACACAATACCGCTCTGGCCTTCGCCCCTGAAGACCCTGTTGCTCCTGCTAAAATCCTCAACGATTTCAGCAAGGATCATAAAGCTCTGGAACTGAAAGCCGGCATTTTGGACGGCGCCGTAATCGGCGTTGACGAAGTAAAGGCTCTGGCAGAACTGCCGTCCAGAGAAGAACTGCTGGCCAAACTGGTTGGCAGCATGCAGGCCCCTCTGTCCGGCCTGGTCAACGTTCTCCAAGGCACGATCCGCAATGCCGTATATGTCCTGGAGGCCGTACGTCAAAAGAAAGAGCAGGAAACTGCTTAATTCACTTGCAGGCTGAATCCGCAGCCTGACAACCATTTCATTTAAAAATTTTGGAGGTATTTACAATGGATAAAGATCAAATTCTGCAAGCCATCGAAAGCATGACTGTTCTGGAACTGGCTGACCTGGTAAAAGCTATGGAAGAAAAATTCGGCGTGAGCGCTGCTGCTCCCGTTGCTGTTGCTGCTGCTCCTGCTGCTGGCGCTGCTGCTGCTGAAAAGACCGAATTCAACGTTGTACTGACCGATGTTGGTGCTAGCAAGATCAACGTTATCAAAGTTGTTCGCGAACTGACCGGCCTGGGCCTGAAGGAAGCTAAAGCTGCTGTTGATGCTGCTCCTAACACCCTGAAAGAAAACGTTTCCAAAGCTGATGCTGAAGCCATGAAAGCTAAACTGGAAGAAGCTGGCGCTAAAGTAGAACTGAAATAATTTCTGCTCTTTGAAGAAGGATTGTCACCTCGGTGATGGTCCTTCTTTTTTTGTTTGGTTTGAGGGCAACATGTATAACTAAAAAGAATAGCAATTCCACAAATAAATGTGTATTTTTCCTTTACAGTACCTTGACAAAATCCCCCTTGCATAGTAGGATATATGCATACGCGAAAAGCAATGACCGGAATAAGTAAGTTTGGGCTAGCCCCACAGAGAGTCCTGCAAGGGTGAGAGTAGGGCGGTGCAAAACCAGGCCGAATGCCTCCGGGAGCTGAAAGGCCGAAAGTTCCAGTAGGCCTTTACGGGGTGGCAGCCGTTATACTGCGCTTGAGGCTGACCTTTGGGCCGGCAAAACAGAGTGGAACCACGGACCACCGTCTCTGCAGACGGGGGTTCTTTTTTTATACCCTGACGGGTTTGGTTCCTTCTGAATTTATCTTTTCAGGAGGTGCAGGAATTGAAAAAATGGCATTTGCTTCCCTGCTGCGGGGGAACCCGCTGCTGTAGACAGCAGGACATGCGGTCCTGCCTCCAGAAACTATTTGCTGCTGCAGAGGTGTCGGTACAATGATTGAATTCCAAGATGTCAGTAAGACATTCCACTTAAAAAATGTTGAAGTACAGGCTCTTTCCCATGTGAACCTTACGGTAGAGAAGGGGGATATTTTTGGCGTCATCGGTTTCAGCGGCGCTGGAAAATCTACTTTGCTCCGGATGGTCAACGCTTTGGAAACTCCCACGGAGGGTCATGTGGTGATCAACGGGCAGACCATTGATACCCTGAACCACCAGGACCTGCGTCTGGTGCGGAAGAATGTAGGGATGATTTTCCAGCAGTTCAACCTGCTGGGTTCCAAAACGGTGTACGAGAATGTGGCCATTCCCCTGCGGCTCAATAAGATTGAGAATGCTGCGGTGGACCAAATCGTCAAAACCCTGCTGAAATTTGTCAGCCTGGACGACAAGGCTCATGCTTATCCCGGGCAGCTGTCAGGCGGTCAGAAACAGCGGGTGGGCATTGCCCGGGCTCTGGCTACCAATCCGTCCATTCTGTTGTGCGATGAGGCCACCAGTGCCTTGGACCCGGAAACCACGGACCAGATTTTGGACCTGCTGCGAAAAATCAATAAGGAGCTGAAAATCACCATCTTGTTTGTGACCCACCAGATTCAGGTGATTCAGCAGCTGTGCAACAAGGTGGCGGTTATGGAACTGGGCAAGGTGGTGGAAAGCGGTTCCGTCCTGGACGTATTCAGCGATCCCCAGCAGCCCATGACCAAGAAGTTCGTTCGGACGGTTATTCCGGATACCATTCCCAAGAGCATTCAGGAAAAATTAAAGAAGGAAACCCGGCCCTACAAGCTGCTGAAACTGCGGTTTTTGGGAGACCAGGCTTCGGAAGGCACCATTTGGGAACTGAACCAGAAGTTCGGCTTGCAGACGGATATCGTGTTTGCCAATGTTTGTGAATTGCAGCAGACAGCCCTGGGACTATTTACCCTACAGGTGATTGATGAAGGGGATAAGCTCCAGAAGGCGGAAGCATATCTGACCCAGCAGGGGATTTTGTGGAAGGAGGTGTCCCTGTCATGATTGAACAATTGGGCGTACCGGCTTCCCGCTTGATCCTGGCGGCGGAGCAGACCTTGTACATGGTGTTTATTTCCCTGTTTATCGGCACCGTGATAGCCATGATTTTGGCAGTGACACTGGTGCTTACCAATCCCAACGGGATTCTCCATAACCGGGTGATTTCCGGGGTTTTGAATACCATTATCAATGTGATTCGGAGTATTCCTTTCATCATCCTGATGGTGTTCATTATGCCCCTTACCAAAGCCCTTATAGGGACCCGGATTGGGACCACGGCGGCCCTGGTGCCCCTGGTGATTTTCATCGCCCCCTATCTTACCCGGCTGTTTGAAAACTCCATTTTGGAGGTGGACCGGGGGATTGTGGAAGCAGCCCAGGCCATGGGAGCCAGCTATTTTGAGATTGTCTGGTACTTCCTATTGCCGGAAGCCAAGGGATCCCTGATCTTGTCGGTGACCACCGGCACCATCGGACTTATTGGTGCCACGGCCATGGCCGGTGCCATTGGGGCTGGCGGCGTAGGCGACCTGGCCTTGACCTACGGCTACGAAAGAATGAATACCCCGCTGATGCTGTTTACAGTGGTGGTCCTGATTATTTTTGTGCAGATTATCCAAACCATCGGCAATCATTTTGCCTATAAAACAAGAAATCATTAAAAGGGAATATGGAGGCGTTATCATGAAAAACTGGAAAAAGTGGCTGGTTGTGGCCTTGGCGGCAATTATGAGCACGGCGGTGCTGGCAGGCTGCGGAGACAGCAGCAAAGATACGGGCAGCAAGAAGGAACTCACCTACAGCAAATCCCAGGGACCCTATTCTGACCTGTTCGAAAAGGGCGTAAAACCCATTTTGGAAAAGAAGGGGTATAAGATTACCGGTAAGGATATGTCCGACCTGCTCCAGGCCGATATTGCCCTGAATGAAGGGGAAGTGGACTTTAACGTAGAGCAGCATATAGCCTATATGGATAACTTCAATAAGAAGCAGGGCGGCCATTTGGCAGCCATCACTCCTATTCCCACTGTTCCGGCTGGCATCTACGCCGGTTCTAAGACCAAGCTGGACCAAGTAGCCGACGGGGATACCATTGCGGTTCCCAACGATGCTTCCAATACGGCAAGAGCCTATGCGCTGCTGCAAAAAGCTGGGTGGATTAAACTGGATCCCAAAAAGGACCTGTCCACGGTAACCATGCAGGATATTGTGGAGAATCCCCACAATCTGAAATTCGTGGAAATGAAGTCCCTGAATATCCCGGCTGTACGGGGTGATTTCGACTACATCGTCATTACCGGTTCCATTGTGTACAACGCCAAGATTGACCCCTCCACGGCGCTTATGAAGGAAGATATCCTGCCCCATCTGCTACTGCAGCTGGTGGTAGCCGACAAGAACAAGAATGCCCAATGGGTAAAGGACATTGCGGATGCCTACCATTCCGAAGCCTTCAAGGAATACCTGAAGAAGAACAACAACGGCCTGTGGTATGATCCCGATACGAAAAAATAACCCATATGGAAAGACCCTGACGCTGCGGCTGCAGGGTCTTCTTTCTGAAAAGGAGTAAGCTATGAACGTAGAAGAACAAGTACAGCAGCTTCAGCAGGAACTGGTTACCCTGCGCCGGGATTTTCATACCCATCCGGAACAGTCCTGGCAGGAATTTGGCACCCAGGAAAAAATCCTGAACTACTTGGAAAAGCTGGGCATTCCTGCAGTAAAGGCGGCCAAAACCGGCGTTATTGGCACCATCAAAGGGAAAAAAGCTTCGGACAAGATTCTGGGCATCCGGGCAGATATTGATGCCCTGCCCATTACAGAACTGAACGAAACGTCCTACAAATCCCAAAACCCCGGCACCATGCACGCCTGCGGCCATGATACCCACATTACCATTCTTTTGGGTACGGCCAAAATTTTGGCCGGTCTGAAGGATGAATTGCCGGTTACCGTCCGGCTGATTTTCCAGCCGGCAGAAGAATACATTGCGGACAGCGGGGCGGCCCATATGAAAAATGAACCATTGGTCAAGGAATGTGACCGGATTATCGCCCTGCATATCTGGGGACTGATTCCTGTAGGGTATGCCTCCCTGCGGGTGGGACCGGTGATGAGTGCAGCGGATACCTTTGACATTTACGTAGAAGGGAAGGGGGGCCATGGGGCCCAGCCCCACCAGGCCATCGATCCCATTGTGGCGGCCTCGGAATTTGTGACCACCCTGCAAACCGTGGTCAGCCGGGAAATCAGTGCCTTAGAGCCGGCTGTACTCAGTGTTACTTCCTTTCAGGCGGGGACCACTTCCAATGTGATTCCGGCGGAGGCTCATCTACAGGGGACTGCCAGGACCTTTAATCCCCAGCTGCGGCAGGAATACCCGGGAATCCTGGAGCGGGTGGCCAGAGGCGTAGGCGAAGCCTCCCGGACCCAAATCCGGGTGGACTACCACTTTGGCACGCCGCCCATGATCAACGACAAGGCCTGTGTGGAAACGGGGCTGAAGGCCTGCCAAAAGGTTTTTGATCCGGCAAAGATTGTAGAATGGGACCTGCAAATGGGGGGCGAAGATTTCGCCAAGTATGAGGCACCCAAGTGCATCTTGCTGCTGGGGGGCGGCGTGCCCGACGAGAAGGAACGTCATGCCCAGCACAATCCCTACTTTGATGTAGATGAACGGGCTTTGGGCCTGGGGGTTCAGTACTTTGTGCAATATGTGCTGTGTTATGGCGCAGAAACCCAAAACAGTAAATAGAATCCCTTTTGTTTACAATTGTAGTAAAATCACGTAAAATATGAGTCAGAGCATCGGGCTCTGACTCATATTGTTTTTAGAAAGGATTACTCCATGCAGGCATATTTGGTTTTACTGGGTGTCCTGCTGCTGGGCTATTTTTCCCATAACAGCACGGTCACGTATTCTTCGGCTTTTCTTTTGGTGCTGAAACTGGTGCTGCCCCACGACAAACTGCTGTATTTCGGGGCGCATGGACTGAATTGGGGGGTTATCCTCCTGACGGCTGCCATGCTGGTGCCTCTGGCTACCGGTGCCATCGGCTACCACGAAATTGTGGACGTGGTTCGCTCCCCGGAAGGTATCGCTGCCATTGTTACCGGGATTATCGTAGCCCTTTTGGGCAAATGGGGTGTTGAAGTTATGACCCGGGATCCCCAGATGGTGGTTTCCATTCTGGTGGGGACCATTTTGGGGGTGATTTTCCTGAAGGGGGTACCTGTGGGCCCCATGATTGCCAGCGGGATTCTCTATGTATTTATGAAAGGGTTCCACGCCCTGTTCCATTAAGAAAGCAAAAAAGGATGTGCCGGGGCATATCCTTTTTTGCTTTCTTAATGGGGGATTTTATACCAGGGCAGCGCCTAGGGTTTTGCATTCACCAAGACCGGCATCATCGGGGGCCCCGTTGATGATCAGGGGGTCAGCCGCCAGCACGGCACCGGCCTTTACGCAGTCTTCCTTCCAGTAGTCCATCCACTCACCCGTGCCCCAGCCGTAGGAGCCGAACAGCACCAGTTTCTTGCCGGACAGGGCCGGTTTTACGTCGTCAAACATGGGCTGGAATTCGGATTCTTCCAGAACTTCTGCCCCCATGGCCGGACAGCCAAAGGCAATGGCATCAAAACCAGGAACCTGGGCAGCAGAGAATTCCGCAGCCGTAAAGACGGTTACTTCTGCGCCTTTTTCTTTGGCGCCCTCTGCTACAGCTTGGGCCATAGCTTCCGTATTGCCGGTTCCACTCCAAAATACAACAGCGATTTTACTCATAGGGTACATCCTTTCTGCCGGCGGTTCTGCCGGCTGTGGCGATAGTAGAAAAACGGCGGTGCCGTTTTTGACAGAAATCAGGCAACGGCCAGGCGGCTGAGAGGCGTTCCTGCACAGTAGCAGCGCCAATAGACCTGGGTGCATTTTCGGCATTTGGCAAAGTAGCAGGCAGCCTGCTCCCTATTGCCGTAGGCTTTCCAGCAGCCGGAACAAACGCCTTTCTCCCGGGGAGCGGCCATATACGCCTTCACGTCTTCTAAAGGATAGCCAAGCAGCAGGCCAATTTCATGGGGGAAGGAGCCCTTTCTGGACAGGCGCAGGGCCATGGCGTCCAGAATCTCCTCGCAAGAACCCGTATAGCCCTGGCGTTTTAGGAAGGAGCTGTTGGCCGGTTCCTTTAGAATCTGGTGAAGTTCCCACGGACGGAAGCCATAAAAGAGGGCTCCCCGGCTGGCAAGGTGATAGGACAGGATTTGGACCCGGATGCCTTTGGGCTCCAGGGCCTGGGTCACTGCAAATAGTGCGCGGGCAGGGTCTTGGCCGGGGGCAAAGACGTAGCGGAACAGGCTGGCGGGTTTTAGGCCAGCCAAAGTTGGGGCGCATTGCCGTACCAATTCTGTCTCTAAGGAAATTGTCATGGGAAGCCCTCCTTTAGTTAGTATTAACTAATTAAAACAGAAAATAAAAAAGTGAATTCCTGGATAAATTCACTCTAACAGTTAGTTAAAACTAACCAAATGCAGTATAGCAAAAAAATAAATTCCGTGCAAGCTTTTTTTTCAAAAATGGGGGAAAGGGGTTTCGGTTGTAAGAACAGGGGGTTTGTATTATAATTAGTTTATAATTAATTGTGCGAATAATTACCCCTCTGTTTGCGTGGGAGAATGAAGGAGGCATTTCCATGGGTTGGAAAGAAACCGTATTGGTGCTGGCTCTATTGACGGAACCGGCCCTTGGCCTGGCGGCAGGCAAGACAAATGGAAAAACAGCCCCTGCCCCGGAAAAAATGGCGGCCTGGACACAGCTGGCCAAGGGGAGCGGGGTTTATGATAAAACGGTACCTGAGGCGCAGCTGGACGCCCAGCAGCTGGCAGCCTGGTGGAAGGTGTTTCAGGATCCCCAGCTCAACAGGCTCATTGACCTGACGCTGCAAAACAACCGGGATTTAAAGGCCGGGGCTGCCCGGGTGGAAGAAGCCCGGGCCCAGCTGGGCATCAGCAAAGGAGAAAGCCTTCCCTGGCTGAATGCCGGCGGTGCCTATATCCGGGGAGAGGTGCCGGACAATGTGGGCAAGGTGGTAACGGATATGAGTCCCGTACCGGGAATGCTCCATGCGCCCAAGCTGAATAACCAGGCCGCAGGCCTGGGGATTGACGCGTCCTGGGAACTGGATTTCTTTGGCCGGATCAAGGCCGAGAAGCAGGCGGCAGCCCATGGACTGGCCGCCCAGCAGGGGGCCCTGTACAGTACCTGGGTAACCCTCAGTGCGGAAACGGCCTTGAATTATTTTTCCCTGCGGACCCTGCAGCAGGACCTGGTCCTGGTAGAAAAACGGGGACAGCTGCAGCAGCAGAAAGCGGATCTTTTGGATACCAATTTTCAGGCGGGACTGATTAGCGCCTACCCGGGTACGGCTATGCGCACCCAGGCACAGGCGACTTTGGCAGAAGTTCCCAGCCTGCGGCAGGCCATCAGCGAAACCCTGACCCGGCTGACGGTGCTTACGGGCTCAGAGCCAGGGGCTTTGGATGAGCTGGTCCAACCGGCGCCCCTGCCGGAGGTGAATCCGCTGCTGTACCATGCCATTCCCGCCAATTCCCTGCGGCAGCGGCCGGATATTTTTGCGGCGGAACAGCAGGTGGCGGCCCAGGTGGCCAAAACCAAGGAAGCCCGGGCGGCCTTAAAGCCCCGGTTTACGCTGGAAGGTTTCCTGGGGCTGGTGACCCTGGGAGGATCCAACCTGTTTTCTGCAGGTTCCCGGGGCTTTGCCCTGGCGCCTTCTATTACCCTGCCTCTCTTTCACGGGGGGCAATTGCGGCAGAATGTACGGCTGCAGGATGCACGGGTCAAGGAAGTTCAGGCCCAATACGAAAAGACGGTACTCCAGGCAGCCGGAGAAGTTCGGGATGCCATGACCCAGATTGTCCAGGAGAAGGAAAGAAAGGATCAGCTGACCGCAGGCAGGGAAAATGCCCAAAAGGCCCTTTCCCTGGCAGAAAGCCGCTATCAGGCAGGTCTTAGCGATTACCAAGCGGTGCTGGATAATGAGAGCACCCTTTTGGGGCTGGAACGGCAGGAAAATCGCAGCAAAGGCCAGGAACTGGCCAATCTGATCCACCTCTTTAAGGCCTTGGGTGGAGGCTGGGAACCGATGGACCAACAGGCAGCTGCGGCAGCGGGAGGAACAAAACATGATTAAGGAACTTTGGAATACATTGCGGACGGATAAGAAAAAAGCGGCTCTGGCGGCAGGGGTGGTGGTATTGGCCCTTTTGGGCGGCTTTGGGTATGAGCGGTATCAGGACCAGAAGGCGGCCCGCACCCTGACCCTTTACGGCAACGTAGACGTGCGGGAAGTGGCCCTGGCCTTCCGGCAAAGCGACCGGATTGCGGACGTATTGGTGGAAGAGGGGGACAAGGTGACCAAGGACCAGGTGCTGGCCCGGCTGGACACGGACGAACTGAAAATCAAGAAAAGCAAGCTTCAGGCCCAGGTAGCCGCCCAGCAGGCGGTGGTGGACAAGCTCCATAACGGTACCCGGGCAGAAGATCTGGCCGAAGCCAAGTCCAAGGCCGATGAGGCGGCGGCCCAGGCGGAGCAGGCCAAACAGGACCTGGACCGGGCCCAGACGGCCTACCGGAATTCCTTGGGGCTTTCCGTCAGCAAGCAGGATTTGGATGCAGCAAGGACCAAGGCGGATGTAGCGGCGGCCCAGGCCGAGGCAGCGTCCCAGTCCTATGCCAAGGCCCAGGCCGGGCCCCGGGAGGAAGATGTTGCTGCCGGGGAGGCCCAGCTGCGGGCCCTCCAGGAAGAGGTAAACCAGGTGAATTATCTGCTGGGGCAGGCAGAGCTTCGGGCGCCGTCAGACGGCGTTATCCGGTCCCGGCTTTTGGAACCGGGGGATATGGCCTCTCCCCAGAAGCCTGTCTTTAAGCTGTCCCTCAATGAGAAAAAATGGGTGCGGGTCTATGTCAGCGAACAGGACTTGGGCCGCATTTATGAAGGAATGGAAGCCAAGGTCTACACCGACAGCTTCCCCAATGACCCGGTAACGGGCCAGGTAGGGTACATTTCCTCCACTGCGGAGTTTACGCCTAAAACGGTAGAAACCTCGGACCTGCGTACTGCCCTGCTGTACGAGGTTCGGGTCTACGTAACGGATACCCGGAACCGGCTGCGGATGGGTATGCCGGTAACGGTCAAATTGGAAACGGAGACCCGCCATGGCTGATTGGGTGGTCCGGGCCCAGGGGTTGGAGAAATTATTTGACGATAAGCAGGGACGGACCCTGGCCCTGAATCAAGTGGATTTTCAGGCAGCAGCAGGCAAAATGACGGCTCTCATAGGGCCGGATGGGGCGGGGAAAACCACCACCCTGCGGCTGCTGTGCGGACTCTTGTCCCCTACAGGGGGCAAACTGGAAGTGCTGGGGTTAGATGCAGTGCAGCAAGCACCAGAAATTCAAACGAGAATCAATTATATGCCCCAAAAATTTGGCCTCTATGAAGATTTGACGGTCCAGGAAAACCTGGACTTGTATGCAGACCTTTTTGGCGTAGAGGGGGAAAAGCGGCGGCAGCGGTTTGCCAAGCTCCTTTCTATGACGGGACTGGAAGCTTTTACCGGACGGTTGGCCGGGAACTTGTCCGGGGGCATGAAACAGAAGCTGGGTCTTGCCTGCACCCTGGTACGTTCTCCGGAACTGCTGCTTTTGGATGAGCCTACGGTGGGGGTGGACCCCCTGTCCCGGCAGGAACTTTGGGTAATCATCAAACAGCTGGTCCAGGAAGAACACCTCAGTGTTATTGTATGTACGGCCTATATGAACGAGGCCGCCATGTGTGACGATGTGTATGTATTGAACCAGGGAAAAATCCTTTTTCAGGGTACCCCCGAGAGTCTTCAGAACGTAGCCCAGGGCCGGTGTTTTGAAGTGGTGCCGCCCCAGGGACTGCCCTGTCGGGTTATCCAGGGGGCTCTTTTGGACGATCCGGACGTGGTAGATGCCGTGCCCCAAAGCGGTCTGGTCCGGTATATTGCCCTGCGGCCGGAAAAGCTGCCGGCTACCCTTGGCAAGTGGCAACTGGCCGCCCAGCCCGCTGCGCCCCGGCTGGAGGATGGCTTTATGATTCTCCTGCATCGGGACGCCAAGCCGGAGGATAAGCAGTTGGAACTGACGCCCCTGGAGCCGGGAACCTACCAGCCCGTTTCTCCTGAGGTCAGCATCAAGGTGGAAAATCTGGTGAAGAAATTCGGAGATTTTACCGCCGTTTCCCATACTTCCTTCCAGGTGCATCGGGGGGAGGTATTTGGCCTTTTGGGCCCTAACGGCGCAGGGAAAACCACCACCTTCCGGATGCTCTGCGGCCTTTTGCCGGCTACGGAAGGGGTGCTCAGCGTGGCTGGGGAGAACCTGCGGACGGCCAGAACCCAGGCCAGGGCCAAAATAGGCTACGTGGCCCAGAAATTCTCCTTGTACAGCAAGCTGAGCGTCTTGGATAATCTACAGTTTTTCGGAGGAATTTACGGAATACCACCCAAAAAATTAAAGGAGCGCATCAAACTTATCTTGGAAGAATTCCGTTTGGAGGGAATGCAGGACAAAAATGCCGGGGACCTGCCCGGCGGCTATAAGCAGCGCCTTTCCATGGCCTGCGCCCTGCTCCAGGAGCCGGAAATCCTGTTCCTGGATGAGCCCACCAGCGGCATCGATCCCCTGGCCCGGCGGCTGTTCTGGCGGCAGATTACGGATTTGGCCATGAAGGGGACCACCATTATTGTTACCACCCATTTTATGGAAGAAGCGGAGTACTGTGACCGGATCATGATTCAGGACCGGGGCGAAATGCTGATTGTAGGCTCGGCAGAAGAAATCCGGCAGCAGCTCCACAAACCCCGGGGAAATATGGATGAGCTGTTTATCGATATTGTCCACCGGGCACGGGCAGCAAAGGGGGAGGAGAACCATGCAGGACACCATCAATGACCGGCTGCGCCGGATGCGGGCTCTGACCCATAAAGAATTTTTGGAAGTGGGCCGGGACAAGAGCAGTCTGATGATGGGAATTTTGCTGCCCATTATCCTGATTCTGGTCATCGGCTTTGGCATCAGCCTGGACGTAAAGAATGCGCCCATTGCGGTGGTGCTGGAGGATAATGCCCCGGAAGCCCGGCAGATGGTGAATTTTGTGGATGGGTCGGAATATTTTAAGCCGGTGTATATGACGGATATCTACCAGGCTGTCCAGGCTTTTGAAACCCGAAAGGTGGACGCCATTCTCCGGGTCCCTCCGGATTTCAGCCGGCAGCTGCACCAGAACAATGCCCGGCTCCAGCTGATTTTATATGGGGTGGATACCACTACTGCCATGACCCTGCAATCCTATGTGGAGGCAGGAGTCAGCCAGTGGACGGGGGAGTATCTGGCGGCTCAGGGGCTGGGCGGAGTTACCCTGGAAAGCCGGCTGTGGTTCAACGATGCCCATGCCAGTACCTGGGTTTTTGTGCCGGGGCTGATCCTGATGATTGTGACGCTGGTAGGGGTGCTGCTTACCGCCGGGGTAATGGCCCGGGAGTATGAGCGGGGCACCTTTGAATCCCTGTTTGTAACTCCGGTGCGGAAGGGAGAGCTGATTGTAGCCAAAATTATTCCGTATTTCTGCATTGCCATGCTGGGGGTATTGATCTGTCTGGTATTGTCCCGGTATTTATTCCAGGTGCCCCTGGTGGGCTCCCTGGCCCTGATTCTTTTGGTAACCATCTTGTATCTGTTGGCTGCCCTGGGGGCGGGAATCCTGATTTCCGTAGTGACCAAGGGGCAGTTCATGGCTACCCAGGTGGCCATGTTGGTAAGCTTTCTGCCCAGCATTATGGTGTCGGGCTTTCTGTTTGACCTGCGCAGCACTCCCCTGGTGGTACAGCTGTCCGGGGAAATCCTGCCCTTCAGCCATTACCTGACGGTATTGAAAACCCTGTTTTTGGCCGGAAATATCTGGCCGGTAATCTGGAAGCAGGGGGCCATCTTGGTGTTTTTTGCCATTCTGTTTACGGAACTGGCCTTCCATATCATCCGAAAGAAGGTGGAATGATGACGGGCTGGAAACTTTTCTGGTATCAGGTAAAGTGCATCTGCCGCAAGGAATTTCTGGCCATTATGAAGGACAAAGCCTTCCGGCGGATTTTGGTGATTCCGGTGATTTTTACGGGAATCCTTTTTGGCTACGCCGCCACCTTCAATGTAACCTATATTTCCTACGGGGTATTGGACCAGAGCCATTCGGAAGCCTCTGCCTCCCTTTTGGCAAGGCTGGACGGCACGGGCTTTTTCCACCGGGCAGCCACCCTCCAAAACGCTTCCCAGATTGCGGCTATTATGGATACGGAACAGGCCATGATGGTGCTGGCTATTCCCCAAGATTTTACCCAAAGGCTGGAGCGGGGAGAGAAGGCCAGGCTCCAGCTGATTACCGACGGCCGCAATACCATGACGGCCAGCCTGGCGTCCGCTTATACGGGCCGGGTGGTGGCCAGCTGGGCCAGCGCCCGGACGGGGCAGCCCCTGCCGGTTACCCTGGAACCCAGAACCTGGTTTAACCCCAACCAGTCCACCCGCTGGTACTTTGCACCGGGCATTATGGGGCTCATGAGCTTTGCCCAGGTTATTTTATTGTCCGGTATGTCCGTAGCCCGGGAACGGGAGGAGGGAACCTTTGAGCAGCTGCTGGTTACCCCGGCATCGCCTTTGGTACTGCTGATTGGCAAGGCATTTCCTCCTGTGGTGGTGGGTCTGATGCAGGCCACCATTCTGCTGCTGATTGACCTGTTTTGGTTCCGGGTGCCTTTTGCCGGCTCTTATCCTACCTTGTACCTGGTTCTGCTGGTGTATTTTCTCAGTTCCACCGGGATTGGCCTTAGTATTTCCTCGGTCTGCTCCAGTATGCAGCAGGTCCAGGTCTATACCTATGTGTACCTGATTCCCAATGCCTTACTGTCCGGGGTAGCTACTCCGGTGCGGAATATGCCCCAATTTCTCCAGCTGCTGACCTACGTGGATCCCCTGCGTTTTGCCCTGGATGCCATGCGGCGGATCTATTTTGAGGGGGCGGGGCTTTCCACTATTGCTTTTGATTTTGTGCCCATGGTGATTGTGGCCATTCTGACTTTGGCTTTGGCGGCCCACCTGTTTCGGGAGAATCTTAGCTAGGGTACCTGGGCGGAGTATGGTATAATCAAAAAGACAATGCCAAATGGAGGTGCAGCATGAACGAAGTATTGCGGAAACTGGTCAACGATTATATTGACCATAATATGGCGGATTATATCCAGTTGTTATACGATGTAACGTCCCTGCCGTCTCCCACCGGGGAGGAAGGGAAAAAAGCCCAATGGATTCTGGAACAGCTGAAAGCCCTGGGGGCAGAAGGTTCCTACATTGACGAAGCAGGAAATGTGGTGTATCCCTGCCATATTGACGGGGCAGAGAAGTTTCCCCTGTATACGGCCCACATGGATACGGTGTTCGCAGGGGTTACCCACATTGTGCCGGAAATCGCCGGCCATGTGATGAAGGCCCCTTCCTGCGGGGATAACAGCTCCGACGTGGCTGCCCTGCTGTTTCTCATCAAAATGATGCATACCATGAAGCTCCACACCCCGGCCATTTTTGCTTTTAATACTGGGGAAGAGGGACTGGGCAACCTGAAGGGCAGCCGCTATCTGACGGATACCTGGGGGGATCGGCTCACCTATTTCCTGGCAGTGGATGGGTTTAATGACCGGTTCGTCAACCTGGCGGTAGGATCCCGGCGTTATGCGGTTCATGTGGTGACCCCCGGAGGGCACAGCTTCGGGGCGTTTGGCAATGCCAACGCCATTGCAGAGGCGTCCGCCATCATCCAGGAATTTTACCAGCTGACGGTACCCAAGGACCCCAAGACCACCTACAATGTGGGCACCATTCAGGGCGGAACCACGGTAAATTCCATTGCAGAAGAAGTGGAATTCACGGTGGATATGCGTTCGGTTTCCCATACGGAACTGTTGAAGCTGGATGCGGCCTTCCAGGCCATCCTGGACCAGCATAGACGGGAAGACGTGCAGATTGAAACCCTGCTTTTGGGAGAACGGCCCTGCAGCGAGGGCGCTTTGGAGAACGAGATTTATGACCGGATTCAGGCTATTCGGAAGCGGGAGGGGCTGTCCACCCATTTTGACTGCGGCAGTACCGATGCCAACATTCCCCTGAGCCGGCACATTCCGGCCATGGCTTTTGGCATCAGCAAGGGTACTGGCCTCCATACGGTCCATGAGGAACTGGATATGACCAGCCTGGCGCCGGGTCTGAAGCAGCTGGCTGCCTTTATCTGGAAGCTGTAAGGCCGGAAAGCAGCTTAGAAAGCGTAATACTCAAAAATAAAGAAATTTATAAAACCACTCCATAGAAAAATGGGGTGGTTTTGTTTCAATGTTACAATTTCCTTTAGCATAAAAAGTTTTTTAGAATTTTTGTTGACAGCCCTGGACTCAGGGTGGTATCCTAAGGGCACAATTTCAAATGACTACTGAAACCATTGAAGTGGAGATAACGTCAGAGGATGTGCTTACAGAGAGTCCGGGGTGCTGGAAACCGGATAGCGGCAGACTGGCAAATGGACCACTGAGGGCGCGATGAAATCGAAAGAAAGTATCCCGCGACGCAGCACCTGCGTTATTGGTGAGGAATGTGTTGGCATTCTGCTGAGCGTACAATGTGAAAGCATTGTAATACGGGGTGGTACCGCAGGTTATAACACCTGTCCTTGTAGAAGGACAGGTGTTTTTTGTTACTTTACTTTGCGGCTTCACGGATATCCAGGCGGATTGACCAACGGGATATCCGTTTTTTCATGTGAGGAGGAGCATTATGAAACAACAAACTTTGGAAGAATTACAACATAGCGCAAAAAATTATCCGGCGGTGCCGGTGGTACGGGAAATCCTGGCAGATACCCTGACCCCTATTGGGCTGGTGAGCCTGCTGCGCAGGGACCGGAATCGGTACTTTCTGTTGGAGAGTCTGGAGAAGGAGGACCCTTCCGGCCGGTATTCCTTCATTGGCTGTGATCCCCGGCTGCGGCTGACTGCCAAGGCTGGAAAAGCCCAGCTGGAAGGGGAGAACGGGCAGGTGGAAACCCTTGCGGAGGATCCCCTGACGGCACTCCGCCGGCTGCTGAAGGAATACGCCATTCCTTCCCTGCCGGACCTGCCGCCCTTTACCGGAGGCCTGGTGGGATACTTCTCCTATGATTTTATCCAGTACTGTGAACCCAGTCTGCATTTCGATCCGAAAAAGGCCACACCCTTCCCAGATTTTGACCTGATGCTTTTTGACAAAATCATCGCCTTTGATAGTTTCAAACAAAAACTGTACTTAGCAGTAACCATTAAAACTGACCACCTGGCAGATAATTACCAGAAAGCACAGGCAGAATTGGACAAGCTGGAAGCCTTGACCCGGCAGCCGGTGGTACCGCCCCAGCTTGAGAAAGCGGTGCTGGGACCCATTACCAGCAACCAAAGCAAGGAAACCTACCGGCGCAATGTGGAAACCATCAAGGAACATATCCGCTGCGGCGATATTTTCCAGGCGGTATACTCCCAGCGGTTTTCCGCAGACTACGACCAGGATCTGTTTTCTATGTACCGGATTCTCCGGACCACCAATCCTTCCCAGTACATGGTGCTGCTCAGCACCGGGGAAGTGGAACTGGCGGGTTCTTCTCCGGAAACCCTGATTCAGGTCAAGGGCCGGACCATTACCTCCATGCCCATTGCCGGGACCCGGAAAAGGGGCCGTACGGAGGCTGAGGACAAGGCCCTGGAGCAGGACCTGCTTCAGGATCCCAAAGAGCTCAGCGAGCACAATATGCTGGTGGACCTGGCCCGGAATGATGTGGGCAAAACGGCGGAATTCGGTTCTGTCCAGGTGTCGGATTACCTGCTGGTGAAGAAGTTCTCCCATGTGATGCACCTTACCAGCAAGGTAACGGGAACCCTCCGGGCGGACAAGGATTGCGTGGACACCCTGTGTGCTGCCTTTCCGGCAGGTACCCTGTCCGGAGCGCCCAAGGTCAGGGCCTGTGAAATCATCGATGCATTGGAACCGGAGCGGCGGGGCCCCTACGGAGGCGGCATGGGGTACCTGGACTTTGCCGGGAACATGGATATCTGCATTACCATTCGCACAGCCCTGAAATACGGCGGCCGGGTGTACTTCCAAGCCGGCGGCGGTATTGTGGCGGATTCCCAGGTGGAAAATGAATTTGCCGAAACGGTGAACAAGTCGGCGGCCATTCGGGCAGCCCTGGAAGCAGCAGCGGAGGAATAAATCATGATTTTACTGATTGACAATTACGATAGTTTTACCTATAACCTGTACCAATTGGTGGGAACCTTGCAGCCGGACGTAAAAGTGGTGCGCAACGATGCCCTGACTGTGGCGGATATCCGCCAAATGGCCCCCACCCACCTGATTTTGTCCCCGGGTCCGGGGCGGCCGGAGGATGCCGGTATCTGCGAAGAGGCGCTGCGGGAGCTGAAAGGGGAACTGCCCATCCTGGGGGTCTGCCTGGGGCACCAAGCCTTGGGAGAAGTCTTCGGCGGCCGGGTGATTCGGGCACCCCAGCTGGTCCACGGCAAGCAGAGCCAGGTACACATTGCCAATGGTTCCGCCCTGTTCCAGGGGCTGGCACCTATTATTCCGGCAGCCCGGTACCATTCGCTCCTAGTGGAAAAAGCCACCCTGCCGGACGAACTCCTGGTAATTGCGGAAACGGACCAGGGAGAAATCATGGGGCTGAAGCATCGGGATTACAATTTGTATGGTTTGCAGTTCCATCCGGAATCCATTCTGACCCCGGACGGCAAGCAGATCATCCAGAATTTCTTACAGATTGAAGGAGGGAAATGACATGCTGGAAATACAGAATGCCCTGCTGAAAGCAGCAGATGGCTATGATTTGAGCCTTGAGGAGACCCGGGGCGTTATGGATACCATTATGAGCGGCCAGGCTACGGATGCCCAAATTGCCAGCTTCATTACCGCCATGCGGATGAAGGGGGAAACGGTGGAGGAAATTACCGCCTGTGCCCTGGTGCTTCGGGATAAATGCCAACGGCTGGAGCCCCAACAGGATGTGCTGGATATTGTTGGGACCGGCGGCGACCGGGCCAATACCTTCAACATCTCCACCACCAGCGCCTTTGTGATTGCCTCTGCCGGGGTGCCCGTAGCCAAGCATGGGAACCGCAGTGTGTCCAGCAAATGCGGTGCCGCAGATTGCCTGGAAGCCCTGGGCGCCCGGTTGGACGTGCCCCGACAGCGGAGCGAAGCAATTTTGCAGGAGCTGGGCTTCTGCTTCCTGTTTGCGCCCCTGTACCATTCTTCCATGAAATACGCCGGCCCGGTGCGCAAGCAGCTGGGGCTGCGGACCCTGTTCAACATCATTGGGCCCTTGACCAACCCGGCTGGTGCTACCATGCAGCTGCTGGGCGTTTACGACGAAAACCTGGTGGAACCTATGGCCAAGGTGCTGGCCAATCTGGGAGTGAAACGAGCCATGGTGGTCCATGGTCATGACGGCCTGGACGAGGCCACCCTGACTACTTCCTCCACCCTTTGTGAGCTCATTGACGGCCGCATGAACAGCTTCTTTCTGGATCCGGCCCAGTTGGGATTGAAACGCTGCCAAAAGGAAGACCTGGTGGGCGGCAGCCCAGCAGAAAATGCCCAGCTGACCCTGGATATTTTAAGCGGCCGGGACCGGGGTCCAAAACGGGATGCGGTGCTGTTAAACTCCGCCCTGTGCATTTACCTGGGCAAAGGGCAAAAGGTGCTCCGGGACTGCCTTGCGGAAGCGGCGGATATCATTGACAGCGGCAAGGCCCTGGCCAAGCTGCAGCGCTTTGTGGAGCTGACCCAGGCATGATTTTGGACCAGCTGGCACAGGCCGCCCGGCAGCGAGTGGCCGCAGAGCGCCAAAAAGAAAGCGAAGCAAAACTCCTGGCCAGGGCCGAAGCCCTGGGCCGGGAACGGGCCGGCTGCTTTTACCGGGCACTTACCCAGCCGGGCCTGCAGATCATTGCGGAAGTGAAAAAGGCTTCCCCTTCCAAGGGCTTGATTGCCCCAAACTTTCCCTACCTGGAAATTGCCCGGACCTACGAAAAAGCCGGTGCGGCAGCCATATCGGTGCTGACGGAACCGACCCGGTTTCTGGGCAGCGACCAGTACCTGAAAGAAATCCGGCAGGTGGTTCAGCTGCCCCTGCTGCGGAAAGATTTCACGGTGGATCCCTACCAGATCCTCCAGGCCAAATGCCTGGGAGCCGATGCAGTGCTGCTTATTGCGGCGCTGCTGGGGGAGGAGGAACTGCGGGAATTTCGCCAGCTGGCGGAGCACTTAGGGTTAGATGCCCTGGTGGAAGTCCACGATGCAAAAGAGCTGGAACGGGCCCTGGGGTCCGGCGCCCGGATTTTGGGCGTTAACAATAGGAACCTGAAGAATTTCACGGTAAATGTACGCAACAGCCTCCAGCTGCGGAAGCTGGCTCCCCGGGAACTGCCCTTTGTGGCGGAAAGCGGTATTACAGGAAGGGCTCAGACCAGGGAACTGGAACAGGCCGGGGTCAGCGCCGTCCTGGTAGGGGAGCTGCTGATGCGCAGCGGGAATCCAGGAAGGACCCTGAGGCAATTAAAAGGAGAACAAGATGACCCGGTGTAAGCTTTGCGGACTTCGTACCCTGGAAGCTATCCAAATGGTGAATGCCTGCCGGCCGGACTATGCAGGCTTTGTCTTTGCCCCGGGCCGCAGGCAGGTAACCTCAGAGCAGGCCCGCCAATTGCGGCAGGCCCTGGACCCCCAAATTCCGGCAGTGGGCGTCTTTGTACAGGAGCCCCTGGAAAGGGTTGCCGCCCTGGTGCAGCAAGGCATTATCCAAGGGGTGCAGCTTCACGGGGAGGAATCCCCGGACTACTGCCGGGCTCTGAGAAAGCGGGTACAGGTACCCATTATCAAGGTGCTGCGGGTAAAGGGCCCCGAAAGCCTGGCGCATGCAGATGCCTATCCCTGTGATTATTTTCTGCTGGATGCCTACAGTCCCGAAGGCTATGGCGGTCTGGGCAAGACCATTGCTCCGGGCCTGCTGGAAAAGCTTAGCCTGCCCCGGCCCTTTTTCCTGGCCGGAGGCCTTACCCCCGCCAATGTGGGAGAGGCCATTGCCCAATTCCACCCCTGGGGCGTGGATACCAGCAGCGGCGTAGAAATAGACGGAAAGAAAAATTTAGAAAAAATCCGGTCCTTTGTGGATGCGGTTAGAAAAGAGGAATTCAAATGAGTAAAGGAAGATACGGCCGGCACGGCGGCCAATACGTACCGGAAACCCTGATGAATGCAGTCCAGGAACTGGAACGGGCTTACGAACAATATAAGAACGACCCGGAATTTTTGGCAGAACTCCAAACCTTGTACCATGACTACGCCAATCGGCCCAGCCTGCTGTACAAGGCAGAGAAAATGAGCCAGGATCTGGGGGGCGCCACCATTTACCTGAAACGGGAAGATTTGAACCATACTGGGGCCCACAAAATCAACAATGTGCTGGGCCAGTGCCTTCTGGCTAAGAAAATGGGCAAAAAACGGATCATTGCAGAAACTGGGGCCGGCCAGCACGGGGTGGCAGCTGCTACGGTGGCTGCCCTGATGGGCATGGAATGTGTGGTATACATGGGCAAGGAAGATACTATCCGCCAGGCCCTGAATGTTTACCGAATGGAGCTTTTGGGCGCCAAGGTGGTGCCTGTAACTACGGGCACCGGCACCCTGAAGGATGCAGTCAGCGAGGCCATGCGGGAATGGAGCGCACGGGTAGAGGATACCTTCTACGTGCTGGGCTCTGTTATGGGCCCCCACCCTTACCCGGCCATGGTCCGGGATTTCCAAAAGGTCATCGGAGAAGAAGTAAAGGCCCAGATGCTGGAAAAGGAAGGCCGGCTGCCGGATATTCTTATGGCCTGTGTAGGCGGTGGCAGTAATGCCATGGGCCTGTTCTATGATTTCATTCCGGATACCCAGGTACAGCTTATCGGGGTGGAAGCGGCCGGCCGGGGCGTGAATACGGCAGAAACCGCCGCTACCATAGCCCGGGGCAAACCCGGTATCTTCCACGGCATGGAATCCTATTTTCTTCAGGACCAGGATGGGCAGATTGCCCCGGTGTACTCCATTTCTGCCGGCCTGGATTATCCGGGCATTGGACCGGAGCATGCGGACCTGTACGACAAGGGCCGGGCCCAGTACGTATCTATCACCGACGATGAAGCGGTGGAGGCTTTTGAGTACCTGTCCCGGACCGAGGGCATCATTCCGGCCATCGAAAGTGCCCACGCCGTTGCCTATGCCATGAAACTGGCACCCACCCTTCCCAAGGAAAAACTCCTGGTGGTGAACCTTTCCGGCCGGGGAGACAAGGATGTGGCTGCCATTGCCAGATATAAGGGGGTTGACCTTCATGAGTAGAATTACCGCTGCATTTGCCAAACAGAAAAAAGTATTTATTCCCTTTGTGACCGCAGGGGATCCGGATTTAGATACCACGGAACAATTGATTTACGCCATGGAAGAAGCGGGGGCCGGCATTATTGAGCTGGGCATTCCCTTTTCCGATCCTACGGCGGAAGGGCCGGTAATCCAGGAAGCGGATAACCGGGCCCTGGCCAGTGGGGTCAAAACCCGGGACCTTTTTGAACTGGTAGCCAAGGTCCGCAAGCACACCCAGATTCCCCTGGTTTTCCTGACCTACGCCAATCCGGTATTTACCTATGGAGCTGAGAAATTCTTCCAGGACTGCCGGGACTGCGGGGTGGACGGGGTAATCATTCCCGACGTGCCCTTTGAAGAACGGGAGACCTTTGGACCGGTAGCTGCCCAGTACGGGGTGGAATTGATTTCCCTGATTGCCCCCACCTCCCACCAGCGGGTGAAAGAAATTGCCCAAGCTGCCCAGGGGTACATCTACCTGGTTTCCTCTTTGGGGGTTACCGGGGTGCGCCAGGAAATTACCACCAATCTGGCGCCTATTGTAGAACAGATCCGGCAGGTGACGGACAAGCCGGTGGCCGTGGGCTTTGGCATCTCTACACCGGAGCAGGCCCGGGAATTGGCAGGCATCAGCGATGGAGCCATTGTGGGCAGTGCCATTGTGAAGCTGTGCGCCCAGTATGGGAAGGCTGCGGTGCCGCCTGTGCGGGAGTATGTGAAGCGTATGGTGGAAGCCCTGGAAAATGCCTAGGCTGGGCCCTGGAAGCTGGCGGCAGCCGGCCCCAGGGCCTTTTGCGCGCCTGGGCAATTGTGCGGGGGCTGAAAAATAGGGTATAATGGAACCAGAATTTATGCTTGGAGGAAGCTTCCATGTTCACAAGACTTACCCAATATAAAGGCCTGGCAGCCCTTCTTGCCGCCATTGTTTTGGCAGCGGCCGGCCTGATTTATGCCTTGACGCCCCCAGCGGTGAAAAAGGAGCAGGTTCCCATGTATCAGGGCAAACGGAATATTATGGTGCTGGGGGTGGATCGGCGGATCGATGATGTGGGTCGTTCCGATACCCTGTTTGTGGCCATGCTGGACACCCAGAAAAACCGGATTTCCCTGCTTTCCGTGCCCCGGGATACCCTGGTGAAAATTCCCGGTCATGGCTGGGACAAGGTCAACCATGCCTATGCCTTTGGCGGGCACGCCCTGAGCCAGAAAACCCTGGAAGGCTTTTTGGGTATTCCCATCAACAACTATCTTTTGGTGGATTTTCGGGGCTTTGTGGACCTGGTCAATGCCATTGGCGGAGTGGATATTGATGTGGAAAAGCCCATGCAGTACCAGGACCCCTACGATGACAACGGCGGGCTGGTGATTAACCTCCAGCCCGGCCGCCAGCATATGGATGGTACCACAGCTATCCAATACGTGCGTTACCGGGACGAGGAAGGGGATATTGGCCGGGTACGCCGGCAGCAGAAGTTTATGCAGGCCATTTTTGCCAAGCTGCGGGGCACCAATCTGGTGACCAAGGCTCCGGAAATTGCCCAAGCCCTGTACAAAAGTGTGGAAACGGATCTGTCCGCCGGGGATCTGCTGTCCCTCCTGGTAACCTTTACCAAGAACGTGTCGGGTACCTCCCGGCTGGAAACGGCCATGGTCCAGGGGAGTCCGGCCTACCTGGATGATATCAGCTACTGGATTCCCAATATGACAGCCCTGCGGCAGCAGCTGGCTCTGCTGTCCGGGGTCCAGGCCACGGAGACCTACCGCCAAAAGGCTCTTGCCGCCAAGCGGGAATATGACGAATTGCTGGGTACCAACAGCGCAGCTGCTGGGGCTGATGGGAAGCAGCAGCTGCCAATCAAGACGGAAGCCCTGAAACAGGCGGTGGAACGGACAAGGAAAATGGAACAGGAAAGCAAGGAAACCCCTGCGGTTTCCCCTAGTACGGAAAATGACAAGCCCCAGGAACCGGTGGGTATGCCGCCCCAGCCGGTACGGCAGCCCCTGCGGGTATCCATTGTCAATTGCAGCGAGAAGCCCCAGAATGGGGAACGGGCCGCTGAAGAGGTGCGCAGCGCCGGTTTTACGGTGGTGAGCACCAGTACGGGCAGCCCCGTGGACCACACCCAGGTGCTGATCAATGCGTCCAGCTCCCTGGCGGCCAGCCGGGCCCAGAGCCTGCCTTTTGCCTACCAGCTGCTGCGGGGCTCCGTCAGTCCGGCAACAGGGGATATGATCATCTATCTGGGCCGGGACTATGAGAAATAAGAGAATAAAAAGAAAAAACAGAAAACATATTGCACATTGTATACAAAGGTGGTATAATGCACTCGTAAGTTAAAGATGCCCCTCATTTGGCCCTTGTTCTACAAGGGCTTTTTTTTATGCCCAGGGGCGCAAGAAGGCAATTTGCCTATTATTCACCGGAGTTTTCATTGTCATTCCCCGTTGAATATGGTAAGGTATGATATTGTACAGCAGTTATGATTTGGAGGTACTAACCTGATGAAAAAAAAATACTGGATCTGTTTTTGGGCAGCGGCCATTTTTCTGCTTTTCTTTCTCAATGGCTCCCTGCCTTTAACGGACAGCGTTGAAGGAAATTATGCCCTGACGGCCAAGGAAATGGTGCTCAGCGGGGATTATCTTTCTCCTCAGATTTACGGCCGGTACTGGTTCGACAAACCGGTTTTTTCCTACTGGATGATTGCCCTGGGCTTTAAGATTTTCGGGTTCAGCGAGTTCGGCGCCCGGTTTTTCCCATCCCTGTTTGGCTTGGGAGGCCTAGGACTGACGGTTTGGGCCGGGAAAAAGCTGTATTCAGAAGAAACCGCCTTTATGAGCGGGCTGCTTCTGATGATGACTTTGGAATTCTTTACCATTTCCAAGTCCGTCCTTACCGATGGCATGCTGTTCCTGTTTTTGAACGGGGCGCTGGTGTTCTTCTACCTGGGCTACAGCACCAAGGAAAAAAGTTATTACTACGGCACCTACCTGCTCGCTGGGCTGGCAACCTTGACCAAAGGCCCCATCGGCTTTTTGATGCCGGGGCTGATTATTGTGCTGTTCCTGCTGTGGCGGCGAGATGCCAAATGCCTCCAGCGGGCCAAGCTGCCTTCTGGCATTTTGCTGTTTCTATTGGTAACCGCTCCCTGGTATGTGGCCATGATCCATTATCATCCAGATTTTCTGGCCAGTTTCATTGGTACCCATAACTTTTTGCGGGCCACTGTGTCGGAACATCCCCGGGATAATGTGATTTATTACTATACGGCAGTGAACCTTTTGAACGCCTATGCCTGGGTGGGCTTTGTGCCCGGCATGCTGTGGAACCTGCTGCGCAAACAGGGCCATTGGGTGAAGCCAGCCGCCAAGGAAGGCTTCCTGCTCATCTGGATGGTGACCATTTTTGTGTTCTTCCAATGCATGGCCACCAAGTACATTACCTATACCTATCCTTTGCTGCTGCCCCTGTGCCTGCTTACAGGTTCCTACATCGTGAAAAAGGGCAGAAGCCTGACCATGAAATGGATGCTCCTGGGCAACGTGTTGTTTTACGGAGCCCTGTCCGTGGCCGCCTATCAGCTGCCCAAGCTGGCTCCAGGCGTGGTGCCGGGCAGCCGGAACGTATTTTTCTTCATGCTGATCTACTGTGCCTGCATGGTGGTGCTGGGCGTTCATAAATACCGTGGCAAGAGCAATCAGGAAGTTTGGACCACGGTCATCATGCTGACCATCGTGTTCCACTGCTGCATTTTGGAACTGTTGGCTAAACCTCTGATGTATGATGTGAGCGGCAAGCCTTCCGCCCAATTTATCAGCCAATATGTGCCGGAAAATGTCCCCATCTACGTCCGGGGCGGCGGCTATCCTACCAGCGGCGTCTTCTACACTGGCCGGGAAATGGTCATGCTGGTTCCTGATGACGAAGCAGCGGATTTTGCCCCCAAAGAAGGCAGCTGGTCAGCCAAAAACATCATGCCCTGGACCACCTTCTCCCAGGTAAAGGACAAGTCCCAGGCTGTGGTGCTGGTGGATACCAAAACCAAGAAAATCAAGAATAAGGTAGAAGTGGATTGGCCCGGAGTTTGGAAAAAGGTGAAACTGCCGGGACAATGGATGGTTATGATTAAAGAAAAGTGAGGGTTGCAGAATGGAAGAAGCACAAATGAAAGCATATTTGGACCGGCAGCCGTTTATCCGGTTCCAGGTTTCCCAGGCAGAGCTTGCGGCGCCTCAGGGCACGGACCGGTATGGGGAGCTGCTGGCCTATGTGGGCAGCCAGGTGGAGTACGCCCGGAAGTTCTGCGGCAAATGGTCCCTGTCCTTCCAGGCAGACTGCGGCCCCTATCTGTGGGAAAATCCCCAGGCAGTGGCCTTTGTGCGGCAGTTGGGGGACACTTTCCCCTATCTGTTCTACCTGGCCGAAAAGGAAGGGGAAACCCTGAAGCTCTTGGTGATGCTGAATTGTATGTCGGATAAGCTGGAAGGGGATAATCTATCCCTGGACAAGGCTAAGTTCAATGTTTTCCTGAAGACCCAGCTAAAGGGCCTGCTGCTGATGAGTGAGCGGGCCGGGCTCAGTCCGGAAAATGCCCAAAGCCAAATCCAGTCCGTATACGAGTACTTTGGCCTTGCTGACTAAACAGTCAGATTCACATTTTTTTCAAGGATTCGCCCTTGCTTTGCCATAGTATTTCAGTATACTAATTCACGTAACAGGGATCACCCCTCCTTGTTACATCTTCCCCATCAAATCATCATAAACAACTTCCTTTCAGAAAAGACCTTCTGCCACCCCAGCAGAAGGTCTTTTCCCTATATAGAGAAAGCCCTGCAGCGTTGCTGCAGGGCTTTTGTGATAACCGTAATTAGGGGCCAGCCAGCCTTAAAAATGCTCCTTGGCATAGGTCAGGAAGGCATTGACGCTGTCATAGGCTGCGGTGTTCTTCCGCCAAATCATTTCAATATCGTAGAGCATGGGGGGATCCAGGGAAATGGGTACCAGGTCCGGTTCTTTTTCGGCAATTTCCCGGTACAGGAAACCATTGGCCATGCCGGATTTGATAATCTGAATCTTGGTATACAGCTGGTCCGTGGTCCACAGCAGCCGGGGGGTACAGCCTGCTTCCTGGTACTGCTGGAGAATCTGCTCCCGGAAATGGAAGCTTTCCTTGATTTCGACCAAGGGCTCCAGGGCCGTTTTCACTAACGGCAGCGTCTTTTCCTGGGCAAAGGGATGCCGGGGATTCACGCAGTAGACAATCTCGCTGCGGCGCAGGGGAATGCATTCCGGATTGTCCCCGTCCGGATCGGCTCCGTTGACGATAATCACATCCAGGCGTTCTTCCTGGAGGGCCCGGCGCAGGCTCAGGGAACTGCTGGAAGTGAGCTCAATCTGGATGTCCGGATATTCCTTGGAAAAGGACGCCAAAAGGGGAACGGACAGGGCTCCAATCATGGGCGGCAGACCCAGCCGGATGTCCGTAGATTTCTTCTTCAGCCGGTTCATATCCTCCCCAATCTGTTCTGCCTTGCGCAGCAGATCTTCCACTTCCAAGAGAAAGTAGGAGCCTTCCTTGGTGAGAATCAGATTCTTTCGGGAACGGTTGAACAGCATCAGGCCAAATTCATCTTCCAGTTCCCGGATGGATGCGGACACCGCGGGCTGGGAAATATGAAGCACTTCGGCAGCTTTGGTAATGCTGTGCTGTCGGCAGACTTCGCGGAAATATTGCAATTGGTGTAGTTTCATAATGCCTCCCTGGTTTGTACCGTTGGTCAATGGGGGCTCCAACGGACTTATTCCTTTTTATTATAATCCGTAGAGGCAAGAATCACAAATATTAATTCAATTCTGTCAAATTTTCTTAAAAGTCACTATAAAAAAAATAAATCTTACTCTCTTGGCCAAGTGATCTTTGCTTTTCCCTGTTGGGGAATCCAAGCCAGCAAAAACTCCCGAAAATGGCGAATTGCTTTGGTCGGCAGGGCGTTCCGCAGGGCTGCCAGGTAAATTTCCTGACCCTGTTCGGGAACCGAGAGGGTGCGAAGCACAATATCCGGGTGGGATTGCAGGCAGGCAATGTAATCATAAGATAAATTAATACCATTCCCTTTCAGAATCAGGTCTTGGACCACGGTGGAGTCCGTGGTTTCAGCCAGAATGTTCACCGTAAGCCCTGGAAGCAGCATATCCCGGTTCATATGCTCTCGGAAGCAGCGATAGGCCCGGCCTTTACTGATGAGGGGCAGCCCTGCCAAGTCCTGGAAAGTGATTTCCTTTTGGGCAGCCAGGGGATGGTCCCGGCGCAGTTGGATGCAGTACCGGGAAAAAAACAGGGGTTCTGCTGTAAACTGGGACGGATCCAAGGGACCGGTCACCAGAGCCAGGTCACAATCCTGGGTCAATAGGCCATTTAGGGCGGCTTCGTCCGTACACTCTACCAGGCTGGGGATGATGGCCGGATAGGCTTTTTTGAAGTCCAACAAGAAGTCAGCAGATAGATAGGCCAGCACGTGATCCAAGGCATAAACCGTAACCAGATTTTGTTTCTGGCCAGCCAGACTGTTCATGCCTTCAATATAGGCATATTCGTCCAGCAGCCTTCGGGCATGGGGCAGCAGGCCTGCTGCAAAGTCCGTGGGTTCCAGGCCCTGGGCTGTACGCAAAAATAAGGGCTGTCCCAATTCCTGCTCCAGCTAGCGCAGGGTTTTGCTGACGCCCTGCCGGCTGATATGGAGTTTGTCTGCCGCCTGCTGGATATTACAGGTTTGGTATACTTCCCAAAAATAGCGCAGTTGTTTTTGATTCATGGGAAAACCTCCCTTCTTGCTGATTGTACCGCATCTAAATGGTTGCGGCAAGCAGAGAAAATTCTGTTTTTTTTCGAGGGTGTTTCCACCTACAATAAAGACAGAAACGAAAAGGAGGAAATGCGCATGCTGAAAATTCAACAGATCAGAAACGCTGCCAATAAAATTCATTACGGGAAAGTGACCTTTTTGCTGGATCCCTGGCTGCAGCCTAAGGGGGAAATGGGAACCTTGGGCGAATTGCCAGGTCATCCGTTCTCTGTGCCTGATCCGGTGAAGGAACAGCTGCCCATGCCCATCTACAATCTGCCGGAACCAGTAGAGCAGATTCTCCAGGGTGTGGATGCCTATATTGTGACCCATGTACACCCCGATCATGTGGATGTAGCGGCTGATGGTACGGTAGGGAAAAGCCTGCATAAGGAAATTCCGGTGTTCGTTCAAAACCAAGAAGACCAGGAGATTTTCCGCCGGTCCGGTTTCCAAGATGTTCGGGTTTTGACGCCCGAGGGCAGCGAATTTCAAGGGGTTACCCTGACCAAGACCCCAGCCCGGCATGGGACGGTGGTTCCCTGCGGTAATTCCTGCGGGGTAGTATTCCAGGCACCTGGGGAAAAGACCCTATATGTGACCGGGGATACGGTTTGGTTTTCCGGCGTGCAGGAAACCCTGGCAAAATTCCAGCCCCAGGTGGTGACGGTAAATGCCTGTGCGGCTGAACTGGTGGAGTGTGGGCGCCTGATCATGAACGATGAAGATGTGGCCTGTGTCCGGGCAGCAGCTCCTAAGGCAAAAATTTTTGTAACCCATATGGACAATGTGGCCCATGCTTCCTTGACTCGGCACACCCTGCGGGGCCGTTTGGCTACTCGGGGCGTCAGCAATTATGTGATGCCGGAAGATGGGGAAATCGTAACTTTATAAGCTGTCCCAGTTAGCTCCTGTTTTTGGCTTAGCCAAAGCGGGAGCTTATTTATTTGACAAATTTTCCGGTTTTCCGTATAACGTAAGAGAACAGACTTTTGGCTTGGCAAGAAGCATCATGGGGCATCCCAAGGAGGCAGAAACATGGAATTTGTATGTACGGCCTGCGGCAAAAGAGAACCGATAACTACGTTGAAACCCTGCTGTGACTGCGGCGGGCTGTGGGAGCTGGAAGCAGAGCTGCCGGATTTTTCTCTGGAAGCCATTGACCGGGAACAGTGGAACCAGTTCCGGTACCATCAGTTCATGGCCCTGGAGGACGATACCTGGCGGAGCATTACCCTGGGAGAGGGGCTAAGCCCCATTGTACCCTTTAACCAGGACATTCTCCTGAAGATGGATTATTTCATGCCCACCCTGTCTTTTAAGGACCGGGGCGCAGCCGTTTTGGTGGCCCACTGCAAGGCTCTGGGAGTGGACCGGGTGGTTCAGGATTCCAGCGGCAACGCCGGCAATGCGGTGGCAGCCTATTGCGGCCGGGCCGGTATTGCCTGCGAGATTTTTGTCCCGGAAGGCACGTCTCCCAAGAAAATTACCATGATTCAGGCCCATGGGGCCAAGGTCAACGTGGTGCCCGGCTCCCGGGACCACTGCGCCCAGGTGTGCCGGGAAAAGGTGGCTCGGGAAGGGGTGTACTATGCCAACCATGTGTACAATCCCTTCTTCTACGAAGGCACCAAAACCTATATTTACGAAACCTATGAACAGCTGCACCGGATTCCGGAAAACCTGGTGGTGCCCGTGGGAAATGGCACCTTGTTTTTGGGGGTAATCCGGGGGCTGGAACATCTGCTGAAAAGCGGCTGCATTTCCCATATGCCCCAGATTATTGCCGTCCAAAGCGAAAACTGCGCCCCCCTGCTAAAGGCGGCGGAAACCGGCGCCCAGGAACCGGTCCAGCTGGTGCCGGAGCCTACCCTGGCTGAGGGCATTGCCATTGGCCAGCCCCGGCGGGGGAAGGAAATCCTCCAGGCTGCCCAAAAATACCACATCCGTTTTGTGGCCGCTCCGGAGGCGGGAATCCTGCCTGCCCGGGAGAAACTGGCCCGGCAGGGCATCTACTGCGAGCATACCACCGCAGCGAACCTGGCAGCCTACGAAGCCTACTGCAAGCAATACGGTCCTACGCCGGACTGCCTGATTACCATGTGTGGGGCAGGGCTGAAGTCCGACCACTAAAGCAAAGACAAAACCGCAGTATTTCTCTTTTTCAGGGGAAATACTGCGGTTCTTTTTAGGGTAGCGGAGGGTACACTTCCTGAGCTGTTTCCCTAAACCGCTCCAGCATGGACCATTGGTAGGCCTGGTCCTGCCAGACAAAATCCAGGGAACAGGTAAGGGCGGGGCCCAGGTCTATAAAAAACAATTGGTCCTGCTGGGCCGGGGTCAGGAAGCCACGGGCCAAATTGTCCGGGCAGAAGCAGCAGCCGGCCCCTTGGACGCAGAGCTCCAGCAGCAGTTCCATGTTGTGGGACTGGGTCTGGACCTTGGGGGTAAAACGCAGCTTGTTCAGGTAGGCCAGGGCCAGTGAGGCGGCTATATCGTCCGGATAATTCAGCAAAAAAGGGCACTCTTTTACCAGCCGGGGATCCTGGGTCTGTTCAAGCTGGGTCAGCCGCTGTACCGCTTCCGCCCCATAGGTTTTGGCCAGCAGCGATTTGGGCAGAAGCAGCAGAACTTTTTCCTGGTAAAAGGGCCGTGCCGCAAGACCGGGGATACTTCCTGGCAGATGGGCGATAATCAGGTCTGTTTCTCCTTTTTGCAGTCTTTTCACCAAGGCTTCATTGGTATCTTCTGTAATCTCCAACGTCACGGCGGGATATTTTTTCTGGAAGGCCTGAAGAATGGGCGGCAGGAGAATCCGCCCCCGGGTATAGGCAATGCCCAGGCGCAGGCAGCCTTTTTCCTGGCCAGTCAGGTCCTGGAATTCCTTTTGGAGGGCTTCGTACGTTTCCTGAAGGGAACGGGCATACCCCAGAAACACACGCCCGCCATAGGTAAGCTCCAGGGGCACGTGCCGTACAAACAGGGGCGTCCCCAGTTCCTTTTCCAAGTACCCAAGCCGGCCGCTAAGGGTCTGCTGGGTTACGTGGAGCTTTTCCGCTGCCCGGGAGATACTCCGTTCCCGGTATATGATGAGAAAATCCTGAATATGGGTAAAGTTCATGACTGCCTCCTATAATACAGGTTATATCCTGTATTATATACGCAAAAATACAGTTAGGAAATGGTATGTTTTTCTGCTACAATAAATTTGCGAAGAAAGTAGGGAATGGCTATGGAACTGCTGCGGCTGGCCAATTTGCAGCTTACCCTGTTTCTGATGATTCTATTGGGGCTGGGGCTGAAACGCTGGGGCATTTTGGATGCTCCTGGCATCAAAAGCCTGACTGCCCTGTGCGTGGATGTGGTGATTCCCTTTAATATTCTGAAGTCCTGTTTGGCGCCCCTGGGAGATGATGTCCTGGCCACGGCGGGAAAAATCCTTTTGGCTGGGTTTTTGATGCAGCTGCTGTATCTGGTACTGAACCAGTTCTTGTACAACCGCTTTGCCCTCCAGCGGAAAAAGGTGCTTCAGTACTGCACCATTGTGTCCAATGGGGGCTTTTTGGGAAATCCGGTAGCAGAAGGGGTTTATGGCCCCCTGGGCCTGCTGTACGCCTCTGTGTACCTGATTCCCATGCGGATCATCATGTGGTCCGTGGGTACGTCCTACTTTATCGCCGGTCAGCACACGGACCGGAAGCAGGTGCTGAAAAAAGTCCTGACCCATCCCTGTCTGGTGGCTATTTACCTGGGCATGCTTCTCATGGTGACTGGCTGGCAGCTGCCAGGCTTTCTCCAGCTTACGGTGGGCTATATTGGAAACTGCAACGCCGCCCTGACCATGTTTATTATTGGGACCATTCTGGCCGATGTGCCTTTGAAGTCCATTTTTAACCGGGACAGCTTCCTGTTCAGCTTTCTGCGGCTGGGGGTGCTGCCCGCCCTGTCCTGGCTGATTTGCAGGGTTGCAGGCCTGGATGCCCTGGGTACCGGGGTGGGCGTCATGATGACCGGGATGCCGGCTGGGGCCACAGCAGCTATCTTCGCTGCCCAGTACCACAGCGATGCTCCCTTTGCCACCCAGGTGGTGATTTTGTCCACCCTGCTTTCCATGGTGACCATTCCTCTTTGGTGTTATCTCATCGGGTAATTAGTACGCGCCAATGCCATGAGCGGAAGCTTTTCCCCAAGAGAAACATACAGTGCCGCACGCCAGGTTTTGCCTCCTGGGGTGCGGCCCTTTTGTCTAAAGGAATTTGGCATAAAAGGGCGAATAGTATCATAAACGGCTGCTGGCGGGAGCGCCTAGGTGCTTTCGGGAAAGGAGAATAAAATGGCTCTGTATGCCTTGGGAGATCTGCATTTGGCCTTTCAGGTGAAAGGGAAATCCATGGATTCTTTGGGACCGGTCTGGAAGCACCATGAAGAAAAAATTGCCCGGAACTGCCGGGAATTGGTTAAACCGGAGGATACCCTGGTGCTGACCGGGGATCATTCCTGGGGGCGCAAGCTGAACCAGTGCACCAAGGACCTGGCCTTTATTGAAGCCCTGCCCGGCCGGAAAATTCTGCTGCGGGGCAACCACGATATGTTCTGGGACACGGCCAAAACCGGAAAGCTCAATGCCCTGTTCCAGGGCCGGCTTTCCTTCCTCCAAAACAATTTTTATGCCTACGGGGATTATGCCCTGGTAGGGACCAAGGGGTTTACCTTTGAAGGACCCTTCTATTTGGACCGGTACGGCCGGATTATGGGCTGGGACCAGGAAAAGGCGGCGCACGCAGAAAAACTGGTGGTCCGGGAAGCCCGGCGGTTGGAAATCTCTTTTGCGGCGGCCAAAAAGGCCGGGTATCACAAGTTCATTATGTTCCTTCATTATCCGCCCACCAATATTCTTCAGCAGGACAGCATCTTCACCCAGCTGGCCGAGGAGAATGGGGTGGAGCAGGTGGTGTATTCCCACTGCCACGGGAAGGAACAGTTCCACGACAGCCATTTGGGGGACTACCATGGCATCCAGTACCATTTGGTATCCGGGGACTATTTGGATTTTCGCCCGATCAAGCTTTTGGACTGACCGGAGAAAAAAATGAAAAAAAGTTGTAAAAAGTACTTGCATTTTTTTCAGGAAAACTCTATACTATAACAGTACTACCGATGAGGTAGATTTACTCCGGGATGGTGTAATGGTAGCACAGGAGATTCTGGATCTTCTAGTCTGGGTTCGAGCCCTAGTCCCGGAGCCATTTTTTTATCTGGCGCCATGGTCAAGAGGCTAAGACGTCGCCCTCTCAAGGCGAAATCACGAGTTCAATTCTCGTTGGCGCTACCACGAAAGCACGTGGAATTCCCGCAATTGAGAACTTCACTTATAGTTATATAGATTGACGCTGTGGAATCGGTTTCCAAGGCGTCTTTTTTTGTATCTGAAAGGAGGCCAGCCGTGCACCAGAAACGGAAGAAAGGCTTACTATTGCTGCTGCTTATGCTTCTGGCAGCCTGTCTGTTTTCGCTTTTTGCAGGCTTGGTAGGGGTATCTCCGGTCCATTTCTTTTTGGGGAAGCTGACCCCTCTGGAAGAAAATGTGTTATGGAACCTGCGGCTTCCCCGGCTGCTTTTGGGCTTGGGGGCAGGCAGCGCCCTGGCCGTGTCCGGAGCGGTGCTCCAGGGCATTTTCGGCAATCCCCTGGCGGACCCCGGCCTGCTGGGGGTGTCTGGAGGCGGCGCCCTGGGGGCGGTGGCGGTACTCCTTTTGGGACTGCCCCAAAAACAGTATCTGTTTCTCCCGCTGGGGGCGTTTTTGGGAGCCCTTTTGGCTTCCGGTACCGTGGGGGCTCTGGGCCGGCGGGGCGGCAGCGGCCAAAGTGTCCGGCTGCTGCTGGCTGGGGCGGCAGTGAGCCTGTTTTGCGGGGCCCTTACGGCGGGCCTGCTTTCCTTTGCGCCTGAACCGGTGCTTCGCCAGTATTTTTTCTGGACCCTGGGGGGCCTTTCTTCCGGCACCTGGCAGCAGGTCCACTGGATTTTGCCGCCTCTTTTTGCCGTACTGCTTCTGCTGTGCCTGTGGGGCCGGCAGCTAAACGTCCTTAGCCTGGGGGAGGAACAAGCCCTGGCTGTGGGCATGGATGCCGGCCGGTGGCGCAATGGTCTTTTGGCCGTGGTTTCCCTGCTGCTGGGGCTGGCCGTATGCGCCGGGGGCAATATCGGTTTTATCGGGCTTATGGTGCCCCATATCCTGCGGCTGCAGCTGGGGCCCGACCACCGTTTCCTCCTGCCCCTAAGCGCCCTGGGCGGGGCCGGGCTGCTTACTTTCTGTGACAGTCTGGGCCGGCTTGTGGTACCGGGGACGGAAGTGCGGGTAGGGGTGATTACGTCCCTTTTGGGCGCTCCCTATTTTCTCTTTTTGTTAAGGAAACACTTGTGAAATGGTATAATATAAAGGTTAAGGAGAGTGAGTTTTATGCGTAAAAGTTTTGGAGCAAAACCGTTAAGCTATCCGCTGCCGGTATACATCATCGGCACCTATGATGAAAAGGGCACGCCTGACGCCATGAATGCGGCCTGGGGCGGTATCAGCAATGACCAGGAGATTTCCTTCTGCCTGGCCCGGACCCATAAGACGGTAGCCAATCTGAAGGCTACAGGCGCCTTCACGGTAAGTATTGCCGTGGAAGCCCAGCTCAAGGCCTGCGATCATGTAGGCGTGGTTTCTGGCAATAAGGTGCCGGACAAGGTGGCCCAAGCTGGCTTGACGCCGGTAAAATCCACCCTGGTGAACGCACCCTTGTTCCAGGAACTGCCCATGGCCCTGGAATGCAAGGTCCTGTCCTACGATGAGGAAAGCGAACGGCTGGTAGGGGAAATTGTCAACGTCAGCGCTGACGAAAGCGTCCTGACGGATGGGGTGATTGACCCGGCCAAGCTGCGGCCGTTGGTTTACGATCCGGCCAACCACACCTATCTGGTAGCCTGGGAAACGGTGGGCAAAGCCTTCCAGAAACCGGAACTGACGGCGGTGAAAAAATAATTCATGAAATACCTGATTGCTTCGGATATTCATGGCTCCGCCTATTACTGTGCCCGGCTGCTCCAGGACTTTGCCCGGGAGCAGGCGGACCGGCTGGTGCTCCTGGGAGATATCCTGTACCACGGCCCTCGGAATGACCTGCCCAGGGAATATGCTCCCAAGCGGGTCATTGATTTGTTAAATGGCATCCGGCAGCATATTTTCTGCGTCCGGGGCAATTGCGACGCGGAAGTGGACCAGCTGGTGCTGCACTTTCCCATCTTGGCAGACTATGCCCTTTTGGAAGCCGGTGGCCGTCTGATTTTTGCTACCCACGGCCACCACTATAACCTGGAACATTTGCCGCCCCTGCAGCCCGGGGACGTGCTGCTCCATGGCCATACCCATGTACCGGCCTGGGTACCTTTTGGCCAGAACAACCTGTACCTGAATCCTGGGTCCGTGTCCCTGCCCAAGGGCGGCAGCACCCAGGGGTACCTGCTTCTGGACGGCAGCACTGCCATCTGGAAAGAACTGGGCGGCCAAACGCTGCACCAGCTGACCCTGTGAAACCTACCTGACAGACCTAAAGTCTGCCAGGTATTTTTTTGCTGTTTTTGGGACAGGTACAAAGAAATCTTGCGGTATTTTTGGCGGGTACTACTTGAATATGACGCATGATGGTGATATAGTATACACTATATTAAAGATAAACAACGCAATAGCGTGGGGTAAAGGAGTAGAAAATGGACAAATCTAAAGAATATCTGTTGTGGTTTGAGCAGCTCGAAAGAAAAGACGTGGACATTGTCGGCGGCAAATCTTCTTCTTTGGGGGAAATGACTTCCAAAACGGATGTACCCGTTCCCTATGGGTTCGCAACTACGGCTTATGCCTACCGCTATTTTATGAAATCCACTGGGCTGGATGAAAAGATCCGCACCCTGCTGGCTGGGCTCACCGATGTGGAAAACAGCGACCAGCTGAGCCGTATCTGCGGCCAGGTCCGGGCAGCCATTATGGAACAGGAAATGCCCCAGGATTTACAGGAAGCCATCCGCAAGGCCTATCAGGAACTGGCGGACAAAATGGGGGAACAGGATCCCTACGTAGCCGTGCGTTCCAGTGCGACCGCAGAAGACCTGCCTGACGCCAGCTTTGCCGGCCAGCAGGATACCTACCTGAACATCCAGGGTGCCGACCGGGTGACTGCCAAGGTAAAGGAATGCTACGCTTCCTGCTTTACGGACCGGGCTGTGTACTACCGGGAAAAACAGGGCTTTGACCATCTGTCCCTGGCACTGTCCGCAGTTATCCAAATGATGGTCTTCTCCAAGGCTGCTGGCGTAATGTTTACGGTAAATGTGGCCAACGGGGACGACAAGAATATCATGATTGAAGGGGCCTATGGCCTGGGCGAATACGTAGTGGGCGGTACCGTTACCCCCGACAGCTACATTGTGTCCAAAGCTGATATGAAAATCCTGTCCGCTACGGTCAATGAACAGGACGTAATGCTGATCCGCAAAAAGGGTGGGGACTGTGAAGAAGTGCCGGTGCCGGAAGCGGACCGGAAGAAGCAGACCCTGACCAACAGCCAGATTTTGGAACTGGCCGGGTACGCCAAGAAAATCGAAGCCCATTACGGCTGCTATATGGATATGGAATGGGGCATTGACGAACGGGACGGCAAGATCTGGATTCTCCAAGCTCGCCCGGAAACGGTCTGGTCCCGGAGAAACAAACAAAAGAAGGTGGAAGCCGTGCAGGAAGAAAACGCTGGGGAAAACGCCAAGGTTCTGGTCAAAGGCCTGCCCTCCAGCCCGGGTATGGGCTACGGCAAGGTCCATGTGATTGCGGACCCCAAGGATATTGATGAATTCAAGGACGGGGAAATCCTGGTAACGGAAATGACCGCGCCTGACTGGGTACCGGCCATGAAAAAGGCCCAGGCCATTGTGACCGACAGCGGCGGCATGACCTGCCACGCTTCCATTGTCAGCCGGGAACTGGGGATTCCCTGTATTGTAGGTACCAAGAGCCGGGGCCAGGCCGCCACGGAAGTGCTGAAAACCGGGGAAGAAGTTACGGTGGACGCTTCCAACGGGGTGGTCTTTGCCGGCAACCTGCAAGTGAAGAAGGCAGCGGCTACTACGGCTGCGGTACAGCCCCAGGTGGTGGCCCAGGAAACCTTCCCGGTAACGGGTACCAAAATCTATATGAACCTGGGTGATCCGGCTTTGGCCGAAAAATACGCTTCCCTGCCCTGCGACGGTATTGGCCTCATGCGGGAAGAATTCATTTGGACCACCTACATTCATGAACATCCCTTATATTTAATCAAAACTGGTCATCCGGAAAAAGTGGTGGAATCCTTGGCTGAAGGCTTCCGGAAGGTCTGCGCTGCCATGGCTCCCCGGCCGGTTACCCTGCGCTTCAGCGACTTTAAGTCCAGCGAATACCGGGATCTGAAAGGCGGCGAAGAATTTGAACCCCATGAATCCAGTGCCTTGCTGGGCTGGAGAGGTGCTTCCCGTTACTATGATCCCAAGTACACCGCCGCCTTCCGGCTGGAAATTGCTGCCGTACGGAAGGTCCGGGAAGAATATGGCCTGAAGAACCTGAACGTAATGATTCCTTTCTGCCGCACCGTGGACGAAGCCCGAAAAGTGGTGGAAATCATGGCCGAAGAAGGGCTGCACAGAGGGCCGGACTTTAAGGTTTGGCTGATGGCAGAAATCCCTGCCAACATTATCCTGGCTGACCAATTCAACCGGTTTGTGGACGGCTACTCCATCGGTTCCAACGACCTGACCATGCTGACCTTGGGCTGCGACCGTGACAATGATACCATTGCCCATCTGTTTGACGAACGGAACCTGGCAGTAAAACGGGCTGTCCGTCACCTGATTGAAGTGGCCCACAAGGACGGCAAGACCGTTTCCATCTGCGGCCAGGCTCCCAGCGTATATCCGGAATTTGCCGAATTCCTGGTACAATGCGGCATTGACAGTATGTCCGTGAACCCGGATACGGTGAAGTTCACCAAGAAAATGGTGGCCCAGGTGGAACAGCGCTTGATTCTGGACCAGTTGACGGGACGGGGCCGGAACCGCCACGAGGAAGAACTGGCCTGGTAACAACGACTATACAGCGGACGGAAGCTGAGACCTTTCCGTCAAAGCGGAACAGGGGCAAAAGCATTTGCGGCGGCCCCTGCTTTGCTTTATAATAGAAAGCCAGACGGCAGGGCCGGAAAAAGGAGATGAGCCCCCATGCCTCTTAGTGAGCGGCAAAAGAAGATAGCAGAAATCGTACGACAAACTGGACCGGTGGCAGGGGAAACCATTGCCCGGGAACTGGGCCTGAGCAGGGCTGCCCTGCGGTCCGATCTGGCCATTTTGACCATGAGCGGCATTTTGGATGCCCGGCCCCGGGTGGGGTATTTCTATACGGGAAAGAACACCCTGGGTATGCTTCAGGAGGAACTGTCCTCCATTACCGTGGAGGATATCAAGTCGGTGCCCATTGTTATCGGCAGCGACAAAAGCGCTTACGATGCGGTGCTGACCATGTTTCTGGAAGACGTGGGCACGGTGTTTGTGGTGGAGCCTCCGGACGGGCTGCTTTACGGGGTGGTTTCCCGGAAGGATTTGCTGAAGGCAGCCCTGAATGCAGGCTCCGACCTAAGCCATATGCCCATTGCCATGGTCATGACCCCGCTGAGCAAAATGATTTGTGCCGATCCGGAAGAACCGGCGGCCCAGGCGGCCCGGCGGCTTATGGACCACGAAATCGACTGTTTGCCGGTAGTTCGGAAAGTGGAAGAGGACCCCAAGCGGCTGCAGTTGATTGGCCGGGTCAGCAAAACAAATTTTACCCGTCTGCTGGTAGAACTGGCAGAGGGGAAGGGAGGCAACTATCATAGCTAAGGCACCGATTATCTACGCAATTTCTGACTCCATTGGAGAAACGTCAGAATCGGTGGTGCGCGCCACCACCAGCCAATTTGTGCAGGAAAAGTTTGACATCATCCGGGTTCCTTACGTCAAGAGCACGGAACAGATTGAGAAAATCCTGGCGGAAGCCAAGGAACAGAATGCCATTGTATGCTATACCATGGTTTCTCCGGAAATGCGGGAAGCCATTGCCCAAAAAGCTATGGAGCTGGATGTGGAAGTGGTGGATATCCTGGGGCCGGTGCTGAAGGCCATTGAAAAGACCTCCGGCCTCCTGCCCAAGAACCAGCCGGGGCTGATTCACGCTTTGGACCACGAGTATTTCAAACGGGTGGCCGCTGTGGAATTTGCCATCAAGTACGATGATGGGAAAAATCCCTGGGGCTTGGCCAAGGCTGACCTGGTTATTATCGGGGTATCCCGGACGTCCAAGACGCCGCTTTCCATGTACCTGGCCAACAAGCAGCTGAAGGTAGCCAACGTGCCCCTGGTGCCGGAGATTCCGCCGCCGGAGGAACTGTTCAAGGTGCCCTCCAATCGGATTATCGGGCTTCTGATTGATCCCCATAAGCTCAACGAAATCCGCATAGCACGGCTCAAGGCCATGGGGCTAACGGACGGAGCCAATTATGCCGACCTGCGCCGGATCCAGGAAGAACTGGACTACGCCCGGGCCATTATGCAGCGGCTCCACTGCATGGTAATCAATGTGTCCAACCGGGCTATTGAAGAAACGGCCAGCCTGATTTTGGAATATCTGCGGAAGCGGTTTGGCTACGACTATTAAGCCAACGAAAAGTGAAAATGTCAGAAAAAAGGGTTTCCTTGTAAAAAGAAGGAAATCCTTTTTTTTTGTCGAATACATATATTATCGTGGAAAAAAGGATGAACACTGCATGGATGACATGAAAGAGAAATACGCCAATTTCAAAGAGCAGGTACGGCAGGCAGCGGATTTGGTATCCATTGTTTCTGAAACCGTCAATTTGAAGCGCAAGGGCAGCCGCTATTGGGGCTGCTGTCCTTTTCATGGGGAGAAAACACCGTCCTTTACCGTGGACCCGGCCAAGGGGCTGTTTCACTGCTTTGGCTGCGGAGCAGGCGGGGACGTATTTTCTTTTGTGATGAAGCGGGACCATGTGGAGTTTCCCGAGGCATTGAAATTACTGGCCCAGAAGTATGGGATTCCCATTCCGGAGCGGGCCAAGACGGCCCGGGAAATTGCCCGGGAGCAGGAAACCAAGGAAGTGCTGAGCGCCAACACCCTGGCGGCCAAGTTCTTCCATTCCTGTCTGATCAATACCCAATATGGCAAGCAGGGCCTGGCCTATCTGGCCGGCCGGGGCATTGGGGATGCCATAATTGCCTCCTTTGAACTGGGCATGGCACCGCCTGACTTCTCCACCCTCCATGAGGCTTTGGAGCAGCGGGGCGTAAAGGAAGCTGTGCTGCTGAAGGCGGGCCTGGTGGTGGCAAGAAGCCACAGTTCCGGCGTCTACGACAAGTTCCGGGAGAGAATCATGATTCCCATCAAGGACCCCCGGGGTCATGTAGTGGGCTTTACCGGACGGATTCTTAATGCAGAAGCCTCGCCGGCCAAATATATGAATACTGGGGAAACGGCCTGGTTCCATAAGGGAAGGCTGCTGTTTGGCCTGGACCGGGCGGCGTCTCCCATTCGGCAGCGGCAGCAGGCGCTGGTGGTGGAAGGCCATATGGATGCCATCAGCCTGCACGCAGCCGGCATTGACTGGGCGGTGGCCTCCATGGGGACGGCCTTTACCCAGCAGCAGGCCGAACTGTTAAAGCGGCTTACCCCTGAAGTGGTGTTCTGTTTCGACAGTGACCGGGCTGGCCGGGAAGCGGCCCTTCGGGCCATTCCCCTGGCTCTCCAGGCAGGCCTAAAATGCCGGGTGATGCACGTAACCGACGGAAAGGACCCGGATGAATTTATCCGGAAGGAAGGCCGGGACGCCTTTGCAAAGCTCATTGAAAATGCCCAAACCGGCATGGATTATCAGGTGGAAGCCACCCTGGCCCAGTGCGACCTGGAAACCCTGGGGGGTAAGGCAGAAGCGGTGTCCAAGGTGCTGCCCTTTTTCCGGCTGTGCCGCAGCGAGGTGGAGGCGGGAGAACGGATCCGGCTCCTTGCCCGGCGCCTGACCATTGACGAAGGGCTGATCCAAAGCGAGTACCGGAAACTGACCCATCAGGAGGGACAGCGGAAATACAATCCGGAGTGGCTGCTGCAGCAAAAGGTCAAGGTCACCAGCCCTACGGAGCAGGCGGAACGCCATGTGCTCCGGGCTCTGCTGAGCGGGGTGCTGCCCCAGCCCGGGCAGGAAGGGATTGTGCATACCGAGGCCTTTACCACCCCGGGCCGTCAGGAAATCTTTCTTTTGTGGCTGAAAAGCTGCCAGGAGGGAACCTACCGGGATCCCCGGGACCTGTTTGCCGGTTTGTCGGAAGACGGCAGTGCCGAACTGACCCGGATTCTCAGCCTGAACCTGCCGGAAGCCAGTCTGCCCTCCATTTTGCGGGATTGCCTGAACCGGCTGCAGATTGCGGCCTTGGAAAAGGAATATGAAAAACATAGCCAACTAGCGGAAAAGTATGAAAAAGAGCGCAATGAAAAATTTTTGCAGGAATTGGCAGAATGCCGGCGAATAAAATTGGAAGTAGAGAACTTGACAAAATTGGCCCAACACCAATAATATAGTTTTTCTGAATAGCAGGAAAGGAGGGAACGCCCCGATGACCGAGAAAAAGAAAGTCGAAATGGACCCGCAGGTGTTGGCTGCAAAGGCAGCAGAAAACAAAACAGCGGACGACAATACCCCGGAAACGGGTAAAGCCAAGGCCGTTCCGAAAAAGAAAAGGGCGGCAAAAACCACGGGAAAGGCGGAATCAAGTACGAAAGTGAAAAGCAAGAGCGGTAAGAAAGAAAAAGCAAAGACCGTGGCCGAATACATAGCTGAGTTTGAAGCACTGGCCCACAAGAACGCAGGCGTTCTCACCTATAAAGAGATTCAAGACCGGCTGCAGAATGTGGACAGCGTATCCGTGGACGAAATGGATGCCATCTACTCCAAATTGGCCGAGAAGAACATTGAAGTGGTGGATGATGGCTCCGAAGAAGAAGAACCGCCCACCATTGACGAAGATGAACTGAAAGTGGACGAAGCCGAACTGAGCAACCTGTCGGTGCCGGAAGGCGTCATTGTAGATGACCCGGTTCGGATGTACCTAAAAGAAATCGGCCGGGTGCCTCTGCTGGCTGGTGACGATGAAGTCAAACTGGCCAAGAGAGCCGATAAGGGCAATCAGGCCAAAGCTATTTTGAAAGGCGACAAGCCCGACGGAGAATTCCCGCCGGTGAACAAACGTCTGGCCCCTGCCAAACTGCTTGCAGAAGCCAATGAGCTGATTACCAAGGAAGGTGCCTGGTGTGACAACCGGGCTATCAACCTGGTGTACAAGAAAATCCAGATGATTACCGGTGATTCCCATGTGCTGGAGATGGACCAATACCAAGCCCTGACCAGTGCTTTCACCATGGACGAGAAAAAGCGTCTGCACCGGCTGCTGCTGGAAAACAAGTACAAGATTGCCCATGTAACCCGGAATGCTCCGGATCCTTCTGCAGATGAAGCCGAGGAAAGCTGCCTGGGCACCATCCAAGAAATCCTTACGGTGGTGGAAGATAAGCTGTCCAAGGCCAAGGAAGAAGATACGGAACTCCAGGCCCAGTTGGATAAGACCAAAAAGCGTTTTACCCAAATGCTGCACCGGATGGAATACTGCGGCGAAAACGCCAAAAACTGCCTGTCTGAAGCCAACCTGCGGCTGGTAGTCAGCATTGCCAAACGGTATGTAGGCCGTGGTATGCTGTTTTTGGACCTGATTCAGGAAGGCAACCTGGGGTTAATCAAGGCCGTAGAAAAATTCGACTATAACAAGGGCTTTAAATTCAGTACGTACGCAACCTGGTGGATTCGCCAGGCCATTACCCGGGCCATTGCCGACCAGGCGCGGACCATCCGGATTCCTGTCCACATGGTAGAAACCATCAACAAGCTGGTACGGGTATCCCGCCAGCTGCTGCAGGAACTGGGCCGGGAACCGACCCCAGAAGAAATTGCCAAGGAAATGGATGTGCCTGTGGAACGGGTGCGGGAAATCCAAAAGATTGCCCAGGAACCGGTTTCCCTGGAAACTCCTATTGGCGAAGAAGAAGATTCCCATTTGGGTGACTTTATCGAAGACCAGGAAGCTCCCTCCCCGGCGGATGCGGCGTCCTATACCCTGCTGCAGGAACAGCTGCAAAAGGTGCTGCAGGAGCATTTGAGCCCCAGAGAGCGCCGGGTACTGGAACTGCGCTTTGGCCTTTTGGACGGCCGGACCCGGACCCTGGAAGAGGTAGGACAGTACTTTGGGGTTACCCGTGAGCGCATCCGGCAGATTGAAGCCAAGGCCCTGCGTAAGCTGAGAAGTCCCAAACGGAGCAAGCCTCTGAAGGAATTCCTGGAATAGGCTTTATTGACAGCCTCCAGGTCCTGTTATATAATCTTCACGATTGGGCCTATAGCTCAGCGGTAGAGCCCCCGGCTCATAACCGGTTGGTCCAAGGTTCGAATCCTTGTGGGCCCACCAACCTAATCCTTTACGAACCCTCTTGCCAGGGATCGGCTTTGCGCCGGTACCGGGCAGGGGGTTCGTTTTGTATTTCCGGCAGTTTATCAGTCGTTGTGCCAAGGTTCCAGCGTGACGGAAGGCGGGAAATCGTGTACAATACAACAGGGAACTGGAAAGCCAGCTGCCCAAAGGAGGTTACTGTGTTTAGTGTATTTTTTCACCTGCTGCAGCAGGATGTGAAACTGTTTTTGTTCTTTCCAATTTTGTGCGCGGTGTTCCGTGCCCTGTTTATCCGGGCGTACCAACCCTACAAAAGTCTGGCCGGAAAGGGACCGGTGCTTTGGCACTGCTTCCGCTACGGTTTTTGGTGGGGAATGGATTTTAACGCCTATGTTTTTCTAATTCCCCTGGTGCTGCTGTCCCTGCCCGGCGCCTTTTTCCCGGCCTACGCGGCCTGGGGGGACAGCCTGCGGCTATTAGGGGGCCTAATCTACAGTCTGGTGCTGTACCTGGCCTTTACAGGAAAGATGCTGTTCTATAAGCATTTCCACGACATCTACAACCAGACGCTGAAGCTGGGCGCCAAAGCGGAAAAACATAACCTGGTGGATATTTTTTTCCATCAGGACCATGGCTTGCAGCTTCTCCTGCTGCTTTTGCCCTATCTGGCTCTGTGCGGCCTGTGCATTACCGGGCTGCTGCACCTGCCCAGCCTGCCCTATCCGGAAATCCCAAATCCAGTACTCCGGTACGGCTTTAATACCCTGGTGTTCCTGGGCTGCATTGCCGCCTTTTACTGGTTCCGCTACGGGGGCACTTTTTGGCACGATGACAAGCCCGAGTGGGATACCATTCCCAGTGTGGTAAAAAAAGACATCTTTTTTGCCAAGGCTACGGTGGACGACCTGGTGGCACTGGAGCAGGTCCTGAAGCACAAGCTGAACCCCGCCTACGAGCATACGGACGAGGAAGACCTGTCTTCCCTGGAACCCTTTGTGACCACCCAAAAGCCCCTAAGGGAGCTGCCGGAACCGGCTTATGGCTTTCCCCGGACGGCCCAGGGACCCCGGATTACCAAGCCCACCCATATATTCCTGTTTGTAGGGGAAACCTATTTGCAGCAGCTGTTTGATCCCCAGTTTGCCTGCCTGAATCTGGTCAGCGGCGGCCGGCAGCTGATGGATAATCCCCATACGGCGGCCCTGACCAGCGCCCTGTCCGCCGGCATTATTTCCCGGCCTTCTATCGTGAGCCTGATGAGCGGCATTTTTGATGCAGGCCTGGAACTGAACGAAAAGGAAAGCTTCTGGCAAAATGACCTGCCCACGGCTCTGCCCCGACAGCTAAAAAAGCTGGGCTACCATTCCACCTATTGGTATGGGGGCAACGTGACCTACGGCAATTTCAACCGGTTTGCCCCGGCCTGCGGCTTTGACCAGGTGATGACGGCTACGGACTTCTGCGGTCCGGAGGCTCCCAAAACCTGGGTGGGGGTGTACGACAATGTATTCCTGGAAAAGGCGGCGGAATTAATCCTCCAGCAGGAAGAAACCAGCGGCCCTTACCAGTTCCATTTCCTCTATACCACCAGCTATCACGGGCCCTTTAAGATTCCGCTGGCCAAATACGGCTATGATCCGGAACAGGTGATGCCGGACGCCCCGGAAGATATTCGGAAAAACAAGGAAATCCAAAAGAACCTAGGTACCTTCTGGTTCTCCGACCAGGCAGTGGGCAAGTTCATCCGCACCATGCAGGAAGCGTACCCGGACTGCCTGTTTATCCTGACCGGGGACCATTCCATCGATATGAGCCCGGTGCTCAGCAAAACCTCCCTGATGGGCCGGGACTGCAATCTCCGGGAGCGGCACAGTCCGGTGCTGCTGTTTAACCATCGGGAGCTCAACGCCCACAGTTTGGCAGATAATACCATCGGGGGGCATATGAACATTGCTCCCACCATTTTTGAACTGATTGCCCCCAAGGGCTTTACCTATTATTCGCTCTGCCCGTCCCTTCTGGAACCGGTGGACCACGTGGTATCTCCCTACCACTGGCTGCGCAGGGACGCTTTTGGCAGTTATTCCCACCATTTTTATCAGCCTCTGGGGCCGGGCCTTGATCCCAGCGCCCTGGAAGAAGGGGAGCCGCCCTATACCAAGGAGCGGGCAGCCTATATGAACTTGACCGGTTATCTGGTACGGCATCCGGAAGTGTTCCGGAGCTAAAGAAGGAGATTTTGTCATGGGAACATTGACCGCAGTGATACTCACCTGCAACGAAGCAAAAAATATCCGGGGCGTCATCCGCTCGGCCAAACTGGTGGCGGACCAGGTACTGATTGTGGACTCCGGCAGCAGCGATGAAACCGTGGCGCTGGCGGAAAAACTGGGGGCCCAGGTAATTTATCGGGCCTGGGACCAGGACTTTGCGGCCCAGCGGAATTTTGCCCTGACAGGGGTAAGCTGCGACTGGGTGCTGTATCTGGATGCCGATGAACGGCTTACGGCAGCAGCTGTGGAAAAAATCAAGGCCATTAAGGCAGGGCCGCTGGACCACCAGTATTCCCTGGAGCGAATCAACATTGCCTTTGGCCACGAATTTCATCGGGGCGCCTTTGGCCCCGACCGGGTTACCCGGCTGTTTCCTGCCGGACAGGTCCGGTGGGAACACAAGGTGCATGAGCGGCCGGTGTGTCCCCTGCCGCTGACGGCGCTGACGGAAAGCCTGCGGCATTTTACCTACGATTCCTTCCAGCAGTGGTGGGATAAGGCTGGACACTACACCACCATTTGGGCCCGGGACGCTTTTGAGCAGGGCCGCCGGGCCACCGCTGCCCAGGCCGCCCGCCATGCCCTGGGAGGGATGTTCAAGGTATACCTGCTGGAAGGGGGCATCCTGGAAGGCAGCATGGGCTTTATCGCCACCCTCCAGCACGGCATCTATACGGCCATGAAATACATGAAGCTGGTGGAGCGGGGGAGCCTGAAGAAAAAGGAGAAGTCTTGACAACTGCCCCGGGATTTGTTATAGTTGCCACGTAACGCGCAATGAAGGGGATGGCATCCCAGAGCGCCCGTTTTACAAGAGAGGCTGCGCAGTGCAGCAAGCAGGGTGGAACCGCGGAAGTGTACTCCCGTCCCTGTAATGTAGATAATCCTGTCTATATTACAGAGACGGGAGTTTTTGTATAGGAGGAGAAAACATGAATTTTCAAACCATCATTTTGACGCTCCAGGCCTACTGGGGCAAGCAGAAATGCATTATGGCCCAGCCCTATGATATTGAAAAGGGCGCCGGCACCATGAACCCTTCGACTTTTTTACGGGTACTGGGACCTGAACCTTGGAACGTTTGCTACGTAGAACCGTCCCGCCGCCCGGCTGACGGCCGCTACGGGGACAACCCCAACCGGCTGTTCCAGCACCATCAGTTCCAGGTCATTATGAAACCCTCCCCGTCCAATATCCAGGAACTGTACCTGGAAAGCCTGCGGGAACTGGGCATTCACCCGGAAGAACACGATATCCGCTTTGTAGAAGACAACTGGGAATCTCCTACCCTGGGTGCCTGGGGCATGGGCTGGGAAGTATGGCTGGACGGCATGGAAATCACCCAATTCACCTACTTCCAGCAAGTGGGCAGCCTGGACATCAAACCGGTGGCTGTAGAAATCACGTACGGCCTGGAACGGCTGGCCATGTACATCCAGGGCGTGGAAAACGTCTACGACATCAACTGGGTGGATAATGTAACCTATGGAGATGTGTTCCACACCAACGAAGTGGAACAGTCCCGCTACAGTTTCGAACTGGCCGATATCGACCTGCTGTTTGACCTGTTCGACAAGTACGAAAAGGAAGCCAAACGGATTATCCTTACCGGCAACATCCGTCCGGCCTACGACTACGTGCTGAAATGCTCCCACACCTTCAACCTTCTGGATTCCCGGGGCGCCATCAGCGTCAGTGAACGGACCAACTACATTTCCCGGGTACGGGCCCTGGCCAGACTGTGTGCTGCGGCTTATGTGGAACAACGGGCAAATCTGGGATTCCCCCTGCTGAAAAGAGGTAAAAAATAATGGCGAACTTGTTATATGAAATCGGAACGGAAGAAATGCCGGCCCAATACATGCCCGGCATTCTGAAAGAATACGGCGAATTGGCCGGCAAAAAACTCCAGGAAGCCCGGATTCCCTTTGGCTCCCTGAAAGTCTACGGTACTCCCCGGCGCATGGCCTTCCTGGCCAGCGAAGTGGCAGACCAGCAGCAGGATATGACCACGGAAAGCAAGGGCCCGGCCCTGAAGATTGCTTTTGACGCAGAGGGCAAACCCACCCGGGCCGCCCAGGGCTTTGCCCGGGGCCAGGGCGTGGACGTGGCGGACCTGGTGCAGCGGGACGGCTACGTATATGCCGTGAAACATTTGGCCGGCCAAAAGACCGTGGATCTGCTGCCCGGCATTTTGGACGATATTCTGCATTCTCTGAACTTCCCCAAAACCATGCGTTGGGCTGACTACGACTTTGGCTTTGTCCGTCCCTTCCGCTGGCTGTGCGCCCTTCTGGACGACCAGGTAATCCCGGTGGAAGCCAACGATGTAAAAAGCGGGAACCAGGTGCGGGGCCATCGTTTTCTCAGCAACCATTTGATTACCATTCCTACGGCTTCCGCCTATGAAAAGACCCTGGAAGACAATTTCATTATTGTGGATCCGGACAAGAGACGGGCTATGATCAAAAAGCAGATTGAGGAGCTGGCTGCCAAGGAAGGCGGCAAAGCAGCGATTTCTCCGGACCTGCTGGAAGAAGTGCTCTACCTGGTGGAATACCCCACGGCGCTGTGCGGCCATATTGACGACCGTTATCTGAAGCTGCCCAAGGAAGCCATCATCACCCCCATGCGGGATCATCAGAGATACTTCCCCATGTTTGATGCGGCCGGCAAGCTGATGCCCAAATTCATCACCGTCCGCAACGGCGGCGCTGAACATCTGGATATTGTAACCCACGGCAACGAACGGGTGCTGCGGGCTCGGCTGGACGATGCGGTCTTCTTCTTTGAAGGGGACAGAAAGAAAACTCTGGAACAGCACCGGGCTTCCCTGCATACGGTGGCCTTCCAGCATGGTTTGGGTAATATGTACGACAAGACCGAACGGCTGCGCAAACTGTGCGCTGCCCTGCTTCAAACCACCAATCTGCCCGCTGACGGCGCTGCCCTGGACCGGGCCGCTGCCCTGTGCAAGGCCGACCTGGTTACCGGCATGGTAACCGAGTTTACGGAACTCCAAGGTACCATGGGCCGGGAATATGCCCTGTTAGATGGGGAAGGCCAAGCTGTGGCCCAAGCCATTGGGGAACAATATATGCCCCGGTTTGCCGGCGATGAACTGCCCCAAAGCAACGAAGGCCGCATTCTGGCCATTGCCGATAAATTGGACAACATTATGGCTACCTTCAGCCGGGGCATGGCGCCCACCGGCTCCCAGGATCCCTATGCCCTGCGGCGTCAGGCTCTGGGTATCCTGAACATCCTTTCCGACGGCAATGTACACTTCCCCCTGGGTAAGATTTTGGAAGTTACTCTGAAGAACCTGCCGGTGGAAGTGGAAAATCTGGCCAAACTCATCGACAGCGTAAAAGACTTCTTTGCCCAAAGAGCCAAGAATATGCTGTTAGACAAGGGCCTGCGCTACGATGTGGTAGATGCAGTGCTGGCAGTGCCGGTCGGCGATGATCTGGCCAATGTATTTGTGCAGGCTGACGACCTGACTGCTTACCTGGAAATGCCCCAGGCTGCGGACAGCATCCAGGCTTTTACCCGGGTAGAAAATATCAGCAAGAACCACGAAGTGGAAAATGGGGTGGATGCTGCCCTGTTCCAGGATCCTGCGGAAAAAGCCCTGTGGGAAGTGCTGCAAAAAGTGGAAGTGACTACGGTGCCCCTGGAAGCGGCCTGTGCCTTTAAGAAGGTACTGGAAGCCAACGATGTGCTGGCGGCTCCGGTGAATGCCTTCTTTGATGCAGTAATGGTTATGGACAAGGACGAAGCGGTGAAAAACAACCGTCTGGCCCTGATGCAGGAAGTAAAGCGTCAGGTAAACCAAACGGCGGACCTGAGCCAGCTGATCATGAAATAAAAAACGGCGGAGCCCAGCTCCGCCTATAGGAAAAGGGACTGTGCCGCGGCACAGTCCCTTTTCCTATTCTTCCTTGTACAATACGTCTTCGTATTCTTTTTTGCGTTTGAAAACCCCGGCTGCATAGGAGCATTGGGGAATGATTTTGGCCTGCTGCTGCCGGGCCATTTCTGCCACGCTGTAGACCAGCTGGCCGGCGATGCCCTGGCCGCCGTAATTGGGATCCACGATGGTATGGTCCAGGGTCCAGACCTTTCCTTCCGGTACAAAGGTACAGGTGCCAATCACCTTGTCCCCGTCGTAGGCTGCGGCCCGTTTATGGGTGAGTTCCTGAATGATTTCAATAGCTGCCATAGTATCTTCCTCCTTGTGCTGACAGTAGTTCATAGCTCTAGTATAGTACAGAATGGCAAAAAAAGCGGGCATTTTTTCGCTGTCCGCTTTTTCAAGAGAAAAGTAATTCAATTTGTTACAGTTTTGCCAGGACTTGGGCCAGATCATCCCGCAGATCTTCCCAGTCTTCCAGGCCTACGGAGAAACGCAGCAGGGTATGGGTAATGCCCTTTTCTTCCGCTTCTTCCGGGGTCAGGTCCGCATGGGTCTGGGTAATGGGATAGGTAATCAGGCTTTCTGCGCCTCCCAGGCTTTCTGCAAACTGGATCAGTTTTACGCTTTCCAGAACCGTTTTGGCGGCTTCTGCGGTTTTTACGTAGAAGGAAATCATGCCGCCGAAGCCAGAAGCCTGCTTTTTCTGGATTGCATAGCCCGGATGGTCCGGCAGGCCGGGGTACAGCACCTTGACAATCTGGGGCTGCTCCTGCAGCCACTTGGCCAGGTGCTGGGCATTGTTTTCGTGCTGCTTCATGCGCAGGGGCAGGGTGCGCAGGCTGCGGAGCATCAGCCAGGCGTCAAACACGCTGAGCATGGCGCCGGTGGTCTTGTAGATCAGGCGCAGCCGGGCAGCAATTTCCGGGTCCTTGCTGATAACGAAGCCGGCCAGGATGTCGTTGTGGCCAGCCAGATATTTGGTGCCGCTGTGGAGCACAATATCGGCGCCCAGTTCCAGGGGACGCTGGAAGTAGGGGGTCAGGAACGTATTGTCTACAATCACCAGAAGGTTGTGGGCCGCTGCCAGTTCGTGAAGGGCTTTAAGGTCCGTAATTTCCATGGTGGGATTGGTGGGGGTTTCCAGGTAAATGGCTTTGGTAGCCAGGGTAATGGCTGCTTCCACCGCTTTCAGATCGCTGGTGTGGACGGCGGAGAAGGAAAGGCCCAGGGGTTCGTACACGGAACGGAACATCCGGAAGGAACCGCCGTACAGGTCAAAGCCGGTGATGATGTGGTCCCCGGTTCCAAACAGGCGCATTACGGCGTCAATGGCGGCCATGCCGGTGGAAAAGCACAGGGCATCCACGCCGCCTTCCAGGGTAGTCATTACTTTTTCCAGGCGTTCGTGGGTGGGGTTGGATTCCCGGGTGTAGGCATAGCCCGTGGACTTGCCCAGTCCCGGATGGGCAAAGGTAGAAGTACAGTAGATGGCCGGGGATACGGCTCCCAGTGCATCGTTGGGGCCGTCCCCGTGGATACAGGCAGTGTTAAATTTCATGGCAGTTTCCTCCTTAGAATTCACCTGGGGTGAAGACAATACATAGTTAATTAATATACTTTTAACGATGCCTATACATTACTGTTTTCCTGTAGGTTTGTCAAGGTGGAACGGACCCTTATAGAATGGGGCTGGCAGGGGTAAAGTGGTTTTCTAATCCCGGCGGCTGTGATATAATCTTTGGGTACAAATGATTTTAAAAGATTTCGATAGGCGGTGAAGAAATGAGCGTAACAGTAAGTGATGTAAAGCATATCGCAAATCTGTCCCGGCTGAATGTACCGGCGGACGAAATGGACAAGTTTGTAGAGCAGTTTAACCAAATCTTGAATTATGCTGAAATCTTAAAGAAAGTGGATACCGAAGGAATTGAACCTTCTCCCTACGTACTCCCCATCAGCAATGTGCTGCGGGAAGACGTGCCCCAGCACGGCGTAAGTCATGAAGAGGCAATGGAGAATGCTCCGGAAGAATACGAGGGCGGTTTTAAGGTTCCTCGGGTCATCGAATAAGAGGAGGCAGAACAGTGGCTTTATATAACGAAACAGCACACGAGCTTCATGAGAAGCTGGTGAAAAAAGAAATCAGCTCCGTTGAGCTGACCAAAGCCGTTTATGACCGGATTGACGCAGTGGAAGATCAGGTCAAGGCTTACCTGACTTTGGATAAGGAAAACGCCCTGGCACAGGCTGCCAAGGTGGATGCCAAAATTGCAGCGGGAGAAACCCTTCGGCCTTTGGCTGGGGTGCCCGGCGCCATCAAAGACAATATCAGCACCAAAGGCCTGCGCACCACCTGCGCTTCCAAGATGCTGGAAAACTTTATTCCTGTTTACGATGCCCATGTCATCGAAAAACTGAGACAGGACGAAACCATTTTCCTGGGCAAGACCAACATGGACGAATTTGCCATGGGCTCTACCACGGAAACTTCCCATTTCCAAATTACCCACAATCCCTGGGATCTGTCCCGGGTACCGGGCGGTTCTTCCGGCGGCAGCGCTGCTGCCATTGCAGCCGGCGAAGCCATTTGGAGCCTGGGCAGTGATACCGGCGGTTCCATCCGTCAGCCCGCTTCCTTCAACGGCTGCGTAGGGATTAAACCCACCTATGGCCGGGTTTCCCGTTATGGCTGTGTAGCTTTTGCTTCTTCCCTGGACCAGATTGGACCCATTACCCGGGACGTCACCGACGCTGCCCTGGTACTGAACACCATCTGCGGGGTAGATGCCCACGATTCCACCTCCTACAACGCCCCGGTGCCTGATTTCACCAAGGCTCTGCGGCAGGATGTAAAGGGTCTGACCATTGGTCTGCCCAAGGAATATTTCGGTCAGGGCACGGATCCCAAGGTTGCTGAACAGATCCGCCTGGCTGCCAAGAAATACGAAGAACTGGGTGCCAAGGTCATTGAAGTGTCCCTGCCCCATACGGAATATGCCGTAATTACCTATTACATCATTGCTCCGGCTGAAGCTTCCGCCAACCTGGGCCGTTACGACGGCGTACGGTATGGTTTCCGGGATGCCCAAGCGGAATCCGCTCCGGAAATGATGCGCAAGAGCCGTACCGAAGGCTTCGGCCAGGAAGTACGCCGCCGCATTATGCTGGGCACCTACGTACTCAGCTCCGGTTACTATGATGCCTACTACAACAAGGCCATGCAGGTACGGACCCTGATCCGCCGGGACTTTGACGAAGCCTTCAAGCAATGCGATGTACTGATGACTCCCACTTCCCCTGTGGTTGCTTATCCTCTGGATGGGAAAATGGATCCCCTGACGGTCTACATGCTGGACGTAACCACCATCCCGGTGAATATGGCCGGCCTGCCCGGTATTTCCATTCCCTGCGGCTTTGTGGATGGGATGCCGGTAGGTGCGCAGCTGATCGGCAAGGCCCTGGATGAGGAAACCCTGCTGCGGGCTGCTTACACCTTTGAACAGGCTACGGATTTCCATAAATCTGTGGCGTCCCTGGGAGGTAAGAAATAATGACAGAATATATTACCGTAATCGGTTTGGAAGTCCATGCAGAACTGAAAACCAAAACCAAGGCTTTCTGCTCCTGCTCTACGGAATTCGGCGGCGCCCCCAACACCCATGTGTGCCCGGTTTGCCTGGGCATGCCCGGTGCCCTGCCCGTAATCAATAAACAAATGGTGGAATTTGCCCTGCGTTTTGGCCTGGCCGTGAACTGCGACATCCAACACTACAGCAAATTCGACAGAAAGAACTACTTCTATCCGGATTTGGCCAAAGCCTACCAGATTTCCCAATTCTATCAGCCCATCTGCCTGAACGGCCATGTGGACATCAACGTGGATGGGGAAACCAAACGCATTGGCATTACCCGGATCCATATGGAAGAAGATGCCGGCAAACTGGTGCACTCCGGTGCCTCCATCAGCACTTCCGATTTCTCCGCCGTGGACTACAACCGTGCCGGCGTACCCCTGATTGAAATCGTATCCGAACCGGATATGCGCAGTGCCGCTGAAGCCCGGGCCTATATGGAAAAACTGCGTTCCTATTTGCAGTACACCGAAGTCTGCGATGGGAAAATGCAGGAAGGCAGCATGCGCTGCGATGCCAACATTTCCATTATGCCTGTAGGCGCCAAGAAATTTGGCACCCGTGCAGAAATCAAGAACCTGAACTCCTTCAAAGCCCTGGAAAGAGCCATTGAATACGAAGTAGAACGCCAGAAGGAAATCCTGGAAGACGGCGGCCATGTGGTACAGGAAACCCGTACCTGGGACGATGCCCAAGGCATGACCTTCTCCATGCGTTCCAAGGAAGAAGCCCACGATTACCGCTACTTCCCGGAACCGGACCTGGCTCCCATCATCATTGATGATGCCTGGATCGAACGGGCCAGAAAAGCCCTGCCGGAACTGCCGGATGCCCGGAAGGAACGGCTGATCAAGGAAAAAGGTTTGCAGGAATACGATGCAGAACTGTTGGTAGCCGACAAGAAAATGGCCGAGTACTTCGATGCTGCCATTGAAGGCGTGGAAGACGTAAAAGGTGTAGCCAACTGGATGCTGGGTGACGTTTCCGCCTACCTGAATGCCAACAACTGCACCATCAGCGAGTTCCCCATTTCTGCCAAGCATTTGGGCGAAATGGTCAACCTGATCAAAAAAGGCGTTCTGTCCAGCAAGCTGGCCAAGAAGGTCTTTGCAGAAATGCTCAAGAGTGATAAAGCTCCTTCCGTACTGGTGAAGGAACTGGGCCTGGAACAAGTCAGCGATGCTGGTGCCATCCAAGCCATGGTGGATGAAGTGATTGCAGCCAACCCGCAGTCCGTTGCCGACTTCAAGGCCGGCAAGGATAAGGCCATTGGCTTCCTGGTAGGCCAGATCATGAAGAAATCCCGTGGGAAAGCCAACCCGGGCATGGTCAACCAGCTGATCATCAAAACCATCAAAGGGGAATAAGAAAAACTGACCTGGCTTGCCAGGCAGTGCGGAAAGTCTGAAGTCTAAGCCTGTAGGGATACTTTGCTTAGAATTTGCCGCAGGGCGGTGCCTAGGTGCCGCCGGCGGGGAATATAAGCGAAGGGATGCCTGCGGGCTGGACTTCGGACTTTTTTTGTGGAAAATTTTGGCGTCAGGCGCTTGGGGTGGGCAGGGCAGTTCACAAACTATTCGCTTTTGGCATAGAAGTAAATGATAGATAGGTATTTTACATTTTTGAACAAACAAGGTAGTATGATGACAAGAAAGAACCAAAACCTGCAAACCCTATGGCAGTTATTGCCATTGCTTGTCCGGCTGCTTGGCCGCAGAAAGGAGTGCTGAATATGCTGCACCAACGGGCCCCCAGACCCTTACTGGGAAAAGTATTGATGATGTTTTTGCTGCCCGCCCTGCTGCTGGGGACGTTTACCGCCCAGCGGCTGAAAAGCAGCCCGGCTGCGGCCCTTTCCTCAGAGGAAGAACCGGTTCAGCAGGAACTGGGCATGATCCAATGGCCTCAGAACCTGAACGCGGTCCGCTACGAAGTGGAAATTTTCCCGGCGGACAAAACTTCCCCGGATCCCCAAAAGCCGGCACCCCAGGCGGTGTACCGGAATGAGCAGGTGTTTACCAGCAACCTGCTTTTGCCGGAGCAGCAATTTGCCCAGGAGCGGAAGCAGAACATTCCCCTTTTGTGGCGGGTCCGGGCCTTTGACCTGGACGGCAACCCCATTACCCCCTACTCTCAGCCCCAAAGCCTGACCCAGAGCTGGCGGAAGGTGGACCGGGATGCTCCTCTGCCCCGGCCCAGTGCCACCAAGGGCAATGCTACGGTGCTGCTGTACCCGGTATATGCCTATACGGGCAACCCGGGGGCAGAAAAATACGAAGTGGAAGTGACGGACCGGTATCCGGAAAATCCCGAGGGCTACCTGACTTCCCGCTACCGGGTCTATGCAGAAGAAACGGTGCTGACGGACCTGTATGATGCAGAGCCCCGGATTGGGGAATTCTACTGGCGGGTCCGGGGCATGGATAAGAACGGCCGGCCGGTAGGGATTTGGAGTGAACCCCAGAAGATTACCAACAACCCGGATAAGAAATGGGTGGCGGGAATTTACGGGGACAGCATTTCCCACGGGGGCGGGCACCTGTCCTTTAGTCCCGTGGACTACGCCTACAGCTATGGGCACTATCTGAATTTCCCGGTAATCAACCTGTCCCAAAGCGGGGATACCAGTGAAATGATGGTGGACCGGTTTGATCAGGACGTGACGCCCTTTCATATCCAGTATCTGCTGATTATGGGCGGCAGCAACAGCCTTCGGGCTGGGGTGCCCGCAGAAGACGTGATTGCAGACCTGAAAACCCTGCAGCAGAAGGCCCGGGAACGGGGAATTATGCCCATCCTGCTGACCCTTCCGCCCATCAATCCGGCCAACATTCAAAAGGCTTTTGATGAACCTACGGACGAAAACTGGCAGGCTGCCTTTGCTGAAGTAAACCGGTTTATCCGTACCCAGCCCCATATTGATGTGGCGGCGCCCTTTGAGGCAATGGGGGACGAGCTTCCCACCAATTTGGCCCTGGACGGCATCCATGGGGACTGGAACATGAAAAAAATCATGGGCCGGGTCATCAACCAGCATATCGGAGAATTCAAACCGTTATCATGAGCTAAGGGGGAAAGGAAGAATGTTTATGCAGAAAAAACGGTGTTTGGCCGGACTGGCAGGACTGCTTTGCTGCCTTTCTTTGGCGGCCTGCGGGTCAGTGGCGTCTACAGGAACGGGCAGCAGCACGGCCCAGGAAACCAAAACGGCGGCTACGGAGAAAACGGCTTCCGCCAGCGCATCACAGAAGACGATGCCAATTAGGCTAACCGTAAATGGAAAGCAGGTGAAAGCCCATTTCAATGACTCAGCTCCTGCCCAGGAACTTTTGGGACAGCTGCCCAAAACGGTTACCCTGAATCCGTCGGACAACGATTTTTGTGGGGATACCCTGGACCTGTCCTATAAAGCCAGCGATGTGCAAAGCGGATATAAAAACGGGGACCTGGCTTACTGGCCGCCGGCCAAGAACTTTGTCATATTCGTAAAGGACGAGGAAAAATCTGCGTCCATTGGCAATCTGGTAATTTTGGGCCATGTGGATGAACCCCAAGCCGTCCTGAACGCCTTGCAGGGAACCTTAAAAGTTGAAATAGCCAAAGCCCAGTGAGCTGGGCACAGCGGAGACTGCTTCCCAGGGAGCAGTCTCTCTTGCGTACCTGAAACTTTCCGCAGACAGGAGGAATTACTATGGAACTGCGCCTGTTACAATATTTCCTGATGGTGGCTCAGGAAGAAAATATCACCAAAGCAGCGGAACTGCTGCACCTGACCCAGCCCACCCTGTCCCGGCAGCTGGCCCAACTGGAAAAAGAACTGGGAGAGAAATTGTTTGTCCGGGGACGCCATTTTCATTTAACCGAAACCGGGGTAATCCTGCGTCATCAGGCCCTGGAAATCGTGTCCATGATGGACAAGCTGGAAAATGATATCCATCACCATGGGGAAGTTGCCGGCAATATCCGCATCGGCTGCGGAGGCCTGAAATGTGTCCAGTTTTTGATGCGGTGCATGACGGAGTTCCAGCAGGAATATCCGGAGGTGACCTTTGACCTCCAAAACAGCAATGCGGTGGACATTAAGGAACAGCTGGAGCATGGCACCCTGGATTTGGGCGTCATGATGGAGCCGGTGGATACTTCTTCCTTTGATTACATCCGCATGAAGGATGTGGATTATTGGGGACTGCTGATGGCGGCGGACTGCCCTTTGGCCCAGAAGGAATACATTACGGAAAAGGACTTGAAGGATCTGCCCATTATTGTCAGCAACCGGCAGATTCTCCGGGGGGAGCTCCAGCATTGGCTGAAGGGAAGGCTGAACATCAGGGCTACCTACAATATCATTACCAATGTGGCCAATGTAGTCAGGGAGGGCTATCTGAAGGCCCTGACCATTGATGGGGTGGTATCCCTGTATGATCCCCAAAAGGTGGTGTTCCGCCGGTTGGAACCGGTCCTTCCGGCTACTTCTGTGCTGGCCTGGAAGCGGTTCACCCCGGAGCTTCATGCGGTAGAAAAATTTTTGGAGTTCTTCCGGAAAAAGCACGATGCATATACGCCCCAAGACTAATGGCAGCGCTGGCTTTCCAGCGCTTTTTTTGCATCGTTAGAATGCCTTTCAGGCATTGGATGCAAGCTGAAATAGGTATTTTACATTCTAATGGGAAAAAGGTAGAGTAGAAGCAGAAAGCAAACATAACTGATAGGGAGGAACGCATATGAAAGGAAAATGGATGCTGGTTACCGGTGTATTGCTGGTGGTGGGAATGCTGGCAGGAGGCTGCGGCAGTGCCCAGTCGTCCCAAGGCGGGCAAAGCCAGCCGGCCGCCCAGCCGGGAAAAACAGCGGCAGCCCAGGAAAATACGGCAAAAGGTCCGGTGGACCTGAAACACGCCAAACTGAAAATTACGGTAGGGGATCAGGTGCTGTGGGCTACGGTGGAAGACAATGCCACCATGCGCGCCCTGGCCCAGAAACTGCCGCTGACCCTGGATATGCAAAATCTGTACGGCCGGGAAATGTGCTATCGGTTTGGCGCCGGTACTTTCCCTACAGAAAAGACCCGGTCCGACCGCTACGCTGTAGGGGATCTGGTGTACTGGGCTCCCCGGGGAAGCTTTGTGATTCTCTACAAGCAGAATGGGGAAGAATTTGAACGGCAGCAATTGGGCCATATTGACCAGGGCGTAGAGCTTTTTGACGGGGCCGGGGACAAGAAGGTTACCTTTGAGCTGCAGCAGTAGACTGGAGGCAGGACGCTATGCAAAAAAGAAACTGGAAGGGCCTGTGGGCCCTGATACTGGGACTGGTACTGCTTTTCGCTGCAGGCTGCGGGGAGAGTTCTTCTGCCAGCCAGCCGGCTGCCCAGGCAGCCAAGGCTGTAAATCAACAGAGTGCCGGCAGCCATATCCTCATCGCTTATTATTCCCATACGGGAACTACCCGGGCAGCTGCAGAGAAAATTCATCAGCTGGTGGGCGGGGACCTGGTAGAATTGCAGCCGGAGAAACCCTATCCGGCCGACCATCAGGAGCATCTGCAAATGGTCATCAAGGAAATTGAAAGCAATGCCCGGCCCAAGCTGAAAACCAAAATCGACCATATGGAACAGTACGATACCGTATTTGTGGGCTATCCCATCTGGGATTATCAGGCACCGTTGATGATGAACACCTTTTTGGAATCCTACGACCTTTCCGGGAAAAAAGTGGTGCCCTTTTGTACCAGCGGCGGCTATCCCATTGAAAAAAGTGTGGGCATCCTAGAGGCTTCGGCCAAAGGAGCCCAAGTGACAGAGGGCCTGCGCTACAGCGGCAGTGAGCAGGAATTGCGGGATTGGCTGGCCAAGGTTGGCGTTCCCCTCAAAAAATAAAAAGGCTCATCACGGAAAATTGGGGGATACGAAATCTAAGACAGAATTTAAAAACTGAAAAAAGGTATTGAAAAAGAGCACGGGATGCTCCATTCTAAGTAATAGCGACAAAACTACGAAAGGAATGATCCACGTGCTCTCAACCTCAAGTATAGCAAATTTATGCAAAAACATACAGGACAATTTTAATATTCCTACGAGTATTGCTTCTCTTTTTGAAGAGATCATAGATGTAAATAGTACCCGGCCTACAGCCGACGTTGTATGCCCTTGCTGCGGCGGTAAGGTCCATGTCCATGACAACCCTGTAACTACACTTAAAGACATGCCCTGGATACCCGGAAAGCCACGGATTCTTCGTGTGAGATTCCACCGCTACCGGTGCCAAAAATGCGGGCATACCTTCAATGAAAACATAACCTTTAAGTATCCTGGAACCAGAGTCACTTCTCGTGCCGCTTTATGGATCAAGATTTTGCTTATGCATCAAATGACGATTAAAGCAGTCAGCGATTTGACCGGTATCCATTGGGGAACAGTTTCTAAAATCCATAAGGAAATTATGGACGAGGCTCTCAAAACGCGAAGCGAGGAACTTCGCAAAAGTGGCTACCGTCCTAAGCATCTTGCCGTTGATGAGTTTGCAATGCACAAAGGCCATACTTACGCAACCTGTGTTATGGACCTTGATATGGGAGACATCCTCTGGGTTGGTGCGGGACGCTCTATAGCTGCCTTTACAAAGTTTTTTGAAGAGACAGACCTGGAGTATTTGTCTGAAGTAGAAGCTGTCGCAATGGACATGAACGCATCGTTCAACACCCTGGTAGAAAAGTATCTGCCTCATGCGGCAATAGTATACGACCGCTACCATATGCAAGCCCAGTATGGACGAGATGTGCTGGGAGCCGTAAGGCTGGAGGAAGCAAGACAGCACAAAGAGAAAGCCGATAACCTAAAGCTTGGGATTACAGAGAATATTGCTGAAGAGCAGGCAACAAAAGCAGAGGATTCAATTAAAGAGGAGAATCGGCTTTACAAGGAAGTAAAACAAGCTCGCTGGACGCTGCTTTGCAAGGAAGAAACACTAAGCGATAAAAAGGCAGAAAATCTCAAGGAAATCCTTAAAAAACATGAAAATTTGACAGTTTGCCATACAATGAAAGAGGAACTAAGTGATCTATTCGAGCTTAGAAACCCCGATTTAGCTGCCGTAGAATGGGAAAAATGGTTTAAAGGAGCCGAGGAGAGCAACATACCGCAGCTGCAAAAGTTTGCCCGCTTAAAGCGAAAACGCAAAGAGGGTTTGATTGCTCACTCAGCCCATCCGATTACCACAGGAAAGCTTGAAGGCTTCAATAACAAGATTAAGGTTGCAAAACGAATAGGGTATGGATACAAAAATGATGAATATTTTTTCACTCTGATTCGATATTCAGCATTACCATCTATACGAAACGGCACTGTCTAGAGATTGCGACAGTGGGATGTTGCTAGACATAAAAGAAGGATGGCAGAAATCTGCCATCCCACAATAAAACGTGAAGAGCCAATAAAAACAGTGCCGGAGACAGCGCAAAAATTGGCAGGAGGGAATTTACCCTCCTGCTTTTTTTGCGAAATTGTCTGGGAAAATCGGGATTTACAACGGGCTTGAGAAGGCGTACTCTATGGCTGTAAAGGTTTCTTTCAGCAGGAGGGGAACAACATGGAAAGAAAATGGGGCGGCGCTTTACTAGGAGCGCTGCTGGCGCTGAGCCTTATGGCAGCAGGCTGTGCCGGTGAAAAAACGGCCAAGGCGGACCAGAAACAGACGGGCATCAAACAGGCTGCCCGGGTGCAGCAGAAGAATTGGCCGGGCGGCGTAATTAATCTCAGCCGGGCCCGGGTGCGGATTACCCTGGGGGACAAGGTGCTGTGGGCCTCGGTGGAGGATAATGCCACCACCCATGCCCTGGTAGGGGAACTGCCCATCACCCTGGCCTTAAAGGACCTGGACGGGCAGACGGCGGTGTACTACCAGGATGTGGACCAGTTTCCCACGGACAATCTCCAGATGGGAGGCTACAAGGCGGGGGATATCGTCTTCTGGCCGGAAAAGGACCGGTTTGTGCTGTTCTACAAAAGCGGCGGACCCCAGTTTACCGGGCAGGTACTGGGTCACGTAGAAGGCGATTTGCAGCTTTTGGCAGGAAATCAGCTGGCCACCTTTGATCTGTTTCTGCAATAGGTACCAAAGGCGCTGCAACGGGAGAAGTCTGCGTTGACTTTTCCCGTTTTTTGTTGTATAGTATAAAAACTAGTGTGAAACTCGCACTACCGCCCGGAGGGGTTCCTGAAACTCCGGAAGGAGTACCGTATTCGGCGAGTCTTGGATGAGGGAGGTGCAAACATGTACGCAATTATTCGTACCGGCGGCAAACAATACCGCGTCAGTGAAGGTGATGTGCTGAACATCGAAAAACTGAACGTTGAAGAAGGCCAGGAAGTCGTTTTTGACGATGTTCTGACTGTAGTCAACGACGGCGATGTAAAGGTAGGCAATCCTACTGTTGCAGGCGCTAAAGTAACTGCTAAAGTTGCTAAACAAGGCAAAGCTGATAAGATTTTTGTTTTCAAATACAGAGCAAAATCCAACTATCGCAAACGCCAGGGTCATCGTCAACCGTATACTCAGGTTGAGATCACTTCTATCGAAGCATAAGTCATGATTCAAGTAGATATTTACTACAACGATCAGGACAAAATCAGCGGGTACCGGGTTTCTGGACATGCCGATTCTAATCCGGAAGGGTTCGATCAGGTATGTGCGCTGGTATCCCTGGATACGCAGCTTCCCGTACTGGGCATGGAGCGTGTGCTCCGCCATAAAGTGCAGTGCGCTGTCGATGAGGCAGACGGAACGCTGGAAGTAAGACTGGAGGATGCTCCCAATGAGCAAACGGAAGTCCTGCTAAAGACCATGGTCTGCGGGCTTCAAGAGCTGAAACGGTATTATCCCCAGTATCTGACTACTGAAGAACACAGGAGGTGAGCAAAGTGTTCGAATTGATTCTTCAATTACACGCCCATAAAAAAGGTTCTGGTTCCACCCACAACGGCCGTGACTCCAACGCACAGCGTCTGGGTACGAAAGCTCATGATGGTCAGCTGGTAACTGCTGGTTCCATCATCGTTCGTCAACGTGGGACCCGTTTCCATATGGGTCAAAACGTAGGCATGGGTAAAGATTACACCATCTATGCAAAAGTTGCCGGCAAGGTTGCTTTTGAAAGAAGCGGTAAAGATCGTCGCTTGATCAGCGTTTACCCGGTTGAAGCCGAAGCATAAAATAAGAGAGGGGCTGCTGCAGAAAGCTTTTTGCAGTGGCTCCCTTTTTGTCATGCTGCAGAAGCAGGGGAAAGGGAAGGATTATGGAAGCCAAAGAACGGGAACAGGTACGCGCCTATGTGGGCGCAGGCTTGCAGAGCCTATGGCAGGATAATACGGAAGATGCCCAGGGCAATGTAATGTGGGCCCAGCTGGCCCTTCAGGATCTGACCCAAGCCAAGCTCCTTCTGCCAGCCCAAGAGCTGGCGGCGCTGGACAAAACCCTTGAGAAATTGGGCAGGACCCCCAAACTGGCGGCCAATGCCCAGGACTCCCTTTTGGATCTGGAAGGCGTCCGTTGTTATGATTGCGGCAGGTTTTTGATTTTTTATCGGTACAATGCCGGTTATGACCTGGTGGCGATTGTGCGTCTGGCCTGGGACCAGCCTGCCTGGCAGGAACTGGTGCGGGACGGCCGGGAAAAAACTGAACCCCAAAAGTCTTAAAAACCAGAAAAAAGGTATTGTATTACCGTGAAATACGTAGTATAATAATTGTCCATGAAGTTTTTATAGCAGGATGAATAGGTTCCGCGAGTGCTCAGTGGTTGGACATCGCGTTCCCGCTCAAGTGAGGAGAGGAGCACGACATGATGACTGAGAAAACGTACACGATACAAGGCTGATCAATCTCTCTAATTGACCGCCTTGTTATTTTTTTTGTTTAGAAAGACCTGCCCAGAGAAAAGGAGTGAGAACCCACATGTTTAAGCCGGTTCATAATGGCGACCGTTTGCGGTACAGTTATGCCAAGATCAAAGAAGTATTGAAAATGCCTCATTTGATCGACTTACAGAGAAAATCTTATGAGTGGTTCATAAGAGAAGGTTTATATGATGTTTTCCAGGATGTTTCTCCTATTAAGGATTTTACCGACAACCTGGAACTGAGCTTTGAGAATTTCACCATCGGCGATCCCAAATACGATGTGGAAACCTGCAAGGAAAAGGACGCAACCTATGCCGCTCCTTTGAATGTAGATGTCCGCCTGCTGTACAAGGATACCGGGGAAATCAAGGAATCCACCGTATTCATGGGTGACTTCCCCCTGATGACCGATACCGGTACCTTCGTGATCAACGGCGCAGAACGGGTTATCGTCAGCCAGCTGGTGCGTTCTCCTGGCGTTTACTACGCCAAGGACATGGACCCCATGGGCAAGTTCCTGTACGGCACCACCGTTATTCCTAACCGGGGCGCCTGGATTGAATACGAAACCGACCTGAACGAAATCATCTACGCCCGTGTGGACCGGACCCGTAAGCTGCCGGCTACGGCTCTTTTGCGGGTGATGGGCCTGCCCACCAACGATGATATTATTGCCACTTTCGGCGAACATCCGTACCTGGTTGCTACCCTGGCCAAGGACAGCACCAAGAACGAAGACGATGCACTGCTGGAAATCTACCGGAAACTGCGTCCCGGCGAACCTGCCAACCTGGAAAACGCCGAACAGCTGATCCGGAATATTTTCTCCGACAACCGCCGCTATGACCTGGCCAATGTAGGCCGTTACAAGGTCAACAAGAAACTGGGCTGGCGTCAGCGCCTTTTGGGCAAGGAATTGACTTCTCCCCTGGCCTTCGAAAACCCCGATGGCACCCAGGGCGAAGTGGTTCTGCCCGCTGGCACCGTGATTGGCGACGAAGAAATCAACACCATTGAAGAAAGCGGTCTGTTCAAGGATGCCGGCTATGCCGAGGTCTGGGTAAAATTCCAGGAACATCCGGAACGCATGATTGTTACGAAAGATATTGACGCTTCTGTTCGGACCATTACCCCGGCGGACGTAATTGCTTCCTTTGGCTACCTGCTGAACGTGATCGACGGTATGGAAGGCAAGGACGATATCGACCATTTGGGCAACCGGCGTGTACGCTGCGTAGGCGAACTGCTGCAAAACCAATTCCGTATCGGCCTGTCCCGTATGGAACGGGTAATCCGGGAACGGATGACCCTCCAGGATGCCGACGTGATTACGCCCCAGGCCCTGATCAATATCCGCCCGGTGGTTGCTGCGGTAAAAGAATTCTTTGGCAGCAGCCAGTTGTCCCAGTTCATGGACCAGAACAACCCTCTGGCCGAACTGACCCACAAACGCCGTCTGTCCGCTTTGGGACCTGGCGGTCTGTCCAGAGAAAGAGCTGGCTACGAAGTCCGCGACGTCCATCCTTCCCACTATGGCCGTATGTGTCCTATTGAAACCCCTGAAGGTCCTAACATCGGCCTGATCGGTTCTTTGGCTACCTATGGTGTGGTGAACAAGTACGGTTTCATTGAAACCCCGTACCGCAAGGTGGACAAGAAAAACAAGAAGGTTACCAACGAAATCGTTTACCTGACTGCTGATGAAGAAGATAACTACGTTATTGCCCAGGCCAACGAACCGTTGAATGATGACAACTCCTTTGTCAACGAGCACGTTATTGCCCGTGATAAGAACGATGTGCTGTCCATTTCCCCCAGCCGGGTTGACTTCATGGACGTTTCTCCTAAACAGGTAATGTCCATTGCTGCTGCCCTGATTCCTTTCCTGGAAAACGATGACGCCAACCGGGCCCTGATGGGTGCCAACATGCAGCGTCAGGCTGTGCCCCTGCTGAACCCCAAAGCTCCTGTAGTGGGTACCGGCATGGAATACAAGGTGGCTGTGGACTCCGGGGTCTGCATCCTGGCCAAGCACGCCGGCACGGTAAAATACGTCAGCGGCGACAAGATCCTGGTTACCCGGGACGACAACGGCGGCATTGACGAATACAACGTGCTGAAATTCAAACGTTCCAACCAGAGCACCTGCGTCAACCAAAGACCCATTGTCTACAAGGGCGACAAGGTGGAAGAAGGCCAGGTACTGGCCGATGGTCCTGCTACGGATCACGGTGAACTGGCCCTGGGCCGCAACGCCATTGCTGCGTACATGCCCTGGGAAGGCTACAACTACGAAGATGCTGTACTGCTTTCCGAAGACCTGGTAAAAGACGACGTATTTACGTCCATTCACATTGAAGAATACAACTGTGATGCCCGTGATACCAAACTGGGACCTGAAGAAATCACCCGGGATATTCCCAACGTTTCTGAAGAAGCCCTGAAGGATCTGGACGAAGACGGTATCATCCGGATTGGTGCAGAAGTTCGCCCTGGCGACATTCTGGTAGGTAAGGTAACTCCTAAGGGAGAAACCGAACTGAGCGCTGAAGAGCGCCTGATCCGTGCCATCTTTGCCGAAAAGGCCCGGGAAGTCCGGGATAACTCCCTGCGGGTTCCCCACGGCGAATCCGGTATCATTGTCAGCGTCAAGGTATTCACCCGTGAAAACGGCGATGAACTGCCTCCTGGCGTAAACAAGCAGGTACGGGTACATATCGTACAAAAACGGAAAATCAGTGAAGGCGATAAGATGGCCGGCCGTCACGGCAACAAGGGTGTTGTTTCCCGGATTATGCCCCGTGAAGATATGCCCTTCCTGCCCAACGGCGAACCGGTACAAATCGTACTGAACCCCCTGGGCGTACCTTCCCGTATGAACATCGGTCAGATTTTGGAAGCCCATCTGGGCTGGGCCGCCTGCTCTTTGGGCAGAAGAATCGAAGAAAAGGATCCCAACCTGGAAGCAGAGCTGCGGGAAGCCGGCTATGACTATGACCAATTTGGCATGCCCCAAACGGTGGACCATGCGGTACAGGTAGCTGTTCCTGTGTTCGATAGTGCCCACGATGAAGAAATGGGCAAGACCCTGAAGCTGGCCGGTGTAGACCCCAGCGGCAAGACCACCCTGTATGACGGCCGTACCGGCGAACCCTTTGATAACCCGGTTACCGTAGGCTGCATCTACTACCTGAAGCTTCACCATTTGGTTGCCGATAAGATCCATGCCCGTTCTACCGGCCCGTACTCCCTGGTTACCCAGCAGCCTCTGGGTGGTAAGGCACAGTTCGGCGGACAGCGCTTTGGTGAAATGGAAGTTTGGGCGCTGGAAGCTTACGGCGCTGCCTATACCCTGCAGGAAATCCTGACCGTTAAGTCCGATGACGTGGTAGGCCGTGTGAAAGCCTATGAAGCCATCGTTAAGGGCGAAAATATTCCTGAACCCGGCGTGCCTGAATCCTTCAAGGTATTGGTGAAGGAAATGCAGAGCATCGGCCTGGATATCCAAGTGCTGGATGAAGATGATGAAGAAATCGATTTGGATGACGAAGATGAAGATATCGGAATGGGCGATATTGCCAGAGAACTGGACATGGATATGGCCAGCAAGACTCCCAGTACCGCAGCCAATATCGGCACCGAAGCTCCTGCCAGCGAGGATGACCTGAGCCCGGATGAAGATCAGCCGGAAACCAGTGATTTTGATGTGATTGCCGATATCGGGAATATGAGCCTGGATGATTCCCAAGATGACGGCAACGATTCTGATGAAGAGTAGAAAGGAGTGAGTGCTCTTGTTAGACGTAAATAAATTTCATTCTATGCGTATCGGCTTGGCCTCTCCCGAAAAGATCAGATCTTGGTCCCACGGGGAAGTAACCAAACCGGAAACGATCAACTATAGAACCCTGAAACCGGAACGGGATGGTTTGTTCTGCGAACGGATTTTTGGACCTACCAAGGATTGGGAATGCCATTGCGGCAAGTACAAACGCATCCGTTATAAAGGGGTCGTCTGCGACAAATGCGGTGTAGAAGTTACTCGCTCCAAGGTCCGCCGCGATCGGATGGGCTCCATTGAACTGGCTGCTCCCGTATCCCATATCTGGTATTTCAAGGGAATTCCCTGCCGGATGGGCGCTATCCTGGACATTGGCCAAAGAGCCCTGGAAAAAGTCCTGTACTTTGCCAGCTACATTGTCCTGGATCCGGGCGATACCAACCTGACCAAAAAACAACTGCTGACCGAAGCAGAATACCAGGATAAACTCAGTGAATACGGCCCTACCTTCCGGGTGGGCATGGGCGCAGAAGCCATTAAGGAACTGCTCCATGAAATCAACGTAGAAGAACTGACTAAGGAACTGCGGGCTGCCCTGAAAACGGAAACCAGCCTGCAAAAGAGAAGAAATATTGTCCGTCGGCTGGATGTATGCGAAGCTTTCCTGAAAAGCGGCAACAAACCCGAATGGATGATTATGGATGTAATTCCGGTTATTCCTCCTGACCTGCGTCCTATGGTTCAGCTGGACGGCGGCCGTTTTGCCACCTCCGACCTGAACGACCTGTACCGCCGGGTCATCAACCGGAACAACCGTCTGAAACGGCTGCAGGAATTGCAGGCTCCTGACATCATTGTCCGGAACGAAAAACGGATGCTGCAGGAAGCTGTAGATGCCCTGATCGATAACGGCCGCCGCGGCCGTGCCGTAACGGGCCCTGGCACCCGTCCTCTGAAATCTCTGTCCGACATGCTGAAAGGCAAGCAGGGCCGTTTCCGTCAGAACCTGCTGGGTAAACGTGTTGACTATTCCGGCCGTAGCGTAATCGTAGTAGGCCCGGAAATGAAGATGCACCAATGCGGTCTGCCGAAAGAAATGGCTTTGGAACTGTTCAAGCCCTTCGTAATGAAGCGCCTGGTTGAAAACGGTTCTGCCACCAACATCAAGAGTGCCAAGAGAATGGTGGAACGGGCTACCAACGTGGTTTGGGACGTTCTGGAAGACGTTATCAAAGAACATCCTGTACTGCTGAACCGTGCCCCGACCCTGCATAGACTGGGTATCCAGGCTTTCGAACCCATCTTGTCCGAAGGCCGCGCCATCAAACTGCATCCGTTGGTATGTACCCCGTACAACGCCGACTTCGACGGTGACCAGATGGCTGTCCATCTGCCGCTGTCCGCAGAAGCCCAGGCTGAAGCCCGGGTACTGATGATGAGTGTCAACAACATCTTGGCTCCTACCAACGGAAAACCAATTACCGTTCCTACCCAGGATATGGTTTTGGGTGCCTATTACCTGACCATTTTCAAGGATGGCGCCAAGGGTGAAGGCCGCCGCTTCATCAGCTTTGACGAAGCTCGTCTGGCCTACTTCCATAAAGTCATTGATCTGCAGGCCCGGATCAAAGTCCGCGTGCCCAATGCAGAAATTTTCCCGGAAGCTTCCGACCAGGGCGAAAGCCTGGTAACCACTTCTGTGGGCAATATCATTTACAACTGCGAACTGCCGCTGGAAATGCGCTATTACTCCAAACAGGAAGATGGTACCTGGCTGCTGGGTAAATTGATTGATAAGAAAGAACTGGGCCGCCTGGTGGCTAAAGCCCATAAGCTGTACGGCAACTTCGGGACTGCCCGGGTGCTGGATATTGTCAAGAAACTGGGTTACGACAACGCTTGTAAATCCGGCTTGTCCATTGCTGCTTCCGATATTCAGATCCCGAAAGAAAAGGCTTCCATCCTGGCCGCTGCCGAAAAACAGGTTGATAAGGTGGAAACCCTCTTTAACCGCGGCTTGATGAGCCCGGATGAACGGTACCGCAAAGTTATCGCCCTGTGGGATAAGGCAACGGAAGATGTAGCCAACGCCCTGATGAAAAACACCATGGACGCCTTCAACCCGGTGTACATGATGGCCAACTCCGGTGCTCGTGGTAACATCCAGCAGATTCGTCAGCTGGCTGGTATGCGTGGTCTGATGGCTGACCCTTCCGGCCGGATCATCGACCGTCCTATCAAATCCAACTTCCGTGAAGGCCTGACCATTTTGGAATACTTCATCTCCACCCACGGTGCCCGTAAAGGTTTGGCCGATACGGCTCTGCGTACCGCCGACTCTGGTTACCTGACCCGTCGTCTGGTAGACGTGGCCCAGGACGTTATCGTCCGGGAAGATGACTGCGACGTTACCGGCATGAATCTGGTACGGGAACGCGCCCGCTTCTGCAAGGCCGTTCTGGGTTCCAGCCAGCACAAGCTGAAGGAATACGCCGTAGGCCGTACCCTGGCTTCCAGCGTGCTTAGCCCTGTGGATGGCTCCATTCTGGCAGAGGCCGATACGGTGGTAACGGAAGACGTCTTTGACCGTCTCCTGGCTGCCCGGATTTTGGAAATCAGCCTGTATCCCCAGGATGAAGACAGCAACGAAGAACCTGAAACTCTGCAGATCAACGTCAGCGAGGAAAAGGTGCAAGCTGCTTTCCGGGAACATATGACCCACCATTTCCTGAACAAGGAAGTGGAAGAAGATATCGAAACCGAGTCTGGGCTGGTACTGTCCCATGCTGGGGACAAGTTCACTGCCGATACCATTGAAGCCATCCTGGCTGACGGTACCGTCAAGGAACTGAAAATCCGCAACAACGAAGTGGATGGCGTGTACGTAGAAGCCATTACCTCCGGTAAGAATAAGAGCACGGTACTGGAATCCCTGCGGGATCGTCTGGTTGGCCGTGTCCTGGCCGAAGAAATCGTGGATACGGAAGGCAAAGTCCTGTACCATGTCAACGACTACATTACCGAAGATATGGCCGACGTAATTGCCGACCTGCGTGAAAAACACGGCGACGGCCGGGTGAAGATCCGTTCCGTACTGACCTGTAAATCCCACTATGGCGTATGCCGGGCCTGCTACGGCCGTAACCTGGCTACTGCCAGAAAGGTGGAAGTGGGCGAAGCCGTTGGTACCATTGCCGCCCAGGCAATCGGTGAACCTGGTACGCAGCTGACCATGAGAACGTTCCACACCGGCGGTGTTGCTGGTGCTGACGATATTACCCAGGGTCTTCCTCGTGTCGAAGAATTGTTCGAAGCCAGAAAACCGAAACATCCTGGTATCCTGTCCGAATCCGCCGGTGTGGTGGACATTCAGGAAAAGGACGATGGCCGTTTCATCATCATCCAAAAGGAAGATGGCACGGAAGATACCTACCATATTCCTTATGGCGCCAAGATTCATGTGGCCGAAGGCGATACCGTCGAGGTGGGTGACCGCCTGACCGAAGGCTCCCTGAACCCCCACGATATCCTGCGTATTTCCGGTCCTGCCGCTACCCGTCACTACCTGGTACAACAGGTACTGGGCGTGTACAAGTCCCAGGGCGTAGAAATCAACGATAAGCACGTGGAAGTAATGGTTCGTCAGATGATGCGGAAATACCGCATTGATGATGCCGGTGACACCAACATGCTGCCGGGCTCCATTGTGGACATTGCCCAATTCGAGGATGAAAACGATCAGGTCCTGGCTGAAGGCAAGGAACCGGCCAAGGCACATCCCATCCTGCTGGGTATCACCAAAGCCTCCCTGGCTACGGACTCCTTCCTGTCCGCTGCCTCCTTCCAGGAAACCACCAGAAACCTGACCGATGCTGCCATCAAAGGCAAGGTTGATCCGCTGCTGGGCCTGAAAGAAAACGTCATCATCGGTAAGCTGATTCCTGCCGGAACCGGTATGCCGAAATATCGGAACATCGAACTGAAGCTCCATCGTCCTGCCGAAGCACAGGAAGAGGCTGCCCAGTCCGTTGAAACTGAAGAATAAGAAGCACTTAGAGCAAGGGGCTGTGAAAAAATGGCTTGCGAATTCAAACTAGTTCGCAAGCCATTTTTATTGTTCGTTATAGCCGTATCTGTGTCTCAAAACTTCCTCAGTCAGCCCTACGTGCTGACAGCCCCTTCACGCTTGAATGGGCCGGTCTTAGACCTATACTAGTCATGTGCAAAACGGGTTTTGAGATAAAATTTAGGTATGTAAATACCTGCACCACCCTTGTCTGTCACTTGACCAGTAGAGGTCTGGAACGCTTCCTGCAAGCGTGTAGGAAGTGTCGCCAAAGGCGACGATAGAAGTCTTATTTTTTCACATCCCCTTGCTTTTTTATTAAATCATGCAATTTTCGTATGGCCATTCATGTGAAATAAATATTTTACATGAATGGCCTATTCCGATATAGTAAAAGGAGAAAATCCAGTTGTTTTTTGTCAGGCTGGAGGTTTTGAAAGGAGCATAAAGATGAAAACAGGGAAACGTTTACAAAAATGGGCAGCCGCACTGGCTGCGTCTTTTCTGCTGCTGTCCACTGGGGCCGCTTATGCGGCGGCGGCCCAGAATGCACCTGCCGCCAAGCCGGCAGGGAAGGTGACTGCCGGCCGGGATCAACTGGGGAGTATCGCCCCGGAATTTGCTCATTTGAACGATGATGTGCTTTTTGGGGAAGTTTGGGCCCGGGAAAAGGAGCTGTCTCCCAAACTGAGAAGCATTGTGACGGTTACGGCGGTCATGTCCAGCGGGGTCCTGGACAGTTCCCTAAAGCACCACATTGCTAAAGCCAAGGAAAATGGTGTGACCCAGGAAGAAATGGCCGAAATCCTGACCCAGGCAGCTTTTTATGCAGGCTGGCCCAAGGCGTGGGCGGCATTCCGCTACATGAAGGAAATTTATGGAAGCCCCGCCCAGACGGGCAAATAAAGGAAAAGCTCCGGATACAAATTCCGGAGCTTTTTTCATAACGTTAGTTTTTCCCTGGCTGGGTAAGAAGACGGTGGATAAAGGTGCAGGTGTCTTCCAGGTCCTTTACCCGCAGTTCTTCTTCCGTGGTATGGACTTTGCTCATACCGGTGCTGAGGATGAGGGGGGTGAAGCCGTGGAGGGCCAGCACGTTGGCATCGCTGCCTCCGCCGGTGGCCTGGATAGCGGGGGTAAAGCCCAGCTCCTGGTAGACGGCGCCCACCTCCCGTACAAAGGGATTCTGGGCCGGTACCTGGAAGACCGTATAGTTGGTTACCAGTTCCCAGTCCAGGACCGCTCCTGCGGCGTCACAGGCTTCCTGGAGGCATTGTTTCAGGTGTGCTGCCTGCCGGTTCAGTTTTTCCAGGCTGCGGCTGCGGACTTCCCCCTGGAGCAGGACCAGGTCCGGCACCACATTGTTGGGGCCCACACAGGTGAAGGTTCCCAGGTTGCAGGTGGTTTCTTCGTCAATGCGCAGCAGGTTCATGGCGGCCACACCTTTGGCTGCTGCCTGGATGGCGCTGATGCCCTTTTCCGGAGCCAGCCCTGCATGGGCTTTGCGGCCGTGGACCAGGGCCTTGAATTTCAGCTGCCCAGGCCCCTGAGTCACCAGCGTGCCCTGGGGACCGCCCAGATCGAAAATCAGGGCGTTTTTGCTTTGAAACCAGGTATAGTCCAAATGTTTTGTGCCCTGCATACCGGTTTCTTCTCCAATGGTAAACAGCACTTCCACTGTCCGGTGGGGACGCTGTTCCTCCACCAGGGAGCGGAGGGCTTCCACAATGGCCGCCACCCCAGACTTGTCGTCGCCGCCCAGGACGGTGGTTCCGTCCGAGGTAATCAGGCCATTGTTAACCTGGGGCCTGATGCCGCAGCCCGGGGGCATGGTATCCATATGGGCCACCAGCAGTACGGGGCTGCCGGGAAGGGTACCGGGCAGTCTTCCATAGACGTTAAAGCCGTCTCCGGTACCGCTGTCCCTGCCAGCTGTATCCCGCCGGACCTCCAGGCCCAGCTCCCGCAGGGTTTTCAGCAGCAGCTCCCCCATAGGGGCCTCGCTGCCGGATACAGAATCCACCTGGACATAGGTGAGAAAGGTTTCCAATAAACGTTTTTGGTTGGGCATGGGTTTCACTCCTCTACTTTGCACAGGGGCTCCAGGGCCTTTTGGATTGCCTCCAGTTCCTGGGCCGTATGGGGATGCAGCTGATGTTTTTTCAGCCAGTCCTTGAAGGTTTTCAGGGTTTGGGCGTAGGGCAGGGCCGCATCATCCAGGGTAATCTCCGGTTCTGCATAATTATCCGAGAAAAGCACAAAATAATGCAGAGTTAGATTTTCTATTTTATTCTTTTTTAGCAGATTTTCAATCTCAATTGCGTCTTTTTGCAGGAATGGAAGGGGATTCGCTATTTCCTGCGACATAGAATTATCAGAAATTTTCCATTGTTCGGCATGGTACGAACCTTGTATAAAGTATCCGGTATACACGTTTTTAAGGATAACCAAATCCTGATTTAAAAGTACTAACAGGTCGCAGCCCTGGAGTAAAGGCGATGCCGGCCGTAAAATGCGGGCTTTTCCATGACTTTGTTTTTGCACGGCTTCGGTAATCCGCTTCAAGGAACCGGCGGGGGTCCTGGCCTTCTTCATGCGGCGCAAAACGTAGAAAAGCAGAGCAATTCCGCTTGCCAGCATCAAAAAGAACAGTAAATATTCCTTTAATGAATGGAGCTTCCAGAAGGCAAAATTGGGGAACAAATTGATAACGACACTTTCCATAGGCGATTCTCCTTTGGGAATTTTTTTGCAGAAGTAGAGGGAAAAGTTGAATTTGTAATTATTATAACATAGAAATTCATGAAAATAATAACAAGATAAAAGACTGGACAAGGCTTTTCCAAACATGCTATTATAAAGACAATCCGAACTTCTTGTGAAGAAATGTTCGAGGTTTTGACTAATTCACAGCAGCTGGGCTGCTGTGCTTAGTATACAAAACTAAAAGGAGGGTGCATCGCATGGAAGCAAAACAAGCATCCAAGCAAAACTGGGTGGATCGGTTTCTGAATACCATTGAAACCGTGTGCAACAAATTGCCTCCGCCCGCAATTCTGTTCGTGGTCTTATTCTTAATCGCTGCTGTAATTGGTACCGTAATGACCGCAACCAATTTCAGCCTGGTGAACCCGGCAACTGGGAAAGCCGTGGTATCCCAAAACCTATTTTCTAAGGACGGGGTAACCTGGCTGCTGAACAACCTGGTCAAGAACTTCACCGGCTTTGCCCCCATGGGTCTGGTAATCACCATGACTCTGGCCATCGGGTTCTGTGAAGAATCCGGCCTGTTGGTGACCATGCTGAGACGGTCCCTGAAAAATGTGCCGCCCTCCATTGTTCCCTATTTGATTGCTTTCCTGGGTACGGTGGGCAACATCGCTTCCGATACGGCCATGATCGTCATTCCGCCTTTGGCCGCCATTGTGTACATCGGCGTGAAAAAGCACCCGGTGGTAGGCATGATCGTTGGCTACGCCGGTGCCCAGGCTGGTTTTACCGCCAACCTGATGGTGGCAGGCACTGACTCCCTGCTGCAAGGCTTGACCAACCAGGCCATTGATGCCTTTTTGGGTACGCCCGGCGCCTTTGCCGTAGACGTAACCTGTAACTGGTATTTCATGTTCGTTTCCACCTTCCTGTGCTCTTTGGTGATTGGTGCAGTTTCTGTAAAAATCATCGAACCGCGCTTTGGCAAGTACGAAGGGGCGGAAACGGAAGCAGAGGCTGTTGAAGTAACCCCCACGGAAGTCAAGGCCCTGCATCATTCTGCGCTGGCCGTTATTATCTACGTGGTTATTCTGGCTGTAGGCTTCTTTACGGGCATCTTGTCCAAGGACGGTCATACCCTGGTAGGTTCTCTGCTGCTGAAGGGCCTGATTCCTATTCTGTTCTTCCTGTTCAGCATTGCCGGCATTGTGTTTGGTATGAGCACCGGGAAATTCAATTCCATTAAAAGCATCAACGGTGCCATGGTAAAACAAATGAGCGGTATGGGCGCCTATGTGGTGTTCTGCTTCTTCTGCGGCCAGTTCCAAGGGCTGTTCAACTGGACCCAATTGGGTACCTTGATGGCCATCAGCGGCGCTGACTTCCTGAAGGGCGTTGGTTTTACCGGTATCCCCATGTGCATTGCCTTTATCCTGATTACCGCCGGCGTAAACATTTTCGTTTCCTCCGGTTCTGCCAAGTGGGCTATTTTCGCCCCGATTTTCGTTCCCATGTTCATGCTGCTGGGCTACCATCCTGGTTTCGCCCAACTGCTGTACCGGCTGGGGGACTCCCCGGGCAACTGCTTCACGCCTATGAGCCCGTATATCTGGATGATCCTCAGCGTGGCCCAGGAAAAATACATGCCCAATCTTGCCATTGGTACCCTGATCTCCAACATGATCCCCATTGCGATTGTGCTGCAGATTGCCTGGATCCTTTTCCTGATTGGTTGGCTGGCGCTGGGCCTGCCCATTGGACCTGGTGTAGGAACTATGCTTCCTCCTGGAATCCTGTAAGAACCTGAAGTGGTGTGCGAATCTGCACACCACTTTTTTTGTGTCATTGACGGGGTGCGGTCAACAAAGTTATAATCTTAATTTATGGAGGATTTTATGGAACCGATACTTGAAACGAGAAATTTGACCCATACCTATATCGATGGCCAAAACCAGGAAATGACGGCTCTAAAGGGCATCAACCTGTCCATTGCCCCCGGTGAATTTGTGGCCATTATTGGCACCAACGGCAGCGGCAAGTCCACCCTGGCCCGGCATTTCAACGGCCTTTTGCTGCCCACGGAAGGCCAGTGCCTGGTAGCGGGAATGGATACGTCCCTGGAAGAGAACCTGTGGCCGGTGCGCCAGCAGGTGGGCATGGTCCTCCAAAACCCGGACAACCAGATTGTGGCTGCCATCGTGGAAGAAGATGTGGCCTTTGGCCTGGAAAACATCGGGGTGCCCGGACCGGAAATCCGGCCTCGGGTCCAGCAGGCCCTGGAAGTGGTGGGCATGACTGAGTATGCCAAGCATGCACCTCACCGGCTGTCCGGCGGCCAGAAACAGCGGGTGGCCATTGCCGGGGTGCTGGCCCTGGAGCCCCGCTGCATTGTTTTTGACGAACCCACCGCCATGCTGGACCCCAAAGGCCGGCAGGAGATTGTCAGCACGGTGCTGCGGCTGAACAAGGAAAAACACATTACCATTGTGTACATTACCCACAAAATGGAGGAAGCCATCCTGGCGGACCGGATCATCGCCATGGACCAGGGAACAATCGCCCTGGAAGGCACCCCCAAAGAGGTATTCACCCAGGTGGACCGGATTCGTGCCCTGGGCCTGGAATGCCCTCTGGCCGCTGAGGTGGCCAATGTCCTGAACAAACAGGGGCACAAATTGCCTCCCATTCTGACCCATAAGGAGTTGTGTGAAGCATTATGTCCATCCAAGTAGATCATATCTCCTATACCTATATGGCCCACACCAGTCTGGAGCAGAAAGCCCTGGATGATGTGAGCTTTACCCTGGAAAAAGGGGAATTTGTAGCGCTTATCGGCCACACGGGCAGCGGCAAGTCCACCCTGGCTGAGCATCTGAATGGGCTGCTCCATCCTTCTTCCGGCCGGGTGCTGGTAGATGGGGTGGACCTGGCCGGCAAAGGTGCCCAGGTAAAAACCGCCAGGGGCAAGGTGGGCATGGTATTCCAATATCCGGAACACCAGCTCTTTGCGGAAACTATTTATGAAGACGTGGCTTTTGGGCCTCGGAATCAGGGAAAGACCCCGGAAGAAGTGGAAGAAGCTGTCCGAAGCGCCCTGGAATTTGTGGATTTGGACTACGATACCTTTGCCCAACGGTCTCCTTTCCAATTGTCCGGCGGACAGATGCGCCGGGTGGCCATTGCCGGGGTAGTGGCCATGGAACCGGATTACCTGATTATGGACGAGCCCAGTGCGGGTTTGGACCCGGTCAGCCGGGACAATGTGTTCCACCAGCTGCTGCAAATTTTCCATAAGCGGAAAATGGGGGTGCTGCTCATTACCCATAGTATGGAAGAAGCGGCCCAGTATGCGGACCGGCTTCTGGTAATGCAGGGCGGGAAGGTCCATTTGGACGGCCCGGCCCGGGAATTGTTTGCCAAGGAGCGCCAAAAGCTCCAGGAGCTGTCCGTGGATATTCCGGAGAGCCTGAAACTGGCTGATGAGCTGGCACAGGCTGGGCTGCCCCTGCACGGTACGCCTCTTACCCAGGACGAACTGGTGGCAGCTATTATGCGGGCAAAGGGGTGGAAACATGCTGACTGATATTACGCTGGGCCAATACTATCCCGGCAATTCCTGCATTCATCGTTTGGACCCCAGGACCAAAATCCTGTCCGTCCTGTTTTATATGGTCATGGTGTTTATGGCCGATTCGCCGTTGTCCTACGGACTGCTGATTGCCCTGATTTTTTTGGGCACCCTGCTGGCCAAGCTGCCGGCAGGTCTGCTGCTGCGGTCGCTGAAACCCCTGTGGGTCATTATTTTGCTGACCATGGGCATTCATTTTGTTACGGATCCCGGGAAGGTGCTGTGGAGCTGGAAATTCATTACCCTGACAGAAGAAGGCATCATTCTGGGAATCAAGATGTCCCTGAGACTGGTGCTGCTGCTTTTGATTTCTTCCTTGATGACCTTTACTACGTCACCCATTGTACTGACGGATGGAATAGAATCCCTGCTGCGGCCCTTTAAGAAAATCGGGGTGCCGGCCCACGAGCTGGCCATGATGATGACCATTGCCCTGCGCTTTATTCCTACCCTGCTGGAGGAAACGGACCGGATCATGAAGGCCCAGATGTCCCGGGGTGCGGACTTTTCTTCGGGGAATATCATGAAACGGGCCCGGAATATGCTGCCCATTTTGATTCCCCTGTTTATTTCTGCCTTCCGCCGGGCCGATGAACTGGCCCTGGCCATGGAAGCCCGGTGCTACCGGGGCGGGGAAGGTCGGACCCGGATGAATGAACTGGTTTATAAAAAAGGTGATGGCGCTGCGGCCCTGGTGATGCTGGGCCTATTTGCCCTGCTGGCCTTTTTGAAATGGGGGCCGCTTGCTGCATGAGAAGAACCATTAAGGCCCTGGTGGCCTACGACGGAACCAGTTACCAAGGGTTCCAGCGCCAGAAAAACGGGGTAGGTGTCCAGCAGGTGCTGGAACGGGCCCTGACCCGGGTACTGGGCGAACCGATTTTGATCAAGGCGGCAGGCCGGACCGATGCCGGAGTCCACGGGCTGGGACAGGTGATTTCCTTTTCTACGGAAAGTCCCATTCCCCCGGAAAACTACCGGCGGGCTTTGGAGCCAGTCCTGCCCCCGGATATTGTCATCCGCACCGCGGAAGTGGCACCGGAGAATTTTCATGCCCGCTACGATGCTATTGAAAAAACGTACCAATACAAGGTACTTTATGCGCCTCTGCCGGATCCCTGTCAGCGGAACTATACCTGGGAAATCCGGGAGCCCCTGGAGGTAGAAGCCATGAACCAGGCAGCCCAGCTGCTTTTGGGCACCCACGACTTTTCTTCCTTCAAAAACCAAGGGAGCCAGGATCGGTCCCCGGTTCGGACCCTGAAGGAAGCTCATTGGGTGCAGGACGGGGACCTGTATGTGTTTACCATTACCGGGGACGGTTTCCTGTACCGGATGGTGCGCAATATTGTGGGCTGTCTGGTGCGGGTGGGCACCGGCAAATGGACGGTAGAAGATTTTGCGGCGGTACTGGCCGCTAAGGACCGGAAGCAAGCGGGGATGGCTGCTCCGGCCCAAGGACTTTATTTAATGCATGTGAAATATTAAAACGAAAAATTGGAAGGGGCTTTTGCAATGAAAAAAATGATGGGGAAAACCCTTAGCGTAACGGTACCACTGACCCTTTTGACTCTGGGCAGTGGACTGGCCCTGGCGGCCGATGCGGCCCAGGAACCGGTACAGGAGATTGTCATTACTGCCAACCGGCTGAAAAATACCAAGGCGGATACCCCTGCCAATGTAACGGTGATTACGGCCCAGCAGATCAAGGAGCGGGGCTACGAAAATGTGGCGGAAGCCCTGGAGGATGTATCCGGTGCCCGGGTCATGCAGGGTGGTATTGGCGCCGGTGAGCGCCACGTGATGCTCAACGGAGATGAGCGGGTGCTGGTGCTGGTGGATGGCCGCCGGGTAAATAATAGTATGGGGTCTATGGTGAAGGCTACGCTTGACCTGAATACCCTGCCGCCCATGGGCGCCATTGAGAAGATTGAAGTGGTGAAAGGCGGCGCCTCCACCCTGTACGGGGCGGACGCCGTAGGCGGCGTAATCAATATTATCACGAAAAATACGGAAGAAACTACGGGAACCCTGCGGGCAGGCTATGGCTCCTGGGGCAATCAGGACCTGGGGGTAACCGGCAGCGGCCGGCAGGACAAAACCGGAATTCTGGTCAGTGCCCAGCTGGAAAAGGCTTCCTACACAAAGTATAAGGATCATAATGGGGACACCAAGCGGTGGCCCGGCAGAAGTGACTATACCCAGGACGCCCTGTCCCTGAAGGTGACCCAGGATTTTGATGCCAACAGCGGCCTGACCCTGAACTATGACTATTCCAATCTGGAGGGCAATAACCCCTACCAGGTGAACTATTACAGCCCTTCCCAGATTGACAAGAAAACCAACAATGTGGGCCTGCGCTACGACTGGAACCGGAACCTGGACAACAAAGGCTATGTGCAGCTGTACCGGAACTATTATTCCTACTACAACCTGGGGGGCATGGACGAAACCGATTGGGCGGTGGAGGCCCAGCAGAACCTGAAACTGGCGGAGAACAATACGCTGATTGCGGGTCTGGAATACCGGCATGCCCAAGCTGAAAATATAGCCAGCTATACGGGAACCCAGGGGTATAACAACAAGGCTCTCTTTGTCCAGGACCAGTGGCAGTTCCTGCCTTCCTGGCAGTTAAACGCCGGGGTCCGCTATGATGACCATAGCCACAGCGGGAACCGGACCACGGGCAGTGTTTCCGTGAACAAGAAATTCTCCCAGGACAGCAATCTGTACGTATCCTGGAACCAGGTATTTCGGACGCCCACCATCGATGACCTGTATTATTATTCTGACCTGTCCCTGTGGGGGTGGGGCAAATATGTAGGCAAGGACAACCTGAAGGCGGAAACCGGCAATGTGTGGAATATTGGCTACAACTTTAAGGCCACGCCCAAAACTGATGTGAGCATTAATGCTTTCTATAGCCTGCTAAACAATGCTATTGAGTGGCGCGAAGTGAAGGTTAATGAGTACCGCACGGATTCCTACGCGGAGAATATCCAAAAAGAAAAGAAACGCGGCCTGGAACTGTCCGCTGTGCACCATTTGAATAAGCATTGGGATTTGGAAGGGTCTTATACTTATGTAAAAGTGGAAGATAATCGTGCTGATGCAGGCTACACCCGGGACAACAACTATGCCCCCAACTACTACCAGTTTGGGGTCCGGTTCCATGACCTGCGGTGGAACCTGTCCCTTAGGGGCCGGGCAGCCACCGGTCTCAGCCGGAAAAACTACGGGGAAGACCGGTACCTGACCATGGATTTCAATGCCCGGTACAAGTTTAACCAAAACTGGACCGGCTACGCCACAGTTTACAATTTGACCAACGCAGCCTATGCTGAGCAGGGCGGCGTAGTCGGAGGGCAGGATAGCTATCCCATGCCCGGACGCCGGATTATGGTTGGCGCGGAATATTCGTTCTAAAGAGGAAGGGGAGGCTGAGCGCTGCACAGCCTCTTTTTCTGTATCTGAAGCCTAAGAAGGAGGAACCCCATGAAAAGCCTGCGCTTTCTATTGCTGCTGGGTGTGCTGCTGGTGCTTTTTGGCTGTGGCCCAACGGCAAAACCCCAGCTAAAAAGCGGCTATACGGTAGTAGATGTCCGGGGAAAAACTGTCACTTTGCCCCAGGAGCCTCGGCGGATTGTGACCGATTCCCTCCATTTGGATGAAACCCTGCTGACCCTGGTGCCGGCAGAGCGTTTGGCGGCTGCCTATTATCTGGACGGGGAACCGGGGGTCTCCTTTATCAGTGAAGAAACCAAAGGCGTCACCCCCCGGCTGCGGGATTATACCCCGGAAGCTGTGGCTGGCGTCCAGCCGGATTTGTTTTTGGCTTCCACCTGGTCCGATCCGGGGCTGATTGCCAAGGTGGAGGAACTGGGGATTCCTGTGGTGGTGTGCTATGGCCCGTCTACGCTTGGACAAGTGGAAGACAATGTACGGCTGATGGCCAAAGCCCTCCGGCAGGAAGAGACCGGAGAAAAGGTGGTCCGGCAGCTGGAAGCGCAGCTGACAGAAATCGACCGGGTGGTGGCCCAGGAGCCCCAGCCCCGGCCGGTGGGGTTTCTGGTTTCGCTGATGAGCCGTTACGGCGGCACCGGGTCCCTTTACGACCAATTGACCAAGCGGGCGGGCTTTCGCAATGGCTTGGCTGAAGCCGGCCTGAAAAACGGAGATACCCTGACGCCTGAAGCAGTGCTCCGGGCGGACCCGGACTTTTTCCTGGTGGCCCAGCCCTATCCGGAGGAACAGCAGGATTATGCGGCTATCCGGCAGCAGTTTTTTGCCAATCCGGCCTACCAGGAGCTGCGGGGCCTGAAGCATCTGGTGGCGCTGCCGGACCGGTACGTCTATGACGCTTCTCCCAAGCTGGTGTATGGCATCAAGGCCATGGCCAACGCAGCTTTTGGCCGGAAATTGTTTGTTTGGGACAAAGAGCCGCTGCTCAAGGGGTACTGATATGACACTGGAATTAATTGGGGCCCGATTGGGCTATAGAGAAAAAGAGGTTTTGGACCAGGTGGACTTTTCCCTGGCCCAAGGAGAGTGTGTAGGGCTCATTGGCCCTAACGGTGCCGGGAAAAGCACCTTGCTGAAAAGCCTGGCGGGAATCCTGCCCCTTGGGCGGGGAACGGCTCAGGTGGACGGAAGGGAACTTAGGCAGCTCAGCCGGCAGCAGCTTGCCCGGAAAATTGCCTACCTGCCCCAGGACGGGCAGCTTGCTTTTGGGTATACGGCGGAGGACGTGGTGCTGACTGGCTGCTATCCCTATCTTTCCTGGCTGGCCCAGGAAGGGGAAGCGGAGCGGCAGCAGGCCCGGCGCTGTCTGGCCCTTATGGGAGCGGAAGAACTGACGGCGCAGCCGGTGGACCAATTGTCCGGAGGCCAACGCCAGCGGGTGCTATTGGCCCGGACCCTGCTCCAGCAGGCGCCCTATTGGGTGCTGGATGAGCCCCTGGGGGAACTGGACCTGGCGGCGGGGGAACAGCTGCTGCAGCTTTGCCGCCAGCTGGTGGAAAAAGGCCTGGGAATTCTGCTTTCCCTGCACGACCTGACCCTGGCTGCGGCTTATTGTGATCGGCTGGTGCTGGTGGGGCGGGGAAAAATTCTGGCCCAGGGCACTCCGGAACAGGTGCTGACAGAAACGCTGCTGAGTGAGGCTTATGGCCTTTCCTGCCAGGTGGTGCGGGGCCCTGGAGGGCTGCGGATTCAGCCCCGGCCCAATCCCCAACAGGAAAAACGGCAGCAGGAGTTATTGCAGGACATTTTGAAAAATCGATTTACGGAGGCAGATTAGTGATGGAATGGCTGAAAACAGGTTGGAGTTATTTTTTGCGGGGAGGTTTGGTAATGTGGCCCCTGCTGCTTTGTTCTGTGATTTCCCTGGCCCTTACCCTGGAACGGTGGAAGTATTTTCATAAGGAGGATTCAGGCCGGGTTTTTCCCCAGCAATTCTGCGCTCTGCTGCGGGAAAGCCGCTGGCAGGAGGCTTGGCAGCTGACAGAGAATACTCCGGGAGAAATGGCGGCTTTGGGACGGAAACTTCTTTCCGCTCCTCCCCAGGTCCGGACCAAGGAGAGCTATATTGTAGGGGAAAGCCGGCAGCTGCTGCAGCATTTTGAAAAAGGCCTGACCTATCTCCAGGTGATTGTGACCCTGGCGCCTATTTTGGGCCTTTTGGGAACCATCACCGGGATGATGGCTTCTTTTGATGCCCTGGGTACCCGCTGGGAAAATCCTTTGGCGGTTACCGCCGGGGTGGGGGAAGCCCTGATTACCACCATCTTTGGCCTGCTGATTGCCATTGTGACCATTTGCTGTCATACGTATTTTGCCCAGCGGGTAAAAACCCTGGCAGGGGAGCTGGAACAGGTGGATAATACCTTTATGGAAAATGCGGACAGCCTGCCGCAGCAAGGGGGCTGGCACCAATGATCCATTTCGGTTCTTCTTCCTCGGAAAAGGAATCCAATATCCAGATTTCCCCTATGATTGATATGGTGTTTCTGCTGCTGGTCTTCTTCATTGTGTGTACCATGTACATGACCCAGCAGTACGGGGTACCCGTGGAATTGCCCAAGGCCCAAGGGGTACTCCAGCAGGAAGCACCCTTGGAAGTAACCCTTACCCGGGACGGAGGCCTTTATTTCCAGGGGCAGCCGGTAACGGTGGAACAGCTAAAGGCTGAGGCCCAGACTGCGGTGCAGCAGGGCAAGGGTCAGGTGGTGAACCTGCGGGCCGACCAGGAGGTAAGCTACGGCCGGGTCATGGGTGTTATGGGAGAACTGAAAACCTGCGGCATCAAGGATTTTGCCCTGGCGGTGCAGCTGGAGGGAAGTCATGGCTAAGGGAAAATGGCCCGGGTATCTGGGCTGGTCCCTGCTGGTGCATGGTTTGCTCGTCTTTGCAGCAGGCGGGCTGCTGTACCAGCTGCGGCCAGCGCCCCAGCCCCCCAGCATTCACGTAACCCTTCAGGAAGTGGGGGGCAATACGGCAGGCGGCGCAGCCGGGGTGTCTGGCAACGCTGCCGGTACTGGGGAAAATACGGAACAGGTACTGCAGCAGCTGCTGCAGACCCCTACCGGCCCTTCAGCAGAAGGAGGCGAGCCGGGGAAAAGAGTACTTACTACGGGGGAGAGCAGTGCAGGGTTTTCTGCTCCCAGCGCTGCGGGCAGCGGGACTGGCACAGCAAGCCCTGCTGGCTCCGGCACGGGCACTGGCGCTAATGGCGGTGGAGAAGGCGGCGGAGAAGGCTCTGGCTCCGGGGCTGGGAACGGGGCTGGAAGCGGCAGTGCGGACCTTAGCCGGGGACCCGTCCTGTCCTCTTACCATAAGGTGTACCCAGCCTCTGCCCGGAGTGCCGGCGAAGAAGGCAGCGTTCTGGTAGGGGTAACGGTAAGCCCTTCGGGCGGCGTAACGGAAGCCTGGTTGGAGGAAAGCTCCGGCTACGACCGGCTGGACCGGGCGGCTCTCCAGTCGGTCCGGCAGGGGCAGTTCCAGCCGGCCCTGGACCGGACTGGACAGCCCATAACCAGCACCGCCCGAATTCGGGTACGGTACAGCCTGGAGGAGTGATTTTCTTGCAGAGGCCGAAAAGGCTTTGTATAATACAAGGAGAGAATAAGTCGTGGCAAGTGTCTAGACAGGAAAGGATGAGGCAGTATGGGAAAGAAGCAGGCAGGCTTGCTGCTGACGGGATTTATGGCCCTGGCGTTGGTACTGTCCGGACCAGGAATGAGTCAGGCGGCAGAAAATGATTGGGCCAAAACCGCCCATTTGACCCTGGAGCAGCCGCTGGAAGGGGAATTTCCAGGGCAGGTCATGGTTGCCCAGCAGGGGCTGGTGATCCGCAGCCAGCTGATTCAGGAAAATGGCCTGAATCTCAGCTATCCCCAGGTGTACCTGGCAGAGAATCCGGAGGCATCCCGGAAAATTTCCCGGTACCTGAAAAAGGTAGCGGAAAAGTCCCGGAAGGATTACGAAAAAGCCAACGTTCATTCGGAAAAGCTGACCTCCTATATCCACTACCGGCTGTGCCATTACGGCGAGGGGTATTTGTCTGTGCGGGAATACGGTATGGATTATTTTGAACGGGCAGCCCACCCCTTGAGTTGGGAACGGGGCTACACCTTTTCTCTCAAGACCGGGGAGCTGGTGAAATGGCAGGACCTTGTGCCCAAGCACCAGAAAGCCCTGTTTACTCTGGAAAAAATCAACGAAAAGCTGTGGGCAACGCCCTATGGCACAGGCCATTACTTCTATCCGGAATTTAAGGGCTTGGAAAAATTGCCGGAAAATTACTATCTGGACCCGGACGGCAGTATCCACTTTTTGTTCCAGCCCTACGAAATCGCACCGTATGCGGTGGGCATCATCGATCTGTCCATGCAAAACGGTATTTGAGCAAAAAAAGCAGGCAAAACCCTATGGCTTTGCCTGCTTTTACCCTATAGGAGGAATTCCCATGCAAGATCTGAAAATCGGAGATTTTGCGGACCTGTACCAGGTTTCCAAGGACACGGTCCGCTATTACGTGAAAATGGGTCTATTGCGGCCCCAGGTGGTGGGAACCCAGATGCATTTTGGCGAGAAAGATAAGCTGGATATGGGAACTATCCTGCGGCTGAAAAATATGCAGTTAAGCATTACGGAAATCCGCAGCCTGCTGTACCTGAAACGGATGTCCAACTTTATCGAGCCAGCCACCCTGAACCGATGCATTGAACTATTGGAAAATAAGGCCAAGGAGCTGCGGCAGCAGCGGGAAAATCTGGACGCCAGCCTGGAACTGCTCCAGCAGGAAATCCGGCAGCTGGAAGAACGGAAAAAGGTTGCCCATACGGCTGCCAGCGGGGTGCCGCTGGAGGCCATTGCCCTGCTGCGCTGCCCCCACTGCGGCAAAAGCTTTACCATTGAAGGTGGGGAAATCAGCCGGTCTTTCCTGATGAAAGGGCAGCTGCGCTGTGACTGCGGCTGCCAGATGGAGATTCGCAACGGCATCCTGCTGACGGGGAACCTTTATACAGGAAACCACGATACCCCGGACCTGGAGCGGAAACTGTACCATGAGACCGGGCTCCAGTTCAGTATCTGTGCGCCTCGCTGCCCGGAATTTATGCTGCAGGAGCTGAACAAGAGGGACTTGCACGGGAAAGTGATTTTTGAAGGGAACATCAACGGCTACTTTTTTATCTATAATTTTTTGGACAATCTGCCCCAGGACTGTCTGTACATTATTGCGGACAAGTACCCGGAAGTGCTGGCAGACTATAAATCCCTGATGGAGACCCTGGCTCCTGATCTAAAGGTTTTGTATATTGCGGATGCCGGTGAGCACCTGCCACTGGCCAGGGAGTCCCTTGATCTGGTGGTGGCCCTTTTTGGAGAGCTGGAATACAGCTTTTACCATAAGCAGTGCCAGCTTCAGAACCTGAAGGAACAGCTGAAGCCCGGAGCAGAGCTGATTGGGGCGTACCAAAGCCTGCCTTGGGGCAGCCAAAGCCGGAAAAACCTGATGCGTAAGTACCCCGAGGGCAGCAGCCGGATGTGCAGTATGAAAGCCCTGGAGGAAGAGTATCGGCAGAATGGGTACAGCCTGAAGACCAAGCTGCTGGGGACGGTGCTGGAGACCACCAAACATCACATGTATACCGAACATGTGGATGGGGAACCCTTGGAAATGTATGGATATGTGGGGAAAAAATTGTAAGCGAAAAATATTTTTGAAAAAGATGGAGTTAACTCCATCTTTTTTTTATGAGGCAAAATCCCTGGGGCGAACGAAACGGAGAATTATACAAAAAATAAAAATGACTTTTTTAAAGCGAGTTTGGTGAAATAAAGTCTGAAAGAATAGGAACCAAGAATGCTGTATGGTTAATACAGTATACATTATGGTTAATACAAGAAACAAATGGCTAAAAATAGAACAGATTGCATACAATAAGAAAACGTTCGGAGGACAGAACGTAAAGTTTCTTCTTGACGTGGTGTGGACTATAGGTCTTACTATGGGGGCAACAAACGAAAGGACGGCATTGCTGCCAGGAAATGCGAGGAGGAATCATTATGTTTATTCTAGAAGGTATGCAGGCTTTTGCAAATTGGCTCTGGGGCATCCCCATGCTGCTGTGGGTGGTAGGCGGCGGTTTCATCATGTCCATCCGGCTGGGCTTTCCCCAATTTACCCGGTTGGGCTTTATCCTGAAAAACACCATTGGGAAATCCTTTGGGGAAAAGGGTGAAGACGGCAAGTTCTCCGGCTGGCAGGCAGTTACCGGGGCCCTGGCTTCTACCTTGGGGGCCGGCAACATCATCGGTACGGCCATGGCGGTAGCCTTTGGCGGCCCTGGGGGCGTGTTCTGGCTGTGGCTGTCCGGGTTCTTCTGCTGCGTCATCAAATTCTGTGAAACCACCATGGCCATGAAGTATCGCCGGATGGGGGACAACGGGGTATGGGAAGGCGGTCCCCAGATCTACTTGACCAAGGGTACCGGCTGGAAGTGGATCAGCCCGGTGTATGCCGTACTCTGCATCTTCTGCCTGTTTTTGGCCGCTTCGGCCCAGATCGGTTCTGGGGTGGATAACCTGGTGGGGATTGGTACGCCCCGGCTGGCTACCACGGTGGTGCTGACCCTGTTGGTGGGCCTGGTAGTTATCGGCGGCATGAAGAGCCTGCTGTCCGTAACGGAAAAACTGGTTCCTTTTATGAGTGTGATGTACATGGCAGGCTGCCTGGTGGTGATTGCCATGAACGTGGGCAATCTGCCCGGTGCTTTGGCAGCTGTTTTTGCGGATGCCTTTACCGGTCATGCTGCCGTTGGCGGGTTCGTGGGTGCTACGGTAACCCAAAGCATCCGGTGGGGGATTGCCCGGGGCTGCTACTCCAATGACGCCGGTACCGGCGTAACCACCATTGTTCATGCGGTAGCCGATGTGAATCACCCCATTCAGCAAAGCATGTGGGCCGTATTTGAAGTATTTTTTGATACCATTATCGTATGTTCCATGACCTGCCTGGTGGTGCTCACCAGCGGCGTTTGGACCCTGAAACTGGATCCGGCCATTATGACGGCTACGGCCTTTGAGCAAAGCCTGGGCAGCTTTGGCGGCCTTTTGGTTACGATAGCAGTAGTGCTGTTTACCTTTACCACCGCCTGCGCCCAGATTGAATTTACCGAAGCCCAGTTCATTGCCTTGGTGGGTGAAAAGGCCCGGGGCGTAGCCCGCTGGATTATGCTGGTATTGATCCTGGGCGGCGGCATGGTTGGGATTTCCAAACTGATTACCTATGTAGACTTCTTTGCTGGCGTGTATGTGCTGGTCAATATGCTGGGGGTATACTGGTGCAACGGCCAGATTGTGGAGCTGTTCAAGGAATATTTCTCCAATCCCCAAAGATGGGAAACGGAAAAATGGGCTCCCTGGGTCAAAATGGAAAAAGAATATGCTGCCCGTAAAGGCTTGAACAAATAATTTGGGCTCATCACGGAAAATTGGGGGATACGAAATCTAAGACAGAATTTAAAAACTGAAAAAAGGTATTGAAAAAGAGCACGGGATGCTCCATTCTAAGTAATAGCGACAAAACTACGAAAGGAATGATCCACGTGCTCTCAACCTCAAGTATAGCAAATTTATGCAAAAACATACAGGACAATTTTAATATTCCTACGAGTATTGCTTCTCTTTTTGAAGAGATCATAGATGTAAATAGTACCCGGCCTACAGCCGACGTTGTATGCCCTTGCTGCGGCGGTAAGGTCCATGTCCATGACAACCCTGTAACTACACTTAAAGACATGCCCTGGATACCCGGAAAGCCACGGATTCTTCGTGTGAGATTCCACCGCTACCGGTGCCAAAAATGCGGGCATACCTTCAATGAAAACATAACCTTTAAGTATCCTGGAACCAGAGTCACTTCTCGTGCCGCTTTATGGATCAAGATTTTGCTTATGCATCAAATGACGATTAAAGCAGTCAGCGATTTGACCGGTATCCATTGGGGAACAGTTTCTAAAATCCATAAGGAAATTATGGACGAGGCTCTCAAAACGCGAAGCGAGGAACTTCGCAAAAGTGGCTACCGTCCTAAGCATCTTGCCGTTGATGAGTTTGCAATGCACAAAGGCCATACTTACGCAACCTGTGTTATGGACCTTGATATGGGAGACATCCTCTGGGTTGGTGCGGGACGCTCTATAGCTGCCTTTACAAAGTTTTTTGAAGAGACAGACCTGGAGTATTTGTCTGAAGTAGAAGCTGTCGCAATGGACATGAACGCATCGTTCAACACCCTGGTAGAAAAGTATCTGCCTCATGCGGCAATAGTATACGACCGCTACCATATGCAAGCCCAGTATGGACGAGATGTGCTGGGAGCCGTAAGGCTGGAGGAAGCAAGACAGCACAAAGAGAAAGCCGATAACCTAAAGCTTGGGATTACAGAGAATATTGCTGAAGAGCAGGCAACAAAAGCAGAGGATTCAATTAAAGAGGAGAATCGGCTTTACAAGGAAGTAAAACAAGCTCGCTGGACGCTGCTTTGCAAGGAAGAAACACTAAGCGATAAAAAGGCAGAAAATCTCAAGGAAATCCTTAAAAAACATGAAAATTTGACAGTTTGCCATACAATGAAAGAGGAACTAAGTGATCTATTCGAGCTTAGAAACCCCGATTTAGCTGCCGTAGAATGGGAAAAATGGTTTAAAGGAGCCGAGGAGAGCAACATACCGCAGCTGCAAAAGTTTGCCCGCTTAAAGCGAAAACGCAAAGAGGGTTTGATTGCTCACTCAGCCCATCCGATTACCACAGGAAAGCTTGAAGGCTTCAATAACAAGATTAAGGTTGCAAAACGAATAGGGTATGGATACAAAAATGATGAATATTTTTTCACTCTGATTCGATATTCAGCATTACCATCTATACGAAACGGCACTGTCTAGAGATTGCGACAGTGGGATGTTGCTAGACATAAAAGAAGGATGGCAGAAATCTGCCATCCCACAATAAAACGTGAAGAGCCATAATTTGTATGGCAGAAAGGATGACTACGATGACAACTTTGAAACCAGTAATCGGTGTAACGTGCAACTATGATCCCCAGGATGGCCTGGGCCTGCAATCCGGCGTAGGTATTGCCGGCCAGGATTGGCTGTATCTGGCAGGGGACTACGTCTATGCGGTAGAAAAGGCTGGGGGCATCCCCGTGCTGCTGCCTCGGCTGAAAGCTATGCAGGAGTTGGATCCTTTGCTGGCCAAATTAGACGGGGTTTTGGTCACCGGCGGCCATGATGTGGATCCCAAAAATTACGGAACCCGGATGATTGGCCAATGCGGCCGGATTATTCCGGAGCGGGATAAAATGGATTTATACATTACCCGCTATGCCTTAGCCAATAAAAAACCGTTTTTAGGAATTTGCCGGGGAATCCAAATCCTGACCACCGCTTTGGGCGGAACCCTGTACCAGGATCTGGAAAGCGAAGGCGGTTACCTGAAGCATTTTATGGGGAATAGTCCCAGAGAATATTCTGTGCATAAAAATCTTGTAGAAAAAGACAGCCTGCTCTATACTATCCTCTGTAACGACTCTGTGGAGGTAAACAGTTACCATCACCAAGCGGTAAAAAATCCTGGAACCAAGCTGAAGGTAACGGCTCGTTCCGAGGACGGGGTCATTGAGGCGGTGGAGCTGAAGGATGCTGAGGTATTTACCCTGGGCGTACAATGGCATCCAGAGATGATGTTTACTACACAAGAGCAGCAGAACATTTTTAAGGCATTTGTAACTGCTGCAGCAAATCAGTAAGGCTTCCCAGGGGCAGCAAATTTAGCGGGAAACTGGGTGAATTTGATGGGGTTGGACAAGCTTTTATTCATGATTATCGGCATTGGTATTGTGCTGGGCGGAATTGACCATCTGCGCGGCAACAAATTGGGGCTGGGGCAGAAGTTTGTAGATGGGCTCAATGCCATGGGCCCTCTGGCTCTGGGGATGGCAGGGATGATTTGTTTGGCCCCTGTGATTTCCAGCAATATTAAGCCTTTGGCCGCGCTGGTGTATAATTCCACAGGGGTGGACCCGGCACTGTTTGGAGGCTTGCTTTCCAGTGATATGGGCGGTTATCCTTTGGCTATGGAACTGGCCAAGGATCCCTCTATGGCTCTGTATGCCGGCCTGAATATCGGTACTACCCTGGGCTGTACCCTGGTATTTCTGATTCCTTTGGGCCTGAGCATTATCAGTGACAACGACTTGGATTCTTTTGCCAAAGGAATTATGCTGGGCATTATTCCCATGCCCATTGGGGCTGTGGCAGGAGGTCTGGCTGCAGGGTTTCCCCTGGGCAGCATCTTGTACAATACGGTGCCGGTGCTGCTGCTGTCCCTACTGCTGGCAGTGGGTCTGCTGCTGAGACCTCGGTTGATTATTGCCGGCTGCTTGGCGCTGGGCAAACTGGTTTCCCTGCTGGGAACGCTGGGGCTTGTGGCAGCTGGCTTTACCCAGGTAACGGGCATTACCATTATCGCCGGTATGGAGAAAGTGGACGTGGCTATGAAAATCGTAGACGTCATTGCCGTGTTCCTTATGGGTGCTCTGCCCATTATGTCCCTGGTAACCAAAGCAGTGGAAAAACGCATGGACAAGAAGGGCGGCAAGGCCGTAAACAAGGACGATGTATTTGGCTTTGGGGTAACGCTGGTAAATCCGCTGCCTACCTTCATGATGCTGCCCAAAATGACGGAAGCCGGGAAAGTCAAAAATATTGCCTTCATGGTATCAGCATCCTGCACCTTTGGGGACTATCTGGGCTTTACCGCTGGGGTGGAGCCGGGTATGACCATTCCCGTTATTGCCGGTAAACTGGTGGGTGCGCTGTTGGCGCTATGGGTGGCCAACAGGTATACGGCCAAAGAAAATAAAAAAAGCTAAAAGCTGTAATAGTTGTTACATATGCAACTGATACAAGTAAAAGCTCGTTGAATTGTTCGATTTAGTACGAACGATTCAACGAGCTTTTGTAATTCTTACGTAAAGTAACGTAAAGTTTAAGAAAGTAATGAAAAGAGAACTGCGAGAATGTAAAAAACGCGTAAAAACCAAATTTAAACTGTTATTAACCGTAATTTTCCATTTTGCCATTCTGCCAGGGGTATGGTATTATAACTAAGCTTCCTCTTGAGAAGCAAGCAACACTTGGAAATATCAAAACGCTGTTTTTCAAAAGAAAAACAAAAAAGTTGTTGACAAAAACTTCTAAGTTTGCTAGAATAAACAAGCTGTCGCTGAGACAGCAAGACGAACTTTGAAAACTGAATATTGATTGACAGATGTGCGGGTCAAGTCACCTTTACGGTGATGAGATCGAGTCACTTCGAGACAACGAAGTAAAAAAATCAAAGCTAGTATTTTCAAGAGCCAAGCGGCTTTTCAAAATAATTCTATTTTGGAGAGTTTGATCCTGGCTCAGGACGAACGCTGGCGGCGTGCTTAACACATGCAAGTCGAACGGAGAATTTATTTCGGTAAATTCTTAGTGGCGAACGGGTGAGTAACGCGTAGGCAACCTGCCCTCCAGTTGGGGACAACATTCCGAAAGGAATGCTAATACCGAATGTGATCCCTTTTCCGCATGGAGAAGGGATGAAAGATGGCCTCTATTTATAAGCTATCGCTGGAAGATGGGCCTGCGTCTGATTAGCTAGTTGGTGGGGTAACGGCTCACCAAGGCGATGATCAGTAGCCGGTCTGAGAGGATGAACGGCCACATTGGGACTGAGACACGGCCCAAACTCCTACGGGAGGCAGCAGTGGGGAATCTTCCGCAATGGACGAAAGTCTGACGGAGCAACGCCGCGTGAGTGATGAAGGTCTTCGGATTGTAAAACTCTGTTGTCAGGGACGAATGTGCGAACGTTGAATAAGCGTTTGTATTGACGGTACCTGACGAGGAAGCCACGGCTAACTACGTGCCAGCAGCCGCGGTAATACGTAGGTGGCAAGCGTTGTCCGGAATTATTGGGCGTAAAGAGCATGTAGGCGGGCTTTTAAGTCCGACGTGAAAATGCGGGGCTTAACCCCGTATGGCGTTGGATACTGGAAGTCTTGAGTGCAGGAGAGGAAAGGGGAATTCCCAGTGTAGCGGTGAAATGCGCAGATATTGGGAGGAACACCAGTGGCGAAGGCGCCTTTCTGGACTGTGTCTGACGCTGAGATGCGAAAGCCAGGGTAGCAAACGGGATTAGATACCCCGGTAGTCCTGGCTGTAAACGATGGGTACTAGGTGTAGGAGGTATCGACCCCTTCTGTGCCGGAGTTAACGCAATAAGTACCCCGCCTGGGGACTACGATCGCAAGATTGAAACTCAAAGGAATTGACGGGGGCCCGCACAAGCGGTGGAGTATGTGGTTTAATTCGACGCAACGCGAAGAACCTTACCAAGGCTTGACATTGAGTGAAAGACCTAGAGATAGGTCCCCCTCTTCGGAGGCACGAAAACAGGTGGTGCATGGCTGTCGTCAGCTCGTGTCGTGAGATGTTGGGTTAAGTCCCGCAACGAGCGCAACCCTTATCCTATGTTACCAGCACGTAATGGTGGGGACTCATAGGAGACTGCCAGGGATAACCTGGAGGAAGGCGGGGATGACGTCAAGTCATCATGCCCCTTATGTCTTGGGCTACACACGTACTACAATGGTCGGCAACAAAGGGCAGCAAAGCCGCGAGGCAGAGCAAATCCCATAAACCCGACCCCAGTTCGGATCGCAGGCTGCAACCCGCCTGCGTGAAGTTGGAATCGCTAGTAATCGCAGGTCAGCATACTGCGGTGAATACGTTCCCGGGCCTTGTACACACCGCCCGTCACACCACGAAAGTTGGTAACACCCGAAGCCGGTGAGATAACCGCAAGGAGTCAGCTGTCTAAGGTGGGGCCGATGATTGGGGTGAAGTCGTAACAAGGTAGCCGTTCGAGAACGAGCGGCTGGATCACCTCCTTTCTATGGAGAACCGATAAATGCCAAGGCATCTTATCTATTCTCGTCGACGCACATCTGTCATAATCAATATTTGGTTTTCAGGGCTCGTCCCTGAACCATGAACCTTGAAAACTTCATAGAAGAGACAAATTAAGTCTTGTATGTTGTGATGAACATGCAAGCACCTCTAATCTAAATGCGAATTTAGAGACGAGTAACGAGAACAACTAGGAACACGTAAGTGTGACTTAGTTAGACTTGAAGTTTTGCAGTGATGCAAAACAAAAGAGCTCCAACAAGAATCGGAATGATTCGAGGCGCGACGAAGTAATTTTCCGCAGATAATACTAAGGTATATCGAGGAAAAATTACGAGGAGCAACAAAGAAGCAGCCGATTATTGTTAGGAGATAAGTCAAGCTACTAAGGGCATACGGCGGATGCCTAGGCACTAAGAGCCGATGAAGGACGCGGTAAGCTGCGAAAAGCTACGGGGAACCGCAAGCAGGTTTTGATCCGTAGATATCCGAATGGGGAAACCCACCAGCCGTAATGGGCTGGTATCCTTAGGGAAGGGAACCCGGTGAACTGAAACATCTAAGTAGCCGGAGGAAGAGAAATCAAACGAGATGCCCACAGTAGCGGCGAGCGAAGAGGGCAGAGCCTAAACCGGGAAGCTTCGGCTTTCCGGGGTTACGGACTCACATAATTCAAGTTCATCCTAGCCGAATTACCTGGAAAGGTAAGCCACAGAGCATAAAAGCTGCGTAGGTTAAAGGACGAGCGAGAAGGTGAGTATCCAGAGTACCACGAAGCACGAGGAATTTTGTGGGAAGTCGGGGGGACCACCCTCCAAGGCTAAACACTACTTAGTGACCGATAGCGCATAGTACCGTGAGGGAAAGGTGAAAAGAACCGCGGGAGCGGAGTGAAAGAGAACCTGAAACCGTATGTCTACAAGCAGTCGGAGCGCAAGCGACGGCGTGCCTATTGAAGAATGAGCCAACGAGTTGCGGGCACTAGCGAGGTTAAGCAGGAAATGCGGAGCCGTAGGGAAACCGAGTCTGAAAAGGGCGATGAGTTAGTGTTCGCAGACCCGAAACTGTAGTGATCTACCCATGATCAGGTTGAAGCACAGGTAAAATTGTGTGGAGGACCGAACCGGTGAGTGTTGAAAAACTTTCGGATGAATCGTGGGTAGCGGTGAAATTCCAATCGAACGCAGAGATAGCTGGTTCTCCTCGAAATAGCTTTAGGGCTAGCCTCAAGCAGTAAGCATAGGCGGTAGAGCACTGATCGGGATAGGGACTGTAATGGTTACCGAACCCTGTCAAACTACGAATGGTTATGCTGCAAAGCTTGGGAGTCAGACTACGAGAGATAAGTCCCGTTGTCAAAAGGGAAACAGCCCAGACCATCAGCTAAGGTCCCCAATGCCATACTAAGTGGAAAAGGATGTGGGGTCTCATAAACAACCAGGATGTTGGCTCAGAAGCAGCCACCATTTAAAGAGTGCGTAATAGCTCACTGGTCGAGAGGCCCTGCGCCGAAGATTCCCGGGGCTAAAGTATGGAACCGAAGCTATGGATGCAAGCTTAGGCTTGCGTGGTAGAGGAGCGTTCCCATCGGGTTGAAGTCGTACTGTAAGGTACGGTGGACTGGTGGGAAGTGAGAATGTTGGCATGAGTAGCGAAAAGAAAGGTGAGAATCCTTTCCACCGAAAGCATAAGGATTCCTGAGCAACGATCGTCGTCTCAGGGTAAGTCGGGACCTAATCCGAGGCAAAGAGCGTAGGAGATGGACAACTGGTTGATATTCCAGTACCGGCAGCAATCGTTTGAACAATGGAGTGACGCAGGAAGGCAGGTCCGCACGAGATTGGTAGTTCGTGTGCAAGCATGCAGGCTGGTGTACAGGCAAATCCGTACACTGAGGCTGAGGTGTGACGCGGAGGGAACTTGTTCCCGAAGGGATTGAGCCTACGCTGCCGAGAAAAGCTTCTAGTGAGAAAGCTGCCGCCCGTACCGTAAACCGACACAGGTATGCGGGGAGAGAATCCTAAGGTGCGCGGGAGAACCCTCGTTAAGGAACTCGGCAAAATGTACCCGTAACTTCGGGATAAGGGTAGCCATCGTGGTGAAGGGACTTGCTCCTGGAGCCTAGGATGGTCGCAGAGAAGAGGCCCAAGCGACTGTTAACCAGAAACACAGGTGCCTGCGAAAGAGAAATCTGATGTATAGGTGCTGACACCTGCCCAGTGCTGGAAGGTTAAAGAAGGATGTCCGGGTTCGACCCAAAGCATTCGACTGAAGCCCCAGTGAACGGCGGCCGTAACTATAACGGTCCTAAGGTAGCGAAATTCCTTGTCGGGTAAGTTCCGACCCGCACGAAAGGTGTAACGATTTGGGCACTGTCTCAACGAGGGACCCGGTGAAATTGAAATACCTGTGAAGATGCAGGTTACCCGCGACTGGACAGAAAGACCCCATGGAGCTTTACTGTAACCTAATATTGGGTTCTGATATTTGATGCACAGGATAGGTGGGAGGCAGAGATGGTAGTCCTTTGGGATTACCGGAGCCGCCGTTGGGATACCACCCTTCAACTATCGGGATTCTAACCGAGCGAGTAACGATCGCCGGGACATTGTTAGGCGGGCAGTTTGACTGGGGCGGTCGCCTCCTAAAGAGTAACGGAGGCGCCCAAAGGTTCCCTCAGCGCGGACGGAAACCGCGCGCGGAGTGTAAAGGCAGAAGGGAGCTTGACTGCGAGCCAAACACGGCGAGCAGGTACGAAAGTAGGGCTTAGTGATCCGGTGGCATCCAAGTGGAAGGGCCATCGCTCAACGGATAAAAGCTACCCTGGGGATAACAGGCTAATCTCTCCCAAGAGTCCATATCGACGGGGAGGTTTGGCACCTCGATGTCGGCTCATCACATCCTGGGGCTGAAGTCGGTCCCAAGGGCTGGGCTGTTCGCCCATTAAAGTGGTACGTGAGCTGGGTTCAGAACGTCGTGAGACAGTTCGGTCCCTATCCATCGCGGGCGTAAGAGATTTGAAGGGGGCTGCTCCTAGTACGAGAGGACCGGAGTGGACAGACCGCTGGTGTACCAATTATCCTGCCAAGGGTATAGTTGGGTAGCTACGTCTGGAACGGATAAACGCTGAAAGCATCTAAGCGTGAAGCCATCCTTAAGATGAGATCTCTCACGGAGTAATCCGGTAAGACACCTTGAAGAACACAAGGTTGATAGGCAGGATGTGTAAGCACAGCAATGTGTTCAGCTGACCTGTACTAATATGTCGAGGGCTTGACTTAAACCGCAAGTCCAAGAAGTAAAAAACGTCTCTTCATGAAGTTTTGAAGGCTCATGCCTTCAATTGAAAATCCGGTGGTTATGGCTGAAGGGATCCACCTGTTCCTATGCCGAACACAGTAGTTAAGCCTTCATACGCCGAAAGTACTCGACTGGAAACGGTCCGGGAGGATAGGAAGCTGCCGGTTAAGGTAAGGACCCCTGAGTGAGAAATCACTCAGGGGTTTTTCTTTTGTCTTTTGCAAAAATCCCCCATTTTCGTTATCTTACAAATAACGAAAATGGGGGATTTTTTGTTATAATACAATTACCATCAAACAAGAGAAAGGGGAAGTGAAAAATGGGGTATAAGTTTATGACCATTCTTCTCTTTTGTTTTTCCCTTTTGCCGTCGGCCTATTTGCGGTACTATCCTTTTCGGATTCTGGCCTCCAGGTCTGTGCGCCGATTTTTGCTCTGCGGCCATTTGATTATTTTCTTGTTGGAATTTGTACTGATTTCCGTTCTCTATAGTCAGGGGGTCCTGGTTTCCCGGACTCATACCTATCAGCAGTTGTATTTTATCAGCTACCTGCCCCATGTGCTGCTGCTGGTTTTCACCATCCGACCTTACTGGTTTCGGCATATCTTTGTTTTGGGGCTTCAGTCCATTTATATGCTGTTCATCCATACAGTGTCCATGGAGATCTATAAGTTGGGCTGGCCTGCCAAATGGGAAGCCCATGAGATGCTGGAATATTTTGGCCTCTATCTGTTTCTGTTCCTTTTGGGAATGCCCTTGATGCAGCGGCTGCTGGGACGGCTTTTCACCCGGAAACAGCTGCGGGTGCGGCCGGCCTATTGGTACTATTTGGGACCGGTGCCGCTGCTGCTGTGCTATTACCTGACCAATATGGATTACTACGATCTGCCCACAGAGGCTGTCACGCCTGTTTCCATCTATGTGTATACGCTTCTGAGCCGGGGCATTCTTCTTTTGGTGGCGGTGTGCCTGGTGGCGGCTGTCCGGAGTGGTATCCGGCACGCAGATCAGCTGCGGAGGCAGAAGGAAAAGAATGTGGTTCTCCAGGATCAGCTGGAGCAGCTCAATCTTTATGCGGCACTGCTCCAGAAGGAACAGCAAAAAATGGCTATTTTGCGCCATGATAGCCGGCACCAGCTGCGGCTTCTGGCCCAGCTGACAGAACAGGGCTATTTCGCGGAAGCAGAAAAACAACTGAAACAGCTGCAGAAAGAGGTAGAAGAACCATGAGCTCTTTTTTCGCTACCCTGGGTATTACTACATTCTTCCTTATACTGGTTCAGCCTTTTGCTTTACTCCATTTTTTGCCCTTCCGGCAATTTCTGCCCGCTCAGCAGCAAAAGCTGCTTTGGCGGGGTTGGTGGGGGCTGGTGCTCTTGGAAGCGGCAGGCTTTACCCTGCTGCAGCAGCAGGGTATTTTTGAAGATTCCCAGACCAGTTATTGGGTCCTCCGGGACTGCTCCTGGCTTCCTCAGGTTTTGCTGTGTCTGGGGTTTACCAGCCGCTTTTGGATTGGCCAGCTGTATGTGTTTGCCTTCCGGATCCTGTTTTCCGGTATTCTGTTTACCCTAAGCCAGGGACTTAGCCAGGAATTTTTTCCCCTTTTGGCAACTTCCCAGCGAGCAGGGCAGCAGACCCTCTTGTACGGTTTTCTGTCCCTATTGGCCTTTCCCTTTTTGCTGCGGTTCTTTACCCAGGTGTTCAGCCATTTTTCCCAGGCTGCTACCCGGCGGTACTGGCGGTATATTACCCTGATTCCGGTGCTGCTGGCCGTGGAAAGCCTGTACGTGAGTCTGTACGACTTTGTGCTGCCGGGGGTCTTTGATTTGCTGCTGCCCCGGTTCTTCCTGCTGGTGATTGCGGTGCTTCTCCTGGCGTCCATCCGCACTAGCCAGGAGGAGGTCTATCAGGGCATCCAAATCTTTGAAAAGAATCACCAGCTGCAGCAGCAGTTTACTTCCACGGAAAATTACATTCGGTTGGCCCAGGAATCCCGGCAGCGCATGGAGGCTCTCTACCAGGAAAAACGGGAGCTTTTGGCCTATTTGCTGGAGCGGGTCCAGCAAAAGGACCGGGATGGGGTTCTGCACTGCATCGATAAACTGGGAGAACGCTTCAATACCACCAAACTGCCCCAGTATTGCCAGAATCCCGTAATCAATGCAGCGCTGACGGTATATTTTGCCAAAGCCCGGGAATGGGGAATCCCGGTAACCATTGCAGCGGACCTGCCTCCAGGACTGGAATGCAGTGTGGATCTGTCCATTGTCCTGTCCAACCTGGTAGAGAATGCCCTTTTGGCCAGCCAGAAGCAGCCAAGGGAAAAGCGGAACATTACGGTACTGGCCCTGCACCAGGCTGGGGTGCTGAACATTTTGGTGAAGAATCTGTTCGATGCACCTGTGGAATTGGACGAAAACGGTCTGCCGGTGACCCATGTGAAGGGCCATGGGATTGGCATGAAATCCTTGGTTCGGTTCCGGGACAAGTACGGGGCCAGCATCCTGTGCCAACAGAAAGATGGCTGGTTTCAGACCTACCTGCAAGTAGCTGCCCAAACCCAAACAGGGGGTGAAGACGGTTAAAGGTCAAACATAAACTGGAAATACTGTTCCTGAAAATCCCGATATTTGCGTTTCCCCAGGGGAATCTGGTGGCCCTGGATTTCCACATATTCAGCCTTGATCAAGTGGATGGCGGCCAGGTTTACCAGGTAACCCTTGGTGGGGGAAAGAAACTGTCCCGGGGCGATTTTATCCAGGTCGGCCTTCATTTCCTGGCCGGACTTCCGGGTTTCCAGGGTACTGCCGTCGGCCAGATAGACTTCCATAACGTGGCCATGGCTTTCCAGAAAAAGAATTTGGGCGATTTCTTCTACCCGGATTCCTCCGCCTACCAGCCGAAAGATGATTTTGGCGCTGCTGCGCTGCCGGATATAGCTTACGGCCCGGTCCAGGGCTTTGTTGAATTGGGCCTGGGTAAAGGGTTTCAGCAGATAATCCGTGGCCTTTACGGCAAAAGCGTCTACGGCAAATTCGTCGCTGGTGGTCAGGAAGATGATTTCCGCCTGGCTGTGTTTTTCCCGGAGGGCACGGGCCACCTCGGTGCCCAGAATGCCCGGCATGCACACATCCAGCAGGACGATATCGAACGGGCACCCCTGGCTGATGGCATCGGTAAAGGCGAAGCCATCGGTATAGGTCCGGTATTCCACGGTTTCTTTTTTGTTTTGGAAGTAGATTTCCGCAGCGGCCTGAATCATTTGTACTTGATCCGGCAAATCGTCGCAGATAGCAATGTGCAGCATCCTGCACCTCTCCTTTCCGTAACCTGTTAGCTTGTTAATTCTATTATACACAAATACAAACGCTTTCTGAGAAAACCGTCCTAAACAGGCGGTTTTTTTTCACGAAATGCACCTGGGAAATAGGCAAGCGCAAATTTTTGCTGGTCATGCCAAAAAAGCGCCCTTTCTTGCCAATTGTAAATTTTCCTGTAAAGACTTTGGTATAGTGTAGTTAATAGGAAGGATACAATAGCCCAAACTGTGGGAGAAGAAAAGAGGGAAATTGTATGAACAGGATCTATCAGGTCATTTGGAATCGGGCACGGGGAATGTATATGGTGGTGTCCGAACTGGCTAAAAGCCGGTCCAAGGGCAGCGGGGCCGGGGGTAAACGGAGCAAACTGTTCCAGCCCGCAGCGGTTCTGGCTGTACTGCTGACCTTTGGCGTAGGAGGAAACGCCTGGGCAGCCGTCACTATAGGGACAACAGATCCAGGAGTCTCGGCCACCGTGTATACCACCGATGAAGTGTACACCAAGATTGAAGTGAATGCAGAACTGGAGAAAAAAGCAGATCTTAATACGGACGGGAAAGTTGCTGCTGCTGTCAAAGCGGACACTGCGGATATCGCTACCAATGCCACTAACGATGGCAATGGAAAAAATATTGCAGATACCTATGCTACCCAGGAAAGTGTAAATGCGGCATTGGAAAAAAAGGCAGATGTTAATGAGGACGGGAAAGTTGACGCTGCTGTCAAAGCGGATACCGCCACTACGGCAACCAATGCCACCAATGCCACCAACGATGGAGAGGGAAACAACATTGCAGCTACCTATGCCACCAAGACGGCACTGGCGGGTAAGCAGGACAAGATTGCAGATTCTCTGACGATTGATGGTGCTACTGGGTCAACCATTATCAATAACAATACTATAAAAGTTCAAGATGATGTTAACACCTGGCATTCCACTACCATCACCAGTAGTTCCATTGATTTTGGCAGCGGCGCTACTACCATTAGTGAAGACTTTATTGGAACGACCAGCCTCTCTGCCAGTAAACTCACAATGGATACGGAATCGAATCCATCGATTACACTATACTATCAGAGAGGAAACTATACTACTACCATTGATGCAACGCAAATAAAAACTTCTACCCTCACCGGCACCTCCGGGGTTAATGACGGCAGCCTTAAAGCCGGCACTTACGTTGCGACCACAAGTACCGTAGGCCAGAACCTGAATGCCCTGGATACCGCAGTGGGGAACGAGAAAACCGCCCGCATCGCTGCTGATACTGCCCTGGCCGGTGCCGTAAATGGCGGGATGGTCATTGGCAGTGACAATGTCCTAATGAAAAACAGCACTGCTGTCAATGCAGAAACTGGCGCAGTGACCAATAGCCAAACGGCAGTGGATACCCTGATTATCAACCAAGGAAAGGATAACCAGGTGACCATTGATGAACACGGCATCAAGGTGGGTACGAACAGCTCCCTGATGGATGACGACGGTATTTATACCGGCGGCGATTCCTACAACGACGCCAAAGCAGCCCTTAAAGCCACCGGGGAAATCAAAGGGGCGGACGGCAAATTCACGGTAGATGCCGAGGGCAGCCTGACCGCAGTTTCTGGTACCATCGGTACAGTGAATGTAGCAACTGACGGTACGGTGACCGGTGTCAAAGACCTTACGGCCAGCGGCACCCTAACCAGCGGAGACACCAATTCCAGCAACTATACGACCATTAGCGCGGGCAGTACCCACTCCGAAAATGAGAAGATTGATAGCGGCACGCTTTATACCAGCGAAGCCACTTTTGATGAAAAGGGCAGCACCGTAAAGGTGAAAGATGACATAGCCAAAGGCTCCAGTACGTTGACCGCGGGACAACTGGAAAATGTCGTCAGCAGCAACGATGAGAAGACGAAATCCACCTTCCGGCAAACCACGGGTCAGATTTTGGCGGAGGTGACAGCTGGCACCAATACAACCAGCAGTACCCAGACCGCGCAGGATATTACCAATCAGGCAGCCACTGGTACCATCACCAATAACGCCAAGAACCTGGTGAATACAGCTGCCGATGGCATTACGCATACGGCTGGTACGAGCATCCTGGACGTGGTAGGGAATACGACGGTGACTACGACTACAGAGGGTACGACTTTTGAAAACACAGGTCACAGCACGGCTTTGGAAGGCGGTTCGCTTACGAAGACGACGATTTCCGGGAATACCCTCCAAACGGGCAAAGCAACCATGGACTATGCGGAGGTCATGAAAGACCTGGGGGTCCGGGGCAGTGCCGCCATCGACCAGAACCTGACAGTAAAAGGTGCTTCGGACTTGCAAGGCAGCGTTACGGTAGGCAAAGAGCTGGAGGTGAAAGGCAATACCAAGCTGGACGGTACCTTGGAAGTGGCCCAAGCAGCTTCCTTCAAGGATATCGTCACGCTGGAAAAAGACCTGAAGGTGGGCGGCAATGCTTCCATAGCCGGCGAAGTATCGGCCAGTTCCTATAAGATTGGGGACAAGACCTACATTGACAAGAACGGCATCAACGCCAATGACCAGAAAATCACCAATGTGGCACCGGGAGAACTGGCCCCGGACAGCAAGGATGCGGTAAACGGCAGCCAGCTGTATAGCACTAACCAGCGAGTGGACAGGCTGGACAGCCGGGTGGACAAGGTGGGGGCCAGCGCAGCGGCCCTGGCTAACCTCCATCCCCTGGATTTCGATGAAGACTCCAAAGTCAGCGTGGCCGCCGCGGTAGGGAACTATGGCAGCGCAGCCGCCGGTGCCCTGGGCGTATTCTACCGGCCTACTGACCGGGTAATGCTTAATGTCTCTTCCAGTTTTGGCAATGGCGAAAACCTGGTAGGCGGCGGGGTAACCTTTAAACTGGGCCGGAGCAGCAAACGGCTGGAGCAGGCTGAAAATACCAATGCCGCTTTGGCGAAACAGGTGAATGAACTCCAGGCACGGCTGGACGCTCTCTTGGGGGCACTGAATCCCCATATGAGCAGGGAATTTCCGGATGTGCCGGCCAACCATTGGGCTTATGAGGCGGTCAGTAAACTGGCCGAGAAAGGTATCCTCAAAGGGGAGGCAGACGGCAAATATCATGGTGACCGGACCCTGACCCGCTACGAAATGGCGGAAATCATCTATAACGCCCTGAGCAAAGGGGCCAAGGCCGAAGTCAAACTGGTGCAGGAATTCCGGCCGGAACTCCAGGCCCTGGCGGCTAAGAGACAGGCGTAACCCACTAGCTGAAGTAAATAAAACCTGAATACCCTTGCAAATTCACCCTGGCAATCCAGCCAGGGTGAATTTGTGTTACGCAGCGGCAGAAGGCCTGTAAGCTTGTCTTCAGCTATTTTTACTGGACCTGCAAAGCATAGGACGAAACAGAAAAATAGGTTTCTTTGGTTGACAGGTTTGCTGACACTAACTATAATTTAAAAGCGAACGCAAATTATTTGCAAGTAAGGAGCTGAAAGACTTGAAAAAATGGATTGTTTTGTTATTGCTGTTTTTTTGTTTTTGGGGCAGTGCAGAAGCGGCAGGGCACATTGTGGGTGTATCTTATGGAGTCAACCAGAAAGGGCAGCTAGGGGTTGTGATTGAATCGGATGAGCCGCTTCCTTACAAGACAAAAATCTTGGAAGGAGAGGCCCATATTTTTATTAATGGCATACTGGAACCCTCAATCGCTCCCATCTACCAGCCGCGTGAATCCACTCACGTAAGGACGGTCCGTTTGCAAAAGACGCCAAAAGGGACGTTAATTCATATCCATACGGATGAAAACCCAACCCGGGCGGATTTTAAGATATTTGCTTTGAAGGCCGATGCGGAAACAAAACGGCCGCCGCGCATTGTAATCGACGTGGCGCCTGTATTCGAGCGAGAATACAGGGTAGGGGGCGGACTCAAAGGGAAACGGATTACGCTAGACCCTGGTCATGGGGGTTCCGATCCTGGGACCCATGGCCTTGAAAGCGGGCTCAAGGAAAAGGAAGTAACCCTGCCTCTTGCCCTTCGGGTAAAGAAGCTCCTTGAACAGAAGGGAGCAACGGTCTATTTAACGCGATATAGTGACCGCGATGTTTTTGGACCTACGGCTACGGATCAGCAGGAACTCCAGGCCCGCGTTGATGTGGCCGAAAAGACCCGTTCTGACCTGTTTCTCAGTATTCATTGCAATGCGAGTACGAATCGCAGTGTTGGAGGCTATTCCACGTATTATACGCCCAAGACACCCTATGATAAGAACTTTGCCTATGACCTACAGACTGAGTTAATGAAAACGGCTGCTGTGACGGATCGAGGCATCTTTGCTTCCCGGCTGTACGTCAATCGCAAATCTTCAATGCCCAGTGCTTTGGTGGAATGCCTGTTTATGACGAATAAAAGGGAGGAACAGCTGCTGCTCTCCGAGCATTTCCTGGATAAAATTGCAGAGGCTATTGCGCGGGGAATTGAAAAATTTGAGGAGGCTGGAGTGTAGGCAATTGGCGGAGAAAATATACTGGCCCGCTAAAGAACGGACTCCATTGCTTTTTATGATTACTTTTTCCTATCATGGATAATTCTCAATAGGTATTTGTTATTTTCCCTTACCCTGACTATAATTGTTGTAGGAAAAACATACTTGTTTTCCGGGTATTTAGTTTGACTTTTTTTGGGAGGGGTTATTATGTGGAAAAAATTGATGTCCGTTCTGGTCTGTTGTTTGGCCCTTGTGGTGGGCGCCTGCGGAGAAACGGCTTCTACGGCAGCACCGGCTGGCGGCAATAAGGCGGCAGCTGCAGCGGACAGCAGTGCCGCAGCTGAGGGCAAAACCTTGGTAGTCTATTTCTCCAATACGGGAAATACCAAAAAGGTGGCGGAAGCTCTTGCCCAGGAAACCGGCGGCACCCTGTATGCTATCGAAGCGGCCCAGCCGTATACGGCGGCCGATTTGGACTATAACAACAACGATAGCCGGAGCGTAAAGGAACATAAGGATCCGTCCATCCGTCCTGCCATTAAAGGGGATGTGGCTGACTGGGGTTCTTATAAGACCGTTTATATTGGCTATCCCATCTGGTGGGGACAGGCTCCCAATATTCTCTACACCTTTGTAGAAAACCATAATTTCGACGGCAAGAAAGTGATTCCTTTTGCTACTTCCTACAGCAGCTCTTTTGGCAGCAGCGGCTCCAACCTGGCCAAAGCAGCAAAAACCGGCAATTGGCAGGAAGGCAAACGCTTTGCCGGCGGCGCTGGTGCAGCTGAAGTAAAGGATTGGCTGAAAAAATAAGCTTTGTCTAAGGGCACCCACGGCAGTGAGTGTCCTTTCTTTCTGCCCGGCTGCCAGCAAAAGGGGCTTCTTTTTTTCCCAGGTTTCGGTATAATAAAGAGTAATATTCTTACCAAAGAAACCCAATTTACAATCAGGAGGATTATGGATATGCACAATAAATGGCTCCGCAGATTTTTGAAGCTGCTGCTTTTTTTGGTCTGCCTGGCAGGTTTGGGCGCTGCCTTTTGGCAGTTCGCCCCCAGCTACGCCAAGGCCCCTGTGCTCCAAGCTCTGCGCTGGGGCCAGGAGAAAGCCATCCACTACGATTTGATTTCCGGTTCGGAGGTGACCAATATCCGGCAGGTAATGACTGCGGATCCTTCCACCAGCCGGACCATTATGTGGCAGTCTTCCTTTGCCCAGGAAAACCCCGTGGTGGAATACCGGGTAAAGGGCCAAAATGACTCCCAGACGGTTTCTGCAGCAGAGGAGAAGTTCACCGATGGGGGCAAGGAAACCTACATCCATACGGCGTATTTGACCAAGCTGAAGCCGGGAACGGACTACGAATACCGGATCCGCTATGCCAAGAAGGCAGGAAACTGGCTGGCACTTCATACGTTTAAGGGCAATGATTTTAAGGCGCTGGTATTCCCGGACTCCCAGTCCAGCGATTACAGTGTCTGGAAGGAAACGGCTATGCCCGCCTGGGAACGGAACCAGGATGCCCAGTTCTTCATCAACATGGGGGACCTGGTGGACAATGGGGAGGATGCTTCCCAGTGGAATGCCTGGTTTGACGTGGTGGAACCCATGGCGGAAAAGATTCCGGTGGCGCCTCTTATGGGCAACCACGAAACCTATAACCTGGACTGGAAGGTTCGCCGGCCGGAAGCCTATATGAAACTGTTCTCCCTGCCGGCCAATGGGTACAAGGCCTATCCCAACCGGTTTTATTCCTTCAATGTGGGAGATGTGCACTTTGTGGTGCTGGATACCCAAACCCAGGAAATGGCCGATTTTGAGCCCAGTCTTTTGGCGGATGAAATGGCCTGGTTCAAGGCAGATATGGCCAAAAACCAGAAAAAGTGGAATGTGGTGCTGATGCATAAGGATCCCCTGCAATACGCCTTTAATCCGGAAACCCGGCCCGGCGCCGACCGGAAAGAGGGCTTTTCGGAAGAAGGCCGGCAGTGGATGCCCCTGTTTGACCAGTACCATATTGACCTGGTACTGTCCGCCCATCTGCACACCTACCGGAACCGGGGCATTATCCAGAACTTCCAGCGGGCGCCCCAGGGGCCGTTATACATTATTACCGGCGTGGCCGGCAATGTGCGGTATCCTTCCCTGTGGGCCCGGCATAGCCTGGATGTGATGGTGGCACCGCAGCCGGAGACGGATAACTATCTGGTGCTGGAGAAGCAGGACAATATGCTGCGGATTCGCTGCTACCTGCCCAATGGCACGCTGCTTGATACGGCAACGGTGGTCAAGTAAAACTGAACAAAGTATACAAAATTATGAAAACTTGTCACGAAAATGTGACAAGTTTTTCTTTACAGAATGGACAGAATGCAGTAAAATACTACTATTATTGAGAATTCTGCTCCCTGTGGGGCAGAAGGCAGAAGGAGGTTGTTGCCTTGAAGCTATCATTCACAAAGATGCATGGCTGTGGAAACGACTATGTGTATGTGAATTGTATGGAAAAGATGCTGCCGCAGCCGGGGAAAATTTCGGAGCTGGTGAGCCATCGCCGTTTTGGGGTTGGTTCCGATGGTCTGATCTGCATTTGCCCGTCTGAGAAGGCGGATTTCCGTATGCGTATGTTCAATGCCGATGCCTCAGAAGGCAAGATGTGCGGCAATGGCAGCCGCTGTGTGGCCAAATTTGTTTATGACAAGGGTTTGACCAAAAAGGATACCATTACCCTGGAAACCCTGGCCGGGATCAAAACCATCCATATGACGGTCCAGAACGGCAAGGTGACGGAGGCCGAAGTGGCCATGGGCAAGGCCGAAACAAGAACGCAGCTGATTCCTATGCAATGGGACGCAGAGACCTGCATCAACCAAGGGGTGACTTTCACCCGGCCGGATGGCAGTACCTTCCAGGTACAGGGAACGGCGGTATCCATGGGCAATCCCCATTTTGTCCTGTTTGTGGACGAGGTGGAAACGGCTCCGGTGGAAGAAGTGGGCCGCATCATTGAAACCTCTCCGGTCTTTCCGGAACAGGTCAATGTGGAGTTTGTCCAGGTAATCGATGCCAACCACGTGAAATTCCGGGTTTGGGAGCGGGGCAGCGGGGAAACCTGGGCCTGCGGAACCGGCGCCTGCGCAGTAGGCTATACGGTGCTTACCCTGGGCAAAGCCGGCAAACCAGGAGAATTCGTCAAGGTGGAAGCCAAAGGCGGTATGCTCCAGGTGAAGGTCCAGCCCGATGGGGAGATTATCCTGAAGGGACCGGCCACCACTGTTTTTGAGGGAGAAATGGAACTTCCCGATAACTTGGATTGACTTTACCCCATTGCTAATTTAAAATAAACATATAAGAGTGCTCAGCACATAAAGGAGATTACTATGGCTTTAGTAAATGGCAATTATGCAAAATTAAAGGACAGCTATTTGTTTTCTGATATTGCAGCACGGGTAGCTGCTTTCACCAAAGCCCATCCCGAAAAGAAATTGATTAAAATGGGCATTGGCGATGTTACCCTGCCGCTGGCTCCTGTAGTTGTGGATGCGATGACCAAGGCTGTCCAGGAAATGGGCAAGAAAGAAACCTTCCGGGGTTATGGCCCTGAACAAGGTTACGATTTCCTGCATGAAGCCATTGTTGCCTACTACGCTCGTCATGGAGTGGAACTGGACAGCAAGGAAATTTTCATCAGCGATGGTGCCAAAAGCGACTGCGGCAATATGACCGACCTGTTTGACGACAGCAACGTAATCCTGGTTCCGGATCCGGTTTATCCCGTTTATGTGGATACCAACCTGATGCGCGGCCGCAAGATTTTGTACATGAACGGCACTCCGGAGAACGGCTTCCTGCCCATGCCGGACTTTGATGTAAAAGCCGATATTGTATACCTGTGTTCTCCCAACAACCCCACCGGTGCCGTTTACACCCGGGACCAGCTGGCAGTTTGGGTAGAATACGCCAAGAAGTATGATGCCATTCTGCTGTACGATGCAGCTTACGAAGCGTTTATTACGGATGAGAACATCCCCCGCTCTATTTACGAGGTTCCCGGCGCCAAGGATTATGCCATTGAAATCTGCTCCTTCTCCAAGACGGCAGGCTTTACCGGCACCCGCTGCGGCTACACCGTAGTTCCCCTGGGCCTGAAACGGAAATCTCCGGAAGGCAAGGAAATGAGCCTGAACAAAATGTGGCTGCGCCGGCAGACCACCAAGTTCAATGGGGTCAACTACATTGTACAACGGGGTGCAGAAGCTGCCATGTCTCCGGAAGGGGAAAAGGAATGCGGCGAAATGCTGGCTTACTACCGTGAAAATGCCCGCATGATCATGGAAACCTTTGACAAGAAAGGCTACAAGTATTTCGGCGGCAAGTATTCTCCTTACGTTTGGATGCAATGTCCCAACCATATGGGCAGCTGGGAATATTTTGACCACCTGCTCAATGACCTGGCCATTGTAGGCACTCCCGGCGCTGGTTTCGGCACCATGGGGGAAGGTTACCTGCGTCTCAGCGCTTTCGGTACCCATGAGGGCACCAAGGAAGCCATGGAACGGATTGAGAAAGACAGCATTTAAAATTGTTTTTTACCAACCAGAGTCAATTCTTAAAAACAGGAAAGGGTGTTTGCGTATGAAGAAATTAGCATTAGCATTGACCGCCGTTTTGTCCATGGGTTTGGCAAGTATGGGTTTTGCCAGCCCCGCCAGTGACCTGTTGAATCAGGAAGAAAAGACCGTTACCCAAGTAGTGAACCTGCTGCAGGGCCAAGGCGAACTGGCTGATGTATCCAAGAACTTTACCCCAGAATTGCAAAAGAACTTTAACGATAAGGCTCTCAGCAATATGCAAAAGGGCGTTACCGACCAACTGGGCAAAGTCAGCGATGCTACCCTGGTACGGCTGGACAAGTTCCCGGATGCAGACCGTCTGATCTACTTGGGCAAAGCAAGAAAATCCCCGAATGTGCAATTGACTTTCCTCTTTGTGACCAAAGACAAGAAAGCTTTGCTCCAGGGCGTTAACGTGACTCCGGTAGAAATCAAAACGGAAAATACCCAGGATAAGGCAGCTGCTGCCAAATAAGTTTCTTGGGAAATTATCCAAAAGGCTTGCAACAAAAAATTCCTGACCCTACGGGGCCAGGAATTTTTTTGTCTGTGGTATTTAGTTTTTCAGATACTTGGTGAAGAATTGGGTGAGTTTGCCCCAGGGAATCAGGTCCACCTTATCGTACAGGTCCACATGGCCGGCGCCCTTTACGTAGTACATACAGTTCCTTGGGTTCTGCTGCCCGGCGGTAGGCGTCTTCGCTGAATTCCTTGGAATGGGCCTGGTCGCCGGTAATAAACAGCATGGGCCGGGGAGAGATGGTCTCGATATCTTCAAAGGGATAGAAGTTCATAAACTTTACGTTGCTGACCAGGGTCGGATGGGTGGTATGTTCCGGATTTTCTCCCGGCGTAGTGTAGGAGCCCCGGGTGGTGCGGTAGAAATCATAGAATTCCTTTTGGATGGGGTTGGTGCTGCTGTCAATGGCGTGGGTGGTGCCGCTGGTATATTTTACGGGAGCTCCGTCAGCTTCTGCCCAGCGTTCCTGGGCGGCCTGTTCCAGAATGGCCTTGCGCTGTTCCACGGTCTGGGATTTGTTCAGGCCCCAGCGGTTGGCGTTGCCCATATTGTACATGCTTACGGTGGCTACGGCCTTCATCCGGGGATCAAGCTTGGCGGCGCTGATGACGAAACTGCCGCTGCCGCAGATGCCCAGAACCCCGATCTTATCCCGGTTGACAAAATTCTGCTTGCCCAGGTAATCCACGGCGGCACTGAAATCTTCGGCGTAGACATCGGGGTTTACGCTGTTCCGGGGTTGGCCTTCGCTTTCGCCCCAGTAGGACAGGTCAATGGCCAGGGTTACAAAGCCCTTTTCCGCCAGCTTTTGGGCGTACAGGTCGGAGCTTTGCTCCTTTACGGCGCCCATGGGATGGCCCACAATAATGGCCGGAAGTTTTTCTGCCTTTTTCAGGTCTTTGGGTACAAACAGGCTGCCGGCTACCTTCATATCATACAGGTTCTTAAAAGAAACCGTCTGTTTGGTCACCTGGCTGCTCTTGTAAAAGTTGTCAGGATGGCCGGCGGTATCGGTGGGAGCCGGGGTAGTGGCCGGCAGGGGAGCGAAGAAATCAGCTGCCTGGGCTTTTCCCGTATAGCCTACTGCTGAAAAGACGCTGCTGCACAGCAGCAGGGATACCATTATTTTTTTTGCTTTGGACATCATAATACATTTCCTCCTTTTTGCAGTACAGAAATTGGGGTACCGGATTGGCTGGTACGCCAGAAAATAAACAGGGCACTGACAGCAGCAAAGAAAACGCCGCCGCTTAAAACGAAACTGGTTCCATAGCGGTCAATCAGCTGGCCGCAGAGCAGGCTGGCAGCCATGGTGCCCAAATTGGCGGCTGTCAGGAACAGTCCGTTGGCAAAGGCCGCAGCTTCCGGGGCCGCAGTGGTCAGCCAGTACTGGTTCATGTTGGCATTGATGCCGCCCAGAATTCCCCAAAGAAGAATTACCAGAGCGGTAAAGCTGGCGGAAGTGCCGGCCAAGCTCAGCAGCCCATACAGGGCGGCCAGCACAAAGGGAAAGGCTTGGACCGAAGAGCGGGGAAAGCGGATCAGGAGGCCGCCGGAAATATAGCTGCCCACCACATTGGCCAGCCCATAGAGCAGCAGCAGCAGACTGACGTTTTGGGGGTTCAGGCCGGTGACCCGGTCCAGATAATCTGCCAGGTAGCTGAAGACACCGAAGACGGCTCCGTTCATAAATACCACGGCCAAAATGGCCTGCCAAACTACGGGCTTTTTCAGTACGGCCAGCTGGCTGCCATAGCTCAGAACCTGATGCACAGGCAGGGAGGGCACCCAAAGCAGGGTTGCCAGGAAGGCCAGGGCTGTTACTGCTGCGAAAAACAGCAGGGACGCTTCTAAAGAAAATTGGGCGGCCAGAAAGTTGCTGACGGGAACGCCTACCACCATGCCGGCGGCGGTGCCAATCATTACCTTGCCCACGGCTTTGGGGACCTCACCAGCGGGTGCCTCCTGGGCGGCTGCGGCAAAGGCCAGGGAGCAGTACACCGGATGAAAGAAGGCGGGAATGATCCGGGCGGCCAAAAGTACGGCAAAACTGTCGGTAAAAGCAGAAAGCAGGTTGCATACGGCGAAAAGCCCCAGCACAAAAAGCATGACGGTTTTCCGGTTGAAGCGGGAAAACAGCAGGGGCATAACGGGCCCGGCCCCGGCAACTACCAGGGCGAACAAGCTGACCAAAAGGCCTGCCTGGGAGATGGGAACGGAAAAGCGTTCAGCCACAGCGGGCAGAATGCCAATGACTCCCATTTCCGTATTCAAGATGCCGAATACGCCTATGGCTAAAATAAAGAGAAATAAACGCAGGTTTTTCATAGACTCTCCTTTCTGCAAACAGTATAAACTAGGAAAAGATGAATAACAAATACCTATATACTTTTATAAATTATGCTTTAAGAGCATAAAAATAAAGAAAGCCGCTTCAGGCCCAAATTGGGCTTTAGAAGCGGTATTCTTTTGATAGGAGCAAGTTAGATGTAAAAACGGGAAAAGCCCCTGAGAATGGAAAAGAACCCGGCAGAAGGTGTGTTCTGTCGGGTTCTTGCTCTTGTTGCTTATTTGACGGTCTTCAGCTCCGTCCAGTAATGGTCGTACATGGTAATGGCATCTCCAATATCGTGGAGCCATTCTCCTTTGGAGAAATTGTCCGCTGCGGTTTGCAGCATGGGATCCTCCAGGAATTCCTTGGAGTGGAATTCCCGGGCTTTCACGTTGGGGTCGTTGTAGCCGATGTATTCGTAGTTCTGGGCGCTGACCTTGGGGTCATACAGGAAGTTGATGAATTTCTCCGCCAGTTCCTTGTGTTTGGCCCCTTTGGGAATGGCCAGGGCATCGGCCCAGACAGTGGTGCCTTCCTTGGGAATCACAAAGCCCAGGTTGGGGTTGTCCAGATGGCTGAAGTAGGCATCGCCGGACCACATGGTTCCAATCCAGCCTTCTTCGGCAATGAATTTCTGCTTCAGGCTGTCCGTATCATAGGCCAGTACCCCGGGGGCCAGGGCTTTCAAGTCCTCGAAAGACTTTTTCACCTGTTCCGGATCCGTGGAATTGTAGGAATAGCCGTTTTTCTTCAGCCCCATGCCCAGTACTTCCCGGCTGTCGTTCAGAAGAATGACACGGCCTTTGTACTTGGGGTCCCACAGGTCATTCCAGGAGGTGGGCGGGGTCTTGATGTACTTCTTGTTGTACACAATGCCCGTCATGCCCCAGGTATAGACCACGGAATATTCCTGGTTGGGGTCAAATTCCGGGTGCTGCAGCTCGGGGGTCAGGTTTTGGATGTTGGGCATGGCTGCCTTATCCAGCTTTTCCAGCATACCCAGCTTGATCATGGTGGAAACCATGTAGTCCGAGGGCTGGATCAGGTCATACTGGGCGCCGCCGGCCTGGAGTTTGGCCAGCAGTTCTTCGTTGTTGGAGAACACGTCGTAGTTGACCTTGCAGTTATATTCCTTTTCAAATTCCTTGATCAGGGCGGGATCGTAGATATCCGCCCAGCTGTACAGGTTCAGCACTTCCTTATCGCTGTCCTTGTCACTGCCGCAGCCGGTACTGAAAAGGGCGGTGAGAAGGGTCAGACAGACCAAAAAGAAAATCTTAATTTTTTTCATGGCTCAGTCCTTTCTGGAAGAATGATACCCCTGCTTTTGCAGCAGTTGGGAAACAACCACCAGGGAAATGGTGATCAGCATCATGCAGGTGGAAAGGGCGTTGATCTGAGGCGAAATTCCCCGTTTTACCATGGCGTAAATGTACAGGGGAAGGGTGGTGGAGTTGGGCCCGGCCACAAAGAAGCTGATGACAAAGTCATCAATGGACAGGGTAAAGGCCATCAGGGCTCCTGCCACAATGCCCGGAAGGATCATGGGGAAGGTCACATACCGGAAAGCCTGCCAGGGAGTGGCGTACAGATCGCTGGCCGCTTCTTCCAGGTCCTGCCGGCAGCCTTCCAGCCGGGCTCCTACGGTGATAATCACGAAGGACAGGCAGAAGGTAATGTGGGCAATGGTCAGGGTGATTTTGCCCAAAGGAATGCCGGCCTGGGAGAACAGCACCAAAAGGGACAGGCCCATAACGATTTCCGGAATCAGGATGGGCAGGTACAGCAGGCTGTTCATGGCAGCCTTGTACTTGTACTGGTACCGGTGAAGGGCCAGGGCGGCCATGGTACCCATAATGGTGGTAACTACCGTAGTAATGGAAGCAATAATCAAGCTGTTGCCCAGGGCGGACAGCACTTGGTCATCGTGGAGCAGGGAAATGTACCATTTCAGGGTAAAGCCCGTCCACACAGCGTTGATTCGGGATTCATTGAAGGAATACAGGGACAAAATCACCAGGGGCAGGTACAGAAACGCCAAAACCCCCAGGGAATAGGCAACCAAAGTAGCACTACGCCAGCTTTTCTGCATGGTGATGGCCTCCCTTCTGGGCCTGGAGGGCCTTATAGTAAAGCACAATGAGCAGCAGGGCCAAAATGGCCAAGATAATGGACAAGCTGGAGCCGAAAGGCCAATCCCGGGCGGCCAGGAACTGGTCCTGGATGACGTTGCCGATCAGGGCGCTTTTGGCGCCGCCCATTACATCGGGCACTACAAACATGCCCAGGGAAGAAATGAATACCAGGATGGAGCCGGCGGCTACCCCCGGCATGGTCAGGGGCAGGGTTACTTTACGGAAAGCTGTAAAGGGTTTGGCGCCCAGGTCACTGGCAGCTTCCAGAAGCCGTTTGTCCATCTGTTCCAGGGAAACGTAGATGGGAAGAATCATAAACGGCAGCAGGGCGTAGACCATGCCCAGCATCACTGCATAATCGTTGTACAAAAGAATCATGGGTACTTCAATGACGCCCAAATGGAGCAGGAAGGTGTTCACCAGGCCTTGGGCCCGGAGAATAATTACCCAGGCGTAGGACCGGATTAGGAAGTTGATCCAGAAAGGAATCATCACCAGGATAATCCCCATCTGCTGCCACCGCTTGGGCATGATCATGGCAATGGTGTAGGCAATGGGATAGCCCAGGGCAAAGGTAAACAGCGTGGTCACCACTGCGGTAAACAGGGTGGAAGCGAAAATTTGAATGTAAAGAGGCTCAAAAAAACGCACGTAGTTGTTCAGGGTCCAATGAAAAATCACCTGTCCGTAGGTGGAACGGGAGGCAAAGGATACTGCAACCACAATCAAAAGGGGCAGCGCAAAAAAGATTGTCAGCCACCCCATGGAAGGCAATACCAGCCATTTTCCCCGCTTCATTTCGTCACCCGAACGCTGTCCTTGGCGTTCCACCGGATTCCTACCCGATCATCCGGTTCCCAGCGCTTGTGGTCATCATAGTATTGATAGGCAGTGACCAACTCATTGGAATTGTCCAGACGGATGAACACCTTGTCAAAGGTGCCGCAGAACAGGATTTCCACCACGGTGCCGTAATAGAAGGAACCGGGTTTGTCCGGGTCTTCGTCTTCTTCCTTGGTAACGATGACGAATTCCGGCCGCACGGAAATCAGATGGTCCTCATCTCCCTCAATGTCAAAGAAGTTGTTTTCGCCAATAAAGCTGGCGGCAAACTTGCTTTTGGGAGCCTGGTAAATCCGGGTGGGGGGATCGTCCTGCTCAATCCGCCCGCCGTTGACGATAATAACACGGTCGCTCATGGTCAGGGCTTCTTCCTGATCATGGGTTACATAGATGAAAGTGATGCCCAGGCCGCGCTGGAGATTTTTCAAATCCAGCTGCATTTTTTTCCGCAGCTTATAGTCCAGGGCGCCCAGGGGTTCGTCCAAAAGCAGTACCTTGGGGTTGTTCACCAGAGCCCGGGCGATGGCCACCCGCTGCTGCTGGCCGCCGCTCATCTGCTGGGGCTTTCGGTAGCGAAGGTTCTCCAATTGGGTCAGGTACAGCACCTGGTCGATGCGTTCCTGCTGTTCTTCCTTGGGGACCTTCTTCATCATCAGGCCAAAGCGGATGTTGTCCTCCACGGTCATGTGGGGGAACAGGGCGTAATGCTGGAAGACCATATTGACATTGCGTTTATAGGGTGCCAGTTTTGTTACATCTTCGTCATCCAGATAAATATGACCGGTACTGGGAGTTTCCAGTCCGGCAATCATACGCAGAATGGTAGTTTTACCACAGCCGGACGGTCCCAGCAGGGTAACGAATTCTCCGTCGTATATGGTCAAATCCAGCGGCGGAATAATCACGTTGTTCTCAAATTCCTTGGTGATACCCACCAGGCGAATCATTTCTTTCATCTCTCAGTTGTCACGACCTTTCTTATTTTAAACAATACGCACATTTTAAACAATACGCACATTATAGCATGTTTGCCCCTGCGATAACAGAAAAGAAAGGCAAGAAAAACCCATTTTTTTGTAAAATTTTCCCGGATTTTGCTACCTTTGAAACGATATTCGAAAAACGGTTCATGTTACGGAAAAGATTGCAGGAATTTCATAGGAGGCTAACGAATATGTTTCTATGAAATACAGTTTAGATATGAAGCAGAAAGCAGCCAAAATGGGAAAGCCGGATTTTAGGTCCGGGAGAGGAGGTACAGCATGACTACGGTGACAGCATCGGAGATTGCCCTTCCGCGGGATTTGATCCAGTTTGTGTTTGAAGCTGCCTATATCCAGCGCTGGAATGACCACATTCGTCCCCAGGGCTTTACAGAGCTTGACAAGCAGGCCCACAAGATGATGATTGCCTATATTCTGGCCCGGTACGAGGAGCAGGATCATCACGCCCAATTGGATTGGCAGGTGCTGATTGAGGGAGGTATTTTTGAATTCCTCCACCGGATTGTTTTGACGGACATCAAGCCCCCGGTTTTTCACGAATTGATGCGCAAAAGTGGTCCCCGTCTGAATGGGTGGGTCTATAAGGAACTGGCCAGGAGGGTTCCCTCGTTGGCAGGGTCTGCCTTTATGGACCGGCTGCAGGCGTACCTGGATGGCAATGACCATCCCCTGGAAAAGCAGCTGCTCCGGGCAGCCCATTATTTGGCCACGGAATGGGAATTCCGGATTATCTATCATATGAATCAGGGAATCTTTGGGGTGGAGGAAATCAAAACCGCCATTGCCGACGAAATTGAGGAACACACCAATTTGGCCGGGGTACAGAAGATTGCCATGAACGGGAAAACCCGGAAATTTGTGGACCTGATTGGGAAGCTTCGCTTCCAGAAACGCTGGTCCCAGTCCCCTCGGATGCCGGAAACCTCCGTTATGGGGCATGTGCTGGTGGTTGCCATTATGGGGTACTTCTGTGCCCAGTATATGGGAGCCTGCCCTGCCCGGGTGGTCAACGATTTTCTGGCCGGTCTTTGGCATGACCTGCCGGAGGTGCTGACCCGGGATATCATTTCGCCCATCAAACGTTCCATTGAAGGCCTGGATGAACTGATCAAGGAAATTGAGCAGCGGCAGATGGAAGAAATCCTGCTGCCCCTTTTGCCGGCAGCGTGGCATAAGGATATCCTCAACTTCACGGTCAATGAGTTCCGGAACCGGATTTGGGACGGGGGAGAACTGATTCTCCTGTCGGGGGATATCCCTGCCCAGTATAATGCAGACCGCTATAGCCCGGTGGATGGGGAAGTGCTCAAGGGCTGTGACCATCTGGCTGCCTTTATGGAGGCCTGGCTCAGCGTCCAATGCGGCATTTCTTCCGTTCATCTGACCCGTGTCATTGACGAATTGCCCCGTCAGTATAAAGGTAAAATTGTAGGGGGAATCCCGTTTGGCCGCATCTATCAACAGTTTATGGAGGATGACCCGGCTTCTGGAAAAGGCCGGATTGTTCAATGAATACAAAATTGTATACAAAATACATAAAAATAAACTGTTATTTCTGAATCATGCTATAATGTGCATGTAAGGGTTCACTAGATAATATTTTAGGAGGCGTTACAAATGAGTTTATTTGAAATGGCAAAGATCCCGATGGAAGAAGCTAGCAAGCTGATCAACTTGGATCCCAACGCTGAGGCTGTTATTTCTCAACCTGAACGTACTCTGGAAGTTAGCATCCCTGTAAAGATGGATGATGGCACTGTGAAGGTATTCACTGGCTACCGTTCTCAGAACAGCACCATCCTGGGACCTGCTAAAGGCGGCGTTCGGTACCATCAGAACGTGTCCATGGATGAAGTTAAAACTCTGGGTTTCTGGATGACCACCAAATGCGCAATTGCTGGTCTGCCTTATGGCGGCGGCAAAGGCGGCATTATCGTTGATCCTTCCAAGCTGTCCAAAGGGGAATTGGAACGCTTGACTCGTGGCTGGATCGACAAGATTGCTCCGGTAATCGGCGAAAAGAAAGATATCCCTGCTCCTGATGTTAACACCAATGCCCAAATCATGGCTTGGATGTGCGATGAATTCTCCAAGATCAGCGGCTCCTACGAACCGGGCTTTATCACTGGTAAAGCAGTTTGCATGGGCGGCTCCCTGGGCAGAACTTCCGCTACCGGCCGCGGCGTAATCACTGCAGCTCTGGAAGCTCTGAAAGTAGCTGGCAAGGATCCTAAGAAATCCACCCTGGCTATCCAAGGTTTCGGTAATGTAGGCAGCTGGACCGCTAAATGCGCTCATGATGCCGGCCTGAAGATTGTTGCTTTGAGCGACATCAGCGGCGGCCTGTATGACGAAAATGGCCTGGATCCCTACAAACTGGAAGAATACGCTAAGACCAATGGCGGCGTAATCAAAGGCTATCCTGGTGCAAAAGCCATCACCAACGAAGAAGTTCTGGAACAAAAAGTTACCGTTCTGATTCCGGCTGCTCTGGAACTGCAGATCACCGGCAAGAATGCTGACAAGATCCAAGCTGAAATCATCGTTGAAGCTGCTAACGGCCCGACCGATGCAGATGCTGATAAGATTCTGCAAAAGAGAGGCATCCCCGTTGTTCCTGATGTTCTGGCCAACGGCGGCGGCGTAACTGTTTCTTACTTCGAATGGGTACAAAACCTGTACAGATACTTCTGGACTGAAGAAGAAGTAGTTGAAAGACAGGAAAAAATGATGGTTAAAGCCTTCAAGAACGTTTACGATGCTGCTAAGAAGTACAACACCACCATGCGTGTTGGCGCTTACATCGTAGCCCTGAATGCTTTGGCTGAACCCATGAAGCTGAGAGGCATTATCTAAGCGAACCCTACAATCGGCTCACTGTACTGGGAAAGTACACAAAGCTCCAGGCAAGCAATTGCCTGGAGCTTTTCGTCTGTCTGGATAGGAAGGTCCGTATTTGCCTAGCCGTTTTCCAGCGGCTGGGGCAGCGGGAGCTTGTTCCAGAAGAACGAAGACGGGTATTGCAGCTTAAATAAGGCTTGCAATTTGCCGGGGAACATCGTATAATGTATAAAAAATTATTCGACAACTTCATCTGATCCTTATTGGCATGGAAATGGTTTCCCCTGTTTCTGTCCGTCCGTAAGGCCAGAATGCATACCAAAAGGTATGGCAGTCAGGCCTTTTTTATTTGCCCAAAGGGCGGGGCTACAGGGTATTGCAGACTTGGGAGGGAAAATCATGAACAAAAATCAACCCATTGGTGTTATCGATTCCGGCGTAGGCGGCTTGACCGTCCTGAAATGGCTGAAGGCCAAAATGCCCCACGAAGACTTTATTTTTATTGGGGATACGGCCCGGACGCCTTACGGCAACCGGTCCCGGGAAGAAATTACTCGCTTTGTAGGGGATATGACGGCGTATTTAAATGAATGCCGGATCAAACAGTTGGTGGTAGCCTGCAACACCATTACGGTGCTGGGTACGGATACCATTCGGGGGGATTATGATTTCACGGTGATTGGCATGGATAAGGGCGGCCAATTGGTCCCTTCCCTGACCAAGAATAAACGGGTGGGCTTTTTTGCCACGGATTTTACCGTGTCCACCGGTGCCCATAAAAAGGCCATTCAGGCAGTGGATCCAAGCATTCAGGTGTTTGGCCAGGGTTGCCCCAAGTTTGTACCCTTGATTGAAGGGGAACGTTTTGGCAGCCCGGAGCTGAAGGCGGCCATCAAGGAATATGCCGATAAACTGCGGCAGCACCAGGTGGATACGGTGCTGCTGTCCTGCACCCATTATCCTTTTGTCCGGCAGGAAATTGAAGAGGAGTTTGGACCGTCAGTGACGGTTGTGGACCCGGCCGAGCAGACCACCCTGAACGCCATAGCGGACCTGGAAGCCCGGGGACTTGCCAAAACTGCCGGCGAAGGCAGTGTGGACATCTGCTTTACAGCGGACCTGGAGCGGGGACGCCGGCTGGCAGCCCGGATGCTGGATCCCAAGGACTGCCGTTTCCACCTCATTGACCTGAAAGCGGAACCAAGCATAAGCGCAGCAGTCTGAACCAAAAAATCCCTTCTCTCGCAGAACCCGTGATAGAAGGGATTTTTCTTGTCAGATCAACGCTTTTTTCCAGGTGCCCTGGTGCCAGCGCCAGAAGAACACCAGTCCCCGGGTACATTCGTCCAGGGCCATGGCCAGCCAAATGCCGGCCAGTCCCCACAGCAGGTGGACGCCGAAGAACCAGCCGCCCAGTACGGAAAAGGACCACATGAAGATGATGCCGATGGTAATGGGGGCCTTTACGTCCCCGGCAGCATTCAGGGCCATAACCATGCACATATTCACGGCCCGGCCAATTTCCAGGAAGATGTCGATGAAAAGAATCACCTTCCCCAAGGCGTGGACTTCTGGATCATTGGTAAAGACGGAGAAAATCAGGTCGCTGTGGAAGTAGACCAAAATCGCCAGGGAGCCAGAAAGCAGCATGGAAACGAAGATGGTGAATTTTACCCGCTGGTCCACTTCCCGGTTGTTGTCCGCCCCTTTAAAGTAGCTGACCAGAATTTGGGTGGCCATAGCCAGGGATTGGGAGTACAGGTAGCTGATCATGGCAATGATGTAGGCATATACCTTGGTAGTGATTACCGCAATGCCAAACAGATTCACAAAGGTCATCAGGGTCGTCTGGGACAACTGGTAGGAGAAGGTTTCTCCTGCCGAGGGAATTCCCAGATACAGGAGCTTGGACAGTTCCTTTTTGGGGAAAGGCCGCAAATGGGAAAGGGACAGGCGGATGGGGGTCTTTTTCCGGCACAGGTACAGCACCAGCACAAGGCCCAGGGTTTTGGCCGTATTGGTGGAAATGCATACTCCCAGGACGCCCAGGGAAGGAATGGGGCCCAACCCGTGAATCAGCACCATATTGCCGCAGATGTTCAGGATGTTCATGACGGCGGAGCAGAGCATAGTTTCCCGCAGCAGGGAAAAGCCCCGGAGAAAAGAGATAAAGGCGGTGTAGGCGCTTTGGATAATGATAAAAAGCCCAATCCAGCGCAGATACAGGGTGGCATCCGGGTAAATTTCCAGGGGTACCCCCAAAAGCTGCAGGAAAAAGCGGGGAAACAGGAAAAGAATCAGGCTGATTAGGGTGCCCAGCGTCAGGTTCAGGGCCAGGGATACGGAGCAGACCCGGCTGGCCTGGCTCAGATTGCCGGCACCTCGGTAGTGGGCAATCAAAATGGTGGCCGCCTGGGAGAGCACGGATAGGGTCAAAATAATCATATTGATGATCATGTTGTCGTTGCCTACCGCTGCTACAGCATCCTGGGAATAGTGGCTCAGCATGAATTGGTCCATGTTGGGCACCAGCATCTGCAGACCGATTTCAATGAAAATAGGCAGGGACATGGCAAACACGGTCCATTTACTTTTGTATTCCTGTGGTGTTGTCATACTAGCCTCCAAAAAATAACTTCCTTGTTATCCTAGCACAGGGGGGAAAGAGTAACAAGGTTTCCAAAAAAGTTACGAATAGTGCCTTATTTCTGATAGAAATTTGCAGGAAACGGCGCATTCTTCCCGAAAATGTTTTAGTATAGACAGTTTGTTTCGGCTGCTTCCTCTGGCGGGTACCAGAGCCCAGGGCAGGAAACAGAAGGGAAGTGAAAGCCAGCATGGAAAATAGGGAAAGACGCGAAAAGATTCTTGGTTTGCTGCAGCAGGCGGAGAATCCGTTGACCGGTACGGACCTGGCCAGGGAATGTAAGGTCAGCCGTCAAATTATTGTAGGAGACATTGCCCTCCTGCGGGCTGGAGGAGTTTCGGTAATTTCTACCCCCAGGGGCTACCAGCTGACCACGCCTCAGCCGGCCGGAGTGCAGGAATCCTTTTTGTGCTGCCATGGCAAGGAGCAGGTGGCTGCAGAGCTGAATGCCATTGTGGACAATGGAGGAATTGTCCACAACGTGATGATTGAACATGAGGTCTACGGCTATATGGAGGCCCAGTTAAATCTCCATTCCCGCCGGGATGTGGCTCTGTACATCAAACGGATGGAAGAAACCAAGGCACCGCTCTTGGCCAGTCTGTCAGGAGGCGTACATTCCCATCTGGTGGAAACCGCCACGCAAGAAGAAATGGAAGCCGTGCACCAGGCTTTGCAGGAATTGGGCGTGCTGTATAATCCCAAATAAAATGCTCCCCAGGGGCGCATAAAAAAATTGCTGCCTTTGGGGGCAGCAATTTTTGTTGGGCAGGGAACCTGGGGGTTGAACAGCAGTTTCTAAAAATCATACAAAACCATATAAACATGATTATTTTGTACAAAATTCGAACAATATAATTGCATTTTGTAATATAATAGTATTAATAATTTACAGAATGGAGGTGATGCTGTGATTGTCTCTAAAACCTTTACGCTTGAAACACGACTCAATCAAAATGATAATGCTGATCTAATTAAATACGTCAAGGAGTATAATGCTCTCTATGGCAGAATGTTACGCTTTGCGTGGCATCGTTATAACAATGGCGGCAAGTTCTCTGTAAAGAAAAGCCAGTTCAATACGCTTTTACAAATACAATTTGGAGTAAACAAGCGTTTTGCTAATTCAGTTATCTCTGAAGTCGAGGGTTTATATCGAGCCTTATATCAATTGAAATGGCATGAGTATAATCAGTTGAATAGCAAAATTGCGAAACTCTACAGCGAGCGGAAGAAACTTTGTGAAAAAGTATTTGCCTTGAAAGAAAAAGCTCGAAACAATCAGTTGTCACCTTCCGCTTTGAGATATTATCGCAGGCAAAAAGAGAAAATCTTTTACACGGGTCAAAGGATTAACCGCCTCAAACAAAAGCAGGCTAACCTGCTGAAAGAGCTTCAGAGCAAAGATTTGCATCTCTGCTTTGGCTCAAAGAAGCTGTTTTATGCACAGCATAATCTTGAAAACAATAATCTGACAAGTCATAAGGTCTGGCTGGAACATTTCCGTGAGCAGAGAGATAATCGTTCCTTGTATATCGGAGCGAAGGATGAATTTCGCTGTAATCAGATACTGCAACTAACACCAATGGTACACTCGGGTAAAGGTAATCGTTTCGTTATTCAGCTGCGTAAGAACACAAAAGCTCGGGAGTACGTTTATGGAGCTTGTATTTTTAAGTATATGAGCAGCTTGCTAGCAAAAACCATTGTACAGAAAAGCCATGGCGTTAGCTATCGTATCGTATTCCGTGGCAGCAAGTGTTATCTGCAAGCTATGGTAACGTTCGATATAGATACCGACAGCTACAGGACCCGAAAAACGTATGGAACGATTGGCTTGGATTACAATGATGGCTTTATCGAACTTGCCGAGACCAATGAAACGGGAAATCTTGTCGGGCTAAAACACTATGATTTGCATTATCATGGTATGGGAAATAGAGCAAAGTCCGAAATTCGAGAGGTAACCTCTAAGATTGTAAACTACGCAATATCTGTCGGGAAAGACATTGTTATTGAGGATTTAGACTTTAAAGGATCTAAGGCAGAAATCACCAAAGCAAAGTCAGACCAGGGCAAGGCGTACAATAAAATGATTCACGCCTTTGACTATTCGAGATATAAGGAAACTTTCGAAAATTGTTGTTTTAGACGAAATGTTAATTTGATTCAAGTCAATCCTGCGTATACGAGCAAGATTGCAAAGCAAAAGTATTGTGACAAAAAGAAACTCGTTATTCACCAAGGAGCAAGTTATGTTATTGCTCGTAGAGGTCAGGGCTTCGCAGATGAATATATAAGCAAAAAGAAGTCCTCATAAACAAAAACTTCCGTTAAGAAAGAACTGCTTCCAAGAGATTGCAGTCCTTGTACTTAACGGAAACTATAAAATAGACAACAACAGTTATATTTTGTTGTGCCACTTAGCAATAAGAGAAACAGAATTGAGCTGTTGGTAAATATGAGTGTGCCGTAACACTCGAAATCATTGGGAATTTGTCTTACCCTGTTTTGTATGATTTTATTTTACGGTTAGGCGCTTTTTTCTGTTTTGGTTTCCTGTTGGGCTTCCTGTTCCAGTTTCTCAATGGCCAAAGGGGCGTTCTTTACTTCGTCCGGAATGACGACTTCTTTTCCCTGGTCGTAGAACAGCTGGATATCCAGGCTGGAGGTGGAGCTGTCAATCAGGCTCTGAATCATTTCCTTTTTCCGGTCATCCAGGTTCTTTTCCTTGGACACGGTTTCCAGAACGCTTTGGCCCAGGGAGTGGACCAGGGGCGTAAAGTTAAAGGAAATCCGGTTGTAGCGGGTCTTTTCCTTATCGATGGACACGTTGTAGCTGAAGTCCTTCATACTGGCCAGGGCCTTGCGCATTTGTTCGTGCTGTTTTTTCAAGGTCTTGGCCCAAAGGCTGTCGGAATTGTCACCAAAAAGCCGCTCGTTGTCCAGGGTAATCTTGATCAGCTGTTCCATTTCCGAATCCTGGAGTACTTGGACGGAACGCACCATTTTTTCAAAATCGGGCAGCATTTCTTCCTGTTTTTTGGCTTTTTGCAGGGTTTTCTGATCCAGTACTTGGACGGTTTTGGTCCAGCCTTTGCCGCTGTTGAAGTATTGGGTCACCTGCTTATCATCTTTGGACGCATAGAAAGAAAAAGGAATCTTTTTGCTGCCTACCCCGGCCAGGGGAACCACTTCTGCCGTGCCCTTGCCTTCCAGGATGTATTGGGGTTCGGCGGCTTTTTTGTCAGCCTGTTCCTGCTGCTGGACCATCCGGCCGTTTAGGGTCATGGTCCCCATCCCCAGCGGAGAAAAGATATTGCTGTGGATCTGGTATTGGATATATTTTTCCTGGTTGGTGTTTTTCTGGGCTTGGACCACTTCTTTTAACGCTGCCTGGTCCACTTTGGCGGCCTGGGCCGGAACCAGGGGAGAGAACAGGAAGCAGAGGGCTGCGGCCAGTCCTAAAACGCGTACGTTCTTAAAAAATGTCATAATAATCCTCCTTTGGCATATCTGACAATTACAGCATATAAGGATAGAATTACACATTGGAAGCAAAAAGTCAAATCCAGTTGCCCTAAATGGCAAATAAACTGAGAAAAGAATGGAAATATGGTATAATGAAACAAACGCTAGGAGAAATTTATTCTTAATTAATAGAACCCCATCTATAGATGGGAGGGAGGCTGATTTTTATGAAAATGCCCGTAATTTTTTCCGGTCACGGCAGTCCCATGGTGGCCCTGGAACATAATGCCATTACCCAGGAAATGAACCGGGTGGGGCAGGACGTATTGGCCAACTTTGGCAAGCCCAAGGCCATCCTGGCCATTTCTGCCCACTGGTTCACGCCAGGCACGTATATCCAGACGGCGGCGGAGCCCGACCAGATTTACGATATGTACGGTTTCCCCGATGCTCTGTACCAGGTAAAATACCCGGTGAAAGGCTATTTGCCCCTGTCCCAGGCCGTGGAGCAGCTTTTGGGAGAGAAAGTTTCCGTAAATGATGACTGGGGCATTGATCATGGCACCTGGGTGGTGCTGAAACATATGTTTCCCCAGGCGGATATTCCCGTGGTTCAGCTGTCCGTGGCCCAGGGCAGTACGAAAGAGGCCTATGCCCTAGGGCAAAAGCTGGCACCTCTTAGGGAACAGGGCTATTTGCTTTTTGCCAGCGGCAACGTGGTCCACAACCTGAGACGGGTGGAATGGGATAATCCCGGCGGCTCTCCTATGGCCCTGCGGTTTTCCCAGTACATTGCGGAGGCGGTGCTGAGCCGCCAGGACGAAAAGGTGCTCCACTATAAGCAGGCCCAGGACGCCGCCTATGCAGTACCCACCCTGGACCATTTTATGCCCCTGGTATACGCTTTGGGCGCTTCCCAGGGAGAGAAACCTCAGCTGTACAACCATTTGTGCAATATGGGGTCCATGGATATGACCGGCTATACCTTTGGTCTGGAAAAACCGGAAGCCTAGAAACCCAGCAAAATGGTGTGCTATAATAAAGCTGATTGCAGCAGGACCTGCGGTTTTCCCTGGGTCCTGCGTTTTCCTAAAGGAGGCTAATCCTATGAATAATGAAGTGTTGGAATCCATCCAGCTGCGCCGCAGCATCCGCAGCTATCGTCCAGATCCGGTACCCAAGGAGCTTTTGGAAGCGGTCATCAAGGCAGGCCTGTATGCTCCCAGCGGCAAAGGGTCTCAGGAAACCATCATCCTGGCCATTACCAATCCTGCTATGGTGAAACGGCTGTCCAAACTCAACTGCGAAATCGGCGGCTGGAAGCCGGATTTTGATCCTTTCTACGGGGCTCCGGCGGTTTTGGTGGTCCTGGCCAAGAAAGACCGTCCTACCCGGGTTTACGATGGCTCCCTGGTGATGGGAAACCTGATGCTGGCCGCCCATTCCGTAGGCTTGGGCAGCTGCTGGATCCACCGGGCCAAGGAAGAATTTGAACGGCCGGAAGGCAAGGCTCTGCTAAAATCCCTGGGCGTAGAAGGGGAATACGAAGGCATTGGCCATTGCATTTTGGGCTATGTGGACGGGGATATTCCTGTTGCCGCCCAGCGCAAGGAAAAACGGGTCTATATTTTGTCCTGATAAAAAAGCTCTGCACGTCCGGAAATTGTGGACGGCAGGGCTTTTTTCTTGGTTCAGGCTTTGGGCAGGAATACCACCGAGGGCGCAAGCTTCTGGTAATGGCTTTCCAGCATGGCCTTGTGGGACAGGAAACGGGCATCGTCAAAATACTTGGCCTTTTGGGGGCAGTACACCACGCAGGCCTGGCATTTGATGCAGATGCCGGGAACTTCATCAGTATTTTCCGGATTGATGGAGCCCATGGGGCAGACCTTGGCACAGATGCCGCAGTGGTCGCATTTTGCGCTGTCCGTCAGGGGTTTGGCTTTAAGGAATTTGGCGGGCTGTCCGTCTTCGCCCAGGGGAATGTAGTAGGGCGCTACGGGCTTTTCGTCCCCCAGGGTTACGGGCTTTAGGGGTTTGCCGCTTTTTAGGACTTCGGCGGCAGCCTGGGCAAGGGCTGCAAAAGCTTCCTTGTCCTGGGCGGTGGGGTGCTCTCCGCCAATTTGGGCAAAGGCATGGGGAGCAGCAAAAGCACCGGCTCCCAGCACCACAAAGCCATGGTCCTGGAGCTCATTGCGCAGTTCCGTCAGGGAACTGTCGTAGTTCCGGTTGCCGTAGGTTACCAGGGCAAGGGCCGGCGTACCCTTGCCTTCAAACAGGGTTTCAACAAAGGGCAGGGCTTTGTTGGGTACCCGTCCGGCGTAGGTAGGTGTACCAAAAACCACCAGGGTATCAGGGCCGTATTGGCGTTTTTCTTTTTGGCCAGCCGGCAGGGTAAAATCCTCGTGGTTAACGGGCAAGCCCAGCTTTTCGCCCAGGGTTTTGCCCAGCTGCTCCACCAGGGTCCGGGTTTGGCCGGTGGGACTGAAAACAACCGTTGTAATCTGTGTAAGCAAAATTATTCCTCCCCTAATCTAAAAACGACCTGAATTTTCACTCTTTTTGTATCATACCGCATTAACGGCCAATTGGCCATACTCTTTTTTTCTAGAGTGTTTGCACCGGGTAGCGGAATTTACTATAATAAAAGAGATTCGTACCTGACTTGGAGAGGGCGTGGAAAGAATGAGTGAGCTTGTGATTCGCGATGCAGCCTTAACGGATGCACCTGCTTTATGGAGCATTTATAAACCCTATGTGGAAAAAACGGTGATTACCTTTGAGACGGAAGTTCCCACGGTGGAAGAATTTGGCCGCCGGATCCAAAAGGTCCAGGAGCGGTATCCTTACCTGGTGGCTCTTTTGGAGGGACGCCCGGTGGGGTACGCCTATGGTCACCCGTTTGTGGGCCGGGCTGCCTACGATTGGGCGGCGGAACTGAGCATCTACGTAGCTGAAAACCTGCGCCATGCCGGAGTGGGGGGACAACTGTACGCAGCTCTGACAGACGCCCTGAAAAAGATGGGGGTGCTGAACCTGTACGCCTGTATTGGGGTACCGGACCAGGAAGACGAGTACCTGAACTTCAACAGTGCCCAATTCCACGCTCACCTGGGTTTTAAGGAAATCGGAACGTTTCATGCCTGCGGCTACAAATTTAACCGCTGGTACAACATGATTTGGATGGGAAAGACCATTGGGGAACATCTGGCCAAGCAGCCGCCGATTATTCCCTATCCCCAGCTGAGAAAAGGGTAAGGGAAACCAGGGCCTGGGAGTGGGGCCGGAAAGGAAGTCAGCAGCCATGGAACAAGAAGTGGTTTTGATTACCGGAGCCAGCAGCGGCATCGGCCGGGAAACGGCCATATTGCTGGCCAAGACCGGACATATTGTTTATGGGGCGGGACGGCGGATTGATAAGCTGGAAAGCCTGTCCGCCTTTGGGGTGATTCCCCTGTACATGGATATTACCAAGGAATACACCTGCGAAAATGCCATCAAGCGGATTTGGCAGGAACAGGGTTCCCTGGATATTCTCATCAACAATGCCGGCTACGGCTCCTACGGGGCCATTGAAGACGTGCCTCTAAGTGAGGCCCGGCAGCAGCTGGAAGTAAATGTGTTTGGGGCCATGCGGCTGGTCCAATACGTGCTGCCCATTTTCCGCCACCAGCATCGGGGCAGGATTGTTATGATTTCTTCCATTGCCGGCCGGGTGACGGGACCCTTTGGGGGCTGGTACCATGCCAGCAAGTATGCCCTGGAAGCCCTTACGGACGCCCTGCGCATGGAAACCAGCGGCACGGGCATCAAGGTGGTGCTGGTGGAGCCGGGCCTGGTAAAAACCGATTGGGGGCATATTGCGGCGGACCACCTGGAGTCTGTTTCCCAGGGAGGCCCCTATGCCCGGCTGGCAGCCCACGTGGCGGCGGGGATGCACAAGCTGTACAAAAGCCGCTGGTGCAGTCCTCCCGCGGAAGTAGCCAAGGTGGTCTTTCTGGCCGCCAACGCAGCCCAGCCCCAAAGCCGGTATCTGGCTGGCCGGGGTGCTTATCTGATTTTGTTCCTCCACGCTATTTTGCCCACCTCGCTGTTTGACGCCCTGGCCCGCCGGGTCATGAAAAAACTGTAAGAAGGTGAACCTATGGATGTAATTCGCTTGGGCAATCTGCAGCTTTCCCTGTTTCTCATGATCCTGATTGGCCTGGTGCTGATGAAACGGGGCATTATTGACGAAAGCGGCAAGCGCTGCCTGACGGATTTGTGCGTGAATGTGATTATTCCCTGCAACATCATCAAGTCCTGTTTGTTCCCCTTCAAGGGCAACCTGTTTGTAACCTGCGGCACCATTTTGCTGTGCGGGGCACTGCTGCAGCTTGCCTTTATGGTGCTGAACCAGTTCCTGTTCAACCGTTATCCGCCAGCCCGGAAAAAGGTGCTGCAATACGGCACCCTGGTGTCCAACAGCGGCTTTTTGGGCTACCCGGTGGCGGAAGGGGTGTACGGGACCCTGGGGCTGTTCTACGCCTCGGTCTTTCTCATTCCGCTGCGTATGGTCATGTGGTCCGTGGGGACTTCCTATTTCATGCAGCAGCCGAATCTGAGTCGCAGTGCCACGCTGAAAAAGGTGCTGACCCACCCCTGCCTGGTGGCCGTGTACCTTGGCATTGCCATTATGGTGACCCAGGTGAAGCTTCCGGGCTTTTTCACTATGACAGTGACCTACATCGGGAACTGCAATGCGGCCATTACCATGTTTCTTATTGGCACCATTTTGGCAGATGTGCCTTTCCGGACCATCTTTAACCGGGACAGCTTTCTCTACAGCCTGCTGCGGCTGCTGCTTTTGCCCGCCCTGGCGCTGGGTATCAGCCGGCTGCTGCACCTGGATCCTGTGGCCACGGGGATTGCCGTGCTGATGACCGGTATGCCGGCGGGGGCTACCACGGCTATTTTTGCCGCCCGCTACAGCAGTGATGCGCCCTTTGCTACCCAGCTGACCATTCTGTCCACCCTGCTGTCCATGCTGACCATCTTCTTCTGGTGCTACATTCTGCCTCAGCCTTAAAAAAACGGATGCCGTAAGGGCATCCGTCAAAATACTTCTTGGTCGATTCCTGTGGGAATCGGCTTTTTTTTTAGGGGCTATTCCACCCGCTGGACAAACTGCTGGACCGCCCGGGTGTACGCTTCCGGGTCCTCCGGCATTTCCATGGCGTGGGCTACCCCCTGGAACAGGACCAGCTGTTTATCTTTGCTGGTGCACTGGTCCGCCAGCTTCTGGGCAATGTCCGGGGGAATCAGGGTATCCGCGCTACCGTGGAGAAACAGTACCGGAGTGTCCATGTGGGCCACCTGGGAAAGGGGATCCAGGTCGGACATCCATTTGTGGGTATGGTAGTAAAGGGCCAGCTGGAAGAAGGGGTTCAGGGCGTCCATGCCCAGCACGTAATGGTCATCTTCCGTGTACTTGTATAGTTTTTCCTTGCCCAACTCCAACAGGTTTCCGTAGGAACTGTCGGCCACATAAAATTTCATTTCATGGCCCTGGGGACTGGCGGCGTAAAGCAGGGACATCCCGGCCCCCAGGGAAATGCCGTGGAAACCAATCTGTACCTGGGGGTCCCGGCTGCGCAGGAAGGCCACCCAGCCGTCCATATCCTCAATATCGTGGACACCCCAATCCGTATGGGTGCCATCACTTTCCCCATGGCCTCTCAGGTCCGGCATCAGCACGTTGTAGCCCAGGTTACGGTAAATGGAGGCGTAGCCCAGGCACATGGTCCGGTTCTGGAACAGGCCGTGGAGCAAGATGACTGCCCGGTGGCTCTGGGGATCGTTTTCTATATAGGTGCCCCGGAGCTTGGTGCCGTCCTTGGAGGTAATGACCACCTGCTCCCAGCCGTAGCGGGCTTCGGCCCGGTGGACCTGGTCCAGGTCATCCCGGTGGTTTTCCATCCCCAGAATCTTGTCCCAGGGGGCGCTAAAAAGCTGGTTATAGGCCGTATTTCCGGCGTACAGCCCGGCTCCCAAAAGGAGCAGCAGGCAAAGATAGATTACATAACGGATAAAATCCCAAATAAAACGCATGGCGCTGCCATCCCTGAATATACCGATACGATTTTGCCATGTGCACGGACTTTTTTTACCACTCTGCCGCAGTTATTTGACCATCCTTCCGGAAGTATTTGCCACCCTGCTCAATAACTCTCATACTGAAGATAGCACACGGTTCTCGTGTGACTTTAGTATAAGGGGGTCCTCATATGACGGATTACCGAAAGATTCTTATGCTGCGAAGCAAGGGGTGCACTCAACGCGGGATAGCTTTAACCAAAGTTGCTTCTCGCCCAACCATCAGTGCAGTCTACAAGGCTGCAGACCAACAAGGCATTAGCTGGCCGCTGGATTCCAGCATCACTAATGCTGAATTGGAAACAATATTATTCCCAAGAAAGAGCATGACCAAAGTTTTTTATGTTGAACCAGACTATCCCTACATCCATCGGGAACTAGCAAAATCTGGTGTAACGATGACGCTTCTATGGGAAGAATATTGCAGACAGTGCTACGAGACTGGCAAAACGCCTTATATGAGTACACAATTTGCAGAGAAATACCGAAAATGGGCTCGGGTAACCAAAGCTACCATGCGTATTCAGCATAAACCTGGCGATGCCATGCAGGTCGACTGGGCTGGGGATACTCTTCCCGTATATGACCCGGTAACCGGCAGTACAAGCCCAGCGTATCTCTTTATTGCCACCTTGCCGTGCAGTTATTATACCTATGCAGAAGCCTGCGACGATATGAAAACTGAGAACTGGCTGAACTGCCATATCCACGCCTTCAAGTTTTATGGTGGTGTTCCTCGGCTTCTAATTCCTGACAATTGCAAAACTGCAACCACGTCTAATACTAAGTATGAAACAATCCTAAACCACAGTTACCAGGAATTGGCTGAACATTATGGTACGGCAATTGTACCAGCCCGTGTGCGCAGGCCTAAGGATAAAAGCTCCGCAGAAGCTTCTGTGCGTTTTGCTGAAACCTGGATTCTTGCTGCCTTACGTTCAAGGAAATTCTTTTCCCTTCATGAAATGAATGAGGCTATTGCGGAAAAACTTAAAGAAATGAACGACCGCCCCTTTAAGCAGATGGCAGGCTCCCGCTACAGTGCCTATATGGAAGAAGAAAAGCAATATATGCTTCCTCTGCCACCTACAGATTTTGAGGCTGCTGTTTGGTCGGTAGCCAAAGTTCCCAATGATTATCTTATTTCAGATGGCAAGAACAAATATTCAGTCCCTTACAACTTGATTGGCGAAAAGGTAGACATTCGGGTGACAAAGACTACTGTAGAAGTATTCTTCCACGGCAGCCGTGTTGCCAGCCACCGTCGTTTGCGGACCGTCCAGAGAGATCCGCTGGTAAACCTAGAGCACATGCCCCTTGCACACCAAAGGTACCTGACCTACAATACGGATGATTTCACTCGTTGGGCAACGACTGTTGGTCCCATGACAGAAAAGACTGTGCAGTATTTCCTTACCAGCGGAAAGGCCCCAGAACAGGGCTACAAAGCCTGCTCCAGCCTTAGGAAATTGGAAGAACGTTACGGGAAAGTACGGCTTGAAAACGCTTGTGGACGTATTTTCGCCTACAAGGCCACTCCGTCCGTCCGTAACGTCAGCAGCATTTTAAAAAATGACCAAGATAAACCTGTTAAAAACGCTCCGCAGAAAAAGCCAGCCGCAGCAAACAACTACGGAATTACACGCGGTGCCTCGTATTTCAGTAAGGATAGAGGTGGCCGCCAATGATAGACCAGGAAACCGTAGAGATGCTTAGGAAGATGAGAATGACCGCTATGGCGGATGAATTATCCCACCAATTACAAGACTCAACCTTTAATGAGCTTGGCTTTGAGGAACGATTAGGACTGATGGTGACTGCCGAATGGAACCGACGCCAAACGAATACAGTACAGCGACTCATTAAGAATGCAAATTTTTCTGCCCCAGCTGCCGCAGTAGAAGAAATTGAGTACTACGAAGATAGAAAGTTGGATAAAGCACAGATTTTACGCCTATCCAGCTGCAAATTTGTAGACGAGGGACACCATATTATTCTGGAAGGAGCTTCTGGCAATGGTAAAACCTACATTGCCTGTGCTCTTGGTAACGCTGCCTGCCGACGATTCAAGAAAGTACGATATATTCGTATGCCAGAATTGCTGGATGAGTTGAATATTGCCCGAAGCGGCGGTGAATTAAAGAAATGCCTGTCCAATTACAAAAGGTAAATTGCAAGTTGAATTTGAACAACTATAATCAAGAAACACACTCAATAGCATAAACTTCATCGAGGAATGCATCAAATAGCTCTGACGGCGTATGGTAGCCCAAAACACGACGTGGGCGCTGGTTCAGCCTATCTGCCATGTTCAGGATATCCTCATCAGAGAACCGCTCTATGGACATGCCCTTTGGGATGAAATCCCTCAGCAAGCCATTGTGGCGTTCGTTTTGAGCCCGCTCCCACGAGCTGTACGAATGTGTAAAGTACATCTTGGTGCCGAGACTCTCGAACTGTGACAAGTTCTCAAACTCAGGACCGTTATCGGCCGTCATCGTCTTAAAAATCTGGCTGAAGCGCTCTGCGCCATATAGCTCCTGCAACTGTGCAAGAGCGGATTCAACGCCGGCACAGGTACGTCCAGGAATGCGGATGGCGATGTAGTTGCGCGTAACCTTTTCAACAGCAGTGAAGACTACTGCCTCACGGCCTGCACGCTGACCAACGACCGTGTCCACTTCCCAGTGGCCAATTTCGGTACCTTCATTGACGACGGCAGGACGTTCCTCAATGGAGCGACCCTTCATACGCTTGTTCTTACGTACCCATTTCCGCCGGTGTTTATGCTTTAAGGCTCGCGGGACTTCGAAGAGCGACAGCGGAAGCTTATTAGCCCAAAGCATGTTGTAGAGCGTCTTGGTACAGGGAATCTGTTCCGGCGTAAATAGCTTGTTCCGCCTAGCATAGCCAACGCAGGCATCCAGTGACCAACGTTCCTGGCGGACTTGTTCTACCATCCATTGGATGAACGATTCGCAGTCGTCATGATCGATTTTGCAAGTCTTCCTGGAGTTCTTGCGATTCTTTGCGTATGCCTTCTGACCGCGCTTTGCCATATACTGTGGGGCACGACCGTGCTTGCTTTTTCGTTCCGGCGTTCCACGCCGAAGCTCATAGAAAACAGTCGTATGAGCACATCCTACTGCAGCAGCAATGTTGCGAAGGGAAAGCCCTTGACGATGCAGAGCTTGAATCATGCCACGTTCTTCCAAAGAAAGATGGCGGCCGGGTATACGTACGTCCTCAATTGTGTTAGAATGGATGTGATCCATAGTGATTGCTCCTTTGTTGATGATTTCTCGCAAAACCATTTTAACATGAAGCTTCACTATGGATTTTTGTTTTTTGATTAACTGTTCAAATTCATTTTACAACTAACCTCCAATTACAAAAAGGTTGATTTGCTCATTTTGGATGAATGGCTTATACGCCCCCTAACACCGCAGGAAAGTTATGATCTATTAGAAATTGTAGAAACTCGTTGCCAACGTTCTATGATTTTCTGCACCCAGTACAGCACAGATGGCTGGTATACCAGGATTGATTCGAACCCCGAATCTGCAAGCCCTGTGTCTGATGCTATTATGGACCGCATTATCCATAACTCATACGTAATTATGGTTGAAGGCCGTATCTCAATGAGAGAACGGTATGGCCTGAAAGCAACTCAAAGCTAAAGCTTATCTATACTTTAAAGAAAACTAAATAACCAGCTCTGCCGGCTCAACCATCCGGCAGAGCTTTTGGCTGAATCTCTTAATGGCCTACTAGTGCGGTGGGGTGGTAAAAGAATTCCGAGAAGGTGGTAAAAAAAGTCCGTGCAGACGGTAAACTTACACCGATTTATGCAATCCCCACTTTCACTAAACCTCTATGAATAACAATCATAGAAACTTTTCGTTAGGAATGCAACGAGAAAATTTGACGAAACCGTGAAAAATTATGAAATCCCTCTCTGGGGGATAGAAAATTTATCATAAAACCATTATTATGTAAAAAGGAGAAAAAAGTCAACTCTTGTAATTTTATAGTTTAGGGCTATGATAACAATGGGAGAATTTATTTTTTAGAAAGGAGGTTTGCGCCATGCTTTTCAAGGAACGGACCAAAAGTCTGTTTGCAGATGCGCTGACCCGACTGTTGGAAAACAAAAGCCTAGACAAGATACGGGTGTTGGATATGGCTAAAGAATGCGGCGCAACGCCTCAAACGTTTTACTATCATTTTCATGATAAGTACGAACTGTTAGCCTGGATGTTTTTACGGGACTTCATGGGCTTTATGGGGCTCTCCCGCATTACACTGTCTGCCCAGCGCCTCACGGCGATGATGCAGGAATTGGAAGAGAAACGCGGCTTTTACCAAAAAGCGCTGCCGGAGGAATTGATTCCCCAGGTGTATCCCTATGTGGCTGCTTTTATGGAACAGGTGACAGAAAAAGCGCTGACCCAGCAAAAAGGAGCAGAAGCTTCGCTGGAGGAACGCTTGGACATCCGCTACCATATTTATGGCACCATTGGGTTATTGGCCGATTGGATCCATGGGCGGATTCCTCTGTCCGCAGCTGAACTGCAGCAGGTTTTTACGGCCCATACGCCGGCAGAGCTGCAGGCTGCATTGGACAACACGGTTTATTTTCCCGGGGATCTTGCGTTAAACAAAAGTAAAAATAAGAAGGAAATCGAAGGGAAACGGGGAAATAAATAGTAGAGCATGTTGTGCGTAAGTTATGTACAAGAGTACATAGACAACCAAGGGTTTAGCCGCTTCCTATGAGGCCAAGCGGAAAATCCGAAGCTCCTTTGCATGGATTTATAGCCAAACGAGGAGGGTTATTATGGAATTTACGAAAACAGTTCTCACGAAGATTGTCCAGGAAACCAGTGATACCTATAGCTTTATCATGGACGTGCCCGCAGGTTTTACCTGGAAGGCCGGCCAGCATGTAGCCTGGCAGATTCCTGGTTTTCAGCTGGATCCGGAAGACCGGAATACCCGTGTCTTCACCATTGCTTCTGCTCCGGAAGATGGGTATCTGATGTTTACCACCCGGATTGCAGAACCCCATACCAGCCTGAAAGAAGTGCTGCTGCACCAGATCAAACCGGGGGCAGAAATTGGTGTTGCCAAACCCATGGGCAAATTTGCCCTGGATACAGAGCACTACAAGGAAACCCTGATTTTGGCCGGGGGCATTGGGGTAACGCCCATTCGTTCCCTGCTGCGGCACTATATGGAACAGCCGGTAAACGGGCACAAGATTACCCTTTTGTATTCCGATGACCGGGGCGAATTTGCCTACGGGGATTTCTGGAAGGAATTGGAAAAACGGGTACCGGGGCTGGACCTGAAATTGATCTCTGTGCGGGATGAATTTACTGACGGCACCGATGCCTATGCCAAAGCTCAGGGCAATGCTGCAGAGTACCTGGTAGCCGGGTCTCCGGGCATGAACAAAGCCTTTACGGAACGTCTGGAAAAACTGGGCGTAGCTGCAGAAAATATCAAGACCGATGTGTTCATGGGCTACAAAGACTAACACCATGTGCTGTGCGTATGAAACTGCATAATTGATAGGTATTATACATATGCCAAAACCTGAACTACAATAGAGATGCCAAAGGCATCTCTATTTGTTTATGCCTAGGGGATGCTGAGAAATACAAGTTTGTGGGGGAGTGAGCAGGGTGAACAAACAAATGCAAAAAATTGCCGGACTGGTGCTTACGGTTTTGGTGGTGGGAGGCCTGGCCTGGGGGATTCGGGCTTACCAGCAGAAGCCGGCGGAAACCTCTGGCAGCGGGGCAGCGCCCAGTACCTAGGCACAGGACGGACTGGTGCTGATTCCCCAGGGAACGTTTACCATGGGCAGCCCGGACAGTGAACGCCAGCGGGAAAAGGACGAAACCGCCCATGAGGTTTCCGTAAGTGCCTTTTATTTGTCCCCTACGGAAGTGACCCAGGAGCAGTACCAGCAGGTCATGGGGGAGAATCCCAGCCATTTTCAGGGCCAACAGCTTCCTGTGGAGAACGTGACCTGGTATCAGGCCGTGGAGTTCTGCAACAAGCTGAGCAGCCAGAAAGGCCTGACGCCGGCCTATCAGGTAAACGGAAATACGGTAACCTGGGACCGGAGTGCGGATGGGTACCGGCTGCCTACGGAAGCGGAATGGGAATATGCCGCCCGGGCAGGAACCCATTCCATCTACTATTTTGGGAATCAGATTAACAGTGATCAAGCCAATTTTGAAGGGGACTATCCCTACCTAATCGAAGAAAACTACGTGGTGCAAAGGGACCCCAAGGTGGTGCCTTCCGCCAACCGGGGCAAAACTATTCCGGTGGATCAGTTGCCGGCCAATGCATTTGGTCTGCACAATATGCTGGGCAACGTATCCGAATGGGTTTTTGATTACTATGGACCCTATGGGACTTCGCCGCAAAAGGACCCGGCAGGGGCGGAAAAAGGGTCGCTTCGGGTTAACCGGGGCGGGGGCTACAACGATTTTGGCAAGCACCTGCGGGCAGCCTACCGCTCGGCCACGAATCCCCTTGACCATGACCAGAACCTGGGCTTTCGCATCTGCCGCAACGCCCAGCCGGGAAAAGGCCTGGTAAAAACCACGGCCAGTCTGCAGCCGGCTATGCCCGCCCAGCCCCGGGTGCTGATTGCCTATTTCTCCTATTCGGGCAATACCCGGAAGGCGGCCCAGCTGCTGCAGGAAAAGACTGGGGCGGACCTGTATGCCATTACCATGGCCCAGCCCTATACAGGAGATATCTACGAGGCTTCCCAAAAGGATCTGATGCAGAACGTGCACCCGGCTTTGGCAGGGGCCATGCCGGATCTGTCCCGCTACGATGTGATTCTCTTGGGCTATCCCACCTGGTGGGCCACCATGCCCATGCCGGTGTTTACCTTCCTGGAAAGCGGGGACTTTAGCGGTAAGCTGCTGTTTTCCTTCAGCTCCCACGGGGGTAACCGGTTTGGGGACAGTGTGTCCGACCTGGCCAAGGAGATTCCCCAGACTTATGTGGGACGGCCCTTTGAATTCCATTATTCCGGGGGCAGCAGCCTGTCCCAGGAACTGTCTGCCTGGCTGGCCCAGTGCGGCCTAAAGGAGAAGTGAAACGATGCGAAAGTTGAAAATTACCGTGGATATCCTGATGCTGGGGCTGTTTCTGTACCTGCTCAGCTACCACCCGGGAATGGGCCTTTTGGCCCACGGCATCTGCGGTATGGGCTTTTTTACCCTGGTCCTGCTGCACAACTGGCTAAATCGGAGCTTTTATAAGGTGCTTTTTAAGGGAAAATACCCTTTTCGGAGAAAAGTGCTGGTAACGGCGGATGTATTGCTGCTGTTGGCAACTCTGGTGCTGGCCCTGAGTTCTTATATGCTGGCAGGCATGGTTTTCCCCCTTGCCATTTTCCCCTTTGCCCCGGAATGGGGACGGGTCCATGGGGTGGCGGCCTACTGGGCGTTTTTGCTGATCGCTTTCCATTTGGGTCTGCATCTCCAGGGAGTATTGGGCAAGCTGGAACGGCGCTGGCACGATACGGCCTTTGAATATGCCGGGTACTTTTTGGAGTTTCTAGTACTGCTGCTGGGGCTGTATTGCTTTTTTGACAGTGGAATCTGGGCTCGGCTGGGTCTTCCCCTGGGCCGGGGACCGCACCCGGCTTTAGGGGCCTTTTATGGGGAAATGGCGGCCATCCTATTGGGGATGACCGTCCTGACCCACGGGTTCCTGGTGCTCACAGACCGCTAAAAGAAAATCCCCCGAGGAGAAGTGCTCTTCGGGGGATTTTTTTGTGCTATTGGGACATGCTTTTGAGAAAATGGCCGGTTTTGGAATTGGTGCAGGAAAGCAGCTGTTCCGGGGTGCCCTGGAACAGGATTTCTCCGCCCCTGGTGCCTCCTTCCGGGCCCATATCGATGACCCAGTCCGCCTGGGCAATCAGTTCCAGCCGGTGGTCCACAATCACCACGGTGTTGTGGTTGTCCACCAGCTTGCGCAAAAGGGCGTACAGGGTTTCTACGTCCCGGTTGTGCAGCCCGGTGGTGGGCTCGTCCAGAATATAGATATTGCCCTTTTTCTGGAGTTCGCTGGCCAACTTTACCCGTTGGACCTCGCCGCCTGACAGGGTGCTGGTGGGCTGACCCAGGGTCAGGTAGCCCAGGCCCACGTCCAAAAGGCTTTGCAGGGAGGTGCGGATCTTTTTGTCCTGGAAAAAGTCCATGGCCTGTTCAATGGTCAGGTCCATGATATTTTCAATGTTCCGGCCCTGGAACTGGTAGCTGAGCGCGGTGGGGTTGAACCGGTGCCCGCCGCATTCCTCGCAGACCTCTTCCACCGCATCGGCAAAGGCCATATCGTAGGTGATTTTCCCTTTGCCGTGGCAGACCGGGCAGGCTCCTTTGGAATTGGAGCTGAACCAGCTGGCCGGCACGTTGTTTTCCTTGGCGAACAGCTTGCGGATCTGGTCCATGATGCCGGTGTAGGTGGCCGGGGTGGACCGGATGGAGGTGCCAATGGGTTTCTGGTCGATGACAATGGCCTCTGGATAGCGGCTGGCAAATTCTCCGCAGACCAGGGAGGTTTTTCCAGAGCCGGCTACCCCGGTTACCGCCGTGAAAACGCCTTGGGGGATTTTCACGGTCAGGTTCTTCAGGTTGTGGAGGGTGGCATTTTCTACCAGAAAGGCTTCGCTCCAGGGTTTGGGCTGGCGGTTAATTTGGATTTTATGGAAAATGGCCTGGCCGGTCAGGGTTCCGGCCTGCTTCAGGCCGGCCACATCGCCCTGGTAGACAATCTGGCCCCCGTGGGAACCGGCCAGGGGGCCCAGTTCGATGACCTGATCTGCCAGTTCAATCATCTGCCGGTGGTGCTCCACAATCAGCACGTTGTTGTGCTGGTCCCGCAGCTGGAGCAGCAGGTGGCCAATGCGCTGGGCATCTGCGGGATGGAGGCCGGCAGTGGGCTCATCTAGGATATAGGTAATGTTGTTGAGGCTGTTGCCCAGGTGACGCACCAGCTTCAGCCGCTGGCGCTCTCCGCCGGACAGGGTGTCCGTGGGCCGGCCCAGGGAAAGATAGCCAATGCCCAGGTTCACCATGCGTTCCAGGGTATAGGAAAGCTGCCGGGCCAGGGAAATGCCCATGGGGCTTTGGATGGCTTCCAACAAAGGCAGCAGTTCGCTGACGGAAAGGTTCTGGTAGTCCACAATATTGTAGCCGTTGATTTTGGAGGCCAGAGCCTTGGCGTTGAGCCCGGTGCCGTGACAGCTGGTGCAGGGGCCTTTGTGGACGTGGGTCATAATTTCGTCCTGAAGGCTCTTTTTTAGTTTGCTGATGTCCCGGTTCAGGTACAGCCGGCGGAAACGGGGGAGTACCCCTTCGTAGTCCACATAGTCCACCCGGCCGGTCTTGTTGGAGCGAATCTCGATTTCCGTTTTTTCCGGGGTACCGTTCCGGAGTATTTCCCATTCTTCCGGGGAGAAGTCCCGGAGTTTTTTGTCCGGATCCAGGTACTGGTTGGTTACATACAGGTCCGCCTGCCAGCCTGCAGCAAATTGGCTGAAGCAGATGGCGCCCTCCCGCAGGGTCTTGTTCTCGTCAAACAGGCTGTCCTCGTCCAGGGTCAGCCGTTCTCCCAGGCCGGTGCAGTCCGGGCACATCCCCAGGGGATGGTTGAAGGAGTAGGCCATGGAGCCCCCGGCACTGGGGACCCCAATGCGGGAAAACAGCAGCCGGAGCAGGGGCGCAGCGTCCACGGCGGTTCCCACGTTGGAACGGCTGCTGCTGCCCAGGGTCCGCTGGTCCACCACTACGGCCGGGGTCAGGTTTTCGATAAAGTCCACCTTGGGCCGTTCATAATGGGGCATCCGGTTCCGCAGGAACAGGGGGTAGGAGGCCTGCCATTCCCGGCTGCTTTCCACCGCAATGGTGTCGAAGGCCAGGGAACTTTTGCCGGAGCCGGAAACGCCGGTAAAGACCACAATCTTGTCCTTGGGAATATCCACATCAATATTTTTCAGGTTATTTTCAGAAGCTCCGCGGATGCGGATCACATCTTCCTGGTTTGGCATATACAATCTTCCTTTCAGCAGTTATTCCAATGCTATTTTAGCATAGCAAAAGAAAGTTCCCAGGAATTGACCCGGAATCCTGCATCCTTTGCCGCAGCTCATTTCTTAGAAAAAAGGGGGTGTGAAATAATACCCCCGTAAGCAAAAACGGCTTGCGAGCTCAAAAGAGTTCGCAAGCCGTTTTTGTTATTCTTTATAACCGTATCCTAATAAACTTCCTCAGTCAGTCCTGCGGACTGACTGCCCACACGCTTTGCGCTCATATCCAATTCTCAAGGCTGTATGCCGCAGAGAATTGGTTAATATGAGCCATGTGATAGCGGCCTGCAAAGTGAACCTGGAAGGTGAAGCTGAGCAGCATGCCGCGAACCACTCAGGGGCCAGTCTTAGGCCTATACGAGTCATGTGCAAAACGGGTATAGCAAAGGAGCATAGTTTGTAAATACCTGCACTACCCTAGTCTATTGCTTGACCAGTAGCGGCATAGAAGGCTTCCTGAGTGGTTCGCCGTGCTCCGTTCTCCTTCACCCTGCGGGTTCGGCTCACGGACGGCTATCACATAGGTCGCATATTCCAAATGTCATCGGGAAACTGATTGACATTTGGATGCGACCGTAAAGCGTGAAGGAAGTGTCGCCGTAAGGCGACGATAGAAGTTTCCTTATTTCACACCCCCAGATTTTTTAGGAATTTTCACTGCGGCTGAACAGGGCCACGCTTTCCACATGGCAGGTGTGGGGGAACACGTCCACGGGCTGGACTTTGCGCAGCACAAAGCCGTGGTCCCGGAGAATGGCGGCATCTCGGGCCAGAGAGGCCGGATTGCAGGATACGTACACCACCCGTTTGGGGCGCACCTGGGCGATGGCGTCCAGAACACGCTTTTCGCAGCCGGCCCGGGGCGGATCCAGCACCACCACATCGGGGCGGCTGCCGTGACGCACCAGGTCAGGCAGTTCCTTGGCGGCATCGGCGCAGATGAACTCCGTATTGGTTACGTGGTTGTGTTTGGCGTTTTCGTGGGCGTCGTGGATGGCGGCGGGCACAATTTCAATGCCCAGGGCCCGGCGGGCCTTTTGGGCCAAAAACAGGGTAATGGTTCCTGTGCCGCAGTAGGCATCGATGACGTTTTCCTTGCCGGTCAGAGCGGCGTACTGGAGGGCGGTTTCGTACAGCAGTTCCGCCTGCTCTGTGTTTACCTGGAAGAAGGAATGGGGAGAAATGGCAAAGGTGAATTTGCCCAGTTGGTCATGGATGAAGCCGGGGCCCCAGATGACCTTGTTTTTCTGGCCCATGATTACGTTGGTATGCCGGGTATTGATGTTCTGGACCAGAGTGGTGAAACCGGGAATCTGGGCCCTCAGCAGCTGGGCCAGTTCCTTCAGGTGGGGCACCACAGATTCGTTGGTGATGAGCACCGCCATCACTTCCCCGGTTTTTACCCCGGTGCGGCCCATAATGTGACGGACCAGGCCCTTCCGGCTGTCCTCTTCCAGCGCGGCAATATGGTATTGGGTCATCCACTCCCGGGTAATCTGGGCGATTTTGTTGTTGGTTTCCTGCTGAATCAGGCAGTCTTTCACATCGATGACCTGATGGGTTCCAGCGGCAAAGCAGCCAATCCGCAGCTGGTGGTTTTTGCTTTGTGCGACGGGCACCTGCATCTTGTTCCGGTAATGCCAGGGGTGAAGGGCTCCCAGGGTGTCCAGGACCTGCACCTTGTGGAAATGGCCAATCCGTTCCAGGGCATCTACCACGGTCTGCCGTTTATTGGCCAGCTGGGCCGGGTAGGACAGATGCTGGAGCTGGCAGCCCCCGCATTGCTTGTACACCGGGCAGGGCGGTTTTTCCCGGTCCGGGGAGGGTACCAGTACCTTTACCAGCTTGGCCTGGCCGTAGCTCTTTTTTACCAGGGTAACCTGGGCCTGCACCCGTTCCCCCGGCAGGGCACCGGGAATAAAGAAGGTGAAGCCGCTGACTTTGCCCACTCCTTCGCCGGAGCTGCCCAGGCCGTTAATGGTGCATTCGATATTTTCTTTGGGTTTAAATTGCATATGTGTATGTTCCATAGTCCTTCTATTATACCTGTGCGGCCCCTGGGACGCAACCGCAGGGCCGGGGAATTATTGGCAGCAGCCGGAATTCCCCTTCAGTGCATGAAAAAACGGGAAAAAGAAAGAAAAGAAGAATGATTATCAGGAATTGACAGATACCCTGTGGAATTGGTATGATAAAAACAGCAAGGACGCTGCCGGCTGTCGCAGCGCCCGTTTTTTCAAATCAGGGCGGCAGCTGAAAGAGTTCTTAGGAGGCGGTTATTGGATGGCAAAAGCATAGAGGAGGAACTACCATGGAAACGGATTTTCTTTTGTTGGTCTGCATTGGTCTGGGGGGTGCCCTGGGCTCCGTGTGCAGGTATTTGGCCGCAGCGGCGCTGAAGGGCGTTTGGGGCCACCATTTCCCCTGGGAAATGATTTTCGTCAATACCTTGGGCTGCGTGCTCATTGGCTTTTTCGCTTCGTATTTGTATGTCAAACTGCCCCATCCCCGTTGGGCGGCGTTTTTCTACTGGGGTTTTATCGGGGGCTTTACCGCGTTTTCTTCCTTCATTAAGGAGGGCATGCATTTCTTTTTGCATGGGGATCATGTGAGCGGATTTTTATATTTACTGCTGCAGAATACACTGGGGCTGCTGGCGGCTGGCCTGGCCTTTTGGGCCGGACGTTCGCTGCTCTGATGCTTGGATATAGGGGGACTGCCAAGGGCGGTCCCTTTCTCACTTATAGGGAAATCTAGAAAGAAGGCAAAAAATGAATCGATTTTTTCTCACCGTATTGGTGCTGGGCCTGGGCGGCTCGGCAGCGGTATGGAGTATGTACCGGACCGGGCTGTCCTTCCTCCGGCCCTGGTGGACGGCGCTGATTTTTCTCGTAATGCCGCTGCTTTTTGTGTTTAGCAATGTGTACCTGAATCTGCTGCCCCGGAGCATTACCCGGTTTCTGGCCTGGCTCAGCGGCCTGTGGGCGGGCTTTTGGTACTATTCCATCCTGACCCTTTTGGTATTTTTGCTGGTTTGGCTGGTGGGCTGGGTTGGCCATTTTCCCAAGGCAGCGCCTATGGCAGCCCGGCTGCTGTTTGCCCTGAACCTGGTGGTTGTAGTGGTTGGCTGCTGGCGGGCCACCCATCCGGTGGTCCGGGAGGAAACCTACCATACGGATTTGGCCCTTTCCGCACCCTACAAGGTGGTCTTTGTGTCCGACCTGCATTACGGCGGTTTGTTTGGCCGGGCTGATGCAGACCGTATGGTGCAGCGGATCAATAGCCTAAAACCCGACCTGGTGCTCCTGGGTGGGGATATGGTGGACGGGAATCTACTGCTTGTGCAAAAGGAAGGCACCCTGGATGCCCTGAAAAATCTCCAAAGCCGGGATGGGGTATACGCCGTGTACGGCAATCACGACCGGCGGATGGGTACGGGTCCCCTGGAACGGAAAATGCTGGAGCAGGACGGCATTCATTTCCTGGTGGATGAAAACCAGGAGGTAAATCCCCAACTGTCCCTGACCGGCCTGGACGATTACCTGTTTGGGGACAGACGGGTGCAGTTTGCTCCGGCTCCCGGCAAGTTCAATATTTTTCTGGAGCATGAGCCCCGGCATATTGAGGAAGCGGCCAAGGCGGGGTACAACCTGTATTTTGCCGGCCATACCCATGCAGGCCAGCTGTTCCCCAATCGCCTGATTACGAAAAAAATGTACTTCCTGGATTACGGCAGCCAAAAGGTGGACCAGCTGCTGGCCACCGTTTCCAGCGGCTACGGCCTGTGGGGCATTCCGGTACGGACGGGCCCCATGCCGGAAATCGTAGTGGTGAATATCGAAAAATAGAGAAAACAAAGCTCCCTTCCAAGGTGCGCCAAACACCTGGGAAGGGAGCTTTGTTTTTCTGTTACAGCAGGCCAAAGGCCTTGAAAAAATCCTGGTAGGCTGCGGCCTTCTTCTCCAGCTTCAGGGGGTAGGCCCGGGAAGTGGAGGGAAGGCGGGACAGGGTGTAGTGCCGGCCGCCCAAGGTAATGGGTACGCTGGCTCCCGATTTGGGCAGGGCCGGGGGATTTTCGCACTGGGCCAGCACTAGTTCCGTGGCTTTTTCCCCGGTGGTGGCCAGGGCCTGGCACTGGGGCAGCTGGTGCAGCATAGCCTTTAGGTCCGCCGGTTCTACTACCTGGAGAAATTTGTCGCTGGCGTTGCCCTTTTCCCGGATGGCCCGGAGCACGGTGGGGCCCAGGGCGATGCCCAGCCGGGACAGTTCCTGCTGGATTTTTTGGGGGTCAAAGGCCTTTGCTTCCCCTTTGCGGAAATAATCCGGGTTCTGGAAGAAAATCAGTCCCATAATCCGCCACATATCGTTTTGGAAGTTGGGATAATAGAAGTCCATGGCCCGCTTGCCGGCAGCCGGGGGAAAGGTGCCCAGCACCAGTACCCGGGCCTGGGGCGGCAGAAAGGGCGGAAAGGGATGGGTTTCGATGACAGGTTCTGTGGGTATTTTGGTCATGGCCGCCACCTACTCCGCATCCTTTAACAGATGGAATTCTTCCTTATGGTAATCCAGGATGCCTTCCTTTTTCATTTTGCTGAGCTCGCTGCTTAACGCGCTTCGGTCCACGCTGAGATAATCCGCCATCTGCTGTCGGTTAAAGGGCACGGTGATCCTGTCTTTTTTCTGCTTGGCGGCCAAGAAGGATAGGTAGGCAATGACCCGTCCCCGGATGGACTTGGACGAGGTGTGGAGAATCCGCCGGGACAGGGCCAGGTTTTTCCGGGCCAAGATGTGCAGCAGGTTTTCGATAATCTGGGTGTGCTGGGGGCAGCTGTGGGAGCAGGTGCGCATGACCTTGCTCAGGTCCATCATCAGCACGGTGGTGTCTTCCTCTGCCAGCACGTTGATCAAAAGCGGCTCGTTTTCCACGCAGGCGTAGGCTTCCGCAAACAAGGAGCCGGGTTCCGCCTGGCCGAGAAGGGTCCGGTTGCCCCAGACATCGTCGGTTTCGATAATCACCCGGCCGGTAAGCACCATGCTGACGGTGTGGACAATATCTCCGGCGTAGTGGATATAGGTGCCTTTTTTATAGGAACGTTCTACCCCGCCCAGGCAGTTCATCCGGCAAAGGATTTCCTGGGGCGGAACGTTTTTGAACAGGGCGGTTTTGCTTAGAAATGCAGTATCCATAGCTCCTCCTTTTCGTTGTTTTAACAACGTTTCTTTTCTCCAGTATACAACGGCTCCGGAAAGAAAGCAAGGCGGGTAAACCACTTGACGGGAAAACCATTCTGTGGTAAATTGTAAGCAATTTCATATGACATGAGCGATGAAAAGAAGAGTACCTTCGGCGCTGCGGCACAGAGAGCTTCTGTTTTGGTGAGAGGAAGAGCGGGCAAAGAGGAGAACATGGCCTTGGAGCTGATGGCTGAAGTGCAGTAAGCCGTCTGGGTGTGCCCATTACAGCACTGGAGTATCCGACCAAGTCACGTACTCGAGAGGCTTGGCCTGGCCAAGCGAAGCTGGGTGGTACCACGATGCTTTCGTCCCTGCAGGGGGCGGAGGCTTTTTTTATTGCAGAAAAGGAGTGGAAATTATGCCAATTAAAATTGCGAGTCATCTGTCGGCAAAAGCCAAACTGGAAGAGGAAGAAATTGTTACCATAGATAGCGATCGGGCTGCAACCCAGGATATCCGTCCTTTGCGTATTCTGATTCTCAACCTGATGCCCTTAAAGAAACCTACGGAATTACAGCTGCTGCGCCTTTTGGGTAATTCCCCCCTGCAGCTGGAAGTGGACTTCTGCCGGCCGGTAAGCCGGGTGGGCACCCATACGGACAATTCCTACCTGGAAAGCTGCTACCTGGAATTTAACGATATCAAGGACAAATACTACGATGGCTTCATTGTCACCGGGGCTCCTGTAGAAAAGCTGGAGTTTGAGGAAGTGGAATACTGGCCGGAAGTGGTGGAGTATTTTGAATGGGCCCGGGACCATGCCTACTCCGTGCTCCATTACTGTTGGGGCGCACAGGCCGGCCTGTACTATTACTATGGGGTTGCCAAACGGATGCTGCCCCAGAAAATCTGCGGCATTTATCCTTACGGCCTGACGGTGCGCAACCATCCGCTGCTCCGGGGCTTTGACGACCGGTACTTTATTCCCCAATCCCGGTACACCTCCGTGGATGACCAGGCGGTAGATGCTTCTGACAAACTGGATGTGCTCAGCCGCAGCGTGGAAAACGGCATCAATATCTGCTGCAGCCACGATATGCGCCATATTTTCGTTATGGGGCATTTTGAATACGAACGGAATTCCCTCCAGGATGAATACATCAGGGATAAGAATAAGGGCCTGAATCCTGCCCTGCCGGCCTTCTATTATCCGGACAACGACAGTAGCCAGCAACCCTGCTTCAAGTGGTGCAGCTATGCCCACCTGTTCTACCTGAACTGGCTGAACCGGGTGTACCAGGATACGCCCTATGATTTGACCAAACTTACCCGGAAAGAGTAAGAGGCCCTTGGAGAAGAAAGGACATTCCATGGAAGCACTAGCCGCAAAGGAAGATCTGTACTATATGGACCTGGCTCTGGAAGAAGCCCGGCAGGCGGCCCGGGAGGGGGAAATCCCCGTAGGGGCGGTGCTGGTTGTGGACGGGGCGGTCATTGCCCGGGACCACAACAGACGGGAACAGCTGCCCGATGCCACGGCCCATGCAGAGCTGCGGGTAATCCAGGCGGCTTGCAGCAAGCTGGGCCGCTGGCGGCTGCCGGACGCCGTGCTGTACGTGACCCTGGAACCCTGTCCCATGTGCGCCGGAGCCATCTGGAACGCCAGAATCGGCCGGGTGGTGTACGGGGCCTACGATAGTGCAGCGGGCTGCTGCGGCTCCCTGTTTAATTTTCCTGGGCAGCCTTCCCTCAGCGTAGGCACCCAGGTTACCGCCGGCGTCCGGGAAGAGGAGTGCCTTCAGGTACTCCAGGAGTTTTTCCGGGCCCGGCGGTCCGAATAGGGGTGCAGTAATTCAAGAATTTTAGATTTGTTTTCTTTCTAACAATTGTGTTATAATGAGAACTCACGGATGGGTGTCCGAGTGGTCGAAGGTGCTTGACTCGAAATCAAGTATACCGCAAGGTATCGTGGGTTCGAATCCCACCCCATCCGCCAATATTTGTTACGTAAGACCGGAAATTCTTTTTTCCTGCAAGCCAGGCTGTCTGCGGCTGTTTGGCTTTTGCAGGGAAGGGAGAGTTTCCGGTTTTTGGCATTTTGGGGGGAATTGTGCGCACAAGCTGCGCACAATGGACAAAAGGCCCTGCCAGAACAGCACACTTTTTGACGGAAGCCGGAGATGGAAAAAACTTGAACCTGCCCAAAGACTTTGCTATGATAAAGGATAACAGTGCAGGGACGTGTTTTGTATGCAAGCACCTGCCCGCTGGATTCTGGCTGGTCCACGGCAGATTCCGTGACCGCCAATTTTAGGAGAACGGTGGCGTCCAAATGAGAGTAAGAAATGTCTGGGCGGAAGTGGATTTATCCGCAATTGCCCATAACGTGCAGGTGACCCGGAAGGTATTGAAACCGGGAACAAAAATCTGTGCAGTGGTCAAGGCCGATGCCTATGGCCACGGAGCTGTGCCTGTTGCTACGGCAGCATTGGCCGCCGGCGTCAATTACCTGGCGGTTTCCATGACCCAGGAAGCCGTGGAACTGCGGGAAGCGGGGATTATGGCCCCCATCCTGATTCTGGGCACCATGACCCCGGAACACGAAAAAGCCATTGTGGATTATCAGATTACCCAAACGGTGTACGACCTGACAACGGCCCAGGCCCTTTCGGCCATGGCCTTGCAGGAAAATAAGACGGTGAAGGTCCATTTGGCCGTGGATACGGGGATGAACCGGATTGGCTGCCGTCCATCGGAAGCGGCGGATTTGGCCGAAGCCATCAGCCATCTGCCCCATGTGGAGCTGGAAGGCCTGTTCTCCCATTTTGCCACTGCTGATGAAACCAACAAGGATTACGCCCAGCATCAGGTTGCCTTGTTTAACCAGGCCGTGGAAAGCATCAAGGCTCGGGGCATTGAGATTCCCCTGATCCATTTGGATAACAGCGCCGGCATTACGGAAATGCCCGGCACGGAATTCAATATGGTGCGGCAGGGCATTACCCTTTACGGCTGGTGGCCTTCCAAGGAAGTGAAGCAGTGCCTGGACATTCGGCCGGTGATGAGCCTCAAGGCCGAAGTGGTCTTTGTAAAGCAGGTTCCCGCCGGGGAAAAGGTCAGCTACGGCTGCACCTACGAAACCAAGGAACCTACCCTGATTGCCACCCTGCCCCTGGGCTATGCGGACGGGGTTTCCCGGAAGCTGTCCAATAAGGGCTATGTGAGCATCCGGGGGTATAAGGCACCCATTATTGGACGGATCTGCATGGATCAGTTCATGGTGGATGTAACCCACGTGCCCAATGTGCACGCAGGGGATGAAGCCGTGATCTTTGGGGATGGCGCCATTTCCCTGGATCAGGTAGCGGATTGGTGTGGGACCATCGGGTATGAGGTGCTATGCTTACTGAGCACCCGGATTCCCCGGAAATATACGTACCACTATACCATCCGCCATTATGTGAACAACCATTTCTGAGAAGTGGCTGGCGTAGGAAAGCAGGAAGGCGCAGGACAGTAAGCAGAAAGGCAGCAAAGCAGCATGGAAAACTACAATCCAATTACCCAAGAAGTGCTTGAAAAATTAAACGCCCTGGTGGGCGAAAAGTATGTATGGACGGATCCGGACCATCTGGAGCAGTATAAAACCGATGAGGAAACGGATCCCCGGCTGTTCCGGACCCCTGAAGCGGTGGTGGCTCCGGAAACTACGGAGCAGGTGGCAGCCATTATGAAGCTGGCCAACCAGTACGGTTTCCCGGTTACGCCCCGGAGCGGGGGCACCAGTGTTTCCGACGGAGCTATTGCCGTGTGCGGCGGGCTGGTACTGCTGCTGGAACGGCTGGACAAGATTGAAAAAGTGGACGCGGACGGGATGTACCTGATTGCCCAGGCCGGGGTTCCCACGGTGAAGGTCCAGGAAGCAGCCCGGGCCGTAGGCCTGTTCTACGCAGGAGATCCCTGCAGCGCCGACAGCTGCCTGATTGGGGGCAACCTGGCCACCAATGCCGGGGGCGACAAGGCCGTACGCTACGGCACCACCCGGAACCAGGTCCACGCCATCGAAGTGGTGCTGCCCAACGGCGAAATCGCCAACCTGGGCACCCGGAGCAAGAAAAACAGCACCGGCTACTGCCTGGACCAGCTGGTGATCGGCAGCGAAGGCACCCTGGGCATCATTACCAAGGCAACCCTGAAGCTATTGCCCCTGGCACCGTATAAGGCGGACGTACTGGCGGTATTTACCGACCAGGAAAAGGCTGTCAGCCTGGTACCCATTTTACTGAAGGCAGGCCTAAATCCCACCAGCGTGGAATTTATGGACAATGGTTTCGTAAGGTCTGCCAGCGATTATTCCAAAATCCGGCTGGCCCATTACGAGGACGGCTCCTATGTGATTCTTACCCTGGAAACCTTTGATGAGGACGAACTGGAAAAGAAGCTGGAAAAGCTGGATGAACTGTGCCGGGAAAACGGCGCCGACGATGTGATGATTGCCGACGACCGGGTTTGGACGGTGCGGAAGAATTGTTTGGAAAGCGTCCGGGTACTGAGCAAGGTAATGACCAGCGACGATTTTGTGGTGCCCCTGGACAAGATTGCCCAGACCATCAACGAACTGTCCAAGGTAGCGGAATCCTATCCCTTCCAGGTATTTACCCTGGCCCATGCCGGGGACGGGAATCTGCATTTCTCCATTCTGAAGGGGAATATGACAGATGAAGCCTGGGAAAAGGCCCTTCATGATTTCCATGCAGAAGCCTATCCCTATATTTACGCCATGGGCGGCAAACTCAGCGGCGAACACGGCATCGGCGCCAAGAAGGTGAAGCAGCTGGCTTCCCTGGCAGATCCTGGGGAATTGTACATGATGCAGACCATCAAAAAAGCCCTGGATCCCAAGGATGTTTTGAATCCGGGCAAGGTGCTGGCCCAATACTAAGAAATAAAAAACGCTTTCTCGCAGGTTTGGCGGGAAAGCGTTTTTGATTAACTCAGGCTGAAGTGGGGGAGCGGCAACAAAAAAAGCCTGCAAACCGAAGTTCACAGGCTCTTTTTATTTTCCCGGCGGGCTGCAGCAACAGGCACCCCTGCGGCACATGAAGGGATCTGCTTATTGCTGCTTCCTTCCGGACCTGACAAGGTTCACAGGACTCCATTGCGCAGGACCCGCCGCTGCAGTCCGCCGGAAAAATAAAAGCCGCTTGACGCGGCTGACAGACAAAATGGCGGAGAGTGAGGGATTCGAACCCTCGATACGGTTTCCCGTATACACGCTTTCCAGGCGTGCTCCTTCAACCGCTCGGACAACTCTCCAGGTTGAATTGCTTAGATAAAGCTATTCAATTGTTTGCAGTAGTCTTGAAGACAACCACGAGGTACAGTATAACCAATTTGCGCTCACTTGTCAACATTTTAGTTGAATTTTTTTAGGGAAAAAAGGTATAATAGCTAAAGCACATTGTTCAGATAGAACAGAAAGGATGGGAAGTATGGCATACGTTGCTCTGTATCGCACCTGGCGGCCGCAGACCTTCGAGGATCTGGTGGGGCAGGCGCATATCAAAACGGCCCTTTCCAACGCCCTGGAATCGGGAAGAATTTCCCATGCGTATCTGTTTACAGGGCCCAGAGGGTCAGGGAAGACCAGTACGGCCCGGATTTTGGCCAAGGCCCTGAACTGTGAGCACGGCCCCACAGCCCACCCCTGCAACGAATGCACCCTGTGCCGGGAAATTACCGAAGGCACAGCCCCCGATGTCATTGAAATCGACGGGGCCTCCAACCGGGGCATTGAAGAAATGAAAAAGCTCCGGGATCAGGTGTTTTTTGCCCCGGCAGCCTGCCGTTATAAAGTCTATATCATCGACGAAGTCCATATGATTACCACCGATGCCTTCAATGCGCTGCTGAAGACCTTGGAGGAACCGCCGGAGCACGTGGTGTTCATATTGGCCACCACGGAGCCCCAGAAGATTCCGGCCACCATCCTGTCCCGGTGCCAGCGGTACGATTTTCACCGGGTAACGGTGCCAGAGATTGCCGAGCATCTGGAAAAGGTGGCGGAAGGCAGCCATATTCAGGCGGAAAAGGAAGCCCTGCGGCTGATTGCCATCCAGGCGGATGGGGGCATGCGGGACGCACTCAGTCTTTTGGACCAGTGCAGCGTCATGGCCAGTCCCATTACGGCCGAAGCGGTGCGCCAGATGATTGGCTCCGCCGGCCGGGAAAAAATCCGGCTTCTGACCGAGCAGATCGGCAAACAGGATTTGGCCGGCGCTTTGGCTACCCTGAACGCTCTTTTGGAGCAGGGCAAGGAGCTAGAGCAGATTTTGGCGGAGCTGATGGAATATTTCCGGGCTCTCCTGCTGTATCAGGTGGACCCGGCCTATCAGGATATTTACGTAACCGATGAGGAAACGGAACTGGCCCGGCTGGCCCCCTTGTTCAGCCGGCCCCAGCTGATGGCCAGCGAAGAAAAGCTGCACCAGGCAGCGGCCGAATGCAAGCGGTCCCTGCGCAAGAAAATCGTGGGGGAGCTTTGCCTGTATGACCTGTGTAAGCACCAGGGGTCGTCAGAAGCGGCTTTGGAAGCCCGGATCCGCAGCCTGGAAGAACAGGTGGCGGCCCTGACCGCCGGCGGCTTTACGGCTCCGGCAGCGGCACCCTTAGGCGGCAGTGCGCTTCCGGCAGCCCCGGCTTTTGCTTCGCCGGCAGCGCCGGCCTTTACGCCTAAAACTGCCAGTGTACCTGACGCACCGGCGGTGCCAGCCTGGACGCCGGAACCGGCCGTTTTCCCCAAGGCAGAGCCCAAGCCCCCGGCAGCTCCGGTGGTGCCTAGTGCGCCAGTGGTTCCTACGGCTGCGCCAGCAGCTGCTGCCGCAAATGTCACACCTCTGTCACGAGAAGGGGTTGCACAAGGGGAAGAACTATGGCAGACTGTGATACAGGGGCTAAAGCAGCGCCGGAAACGGGCGTTTTTGGTATACGCCAAAATGGCCCAGGTGGGCTCTTTTGCCAACCAGGTGCTGACTTTGGTAGTGGATTCGGAAAGCCTGAAAGAGCGCTTTGAAACCCCGGATCTGCACAATCTAATGACGGATATTTTAAAGGAGCGCACGGGACAGCCCATTGGGCTAGCCGTGGTGCTCCAGGCTGGAGGTTTGCCTCCGGAACCGGCCCGCTGGGCGGCGCCCCAAACGCCTCCCCAGCCCGCAGCTCCGGTTGCGCCCAAGGCCGCTCCCCAGGCAGCCCCGGAGCCTGCGCCTCAGGCAGCAGCTCCGGCCCCGGCCGTAAATGAGCAGCCAGCCGCCAAGGAAAAGCCGGCGGAACCGGAGGAATTGCCTCCGGGCGTAAAAAAGGCGCTTTCGGTATTTGGCGGTAAGGTATATAAAGAAGAACCATAACACAATTTCAGGAGGAATGAACCAATGTTTAAAGGCGGAATGGGTATGAACAACATGCAGGGCATGCTGAAGAAAGTACAAAAAATGCAGAGCGAAATGAGCAAGCTCCAGGAAGAGCTGAAGGAGCGCACCGTAGAAGCCACTTCCGGCGGTGAAGCCGTAAAGGTCGTGGTCAACGGCAACAAGAACCTGGTAAGCCTGACCCTGTCCCCGGACGCAGTGGATCCGGAAGACGTAGAAATGCTCCAGGACCTGATTGTGACGGCTGTCAACGAAGCCATGAAAATGGTGGACGACATGACCGAAAAGGAATTGGGCAAGGTTACCGGCGGCATGAAACTGCCCGGCATGTTTTAAGGCAAAATCATGCGAATGGTAAAACCCATGGCCCGGCTGTACGAACAGCTGCGGAAGCTGCCGGGCATCGGGTCCAAGTCCGCCCTGCGGCTGTCCTACCATGTGCTGGACATGAAGCAGGAGGATGTAGAGGCTCTGGCCCAGGCCCTTTTGGATGCGAAGAAGCACGTCCATCTGTGCCGGCAGTGCTTTGATTTGTGCGAAGGGGACCTGTGCGAAATCTGCCAGGACGCCAAGCGGGACCAAAGCCTGGTGTGCGTGGTGGAACAGCCCCAGGATGTAGCTGCCATGGAACGGACCCGGGGCTACCAGGGCCTGTATCACGTGCTCCACGGAGTCCTGTCCCCCCTGGATGGTATTGGGCCGGACCGGCTGAAAATCCGGGAACTGCTCCGCCGTCTCCAGGACGGAAAAATCAAGGAAGTGATCCTGGCCACCAATTCCGATGTGGAAGGGGAAGCAACGGCCAATTATTTGGCCGGATTGATCCGTCCCACCGGGGTGAAGGTCAGCCGGATTGCTCATGGTCTGCCGGTAGGCGGGGACCTGGAATATGCGGACGAACTGACCCTGTATAAAGCGCTGGAAAACCGGCGTGAGTTATGAAAGGTGAAATACCATGGAAGTTTGGGCTGTAGGCGCTGCGGCGCTGGTTGTGCTCTTTATTGTCATCAATATGTTTTCCCTGTCCCTGAAGCTTTTGTGGAACGGCTTCTGCGGCATGGTGCTGTTGTGGATTTTCAATATGGTAGGCTCCCTGGTGGGCGTAACGCTGCATATTGATGTGGTTTCCGCCCTGGTAGCCGGTTTCTTCGGCGTCCCCGGGGTTGTCCTGCTGCTGCTGTACCAGCTGGCGGGGCACTGAGCCTATGGAACTGCATAAATCGGATAACGAAAAAGTCCGGATTTTGTGCTACCTGATGATCGGCGGCACTGCGGCCCTGTTTGAATGGGCGCTGGTTTACCTGTTTAGTCAGGTCTGGGGCTGGAATTATCTTCTGGCCACAGCCCTGGCCTATTTCTGTTCCACAGTCTGCCACTACCTGGCCACCAATATCTGGGTTTTTACCAGTGGTGTCCGGTACAGCAAATCCAAAGAGTTTTCCCTGGTGCTGCTGGTTTCCACCATGGGATTGGTACTGAATGTGCTGCTGATGCGAATTTTCGTTGGAGCCCTGGGCTACAGCGTAATGCCGTCCAAAATTGCAGCCTCTGCCCTTGTGACAGTTTGGAACTATTGTTCCAGGAAAAAATGGATTTACTAAAGGAGTAAGTTTGCCATGCTTCGTCAAATCGTAGACATCGATGCATTTCACAAGGTGCTGCTGGTGCACAATTATAGTGCCGGAAAACAGACCTTTTTCAGCGGCATCCACAAAAACGTGGATAAGATGGCCAAGCAGCTGCTGCAGCTGTACGGACCGGATCGGTTCGAATACGTCCAGGTCTCTACTTTTGCCGCCACCCAGGAAGTGGGCCGGCGGATCTGCGAAGAAAAGGTGGAGTGGGTGATTGTGGCCGGCGGGGACGGGACCCTGCGGGCTTTGGTGGAAGTTTGTGTGGATGCGGATTACTGGCCCTATGTCAGTATCTATCCGGCAGGCACTGTGAACCTGGTGGCCAAAGAGCTCCAGCAGCGCACCGACGTGAACAACTGGATGTTCCAGGTTTCCAAGGGCTTTACCACCCCGGTCTGCCTGGGCCGGGCCAACGACAGGATTTTCCTGACCGTGGCCGGGATTGGGGTGGACTCCCTGGTGGTGGATAAGGTGACCCCCAAGGAAAAGAAATATCTGTCTACGCTGGCCTATGTGCGCCAGAGCGGCAAGGTGGTGGGCAGCGAAATGCTCCTTCATAACTGGAAGTACCGCTTCCAGGTAATGATTGATGATGATGGGGTTTGGCACGAGGCCAGCTCCGCCATTGTTACCAAAAGCCGCTACTATGCCGGCCGGTTCTCCCTGGTGAATGGGGGCTCCCTGTCCAATCCTGTGCTCCACGTGTGCCTGTTTACCAAGGACCGGTGCGTGGATTTCCTGCGCTATACGGCCCTGATTGCAGCCGATATGCTGAGCCTGGACAAAAGCGTGGAAATCTACCCGGCGTCCCGGGTAGAAATTCGCTGCAACGTGAAGCAGTTTGCCGCAGAGCTGGACGGAGACGCGGTGGTCACGTCGCCGTTGTCCATTTCGCTGCTTCCCAAAGCACTCCAATTTATTTCGTAAGGAGCGGCTACTGTGAAAAAAATATCTCTTGGGGGACTGATCGTACTCCTTTTTTTGGCAATTGAATTCGTCTACAACTGGACCCTGGTCCAGGACATTCGCCCCTTTCCCTGGGCAGAATGCTGGTACCATGCCCTGAATGGCTTCCTCCGGGACCTGCTGCTTATGGGGGTGGCCCTGTTCCTGTACCGGGAGCGGCGGAGAATCAAGGACAGAACCCTCCGGTATTTTCCGGTGGTAGTGGTGGGCATTCTGTATCTGCTGGATGCGGTGTTTATGGTCACCTACCTGGAAATGGATACGGGCTTTATGACCGTCCTTTCCGTAATTACCGGGCTGTTCAACAATATTGTCCTGGTACTGCTGTGCGCCATGCTGTACCACCACTGGCCCAACCGCCCTATGAAGGCCCTGTATTTCCTGGCGTACTATTTCACCTGCATCATTATGCTGGGGGACGCCATTTACTTCTGGAATACCTCCATGCACGTGGAAAGCGTGCTGTTTGAGAACCTGAACTGGTATGCGGCCAAGGGCATTCTGGAAACCACAGCACCCTGGCAGCTGGCCGTAATCGCAGTGGTGCTGCTGGCCTTTATTCCCCTTTTCCGGGTGGTGCATCCCAAACGGAAAAAGCCCAACCTGCCCTGGTCCCTGCTGTGCCTGGTGATGTTTGCCATGGGCCTGAATGTGGCCTATGCGCTTTTGGCGGAAGGCACCTACAAGGCCATTGACAGCGTCAGCGGCCTGGATATCGAGGTGGACCTGGAAAAGACCCGGAAACCTACCCGCAACAGCATTGCTTATCCCATTAACGTGAACTTTGTGGGCAAGGCCCTGTTCAAGACGGATAAGGTGGTCAAGGAGCCCTGGAAGTATACGGAACGGACCTTGACGGACCAGGATAAGGAAGCCCTGTCCAAGCTGGGCATCTATCCCAAACCGGAAGCGGTGCCCCGGCAGCAGCCGGCCTACGACCGGGTGGTGCTGCTGATTTTGGAATCCGTGCACCGGGACTACATTCATTACTACAATTCCAATATTCCGGCGGAAACCACTCCATACCTGGACTCCCTGCTGAAACGGTATCCCAAGGTGGACCATTACTACTCCTCGGCGGTGCCTACCACCCAGGGCCTGAATGCCACCTTCCGCTCCCAGCTGATCTACGATGGGGACCTGCCGGGAGAAAACCAGCCGTCCCTGTACCGCTCTATGCAGGGGGCGGGCTACACCGGCTATTTCCTCAGCGCCTCCAGCCGGTACTACAACAATGAGTACCGGGAGTATCCGGCCCAATTTGGCATGGAACATTACCTGGCCAAGGAAGACATTGCCGGTATGGGCTACAAGGGTGCTAGCGGCTGGGGCTTTCACAATGATGTGATGTACGATGCCGCCCTGCGGATCTTGAATGAGCACAAAAACGACAAGCTGCTGCTGGTCTGCAAGACCCTGGATATGCATCAGCCCTATCCCTATTACGGCTACAGCTATGCAGAAATGCCGGAATCCGTACGGGATCAGGGAACGGCCACGGTCTGCGGCATGTACTGGGTGGACAAGACCTTGCAGCACTTCTTTGCGGAAGCAGATGCGGAAGGACTGATGGATGACCGGACCCTGTTTATCGTTACGGCGGACCACAACCCCCATTCCGGGGGTGAATACAAGACCCTGGTGGATAATCCCCAGGATAAGCAGAGTGTAGCTCCCATTCCCTTGCTCTTTATCTCCAAAAATTTGGCGCCGCTCTTCCAGCTGGACGAAACCATGTATGCCAGCCAGGAAGATTTGGCACCTACCCTGCTGACCCTGGAAGGCCAGCAGGTGCCCAAGGAATTCATGGGCCGGGATCTGCTGACGACCGCAGCTCATCCCTATGGTTTGGGATACTTTGGAGGCAAGGCCTACTACTATGCAGCCGATGATTACATCATTGCCACCTTGGACGAGGAGCATCCGGATACGGAAGCCAAAGATGCCCTTGCCAACTACATTATGTACAACTACATCAATCGGCATATTGAATTTCAACCTAAATAAAAGGGCAGCAGGCCCCGCCGTTGGCGGCCCGCAGGCTGGGGGATACGTCCCCGGGAGGGTGTGCAGGCTGCGCACCCTCTTTCTTGTACCTGGCAGGTTCCAGACGGAGGCTGTTGCCCTTTCTGCTTATTTTTACCAAGGAGGTGTTTGCGTGGAAAACAGCAGCAGGGAAGGAACCTTTACTTCCCGGTTACGGCGCATCATGAGCGTTATGGTGCCCATCCTGATTACCCAGATGGCCATCCAGGGGCTCAGTTTGTTTGACACGGTCATGAGCGGTCACGCGGGCACCAATGAACTGGCCGGCGTGGCCATTGGCGCCAATATCTGGATGCCCCTGTTTACCGGTTTAAACGGCATCCAGCAGGCCCTGACCCCCATTGTGGCCAACTACCGGGGGGCCGGGGAGAACAAAAGCATTGCCGGAGCTGTGTTCAGTGGGCTGGTGCTGTCCTGCCTCCTGACGGTGCTGGTCATTACCGCGGGGATTCTCTTTTTGCCGTCCATTTTGGGCACCATGAACCTGACCCCGGAAGTATACCGGGTGGCCTACCGCTACCTGGGTTTTTCCGCTTTCAGCGTTCTGCCCCTTTTTGCCTCCAATATGCTCCGCTGTTTTGTAGACAGCATGGGCTATACCCAGGTGACCATGCGGCTGTTTCTTTTGACGGTGCCCATCAACGCCGCCATGAACTATATCTTTATCTTTGGCAAGCTGGGAGCCCCGGCCCTGGGCGGACCCGGCGCCGGGGTGGGGACCTCCATTTCCTGCTGGATCCTGCTTTTATGCTTTGTGGTGGTGTTAAAACGCCTGAAAGTGTTTGCCGGCTACCGGATTTTTGATCCTTCCGGTTTTTCCTTTGCCCATTTGCGGGAACACCTCCGGGTGGGACTTCCCATGGGCGTGGGAATCTTCCTGGAAACCAGTATTTTCGGGGTGGAATGTTTGTTTGTGGCCCGCTTTGGCACCATCGCTGTAGCTGCCAACCAAGCCGCTATGAGCTTTTGCAGTATGCTGTACATGATTCCTTTGAGCTTTTCCCTGGCGCTCACCATTTTGGTGGGGGCGTATGTGGGGGCGGCGGACTTTCGGCTAGCCAAAAAGTACGCCTCCACGGGCCGGCTGGCCAATCTGATGACCGGAGCCTTTTTCGCCGCTGTGCTGCTTTTGGGCCGGGACTGGATTGCGGCCCTGTACACCACGGATCCCAGCCTCATTGGACCCATCAAGCATTTCCTGATTTTTGCGGTAGCCTTCCAGTTCTGTGACAGTACCGCCGCCCCCATTCAGGGGGTACTCCGGGGCTACAAGGACGTAAAGGCCACCTTCTATTCGGCTCTGGCGGCCTACTGGCTGATTTCCCTGCCGGCGGGGCTGTTTTTGGACCACGGGGTGCACCTGGGTCCGGACGGCTACTGGCTGGGGCTGATTACGGGCATCTTTTTCTCCGCCCTGTTTCTGACCTTGCGGCTCCGGTATATTGAGCGCAAGTTCAGTGGGCCGGCGCTGGAGTAGGGAGCGTGTTCCAAAGCACGGCTGTCCTATGGTATACTAGAAAACATACTAGAGAACGGACGGGCCGGGGCGGAAACCCTGCGCCCGGCTGGCAGAGAAAGGGAGAGCTATCGTGGGATTATTTGATGCGTTAAAGGGTGCCGGTAAGGACGAAGCCATGCGGCCCAGCCCGGTACGGGAATTTCTGGGAGAAGAATTGTATGCGGTGGACTGCCGGGGCGCCAATTTGTATGTGCACCAAAATGCCGTGGTCATCGACAAGACCGGCGGCGGACTGTGGAACCTGGGGGACAACAATTTCAAGGTGATTCCCTTCCGGTCCATTGTGGCTATCCAGGCCAAGCTGGAATCCACAGTGCTAAGCGGCTATATCGAGTTTGAGACAGCCAACAGCCCCTTAAGTGTGGGCAGCGACAACGCAGAACGCTCCAGTGAAAACAGCGTCATCCTCAGCGGCAGTAAGGAAAGGTATGCCCAAGCCAAAGAGGCCTTGCAGTATATTTTTAGTCATATTTGTTAGTCCTAGCGGATGCGCCGGAAAAGGCGTTTCGGAGCATAAAAAAATCGGAAGCCTGGGAGCTTCCGATTTTTTTATGCCTGTTTTTAGCTGTGGGCTTCCGAGACCTGCAGCGTTTTTTCTTTCCGGGGCCAGTTTACGTAGAGCATTCCCGCCAGAATGCAGGCTGCTCCGATAAAGCCGTTGGTACCAAAGGTTTCCTGGAACACCAGGGTGCCCAGAATGGAGGCGGACAGGGGAGTGATGGCGCAGAACATACCGGCTTCGTCGCTGGGTACGTACTGCTGGGCCACTGGCTGGAAGGTAAAGCCAAAGCAGCTGCACATCAGAATCAGCACGGTCAGGCTCAGCAGGGTGGGGGTGTGGGTGGGAAGGGCTACTACACCCTGGAAGGCGGCAGCCCCCAGGCTGAGCAGACCCATCATGCCCATTTGTAGGATGCCCAGGGAGAAGGCATCGCTGTGTTCCACGGTAATCCCCGTGGCCACAATGTAGGCCCCGTAAAACAGCCCGGAACCAATGGCGAACAGGTCCCCTGCGGCAAAGCTCAGGGAGGCGCCGCCCAGGGTCAGGAAGCCTACGCCGGTAAGGATGGCCAGAACTCCAATGACGATGTGCCGGTCCGGCAGCCGCCGGTAGATGATGGCGTTCAGGATGGGGACAAAGGCCAGGGCCGTATTTTCCAAAAAGGCCACCATGTGCACGGCGGAAGTCCGCAGGCTCATCATTTCACAGCCCATAACAAAGAACAGGGTCAGTCCCAGAAGAAAGCTTTTGGGCAGCAGCTGAGAATCCGCTTTCAGTTCCCGGTACAGGTGACGGCAGAAGATCAGGGACAGGATCAGACAGGAAATGGTAAAGCGAATGCCCAGCACCATGAAGGGGGCCAGTTCCTGTAAGGAGATTTTGGAAAAAATAAAGGCACAGCTCCGGGTCAGGATAACAAAAGCCAGCAAAATTTTCGCAGCTCGGGTACTCATGGAACATTCCTTCTTTTCCTTAAATTTTCTCTATTATAAATCCAAAAAGGTATTGTGTAAAACGCAACTTATACAATATAATTGTGTGGAATCCGCATAATGAGCTGCTTCCTAAAGGGAGATGGAATCATGGAAACCAATAAATATAAAGCCCTGCTGAAGGCGGTGGAACTGGGCAGCATTACGGCAGCCGCCCAGGAGCTGGGCTATTCCCCTTCCGGGCTGACCCGGCTATTGGACGGGCTGGAAAAAGATCTGGGATTTCCCGTACTGACCCGGGGGCCCCAGGGGGTGGGCTTTACCCACGAAGGGGAGGAGCTGCTGCCGGTGTTTCGGGAGCTGTTGCATTGGCAGGGCCGGTTAAATGAGTACTGCGCTGCCATCCGGGGGCTGGAGCAGGGGGAATTGTTTGTAGGCAGCTACTACAGCATTGCTGCCCGCTGGCTGCCCACCATCCTCCAAAAATTCCAGCGGGATTATCCGGGCATCCGGATCCACGTCCAGGAGGCTGGCAACAGCCGGCTTTTGGAAGGCTTGCAGGAGCGGCGGCTGAGCTGCGTTTTGTTCAGCCGGCCCCAGAATTACAGTGGGGAATGGCTGCCTCTCTACAGCGACCGCTATGTGGCCTGGATTCCCGAAAGCTTTCCCCAGGCCCGGCAGGCAGCCATTTCCCCTGAGGAGATTGCCCAGCTGCCCTTTATTGAACCCTTTCCCCACCAGGGAACCACCATCGAGGCTTTTTTCAAGAAGTACCATATCCAGCCGGATGTGCGATTTACCACCAGCGATATGTACACCTGCTGGTGCCTGGTGGAAGCGGGGCTGGGCGTTTCCATGGACAATGAGCTCAGCTCTTCCCGCTGGCAGGGCAGGGTCAAGGTGCTGCCCTTTACCACCGGGGAAAAATTGGAACTGGGCATTGCCCTGCCTTCCTACCGGGATGCGTCCCCAGCCCTTAAAAAATTCATTGAGTATGTCCAGAATTTTGTGGCTGAGGTCAAGGCAAAAGAAAGAACCGCCGGCAAAGTCCAGCAAAAATAGGCAAAAAAATTCCGCCGGGGTATCGGCGGAAGGAAAAACGCTTACATCGAAAAATGGAACACAATGCCCACCACGGCAGAAGCTGCCAGGAACGCAATGGGGTGGACGCTTTTAAAGCGCCGGGTCAGGTACACAAGAATCAGGGCTACCAAAAGGGCCCGGCCGTTAAACAGGGCCATAACGTTTCCTGTGCCCCAGGCTTCCGGATGGAACAGGGTGACCTTGGCTACCAGGAAACCTGCCGCGGCAATCAGGCCCGCAGAAGCTGCCCGAAGCCCGTACATGACGGCCTTCACGTATTTGCTGTCGCCAAATTTTTTCAGAAACTGGAAAATAATCAGGATGACAATGACGGACGGGGTAATAAGCCCCAAAGTAGCAATCAAGGCACCCTGGAAACCGGCAATGTGGTAGCCCACATAGGTAGCGGTGTTGACGCCGATGGGGCCGGGGGTGGATTCGGATACGGCAATCATATTCAGCAGATCCGTTTCCGTAAACCAGCCGGTGGTGGAGGCCAGTTTGGTCAGAAAGGGAATGGTGGCCATGCCGCCCCCAATGGCAAATAGGCCAATTTTGGCAAATTCATAGAACAGTCGAAGCAGCAGCATCAGAGTTCACCTCTCACTTTCTTGGCAGCCAAGCCCACAATCCCGGCCAGGACTACCAGATAAGCTGGGGAAATATCCACGAACAGGTTCACCAGCATAATGACCAGAAATAGCCCAACGGTGAGTTTGTCCACCAGGGCGCTTTTGGCCAGCTTGAAGACGGCATTGAAAATCAGGACACAGACGCAGATCCGGATGCCGGCAAAGGCATCTTTTACAATCAACAGGTCTGCAAAGTTGGACAGGAATGCGGCAATGGCCGTAATGATGATCACCGAGGGAGTGGCAACCCCCAGGGTAGCCACAATGCCGCCGATGGGTCCTCTGCGCTTATCCCCAATGAAAGTTGCCGTGTTCACGGCAATGACCCCGGGAGTGCACTGGCCTACGGCAAAGTAGTCTGCCAGCTCTGCTTCCGTGGCCCAGTGGTATTTTTCCACCACTTCCGCCTGGAGAATGGGCAGCATGGCATACCCGCCGCCAAAGGTTACCGCCCCAATACGGGCAAAAACAAGAAATAATTGGATAAGTTCAGACATCATGCACCTCCGTTAACTTCCTTCAGTGTAACACCCAGGAAAGAAGCTGTAAATATAGAAACAGGTACAGCTGCGGACTGACAAAATATTTTCGCAAAAAATCACAAATTTGTCCGGGGAATCTCCGGGAAAAAATTGTAGATTTGTTCAAACTGTACTATAATGAACCTGTATAAGCTGAAGAAATTTGTAGGCGGTGTTCCGCAGAAAGGCTGCTTTGTGAAAACATATTTATTGGCGTTGACCATTTCGTTGATTTTAAGCTGGCTGCTTACTCCTTTTGTAAAGAAACTGGCATTCCGCGTAGGGGCGGTGGACCGTCCCAATGCCCGTAAGGTGCACCACCGGATTATGCCGAGAATGGGCGGCCTGGCCATTTTTATCGGCTTTATGGCGGCGGCGCTGACCTGTATGGAACTCACCCGGGACGTGGTGGGCATCCTGCTGGGCGGCACGGTGATTGCTCTTGTGGGCATCTTGGATGATATGTTCCAGCTGGCCGCCAAAGTTAAGCTCCTGGGGCAGATTGTGGCAGCTCTGGTACCGGTATTTTTCGGGGTCCGGATTGAATGGCTGAACAATCCTTGGGGTGGTTATTTTTATTTGAACTACTTATCCATACCGTTTACGGTATTTTGGATTGTCAGCTTCACCAATGTGGTGAACCTGATTGATGGCCTGGACGGTCTGGCAGCCGGCGTTTCCGCCATTGCCTCCGTTACGGTAATCATGGTTGCCCTGCAGCAGGGAATGTATCCGGTGGCTGTTCTTACGGCGGCCCTGGCCGGCGGCATCATCGGCTTTATCCGGTACAATTTCAACCCGGCCACCATTTTCATGGGGGATACCGGGAGCCTGTTTTTGGGCTATATGCTGGCGGCCATTTCCATTTTTGGTGCGGTAAAGAGCGCGGCTACGGTTGCCCTTCTGGTACCGGCCATTGCTTTGGGCCTGCCCATTATGGACACGGCCTTTGCCATTGTCCGCCGCTACAAAAATGGCCATCCCATTTTCAGCCCGGACAAGGGTCATATCCACCATCGCCTGCTGGCCATGGGCTTTAGCCAGCGGCAGGCTGTAATCTTTATGTATTTGATCAGCGCCGGCCTGTGCCTGACGGCTGTGCTGCTGACGGAAATGGAAGGGATGTATGCCGTGGGCCTGCTGGTATTCCTGCTGGCAGTGATTTTCATCGGCGCAAAGAAAATAGGTATCTTACAGGATAGATCTTGATATAAGGGGCGCGAGTGTTATGAACAAATTGAAAGTCATGATGATTTTCGGTACACGGCCGGAAGCTATTAAAATGTGTCCGCTGGTACTGGAAATGAAGAAGTATCCGGATTATTTGGAACCCATTGTAGCCGTTACGGCCCAGCATCGGGAAATGCTGGATCAGGTGCTGCAGCTGTTCCAGATCAAGCCGGACTATGATCTGAATATCATGACGGCCGGACAGACTTTGTACGACGTAACGGACAAAGCCCTGATGGGCCTGAAGGCTGTGCTGGAAGAAGCCAAACCGGACCTGGTACTGGTCCATGGGGATACCACCACCACCTTTGTGGGGGCGCTGGCTTCCTTCTATAAGCAGATTCCCGTGGGCCACGTGGAAGCGGGCCTGCGCACCGGCGACAAATATTCTCCTTTCCCGGAGGAAATGAACCGGAAGCTCACCGGCGCCATTGCCGACTACCACTTTGCTCCTACGGAAACCGCCAAGAGCAACCTGTTAAAGGAAAACATCAGCCCGGAAGGCATCTACGTTACCGGCAACACGGTTATTGATGCCTTAAAGACCACGGTGCGTCCTGGCTTTGATCTCCATAATCCTAAACTGGAGGAGGCCATCCGCAGCGACCATAAGCTGATTCTGATGACCACCCACCGCCGGGAGAACCTGGGTGCTCCCATGCGCCATGTGTACACGGCCCTGAAGGAAGTACTGAAGGACCACCCGGAAGCGGAAGCCATTTTCCCCATGCATAAGAATCCCAAGGTGCGGGAAGTGGCCGAACAGGTCCTGGGCAAAATGGACCGGGTACACCTGATTGAGCCCATGGACTATGAACCCTTTGTAAACCTGATGGCCGAGGTGGACATTGTTCTCACCGATTCCGGCGGCATTCAGGAAGAAGCCCCGGCACTGGGCAAACCTGTGCTGGTGCTACGCAATACCACTGAACGGCCGGAAGCCGTTACAGCCGGTACCGTAAAACTCATCGGCACCGGGAAGGAAGATGTATATGCGGCTACCAGCCGCCTGTTGGGAGATCCCAAATACTACAAACAAATGTCTGAAGCAGTCAATCCCTATGGGGACGGCAAAGCCTCCCAGCGGATTGTTTCCTTCCTGCTTCACACCCATGGATATCCGGTGGAACTGATGCCGGAGTTTACCACGGAGAAAAAATAAGCTGGTGAAGGATGGTCACGAAACAATTGGGTACTTTTGAACCCCAGGGCATTAGCCCTGCCGCTCAAAAAAATCTGAATTTACAGTTGAGACAGATTATGATCCGCCAGGGCCTGCTGGCTCTAGTGGCAATCCTGGCGGGTGCTTTGGTCTGGCACACCATAGCCGGTGCCCTGTGGGGCGCTCTGGCCGGCTTGGGAGACAGCGGTCTGGTCCTTTGGGGCATTGCCCGGGGTATGCGGAAAACGCCGGAGCGGGCTGCCGCGTATATGCGGCGTATGATGTTTACCCGCCTGGCTTATCTGCTGTTCCTGACGCTGCTGTCCCTGAAGCTCCAGGGTCAAACGGCGCTGGTGCTGCTGGGCTTTGTCTTTTTCAACGTTACCCTGTTGGTTCACATGGCCGTCTGCCATATAGAAATCTACAAAACAAAAAGGAAGTGATTGCGGTATGGGAATTGCAGAAGCTGCAAGTTCGGGAGTCATCGAGTACGGGACTACCGAAGTGCTGCCCGGCATTACACTGAACATGCAGACGCTCTACATGTCCTGGCTTACCATGTTTATTGTGGCAGCAATTGTTTTTGCAGCCACGCGGCGGGTACAAATGATACCCTATGGGATTCAGAACCTGGTAGAGATGTTTATTGAATGGCTGGATAAATTGATGGATGCCAACCTGGGAATCGAGGGACGACGGATTTCAACCCCGTTTGTGATTACCTTGTTCCTGTACATCTTTATTGGCAACGAATTGGGCATGATGCCTTCCATTTTTGTGCATCTGACCTCTCCCACCAACGATATCAACGTGGCTTTGGGCTTGTCTCTGACAGTTGCCGTGGCAACGTATATTATTGGTATCATCCAGCAGGGGCCGAAGTATTTCAAGCATTTGGTTTCCCCCTTTGCCTTGATGCTTCCCCTGAATTTGATCGAGGAATTGTCCAAACCGCTGACCATGGCCCTTCGTTTGTTTGGCAACATTCTTGCCGGTGAAATTTTGCTGGTAGTGCTTTACAAGCTGGTTCCCTGGGTTGTGCCCAACCTGTGGATTGGGTTCAGCTTGATCATCGGGTTCCTGCAGGCTTTCATCTTCACCATGCTGACGGTGATTGCCCTGGCGCCTATCTTTAAACAAGTGCATCACGAAAAAGAAAAATAAAAATTTTGCTGGAAAGGGTGTATAAACATGATTGACAACAACACGCTTATTATCGTAGCTTCCATTCTGGGAGCAGCTTTGATTGGGGTAGGTGCTTCCCTGGCAGCTAGCCGCGGGGACTCTACGGTAGCTTCCAAGGCTTTGGAATGCATGGCTCGTCAGCCGGAACAGGCCGGCAGCTTCCAGGTAAACATGCTGATTGGTATCGGCCTGGTTGAATCCATTCCTATCATTGCTTCCGTTATTGCCATTGTGCTGATTTTTGCCAATCCTTTTGTCCATTAATGGGCCGTTTTGAACCCCATAGGGAGAAAGGAAGTGTCGGTAAAGAATGGTAAGTATTAACTATACATTGATTGCGCAGATTGTGAACTTCATCATCCTCCTGTGGATTTTGGCCAAGTTTGCCTACAAACCGCTGCTGAAAACCATGGATGACCGCCGGACCAAAATCGTCAAGGATATGGACTCGGCAGAACAATCCCGGCAGCAGGCAGAACAACTGAAGGAAACCTATGCCAACCAGCTGAAGGAAGCCAAACAGCAGGCCAACGCCATTGTGGCCCAGGCCAATACCATGGCCCAGCAGCTCCATGACGAAGCCCTGGCAGCTGCCCAGAAGGAGCGGGAAGAACTCCTGGCTACCGGCCGGGAAACCGTGGAACTGGAAAAGAAAAAGGCCCTTCTGGATGTGCGGGAACAGATTATTGCGCTGAGCACGGAAATTGCCGGCCGGGTACTGGAGCAGAAACTGAATTCTGCCGAAGACCAGGCTCTCATCGCCAAAGTAACCGATGAGACAATGGCAGAGCAAAAGAAATAACAAAAGTCCCTGTAAAAAGGAACTGTGGAGGCAGTAAAACCTATGAACAGTGAAAATAAGGCAGCTCTGTGGAAACAGATCCTGGATCGCGTGACCCTCACTGACGATGACAAGGCTCTGTTTGAGAGGCAATCCATCCTGCCGCTCACAGTCAGTACGGCACAGCCTTTGTCGGCTGAGGAAGTGAAGCTGCTCCAAAGCCTGCTGGCCGAGAAGTTTGGCAAGCCGGTGATTTTGGACAGCCAAAAGGTGGATCCCAAGCTGGTAGGTGGTGTGCTGGTGCAGTATGGCGACCATATTTTTGACGCCAGCATGAAGCGGCAGCTGGAAAAGATGGACAACATCATGAAGGCCATCCACCTGAGCAACCAGGATTTGGATGCGTCCCAAAGCATAACGGATTCCCTGGCCAAAGGGGTCCAAGAGTATCAAGATAAGGTTGACCTGGAAGAAATTGGCGTGGTCGAAAAGGTGGGCGACGGTATTTGTACCGCCAGCGGCCTGGGCGGCGCCATGAGCGGCGAATTGGTAGCCCTCCGGGACGGCGTTTACGGCATGGTCCAGAACCTGCGGGAAAAAGAAGTAGGTATCGTGCTTTTGGGCGGCGCCGATAAGATTAAAGAAGGCGACATTGTGCGCCGGACCGGCGAAGTTATGGAAATCCCTGTGGGTTCCGAAATGCTGGGCCGGATCATTGACCCGCTGGGCCAGCCCCTGGACGGCAAGGGTGCCATCAAAACCACCGCGTTCCATGCCATTGAATCTCCCGCTCCGGGCATTGCCGCCCGGCAGCCTGTAGACGTACCGCTGCAGACCGGCCTCAAGGCCGTGGATGCCCTGGTACCTATTGGCCGGGGGCAGAGAGAACTGATTATCGGGGACAGAGGTACCGGCAAGACGGCCATCGCCATCGATACCATCCTGAACCAGAAGGATCAGAACGTTATCTGCATTTATGTGGCCATTGGCCAGAAAGCATCTTCTGTGGCCCGGCTGGCCCATACCTTTGAAAAGTACGGGGCTGCCGGCTACACCCTGATTGTGGCGGCTACCGCTGCTGATACGGCACCTATGCAGTATCTGGCACCCTATGCCGGTGCCGCAGTAGGGGAATATTTCATGGACCAGGGCAAGGATGTGCTGATTGTCTATGATGACCTGAGCAAGCACGCAGTGGCCTACCGTGCCATGAGTCTGCTGCTGCGCCGTCCCCCCGGACGTGAAGCCTACCCTGGCGATGTATTCTACCTGCACTCCCGGCTTTTGGAACGGGCCTGCCGGAGAAATGCCCGCCACGGCGGCGGCTCCATGACGGCTCTGCCCATTATTGAGACCCAGGCCGGGGACGTCAGCGGATATATTCCCACCAACGTAATTTCCATTACCGACGGCCAGATTTATCTGGAAACCGACCTGTTCAACTCCGGTGTCCGTCCGGCTATCAACGCCGGCCTGTCCGTATCCCGGGTAGGCGGCGCAGCCCAGACCAAAGCCATGAAATCCGTGGCCGGTACCCTGCGGCTGGCTCTGGCCCAGTATCGGGAACTGGCCGCTTTTGCCCAGTTCGGTTCCGATTTGGACAAAGCCACCAAGGCCCAGTTGGACAGAGGCGCCCGGGTAACGGAAATGCTCAAGCAGGGCCAGTACCATCCCATGAGCATGGCCCAGCAGGTTATTTCCCTGTATGCCGTAAACAACGGCTTCCTGGACGAAGTGCCTCTGGAAGATGTGACCCGGTATGAACATGAAATGCTGACCTATATGGAAAGCCATTGCGCCATTATCCTGACCCGGCTGACCAAGGAACAGAAAATGGCCGATGACCTGAAGCAGCAGCTGGAAGAAGCCCTGGACGAATTCGGCAAGCTGTTTGCACCTTCCAATCCGGACGCTGTACCCAGCGCTGCTGCCCCTGAAAGAGGGTGAGCCCAGTGGCAAACACCAGCGGCATTAGAGCCCATATGAAAACCGTGGGCAGTATCAGCAAGATTACCGGCGCCATGCAGATGGTGGCGTCGGCCCGGATGCACCAGGCCCAGCAGCGGGCCAATGCCAGCCTGCCGTACGCAGATAAGCTGCGCGGCCTGCTGCAGCTGGCCCTTAGTGACCCGTCCGTGATGGCGCACCTGGACTATTCCCAGAACCCGCTTTTGGAAAAACGTCCGGTGTACAAAACGGCCTACATCATTATGGGGTCCGACAAGGGCCTGGCCGGTCCATTTAACAACAACATCGTCAAGTTTACCGGCGTAGAGCTCCGGGGCAAGGAAGATTCCCCCCTGCTTACCGTGGGCAAGCAGATGCAGATTGGCCTGAACCATTGGGGCTACAGCATCGCCAAAAGCTGGAACGGTTTCTCCGAAAAGCCCACCTTTGAGGCGGCGGAAGAAATCGCCGACTACGCGGAGGCCATGTTTACCCATGGGGAAGTGGATGAGGTGAACATCATCTACACCTACTTCAAATCCGCCATGGTGCAGCTGCCCCGGACCATTCCTCTCCTGCCCCTGCAGCCCAAGGCTGGGGACAAGGCAGAAGAGGATGCCGTAAAAGTATGGGATACCCAGGACCAGAGCGATTTTACCACCCTGCTCTTTGAGCCGGAACCGGCACAAATGCTGTCCTACCTGGCCCATTACTATATGCGCAGCCAGATCTTTACGGCACTGATCCAAAGCTCCGCCTGTGAGCTGGCCGCCCGGATGACGGCCATGACCACCGCAACGGACAACGCAGAAACCCTGTTGGGCAAGCTGCAGGTCTACTACCAGAAGGTCAGACAGGCCAGCATTACCACCGAAATCAACGAAATTGTCGGTGGTGCAGAAGCTTTGAAATAAGGGAGGCACCATCGTGTCTGAAAAAAATAAGAATGCAATTGACGCGGCAGTGGCCAAACTTTCCGCCAAGACCAGAGGTCATGTGGGGAAAGTGGTCCAGGTCATGGGTCCTGTAGTGGATATCCGTTTCCCGGACAAGGAACTGCCTGCCATCTATAATGCCATCACCATTGATGCCCAGGCGTCTAAAGACGTCCATGTCAAGCTCACCGCAGAAGTGGTGCAGCATATTGGCAACGATGTGGTCCGTGCCGTAGCCATGAGCTCTACCGACGGCCTGACCCGGAACATGGATGCCCTGGATACCGGCAAGCCCATTACCGTTCCTGTAGGCAAGGGCTGCCTGGGCCGGGTTTTCAACGTGCTGGGGGAAACCGTGGACGACGATCCCACCCCGGTGGACGCTGCCGACTACTGGCCCATTCACCGGCCGGCTCCCAGTCTGGCTGACCAGGCTACAGAAACGAAAATCATGGAAACCGGCATCAAGGTCGTGGACCTGATTGCCCCCTATTCCCTGGGCGGCAAGATTGGTCTGTTCGGCGGCGCCGGCGTAGGCAAGACCGTGCTGATTATGGAACTGATCCATAACATCGCCACTAACCACGGGGGTTTTTCCGTGTTCTCCGGCGTAGGGGAACGTACCCGGGAAGGCAACGACCTGTGGGGCGAAATGAAGGAATCCGGGGTTATCGACAAGACGGCCCTGGTGTACGGCCAGATGAACGAACCCCCGGGAGCCCGTATGAGAGTAGGGCTGACGGGACTGACCATGGCCGAATATTTCCGGGATGTAGGCGGCCAGGATGTGCTGCTGTTCATCGACAATATTTTCCGGTTTATCCAGGCCGGTTCTGAAGTATCCGCCCTGCTGGGACGTATGCCTTCTGCTGTAGGCTATCAGCCCACCCTGGCCAACGAAATCGGCGGCCTGGAAGAGCGGATTACCTCCACCCGCACCGGTTCCATTACCTCCGTGCAGGCCGTTTACGTACCTGCCGATGACCTGACGGACCCGGCGCCGGCAGCAACCTTTGCCCACTTGGATGCAACTACGGTACTGTCCCGTGAAATCGTGGAATTGGGCATTTACCCGGCCGTGGATCCTTTGGCTTCCACCAGCCGGATTTTGGACCCCCTGGTGATTGGCCAGGAGCACTACCAGGTAGCCCGGGGCGTGCAGAAAATCCTCCAGCGCTACAAGGAGCTCCAGGATATCATCGCCATTCTGGGTATGGAAGAACTGAACGAGGCTGATAAGCTCACCGTGTCCCGGGCCAGAAAGGTCCAGCGGTTCCTGAGCCAGCCCTTCTTCGTGGCAGAACAGTTTACCGGCCAGCCCGGCAAGTACGTTTCCTTACAGGATACCATCAAAGGTTTTAAGGAAATCCTGGAAGGCAAGCATGACGACCTGCCGGAAAGCGCTTTCTACATGGTAGGCAGCATTGACGAGGCTGTGGCCAAGGGCAAGAAAATGAAGGGCGAATGATATGGCCAAGTTAATGAAATTGGAAGTCCTGACTCCGGATAAATTATTGGTCCGTAGAGAGGATATTTCCTATGTGTTGTTGAATACAGTCAACGGCGGCATCGGCGTTTTGGCCAACCATGGTCCGCTGATTGCCGTTTTGGGAGAGGGGACGCTGAAACTCCAGGACGCCCACAGCCAGGTGATCCTGGTGTACGTGGAAGGTGGTTTCGCCGAGGTCAAGGATAACGTGGTTACCATCCTGACGCCTCGGGCCCAGTATGCGGAAAACATCGATGTGGCCCATTATCAGGCGGTCCAGGCAGAAGCCCAGGCCCGTTTGGACCACCCGGATGCCCTGACCGATATTGAACAGACGGAAAAAATCTTGCGGCGGGCTGAGGCCCGGCTGAAGACGGCTTCTCTCATTGGCAAAGTGAAGCCCTATCCCATTAGCGAGTAACACAGATGTAAGCTCATTTGCAGACGGATGCGGCAGGCAGGAGAGGGGGAGCCGCCATGGACTTCATCAGTAAAATGGCTGCCAGTAAAATGGGGCAGCTGCGGTTGGAATTGGTTGAACTCAATGAAAGATTGGCTGCAGCCAGTACGGACGAGCAGAAAAAGAAACTACGCAAGACCATTCAGGAAAAAGAAGTGTATTACAATATTTTGGCTGACCGCCTGCGGATGCATACATCACGTTTTTAAAACGGGAGCTGTGGAACAAAAGGCTTTTCCTTTTGTCCACGGCTCTTGTTTTTTTAGGGTGTTCCTGCCATTTGTTTCCGCAAACAGGTACAGGTATGGTATAATATTTTAGTTACAAAATTAGCGAGCGAAAAGTGGCCAGCAGTACCGTAGACATTCGAGGTGGGAGGTGCCGTACGGATTGCACAATTTTATCATTTTATTGATTACTGTCCTGCTCACGTGGTTTGTTTATGTGGATAGCCACAGACTGCCCATGAAGCACCGGAACTTTTGGATTATCGGCACCTTTTTAATGGCGCCGTTGGTATTTTTGGTGTATTTGATCCGCCGGGCACAGGTGAAGCATCATCAGGCCCTGTCCAAGCGGCAGCAGCGGGAAGCTGCGGCCCGGGAACGGTCCCGGCAGAGAAAGCAGCGGGCGGACCAGGCCCGGGCTTTGTGGAAGGAAAGACACCGTCAGCAGCTGGAAGCGCATCCTGAACTGGAAGCCCAGCGGAAGGCGGAGACTTATAAAGAACAGCATGAAATGCGATTACGCCTGGATGAACAATTGAGCACGCAGCAAGCGCGGCATGCCAAACAGATGGGCCTCAATAGCAAGTGATTTCAAGTAAGAGATGTAAGAAAGGTGTGGAACAAGGCGTGGAGAAATTGGTTGTAAGAGGTGGGCATCGTTTAGAGGGAACGGTGCGGGTCAGCGGGGCAAAAAATGCCGTGCTGCCGATTATTGCGGCATCAGTTTTGGGTACGGAAGGAAGTACCATTTTGGAAGTGCCGGAACTGGAAGACGTAGCCACCATTTGTAAAGTATTGGAATGTCTGGGTATGAAGGTTACCCATCCCCAGCCTCATGCACTAAAGATTGACAGCCGGACGATTACCAGCTGGGAAGCTCCCTATGAACTGGTAAGCACCATGCGGGCCTCCTTCCTGGTGATGGGTTCCCTGCTGGCCCGGGTAGGCCGGGCAAAGATTTCCCAGCCCGGGGGCTGTGCCATTGGCACCCGTCCCATTGACATCCATCTGAAGGGCTTTGAAGCCCTAGGTGCAAAAATTGAGCAGGGCCATGGCTATATTGAAGCTACGGCGCCCAACGGTCTGGTGGGCACCACCATTTATCTGGATTTTCCCAGCGTAGGCGCTACGGAAAACCTGATGATGGCGGCTTCCATGGCCAAAGGCACCACCATCATTGAAAACGCTGCCCAGGAACCGGAAATCGTGGACCTGGCCAACTACATCAATGTGATGGGGGGCAAGGTCCGGGGAGCCGGTACCACTGCCATCCGCATTGACGGGGTGGAAAGCATGAAGGGCGGGGAACACACGGTAATTCCCGACCGGATTGAAGCAGGTACCTTTATGGTGGCCGGCGCCATGACCCAAGGGGATATCAAGGTAGAAAATGTTCTGTGTGAACATCTGAAGCCCCTGATTGCCAAACTCCGGGAAGCAGGAGCCATTGTAGAAGAAGGCATCAACGATGTCCATGTGGTGGGCCCTAAGGAATTGCAGCCCATCACCATCAAAACCCTGCCCTATCCGGGCTTTCCTACGGATATGCAGGCTCAGGTAATGGCCATGATGTGCATTGCCAAGGGCCAGAGCTCCGTTCTGGAAACAGTATTTGAAAATCGCTTCATGCACGTAGATGAACTGCTGCGCATGGGTGCCAATATCAAAACCAGCGGCGGCCGGGCTGCCCTGGTAGAAGGCGTTCCCAAGCTGTATGGCTGCCAGGTGCGGGCTACCGACCTGCGGGCCGGGGCTGCCATGGTGCTGGCCGGACTGGTGGCCGATGGAGTCACCGAAGTGACGGATATCCATCACATTGACCGGGGCTACGAAAACCTGGTAGAAAAGCTGACCAAGCTGGGAGCCGATATCAAGCGGACAAAGTAAGGTGGAAGTATGAGAAAACGGATGGAGAGAAGTTTCTTTTCCCGTCTTTTGCATCAGACAGACGTGGGGATTGATCTGGGGACCTACCATATCCGGGTATACATGAAAAACCGGGGCATTGTCCTAAGGGAACCCTCCGTGGTTGCCTTTGATGACAGGCAGGGAAAAGCCGTGGCCATTGGGGCCAAGGCAGCCGCTATGGCTGACAAGGACTCTCCCCATATCCGGGTAATCCGGCCCTTGGTAAACGGGGTCATTGCCGAGTTTGACGGGGCCCAGGCTCTTTTGGAGGCGGCCCTGACCCGGGTGGTGGGACGGAATTTGTTCTTCAAGCCCCGGGTAATGCTGTGCGTGCCTACGGACGCCACCGGCGTGGAACGCCGGGCGGTCACGGAGGCTGCCATGCAGGCCGGTGCGTCCAAGGCCTATCTGCTGGAGGAGCCGTTAGCGGCGGCTCTGGGGGCGGGCCTTGCGGTACAGAAACCCCTGGGCTGCCTGGTGGTGACCCTTGGGGCGGAAACCACGGAAGCTGCGGTGCTCAGTATGGGGCAGCTGGTCAGCTCCGCTTCCCTGCGGCTGGGAGGGCAGGCCTTTAACCAAAGCCTGTCCCGATATATGAAAAACCACCTGAATATCCAGGTGGAGGATGCTTTGACGGAAGAAATCAAATTGGAAATTGGCACGGTGAATCCGGCTGCGGCCCGGGGCAATCTCATTGTCAAAGGCCGGGACATGATTACCGGCCTTCCCACCAGCCTGCGGCTGGACTCCCGGGATACGGCCCGGGGCATGCAGGAAGCCCTGGAAATGGTGCTGTCCTGTATCCATCGGGCGCTGGAAAAAATCCCGCCAGAACTGGCGGCGGATGTTCTGGCCCAGGGTATGGTCCTTACCGGCGGAGGCGCCCAGCTGGACGGCCTGGCACAGGTGCTGGGCGAGCAGCTGCGGATGCCCGTCCGGGTGACAGAACGGCCGGAGGACTGTGTGGCCATTGGAACAGGCCGGGCTTTGGACGAAGGACTTACCTTTCAGGAATAATGAAAACAATTTTGGGGTGCTGCTGCGGCAGCACCTTTTGTCTTAGGAGGCATACAAGTGAAGAAACGGTACACCAAATGGATGGGGCGGCTGCTTTTGGCCGGCCTTCTGCTGGGTGCGCCCTTGGGCGCCCAGGCAGCGGATATTGAGGCCATGCGGGGCGGGGTTACCCCCAAGCGGGCCCGAATCGTGCTGAGCCTGGACAAAACGGTAAAATACACGGCCCGCACCTCGGGCCGGCAGCTGATTATAGATTTCAAGGGGGATACAGAGCGGACCCAGATGGTACGGCTCCGGGATCCCCGGGTGAAACGGGCCACGCTTTCCCCCAAGGGAAAGGATAGCCAGCTGGTCATTGAGTTCCGGCAGCCGGTACCGGAGTATAAGATTTTTGCTTTAGGACGGCCCAAACGACTGGTGATTGATTTTCCCCGGGCTCCCGGGGACGAGAACCCTGCTGCGGCCAACTGGTCCAGCTCTTCCCAGTGGCTGGGCAAGGGCCTGACCTACAAGCAGAGCACCGTAAATCTGGGAGCGGGGAATGTGCGTACCTATGTACTGACCATGACGCCTAACAGCGAATTTAAGCTGGACTTTATTCCGGGCTACGGAAAAACCATCCAAAAGGGTACCCTGTCCATGATTGCCCGCCGTTCCGGGGCAGTAAGCCTGGTGAACGCCTCCTATTTTGACAGTGATATCTGGGTGGTGGGAAACCTGAAAATCCAGAACAAATGGTTGGCTTCGGAAACTACGCCTAGAACGGGTCTGGTGATTGACGCCAAGGGACAGCCTTCCATTGAAACGGGACTGGCCTACCAGGGTGTGGTGAAGGACCAGGAAGGGAACAGTATGCCCATCAGTGCGGTGAACCGGATGCGGCTGTCCAATGAACTGATTTTGTTTAACGATGGCTACGATACGGCCACGGATACCAATTCCTACGGTACCGAGGTGCAGCTCAACGGCAACAGCCGGGTAACGGCCATCAGCTCCCGGGGGGATATGCCGCTTACTGCCGGCTACAGCGTCCTGTCCGGAAACGGCCAGGGGGCCCGGTTCCTTAACGGTCTGCGCCGAGGGGAGCAGCTTACCGTAACCCAAAGCCTGGGGAACGCCCGGGCAGATGAAGCCCCTTCGGTGGGCTCTGCAGGGCCGCTTTTGGTGTGGGACGGGCTGGTGGAAGTAACCGCTGCCCAGGAGGAGATTGCCCCCGATATTGCCCAAGGACGGGCGCCCCGGACGGGCGTGGGCATCAAAAAGGACGGCACGGTGCTGGTAGTGGTGGCGGACGGCCGTTCCGACGTCAGCGCCGGCATGAGCCTGACGGAATTTGCCCGCTATTTTGTGAGCCTGGGGGCCGACCGGGCCATGAATTTTGACGGCGGCGGCTCCAGTGAAATGGTGGTCAATGGCAAGGTGATGAATGATCCTTCCGATGGGGAAGAACGGCCGGTTCGGGTGGCGTTGGGCTTCTTCCGGAAGTGACACTTCTTGCATAAGAATGGCCATTCGGTATATAATACTGGTACACTATAGAGAAACGAGGTGCTGATCATGTTGAATAAATTCATGAAAAGCAAGAAGATATGGGCGGCAGCCTTGATGATCGCCCTCCTGGCCTTTGGCATTGCCCAGGCCGCCGGCGGACGGCCCCAGAAAAGCAGCCTGTCCGGTCAGGTGGTGAGTACGGTGAACGTAGGCGCCCAGGTAACGGAAGGGGCGGTACTGGTTACCGTAAAGACTTTGGCAGGGACGGCACCCGCCGCCAGAGCCAATTGCAGCGGAAAGGTTGTTTCGGTAAGTGTAGCCCCCGGCGGACAAGTTTCGGCGGACCAAGTGGTTGCTGAAATCGAACCGTAAGACTTAGCGAAAAAGACCGACGCTTCGGCGCCGGTCTTTACCTGTATGGAGGGCATATGCACGTTTTGAACTGGAAGCGCATCTTGATTCTGACCCTGACAGGGGTTTTTGCTTTGGCGTCCCTGGTGTGGGCTGCCATTCCTACCATTGCGGTGGAAGAATTGAAACCCGGCATGACGGGCTACGGCAAAACCGTCATTGAAGGTGCCAAAATCGAAACCTTCGATGTGGAGGTGCTGGGGGTCACCGGTACGGAAACCGGCGGCTATAATATCCTGATCAAGGCCTCCGGGCCCCTGCTGCAAAAAAGCGGCGGCATTGCCCAGGGCATGAGCGGCAGTCCGGTGTACATCAACGGACGGCTGGCGGGCGCTGTGGCCTACGGCCAGGCCTTTTCCGACCCCAATTATTGTTTTCTTACCCCCATTGACGAAATGCTCCAGCTGTTTGCCCAGCCGGACCCCCGGCCTTCTGTGTTCCAGTCCGGCCAGCCCAGCCTGGCCAAGGGCACGCCGCTTATGGTCAGCGGCTTTACCACGGACGGGGTCAGCTACCTGAACGAACGGCTGAAGCCTTTTGGGCTGACTTCCTACGCCGTGCCTGCGGGAAATGCGGACCTGGACCAGGTAAAACTGGAGCCGGGCAGTTCCGTGGGGGTCTCCCTGGTACGGGGGGATATGGTGATCGGCGCCATCGGCACGGTAACCTGGACCGACGATGAGGGCCGGGTACTGGCCTTTGGGCACCCCTTCCTGCAGCATGGGGCTTCCGACTATTTTATGACCAATGCCTGGATTTTTGCTTCCGTGCCCAATATCCAGAGTGCCTTTAAGGTGGGCACCCTGGGCAAGACCCTGGGCCGGATCAGCCAGGACCGGTTGGTGGGTGTAGCGGGCCTAGAGGGGCAGAACGCCAACATCATTCCCATGTATGTTTCCGTAACCGACAAGGACCGGGGCGTGCACAAAAGCACCAATGTCCAGCTGGTAACCGATGAGGATCTGGTGCCCTCCCTGGTGGACGGGGTTACCTACAATACGGTGAGCCTGGCCAAGGACAGAAAGGGCGGCGGCACCTCCCGAATCCGCTTTACCATTACGGCCCAGGACGACCAGGACAATCCCATCCAGCTGCGCCGGGAAAATATGTTCTACAGTGCTTCCGATATTGGCAAGCTGACGGATTCCGAGCTGAACATCGCCACCGATATGCTGATGAACAACCGGTTCAACAAGGTGACCATCCAAGATGTCAACGTGGATGTGGAAACCACGGCCAGCTGCGAAGTGGCAGAGCTGGTAGGCGCTTCCATCCCTATGAAGCCAGTGGCTCCCGGAGACGTACTGCCTATTTCCGTAACCTTTAAACCCTACCGGGCAGAAGAAATTACTCGGACCATCAACTTCAAGGTGCCGGATAAGCAGCCCAGCGGGCCCATGACCCTGATTGTCCGCAGCGGCAATGCCACCAGCTGGGTGACCCGGGCCATTTCCAGCCAGCAGAAGAAAAATAACAATGACGGAGATCAGCTGGTGACCGAGGATAATCCCATGACCCAGCAGCCTCAGCGGAAACTGAAGGACTTTATTGATGAATTCAATACCATGGATGCCAACAACGAAGTAATTGTGGACCTGATGCCCAGCTATGGCCCTTCCAGCCGGAAGAACCAGCAGCAGGAAATGGGGCTGACCAGTTCCTCCCTCAGCGGCATTCTGCGGGGCAGCAAGTACAAGCAGAAATTCCCCATGGACTTTATCATCAGTGGGGAAGCCACTATTACGGCCCGGGTAAAGGGCAAATAACAAAACCGCAGCGGCGGATATTTCCTGTCCCTGGATGGGAGAATCCGCCCTGTTTTTGGCCAAGAACTGACTGTACAGTCAGCTCTTGAAGGGGGAAAATCCCTGCTGTGGTGCGGCTGAGAAGCCGTACAGAAAAAAACTTGTTTCTGTTTTCCTTTTTTGCCCTGAATGGGTTATAATATTCTGTATATCAATTGACAAGCTGTAACAGTGTTAAGGAGAATTTTATGGGGATACAACAACTTTGCCGCTGGGTGGGCCGGAAAATGCTGGATCTGTGTGCCCGCACCGGCCGCGTAGTGAATTTGTTTCTGGAGACCTGCGCCCTGGTGCGCCAGGCGGACCCCAAGGAAGTGGTGCGCCAAATGGGCAAACTGGGGGCGGACTCCCTGCCCATTGTGGGGATGACCATTTTGTGTACGGGCATGGTCATGTCGGTTCAGACAGCCAAGGAATTTGTCCGCTTTGGGGCGGCTGACTCCGTAGGCGGCATTGTGGCCATTGCCATGGGCCGGGAACTGGCCCCCATCCTGACCGGGGTGGTAGTGGCTGGCCGGATCGGCGCTGCCATTGCCGCTGAAATCGGCACCATGAAGGTGACCGAGCAGATTGATGCCCTGCGGGTGATGGCCGTAAGTCCGGTCCAGTATCTGGTGGCCCCCCGTTTTATTGCCATTATCCTGATGATGCCCATCCTGGTGGTCTATTCCAACCTGGTAGGGGATTTCGGGGGCTGGTTTGTGGCAGAAAATTATGCGGACATCAGCACCCAGATGTTCCTGGATTCCATCCAGGGCTTCATTGAGCCCTGGGATATTATCGGCGGGCTGATCAAGAGCACCTTTTTTGGTGCCATCATTGCCATCATCGGCTGCCACAAGGGCCTGACGGCCAAGCAGGGCGCCGAAGGCGTAGGGCTTGCTACCACGGCTTCCGTGGTGCTGTCCATTATCCTGATTTTTATCTGCAATTATTTCCTGTCCGTGATTTTGTACGTAAACGGAGGCTGACATGGAACAACCCATCATAGAATTTCAACAAGTGGATATGGCCTTTGGGCCTAAGGTGGTGCTGGACAAAGTCAGCTTTTCCGTGAAAAAGGGCGAAACCCTGGCGGTGATCGGCCCCAGCGGCACCGGCAAAAGTACGGTGCTGAAGCTGCTGATTGGCCTTTTGAAACCCCAGGGGGGGCACGTGGTAATCCAGGGCAAGAACGTGGAAAACTACGACGAGAAGCAGTGGAATGCCCTGCGCCAGCATATGGGCATGGTCTTCCAGTATTCGGCCCTGTTCGACTTTTTGGACGTCAGCGAAAACGTAGCCTTTGGCCTGCGGCAGCACACCAAGCTGAAGGAAGACGCCATTCAGCAGCGGGTCAGTGCCCTTTTGGCCGCAGTGGGTCTTAGCGGCAACGAACATGTGTACCCGGCAGCCCTGTCCGGGGGGATGCAGAAGCGGGTGGGGCTGGCCAGGGCGCTGGCCCTGCAGCCGGATATCATTCTCTATGATGAGCCAACAGCGGGACTGGACCCCATTATGGCCACCAACATCAGCCAGTTGATTTTGGAAGCCAAAAAGCGGCTGGGGATTACCTCCCTTTTGGTTACCCACGACATGGCTTCCGCCTTCTTGTGTGCGGACCGGGTGCTGATGCTCAGCGAAGGCCACATTGTATTTTCCGGTACGGTGTCCGAGGCCAAGCGGACCCAGCAGCCGCTAGTGCGGGCATTTATCCGCAGCGATATTTATGAAGATACCGGTGAAGGGAGCAAATGATGAAAACAGATGAGGTAAAAGTCGGAGCCGTCACCCTGGGCGGCCTGGTGATCCTGGCGCTGATGCTGACCTTTTTGGGAGTATTCAGCTTTGCCGGCAAAACGTATAAACTGAATGTAATTTTTGACGATGTGAATGGCCTGAAGGCAGGCAACGAAGTCCGGTTCGCCGGGGTGCCCGTGGGCAAGGTGGAAGACATTGTGGTGGACGGCTCCAAGGTCAAGGTGGTCATGAAGCTGGACGAGAAGCAGAAAATCCCCCGCAATTCCCAGTTCAGCATCGGCATGGACGGGGTTATGGGCACCAAATTTGTAACCATTGCACCCCCGCAAATCGCTACCGGGCTGAGCTTTAAGGCGGGCGAAACCATTACCGGCCAGCAGTCCAGCGGTATCAGCAAGATGATGGATACCTCCGGCAAGGTGCTGGATAAGCTGGAAGTGGTGGTGGATGCCTTCAGCAACGTGTTTGGGGACAAGGACGTGCAGAAATCCATGCGCCAGGGCTTTGTCCAGACCGGGGAAGTGGCCAAGAACCTGAACGACTTCACCCGTTCCCTGGCTGAAATGTCCCAGCAGAACCAGGGAGATATCCACACCATGGTTACCCAGATGCGGGATATGTCCGTGCATATGAACAGCATTATGACCCAGGCGGATGCCAATGGGGCCACCGGCCAAAACGTGGCCGTTATGGCCGCCAATATGGCCGATGCCAGCCGGAAAATCAAACAGACGGCAGAATCCTTGAACAGTGTGGTTTCCGACCCGGAGATGAAGAAAGAGCTCCAGGAAACGGTCCATCACGCCAAGGCCACCTCGGAAAAGGCGGATAAGATTCTGGGCATGGTTTCCGATGCCCAGCTCCAGGCCGATGTCCTGTACGGGGACAAAAAAGGTAAATGGCGCACGGATATGGGCGCCAAACTGCCCCTCAACAAGGATGACTTTGTCTACCTGGGAGTTTCCGATATCGGGGACCGGGACCGCTTGGATTTCCATTACAATAAACGGCTGAACAAATTTATGCTGGGCCGGGCCGGAGTTATAGAAGGGGACTTTGGTGTGGGCATGGATTGGAACCTGAGCCCCAAATTTAAATTGTTCACAGATTTTTACGATTTTGACGATGCCAAACTGAAAGTCGGCGCAGAATGGGCCTTCAGCCCCAATTTATCCCTCTTGGGCGAGAGTCTGGATGTGCTGGACAACGGTTCTGAGACCGCTTATGTGGGCCTTCGGGCACATTTCTAAGCAGATTCTCAATTGACTTTAAAAATCTTACTGTTTATAATAAATAAGGCTGACTAAGTAGTCAGGAAAAACAGGAGGGCATAAACGTGAAGCACTTGCATACAAAGAAATTATTACTGAGTGTGGCTATTATGAGCGCGCTTACTCTACATACTGCGGGCGCAGCGGCTCCGGAGACCGTCAATCTGGATCTGGGCAAAACCGTGCGCATGGCACTGGAAAACAATTCCGATGTGAAGATTTCCGCTGCCGAACTGGATGCGGCCAAGGCCCAGAAGGACCAGGCAGAAGGGGCTCGCTGGGGCACTGTTTCCTTTAACCATTACAGCGGCCGGGGCGGTCAATACCAGACCACTACCGGGCGGCCTCATTTCGCCAATTCCCATACCAACGAAGTGAGCATTTCCGTGCCTATTTATTCCGGTGGTTCCCTGGAAGGCGCCATTGACCAGTCCAAGGAAAACCTGAAATACTACCAATACGGCATGGACAGTTCCTACCAGACCACCCGCTACAACGCATCGAAGGACTACTACGATGTACTCCAGGCCGCCAATACGGTAACCCTGGACAAGGAAACCGTGGACCGGCTCAGCGAGCATTTGAAGAACACCCAGGCCCAATACGCTGTAGGCGTGGTGGCCAAGGCTGACGTACTCCGTTCCCAGGTGGAACTGGTGGACGCCCAGCAGACCCTGACCCAATCCCAGAACAGCTATGAAGTGGCGGTTTCCACCTTGAACAACGAAATTGGCCTGCCCACAGCTACCCGGCTGAACCTGAGCCAGGGCCTGGAATACAAACCCAATGACTATAACCTGGACAACTGCGTAACCTACGCCATGGCCAACCGTCCGGAAATCCACCAGGCAGAAGCTTCCGTGAAAATGGCAGAAGCTGCCGAAAAGATTGCCAACGCTGGCAACCTGCCGAAACTGACCCTGGGGGCTTCCAACGAATGGAGCGATGATAATTTCCCCGGCAGCCACAAGAACAACTGGGCCGTAGGCGCTACGGTGAGCATGAACATCTGGGACTACGGCGTAACCGCCGCCAAGGTACGGGAAGCCAAGGCCAACATCATCAAGGCCCAGGAAAGCTACCGGCAGATTACCGATAATGTGCGCCTGGCCGTACGGACCAGCTACCTGAGCATGCGGGAAGCCGAAAAACGGATCAAGACCACGGAAGTGGCCGTTGCCCAGGCAGAAGAAGATTACCGTATTGCCCAGCTGCGGTACCAGGCCGGTGTGGGGACCAACACGGACGTAATGGATGCTTCCGTTTCCCTGACCACCGCCAAAAACAACTATATCCAGGCTTTGTATGACTACAACACCAATACGGCTCTCCTGGAGCAGTCCATGGGTGTTCCTGTCGAAAACCAATAATCACTTCTGCGCTCTGGACCCTGCGGTCCCAGTGCTGCCGCAGTGGTTTCAGCCTGACTAACGGAATAATATACCACCTGCATGAGCCACAAATTTGTGGACTTTTGCAGGTGGTGTTTTTATTTTCTGGCGGAGTCTGTTATACTTATAGGGTAAACAATGTCTGATTTTTCAGGAGGATGCAGATGCGGGCCAAGAAAACAAAATGGCTGCTCGTCTGTGCTGTGATCCTGCTTGGCGTATATCTGTTTCTGTGGAAACTGATCCTTCCCGCAGGACTGAACCGGGCAATCCCGTTTGTGGAGCAGACTGCTGCCGAATATATCAACGGACAATTGCAAATGAGCACGGTGGAAGTCAGTCCGGACCTGGCCTTTACCGTTAAAGATGTGGAACTGCGTACCACCCAGGGGGACCTGGTGGCCCAGATTCCGGCTCTGAAGCTGGAGCTGAATCCCTTTAAGCTGCTGGGAGGCAGCGGGGCCGTGGGAACCATTACCCATATTACCCTGGAACGGCCCCGGCTGCTCCTGGTCCAAAACGACCAGGAAGAATGGAACGTGGCAGGCTTATTAAAGCCCAGCCAGTCTTCCAGTACGGACTTTAAGGGCAAGGTAGCCATCCGGGATGGGGAACTTTCCGTGCAGATGCCCTATGGACAGTGGACCATGGGCGTGGAGGGCGAAGTGGACCCGGCCCGGAATCCGGTGTTTGGTATTCAGATGGCCCTTACCAAGGAGGACCAGACCATCCAGGTCACCGGCACCATCGATACGGACCGGCACGGCCAGATTACCATGGAAACAGGTCTGCTGCGGCTGGATGATTTCCGCAGCCTGGCGGCTCACCTGCTGCCCCTTACCGGGCTGAAAGGCCAGGTAACGGATACGTCCATTACCTGGACGGGCACTGAGGACGGCAATCATTTGTCCGGGAAGAGTACCCTGGGACAGGTGCAGGCTACCTATACCTATAACGATATCCCCCTGGACCTGACGGCCAGCGGCGATGTAGCTTTTGAAGACCTGAAGCTGACAGCCTCCGACCTGGATGCCACGGTAAACGGCCAGAAAGCCCATCTCCAGGGTTCTGTGGACCTGTCGGATATGGATAATCCCAAGGCCCAGCGCCTGACCGTGCAGGTAAGGCAATTGGATCTGTCCGCCCTGCCGGTGGAAGTGCCGGCCCAGGGCCTTGTAAATGCGGAGATTACCCTGAACGGGGACAAGGATAACCTGCTGGGAGACGGGGTGCTTACCAGTGACGCCCTGACCGTACAGGGCTATACCCTGACCCAGCTCCGGTTGCCCCTGTCCATTCAGGGCCAGAGAATAGAAGTAAACGGTGCGTCCGCAGAAGTGGGCGGCGGCAGGGCGGTGATTCATGCGTCCTACGACTGGAAGGAGCAGAGCGGCATTGGTTCCTTTGAAGCCCAGCAGATTGACCTCAGCAGTTTTGTGCCCCGGGCTGGAAGCCTGGGCCTGAACGGTACCCTGTACGCCCAGGGCAGCTACAACGACGGCACCCTGAAGCTGGAGACCGTAAGCAGTGACCTGGCCCTCCAGTGGAACGAGCTTTCCCTGAACCAGCTGGCGGTGGATGCCCTGATTACCGGCAGCGATGTTGCGGTAACCCGGCTGTCCGGCTATACGGCTGAAGGGGGCGCCCTGGCAGGTACCGGTTCCTATATAGGCGAGGCTCTGAAAGCGGATTTGTACCTTACGGATATTCCTATTACCCCGCTGCTGCGGCTGGCGGGCCAGGAAGGCAGCGGCAAGCTGTCCACCCACCTGACGGCTTCCGGCACTGCGGCCAACCCCTCGGTATTTGGCGCCTTCTCTTTGAAGGACGCAGAACTTATGGGCCTGAAAATCCAGGAAGTCCATGGGGCCCTGAACTGGGCGGACCAGAAATTGTCCTTCCATAAGGTGGAAGCTCTCATGGACCAGGGTACCCATGTGCTGGACGGTTCCCTGGACCTGAAACCGGAAGATCCGGTAGTGGATGCCACCTTGACTACCACCGGCATTCGGCTGGAACCCCTGGCGGCCCTGGCCAAAGCGCCCATTGCCATTACCGGCAACCTGACCAATACCATTACCGTCCAGGGACCCTTGTCCAACCCCAAATTCCACGGCCATGTCCATGCCTACGACGGGTCTGTGAACAAGTTCCTGGTGGATGAAGTGGACGGGGACTATACCTACGACGGCGTGGTCCTGAACTTGCAGAACTTTAAGCTCCAGGCGCTGTCCTGTACTGCTGCCTTTGCAGGGACCGTGACTCGGGACGGGGTGCTGAATCTGGGCCTGGATGCCCGGAACCTCAATCTCCTGCGGCTGCCCTGGTTTAAGGACGAGGTGAGCCTGTCAGGCCTGGTGAACTTCAGCGGCAGCATTACCGGCCGCTACACCAATCCCCAGTTCCAGGGGGTTCTCACCTCTAACTCGGTTTTCATCAATAACGTGGAATTTACCGGCCTTGCCCTGTCCTTCCAAAGCCAGGGCGGCCATGTGAATTCCCTGCAAGGTACCTTCCAGCAAAAGACCGGCGGGGACTATTCCCTGAAGGCCTATTTCGATTTTGACCAGCGGCTGATCCAGTGGACGGCAGATGTGGAGCGGGGCAATGTGCGGAGCCTGCTGCAAATGGGCGGCCTGAATCTGGACATTGACGGCTACCTGTCCGGCCGGATTGAACTGAATCCCAAAGGCCGGGGTACCGGCATGACCATCAAGGGCAAGGTGGAAGACGGCAAGGTCCGGGGCGTACCCTTTAGCGCTGCGGACTTTGATATCTACACCCTCCACGGCAACTGGCAGATTCGCAAGCTTCAGGCCACAGAAGCCCAGGGCGGCATTCTGGCGGCCCAGGGCAATGTGGACCTGCGCAAGAAGACCGTTGACCTGGAACTGGCCACCAACGCCGCCAGCGCCAAATTGTTAACGGTGGCCTTTGCCAATAATCCCCCGGACGTTACCGGCAAAATGAACATCGCCGCCCAGGTAAAGGGCCCGCTGGATAACCCCAAGGGCAACTTCTCCCTGGAACTGGACGGAGGCAGCGTCAACGGCGTGGCCTTTGACAGCCTGTACGGCATGGTTACCCTCCGGGACCAGATGTTCAGCCTGGAACAGTTCCTGATTCAGCGGGATGTGTACAAGGTCAGTGCCTACGGTACCTTCCCCATGGACCTTTTGCGGGCCCCGAAGGACCGGAAGAACCCCCATGCCCAGATGAATCTGGATGTCCATTTGGATAACGGCAACCTGGCCATCCTGCCCACCCTGACCAAATACGTGGATTGGGCGGAAGGCCCTACCAGCGGCAACGTGGCCATTACCGGCACCTTGGAAAACTATGCGGTAAATGGCTCCATCGATATGGATAATGGCACGGTGAAGCTGAAACGCATCAACAGCACCCTGGACAATATGAAATTCCATGCCCAGTTTGCCGGCAACACCATTACCCTGAAGGAATTTTCTACCACCGTGGGCAAGAACGGCAGCATTACCGCGTCCGGCTCCTACCAGCTCCACGATACCTCCGGCAAGCCCTATCAGCTGACGGCTGTGGTCAAGGACGTAGAGCCCGACTCCTCCCTGATTCGGGGGAAAATCAACGGGAACCTGACCGTGGAGCAAAAGAACGCCATGCCCTTTGTGACCGCGGACTTCAAGCTGGAGGAAATCTACCTGGGCATCAGCTCCATTCCGGACCTGTCCGGCGGCGGCTCCAACCTGGGCCTGGATGTGACCGTGGATCTGGGGGACGACCTGCACCTGTACAACGCTTCCTTCTTTGATATCCATGCCAGAGGCAAGATCCACGCCACCGGCACCACGGAAAATCCCTATATGAATGGCAGCAGCATCACGGTGAACAAGGGCAGCACCCTGAAATACCTGGGAACGCCCTTTAGAATCGGCTTTGGGCAGTTGACCTGGCCCATGCCCGGCACCTTTATCCCGGTATTGGATCTCACTGCCTTTACCCGGCTTGGCCAGTACAACATCTTGGCCAAGGCCAGCGGCCCCCTGAGCCTGGATGACCTGCAAATTCATCTGTCCAGTGACCCGCCCCAGAACGAGGATACCCTGAAGCGTTTCCTGACCCTGAAGACGGATAACGCGGACCTGACCAACGCAGATGTCCAGAGCCTGGTAGATGCGGGCTTGCAGCTCACCTATCTGGCCGACGTGGAAGACGCCATTAAGGACGCTTTGGGCCTGGATGAACTGCGGATTTACAGCGGCAACCTTCAGACCGGCATCGGCTTCAGCCTGGATGCCCAGCGGGCCAATGAAACCAACCTCCAGGACCGCCGGGAGTACAACGTGCTGGTAAGCAAGTACTTCGGTAACAAACTGAAGGTGGGCTACACCACCCGGTTTGACGGGGAAGAATACAATACCTTTGCGGAATACTACATTGCCAAGAAGGTAAACCTGAGCTTCTCGGTGAACCAGGATCAGGAACATTGGTATGGCGTACAGTACCATACCCGGTTCTAAAGCCCGGTGTCACACTCAAAAAAAGAAAAATTTACAAAATAGTCCCGGAGAAAACAGCGAGTTCTGTTCTCCGGGACTGGAAATATCTACCGATAAAATGTATAATTAACTGGATATGTAACCTGGGCGTATGGTAGCTATAGATTGCCAAGCACCTATTTAGGGGGTAAGTTATGAAGAATCATGTTAACTGGCGGCAGTTGTCCATTGCAGTTCTGGCTTCACTGGCACTGACCACACCAGCATATGCTGCACAGGAGTCCCATGGCTCCGTCATCGATCTGACCGGCCATAAGACCGTAACCAAAACTGACCAGGAAGTGGGAAAAATTGAAATCGGCACGGCCGAGGAAACTCAGTCCCAACAGCCGGACGCTGGGCAGCAGGCACAGAATTCGCAATCCCAAACGGGCACAACCGATACCCAAAAGGCTGCGGACGAAGATGCACCCCGTTACCGGGAAGTACGCCGCAATGGCGTAACCTACATTGAAAAAGTAGGCAAGGAAAAACTGGAAAAGGAACGGCAGCAGCAGGAAGCGGACCAGGAGCAGGAACAGGCCCGGGCCACCCAGCAAAAGGAAATTGAGGAAGCCCAGAACAAGCAGCTTCCCGGCCGCAGCATCCTGCAGCAGTCCGTATTGTCCGACTACGACATCAACAGCCAGGAAAGCCGCTATGATGCCCTGGCCAAAGCCTCCGACCCGTACGTGGGCCAAACGGTGACCAAGGTAACCTTTACTGGCAACACCCACGAGGACGCTTCCAAGCTCACCGATGTGCTGAAAATGCCCGCCGGCACCAAGTTTACCAAGGAAGCCCTCCAGGACGATGTCCGGGCCATTTACGAAACCGGCTGGTTCTATGATGTGAAGCCGGTGTTCACCAAAGTGCCGGAAGGGGTACAGATTGCGTACCAGGTCCAGGAAAATCCTGTGCTTCAGGACCTGGAAATTGAAGGCAATACAAAAATCTCCACGGGAGATATCAAAAAGGCTCTGAACCTGCCCATCGGCCAGGTATTAAACTCCCGGGACGTAAGTATTGGCGCCCGGAAGGTGGAAAGCCTCTACAGCGAACAGGGCTACATTCTGGCCAAGGTCAGCGATGTGCGGATGCTGGATAACGGCACTCTGATTGTGCAGGTCAGCGAAGGCGTTATTGAAGACTACCGGGTGAAGGGCAACACCAAGACCAAGGATTACGTCATCATCCGGGAAATGCGCATGAAGAAGGGTGAACCCTTCAATGCCAAACTGGCGCGCCGGAGCATGCAGAAGATCTACAACCTGGGCTACTTTGAAGACGTGAACATCCGCCTGAACCCGGGCCAGATGCCCAACACCGTATCCGTGGAAATCTCTGTGGTGGAGACCAGCACCGGTACCTTCGGCATCGGCGCCGGCTACAGTGATGCCGACGGCTTCCTGGGCATGGTCAGCATCGGCGACAAGAACTTCCTGGGCATCGGCGACAGCGTCAACGCCCGTTGGGAATTCGGCGGCGACTCCGAAACCAAGTCCAACTTCGAAGTTTCCTACGTGAAACCCTGGATCGACGACAAGGAAACCACCGCTGGCCTGACGTTCTACAACATGACCAACGAATACATCGATTACAACCGGGACGGCAACGAAATCGCCCGTTACTACAAGAAACGCATTGGCGAAGAATTGTTCTTCAGCCGGGTAACCGATAACGAATTCATCACCAACATGATCACCCTGAAAAACCGGGACGACAAGTACAAGGGCCCGGTGGATGGGTATGACAACCACCAGTACTTCGAAGGCATCGATGATGGCGTAAGCCAGGGCGAATCCGTAGCTGAAGCCAGAAGAAAACGGAACTTCGGCAGCACCCGGAGCATTACCCTGTCCCGGATTCTGGATACCCGTGACAACATCTACGATCCCAGAGAAGGCAAGCGTACGTCCTACTCTGTGGAAGTGGCCAACTTCGGCGGAGACTTCAACTTTGAGAAGTACCAGGCCGACTACCGCTACTACTACCGGATGGGCAAGGATTACGTCTGGGCCCTGAACCTGGGCGCCGGCTACGCCAACGGGGATATGCCCCTGTCCCAGCGCTTTGCGGTGGGCGGCAGCGATATCCTGCGCGGCTACAAGGATGACCAGTTCAAGGGCAACAGCATGCTGAAGGGCTCCCTGGAATTCCGGTATCCCATCATCAAGAAGGTACAGGGCGTGTTCTTCACGGATACGGCGTATGCCTGGAGCAAGGATTACGATGAAACTGATTTCGACCTGAGCGATATGAAGCACTCCATTGGTTTGGGCCTGCGGATCAACTCCCCGTTAGGACCCATCAAACTGGACTACGGCTATCGTTTGGATGGAGATAATAGAGGCGGCCGCTTCCACTTCAGCTTTGGCGGTACGTTCTAACAAATTTGCAGCAATAAGGAAGCAGGGATAGGAAAATGATGGAATTGGCCAATAAGAAAACCGTGAAATTGATTTCACTGGTAATTGCAGCCATTATGGTTGTCGGTGTATTTGTCCTGGCCGTACAGGGTCACCTGGGCGGGGACACGGGCACCTTGAACTCCGCCATTGGCAAGATCAACTACAACCAGGTGATGTCCGCCGTACCCGGCATTGATGATGCCCAGCGGCAGATGCAGCAGGCAATGCAGGACAGCCAAAAGGAGTTTCAGGAAAAGAGTAAGGATATGAGTGATGCCGACAAGCAGAAACTCCAGCAGGAAACCCAGGAAAAGCTCCAAGCCAAGGAGAAGGAACTGGTAGAACCTCTGAAAAAGAAAGCGAATGATGCCATCCTGGCTGTAGGCAAGACCAAAGGCCTGACCGTCATCGTCAACGAAGGCGCAGTGGTGTACGGCGGCGTAGATGTTACCGCCGATGTACAGGCTGAGCTGAAAAAGGGTAAATAATCCCACCCCGAAGATAGGAGGAATGTCTCATGCGCCGGCTGATCGGTCTATTGCTGACAGGGCTTCTGCTTTTGGGCGGCTGTGGCTTTTCCCAGGCAAAACTGCCCTGGGAGCAGGAAAAACCCCGCTTTGCGGTGGTGGACTGGGATAAACTGGTCCAGCAGCATCCCAAGTACAAAGAATGGAAGCATCAGCAGGAAACGCTGGAGACAGCCAAATGGCTGCGGCAGCGGCAGATGGAAAATGGCCGCCAGCAGCTGGAACTCCTGGGGAAAATGAAGAACATCAAGAATCTGGGAGCCGACCAGTTCAAGCGGGCCCAGATTTCTGCCAAAATGGCGGAAAAGCAGTCCCAGGAAAACGACCTGCTCCGAAAAAAGCGGGAAGCCCTGGAGACGGAGGCAGAAGCCCAGGTAAAGCAGGACCGGGAGGCTGTGGAAGAAAAATACCGCATTCCCCTGTTCAACCTGCGACTGAAGCTGGGCAGCATCAAGATGACCGAGGAAGCCCAGAAGGCGGTCCTCCAGGAACAGGATGAACTGCTGGCCAAACGCCAGAAGGATCTGGACGAAGTGAATGCCAAGAAGGAAGCCTGGCTGCAGCAGAAGCTGGGGGCGGACATTGCCGCTTCCCAGGCCCGGCTTCAGGCTTACGCCAAAGAGCTGGCGGACCAGGTAATCCAGGAACAAACCGGTTTCAAACTGGGACCCAAGGGCCTTGCGGCCTCTCCTGGGAAAGAGCAGCTGGACAAGCTGCTGGCCTCCATGGACAAACAGATCCAAAAGCAGAAAAGCGATGAACAGGCACTCAAGGACGATATCGACAGCGACATCCTCAGCGCCATCAAGAAAATCAACCTGACCCGGAAATACACGCTGATTTTCCGGAACCCTCGGGCCAATATCAGCGCCGATGATATTACCGACCAGGTCAGCAGTGAAGTACAAAAAATAGTTCAGTAAGAGGGATGGAAAAATATGAAAAAAATCTTTGTTCTGTGTATGCTCGTTATGGCACTCTTTTCTTTCGGCTGCGGCCGGAACGCCCAATTTGGCGTGGTGGATATGAACAAGGTCCAGCAGGAAAGCCAGGTATTCAAGGATGCAACGGCTGATCTCCAGTCCAAAGGCAAAGCCATGGAAGATGAGCTGAACCAGGAAACCGCCGGCAAGAGCCAGGAAGAAGTCCAGAAGATTGTTCAAGACAAGAGCGCCAAGATGCAGGCTCTTCAGGCAGATGCCCAGAACAAGGTTAAGAGCAGCTTTGACGCCGCTGCTGCAACGGTTGCCAAAGAAAAGAACCTGAGCGCCATTCTGGTTAAGGAAGCCGTGCCTCAGGGCGGGGTGGACGTTACCGACGACATCATCAAAGCCATGAAATAATGCTTTTGTAAGGGCGGACCTGGGTTCGCCCTTTTTCCCGTACCATCACAAAACGAAAGGAAATTGATATGGAAAAAACTTTACAGGAATTGGCTGACGCACTGGAGGGGAAAATTCTGCAGGGAGACCCGCAGCTGGTGATTCAGGGAGTCAATGGGCTGGAAGAAGCCCAGGCCAACCAGATTTCTTTCGCTGTTCCGCCGTATTTGGAAGTAGCAGGCAAATCCCATGCAGGGGCCATTATGATCCCCGCAGGAGCCCAATTTGAAGGTTCTCAGGCCATTATCGCCGTGGAGAATCCCCGGGCCTGCTTTGCCCGGCTGCTGGCCCTGTTCCGGCCCCCTGAAGAAGTGAAGGGCGGCATCAGCCAATACGCCTTCATCCATCCTTCTGCCCGGGTGGGCAAGAATGTGGCCGTACTGCCCTTTGCCTACGTGGCTGAGGATGCGGAAATCGGCGACAACACGGTCATCTACCCCCATGTATACGTAGGGCGGCACGTGAAAATCGGCAGTGACTGCACCCTGTATTCCAACGTTACCGTCCGGGAAAACTGCGTGCTGGGGAATCGGGTAATCCTTCAGGCAGGTGCTGTTATCGGCGGGGACGGCTTCGGCTACATTACCGCTGACGGCAAGCACACCAAGGTCCTCCAAACCGGCAACGTAGTGGTAGGAGACGACGTGGAAATCGGCTGCAACACCTGTATTGACCGGGCTACCGTGGACAGCACGGTCATTGGCAAGGGAACCAAAATCGACAACCTGGTCCATGTGGGCCACAACGATATTATCGGTGAAAACTGTATCCTGGTAGCCCATGTGGGGATTTCCGGCAGCGTCACCGTAGGCAACAACACCACCTTCGGGGGGCAGGCCGCTACCGCCGGCCATTTGAAGATTGGCAGCAACTGCACCTTTGCCGGCCGCACCGGGATTATTTCCGATGTGCCTGACAACGTGATTTGGGCAGGCTTCCCGGCCCAGCCCCACGTGGAATGGCTGCGGGAACAGGCCCAGGTCCGGAAGCTGGGCGACCTGATGAAAAAGGTCCGCCGGCTGGAAAAGACCGTGAAGGAACTGGAAAAGAAATAACGGAAACTGTGATAGGAGGCAAGCATCATGAAAAAACAATTTTGGCTGACCCTTTGTCTGGGGCTGGCGCTTTTGCCCGCTAGTGCCCAGGCCAAAACCCTGACGGATGGTACTTCCGGGATCATCAACGCCCCCAGCGGGTATGTTCGGCTGCCCGGCCATGTATCCGCCGGTTTGGATTGGACCAAGGATGCCAAGACCGTCCGGGGCAACGTAGCCCTGCCTTTAGGCTTGGAAGTGGCTGGCAGCCACGTAAACCCCAAGCACGGGGATACATACAACACCGTCAGCGCCAAGTGGCAGGTTCTCCGGGAAACTCCGGTAACCCCCGCTATCGCCATTGGCGTCCAGGATATCAGCGACCAGAAGGACCGCCGGGGCTATATTGCTGCCAGCAAGGCCCTGCCTGCGGACTTTAAGATTCACGCCGGCATCGGCACGGACCAGTATAAACATGGTTTCGCAGCCCTGGAAAAAGACGTGCACCTTTTGGGCTACAACGTGACCCTGATGGGAGAATACGACGGCAGCCACTTCAACTACGGTGCCGCCGTGCCCGTAACCCGGTTCTTGCAGGCGGAAGTGGGCGTGCGCACCCATCACCTGTACGGGGGCGTCAACCTGACGTTCTAATTATCGTTTGAATGAGGAGGGACCTGGATGGCTGCCTATAAACTCATGCAGTTTATCAGCTGGCTGGTCTGTCACCAGCCCCACTGCCTGAACCGGGCGCTGGCCTGGCTTTTGGGGCACCTGGGCTGGTATGTGGTGCCCAAATGGCGCCGCTATATGGCAAAGGAAAATATCAAGGACTGCCTGGGGGTGGGGGACGCAGAGGCGGAAGCCATCGCCAAGGAAAGCGTTACCCGCTTTGGCCGGATGCTGATTGAGGTGCTGCGGTACCCGCTGCTGACCAAGGACAACTTCCGGAATATTGTCCATTTTGAAGGCCTGGAAAATCTGGAAAAGGCCTATGCGGAAAACAAGGGCATCTGCATGGCTACGGCCCACTATGGAAACTGGGAAATGCTGGGGGCTTCCATGGCCCTTTTGGGTTATCCCATCCTGTCCATTACCCGCAAGCAGAACAACGGGGCCATGGACCGGTTCATCAACGACTACCGGCGCATGGTGGGACAGCACGTGACCTATAACCATGGGGGCAACAGTATGCTGGCCATTGGCCGCTACCTGAAGGAGAAACACCTGGTGGGTATTTTGTACGACCAGGATTCGGCCCACACCGGGGAGCATCTGCTGTTTTTTGGGAAACCTTCCCGGGTTCCCGACGGCGCTGCCCACCTGTCCCGAATCTTTGGGGCGCCCATTGTGCCCCTGTTTATGCATAACAACCCGGACGGGACGCTGACAGCGCGGATATATCCGGCGCTGCATACTCCCAAGACCGCTGACCGGGATGCAGATGTTAGTGGTATAATGAAAGAATTGATGGTCATCGCCGAGCGGGAAATCAAACTGGACCCAGCCATGTGGTTCTGGGTTCATGACCGCTGGAAGGATGGCCGGAAGCGGTACGAAAAATATATGAAAGGCGTGTGATGGATGACCGTGGAAAAACAACATACCCTGAAGCAGGCGGTATCCTGCGACGGCATTGGGCTCCACTCTGGAAAAATGGTGGTGATGACCCTCTTGCCGGCACCGGCGGATACGGGCATTGTCTTTATTCGGACGGATATGGAAGGACGGCCCCAAGTCCATGCTGTGGCTTCTAATATTACGGCAACCACCCGGGCCACTACCCTCAGTGAGAATGGCGCCAGCGTAACCACCATTGAACACGTGATGGCTGCTTTTGCCATTTTGAAGGTGGACAACTGCTACGTGGAAATGTCTTCTGCCGAGCCCCCTGTAGGCGACGGCTCTGCCCAGTCCTTTATCGATCAGATTCAGTCCGTGGGCCTGGCGGAGCAGGCTGCAGAACGTCAGGTGTACCATGTGAACCGGTCCTTTTCCTACTACGATGGGGACCGTTCCATTGTGATCCTGCCCTACGAAGGTTACCGGGTTACCTTTACTTCCATCAATCCCCATCCCCTGCTGGGGACCCAGGTGTTTGACGTGGAAGACAAAGGGGACAACCTGCTTAAAGAAATTGCCTCAGCCCGTACAGTGGCTTTTGAGGACGAAATTGCCCAGCTGCAAAAAATGGGCCTGGGCCTGGGCGGCAACCTGGACAACGTGGTGGTATTCGGCAAGGACAAGATCCTGTCCGTACCCCGTTTTCCGGATGAACTGATCCGCCACAAGATTCTGGATGTCATCGGTGACCTGTATTTGCTGGGCCCCATTCATGCCCATATCATCTGCATGAAATCCGGTCATGCCTTGAATGACCATATTTCCCGGCAGATTGATGAATACAGACGCGTCCATGAGCATCACCATGAATACCACCACGAAGCCCCCGAGGCTTCCGGTATGAATACAAGCGAGAACGCGGTAAGGAGCAAGGACATGATTACATTAGATATTCAGGAAATCCAAAAAATTCTGCCTCATCGGTATCCCATGCTGCTGGTCGACCGGATCATTGAGCTGGAACCCATGAAGAGAGCCGTTGGCATCAAAAACATCACCATGAATGAACCCCAATTTATCGGGCACTTCCCTGGCAAACCCATTATGCCCGGGGTGCTGCTCATCGAAGCCATGGCCCAGGTAGGCGGCGTAACCCTGCTGTATCCTGAAGAAAACCGGGGCAAGATTGCCGTCTTTGGCAAAATTGATAAAGTGCGTTTCCGCCGTCCCATTAAACCCGGGGACCAGCTGGTAACCACGGCCATCATTACGAAAATCAAAGGAAATATGGGTATCGCCCACTGCGAAGGAACGGTGGACGGCGAGCCGGCGTGCGAAGGGGACTTCTTCTTTGCCCTGGCCGAGAATAAACAATAAAGGTGGAGTGAAAAAATGACAGCAGATTCTACAATGATACATGAGACCGCCATCATTGCACCGGGTGCTGAGATTGGCCCCAATGTCAAAATCGGCCCGTACTCTGTAATTGGGGAACATGTCAAGATTGGCGAAGGTACGGTGATTCATCCCCATGTGGTTGTTACCGGACGGACGATCGTTGGCAAGAATTGCGAATTCTTCCAGGGCGCTAGTGTCGGTGAAGTGCCCCAGGACCTGAAGTACAAGGGTGAAGACACCACCACCATCATTGGTGACCATGTAACCATCCGCGAATGCGCCACCGTCCATCGGGCTGTAGGCGAAGGCAACGAAACCCGCATCGGCAACAACGTACTGATGATGGCCTATACCCATGTGGCCCATAACTGCATTGTGGGCAACAACGTGATCATGAGCAACGTAGCAACTCTGGCCGGCCACGTAATCGTGGAAGACCGGGCAGTTATCGGCGGGCTCACTGCCGTGCACCAGTTCACCAAAATCGGCCGCAACGCCATGTGCGGCGGTATGAGCCGGATTTCCCAGGACGTGCCTCCCTTTGTGATTGTAGCCGGCAACCCCGCTTACGTAGCAGGGCTCAACAGCGTAGGTATTTCCCGGGCTGGGATTTCCCTGGAAGTCCGGAAAGAACTGAAAAAAGCCTATAAGATTCTCTACAAGAGAGGCCTGTCCCTGCCGGAAGCCATTGAAACCATGGAACAGGAACTGAACAGCTACGAAGAAGTGGAACATTTCATGCGCTTCCTGCGCACGGTAGAAAGAGGCATTTGCCGTTCTTCTTCCCGGGGTCTGCGGGAGTAAAAAGGCATGGATAAAATCTTAGGCGTACTGGCCGGTGTAGGCCACCTGCCGGTGGATGTGGTCCGGGGCGCCAAAAAGGAAGGGTACCGGACCGTGGTGATTGCCCTGGTGCCCGGCACCCATGAAGACCTGCCCAAAGAAGCAGATGCGTTCTACGCCATCAACATCGGCAAGGTAGGGAAAATCTTTAAGACCCTCCAGCAGGAAAAGGTGGCCCAGGTCACCATGATCGGCAAGGTCACCAAGGAAATCCTCTACTCCGGGGGCGTCCTGGTGCCCGACTGGCAGGCGGTGAAACTGCTGATGTCCCTGCCGGACCGCCACGACGATACCATCATGAATGCCCTGGTAAAGAAGCTGGAAGACCTGAACATCCACGTTATGGACCAGACCCTGTTTCTCCAGGACCTGATGCCCAAGGCCGGTGTGCTCAGTAAACGCAAACCCACCCAGGAAGAATGGGCGGACATGGAATACGGCTTTGACATGGCTAAGAAAATCGGCGGCCTGGACATTGGCCAAACCGTAGTGGTAAAGAACAAAGCCATTTTGGCCGTGGAAGCCATTGAAGGCACCGATGCCTGCATCCTCCGGGGCGGCAAGCTGGGCAAAAAGGCCATTGTGGCCAAAACCGCCAAGCCGGCCCAGGATAACCGGTTCGATATGCCGGGGGTGGGCGTGCGGACCATTGAATCCATGATTGAATCCGGCTGTGCCGGGATTGTCATGGAAGCAGGCCGGACCCTTTTGGTAGAACGGGAAAAAGCCCTGAAACTGGCAGACGACCACAACATTACCGTGGTAGCCAAATAAAGCATTGCATAAAACAGAAGGGTCATGGCTGCGGCCATGGCTCTTTTTTGCTTAATTTGGAACAGAAATTCGACTGTCTTTCTAGGATATTCTGTGGTACAATAGCCCTAATCTAATATACCATGGGAGGGTATGCTGTGAAGGAACTTGAAACCATCTGTAAAATTGCTTTGATTCAGGCCACCCCGGTGATGTTTGACAAAACCGCAGGCCTCAAAAAGGCCCTTCAGCTCATTGATACCTGTGCCGCCAAGGGGGCCAAGCTCATTGTCTTTCCGGAACTTTTTATCCCGGGCTATCCCTTTGGGCTGACCTTTGGCTTCCGGGTAGGCAGCCGCAGCGAAAAGGGCCGGGAAGACTGGAAAACCTACTACGACAATTCCCTGCTGTCTGACGGACCGGAAATGCAGGAAATTATCGACCGGGCGAAAAAATATGGGGTGTACCTGAGCCTAGGCTATTCGGAAAAGGACGCCGTAACCGGTACCCTGTACAATTCCAATTTGATGATTGCTCCGGATGGCCAGGCCCTGAACCACCGGAAAATCAAACCCACCGGCAGCGAGCGGGTGGTGTGGGGGGACGGAAACCAGGATTACTTCCCCGTTATGGAAACTCCCTGGGGCCCCATGGGGAATTTGATCTGCTGGGAAAGCTACATGCCCTTGGCCCGGGTGGCCCTGTACCAGCAGGGCATCAGCCTGTACATTTCCCCCAATACCAACGACAACCCGGAATGGCAGGATACCATCCGGCACATTGCCCTTGAAGGCCGTTGCTACTTTATCAATGCGGACATGGTCTTTGGCCGGAAGGATTACCCCCAAACGGTCAGCGGGGAAGCGGAAATTGCGGCTCTGCCGGACCTGGTGTGCCGGGGCGGCAGCTGCATCATTGACCCCTACGGCCACCCGGTAACGGAAGTCCTGTGGGACAAGGAAGGCATTTTGTACGCCGATTTGGATATGCAGCAGGTACCTGCCAGCCGGATGGAATTTGACCCCTGCGGTCACTATTCCCGGCCGGATCTGCTCCAATTGACCGTGAAAAAAGGATAAATCGCAGAAACAAAAGGACGCCCGTCCTCTTACCTTGGCCAAAGCTGGCTGGGGCAGGAGGGCAGGCGTCCTTTTTAGGGAGTTCGCCTAAGGCTTATTTCAGAAGAGCCACAATCAGGGGTCCCATCACCGTCAGGAGAATGTTCCCAGCGGCATAGGCCGGTGTGTAGCTTAACGCAAAGACACTGGAGTTGGTTTCTTCCACCAGGCCGTTTAAGCCGGCCGTAATGGTACCAGCCCCGGTTAAGGAGCCGCAGATATCTACGGGGTCCATATGAAGCACGTATTTGCCGAAGAACACGCTGATAAAATGGGGCACAAGGGAAATTACCGCGCCTACAAGCAGCACGGACACGCCCATGGATTTCAGGGCTGACAGGAAGTCCGCCCCGGCGGACAGGCCCACAATGGCGATGAAAAGGTTCAGGCCCACGCTCTTCAGGAACCACCGGGTAGCTGCCGGCAGCAGCCCCTTATTCTGGTGCTTGCTCTGGTACCAGCCAAAGAACAGGCCGGCAAACAGGGCACCGCCGCCGGAACCCAGGGTAATGGGAACCCTGGCAATATTAATGGAAATGGCCCCAATCAAAAGCCCCACCACAATACCCAGGGACAGGAAGCTGACATCTGTATCGTCCCCGGTATCCTTGGCGTAGCCCAGCTGCTTCTGGACCTGGGCCACCATCTTGGGCGGGCCCGCCAGCACCAGCTGGTCGCCTACCGCAAAGGGAGTGCCCTCCGGCAGGGGAGAACCGTTCCGGGTGGCGGAAACGGTGTAGATGCCCAGTACCGTCAGGTTCTTCAGTACCTCCTGGGAGAAGCCCTGGGTAAGGAAAATGGTCTTTTTAACCAGGGGCAGGGACAGGCTTTGGGCGTCCAGGATTTCCTGGGCCCCGGATTTCTCCACGTCCACCATGGAGGCCAGGGAACCCATAAAGGTCACCCGGTCGCCGCTTTGCAGCACCGTGTCCCCTTTGGGGGGAACTTCCTGGCCGCCGCGGATGAGCTTTTCCACGGTCAGGGTGTTGTTATGATGGGCTTCCAGGTCTGCCACGGTCTTGCCCACAAAGTTGGTCTTGTCGTCCACCACAAAAGCCCGGGCCTTGATCAGGCTGACGGTCTGGTCGCCGGCGCTGGCTTCCTTATAATGGATGGCTTCAATTTTCTGTTTGGTGGCTTCTTTCAGGTTGACCCCGCACAGGGCCGGCACAATATTCCGGATGAAGATGATGACTCCGGCGGTGCCAAACACGTAGGTCAGGGCGTAGGCCACGGCCATGTTGCTTTGGGCCTGGGCCAGCTGGGTGCCGGACAGCACTTCCTTCAGGGAAGAATCCGCAGTGCCCAGGACCGCCGACTGGGTCAGGGCTCCGGCGATGATGCCGGCAGCTTCCCCAGCCTCAATGTGCAGCATAGAGCAGACAATATAGGCTGTGGCAAAGGCCACCACCGCAAAGAATACGGAGAAGATGATAATCTTCACCCCGGAACTTTTCAGGCTGTTGAAGAAGGAAGGCCCCACCTCGTAGCCGATGGAGAAAATGAACAGGCTGAAGAAGATGGTCTTCACCAGGCCGGAAATCTCAAACCGGCCGTAGGAGGCCAGGGCCAGGCTGATTAACAGGCCGGCCAGCAGGGTGCCTACCGTGGCGCCCACGTTAAAGGAGCCGATTTTGATTTTCCCCACCCAATAGCCGATGGCCAGGCAGAGGAAAATCACAATGGCGGCGTTGCCTAGCAGGTAATGTCCCACATCTCCCGGGAGTACCGCAGCTGCGTGCCGGGTAAACTCCAGGGCCTCCTGGGACCAGAAAGTCAATGTCATAGTAACCGCTTCCTTTCCAGGCAGAACTTATTTCTGCTTGAGATATTCCTTGTGGTATTCCTCCAGCAGGTCCAGAATCCGGCGGCCAATCTTGGCGTAGGCTTCATCAGGCAGGTTGGCCTGGGATACCCGCAGGGTGCCGGAGGGCGCATCAAAGCCCAAGCCTTCCATGAGGACTACCCCTTCTTCTTCGGACAGCCGCATCAGGAAGTCGATCTGTTCGTAGTTCTTTTCCAGATATTCCCGGAAGGGCTTGTCGTATTTCAGTTCGGCAATCCGGTAAATATCCAAAATGGTGTAGTACTTGGCGTTGGTGGGAGTGTCATCTTCCGGCACGCCCAGGGTCTTGTACAGGGTATGGTAGCGGTTTGCCACCAGCTTGTCCGCTTCCGTAAAGTACGGGTCCGGGTCCTTGGCCAGCAGGTGGGTCAGGGCGAACAGCCCCATTTGGATCTGCTGGGGCGTGCTGAGCCCGCTGGTGTGGTACAGGCCGATGGAACGGCTGTCTGCGTTGATCCGGTCCAGCATGGCCATTTTCCGGGGCTCCAGGGTGACAATGGAGTAGTCGGAATCCAGGGTTTTCTTGGTGTCCTCCGGCAGTTTGGCCAACAGGTCATCGTACACGTTTACGTCATGGGCAGCAATGAGCCCCAGCCGCCAGCCGGTGCAGCCAAACAGTTTGGAGAAGGAGTATACCAGGAGGGTATTGTAGGGAGCCACCCCGTAGACGGAGGTAAAGTCCTTGACGAAGGTGCCGTACACGTCGTCGGTGATGACAATCAAATCCTTCCGCTGGTCCGTAATGGTCTTGAACCGTTCCAGGGATTCCTTGCCCAAGGCGTGGGAGCCCGGGTTGGAAGGGTTCACCAGGAAGAAGGCCTTGATGGACGGATCCAGCAGCTTGTTCATTTCCTCATCGGGGATTTCCCACAGATTGTCTTCCGTGGAGGTCACATTGATTTCCGCCAGCTCAAAATTGGTCAGCCGGGGAATCTGGATATAGGGGGTGAAGATGGGCATGTTGATGGCAATCTTGTCCCCTTCCTTTAAGAGTCCGTTATGCTTTAAGGAATCGAAGATATAGACAATGGCTGCCGTGCCGCCTTCCACCGGGAATACCTTGGTGTGCTGGGCAAGGCCCGTGCCCGGGTACAGGGCTTTTTCCAAATAGGCGTTCAGTACCTTTTCCGTATTTACCAGGCAGCGGCTGGGCACCGGGTAGTTGTTGCCCACAGCCCCGTTGGCAAATTCCAGGATTACTTCCTGCCGGTCCAGTTTCAGGGTATCCGCCATATAATCCACGGAAGCCTTGATGAAGTTGTTGACGTCATCGTCTTCCCGGAAAAATTCCTGGAACCGGGTGATAATGCCGTCCCCTTCAATATAGCCGGCCAGATTCCCGTTGTGGATGGTCCGTTCCGATTCCACTACGCCAAATTCCACCCATTTGCCAAAGGCGAGGCGTCCCAAGGCATTGATCCAGTTGGGGTTGCCCCGGCCTGCGTTCAAAAACGTCTTATGCTTTTCGTTGCCCTGTGCCAATTTCAGCATTTTGCTGCTGACTTCAAAAGCGCCTAAAGTTTCCATTTCCCGTTCGTATGCCTTGGTAATCATGTGCATCGACCTCCCATAATGATATTGTATTGATAACATCATCTTACACCTGGAAAGTTGTAAAAACAATAATAACTATTGATTTGTTCACAGAAAAAATTGACTTTACGAAGGATAAAATGTGCGAGAAATGAAGAATTATGTGAAGATAAAAAAACTATATATAAGCTAAAGTACAATAGTGATGAATATATCCCGATTTTTCCCGAAATAAGCGGGATTCAGCATTATTAAAAGTGATGATGTCTTGACAGCAAACGTGCCTTAAGACGATTTGGGGAAAGAAAACAATTATTCTGGGAGGGGAAAAATTCTTCAGAATTAACGCAGCGAAAATTTTTCGGCTGTCGGAAAAGAAGGGGACGGTTACCCTGGCAATGGATTTTGCTCCCAAGGGCACGAACTCCCCAGGCGCCCTTGTTGTACCTATGAAAAAAACGCAGGAAATCCGACCATTTGGCCCAATTTTGATATTTTATGGAAATATTTGGAATGGGTCGCCCGGATGTGCTAAAATATAATGTACACTTATGTTCGAAACGAGAGAGGAGAAAACAGGGTGACGCGAATCTTCATATCAGCCGGAGAAGCCTCCGGAGATCTTCACGCGGCGGCACTGACCCGGGCCATCCTGGCCCAGGACCCCACGGCCCAGGTATTTGGCATGGGCGGGGCTGCGCTGCGGGAAGCCGGCGGCGAAGTGCTGTTTGACTATAAGGATTACAGTGTGATGGGGTTTGTAGAAGTAGTGAAGCAGCTGCCCCGGCTTTTTGCACTGAAAAATGCCTTCAAAAAAGCCATGGAAGAACGGAAGCCGGACGTGTTTGTAACGGTGGATTACCCGGACTTCAATATGCGGGTGGCCAAGGTGGCCAAAAGCCTGGGCATTCCCGTATTTTCCTACATCCCCCCGTCGGCCTGGGCCTGGCGCCGCAGCCGGGCCAAAATGGTGGCTGGGCTAGCCACCCGGGTGGCCTGCATCTATCCTTTTGCCTATGACGTGTATAAGGCAGCCGGAGCCCCGGTGGAGTTCGTAGGAAATCCCCTGGTGGATATTGTAAAGCCGGTGCTGACCCCGGAAGAACGGAACCGGAAAATCGGCAAGCGGGAAGGGCACCCGGTGGTGCTGCTGCTGCCGGGCTCCCGGGTAAAGGAAATTACCGGGGTGCTTCCAGTGATGCTGAAGGCGCTGTCACTGATCCAAAAGGCCAGGCCGGAGGTGGACTTCATCCTCCAGAAAGCCCCTTCTATTGATACGGAGCTGCTGGAGAGCATCCTCAGGACTTCCCCCGTGCCTGTCCGGCTGGTGGAGGGAGATGGCTACGACGTGATGAAAGCCTCGGACGCCGCTCTTGCCACCAGCGGTACCGTGACCCTGGAATGTGCCCTGTGCGGCCTGCCCAGCGTCATCTGCTACCGGGCCAGTGCCCTGAGCATAGCCATTGCCCGGCACCTGGTTTATGTGAAATACATCGGCCTGCCCAACATCCTGGCAGGCAAGGAAATCCTGCCGGAACTGATCCAAGAAAAACTGACACCGGAAAACATGGCTTCCTCCGTACTGGCGTTTCTTGACCCAGTGGAAGGAAAGACCGTACGCGGGGAGCTGGCCCAAGCCGTTTCCAAGCTGGGCCGGCCAGGTGCCGTAGCGCGCACCGCCGCCTTGATATTACAGACAGCTAAGGAGAACTCATGAACCTGTACTTTCGTATTATCCAATTTATCAGACCCTATATTCCCCGGCTGATTGCCGCGGGCTTCTGTACCATTATGACGGCAGCGGCCAACCTGTACGTGCCCTGGATTGTCCGGGACGTTATCGATAAGGTCTTCTCTGACAAGAACAGCGGCCTATTGAACCTGATTGCCGTGGGCATCATCGTCATTTTCTTTGCCAGAGGGATATTCTATTACGGCCAGAGCTACCTGATGAACTACGTAGGCGAAAGCATCGTCATCGACGTGCGCAGCAAGGTGTTCCGCAAGCTCATGGAACTGGATACCCGCTTCTATGACCGGAACAAACTGGGCACCATCATGAGCTACGTCACCAACGACGTGCAGGCCCTTCAGGCAGCCATGGTGGACAACAGCATCGAAATCATCACCGAAACCAGCGTGCTCATCGGCTCCATCTGTGCCATGGTATACCTGGACTGGAAGCTGACGGTCTTTACCTTCTGCACCTTCCCGGTGGTACTGTTCTTTATGGACTTCTTCGGCAAGAAAATCCGTCAGTCCGGCCGCCGGATTCAGCAGGCCACGGCGGATATCACCAGCGTGCTCCAGGAAACCCTGTCCTCAACCCGGGTGGTCAAATCCTTCGTCCGGGAGCCCTACGAAATTGAGCGGTTTGACCGGCAGAACCGGGTAAACTTCTACGCCAACATGAAAAGCGCCAAGCTCATGGGTACCCTGTCCCCTGTCATCGAATTCATTGCCGCCCTGGGCGTAACGGCCATCATCTGGTTTGGCGGGCGCAGCGTAATCAACGACGAGATTTCCGCTGGTTCCCTGATTGCCTTCCTGGTGTACGCCATCAACATTTCCAACCCCATCAAGCGGATTGCCCGGGTACTGGGCAATATCCAGCGGGCCCTGGCTGCTGCGGAACGGGTTTTCGGCGTCTTGGACCTGGAAGAAAAAATTCCGGAAAAACCCGATGCCATTGCCCTGCCTCCGGTAAAGGGCTATGTGGAATTTAAGGATGTATCCTTTGAATACAATCCCGGCGAACCCATCCTGAAACATTTGAACTTTAATGTGGAACCCGGTCAGGCAGTGGCCCTGGTAGGCCCCTCCGGTGCCGGCAAATCCACCATCGCCAACCTGGTGCCCCGGTTCTACGATGTGACCGGCGGCAGCATCAGCATTGACGGCCACGATATCCGGGACGTTACCGTTGCTTCCCTCCGGGAGCAGGTAGGTATTGTGCCCCAGGAAACCAACCTGTTCAATGACACCGTCTACAACAACATCCTCTACGGACGGCTGGATGCCACCCGGGAAGAAGTCATTGCCGCTGCCAAGGCAGCCAATGCAGATGAATTCATCGTCCAGCTGCCTCAGGGTTACGAAACCCATCTGGGCGACCGGGGCGTGAACATTTCCGGCGGTCAGCGCCAGCGCATTTCCATCGCCCGGGCCATCTTGAAGAACCCCCGGATTTTGATTTTGGACGAAGCCACCTCCGCCCTGGATACGGAAAGCGAACGGGTGGTACAGGAGGCCCTGGACCGGCTGATGGTAGGCAGAACTTCCTTCGTCATTGCCCACCGGCTGTCCACCATCCAAAACGCCAGCAAGATTCTGGTACTGGATAAGGGCGTCATTGTGGAAGAAGGCACCCACAGCCAGCTGATGGCTCTCCATGGCCTGTATGCCCACCTCCACGATATTCAATTCAAAGAAAAAAAGGTAGTGAAAAAAGGCGCAGCCCAGCAATCCCATGAAACGGACGAGGACGCGGAAGACTAACGAAAACGAGGTCAGAGGATGTATTATTTGTATAATTTCTTGGCGACAGTATTATTTATCATCGTAATCCTGCCGTACTTTACCTGGCGGTATTTCCGGGAAAAAGGCTTTCCCCGCCGCTTCCGGCAAAGCATCGGCCTGATTCGGGATGACGAGATTGCCGCCGTAGCCCATAAAAACTGTATCTGGATCCACGGGGCTTCCGTGGGCGAAATCGTAGCTACCAGCCCGCTGGTGAAAGAAATTCGCAAGGCCATGCCCGACGCCAAAATCCTGGTGTCCGCCGTGACCACCGGGGGCTACAACATGGCCCACCAGATTATTCCGGAAGCCGATGCCATCATCTACTTCCCCCTGGATCTGCCCTTTGTGTCCGAATCCTTTGTAAAACGCATTATGCCCCGGATTTTCATGCCGGTGGAAACGGAACTGTGGCCCAACTTCCTGCGGGCCGTGAAGCTCCGCCGGATTCCTGTGATGATGGTCAACGGCCGGATTTCCGACAAGTCCGTCAAAAGCTACCGGTACCTGTTTGGCATTTTGGCCGACATGATGGGCAGCGTTACCCGTTTCTGTATGCAGTCTTCCATTGATGCCGAGTACATCGAGCACCTGGGGGCTGAAAAACGCCGGATTTTTGTCACCGGCAACACCAAGTTCGACCAGACCTATGCGGAGGTGACTCCTGAGGATCTGGCCCAGTATAAGGAAGAACTGGGACTGGGCAGCGATTACCCTGTGATTGTAGCCGGCAGCACCCATCCGACCGAAGAAGAAACCCTCTTTAAGAGTTTTCAGGATATCCAAAAGGAATTCCCCCACGCCCGGCTGATTGTGGCGCCCCGGAAACCCGGCCGTATCCATGAGATTGCCCAGCTGGCCCAAAAGTACGGCTTGAAGCTGGGGCTCCGTTCCAAACTGAAGGAATTGCCGGCCGGCAGCCGCCCGGCCTACGATGTGGTGCTCATTGACACCATTGGGGAACTGGGCCGGATCTACGCCGTAGGAGATGCCGTATTTGTAGGCGGCAGCCTGATCCAGCATGGGGGCCACAACGTTTTGGAACCGGCAGCCCATGCCAAACCCATCATTGTAGGGCCCAGCATGTCCAACTTCAAGGATTCCTTTGCCCTGCTCAGCAAGGTAGGAGCCTGCGTCCAGATTAACAACGGGGAAGAAATGACCCAAATGTTCCTGAAAATCTTTAAGGACGATGCCCTGCGCAAGAAGATGGGGGAGGCCTCCCTCCAGGTTATCCGGGAAAACCGCGGCGCTGCCGTGCGTACCATTGGCTACCTGAAGGAGCTGCTGAGCCTGACTGCTACCGAGAGCATGGTGAACAACCATTATAAAATCAATACCCGCAACATCAACGATGAAATCAGTCCCCGGATGCGTCCCGGCGACGCCGTAACCCAGTACCTGATCCAGCTGTCCCATGGCGAGGACAGCGGTATCCTGGACTGGTGCGTGCTGGCCTTCCTCCGGGTCCTGTCCGTTCTATACGAAGCCGGGGTACGGCTGAAGCTGGGGCTCTATAGCCTGGGTGCCCTGCCCAAGACCCATTTGGACTGCTGCGTGATTTCCATCGGCAACATTACCGTAGGCGGCACCGGCAAGACCCCTACCGCCCAGAAAGTGGCCCTGATGATTCAGCAGATGGGCTACCGGGTGGTGATTTTGAACCGGGGCTACCGTTCCCATTGGGAAGAAAAGATTGGCGTGGTTTCGGACGGCAAGAAGATTTACATGACCGCCTACGAAGCCGGCGACGAAGCCTTCCTGATGGCCAAGCAGCTGCCCGGCATTCCCGTGGTCATCGGCAAGGAACGTTCCATTACCGGCCAGTTTGCCGTGGAGAAGTTCCGGGCCGAGGTCATCATCTTGGATGACGGCTACCAGCATTGGCAGCTGTACCGGGATCTGGACGTGGTGCTGGTGGATACCCTGAATATGTTTGGCAACGGCAGCATCCTGCCTAGGGGAACCCTGCGGGAACCCCTGGCCAATCTCAGCCGGGCCGGCCTGTTCCTGCTCACCAAATGCGACCAGAGTTCCCCTATTTCCCGGGCAACCCTGTGCGATACCCTGCACAAATACGCCCCCAAGGCGCCCATTGTGGAAAGCATTCACAAACCCTGCGGCTATATTGAAATCGCAGATTGGTACAAAAACGACATGAGTAAGGCCCTGCCTCTCGAAGCCCTCCGGGGACAGCACGTAATGGTGTTTTCCGCCATCGGCAACCCGTCCTCCTTTGAGCAGACCATGACCGGCGAAGGCCTGAACATTGTAGAAGCCATCCGTTACCCCGACCATCACGACTACGGCATGGTGGAAATGCAGTACATCATGGACAAGGCCATCAGCCGGGGCGTCAAGGCACTCATTACCACCGGCAAAGATGCCGTTAAAATTCCTACGGAGTTTATCTACCTCCATCGGGATGTACCTCTGTACATCTTGGATATGGAAATTCAAATTACCAGCGGTGAGGAAGCTTTTGTAGATACCATCAAAGCCGCCATCAAAAAGGAGAAACAAGTAAAATGAAAGTTTTATGTGTAATCCCAGCTCGTTTCGGTTCCACCCGTCTTCCCGGCAAGCCTCTGGCTATGATGGCTGGCAAGACCGTGATTCAAAGAGTGTATGAGCAGGCTGCCCTGGCCCGGATTCCGGATCAGGTGGTGGTAGCTACCGACGACCAGCGCATTGCTGATGCAGTAGAACAATTTGGCGGCACGGCCGTTATGACCTCCCAGGACCATCCCAGCGGTACTGACCGGCTGGCCGAAGTAGCCCTGAGCTACGAAGACGTGGACGTGATTGTCAATGTCCAGGGGGACGAACCCATGATTCCGCCCCAGGTCATCGATGATCTGGCCCAGGCTTTTGCCGACAACGACGGCCTGGAAATGGCTACCATCAAGACAGAAATGCAGCCCGAGGATTTCCAGAACCCCAACGCCGTCAAAGTCGTTACCGACGAGAACGGCTATGCCCTGTATTTCTCCCGGAGCCTGATTCCTTATCCCCGGCATGACCTGCCGGAAGTCAAGGTGTACAAGCACGTAGGCATTTACGCCTACCGCCGGGATTTCCTGCTGAAATTTGCTGCTCTTTTGCCCACCCCCCTGGAACGGGTGGAAGGACTGGAACAGCTGCGGGCCCTGGAAAATGACGTAAAGATTAAGGTGCTGACCTCTGATTTCCAAGGGGTGGGCATTGATACGCCGGAAGACCTGCACAAGGCCAACGAAATTTTCACCCAGCTGGAAGCCGAAAAGGCCAAGGCTGCGGAAGAAGCCGCCAAGGCGGAAGAAGGAAAGGAGTAACCCATCCATGGAAAGCGTAACGATTGGATCCTATAAAGTGGGCCAGGGTCAGCCCCTGCTGATTATGGCCGGCCCCTGCGTGCTGGAAGGCTACGAACGGAGCCTGGCCATCGGCAAACGGGCCAAGGCCATTTGCGAAAAACTGGGCCTGCCCTATGTATTCAAGGCTTCCTACGATAAAGCCAACCGGTCCAGCCTGAATTCCTTCCGGGGACCCGGCCTTGAGGAGGGCCTGAAAATCCTGGCCCAAATCAAGAAAGACCTGAACGTACCGGTCATCAGTGACGTCCACGAAACCTGGCAGGTGGAAAAAGCCGCCGAAGTGCTGGACATCATTCAGATTCCGGCCTTCCTGTGCCGGCAGACGGACCTTTTGGTAGAAGCCGCTCACAGCGGCCGGGTAGTCAACGTGAAAAAGGGCCAGTTCCTGGCTCCCTGGGATATGCAGAACGTGGTCAATAAGATTACGGGCAGCGGCTGCAAGCAGTTAATGCTTACGGAACGGGGCGTCAGCTTCGGCTACAACACCCTAGTAACGGATATGCGGTCCCTGCCCATCATGCGGGAAATGGGCTTTCCGGTAATTATGGACGTGACCCACAGCGTGCAGATTCCTGGCGGCAAGGGCACTTCTTCCGGCGGCCAGAGCAAGTTTGCTCCCCATATGGCCCGGGCAGCGGCTGCCGTCGGCGTGGACGGCCTGTTCCTGGAAGTCCACGACAACCCGGCAGAAGCTCTGTCCGACGGACCCAACATGATTGCCCTGGATGACCTGGAACAGGTCCTTCAGGACGCCAAAACCATTGACCAGATTGGACGCAGGGAGTGAGCAAAATGCTGGAGAAAGCCAAAGAAACGTTGAAAATCGAAGCCGCTTCCATTCTGGAGCTGCTGCCCCGGGTGGATGAACATTTTCAGGCTGCCCTGGAAATGATTCTTCACTGCAAGGGCCGGATTATTGTGACCGGCATGGGCAAATCCGGCATTATCGGCCGCAAGATTGCGGCCACCCTGGCTAGCACCGGCACCCCCGCCTTCTATCTGCACCCGGCGGAAGGCATCCACGGGGACCTGGGCATGGTCACCCAAAACGATGTGATCCTGGCCCTGTCCAACAGCGGGGAAACCGGGGAAGTGCTGAATATCCTTCCGTCCCTGCGGCGGATTGGGGCGCACATCATCTCCATGGTGGGCAATCCTGATTCCACCCTGGCCAAGAACTCCGATATTGTGCTGAATGTAGGCGTGCAGAAGGAAGCCTGCCCCCTGGGTCTGGCTCCCACCAGCAGCACCACGGCAGCCCTGGCTTTTGGGGATGCCCTGGCCATGGAACTTTTGAGCGCCCGGCATTTTACCCCCAACCAGTTTGCCATCTTCCATCCCGGTGGCAGTCTGGGCCGGAAGCTGCTGCTGACGGTGGCCGACATTATGCATAAGGAACAGGAAAATCCCATGGTGCCTGCGGACATGAGCGTCAAAGATGCCCTGTTTGTGATTACCGACAAGGGCGTAGGCGCCGTTTCCGTAGTGGACGACCAGCATCACCTGCTGGGCCTTGTGACCGATGGAGATATCCGCCGGGGTCTGGCCCGGAGTCTGGATTTCCTGAACCGGCCCGTAGCCGAGATGATGACCGCCCATCCCACCACCATTGCCCCCAACAAGCTGGCGGCAGAAGCCCTGCACATTATGGAAGCCAACAAACCCCGGCCCATTACGGTGCTGCCGGTGGTGGATGAGGAGCACCGGGTAGTAGGTCTGGTGCATATTACCGACTTGGTACATCAAGGAGTGGTATAAATGATTACAGAAGAGGAATTGGCCAAGATTCGTCTTTTGGCCCTGGATGTGGACGGGGTTCTCACCGATGGCAGCATTATCATTGGCCAGAAGGGGGAACTGAGCAAGCACTTTGACGCCCGGGACGGACTGGGCATCAGCCTGGCCCTGCGCCACGGCATTTACGTAGCGCTGATTACCGGCCGTCACAGCGAAATTGTCCTGCACCGGGCCATGGAACTGGGCATCGGTTCCGTCTATGAAAACGTGGTTTACAAAGGGCAGGTGCTGGAACAGGCCGCCCGGGAACTGAACGTGAATATGGAGGAAACCGCCTTTATGGGGGATGATCTGAACGACCTTCCGGCCTTTAGCCGGGCCGCCGTTACTTTTGCCCCTGCAAATGCCGCCCTGGAAGTCCGGGAGCGGGCCAAGTACGTAACCACCCAGCCCGGGGGCCACGGAGCCGTCCGGGAAGTGATTGAACGGATCCTCAAGGCCAAGGGCCTGTGGAAGCAGATTGTAGACAGCTATGAAGTCAAAGGACAGGGAGATAAACAGTAATGCTTTATGCTGTATTAAAAGGAATGAGTCAGTTCCTTTCCGTTCTGCCCTACAAATTCGTAGTGCGGCTGGGAAGGAATTGTGGTAAACTATATTGGTATATCGCCAAAAAACAGCGCCTCAGGGCGGAAGCCACCATTCAGGAACGGATGGGAGTTTCGTCCCGGGACGCCCATGCTATTATCCACCGCCTGTTTTTGAACCTGGGCATGACCGCCATGGAGATTCTCTACATGCCGGCCCTGAACAAGGAAAATATCCGGGGCCTGGTCTCCTTTGACCGGCCCGGAGTTCTGTGGGAAGCCCTGGCCAAAAAGCACGGGGTGGTGATGCTGGCCTGCCATATGGACAATTGGGAATGGTTGGGCGCTGCCCTGGCCCTGAACGGCTTTCCTTTAAGCGCCGTGGAAAAACCCCAGCCCAATCCGGTGTACAGCGATTTTATGAATGAACTGCGCCGGGGCGTGGGCCAGGAGATTTTTGCCCGGGGAACCAACGAGATTCTGGGCTGTGCCCGGGCTATGAAAAAGGGCCGGATGCTGGGGCTCATTGCCGACCAGGACGGGGGCTACAACGGGATTTTCGTTCCCTTCTTTGGGAAGATGGCCTCTACTCCGGAAGGCCCGGCATATTTTGCCCGGAAGTTCAAGGCTCCGGTGGTGCCGATTTTCATCGTGCGCAAACCCAGCGGCTATGGCCACCAGGTAATTGTGAAAGACCCCATTTATTACGAAGACACCGGCAATCGGGAAAAGGATGATTACCGGATTACCTTACAGATGACCCAGGAAGTAGAAAAAATCATCCGGCAGTATCCGGACAACTGGATCTGGTTCCAGCACCGCTGGAATACTCCCTGGCAGGGTTAGGAAAGGAAGCCGCCATGCGCGAACACAAACGTACCATACTCATCATCCTAGGAGCAGTACTGCTTATGGGCGGCGTTATTGCCTGGCTGCTGAGCAGCAAGCCCACCACCGGCAAACAGCAAGCGGCTCCGCCGGAAACCCTCCAGGAGGTCAACGGCTCCACCATTACCGAAAACAAGGATGGCAAGAAGGTCTGGGAGCTGACGGTGGAATCCATGAGCTACAACAAGACCACCCAGGTGGACAGCATGAAGGGCATCAAAGGCACGTTCTACGATAAGGACGGCAAGACCATGACCGTCACCGCTGACGAAGGGGAAGTCCGGCTGGATACGAAAAACGTTGTCCTGACCAAGAACCCCAAAGGGTCCACCTCCGACGGCGGCACTGTAACCGCAGACAAGATTACCTGGGTGAACCAGGACCAGACCGTGGTGGCCGAAGGAAACGCCCGTTTGACCAAGGGTGATACCGTTGCCACCGGGGAAAAGGCCACCTTCGATGTGCCCATGAACCATGCCACCCTGGAAAAGAATGCCAACGTACAGAAGGGGGAATTCTGATGCTGAAAATAAAGAAAACGGCTCTTTTGGGCGTACTGGCAGGCCTTCTGTCCGTAAGCACCGCCTGTTTTGCCGCTTCGTCCGTAGCCGGCGACCAGGTCCAGTACGATTTCCGTACCGGCCAGGCCATAGCCAGCGGCAATGTGAAGCTGCGCAATGACGACGGCACCGCTACCGCCCAGGAAGCAGACTACAATACGAAAACCGGCGAAGGCAAACTGACGGGTTCGGTGGTTGCCGACCAGAAGGATGCTCATCTGACCAGCTCCACGCTGATCATTGAGCGCCAGGGCCATTACCTGTCCGCCATTGGCAACGCCGTACTGAAAAAAGAAGACAAGACCCTGCGGGCCAACCAGGTGAACTACGATTCCGATGCCCAATTTGCGGAAACCGTGGGACCCTGGGCCCAGCTGACCCTGGATGACGGGTCCAGCCTGGATTCGTCTACTATGCGCTACAATATGCAGACCGGCATTGCCAACGCAGAAGGCAATGTGCGGCTGATCAGTCCTCCCCGGGAACTGACTGCCCGGGCGGACCGTGCCGTGTACAACACCAAGGCAGATGACGGCACCATCCAATTGTTCGGCCATGCTACGGCTACCCAAAAGGATGATACGGTCAGCGGGGATACCCTGACCATCAAAGGCGCCGGCGGCAAGATTGCCATGGGCGAAGGCAACGTGAAGATGGTGGTTATGCCCCAAAACAGCCAGCCGGCTGCTCCGGCTCCGGAACCGTTGTTCTCCATTGCCGGAGATACCCCGGAACCCCAGAAAATCTATAAATACTTCAATTGGCCCGGCTCCCCTATGGAAGTAGGGAGTATGGACACTGATTTGGCATAAAGGGAGTAAAGAGTGAAGATACGCGCAGCAAATTTGGTAAAAGAATACGGCGGCCGCCGGGTTGTCAACGATGTCAGCCTGGAAGTGGAGCAGGGGAGCATTGTGGGCCTGTTGGGCCCCAATGGTGCCGGGAAAACCACCACCTTCTATATGATTGTGGGCCTGGAGCATCCTGACACCGGCCATGTGTACCTGGACGACCAGGACGTGACCCACCTGCCCATGTACAAACGGGCCTTGGAAGGTATCGGCTATCTGCCCCAGGAAGCTTCTATTTTCCGGAAGCTCACTGTGGAGCAGAACCTGCTGGCCATTTTGGAGCAGGTAGAGCCCTCCAAGGAAAAACGCCAGGCCAAAATGGAAGCCCTGATTGAGGAATTCCGCATTGGCCATATCCGGAAAAGCCTGGGCAGTGCCCTGTCCGGCGGCGAGCGGCGGCGGGTGGAAATTGCCCGGGCCCTGGCCACGGATCCGGCTTTTATTTTGCTGGACGAACCCTTTGCCGGCATCGACCCCCTGGCCGTGGCGGACATCCAGGTGATGGTGGCCCATTTGGCCCAGCGGGGCATTGGCGTACTGATTACCGACCATAACGTGCGGGAAACCCTGAGCATCGTCAACAAGGCGTACATTTTAAGCGAAGGCCAGATTCTGGTTTCCGGCACCAGCCAAGAGGTAGCAGAAAACCCCATTGCCCGGGAACATTACCTGGGCGAGAATTTCAGGATGTGAGGCAAGGCCTATGCGGATATTAGACAAGTACATTTTAAAACAGATGCTGCAGCCCTTTTTCTTCGGGGTTGCTGCTTTTTCCACCATTTTCGTGGCCAGTTCCTTCCTGTTTCGGGTAACCCAGTATATTACCCAGTACGGAGCCTCCTACGGCTCCTTGTTCCGGCTGTTTTTGTGCCTGATGCCGGAAGTCATCAACTACACCTTCCCCATGTCCATGCTGCTGGCTTCCCTGCTGACCATGGGCCAGCTGTCCGGCAACAGTGAAATTACGGCCATGCGCAGCGGCGGCCTCAGTTTCCGCCGGATTGCCGCCCCCATTCTGGCAGCCGGTTTCATTGTCAGCCTGTTTTCCGTGGTGTGGGCCGAAAAGGTGGTTCCGCCTTCCAAGACGGAATACGAGCGGATTGTCAACCAGGAAATCAAGCGGGACACCAAGCCCCGGACCCAGGACCATGTGCTGATCAAGCAGGTGTCCAAGGGTCAGCTGGTGCGCCTGACCTATGCTCGGACCTTTGACGAAAAGGCCGGCATGATGAAGGACATCACCATTGAGGATTGGGATAAGGGCAACGTGGTCCGGATCCAAAAGACCCCGGCAGCCAAATGGATTGACGGTGCCTGGATTATGGAAAACGGCACGATTACCGACCTGACCGGCAAAGACGGCGTCACCCGCACCATGAATTTTGACAAGCAGGTGCTGCCCATTACCGAAACGCCCAAGACCATCACTTTGGACCAGAAAGACCCGGATGAAATGACCATTGGGGAACTGAAGATGTACATTGGCATTCTCCAGCGCCAGTACATGCCCACCAGCAAGTACGTCATGGAAATGTACAGCCGGTTTACCGTGCCCCTGGCCAGCTTCTTCTTTGCCCTGATTGGGGTGCCCCTGGGCATGCAGTCCCAGCGTACCGGCGCTTCCATGGGCCTGGGCTTCTCCGTAGTGATTATTTTCGTCTATTATTCCATCATGACCTTTATGACCGGCCTGGGTCAGGGCGGCGTGATTCCGCCACTCCTGGCGGCCATCGTGCCCAACCTGCTCTGCGGGGTCTGCGGGTGCTGGATGATCTGGAAGAAAGACAATTTATAACTTTAGAAACAAAACCTGTGACGTGATGCCAAATACCTTGCGAACGGAAAGCAGTTCGCAAGGTATTTGGCATTTTTCACATTTATCCTCTACACTCCGCAGACCGCACCAACTAATACGAGTTTTCTGCAGCAAAAATTTGCCCACGGGCAAATTTTCCGTGGTTGCTTCTCAAAACCCGGCATCAGTACTAGCCCCTGCCGACCGCACTGATATTAAAAACGAACCACTGAGAGGGGATACCCGGCATCACATCACTTCAGGTCCCTTGATCGCACAATCCCATTGAAGTTCAACTACGTGTTCCTGGGGACGGTTTATGATATAATAATTATCGAATGCATAAAAACAGAAAGGGGAGGGAGCAGTATGCTGGGCATCACGTTGATCCTGGTGCTTGCCCTGATGGGCGGACTCATTGCCTATTTGGGAGATAAACTGGGGAGTAAAATCGGCAAAAAAAGACTGCGGTTATTCGGTCTGCGCCCTCACGATACCTCGGTGGTCATGACCATTGCCAGCGGTATTTTGGTTGCCGCCCTGACCATGACGGTACTGACCATCAGTTCCAAGGAGGTGCGCACGGCCCTCTTTGGCATGAAACAAATCCGGGCGGAACTGGCCAGCCTGACCGCCAGCCGGGATAAGGCCAACGCCGAACTGTCGGCCCAAAGCGCCCAGATTAAGGAACTGGATACGAAAATTGCCGAAGCCACTGCTGCAGCGGACGAGGCCCGCCGGCAAAAGGCCCAGGCAGAGGCCCAAATGGCCCAGGCCCAGCAGGACCTGAGCCAGATGCAGGAGCAGTACAATGAGGCCAGTGAGCGGTTGAAAACCGCAGAACAGCAGGTGGCCCAGGCAGAAGCAGCCCGGGATCAGCTCCAGCAGGATGTGAAGGACCTGGAAGACGCCACCAAACGGCTGCGGCAGGGTCTGGTAGCCATCCGGGAAGGCAACGTAGCCTTCCGGTCCGGGGAAATCCTGTACTCCGGGGTCCTCAAGGGCGGAGATGGCCCAGAAGCTACAAAATTGGCTTTAGAGAAGTTTTTAGGGGAGGCCAATACCCAAGTGGCAGGCCGTATTGGAGTCCAGCCAGAAACCCAGGTTATTTGGCTCAGCCGGGAGGCCGTGGACAGTGCCGCCAGTACTCTTTCCCAGCATAAGGGGAATATGTATGTGCGCCTTTGTGCTGCCGGCAATATTCTTTCCGGCGAAATGGTGGTCAGCCGGCTGGAAATGGTAGGGGACAAAGTGGTGTATCCGGAAGGGACCCTGATTCTTACCCAGGCCATTACCGTAAAGCCCTACAGCAGTGAAGCAGACCTGGCTCTGATGGCCTTCCTGAAGGATGTGAACCGCACGGCCCAGGCCGACGGCGTGATTCCCAACCCCATTACCGGGGACGTAGGCGCCATTACCAGCACGGAGCTGTCGGAAGCCAGCGAGAAGATTTCCCGGCTGGGCGGCCGGGTTTCCATTACGGCCAAAGCCCGCCAGGACATTACGGTGGCAGGTCCGGTTCTCTTGGATCTGGATGTAAAAAGTATAGGAGCAGACCAATAATGAGTGGAAAAAAAGCATATTTAGGCATTGACCCCGGTCGGGATAAGACCGGGGCCGCCCTGGTTTTAGATGACGGCACCCTGGTGCGGCAGGCAATCCTGCCCACCCAGGGCTTTTTTGACGCTTTGGAGGGCTTTCTGGCAGGGACCCAGCCCGCCGCCTGCATCATGGGCGACGGCACCACCTCGGAGACCATGCGCCAGCAGGTAAAGACCCATTTTCCCCAGCTGCCCCTGGTGGTGATTGATGAATATAATTCAACCCAAGAGGCCAAGGAGCTGTACAAAGAGCTGCACCCAGCCAAGGGGCTGGGACGGCTGGTGCCCCGGGCACTTAGAAGTACACCGTCCGCAATAGATGGACTGGCAGCGGCGGTATTGGTAAAACGGTATCTTTGTGGCAAAAGTATGTCAAGTTCATGAAAATTTAACCAAATGGTCACAAATTGACTCATTAGTCATGACATAAAGCTAGACATACTGTGACTTTTTTGTGGAAAAACACCTATTCTTTTGACTTATTTTCTTCTGCGTGCTACACTAAAAGCGTGAAGAAATTCACCATTGGTCCTCCTGGGGAGCAGCGGCTGGATGCTTTGCAATGTACACGTAGAGGAAACAAGGATACTCGCCACGTAGGGATTGCGGAGAAACCGGAAGCCTAACCTTTGGGGTGGATACATTGACACAAAGGGAGATTTTAATCATGAAAAAAACGTTAGTTTTTGCAATGGCTATGGCTCTAGGCGTAAGCGCTACTGCTTTCGCAGCCAACCCGTTCTCCGATGTTCCCGCAGGCCACTGGGCTTACGGCGCAGTTGCCAAACTGGCTGCTGCTGGTATTGTTGACGGCTATCCTGATGGCACCTTCAAAGGCGATCATCTGATGACCCGTTATGAAATGGCTCAAATCGTAGCCAAGGCTCTGGCCAAAGGCGCTATCGGCGCTGATGACAGACTGGTCAGCGAATTCGCTGACGAACTGGACAACCTGGGTGTTCGGGTTGCCAAACTGGAAAAGAACGCTGACAACGTAAAGATTACCGGCAACGTTCGTCTGAGCTACGCTGACAACAGCGGTGCCGTAGGCAGCAAAGCTGCTGACGATGCTCGGCTGCGTACCCGTCTGTTCCTGACTGGTGAAGTCAACGACAACTGGCATTACGTATCCATGCTGGAAAACAACCAACATTTTGCTGGCGACCATGAATCCGGGGATGACGACACGGACTTCCAGCGCGCTTACCTGACCGGCAACATCGGTGTGGTCAACCTGACTGGCGGTCGTTTCCAAGGCTACTATGGCGATGGCAACATCTACGATAGCCGTATCGATGGTGTAAACGCCAACGTAAAGATGGGCCAAGCTTACTTGGGCGCTACCTATGGTAAGATGGCTAACCCCTCCGACTACAGCTGGACTGCTGATGACGACAAGGATGAAGCAGTTGCTGACACCTTTGTACAAGCTACCTTGGGCGGCGATATCGGCAAACTGAATCTGGAAGCCCAATACCTGAAAGCCAACGATGTTAACACCGCTTGGATGACTGGCGATGACACCATTTGGACCGCTGCTGCTACCTACAACACCGGCGACTTCAAACTGGGCGCTATGTACCTGAAAGGCGACAACGACTACGTTGATGATAAAAACGGCGACGATGATGGCTGGGTAGCAACCCTGGGCTACAAGGGTGCACAAGCCAGCAAACCTGGTTCTTGGGGCCTGTTCGCTAAATACTACGATCAGGGCGGCGCAACCTACATCAACCACACCATGAACGGCGTATACAACAAGTTCAGCGCTGACGGCTTCAAAGGTTATCAGGTTGGCGGCAACGTAACCCTGGCCAAGAACATGGTTGCTGAAGTGCAGTACTATGATCTGAAAGGCAAAGGCGGCGACACCGACGGACAACACGCACGTACCCTGTGGTCTCAGATGGTTGTAACCTTCTAATTTCACAAACACTTCAAGACGATTCCCCTTGTGGGAGTCGTCTTTTTTTGTTATAGCTATTGGATTGGAGTGCTTAGAATACAATGTTCATTAAAAAATACTCAATTATGAAATAATTACATACAAGTATTGAAAAAATGAAAAATAATATGGTAATATAGTGTCATGACATAGAGTTGTCATAAAACCAACCGATTCCCTTATAAGGGCGGACCCTGGATGGACCAGAGGAAACAAGGTGACTCGCGGCACACCTCCAGAGAAAGCTTTTAACGGGGAATTTCCATGAATTCCTAAGGAGGAGTACACATGAAAAAGTCTTTGGTTTTTGCTATGGCAATGGCTCTGGGCGTAAGCGCTACTGCTTTTGCTGCTAACCCCTTCTCTGATGTTCCGGCTGGCTCTTGGGCCTACGGCGCTGTAGCCAAACTGGCTGCTGCTGGCATTGTTGACGGCTATCCTGACGGCACCTTCAAAGGTGATCGCACCATGACCCGTTATGAAATGGCACAAATCGTTGCCAAAGCTCTGGCTAAAGGCGCTATCGGCGCTGATGACAGACTGGTCAGCGAATTCGCTGACGAGCTGGACAACCTGGGCGTTCGCGTTGCCAAACTGGAAAAGAACGCTGACATGGTAAAAATTACCGGTCAAGTCCGTATCAGCAACGAACACACCACCGGTGACCTGGGCAAATATGACAATTCTCGGCTGCGTACCCGTCTGTTCTTCACTGGCGAAGTGAACGACAAATGGCACTATGTGTCCATGATTGAAAACAACCAATACTTCGATGGCGGGAACGAATCCGGCAACGATGACGCAGACTTCCAGCGTGCTTACCTGACCGGTAACCTGGGTGTGGTAAACATCACCGCTGGCCGTTACAGCGGTTACTATGGTGATGGCAACATCTATGATACCCGTGTGGATGCGGTAAATGCCAACGTAAAGATGGGTCAGGCTTACCTGGGTGCTACCTACGGTAAAATGGCCAATGCTTCCACCTATTCCTGGACTGCCAAACCTGCTGCTGATTCTGGTTTTGTGGATGGTACTCACAAGGGCGTTGGCGATAAATTCGTACAAGCTACCTTGGGCGGCAATATTGGCAAACTGAACCTGGAAGCCCAATACCTGAAAGCCAATGACCTGAACCTGGACTGGATGACCGGTGATGACACCATCTGGACCGCTGCTGCTACCTACAATACTGGCGACTTCCAGCTGGGTGGTATGTACCTGAAAGGTGACAACGATTCCTGTTGACAAAGCGGACGGCGATGATGACGGCTACGTAATCACCCTGGGCTTCAAAGGTGCTAAAGCTTCCAAACCTGGTTCTTGGGGCCTGTACGGCAAGTACTATGACCAAGGCGCAGCCACCTATATCCAGCACACCATGAGTGGTGAATACGGTGAATTTGGTGCTTCCGGCTTTAAAGGCTACATGGTGGGCGGCAACCTGGCTCTGGCCAAGAACATGGTGACCACCGTTGAATTCTACGACCTGAAGGGCAAAGGCGGCACCGACGAAGGCAAGCATGTACGGACTCTGTGGTCTCAAATGGTTGTAACGTTCTAAGCAAGTTTACAAAAAGTTTTCAAAGACGATTCCCTTTGGGGAATCGCCTTTTTTTGTGCCTTTTGCCTAGGCAGAATGCGGGTTTGCAATTTATTTAACATCACAGCTAATTTTTCTCACATTTGCGATTACTCATATTAGTGGTTGCATGGTGCAAAATAGTTGTGTTAAAATAGGCACGTGACAAAAGGTTGTCACAAAACCAAATACGATTCCTAGTGGCAGCGGACCATGGATAGACCAGAGGAAACAAGGATACTCGCGGTACAGATCGGTGGAAAGCTTCCAGGACGGAATCCTCTCTGATTTCCTAAGGAGGAATTCACATGAAAAAGTCTCTGGTTTTTGCAATGGCAATGGCTCTGGGCGTAAGCGCTACCGCTTTTGCTGCTAACCCCTTCTCCGATGTACCCGCTGGCTCTTGGGCCTACGGCGCTGTAGCCAAACTGGCTGCTGCTGGTATTGTTGACGGCTATCCTGATGGCACCTTCAAAGGTGAACGCACCATGACCCGTTATGAAATGGCTCAAATCGTTGCCAAAGCTCTGGCTAAAGGCGCTATCGGCGCTGATGACAGACTGGTTAGCGAATTCGCTGACGAACTGGACAACCTGGGCGTTCGCGTAGCCAAACTGGAAAAGAACGCTGACATGGTAAAGATTACCGGTAACGTTCGTCTGAGCGATGCTCGTACCACTGGCGATTACGGTAAATCCGATACTTCTAAACTGCGTACCCGTCTGTTCTTCACCGGCGAAGTAAACGACAACTGGCATTACGTTGCTATGTTGGAAAACAACCAAGTATTCAATGGCGAAAACGAATCCGGTGATGATGACACCGATTTCCAACGTGCTTACCTGACCGGTAACATCGGCGTTGTAAACCTGACCGGCGGCCGTTTCCAAGGCTACTACGGCGATGGCAACATCTACGATACTCGGCAAGATGCTGTTAACGCTAACGTAAAGATGGGCAAAGCTTACCTGGGCGCTACCTATGGTAAAATGGCTAATTCTTCCACCTATTCTTGGTCCAAACTGCCTGATCCGAACAAACGTAACTGGGTAGATGCTACTCATGAAGGCGTTGCTGACACCTTTGTACAAGCTACCTTGGGCGGCGATATCGGCAAACTGAATCTGGAAGCCCAATACCTGAAAGCCAACGATGTTAACACCGCTTGGATGACTGGCGATGACACCATTTGGACCGCTGCTGCTACCTACAACACCGGCGACTTCAAACTGGGCGCTATGTACCTGAAAGGCGACAACGACTACGTTGACGATAAAGATGGCGATGACGACGGCTACGTTGTAACCCTGGGCTACAAAGGTGCTTCCGCTGCTAAAGCTGGTTCTTGGGGCCTGTACGGCAAGTACTATGACCAAGGCGTTGCTACCTACATCGCTCATACCATGAACGGTGCATACGATAAGTTTGATGCTAACGGTTTCAAAGGCTATATGGTCGGCGGCAACCTGACCCTGGCTAAGAACATGGTAGCTACTGTTGAATGGTATGACCTGAAGAGCAAAGGCGACAGCGACAAACACGCTCGTACCCTGTGGTCTCAAATGGTTGTTACGTTCTAATTCCTTTAGAACTGTTAAGAAGACGATTTCCTCGGAAATCGTCTTCTTTTTTTATCTTGTTTAATCTCAAACGAATACTTTTAGAAGCCAGTGCCTGTAAAGCCTTGCTTTGTACCAACTGCTACAGTGCGGATAAATATACAAGAAAATGCATGAAAAACCTGTACAATACTGCCCAGGCTGTGTATACTGGAAGACAGTTATTTTCCTAACTCAATTTGTCCGAAAGGGGAATGTGCAATGGTAGAGAAAGAACGGGTGCTTACCCTCCTCCGGGAGCTGATGGCCATAGAAAGTGAAACGGGAACGGCAAAAGAAGCCGCGGCAGAACAATATCTGACTGAGGTAATTGGCAAAATGGGGCATGGCGTCCAGCTCCATACCTTTCCGGTACCGGAGGATGCCCAGGGCCGGGCGGTAATCTGCGGCCTGCTGCCAGGGAAAAAGCCGGATACGGTAATTTTTCTGAACCACCACGATGTGGTCAGTACGGAAATCTATGGCGCACTGCGGCCTTTGGCCTGTACGCCGGATCAGCTGCTCCAGGGCCTTTTGGCAACGGAAACGGATCCTGCCGTCCTGGCGGACCTCCAAAGTGGGGAATGGCTGCCCGGCCGGGGCTCCGCCGATATGAAGGGCGGGGCAGCGGCCCAGCTGGCTGTGCTGGAAGCCTATGCCAAGCAGGGCGGGGGAGACGTTGGCCTTCTCTTTGTGTCCCTCCCCGATGAGGAAGCCTATTCCGCAGGGATGCGTGCGGCACTGCCGGCTCTCCGGCAGCTTCAGCAGCAATTTGGCCTGAAATACCGGGCGGCCATCAACTGCGAACCCGATGAAAAGGAAGCTGGTAAACTGGTGGCTTTTACCGGGTCCGTGGGCAAGCTGCTGCCGGTAGTGCTGGTCCAGGGCAAGTCCGTTCATGTGGGCTCCTACCGCCAGGGGGTGAACCCCTTGGGGGTGATGGCCCGGATCATTGCCGCTACCGAAGGAAACCCGGCCCTGGCCGATACCTGGGAAGGGGAAAGCACGCCGCCCCCTGCCTGGGTGTACCTGAGAGACCGGAAGGAAGTGTACGACGTGTCCACGCCCCAAAGGGTGATGGCCTGTGCCAATTTCCTGACGTATACCAAGACTCCGGAAGACCTGCTGGCCCTTTTAACGGAAACTGCACAGCAGGCTGCCCAGGAAGCCCTGGCCCAGGTGAACAACGGCCTTTCCATGGAAGTGCTCACCAGTGCCCAGCTGCTGGAACGGGCCCAAAACTTGCCGGGCTTTTCTGCCTTTTACGAAAAGCTGCTGGCGGACAGTTTTGCCAAGCTGCAGCAGGGAAAGTCCAGCTATGCCCAGGAAACCATTGCTGTTTTGGAAGCCGTTTTGGACTTTACGGGCTTTACCCAGCCCCTGGTGCTGCTCAGTTTTGCTCCTCCCTATTACCCGGCGGCCAACAGCAAGACCGTGGCCAAGGAGGACTTTGCCGGACTTTGTAAAACCCTCACCCAGCTGACGCCCCTGCGCTTTGACCCTTACTTTAATGGGGTGTCCGATTGCAGCTACTGCTGCGTAGATCCTACACTGGACGGGAAGGTCCTGGCAAAGAATATGCCCCTGTGGGGGAAGGCCTATTCCTTTGATTTTCCGGCCATTGCCCAGCTGCAGATTCCCTTTTTGCTGCTGGGGCCCTGGGGTGTGGATCTCCACCAGCGCACCGAGCGGGTGAATGTGGAAAGCGTTTCTGTTACCCTGCCCCAGCTGCTGGAGAGGGTTTTGGCCTATATGGCAGAGACGGCTGAATAAAAGGCAGTAAAACGTAAAACTCCTGCAATAAAAAGATTCATATCTTGCATAAGTCGCTTTAAAACGCACATAGGTGTTAGTAAAACATACCTATGTGCGCTATTCATGTACAAAATTATAGAAATTATGCAGAAATAAATTTAATGTGAAAATTATTGTCATAATATGCTACAATACAGTTAGGACATGATTTTGTCACATTTATAGAACAGCTTCTGCTGCCAGGAGTGCGTATCAGGAAACTTGAAGGGGGAATGGGTCATGAAGAAGCAAAGCGTTCTTACTATGGTTTTGGCATTGGGCATCAGTTCCAATGCCTATGCAGTGAACCCATTTTCCGATGTGCCTAAAGGTTCCTGGGCCTATGGCGCTGTAGCAAAATTGGCGGCTGGCCTGGAGAGCAGAGAATCGACTGGCACCTTCCCGGGAAAGTATCCTGAGACCCGTTACGAAATGGCCCAAATCGTGGCAAAAGCATTGGCCCAAGGAACCATCGGTGCAGATAACAGGCTGGTCCGGGAATTTGCCCAGGAACTGGACCTGCTGGGCGCCCGGATGCCCCTGCCGGAACGGCCTGCTGGAAGCGGCAAAACTACCAGCAGCCTCAGGGAAGGTGCTTTGCGCCCCAACGTGGAGCAGGGCAAATTGGACGGGGAAACGGCCCCGCAGCTCCGGCCCTGGTTTTTAGGGACAGAGAACGCCAAAGTGCAGTTTGGTCAAACCTACCTGGCGGCCTTCGGCAGCAGGGCGGGGCAGCCGGTCTCTGGCTGGACCGCCCAAACAGAAGGCAAAACAGCCACAGAGGACGGCTTCACCGGCGCTGCCTTGGGCGGCACCCTTGGCAGCCTGAGCCTGGAGGCCCAGTACCTGAAAGCTTCGCCCCAGACTGCCCCCTGGGTTCCAGAAGAAGATACCCTTTGGACAGCAGGCGCCGCCTATCACTTTGGGCCTGTGAGCGTGGGCGGAATGTATCTGAAAGGCGGCAGCGATTCCGCAGCTGAACCTGGCGCTAGTGACGAGGGCTACGTCATCAACCTGCGCTACAAAGGCGCAGAGGCGGCCAAAACCGGCAGTTGGGGCCTTTTTGGCAATTACTACGACCAGGGCGGCACTGCCTATCTTTCCCGTACCCTGAATGGAGCCTACAGCGCCTTTGAGCCCCAGGGCTTTACCGGCTATATGGTGGGCGGCAATTTGACCCTGGCCAAGAATATGGTGGCCCAGGTGGAATATTATGATCTCCAAGGGAAGGGCAACGGCCAGGAAGGCCAGCATGCCCGGACCCTGTGGTCGCAAATGGTGGTCACTTTCTAAATAGGTAAAAGGAGCTATCGTTCGGAATAGCTCCTTTTTGTTATGCAGAAAAGTAATTTAAAAAACAAAAACAATTAATAAAAAGCATAAAGTGGATGAACTGTAGCTTTTTATACAATTTTTAGAGGTTACTTCGCCTAAAAGTACCGCAAAATCAAAAAAATAGCTAAAAAATTGTCCGGAAATTTCTTTCTGTGATAGAATTGAAAAAGACAAATTTCTGTCAAACTTTGGCTTTGCAGCTGCCGGACCGAACAGAGGAAACAAGGCGACTCGCGGGAGGAAGGGCAATGCAGGCCAAACCATTCAAGGAGGAATTCCCATGAAAAAATCCCTGGTATTTGCCATGGCCATGGCTCTGGGCGTAAGCGCCACTGCCTTTGCGGCCAACCCCTTCTCCGATGTGCCCGCAGGCTCCTGGGCCTACGGCGCTGTAGCCAAACTGGCAGCTGCTGGTATTGTTGACGGCTACCCTGATGGCACCTTCAAAGGTGAACGCACCATGACCCGTTATGAAATGGCCCAAATCGTGGCCAAGGCCCTGGCCAAAGGCGCTATCGGCGCTGATGACAGACTGGTCAGCGAATTCGCTGACGAACTGGACAATCTGGGCGTGCGCGTAGCCAAACTGGAACGCAATGCGGACAATGTGAAGATTACCGGTAACGTTCGTCTGAGCAACGTTCATACCACTGGTGATTACGGTAAATCCGATGCCACCAAACTGCGTACCCGTCTGTTCTTCACCGGCGATGTAAATGACAACTGGAACTACGTTGCTATGATTGAAAACAACCAAGTATTTGATGGTCAAAACGAATCCGGCAATGATGACACCGATTTCCAACGGGCTTATCTCACCGGCAACATCGGTGTAGTCAACGTAACTGCCGGCCGTTACGACACCTACTACAGCGACGGCAACGTGTACGATGACCGGGTAGATGCAGTAAACGCCAAAGTGAAATTTGGCCAAACCTACCTGGCTGCTACCTACGGCAAAATGGGCAACGCTTCCACCTATTCCTGGTCCACTGACGGCACCAGACAGGGCGTAGGCGACAAATTCGTCCAAGCTACTCTGGGCGGGGACATCGGCAAATTGAACCTGGAAGCTGCCTACCTGAAAGCCGACGACATCAACACCACCTGGATGACCGGTGATGACAAGATCTGGACGGCTGCAGCCAACTATAACTTTGGGGATGCCAGCCTGGGTGCTATGTACCTGAAGGGCGACAATGACTCCGTGGATAAGGCCAACGGCGATGATGACGGCTACGTCATCAGCCTGAACTACAAAGGCGCAGAAGCTGCCAAACCCGGCACCTGGGGCCTGTTTGCCAAATACTACGACCAAGGCGGCGCAACCTACATTGCCCACACCATGGATGGCGCTTACGATGTCTTCGATGCCAACGGCTTCAAAGGCTATCAAGTAGGCGGCAACCTGACCCTGGCCAAGAACATGGTAGCCCAAGTGGAATACTATGATCTGAAGAGCAAAGGCGGCACCTATGACGGACAACACGCCCGCACCCTGTGGTCTCAAATGGTAGTAACCTTCTAAGCAGCACTTCTCAGCTGCTAAGCTGAAACAAAAGACGAAGAACGGGAATCCTTCTGAAAAGGAGGAAACCGGTTCTTCGTCTTTTTTGTGTGAGAGGCAGGACCAAGAAATTTAACATGCTGGTAACATGCTTTTTGCATTGGAAAAGAGCCGGTAAGTCGGGAGAAGCCGCATGAAAGCTGGAAAATCTAACATGCTGGTAACATGCTTTTTGCGTTGGAACAGAATCAGTAAGTCTGGAGAAGCCGCATGAAAGCTGGATAATCTAACATGCTGGTAATTTGCTTTTCCCTACAATACAAAAGCCGTCAGCGATTTTGCTGGCGGCTTTGTGTTACCCTGTCCTTAATTACCTGGCACAGTTTGTCCGTGTCTTCCTGGGTGGTGGCCCAGCTGGTGCAGAAGCGGATGATGGAGTGGGACCCATCATATTTTTCGCCGAAGTTGTACACGGCGTATTGGCCCAGTTTTTCCATTTTCCCATTGTCAATGATGAAGAAAATCTGGTTGGTGGGGGAATCAAAGACTAGTTCATACCCAGCGTCCACCAGAGCTTTCTTGATTTGCCGGGCATAGGTGATGGCGCTTTCCCCAATATGCAGGTACAGGTCGTCCTTCAGCAGCTCGTCAAATTGGATGCCCAGTACCCGGCCCTTGGCCAGGAGTGCACCGTCCTGCTTGATGATGGTGAAGAAATGGGGAATCAGGTCCGGATTGGGGAGGACAATGGCTTCGCCCAGCAGGGCGCCGCATTTGGTGCCGCCAATGTAGAATACGTCGCACAGTCGGCCCAGGTCTGCCAGGGTCACGTCATTTTCCGGGCAGGCCAAGGCGTAGGCCAGACGGGCTCCGTCCACAAACAGGGGAATGTGGTGTTCCCGGCATACCTGGCTGATGGCCTCTAATTCTTCCAGGGAGTACAGCACGCCAAATTCGTTGGGGTGGGACAGGTAGACCATCCCCGGCATCACCATATGGTCCCGGTTGCCGTCCTGCTCGTAGTCCGCCAGGCACAGGGCAACTCCGGCGGCGGAAATTTTCCCTTCTTCAGAGGGAATGGCCAGGACTTTGTGGCCGCCTGCCTCAATGGCACCGGCTTCGTGTACGCTGACGTGGCCGCTGTCAGCAGAAATGACGCCCTGGTAGGGCCGGAGTACAGCACCAATTACGGCTGCATTGGCCTGGGTGCCGCCGCTGACAAAATGGATGGCTGCGCTAGGGGTGCCGCAGGCCTTCCGGATTCGCTCCCGGGCAGACTCACAGATTGCGTCCGTGCCGTAGCCCGGGGTTTTCAGCAGATTGGTATCCAGCAGCCGCTGCAGGATGGCCGGATGGGCCCCTTCCTGGTAATCGCTGGCAAAATACAGTTTTTGGTTTTCCATATTATCTCCTCGTTTCTTGACAGGCTTAGGGTCAAATTAATTTTATTGTACTCCAGGCAGGGAGCGGGAGCAAGCCGGAAAACAGCTCCAGGAAAGGCTTCTGGTATACCGTTGGTTTACATTTCCCTTTTCAGGCTGTAGAATGGGAAAGAATAGGGGAGTCTGTTTGAATCTGCCGAAGGGGGAACTGCCATGAACTTGCTCCAACTCCAATACTTTGTGGAAGTCTGCCGGGAAGGAAACTTCACCCGGGCAGCTGTCAATATTCACGTCACCCAGCCCACCCTGACCAAAGCCATCAAGGAACTGGAAAAGGAATTTCAGGTATCCCTGCTGTACCGGGGCAAAGGGGGCGTCATGCCCACCCCGCCGGGGCAGGATCTCCTGCGCATGGCCAAACCGGTGCTCCAGGACGTGGACCATATCCAGCGGGTCATGGAAAGCTATGGCTCCAGCCAGCAGGTGCTGCGGCTGGGAACCACCTTTATGACCAACGCTTCCTGCTTTCCTGATTTTTACCAAAGCCTCCACGCCCGCTTTCCGGAAATCGACGTGGAAGTCACCTCCGAACTGGTGCCCAGCCTGCTGCAAAAGCTGGAAGACCGGCAAATCAACCTGCTGCTGGTGCCCTATACCCCGGAGAATAACCACTTCCCGTACTTTCTCTGGTGCCGCCGGCGCTTCCTGTTTGTGGTGCCGGAAAACCATCCCCTGGCCCAGCGGAAAACCGTGGGCTTTCGGGACATTTGCCATGAACCGCTGATTTCCTACTTTGGGGACCAATTCCTGATGCGCCAGGGCCTGCCGGAAAAACTCCAGAGGGCTGGCGGAGAGCTGAAGATTGTCCACCGCTGCAACCAGATTCAGGTCATGCAGCAGCTGATCCAAAAAGGCATGGGCTGCGGCTTTATGATGGAAGACTCCTTTACCCAGGGCGGCGGGGTAGTGGGTATCCCTATGGAAGACGAATTCACCGTGGACGTGTACGCCATGTGGAACAAGGACTTCGAAAAGATTTTCCTGTTCAAGGACGTGGTTCAATACCTGAAACAACAGGCCGAGAAAAACCTGGCCCAATAGCCATAAAAAATAACCGGACGCTTCCTGTGGGGAGAGTCCGGTATTTTTGATAAAATCATGTATAGATATAAGATATAATTGATGGACGGAATACCACAGCGGGTGGTTTCCTGCAATCTGCACTATTGCAAAATAATCATATTGACAAATATCGATTTGATACCTACAATGTATTTATCATATTGATAATAATCGATGGGACGCTGCCGCAGCCCATTGGGAAAAGAGGTATTACGATGAATGCAATAGATGCAGCGCTGGTGTGCAAAGCCTTGGGTGACAGTCATCGGATGCAGATTGTCCAGCTTTTGACTCAGGGGGAATTGTGCGCCTGCAATTTGTTGGAACATTTTCAGATTGCCCAGCCCACCTTGTCCCACCATATGAAGGTGCTGACGGAATGTGCCTTGGTCCAAAGCCGGAAAGAGTGGAAGAACACCTATTATTCCCTGAACTGCGATACCCTGCTGGCCTTTCGCAGTTTTATTGACTCTCTCCAATGTGGGGAGGCCTGTTATCGCAGGGCGGAACCCTGTCAGGAGGTGCAGCCATGACCCAGGCAAAACCCGGTATTTCTTCTTTCCAAAGTCATCTCAGCTGGTGGGTGCTGGGCTGTATGGTGATTGGCGTAGTCCTAGGCACCGCGGTCCCGGCGCTGCCGGAGGCTTTGGGCAAGCTTCAGCTGGCGGGCATTTCCCTGCCCATTGCAGTGCTGATTTGGGTCATGATTTATCCCATGATGATAAAAGTGGATTTTAACAGCATCCGGGCTATCGGCGAGAATCCCAGAGGTCTTTTTGTGACCTGGGTGGTGAACTGGCTGATTAAACCCTTTACCATGTACGGCTTTAGCTGCCTGTTCCTTTATGGGCTGTTTCGCATCTGGATTGCCCCGGATCTGGCTACCCAATATTTAGCGGGAATGGTGCTTCTGGGAGCCGCTCCCTGTACGGCCATGGTCTTTGTCTGGAGCACCCTGACCCACGGAAATCCGGCCTACACCGTGGTGCAGGTTGCCACCAATGACCTGATTATCCTGGTGGCCTTTGTGCCTATTGTTTCCTTTCTGTTGGGCGTTTCCCAGGTATTTGTGCCGTACAGTACCCTGTTTGTGAGCATCTTCCTTTTTGTGGTGATTCCCCTGGTTTTTGGCGTGGCCACCCGGGCCTATGTTACCCGCCGTTACGGGCAGCAGTATCTGGAAGAAACGTTTCTGCCCAAATTTGACGGCATTACCACCCTGGGCCTTTTGCTGACGCTGGTGCTGATTTTCAGCTCCCAGGCTGGGGTGATTTTGGCAAACCCCGTCCATATTGTACTTCTAGCAGTTCCTTTGGTGGTGCAGACCCTGTTTATCTTCGGGCTGGCCTATGCCCTCTGTTGGTTTTTGCGGCTTCCTTTTGCTATTGCTGCTCCCGCCGGTATGATTGGAGCCTCCAACTTTTTTGAACTGGCAGTGGCAGTGGCGGTGGCTCTCTTTGGCACCACCAGTCCGGCTGCTTTGGCTACTACCGTGGGTGTACTGACAGAAGTGCCTGTCATGCTGCTTTTGGTGCGTTTTGCCAATGCTACGAAAGGGTGGTTCTCCCATGACTAAGCCAGTGATTGCCTTTGTATGTGTCCATAATGCCTGCCGCAGCCAGTTGGCGGAAGCCCTGGCAAGGAAACTGGCGGGGGACGTATGGACCAGCTGCTCGGCAGGAACCCAGCCCGCCAAAGAAATCGATCCGGAAGCCTGCCACCTTTTGGCCAAGCTGTACCAGATTGATATGAAGGCCCAAGGCCAGTATTGCAAAACCTTGGACCAGCTGCCGCCCCTGGATGGGGTGGTGACCATGGGCTGCGGCGTCCAGTGCCCAGCCCTGCCGGCCCGCTGGCGTGAAGATTGGGGTTTGGAAGACCCCACCGGCAAAGGAGAGGAAGCCTATCGCCAGACCCTGGAACGCCTAATAAAGAAAATCCAAGCTTTGAAAGTGCGGCTGGAAGCGGAAAAGCAAAAAGAATTGAACGGCAAAGCCTAACAGAAAAGCTTATAGCAACAAATCCCCCGGTGCGCATCGCAGCGGGGGATTCTTTAGTTTGGAGGACAGCTTCTCTCCAGTTTATAAGCTGGTTACTACCGGGTTGTTCAGATAATCGTACACCCGCCGTACTTCCTTGACGTTCCGGGTGTCTAGCATTTGGGGCCGGCCCAGGTCCAGGCTGGCAATCTGCTGCATTTCTGCGTCCGTCAGGGCAAAGTCCCAGATGGCCAGGTTCTGCTCCATCCGTTCCTTATGGACGGATTTGGGGATAATCACCACGCCCCGCTGTACGTTCCAGCGCAGGATGACCTGGGCAGTAGTTTTGCCGTGGGCCTCGGCAATGGCGGAGAGCACCGGGTTGGTGAACATACCGTTCATGCCTTCGGCAAAGGGCGCCCAGGCCTCCGGCTGCACGCCGTATTCCTTGAGCAGGGCCAGTTCGTCAGCCCGCTGGTAGAAGGGATGCAGTTCCAGCTGGTTCACCGCCGGCACAATATCTGTATTGAAGCACAGGTCCACCAGCCGGTCGGGCAGGAAGTTGCAGACGCCGATGGCCCGGATTCGTCCGGCCTGATAGAGCTCCGTCATGGCCCGCCAGGACCCGTAGTAATCCGCCAGGGGCATATGGATCAGGTACAGGTCCAGGTAATCCGTCCCCAGTTTCTTACAGGACCGGTCAAAGGCTTCCTTGGTCTTTTCGTAGCCCATTTCCTGCATATAGGCCTTGGTGGTCAGGAAAAGTTCCTGCCTGGGAACGCCGCTTTCCTTGATGGCGGCGCCCACCGCTTCCTCATTCTGGTAGCTGCTGGCTGTGTCCAGCAGCCGGTAGCCCAAGTTTAGGGCGTCCTTCACCGCCTGCTTGCACTGTTCCAGGTCCGTGACCTGGAACACCCCAAAGCCTTCCTGGGGCATTTTTACACCATTATTTAGCGTTACAAAAGGGATAGTCATAAAAGCATAGCTCCTTTCCTTGCAAACCTGCAATTGCTTGCTGATTATACCTTAACACTAAAGTCCAGTTGAATGTCAAGAGCTGGAAGAAAGTGAAATTATGAATTCCAATTGGCTAAAAACCATGCGTTTTTTGTTATGCCAGATCCCAGGCAGCGGCAGGCTTTCCGCCGTCATTTGTCCTGGCTGGCCTTTGCCGCTATAATAAAAGCAGTGACCGTCCAGCAGACGGCCCGGGGTCAGCACCCCTAAACGCAATAAACCTGGTGCGGCCCAGCTATTCTCTGCGAGGTGATTTTCTTGTCTTCCTCTCCTAAAATGATTCAGGTCCGGGGCGCCCGGGTCCATAATCTGAAAAATATCAATGTGGATATTCCTTTACACAAAATTGTGGGTATTGCCGGGGTGTCCGGTTCGGGGAAATCCTCCCTGGCACTGGGCATCCTCTATGCCGAAGGCTCTCGACGGTACCTGGAGTCCCTGTCCACCTATACCCGGCGGCGAATGACCCAGGCCCAGCGGGCAGATGTGGACGAGGTGCGCTACGTGCCGGCCGCCCTGGCCCTCCACCAGCGGCCTGGGGTGCCGGGTATCCGCAGTACCTTTGGCACCCTCAGTGAGCTGTCCAACAGCCTGCGGCTGATATTCTCCCGGCTGGCCAGCCACCGCTGCCCCAACGGCCATTATGTGCCGCCCTCCCTGGCGGTAGCCGCCATGCAGGAAATTACCTGCCCGGAGTGCGGCGCCAAATTCTACGGGCCAGGGGCCGAAGATCTGGCCTTTAACAGCCGGGGCGCCTGTCCCACCTGCGGCGGTACGGGCATCGTGCGGACGGTGAACCAGGCCTCCCTGGTGCCCGACGAGAACCTGACCATCGACCAGGGGGCCGTGGTGGTGTGGGGGACCCTGATGTGGTCCCTGATGAAGGAGGTGTGCCGGGAAATGGGGGTGCGTACGGACGTGCCCTTTAAGGACCTGACGCCAAAAGAAAAATGGGTCGTTTACCACGGCCCGGCGGAGAAAAAGCACATTCTCTACATCAACCCCAAAACTCAGCAGAGCACCGAGCTGGATTTTACCTATTACAACGCCAACTATACCGTGGAAAATGCCCTGGCCAAGGTCAAGGATGAAAAGGGCATGAAGCGGCTGGAGCGGTTCCTGAAGGAAGGGGTCTGCCCGGACTGCCACGGCTCCCGGATGTCGGAAGCTACCCGGGCGCCCCGGCTCCGGGGGATTGGCCTGGACCAGGCTTCCCAAATGACCCTGGACGACCTGGTGGTCTGGGTCCGGGGAGTGCCCGCTTCCCTGCCGGAAGAAATGCGCCCCATGGCCCAAAGCATCTGCGAAGCCTTTTTGGACACGGCCAAACGGCTGAGGGACCTGGGGCTGGGGTACCTGTCCCTGGACCGGGCTTCCGGCACACTGTCCACCGGGGAGCGGCAGCGGGTCCAATTGGCCCGGGCCGTGCGGAACCGGACCACCGGGGTACTGTACGTGCTGGACGAGCCCTCCATTGGGCTCCATCCCTATAACCTCCAGGGGCTCACGGCGGTGCTGGACGACCTGGTGGCGGACGGCAACTCGGTGGTACTTGTGGACCACGATACCCAGGTTCTTTGCCACAGCCAGTATCTGCTGGAAATGGGACCGGGGTCCGGGGCTGACGGCGGAAAGCTGGTAGCCCAGGGCACAGTGGCGGAGCTGGAGCAGAATCCCCAGTCCCTGATTGGCCCCTACCTGCAAAAGGAGGAAAAGCCCCACCTGCTGCCCCCGGGACTGCCCCAAAAAGAACTGTTTGCCAAGGGAACCCTGCACCTGGCAACGGACCAGCTTCACACGGTGCAGCCCCTGGACGTCAAGCTGCCGCTAGGGCGCCTCACGGTGGTCACCGGGGTTTCCGGCTCCGGGAAGACCACCCTGGTACTGGAGAGCCTGATTCCTGCCCTGAAGGCTGCGATAGAAGGCACGCCCCTTCCGGCCCACGTGAAAAGCGTGGAAGCCCCGGGCATCTCCCAGGTGAAGCTCATCGATGCCACCCCCATCGGCATCAACGTCCGCTCCACCGTGGCCACCTACGCCGGGATTCACGACGAGCTGCGGAAGGTGTACGCCCGCACCGAGGACGCCAAAGCCCTGGGGTACAAGGCCGGGGACTTTTCCTATAATACCGGCAAACTCCGCTGCCCTACCTGCGACGGCACCGGGCAAATCTCCCTGGACGTGCAGTTTCTGCCGGACGTGGACATTCCCTGTCCGGACTGCCGGGGCTCCCGCTACAGCAAGGAGGCCCACGCCATCCATCGGAAGGCCAAGGACGGGCATAGCTACAGTTTGCCGGAGCTGATGAATATGAGCGTGGACCAGGCCCTCCTTGCCTGCAAGGGACTCAGCCTGCTCCAGCGCCGGCTTCAGGTGCTCCACGACCTGGGCCTGGGGTATTTGACCCTGGGCGAAGAAACTCCCGGTCTTTCCGGAGGCGAAGCCCAGCGGCTGAAACTGGCCAGCGAAATGGGCAGGGGCCAGGGGGATACGGTCTTTGTGTTTGACGAGCCCACCATAGGCCTCCACCCCAAGGACGTGGAAACCCTGCTGGGGGTATTCCATCAGCTCCTTGACCTGGGAGCCACGGTGCTGGTCATCGAGCACGACCTGGACGTGATTCGTGCCGCAGACTACCTGGTGGATATGGGGCCCGGCGGCGGCAAGGCTGGCGGCCGGATTGTGGCCCAGGGCACGCCCCAGGAAATCCGCAGCTGCCTGGACAGCGTAACGGGACGCTTTATCTGAACGCAAAAAAAGATGTTTCTCTGCACCCGCAGAAAAACATCTTTTTTTTATCAAGCTCAGGCCAAGCCTTTTTCCCTGACCAGCTGCAAAAAGTTGTGCAGGACTCTGGCGGTAATGCCCCAGATCATCTTGTCCTTCCAGGGATAGAAGTACACTGTGTAGTCAAACTGGGGCTTCCAGCCCGGCTTGACCGGTGCCACCAGGCCCTCTGGGAAATCGTCTTCCCGGTGGGTACCAATCTGGATGGTGCCCGTTTCCGGGGTCATGGCCAGCAGGTCCTTCAGGGGAACGGCAAATACCTCGCCCACCTCCTCAGGGTCCACGGTCAGCTCCTGGCCTTCCTGGAGAATCCCTGCAAAGGGGAAAATCAGGGGACCCATGGGGCCGTAGAAATAGGGCAGGGGGCCCAGCACCTGGACGGAGGAACGGGGAATCCCCAGTTCTTCTTCCGTTTCCCGGAGCGCCGTATAGAGCAGGGTGGGGTCGCTGTCCTCCCGGTGGCCGCCAGGAAAGCAGATATCCCCGGGCTGCCAGGTCATGGTGGAAGCCCGCACCTCAAAAAGAATCTCCCAGCCCTCCTGCCCCCAGCGCAGGGGAAGAAGCACGGCGGATTCCCAAATCTTCAGGGTCCGGTCTGCTTTCAGGCCCTGGTCCGTCCAAAGGGCTGCCAGCTGCTGCCGCCCCGTTGTTTCGTTTGTCATAGTGATGTATCCTCCCGGGGAAATCCCCGCTGTTATGCCTTGCTATTTTGTCCCGCCCAAAGGCAGGAAGCACTTCTTTCTAGTGTACAATATTTCACGGCTGGCGGCAATATCCCCCTGGGCAGCTTCCTTTATGGTTATGATTTTCTAACTTACAGCCGCTACGCTTACCCCTTCCCAACTTTCTTGACAATGGCCCGGGCTGGCCTTAGACTAGTAACTAAGTAGAAGAATATCGCCAGCACTTGTGGGGCCAGCCGTTCCTCAGGTGTTCTTTTTTTACTGAAATTTAGATTCCAGGTGGTTATTATGAGTAATCCTACCCAAAGCAGCAGCGATGTTGCCATGCACGTTTCCTATGTGAGCATTGTCATCAACCTGATGCTCAGCACCTTTAAATTCCTGGCCGGGATTTTTGGCCATTCCGCCGCCATGATTTCCGATGCCATCCACTCCGCTTCCGATGTGTTCAGTACCATCATCGTGATTTTCGGGGTGGTGCTGTCCAGCCGGGCCTCCGATGAGGACCACCAGTACGGCCACGAAAAGCAGGAGTACATTGCCACCCTGTTCCTGGCCTTTATCCTGCTGTTCACCGGCCTGGGCATTGGCTACGAAGGCGTGACCACCATTATCCATAAAACCTATGTGAACCGGGAAGCCCCGGCCTTTATTGCCCTGGCCGCTGCCGTGATTTCCATTGTCACCAAGGAAGCCATGTTCTGGTACACCAAGCACGCCGCAGACGAAATCCACTCCGGTGCCCTGATGGCCGATGCCTGGCACCACCGCAGCGACGCCCTGTCCTCCATTGGTTCCTTTATCGGTATCTTTGGGGCCCGGATGGGGTATCCCATTATGGATCCCCTGGCCTCCATTGTCATTTGCCTGATGATTATCTACGCGTCTGTGGGCATATTCCACGATGCCTCCGACAAGCTGGTGGACCACGCCTGCAACGAAGAAACCATTCAGGATATGCGCAACCATGTCATGGACCAGCCCGGAGTCCGGGGCATTGACTCCATCAGAACCCGCCTTTTCGGCGCCAAATTCTACGTGGACATTGATATTACCGCCGACGGGAACCTGAGCCTGTTCAAGGCCCACCATATCGCCGACGAGGTCCACGATACCATCGAGCAAAACTTCCCGGAAGTCAAGCACTGCATGGTTCACGTATCCCCCGATCCCCATATCCCCTGCAAGGAAGATATCTGGGACCACCGGCCGGACGATAAATAGGAAACACAGGCAAACAGCCGTTCCCCACTCACAGGAGAGTGGAGGACGGCTGTTGTTGTCTATTAGGGCTGGGCTGCCGGGTCCTCCCCCTGGGGCAAAGCTGCGGGGGCAGAGGAGGCTGGCTGGTGTCCTGCCCGGGCTTCCTGTTCGGCTGGCCCATAAATGCTGGGGGAATGGCCGGACTCTGTGATGTAGGGCGTCAGCAGCATACAGACTTCTGTCTTGCTTTTGCTCCGGGAGCGGAACTTGAAGAATTCGCCTAAAAGCGGCAGCTTGGACAACAGGGGCACGCTTTCCAGCCGCCGCTGCTCCTGCTCGCTGATGAGGCCGCCAATCACCAGGGTTTCCTTTTCCCGCATACGCACGTGGGTGTCTGCGGTGCGGCTGGTAATCCGGTAGTTCTTCAGCTCGGCAATCAGGGTGGGGGTGCTGACTTCCGTATGGACCTGGGCGGTAATCAGCCCGTCCTGGCTGAGAATGGGAGTGTAGGACAGCCGGATGCCGGCGTCCACGTATTCCGTGGTGGTGCTGGTGGTGGAATTGGTAACCTTTTCCGTGACGACGGGAATATGGTCGCCGATAAAGATGCTGGCTTCCTTGCCCGGCAGGGTAATAATTCGGGGCGTAGCCAGAATTTTGGCCTTCCCCTCCTGGCACAGGGCGGACAGCACAGCCTGGAACTGGGTGGAATAGCCGTGGCCCAGATGGATGCGCCCGGCGTAGGTTTCCTGGCTGCCGCTGTCCTCCGTTTGGTCGGTACTTTTCGTGGGCAGGGGACCCCAGTTCCATTGCAGCCCCAGCTCCCGGGAAGCGTCTTCGTCCAGGGAGAGAATCCGGGCTTCCAGGGTAATCTGCCGGGTGGGGCGGTCCAGGGTTTCCAAAGCCTTGGCCAGTTGCCGGTCCTGGGCCGGGTCGCCGCCAAATAGCAGGGTGTTGGTGATGCTGTCGTAGGATAGGGGGCCAGTAAACAGGGGCCTTAGGGTTTCCGCCGTTTCCTTGGCTGGAATGTATTCCAAAGGGTGCAGGGACAGGCTGCCAAAGCGCTGCTTGAACCGCTCCGGAGTGGACACTAGATAGACCTTTCCCTCCCGGCGGCAGCTAAGGCCGCTGCTTTGGGTAATCAGGTCCAAAGCTTCCTCAAAGGGCAGCTCGTGGAGCTCCAGGGAAATCGTCTGCCGCAGCTCCGGGTCTGTGATGATGCTTTCCCCGGACAGGGAGGCCAGGGTTTGGAGCACGTCCCGCACCGGTGCCCGGTCCACGGACAGGGAAATGGGCGGAGCGGCCAGCACCAGGCGTGGGAGCAGCAGGAAGCAAAGTGCTAAAAACAGGGCCTTCATGGCAGCACCTCCCCAAGGGCCACTTCCCCCTGGGTGGTGGTTAGGGAGCGGGAGCCGATGGCGGTAATCCTGCTGCCATTGGGAAGGGTATCCCCTTCCTGGGTGCGGAGTACCCCCTGGGCCGTGGACCACAGGGCCTGGCGCTTGCCTTGGCAGGACAGGAGCCCCAAAAGCCGGGGCCGGACGGCTGCTGGCTGGGGCGCGGCCGCAGTGCCGCTGCTGGGAATTGAAATTGCACCTGTTTTGGGGGCAGCGGTTTTGGGCACCGTCGGAGAAACGGTTACTGGATGGTTTAAGGGCCGGAACGGGTCCCGCTGGGGGGACACCCGGTTCTTTTGTACTTGTAAGGTGGAGGCTGGGAGTTGGGGCTTTGTCTGCTGGGTTTTCACTTTGGGTACCGGGGGCACGTCCGGATAGGGCAGGGGACGGCTGTATAGGTACAGGGAAAGTGCCGTGCAGCCCAGCAGCAGGGGAAATACCAGGTGGACGGGACGGATTTGGGGCAGGGAATAGGTGGAAAGAAAAGCGGTGAGCATAAGCGGTCCTCCTTGGAAAAAATGTGGCCTTCTCCCGATTATTATAAAAGAAAACCCGTTTATTTCAATAACTTTGAAACGAACGGGTTATTTGGCATAATAAAAGGGAAATCAAGCTTTAGGAGGACGCAATGGGACCATCAATTTCCACTTCACAAAGCCACTTTATTCTATTGTCTACGCACGTGCTGCCGGAAGAAACAGGCGGGGCAGCTTCTCCGGCCATTGCCCTGGCAGAAACCCTGCTGAATCAGGGCCTGGGCCTGGGGGCTAGCGATATCCATTTGGAACCGGGCAAGGACGGACTTCAGGTCCGCTGCCGGATTGACGGGGTGCTCCAATTTCTCACCCTGGTGCCCAAACATCTCCAGGAACCGCTGTTGTCCCGGTTTAAGATTATGGCGGGGCTGGATATTGGGGAAAAACGTCTGCCCCAGGATGGCAGGCTCCAGGGAGAATGGGAAGGCCGCCTGGTGGATATCCGGGTTTCCTCCCTGCCTACGCTCTACGGGGAGACCCTGGTACTCCGGCTGCTGGACCGGCAGCGGGTGCGGCTGGAATTGGGCGCCCTGGGCTTTCCCCAGCACAATCTGGCCCAGTTGCGCCAGGCCGTACTGCAGCCCCATGGGCTGATTCTGGTTACCGGGCCTACGGGCAGCGGCAAATCCACTACGCTGTACGCTCTCCTCAGCACCCTGGACCGCCAGGGGAAAAATATCATTACCGTGGAAGACCCGGTGGAGTACCAGCTGGACGGCATCAGCCAGGTGGCGGTGAACCGGAAGGTGGGCTTGGATTTTGCCCGCTCTTTGCGCACCATTTTGCGCCAGGATCCGGACATTATCATGTTGGGGGAAATCCGGGACCGGGAAACGGCCGCCATGAGCATCCAAGCGGCCCTGACCGGACATTTGGTGTTCAGCACTCTGCACACCAATACGGCAGCAGGAGCGGTGACCCGGCTGCTGGATATGGGGGTGGAGCCCTATCTGTTGGCGGCTGCTTTGCAGGCAGCTGCTGCCCAGCAGTTGGTGCGGGTGCTCTGTCCCCATTGCAAAAAACAACTGCCCCAGGCAGCTGGCTGGGAGCGCAGCTATCTGGGGGTCTCGGAGCAGGTGCCTCTCTATACGGCGGTGGGCTGTCCCCATTGCCGGCATACGGGCTACCAGGGGCGGCTGGCTCTCCAGGAAGTCCTGCTGCTGGATGAAGGTCTGCGCCGGCAAATCCTTCAGGGGGCCGGAGAACAGCAGCTGGAACAGGCGGCCTGCGCCGCCGGTATGACCACCCTGTGGGAAGATGGCCGGCAGAAGGTGCTCCAGGGGATTACCTCCCCGGAGGAGCTGCTCCGGGTGCTGGGACCCCGGCCGGGCTTAGCTGCTGGCCAGGGCCTTTAGCTCGGAACAGATGGCCCGGTGCTCCGCAGAAAAAATGCTGTTGCGCACCCAGATAAAGTCAAAATCGTGTTCCATGGAAAAATCCTGCAAATGGAGCTGGTGGCAGCTGCCCTGGGCCAGCTCCTTTTCTACGGCAATCCGGTACAGGAAGGTGATGCCGCAGTCCTGGCACATCAGCCCAATAATGGTATGCATATTGCCCACCTGGATATAGTGGGCGAAATCGCTGATGGTCAGGTCTTGCAGGGCCAGGTTCCGCTCCAGGATGTTCCGGGTACCGGAGCCGGGCTCCCGGACAATCAGCCGTTCGCAGAGCAGATCCCGCAGCCGCCGGGGTTCCCGGGCAAACTGGTGGGAGGCGGCGCACACTGGCACAAAGGCTTCCGTACTGTAGGGCATATGGTCAAATTGGTTGGCGGGATAGTATCCCTCCACCAGGGCAAAGTCCAGCTGGCCCTGTTCCAGCAGCTCCAGCAGTTCCTTGGTGTTGCCAAAAACCACTTTGATATTTTTTTCCGGGTGGCGCTTGCAGTAGGCGGCCAGGGGCTGGGTCACGGCGTATTCTCCAATGGTCATGGTGACCCCGAAAAACAGCTGCTGGGAGGGGGCCTCCGCTGTCTGCATCCGGCGGCGCACCTCGGCCTCATCGTTGCGCATGACGGAAACTGCCGACCGCAGGACCTTTCCGGCCGGGGTCAGGCGCAGCCGGCGGCCGTCGTGGATAAACAGGGGCATTCCGTACTGTTTTTCCAAAAACCGGATATGCTGGGATACAGCGGGCTGGGTCAGGTTCAGCTGCTCGGCGGCCCGGGTAAAATTCATGGTCTGGCAAACACATAAAAACGTTTCTAACCGTGGTTCCATAAGCGCCTCCATAACAATAATTTATAGGCTCATTATAAAACATAATTTTTTATTTCGGAAGACCTCTGCTATAATAATGAGCGAACTTTCAAAAAACTACTTGGGGCGCCGGGAAGCCGGGGCCTGGAACGGGGGAGAAACATGGGTCAAACAAAAACAAAAGGAATCCTGGTCTGCCTGGCCATTGCCATTCCAGCCTGGATCTGCGGGAAGCTGTTTCCGGTAATCGGGGGTGCTGTCATTGCCATCTTGCTGGGTATGGTGATTACCATGCTCTGGACGGACAAGGGCAATGCGGAACCGGGCATCAAATGGACGTCCAAAATCATTTTGCAGGCGGCCGTAGTGCTGCTGGGCTTTGGCATGGACCTGAACGTGGTGGCTGCCACCGGCAAGCAGTCCCTGCCCATTATCGTCTGCACCATTTCCACTTCGCTGATTTTGTCCTACCTGCTGCACAAGGCCATGAACATTCCTACCAAGATTTCTACCCTGATTGGGGTGGGGTCTTCCATCTGCGGGGGTTCCGCCATTGCTGCTACGGCGCCGGTGGTCCATGCGGACGATGAAGAAGTGGCCCAGGCGATTTCTGTTATTTTCTTCTTTAATGTACTGGCCGCCATTCTGTTCCCCATGCTGGGGGCTGCATTGGGCTTTAGTACGGTCAGCGGGGAAGGGTTCGGGATCTTTGCCGGCACCGCTGTCAACGATACCTCCTCGGTAACCGCTGCCGCTGCTACCTGGGACAGCATGTGGAACCTGGGGAACGCCACCCTGGATAAGGCTGTGACGGTAAAGCTTACCCGGACCCTGGCCATTATTCCCATTACGGTGGCCCTGTCCCTGTATTATGCCAAAAAGGAAGAAGACCTGGAAGCCAAGGAAGGGAAGAAGAAACTGAGCATTTCCTCCCTGGTTCCCAAGTTTATCATCTACTTTGTGCTGGCTTCCATTGTGACCACCATTGCCCTGCATATGGGGGTGGGCCACGAGGTCTTTGGGCCGTTAAAGACACTGAGCAAATTCATGATTGTCATGGCCATGGCCGCCATTGGGCTAAACAGTAACATCGTCAAGCTGGTGAAAACCGGGGGCAAGCCCATCTTGCTGGGGGGCTGCTGCTGGATCGGCATTACCGTGGTCAGCCTCTTGCTGCAGCATATGATGCATTTGTGGTAAGGAATAGGAGAAAATAAAAAGGGGTTGGGAAATAATAAAACTTCCATCGTCGCCTGCGGCGACACTTCCCGAGCGGTTCGCCGTACTCCAGTCAGTTTCGCCCACAGGGCTCACTTCCTGGACGGCTATCGCATGGGCCTTATTAACCAAACAGCCTCTTACAGAATTTGTTGGGCTGTTTGGATGCGGCCGCAATGCTTGCAGGAAGCGTTCCAGACCTCTACTGGTCAAGTGACAGCGAAGGGTAGTGTCTAGTATTTACATACTGTGATTTCTTCTCAAAACTTGTTTAGCACACGACCAGTATGGGTCTAAGACTAGCCCGGCAAAGCGTTGCGCCACATCCAAGAGCATGTCAGTTTATCAAAATGCTCTTGGCTAATGTGAGCCATGTGATAGCAGCCCAAGAAGCAAGCCCGCGGGGCGCGGCTGATTGGAGTGCTGCGAACCACTAAGGGGCCGTCAGTCCGCAGGACTGACTGAGGAAGTTTATTAGGATACATTAGGATATGTCTATAACGAACAAAAAATGGCTTGCGAACTAGGTTGAGTTCGCAAGCCATTTTTATTGTTCGTTTTGCAGTGCGCAAAATCGTTTTTAATACCACCGGGTCATGGGCAGGTCGTTGTTGGTGCCCTTGGTGAACAGCAGCTGATGTACGTCGATGTAGCCAATGTAGAAGGCTGCGGCGCAGCCGCACAGATACAGTTCCCACATCCGGACGAAGTCTTCGCCCCGGTGGGCAGCAATCTTTGCCTTTACCTTCTGGAAGTTGGCATTCCAGCATTGCAGGGTCTTGGCGTAGTGCCGCCGCAGGCTTTCGGCGTCCAGCAGCTGGAAGGGGCCTTTGTCCCCCAGTTCGATGATTTCGTAGATGGTGGGCAGGGTGCCCCCCGGGAAAATGTATTTTCGCATCCAGGGGTTGCTGTTGATCTGGTCCCGGCCGTTGATAAAGTGCAGCAGGAACAGGCCGCCTTCCTTCAGCACCTGGTCCACCACGGTCATGTACTGTTCGTAGTGGGAGCGGCCTACGTGTTCCAGCATGCCTACGCTGACCACCCGGTCGAAGGTAAGGCCCTTTTTGGGCAGGTCCCGGTAATCCAGGAGCTCAATGCGTACCTGGCCTTCCAGGCCCAATTCCTTGATCCGTTTTTGCCCCATGGCCCACTGTTCCTTGCTCAGGGTGCAGCCATAGCCTCTGACCCCGTAGAGCTTGGCTGCTTCCAAAAGCAGATAGCCCCAGCCGCAGCCAATATCCAGTAGGCTCATGCCCTTTTCCAGATGCAGTTTTTCCAGGATGTAGTGGACCTTGTTTTTCTGGGCCTGTTCCAGGGTGTCGTCCGGGTTCTTGAAATAGGCACAGGAATAGCTCAGGGTAGGATCCAGCCACTGTTCGTAGAACTCATTGCCCAGGTCATAATGGGAGCAGACTTCTTCCCGCTGGGTGGATTTGTCTTCGGAAGGGTAGAGCAGGTGGTTCACTGCTTTCCGGTCCAGGGAGAACCGGTCCATCTGCTCCAGGAGGCATTTCAGCACGGTGAACAGATCCCCGTCCACTTCAATATCCCCCCGCATATAGGCTTCGCCCAGGGCCATGGTGGTGGAAGTCACTAGTTCCTTTTTTGGTACATCTTTGTGGATGATGATCCGGAACAGGGGCTTGCCGGTGCCGATGGTGTAGGTCTTGCCCTTCAGGTCCAGCTCGAAACAGTATTTGTCAAAGCGCTGGAGATAATAGGCCATAAAATCATCCATCAAATGCATGTTCACAGCAATCGCCTTCATTTCTATAGATTTGAAGTCCTTTTGCGTCCGGCAGGCCACTTCCAGCCAGCAGATTCCGCAAAGCAAAAAGCCCATTCCTCAAGAGAAATGGGCAGCATTCCGGAGCACGAACAAGATGCAGTATGGGAAATTTTAGAGTTAGAATTTGGGCTTCTGGGGGTTTGTAAAAGAAAACCGGCAGAACAACCCAAGTGAGGAAGTGCTGCAGGTGTAAAAGGATTTCTAAAGAATATTATAGCACGGTACATAAAATTTTCAACAGCCCGCAGGGACGAAATAAGTCCCACAACGGGACGGGAGCTTTTTTGCAGGAACTTTCTGACGCAGCGGGATTTTTATGGTATAGTAGAGAAGACAAAAATGTCCGCTGAAGGAGGACGGTTATGGGACTCATCTGGAATGCCTTTGAACTGGCAGGAACCATATCTTTTGCCCTATCCGGCGCCATTGTGGGCCTGGTTAAGGATATGGATGTATTTGGCATTGTGGTGCTGGCGGTACTGACCGCAGTGGGCGGCGGTATGATCCGGGATGTACTGGCAGGGCAGACCCCGCCGCTGACCCTGATCAGCCCGGCCAATCTGTTTCTGTCCATTGCCATTGCCCTGGCGGCTTCCTACTATTTCTCTTGGTTCCGGATCCGGGGCCGGCGGAAACGGGTACTGAATTTCTTTTACGCCCTGGCGGATACCGTGGGCTTGGCTTCCTTTACGGTAACGGGAACCATGATGGGTCTGGCCCAGGGGGAACCCCATTCCTATGTGTATCCAGTGCTTTTGGGGCTGGTTACCGCCGTAGGGGGTGGGGTGCTCCGGGACCTGATGGCCCAGCGGGTGCCGGTGGTGCTGGTGGCAGATGTGTACGCCACGGCCTCCATTGCCGGCAGCCTGCTCCAGTGCCTGGTGTGGCACTTGGGCTATACCGAGCTGGCCCCCTGGGTAGATGCGGTGAGCATTATCCTGCTCCGGCTGTTGGCCATGAACTACAAATGGCAGCTGATGCACCCCATTGAGCGGCGGAAACGGATTCGGTAGGGAAGTTTCATTATTTCACACCTCTTTTTATAAGGTAAATAAAAAACAGCCTCTGTCCCAGAGTTTTCTGGGGCAGGGGCTGTTTTCTTCTGTTTGTCAGCGCATATTGATGAACTGTACGTCGATGCCGAAATCCTGGCTCTTGACCAATTGGATGACGGCTTGCAGGTCGTCCTTTTTGGGACCGGAAACCCGGACCTGTTCGTCCTGCTGCTGGGTGGTGACTTTAATCTTGGAAGCTTTGATGGCCGCGATGATTTTCTTGGCCGTTTCCTTGTCGATGCCTTGCTTCAGTTTGATGGTTTGGCGCACGGTGCCTTTGGCGGCGGGTTCAATTTTGCCCGGCTCCAGGGCACGCAGGGACAGGTCCCGTTTGGCCATACGCTGGCGCAGAATGTCCAGAATGGCGCCCAGCTTGTACTCGTCTTCGGCAGCCAGTTTCAGGTCGCCGTCAGAGAGTTCAATGCTGGCTTCGGAACCCCGAAAGTCGTAGCGCTGGGAGATTTCCTTGCGGGTTTGGTTCAGGGCATTGTCCAATTCCTGCATATCCAGTTGGGAAACAATGTCGAAAGAGCTGTTTTTGGCCATGAGATGGTCCTCCTTTTTACTTGACCCGGATATCCACTTCAAACATACGGTTCCAGGGAAATTCAACGGTGTAGCGGGTGCCCCGCAGAGTGGGTTCATCGTCCACGTATTGCAGGAACAGGCGGTTGGTGTCGGAAAGAATCCGGTTGTAATACTTGCCCAAGTCGTACTTGAGCTTGAAATCGTGCTGGTCAATGCCCAGGGAAATCCGGTAGCGGATGTTGGCCTGGTAGATCCAGTCGTCCAGCAGCCGGGTCTTCAGCAGCCGCAGCCGCTGTTCCGGCTTCATCAGGCTGCCCAGCATGCCCTGGCTGATGGCGTAGCCTACGGCGTTGTCCGCCGTGTTCCAGCCGTTGTAGGCGGTCAGGTCCAGCAGCGCCTTCTGGTTGGTGAGGGCCAGCATAAAGCCGTTGTCTGCGCCGTTGCTGTAGGAAATGTCTGCTACGGAAACGGGTTTGCGCTTTTCCAGCTGGGCAATTTCCTTGGCAAAGGTCTTGTTGGCCTGGTTGCTGTAGGGGGCGTTGTCATCGCTGGTGGAATCCCGGCAGACGCCGTCGTCGGGGGTGTTTACTGCCAGCACTAGGTCGGCCTTTTTCTCGTGGACCGTTTCCCGGCCGCCGGCAGCAATAATCTGGTTGTGGACGGACTGGGCTGCGCTTTCGTCGGAGTATTGGGGCACGGTGGCGCCGCCCACTCCGGGGGCAAAGACCGGGTAGACCCAGGGCTTGTCCCCCCGGGCTTCATTGATGGCTCGGGTGACCAGGAGCAGTCCCAATTGGTCCACCCCGGGAAGAATCTGGAACTGTTTGTCGCTCATGCCGCTGCCCACGTAGGCCAGGTGCCGGGCTTCCATATGGGTTGCCGACAGGGGGGAGTCATCGTCCTTGCCCAGGGCAAAGTAGTGGAAGACGCCGTTCTGGTCCAGGCGGATTAACCGCTTGTTGGTCTGGAAGTTCATCAGCCGGCGGGTATTCCAGTCCTGCCAGATGCTGTTGGGAATCTGGGCCAAAAGGGTCTGCTGTTCGGCGATTTCCTTGCCGGACAGGCCTTCCAGGTCGGCCTTGTCCTGGAGCTGGGACAGTCGGAAAATGGTGGGCCCAAAATGCTGGTAGTAATCCGGCTCCACCTTGCCGATGCTCTGCTGGGGCGTGCGCATAATGGTGCTGAAGGCATAAATCTTCAGCCCAGGGTTGTCCTTTTTCAGCCGTTCCAGCCGGGTTACCTTGTTCTTCAGGTACTTCTCCAGATGGTCATGGGTGCGGGATGCCACCAGACCGCCGTAGTTCAGGCTGTCCGTGGCAATGACCGCGGCTTCTGCATGGGGTGCTTCTTGTTCTAGCCAGGTCCAAAGTTTTTCGTTGTCCCCTTGACTGGACTGATCGGACAGGTATTTTACAGGAGGAGTCGTTACAGGATAACCGGCCGCTTTGGCCGTGTCAACGGTATATTCCAAACACACCGGACGGTTGTCCAGGGGAATATACAAGATTTTGGGAGAGGCTGCTGCCTGACGGTGAAGCAGGGTCAGGGCCAGGAGTCCGCTTCCCAAGAGAATTTGGAAAAAACGTTTCATGGAGTCCTCCTTTTTTGCATACCAGTTATTATACACTATCCTGAACCAGGAAATAAAGACTTTGGAGGTTTGTGATATAATAAAGTATACACTAAAAAAGCCAGGTAGATATTGATTCTACCTAGCTTTTTTCTTTTAACGGCAGACAAACGGCAGAAACTTAGGCAAAAGAGTATAAATCTGCGATACTTTCGGCGGCTTTATCCCGAATATCTTGTGTATAATTTACATAAGTTTTGGATACGATTGCAACGGTATCACCAAGGACCGAGGCGACTAAATTAATATCGCCTGTCTTGGACAACAGGAGTGTGGCGAAGGTGTGCCGGAACGAGTGGATGGAGCGCCCATAATGTTTCCGAAGCCACAGATTAAGATTCACTGTCAGAGCGTGCATACCTTTTGGAGGGAAGACAAGGCCATTCAGCTGTAATGGGGTTCCCTGCTTATATTTCCGCAGTTCTTCCATGACCTCTTCCGGAGCAGGAACCGCCCGGACGCTGTTGGCTGTCTTACAGGGCTTCAACCCGTACTTCCCACGACCTATTTGTCCCCACTGCTGAGTTACCCGGAGCTGGTTCCGGCGGAAGTCTATTGCATCCCAGGTCAGGCCGAGAATTTCACCAATCCGAAGTCCTGTTCTGGCGGCTATGAACAACACCAGGTAGTGTGTCCGGTTCTTCCGGCCCTGGAAGTGGGCAAGAATGTCCGATACTTCTTTGACCGTAAAGGCGTTCAATGGCGGCTTCTCCCGGTTGGAAATCTGTTTTATGATCCTGGCCGGGTTTTCCGGGATGATCTTATACAGTACGGCGTGTTGCAGTATGATCTTCAAAGCCCGGAGAGTCAAATTCCTGGTTGCGACTGCGACCGGCAGGGAGTTAAGCTGGTTCAGTATCATGGGCATGGCCAGATCTTTGATAGGCGTATCCAGGATAGGATCCAGCCGTTTAAGGCAGGCCCGGTAACTCTGGATGGATGTATATGACAGTTCTTTCTCCCGGTCCCGTTTAAAGATAGGCCAAAACTGCCGTAGGGATATATCTTTCAGTGTCGGGTCAAAGGTCAGACCAGCTTCCTTCTCCGCCTGGCTAAGCAGCTCCGTCTGGTATGCCCTGGCTTCCCGTTGGGTGCGGAACCCCTGCTTCGTTTTCTGCTTCCATTTTTTTCCAATCTTATATGCCAGGATCAGACACACCGACCCATTTTTCATCCTGGTTGAAAACGTATATTCCATGTTACCCTCTTTCTAAAAGTGCCCTCCCAAACGGGAGGGCTTTTTATTTTCATTTCACTTATTCAAAAGTATCTTTCCGTCCCCGTTGTCTGATCCGAAGGAAAATCCGCTCATCGTCAGTACCAGGTCATTAGAACCTGCTACTGAATCTGGAACATCAAAGTAGAGTTCCCCGACTTTTTCCACGCCCGGGTTCAAGGCCGTAAGGAAAATGTTTTTGTCGGTTCGCACCGCTAGGGTTACCGGCGAATAGGTGGTATCGCCCTGCTTAATTTTGAAAGCCCCGTTGTTCAGTCTTTTGGCTTCTTTTGCGATGTTTTTAAATTTCACGTGGAGAACGATATATTTTCCGTTGGCCGTTGTCTTTAAGTATCCGCTGTCGTCGTATACGTCTTTGGCTGTCTGTTTATCCAGGACCGTGATTTCAAAATTTTTGTCCTTCAATGTATCCCCAATTTTGTACACTTTTTCTTGTTTTGTTCCGGTTCCGCCCTGGGGATTCTGCCCTGCTGGTTTTCCGCCCAGAAGGCCGCAGACTACGCTCACCGCCAGGAAGAGCAGGAAAGCCTTTTTTCTGGCCCCGGATTTAAAGAACGGGGCAAATTTATGCGGTTTGATCAGTGACAGTACGAACCAAAAGAATACGACAACTGCGATTACACCAGTGATGTTCATTTTTCAGGCCCCCCTTTACCATTCCCTGCGATTTTCAATGACTTTCCCGACTATCCTAACCGGAAGGGTTTCAATGTCATGATTGCTGTAAAAGTGTGGCTCGTATACGTCCGGGTTGAATGCATATAGGAAAATTCCATTCTGGTCTTTCTTGACTTTCTTCAGTGTGGCTTCGTCCCCATTGACTAGGACAACGGCTATTTCCCCGGATTCCACGTCCGGCTGTTCTTTTACGATTACAATGTCCCCTTCCTTGAACTCCGGGATCATGCTGTCACCTCTGACTTTAAGGGCGAAAAGTTTTCCCTGTTTGGCCATTTTTGCGGTGACTTCTTCCCAGCCGATAATGTTTTCGGCGGCATAAGCAGGCTGGCCGGCTATGACACTTCCAAGGACGGGGATATTAGAGGCAGAAGGGGCAGGAGCTTCTGGTTCCCCAAACAGTTCATTTCTGGATAATCCGAAAATCTCCATCATGCCACGAACTGCCGATTCACGGGGTACAGCGGCGTTATTTTCCCATCCGGTCACGGACTGTTGACTAACTCCGAGCCTTTCTGCCAGTTCGTTCTGGGTCATTTTCAGTGCTGTTCTTTTCTCTTTGATTATCTGACCAATTCCCATTCTCTGCACCCCCCTTTTTTTCACCATTTATAATGGTAGCTCTGGCCTTATTGTACTAAAAATAATGGTAAAAATAAATTATAATTTAATCGGTTTTTGTGTTGATTTACCATTTAAAATGGTATATAATAAATACAAGTTAAATTGGTAAAGGTGGTGAAACTATGCGAGAAAATCTAATTAAATTCCGTGGGGACCATACCCAACAGGAGATGGGCGAAAGATACGGAGTAGGCCAGCAAACCTGGTCTGCGTGGGAACGGGGTGATATTACTCCGTCCGCCAAGAACATGCGGAAAATTTCCAAGGATTCCGGTATGAAGGTTGATGAACTTTTTTTTCAGCCATAAATACCAATTTAATTTGTAGGAGGGTGTGAATCATGGGAAATACTTTTAGTGTGAACATGGAAAAAGTTGACGAACTACGGCTAAAAAAGTTCTGGACTAATTCAGAGTTGGGGAGAAAAGCCCATTTAACAGAAGCAACTATTTATTCGCTGAAAGCAAAACGCCGAAACGCTAGCATGTTAACAGTCAAGAAACTAGCCGCCGCCCTGGACGTATCCCCGGCGGAAATCATTGAAAAGTAGCTTTAATTTGTAAAGGTGCAGAAGATGAGAAGATATCTTTTACAAACCATCTGTGATTACTATCTTGAAGTTAGATACAGATGGGTGAATGGGATCAAAAAATACCGAGCCTGCTACCAGGAGCGACACAAATTTGCCTGGCACCCGATTGCAGGATCCCGGTGGGAAGTAAAAAGAGCGGATGCCCAGAAATTCCTGGATAGATACGCCAGGAGCATGGGCATAGTCAAACCGGAAAAGGAATACTGAAGGGGGTGAAGGGATGAAGCAAGAGGAATTCGACCGGGAGATATGGACAACCAGGAACGTAGCCGACTACTACGGATGTACTCCCCAGGCTGTCTATGACATGAGAGATTCCGGGAAACTCCATCAGCTGGTCAATCTCCCTGGGGTTCGATTTTCAAAAAGGGAAGTCGTAGAACTGGCGAAGATGCCTGGCGATTCCCTTCTTCCGCATGAGGTGGCCAGGCTGAAAAGGGAATTGAAACTGGAAAAGGAAAAGAACGAACGCCTTATGGCGTTGATGTTCAAAGTTGGTCAGCTGGGTTCCCAGGCTATGGCCGAAATCTTGAAAGGGGGTGAAAACAATGAACTGGAGATCTAAAGCGGCCGCACTTGTGATTGCCCTGTCAGCAATCACCCTGGCCGGTCATGCTGTGTCTGCTGTCAACGAGATTCAGCGTCCGAAACAGTACACTTGCTATTCCCGTGTGGTGCTTCCTGGGCAATCCCTATGGGATATATGCTCAAAACTGGAAACAAGCGAAGATATCAGGGAGGTGATTGACAGGGCGAGGACGGATAACGACGTGACCGACCCGGGCGCACTACAGCCCGGTAAGGTGCTGATGATTCGGGTAAAAAAATAATCCCCACATCGCAGTGTGGGGATTGGGTGGAGATTTTTCAATAAGTGACTCCACCTCCATTATAGCACGGAGGGATGAAAATGGAAAACACTGAACAGGTTCGGAATCAGATCCTGGAAAAGAAAATGGACGACTACAGCAGTATGCTGAGGGATTTCAAAGCCGATGGCGAACTGCTCGTAACTATCACGCTGAACGAATACCGTTTCCTGGTTGACGATAGGGCAACCAATCGACACTACTCCAACGAGTGCTATGACCTTCGGAAGCAGGTGGAAAACCTGCAAAAGGAAATCAGTGACCGTGATAAGCGGATTGTGGCGCTGACAGAACAACTGAAAGGGGCCGCCAGACTGGTGAAGGCTTTCAAGATGATGGAAAAGGAGGACGAAAAATGAAAACAGTAAGCGAGCTTCTGAAAGACATCTCCCTTGTTATGGAGAAAAATAAAATTTCTGGTTTCTCTGCTTTTGCTGACGATGAGCATGTGGGATGCCAGATGATGGGGTTCCCGTCGGATATTCTCGCCTGTCTTTCCGCACTTATCCAGGATATGGTTTCAAACATGGGAGAAGCCAACACGATTTCCGCTGTGATGGACGGGTTCAGACGGAAAAAGGTGGATATGGACAGCGTGATTTTCGCCGCCAACTACAAGGAACTGCATGGTTCTGAGGAGGATGAACAATGAGCACTTTGTACGAAATCAACGAACAGATTCTCCGTTGCGTGAAGGACGGGGACATGGTAGTGGACACCGAAACCGGGGAAGTCATTGATGCGGCGGCCCTGGATGCCCTGCAAATGGATCGTGATGAAAAACTGACTAACATCGGCAAATGGATTCTTGACTTGAAAGCTGATGCAAAGGCCATCCGGGAACGGGAAATTTCCCTGGCTGAAAGACGGAAGGCCAAGGAGAACAAGGCCGAACAGCTCACTGACTATATGAACATGGTCCTGGCCGGCAATAAATTCGAATGTGCAGACTTCAAGGCATCCTATCGGAAATCCCAGGCTGTTGAAATCATGGATGCCGGAAAGATTCCTGCATCCTATCTGATTGTACAGGATCCGAAAGTCGATAAGGCCGGAATCAAGATGGCGTTGAAAGCCGGAGAAGAAGTTCCCGGAGCCAAGTTGGTTGAACGTAACAACCTGTCCATTCGTTAAGGAGGCGTACAAATGGATCAACGATATATGAGCCTTTCAGAAGTTCCAACGGATGCGACGAAGAAAATTCAAGCCGGAAAGCTGAAAGGAAAAAGCGACATTAACCCACAATGGCGCTATGAGGCAATGACCGAAGTCTTCGGCCTTTGCGGTGAGGGCTGGAAATTCGAGATCACCAACACCATCCAGGTTCCTGTACCTGCCACCGGGGAACTGATGATTTTCGTTTTCTTAAATCTGTATATCAAGGGGCCGGACGGATGGTCGGCCCCCATCCCTGGAAGTGGAGGCGACTTCCTTATTGTCAAGGACAAGAACGGTATTCACGGGAACGATGAGGCATACAAGATGGCTACCACCGATGCTCTGGGGACCGCCGCCAAGATGATAGGGGTTGCAGCTTCCGTATACCGGGGAACCTACAGAACAAAATATGAGCGGCAGTCGGAAAGCTATGCAAGCGAGAACGAGTTTGATTACAAGCCAGAAAAGCCACAGCCGCCTCAACATCCCAACCAAAAGATGGCAAACGATTTGGAAATCCTCTGCGAGAAGAACGGGAAAAAGATCCAGGATATGCTGACCCATTACAAAATAAAATCAGTCGCAGAAATGGATATGACAACATATTGGCGTACGTACAACACACTCAAACATAAGCTGGAAGAAGTGGAGGCTCAAGCATGATCGAGATTAAAGATGTGAAGATGAAAGGGAACACCGATGTAAAGGTGTCCTACATCGAAGCAAATGACGGAAAAGTGACCGAATACGTGGTGTCCTCAAACGAGGCACCACGCCCCGAATTCATCCAGGCAATGTGTTCCCTGGCCCCAGATCTGATGGGGATCATTGGAATTTCCATCAGTGATGGAGACAAGGCAGACGAAAGAACCAACATCCTGGGCTGTTCATTTAAGCACACAGAGGACGGAAATTTCAACGCTGTAATCAAGGGCACGATCTACGTTCCGTGGCTCGATGCTGATGTTTCTATCAGCACGCCAAACGTCGGGACCCGGCCAAAAGATGCGCCCCTGGGGGCATATCTTTCTGACTCTACGGAGCGGAAATTGCGGAAGGTGCTGAAAGAAGCCGAACTGTACGTTACCGGTAAGCGTGCCCAGGAAGTGCTTTTCGATGATGAAGCAGGAAGTCAAAAGGCTATTGAAAACATGAAGTTGATTGGATAAACAAGGCGGTGGCAGATGGAAACATTCAGTTACATAAGCGAATTGAACGCTTTTGATGCGTGGCTGACGTATCACGAACTGCCACCTTCTTCAATCGCCCTATGGTTCGCCTTGATGCGTATCAGCAACTCACTGGGCAGGAGAACAGAGTTCAATGCTTCTTTGAGCTTGCTCAGCATCAAGTGCGGGCAGATGGATGAGCGGACGATTCGCAACGCCAGGGAAAGACTGAAAAACGAAGGATTGATTTCTTTCCAGACACGGAAAGGGCTTCGGTCTGCTGTCTATACTCTTCATCTCTTATCGGAAAGAAAGGAAAAAAATGTACCTTCTACTTTCCGTTCTAATCCAAATACGGAAATGAGAAAGGAAAAAAATGTATCTTCTGCTTTCCGTTCTTTTGCTGAAAGCGGGGAAAGAAAGGAAAAAAATGTACCTTCTACTTTCCGCATACATAAGAGTAAGAGTAAAGATTATAAGAGTAAGAGTATATATATAGGCGATCAGACCAAAGATGTTATCCACGAATTCGAATGCAAGATTCACCCAATACCCAATCTAACCGAACGGGAAAATCTTCTCGATCTCATCGAAACCTACGGAACCATGGATGTTATGGAAGCGATTCAAAAGGCTTCCGGTTATCGTGGAACATCAATTCAATACGTGGCCAGTATCCTGGCAAATAAAAAGAGAGGTGTACGGAATGGGAATGGAAATCAGCAACGAAACGCTGGACTTCCTCAAAGTCCACTGCCCGGGGGTTATGACGAAGCTGCAGAACGCAAACGCCAACGTGTCTTCGAAGAACTGGGCATCCAAGACGGTCGAGGAACAGGTGAAGGATGAACAGGCACCCTGCCGGGAATGCGATGGGGTACACTGCGGGCAGCCCACCAGAGGCTTTTATCCGCTCATCGTACAATCCAACGGGAAGCCCCACAGGGTTATGCGGATGTGCCGGGTGGAAGAAGCCAGACGGAAACAGGAGAAAATCGACCGGCTGATGAAGAACAGCTGTCTGCCGCTGTACCTGGCTGGAAAAACATGGGAAGACTTTCATGCAGATTCCATGGATGAAAAAGCCGCACGGGATGCCGGAAAGGCTGTGGCGAGTGGAAGCACTGATCGTGGTCTTTATATCACTGGCCCAAAGGGTACGGGAAAAACCATGCTGGCCTCTTTGATAGCCAGGGAGAGATTGCAGGACGGGATCCCGACCATGTTCGTGTTCGTCCCAGATCTGCTGGCCAAATTCCGGGACGCAATCCGGGATGAGAGCCAAGAGGACCCGGCAAAGATTGCCAAGGATGCGGATTTACTAATCCTGGATGATATCGGTGCAGAACGGGCTACAGCGTGGGTAGCAGAACAGCTCATGGGGCTGGTCAACTACCGATATACGAATTGCAAGCAGACCATATTCACCAGCAATTACAGCCTGGATGAATTGGCCGATCATATCGCTGGGAACGGTGACAGAGTAACTGGCGAGCGGATTGCGTCTAGGATCATGGCCATGACTGTGAGCATTCCCCTGCGGGGACGAGACTGGAGGATGGAGTAATGATGCGGAAATGGGTATGGGAACTGCTGATGATTGCGATTGTCGTTGTGTTTTTAAGCGGGATCCTGCTGATGGATATCATGGCCATATATGCGTTGTTGGTGGGCGGAAGATAGGAGAATGAGATATGAGGACGTTGGAAGATGTGATACATGAAAATCGTGAGCTTATGAGAGATATCAGCCGGTTGGAGGATAAGAACGAACGGTTGGAAAGACAGAATCGAGATCTGGAAAAGATGGCCACGAAATACCAGCAGACGTCAAACATCCTGGACGAGGAAAATCATCACCTGCGGGAAGCGTTAGACAGCTCACGGGATGTAATCGAGGATTTATGTACGAGAGTCAACGAGCAGGATGCCCTGCTGATTAATCAGAGGGAAGTAATCAAGGAACTGGAGAAACGGAAATGAACGGGAAATGGATCCCCGGAGTCAGCAGGCAAGACCTGAAGAAAATCAAAGAACTTCCCGTTCCGCTATTCCGGGAATGGCTTATCAACTACAGCGACGAAATTCAATACCAGGGAGCGGTGGCGGAAAAGGCGCTGATCCTGGAAGCATTGCACAGGGAGTTTGGATTCGGAAAGACCCGGCTGGAAAGGGTGCTTGACCGGGCAATGAAGATCAAGAAAGAGGTTGAAGATGGACAAGGAAAGAATAGCGAAGATCGCTCAAAGAAAAGCCTATGTAATGGGGCATATAGATCCCCGCACGGGGCTGGAACAGCTCAGTGAAGAATTGAACGAAATGAGCCAGGCCGCACTAAAGTTAATCCGTGCGGCAGGGTGGAATGGGAATCCAACCCCCGTAGACTACGAACAAGCTCTTTCGGATTTGAACGAAGAGTTCTGCGACGTGTTGATGTGCCTGGAAGTTTTAACCGAGAACGGGGCGGATGATCTGTATCAATGCGTTGAAAACGCTACGATCAGCCCGAAGTGGATTCGATGGGCGAACAGGATCAAGGAGGGTGATTGCAATGCGGAGAGCCGTGATTCTTGATTTTCAGATTGGAGTTCGTGATGAATCCCCTTACGCCAGGGCAATCCTGGTGCTGGATGGGAAACATTACCTTTTCGATATGACTAGCCTTACAATCGCTCCCTATAAACATGGAATCACCGAGTGTATGGCTTTCAAGTGCGACAGGAAGGGTAAGGTCAAGAGTTGGTCCGAAGCCTAGGTACGACAAAATCATCTGGGTGTCAATCGAAAAAATTTGATGGAGTGTATCCAAAATTTCTGCGACATTGCAGATTTCGAAAAATCGAAAGGATGGATGTGAAATGATGGAACAGGAAATCGAACACAAAATCTTGTCGTGGAAGGTGAAAAAAGTTGGCGATGGAGATTACAGAGTGATCAGGCCCCACAAGTTCATCATGCTCGTTGATGAATATGATTCTGGAGCGTTTCCCAACAGGGTGCTTGCGGAAGAACATGCCATGACTCTGAACCGTGATGAAAAGAGAAAGAGGGAAAAATGAAGTTCAAGAAGCTGTTTCCACTGATTGTGGATACGAACATTGAAGTTCAGACGCGGGATGGAGAAACCATGCTCAATGGTGATCCGGCGGCTATGACGTGGGATTCCATCGAAGAAATCAAGAACCGAGAAATTCTTGAAATTGTTGCATGTACCAATAAGGAAGAAGAAGCGGTGATGCTTGTTACCATCGAGAACGAATGAAGGAGGCAGAAACATGAAAAGCAAGGTTTTGTATTTCCCTAGGGACGTGAAAGTAATGATTACGCCTAAGTCTGTAGTGAGCGATGAATTTCGGCAACAGATCCGTGACTCATTCCGGGACTATACCTACGGAACCCGTGAGGACTACCGCTATCAAGACAAGCTGGCATACATCAATTTAATCCGGGAAGAGAACTTCAAGGTTGATGCAGAGGACCTTATCAATGAGTACATCAGGGACCAAATATGGGATCAAGGCGAGTTTAACCTGGACGATTTCAAAGACTTTGAAACCCTTGAATGGCTCATCAATGAAGGCGTCGGCAGGAGCCTGAAAGACTGGCACCATTGGTCCGGAGACCATCATCTTGATGAACCAGCTTGTAAATTTGTACAGGCTGCCATTGAGGAAGTCATGAACTATCCGGAGACTGATAAACAGAATGAGATAAAAGAAGGGGACAAAGACAATGAGAGACCTGCATGAGCTAGATAAATACCGGCTGCCGAACGCGGTTCTAATCAGCATCTCATTTTTCGGCTGTGATCCAAAGGGAAACGGAGTGTTCCTGGTACGGACTTTCAAGAGCGGACGGCGGTTTCAAGTGATCGCTACGGACGGTGGCGGCTGGGATCATGTTTCCGTGACCCCTCTTGACAAACCGAACAAGATTGCCACCTGGGACGAGATGTGCGAAATCAAGGATATGTTTTTCCTGCCGGAGGAAGAAGCAATCGAGTTCCATCCGAAGAAGTCAGAATACGTGAACCTCGCAAAGAACTGTCTCCATCTCTGGCGTCTGAACGATGGCCGGGAATGGCCGGACCCGTACAAGGAAGCAATGGCCCGGAAAGATGAGGACCAGAGGAAAGCCAAAGATAGGATGTAACAAGTTCGGGAGCTGTATCCATTTTGGAAATAGCTCCCGCTGTGGGAAGGAGAATGAAGAATGAATAGAATCATCTTAATGGGACGTTTAGTGAAGGATCCGGATGTGAAAGTCACCACCAGCGGGAAAACGGTATGCACGTTTACCCTGGCGGTTGACAGACCGTTTGCCGGGAAGGACGGAAAGCGGGAAGCCGACTTCATCAACATTCAGACGTGGAACAAAACCGCGGAGGTGGTCGGGAACAACGTCAGCAAGGGGCAAAGGCTTCTGGTCGAAGGCCGGTTACAGATTCGCAAATACCAGGACAAGCAAGGCCAAAATCGGACTGTGAGCGAAGTTGTAGCCGACAGAGTGGAATTTATTGAGCGGAAAGAAAAAGACGCTCATACGCCAAATTCTGTGGCAGGGGGCGGCTTTGAAAGCATGGGGCAGGATGTGACGAGCCAGTTCGATGAAGAAATTCCGTTCTGAGGGGCGATATTATGAGAGATTTTATCATTTCCGCTGTGGTCGGAGGTGTTATTTCAGTCATGATCCTGGCGTGTATCCTGATCAACCGAGGCGGAGACGGTGAACACTGAGAAGGGTAACGAAAAGCTGGAACAGGAGGGTGTGAATTCATGAGTTCAAAATATAACGTTGAAATTGAAGGCTTCCTTAAATCGAGAACCTGTCCGGTCTGTGGCAAAACATTTTACGTACACGCCATGGATACGTGGACGTACAAAACTTACAACAAGCAGAAGAAAGGAAGTGCGGACTTCTGCTCGTGGCATTGTTTGAGGGCCTTTCAAAAGATGGGGGATTGAGATGCAGGCAAAGAAAGTAACTGTCGGCGGAATCCTTTTTGATTCCAAGACTGAAGCGGACTATTACATATTTCTTCGCTACCAAGAAAAGACAGGGGTCATCTCTGATTTGAGATGCCACCCCCGATATGAGTTAATCCCGGCAATCACGACGATGCAGGGGAAACGTCAGAGGGCAATCAACTACATCCTGGATTTCGACTACATCCGGGACGGGAAAAGGGTTGCAGTGGACGTAAAAGGCTGGGCCATGGAGGATGCCCAGCTGAAACGAAAGCTGTTTCAGTGGAAATATCCCACCATCGAGTTGCAGTGGGTGGCCAAGAGTTTGAAGTGGGGCCATGCAGGATGGATTGATTATGATGAACTGCAAACCCTGCGGAGAAGGGCAAAGAGGAGGAGCCTGGGAAAATGAAAGCATGGAAGAAGTGGGGCCGCTTCCGATTTAAACGGCCACCGGCTGAAAACAGCTTAAAGGACTTGCGAGAAATACGCCAGGGTTTCAAGGCGCACAAAAGAGCACTGTCCGCCGCACGTCCCCGGGGATTAACTAGATTCTGGAAGGAATACAGGATGGTCATGAAGAAACGGGCGTGGGTTTTTACTATGTATGGCAATGTATCTGGGAGAATGAGGACGTTAAAGGCTGCGTGTGAAGAGCATGGCATTAGGCTGAGAAAGGAGAAAACATCATGAGTAAAAAGAAATGGCCGTGGATTGCTGTGGATGTGAGCGAGGTTTTAGACGAGGATGGTGTTTTCCTCGTGCTGAGACAGTGCGAGGATGGTTTCCCGGAAATCTCAGTTTGTTACGACAATGAATTTGATGCACAAGCAGAAGCGGCTGAAAGGAACGCCGAGGAGGAACAATGAGAGCATGGAAAAAATGGAACGCTGAGTGGAGTCTGAGAGCCAAGAGCGATGTAAAAGCGATACGTCAGCTTGTAAAAAAGCACAAAAAACTGTATTCAAAATTTCGCCCATTCAAAGGGTATTGTCGGGAATACAGGAACAGAAATACCAGAAAAAGGATGATGCAGAAAGCATGGAAATTGATTGCGAAAAACGTGCCGTGGATTCCGGGAAAATCCTTTTTGGAGATGCCCGGTGGGACAGGGAAAGTAACGAATGAAGGAGTAGAGCCATGAAAGCACATTCAGTCTGGAAAGTCGTGAAGCGGGACGTTGTATGGGTGCTACAACGATATGTATACGCCACGGGAAAAACACAGACGTATCCGGCAAGGTTCGGTATGAGAATGTTCGCTACCGAAAAGGCGAAAGAGCTTAATCGTGCTGAAAGGGAAGCTGAAAGGAGAGCAAGGGAAAATGGATAAAAACGAAGCGTTGAAAATCATGGATGGGCTTAGAGCGATCAAGAAGCATTGCGAAAAATTCGACCCTTGTACGGAATGTGAATTTAACAATGGCGCTATATGCATCATGGAAAAGTTAGGGAAGACGCCGGTCCCCTATTGGAACCTTGAAGAATTAGAATACAAACTTAATAAGGCAATTGAGACGGAAGAAAAACAACAGCATGAAGCGGTTCAACAAGATATGATTCACCACCCTGGTCATTACAATTTCCGGGGGATGGAGTGCAAGGACTTCATCGAGAAATTCGTTGCTGACCCGAAATCCTACTACGAGGGAAACATTTTCAAGTATCTGTATCGGTACCTGGAAAAGAACAAAGAAGAAGATCTGAACAAGGCCATGGAGTACACGAGGCTGTTAAAAGAGTACATGTACGGCAAGAAAGATTAAAAAACGGAGGGGATCCAATGGGAATCTATTACAATTCATACGAACTGGATCTGAAGCACCAGCTTCAGCACTATGTCGAATGGAAGGTGTTCATCGAAAACCAGAAAGAGGTCTTGAACAATATGAGAATGGAAATCTCATTGGAGCCCGTTCCAAAAACGACCAAGTTCGGATATGATGCCGGTGGAGGAGGATGGGACAAGCCCAGCCAAGAAGAAATGTACGTTTTTCGGAAAGATGAAAGAGAGCATCGCTACGAAGTAAAGCTGATGCAAGTAAAGCAGCTCGAAAGCCAGCTCAGGATCCTGGATAACTGCCTGGAAGCACTGACAGGGACGGAAGCTCAAATCGTAAAGGACAGATTCATCTACGGAAAGAAATGGGAAGCTGTTGCCATTGGAGCCGGGTGCAACGAGAAAACATGCAGGGATAAGGCACACAGAGCAATCAGTAAGATGTCGAGGATGGTCTATGCGGAAGCCGGACCATCTCAAACCAATTTGAAATTCTTCCCAACTGGGTTGCCGGTTAGCTGACAGCCCCAATTTTGTGAATGTGGATAACTATGCGGAAATGTGGATAACTTAAAATAAAACTGAATTTCTGTTTTATTACCGTCTTTTTACTGTAAAATGACCGAATTACACCCACTATAGCCGCAGTTTCGGTGCTATACTAGTAATCGTGAAGGCAGGGACAATCTGTTCCATGTTCATCACTCCTAACGTACAACTTCATAGGGAAAAGGCACTTTCTAGGTCTGTGAAAGTGCCTTTTTTCGTGTCTGAAAAAGGGGTGCGAAATGAAAAACATAGCTGACAAGATTATAGAAAAGAAAATCGAGGAAGTTGTTCCTTTTTGCAGATGCTCGATTCTGACAGCCGGATCTTGACTGTAGCCATGGCCCAGGGTGGGGACTTCATCGGCGGGTTGAAAAGCGGGAACTGGAAGAAGCCGATCATGCGGAAAGCTATGAACACCTTTTTCTGTGATGTGACAAGGCGGTTTGATTTTCTGGGACGGGTGAACGAGGACGTAAACACTTACACGGTATTGGGGCAAAGGGGGAAGCTGTTATTCAGCTTTCGAAACTTTTCAATCACTCAAAAGACGACGCAGAAGAACAAGGGCGGCATGACTGAACAGTACCTGGATGCAGGAACGTATGTAAAGAGCTTTTACAGCGTTATGATGTCCCCGTCATGTGTCAAGATTGCCGGGCTGAATTCGACTCATGCAAGAATTCATCACCAGGTTAGGTGGGAAAACTGCGTGCCGAAGATACTAAACGAGAAGTGGAAAAAATAAGACGGAAAAGGGGGGTGAAGCCATGCCAGCAGGGAGGCCGGAAAAACCAATAGACAAAAAAACATTTGAGAAGTTGTGCGGAATGCAAGCCACAGAAGAAGAAATCTGCGGCTTTTTTGATGTAACGGATAAAACGCTGGCGAAATGGTGCCAGAAAACGTATGGATTGAAATTTTCCGAAGTTTTCAAGATAAAAAGGGGAATCGGGAAAATTTCTCTGCGCCGAACTCAATGGCAACTGTCCCAGAGGTCTGCCGCTATGGCCATTTTCCTGGGCAAGAACTACCTGGGGCAGAGCGATGATCCGAACAAGGTGGAAAGCTCCAGTGATGGCCCAGTGATTATTACGGGGGAGGATGAAATACAGCCATGAATACGATAGTTCGCCTTCCCGAAGTAGTGGGAGGCCATTACGGGGAGTTCTGGCGGTTCTGTGGAAGGTACAGGATCGTGAAAGGCAGCCGGGCCAGTAAGAAAAGCAAGACTGCGGCTATATGGTACATTTACAATCTGATGAAGTATCCAGACGCCAATCTGCTGGTGGTACGGAAGGTATACAGGACTCTTCAAAACAGTTGCTTTTCAGATCTGTGCTGGGCCATTAGACGGCTGAGAGTCGAAAAATACTGGAAGGTTACCAAAAGCCCCTTGGAGCTGGTTTACATTCCAACAGGGCAGAGGATCCTTTTCGTGGGTCTGGACGACCCGTTGAAGATTACGTCAATCAGTGTTCCCAAAGGCGTGTTGTGTTGGCTGTGGCTAGAAGAAGCCTACGAGGTGACCAGCGAGGAAGCGTTCGACAGGCTGGATGAATCAATCCGTGGTCAGCTTCCCCCGGGGCTTTTTACCCAGCTGACGTTGACGTTCAACCCGTGGTCTGACAAGTGCTGGATCAAGAAACGGTTTTTCGATGTGAAGGACCCGAACGTCCTGGCAATCACGACCAACTACATGATGAACGAGTTCCTGTCCGAGTCCGACCATGCGTTGTTCGAGCAGATGAAGAAGAATCCACGGCGTTACCGTGTGGCTGGCCTGGGTGACTGGGGCGTGGTTGATGGGCTGGTGTATGACAGTTACGAGGAACAGGTTTTCAATATCGATGAGGTTCGGAAACGTCCTGGCGTTAAATCCGCATTTGGACTGGACTTCGGCTATACAAACGACCCTACAGCCTTGTTCTGCGGGCTGGTAGACAAGGGAAGCCGCTGTATCTATGTGTTCGATGAGATGTACGAACGAGGGCTGACCAACGCCAGAATTGCCGAGAAAATCATGGGCATGGGGTACGCCAAGGAAAGGATTATCGCAGATTCTGCCGAGCCAAAGAGCATTGCCGAACTGCTGGAAGCAGGGCTGTACAGGATTCACCCGAGCCGGAAGGGCAAGGACAGCATTAACAACGGTATCCAGAGGATACAGGATTATCATATTATCGTCCATCCCCGGTGTGTGAATTTCTTGATGGAGATTTCCACCTACTGTTGGGACCGTGACAAGCAGACAGACCAGCTCATCAACAAGCCGGTTGACTACAATAACCATCTGATGGATGCCATGAGATATGCAATCATGGATGCTGTCCGGGACGATGGTTTTTCTTTCGATTGAGGTGATAGAGTGTTTTTAATGGGGACAATCAATGCTTTCTGGGACGGGCTTATCAAGCAGGGATCCCAGAGCGGCATGAACGAAGTGGAATTTCTCGAAGAGGAGCTGCGCCGATGGCTGACCAGCAAGAAACGGGCTGATATGCTCACGGGCATGGCCTACTACGGTGACCGGCAGGATATCGAGAGGAAAGAGCGAATGATGATCGGGCCGGATGGGGGCAGGGTGCCTGTCCACAATCTGCCGAATTTCAAGATCATGGACAACCAGTACGGCATCCTGGTGGACCAGAAATGTAACTATCTGCTGGGGAAACCTGTCGAATTAAAAACCGAAGGACAGGATGACCGATACACCGCCGAGCTGGATAAGATTTTCGACGATGAATACGCCGAAACACTCCAGGCCACCGGCGAAAATGCTTTGAACTGCGGGATTTCCTGGCAGTTCGTTTACATTGATACGGAAGGGCAGTTGAGAGTTCGGATGCTACGTGGTGACCGGGTTCTGGCCTTTTGGAGAGACGATGAGCATAAACAACTCGATGCCGCCCTTTACGTATATCCTGTGACCGTTTACCGGGGGAGGACCCCGGATACAGTAATTAAGTGCGAATACTACACGACTAACGGGGTGCGGTATTTCGTATTCGACAACGACAAGTTACTTCCGGATAATGACAAAACCGATGCGGCATATATGACCGTCGAGGGCCAGCCTATGAACTGGTCAAGGGTGCCCTTGATAGCATTCAAACGGGACCGGCACGAACAGCCGCTGATCTGTAAGGTGAAATGCTTGCAGGATGCGTTAAATCAGCTGACGAGCTGGTTCGCTGATACAACCAGCGAGGATATTCGCAGTACCATCCTGGTGCTGTACAATTACGACGGCGAGAAGCTGAGCGACTTCCGGCGAAATCTGATGGCCTATGGTGCTATCAAGATTCGGAGGGATGATGGCCAAAACGGTGGCGTAGAAGCCCTGCACATCGAGGTGAATCCCCAGAATTTCGAACTGATTCAGAAACTACTCAAAAGGGCAATTATCGAAAATGGCCGAGGGTTTGATGCAAAGGACGAAAGATTCACCTCTGGGGATGCAAACAAGATGAATATCCAGGCGGCCTACAGTGATATTGATCTGGATGCCAACCAGATGGAGGTCCAGTTCAAGGCTTCTTTGCGGAGGCTGATGTGGTTCGTAAACACCTACCTGCAGACTATCAAAGGTGTGGCCCCTACTTCCGATGTCACCTTCGTCTTCAATCGGGATATGCTGACCAACGAGAGCGAAACGATTAACAACTGCCGTAACTCCGTGGGTATTATCAGCAACGAAACCATTGTAGCCAACCACCCGTGGACAGAGGATACCCAGCAGGAGCTGGAACGGTTGAAGAAGGAAAAACAAGAAGCTATGGACGACTTGATGGGCGGTGACTATGCCGCACCACCTGGCCAGGATAAACCGCCCCAGGGTGAATGATCATGAGTTACTGGGAGAAACGTTTCGAGCGAATGAAAGCCCTTGAGATGCAAAAGGCCGATGTTTGCAAGGCAGATTTGAAAAAGGTCTATGAGGAAGCCTTGCAGAAGTGCTTGAAAGAGGTTGAATCGTGGTATCAGAGATATGCGGACGAGAACGGCATCAGTTATGCTGATGCCCAGAAGATTCTCAACGCAAGGGAGCTGAAAGCCTTTAAGATGGATCTCCGTGAATATCGGAAGCTGGCCAAACAGGAGGGGCTTTCAAAAGAGGTTCAAAAGATGTTGGACCAGGCGTCCATCCGGGCCAGGCTGACAAAGGCCCAGGAACTGCTGATTAAAACGCAGATGTACTGCGAGAGGGTAGCGAAGGCACAGGAATTTAACATCAGTGATACTTTGATGGATGTGTACGAAGATTCCAACTACCGTGCTGCGTATGAGATTCAGCGGATGAGGGGGAAATTCGAAACCTTCTCAGCGGTTCCGGAAACCCAGATTGAAAAGGCCATCAATACACGCTGGGCGGCTGATGGAAAGGATTTTTCTTCCAGGATATGGGAGAATAAGGACAAGCTGGTAAACACGCTCAGAAACGAAATTTCGAGGTCGTTGCTACTGAAAGAAGGCACAGGGCCAATGGCTGAAAGGATTTCCAAGCAGTTCAACGTGTCGTACCACAATGCGGAACGCCTGGTGGAAACAGAAACGGCCTATGTACAGGAATCGGCTATGCTGGATACCTATGACCGACTGGGGGTTGATAAATACGAAATCGTGGCAACCCTGGACAACCGTACGACTGAAATCTGCCGCCACATGGACGGAAAGGTTTTTGACAAGAAGGGGGCAAAGCCTGGTGTGACCATGCCCCCGTTCCATTGCTATTGCAGGTCTACCACGGTTCCATACATCGATGGGGTGACAGATGAGGAAGAAAAGGGAACCAGAGCGGCAAGGAAAAATGGAACCGGCAAGACGGTATTTGTTCCTGGAAATCTGACCTATCAAAAGTGGGTAGAAAAGTACGTAAAACCAACAAAGAGCGACTGAAAAATGAATGCAGGTTTGTAGAGCAGGTTCTTGGAACCTGCTTTTTTCATGCCTTTCCAGTACCGCAGGCGAAAAAGAACGGGACTGCAAATGCCAGGTGTGGCTGGCGAAAATCAAGCGAAGCGAGAAGAAAGGACAACGAAAATGACCAAAGAAGAACTGAAAGCATTGGGGATTCCGGATGATGTGGCCGACCGGATTGTCGAGGACTATGGCAAGAATTATGTCAGCAAAGCCCAGTTCAACACGAAGCTGGAAGAACTGAAAGCGGCAAAGGCCGAAAAGGAAGCCATGGTCAAGGAAGTGGATGGGCTGAGAAAATCCAACAAGGACAACGAAGCCCTGGCCGCTCAAATCGACGAGATGAAGAAAGCCGCAAAAGAGCGGGAAAAGCAGTACCAGGACAGCATGAACCAGTTCAAGCTGGATTCCGCCATCGAAATGGCGCTGACTACTGCAAAAGCCCGTAACCCGAAAGCAGCCCGTGCCTTGCTTGATGGTGGAAAGCTGAAAATCAACGAGGACGGGACCGTCAGTGGCCTGGATGAACAGATCAAGGCACTGAAAGAATCTGATGCTTATATGTTCGAAGATGGCACCGTCAAAGCCGGGGGCATTGAACCTGGAAACCCTGGTGGGAAAGACGATGCTGGAACCGGGGACGAAGCAAGTATTGCCAAAGAGTTTGGTGCCGCCCTCGGCCTGTAAGAAAGGAGTATTAAATGCCTATTAACACGCTTGAAATGACGAAAATCTTCCAGACGAAACTGGACGAACAAATGCAGGTAGGGGCCACCTCCGGCTGGATGGAAGCCAATGCCGGGAAGGTTGTCTACAACGGTGGCGATACCGTCAAGATGCCTGAAATCAGCACCAGCGGCCTGGCCAATTACGACCGTGACAAAGGCTTCGTGCAGGGTGCTGTGACTCTGAAATACAGAGATTACAAGATGACCCAGGACCGGGGCCGTACTTTCCATCTGGATGCTATGGACGTGAACGAATCTAACTTCATCGCATCTGCTGGCAACGTGATGGGGAAATTCCAGCGTGACAGCGTTATCCCCGAAGTAGACGCTTATCGTTACTCCAAGATCGCCGCACTGCTGAAAGGTGCCGGGCAGGTGAAGGATGCTTTCACCCCGACTGCTGCCACCATCCTGGCTGAGCTGGATGCAGAAATTGATGAAGTCGAAGATATTATCGGTGAAAACCAGGGCCTGGTTATTATCATGTCCCCGAAAATCCGCACTATCCTGGATAATGCAGACGGCATTGAAAAGCACATCGATGTGGGTAATTTCACTGTGGGGAAGATTGAAACCCGGGTGAAGATCTACAACGAATTGCCCATCCTGCCCGTGCCCAGTGCCAGAATGAAGACGGAATACGTTATTAAAGACGGTACTACCAGTGGCCAGGAAGCTGGCGGTTTTGCCCCTGCTGAAACTGCAAAGCTGATTAACTGGATCATCATCCCGACCAGCGTTCCTATCGCAATTTCCAAGACTGACAAAATCCGTATTTTCGAACCTAACGTGAACCAGGGCGCAGATGCCTGGAAGCTGGATTACCGGAAATTCCATGACCTGTGGATTCCGTACAATCAGCTGGGTTCTGGCTTCGTGAACATCGGCGCATAAGGGGGCGAGGGTATGATCGCACTGCGCAATCTGAACGTGTTCCGGCTTGTCGAAAGCGAGGAACAGGCGGCAATGCTGGAAATGCAGGGATACGAGCGAGTTACCGGTTATGGCCAGGAAGAAGCCGCAGAGAAAGCCCCTGCACCGAAGAAAACCGCTGCCAAGAAGGAATAGGAGGTTAGGCCATGACCGATGACATTAAGTCTTTGATCAGTTTGGCCACAGGCTATACAGTCACCGATGATGATGCCGCCCTGGTGGATATCCTCTACAAGGCTGAGGTCCGGCACGTGCTGAATTTCTGCAACTTAAACGAGATGCCCCAGGAGCTGGCGGAAGAGGTGGACAAGGTTGTGGCCGGGAAATTCCTGCAAGTCAGGAAAGCGGCTGTATTGGGGGATGCATCGGTATCTGTGGCAACGTCTATCAAAGAGGGGGATACCGAGGTTCAACTGGGCGGAAACACCCCGGAGGAACGGCTGGATTCCCTTATCGCTGTATGGACCGAGGAGCGTGATCTTACATGTTTCAGACGCCTTCGGTGGTGAGAACTGCCCTGGAAGATCTCTACCAGGATACCGCTGTGATCATCACGCAAGAAACAGAAGCCGATAAGGATACGGGAATCGTGACCACAAAAGAGGTCAAGACAGATCCCGTTCCCTGTCGGCTTTCTTATTCCAGCTTCCCAGCAACGGAAAATGATGGTGTTCCCAAGATGGAACAAACGACGAAACTCTTTTTATCTCCCGATGTGGCAGTGACACCGGGGGCTGACATTGATGTCAATCATCTGGGCAAGACACTGCGGTATAAGGCGGCTTCTGTACCTGCCTCGTATGGGAGCCACCAGGAGGTGATCCTAACCGTTCGAGAGGTGTACTAATGGCCAAAGTGAGAGTTTCGCTAAAAGGTTGCCAAAAAATCTACGAGAACGCCCTCAAACTGGGGGATGGAGAAGTACAACAGGCTATGGAAAAATCTGTGGCCACCCTTGCCGGGGTGTATCTGAGAACGGCAAAGAAGAACACTCCGGTGGGCAAGAAGATTGTGCGTAAGGACCCGAAAACAGGAAAGGTTTACCGTTCAAAATCTGAGCATATGCGCAGGTCGTGGGATGTGGGAGAGGTAGAAAAGAAAGCCCTGGGGTACAGCCAGCAGGTTTTCAACTCCGCCTCTTATGCGTCCTACGTGAATGACGGGCATAGGCAGAGACCGGGGCGGTATGTTCCTCTGCTGGGGAAAAGCCTGGTTGCATCCTGGGTGGATGGACTGAACATCACAGAGAAAGCCCAGAAATCTGTCCGGGAGGCTTCTCCGAAGGTCATTAAGCGCAATCTGCGTGCCGTAGAAAAGGGGCTGTTTAAATGATCGTGACAACTGAATTAATCAATGAACTGGCCCGGAAGCTGCACAGCATCCGGGCTTATCCAGTTTATGTGGACGAAATCAAGAACAAGGTACAGTTTCCGTGCTGGCGCATCAAGCTGTTGGACGATGCCAGCGTGAAGTTGGTCGTCGGTGACCGCTATCAGCAGGAAGCCACCTTCGATGTGTGGATGATCCTCAACGAGAGAGGGGAAATCGATGATATTCGGGGACAGGTCATTGCCCTGGCCGAATCCCTTATGTACGAACTGGAATTGATAAGCCTGGAAGATGGAACAAAGGTACGAGGAAGCGACCTGCACTATCGCATCACTGATGGGGTGTTGCACGTGTTCGTGACCTATGCCACGTTCACCCGGAGAATTAAACCGGCTGGCGATGTCATGGAACATCTTGATGTATCCGGCAAGGCGAAAGGATGAAGGAAATGGACGAAGAAAAGACGGGAACGGCTGCGGCTGTGACTGACGAAAAGAAAATGGATGCCCAGACCATCCTGGCATCCAAGAAATATGCACCGCACGTGAATCTGCTGTGGGCAATCCTGGATGACGGCGTGATGTACACCGAAAGCCAGGTGGATCAGATGATCCAGGAAGCCCAGGCCCATGTGGTGACCAAAGACATTAACGAATAAAGGAGGAATGAACAATGGCTTTAGGTGGAGGTACGTGGCTGTTTCAGAATAAAGTGCTGCCGGGCACGTACATTAATTTTGTATCTAAAGTTCGGGCCGAAGCTGAGATTGCCGACCGGGGCTATGGGACCATGGCACTCGAACTTGACTGGGGCCCTAGTGACCAGATCTTCAGAGTGGAAGCTGACGAATTCCAGACGGAATGCCAGAAGATTTTTGGCTATGATTATGGCAGCGACAAGTTGGCCGGGTTGAGGGATCTGTTTCTGAACCTAAAAACTGGTTATTTCTACCGGCTGAATGGGGGCGGCGCAAAAGCGACCTGCACTCTGGGTACTGCTAAATATGCCGGGACCCGGGGAAACGACATTTCCATCGGGGTGCAGGATGATCCCGATACGGACGGGAACAAGGTTGTTTATACCTATCTGACCACAGACGGGGTGCTGAAAACCGTGGACAAGCAGAGCGTAAAAACTTCCGCTGAACTGGTGGACAATGACTACGTAGTTTTCGAAAAAACCGGTGAACTGGCAGTGGCGGCAGCTATGAAGATGGCCGGGGGAACTAACGGTGAAACCGTGACCACGGCAGACTATCAAAAGTACCTTGATTTAATCGAACCGTACTACTTCAACGTAATGGGATATGTCGGGAGTGACACCGAGGTGCAGTCCCTTCTGCTGGCGTTCGTGAAGCGGCTCCGGGATGATGAAGGTAGCAAGTTCCAGGTTGTGCTGTTCGGTGCTGACAAACCGAACTACGAAGGTGTGATCAACATCAACAAGGCCAACGAGGTGACCGACTCCGGGAAGGAAAAGGGTTCCCTGGCATACTGGGTGACTGGTGCGGAAGCGTCCTGCGCCATCAATGCTGATCTGACCAACACCATCTACAATGGCGAGTTTACCGTCAAAACCCAACTGAAGCAGTACGAACTGAAACAGGCCATCAACGATGGTCTGCTGACCTTCCACGTTGTGACTGATCCTGTTGATGGGGATGTTACTGGGGACGTACGGGTGCTGGAAGACATCAACTCTTTCTCCGAGTTCACCAAGACGAAGAACAGTGACTTTGCGCTGAACCAGGTCATCCGGGTACTGGACAACACGGCAATCGACCTGGCTCATGCGTTCAACAAGGTGTATCTGGGGAAAGCCCAGAACAATGACGATGGCCGGGACGCCCTGTGGGCCGATGGGTGTTATATCCTCGAACAGTACCAGAAAGTCGGGGCAATTACCGGGTTTGTGGAAAGCGACCTGGCGAAACCCGTGCAGGGGGACGACAAATCTTCCGTAGTTTGGACGTTCCAGGAACAGCCGGTGGTCAGCATGAAGAAACTGTACGCCACCGTGGTAGTGGCATAAGGGGGTGAAATAGATGCCGGATGCGATTAAAACTATGCTGGCCAAGGACGTAATCAACGCCAAGTTGGCCACGGCTTATATCACCGTGAATGGAAAAAGATACCTGCTTTTCCAGGCAAAGAAGCTGGAAGCGACTATCGAAAAGGAAAAGAAAGAAGTGTCCATTCTGGGCCGGGTACAGAAAGGTAACAAGGCTTATTCTGCGAAAGGCTCCGGAACGCTGGAAATCTATAAGAACACCAACCTGTTCGATGAGATGATCCAGAACTTCGTGGATAATGGCGTCGATACCTACTTCGATATGCAGGTAGTCAATGAGGACCCGACTTCCGATGCTGGGAGAAGAAGTATCATCTTGCAGAACTGCAATATCGACTCTGGTACGATTGCAAACTTTGATGTAGACGGCGATTGGCTGTCCGATTCTATCAAGTTCACGTTCGAGGGCTTCCGGATTGCCCAGAAGTTCAACGAACTGGACGGCATGAACGCTTGATTGAAGGGCAGGGGAAACCCTGCCCTTTCCTTTATAGATTTTCCCAAGGAGGAATAAAAAATGGCTAACGAAAAAAATATGCGTGCGTTCTATCGGGACGCCGTTGAAGAAAATAAATCTGTGTTTTTCCCTGCTTCCAAGCGAATCAAGGATGAAGAAGGCAATCCCGTTATGTGGGAACTGCGTGTCCTGGGTTATGATGAAATCAAGGCAATCACCAAACGAAACACCAAGAACGTCCCCAACAAGGTAACCGGGGCCGCCGAAAAGAGAACCAATGCGGAAGAAGCCGCAATGGAAATGACGCTGGCATCTGTTGTGTTCCCGGATCTGAATGATGCTGATCTGCAAGATTCCTGGGGCGTGGTTGGCTCCGAAGCCCTGCTGAAAGCTATGCTCACCCCTGGCGAAATCGTTGACCTGGAAAACGCTGTCCAGTCTGCGGCTGGTTACAGCACGGAAATGGATGATAAGATTTCTGCGGTAAAAAACTCTTAAAGGGCAATGACGTGGACGCTAATGTGCTTTATTTGATGTTTATCAAATTGCACATTCTGCCCCATGTCTTTTACGAATTGCCCGAGTGGGAACAGGCAGTGATCTATGCGTTCGTTGACGTGTATCTGCAAAATAAGAAAGCTGAAATGCAAAAGCTGAAAAGCAAGTAGGGAGAAAGGATGGACAAAATGGCCAAAATAACAGACACCATCGAACTTATTGACGGGGTTTCCCCTACGTTCGCAAAAATTGCAAGTGCGGCAGAAAACTATGCCAACAGGATGCAGAGCGTTGGGAAAGCAACCCAATCTGCATCTGATTCCGCTGACTATGCGGTGGGGAGGTTTTCCGCTTTGAAGAACGTTTTCGCCGGAAGTTTCCTGGCCAACATGGCCACGGGTGCCCTGGATATGGTCAAGAACCAAATCATGGGAGTTGTGGAACTGGCAGACCATGTAGCCGGGACGAATGCCAGGTTGCAGATGATCTCCGGGAGCCAGGAAAACGTGGTTGCACTGAACAACATGATTTTCGAATCCGCACAGAAAGCCCGTGGGGAATATATGACTATGGCCGACACCGTTGCCAGTCTGTCTGTCAATGCCAGGGATGCCTTCCCGGATCCCCGTGAAACCATAGGATTCGTGGAAGGTCTGCAAAAGCTGTTCGTAATCGGCGGGGCATCTGCCGAAAACCAGAAGTTCGCCCTGCTACAGTTACAACAGGCCCTGTCATCTGGGCGACTCCAAGGTGACGAATTCAGATCTATAACCGAAAACGCCCCTATCCTGCAAGATATGATCGCCAAGACCATGGGCATCACCCGGGGTGAACTGAAAGAGCTTTCCACCCAGGGTGCAATCACGGCTGACATCATCAAGAAAGCTGTCCTGGACAATGCCGATGAAATCGAAGAAAGGTTCGGAAGGATGCCCAAAACCTGGGCTGACCACATGACCGAAATCAAAAACACGGCTATGAGGGCGTTCGGTCCTGTGATTTCTTATTTGTCCAGAATTGCTAACAGCCCTGCAATTAAGACAGCCGTGGGTGGTATCAAGCAGGCCATTACGAGCGTGGCCCCTGTAGTCTATTACGTTGTCGATTTGATCAATAGGGGCATTAATATGGCCGTAGGTGCCTTTTCTGCGGCTTCCAGATTCATCCAACAACATTCTTTTGCTGTACGAGCTGTGCTGATCCTGGCGGCTACGGCCATGGGGATTTTTGCGGCCCAGGCACTGTGGGCGGCTTCCGGTTCCATTGCGGCTGCTGTTGCCACAGGGATGCACGCCGCCGCAAGCGTGGCTGATACCGTGGCCATCTTCATCATGACAGCGGCCACCGAGGGACTGACAGCCGCTTTCATGGGGCTCAATGCTACGATGTTCGCCAGCCCCCTGTTCATCATCCCGGCTGTGATTGTGCTGATCGTCGGGGCTTTGTATCTGGGCGTAGCGGCCTTTAACCACTTCGCAGGTACGTCTATTTCTGCGACTGGGATTGTTGTGGGGGCGTTTTCCTGGGCGTTCGCAATCATCCGTAATATCCTGGTGTTTTTCATCAACATGGCCATATCCGTTGCGAACTTTTTCGCCAGCGTGTGGAACAATCCCCTGGATGCTATTTACAACCTGTTTGCGGATATCTGGAACGGCATCGTTGGGCTGGTTGCCGCCGCCATCAACAACATCATCGACATGATCAATAAAATCCCCGGCATAGACAAGGTGAAGTCTGGGGGCTTTGGTCATGTTGACTGGACGGTACAAACAAGGCAGATTGCCGGGAGGATTGCCAACCCGGTTGAGTATAGCGATCTGACCAGTGCGGCCCAATGGGGATATGAACAAGGTGCAAGCATCGGTCAGATCTCCGTTCCGCAAGTTGGCACCCCTGCTTTCGACCCGAGCAAACTGGAAAACCAGGCCGGTAACATTGCGGGGAACACCGGGAAAGGAGCCGATGCGGCAAAACGTACTGCTGATGCCCTGGATAGTGCCCAGGAAGATCTGCGGTATCTGCGAGAGATTGCCGAACGAGAAGCAATCAACAAGTACACAACGGCCTCTGTGACTATCGAGATGGGCGGCATGACCAACAATATCAGCAATGAAATGGACATTGACGGGGTAGTTGATGTACTGAGCCAGGGACTGCTTCAGAGCATGGCCGCAGGGGCAAGGAAGGTGCACGCATGAGTTACTACTTTTACCTGGGCATGGTGCAATTACCTGTGCCACCGGCCAGGATGGAACTGAAAATCAAAGGGAAAAACCGGGTGATCAATCTGATCAACGAGGGCGAGGCGAACCTGATAAAAGCCCCTGGCCTGTCTGAGGTTGAGTTCGATGCCAGGCTTCCCAACAACCGTTACCCGTGGGCTGACTATGATACAAGCCTTTTGGGCGGGCTCGCTAACTCTTTGATCGCTGGAGCGACCGGAATCGATAACTTTTTCGGCTATAAGAAAGCTGAGTATTTTCTCAATCAGTTCGAAACGCTGAAAACGTCCAAGGAGCCTTTTCAGTTCATCGTCTGTCGAATGGTGGGATTCAACGTTTTGTTTTCAACCAACATGACAGTTACCCTGGAAGATTACAGTATCGTGGAAGATGCTGACAGTGAAGGAACGGACGTTGTGGTGCCTTTAAAGCTGAAAGAGTACCGCTATTTCGGGACCAAGATAGCCAAGATAGAGAAGGACAAGGACGGAGATGAAAAGCTGGTTGTACAGGACAATCGGCCTACAGTCGGAAAGACTATCCCGTCCCTGGCCAAGGTCACCAAGAACGTGACCTGCTATGAAGCCGTAAAGATGCTGACCGGTGGGAAAGTCAACTGGCGGTCTGTGCTGACGAGTAACCTGGTTACCAATCCGCTCCAATCCATGGCGGGGAAGGTGCTGAAATTATGACAGAATCAGCTCAACAGCCCAACACGAACAGTGTGGTCAACTACTCCGGTGGGAACACCGAGGGGCTGACTATGGTTGTTCACGTTAAAAAGACGGATGAATACTTCGTCCCTGCTGTCCTAGATGATCTGCGGCTGGAACTGCATCGAAAGGGTGCCCCTGGGAAAATGACTTTCAAGGTCGTCCGGGATGAAGTCTTGAAAATGGGGTACGGTGACACCATCGATGTAACCTGGAAAGGAAAGCAGTTTTTCCATGGGTTCATCTTCGAAAAGAAGAAAACAAAGAATGATCTGTGGAACGTCACCGCCTATGATCAGATGCGCTATCTGCTGAACAAAGACACGTTTCAATACGTGGCCAGGACGGCTACCCAAGTAATCCGAGAACTGGCGGAAGACTTTGAGTTAAAAGTCGGTGATCTGGACGATACCGGCTATGTAATTCCGAAGCACAGAGATCCGGACGAAACAATCATGGATATGTGCCAGACAGCCCTGGATATCACGTTGATGCAGACCGGCAAAATGTACGTAATCTATGACGACTGCGGGAAGCTGACTTTAAAAGAGATCTCCAAACTCAAGACAGATCTCTATTTTGACGGCGAAACTGCCGGGGGCTATGACTATACCGGGACCATCGACAAAGATACTGCCAATTTGATCAAGCTGGATCTGGACAGTGGTCAGAATGGCCACCAGGTCATATATGCCCCTGCCAATAACGCCGACTATCAAAAATCCCCCACCCGGAAACAGTGGGGGGTATTGCAGTATTACGAAAGCCTGAATCCGTCCGGTATGACCATTGCGCCCCAGGCCCTGGCCAACAAGCTGCTGGAAATGAAGAACCACGTGCGGCGCACTTTCAAGTTGAAAGACCAGGCTGGTGACTTGAGCATCCGGGGCGGCTCCATGGCCTGGCTGAATGTGAACATCGGCGAGGACGATATGGAGGAGAAGAAGGAAGGGCAGGCATATCAAGTGATCGTGGACAGTGTGACGCACAAATTCACGAACAACTGCCACTTGATGGATCTGGATCTAATCGGGAGCTTCCTTAATGGGAAATCTGATTCTTCTTCCGGAAATGCTTCCGGGGCCAATCCAGGTACTGCTTCTTCCGGCTCTGGTTCTGGTTCTGCTTTCGGTTCCGGTAGCGACTTCGGAACTGGGTATTCTTCCGGTTCCAGTCAGACGAACCAGATTCATGAAGGACTCACCCAGGGGGCTGACGCTTGGGTGGGCGCAACGATGGAGAACGGCACCGAAGGGTGTGCCGAAGCTGTCGGGAAGGTTGGAAGCTATTACAGCCCCTTCCTGGCGCAGGAATGCAGGGATGGTGTGGCCAGAGTCCCGACGATGGTAAGTGATGCCGGGAACAACGTGATACCGTTTAACGCCAGCCAGCTCGAAGAAGGAGACGTAATTGTCTATGACGATGATGATCATGTGGTTATCTACGATGGCAATGGCGGTTACGTTGGCAATTCTTCCAGCCGTGACATGGTGGTGAACGGGAGTAATTACTGGGAAATGGATGGGATGCAACCAACCAAAATTATTAAGACGTCCCATTTTTAAGAGGTGATTCGATGAACGCTAAACTTTATCAAGTTATGCAGGAGATGATCGCCCAGAACGTGGGAGACATGAAGCCCTGTGACTATATCCTGGGGACCGTTGAAAGTGTTTCCCCGTTATCTGTGAGAATCAGCAGTAAAGATGTGATATCTTCTGACTTCCTTATTCTCACTGATATGGTCCGGGATTATCAAGTGGATATCTCTGTCAACCACAAGACGGAAAATGCGGCAGGGGGTAGCGGGGAAGCCAAGTACGAATCCCATAACCATGCCTATGTGGGCAGGAAAACAATCACCGTACAAAACGGGCTGAGCGTGGGGGAAGTCGTGATCTTGCTCCGGCAAGCAGGTGCGCAACAATATCTGGTGGTATCTCGGTATGGGATGCACGCCAATATCAGCGGTCAATGGGGGTGAGTAAATGAGCCTTTTACCTGTGGACCCGGCCCGGCCTGTTGGGGCTGTGGCTATTAAGACGACTGAGGTATATCCGAACAAAACGTATCGGATGATGATTGATGATGATCGCATCAGCGGAACAGTCACAGAGAACCTGGAAGCGATTGAACAGGCTGTGTACAAGATCCTGAACACTGAGCGGTATCAGTACATCATTTACAGTTGGAATTATGGGGTGGAGCTGGCCGAGCTTTTCGGCAAGCCCATCCCTTTTGTACTGCCAGAAATCCCTAGAAGGATTAAGGAAGCACTGACCCAGGACGACCGAATCACCGACGTGACTAACTTTGATCTTAGCTACGACAAGGGCGGAAGCGTCCTGGCAAAGTTCACCGTGATTACCATCTACGGAAATCTGCAAGCCCAGAAAGAGGTGAGAATCGCCAATGTATGAGGGACAAACCGAGGACGTGATTGAAAAGCGAATGCTTTCGGTTATGTCTAAAGAGATTGATAAACGAGAAGGTTCCATCGCCTTTGATGCCACTAAACCGGCAGCTATTGAATTTATGCTGATGTATGCGGCCCTGGATTACTTCATGACCAATACGTTCGGGGATACTGCCGACCGTGAACATCTGATTGAGAGAGCCAAAGAGCGGGGCCTGGAACCTTACGAAGCGACTTATGCCTATGTGACTATTGAGGCCACCCCGGCCACGGCTGTACTCCCCATTGGGAGCCGCTATTCCGTTGACGAGCTGAATTATGTCGTCACCAAAAGGCTGACTGCCGGGGGCAATCAGTATATGGCCCAATGTGAAAAATCCGGTACTGCAGGGAACAAGGTCAGCGGCAGGGCAATCCCAATTGACTATGTGGCTGGATTGGAATCCGCAAAAATCGTGAATGTTATCGTGCCTGGTGAAGATGAAGAAGAGACAGAAGCCTTTCGAAAAAGGTATCTGGAAAGCTTCCAAACCCAAGCATACGGTGGGAACATCGCTGACTACCAAGAAAAGGTGAACGCCATCAAAGGGGTGGGTGGAGTTAAGGTCTACCCGGTGTGGGACGGCGGAGGAACGGTGAAAGTTGTGTTCATGACCAGCGAACACAAACCTCCGGAGCCAGAATTCGTAAGCGAGGTACAGGAAGCCCTGGACCCGGTCCCGTATCACCAGCAGGGTGTGGGTATTGCCCCCATCGGGCATCGTGTAACTGTGGAAGCCGCCGCCCAGAGTGCAGTCAACATCGGGCTAAACATTAAATTTCTGGGCACAGATACCTTTTCCACCTGCCTTGCAGATATTACAGCAACCATCCAGGCATATTTTGACGAGCTGAACAAGGGGTGGCAGGACACCGAAGTGGTGACTACAAGCCGGTACGAAAATCGGGGCATTGTTATCCGTATCAGTCAGCTGGAAAGCCGTTTTCTGGCCCGTCCGTATGTGGCCGATATTAGTCACACCACTCTGAACGGGACTGAGGAGAACGCGGAACTGGCAGATAATGCCCTGGCTACTCTTGGGACGGTGACTGATATCAGTGGGGGAGCCTAATGAAAAAAATTACTCGTAAGGTAACGCTGGAAAAATACCTGCCCTGGGTGCTTCAGAATGCTAAAGAAATGAAAGCCATATGCCAAGCTGAAAATGTCGAATTTCAAACTTTGTATGATCAGCTTTGGAGATGGTTCGCGAATACTTTCATCTTTAACACCGACATTGCCGGCGTAGAAAGGTGGGAAAGCATGCTCGGAATTTATCCGCCCCAAAATGCGACTATTTTTGATCGGCAAGCAGCTATCTTTTTAACCGTCAATGGAACAAGGCCATATACCGAAAAATCTTTCGAGAAATTGATTGCTGGAATGTATCACCAAGGTGCTGTAACCCTAAGCGTGGATCCAAACAGTTACACGGTTATCCTTAATCTTGACACTGATATGTCTGAAAGAATCAATGAAGTACGAAGATATGCAAGGCTGATTATTCCTGCAAATATGATTATCCAGGCAGCTAGAATTGTACCTATTGCGAATCCTATGTATGCCGGATCAATCGTGAGAAAACACTGCAGCACAGAAGTGGGCAGACTAGCTGGAGACAAGATCAACAGAAAATCAATTAGTTTCAATGTGGCCCGGGGAATTCATGAAGTAGACTCCAGCGGAAACATTGAAATAACTTTGAATGGGTTGAAGCCGTCAGCGGTGATGGCCCGCAACGAGCAGGAAGTCAGCCCGTCCCCAACTTCTCAAATCGGGGATTCGGACGACCTGTTTTATATCGATTCTGACGGGAATATCCGACAAAAGGAATGAGGTGAATCAATGAGCGAATTTAGTAATGTTAACGTCGGGGAAGCAGGGATGCACCTGATTGAGCTTTCTGCAACCATGGGGAAGCCTCTGGTGTTTACGAAAATTGAAATCGGGGATGGAATCAGCGATGGTTCCACAAGAACCGATTTGATCAGTAAGAAGCTGGACGCGTCAATTACGAAAACAGCTGAGGTGGTTAATGCGGATGCGTCCGAAGCGCGTACAGTGCTTTATTTTGCATACTCCAATAGCGGAATCGCAGAGGGCGGTGGGTTTTCTGCTACGGAAATTGGTGTGTACGCAAAGGTCTCTAGCGAATCTTACACTGATACCGGCTGGGGAGACTATAAAGGAGAAGTAACCTTTTATGGGTACGCTTATGCGATTGACGCCATTCATGGCGAATGGATTCCAGATAAGACGTACAAAATGGATGTGCAGGAGTTTGCCATTTATACGTCCGTAGGCAATGCGTCGTCTGTTGGGGTGGAAATCACGAGCGACGTATACGCTCGAGAAGAAGATTTCGAATATCATCTCACCGACCCAGAAGCCCACAGCGATTTCAAAGGCTGCTCTGATGCTTCTTCCGGGGTGCGGGGGTTTGTACCTGCCCCCAAAGCCGGGGACGGGAAAAAGTTTCTTTCCGCTACCGGAGGATGGGAGAGGGCTGGGCACAGCCCGTTGGAGCTGTACGACCTGATTTACCCTGTCGGCATCGTCGTCGAATTCGAAAACAGCACTGACCCGAACACCGTGTTCCCTGGCACTACCTGGATTATGACGCAAAAAGGCCAGGTCGCAGTAGGGGCTGGTGACTACTGGGAGAACGGGACGAAATACACCTACGCCTTAGGAGATACCGGCGGCGAGGTCAAGCACCAACTCTCTGTTGATGAAATGCCCAGTCACAGTCACTCCGCATCCTGCTCAACGGATGGAAATCATAATCACACATTCTACCTTGCTGCTGACGGAAGCCCGGACAACGGGAAGAAAGGTGCGAATTCCGGTCATGCTTCAACGGGGACAACAAGCTATGCGGGCAGTCACTCTCATACAATCACAATCTCTTCAACTGGCGGGAATGGGAGCCACGAAAACAGACAGCCTTATACCGTCGTGAATTTTTGGCGGCGCACGGCTTGATTATGCGGTTCTACGCCAGAAGTTGACCACCGTGTAGGGCTGACGGTTCTCATGCAGGCCGTTCCCACCGGTGCTACCAAGAGTTGCGCTGGGCGTGATGTTTTTGCTAAAAGACAATTCATCACGATACCATGAACCGGCAGAAGACAGCTCTACGGCGTTTCCGCTGTTATGTTCCCTTCTGGTGACGGTGGTATTAGTTCCAGCAAGCACGTTGGCGGCATCTTTCGATTGGGAACGAATAGAAAAGCTGAAAGAAAGATTGGTTGTGCCAAAGGCAAAGCTGTGTCTGTGGCTAGGCATTTCATCAACAGTGAAGAAGGAGGAAAAATGAAAGTCTTTCAAATCTTGAACGAACAAGTGACAATCATCCAGGGTTCAAAGGTCTATATCGATTCCCTGGATAATTTCAAGACCGACTCCGGGGTGGATAATCTTCCCGGCATGGTCTTGTATGACGAAAGCCAAAAATGCTGTGTTGTGGATAGTCTTTTTTACAACTACCCCAACGACACCTACGAAGGGTATATTGCAAAGCTACAGGACTACCTGGATGCAAAAGCCAAAAGGGAATACGCTCCCCCTGCCGAGCCGACCGTGGAAGAGAAGAAAACGGCCCTCACAGCCGACTATAACAGTGGGGTGGAGGAATTATCCAATGCGTACAACATCGCTACTCTGAGGGGCGATACGGAAGCCCAGGAAAGCATCAAACAGGATTTCGTTGACTTGCAAGAAGCCTATAAAGCAGAAATGGAGGCGTTGAAATGAGATTCAAACTCCCGAAAAGATGCCCGTACTGTGCCCGGAAGCTGGACGCAGAAGGGAAATGCGTGAACCAGGATTGCATTGCCTACGTGCTGCCTAAAGAAGCGGAGAACACTACGGAAGCTGACACCAACGAGAGCAATGGAAAGGGGGTGGCTGAATGACCACACGGGCTTATGTCCCCAACGTGGACGGGGAAGGTTCCATCGGGACTACGGACAAGAAGTGGGGGGCCATGTATGTGGCCAGCCCAGATGCAGGGGCAAATGACAGTCACGTTCCGTCTACGGCATGGGTACAGGCGATTGTTGCTGATGCCATAAAGACTGCGAAAGATGAAATCTACAAACAAGCCAAACTGGACGCCCACCCCGTTGGGTCCTACTACTGGAGCAACGACAGCACCAGCCCGGCAACGCTTTTTGGTGGGACTTGGGAAGCCCTTCCCCCTGGTTACACACTGATTGCTCAGGGGTCTGGGAGCGATGATTTCGGCAGCTACACCTATACAGCAGGTCAAAAATACGGCGAACGGAAGCACCAGCTCACCACCGATGAAATGGCATCACATGGGCACCTTGTAAGAACGTGGAACACCGTACAAAGCGGCACCCCGAAGGTGTACAGGAATGGAAAATGGGAGGCCTATACGCAAGGAGCTTTCAAGGTGAGCGGGGAATGGCATGAGGATGCAGGAACCCTTGCTACATCTCCTCAAAACGGGAAGGGAGACCCTGCCGGTACTACTGACGGGACGGGCGGCAATGCGGCCCATAACAACCTCCAGCCATCTACAGCGGCATACTGCTGGAAACGCACGGCCTAAGCGGTCCTGTGCCAGCCATAACAGGCGATGGATGGGGGCAGGGTGTTGTGAGCTTGACCTCCACCAGTGCTTTTCGTGAGCCAATTATCTCCGTCTGTCCTTTGTGCAGATTGAGTAACCCATCCATCACCACTTTTCTTCCCCCATCCAGTGAAATAGCCTGCCGCGTTGTCAGGGCTTTCATGAGCATGGGGTGGCAACTCATCGGTGGATACCTATCAGGGAAAAACAATGGCAAATCTATGGCAATTTACGGGCATAGACAAACCGCAAAGTGCCCACGTTAAGCACAAGTAAAACACCTTCCACAGCGGCTTATGATGCCGCTATACATGGGATAGCTACAAAACAAAAAAGCCCTGGTTACTCACAAAATATCCACTGCTTTTCGAAGTTCGGACAAGGTTTTGTGCGTGTAGACGGCTTTCGTCACCCCTTTTCTAGCGTGGCCGAGAATCATTTTGACAGCGGTGTCGTTGATACCTGCCGAATCGAGCATTGATGCGGCTGTATGCCGTGCTTCATGGGGCGTGTGGTGCATGGATAATGCTTTCATGGCTTTGTCCCACTGACGGCGGAAAGAGTCGTAAGAACGGCAGGAACAGAGCCAGGGCGATGCCTGGATTCTGGCCAGGACAAACGGCCATATCTTTTTACTGACCGGGACCTGCCGGATGCCCGCCCTGGTTTTGCTTTTTCGAATGACAAGGCATCGCTGGCGGATTTTTACATCGGATGCCTTGATGCTGAGATATTCACCGCATCGGAGTCCGGTATAAATCAGAATCAGTACATCAACTGCAAATGGCGTTTCGAGATTAGCCCATAGCCGATTCCGTTCCCGGACGGTGAAGGGCTTTTTCTTGTGCACCGGGATGTGCGGGTCGATGGAAAGACGGCTGGCATAGTCCGTGGTTACTATGTCGTATCTGATGGCATAGTCATAGAGCTGTTCCAACAGCCCTTTGACTTTCTTTTGTGTGGCATAACCAGCAATCTTTTTCACATCATCAATGGCCGCTTGCAAATCTCTGTACCGGAGAGAGGAGAAAGGCCGAGAATGGAGGGTAGAGAGATGGCGAAAACAAATCTCATAGGCTTTCTGCGAGGACACGGACAGGCCCGGAAAATGTTCTTTCTTCCATCTTTCGTAGATGGAAGAAAAAGGGATTTCCGCTTGCATGGTGTCGGTTTTATTGACGGCAAAGAGATGGCTCAGACCTTCCACATAGGTAGAAAAGTACCCTAGCGTTTTTTGATGGCCGTTGATGGTCTTTTTAACGACCCAGGGGCGGCGGCGATTACCGTTGAGCTTATAGCAGGTGCCGAAGCCGTTCGGGAGTTTCATAAAATCACACCTTTCAAGTTACTATAAGGAGGATACCAAAAAGTGAATGATATTGTCATCGAAGGGCTGAGCACTGCCGTAAGCCTGGCCGTAGGCGGGCTGGTGGGGTATGTAGTTGCCTATGTTACCGGGCTGAGAGCTGTCAGAAAGGGAATGCAGCTGATTCTGCGGACTTCCCTCAACGATATGTATGTGCGGTTCCAACGGACGCCGCCGACAGTTGACGAAAAGCAGGTTTTCGAAGAGATGTACGAGGTTTACGAACGGCTGGCGGACAACGGCATCATGAATGCGAAGCATGAAGAGGTGCTGAAGATGCCGGAAGAAGTTCGAAAGTGAAGAAGCTGCAAGGTGTACTGCTGAATCTTCTGGGCTCGGTTGGCCGCATGAAGGTCCGGGGCCTGCCCCGTGCCCTGGTGATCATACTGATGCTGTTGATCATCGGCAGTATCATCTTGTATCTGTCCGGCTGGGTATGGCTATGGGCTTTCCAGGGCAGAGTAGACCTGCCAGCCTTAAACCAGCTGATACAGACGCTAACGGGGGTATCCTTCATAGCGGCCATCGGATTTATTGGAAAATCCCTTGTAGATGATGATGGGGATGGGATTCCGGATCCCTGGCAAGAGGAGCCGAAGAAAGACTTTCAAAAAGAGGTGAATGGAAAATGATTAAAGGAATCGACGTATCTGAGAATAACGAGAATATCCCGTGGGATGATCTGCAAGCCCAGGGCGTTCGTTTCTGCTACGTGCGCAGCTCATACGGGAAGCATGGCCGGGACGAGAAGTTCCGGGAAAACGTGGCCCAGGCTCATGCCCATGGGATGCTCGTTGGAGCGTATCACTACGACTACAGCTTAACCGTGGATGATGCCGTGGAAAACGCCAAGAATTGCCGGGCGGCGATTGAAGAATCTGGTGTCCTGCTGGAACTGCCCGTTTTTTATGACATGGAAGATGCTGACCATTGGAAGAAAGACAACGGCTTCGAAAAAGACCCGGCGTTGGTCACTGCTATGTGTAAGGCTTTCGGCAAGAACATCGGCCTGAACTGGGGTGTGTATGCATCTTACGACTGGCTGACCACAGTCATTGACTGGCAGTCCCTGGGGTGCCCCATCTGGAACGCTGAGTGGGGGCCAGGGGATGATATTTCCGGTTATGTGTGGCAGTACACGGACAACTACAACGGATACGGAATTGATGGCGATAATATGTATGACAAGGCCCTGTTTGGGATTAAAGGCTGAAGATACGGCGTATAAGGTCCACAGTGGCCTTGTACGCCGCTTTTTCTGCATATGCTATTACTTATATGCGAAGTTTGAAAAAACCGTTTAAAAGCGAATATGCGAGGTGAAATATGGACGAGCAACAAAAATGGAAAGCCATTGCGGCAGGAGTTGGAGCTTTTGCCCTGGTGACCATGTGCTGTGCGATTTACGGCTGTAGACAGGAGCAAAAAGAACAGCCAAAAGTGATGGAGTACCGCCAGACCACAGACCCGGGAGCTGTAAAAAAGGAACTGGGCGTATCTGATCAGACGGCCAGGGAAGTCACCAGAGAAGTTTACCATGTACAGTCCTCTGATACGCCTCCGACTGTTACCTACTATGTGCAGGCTCCGGACGTACAGACGGGAGCGGAAAAGGTAGCCCAGGAAATCAAAAAGGGTTCCCCTGCCCTGCCGGAAGAAGCGACCGGGAAAACCGACAGGACCGTGGTCACTGCGAACACCGAAAAGCAGAAGGTGGACGTTTATAAAATCAATCTTCGGAAAGAGCATAAAATCAAGGCCGGGGTTCTGACTGCTGACGGAAAGGTGTATGGCGGTGTGGGGTTCCAGGCAGGGAAGTGGGAAGGGATGGTATATACCAGATCCGGGAGAAAGGTGGAAGCCGCTTCGCTGACATACACCCTGGCGGAATGGTGATTTGTGCCCGAAGCTGATTTCGGGAGCAAAATATTTTCAATATTTTTCTATTCATCGCTTGCAATGTATCCCATTGGGAGGTATAATATAGCCAAGAAGAGAGGAGAGGGGATAAAAAAGAAAGCCCCACCTACAGAAAAGGAGAGATCGATATGAAAATCAACGAAAGCCTGAACGAAAAAGCAAAAGCCCTGTTTGGCGAACAGAATCTTGACAACGTCCTGGATAAGGCCATCGAAGCCAGCATCCTGAATATCGGAGAACCCCAGTACATCGTCGTAGACCACGACAAAAACGTGAGCCTGGCAGCAACCACCTATGACCTCAGAGGGAAGGTAATGGTCCTGGCCATCACCTACACCAGGAACGACGTAGTCAGCTACCTCAAGGATGCAGCTCCTGAGCTGGTAGACAAAGTGGACGACCCCAGCTGGAGCAACTGGATGCTGAGCCCGCTCAACGGCGTAGACCTGCCCCCTTACGAGAGCGTTGACCCGATCACTTACTCGACCTATCAAGACTGGATTGCAGATAGCCTCAATGCTATCGCAGACACCTGGTTTTAATGATCTGGGCGGGGCATTCGGCCCCGCCACCACTTGAAAGGAGCGCAATGCCATGGCAAAGTACACGATCACCCACGCTTGCGGCCACACCGAGGAGGTCAACCTTTTTGGTAAGCACTCTGATAGAGAGCGCAAGATCGCATACCTGGAAAGCATCGACTGCCGGGCCTGCTGGGATGCCGCCCAAGCCGCCCAGGCTAAAGAGGCAGGCCTGCCGGATTTGACTGGGAGCCCCAAGCAGATCGCCTGGGCAAACGGCATCCGCAACCGGATCTTAGCGGAGGCCACTCGCTTCATCGAGACGCACCCGGACTGGCCTGACACCGCTAGATGGCTGGCGGAGCTCAAAAAAGAGACGTCAGCCCGGTGGTGGATCGACCACCTGGACGCACACGCTGCCAGCATGCACGGAGATTGGGCGCTAGCCCAAGAGGCCAAAATCCTAAAGTGCGTTGTCAGCTTTATAAATGCGGATAATGGTGAGGAGGACGCCTTTAAAACCGTCCCAGTCCCGCCTACAGCCATCCTGGACCCAGACCCGTGGATGGCCGCACAAGTAAAAGCGGCCGAGCCTACCAAGGATGAGCTGAACAAGAAATTTGGCGCTAAACATACAGTGGCTCTTATCATCCTGGAGGACGGTAAGGAGGTCTTCCGCCACGTCGAGGAGGCGCACTGATATGACTACCATCAAAGAGGCCCGGCAAGCCGCCGGGCTATCTCAGCAAAAAATGTCTGATTTACTGAAAATCCCAAAAAGCACCATTGAGAAGTGGGAAATGGGGATACGCAAGCCACCCGAATGGGCGGCGGCTCTCATAATCGAGAAGCTGGAAAGCATGGGCGGCAGAAAAACGGCAGAAAAATAAAACGGAAGTATTGGTTTTATTTAAAATGCTGACCGTAAAATATTGAAGGAAACGGGCTTGCACCGATGTTTATATAAACTATTGGTGCTGGCCTTTTTGTTATGATAAAATAAAGTATTGCAATATATAAGGAGAATCATTATGGAATTTCAGATAAAGGCACCCTTCGCTCCGGCAGGCGACCAGCCGGAAGCCATCGAAGAACTGGCCGAAGGGGTCAAGGAAGGTCTGCATACCCAGGTCCTCCTGGGAGCTACGGGTACGGGCAAAACCTACACCATTGCCCAGGTGATCCAGAAGGTCCAGAAACCCACCCTGGTCATCGCCCACAACAAAACGCTGGCAGCCCAGCTGTGCAGCGAGTTCAAGGAATTCTTTCCCAATAACGCCGTGGAATACTTCGTATCCTATTACGATTTTTACCAGCCGGAAGCTTACCTGCCGGCCACGGACACGTATATTGAAAAGGATTCTTCCATTAATGATGAAATCGATAAGCTGCGCCACTCGGCTACCTCCGCCCTGTTTGAACGCCGGGACGTGATTGTGGTGGCCTCCGTCTCCTGCATCTACGGCTTGGGCGCGCCCAAGGACTACTACGACAGCGTACTGTCCCTCAGGGTAGGGCAGACCGTGGACCGGGACGCCATCCTGGAAAAGCTGGTGAAAATCCGCTATACCCGCAACGACCTGGTGCTGGAGCGGGGCAACTTCCGGGTCCGGGGGGACGTGATTGAAGTAATCCCCTCCAGCTACGGGGAAAAAGGTATCCGCATTGAGCTGTTTGGGGACGAAGTGGACAGCATTATGGAAATCGATGTGCTCACCGGCGCCGTGCTGGACAAGCGGTCCCACGTGGCCATTTTCCCGGCCAGCCACTATGTGACCAGCGACGAAAATATGGAACGGGCCAGGAAGGATATCCGCAAGGAATTGAACGACCGCCTGGCCGTGCTCAAGGACCAGGGAAAGCTCCTGGAGGCAGAACGCCTGGAGCAGCGCACCAACTACGACCTGGAAATGATGGAAGAACTGGGCTATTGCAGCGGCATCGAAAACTATTCCCGGCATCTGACGGGCCGGGCTCCCGGGGAACCGCCCTTTACCCTGGTGAACTATTTCCCGGAGGACTTTCTCACGGTGGTGGACGAAAGCCACGTGACCCTGCCCCAGCTCCGGGCCATGTACGCCGGGGACCGGGCCCGGAAGGAGCAGCTGGTGAAGTACGGCTTCCGGCTGCCCTCCGCCCTGGACAACCGGCCCCTGACCTTTGACGAGTTCCAGGCCCAGAGGGGACAGATTATCTACGTATCCGCTACCCCGGCAGCCTACGAAATGGAAACCACCGACAAGGTGGTGGAACAGATTATCCGGCCTACGGGCCTTTTGGACCCGAAAATTGAGGTACGCCCCATTGCCGGCCAGATTGACGACCTGCTCAGCGAAATCCATAAGGTTTCGGCCCAGGGAGAACGGGTGCTGGTCACCACCCTGACCAAAAAGATGGCGGAAGACCTGACGGAATACCTGGCTTCTTCCGGGGTCCGGGTCCGTTACCTCCATTCGGATATTGTGACCATCGAACGGGCGGAAATCATCCACGACCTGCGGGCCGGGAAGTTTGACGTCCTGGTGGGCATCAACCTGCTCCGGGAAGGGCTGGATATGCCGGAAGTATCCCTGGTGGCCATTTTGGACGCCGACAAGGAAGGCTTCCTGCGCAGCGATACGGCCATGATCCAGACCATTGGCCGGGCGGCCAGAAATGCACACGGCCGGGTTATTATGTACGCCGACAATATAACCGGCTCCATGGAGCGAGCCATTGAGGAAACCAACCGCCGGCAGGCCAAGCAGGAAGCGTACAATGAGGCCCACGGCATTGTGCCCAAGACCATTCAGAAAAAAGTGGTGGACCTGATCAAGCTCACCAAGATTGCCGAAGACGACACCAGCGCCGAAAACTATGGGAAGGGCGGCCTGAGCAAGGCCAGCACCAAAGCCCTGGAGAAACAGGCGAAAGACCTAGAAAAGAAGATGAAAGCAGCGGCCAAGCAGCTGGACTTCGAGCTGGCAGCCGAACTGCGGGATCAGCTGATTTTGCTGAAAGGAGAAATTTCCAAGCGTCATGAACGATGATTATATTGTGATCCAGGGTGCCCGGCAGCACAACCTGAAAAACATTTCCTTAAAAATTCCCCGAAACAAGCTGGTGGTCATCACCGGCCTGTCCGGCAGCGGCAAGTCCTCCCTGGCCTTTGATACCATTTATGCCGAAGGCCAGCGCCGCTACGTGGAGTCCTTGTCCGCCTATGCCCGGCAGTTCCTGGGCCAGATGGACAAACCCGATGTGGACTATATTGGCGGCCTGAGTCCCGCCATTTCCATTGACCAGAAGACCACCAGCCGGAATCCCCGGTCCACGGTGGGTACGGTGACGGAAATCTACGACTACCTGCGGCTGCTGTTTGCCCGGATTGGGATTCCCCATTGCCCCAACTGCGGTAAGGTCATTGAGCGCCAATCCCCCCAGCAGATTGCGGACAAGGTACTGGAACTGCCGGAAGGCACCAAGTTCATGATTATGGCTCCGGTCATCTGGGGCCGTAAGGGCGAGCACAAAAACGTCCTGGAATCCGTCCGCCGGGCGGGCTATGTCCGGGTCAAGGTGGACGGGGAAATCCGGACCCTGGACGAAGACATTGTCCTGGACAAGAAAAAGAAACATTATATCTCCGTGGTGGTGGACCGGCTGGTGGCCCGTCCGGGACTGGGCAGCCGGCTTACCGACTCCCTGGAAACGGCTCTGAAACTGGGGGAGGGCACCGTGGCCATTGACCTGATGGACGGTACCAGCCAGGTGTACAGCGAAAAGTTTGCCTGTGCCGACTGCGGCATCAGCCTGCCGGAAATCGAGCCCCGGTTGTTTTCCTTCAACGCCCCCTACGGGGCCTGCCCGGACTGCATGGGCCTGGGCCAGCATATGGAATTTGACCTGGACCTGGTGATTCCGGACAAGACCAAACCCTTTGACCAGGGGGCCATTGCTGCTGTCAGCTCCAACGTCAAATCCTATTTCCTGTGCCAGCTGGCTTCCGTGCTGAAAAGCCGGGGCTATTCCCTGGCCAATTGTTGGAAGGACCTGCCTAAAGGGTTCCAAAAGGAGCTTTTGGAAGGGATTCCTGACGAAACCTTTACTTTTGAATATGAAAACCTCATGGGCGAAACCCACGAGCACAATACGCCCTTTGAAGGGATTATTCCCCTTTTGAAGCGCCGGCTGAAAGAAGCCATGAGCGAAAGCCAGCGGCTGGACTACGAGTCCTTTATGACCGCCATTGAATGCTCCACCTGTCACGGGGCCCGGCTGCGGCCGGAAGTCCTGGGCATTACCGTAGGGGATAAGAACATCCAGCAGGTGTGCGAGATGCCCGTCCGGGAAAGCCTGGAGTTTTTCAATACCCTGAAGCTGTCCGACCGGGACGCTTTTATTGCCGCCCAGATTCTCAAAGAAATCCGGGCCCGGCTGTCCTTCCTGAACAATGTGGGCCTGGACTACCTGACCCTGTCCCGGGCTGCGGCCACCCTGTCCGGCGGCGAAGCCCAGCGCATCCGTTTGGCCACCCAGATTGGCTCGGGACTGGTGGGAGTGCTGTACATTTTGGACGAGCCCAGCATCGGCCTGCACCAACGGGACAACGACAAGCTCCTGGCAACCCTGAAGAACCTGCGGGATATGGGCAATACCCTGATTGTGGTGGAACACGATGAGGATACCATGTACGCCGCCGACCAGATTATCGACATCGGGCCCGGCGCCGGGGAAAACGGGGGCTACGTCGTGGCCCAGGGCACGGCGGAAGAAATCTGCCAGGTGCCCGATTCCGTTACCGGCCAGTACCTCAGCGGCCGGAAGAAGATTGAAGTGCCCAAAGTGCGCCGCAAAGGAACGGGAAAAAAGATTACCATCAAGGGGGCCCGGGCCAACAACTTGAAGAACATCGACGTGTCCATTCCCCTGGGCACCCTGACGGTGGTCACCGGGGTCAGCGGCAGCGGCAAGTCCACCCTGGTAAACGACATTCTCTACAAGGCCCTGGCCAAGGAGCTCATGGGCGCCCGGGAGCGTCCCCTGGCCCACGACAAGATTCTGGGGCTCAAGAACATCGACAAGGTCATCAACATCGACCAGAGCCCCATTGGCCGGACGCCCCGGTCCAATCCGGCTACCTATACCGGGACCTTTGACCTGATTCGGACCCTGTTCAGCACCACCAACGATGCCAAGCTCCGGGGCTACAAACCCGGCCGCTTCAGCTTCAACGTCAAGGGCGGCCGTTGCGAGGCCTGCCACGGGGACGGGTTGCTGAAAATCGAAATGAACTTCCTGCCGGACGTGTACGTGCCCTGCGAGGTCTGCCACGGCACCCGCTACAACCGGGAAACCCTGGAAGTCCACTATAAAGGAAAGAACATCGCCGACGTGCTGAACATGACCGTTACCGAGGCATGCCAGTACTTCAGCAACCAGCAGCGGATCCTGCGCAAGCTCCAGGTCCTGGAAGACGTGGGCCTGGGCTACATCCGGCTGGGGCAGGCGGCTACCACCCTGTCTGGGGGCGAAGCCCAGCGGGTGAAACTGGCCACGGAACTGGCCAAGGTGAACACCGGCAAGACCCTGTACATTTTGGACGAACCCACCACCGGCCTGCACATGGCCGACGTGCACAAGCTGCTGGAAGTGCTCCAGCGCCTGGTAGATGCGGGCAGTACCGTGGTGGTCATCGAGCACAACCTGGACGTGATCAAGTCCGCGGACTATCTCATCGACCTGGGTCCCGAAGGGGGCGACCGGGGCGGCACCGTAGTGGCCACCGGCACGCCTGAAGAACTGGCCCAGATTCCGGAATCCTATACCGGACAGTATGTAAAGAAGGTTTTAGTATGAATCAGGCCATCGCCGATACCCTGGCCGTCTTGCCGGAGGCCCCAGGGGTCTACATTATGCACGACAGTACCGGCAAGGTGATTTACGTAGGAAAGGCCGTTATCCTGAAAAACCGGGTGCGCAGCTATTTCCGGAAGTCCACCCAGAGCTCTCCCAAGGTCCGGGCCATCAATGCCCACGTGGCTTCTATTGAAACCATTGTTACGGCCAGCGAAATGGAAGCCCTGATTCTGGAATGCAACCTGATCAAGAAATACCGGCCCCGGTACAATATTGACCTGAAGGACGACAAGACGTATCCCTACCTGAAAATTACCGTGGAGGAAGCGTACCCCCGGATGGTGCTGACCCGGCGGGTGCTCCAGGACGGGGCCAAGTACTACGGGCCTTTTGCGGACGCCGGCGCCCTGCGGGACACCATGAAGCTGATTCGCACCATGTTCCCCCTGCGCCATTGCCGGAACATGAATGTGAAGCGGCCCTGCCTCCAATACCATCTCCATCGCTGCCTGGCGCCCTGTACCGGCAAGGTGCCCCTTACGGAGTACCGGAAACTGGTGGACCAGGTACTGCTGCTGATGGACGGGAAGGTGGGGGAACTGAAAAAGGACCTGACGGAAAAAATGCTCCAGGCTTCCGAGGCTATGGAGTACGAAAAGGCCGCCCACTACCGGGATTCCCTCCAGAGCCTGGAACGGCTGGAAGAAAAGCAGAAGGCCACCACCGAAGGCGGGGACCGGGACGTGATTGGCCTGGCTTCCGACGAAACCGGGGTCTGCGTTCAGGTGTTCTTTGTCCGGGGCGGCAAGATTTTGGGCCGGGACAGCTTTTTCCTGGACCAGGAAGTGGGGGAGCCCGGAGGGGATATTCTGTCGGACTTTATGAAGCAGTACTACACCAAGCAGCACCAGCCGCCTAAGGAAGTCCTGGTGAGCCAGGAGCTGACGGACAGCGACCGGGTGCTGCTAGGCCAGTATCTCAGCACCCTGGCGGAAAAGACCGTGAACCTGTTGGTGCCCCAGCGGGGCTTAAAGCACGATCTGGTGCTCATGGCCGTAAACAACGCCAAAAAGAACCTGGAAGAACGGCTGCGCCGGGGCCACGCGTCCTTAAAGACAGACCTGGATGCCGCCGAAGAACTGCAAAAGGCCCTGGGCCTGTCCCAGCCCCTGGAGCGCATGGACTGCTTCGATATTTCCCACAACCAGGGCCGGGAAACCGTGGCCTCCATGGTGGTGTTTCGCAATGGCAGCCCCAGCAAAAAGGACTACCGCCGGTACAAACTCCGGTCCACAGAAGGCAAGCCCGACGACTTCAAATCCATGCAGGAAGTGGTGTACCGCCGCTACAAGGACCTGGAAGATCTACCTAGCCTGATCATCATCGATGGGGGCAAGGGCCAGCTGAGCTCCGCCCTGGAAGTAATCCGGGGCCTGGGGATTTCGGACGTGCCCGTCATTGGCCTGGCCAAGCGGGAAGAAGAGATCTTTAAGGAAGGGGAGCATACCAGCATCCTCTTGGACAAGATGTCCCCGTCCCTGCACCTGATCCAGCACATCCGGGATGAGGCCCACCGGTTTGCCATTACCTACCACCGGAAGCGCCTGGGGAAACGGAACCTGGTTTCCGTGCTAGACCACCTGGAAGGCATCGGCCCCAAACGCCGGGAGGCCCTGTGGAAACGGTTCGGCACCCTGGACGCCATGAAGCAGGCTTCCCTGGAGGATCTTGCTGCGGTGGAGGGCATGAACAAAAGCGCTGCGGAGAAGGTGTACGCCTTCTTGCAGGGAACCCTGTCGGAGAAGCAGGACCTGGTGCAGTAATACATAAAGTAGTACATATAAGCATATATTATTTATCGATAATTTTTATTAAAATTTGTCGAAACCTATTGTAACTCCTCCGGTACTTTGGTATAATCACAGTAAATCAAGAAAGTAATTACAGACTAGGGGGAATATAGAATGAAAAAATACGTTTGTGGCGTTTGCGGTTATGTATACGACGAAGCTGCTGGTGATCCTGAACACGATATCGCTCCGGGCACCAAATTCGAAGACCTGCCGGATGATTGGGTTTGCCCCATCTGCGGTGTAGGCAAGGATCAATTCGCCGAAGAATAAGAGAAATGAACAGTCCTGCCCGGCGGCAGGACTCTTTTTTTGTGTCTGCCAAGGAGGAAAGTGTATGAAACTGAAAATGATTGCCCTGGATTTAGACGATACCCTGTTAAATCCAGAGAAGAATATTGCCCCGTCCGACGCCCAAGCGGTCCGGAACGCCATTGCTGCCGGGTACTATGTCACCCTGGCCACCGGCCGGATGTACCGTTCCGCCCTGCCCTACGCCAACGAACTGGGCATCATCAACCCCTTGGTGGTGTATAACGGTGCCCTGCTCCGGGACCCCCTGAGCCATAAGGACCTGGGAGCCTGGCCCCTGCCCCGGGAAATTGCCCAGCCGGTCATCGACGACTGCCTCAGCCGGGGCATCTACATCCAGGCCTACGTCAACGATACCCTGTGGACCAAGGCGGACTGCGAGGAAGTCCAGTACTATTCCAAATTTGCCCGGGTGCCCTATGAAGTGAAAGGGGAGGAAATCCACCATTTGCCGGAGGATCCCCACAAGCTGCTGATTGTAGCCCGGGAGCCCGGCCAGACGGACCTTTTGCGGCAGGAACTGACGGAAAAGTACGCCGGTAAAATCAAGATTGTCAGCTCCTCCAAGGGCTTTTTGGAAATTACCGCCCCGGCTACCAACAAATGGAATGCCCTGCGGACCCTGGCCCAGAAGGAAGGCATCAAGGACCAGGAAATCCTCTGCATCGGGGATTCTGACAACGACCTGGAAATGATCAAGCACTGCGGAATCGGCTGCGCCATGGGCAATGCCTCTGACGCCGTGCGGGAAGCGGCCACCGTCATCACCGGGCCCAATACCCGGCAGGGAGTCAGCTGGATTATCCGGGCCGTAATGACCAAACAGCTGGACGTACCGGAAGAATAAAGAAAACTTCATGCCTTCCAGGCATAGGAGATTTGCTTTTGCGTAAATTTTTTTGCAGGAACGGATAGTACATAGTATAATTAAAAACACGATTTGCAATGCTGCAAGGGGGTAGATGGAAGATGGCGAGAACGCTGCTGATTACCGGAATGTCCGGCGCGGGGAAGACGCAGGTCATGCGTACGCTGGAGGATCTGGGCTATTTTTGCGTAGATAATCTTCCCCCCACGTTTATTCCGAAATTCATTGAGCTTTGCCGCAAGAAGGACGACAATACCAAACTGGCTTTGGTGGTGGACATCCGGGGCGGCAAATTCTTCAATGCCTTTCATGAGGTGCTGGACCAGCTGACCCAGAAAGGGGTCTCCTATGAACTGGTGTTTCTGGACGCTGAGGACAGCACCCTGATCCGCCGCTACAAGGAAACCCGGCGCCGCCACCCGCTGGCCGGCCGCAAGGGTCTCAGCGCGGATATCCAAAAAGAGCGGGAAATCCTCAGCCAGGTACGGCAGAGGGCAACCACCATTATCGACACCACCAAAACCACCACCAAACAGCTCCGCCAGGAGATTATCCAAAAGTTTGGCACGGAAGGCGAACTGCCGCCCATGAACATTGTGGTCCAGTCCTTTGGCTTCAAGTACGGCCTGCCCCTGGACTGCGACATGGTCTTTGACGTGCGCTTCCTGCCCAACCCCTTCTACCTGCCGGAACTGAAGGAGTTGTGCGGCAACGACCAGCCTGTGGTGGACTATATCAATGACAAACCGGTGACCCAGGAATTTTTGACCAAGCTGTTTGACCTGGTGAAATTCCTGCTGCCCCAGTATACCCAGGAGGGCAAAAGCCAGCTGATGATCGGCGTTGGCTGCACCGGGGGCCGGCACCGGTCCGTCTTTGTGGCCAACCGGCTGTGCCAGTTCATTGAACAGTGCGGGTATGGTGCCCAGGTGATGCATCGGGACCTGATCAAGAAATAGGAGAGATGCCTATGAAATGGATAAAGTGGTTATACCCGGGCCTCAACCTGAAACGCTGGCTGTTTGTTTTTGCTCTGGGCGTTATCATGGCCTGTGTAGGAGTCACTTTAATCTTCAATTACCAATTTGTGGGACTTATTGAGGCTCTGGTTTTCAACTTCATCAATTATGTGGGCGGGGAATACTACCAGTCCACCATGACGGCAATCGGCGCCTTCAACGTGGCCGCCGGGATCCTCCTGATGTTCTACGGAGCGGCCCGGGTCATCAAGACCGTAATCAATGCCGTTATGCCCGGGGAGAAGGAATCCCTCCGGGAACTGATTTTTACCCAGCAGAAACTTCATAAAGGGCCTTCCGTGGTAGTGATTGGCGGCGGCACCGGACTTTCCGTGCTGCTCCGGGGCATCAAGCTGATTACCAACAACTGTACGGCGGTGGTAACCACGGCCGATGACGGCGGTTCGTCCGGCCGGCTGCGCAAGGAAATGGGCATTATCCCTCCCGGGGATATGCGCAACTGCCTGGTGGCCCTGGCCGATACGGAACCCTTGATGGAGAAAGTCATGCAGTACCGCTTCCACGACAGTTCTTCCCTGAGCGGGCACAACCTGGGGAACCTGTTCATTGCCGCCATGAGCGACGTGGAAGGGGGCAATATGGAAGAGGGGCTGGCTGCCACCTGCGAAATCCTCAAGGTGCGGGGCCACGTCTGGCCCAGTACCGCCGAGAACATCCAGCTGAAAGCCCAGATGGACGACGGCAGCACGGTCATTGGGGAATCGGCCATTACCGCCTCTCCCCATAAGATTGTGAAGCTGATGACCGAGCCGGAAAACCCCAAGGCCTCCCAGCGGGCGGTGGACGCCATTATGCACGCCGACGCCATTATCCTGGGACCGGGCAGCCTGTACACCAGTGTGCTGGCCAGCCTGATTGTTCCCGGCATCAAGGAAGCCGTGATCCACTCCAAGGCAGTGAAGATTTACGTGTGCAACGTCATGACCCAGCCCGGGGAAACCGATGGCTACGGCGCCTACGAGCACGTCCAGGCCCTGATTCGCCACATGGGTACCCAGTGCCTGGATTACGTGGTGGTCAACGAGCAGAAAGCCTCCCCGGACCAGATTGCCAAGTACGGGAAGGAAGGCTCCGAGCCGGTGACCCCGGATGTGGAGAAAATCGAAAAGCTGGGCATCGACTGCGTGCCGGCCAAGCTGCTAAACGACAGCGACCTGGTGCGGCATAACCCCCAGAAACTGGCCAAGACTATCATCGGCCTGATCTACCGGCTGCAGCTGTTTGGCCGGGGCATTCGTTTCTTTGATTACTTCTTTGCCCGGCAGACCATGCAGGAACTGCGGAAACACGCCAAAAAGGAGTCTTAGTCATGTCCTTTTCCACTGATGTGAAAAACGAAGTAGCCCGGCTGGAAGGGGAAGAAAAAAGCTGTGAGCAGGCTGAACTGTTTGGCCTGTTGCGGATCAGCGGTTCCATTTCCCTGAGCGGCCGTAAGGTGGGCATCCATTTCACCACGGAAAATGCCGCCCTGGCCCGCCGGACCCTGCGGCTGCTGAAAAACAACTTTTCCGTCCAGACGGAAGTCATCGTAACCCGGTCCCGGCGCCTGAAAAAGAACAACCGGTACCAGATTCACGTGCTTCCCTCGGACGAAGCCCGGGCGGCCCTCAGCCACCTGCGGCTGCTCTCCCCGCCGGAAGAGGCGGAAAAAGTCCTGCTGAAAAAGGAGGACTGCAAGAAAGCTTTCCTCCGGGGAGTCTTCCTGGCCGGCGGTTCGGTGAACAAACCCATTGCCGACTACCATCTGGAGCTGCTCAGCGACAATTTGGACCTGTGCCAGTTCATCCAGAAAATCATGAAAGGTTTCGGTCTTCCCGCCAAGGTGGTGGACCGGAAAAACAGCTACATTGTGTACCTGAAGGAAGGAAATTCCATTGCCAATTTCCTGTCCCTGATCGGGGCCCACAACGCCTACCTGGAATTTGAAAATGTGCGGGTCCTGAAGGATATGCGCAACAAGGTCAACCGGGTGGTCAATTGTGAGACCGCCAACCTGAACAAGGTGGTAAAAGCCTCCGTGCGCCAGATTACGGCCATTCACACCATTGATGAGACCATCGGTCTGTCCGCCCTGCCTGATTTGCTGCAGGAAGCGGCCCGGCTGCGGCTGGAACATCAAGACCTGTCCGTAGGGGAGCTGGCAGCACTTACCGAAGAAAATATCGGAAAATCCGGATTAAACCATCGTTTTAAGAAAATCGAAAAAATAGCGGAAGAACTGAGGGAAGGGAAATGCTGAAAAAGGTAATCATATTCTTAATCGTACTGGCCCTGTTGATTTTGGGAGGCATGAAATTCTTTGAGGCGGACTACGCCCGTTTCTGTGACGAGACCGTGCCTATTTTCGCCTATCATCGGGTGGAATATAAGGATGACGTGTACACTATGCCTCCAGAGCAATTCGACCAGCAGATGCAGTATTTGAAGGAGCAGGGCTACCAGACCATCAAATTGGAAGACTACGTGCAGGGCCGCCGGGAAGGGAAAGTGTTCCACAAGACCTGCGTGGTGATTTTTGATGATGGCTATCTGGACAACCTGACCTATGCAGCCCCCATTATGCAGAAGTACGGCTTCGTGGGCAATATGTTCATGGCAGTCAAGTTTGAAGGCTGGCCGGGCTACCTGGACTGGCATACCCAGCACGACCTGCTGCGCTATGGCTGGGCTGAAGGCTCCCATACCTTTGATCATGAACCCCTGACCAAAATGTCTCCGGAAGAAGTGGACTACGAACTGGAACGTTCCATGAAATACGTCCGGGGCATCTATAATCCTGCCATCGGCATTGCCTTCTCCTATCCCAACGGCGCCTGCAACGACCGGATTGCTGCCCAGGTGGAAAAGGCCGGCTACATTGCCGGGGTGGCTGGGACGGTGGGCGTCAATACCAATAAGGTGCCCCTGATGCAGCTGCGCCGGGTAAACGTATTCCAAAACAAGCCGGAGGATATCGACTGCTTTATCTACGAACTCCATAAGGCCCAGCTCATCAGCTACATTGCCCAAACGGGCATCGATCCTGGCTGGCTCCTTGCTTGGTACCACCGGATTCGCGGCTAGGTCTTGCGTTCTTGGCCAAAACAATATAAAATAAATAGAAAATCTTAGAATAGGGGATGAAACTATGTTGAAAAGAATTAAGACTGTCAATAAAGAGATGCTGAAAAAGACTCTGAGAACTGGCGGTTGCGGTGAATGCCCTGCTTCCTGCCAATCTGCCTGCAAGACTTCCTGCACGGTAGGCAATCAGGTCTGCGAAAAAGCCTAAGCGGTAATGCCATTGTGGAAGCTCCTCGCTTTGCGCGGGGAGCTGTTTTTCTTATAAGAAGGGCGGAACTATTTTGTTGATTCATAGAATGCATTTAGACGATAACTACGTAGTGCTGGACGTGAACAGCGGTGCCGTGCATATCATTGATAAGATGATCTACGACCTGCTGGGCTTTTATGACGGCACCAACGCAGAAGCCACCAAGGAACAGTTTAAGGGCGTATACCCGGAAGCCGACGTGGCGGAAGCACTGGACGAATTACAGGAACTCCAGGCCGCTGGCCTTTTGTTCTCTCCGGAATTCCCCGTACCGGATACCTTCCGGGAAGAACCGGTACTGAAATCCCTGTGCCTCCATGTGGCCCATGACTGCAACCTGCGCTGCCGGTACTGCTTTGCCGACACCGGGGACTTTGGCGGTCACCGTGCCCTGATGAGCAACGAAGTGGCTGACAAGGCCGTGGAATTTGCCATCAAAGGTAGCAAGCAGCGCCACAACCTGGAACTGGATCTGTTTGGCGGGGAACCGATGATGAACTACCCGGTGGTGCAGCACATTGTGGAATACGTGCGCAAAAGAGAAAAAGAAACCGGCAAGAACATCAAATTGACCCTGACCACCAACGGCACCCTGCTTACCGATGAGAACGTGAAGTTCCTGAACGATAACCATGTGATGCTGGTGCTGAGTCTGGACGGCACCCAGAAGACCCACGACTATATGCGGCCGTACCCGGGCCACAAAGGCTCCTACGAAATGGCCGTCAAGGGCTTCAAGAAGGTCATCGATTCCCGGAAGGGCAAGAACTACTACCTGCGGGGCACCTATACCCATTTCAACCCCCATTTCACCGAAGACGTGCTGAGCATGCTGGAAGTGGGCTCTGAAATCTCCATGGAACCCGTAGTGGGCACCGATGAACCCTATGTGCTCACCGAAGAAGACTGGCCGATTCTGGATAAGGAATATGAGAAGCTGGCCCGGGCTTACCTGGCCAAGAAACGCGCTGGTGAACCTTTTGACTTCTTCCATTTCAACGTAGCCCTGGACAACGGCCCCTGCGTAGCCAAACGTCTGGCAGGCTGCGGCGCCGGCCACGAATACTTTGCCATTACCCCGGAAGGGGATATCTATCCCTGCCACCAGTTTGTAGGCCGGGAGCAGTATAAGATGGGCACCCTGGACACCGGTATCCAGAAAAAGGATATGGTCCAGTACTTCCGTCATATGCACGTCATGAAGAAGGAAGAATGCTCCCAGTGCTGGGCCCGGTTCTTCTGCAGCGGCGGCTGCCATGCCAATGCGGATCTGGCCAACGGAACCATTGAAAAACCCTATGAATACGGCTGCCGGATCCAGAAGAAGCGCCTGGAAATGGCCATTATCTTGCAGGCACTCCTGACCGAAGACGTTCAGGAAGGGCTGGAAGATCACCGTCCTCATATCGACAACTTCAAATACCAAGTAGAAAAATAAAAAAAGTTGCAAAAAGCACTTGCTAAATACCGGAAAATCTGGTATTATCTTATCTCGTCAACGGCGTTGGATTTTTCTTGAACGTTCGGCTGGAAAGCCGAAACAAAAGAAAATGAAAAAAAGAGTTGACGAGATAAGAAAAAAGTGCTATTATAACAAAGTCGTCGGTGAGTAAGAATGCTGACAACGCAGTACCTTGAAAACTGAATATTGATTGACAGATGTGCGGGTCAAGTCACCTTTACGGTGATGAGATCGAGTCACTTCGAGATAACGAAGTAAAAAAATCAAAGCTAGTATTTTCAAGAGCCAAGCGGCTTTTCAAAATAATTCTATTTTGGAGAGTTTGATCCTGGCTCAGGACGAACGCTGGCGGCGTGCTTAACACATGCAAGTCGAACGGAGAATTTATTTCGGTAAATTCTTAGTGGCGAACGGGTGAGTAACGCGTAGGCAACCTGCCCTCCAGTTGGGGACAACATTCCGAAAGGAATGCTAATACCGAATGTGATCCCTTTTCCGCATGGAGAAGGGATGAAAGATGGCCTCTATTTATAAGCTATCGCTGGAAGATGGGCCTGCGTCTGATTAGCTAGTTGGTGGGGTAACGGCTCACCAAGGCGATGATCAGTAGCCGGTCTGAGAGGATGAACGGCCACATTGGGACTGAGACACGGCCCAAACTCCTACGGGAGGCAGCAGTGGGGAATCTTCCGCAATGGACGAAAGTCTGACGGAGCAACGCCGCGTGAGTGATGAAGGTCTTCGGATTGTAAAACTCTGTTGTCAGGGACGAATGTGCGAATGTTGAATAAGCATTTGTATTGACGGTACCTGACGAGGAAGCCACGGCTAACTACGTGCCAGCAGCCGCGGTAATACGTAGGTGGCAAGCGTTGTCCGGAATTATTGGGCGTAAAGAGCATGTAGGCGGGCTTTTAAGTCCGACGTGAAAATGCGGGGCTTAACCCCGTATGGCGTTGGATACTGGAAGTCTTGAGTGCAGGAGAGGAAAGGGGAATTCCCAGTGTAGCGGTGAAATGCGTAGATATTGGGAGGAACACCAGTGGCGAAGGCGCCTTTCTGGACTGTGTCTGACGCTGAGATGCGAAAGCCAGGGTAGCAAACGGGATTAGATACCCCGGTAGTCCTGGCCGTAAACGATGGGTACTAGGTGTAGGAGGTATCGACCCCTTCTGTGCCGGAGTTAACGCAATAAGTACCCCGCCTGGGGACTACGATCGCAAGATTGAAACTCAAAGGAATTGACGGGGGCCCGCACAAGCGGTGGAGTATGTGGTTTAATTCGACGCAACGCGAAGAACCTTACCAAGGCTTGACATTGAGTGAAAGACCTAGAGATAGGTCCCTCTCTTCGGAGACACGAAAACAGGTGGTGCATGGCTGTCGTCAGCTCGTGTCGTGAGATGTTGGGTTAAGTCCCGCAACGAGCGCAACCCTTATCCTATGTTACCAGCGCGTAATGGCGGGGACTCATAGGAGACTGCCAGGGATAACCTGGAGGAAGGCGGGGATGACGTCAAGTCATCATGCCCCTTATGTCTTGGGCTACACACGTACTACAATGGTCGGCAACAAAGGGCAGCAAAGCCGCGAGGCAGAGCAAATCCCATAAACCCGACCCCAGTTCGGATCGCAGGCTGCAACCCGCCTGCGTGAAGTTGGAATCGCTAGTAATCGCAGGTCAGCATACTGCGGTGAATACGTTCCCGGGCCTTGTACACACCGCCCGTCACACCACGAAAGTTGGTAACACCCGAAGCCGGTGAGATAACCGTAAGGAGTCAGCTGTCTAAGGTGGGGCCGATGATTGGGGTGAAGTCGTAACAAGGTAGCCGTTCGAGAACGAGCGGCTGGATCACCTCCTTTCTATGGAGAACCGTTGGGTACTACGGTACATCAACTATTCTCGTCGACGCACATCTGTCAATATCAATATTCTGTTTTGAGGGTTCTGCCCTCAAGATGGTAAGGAAATGGGCCCATAGCTCAGCTGGTTAGAGCGCACGCCTGATAAGCGTGAGGTCAGTGGTTCGAGTCCACTTGGGCCCACCATATTTTCCTAAAGGAATGTATGCTGGGGGCGTAGCTCAGCTGGGAGAGCACCTGCCTTGCAAGCAGGGGGTCAGGAGTTCGATTCTCCTCGTCTCCACCAATTACTTACTATCGTATGAACCTTGAAAACTTCATAGAAGAGACAAAAACAGTTTTGATGAAAATCAAAATTAAATCTACTACGTATTGTGATGAATATGTAGTAGAAACCTCTAATCTAAATGCGAATTTAGAAGACGAGTAACGAGAAAACTAGGAACGTAAATGTTCCTTAGTAGAACTAGCAGTTTTCACTGAAAAGTGGAAACGAAAGCTCCAGCAAGATTCGAGGCAGTTCGCGAAGCGAGGAAGCAAATTTCCGGAGATAATACACTTAGTATATCGAGGAAAATTTGTGACGAGCGACAAAGAAATGACCGAATATTGCTAGGAGATAAGTCAAGCTACTAAGGGCATACGGCGGATGCCTAGGCACTAAGAGCCGATGAAGGACGTGGTAAGCTGCGAAAAGCTACGGGGAACCGCAAGCAGGTTTTGATCCGTAGATGTCCGAATGGGGAAACCCACCAGCCGTAATGGGCTGGTATCCTTAGGGAAGGGAACCCGGTGAACTGAAACATCTAAGTAGCCGGAGGAAGAGAAATCAAACGAGATGCCCACAGTAGCGGCGAGCGAAGAGGGCAGAGCCTAAACCGGGAAGCTTCGGCTTTCCGGGGTTACGGACTCACATAATTCAAGTTCATCCTAGCCGAATTACCTGGAAAGGTAAGCCACAGAGCATAAAAGCTGCGTAGGTTAAAGGACGAGCGAGAAGGTGAGTATCCAGAGTACCACGAAGCACGAGGAATTTTGTGGGAAGTCGGGGGGACCACCCTCCAAGGCTAAACACTACTTAGTGACCGATAGCGCATAGTACCGTGAGGGAAAGGTGAAAAGAACCGCGGGAGCGGAGTGAAAGAGAACCTGAAACCGTATGTCTACAAGCAGTCGGAGCGCAAGCGACGGCGTGCCTATTGAAGAATGAGCCAACGAGTTGCGGGCACTAGCGAGGTTAAGCAGGAAATGCGGAGCCGTAGGGAAACCGAGTCTGAAAAGGGCGATGAGTTAGTGTTCGCAGACCCGAAACTGTAGTGATCTACCCATGATCAGGTTGAAGCACAGGTAAAATTGTGTGGAGGACCGAACCGGTGAGTGTTGAAAAACTTTCGGATGAATCGTGGGTAGCGGTGAAATTCCAATCGAACGCAGAGATAGCTGGTTCTCCTCGAAATAGCTTTAGGGCTAGCCTCAAGCAGTAAGCATAGGCGGTAGAGCACTGATCGGGATAGGGACTGTAATGGTTACCGAACCCTGTCAAACTACGAATGGTTATGCTGCAAAGCTTGGGAGTCAGACTACGAGAGATAAGTCCCGTTGTCAAAAGGGAAACAGCCCAGACCATCAGCTAAGGTCCCCAATGCCATACTAAGTGGAAAAGGATGTGGGGTCTCATAAACAACCAGGATGTTGGCTCAGAAGCAGCCACCATTTAAAGAGTGCGTAATAGCTCACTGGTCGAGAGGCCCTGCGCCGAAGATTCCCGGGGCTAAAGTATGGAACCGAAGCTATGGATGCGAGCTTAGGCTTGCGTGGTAGAGGAGCGTTCCCATCGGGTTGAAGTCGTACTGTAAGGTACGGTGGACTGGTGGGAAGTGAGAATGTTGGCATGAGTAGCGAAAAGAAAGGTGAGAATCCTTTCCACCGAAAGCATAAGGATTCCTGAGCAACGATCGTCGTCTCAGGGTAAGTCGGGACCTAATCCGAGGCAAAGAGCGTAGGAGATGGACAACTGGTTGATATTCCAGTACCGGCAGCAATCGTTTGAACAATGGAGTGACGCAGGAAGGCAGGTCCGCACGAGATTGGTAGTTCGTGTGCAAGCATGCAGGCTGGTGTACAGGCAAATCCGTACACTGAGGCTGAGGTGTGACGCGGAGGGAACTTGTTCCCGAAGGGATTGAGCCTACGCTGCCGAGAAAAGCTTCTAGTGAGAAAGCTGCCGCCCGTACCGTAAACCGACACAGGTATGCGGGGAGAGAATCCTAAGGTGCGCGGGAGAACCCTCGTTAAGGAACTCGGCAAAATGTACCCGTAACTTCGGGATAAGGGTAGCCATCGTGGTGAAGGGACTTGCTCCTGGAGCCTAGGATGGTCGCAGAGAAGAGGCCCAAGCGACTGTTAACCAGAAACACAGGTGCCTGCGAAAGAGAAATCTGATGTATAGGTGCTGACACCTGCCCAGTGCTGGAAGGTTAAAGAAGGATGTCCGGGTTCGACCCAAAGCATTCGACTGAAGCCCCAGTGAACGGCGGCCGTAACTATAACGGTCCTAAGGTAGCGAAATTCCTTGTCGGGTAAGTTCCGACCCGCACGAAAGGTGTAACGATTTGGGCACTGTCTCAACGAGGGACCCGGTGAAATTGAAATACCTGTGAAGATGCAGGTTACCCGCGACTGGACAGAAAGACCCCATGGAGCTTTACTGTAACCTAATATTGGGTTCTGATATTTGATGCACAGGATAGGTGGGAGGCAGAGATGGTAGTCCTTTGGGATTACCGGAGCCGCCGTTGGGATACCACCCTTCAACTATCGGGATTCTAACCGAGCGAGTAACGATCGCCGGGACATTGTTAGGCGGGCAGTTTGACTGGGGCGGTCGCCTCCTAAAGAGTAACGGAGGCGCCCAAAGGTTCCCTCAGCGCGGACGGAAACCGCGCGCGGAGTGTAAAGGCAGAAGGGAGCTTGACTGCGAGCCAAACACGGCGAGCAGGTACGAAAGTAGGGCTTAGTGATCCGGTGGCATCCAAGTGGAAGGGCCATCGCTCAACGGATAAAAGCTACCCTGGGGATAACAGGCTAATCTCTCCCAAGAGTCCATATCGACGGGGAGGTTTGGCACCTCGATGTCGGCTCATCACATCCTGGGGCTGAAGTCGGTCCCAAGGGCTGGGCTGTTCGCCCATTAAAGTGGTACGTGAGCTGGGTTCAGAACGTCGTGAGACAGTTCGGTCCCTATCCATCGCGGGCGTAAGAGATTTGAAGGGGGCTGCTCCTAGTACGAGAGGACCGGAGTGGACAGACCGCTGGTGTACCAATTATCCTGCCAAGGGTATAGTTGGGTAGCTACGTCTGGAACGGATAAACGCTGAAAGCATCTAAGCGTGAAGCCATCCTTAAGATGAGATCTCTCACGGAGTAATCCGGTAAGACACCTTGAAGAACACAAGGTTGATAGGCAGGATGTGTAAGCACAGCAATGTGTTCAGCTGACCTGTACTAATATGTCGAGGGCTTGACTTAAACCGCAAGTCCAAGAAGTAAAAAACGTCTCTTCATGAAGTTTTGAAGGCTCATGCCTTCAATTGAAAATCCGGTGGTTATGGCTGAAGGGATCCACCTGTTCCCATGCCGAACACAGTAGTTAAGCCTTCATACGCCGAAAGTACTCGACTGGAAACGGTCCGGGAGGATAGGAAGCTGCCGGTTAGGCAAGACCCGAGTGATGATTCACTCGGGTCTTTTCTTATGTGAAAAACAATAACCCAGACCTTCCCGGGGAGAGCCCGGGGATGGGGCTGGGTTGTCGATTATCTGGGGGCGGCGGTTAAACGTACTGCCCGTGATTAACTGGAGGTGCGGGCCAGTGGGATGCTGCGGGTGTGAAATAATGAACTTCTATCGTCGCCTTGCGGCGCCACTTCCTACACGTTTGCAGGAAGCGTTCTATGCCGCTGCTGGTCAAGTTCTAGATGGGGTTGGATGTGGAAATTTATTGACCTACCATTATCCTTTTCTCAGAACCCCGTTTAGCACATGACCAGTATAGGCCTCAGACCGGCCCCTGCAAGCGTGCAGGGGCTGTCAGCCCATAGGCTGGCTGAGGAAGTTTTGTAACTCTATCAGTTTTTTCGGCCACCGGTCGCTGCCTTCTCCGCCCACTTGTCTTCTCCGTTTCAGCTGTGGAACAGCTGAAACGGGGAAGATGCGCCTAGCATATGGATTCCAAAGGCGCAGATGGGGCTATTATCTCACAAGTTTTACTGCATTTCAACTTCTTAGAATCGGACTCATAAAACCCACTTTTTCTAACCGACTTCCTTTTCTTTACTGGTTCATCTTAGCAGTGGGAAGAAATCCAATTTTTTTTTTTGAAAATTCCCCTTTTTTCCGGCCTGAAGGGAAAAATATATACTTTCGTATAATTGGAAAACGTTTATTTTCTTGCTATGATTAGTACACCAAGGGAACCTAATAGTGTTAGTATATTTTTCTTAGTTTTCTCCACATCTTTGCTGTGCTGCCCAGGGATTGCCTGGACAGCAGGGTTCCTTTTGTACGCTGATGGTTTTCTCTTTTAGGGAGTTAACCTATAGATTCTCCCACTTCTTGGAAGGCAGGTACGGTTCCTCATCCCGTTTGGAACTGCACCTGCTTTCCTACTTCTTGGGCTGTTGTATGTGATTTTCTACCATTTGCGGTCCGGAAGCCGGTAAATTCGTATAATCGCCTGCTTTACAAGCAAGGAAAGAGGATATGACCCATGACTACACCCATTACCTATCGTTTGAAGCATATTGGCATTAACTGTGCCAACGAAGCGGAAGCCCGTAAGTTGGTACCGCTCTTGTGCTGCCTATTCAATCTGCATAAGGGCTCTGAAAATGCTTCCCGTATCTTTGTGGGCAGCGTTTTTGAAGTGTTCAAGGAGCCGGGACGGGGCGCTCATGGCCACATTGCCCTTCAGACAGAGGACGTGGAGGCTGCTATGGCGGATTTGGCGGACAAAGGGGTGACCTTTGACCAGGACAGCATTCGGCGGCGGGCAGATGGAAAGATCAGTGTGGTGTACCTGGAAGGGGAAATCGGCGGTTTTTCTTTCCATTTGACGGAATAACTTTTGTGCAGGACGGCTGTTTGGGAAAATCATTTTTTGCTTCCGATGTATTCTATGGTATCCCTGGCCTCCATAGGGTATAATACAAACATACTTTCTAAAGCGGTTTATATACGAGGAGGAGTTTCTATGAGTAAAACGATTTCCTATCGCCTGAAACACGTGGGCATCAACTGTGAGAATGCGGAAGAAGCCAATCAGTTGGTGAAGGTGCTGTGCGCGCTGTTCAATATGGAAAAGGGTGCGGATAATGACCTGCGGGTATTTGTAGGCAATGCTTTCGAAGTGATGAAATATCCCAAATGGGGGACCAAGGGTCATATTGGTCTCTCTACTGATGATGTGGAAGCTGCTATGGCGGATTTGTCTGCCAAGGGCATTGAATTCTACGAAGAAGGCATGCGCCGGGATGAGAACGGGAAAATCAACTTTGTTTATTTGAAACAAGATTTTGCCGGTTTTGCCATCCATATTTGCAATTAAGTCAATTTGCAACGGTTTCTCTCCGGGGGAAACCGTTTTTGCCGTCTATAAGGAGTGGGAATGGTATGGATTTGATTATGGAACGCAGAAGTGTGAGAAGTTACAGTGCTAAACCTGTTTCTGCAGAAGCGGTAACGGCTTTGCTCCGGGCTGCTATGGCCGCGCCGTCTGCCTGCAATCAGCAGCCCTGGCGCTTTACGGTGGTGCGCAGGCAGGACCTGAAAGAGCGCTTGGCCGCAGCCAGCCCTTTTGCCGGGTTTGCGGCCCAGGCTCCGGTTATTCTGGTGCCGGCTTTTCGCAAGGATTGCCAGCTGCCGGAGTATGCTCCCGTTGATACCAGCGCTGCCGTGGAGAATCTGCTGCTGGCCGCGGTGCAGCAGGGGCTAGGCGCTGTTTGGCTGGGGGTGTACCCCCGCCCGGAGCGGATGGCAGCAGTGGCTAAAATCCTCCAGCTGCCGCCGGAAGAAGCTCCTTTTGCCATGGTGGCCGTGGGCTATCCCAAGGAGCAGCCCCAGCCGGTGCATCCGTTCCATGCGGATTGGATCAGAGAATTGAAATAGTCCTATAGAAGGCGCTTTCCCCTGGCGGGAAGGCGTCTTTGCTGCGTTTTCCGGGGGTTATTGCAGGCCCGGGGCGTCAGGACTGGAAAAAGACCATTGCAAAAATTGTGTGAATTTTTCTTTGTTTCTATTTCTGCCGAATTATTGTATACTATTACACGCAATGAGAATGGCCGATTCTCATCAACGTACAAAAAAGGAGCGTGTTTTACGTGACTGGATTACCTCTTATTTTCGCATTTGTTATTGCTATTATCGTTATGATCGCAGCCATTGCAAAATTCAAGATCCATCCGTTCCTGGCAATCCTGGGCATTTCCGTTATCTTCGGCCTGGTAGGCGGAATTCCCTTGGTAAAGACAGGTAAGGTTCTGGGTATCGCTGATGTGGTCAGCGCCGGGTTCGCCGGTACGTTCACCAGCATCGGTATTGTTATCATCATGGGTGCATTGGTAGGTTCCCTGCTGGAAAAGACCGGCGCAGCCCTGAAGATGGCCGATTGCGTGGTCAAGCTGGTGGGTAAGAACAATACCTCCCTGGCCGTGCTGATTATGGGCTGGATTGTTTCCATCCCCGTATTCTGCGACAGCGGGTTCGTTATCCTGAACCCCATCCGCCGGGCTCTGGTACGCCGTACCCATGCTTCCGGCGTAGGTACCGCCGTGGCCATGTCCATGGGCCTGTACATTTCCCACTGCTTCATTCCTCCTACTCCGGGCCCCATTGCCGCAGCCAACACCATTTATGACGGCATGAACATGGAACCCAACCTGATGCTGATCATCATCATGGGCGTCTGCGCTTCCATTCTGCCGATGATTGCTGCCTATTGCTACTCCAACTATATTGGCAAGCGGGTAAAAACCAAGGAAGAACGGGAAATGACCGAAGAAGGCGGCGCCGATGCGGAACAAAGCTACGAAGAACTGATTAAGAGCTATGGCCAGCTGCCCAGCGCTTTCATGAGCTTCGCCCCCATTGTAGTGCCCATTCTCCTGATGGGTATTTCTTCCGCCATGGCTATGGCAGGCAGCAAACCTGCTATCGTTACCTTCCTGGGTACGCCCATCATCGCCATCAGCGTAGGCGTTATCCTGGGCATTATCCTGCTGTTCCAAAGTACTGTAGAAAACAAGAAACAGGCTTTCTATGACATTACCAACGAAACCTTGCAGGTGGTTGGTCCCATCCTGTTCATCACCGCTGCCGGCGGCGTACTGGGTAAGGTCATTGCTTCCACCGACATGGTGAACTTTATTAAACAGAATTCCACCACCCTGGCCAGCCTGGGCATTTTCTTCCCCTTCATTCTGTCCGCCATCCTGAAGACGGCACAGGGCTCCTCCACGGTAGCTCTGACCACTACCGCCGGCATTATGGCTCCGCTGATGGGAACCCTGGGCCTGGCAACTCCCACCCTGGCTGCCATTACGGTAATTGCCATCGGCGCTGGTGCCATGACCGTATCCCACGCCAACGACTCCTACTTCTGGGTTGTTACCAACTTTGGCGACATGGAAGTGGAAGACGGCTACCGGGCACAAACCATGGGCACCCTGGTGACCGGTATTGCTGCCATGATCAACGTATACATCATTTACCTGATTATGCGCTGAGGCAGCACCCAAATCGTTTCAGGCAAGGCTGTGACTATTCACGGCCTTGTTTTTTTGTGCCGGAAAGCAGGAGAAAAACGAAGATTTCTTTTCTTAGGCAAAAGTGCTATAAAATTTACAAAAAAAATTCCCCCAACTGGAGTAGGATATCTTGTAAGTGAAGGACAAATCGATTATAATAGGAAATGCAATGAGGTGAATATTTTTCGGTTACAGTAGAAAGTCACCTCCAAAGCCGATTGGTTCGTTTGCCTTCCGTACCAGCCAAAGGTTAGGGGCTGGCCGTCTAGGCGGGCAGAACGTTTTATAGGAAAGTGGTATAAATTCAGAAACACAGAGCATTGAAGGGCCTGTGGGTAGGAGAGATTAAAATGAGTGAACTATTGCGCGTGGAAGGATTGAAGGTGGCTGTTGAAGGAAAAGAAATCCTGAAAGGCCTGGATTTGGTCATCAATACCGGCGAAACCCATGTCATTATGGGCTCCAACGGCGCCGGCAAATCAACGTTATTCAATACTGTCATGGGCAACCCCAAATATGTGGTTACCGATGGTCATATCTATTTTGAAGGCAAGGAAATTACCCATGAACCGGTAAACGAAAGAGCCAAGGCTGGCATTTTCATGGCTTTCCAGGCTCCTATCTCCGTACAGGGGATTTCCGTAGAAAACTTTATCCGTAATGCCAAAAGCACCATCAGCGGTGAAAAGCAGCGGATCATGCCCTTTAGAAAGAAGCTGCACAAGGAAATGGACGAACTGGCCATGGACCGTTCCTACGCGGAACGCTATGTGAACGATGGCTTCTCCGGCGGCGAACGGAAAAAGAACGAAATTCTGCAAATGTGCATGCTGGAACCCAAACTGACCATGCTGGACGAAATCGACTCCGGCCTGGACGTGGACGCTGTCCGGATTGTATCCAAGGCAGTGAACCAGTACCACAATGAAACCAACTCCCTGCTGATCATCACCCACCATAGCGAAATCCTGCAAAAACTCCACCCGGATGTGGTGCACGTGCTGATCAACGGCCGCATCGTCAAGACCGGTGACGCTTCCCTGATTCAGGAAATCGAAGCCAACGGCTATGACGCTTATAAGAAATAATGGGCGGTGAAAACTATGACTGAAGAAAAGAAGGCCGAGGAAGCCAAGTTGGATCAGGAAAAAGTGATCAACTCCTTGGACGACCTGGGCAATATGTATAACTTTAGAAATGATTTTGATTACTCCTACCGCACCGATGCTGGCCTGACCCCCGACATCGTCCGGGAGATTTCTGAGAAGAAACAGGAACCCAAGTGGATGCTGGACTTCCGGCTGAAATCCCTGGAAATCTACAACCAGATTCCGTACCCCATCTGGGGACCGGATATCAGCGGCCTGGACATGAGCAACATCATTACCTACGTACGGCCCAATACCCAGATGAAAGCCAGCTGGAACGATGTGCCGGACGAAATCAAAGATACCTTTGACCGGCTGGGTATTCCCGAAGCAGAAAAGACCTCTCTGGCAGGGGTTGGCGCCCAGTACGACTCCGAAGTGGTGTACCACAGCATCCAGGATGAACTGGTAAAGCAAGGCGTGGTCTACACCGACTTTGATACGGCACTGAAACAGTACGAAGATATTGTACGGGCCCATTTCATGAAGCTGATTCCTCCTACGGACCACAAGTTTGCAGCTCTGCACGGGGCTGTTTGGTCCGGCGGTTCCTTTGTGTACGTACCGGCCGGGGTGGACGTGTCCATCCCCCTGCAGAGCTACTTCCGTCTGAACGCTCCTGGGGCCGGCCAGTTCGAACATACCATGATTATTGTGGAAAAGGGCGCCAAGGTGCACTTCATCGAAGGCTGCTCCGCTCCTAAGTACAACGTGGCCAACCTCCACGCCGGTGCAGTGGAACTGTTCGTAGGCGACGACGCCACCCTGACCTATTCCACCATTGAGAACTGGTCCAAGAATATGTACAACATGAACACCAAGCGCTGCATCGTGGGCAAGAACGGCACCATCAACTGGGTCACCGGTTCCTTTGGTTCCCATACCTCCTGCCTGTACCCCATGAGCATCCTCAACGGGGAAGGGGCCCACTGCGAATTTACCGGTGTAACCTTTGCCGGCAAGGGGCAGTACCTGGATACCGGGTCCAAGGTGGTCCACAATGCACCCCATACCACCAGCAACATCAACTCCAAGTCCATTTCCAAGGACGGCGGGGTTTGTATCTACCGGGGCTCTGTGGTCATCAACGAGAAGGCCGAAGGCTCCAAGTCCAACGTCAGCTGTGAATCCCTGATGTTGGATGAAATTTCCCAATCCGATACCATTCCGGCCATCGTCATCAAAAACGATAACGTGGATCTGGGCCATGAAGCCAAGATCGGCCGTATTTCCGATGAAGCCATCTTCTACCTGATGAGCCGCGGCCTCAGCGAAGATGAAGCCAGAGCCATGCTGGTACGGGGCTTCGTAGAACCTGTATCCAAGGCCCTGCCGCTGGAATACGCTGTGGAAATGAACAACTTGATCAATCTGGAACTCAAGGGTTCCATGTAAGGGAGGGGAGACCATGCAAAAAGAATATTTCAACGAACTCCCTCGTCCCACATTCCGCTGGATGAAGGTGAACCACCTGGAACTGGACGCTGAACCGGCTGCAGCCTTAAAGCCGGTGGAACTGTCCACCCGCCAGGAAGGTAAGGCAGAAGTAAAAGCGTACGCCGGAAACCAATTGCCGGACCTGGGAGATTACCAAGGTTCCAGCAAGGAGTCCCTGGCTGAAGCACTGGCAGGGGGCAATGTGAACTGCTCCATTACCGTTCCTGCTGGTGAAAAAGTTTCCGTTTGGCTCCATTATGAAGTGACGGAAGAAAATCCCCGGCTGGTAGGCCAGCTGAAAATCGACGCCCAAAAGGGCAGCGAACTGCACGTCTTCGAATTGTTTGACGGCGATGCTGAAGGCGGCTACGTGAACCTGCTGCAATACATTGAGGCAGAAGAAGATGCCAAGGTGACCATCAGCAAGGTGCAGATCCATGGGGAAGGGGTGCGGCATATTGACCAGCGCCTGAGCCAGGAAAGCACCCAGGCCAAAGTGAAATTCGTCAGCTCCGAAGTGGGCGGCAAGCAGAACCTGATCTACGTGCGCAGCAACCTGGACTATGATGAAGCCGATTTTACCAGTGCTTCCATGTACCTGGGCAGCGACGACCAGCTGTTTGACTACTCCTACTGGGTACCCACCAAGGGCTGCAAGACCAATACGGACATTCTGACCACCGGTGCCCTGATGGGGACTTCCAAGAAGTACTTCCGGGGAACCATCGACTTCCTCCGGGGCGGCAAAAAGGCTGTGGGCAACGAATCCGATGTCTGCCTGCTGCTGAACAAGGGCGTGCACTCCATTTCCGTGCCGCTGCTGCTGTGCAAGGAAGACGATGTGGTTGGCAACCATGCTTCCAGCTCCGGCCAATTGGATAAGGACATGCTGTTCTATCTCATGAGCCGCGGCTTTAACGAAGCCGGTGCCCAATTGATTATCGTAGAATCCAACATCCGGCCGGTTATCGACCAGCTGGGCGATGAAGATCTGGAAAACAAGGCGCTCCAGGCTGTACGGACCAAAATGCAGTTCTGCCACCAGAAAGGAAATTGCAATGATAAATGTACGCAAAGATTTCCCAATCTTGACTAAAATGCATAATGGCCATCAGCTTGTCTATCTGGACAATGCTGCTACCACCCAAAAACCCTATCAGGTGATCCACGCCATGGTGGACCTGCTGGAGCATCACAACGGCAATCCCCACCGGGGCGCCCACGTGCTGAGCATTGAAGCCTCCGAGCTGTACGATAACGCCCGGGAAGCGGTGCGCCGCTTTATCAATGCCAAATCCAGCCGGGAAGTGATCTTCGTTCGGAACTCTACCGAGGCCCTGAACCTGGTGGCTCGGAGCTACGGGGAAACCCACCTGAAGGCAGGGGACAAGATTGTACTCCCCATTTCCGAACACCATTCCAACCTGGTGCCCTGGCAGAGAGTCTGCCGGGTAACCGGCGCCAAGCTGGAATATATGTACCTGGACGACGAGGGCCATTTCACTGACGAAGATCTGGCCAAGATTGACGACAAGACCAAAATCGTGGCCTTTGCCGCCGTCAGCAACGTTCTCGGCATGAAGCGCCCCATTGAAAAGGTCATTCAAAAGGCCCACAGCGTAGGTGCTGTGGTAGTTCTGGACGGTGCCCAGGCTGCACCCCATATGAAATCCGACGTGCAGAAATGGGACTGCGACTTCTACGTCTTCTCCGGCCACAAGATGCTGGGCTCTGCCGGCACCGGCGTGCTGTACGGGAAAGAAGCGCTGCTGAACGATATGGAACCCTTCCTCAGCGGCGGCGACATGATTGAATACGTGCAGGAACAGACCACCACCTTCAACGAACTGCCCTTCAAATTTGAAGCCGGCACGGAAAATGTGGAAGGGGCTGTTGCCCTCCATGCAGCCATTGACTACCTGGAAGACATCGGCTTTGACGCCATTGAACAGCACGAATACGAACTGACCAAGCACTGCCTGGAAGGCATGAAAAAGCTGCCCTTCATCCATCTGATCGGCAGCAGCAATCCGGAAGAAAAGGTAGGGGTCATTGCCTTTACCATCGATGGCGTCCATCCCCACGATGCAGCCACCATTCTGGACAGCTACGGCATTGCCATTCGCAGCGGCCACCACTGTGCACAGCCCCTGGGGGCACATCTGCACTGTGAAGCGTCCAACCGGGTCAGCTTCTACATTTACAATACCATTGAAGAAGTAGATTACTTCCTGTCCAAACTGCCGCTGGTGCGCAAGCAGATGGGCTTCAAGGACTGAGTAGGTGAAACTATGGATAACGAATTGGATATGAATCAGTTGTATTCCGATATTATCTTGGAACACAACCAAAACCAAAGCAATAAGCATGAACTGAATCCCCATACCCTGCAAGAACATGGGCATAACCCCAGCTGCGGCGATGACATTACCCTCCAGGCCGACATTGAAAACGGCATTGTGAAGAACGCCGCCTACACGGGCCATGGCTGTGCCATCAGCCAGGCTTCTGCCGACATGATGATCGACCTGATCAAAGGCAAAAGCGTCAAGGAAGCCCTGCGCCTGATTGACCTGTTCCTGGCCATGATCAAGCGGGAAGAAACCGATGACGACAAGCTGGAGGATTTGGAAGATGCCATTTCTTTGAAGAACATCTCCAATATGCCTGCCAGGGTAAAATGCGCTGTTCTGGCCTGGCATACCCTGAAAGATGCCCTGGAAGAAGGCAAATAAGCGTTTCCAAGCAGTATTGCAGCGCCGCTGCTCCATCTGTACGAGATGGGGCAGGGGTGCTTTTTTTGTAACTGATGAAAAAAATTCACCAGTTTGCCATAAAAGGGTTGCAATTACACACGAGTTCATATATACTAATGAATTGCCAAAAGTAGTTAGTATAGGCTAATCTAAAAAAGCGCAGAAAAGTCCCGCAGAGGAAACAAGGAAACTCTTGCCCAAGGACCTTTTGCTGCGTCCTAAGGAGGAAGCAAGTATGAACAAACAACTGGTAATGGCTCTGGCCATGGCTCTGGGAGTCAGCGCAACGGCTTTTGCCGCCAATCCTTTTTCTGATCTTCCCGCAGGCCATTGGGCTTACGGAGCTGTAGCCAAACTGGCGGCAGCCGGTATTGTGGATGGCTATCCCGACGGCAGCTTCAAGGGCGACCGCACCATGACCCGGTATGAAATGGCCCAGATTGTGGCCAAGGCTCTGGCCAAAGGCGCTATTGGCGCTGACGACAGACTGGTCAGCGAGTTTGCTGATGAACTGGATAATTTGGGAGTTAGAGTCGCTAAACTGGAAAAGAATGCTGATATGGTTCAGATTACTGGGGAAGCCCAAATCAGCTATGCCAACAACAGCGGCGCTGTTTTCAAAGGCGATGACAGCGGTAACTCCGAATCCGACCTGCGTACCCGTATCTGGCTTACCGGCGAAGTCAACGACAACTGGCATTATGTTTCCATGTTGGAAAATCATCAATACTTCGGTGGCAAAAACGAATCCGGGGATGATGACACCGATTTCCAAAGAGCTTTCCTGGAAGGCCGTTTGGGCGGTTTGCAGGTAAAAGCCGGCCGCTACGATGAATTCCTGGCTGACGGCAATATCTACGATTCCCAAGTGGATGGCGTAAGAGCCACCTACAACTTCGGCAAAGCCTACGTAACCGGCGCTTACGGCAAAATGGCCAGCGCCAGCGATTATAGCTGGACCAAGCTGAACGGAGATGAAAACCTGGAAGAAGGCGCCGGCAAATTTGCCTTTGGCGAACTGGGTGGCGATTGGGGCAACCTGCACCTGGTCGGCAGCTATCTGAAAGCCAAGGACGTGCACTCCATGGGCATGGACGGCACCGACGACGAAATCTGGACCGTCGGCGCTGATTACACCGCTGGCAAGGTCAACTTCGGCGGTATGTACCTGAAGGGCAATAACGACGATATTGACAAGGCAAACGCTGATGATGACGGCTTTGTAGCCCACATCACCTACGGCGGGGCAGAAAGCGATACCCCGGGCAGCTGGGGCCTGCTGGCAACCTACTACGACCAGGCAGCTCCTACGGTTATCGCCCATACCATGGACGGCGCTTGGGACGCTTTCCCCACCTACGGATTCAAAGGCTGGAAAGTGGGCGGTAATGTGACCCTGGCCAAGAACCTTGTAGCCGAAGTGGACTACTACGACCTGAAAGGCAAAGGCGGGGACGAAAACGGCAAACACGCCCGCACCCTGTGGTCCCAAATGGTGGTTACCTTCTAATTTTAGGCAGCTTGAACAGCCTGCCGCAACGCGAGACAATTTCTTCGGGAATTGTCTCGTTTTTTATATTTTCTCCTGGGTTTTTCCAACAATTAAAAAGGTTGTAACATATTTCTTGTTTGTTACAAAAGAACTTGCTAAAATAGAAATATAGTAAAGCAATCATTATTCAGTTGGAAAGGGGTGGATTTGTATGGGACTTACAACAAAGATTTTGGCGGGCCTGATTTTGGGCGTGGCGGCTGGCCTGGGACTGGGGCAGAGTGGACTGCCCTTTGCCACCACCTGGATTGCGCCTTTGGGCGCCATCTTTATGAACATGATCAAGATGATCATTGTGCCCCTGGTATTCTCCTCTCTGGTGCTGGGCGTGGCCGGGCTGGGGGACATCAAGAAAATTGGCCGGATTGGGGCCAAGACGGTGATCATGTACCTGGGTACCACGGCCTTTGCCATCTGCCTGGGCATTATGCTGGGGATTATTTTCCAGCCTGGGGCCGGGCTCAGCCTGCCGGGAGAAGGGGTGAAAGCGGCTGCCAAACAGGCACCGCCCCTGATGAAGGTCATCATCGATATTTTTCCCACCAACCCCATTGATGCCATGCTGAAGGCCAATATGCTGCAAATTATCGTCCTGTCGGTATTTACCGGCATCGGCATCGTTTCCGTAGGGGAGCGGGCGGACACCCTTTTAAAGACCCTGGACGGCATTACGGAAGTCTGCTACAAGATTGTCCACTACATCATGCAGCTGGCTCCTATTGGTGTTTTCGGGCTGATCTGCCCGGTGGTGGCGGCCAACGGACCGGACGTGCTGCTGCCTTTGGCCAAGGTGATTGTGGCGGTGTACCTGGGCTGCGCCCTGCACGCAGCAGTGGTGTACGGGGGCCTGATCAAGCTCCTGACCAAACTGCCCCTGGGTACCTTCTTTAGAACCATTCTGCCGGCCCAGCTGGTGGCCTTTACGGGCTGCTCCTCCAACGGGACCCTGCCTGTCAGTATGCAGTGCGCCGAGAATCTGGGAGTAAATCCGGAAATCTCCAGTTTCGTACTGCCGCTGGGGGCTACCATCAACATGGACGGCACGGCCATCTACCAGGGGGTCTGCGCCCTGTTTGTGGCCCAGATCTACGGGGTGGAGCTGACCACCGCCCAGTACGTGACCATTATCATCACCGGGACCTTGGCGTCCATTGGGACGGCAGGGGTGCCCGGGGCCGGCTACATTATGCTGACCATGATCCTGACGGCCATTGGGCTGCCCCTGGAAGGCAGGGCCCTGATTGCCGGTATCGACCGGATTCTGGATATGCCCCGGACTACGGTGAACATTACCGGCGACATTATGGTTTCCTGCTGCGTAGATGCCAGCGAACGGAAACGGGAGCTGGGAGATTTCTAAGGAAAGCCTGGCTTTTGGAAATAGAGCAGAACGAATGCGGGACGGCGCAGGCTGCCCCGCATTTTTTGCGCCGCTTTGCTTTCTGTTTATTTGCCAGGAGGGCGGGGGAGTGGGTATAATAAAAAGGATTGTAAAAGGAGGTTTTATTCATGCATTTTTCCCAACTGCTTTCCCGGGCGGCTGTTTTCACCGGCGCCCTTTGTATTTCTGCCCAGGTGGCCCTGGCGGCTTCCATGCCCGGCACCCCGGCAGCCCTGTGTACCCCTGCGGCCTGGACCACCCAAAGCGGCAATACGGTGCTAGCTTCCCCGGCCCGGATCAAGGCCCTGAACCAGCAAATGGAGAAAACCATTTTTGGTGATACCATTACCGGCCTGGGGGATACCATCTCCGGCAGCCAGCTGACCCAATACGTGAACGCCCTGGGCATGGAAGACGACCTGTACGTCCAGGGAGCTCCTCTTGGCAGCGCTGCGGCCAGCAAGCTGAAAAGCGATGCCAAAGCCAATATCCGCCCCAGCAACAAGGTGCGGTATGGGGTGCTGGTGGACCGGGTGGACCTGAAAACGTTCCCCACCCTGAGTCGGGCTTTTTCCGACCCTTCCGACCGGCATTTTGACAGCTGGCAGGAAACGGCGGTGGACCCTGCTACGCCGGTGCGCATCTACCACACCAATCCCCAGGGCAACTTTATTTTTGTCCGGACCCCCCACTACCGGGGCTGGGTGCCCACCAACAAGGTGGCAGTTACGGACGCCAAAACCTGGCAGACCTACGCCCAGCCGGCGGCTCCTGCCGTGGTAACGGGACGGCTGCTGAGCCTGACGGCGGGGAGCAAGCCCCAGCTGTACCAAATGGGGGCTGTGATTCCCACCCAGGGCGGCAAATTGCTGCTGCCCACCCGGGACGCCAAAGGCTATCTCCAGATTGACCCGGTAAAGGCGTCCTACGGCCCCAATCTCCATCAGGGGTATCTGCCCTATACGGCCAACAATATTGTGACCATGGCCTTTAAACATCTGGGGGCTCCCTACGGCTGGGGCGGCATGGAAAACAGCGTGGACTGCTCCTCCCTGGCCCAGGACGTGTACCGGACCGTGGGCATTGAACTGCCCCGGAATGGGGACGAACAGGCCAGAGCCCTGGGCGGCAGAAATCTCCGGGGGCTGAGCCACGACCAGAAAATGGCCGTCATCGGCAGCGCAGCGCCGGGTTCCATTTTGTTTACCCCCTACCACGTAATGCTGGTGCTGGGGAATTATCAGGGAACGCCCTACATGATCCATTCCCTGGCTTCCTACGGCCAGCCCACCGCCAGCGGGGTGGTGAAAAACCGGGTGATGCAGGTGGTGGTCAGCCAGGTGGACCTGTTGGGCGGCAGCGGCAATCCGCTGGTGAACCAGATGACGGAAATGGCTACCGTCCGGTAAAAGCAATAGAAAAAACGAGGGCAGTTCCTGGGGGAGCTGCCCTTTTTTCCTGTCCAAAACAATGTCACCAATACGCCACTGGAAATTTCACCCAGGAATATCGTATAATATAAGAATACATTGCAAGTTTTTGAAAGGAAAGCTTATGGGGAAATACATCATTCAAAAGCCGGTCACCAGCGAACTGGTGGTGGAAAAATCCCGGTTTTTCTGCCATTTGCAGCGGGTGGAAACCGAGGAGGAAGCCCAGGCCTTTGTGAAACAAATGAAAAAGCAATACTGGGACGCTTCCCATAACTGTTCTGCCTATATTGTAGGCCAGGACGGCCGGGTGGAACGGTCCAGCGATGATGGAGAGCCCAGCGGTACCGCCGGTTCGCCCATGCTGGAGGTGCTGCGGCGCCGGGAGCTGTACGATGTGGCGGCGGTGGTGACCCGGTATTTCGGGGGCATCAAGCTGGGAGCCGGGGGACTGACCCGCACCTACGGGAAGGCCGTGGTCCAGGCGGTGGACGAAGCCGGACTGGCCCAAAGGATTCCCATGGGAGATTATGTGTTTGACTGGTCCATGGAAGATGCCGGGCGGGTGCTGAACCAGCTGTACCGGCAGACCCTGTTTGCGGTGGGCCAAGTGGAATATGACAGCAGCGTGCACATTCATGTGACCCTGCCGGAAGACCAAAAACTGGAAGCCGAAGCCTGGCTGACGGAAAATCTCAGCCGGGAAGTGGAACTGACCCAGGCAGGCAGCTTTTTTGCAGAGCAGCCGGTGGATCTGGACCAGAAGCCAGCCGAGTAGAAGTGTGAAATGGAAGGATAATTATGACACGGAGAAAAATAGGAAAACCAATCAGTTTCAAGAAAACCTGTGCAGTACTGCTGAGCTGTGCCGTGCTGGGCTTTACGACCCCTATTTGGGCCGCGTCCCTGCCGGTAAAAACCATTACCCGGACGGAGAAACAGGTAACGGTGGAATGCCCGGAGGTTTCCGGGGGCAGCAGTGCCGCCGATGAAAAAATCAACAGCGCCCTGAGCAGCCAGGTAGCGTCCTACGTCAGCGAGGCCTCTACCCTGGGCGGGGGCAAGGTGCATTACGATGTGCACAAATCCGACCCGGATCTGATCAGCCTGACGGTGGTCATGACCCCCAACATGGGCGTGGAAGAAACCCAGGGTATGACCTTTGACCGGAAAACCGGGGCCCAGCGGCAGCTCAGCTATTACTACAACCAGCAGCAGCTGGCCAACCGTTCCGAAAACAGCCTCCAGTACCTGTACGACGTGGACCCGGCCAAGCAGAAGACCCTGCCGGATACGTACTATGTGGACCAGGATGGGAGCATTATCGGGGTCTACCATGCCGGTTCCGTGCTGGATAAGAACGAAGGGGAAATCGAAGTGAACCTGTCGGCAGCCCTGCCGGATAATCCTGCGGGCACTCCGTCGGTGACGGCTCCGGTTACCGCAGCTGCCGCCACGGAAAAGACCGTGGAAAAGACGGCCAGCCAGGCTGCGGCTGAAACGGCGGCAACCAAGAAAGCGGCTGAAGAAAAGGCCGCAGCCGAAAAGGCAGCGGCAGAGAAAGCCGCTAAGGAAGCTGCCAAGAAGGCCGCAGCAGAAAAAGCAGCTGCGGAAAAGGCTGCCAAAGAAGCGGCGGCCAAGAAAACGGCTGCGGAAAAAGCTGCAGCAGAAAAGAAAGCGGCCGCCAAGACTACGGTGGCTGCGGCTAAGACCACTGCCAAGGAAACGGCCAAGACCGCTGCCGGTGCAGCCAGAACGGCAGTAAAGGCCGCACCGGCCCTGGATGAAGTGAAACCAGCTCCGGCTGCCCAGACCCCGGCGCCTGCGGCTAAGCCCGCAGCTCAGCCCGCAGCTCCTGCTCCGGCACCGGCTCCTGCGGCTCCGGCTGAACCTGCTTTCCAGGCACCGGTACTTACCGGCAACCAGGGCTACGTCACCGGCACCGATGTACGGTTCCGGGAGGGCGCCAGCCTGGACGCCAACGTACTGGGCTACTTCACCAAGGGTGAAGTGGTGTACATCAAGGGCAAAGCCCAGGGCAGCGGCCTAACCTGGTACCAGGTGGCCCGGGGCGACGGCACCAATGGCTACATTGCTTCTGAATACTGCCAGCCTGCGGAAGGGGCCCAGATTCCGGAGGTTTCTGCCGGAAATACGGGCTCTGCTGCCAGCTCCAGCGCTTCCACCAAGGCCGTGATTACCGGTACCGACGTGCGGATCCGGGGCGGCGCCAGCACTTCTGCAGACATCTTGGGCTACTATACCAAGGGCGAAGAAGTCACCATTATGGAAGTGGGCGACGGAGACGGTATGAAGTGGTACAAGGTGAAACGCTCTGACGGCTCTATTGGCTGGGTAGCGGCCCAGTACTGTCAACAAAACTAGCCAAAGCGGGCTGGCTGTGTTACAATCAGACTATATAGTCTAGCCATAAACCAAAGAGAGGTGACGAGACCACCATGAATAAAGTTGGAAGAATTTTGGCAGCCCTGTGCTGTGCCCTGGGTCTCACGTTCCCCATGGAACGGGTGGACGCAGCGGCTCCTGGAACCATTATTGGCACGGAAGTCCGGATGCGCAGCGGCGCAGGTACCAACACGGATATTCTGGGCTATTTTGAAGACGGCGAAGCGGTGACCGTACTGCAAAGTGATGTACGGGGCGGCCGGAAATGGTACCAGGTTACCCGGAAAAACGGCGTTACCGGCTGGGTTGCCGGGGAATACTGCCGGGTTGCGGATACCGGAACCGTACCTTCTGCCACCTTTGCTGCCGACCGGAAAGGCCGGATTACCGGCACAGAAGTGCGGATGAGAGGGGACCCCAGTGAAAACGGGGACGTCCTGGATTATTTCGAAAAGGATGAAGTGGTCATCATCCTGGATGCCCAGGAAGGCGGCGGCATCAACTGGACCAAGGTCAGACGGGACAACGGCGAAATCGGCTGGGTGGCCTCTGACTATTGCGAAGAAATCTAGCCAAGCACCTTTTGTTATGCTAAAATAAGAGAAATCACAACTAGGAGGTTCCATCACATGAAAAAATTGTGGCAAGTTTTGGCTGCCGTATGCTTCGGTTTTGTACTGTCCTTACCGGTAGGCAAAGCGGATGCGGCAACATTTACCTTTACTCCGGCTAAACCCGCTGCGGAAAATACCGCACAAACGGCGGACAAAGGCCAGGCAGCAGAAGATACCACCCCCAAGGTTCAATCCCTGAAATTGGCCGTGGTACCCTTGATGATCGGTGAAGATGTAGAAGACAACCAGGGCATGAAACCCATTGTATTCAGCAACGAATTGGCCAAACTGTTCCAGTATCCTGCCTACGACATGGTAGACAGCGATGTGGTACGGAAAGTCGCCCTGCAGCAGCAGGACAACCTGTTCACCAAAGCCGGCCTTCAGGCCGTAGCTGAAGCCAGCGGTGCCGATGTGGTTATCGTCATGGCCGTGGACAAATTTGACGTAACGGAACAGTCCTTCCGCCGGGAACCGGTAACGGACCTGGATTTCGAAGGCCGTTTTGCTACCCTGAACAACAAGACAGGCAAGTTCAAGGATGACCATTGGTCCTACACCCAGGAAATGGAATCCGGCGCCATCAGCCCGCGTTCTGATTGGCCTCACAAGGAATTCGGCAAACTGTGCCGGAGAGAACTGAAAAAGGCCTTGAAAAACAACTAAGCGCAGCAAGGGGGCGGTCAGCAATGGCCGCCCTTTTTTACTGAAAGAAAGGTGTTTTAATGGATTGGAATGAACTAAAAACTGTGGGCCATGCCTGCTACAACTGTGTTCACCTGAAAGAGCGGAAGCGCTACTGGGTTTTCCTGCTACGCTGCCTGGGGCACAGCGGAGAAATTACCGCGCTCCAGCACTTCTTCCATAGTGACCCGGTGCGGGAAAAAGTCTTTGCCGGCATGCCCTGTCTGCTGGAACAGGCAACCCGGGCCTTTTTCTATAAGGGGGCCACGTTTACGGAACGGGCGGCGCTCATCCGCCACCATATCCTGGCCCTCCAGCAAATCGGCAAACCGGAACTGTTGACCAAAATCTACACCGACCACGGGAAAATTACCCTGTGGCAGGATACCTTCCAGGAGGAACCCCTGACCCTGGACCTGCTGTTCCACCCAGGCCAGCGGAAGGAAGGCTGCCTGTCCCTGGTGCTCCATTGGGGCGGGGTGGATTTCTACCAGATTATGTTCTGGCTGGGACCGGACCCGGCTGGGGGCAAAACCTGCGCCTTTGTAGGGGCCCTTCAGGGCACCAGCCTGGGCAACGATGCGGTCAAGGCCATGACCAAGAAGTACTTTGGCTACCGGACCAAGAACCTGATTTTCTATGGGCTGCGGACCCTGGCCAAGCTGTGGCACTGCCAGGAAATCTACGCCGTGACCAACCAGGGCTACTACGCCATGAACCACGTGCGCATGGACCGGAAGCTGAAAACCAACTTTGGGGACTTCTGGGCAGAGTGCGGCGGCAGCCCCAGCGGCGATCGCCGGTTCTACCGGATTCCCCTGGAGGAAGTGCGCCGGGATCTGTCGGAGCTGAAGCCCTCCAAGCGGGCCAACCACCGGCGGCGTTATGAAATGCTGGACGCCATGGAAGTGACGATGGCGGAGCAGCTAAAGCCCTGGCTGGCGCCCCAGACTATCGAAAAGCTCTGATTTATGGTAAAATAAAGTGTATTGCAGAAGTACTATTACCCCACGGAGGTGTCTGGATTGAAAAAAGTAATCAGTCTTGTTGTAACGGCACTCCTTTGCCTGACCTGCCTGGCCCCGGCTATGGCCGCAGATCTTGAGACCGCGAACACCGTCTCGGGCAAACTGGAGCAAGTGGAAACCTTTATGGACGGAGCGGAACAAACCGGCTCTTTGGTTTCCCGTGTGGATAAATTGGAAAAGGAACTGTACGGTCAGGAAACCAGCGGTTCCGTCATGAGCCGGGTGGACCGGCTGTACAACCGGGTGGAAGGGGACCCCAACAATGGGCAGCTTTCCCTGGCCGCCGTACTGAACGTCATTGAATGGCAGTTCTCTGACCGGATGGGCACGGAAGGTGCCATCAACCGGATTGGCAATCTGGAAACCAGTATTTTTGGCACCCAGTACCCCCAGGATACGGTGCTTAGCCGGGTAGCCCGCCTGACCAAGGCCGCTTTCCCCTCTGGAAGCCTGACTTCCAGCCCTGTGGTACTGCCCAAGGATTCCCTGATTAAAGTGAAATTCATGAGCGACATCAGCAGCAAAACGGCCCAGGCCGGCGATGCTGTGGACTTTGTGGTGGACGACAACGTGTACGTGGGCGAAGCCCTGGTATTGCCCAAAGGCGCCAAAGGTGTGGGCAAAATCCAAAAAGTGGTGCAGCCCCGGATTTTTGGCCGGGATGCCCGGATTGACCTGGACTTCTCCCATGTGGTAGCCGTTAACGGGGAAGCCGTTCCCGTTACGGTCGGTGATCTGGCCAAACAGCAGGCCAAAACCGCAGCCGGTGCAGCCGGTGCTTCTATTGGAGGCATGGTCCTCTTTGGACCGGTGGGCATTGTAGGCGGCGCTTTTGTGAAGGGTTCCTCCGTGACCATTCCTGCGGGTTCCAATACCTACGTCCAGGTAGAACAGGACACCACCATTAATGGCGTGATTTTGGCCGGCAATACGGCCAGTGGCCAGCAGCTGACCACCGCTGCGGAAAATCCGGAAGCTACCAGCACCCTGGTAAAACCGGGTACGGCTGCCCAGCCGGCTGCTAAGGCAGAAGCCCAAACGGAACCGGCTGCTGAACCAGCCGCTGAACCAGCCGCAGAACCGGCTGCAGAACCCGCTGCTGAAACCCAGCCTGCTGCTACGGCCCCGGCTGCCAGCACCACTACTGCGGCAACAGCCCAGACTCCGGCTCAAACTCCGGCTCCTAGCCAGGATGCTTCCCTGGATGAACCCATGGAAGATGTTCAAATCGGTTCCGTAAATACCAGCGGCACCGGCGACAAGGCCGACGCTGAAACGGAAGCCGCTTTGGCTGCTGCCCGGAAGCAGGAAGCTGCCAGCCAAACCGGCACTGACACGGACGACGGCAGTGCCTATACCCCGGCAACCCTGTAAGGCACTTTGTACAAGGCATTTGGTAAAGGTCTTTCTCTTTCCATAAAGTAGGAAAGAGAAAGACCTTTTTGTGTTATAATATAAGGGAATATGACTTTTTTCCGGTCCGGGGAGGACTGGGAAAAGTGGGCATAAAGCAGTACAGAAATCTACAATCCGGCGGAGGTACCTAACTTATGAAGAAAAAGGCATTGGCCTTAGGCATTACAATGGCATTGGCACTGCCCGGTATGGCATCGGCAGCCATTATGGATTATGGCTACGACGGGGGCAAGCTCAGTTCCAAGGACGGCCCCGGCTACCAGCCCCAGCAGACCATCGATGACGTTCAGGCAAGCGCCGCAGTGCAGGAACGTTCCCGCCGCCTGCAGGATCAGCCGGATGCCCAGACGGAAAAAGTAACCCTGGCAGGCCAGGAAACCGTAACGGAGCAAAAGGAACGGGAAGAACGGGGCGAAAAGGTGGCCAGCGAATCCACCCTGCCCATTACCATCTACGGGGATCAGGTGACCTACAACTCCGAAAGCGGGGATTTTAAGGCCACCGGCAACGTGCGCCTGTATCAGGGCAACCAGAAACTGTATACCACGGAAGCCACCGGCAACTCCAAAACCGGGGATGTGTACCTCTTGACCGGGGGCCGCATTGTGAACTCCAGCGGGGGCAGCACCAGCGTCACCAACGGCAAATGGGGCCACTACAACTTCCTGGACAAAACCGGTACCATCAAGGATATTTCCGGCACCAACGGCAAGGATATCTACCGGGCCAACATCGGGGAAGTGTACCCGGACCGGGTGGAACTTACCGATGGCGGGGAAACCACCCGCTGCCCGGCAGTCAAGCACCCGCCCTGCGTAGATGTAAAGGCCGAAAAGGTCATCATCTACCCCAAGGACAAGATTATTGCCTATAACGTAAAGGTGTATATCAAAGGCGTCCATGTGTATTCCCGGGACCGCTGGATCAACCGCTTTGGCGATGATGACCAGGGCCAGAGCCTGATTCCCCATATCGGCTACACCAAGGACCATGGCACGGAAATCCGCTACAATTTCAACGTTCCCCTCAGCGACAAGAACGTGGCCACCGCTGAACTGAAGTACTACTCCAAGATTGGCTGGCGGCCCCTGTACTACGACGTTCAGGACGAACGGAACTTCTACGTGCGCATCCAGGACGGCCATACGGAAGACTCGGACAACAACTGGATCCGAAAGAAACGGGACGTCTTGATTGGCTACAAGAGCCATAAATTCAACGACAAATGGCCGCTGAACTATTCCGCCTACTATAGCCATGGCCTGTGGAAGGACAACTGGAAGGAAAGCTGGCATACGGAATACGGGGTGTTCCTGACCCACGATCCCATCTACCTGACCCATGAAGCTAATCCCCTGTCCCTGAACCTGGGCATGGGCCACAAGTGGGTCAAAGAAAGCATCAACGACGAAACCAAAAAGACCATGCTGTATTCTGCCACCCTAGGCAAGAGCTTTAGCGGCGGCTGGAACACCTGGCTGGGCTACTACTATCAGAAGGAACACAGCTCCGTCTTCGCCTACAACGACCCGGATATGGCCAAGGAACTCCAGTGGGGCATCATCAAGCAGTTGGGGCCCAACGACCGGCTGACCTGGCTGCTCCGCTACGATGAAGGCAAGAGCCAGATTTACGAATACATCTACCGGTGGAGCCACGATTTCTGCTGCTTCCGGCTGGAACTGGAATACCGGGATAAGAAATACAATAATGACAATGAATGGAGTGTGAAATATGACCTCTTCCGTTGGTAATGCACAAGAACTGATCAGTGCCCGCTTCCTGGAACATGAGAAACTGGTCCATAAGGTCATGGGCAGCAAGCGCCTGCTCCGGAACCTGGAAGACGCAGCCGGGATGGTTTCTATGGCCCTGGCTGCCGGCGGCAAAGTGATGTTCTGCGGCAACGGCGGTTCGGCTGCGGATGCCCAGCATTGGGCTGCGGAAATTGTGGGCCGCTTCCAAAAGGAACGGCCGGGGATGGCCGCCCTGGCGCTCACTACGGATACGTCCATTTTGACGGCGGTGGGCAACGATTACGGCTACGACAAGATTTTTTCCCGGCAGGTAGAAGGCCTGGGCCGGGAAGGGGACGTGCTGGTGGGAATTTCCACCTCCGGCAACAGCAAGAATGTGCTGGAGGCCATTGCCAAGGCCCGGGAAAAGCACATGAAGGTCATTGGCTTTACCTGCAAGGACGGGGGCAAGATGGCGGAGCTCTGCGACGTGCTCCTGAATGTGCCTGCGGAAAACACCGCCCGGGGCCAGGAAATCCATGAAATCATGGGCCATATTCTCTGTGAGCTGGTGGAAAGTTATGCGTAATACCCAAAGCACCCAATTTTTGACTGAAGATATCCAGAAACTGAAAATCGCCGTTTTGGGCGATGTGATGCTGGACCAATATATTTATGGAGAAGTGAAGCGCATTTCCCCGGAAGCGCCCGTGCCCGTGAACCGGGTGCGGAAAATGGAAGCCGTTTTGGGGGGCGCCGGCAACGTGGCCGCCAACCTGGCGGGCCTGGGGGTCCAGGTCTATATGGCCGGGGTCACCGGCGCCGACAGCCACCGGAAAGAGCTGGAGAAGAAGCTGGCTCAGGCGGGCATCGACTACGGCGGGCTTTTGCCCATGCCGGAACGGAAAACTATTACCAAACTGCGGATCATCGGAGCCCGGCAGCAGATGCTGCGGCTGGACTTTGAGGAGCCCGGAGACCTGGTGCCGGAAGAGGAGCGGCTGCTGCTGGAATGGCTGACCCAGAAGCTCCAGGAAGGCCTGAACGGGGTGATTCTCTCCGACTACGCCAAGGGCGTGTGCTCCGACCATTTCTGCCGCCAGGTCATCGATACGGCCCATGTGTTCCAGGTGCCCGTGCTGGTGGACCCCAAAGGCTCCGACTGGCATAAGTACACCGGCTGCGACTTCATTACCCCCAACGTAAAGGAAATGTGCGAAGCTGCCGGGGAAGTGGTGCCCAACGAAACAGAACCCCTGGTCCGGCTGGCCGCCAAGGCCCGGGACCAGTTCCAAATCAGCAATGTGGTGGTGACCCGCTCGGAAAAGGGCGTGTCCCTGATCAATAAAAACGAAGTGATTACCGAAGCCGCTACGGCCCGGGACGTGTTTGATGTGTCTGGGGCCGGGGATACGGTGGCGGCGGTGCTGCTGGCTGCAGCGGCGGGTAAGCTGCCTCTGGCAGAAGCCCTGAACCTGTCCAACAAGGCAGCCGGCATTGTGGTATCCAAGGTGGGCACCTATCCGGTGCACCGGGAAGAGCTGCTGAAGGAAGTCCTTGCCTGTGAAGAACGGGAAGGCCAGGATTACCGGCCGTTAAGCTGGGACGAAATCGAAAGCCTGGCCCGGACCTGGAAGACCGCCGGGGAAACCGTGGTCTTTACCAACGGGTGCTTTGATATCCTCCATGCAGGTCATGTCCAGTACCTGGAGCAGGCCGCTCAGCTGGGCCGTCACCTGATTGTAGGGGTGAACACCGACGACTCGGTGAAGCGGCTCAAGGGAGAAACCCGGCCTCTCAACAAGGAAAATGACCGGGCTCGGCTTCTGGCAGCCCTTGCCTGCGTGGATGCCGTAGTATTTTTCAGCGAAGATACGCCTACCAACTTGATTGCCCGGATTCGGCCGGACATTCTGGTCAAAGGCGGCGACTATACACCGGAACAGGTGGCCGGGCGGGAATACGCCGGCCAGGTCCGGATCCTTCCCTTTAAGGAAGGCTATTCCACCACGGGGGTAATTGCCAAGATTGCCGCCCTGGTGAAGGAGGGTAAAATATGATTATTGTGACCGGCGGTGCCGGCTTTATCGGCAGCAACATTGTAAAAGGCTTGAACGACCTGGGCCGGGACGACATCTTGGTGGTGGACAACCTGACCAACATGGTGAAGTTCAAGAACATCCAGGGCCTGAAGGTCATGGATTATCTGGACAAAATCGATTTCCTGCAAAAAATCAAAGCAGGGGAATTCAACCATACGCCCATTGACGTGATTTTCCATGAAGGGGCCTGCTCCGATACCATGGAATATAACGGCAAATACATGATGGAAAACAACTTTGAGTACACCAAGACCCTGATGCACTTTGCCCTGGACCGGAAAATCCAGTTCCTGTACGCTTCTTCCGCTTCCACCTACGGCAGCGGCAAAAACGGGTTCCGGGAGGAACCGGCCTGCGAAGAAGCCCTGAACGTGTATGCCTTCTCCAAGCTGTTCTTCGACAACTATGCCCGTCGCTACTTTGACAAGGCGGACAGCCAGATTGCCGGCTTCCGTTATTTCAACGTGTACGGACCTCAGGAAAACCACAAGGGCAAGATGGCTTCCCTGGTACGCCAAATGTTCCTGGAATGGAAGCAGGACCACAAGGTGAAGCTGTTTGGCAGCTACGACGGCTACGGCCCCGGTGAGCAGACCCGGGACTTTGTGTACGTAAAAGACGTGGTGAAGGTGCTATTCTATTTCTGGCAGCATCCGGAACTGAAGGGCGTGTACAACCTGGGTACGGGCCATGCCCATACCTTTAACGATATGGCCCATGCCGTACTGGAATTCTTCGGCAGCGGCGAGCTGGAATACATTCCGTTCCCCGAAGGCCTGAAGGGCAAATACCAGAGCTACACCCAGGCCGACGACACCCGCCTTTTGGCGGCCGGCTACGATGGCGGCTTTACGGACTTCAACACTGCCGTAAAGGAATACTGCCAGCTGCTGGAAGAATCGGATGGGTATTATAAGGCATGAGTACGGAACTGGAAAAAGCAGTGTTCTTTGACCGGGACGGAGTCCTGGACGTGGACAAGGGCTATATCTACCGGCCGGAAGAGCTGGAATGGGTGGAGGGGGCACGGGAAGCCGTGGCCTTGCTCCGCAGCCTGGGGTACGCCATCTACGTGGTGACCAACCAAAGCGGCATTGCCCGGGGCTTTTATACCAAGGAGCAGATGGACCAGTTCCATGCCCATATGAACGCGGAACTGGCCAAGGCCGGTGGGAAAATCGACGGCTTCTACCACTGTCCCCATCATCCCACCAAAGGGGTGATTCCGGAGCTGACCGTGGCCTGCGGCTGTAGGAAGCCCGAACCGGGTATGCTGCTCCAGGCCATGGAAGAGCATCCCATTGACCGGCACGCCTCCTTTTTGATCGGGGACAAGGCCTCCGATGTGGAAGCGGCCCTGGCGGCGGGAGTGCCCGGCTACCGGTTTACCGGGAAAAATCTGCTGACCTTTGTCCGGCTGGTGCTGCGCAGACAGAAGGTGCACTGTGACTGTTAAAGACTATAAAAATATTTTGATCATCAAAATGAGCTCCCTGGGGGACGTAATCCATGCCCTGCCCTTTGCGGCGGCCCTGCGGTCTGCGTACCCCGAGGCCAAGATTACCTGGCTGGTCCACCCCCAGTTCGGAGCCTTTATCCCAGAACCGCCTGTCATTGACGAGATTCTCTACTTTGACAAGGCGGCTTTTGGCCGTATGAGCTGGCACGCCAAATGGCAGTGCCTGAAGGAAACCCGGGCCATGCTCCAGGCCAGGCATTTTGACCTGGTGATTGACCTTCAGGGCCTGTTTAAAAGCGCCGTGATGGCATACCTGACCGGGGCCCCGGAAAAAATCGGCTACTGCGAAATGCGCGAAGGCAGCGGCCTGGTGTCCCGGGCCATTACCGGGCCCCATGCCCACGACCACGTGATTGAGCGGTACCTGGACGTAGCCCGGTACCTGGGAGCCAAGGTGGACCAGGTCCGCTATCCCATGCCGGAACTCAAGGAAGAATGCCTGCTGATGCGGAACCGGCTGATCCGGGCCGGTGTCCGGGCGGAAACCCAGCTGCCCTATGTGGTGCTGGTGCCTGGTGCCCGCTGGGTCACCAAACGCTGGCCGGCGGAATCCTACGGGAAGCTGGCCCAGCTGTTTATGGACCACGGCTATTGGGTGGTGCTGGCCGGCGGCCAGGGAGATGCAGCCCTGGGAGAACGGATCCAGGAAGAAACCCGCTATAACCCCAAGGTCATCAATCTGATTGGCAGTACGGGCCTTCGGGAGCTGGGAGCCCTGATCAAGGGCGCCCTGTTCTACATGAGCGGGGATACGGGGCCTCTGCACATTGCTGCCGCCTACGGAAAAAAACTGGTGGCAGTCTACGGACCTACCCGGCCGGACCGGACGGGCCCCTATGGGGACCCGGACGCCACAGTGCTGGTCAGCCCGGTTTCCTGTGCCGGCTGCCTGAAAAAGCAGTGCAATCATTGGGAATGCATGGCGGCCGTTACGCCGGAGCAGGTGTATGCCCTGTTTGAAGACAAGCTGAAGGGAGGAGACCATGGAACTCGCCAATAAAAAAATTATCGTGACCTTCCTGATGCACCTGGGAGACCTGGTGCTGACCACGCCCTTCCTCCATGCCCTGCGGCAGGCCGCTCCCGGAGCGGAAATCACCTACCTGGTGGACCAGAAGCTGCGGGAAGTGGTGGACCATAACCCCAATATCGACCAGGTCTGGACCATCGACAAAAAAGGGAAGGACGACCATTTGTCCGCCCTGTGGGCCATGAGCAGAAAAATCTCGGCCGCCCACTTCGATATCCTGATCAACCTGCACCCCAACGAGCGGTGCTCCTTTATTGATGCCATGGCGTCGGTGCCGGTGAAGGTGGGGGCCTCCCACTTTTTGTTCCGGCCCTTCTTTCACCCCTATCTGAAGCTGAACCGGACCCTCCACGCCGCAGATATGTATCTGGACGTGCTGACCCGGCTGGGGGTGAAACCCCTGGTCCATAACGGCCTGGAAGTCTTCCCCGGTCCGGAGCAGCAGGCCAGGGCGGCAGAGTTTTGGGACCAGCAGGACCTGAAGCCGAAAGAAAAGGTAGTGGGCTTTAACATCGGCAGCGCCGTGGTCACCAAACGCTGGGCACCGGAACGGTTTGCCCAGGTGGCGGATACCCTGGCCCAGGAAGGGTACCGGACGGTATTCTTCGGCGGCCCCATGGACGAAACCATGGTCCAGGAAGCCATTTCCTTTATGCACAGCCGCCCCATGGTGGCGACGGGGAAATTCTCCCTGGGAGCCCTGGCCGCAGCCATGAGCCGGTGCAGCCTGATCATCACCAACGACAGCGGCCCCATGCACGTGGCCATCAGCCAAAAGGTGCCCATTGTGGCCATGTACGGCCCCAGCCACCCGGAACTGTACGGCCCCTATACGGATAAGGCCACCATCGTCCGGGCCATCCCGCCCTGCGACGGGTGCCGGAACGGCATGAAACACCACTGCGACGATATGCGCTGTATGCGGGATTTGACCGTGCAGCAGGTGCTCCAGGCGGCCCATCACTGGCTGGACGAAAAAAAATAGGGAAAAAACCAAAAAAGTTGAAAAAAGTACTTGCAAAATCCTTTGAAATCGTGTAAGATATCAAAGTAATCGGTTGAGACAACCGGTTGCAGGACGTGGTCCGCTAGCTCAGCTGGTAGAGCACCTGACTCTTAATCAGGGTGTCCAGAGTTCGATCCTCTGGCGGATCACCACTTTTTTTTGGCCGGATGGTCAAGCGGTTAAGACACCGCCCTTTCACGGCGGTATCGGGGGTTCGATTCCCCCTCCGGTCACCATCACGGGCGATTAGCTCAGCTGGGAGAGCGTCTGCCTTACAAGCAGAATGTCGGCAGTTCGATCCTGTCATCGCCCACCACAAAAGAAGACGATATACGCGCAACGCTGTATCGTCTTTTTTATTTACCTAAAAAAGTATTTAATAAATTTACAAGAAATATCCTAAGGACATGGAAATTTTCCATGTCCTTTTTGACGTTCTGGTGTGCCCTTAAAAGGCGTTTGAACGGTCGCAGCTGGACCCTAAGTAATTTGTACTAACGGAGGTAAAAGAAGCCGCTAGAAGGAAATGTGGGGCTGCTGCAGCACTCCTTTCTGGCGGCTGTATAGAGACAGAAAGATTTAGGATTCTGGTGCTGAGAGGCTAATGGACAAAAAAGGGGCAGAGTCATTTTCAATCTATACCGTTTGAAGCTAAGCAAATCCCAGCAGCTGAAACATTAAGTAAAAATGCAGGAAAACTGATGGGGAAATAGTATATGCTTTATGATAAGATAATAATATTAATAAATCACTTGGCTGCTAGTGTAAATAAGCACCTGTGGATTAGATTCTGCAAAGTGAAGAAAAGATTGCTTTTATAAGGGGAATACAACACCCCATCAAACCAACAAAATGCATCTAGCTAGGACCAATGTAGAAGTACTGAGCTGATTTGTATTGCAAAACTTGGATCACCCTGACGTAATAGACAAAATTTTGGTTTTCTTTTAATGTTAAGCAGATGTAATTTAAGAGAGAGTATTTTTCTACATAGTCTATGCTACAATAGATTTAAACTTAGAACTGGAAAGAACAAAGAAAATCTACATGTAATCCTTAGGGTTTGTATCGGCTAGATGGCTATATTTCTGCCAACCTGGCACAAAAATCTACCGGTTTTTCGGAAGCCGACTTAAAGCTGCTTTGGGACGCTTTGGTCAATTTGTTTGAAAATGACCATTCTGCTGCCAGAGGCAATATGGCTGTGCAGAAATTGTATGTATTCAAGCATGATTCTGTGATGGGTAATGTACAAGCCTATAAACTGTTTAACTGTGTGCAGGTAGAAAAGAAGGATGCTCAGAAAGTTGCACGCGCGTTTGAAGATTATGCTGTAATAGTAGATACCGCAGCTTGGCCGGCAGGGGTACACTGTACGGAAATGGTTGAGCAAGAAAAAGTAAAAGCATAAATCGACACATCACCATACGTGATAAAATGGCATATAATAAAAATAGATATCTCTTATTGTCAGGAATTCGGCACTTTGCATTTTGCAGGCGACAATGGGCACTTATCCATATTGGAATTAAGGCTGGATATAATCCAGTTGGAAAATTAATCCGGTTATGCGAACCAAAAGCTCCCATAAGTTTTAATAATGATTTTGCGTGCTCCAAAGGACTTGCTTTATGAGATTCGCAAAATTGTAGGTTGAATCCCGCAGGGATTCAGTGTTTTTTTGTTTGACAGTCGCTCCCCGCAAGGGGAGCGTGGATTGAAATGCGCTATCCCCCAGGTTGGTAACAACGGATGTAATGTCGCTCCCCGCAAGGGGAGCGTGGATTGAAATAGACGCGATTTTCAGGGCGTTTTGAAGAATCGTCGTCGCTCCCCGCAAGGGGAGCGTGGATTGAAATCCTGGGCTGTCTCCCAGGGCACCGGTTCCGCCCCGTCGCTCCCCGCAAGGGGAGCGTGGATTGAAATGTTGGCCGTGGGGACGGTGGTTTGGCCCGTCACGGGTCGCTCCCCGCAAGGGGAGCGTGGATTGAAATTTCTCTCGGATTAAATTGATGTATGCCAGCTTGGTCGCTCCCCGCAAGGGGAGCGTGGATTGAAATTGACAGGCGATGTTACAGGCACGGCTGACAAGGCGTCGCTCCCCGCAAGGGGAGCGTGGATTGAAATGGCAACGTGGTAGTCCCCAGGTAATCCACCAAGGTCGCTCCCCGCAAGGGGAGCGTGGATTGAAATTGGAGCCGTTGATGTTGTCCCGCAAGGCTTCCAGGTCGCTCCCCGCAAGGGGAGCGTGGATTGAAATTTGATTTCGATTTTCCCGGCGAATAGGTCCACGGGTCGCTCCCCGCAAGGGGAGCGTGGATTGAAATAGACAGCCCACGGATTTTTTTAGACCATGTGCTGGTCGCTCCCCGCAAGGGGAGCGTGGATTGAAATCGTAAATCGGCCCGGATTTCGCCGGAACATCTTATGGTCGCTCCCCGCAAGGGGAGCGTGGATTGAAATTGAGCAATTCATCTAACATTTTAAAATACCAATCAGCGTCGCTCCCCGCAAGGGGAGCGTGGATTGAAATTGAACTTAAAATTGCTAAATTTTGCGGTAGAAGGTGGTCGCTCCCCGCAAGGGGAGCGTGGATTGAAATTTCCGTGCTTCGTCCATCATCCGGAAGAACCATGGTCGCTCCCCGCAAGGGGAGCGTGGATTGAAATCGGAGGCCACCACCGGCTATCACGGGACCCTCACGTCGCTCCCCGCAAGGGGAGCGTGGATTGAAATCATGTGTCCATAATTTTTCTCATATACGGAACACGTCGCTCCCCGCAAGGGGAGCGTGGATTGAAATACTCTTACTACTGATTATAGTGAGAGGGCATCTTTGTCGCTCCCCGCAAGGGGAGCGTGGATTGAAATACATTGTATCCAGAGAACACAACGGGGGTGACAAGTCGCTCCCCGCAAGGGGAGCGTGGATTGAAATTGTATGAAAGGAGGATGGATGCTCCATGTCGGGTCGCTCCCCGCAAGGGGAGCGTGGATTGAAATCAATGGTGCCAGCCAACAAAGCCGTTCCGATTGTGTCGCTCCCCGCAAGGGGAGCGTGGATTGAAATTTATATGCCCCTGTAGCTCAATAGGAAGAGCACTGTCGCTCCCCGCAAGGGGAGCGTGGATTGAAATTACCTGCTCAGGGCTATAATCGTTAACCCATTGGGTCGCTCCCCGCAAGGGGAGCGTGGATTGAAATAAGTGAGGGGGGGAGAAAAGTGATGGAAACAGAGTCGCTCCCCGCAAGGGGAGCGTGGATTGAAATAGAAAAGATAATGGTCATCGCCACCATTTTGCCGGTCGCTCCCCGCAAGGGGAGCGTGGATTGAAATAACCGAGGATGATCTGGAAGTCCACCCGATTCTGGGTCGCTCCCCGCAAGGGGAGCGTGGATTGAAATCAACCATAAACTCCCCGGTTATAGCCGACTTTTAGTCGCTCCCCGCAAGGGGAGCGTGGATTGAAATGTGGGGGGGGCAGCTGTGCTCTTAGAACTTCAAGTCGCTCCCCGCAAGGGGAGCGTGGATTGAAATGTCTATATCCAGCGGAACCAGAATGGAGACATTGTCGCTCCCCGCAAGGGGAGCGTGGATTGAAATATCGGCTGCAATTTTCATAGAGCCATTGGACGTGGTCGCTCCCCGCAAGGGGAGCGTGGATTGAAATTCGACATCCAGCAGACGGCTGATAAGGCTGCCAAGTCGCTCCCCGCAAGGGGAGCGTGGATTGAAATTTATTTTGGACATGTTGTTGGAGCAATAATACGGTCGCTCCCCGCAAGGGGAGCGTGGATTGAAATCCTTGCAGAGTTCGCCGCCGCTGTAGCACTGTCGTCGCTCCCCGCAAGGGGAGCGTGGATTGAAATTGCGTCTCAAATGATGCAGTTTTTTAGTCAGACAAGTCGCTCCCCGCAAGGGGAGCGTGGATTGAAATACAACTCACCAACGAAGCCTTGGAAGAATTGAACGTCGCTCCCCGCAAGGGGAGCGTGGATTGAAATTTGCCGTCCGTCTCAGCCAATAAAACAATGGAAGTCGCTCCCCGCAAGGGGAGCGTGGATTGAAATTGAACAGTTTTTAGCAGAAACATGACTGATTGTTGTCGCTCCCCGCAAGGGGAGCGTGGATTGAAATATCAAAACAAATTTCCGCGTTCTGCCCCTTGCAGGTCGCTCCCCGCAAGGGGAGCGTGGATTGAAATGTAGAGGGGGTAGCATAATATATAAATATATCCGTCGCTCCCCGCAAGGGGAGCGTGGATTGAAATAAAATATAAAACACCGAAAAACGGCGTATTTCCTAGTCGCTCCCCGCAAGGGGAGCGTGGATTGAAATCAGGTAGTCGGCAACGTCTCCCTTAACCGGGCAGTCGCTCCCCGCAAGGGGAGCGTGGATTGAAATATGATGGGTTTGCTCTCGATTATATCCTCTTTAGTCGCTCCCCGCAAGGGGAGCGTGGATTGAAATCAGCTCAGCAAACGTCTTGCATCGCTTGTAGTCGTCGCTCCCCGCAAGGGGAGCGTGGATTGAAATGGTGGCAACCAACCCCACAACAATATGCCACCGGTCGCTCCCCGCAAGGGGAGCGTGGATTGAAATCCTACGGAGACCCCATTATCTCTGAGTGCAGAGTCGCTCCCCGCAAGGGGAGCGTGGATTGAAATTCAATGATACCTTGGGCAATCCTAGCTCCCTTTGTCGCTCCCCGCAAGGGGAGCGTGGATTGAAATTCTGGGACGTGAGCAATATCCGGTATTCATCAAGTCGCTCCCCGCAAGGGGAGCGTGGATTGAAATATTGACGCAATCATCGATGAATGTAAAGAACAGGGTCGCTCCCCGCAAGGGGAGCGTGGATTGAAATCGGGAGAAGCCGTGACAGCAAATCCGCAGGTTCCGTCGCTCCCCGCAAGGGGAGCGTGGATTGAAATAACCAGCTGTTTCAACCCTTTCGTCGTTACCGGCGTCGCTCCCCGCAAGGGGAGCGTGGATTGAAATTTGAAGACTTTCGTTACTCTCTTAGGCGTTATCGTCGCTCCCCGCAAGGGGAGCGTGGATTGAAATAAAATGCTCACAATCCCGGTTGTACGGGGCAATGGGTCGCTCCCCGCAAGGGGAGCGTGGATTGAAATTTACGTAGCTCGTCCAACATCCTAAAATACCAGGTCGCTCCCCGCAAGGGGAGCGTGGATTGAAATGCGACACATTTAGCAATCCGGGTGCGCTCCAGGGTCGCTCCCCGCAAGGGGAGCGTGGATTGAAATATCGGTGGGCGGCTGATGGCGGTAAACGTCAGTGGTCGCTCCCCGCAAGGGGAGCGTGGATTGAAATTAAACGTTTCCTTTGAATTTCTAACCCCAGGGCGTCGCTCCCCGCAAGGGGAGCGTGGATTGAAATTTATATTCGAAGCACCATTGAAGGAATTGGAAGGGTGTCGCTCCCCGCAAGGGGAGCGTGGATTGAAATTATGATTGTTCGCAGATGGTTTGTGGATGGTGGCGGTCGCTCCCCGCAAGGGGAGCGTGGATTGAAATCAAAGGCAGCAATGTATCAGGTGTATGTGACTGGCGTCGCTCCCCGCAAGGGGAGCGTGGATTGAAATTTGTACAGAAAAGAAACTGTATATCAACTATTGTGGTCGCTCCCCGCAAGGGGAGCGTGGATTGAAATGTCAATAATGGCATCGATGAACCGGGACATCTGGTCGCTCCCCGCAAGGGGAGCGTGGATTGAAATCCTTCTGGTAACGGTGGTGTTAGTCCCAGCTAGCGTCGCTCCCCGCAAGGGGAGCGTGGATTGAAATATCACCGTTGACCAGGACAATAGCAATCTCTCCAGGTCGCTCCCCGCAAGGGGAGCGTGGATTGAAATTCGGAACGCTCTTGCCAAGAGGTGTAATCTCCCGGTCGCTCCCCGCAAGGGGAGCGTGGATTGAAATCCTTAGTTAGGGATTTTTATGCAGGCTATAATAGTCGCTCCCCGCAAGGGGAGCGTGGATTGAAATCTCCGTGACTACCCTCAACGGGAAACAACTGCAGTCGCTCCCCGCAAGGGGAGCGTGGATTGAAATCCGGAATAACAAGGTTGTAGAGCTTATTACCCATGGTCGCTCCCCGCAAGGGGAGCGTGGATTGAAATCCCAAAGATGTCGTAGTAGGCAATCCGGACATTGTGTCGCTCCCCGCAAGGGGAGCGTGGATTGAAATCTGGTGGCTGTAAGTCAGCCAAAGAAACCATAAGTCGCTCCCCGCAAGGGGAGCGTGGATTGAAATAATGAAGCAAGATTGATGGGTGTCCCCGCAGAAAACGTCGCTCCCCGCAAGGGGAGCGTGGATTGAAATTCCAATACATTGCTCTTTGGTGGAAGCTATGATAGTCGCTCCCCGCAAGGGGAGCGTGGATTGAAATGGAGAATTGGGTGCGTGTGTTGTCCATTTGCTACGTCGCTCCCCGCAAGGGGAGCGTGGATTGAAATGCCCTTCCTCGATGGCGAAAATAGCCAGGTCGATGTCGCTCCCCGCAAGGGGAGCGTGGATTGAAATCGCAAGAAATTAAACATTTAACCTGGAACAGCAAGTCGCTCCCCGCAAGGGGAGCGTGGATTGAAATCACGGCGGAACCTGCTGCCGTGCCGGGCAGCGCGTCGCTCCCCGCAAGGGGAGCGTGGATTGAAATTCTATTAAGTTCTGTTGCTCTGCTGATTGCGCTGGTCGCTCCCCGCAAGGGGAGCGTGGATTGAAATCACTTACAATACTCGGCAGATGTCAAGATTCATGTCGCTCCCCGCAAGGGGAGCGTGGATTGAAATAAAGAAAGAGGAGGTAAAGGCAGGTTTGTTATTAGTCGCTCCCCGCAAGGGGAGCGTGGATTGAAATATCTACAGCCTCCATACGTAAAGATTTCAGTTGGTCGCTCCCCGCAAGGGGAGCGTGGATTGAAATACCCCGGCCCGTTTGCACAGGTCCAGGATGACACGTCGCTCCCCGCAAGGGGAGCGTGGATTGAAATACCCCGGCCCGTTTGCACAGGTCCAGGATGACACGTCGCTCCCCGCAAGGGGAGCGTGGATTGAAATACCCCGGCCCGTTTGCACAGGTCCAGGATGACACGTCGCTCCCCGCAAGGGGAGCGTGGATTGAAATACCATATGTAACCAAAAGAAATACAGTAAAACTTGTCGCTCCCCGCAAGGGGAGCGTGGATTGAAATTGCCTTGTTTCAACCAGTTTTAGCCTAAATTAGCGTCGCTCCCCGCAAGGGGAGCGTGGATTGAAATTACGACGGGCAGCAGAATTTCGGGAATCAGGAAGTCGCTCCCCGCAAGGGGAGCGTGGATTGAAATCCTGTGACAGTTCCGCTGATGCGATCGTCATCAAGTCGCTCCCCGCAAGGGGAGCGTGGATTGAAATCGCTGAACGGAAGGGATCGGAGGATGGGATGATTCGTCGCTCCCCGCAAGGGGAGCGTGGATTGAAATGACAAGCTGGCCATCAGTAAAACATTCGATACTGTCGCTCCCCGCAAGGGGAGCGTGGATTGAAATCCACCTGCGGTCATGGCTCCCACTTTGATTTTATGTCGCTCCCCGCAAGGGGAGCGTGGATTGAAATCTTGTATTGCGGAAAAATAAATTAACGGTTCACGTCGCTCCCCGCAAGGGGAGCGTGGATTGAAATTCCCCACCTTGAAAAGAACGTCTTTATTCGCCCAGTCGCTCCCCGCAAGGGGAGCGTGGATTGAAATATACCCGTCCTCAGCGTTGAGGTTGTCCACCACGAGTCGCTCCCCGCAAGGGGAGCGTGGATTGAAATCATCAGGAGTAAATGTCAATGGTAAAAATCTGGGTCGCTCCCCGCAAGGGGAGCGTGGATTGAAATGTCCATGAGGATCTTGCGGTCCTCCATCATCTTCGTCGCTCCCCGCAAGGGGAGCGTGGATTGAAATATTAAAGTAACGAAACATAGGGACGGCACCTTGCGTCGCTCCCCGCAAGGGGAGCGTGGATTGAAATTACGAGCTATGAAAAAGAACTCATAGAGGATATGGTCGCTCCCCGCAAGGGGAGCGTGGATTGAAATCAGGGCGGGGAACGCGATATGATACAGGGCTCTGGTCGCTCCCCGCAAGGGGAGCGTGGATTGAAATCTTGGTCAGCAGGAAAACGCCATCATTATCAGTGTCGCTCCCCGCAAGGGGAGCGTGGATTGAAATCACGGGAGCGGAGCCGGAAGTACAGCTTACGGTGTCGCTCCCCGCAAGGGGAGCGTGGATTGAAATAACTGGCTTGGTAGGATGCTGAACCCTGCTGGAAGTCGCTCCCCGCAAGGGGAGCGTGGATTGAAATCACATTAATAATCTCTCCTGTCTTATTATTTCTGTCGCTCCCCGCAAGGGGAGCGTGGATTGAAATCGGAGCATCGGGAGTGCACTCAACAGCACCCTGGGTCGCTCCCCGCAAGGGGAGCGTGGATTGAAATTCAAGCGGAGCCATGATGAAAATTCCAGCCGGGGTCGCTCCCCGCAAGGGGAGCGTGGATTGAAATCGCTTGTCGTCCGCCGTAGGCGGGCGTTTTTGAAGTCGCTCCCCGCAAGGGGAGCGTGGATTGAAATCTCATGGACAGATTGGAAGGATTTAAAAACGCCGTCGCTCCCCGCAAGGGGAGCGTGGATTGAAATAAAAAGCGGGATACAAAATGAGCAATCCGCTTTGGTCGCTCCCCGCAAGGGGAGCGTGGATTGAAATCGCCGACAATCCAGATCGAGGCGGTGAAGAATGGTCGCTCCCCGCAAGGGGAGCGTGGATTGAAATCTGGAACGGCCCGCAGGTCATGGAAGGCCAGAACAGTCGCTCCCCGCAAGGGGAGCGTGGATTGAAATCACCGAACAAAGCGTGACATTCAGACTGGGATCAGGTCGCTCCCCGCAAGGGGAGCGTGGATTGAAATCATAACGAAGAACGTGGATGTGGCTTCGACCCTAGTCGCTCCCCGCAAGGGGAGCGTGGATTGAAATCTACTTGGACCACGCCATGAATATTTCCGTCATGTCACTCCCCGCAAGGGGAGCGTGGATTGAAATGTCCTGCATTCGCAATAAAAATATTTGCTCCCGTGTCGCTCCCCGCAAGGGGAGCGTGGATTGAAATCTACGGCAACAGCACCACCAGCTGGAACGGTGACGTCGCTCCCCGCAAGGGGAGCGTGGATTGAAATAGGAAGTCCATTGACATAGTGGGTCACCCAGTAGTGTCGCTCCCCGCAAGGGGAGCGTGGATTGAAATCTGTAGCACTTTTCCTGCTGCATGCTTCCTGCTGGTCGCTCCCCACAAGGGGAGCGTGGATTGAAATCTCCCCGTGGTCAGAAAAGTAGACCAGACCCTGAGTCGCTCCCCGTAAGGGGAGCGTGGATTGAAATATGTAATAGACAAAGTCTTGAATCAGCAGGAGGGGTCGCTCCCCGTAAAGGGAGCGTGGATTACAATGGGCCCAGGAATTCGGACCAGGCCTGAAAATTTTAAATGTATATGCTATAGTATAGGTAACAAGAACGGAGGCCGCTGCCATGGAAAGCCATAACTATTCTGCTGAATTTAAGGCCAAAATCGTCTTATCAATCCTTCAGGGTGACAAGGATTTTGCTGTTATTTGTTCCGAAAATCATCTGGATTCGGAGCTGGTTCGGAAATGGAAGCAGGCTTTTCTGCAAAATGCGCATCGTGCTTTTGAGGCAGATTCTGGGCGTAAGGACGTTCAAAGAAAGAAGAAGGAGCTGAAGCAAAAGAGTGACCAGCTGACGCTTGAGCGGGACTTCCTTCAGGACTGTTTTCGCAAGGCGGGAGAAGTCGTTCCCAAAATTCCCCAAAAGGATGCCAAGGACTGACGGTCTGGCTATCTGGCGGCCAAGCGAACTGTCTAGGGTAAAGTGTGCTGGCCTTCCTGTAGCGGCTGGCATGCGGGGGTCCATTGTACCTTGTACGAATTTTGGGGCATAAAAAATACTGGATGTTCTTTAGCATCCAGTATTTTTTATGCCCCAAGCTGCAAACGGTCACTTCTCCTCCAGCAACTGGTTCTTCCGTTCCAACAGTTGGAGCTGCTCCCGGAGTTCTGCTATTTGGCGGTTCCGGCGGTGCAGTTCCTGGTGGAACCGTTCTTCCCGGGAAGCTTGCTCCTCCTGCTCTTCATGCACTCTTTGCAGGGTCTTCTCCAGTTTTTCCCGGTCCTGCAGCAGCTGCTGGCGCATTTGCCCAAGCTGCTTTTCTTCCAGGGTTTCCTCTGCAGCTGCGGTTTGTGCAGTGGTTTCTTCCGGCTTCGGTTCAGCTGCTGGCTTTTCCGGCTCAGCAGCTTCTACCGCCAGTACGGCGCCCCGGTCTAGTATCAGCTCCACCGTGGCTTCCGTCTTGTCCCCAATCTTGTCGTACAGCCGGCCGCCGCTCCAGCAATTTCCCAGAATGGTGCCCACGCTGTTGGCCACATAGCCGATTTTGCCCAGGGGCTCCAGCTCGCACCGGATGGCTTCTTTGTCGTACTTGTTGTCCGGCTCCTTGATCAGCTGGACCTTCATGTGCCGCTTGAGAAACTCGTTTCCAAAGTAGTGGTTAAAGCCCGTCAGGGTACAATATAACTTGGTCATAGGTCCTTCCTCCTTTAGCCTTCTCTTCTATACTTCTCTTCCTTTCTACTTTCAGTATAGCAGGAAGGGTGGGGGGAAAAACTCCCAGAAGAGCGGTTTTGGAAAAAAAGTGGGTGCGGTCAGCGGCCCTGAAGTGAAGTGGTGCCGGGAATCCCCGCTCAGTCAGCCACTAACGTGTCTGCCAGCTCCCCCCTAAAGGTAGGAGCCTTTAAAAGGTCGTGCGGTCTGCAAACCTGAAGTGAAGTGGTGCGGGGTATCCCCGAGCGGTTCGCCGTATTCCAAGCAGCTGCCGTATGGGCCTTATGGACCAAACCTTCATGGGAAAACTTGTGGGATGTTTGGATGCGGCTATAATGAACAAAAAAATGGCATGCGAACCCAAACAAGTTCGCACGCCATTTTTTCACAGCCCTGCTTGCAGAAGCCTCTAGCTTTCTGCTTCCACTGCATGATCAAAGAAAATCTGTTCTTCGGGAATGACCCCTTGAAGCAGGACGTTGGCCCGTCCCACATAGGCAAAGCCCATTTTGGTGTACAGGGCAGCCGCCGGCTTGTTGCCCGCCCAGGTATCCAGACGGACCGCCTTGCAGCCCTGTTGGGCCGCAAGGGCGAGGGCAAACTGGACGAACTGCTTTCCATACCCGTGCCCTGCCCGGCTGGGCGGAATGCATAGGGTGTGGATCACCAGCACTTCCTCCGGAGCCGCAGGAATATGCCAAGGCGCAGGTCCATATTCTGCCGGCTGGAGCTGGTTTAGAATCACGCTGCCGCAGATCTCCCCGTCCTCCTCCAGAACGTACAGCGTACCAGCCTGCCAGGCCTTCTCTGCCGTTTCCCGGGTGGGGTACAGGTCCAGCACCCAGTTGGAATTGGTACCATTTTCTTTTTCATAGGTCAGCAGCTCCCGGTAGTTCGCAGCTGCCGCCGGAACATCCTTTTCCAGGGCTTTACGAATCATAGCTTTGCCCTCCTTTTGCATCATTTTTTCCAGTATAGCGGAGGAAGGAAAGCCCCGCAAGCTTTTTTACAGGACTGCTGGAATGGCGATTCGAGCAATCTTGATAAATTCTTCCATGGCCTTGGTCATAATGGCTTCTTTGGGAAAGTAGACACTGATGTATTGCTCAGTATGGGGAACTTCCAGGGGAAAGAAGCAGCAGTGCTGGGGCGGCTCCATGGTGCGGACCATCAGATTGCTGACGATGGCGGCCCCTAGGCCTGAAGCGGCCAGCCGGTAGGCAGTGGAAGCCTGGTCCAGTTCCAGTACCACAGAGGGTTGAAAACCTGCTTCCAGAAAAAGGGTATCTGCCCGCTGCCGGCTGTTGTTGCCGGGCCGCAGTAGCACAAAGGGAGTTTGCTGGAAGTTAGTTAAGAAGACTGGCGGCAGCAGGTGATTTTCCAGTTGCTGCACGGGATAACGGGAAAGTTCTTCCCGGGTACGGGCCTGTTGACGGATTTCCGGACAGGTACAGTATTTTTCAGGCACGACCAGTACCGTAAACTCATGACAGATGACAAACTTGCGATATTGTTTTTCTGGCAGATGCTTATTGGAAAACAATAGATCAATCTCTCCCCGGTCCAACTTTTTTAGCAGTTCTTGGGTGGTACTTTCATGCATATCTACCAGTACCTTGGGGTACGCTTCCCGGAAGGGCGAAAGGGCCAGGGGCAGCAGGTAGGTGGAATGAAAATTGCCGGCGCCTACTGACAAGTGTCCCTGTTTTAGATGATTGATTTCGTAGATATCATTTTCCAGGCGATTTTGGATGCGCCTCATTTCTTCCACCGCAGCAATATACTTTTTGCCAAATTCGGTGAGTCCAATGGGCGAGACGGAACGGTTAAAAATCGGCGCACCGATTCTCTCCTCGGCTTTTTTGATGGTCAGGCTGAGGGAGGATTGGGAAATAAAAAGCTTTTCTGCAGCCCGGCTGAAATTCCGTTCCTGGTAGACGGTGTAGATATAATTAGCGTTGCGAAACATGGCAGCCCCTCCTTGTGTATTTCATTTATGCAGTTGTCTTTATTATACTATTGATTCTAATCAATGGAATCGATATTTTAATTTATATTGGAATTAACTGCTCCTCGTTCTTATAATGAAAGCAGAGAATATGATACAAATTGATTTAGTTAAGGGAGGCTTTTGTTATGTTATCACCACAGGAAATGAGGAAATTGATTCCTTTTATGGACACGGTCCATTATTTGGACAATGCATCTGTCGTACCTTCTTCCACCCGGGTTTGGGCGGCAATGGAAGAATATGGGCAAAAATACCCTTTGAATTACGGAGTTGGAGAATTTCCTGCCTCTGTGGAAGCAGCGGCTAAGGTGAACGAAGCCAGAGCCAAATTGGCCAAATTCATTAATGCCAAGGCCCCCGAAGAAATCTGCTTTACCAAAAACACCACGGAAGCCATCAATATGGTAGCCTATGGCGGACCCTGGGAAGCAGGGGACGAAATTATCTTGACTACAGTGGAGCATCAATCCAACATCATGCCCTGGCTGCGCCTGGTTCAGGATCGGGGCGTTGTAGTCAAATTCGCCCAGGCGACTAAAGAAGGCTTCGTAAAGCCAGACGCCATCCGGGCCCTGGTAACGCCAAAAACCAAGTTGATTAACGTAACTTATGTGTCAAATATTTTTGGCACTATTACCCCTGTAGAAGAAATTGGTGCGATTGCTCGGGAAGCGGGCGCTTTTTACATGGTGGATTCAGCCCAGGCTGGCGGCCGGCTGACCATGGATGTACAGAAATCCGGCTGTGATTTCATGTCCATCTGCGGCAGAAAGAGTATGATGGGGCCGCAGGGCACCGGAGCTCTTTATATCAAAAAGGAATTGACCCCTATGCTGAAGCCGTTGGATATTGGCAGCCGGGCCGGACGCTTGGTAGATGAAAAGACCATGGTACTCAATGAAGCTCCCTATAAATTTGAGGCCGGGGTACTGAATACGGCTGGGATGATTGGCCTGGGCGTGGCAGTGGATACCCTTGCAGAAATTGGCACGGACAATATCCAAAAACGCATTGCTGAATTGACCCAGTACATGATTGATGGGCTGTTGGCGATTCCCGAAGTGGAGCTGTACGGAACCCATGATGCCCAAAAGCTGGCAGGGGTAATTTCTTGGAATGTACGGGGCCACAGCTGCTCGGAAATTGCGTCCCGGCTGGGTAAAGAAGCCAATGTGTGTGTAGCCTCCGGCGCACAGGGAGCGCTTTTGGCCATTCGGCCTTTGGGTGTTAATGGCGTTGTGAGAAGTTCTGTTCATTATTTTACCAGCAAGGAAGATATTGATGCTTTGCTGGCCGGCTTAAAAAAGATTCTTGCTTAGGAGGGAATTGCCATGCTGAATCAAGCGCTGATTGCTAAAGAATACGGCTTTTTGGGAGATGTAGCCTATTTGGATATTTCCCTGACGTCCATGCCGCCGATGCGGGTACGGGAAGCCTGGAAAAAATTCATTGAAGGCTACGTGATTCCTTACGGAACCAATGCAGGGACCTATTTCCCCGATATTTTGGTACGGGCCCGGAAAGAAATGGCTCAGCTGATGCAGGTGGAGCCTTCTGAGATTGCTTTTACCCATGGGACCGGCGATGGAATGACCAAACTGGCCAATTCCTTCCCCTTTGCCAAAGAAGATAATGTGGTCATTACGGAAGAAGAACACGCTTCCAATGCTATCCCTTGGTTGGGTATTGAACAAAAGGGTGTAGAAATCCGTTTTGCCAAAAGTGAAAATGGGGTAGTTCCCATTGCCAATATTGTGGCTATGATGGATGAACATACCAAAATTGTTTCCACTGCTTCTACCTATTTTTGCAGCGGGTATGCCATTGACCTGAAAACTTTGGGAGAGGAATGCCACAAGCGGGGAATTATTCTGGCCATAGACGCGATCCAGTCCATGGGCCGGCTTACCATGCGGCCTCGGCAGTGGCATATCAGCTACGTGGCCGGCGGCGCCCATAAAGGTTGCTTAGGCACCAAAGGAGGGGGCTATGTCTACTGCGCCAAGGAATTAAGCCAAATCCTGAAGCCGTATACGGGATCGCTGCAGAGCTTGACCAACGGCGGCCGTCCGTTCCCCCTGCGGCATTATGACCAAATCCAGTGGCAGCCCGATGCCAGCCGGCTGGAAGGCGGTATGTATTCCTTTGGTATTATTGAAAGTCTGGCCAATGGGGTCAGCCTGATCAATGAGCTGGGAATCGAAAATGTAGATGCCCATATTCATGCGATGGAAAATTATCTGCGGGGAAAGCTTGCAGATTTGCCGCTGAAGGTTCTGGATATTCCAGAGAAGAATCGGTCTGGGCTGCTGTTCATCTGGTATCCTGAAGGCGCAGATCCTAAGGCCGTTGAACAAGTGCTGCTGGACCATAAAGTGCGTGCTACCGTACGTCAGGGCTACATTCGCATGGGACTGCATTTCTATAATACCCAGGAGCAGATGGATCGGGTTTCCCAGGCACTGCATGAAATTGCCAAGTTATCCTAAGGAGCCAAAATGAACAAAAATATGGCAGAGGAATTCTTTTGTGCCTATTGCGGAGTCAGAAATTGTGCGAAAAAATTAGGCCAGGAAGGGGACTATCCTTCTTCCTGCCCCAGCCTGCGGCCGGAGCTGGAAGGGTATTTAGAAGAATATAAGGATCCGGAAACTTTAAAACTGGCCCAGGCAGCAGCCATTTCCAGTATGGACCATACGGAGAGCCGGGTGCAGCAAACGGTACGCTTTGCCCGGAATTGCGGTTTTACCAAACTGGGAATTGCCTTTTGCATTTCGCTGGCAGATACTGCCGGTATTTTGGCCCGGTATCTGCGGGAACAAGGCTTTACGGTAGAAAGTGTAATCTGCAAGGTGGGACATTATGACCGAAAGTGCATAGGAGTGGAAGATACCCGGGAAAAACCCATGTGCAATCCCATAGCCCAGGCAGAATACCTGAATGGGGTTGGCACAGAGCTGAATCTCATAGTGGGGCTCTGCGTAGGACATGATGCCCTGTTCAGCCATTATTCCCACAGTCCGGTAGTAACCCTGATTGCCAAAGACCATGCTTTTCATAACGCCCCTGAGCTGTTTTTGCAGCAGTGGGCCCAAAAGGAAAAGGCTGCGCACAGGAAGAAATCCTGAAAATTTTGCTGATGCTGAGTGTGGGGCAAGCAATAGACAGCTAAACTTTATAAACAAAAAAGGGGCTGTGAAATAATGAAACTTCTATCGTCGCCTGCGGCGCCACTTCCTACACGCTTTACGGTCGCATCCAAATGTCAATCAGTTTCCCGAGGACATTTGGAATATGCGACCTATGTGATAGCCGTCCGTGAGCCGAACCCGGAGGGTGAGGGAGAACGGAGCACGGCGAACCACTCAGGAAGCATTCTAGGGCGCTACTTGTCAAGTGACAGAGAAAGTTAGTAATAGTATTTGCATACTATGATTTCATCTCAAAACCCATTTTGCATATGACTGGTATAGGACTAAGACTGGCCCATCCAAGCGTGGAGGGGCTGTCAGTCCGTAGGACTGACTGAGGAAGTTTATTAGATACAGTTATAAAGAACAAAAAACGGCTTGCGAACTTTTTTGAGCTCACAAGCCATTTTTTCCTTTCGGGGATATTATTTCACACCCTCTTTTTGTTCTTACAAGCCTTTATCCCGTTGGTATTGTTCTTGGGCCAGGGTCAGGAATTGCTCCATGGCAGGGGTTACGTAGGCACCGCTTCGGTAGTAGACCATGCCCTTGCGGCTGGAGAGGGTACTTTTTAATTTGTACAGGCACAGCTCTTTTTGAAAATTCTGATGCTCCAGCAGCAGGTCGCTGCAGATGGTTGCTCCCACCCCCAATTGGGCAAAATTCAGGCAGATGGAGGAGGATTCCGTTTCCATGGTAATGATTGGGTTCACCCGGACTTCCTGAAACAGCTGGTTAGCACAGGTGCGGATGTAGTTGTTCTTGTTGGCCAGGATAAACGGTACCTGGGAGAATTTTTCCAGGGAAAGGGCTTTCACTGCGGGTAAAGCAATCTGGCGCAGGGAATCGGGGGTCAGCTGGTATTCCTGGTATTTGGCATTAATGGGGTCCTGGGCCGGTACGGCCAGAATCAGGTGCTCTTCATAGGCTGGCACCCCCACGTAAGCTTGGGCATCCATGGGCTTGGTGGAAACCATCAGGTCGCTTTCGTAGGCATCTACCATTTGCTTCCCATATAAGGTATTGCTGTTTAGAAGGCGGACTTGAATCCGGGGAAATTTTGCCTTAAACGCCGCTATCAATAGGGAAACCCGGTACTGGATGCTGAGGCTGAATGCACAGATGGTCAGTTCCCCGTACTGGAGGGTGTTGAGCCCATAGGCCAAATTGCGCAGACGGTTTTCCAGGTCCGTGACTACCCGGGCGCTTTTCAGATATTCTGCTCCAAACGGAGTCAAGGTAAGGAGTGTGGTTTTTCGGTTAAAAAGGGGCGCCCCCAATTCCTTTTCCAACCGCTTGATCATGGCACTGAGTGCAGGCTGAGAAACATGGAGCTTTTCTGCGGCCTTGCCAAAGCTGCGTTCTTTGTAGATACACTCCACATAATCTTTGTGACGAAACATTTTTTCTGCCTCCTAAGTGGCGAAAACCCTTGATTTGCGTACATTATAACATAAATGTTATCGGTTATGCATTACATATGTATTGGATTATATTACCAAAAAGATATTAAATTGAATTAACAGAAAACAAAGCTTGAAGGAGGCAGCGGATATGGAAGAATGGGAACCTAGACGGGTTAATTGGCTGGAAATCGACTTAGATGCTTTGGAACAAAATTTCAAGAATTATAAGGCCATGGTGGGACCGGATATCAAAATCATGCCGGCCATTAAGGTAAACGCCTATGGGCACGGCATCATTGCCTGTGCCAAGGTGCTGGAAGAAGCCGGGGCTGATTATCTGGGCGTGGGTACGGTGGAAGAAGGTATTTTGCTCCGGGAGCAGGGGGTGAAAATGCCCATTTTGATTTTCGCCAGCAACCTGCTGGAGGAAACCGCCCCTTTATATGTGGAGCATCGGCTGATTCCTACAGTACTGTCCTTGGAAGGAGCCAAGGCCGTAGCCCAGGCCGCAGGCCAAAAGAAGCAGGATATCTTCATCGGCATGGATACCGGCCGGGGCCGGCTGGGCGTCAATGCGGAAAAATTCCCAGAACTGTTTCGCAGCATCCAGCAGCTGCCCCAGCTGCACGTAGAAGGGGTCTACAGTCATATGGCCAAGGTAGGCTGGCCTGACGCAGATAACCAGTATGCCCTGTGGCAGCGGGATCGCTTCCAAAAGGCTATGGATGCCATCGGTAAGGCTGCTGAGGCCATTCCCTTCCGGCAGCTGGCCAATACCCCGGCAGGCATTGCCCTGCCAGAACTGCGGTTTACAGGGGTTTGTCCTGGGCGGGCCATGTGGGGCTATTCGCCTTTGGAAAAACGGCCGGGACATCCGGAGTTTACCGCTCCCTTGAAGGCTTGGAAAAGCCGGCTGATTCATGTAAACGAGGTGTGGGGCGGCAAGTTCGGACCCAATTTCAGTGCCGTGCAGTTGACAGCTCCCAAGCGCATTGGGATTATGGCAGGGGGCATTGGAGATGGCTTCCAGGCGCCTCTTTCCCAGGGCTATGTGCTGTTAAATGGGAGAAAATGCCCGGTGGCCAGCAGCCTGTCCCTGGAACATACCATTTTGGATTTGACAGACTTTCCTGAGGCCAAACCGGGGGACGAAATTGTTATCCTGGGCCGGCAGGGAGAAGAAGAAATTACCCTGGAACAGCACATGAAAGACTGGAACCTCAATATTCCTAAGGTCTGGGTCACCATTTCCCGCCATATTGACCGGCAGTACTACCGGCATGGGAAGCTGTGGGCGGTAGGCCGGGAAAATAAGCTCATTTACGTACAAGGAGACCCTAAATGACAGCGTTAAACCAAGAACAGCGCAAAATTCCCTGCGTTTATATGCGGGGTGGCACGTCCAAGGCGGTATTTTTCCGCAGGGAGGACCTGCCCCAGGACGAAAGCACCTGGGATGAAATCTTCCTGAAAGTTATGGGCACGCCAGATGTGAAACAGATCGACGGCATGGGCGGTACGGTATCTTCCACTTCCAAAATTGCCGTAATCAGCCCTTCCAAGCGGCCCGCGGCTGACGTGGATTTTACCTTTTTCCAGGTGGATATCGACCAGCCCAAGGTGGCCCACAATGTAAGCTGCGGCAACATTGGCTCAGCGGTGGGGCCCTATGCAGTAGACGAGGGCCTGGTGCCTGCCGTGGAACCCATTACCATCGTCCGCATCTACAATACCAATACCCAAAAGTATCTGGAAGAACGGGTGCGGGTCAAGAATGGCCATGCCTGTATGTATGGAGACACGGAAATTCAGGGCGTGCCGGGAACGGGCTCCCGGGTGGACGAAATTTTCCTGGACCCAGCAGGGGCCTGTACGGGAAAACTGTTTCCCACCGGTCAGACCAAAGATGTAATTGCAGTGCCCGGCTGCGGCCAAGTTCCGGTCAGCATCGTGGATAGCGGCACTTTGGTGGTTTTTGTTCGGGCCAGGGATTTGGGACTTACCGGCAGTGAACAGCAGGAACTCAACAGCAATACAGGCGTTATGAACCAATTGGAGCGCATCCGGGGAGAAGCGGCAGTCCGCTTAGGTCTGGTCAGCCGTTGGGAGGACGCTCGTAAGGAAACCCCGGCGGCACCGGATATCGGCATTTTAAGCGAGGCGCAGGCTTATATTTCCTTGGACGGCAAAGCGGTGGCCAAAGACGAGATGGACCTGTGCGTGCGGGCCATTTCCCTGGGCAAGATTCATAAGGCCTATCCCATTACCGTCACAGTGGCCACGGCAACGGCGCTGATGCTGCCCGGGACCCTGGCCAGCGAACTGGTAGCCGTGCCCAAACCGGAAAAAATCCGGCTGGGTCACGCTTCTGGGGTGATGGAAGTCAGCGCCCAAAGTGATGGCAAGACAATCCAGCGGGTCGGGGTAATTCGCACAGCCCGCCGGATTATGGACGGCAATATCTATATTCGGGAAGAGTAGAGGAGAGCATCATGGAAAAGAAAAAGAAAATGAATGACATTACCAAAATTGTCATCGCAATGCTGCTGGGCTCCGTTGTGGGGATTATTGTAGGCAAGCCCGCAGCTGCCATCGGTTTTGTCGGGGATATTTGGCTAAATCTGATGAAAATGTTCCTGGTTCCCATTGTGGTCTGTATGCTGGTTAAGGGCATCAGCAGCATGGACAGCCCGGAAATGCTGGGGCGCTTGGGACTGCGGTTTCTGGTATTTTACTTATTTACAACGGTTTGCGCTTCCGTAATTGGTATCGGCGTAACCAAATTCCTGAATCTGGGCAACGGCGTTCATTATGAAGCCATGGCTGCTTCGGTGAAAATCAACGAACTGCCCGGGTTGGACAAATTCTTTACGGATATGTTCTCCACCAATATTTTCAAGTCCTTCACTAGCGGGGATATGATGCAGGTCCTGATTATTTCCTGCTTCATTGGGGTGGCCATTGTGCTGCTGCCGCCGGAAAAACGGGACCCCATCCGCAGCTGGTTCTGCTCCATGGCGGATTTGATGACGTCCCTGATTACCATCGCCTTGAAACTGGCTCCCATTGGGGTGTTCTGCCTGATGGCTGCTGCCCTGGGCAAATATGGTTCCGGTCTTTTGGTCACCATTTCCCAGATTTTGGGAGCCTTCTATGCGGCCTGCTTTATCCATCTGATTTTGATCTACTGCCTGCTGCTGTTTGCCTTTACGGGTATTTCTCCCATTACTTTTTTGCGCAAAGCCTTTCCTACCTTTGCTACCGCTGCCAGCACCTGCTCCAGCAATGCGGTAATTCCCGTCAGCCTGGACGTGTGCACAAAGAATTTCAATGTAGCAGAGCCGGTGGCTTCCCTGGGGATTCCTTTGGGGGCAACGGTGAACAAGGATGGGGTAGGTATCCTGTGCGGCGTAGTGCTGCTGTTTAGTGCCAATGCCATGGGGATTCCCCTGTCCACCAGCCAGATTGTGAACCTGGTATTTGTGACCGCTTTGGTTACCAGTGCTGGTTCCGGTGTTCCTGGCGGCGGCCTGATGAACCTGATGATTGTAGCCACGGCCATTGGTATGCCCCTGGATCTGGTTGTCATGGTAGGCGGTTTCTACCGGTTCTTTGATATGGGAACCACCTCCATGAACTGCCTGGGCGACGTTTCTGCTACGGTACTTATTGACCGGGTGGAAAAGAGACACGAAAAGGCCATGGCAGCCAAAATGGCTAGAGAAGAAGCTTAACTAACAACCCTTAACAATAAACCAACAACCCTGAAAAAGGCTTAGCTGACGGAATGACGGGCTAAGCCTTTTCCGGGCAGTATCCCAAGGAGGAGAAATCATGAAAATTGTAAAAGCCCCGCATCCTTCCAGCGGCCATTATTCCGCCGCCATCATTTCCAACGGCATGATCTATGTTTCCGGCCAAAGCTCGGTGGACCCCTTTACCCATCAGGTGCCGGAAGGCGGCATGGGTCCGGAAATGAAAATGAGCCTGGAGCGTATCAAACATATTTTGCAGGAAGCAGGAGCCGACCGCAGCCACATTGTCATGTGCCGGGTTTTCATTACCGACATGAGCAAATGGGACGAAGCCAATGCAGCCTATGCCGAATTTTTTGGTGAACACAAGCCCGCCCGGGCCATCTACGAAGTGCGGCGTACCCATCATATGGCCCAGATTGAAGTGGAAGCCATTGCAGAGGTCTGAGGATGACTGAAAACGAGAAAAGGCAAGCGCCCCTGGCGCAGTTGGCTGCCTTTACCGCAGCGCTGACCTGGGAGCAGCTGCCTCAAAACGTGCAGCAGGCCGTGGTGTACCGGGTTTTGGACCTGGTCAGCGTCAGTGTGGGGGCCAGCGGGGACCCTTTGGTGGAACACCTGAAAGAGGCTGTGGAAATGCTTTCTGGGGGCCCCCCTGCCCAGGGGGTGCATCTATGGGGTGAACCGGAAGGACGTACCTGGTCAGTAGAGTCTGCGTCATTGCTGAATGCCATGCTGGCCCACACCCTTGAACTGGACGACGTACACCCGGCGTCCAAATGCCATGGTTCCGCCTGTTTGATTCCGGCTGCCTGGAGCTTGGGCGAACGGCTGCAAAGCTCGGGAAAGGAGCTTTTGACTGCGGTGGTGGCAGGTTATGAGACTGCTTTTCGGATTGGCCGGGCCTTTGGCGTCACGGAACACCGGAAAAGGGGCTGGCACGCCACTTCGACCTGCGGGGTATTTGGCGCAGCCGCGGCTTGTGCCCACCTGCTTCAGTTGAACCCGGAGCAGACCGCAAATGCTCTGGGACTTGCTGGTTCCCAGGCTACCGGAGTATGGGCTTTTTTGGGTGATGGAACCAATTCCAAAGTGCTGAACCCGGGACAGGCGGCCGCAGCTGGCCTGCGCAGCGCCCTTTTTGCCCGGGCTGGGATGACAGGTCCTGTCCATATCTTGGAGGCCCAGGATGGAGGGCTGCTCAAGGCCATGAGCGATGGAGGTTGCTTGGAACAGGTGGCGGCAAACCTGGGGGAAACCTGGGAAATTCTGCACATGGATATGAAACCCTATCCCTGCTGCCGGTCGGCCCACAGCAGTATTGATGCGGCTAAGCTCCTGCGCCGGGAAATCCTACAGGCCCTAAACCTGCCGGAAACGGTGTCTCCCAAGGTGCTGAGCCAAAAGCTCCGGGATCTGCAAGTAGGGATTTACCAAATCGGGTATGCTCAATGCGCTTACAGCGAGGGCTGCCTTCGGCCGCAAACTCCGCTGGAAGCCCGGTTTTCCCTGCCGTATACGGTGGCCTGTGCCTTATTGTATGGAAGGGTGGACCAAAGCCTGTTTACGCAAAGAGAAATCAGAATGCCTTTGGTGCAGCAGCTTATGACCAAAATCCAGGTAAAAGAGGATCCGGAGCTGACAGCGGCTTATCCTGCCCATTGGAGCGCTTGGGTGCAGGTAACCCTGGAAGCTGGTAGGACCTTTCGCCAGTTGGTCCAGGACCCGGCAGGCTCCTTCCAGCATCCGCTTTCCCAAGAAGACGCCCTGGCCAAAGCTTCCGGCCTGTTGGCAGTCCGGTATGGGGCGCAGGCGCAGGTGTTGGCGGAGAAACTTCTTGCCCTGCCCAAGCTGGAGCGGCTGCCTTTGTTGTAGATATACAGCCAAACAAAATATAGACGCAAAAGACCGTGCCCTCGCCAAAGCAGGGACACGGTCTTTAAAAATATAAGGACGCAGGCTTAATGCCTGCGTCCTTTGGCTGTCAGCGGGGGAGGAGGCCCCGTCTGACGGGAGGGTGAATGAATTTATTCTTTGCCGTTGATGGAGTTTACCAGGGCACTTACCAGGTCGTCCATGGAACGGTTTTGGCCAGCGGTCATGCTGGAGTTGATGGTTACGCCATCTTGCAGCACGGTCATGGCTTTCATCTGGTTTTCCAGGAAGTCCTGCATCAAGCCGCCTACAGTACAAGCCCAGGAACCGTTTTCGATGATGCCCACGATCCGTTTTTGTACGTTCAGGGCCTTCATGTCTTCCAGGAAGTTCAGCATCTTGGGATAAATACCCAGGTTGTAGGTTACGGAAGCCAGTACAATGTGGCTGTATTTGAAGGCGTCGGAAATCAGGTAGGAAACATTGGTCTTGGACACATCGTACATGGCAATGTTTGTCATGCCCTTTTCAGCCAGTTTGGCGGCCAAAATGGAAGCGGTGCTTTCAGTGTTGCCGTACATGGAAGCATAGACCAGCAGAACGCCTTTTTCTTCGGGTTCATAGGAAGCCCAATGTACGTATTTGTCCAGGATGTAGCCCAGGTTGCTTCTCCACACCGGACCATGCAGCGGGGCAATCATCTTGATGTCCAGCTTCAGGGCCTTGGCTTTGCCCAAGAGGTCCAGTACATGAGGGCCGTACTTGCCAACAATGTTGGTGTAGTAGCGGCGGGCATCGTCCAGCCAGTCACGGTCGAAGTTCACTTCGTCGTTGAAAATCCGGCCGCCCAGGGCCCCGAAGGAACCGAAGGCATCGGCGGAGAACAGGACGCCGTCTTTGGTATCGAAGGATACCATAACTTCCGGCCAGTGGACCATAGGAGCTTCTACGAAGGCAATGGTATGTTTGCCGAAGGTACGGGTATCGCCTTCCTTGACGATATCTTGTTTTTCAACCTTGTAGCCAAATTGGTGCAGCAGGGTAAAGGCTTGCTCGGTGCTGACGACTACGGTTTCCGGGTGACGCAGCAGCACTTCCTGGAGGGAAGCGGCATGGTCGGGTTCCACGTGGTTGACAACCATGAAGTCCAAAGGACGGCCCTTTAGCACGCCTTCAATGTTGTCCAGGAACTGACGGCATACGGACCAGTCAGCCGTATCGAACAGGACGGTTTTTTCGTCCAGCAGCAGATAAGAGTTGTAGGAGACGCCCCGGGGAATGGGATGGATGTTTTCAAACAATTCCAGCCGGCGATCATCTGCACCTACCCAATATAAGTCATTCGTTAATTTTCTAACACATTCCATATTGATTCTCCTTCACAGGTGTGGGGAGGAGAGGCCCCTCCTCCTCAGACACGTCTAGTTGATCGTTAAGGGCTGACACGCCTTATTTTACCGGCACGAACTTGTCTTTTTCGGAGTTGCACAGCGGGCATACCCAATCTTCCGGCAGATCTGCAAACTTGGTGCCCGGTTTGATATCGGCATCAGGATCGCCCAGATCCGGATCATATTCGTAGCCGCAGCCGTTGCAGACATAATGCCCTTCCGGAACTTCTTTGATAATCAGAGGTCTCTTCATCTTAACCATAGGAGGAGCGGGTTTCTTGGGTTGACCATTGTCCAGAGCCTTGGCCAGCAGCGGCAGGATCACATTCACGTCGCCTACAATACCATAGTCGCAGTTCTTGAAGATAGGAGCACCGGCGTTGGTGTTGATGGCTACGATGGTGGTGGCATTCTTGATGCCTTTCAGATGCTGTACGGCACCGGAAATACCGCAGGCAATGTACAGGTTGCCGTTGAACTTCTGGCCGGACATGCCCACATACCGTTCAATAGGAACATATTGCAGGGTTTCTGCTACAGGCCGGGAGGACCCTACGGCAGCACCGGCAGCTTTGGCCAGGTCATAAATCAGTTTCATGTTTTCTTTGGAGCCAATGCCTTTACCAGCGCTGACTACCCGTTCTGCATCCACAATGGGGGTGTCCATGGGAATGCCCACGGTGAAGTCGTAGCCGTCGCCCTTCAGGGCTTCTACCAAAGCATTGACCTGTTCTTCAGGAGTACCATCCTTGAAGATTTGTTTCTTGCGGGCACCGGTAATGGTGTTGTTGGCCTTGGTGGTGCCGGCGTGTTTGGTGTTGGACATACGGTCCGTAATGTAGGAGGCAATAACCACTCTTTGAATTTCGTTGGTGCCTTCGTAAATTTGGGTAATCTTGGAATCTCTGTAGAAGCGTTCCACGTCCATGCCCTTCAGGTAGCCAGTGCCGCCGAAGATTTGCAGGGCTTCCGTGGTCACTTGTTCAGCCACATCAGAAGCGTACATCTTGGCCATGGCAGCTTCCATGCCGTAGGATTCGTGGTTGGTCTTCAGTTCAGCAGCGCTGTAAACCAGGAAACGGGCAGCCCGGATCTTGGTGGCCATGTCAGCCAGCTTGAAGGATACGCCTTCCTGTTGGCAAATAGGAGCGCCGAATTGGATTCTTTCTTTGGAGTAGTTCAAAGCAGCTTCGTAAGCGCCCTGGGCAATACCCAAAGCCTGGGCAGCAATGCCGATACGGCCGCCGTCCAGGGTAGCCATGGCAATGTTGAAGCCTTTGCCCTGACGGCCCAGCAGGTTTTCTTTCGGCAGTTTCACATTGTTGAAGATCAGTTCTGCCGTAGCGGAGGAACGAATCCCCAGTTTGTCATAGTGATCGCCGAAGGTGAAACCGGGCATGCCTTTTTCTACGATGAAGGCGCTGATGCCCTTGGTGCCTTTGCCAGGTTCCGTTACGGCAAATACTACATAGGTATCTGCTTTGCCGGCGTTGGTGATGAAAATCTTGTTGCCGTTCAAAATCCAGTTCTGGCCATCGAATACGGCAGTGGTTTCGGTTTCACCAGCATCGGACCCGGCATTGGGTTCGGTCAGGCCGAAAGCAGCCAGTTTCTTGCCGGATGCCAGCGGGGTCAAATATTTTTTCTTTTGTTCTTCCGTGCCATAGGCGAAGATGGGGTAGGAACCCAGGGAAACGTGAGCGGACAGGATTACGCCGGCACCGCCGTCGACTCTGGCCAATTCTTCAACAGCAATGGCGTAGTCAATGTAATCCAGGCCCATGCCGCCGTATTCTTTCGGATAAGGAATACCCAGCCAGCCCAGTTTGCCCATTTCGGCAACTTCTTCGTCAGGGAATTTGTTTTCCTTGTCCAGCATGAAGGCAATGGGTTTAATCTTTGCCTCAGCAAAACCACGTACTTGGGCACGAAATTCTTCATGGTCGTTCGTTGTGGTGAATAACATCTCTGTAACCTCCTCTGTAGTGGAAACATCCTCCGTCCCTGCCAACCTTGCGGTTTGGTATGAACTCAACCTAGTAATCGAAAATTAAAACTTATTAATAATTATTCTACGCTTTAATAGTACACTTGCTGAATACATTTGTCAACGGCTATAATCAGAAAATTGTCCACAAATCAGGCGGCAATTTTGCTGTTGGTAAAGTATCCCCCAAGGGACTCCTAAAACGCAGGAAACAATGGAGTGAACCTCTGCAGCAGCCTGCTACCACACGGTTTTTTCGTTAACCTCCGCAAACAGTGGCTCAAAACGGTGCTGGTCTTTTTTCAGGCAGACCAGGTAATAATCCACATGGCACTCTGGATCGGCGATGGGGATATTGATCTGCCCGGGGAGCTTTTCGCCTCGGTTCAAATAGTAGCTGGAACTGAAGCTGGGGTAGCCGGAATTACGGGCCAGCTCCTGAAAGGCTTCCCGCTGGACCTGCAGCAGGTAATGGGTGTGGGGCGTCTTATCCTTGGTCATGGCAGCCCAGAAACCAATTTGGTACAGGAGCAGGATGTTCAGGCCATCCAGATCCTTCAAATGGATTTCCGGCGAAAAGGCCAGGGGATGCCCCGGCGGAAGCGACAGGAACAAATCTTCGTGACCGCACTTCTTGGCAAGGAAAGCACCGCTGTCCGGCGAAGCCTTGTGGGTTACTACCAATTGGTACGTATGGTCCGACAACCGTTTAAGAAAATCCCGGTCATCCTTCATATCCGCTGACAGGCGCATACCTCCGAACAGGCTGTTGATCAAGGGCGTCAGCACCATTTGTGGCACCGGAGCGCCATAACCAATATTTATAGTCCGCAGGCTTCGGTCATACAGCTGCACCCGATGGGTAAATTCCTCGTTGGCACGAAGAAGCTCACGGGCGTACAGTAAGGCATATTGGCCGGTTTCGTTAAGCTGCAGCTGGTTCTTGCGGCGGATAAACAAGGCTACACCCAGTTCCTGTTCCAGCTTCTTCATGGAGCGGGACAGTGCCGGCTGGGACGTATGCAGCTTCTCTGCCGCAGCTGATAAGGTTCCGCAATCGGCAAAGGCTAGGAATTGTTCCAATAGAAAACTCTCAAGCATATAGTCCTCCTTTCCCCCTTGATAGTGATACTATTCAGCGATGATATAGTGGAATCCTTTTTTTGACATTTTATTTTTTTTAGTTTTTCTTTTAAAATAAGAAAAGTGAGAAGAATGTTACAGTTGTTTACTAAAATATAACATGTATTTGTTTTTCTGATGGATTTTAGAGGAATTTTCAGAAGAACCGGGAAAGGAGAAATTGCTATGGAATATACGGAATTGTCCAATGGGGTCAAGGTGCCCCTTTTGGGCCTGGGGACCTTTATGGTGGCCCCGGAAGTTACCGCCCAGGCCGTGTACACCGCCTTAAAGAACGGGTACCGGCTGATTGATACGGCCAACGCCTATTTGAACGAAAAAGCAGTGGGGGAGGGGCTCCAAAGAGCCTATGCGGAAGGTATCTGCCGCCGGGAGGACGTGTTTCTTTCCACCAAATTGTGGCCCACTGTGTACAATAGCCCCACTGCGGTAGAGGATACCCTGAAACGGCTGGGCACCACCTATGTGGACCTGCTGTTCATCCATCAGCCCGCCGGGGATTTTCTTGCCGGCTACCGGCAGCTGGAGCGGGCGTACCAGGAAGGGAAGGCCCGGAGCCTGGGCATTTCCAATTTCCACGGGGAGAAGCTGACGCGCCTGTTGGAGGCGGCTGCGGTGAAGCCCCAGGTGGTGCAGTTAGAGACCCATCCCTATAGAATCCGCCAGGACGTGCTGGACGTATTGGCGCCCCTGGGTACCAAACTCATGGGCTGGTATCCCCTGGGCCACGGGGACCCGGAGCTTTTGCAGGAACCGGTCATCACGGCCATTGCCGACCGGGTGCACAAAAGCGCTGCCCAGGTCATTCTCCGCTGGGCGGTCCAAAAGGGCTTCATCACCATTCCCGGGTCCAAGAATCCCGACCACATCCGGGACAATTTCGCCCTTTTCGATTTTGCCCTGACCCCGGAGGAACTGGAAGCTATGGCTGCCCTGAACGGGAAAAAGAGCTATTACGAGCCGGACAATGCCACGGAAGAAAAATATGCGCAGATGCACCTGCCGTTTGAACGCTGAAAGGAGCGAGAAACATGGAATTTGTTACGTTAAATAATGGAGTCAAAATGCCGAAACTGGGGTATGGCGTGTACCAGACCCCGCCGGAAATTACCCAAAAGGCTGTGGAAGAAGCCCTGGGCGCCGGGTACCAATTGATCGATACCGCAGCCGCCTATAGCAACGAGGAGCAGGTGGGCGCCGCCTTAAAGCACAGCGGCAAAAAGCGGGAAGACCTGTTCATCACCACCAAACTGTGGGTACAGGACCATGGGTACGACAACACCCTGAAAGCCTTTGACACCTCCCTGAAGAAACTGGGCCTGGACTATTTGGACCTGTACCTGATCCATAAGCCCTATGGGGACTACTATGGGGCCTGGAGAGCCATGGAACGGCTGTACCAGGAAGGCCGCATCCGGGCCATCGGCGTGACCAGTTTCTGGAACGAACGGCTGGCTGACCTGTTCAACTGCAATGCCGTAAAGCCCCAGGTGAACCAGATTGAAACCAACGTGTGGGACCAGAAATGGGCCGAGCATGACTTTATGGCGGCCAATGGCATCCAGCATGAAGCCTGGGCACCCTTTGCCGAAGGCAACAACCAGGTCTTTGCCAATCCCGTATTGAAAGCCATCGGGGCCAAATACGGCAAGACCACCGGCCAGGTCATGCTGCGCTGGCTGCTCCAGCGGGATATTGTGGTGATTCCCAAATCCGTGCATCTGGAACGGATGCAGGAGAACCTCCAGGTCTTCGACTTTGCCCTGAGCGATGAAGACATGGCCCAGATTAAAGCCCTGGATACCGGCAAGAGCACCATCTACGACGAAATGGATCCCAAGAATGCTCTGTACATTGGGAAGGTCACCATCCACGACTGATGGAAAGGGCAGCAAAAAGAAAGGGTACCTGCGGCACGAGAGCCGCAGGTACCCTTTCTTGGTAACTTGTGAAGATATTTGGACGTGATCGCAACGCTTTGCTGGAAGCGTCCGCAGCCCCCTACTGGTCAAGTAAAATCTAATGTATAGTGCAGATAAGAAGATGACCAGCAATTGTTATGAATGCCTTCCCCATTGTGGTGTGCTCCCCGTCAAGTAGACAGTTCCTAATAATATAAACCTCTACGCCGCCATTTGGTAGCTATTATGTTTTTGCATAGGGGTCAAACGGCCCAAATTCCGCTGCAAACGGCCACTGTTGTAATACTCCATGTAGTTATTAATCATCGTTACCAAAGCTTTACGGCTGTCGAAGTCACGAGTATAGTACCGTTCTCTTTTCAGCATGCCCCAGAAGCCTTCCATCGGGCCATTATCAATGCATTTTCCTATCCGTGACATACTCTGCGTCATACCAGCATCTAGAATCATCTTGCGGAAATCCCTGCAGGTGTATTGGAATCCCCGGTCAGAGTGAAACAGGGGATGCGCGCCAGGGTTTTTCAACAATGCCTTATTGAAGGTATTGAATACCAAATTTTTATCGTTCCGGTTGCTTATCACATAGGAAACAATTCGTCTGTCATACAGGTCAATAATCGCGCTCAGATATACCTTATGCACAACTACCCCCTCATAGTAGTGAAATTCTGAGACGTCAGTACACCATTTCTGGTTAGGGGCATCGGCTTTAAATTCCCTATTCAAGATATTTTCTGCAATGTATGCAGGATCTATTGCACGCTGGGTGCAGCCCTTAGGGGCATATTTAATCGTAGACTTTATATTTATCACTCGACAAAGATGAAGAACGCGACCGTCACCAATTGCTATTGGTTTCGTGTCAGGATAGATCTTCTTATTTGGGGCTCGTAAGTCATCAGCTATTCGTCTGTACCCTTTAGCTGGGTCAGCCTTGTATATCTCTTCTATTCTTTTAGCAATTTCCTTGTCGTCAATTTCGCGTGCTGAAGGCTCTCTATGAAGCCATTTGTAGTAGCCGGCCCGGGACACTTTTCCCAATTTGCACAGGCCAAGAATAGGGTAATTCTTTTCAGCGTGCAGTTCTTTAATGGCTTCATAAATGGCTCCATATCTTATTTGTGTGAATCCCGCCTCCTTTCCACAATATCGAGTTTTTTTAGGAAATCAATCTCCATATCCTTGGCTTTGAGTTTTGCATTAGCCAGTTTGAGTTCAGCTTTCATACACTCATATTCTGTAGGGGCTTCTTCAGGGACTTCTACTGGCTTCCTGTGTCCGCGCCCATCTATGAGTCCTTCGGTATTGTACTTATTATATTTTAAGACGTAATTTCTGACTTGCTGGTAGGAAACCTTAAACTTTTCAGCGGTTTCATGGTAAGCATTCCCGTTTTCAATGCAGTATTTTACGATTTCAACGCGCTCGTCAAAGGTCGTTTGTCTAGCTTTAGTCATGATCTTGGCACCTCCAGTACCCGAACTTTTTAGTTCCTCATGACTATTATACTTCTTTAACCAGTCTCTGATTTGACGAGAACTTTTTAATCCGTATTTTTGTACCAGCTGGGACATAGTCGTTTCGCCCTTAAGATATTCCTCTACGCATTGGATCTTAAGATCAGCAGAATAACTTTTAACCTGTCTTTTGTTAAATACCTCAGGACCATTTCCTATATATTCATCTACCCAATACTGTACTGCTTTCCAGTGAACCCCTAACCTTTTTGCAGAAACCATTGGTGATTCTTCATGAGCAAGAACAGCTTTGACAGCCTTTAATTTATCCTCTGCACTGACTTTCGATATAGACATTTTACATACTCTCCTTTCAACGAATCCAGGAGGTTTAACTATATGCCAGTCTACTTTATTCATAGCATACCAGCGTGTAGAAGGTGTCATCCACAACGTGGATGACGGAAGAAGTTCACCCTAGCATTTGCGGCCTCCGGCCGCATGCCTTCCACTTAAAGCCTCCTCATTGGCAGGCGCATCCAAACTTTCTCAGTCATCCCTGCGGGATGACAGCCCCTTCACGCTTGAAGGGCCTCATAAGGAAAATATGCGCCCCCAAAGGGGAGGTGGGTCTACGCAAAAAAATAAAAAGCGTGGACCCGGAGAGGTCCTGCGCTATGCGAACAGGAGAAGGGGAAGGAACGCCCCGCCCCAAAGGGCGGGGCAAGGTTGGGGTTCCAGCCCGCTCCCGCGGGCCATATAATCCCAAAAACACCTCTACACTTTTCGCAGAAAAGTGTAGACAATTTCCTTGTTCCCATCATCTATTGTCTCTCATTCATCTTCACCCTTTTCTAAAGCTAAAAAATATGCCCTGGACCGGAGTCCAGGGCATATCTTCTATTTCTTTTTTGAATTTGAAGAGCAGCAGCCGCTGCAGCCGGCACAATTGCAGCCGCAGGAGCTTTTTCCGGATTTATGGTCGTTCACCATCTTCCGAATGACGCTGCCTACAATCAGGAGCAGGACCAAACCAACAAGGGCAGTTCCCATAATACCATCTCCTTACTCGGTGACTTTTTCACCGGCAGGTACGGTTTCTTCAAAATTCGGCATGGGGCGCAGCAGCAGGTAGAGCATACCAGCCAGAATCACGCAGGCAGCGGCAGTACCCAGGGTGAAGGCACCCGTGCTGATGAAGGAACCGAATTGATAGAACATCAAGGCCATGCAGTAAGCAAAGCCGCATTGGTAACCAATGGCAAACAGAGTCCATTTGCCGTTGTTCATTTCCCGTTTGATGGCGCCCATGGCAGCCACGCAGGGAGCGCACAGCAGGTTGAAGATCAGGTAGGAGTAGGCGGACAGCATGGAGAAGTCCTTGGCAAAGGTTCCCCAGAATTCCTGGCCGTCCTCGGACGCTTCGGCCAGGCCGTACAGCACGCCGAAGGTACCTACCAGGTTTTCCTTGGCAATCAGGCCGGTAAAGGTGGCCACAGCGGCTTTCCAGTTACCCCAGCCCAGAGGAGCAAAGATCCAGGCGATGGCTTCGCCGATGCTGGACAGGATGCCGTCGTTCAGGTCTTCTACCATAACCAGGTGGCCATCTACGAAGCCGAAGCTGGAGGTGAACCAAACCAGGATGGTGGACAGCAGGATAACGGTACCGGCTTTCTTTACGAAGCTGGAGCTCCGTTCCCAAACGCTGCGGGCAATATTGCCCAGTGTGGGCATATGGTAGGCCGGCAGTTCCATAACAAAGGGAGCAGGGTCACCGGCAAACAGCTTGGTCTTCTTTAAGATTATACCCGAAATAATGATGGAAGCAATACCTACAAAGTAGGCGGAAGGAGCTACCCACCATTCACCGCCAAAGTAGGCGCCTGCCACCAGGGCAATAATGGGCATCTTGGCGGAGCAGGGGATGAAGGTAGTGGTCATAATGGTCATTTTCCGGTCGGCAGGATTCTCGATGGTACGGGAAGCCATAATGCCGGGTACGCCGCAGCCGGAACCAATCAGCATGGGGATGAAGGATTTGCCGGACAGACCAAATTTCCGGAAAGCACGGTCCAGGATGAAAGCGATACGGGCCATGTAGCCGCAGGCTTCCAGGAAGGCCAGGCAGATGAACAGAACCACCATCTGGGGTACAAAGCCCAGTACGGCGCCAACCCCGGAGATGATACCGTCTACCACCAGCCCGGTCATCCATTCAGCCACGTTCATGCCTTCCAAAATGTCGTGGGCCCCCGGGATGATGATTTCACCAAACAAAGTATCGTTGACCCAGTCCGTAGCTTCCGTACCAATGGTGGTTACGGACAGATAGTACACAAAGAACATGATGACAGCAAAAATAGGCAGGGCCAGGAACCGGTTGGTGACAATCCGGTCAATCTTGTCGGAGGTGGTGAGCTTGCCGCGGCTCTTTTTGATGTTGCAGTCGGCAATAATGGAAGAAATGTATTTGTAGCGTTCGTTGGTGATGATGCTTTCGGCATCGTCGTCCATTTCCTTTTCCACGGACTCAATGTCGCTGTCGATATGGTCGAGGATATTTTGGGGCAGTTTCAAAGCCGCCCGTACCTTGTCATCCCGTTCGAAGAGTTTAATGGCATACCAGCGTTCCTGGTACTGGGGCAGCAGTCCTTGGGTGGCTTCTTCGATATGGGCCAGGGCGTGTTCCACCGGGCCGTCAAAGCTGTGGCGGGCAGTGAAGTGGTCCTGATGCTTGGCCGTCTTGGCAGCCAGGTCAGCAGCTTCCTTGATGCCTTCCCCGGTCCGAGCAGAAATGCCTACCACCGGGCAGCCCATTTCCTTGGACAGCTTGTCCAGGTTTACGATGTCGTTGTTTTTCCGTACCATGTCGATCATATTCACCGCCATGACTACGGGAATGCCCAGTTCCGTCAGCTGGGTGCTCAGGTACAGGTTCCGTTCCAGGTTGGTGCCGTCCACAATGTTCAGAATGGCATCGGGCCGCTCCTTCACCAGGTAATTCCGGGCTACCACTTCTTCCAAAGTGTAGGGAGAGAGAGAGTAGATACCGGGCAGATCCTGAATGATCACGTCCGGATGGCCGCTGAGCTTGCCTTCTTTTTTCTCTACCGTAACGCCGGGCCAGTTGCCCACAAACTGGTTGGACCCGGTGAGGGCGTTGAATAGGGTAGTCTTACCGGTATTGGGGTTCCCGGCAAGTGCAATCTTAAACTCCATGAAAAATACCTTCTTTCTTCCTGATACACAATTTAATTAGTGTTTACTAACAATACGATAAATAAGTTACGCTCCTGTAATTTCTGTAACCTCAACGATTTCCGCGTCAGCTTTCCGCAGGGAAAGTTCGTAACCCCGGACTGTCAATTCCACAGGATCTCCCAAAGGAGCCACTTTGCGGACGTGGACCTTGGTACCCTTGGTCAGCCCCATATCCATAATGTGACGCTTGATGGCGCCTTGACCATGGAGTTTTACCACTTCGTAATCACAGCCTGTCTTGCCGTCTTTCAATGTAAGCATCATAAGCCTCCTACTTTTGTTCTTGTACGATAATTTTGCCTGCCATTTCCGTGCTGATGGCTACCCGAGAATCCCGGATGTTGAGAATCAGCCCGCTGCTGGTATGCTGCACAATGGAAATCACAGCACCCAGGGTAATACCCAGATTTTCCAGATGGGAACGGACCTTGGATGTGCCGCCCACCCGGGCAATCACCAGGGGAACACCGGCTTCTGCAAAGTTTAAGGGCATGGGAGTACCTCTTTTCTCTTGGAAATAAAGATAAGTGTCTATACAAACCTCGTAACAGATATGTTAGCACTAACTAACGTTGTAGTCAATAAAAATTGACAAAATTATGTCTAAAACGTCAAACGGCAGAAAATAGGAGCCCAGCCCGGCGCAAAATGGCAGCAAAAAAGCAGCCTGCCAGGGGGCAGACTGCTTGACTTCAGGAACTAGTCCTGTTCTTCTTCTTGGTTTAACTGGGGATGGAGTTTATGCTCCGTAAAGTTCTTCAGGGCAGTAAGGCCAGCCAGGAGAACGCCGCCGGCAAAGAACCAGACCCAGCTGAAGGTGGCAAAGGACAGGGCAGGCTGGGGCATCTTCAGGGTGGTAGGCCCTTGGACAATGGCATACAGGGAACCCACCATCAGGCCCACGATGAAGTACACCATGGCGGACCGGTGGTTGTCCAGGGCGTTTTTCACCAGCCGGATAATACCGATGATGCCGGCCAAAACCCCAAAACCAAAAATGCACAGCACCGGGAAGTAGGCCAGGTTCATGTGGAGAAATTCCTTGATGGCATCAATAATGGGCACGTACAGGCCAAAAATCAGCAGCATGGTGGACCCGGAAATCCCCGGCAGCACCATGGCGCAGATGGCAATCATGGCAGAAACGAAAATGTATACGGCCAAGAGCGGCGACAAGCTTTCAATGGAGACGTTGATCCCTTGGCCGCCGGAAGGACTGGCCAGGGCAATGACGTACACCAGCACAATGCCGATGAGCATATAGGGGATTTTGCTGACCTTTTGGAGAGCTTCCCGTTCCTCCTTCATAATCAACGGCAGGGAGAAAATGGACAGCCCCAGGAACAGGGAAGTCAGCTGATAAATCTGGGTGGTAAACAGGCTGGCCAGCACATTGACCGAGGAGCCCATGCCGATAACCCAGCCCACCCCCAGGTTGGCCAGAAACTTGAAGCCCTTTTTCTTCAGGGCCAGGTCCCCATGGGTCATCACGTACAGGGAACCAATAAATTCATCATAAAAGCCCAGTATAAAGGCAATGGTGCCGCCGGATACCCCGGGCACGCTGTCCGCCAGGGCCATAAAAAAGCCCCGGATCATATTCAGTACAAATTCCATACCGCCTCATCCTTTCGCGTGAGAAAAACTTGCCAAATCTTTGGGTTTCCCTTAGTATAGGAGAAAAGTCTAACGAAATATTAAACAAAGAGAAAATCCTCTGAAAAGAATTGTGCTATAATTAAAAATTGGTGCGGCGGGTTTTAAGCCAGCACGAATAATAATTATACCGTATTTTTACGAAAAATAGAATAGAGGAGGTTGGAGTTTTGGAAACTGGCGAATTAAAGATGAAACTCATGGAATATGCAGCCAAGGGGTACGAGGTGCCCCGTCTGGATATGATTAAAACCCCGGAACAGATTGCAGGCATCCGGGAAGCAGGCAAGGTGAACACCGGCGTGCTGGATGCGGTGGAAGCCGCCATCAAGGTGGGTATGACCACTGATGAAATCAACACCATCGTGTACGATTACACCATTGCCCACGACGCCATTCCTGCCTGCCTGAACTACGAAGGGTTTCCCAAATCCGTTTGCACTTCCGTCAACGAAGTCATCTGCCACGGGATTCCCGATCCCAAGCAGGTGCTGAAAAGCGGGGATATTGTCAACGTAGATGCCACCACCATCTACAAGGGCTATGTAGGTGACGCTTCCCGGATGTTCATGGTGGGCCGGGTTCCCGATGACCGGAAAAACCTGGTGAATATCACCAAAGAATGCCTGAAGCGGGGCATGGAAAACGCCGTGGGCTGGAAAAATACCCTGGGGGATATTGGCTGGGCCATCCAGAGCTTTGCCCGGAAGCACGGCTATTCCGTAGTCCGGGAATTCGGCGGCCATGGCGTGGGCCTGGAAATGCACGAAGACCCCTTTGTGGCCCATGTGGGCAAACGGCATACGGGCATGCTCCTGGTGCCGGGCATGGTGATTACCATTGAACCCATGGTCAACATGGGCCGGGCGGACCTGTACATCGACGACTTTGACGGCTGGACCGTGCGTACCGTAGATGGCAAGCCTTCTGCCCAGTGGGAACACACCCTGCTGATTACCGAAGGAGAACCGGAAATTCTTTCCTACTAATATATAAGTCTGAAAATTACAGACACTGCTTGAGAAACTGCAAAGGAGATGGAAACGATGAATTTTATGGAATTGGCAAAGGCACGGTACTCCGTGCGCAAGTACAGCGACAAACCCATTGAAAAGGAAAAACTGGACCTGATTCTGGAAGCCGGGCGCATTGCTCCCACCGGCCACAACAACCAGCCCTACCGGGTTTACGTATTAAAGAGCCCGGAAGCCCTGGAAAAGGTACGGGGCCTGACCCGCTGCGCCTTTAACGCTCCGGTGGTGCTGATGGTTACCGTCCGGAAGGACGAAGAATGGGTGAACCCCTTTGAACACGGCATCCGCGCCGGCGAACAGGACGCCAGCATTGTGGCAACCCATATGATGCTAGAAGCTTGGGAACTGGGCATCGGCTCCTGCTGGGTGAACTTCTTCCCGGTGTCCAAAACCGCCGATGCTTTCGAGCTGCCTCTGAACGAAGTGCCCCTGCTGCTGCTGCCCATCGGCTACGCTGCCGAAGGCGTGCATCCGGCCCACCTGCACACCGAACGCCGTTCCAACGACGAACTGGTGAAGGAACTGTAAGAAGACGCTTAAACAAAATGGTCCTGCCTCATCCCAAGGGATGCAGCAGGACCATTTTTTAATTGTAAAAAGGGTAGGTTACTTCTCCGGCCCAAAAACCTTTTCCTTGAGCTTCAGGCCCGTAGGGGTGGTGGCCAGGCCGCCGCCCGCCGTTTCCCGAAGGGAGGCCGGCAGGGCGTGCCCCACCCGGCGCATGGCGTCAATGCATTCGTCCACGGGAATGGCGGATTGGATGCCGGACAGGGCCATATCTGCGGCCGAGAAGGCAATGGCCACGCCGGAGGGGTTCCGTTTGATGCAGGGAATCTCTACCAGCCCGGCCACCGGGTCGCAGACCAGCCCCAGCTGGTTGTTGATGGCCATGGCGCAGGCGTCGGCGCACATTTGGGGCGTGCCCCCGGCCAGTTCCACCAGGGCCGCAGCGGCCATACCGGCAGCACTGCCGCATTCCGCCTGGCAGCCCCCCTCGGCCCCTGCAATGGAGGCGTTGGTGGCAATGGTGATGCCAAAGGCCCCGGCGGTAAACAGGGACATGACCACGGCGTGCCGGTCCAGGCCCCGGTCTTCCAGCATGGTAATCAGGCACCCGGGCAGGATGCCGCAGCTGCCCGCCGTGGGGGCGGCCACAATACGGCCCATGGAAGCGTTGCAGCCGGCTACCGCCAGAGCCCGGCCCATAGCCCGCACCAGCAGGGACCCGGACAGGCCGCCGCTGCTGGCAGTGTTGTAGGCCTTCATCTTGTAGCCCTCGCCCCCGGTAAGCCCGGAGGTGGAGCGCTGGTCCTTCTGTTCGCCGAATTTTACGGCTTCCTGCATGACATCAAATTCCTTGGACATCTTGTCATAGACTTCCTGGGGCGTCTTTTCCAGTTCCTGGGCTTGGTCCTCCAGCACCAGCTCACTGATTTTTTTGCCGGACTTTTCGGCGGCGTCCACCAGGTTTTTAATGGCGTTATATTCTAGCATGGTATGCTCCTTCTTCCCTTAAATGGCCCGGATCAGGATGACGTTGGTAACATCCTTTACGGAACGGATGGCTTCAATCATGCCGGCAGGGGGCAGCCCGTCGATTTCGATGGTCATCATGGCAATGCCGCCCTTTACAGGCCGGGACAATTTGAAGTTGCCGATATTCACTTCCTTGTACTTGCTGTACATGATGTTGGTCACGGCTGCAATAACCCCCGGCCGGTCGTAGTGGGGCACCAGGATGGTGTTCCGTTCCCCGGTAAAGTCCACCTTCATGCCGTCAATGTAGTCCACCCGGATATTGCCGCCGCCGATGCTGGCCCCCTGGACGCAGCATTTGGTGCCGTTTTTGCCCACCACGTGGATCCGGGCCGTGTTGGGGTGGGCGTGGGGGATGTCCGCCGGAATGAACGTATAGTGGATGCCCCGCTTGTCCGCAATGGAAAAAATATCCCGGATTTCAATGGCATCGCTGCTGTAGCCCATAATTCCGGCCAGCAACGCCTTGTCCGTGCCGTGGCCCTTGTAGGTCTTGGCGAAGGAACCGGACAGTTCCACCCGCACGTCCTGGGGCTCGTCCTGGTTCAGCATCTTGCTGGCCACTTCCCCCAGCCGTACAGCCCCTGCGGTATGGGAGCTGGAGGGCCCAATCATCACCGGCCCAATAATATCGAATACATTCATAATGTTTCCTCCTGGAATTTCTAAAGGAAAACCCCCGAACCGCCCTGCCGGAGCAGCAGCGAATCAGGGGCGGGTTTCCTTGATTTCTCTATTCTAGCTGAATTGTACTTATTTCTCAATCCAGGTTTTGTAAATTTTATCCACCACTACGGCGATGGCATTATCTCCGGATACGTTGCAGGCGGTGCCGAAGGAATCCTGGGTAATATACAGGGCCACCATCAGGGCGCAGATGGGACCGTTGGGGTCGCCGGCCTGTTTGCCGAAGATCATCCACAGGAAGGGCAGGGCCGTCATAATGGAGCCGCCGGGAGCACCGGGAGAAGCCACCATGCACACGCCCAGGGTCATGATAAAGGGAATCACGATACCCAGATTGATGGGCAGCTGGTACATCAGGCATACCGCCGTAGCGCAGGCCGTAATGGTAATCATGGAGCCGCACATATGGATGTTGGCACACAGGGGGATAACGAAGTTACGAATCTGGTCGCAGACGCCGTCCGCTTCAGAACATTGCAGGTTTACGGGAATGGTGGCAGCGGAGGATTGGGTACCCAGCGCCGTGGTGTAGCCAGGAATCTGGTTTTTCATCAGGGTGAAGGGGTTCTTGTGGGCAATGGTGCCGGACAACAGGAACTGCACAAACAGCAGGGTCAGGTGCATGATGATAACCACCAGGAATACCTTCCACAGTACGCTCAGGATGACAAAGGTCTTGCCGGACTTGGTCATGTCCACGAAAGTGCCGCAGATGTACAGGGGCAGGAAGGGAACAATGGCGTTTTTCAGCACGGCGTCAATGATGGTGGAGAAATCCTTCATGCCATTATACAGGGTGGTACCCATTTCCTTGCCCTTCATATTGGACAGGCACAGGCCCATAATGAACGCCAGGACCACCGCAGAGATGGTATCCAGGATGGGAGGAATGGCAATGGTGAAGTAAGGTTCCAAAGACGTTCCGGCCGTTTTGGAGATTTCCTCCAGCACGCCGGCGTTGATGAAGGACGGGAACAGATTGTCCGCCACAAAGAAGGAATAGGTGCCGCCCACCAGGGTGGAGCAGTAGGCGATAATGGCCGTAATCAGCAGCAGCTTGCCGGCGCCCTGGGACAGGTCGGCGATGCCCATGGTCACGTAGGCCAGGATCATCAGGGGAATGACGAACTTCAGGAAGTTGCTGAAAATCCCCGACAGGGTCACGACCAGGCGGCAGAAATCGGTGGGCAGGTACTGCCCGATAAGGATACCAAGAATGATTGCAATAATAACTTTGGGTACAAGACCGAGCTTCATAAAAAAAGCCTCCTTTGAAATTTGTCAGACTTGTCTTTGTGCACATTGTATCCAGGTTTGACTTTTCTGTTTATTTAGTGTACTATGTGAAGACACATAAATCAAATTCATAAATAGAATCCAACATATGAAAAAAAGTAATTTTAAAAAGGGTGGCAGGCAAAAATGGAACTACGGCAGCTAAGAAGCTTCTTAAAAGTGGTGGAATTGCAAAGTTTTTCCAAGGCGGCTAAGGCATTGGGCTACTCCCAGTCCGCCATGAGCGTACAAATTCGTGAGCTGGAAACGGAGCTGGGGGTGCGGCTTTTTGACCGGCTGGGCAAATGCGTACGGGTGACCTCCCATGGGGAGGAGCTGGCCCAGGAGGCCATGCCCCTGCTCCAGGAAGTGGAGGCACTGGGGGAGCGGATGCGCAATACGCCCCGGGAAGAAGTCCTGCACCTGGGCATGATTGCTTCCCTGTGCGAGGCCAAAATGCCGTCGGTGATGGAATACTTTTCCCGGCGCTATCCCCGGATCCACGTGAAGGTGACCATCGACTCGCCCCAGAACCTATTGGAGCGGCTGAACCACAACGAAATTGACCTGGCCTACATCCTGGACCAGCCGGTGTACGACGTGAAATGGGTCCGCGCCCTGGAAGAACCGGAAAACATCGTGTTCGTCTGCTCCCGGCGCTCCCCTCTGGCCCTGGAAAAGGAAGTCACCCTGAACCAGCTGCTGGGCCAGCGGTTTTTCCTCACCGAGAAGGACGACAACTACCGCCGGTGCCTGGACCAATACCTGGCGGCCCAGGGCATTGCCCTGAACCCCTTTTTGGAGGTCAGCGATACGGGCTTTATCCTGGATATGGTCCAGCGGAATATGGGCCTGTCCTTTTTGCCCCAGTATGTGGTGGAAAACAGTGTATTCCGCAGCAAGCTGAAAATCCTTACCCTGTCGGACTACCAGCTCCAGCTGTCCCGGCAGCTGTTTTACCACCGGGACAAATGGCTGACCCCGGCCATGAAGGTGGTGCTGGGGATGCCCCAGTTCCGGGGCGCCAAACAGGCTGGAAAAGAAGGCAAAACGCCGGTAGAAACCCTTGCGTGAAACGGCCGTTTGTGGTATAATCATCAAGCATTAATGTCGGGTAATATTAATGTAATTAAAGAAAGAGGTGTCTTGAGATGAAAGAAGGAATTCATCCTAACTACGGTGAATGCACCGTCATTTGTGGCTGTGGGAATACATTTAAAACTGGCAGTGTGAAAAAGGAACTGCGCGTGGACGTTTGCTCCAAATGCCATCCTTTCTTCACCGGCAAGCAGCGTGATATGTCTGCTAGAGGCCGCATTGAAAAATTCAACAAGCGGTACGGCAACAAAGACGCAAAATAAAAACAGCGCACTTCAACAGCAGAGCCTTGGCTCTGCTGGTTTGCTATATGGAGAAAAATCATCATGTCCAAGAAACTGAGTGTAGGCGGCCAAGCCGTCATTGAGGGAGTCATGATGCGGGGCCCGGGGAAAATTGCCGTAGCCGTACGGCAGCCTGACGGGGAAATTGCGGTGGATGTGAAACCCTCCACCAGTATCGGGGATCGGTATCCAGTGCTGAAAAAGCCCTTTCTCAGGGGTATGGTTTCCCTGGTGGAATCCCTGCTCTACGGCATGAAAGCACTATCCTACTCGGCCCAAATGTCCGGGGAGGAAGACGAAAAAATGAGCAGCCTGGAAATGGCCGGCACCATTGCAGTGTCCGTGGGCCTGGCCATTCTGCTGTTTGTGGTGGTGCCTACCGGCGCCATGAAGCTGTTTCAGAGCTGGATTACCAGCTCCGTGGTCCTGAACCTGTGCGAGGGGCTGCTGCGGCTGGCCATTTTCCTGACCTATATCTGGGCCATTTCCCAGCAGAAGGATATCCAGCGGGTGTTCCAGTACCATGGGGCAGAACACAAGACCATCTATACCTATGAACACGGACTGGTGCTCAAGGTGGAAAACGTGCGGCCCTTTTCTACGCTGCACCCCCGCTGCGGCACCAATTTCCTGATGATCGTCATGCTGATCAGCATCTTCATTTTCACCTTCCTGGGTTGGCCCAGCCTGTGGGAACGGATTGCCAGCCGGATTATTCTCATGCCGGTGGTGGCAGGCATCAGCTACGAAATCATCCGGTTTGCCGGCAAGCATATGGACAAGGCCTGGGTGCGGACGGCCATTTTGCCGGGTCTGGCCCTGCAAAAGCTTACCACCCGGGAGCCCGACGACAGTCAGATGGAAGTGGCCATTGCGTCGCTGAAGGCGGTACTGCCGCCGGAAGAAATTCTGGAAGAGCCCGCTCCTCTCGTGCAGCCCGGCAGCTGAAACAGCCGCAAGCATCACCAGTAAGAATAAGAAATAACGGGGAATATTATGTTTGAAAATCTGGATAAATTACAGGATTTGGAAGACCGGTACCTGGACCTGGAAGCGAAAATCAGTGACCCTGACGTCATCAGCAACCAGGCCGAATGGCAGCGCTACACCAAGGCCCATGCCAAACTGACGGAAATCGTCACCGTGTACCGGGAATATAAGAAGCTGGCAGACACCTACCAGGAAGACGAGGCCATCGTCAAGGCCAAGGAAGACCCGGAGCTGGCTGCCATGGCAGAAGAAGAGCTGAAAGAACTGAAGCCGGAAATCGAGGCTTACGAGGAAAAGCTCACCATCCTGCTGCTGCCCAAGGACCCCAACGATGAGAAGAACATCATCATGGAAATCCGGGCCGGCGCCGGCGGGGACGAAGCAGCCCTGTTTGCCGGGGACCTGTTCCGGATGTACACCCGCTACGCCGAAAACAAAGGCTGGAAGGTGGAACTCATGGACTCCAGCCCCACGGGCCTGGGGGGCTTCAAGGAAGTGGTATTCATGGTGTCCGGCCAGGACGTGTACAGCCATATGAAGTTTGAAAGCGGCGTGCACCGGGTCCAGCGGGTACCGGATACGGAATCCCAGGGCCGGGTCCACACCTCTACCGTAACGGTGGCGGTAATGCCCGAAGCCCAGGAAGTGGACGTGGAAATCAACCCGGCGGATATCCGGATTGATACCTACCGGGCAGGGGGCGCCGGCGGCCAGTACGTCAACAAGACGGAATCGGCCGTGCGGATGACCCACATTCCCACCGGCATTGTGGCCCAGTGCCAGGACGAAAAATCCCAGGCCAAAAACCGGGAAAAATGCATGCGGGTGCTGCGGGCCAGAATTTTGGAAGCAGAAGAAGAAAAACAACGGGCAGCCACCGCTGCGGACCGGAGAAGCCAGGTAGGCACCGGGGACCGCAGCGAACGGATCCGGACCTACAACTATCCCCAGGGACGGGTGACGGACCACCGGATTGGGCTGACCCTGCATAAACTGCCGGAAATCATCAACGGTGATCTGGATGAACTGCTCAGTGCCCTGATGACGGCCGAGCAAAGCAAACGGTTACAGCAGGTGAAATAATGACAGAGCAAAAACCGGTTTGGACAATCATCAAAATTCTAAATTGGACAAAGCAGTACTTTGGCGAAAAGGGCGTGGAGAATCCACGCCTGGATGCCGAGGTGCTGCTTTGTGCTGTGCTGGATTATACCCGGCTGCAGCTGTACACCCATTTTGACCAGCCCCTGGAAGAAAAGGAGCTGAAGGAATACCGGGGCTACGTGGCCCGGCGGGCCAAGCGGGAACCGGTGGCCTACATCCTGGGCAAGAAAGGCTTTCTCCAGTATGAGTTCAAGGTCACCCGGGATACCCTGATTCCCCGGCCGGAAACAGAACTGCTGGTGGAAAAGCTGGTGCGCCTGAACAAGGACAAGGGTCCCCGGGAAATCCTGGACATTGGCTGCGGCAGCGGCGCCATTTTGGTGTCGCTCTTGGTCCAGCTGCCAGAGGCCCGGGGCCTGGGGGTAGACATTTCCCCGGGAGCCGCGGCGGTGACGTTAGAGAATGCTGAGGCCATCGGGGTGGAGGAGCGCTGCGCCGTACTGGTTTCGGACCTATACGCCAACATTCCCCCGGACGAGCGGTTCCAGATCATCGTCTCCAACCCGCCCTACATTCCCAAGAAAGACCTGCCCGGCCTCCAGGCAGAGGTCCAGCAGGAGCCCCTGGGCGCCCTGGACGGAGGCGAAGATGGCCTGGACTTTTACCGGCGCATCTTAAAAGACATTTGGAAGTTCCTGGATCCCCAGGGCCTGGTGGCCTTTGAAATCGGCATCGGGGAAGGGGAAGCGGTGGCCCAGCTGTGCCGGGACGCCGGCTTTGACCAGGTGCAGGTGGACCTGGACTATCAAGGCATAGACCGGATGGTCTTTGCGGCAAAGAAGGAATCGACTTATGGAAACGAAATTATGGAAACTAGAAAATAACCGGCCCTTGGAAGACCAGCTGAAGCCTGCGGCAGCCCTTTTGCAGCAGGGGGAAGTGGTGGCCTTTCCTACGGAAACGGTGTATGGACTGGGAGCGGACGGCCTGAACGGCGACGCCTGCAAAAAGATTTTCGCGGCCAAGGGACGGCCGGCGGACAATCCCCTGATCCTGCATATCAGCCAACTGGAGCAGATTAACCAGCTGACCAGCGGCCTGTCCCCTATGGCGGAAAAACTGGCCAAAACCTTTTGGCCGGGTCCCATGACCCTGGTGGTGAACGCCTCGGAGCGGGTGCCCCAGGTGGTGACGGCCGGGCTTACTACGGTTGCGGTGCGCTTTCCCAGCGACCCGGTGGCCCAGGCCCTGATTACCCTGGCCGGGACTCCCATTGCGGCCCCCTCGGCCAACCGGTCCGGGAAGCCCAGTCCCACCAACGCGGCGGACGTGCTCCAGGATATGGACGGCGTCATTGCCGGCGTGGTGGACGGCGGCCCCTGCGCCATCGGAGTGGAATCAACCATTATTGATACCACCGGTGACGTGGCCACCATCCTCCGGCCCGGGGGCATTACCCGGGAAATGCTGGAGCAGGTGCTGGGCCAGGTAGAGCTGGACCGGGGCCTGGTGGAAGCCGGGCAGACTCCCAAGGCGCCGGGCATGAAGTACCGGCACTACGCCCCCAAGGCACCCATGTACCTGATTGAAGGACCGGAAGCCAGCCAGGGCGTTATCCGGGCGGCCATTATGGCAGAAGCCATGGGCCTCAAGGTAGGGGTCCTGGCCATGGAAAAGACCGTGCAGCACCTGCCCAAAACCCAGGATATCCTCATCCGCAGCGGCGGCAAGGACGCCCAGGAACTGGCAGAAAAACTGTATACGGAGCTGCGCAGCTTCGATGCGGAAAACGTGGACGTCATCATTGGCGAAGGGGTTCCCGACGACCATCTGGGCCTAGCCATTATGAACCGGATGCGCAAATCTGCCGGGCACAATATTTTGTGGGCAGAACAGGGAATTTTCCACAAAAAAAGCGGGCAAATACCTGAATTTTTGCAGGCACTTGTGTTAGAATAAAAAGGATTGGACCAACAGAAGGGAGGATTCCTCATGAAAATTATCATCGGCTGTGATCACGGTGGTTTTGAACTGAAAGGAATTATCAAAAAACATCTGGAAGACAAAGGCTACGAAGTGGAAGACGCTGGCTCCTACAGTGCAGATCGGGTGGATTACCCGGATTATGCCAAAAAAGTAGGGGAAGCAGTGGCTGCCGGCAAGGCAGAACAGGGTATCCTGATCTGCGGCACCGGTCTTGGCATGTCCATTGCCGCCAACAAGATCCACGGGATCCGGGCTGCGGTGTGCTCCGACTGCTACAGTGCAGAAAAAGCCAGAGAACACAACAATGCCAACGTTCTGTGCCTGGGTGCACGGGTGCTGGGCAGCGGCCTGGCCGAACAGATTGTAGACGCCTATTTGGGCGCTTCCTTCCTGGGCAGCTACCATACCCAGAGAGTGGAAAAGATTATGGCATTAGAGAAATAAGGTGGCATTATGAAAACGGATGAATTGGTACAGGAACTGGAAGAGGTTACGGAAGAACTGATCAGCAAAGGCGGCGGCAAAGCCGGGAAAGTGCTGGTGGTGGGCTGTTCCTCCAGCGAAGTGCTGGGCAACAAAATCGGTACCGGCGGTTCCCTGAAACTGGCTGGAGCCCTGGTGGGCGCACTGCAAAAGGTTTGCCGGAAACACAAGATGATTCTGGCCGCCCAATGCTGCGAACATCTGAACCGGGCTCTGGTAGTGGACCAAAAAGCCATGGAAAAATTTGGCTGGCAGGAAGTGACCGTACGGCCAGTGGAACACGCCGGCGGCGCCTTTGCCACCCAGATGTACAATAGCCTGGAGCATCCGGCAGTAGTAGAAGAAATCAAGGCCGATATGGGCCTGGATATTGGGCAGACCCTGATCGGCATGCACCTGAAACGGGTGGCAGTGCCGGTGCGGCTGTCCCGAAAGAAACTGGGCGACGCGGTGCTTACCGCCGCCTACACCCGTCCGCCTCTCATTGGCGGGGAACGGGCCGTCTATCGTTAAAGCAGGGCCTGACAAAAAAGGAGGAAGCACATGAATTTGGAAAACTTGACCACCGCTGACCCCCAGGTAGCCGCCGCCATTGGCCGGGAACTGGGCAGACAGAGAAACAAGATTGAATTGATTGCTTCGGAAAACTTTGTTTCCCCGGCTGTCCTGGACGCCATGGGCAGCGTACTCACCAATAAATATGCCGAAGGCTATCCCGGCCACCGCTACTACGGCGGCTGTGAATACGTGGACCAGGTAGAAGAACTGGCCCGCCAGAGAGCCTGCGAACTGTTTGGGGCAGAGCATGCCAACGTGCAGCCCCACTGCGGCGCCAACGCCAACCTGGCTGCCTTCTTTGCCTTCGTAAAACCCGGGGATACCATTATGGGTATGAACCTGTCCCAGGGCGGGCATCTGTCCCATGGGAGCCCGGTGAACATTTCCGGCAGCTACTTCCATATTGTAGCCTACGGCGTGGACCCGGAAACGGAAGTCATCGACTACGACAAGATGGAAGCCATCGCCAAGGAATGCCAGCCCAAGATGATTATCGGCGGCGGCAGCGCCTACGCCCGGACCATCGACTTTGAACGGATGGCCGCCATTGCCCACGGGGTGGGGGCGGTGCTGATGATTGACATGGCCCATATTGCCGGCCTTATTGCGGCAGGGCTTCATCCCAGCCCCATTCCCTATGCGGACGTAGTGACCACCACCACCCACAAGACCCTTCGGGGCCCCCGGGGCGGCATGATCCTGTGCCCGGAAAAATACGCCAAAGCCATTGACAAGGCTGTATTCCCCGGTACCCAGGGCGGTCCCCTGATGCACGTCATTGCCGGCAAGGCCGTAGCCTTTGGCGAAGCCCTGAAGCCGGAGTTCAAGGCATACCAGAAACAGATTTTGCAAAACGCTGCTGCCCTGGCAGACCAGCTGACCCAGGAAGGCCTGCGCCTGGTTTCCGGCGGCACCGATAACCATCTGGTGCTGGTGGATGTGCGGAACAAGAACCTTACCGGCAAGGAAGCCGAACATATGCTGGACGAAGTGGGAATTACCTGCAACAAGAACACCATTCCCTTTGACCCGGCCAGCCCCTTTGTTACCAGCGGCATCCGGCTGGGTTCCCCAGCCTGCACCACCCGGGGCTTTAAGGAAGAAGACTTCCGGGAAGTGGCCAAAATCATCGGCCTGGTGCTGAGCAATCCCGGTAAGGAAGATGCCCAGGAACAGGCCAAGCGGCGGGTTGCTGCCCTGTGCCAGAAGTTCCCCCTGTATCCTAATTTGTAAGCAAAAACATAAAAGGAGAGCGCCAAAACCATGCAAATCCAAGTTGTCAACCATCCTTTAATCAAAGAAAAAATGACCCGTCTGCGTGATAAGAATACCCCTCCTGTGGTATTCCGCCAACTGCTGGACCAGATTGCCCAGCTGATTCTGTTTGATGTTACCCGGGACCTGCCGGTACGGGAAAAGAAAGTTACCACCCCCCTGGAAGAAACTACCGGGTATGAACTGGACGTCAGCGGCATTACCGTAGTGCCCATTCTGCGTGCCGGCCTGGGTTTCCTGGACGCCGTCATGGACCTGATTCCGGAAGCCAACGTAGGCCATATCGGCCTTACCCGGAACGAAGAAACCCTAGAACCCATCAAATATTACTGCAAGATTCCCAAGGACAAAGATGCTGAAATCATCCTGATTGACCCCATGCTGGCTACCGGCGGCAGCGCCGTGGCAGCTCTCAGCATGCTCAAGGCCGACGGCTACAAGCACTTCCGCTTCATGTGCCTGGTAGCAGCTCCGGACGGCGTGAAACTGGTGAACAAGGTACATCCCGATGTGCCCATCTACACCGCAGCCCTGGATGATCATCTGAACGAACATGGCTACATTGTGCCTGGTCTGGGCGATGCCGGCGACCGGGTGTTCGGAACGGTGGAATAAAATGGAAAGACCGGATTGGGACAGCTATTTTATGGAGATTGCCCAGGTGGTGTCCAAGCGTTCCACCTGCCTGAGACGGAAGGTGGGCGCCGTGCTGGTGCGGGATCGGCAGATCCTGGCCACCGGCTACAACGGTACCCCCAAGGGCCTGCCCCACTGTGAAGAAGTGGGCTGCCTCCGGGAAAAGCTCCATGTGCCCAGCGGCCAGAACCATGAGCTTTGTCGGGGCATTCATGCGGAGCAGAACGCAGTCATCCAGGCGGCGGTGAACGGGGTTTCCACCCAGGGCGCCACCCTGTACTGCACCCACCAGCCCTGCGTGGTGTGCTCCAAAATCCTCATCAACGCAGGCATTACCCGGATTGTGTACGCCAACCCGTACCCGGATAAACTGGCTGAGGAAATGCTGAAAAGCGACCACGAACTGAAGCTGGAGGTCTTCCACCCTGGCACAGAAGTGGAAAAACCGGAGAAAATAGAAACGAAATAAGCGGCAGCTGCGTAAAGCGGCTGTGAAAAAATGGCTTGCGAGCTCGATTGAGTTCGCAAGCCATTTTTTGTGGGTTGGGAGGAACGGCCTAGGCGATTGCTGTGGTTGGCATACCTCTGGGATATTTTTGGGGATGTTTGGATGCGGCCGCAACGCTTTACGGTCGCATCCAAATGTCAGTACAGTTCTCCGAGGACATTTGGTATATGCGACCTATGTGATAGCCGTCCGTGAGCCGAACCCGCAGGGTGAAGGAGAACGGAGTACGGCGAACCACTCAGGAAGCTTTCATAACCACCACGATTCAAGTTCTTATCAGCACTATATTTTAGATTTCACTTGACCCGTGGTGGCCTGGAAGCCTTCTGCAAAGCGTTGCGCTCACATCCAAGAGCCGAACGATTATCTAAAGGCTCTTGGCTAATGTGAGCCATGTGATAGCGGCCTGCAAAGCGAACCCGCAGGGTGAAGCTGCGCAGCGAGCCGCGAACCACTGAGAAGGTGTCGCCGGAGGCGACGGATGAGGTTCAAACCAGTTTTTTCGCGGCCCCCGGCCGCATGCCTTCCACTTACCAGTGCACTGCTTGGCGTGCACTGGTAAAGGGGAAGGGAGGCTGCGCCCTAAAAGAACAATGCGCAGCCGGGATGGGGTTCCGATACCGGCCGCAGGGCTAACTGAGAAAGTTCATCCAGGCAGCGGTAACCTCGGAAAACCTTTTATTTTTCACAGTCCCTTTTGTCGTTTGTATGGGGCAGTCCCGGGGTCTTTCCATGCTTTTGCCGTATTATGTACTATTGGAACAAAGTATTTGCGGCAGGTTTTGGGGAAGCCTATAATTTAGAATAAGAGGGTTAAACAGCAGTTTCTAAAAATCATACAAAACCATATAAACATGATTATTTTGTACAAAATTCGAACAATATAATTGCATTTTGTAATATAATAGTATTAATAATTTACAGAATGGAGGTGATGCTGTGATTGTCTCTAAAACCTTTACGCTTGAAACACGACTCAATCAAAATGATAATGCTGATCTAATTAAATACGTCAAGGAGTATAATGCTCTCTATGGCAGAATGTTACGCTTTGCGTGGCATCGTTATAACAATGGCGGCAAGTTCTCTGTAAAGAAAAGCCAGTTCAATACGCTTTTACAAATACAATTTGGAGTAAACAAGCGTTTTGCCAATTCTGTTATCTCTGAAGTCAAGGGTTTATATCGAGGCTTATATCAGTTGAAATGGTATGAGTATAAGCAGTTGAGTGGAAAAATAACGAAACTCTACAGTAAACGGAATAAACTTTGTAAACAAGTATTTGCCTTGAAAGAAAAAGCTCGAAACAATCAGTTGTCACCTTCTGCTTTGAGATATTATCGCAGGCAAAAAGAGAAAATCTTTTACACGGGTCAAAAGATTAACCGCCTCAAACAAAAGCAGGCTAACCTGCTGAAAGAGCTTCAGAGCAAAGATTTGCATCTCTGCTTTGGCTCAAAGAAGCTGTTTTATGCACAGCATAATCTTGAAAACAATAATCTGACAAGTCATAAGGTCTGGCTGGAACATTTCCGTGAGCAGAGAGATAATCGTTCTTTGTATATCGGAGCGAAGGATGAATTTCGCTGTAATCAGATACTGCAACTAACACCAATGGTACACTCGGGTAAAGGTAATCGTTTCGTTATTCAGCTGCGTAAGAACACAAAAGCTCGGGAGTACGTTTATGGAGCTTGTATTTTTAAGTATATGAGCAGCTTGCTAGCAAAAACCATTGTACAGAAAAGCCATGGCGTTAGCTATCGTATCGTATTCCGTGGCAGCAAGTGTTATCTGCAAGCTATGGTAACGTTCGATATAGATACCGACAGCTACAGGACCCGAAAAACGTATGGAACGATTGGCTTGGATTACAATGATGGCTTTATCGAACTTGCCGAGACCAATGAAACGGGAAATCTTGTCGGGCTAAAACACTATGATTTGCATTATCATGGTATGGGAAATAGAGCAAAGTCCGAAATTCGAGAGGTAACCTCTAAGATTGTAAACTACGCAATATCTGTTGGGAAAGACATTGTTATTGAGGATTTAGACTTTAAAGGATCTAAGGCAGAAATCACCAAAGCAAAGTCAGACCAGGGCAAGGCGTACAATAAAATGATTCACGCCTTTGACTATTCGAGGTATAAGGAAACTTTCGAAAATTGTTGTTTTAAACGGAATGTTAATTTGATTCAAGTCAATCCTGCGTATACGAGCAAGATTGCAAAGCAAAAGTATTGTGACAAAAAGAAACTCGTTATTCACCAAGGAGCAAGTTATGTTATTGCTCGTAGAGGTCAGGGCTTCGCAGATGAATATATAAGCAAAAAGAAGTCCTCATAAACAAAAACTTCCGTTAAGAAAGAACTGCTTCCAAGAGATTGCAGTCCTTGTACTTAACGGAAACTATAAAATAGACAACAACAGTTATATTTTGTTGTGCCACTTAGCAATAAGAGAAACAGAATTGAGCTGTTGGTAAATATGAGTGTGCCGTAACACTCGAAATCATTGGGAATTTGTCTTACCCTGTTTTGTATGATTTTATTTTACGGCGTAGGCCCAAGAGAAACTGTTTTTGGCAATAGGGGGGATACCATTGGAAAACAGAAAGAAATTAGGAGCGCTCCTGCTTTTGGGGGCTTTGCTCTTTAGCCTGTCCGCCTGCTCTGCCAGCGGCAGTACCAGCAGCGAGAAAACGGCTCCGCCGCCTGCCCAAACAGCAGCGGCTGCCCCGGACAAGGGGAGCAGCACCCAGGTGCAGGAAGGCAATACCTTTTATGTGAAAGCCGGAAGCCAGGTGTTCCCGGCAGTATTTGCCGACAACACCAGTGCCCAGGCCCTGAAAAAACTTCTGGAAAAGGGGACCATTACCCTGAGCCTGGAAGACTATGGCCATTTTGAAAAGGTAGGCCCCCTGGGCACCGAGCTGCCCCGGAACGATACGAAAATCACCACGGAACCCGGGGACGTGATCCTCTACCAGGGTGATAAAATTACCATTTACTATGACCAGAATACCTGGGACTTTACCCGGCTGGGCAAGATTCCAGGCGTGACCAAGGACCAGCTGCTGCAGGCCTTTGGCCCGGGGAAGGTCCAGGTGACCCTGTCCCTGACCAGACCCTGAGAAGCAAAGCAGTGCGCAGAAAGGAGCGGTATTATGGATAAGAAAAAAGGTTTGCTGGCGGGGCTTTTGCTGCTGGGCTCCCTGGCTTTTACAGCCTGCGGCAGCAGCGCCGGGGCAGCCGGACCCAATGAGGCCAAGCCGGTGGGCAGCACGGCCAAAACCACGGCAGCAGCCTCTGCCGCCGGAACCCTGACCACCAATGGGGGAGCGGTCCTTGACCTGGCCCAACTGAAACACTATACCACCAATAAGGAAGCCCCCAAGGTATACTTTATTGCCGACATTACCCCGGAAGCTATGATCAAGGCCTACGACGCCCTGGGCTGGAAACCCGCCGGGAAAGTAGCTGTGAAGCTGTCCACCGGGGAACCTCCCGCCAGCAACTACCTGTCCCCCAAACTCATTGGGGAACTGGTCCACAAGGTGAACGGCACCATTGTGGAATGCAATACGGCCTACGGCGGCAGCCGTTCCACCACCGCCATGCACTACCAGGTGGCCAAGGACCATGGCTTTACGGACATAGCCAATTTCCAGATTTTGGACGAAAACGGCTCCCTGGCACTGCCGGTCAGCGGTGGTCAGCGGCTGAAGGAAGACTACGTAGGCGCAGCCTTTAAGGACTACGACGATTATCTGGTGCTGTCCCACTTCAAGGGCCATGCCATGGCCGGGTTCGGCGGCGCCATCAAGAATATTTCCATTGGCTTGGGCTCCAGCCAGGGCAAAGCCTGGATCCACAGCGGCGGCACCAGTATGACGGACCCCTGGAGCGGTAAACAGGACGCCTTCCTGGAAGCCATGGCGGACGCCGGCAAGGCCGTTTCCACGGCCCTGGGCAATGGGGACCGGATTGTGTATATCAATGTCATGAACCGGCTGTCCATTGACTGCGACTGCAACGGCAACCCGGCAGAACCGGATATCCACGACATCGGTATCCTGGCCTCCACGGACCCGGTGGCCCTGGACCAGGCCTGCGTGGACCTGGTGTATGCCTCCAAGGGCAGCGACGCCCTGGTGCACCGGATTGAAGACCGGCACGGTATCCACACCCTGGAAAGCGCCGAAAAAATCGGCCTGGGCTCCCGGAGCTACCAGCTGATTGATTTGGACTAAAAAACAAATAAAGGCGGCTGACCCAGCGGGCCGGCCGCTTTTAGCAAATTAGGAAAGGAGGGGGAGTATGGAAATTCTCCAGCGGGAAATGGTGTATATCTGGTACTACTTTACCCTGCAATTGGACCAGATTTTTGGCTACTGGGTCCTGGGTATGCTGCTGGGCTCCGCCGTTTCCGTCTTTTTGAAGGACAAAATCCACGGCGCTGTCCGCACCCTGGGCAGGGTCCACACAGGCGTATTGGGCCTTTTGGCCGCCAGCGCCCTGGGCATTGCCTCTCCTCTTTGTATGTACGGCACCATTCCCCTGGCCGCCTCCTTTTCCCAAAGCGGCGTAAAGGACGACTGGCTGGCCGCCTTTGCCATGGCCTCGGTGCTGCTAAATCCCCAGCTGATTATCTACAGTATGGCCCTGGGGAAAACCGCCCTGCTGATTCGGGTGGTCACCTGCTTTTTGTGCGGGGTGGCGGCAGGCCTTTTGGTGCGGATCTTCTTCCGGCACAAACCCTTCTTCACCTTTGGTCGGTTTCAGGAACCCGTGAGCCATGACACAGACCCCAACCTGCTGCTGCGGTATGTGAAAAACGTGGGCAGGAACCTGAGAGCCACCGGACCCTATTTCCTGTTTGGCATCCTGCTTTCCGCCCTGTTCCAGCGCTACGTACCCGCCCAGCTGATGACCCAGGTCTTTGGCGGCAACAAAGCCTGGGGCGTCCTGATGGCCGCCACCATTGGCGTACCCCTGTATGCCTGCGGCGGAGGCACCATCCCCCTGCTCCAGCAGTGGCTGGCAGAAGGCATGAGCCTGGGCAGCGCCGCCGCCTTTATGCTCACCGGCCCCGCCACCAAAATTACCAACCTGGGCGCACTGAAAATCGTCCTGGGACTGAAACACTTCTTGCTGTACATCGGATTTGTTATGCTATTCGCCCTGGTGACGGGGCTGCTGGTGAACGGAATTTTCGTTGCTTGAGGAAATTCAAAAACTGCACAACCAAAAAGTCAGGCTCCTCTCTGCATCGCAGAGAAGAGCCTGACTTTTCTTGTTGTAGCAACTTTTTACAACATAAAATACTTCAACACAAACACTACCGCCAAACCGCCCATCAGCGGATTCAGTTTCTTCCGCTTTCCAGTGAGCAGGTTCATAACCACGTAGCTGATGATGCCAAAGGAAATGCCTTCAGAAATGCTGTAGCAGAAGGGCATGGCAATAATGGCAATGTAGGCCGGAATGGTTTCGCTGAAATCCTGGAAGCTGATTTCCGTAATGGAGCTGAACATCAAAAAGCCCACCAGAATTAGCGCAGGAGCCGTAGCGAAGGAAGGAATGGCCATAAAGAACGGGGAGAGGAACAGGGAAACGGCGAACAAGAGGGCCACGATGACCCCGGTGAGACCGGTCCGGCCCCCTTCGGAAACCCCGGCAGCACTTTCCACCACGGTGGTTACGGTGCTGGTCCCCAGTACCGCCCCGGCGCAGGTAGCTACTGCATCGGCGAGCAGTGCTCCCCGGATGTTGGGCAGCTTGTTGTTTTCGTCCAGCATTTTGCTCTTGGTGGCCACGCCGATAATGGTGCCCAGGGTATCAAACAGATCCACAAACAGGAAGGCAAAAATCACGGCGAAGAAGTCCAAGGAGAAAATATGGCTAAAGTCCAGCTGCATAAATAACGGGGACGGATCCCGGGGCAGGAAGGACGCCAGACCCCCGGAAAAATTGGGAAATACGCTGAAGGTACCCAGGCTGGGGTCCGGCACGTACAGCCCTGTGGCTTCGCAGACCATGCCCACAAACCAGGTGCCCAGAATCCCAAACAGGATATTGCCCTTGACCTTTTTGATGATCAAAATGGACGTGAACAGGATGCCCAGCAGGGACAGCAGCACTGTAATCCCCACACTGTGGAAGGTGCCGTTAGCCAGGGCCTGGGAAAAGGAGTACAGGGAAACCTTGGTGGCTGGGTTAGCGACGATAATCCGGGAGTTCTGAAGCCCCAGAAACGCAATGAACAGCCCGATGCCCACCGTAATGGCCTGCTTCAGGGTCAGGGGAATGGCGTTGAAAATCGCTTCCCGGATGCTGGTCAGCGTCAGCAGAATGAAGATAATCCCTTCCACAAAAACGGCGGTCAAAGCCGTGTGCCAGGAATAGCCCATCTGCTGGACTACCGTGTAGGCAAAGTAGGCGTTCAGCCCCATACCCGGGGCCAGGGCGAAGGGATAGTTGGCAAAGGCAGCCATGCACAGCGTCCCCACAATGGACGCAATCGCAGTCACCGTCAACAAAGCCCCCCGGTCCATACCCGTAGTACTGAGCACCATAGGATTGACGATCAGAATATAAGCCATGGTCATAAACGTGGTAAGCCCGGCGATGATTTCCGTCCGGACCGTGGTGTGAGCTTCCTTCAGGCGGAAGACCCGTTCAAGAAATTGTTCCATAGAAAATTAGCTCCTCTTTCTTCCCCCTATAGAAATGATTTTTGTAAGAAAAGAAACGGTTTTAACCCGCTCTTTTGTAGAATAACTTCTATTATAGCAAATTTTACCCCAAAAAAGACAACTTAGTGGGGTAGACTACCATAAAAAATTGGAGACGATACTCCATGGACCGCAACAACCGATAAAAGCGCTAGCCCTGTGATAGCCGTCCGGAAAGCAAGCCCACAGGGCGAAACTGCCTGGAATACGGCGAACCGCTAATCTTGGATGGGGGACGCAATGGTGCGCTACTAATATGGGTGCAGGCCCATTCGGGCTACTTGGTTGTTGTTCGCAATGTTTGCCTTTCCGTTCTCTTTGGGGTATATTTTCAAAAAAGCGACGGAGCGCTGACTATTTTTGAAAACATAGCCACCAGTTGGTGCGGTCAGCGAACCTGAAGTGTGCTGGTTCAGGGTATCCACTCTCCTGCATCACTACCTTTCGCAAAGGTAGTGATGCTTTCCTCTCCCCTCGTATGATATGTATGTGAGTTATTAAAAACAGCTCACATACATATTTTTTGTGCGTATAGCGGTAAGAACCATTCGGAGAATTTTCCTCTTCCAGTTCCCCGTCTATACAATCTGAAGCTCTGTAACAAAAGGTTTTCCCATGGTACGATATCAGTAGAGTCTGATGTCCGGAGGCACTGCTATCTCCCCTTGCAGCCAGTTCGTCTGTGTCTGCTCCCTTTAGCATGCGGCCCAGCTCATGAAGCATTACTCCGCTAACACAGAAGTTGCATCTCCTGCCTTAGCACCAGCAAAAAGGCTGACAGGATGAATGCTAATTGCGCGAGGTTGCGGTTACTTCATGATGCCTGGGATAAACCTTTTGCTCAGGCTTCACAAATCTGATCTGGGAAGGAGGATGATATCATGATTAAGATCAACACTTTGTCAACTTTATACGTCGGTATTGATGTAAGTTCAAAATCCAATGTTGTCTATGCCATGGACTTTGAACAGAATAAGCTTCTTTCTGATTCTTTCCCTAATAATCAGCCTGGCGCTGAAAAATTGGCGAATGCTATCTGTAAATGTATGCTTTCTCATCGAAATCTAAATACTATCGTTTTCGCATTAGAATCCACCTCCATGTACAGTATTCATATTGCCAATTTCCTGTCAGCCAGCGAAATTCTCATGCCTTTTCATCCGTATGTTTATTGTCTCAATCCAAAAATCACAGCGAATTACCGAAAAACTTTTATTGGCCTTTCCAAAACTGATTCAACGGACGCATATATCATTTCTGATTTAGCTCGGGTTGGCAAAATCAAGAGTTCTCCCTGGAGAGGCAGTCAGTTTCTTGCACTCAAGCGTCTGACACGGCACCGACTGCACCTCGCTGAATGCATCACAAGAGAAAAGACCTACATGATTTCCAATCTGTTTCTTAAATTTAGTGAACTGGAGATTTTGGATCAGGAATCACAGCCCTTTAGTAACATTTTTGGGACCACTTCAGCTGCCGTTTTGACAGAATTCTTTTCTGTACAGGATATTGTGGATGCCAGCGAAGAAGAGCTCCTACAATTTCTGGCAAAAAAAAGCCGGAATCGCATTACAAACTTAGCTGAAACCTCTAAATTGCTAAAAAAGGCCGCCCAGGATTCCTATCGTCTTGATAAGCGTGCAGCTGAACCCCTGACAATCGCTCTGGCCAGTTCGTTCAACTGTATTGAGTCTTACAAGAAGGAAATTAAGGCAATTGATCATGCTATAGAAAAGACGGTCAAGGGCGTTAATCCTAACGCCTACATGATTCTACGGTCCATTCCTGGTATTGGACCAGTCTTGGCTGCTGGCATTCTCGCTGAGATTGGTGATATTTCCGCTTTTCGCTCAGCTGATTCGCTAGCTAAATACGTTGGACTTACTTGGCGCAAGAGCGATTCAGGCGACTTCGTGGCCGAGGAAACACCCGTTTTCAGAACGGGTAACACATATCTCCGTAATTATATTGGAGAGGCTGCAAACAGTGTCCGAAGATACATCCCTGAATACGCAGAGTATTACGCCAAGAAATATGCTGAAGTGCCAAAGCATCAGCATAAAAGAGTACTCGCGCTTGCATCTCGTAAATTAGTACGACTCGTTTTTGGTTTGCTGGTCAAAAACCAACTGTACGCCGGCGGAAAGTTGAACGCCGAACAGAATAACGATTTCAAATAGCACCCGTTTTTTTTGAAGCAACATCGGGTGCAGGTGAAGTGCGCCCTTTTTTTGATTAATACATAGAATATCTTAAAAAAAATATGCTTGACATATTACCAGAATGCTACAGGCGAGAGATTTTAGCGCGGTGGCTACTTCCTCATTTGTGATTGTTGCGCAATCACATGACCGAAATCAATTTTTGCTAATTGAATTCGGTCAGTAATGAGGCAGACAGCTTGATTTGGCAATATTTCTGTTTCTCGCAATAGGCCCGTGCTGGAAGTCTGGTAGTGCTTGCCCCAACCGACTTCCTGCGGAAGTCACCTTCCCCGCTTGGACTGCTGTTGTGCGGAGAAGGCAGGCGGCCTGCGGCCTAGCGGTTCGCCGTATTCCAGTCGCCGGCAACCTTTCAGGTCCGGCTCCTGGACGGCTGTCGCAGGGGTCGTATATTCCATTTCTCTGTGGCCAGGGCCTTGAGAAATGGATACGACTCCCAAATGCATGGATAAACTTCCTCCGTCAGCCTAGCGGCTGCCACCTACCACACGCTTGTGGTAGGCTTCTAGTTCACCACTGGTCGAGTAAAATCTAAAACATAGTGCTGATAAGAAGCTGACCAGTAATTGCTATGAACGCTTCCTTCAAGCGTTGCGGCCGCATCCAAACATCCCCAAAAGGTATCAAAAGGATGTTTGGTCAATAAGGCCCATGCGACAGCCGTCCAGGAGTTGAGCCTATAAGGCGATAACGACTGGAGTACGGCGAACCGCTAAGGAAGTGGCGTCGGTAGACGCCGATAGAAGTTTAAGCCGCTTTTTCGCGGCGCTAGCGCCGCAACTGCCTTCCCCTTTACCTGTTCGCTATGCGAACAGGTAAAGGGGAAGGTGGCGGCGAACTCGCCGGCGGATGGGGTTCAAAAGTAGGAGGCCTGTACTGCACCCGTTGAGAGCGTCGACCAAAAATCCAGCACAGAGTTTTCTGCAGCTAAAATTTGCCCACGGGCAAATTTTCTGTAGTTGCTTCTCAAACCCCGGCACTAGCACTAGCCCCTGCCGACCGCACTGATATTAAAAACGGATAGAGAGTGGATACCCGGCACCACGTCTATAATGTTCATTAACCGCACAACCAAAAAGTCAGGCTCCTCTCTGCATTGCAGAGAAGAGCCTGACTTTTCTTGTTATAGCAACTTTTTACAACATAAAATACTTCAGCACAAACAGCACTGCCAATACCCCCATAAGAGGGCTGACCTTGTGAGCCTTGCCGGTGAGCAGGTTCATGGCTACATAGCTGATGGTACCAAAGGAGATACCTTCGGAAATGCTGTAGCAGAAGGGCATGGCAATGATGGCAATGTAGGCCGGAATGGCTTCACTGAGATCATTGAAGTCGATGCCGATAATGGAGCTGAACATCAGGAACCCTACGATGACCAGAGCCGGAGCAGTGGCAAAGGAAGGAATAGCCATAAAGAACGGGGACAGGAACAGGGACAGCAGGAACAGCACAGCAACGGTAACCGCCGTCAGCCCGGTCCGGCCGCCTTCGGAAACCCCGGCAGCACTTTCTACGAAAGTGGTAACGGTGCTGGTACCCATCACAGCACCTACGCAGGTGGCCACAGCATCAGCCAGCAGAGCCCCCTTGATATGGGGCAGCTTGTTGTTTTCGTCCAGCATATTGCTCTTGGTGGCTACGCCAATGATGGTGCCCAGGGTATCAAACAGGTCCACAAACAGGAACGCGAAGATAACCACAAAGAAGTCCAGGGAGAACACCCGGCTAAAGTCCATCTGCATAAAGAGAGGCGCCGGGCTGATGGGCAGGAAGGAAGACAGCCCGCCGGAAAAATTGGGGAATACGCTGAAGGTGCCCAGCTTGGGATCCGGTACGTACAGGCCCACGGCTTCGCACAGCATGCCGGCAATCCAGGTGCCCAGAATCCCAAACAGGATGTTGCCCTTCACGTTTTTAATAATCAAAATAGCAGTAAACATAATGCCCAGCATGGCCAGGAGAACGGTAATCCCCACACTGTGGAACGTGCCGTCGGACATGGCCTTGGTAAAGGAATACAGAGAAACCTTCGTGGCCGGGTTGGCGACGATGATCCGGGCGTTCAAAAGACCGATGAAGGCGATGAACAAACCAATACCTACGGAAATGGCCTGCTTCAGGGTCAGAGGAATGGTGTTGAAAATCGCTTCCCGGACACTGGTCAGGGTCAGCAGAATGAAAATGACACCTTCCACGAAAACCGCGGCCAAAGCCATTTGCCAGGGATAGCCCATCTGCTGCACCACCGTGTAGGCAAAGTAGGCGTTGAGCCCCATGCCGGGGGCCAGAGCAAACGGATAGTTGGCAAAGATGGCCATGAAAATGGTACCAACGGCGGACGCAATGGCCGTAACCGTCAGCAGAGCCCCTTTATCCATGCCCGTGCTGCTGAGAATCAGCGGGTTGACAATGAGAATGTAGGCCATGGTCATAAAGGTAGTAATCCCGGCGACGATTTCCGTCCGGGCGGTGGTGTGGGCTTCCTTGAGATGGAAGACCCGTTCAAGAAATTGTTCCATACAAAGCTCCTCTTTTCTTCCCCCTCATGGGAATAATAATCTATATATAAAAGAGCCAGGTCAGCCCTGTTCTTTTTTCCAGAAATCCCGGAAGCGCCCCAGCATGGCCTGCTGACTCAGCTTCTCCGGCCACAGTTCTTCCTGCTCACTGCGGCGCAGCGCGGCGGCCAGATGATCGTACAGATGGGGCACCGATTCTTCCAGCCGGACCACCATTTCCTTCATCTCCTGGCGCTGGGTCTTGCCATCGTAGGGACAGGGATTCTTCAGGGGCACCAGCCCGATTTCCTTGCCGTTGGCAATAATCTCCGACTCCCGGTAGAACAGCAGCGGACGGATTACGGTAATCCCCGATTTGGTCAGATAGGTGGAGGGCATGAACGTCTTCAGCTGCCCGGAATTGAACAGATTGAGCAGCAGCGTTTCCACCGCATCATCATTGTGATGGGCCAGCGCCACCTTATTGCAGCCCAGTTCCTTGGCCTTCCGGTTGGTAGCCGCCCGGCGGAAATAGGCACAGGAGAAGCAGGGCGTATTGCCCCGGTGACCCCAGACCTCCTCCACATTCACCTGGTCGGAATAATGTTCGATGCCGTACTTAGCACAGAAGTCCTCCAGTTCCTTTTTGGGAAAATCCGGGGCGAACATTCCGTCCACCGTATAGGCGTATAAATCGAAATGGCGAGGACTGTGCTTCCGGGCCTCAGCCAGCGCAGCCGTCATAAACTGGCTGTCCTTGCCGCCGGAAAGACCAATGAGAATCTTGTCCCCCTCCTGGATCATGTCAAATTCAATCATCGCCCGCCACAGCTTGGTCAGCATCTCTGCGGGCACGTAAGGTTTCTTGGACATAGCAGCCTCCTTCGTAAAGAATACCTTATATTATAGCAAATTTTTCCCCAAAGAACATAGAACCTTCACATTTTTTCCGAGTTTTCCCGGCTTCCCCAAAAAGAAGCCGCCTGAGTGGGAAGATAACCATAATTGCAGGAATTTCACGAAAAATAACAAGTTCTGGGACGAAACAATTGACGCCGGAGCCCAAGTCCGCTACACTGGAAACGAATACCCCAAATACCCGGCACCCAGCAGCGTGCCTAAAACAGGAGATATATATGATGGAAATTGAAGAAACAATCCTTGCCGGCAAAAAACTGAACCCCTTGCAGCAAGAAACCCTGGAGCAGCAAATCGCAGCAGGCAGTACCCACGCCCTGGTCCTATTGGGCAAATACTACGCCTTTGGCGCCGGAGACGATGCGGACAGCGCTTTGGAACTGTTTTACCAGGCCGCCCAGCTGGGCAGCATAGATGCAATGGTGGAACTGGGCGCCCTGCTGGTACTGTTAGAAGCAGAAGACCAGGCTCTGCCCTGGTTCGAAAAAGCCGCCAAGCAGGACAATACCGAAGCCCTGCTCTATCTAGGCGACCTGTACGCCGCCCAGGAACCTACCCCCGCAAACCAGAAAAAAGCCCGGGCATATTATGCCAAAGCCGCAGAGCTGGGAAACCCAGAAGCCATCCGTATCCTTGCAGAAGGAACGATGGAAGGAGAAGAAGAAAATAAGGAATAGGGAAGGGGAGGGGAAAACGTTGTCTTCTGTAGGGGAGAGTTGCTGGAAAAAGAAAGCAGTTAACTGCATAAGAATTATTGCTGCTTGTTTCCCTCAAGAAAAGCAAACCTAAAATGATTAAAATGTTCATTTTTAATCATTTACTTGAAATTCAAGAAAAAGAATTTCAAGTGGGATTATTTTTGTACATGGTTTGTGATAGAATAAAAGAGAAGTCAAGAATTGAATAAAACCTGCGCAATGTACCACAATTTTTTTAATAAAGAATTTTGTGAGTAAACGATTCGACTTGGTGTTTTTGAAATCTCTGAAATATTTCTAGGCAGAAAGAAGGAAAATTAGAGGATATGGAGAATTTATATAATAAGTATTTTCTACCTCAATCTTTCCTTATGAAAAGTAAATCATAAAGGAGGGCCTATGGAAAATCTAGAGGATTCTCAGTACATTGCACACTTAAATGGTGAAGGACAGGATGCTCCACAGCAGCTGATAGATCATTTAATCCACGTTGCAGAATTAGCTGAATCATTTGCAACAGGTCCTGAAATGAAGCAAATGGCTTATCAGTGCGGAAAATATCATGATGTGGGTAAATATTCCAAAGAATTTCAGGAATATATTCGAGGTTTGATGAAAGGCGGAGTAGACCATTCTTCTGCTGGAGCACAACTCTTGTTCAGAAATCGAGAAATGAATAGTGTGTATGAGGCAATGTGTATTGCGGGACATCACGCAGGTTTGCCAGATATGGGAAGTAAGCTTGATACAGGAGAAGAAAGCAGCTTCTGCGGAAGAATGAAAAAACGTATTCCAGATTATGGTGCGTATATGAATGAATTGGGAAAACCTGAAAAATTGGGAATACCGATGGAACTTCTGCGCAGCCAGAATAGTATTGTAAATACCATGAGGATGAGAATGCTTTTTTCCAGTTTGGTGGATGCAGATTTCCTGGATACAGAAAGATATATGAATCCCCATCAACAAGAACGAGGGAAATTTGCTTCTATTCCCGAATTACACGCTGCTTTTTTTGACAAACTTCAAGAGAAAGGGTATTTATCTGCCAAGAACGCATTGAACGAGAAACGCTGCGAAATCCTGAAACGCTGTATTGCTATGGGAAAAGAGCCCCCTGGAATGTATTCCCTGACTGTCCCCACTGGGGGTGGCAAAACAATTTCTAGTTTTGCATTTGCTTTAGAACAAGCTAAAAAATATGGAAAAGAGCGTATTATTTACGTAATTCCATATACTTCTATTATTGAGCAAACATCATATGTTCTAAAATCTTTTTTAGGAAATCAAAATGTTTTAGAACACCACAGCCAGGTAGACTATGATGATACTAATGAAGATATGCTGCAAAAACGTTTGGCAGCAGAAAATTGGGATGCTCCGATAATTGTGACTACTAATGTACAATTCTTCGAATCTTTGTTTGCAAATAAAACTTCTCGTTGCCGCAAGCTTCACAATGTGGCAAACAGTGTCATAATTTATGATGAAGCCCAAATGCTTCCAACAAATTTTCTAAAGGCGGTTACTCAAGCAATGGAATGTTTGGCAAAAGACTTTCAATGTACTGAGGTTCTGTGCAGTGCTACCCAGCCGGCTTTGGATGATTTCTTTGCAGAACGCCCTAAGGAAATCATGGACAATATCTCGGAAATGTACAAATTCTTTAAAAGAACAAAGTTCCAGGATGATGGTCTGCAGACCTACGAAACTATTGGAGAACAAATCTCTCGTAGCAAGCAAGCCTTGTGTGTATGTCTGACAAAGGCCGAAGCTCAAAAGGTTTATGCTGCTGTAGCTGATCAGGATAACTGCTGGTATTTATCTACAGATTTATGCCCAATTCATCGGCATAAAGTCATTGAAGAAATGAAAAGACGCCTTAAGGCTGGTGAAACCTGTCGAGTTGTTTCTACAAGCATTATTTCAGTAGGAGTGGATATTGATTTTCCGGTTGTATATATTGAAGAAACCGGAATTGATTCTCTCATTCAAGGTGGTGGGCGCTGTAATCGGGAAGGAAAGCATCCTTTAGAAGAAAGTATTGTCCATATTTTCCAAACAGAGGAAAGTCAAAAAAGTCGATTTCTAAAACAAGAACGACAGTGTACGCAATTGACTAAAGCTTTTATACCAGATGAAATATCTTCTCCTAATGCCATTGAATATTATTTTAAACATCTTTATCAGGCTAAGGAGGTTATCCTGGATGAAAAAAAGATTTTGGAGAAATCCAACAGACTGTCATTTGCGCAAATCGCCAAAGATTTTCATTTGATTGAGGATCACACCAAAACAGTGTTTATCCCTCTTGACGAAAACGCAGAAGTGATTGCAAATCAACTACGATTAGGTGTGCGCAATAGAGAATTGATGAGAAAGGCAGCAAAATACAGTGTTAACGTATATTCTGGTGCTTTTTTTCATACTAAAGGTTTATATGAACAATTGATTAATGATGGTTATGCAATTGAACTAGACGAAAATTTGGCGATACTGACAAATCTGGAAAAAGTCTATGATGAGAAAATGGGCTTTCATTACCATCATGAGGAGGGGATGGGAATATGTTGGTAATGCTGCAATTTGAACAAAATGAGGTGATAGGATGAATTATGGAGTGAAGATTGAATGCTGGGGGCCGTATGCCTGCTTTACCCGGCCGGAGATGAAGGCTGAGCGAGTTTCCTATGATGTAATGACCCCGTCAGCAGCGCGCGGCTTGGTAGAGGCCATCTATTGGCATCCAGGATTGCGGTATGTGATTGATGAAATTGATGTACTCAATCCCATTAAATTCACCAACATCCGCCGGAATGAACTTATGCATAAGTTAAGTGCAAGTTCAGTAAAGGCAAATGCTAAAAAAGGTAAACCTATTATGATTGTTACAAGGCAGGATATCATGCAGAGAGCCTCTACTGTTTTAAAAGATGTACGCTACTGCATCACTCTCCATTTTGAGATGACTGATAAGGCCGCTGCAGGTGATAATCCTGGGAAATTTCGCGAAATGCTTACCCGTCGGGCACGAAAGGGACAATGTTACCATCAACCTTACTTTGGAACCAGAGAATTTCCTGCTTGTTTCCGCTTGGTAGAGGATGAAGAAGTATTGATACCCTATCCGTATACCCAATCCCTAGGCTATATGCTGTATGATATGGACTATAGCAATCCAGAACAAATTACGCCAATGTTTTTCAAGGCAGAATTAAAAGATGGCATCCTGGATTTGCGGAATTGTGAGGTGCATCAATGATCTTACAAGCCCTGACAGATTATTACGATTCTTTGATTAGGGATGGCCTTGTAGGTAAGCCTGGCTGGAGTAAATTGCCTATATCTTATCAAGTAGTATTGAATGAAGATGGTAAATTAATCCAGCTTCAATCAATTTTGGCGGAAACAAGTGATGGTAAAAGCTTAAAAAAGTTTCTATTAGTACCTGAACCTGAACATAGATCAGGAACGCAAAAGAAAGCACATTTTTTATGCGATAATGCCGGATATTTATTGGGATATGAAAAAGGAAGTGTTCAATTAGAAAAATTTAACGCAGCTAAAGAATTGCATCATAAGATATTGGACCATTGTCAATCTACAGTTGCAAAAGCTATACTAAAATTTTTTGATTGCTGGAACCCATTAGAGGCTGAACAAAATTCTCTGATTAATGCAGAACCGGATGCCATAAATAATGGCGGAAATTTAATCTTTATTGTTAATCAGGATAGTCCACTTAAAGATAAAGAAATTTGTAGAGCGTGGGATTCCTTTAAAGCAAATTCTATTGGTGATTTCACTAGAGGCCAATGTTTAGTAACAGGAAGAAAAAATGTTCCTATAGCGCGTATTCACCCTAATATCAAAGGAGTGAGGGGGGCCCAGACTAGCGGAGCCGCTATTGTATCTTTTAATACAAATGCTCTTGAATCCTATGGCCATGATGGGGAACAGGGCAATAATGCTCCTGTAGGAGAATATGCAGCATTTGCTTATTCCGCAGCTTTGAATTATCTAATCCGAGAAAGAAAATGCAGCCTTGTGGGTGGTGATACCGTGGTGTATTGGTCAGCTGATGCCAACCCATTGTATCAAGATGGCTTTTCTGAGTGTATGGGTAATGATGCAGGAATTTCGGAAGCTGACTTAGCTGCAATGATTGAAAAAATTTCTAAGGGACAGCAAGCTGATATTTCTGGCGTAACATTGTCACCTGATGAACCGTTTTATGTATTGGGATTGGCCCCTAATGCAGCACGTCTTTCCATCCGATTCTTTTATCGCAATACCTTTGGAGCAACAATTGCCCACATTGCAGAGCATCACCAGCGTATGAAAATTGTACGCCCGAGCTGGGAAAAGCAAGAACAAATTCCTTTGTGGAGATTGCTCAAGGCTACAGTTAATCCACATTCTAAGGATCCTGCATCATCCCCCTTGCTGGCAGGCAGTTTGCTGCGGAGTATTCTGCAGGGACAGCCCTATCCAGAAGCTACGTATCAGAATATCTTGTTGAGAGTTTTCTCTGACCAGGATGAAAGAGGAGATAATGGGACGACTACTGTCAACAAAATTACTTATGTCAAAGCCGCTTTTATTAAAGCGTACTTATTAAAAAATCATTTTGAAAGATGGGGTGAAGATTTAACTATGGCAGTCAATGAAGATTGTAAGGCGTTGCCCTATGTATTGGGGCGTTTGTTCTCAGTTCTTGAGGCACTGCAGGAAGCCGCTAATCCTGGCATTAACGCCACCATTAAGGATCGGTATTTCAATGCAGCCTGTGCAACACCGGGGTCTGTTTTTCCGACACTTATGAAGTTGGCTAATGCACATCTGGCAAAGTTGGAAAAAAGACAACAAGTTTACTATTCCAAAAAGCTGCAAGCGCTGGCCGATGAAATTGTGATGCCGAATCAAGGAAAGCCTATTCCCAGTCGGTTGAATCAAGAAGAACAAGGGGTATTTATTTTAGGGTATTATCAGGAAACCCAAAAACGGTTTACGAAAAAGGAGGAAAAATGATGAGCGAAGCAATTCAAAACAGATACGATTTTGTGGTGCTGTATGATGTGGAGAACGGAAATCCTAATGGGGACCCTGATGCAGGGAATATGCCCCGGGTAGATCCGGAAACGGGCTTGGGTCTGGTAACGGACGTCTGCATTAAACGGAAAATCCGCAACTATGTAGAAGATGCCAAGGCAGATGAAAAAGGCTATAAGATTTATATTAAAGAGTCTGTTCCGTTGGAATCCAGTGATAAAACGGCGTTGGAGTATTTGAATGTAAACGATATTAAAGATATAAAGAAAAAAGACCCCGATGCCGATAAAAAAATTAAAGATTTCATGTGCCAAAACTTCTATGACGTGCGGACCTTTGGCGCAGTTATGACCACCTTCGTAAAAGGAGCACTGAATTGTGGCCAGGTGAGAGGACCGGTGCAACTGGGATTTTCCCGGAGCATTGACCCCATTACACCGCAAGAAATTACCATTACGCGGGTAGCCATCACTACTGAGAAAGATGCAGCTAATAAAAAAACTGAGATGGGACGGAAATATATCGTGCCTTATGGCTTGTATCGGATGGAAGGCTATGTTTCTGCCAACCTGGCACAAAAATCTACTGGCTTTTCTGAAGATGACTTAAAGCTGCTTTGGGAAGCATTGGTAAATATGTTTGAAAATGACCATTCTGCCGCTAGAGGCAATATGGCAGTAAGAAAGCTGTATGTGTTTAAGCATGATTCTGTTTTGGGCAATACGCAATCTTATAAACTGTTTAACCGTGTGCAGGTAGAAAAGAAGGATGCCCAGAAAGTTGCACGCTCGTTTGAAGATTATGCTGTAACAGTAGATACAGCAAATTGGCCGACCGGGGTTCACTGCACGGAGATGGTTGAACAGGAAAAAGTAGAAGAATAAACCGGTGCATTGCCATACATAATGAAAAATAAAGGGAAAAATGGCATATAAAGAAGATGAATATCTCTTACTGTCAGGAATTCAGCACTTTGCATTTTGTAGGCGACAATGGGCACTCATTCATATTGGGCAGGTTTGGGCTGAGAACCGTCTGACTGCTGAAGGAGAATTGGTGCACAAGAATGCTCATAAAAATGACTATGTTGAGAAAAGGGCTGGAATCATGACAGTGAGAGCCCTGAAAATTGCATCACCTCAGTTAGGAATTTCAGGACAATGTGATGTGGTAGAGTTTCTGCCTACGGAACAAGAAGAAATTGGAATCCATTTGCCCAAGCATCGCGGTCTTTGGCAGGTGAATCCAGTTGAGTATAAACGGGGCAAAGACAAAGATGATGGCAGCGATATGCTGCAGCTGTGCTGTGAGGTTCTTTGCTTGGAAGAAATGCTGGCCTGCCATATTGATGCAGCAGATCTCTTCTATCATGAGTTAATGCGCCGTAGGCGTATAGAAATTACAGATACCTTGAGGCTTGCCGCAAAAAATACTCTGTTAGAAATGCATGGTTATTTTTCCCGGGGGATTATTCCTAAAGTGAAACCTAGCAAAAGATGTAGCAGCTGTTCTTTAAAAGATTACTGTCTTCCCTCATTGCTTAAACGCAGTAATGTGGCAGAATATTATCAGGATATGCTGGGGGATGGTAAAAAATGAGAAAGTTGCTAAACACATTGTTCGTAATGTCAGAAGATGCATATTTGTCCTTGGAAGACGCAAATATAGTTCTTTGGAAAAATCAAGAAAGGGCAGCACAGCTGCCCCTTCTCAATTTAGAAAACATTCTCTATTTTGGGTATAGAGGCGCTTCTCCTGCATTATTGGGCGAATGTGCCAAACGGAATATAGGGTTTTGTTTTTTAAAACCAAATGGGCGTTTTTTAGCCAGGGTATGTGGAGCAAGCCACGGGAATGTATTGCTAAGAAAAGCACAATATCGATTGTCGGAGCAGGAGCCCTTTTGCTGTACATTGTCCAAATATATGATTACCGGTAAGATTTATAATGCACGCTCTACTCTTATGAGATACACTCGCGATCACCCCATGCGTATTGATTTGCCCAAATTTGAAGAAGTAATTGCCAATCTGAAGAGTTCTCTCCGGGGAGTACAGACTGTTAATTCTACGGAAGAATTGCGTGGAGTGGAGGGCAATGCAGCTCATTTATATTTCTCTATTTTTGATGATATGATTCTAACAGACAAAAAACATTTTTTTTTAAAAGAGAGAAATAAAAGACCGCCTTTAGATCGCATGAATGCTCTGTTGTCATTTGTTTACACACTTTTAGCGCATGATTGTGCTTCAGCGTTAGAGTCTGTAGGGTTAGATTCTTACGTTGGTTTTATGCATCGAGATCGTCCTGGTCGTGAATCATTGGCCTTAGATCTTATGGAAGAACTTCGAAGCGTCTGTGGGGATCGATTTGTGCTAAATTTAGTAAATAACCGAATCGTTGCCGCCAAAGATTTTGATTTGACAGAATCAGGAGCGGTATTGTTAAATGACAAAGGGAGAAAAACTGTTTTAGAACATTGGCAGGAACGAAAACGGGATGAAATAGAACATCCTTTTCTGAAGGAAAAAATTCCCTGGGGATTGGTACCCTATACCCAAGCTCTATTACTGGCTAAGTATATTCGTCAGGATCTAGATGGATATCCTGCATTCTTGCATTAAGAGATGAGAGGTGAGGTCAGAGTGCGGATTGTAGTAACTTATGATGTGAATACTGAAACTGCCGCTGGCCGAAAACGTCTAAGACAGGTTGCCAAATGCTGCGTAGCACATGGACAGCGTGTTCAAAACTCAGTCTTTGAGTGTTCATTGGATGAAGCACAGTTTGTGGCATTGCGGGGGCAACTTGAAAGCATTATAGATCTAAACAAGGATAGTTTACGGTTTTACAATTTGGGAAAAGTTAAGCCAGGTAAAATTATCCATGTTGGAATTAAGACTGGATATAATCCAGATGGAAACTTAATCCTGTAATGCGAACTACAAGCTCCTATAAATTTTAATAACGATTTTGCGTGCTCCAGAGGACTTGCTTTATGAGGTTCGCAAAATTATATGTTGAATCCCGCATGGATTCAGTGTTTTTTGTTTGACGTCGCTCCCCGCATGGGGAGCGTGGATTGAAATGCGGCAATGGCTCTCGCTAAAGATACCCAGGGGTCGCTCCCCGCATGGGGAGCGTGGATTGAAATCCCGTCCCGGTTGTCACGCTGGTTGCAAGAGCTGAGTCGCTCCCCGCATGGGGAGCGTGGATTGAAATATAATGGTTTTGCTCTCGATCATATCGGTTTTAGTCGCTCCCCGCATGGGGAGCGTGGATTGAAATGCCGATGTTTCCGCCGCCTTTGCGCTGTCAGCCGGTCGCTCCCCGCATGGGGAGCGTGGATTGAAATCACCGGGCTGTGTAATCGTTGTAACGCAAGCAGGGTCGCTCCCCGCATGGGGAGCGTGGATTGAAATAGGTGTAACATTGTATGAAGAAGGAAAGGTGCTGTCGCTCCCCGCATGGGGAGCGTGGATTGAAATATCTATCGAAAACGTATGGTCCGTGTGGACTTTTGTCGCTCCCCGCATGGGGAGCGTGGATTGAAATACGCTGTAATCTCCTTTAAAGTTTCATGATAAAGTCGCTCCCCGCATGGGGAGCGTGGATTGAAATCTCTATGGCCGCCTTCTCGTTTGCCTGTCTGAGTCGCTCCCCGCATGGGGAGCGTGGATTGAAATGTAATACATGACGTCCGTGTTTGTCACTTCGTTCCGTCGCTCCCCGCATGGGGAGCGTGGATTGAAATAAAGAGAAAGGGGGCACGGGAGGTTTGTGGTAACGGGTCGCTCCCCGCATGGGGAGCGTGGATTGAAATATAGCTCACTGAGTGCAGGGAATTATAAGACCCAGTCGCTCCCCGCATGGGGAGCGTGGATTGAAATTTTCAGCAGCGGTAGTAAGCGGCGTGGTGGCAATCGTCGCTCCCCGCATGGGGAGCGTGGATTGAAATGCTGTTCCATCTGTAAATTCAGTCATGTTGTCTCCTGTCGCTCCCCGCATGGGGAGCGTGGATTGAAATCTATCAGACGAATCGTCCGGGAGGAGGCGGAACGTCGCTCCCCGCATGGGGAGCGTGGATTGAAATTGACTTTGCAGGTTGTATCCTAGAAGCCATTGACGTCGCTCCCCGCATGGGGAGCGTGGATTGAAATAATTGCAGAACTGCACCACGACGCTCCAAGAGGTGTCGCTCCCCGCATGGGGAGCGTGGATTGAAATATCGAGAGGGACGAAAACACGCCCACAACCCCTAGTCGCTCCCCGCATGGGGAGCGTGGATTGAAATTTTGCCGCCGTCAATCTATCCAGGTTGTACAGGGTCGCTCCCCGCATGGGGAGCGTGGATTGAAATCCTGGTCGCGGATGGTGGCATACCTGAAAACGTCGTCGCTCCCCGCATGGGGAGCGTGGATTGAAATGCTAGGGAACACGCCTATTATCAATGTGCGAACGTCGCTCCCCGCATGGGGAGCGTGGATTGAAATCACCAGTTCCCGGCGATGAACCAGAAATAGCACCGTCGCTCCCCGCATGGGGAGCGTGGATTGAAATAACCACGATAGAGATAAAATCGTCGGGAGAATGGTCGCTCCCCGCATGGGGAGCGTGGATTGAAATACCCTGGTGAACAGCACTGCAAGCTATGCGTTGTCGCTCCCCGCATGGGGAGCGTGGATTGAAATAGACGGTACAGGCCCAGGAACCTATCGACCCGAGTCGCTCCCCGCATGGGGAGCGTGGATTGAAATAGCTGGTCGGGTGCGCCGTTGACAAGGGCCGCAGTCGCTCCCCGCATGGGGAGCGTGGATTGAAATTCAATCACCGACCTCATGGGGCGGTGGAAATGCTGTCGCTCCCCGCATGGGGAGCGTGGATTGAAATCGGTGGAAGGAGGTGCCCAGGTGCCAGGAGGACAGTCGCTCCCCGCATGGGGAGCGTGGATTGAAATACCTTGTATCCAGAAAATACTACGGGGGTGACTAGTCGCTCCCCGCATGGGGAGCGTGGATTGAAATTCTGATGTCCGCTGAATCCGGCGAATTCACTTAGTCGCTCCCCGCATGGGGAGCGTGGATTGAAATCATGCGGGCCCTTACATTGCCGGGGCAGCCGTGTCGCTCCCCGCATGGGGAGCGTGGATTGAAATAGTAGACTATAAGCCGGAAATGAAGAAACATGGGTCGCTCCCCGCATGGGGAGCGTGGATTGAAATCTGGAAAAGGTAGCCCCGGACCTCGCAGCAGACAGTCGCTCCCCGCATGGGGAGCGTGGATTGAAATTCTTTCATGGCTTTCACCTCACTGTGACCAGCTGTCGCTCCCCGCATGGGGAGCGTGGATTGAAATTGACGTGGTGGATCTCCCCAAGGAGATGGATCTGGTCGCTCCCCGCATGGGGAGCGTGGATTGAAATCATCCGGTTGGCACTTAAGACGTTTTTGAGTTTCGTCGCTCCCCGCATGGGGAGCGTGGATTGAAATGACGAGATGGCCAAAAAGACGGTCATTAAAAAGGGTCGCTCCCCGCATGGGGAGCGTGGATTGAAATCCTGGCTGCTGGCCACGGGCAAGACTCATAAGGGTCGCTCCCCGCATGGGGAGCGTGGATTGAAATGACGAGATGGCCAAAAAGACGGTCATTAAAAAGGGTCGCTCCCCGCATGGGGAGCGTGGATTGAAATTGCGGCTATCAGACCGTGACCAGCGACACCGGGTCGCTCCCCGCATGGGGAGCGTGGATTGAAATAGCACACCTCCGTCCGCCACGGCGGTAGTCAAGGGTCGCTCCCCGCATGGGGAGCGTGGATTGAAATCAACTTACAATTTTGAGATCAAGGGCAAGCTGCGTCGCTCCCCGCATGGGGAGCGTGGATTGAAATTAGGTGGCATCGCCCTTGTCGGGGCCTTGAACAGAGTCGCTCCCCGCATGGGGAGCGTGGATTGAAATTGATTGGGAACAACGAATTGAAAGACTATCCTCGTCGCTCCCCGCATGGGGAGCGTGGATTGAAATCGTAGCAAGCTGGGATAACGACACTCCTCAGGCGTCGCTCCCCGCATGGGGAGCGTGGATTGAAATACAGCGTTATCCCTCTGAACGGGCAAACAGTGATGGTCGCTCCCCGCATGGGGAGCGTGGATTGAAATCGAACGAGCAAAAAGTTACAATTTACGATGACAAGTCGCTCCCCGCATGGGGAGCGTGGATTGAAATTAGGTGGTAGCCATGAAAAACTACGTATTGGACGTCGCTCCCCGCATGGGGAGCGTGGATTGAAATCTGCCCGTCCTGTGTTTGACCCTCTCCAGAAACGGTCGCTCCCCGCATGGGGAGCGTGGATTGAAATGCACAGGACTTGATTGGGCAGATGTAAAGACAATGTCGCTCCCCGCATGGGGAGCGTGGATTGAAATGAACAGAAAGCCAAACAGTACGGTATTGGCGACGTCGCTCCCCGCATGGGGAGCGTGGATTGAAATACTGCATCTATGGAGAATGGGAAGGCTTGATAGACGTCGCTCCCCGCATGGGGAGCGTGGATTGAAATAAATCTGGACGATACAGCCCGGAAGAACTGATGGTCGCTCCCCGCATGGGGAGCGTGGATTGAAATTGCTGGCACTGACCACCGAAGGCGTGTTCGAACGTCGCTCCCCGCATGGGGAGCGTGGATTGAAATCGACGAACCTGAGTGCTCCCATCCTCGAATTTACGTCGCTCCCCGCATGGGGAGCGTGGATTGAAATCACCAGAGTGCGATAAATTGGAGAATTAGCCCAAGTCGCTCCCCGCATGGGGAGCGTGGATTGAAATTGGAATCGGCGGGAATCCTAGAGGATGACAGAGGTCGCTCCCCGCATGGGGAGCGTGGATTGAAATCCCAACCAGCCAGCCTTCACCGTTGATTTCAACCGGTCGCTCCCCGCATGGGGAGCGTGGATTGAAATAAGCGCCGTCAGGCGCTAAGCGGTGGGTAGTTGGGTCGCTCCCCGCATGGGGAGCGTGGATTGAAATTGCTGACCTGTCAAGCGTTCGTACATTTTGCCCAGTCGCTCCCCGCATGGGGAGCGTGGATTGAAATGATGACTTGAACATGGTGGAATTGCTGGATGGCAGTCGCTCCCCGCATGGGGAGCGTGGATTGAAATCATTTCCGGGGTTATTATGTCCCGCCAGGTAGCTGTCGCTCCCCGCATGGGGAGCGTGGATTGAAATCAAGGTGGGTTTATCAAGCTGTCCGGTGCACAAAGTCGCTCCCCGCATGGGGAGCGTGGATTGAAATTTGCAAAGCAGTATTTAATTCCATTCAGCTCTGGTCGCTCCCCGCATGGGGAGCGTGGATTGAAATCTAACACACCGGACGGATTCAGTATTGCCTTTAGTCGCTCCCCGCATGGGGAGCGTGGATTGAAATACACCTACGGAAAGGGCATCAAGCTGACCCGTGAAAGTCGCTCCCCGCATGGGGAGCGTGGATTGAAATCCAATAGGAGCGATATTCGTGTTCAGCTTGTCCAGTCGCTCCCCGCATGGGGAGCGTGGATTGAAATTACGGGGATGTTGGAACGGGGAAAACTTACGCCGGTCGCTCCCCGCATGGGGAGCGTGGATTGAAATCGGGAAATCACTCCGCTGGGTAAGAGCGTTCCGGTCGCTCCCCGCATGGGGAGCGTGGATTGAAATTTTGTTGTGTGGCGGTCATAGCCGGAATCCTCTAGTCGCTCCCCGCATGGGGAGCGTGGATTGAAATCCCAAGAGAGTCGTGGCTTGATAGGTATGATTGGTCGCTCCCCGCATGGGGAGCGTGGATTGAAATGCTGGGAAACAGTAGCTCCTGTTGTTGATGCTAAGTCGCTCCCCGCATGGGGAGCGTGGATTGAAATCCCGTGAAGCCGCAAGGACGGACGGTTATTTCCGGTCGCTCCCCGCATGGGGAGCGTGGATTGAAATAGAAGAAGTTTGGCCTGTTCGGTCATTGTTGACGTCGCTCCCCGCATGGGGAGCGTGGATTGAAATCCCTTCCAATCTTTATTTCCTGCATTTTTGGGGTGTCGCTCCCCGCATGGGGAGCGTGGATTGAAATCAACGGCAATTTGTTCAATCTGAACGCTAAAAAGGTCGCTCCCCGCATGGGGAGCGTGGATTGAAATAGAACGTCAGCATTTGCGCTCACCTTTGCCATGGGTCGCTCCCCGCATGGGGAGCGTGGATTGAAATTTTAGTTACGCCAAAAAAGAACTCGGAGAAATTGTCGCTCCCCGCATGGGGAGCGTGGATTGAAATGATTGAATCAATTCACTAGTATCATTCTGTTCCAGTCGCTCCCCGCATGGGGAGCGTGGATTGAAATTGGTCTCATATGATTACTGAAGTCAGCCAATAAGGTCGCTCCCCGCATGGGGAGCGTGGATTGAAATACTCTGAAAATCCTTAGTATTATAGGCCAATTTAGTCGCTCCCCGCATGGGGAGCGTGGATTGAAATACACAAGCCTATCATGTGGGTAGTCCCTTTAATGTCGCTCCCCGCATGGGGAGCGTGGATTGAAATTCTACGGAGATTAGAATTCTTGACACCTGCGATTGTCGCTCCCCGCATGGGGAGCGTGGATTGAAATCCGGCTGGCGTGTACTTGAGTCAGCAGCAGATGGTCGCTCCCCGCATGGGGAGCGTGGATTGAAATTACGTTGCAGGTGCTAATCACGCGGGTGTAGACAAGTCGCTCCCCGCATGGGGAGCGTGGATTGAAATCAGGTAAGCCTGGGGCACAACAGCTGGACGAAATGTCGCTCCCCGCATGGGGAGCGTGGATTGAAATCCGTTGCCGTCTGCATTAGCCTTATCCGCCGTGGTCGCTCCCCGCATGGGGAGCGTGGATTGAAATCTTCTGGCATATCGCCTTCCACGCACCACCTGCGTCGCTCCCCGCATGGGGAGCGTGGATTGAAATGGGAACTGTGTGCTAGACACCACATTGACAGCGAGTCGCTCCCCGCATGGGGAGCGTGGATTGAAATCGGGAAGACCCGCAACCAAAAAGAACAGCAGCCGTCGCTCCCCGCATGGGGAGCGTGGATTGAAATCTCGAATTGCAACGGAGAAATCTGACCGTACCGTGGTCGCTCCCCGCATGGGGAGCGTGGATTGAAATTTCGAGGGCGTTTGCAACGGAAAAAATTACAATGTCGCTCCCCGCATGGGGAGCGTGGATTGAAATAAACAGAAAGTTTCCTATGTAGACAAGAAGGGGGTCGCTCCCCGCATGGGGAGCGTGGATTGAAATCCTGCTACCTATAAGGATACTGTCGCTTTCCTGTGGTCGCTCCCCGCATGGGGAGCGTGGATTGAAATAGCATCAAGAGAACTCCATACATCTGCTAACAGAGTCGCTCCCCGCATGGGGAGCGTGGATTGAAATAAAAAGGGCGTCCAGCTCCCCAACCGTCAGCCGCGTCGCTCCCCGCATGGGGAGCGTGGATTGAAATCCGGACTGTACCGGACGCAGAAGATTTGGCAAGTCGCTCCCCGCATGGGGAGCGTGGATTGAAATCACAGCGTTCTGCAATTCCTCTTTATTTCCGTCGTCGCTCCCCGCATGGGGAGCGTGGATTGAAATTGCTTCGTCTTGCTTAGGTCGGACGTGTACGTCGTCGCTCCCCGCATGGGGAGCGTGGATTGAAATCAGGTTGTTGTTGATATAGTCCAACACCCCGGTGGTCGCTCCCCGCATGGGGAGCGTGGATTGAAATAGGTTTTTCCGTGGCGTTGATGATAGTTAACACGTCGCTCCCCGCATGGGGAGCGTGGATTGAAATTCATGAAATAGGGCATTGGATTGACCAGATTCTAGTCGCTCCCCGCATGGGGAGCGTGGATTGAAATGGGATGCCAACAACAGTCCCAACAACCACGGGAAGTCGCTCCCCGCATGGGGAGCGTGGATTGAAATATGGATGAAATCGACAAATACCCAAGATGGGCAGGGTCGCTCCCCGCATGGGGAGCGTGGATTGAAATATGCGTTAATTTTGACCATCACTGTCGTATCCGGTCGCTCCCCGCATGGGGAGCGTGGATTGAAATTCTGGTCCCTTCCCGCTTCGAGAGTTCGGTGATGTCGCTCCCCGCATGGGGAGCGTGGATTGAAATAGCTTATCCATAAGACGGCCTTCGGAATCATCGCGTCGCTCCCCGCATGGGGAGCGTGGATTGAAATAGATAGGAGCAAGCAATGGAGACAGAAACAGAAGTCGCTCCCCGCATGGGGAGCGTGGATTGAAATAACTAAGAACGATACACTAGGAGTTCCGTTCAAGTCGCTCCCCGCATGGGGAGCGTGGATTGAAATAATAAGAGGTCCATCGCCGTCTTTATAAATCAAGGTCGCTCCCCGCATGGGGAGCGTGGATTGAAATTGGACATTCTGGCGGCAAAAGAACACTCCCTAGAGTCGCTCCCCGCATGGGGAGCGTGGATTGAAATCTAAGGCGGCAATGTACAAGGTGTACGTGACCGGGTCGCTCCCCGCATGGGGAGCGTGGATTGAAATCGCGTCAGGTCTTGTGTCCGGGTAATGCTCTTCAGTCGCTCCCCGCATGGGGAGCGTGGATTGAAATACAATTGTAACTTATAGAGCCATTCTCGCTCTTGGTCGCTCCCCGCATGGGGAGCGTGGATTGAAATCGTAATGGGCAATGCCATCATTTCGTCCTCTGGCCCGTCGCTCCCCGCATGGGGAGCGTGGATTGAAATTGTAAGTCGCCCCATGTGATCGCTTCACCATTCGCGTCGCTCCCCGCATGGGGAGCGTGGATTGAAATCCAACTACCGCCCGTGATGTGGCTCTGGGCATGGTCGCTCCCCGCATGGGGAGCGTGGATTGAAATCACGACGATATGTCGATGCATTGTCGCGCCTACGTCGCTCCCCGCATGGGGAGCGTGGATTGAAATATCTCTATCCACTGCAATTCCGCAGAAGCAGCTTGTCGCTCCCCGCATGGGGAGCGTGGATTGAAATTCAGCTTTTCATTCATCGCCGCTAATTTATCAAGTCGCTCCCCGCATGGGGAGCGTGGATTGAAATACAGGGTCTTTTACGAGGTTGATACATTCGTCAAGTCGCTCCCCGCATGGGGAGCGTGGATTGAAATTTCTCCTCCTGATACTCCTACAAATAATAGAAGTCGCTCCCCGCATGGGGAGCGTGGATTGAAATCCGGCCTTATAAAAATCAAGACGGATACGCTCCGTCGCTCCCCGCATGGGGAGCGTGGATTGAAATCGGATTGCCCGTGTGATGAATCACAATCATGTCCGTCGCTCCCCGCATGGGGAGCGTGGATTGAAATAAAGCCCGTATCTGACCCAGAAAGACGAAAAAGCCGTCGCTCCCCGCATGGGGAGCGTGGATTGAAATTGGAGCTTGTTGCTGGCGGCCAATTGTTCTTGTTCGTCGCTCCCCGCATGGGGAGCGTGGATTGAAATTGCTCCAGCGTTTCCAGTTCCTCCTCGCTCAATGGTCGCTCCCCGCATGGGGAGCGTGGATTGAAATGCCGATACAGACGATAATCTGGCGACTCATATGGCGTCGCTCCCCGCATGGGGAGCGTGGATTGAAATCCAGAAGGGAGGTGAGAAAGATGAACAAGGACCAGTCGCTCCCCGCATGGGGAGCGTGGATTGAAATCCGTTCCTCCGCCATCTACGGAAGCTCCACCACGTCGCTCCCCGCATGGGGAGCGTGGATTGAAATCCCAATCACCGCCCCGAAAATCAAGCCGTTCAGGGTCGCTCCCCGCATGGGGAGCGTGGATTGAAATGCCCCGTATGTTGACGGGCTGACCATCGACGCCGGGGTCGCTCCCCGCATGGGGAGCGTGGATTGAAATATGATTTCCCGCGCTCTGTATTCGCTACAATCCAAGTCGCTCCCCGCATGGGGAGCGTGGATTGAAATTTCAGGGCTTTCCTTTCTCCCCGTGACTATATGATGTCGCTCCCCGCATGGGGAGCGTGGATTGAAATCAAAAATTTCCTTGATTCTCCCTTTCAGCTTTTGTCGCTCCCCGCATGGGGAGCGTGGATTGAAATAGGGTCATTGACTCCAACCTCCTTTAATAAATTTGTCGCTCCCCGCATGGGGAGCGTGGATTGAAATTCTCCGGCATAACCATTCCATCCAGCATCCTGGTGTCGCTCCCCGCATGGGGAGCGTGGATTGAAATCCGGAACGGGTGCCCACGGTCACACCGGTCACGATTCGCTCCCCGCATGGGGAGCGTGGATTGAAATGTGGTATCATGTTTTTAGTTTAAAGGAGGCGTTTCGCTCCCCGCATGGGGAGCGTGGATTGAAATTTGCTAAATTGTGTCAAAAAAATATATTTGCAATTCGCTCCCCGCATGGGGAGCGTGGATTGAAATAATATGTAGTTGTCAAGGTTCTTTGGATTGTTTTTCGCTCCCCGCATGGGGAGCGTGGATTGAAATCCAATCGTAGCGCAGGCAGTCTGGCATCCGGCCACGCTCCCCGCATGGGGAGCGTGGATTGAAATAGGGCTTGGCTGGAATACCTCCCGAAGAGAATGTCGCTCCCCGCATGGGGAGCGTGGATTGAAATCAGCGGTCATTTGTCATCACCGTCCATACCATCGGTCGCTCCCCGCATGGGGAGCGTGGATTGAAATTAATGTTGCAGACCTTAAATTGGCGTTGACAGAGTCGCTCCCCGCATGGGGAGCGTGGATTGAAATCGGTGGGAAAGACAGCTGTGTCATCTTAGACCTGTCGCTCCCCGCATGGGGAGCGTGGATTGAAATACAAGCTCAGGTATGGTACAAGACAGACCATGACCGTCGCTCCCCGCATGGGGAGCGTGGATTGAAATACAAGCTCAGGTATGGTACAAGACAGACCATGACCGTCGCTCCCCGCATGGGGAGCGTGGATTGAAATAATCACGCTGGACGTCATTCCATCCACGTCCACCGTCGCTCCCCGCATGGGGAGCGTGGATTGAAATTGAAGGCCACGGGGCTGACAGAGATTACTTTCAAGGTCGCTCCCCGCATGGGGAGCGTGGATTGAAATTGTTGAGATACTGCCCCTGAAGAGGAATCACTGGTCGCTCCCCGCATGGGGAGCGTGGATTGAAATTGCATCAGAAAAAGTGATCCCGCAGCGGGTCAGGGTCGCTCCCCGCATGGGGAGCGTGGATTGAAATAATCTGGTTGTCATTGACTTCCGGATCCAGTCCAGTCGCTCCCCGCATGGGGAGCGTGGATTGAAATAATCGTGACATTGTCAATATCTGCTGCCCCGGAAGTCGCTCCCCGCATGGGGAGCGTGGATTGAAATCGCTACCTGCAGAATCGTTTCCCCAAACCACACAGTCGCTCCCCGCATGGGGAGCGTGGATTGAAATTATGAGCGGATCAAAGACTATGCGTCAAGTTATGTCGCTCCCCGCATGGGGAGCGTGGATTGAAATATCGAGCGGGATGAGAACACTCCTACAACCCCCAGTCGCTCCCCGCATGGGGAGCGTGGATTGAAATACCGACTGTCATTTTGAATCACCACCCTTGCTCGGTCGCTCCCCGCATGGGGAGCGTGGATTGAAATTTGCCTGGTCACTGATTTCCCCGTTCTCATCCAGGTCGCTCCCCGCATGGGGAGCGTGGATTGAAATTGCAAGTCCAAAATATATTCCAATACCTGCCCAGTCGCTCCCCGCATGGGGAGCGTGGATTGAAATGTCTTTAAAACAGGTACAAAATATTGATGTGACCGGTCGCTCCCCGCATGGGGAGCGTGGATTGAAATTTGCCTGGTCACTGATTTCCCCGTTCTCATCCAGGTCGCTCCCCGCATGGGGAGCGTGGATTGAAATTGCAAGTCCAAAATATATTCCAATACCTGCCCAGTCGCTCCCCGCATGGGGAGCGTGGATTGAAATCCGGTTTTGAGTGACTCCGGGATTTTTTGGTATTGTCGCTCCCCGCATGGGGAGCGTGGATTGAGATAAGCTCGGCCACGATATTATAGGTTTCATAGGCCTATCGCTCCTCGCACGGGGAAGCGTGTAAATGCTACATAAATAGGTCAAAAAGTGGTTTTATAACAATGTACATGCTATTGAAATCGAGGATACTATTGCATGAGATGGTATTATGCAATATGTATTGGATTACGGAAAAAGCTTTGATGTCAAATCACTTGACGACTTACTCTAACTGAAGATGATCGATGACGTGGTTGAGACTAAATCAATTTTTAGCGAACTGGCAAGAGAATTAAAAAAGAATAGACGAATTGTTAAACGTTGGTATGAACAGAGTGAACCCAGTAAAGAAGGAAACCACCCTTCCTAATTTGATAGATATAAGCCCATTATCAAAGATATGCTCGCAGCAAAGGATACTTCACAGAGATTCTACTATAAACGAGTCTAGTGGCAGTACATTAAGGATGACCATGGGCTAAATGGGGCACAGTCAACTTTCCGGGCCTACATTTCTTCCATTCCTGAATTTCAGGATTACTTTTCTCAAAACAAGCGAACGTTGAGCTAGACAAATACGGTTCGTTATGAAACAGTTCCTGGAGAGCAGGTCCAACTGGATTGGAAAGAAAAGATTCCTTACCTTTGCAAAGATGGAACTAAGTTATTAGTGAATGTTTTGGTGTTGACGCTGGGCTATTCCTGTATATTTCGGCTCTCGGGAAGCATGAGTCCGGACAACTGGGAATCACCAGTCCGGAATATTGGAAATCACTTTCCGGCGTTTCGAAAATGATTTAAAAATAAGATAGGCGGTTCTGATTGCAGATTGAAACCTTGATAGGGTTCAGATTTATTTCGAAAATTCTGAGAATTACACAGCCGCTTAACCAGAATTGACCCAGGCTTAACATTTCCCGTCAAGGATGCCAGCATAACGCTTGTCCTTGGCGGGAAATGTCAAGTCTGGAAGAATCCGGCAAGAGGGGTGTGCTTCCAAGTTGAATTATGCACAGCAGCGCAGCACTGTAATAGGCCTGATTAAGTGATTTCCATTCGACCGGAATCTATTTTCCGAATTTCTGGATTCATGATTTTCAACCACCGGATTGGTGCTGTATTTTGACCCGGAATATTCAACCTTCACGGTTTCTATGTTGAAGATGCCAAAATGCATATTTGTGTAGCGGGCCAGGTCATGTTTCTAATATTCGCCTGCAAGTACTAGGGCAAAACAGCGACCATTCGGGGTTCCTAGATTGTCAGCTGAATTATTGCAGATGAATAGAATTACAGCATTTGTATTGGGATGAAGGATTTACTGAGAAAACACTGACGCATAGAAACACTACTACATTCTTGATAAAAAATTACATCCATGATACAATACAAAAAATGATAAAAAGAGGGGAATATATTGAATTTTAAAAAGAAGGTAAGTGCGTTTTTTATTTCTGTGGGGATTTTTTTTGGTTTTGTTACTTTGACTGATTTAAATGTTAACAAGTTTGAACTGAATATTCCTGATGAATCCGGCATTATTTTAACACAAAGCATGGGAAAACAGATAATAAATGAAAGATTGTTATTAAATGATAAAAGTGTAGAAGAAAATTCGCTTTTGGCTTACCATTATTCCCATTACTCCCACTACTCCCATTCCTCCCACTACTCCCATTCTTCTCATTATTCCTCTTATTATTGATATTATTTTAAATTGTGGATATTAATCTTTCATTACTTGGTAATTGAAATAGGCAAGCTAATTCGTTTTAGCTTGCCTATTATTTGGCTCATCACGGAAAATTGGGGGATACGAAATCTAAGACAGAATTTAAAAACTGAAAAAAGGTATTGAAAAAGAGCACGGGATGCTCCATTCTAAGTAATAGCGACAAAACTACGAAAGGAATGATCCACGTGCTCTCAACCTCAAGTATAGCAAATTTATGCAAAAACATACAGGACAATTTTAATATTCCTACGAGTATTGCTTCTCTTTTTGAAGAGATCATAGATGTAAATAGTACCCGGCCTACAGCCGACGTTGTATGCCCTTGCTGCGGCGGTAAGGTCCATGTCCATGACAACCCTGTAACTACACTTAAAGACATGCCCTGGATACCCGGAAAGCCACGGATTCTTCGTGTGAGATTCCACCGCTACCGGTGCCAAAAATGCGGGCATACCTTCAATGAAAACATAACCTTTAAGTATCCTGGAACCAGAGTCACTTCTCGTGCCGCTTTATGGATCAAGATTTTGCTTATGCATCAAATGACGATTAAAGCAGTCAGCGATTTGACCGGTATCCATTGGGGAACAGTTTCTAAAATCCATAAGGAAATTATGGACGAGGCTCTCAAAACGCGAAGCGAGGAACTTCGCAAAAGTGGCTACCGTCCTAAGCATCTTGCCGTTGATGAGTTTGCAATGCACAAAGGCCATACTTACGCAACCTGTGTTATGGACCTTGATATGGGAGACATCCTCTGGGTTGGTGCGGGACGCTCTATAGCTGCCTTTACAAAGTTTTTTGAAGAGACAGACCTGGAGTATTTGTCTGAAGTAGAAGCTGTCGCAATGGACATGAACGCATCGTTCAACACCCTGGTAGAAAAGTATCTGCCTCATGCGGCAATAGTATACGACCGCTACCATATGCAAGCCCAGTATGGACGAGATGTGCTGGGAGCCGTAAGGCTGGAGGAAGCAAGACAGCACAAAGAGAAAGCCGATAACCTAAAGCTTGGGATTACAGAGAATATTGCTGAAGAGCAGGCAACAAAAGCAGAGGATTCAATTAAAGAGGAGAATCGGCTTTACAAGGAAGTAAAACAAGCTCGCTGGACGCTGCTTTGCAAGGAAGAAACACTAAGCGATAAAAAGGCAGAAAATCTCAAGGAAATCCTTAAAAAACATGAAAATTTGACAGTTTGCCATACAATGAAAGAGGAACTAAGTGATCTATTCGAGCTTAGAAACCCCGATTTAGCTGCCGTAGAATGGGAAAAATGGTTTAAAGGAGCCGAGGAGAGCAACATACCGCAGCTGCAAAAGTTTGCCCGCTTAAAGCGAAAGCGCAAAGAGGGTTTGATTGCTCACTCAGCCCATCCGATTACCACAGGAAAGCTTGAAGGCTTCAATAACAAGATTAAGGTTGCAAAACGAATAGGGTATGGATACAAAAATGATGAATATTTTTTCACTCTGATTCGATATTCAGCATTACCATCTATACGAAACGGCACTGTCTAGAGATTGCGACAGTGGGATGTTGCTAGACATAAAAGAAGGATGGCAGAAATCTGCCATCCCACAATAAAACGTGAAGAGCCTATTAGGTGAAAACATGGAAAATTATAAGAAAATAAATGGCGGATTTCAGATTATATTAAGCAAGAAACTTTTTGAAAGAGAAACTATTTTTAGTATAGCATATAAATATAATAAGAAATTTTTTATAACATTCAATCCCATTGGAGAGGATGAAATATCTTTTGTTGTAAAAAATAAAGGTGAAGGTATGGAGCCGCTGCCAAGAGATCTTGAAAATATTATGGCTGATTTTATTGATGAACAACTGCGGATTGATATTTTAAGAAGGACACAATCTATTAGAAATCAGATATACGAAAAAGCCTTTTTTCCGTTGAGGACTATAAATAAATGAATATACAAGAATACCCGTTTTATTTTGATCATTATGGAGAGGATTTTATAGTTGTAAATCTTGTAGGAGAAGCAGTATTTCTCTCATATAACGATTTTGCATGTTTGGCAGCACAGCAGTATGAAAAACTCACAATAAGTGCAAAAGAAAAATTATATACACACCACATCCTTGGAAATTGTGAAGATAGTGAAACTATAGAAATGTTATTAGCAACAAAGTTGAGAAGTAGAAAAAGCTACCTTAATTATTTTACTTCCTTACATATGGTAGTTCTTACTTTGAGATGTAACTGCTTATGTGATTATTGCCATGCAAGTTCACAAGGAATATCTTGCAAAAACACTGATATGTCACTTGAAATTGCTGACAAGACATTAGATATTATTTTACAATCTCCTTCTGATGATATAAAAATAGAATTTCAAGGAGGTGAGCCCTCATTAAATTGGCCTGTATTGGAATTCTTTGTAATAGAAGGTGAAAAAAGAGTTAAAAAGCTGCCTTCTAAACGTCTCACTTTTGTAATTTGTACTAATTTATTTGAAATAACGGATGCTCAATTAGAGTTTTTAAATCGACATCATGTCGGTATTTCTACATCATGCGATGGGCCTAAAGAATTATATGACTTGCATAGAAAAGGAAGAAATGGAAAAAGTGCTTATGATTGTTTTACAAGTAATTTGAGTAGAGCAAGAGAAATAATGAAGGGTTCTGCTGTAAATGCATTGTTAACCGTTTCAAAAGATAACATCGATTGTTTGGAGAGAGTAATTGATTATTATGTACAGCATGACTTTGGTAATATATTTATCAGGGCGCTTAATCCATATGGATACGCAGTAAAAAATAAAAATGATTTAGGATATTCTACGAATAAGTTTTTAGAAAAATATAGGCAGGCTCTTCATTACATCATAGAACTCAATAAAAAGGGGATATTTTTTATAGAATCCTATGCAGCTTTACTGTTTCAACGCATTATGACTCCTTTTTCTACCGGATTTGTTGATTTGCAATCTCCGGCAGGAGCAGGTATTTCTGGAGCAATATATTATTATAATGGTGATGTATATCCCACTGATGAAGCTAGAATGTTAGCAACAATGGGAGACACCAGTTTTAAAATGGGAAATGTATGTGAAGATGCGTATTTAGATATTTTTAATTCCTCCATGATAAAAGAGTTGGTTTTAAATAGTTGCGTTGAATGCATGCCAGGATGTTGGACATGTGCCTATCAGCAATACTGTGGTGCTGATCCAATTAGAAATTTTGTTGAATCAGGGGATTTATTAGGCAAGCGGTATATAAGTCAATTTTGTGAAAAAAATAAGGGAATGATAAAAGTAATTTTGGATTTAATTAAAGAAAATGATCCCAAAACAATTGCAGTATTATGGTCTTGGGTATTTAGAAGACCTATGGAGGAATGGCAATGTGGCAAATAAAGGGTATAGCTAAAAATATTACTAATCCCATTATTGCTTCGTATTCACATAAGTCTAATATATTGAATTGGATTAAGCCTAAGTATATTAAAGAAACAAAAAAAATAAATGAAGTATACAGGTTTGCTAGTATATCTATGCTTGAACATGTAAATACACCATATCCAATTATCTATAATTTACCGGAAGAAGGAATGTTGGATATTAATGATGGAGATATATTAAAATTATGCCCTGATGGTACAGTGAAACGTGTATTTAATGCTAGTTCGACACAAAATGTACTGTTTGTAACTGAAGCATGTAATTCTCAATGTATTATGTGCCCACAACCTCAAACCCCGCTTGATTACTCCGATGAGGTCCTTGAAATTTTATCATGCATTCCTAAAAAAAGCTTGAGAGAAATATGTATTTCTGGTGGGGAACCTACTGTAGGAATTAAGATATTTGAAATTATGGAGACCTTGAAAAGATACACCTATGTAGAACCAATTATTTTGACCAATGGGAGAAAATTTAATAATAAGTCTTTTACCCAAAGTTTTATAGATAGGGCTCCTTTTAATACTGTATATGCGATTCCATTGTATTCTTCTATTCCAGAAGTACATGATAGAATCGTAGGGGTATCAGGTGCTTTTAGAGAAACTATAAACGGAATATATAATTTATCTGCATTTAGAGTTCCTATAGAAATTAGAATCGTCCTCACTAGTAAAAATGTGTTTAATTTAACTGAATTGGCAAATTTTATTGGGTGGAATTTACCAATGGCTGTGCATGTGGCATTAATGGGGATGGAAGTGTGTGGAAGAGCATACGACAATATAGAGGATGTATGGATCGAACCAAAATCATATATGCAAGAATTAATTGAAGCAACCAAAATATTGGATTATCGGGATATACCTGTATCAATTTACAATCTTCCTTTATGCCTATTACCTTACGAAATAAGAAAATATAGTACTTTTAGTATATCTCAGTGGAAACAAGGCTTTATTCCTGAATGTCAATCATGTACTATGAGAGATGAATGTAACGGAATTTTTACTAGTTCAAAAAAAATTCCAGATGGAATACATGCAATTTAAGATAAGTACAATATATACCAAGGATTCTACTTGAAGTAAACGCAATTATAGTCTTTTCGTCTATTATATTTGAAAGTTGTTCTTATTCTTCTTCCTGAGTACAACAAAAAATCAGGGGAAAGAACCGGCGCTAGACCGTGGAGCAATTCACAAAATTGAAATCTCCTGCCCAAAATCTGTATGATCTTGAGCAGGAGATTTCAATTTTACTTATTTAGTCCCGATACAGATGCAGCAGCAGCCGGCCCAGCTCCCGCATTTCGTCCCGGACTTTTTCCGGTCCGGTGATGACTACGCCGTCCTTCAGGGCTGTAATCCAGCCCAGGAATTGGGGACTGACGGCCACTTCTACGGTGGTCGTTACGTGATCCGGTCCATCGGGGATAATCATTACGTCCTGGCCAAACCGGTCGATGAGTACGCCTACCAGGCCGTTTTTGGCCCGCAGGTCAACCTTCACGGTTTCTCCGTTGAACATGCCAAAATGCATATTTGCGTAGCGGGCCAGGTCCAATTTCTCAAATTCTTCCTGGCCTTCCCGGGGTTCTTCCAGCTGGACCAGGTCCTTGATCTTGTCCACCCGGTAGTGTTTGATGCAGTCGTCGATGGGTTCGTAGGCCACCAGGTAGTAGTTGTCGTCGTTTAAGACCATGGCCCAGGGGCTGACCAGGAAGCGGCGGCCGTGGTTACGGGCCACCAGGGTTTTGTGGATGTTCCATTTCATATAATGGAAGGAAACCTGGACTCCGCTGTTGATGGCCTGGTGCAGCCGGTCGATGGTATAGTAGACGCTGCGGTTGATGGTTTTGGTCCGCCCGGTAATCAGTACCTGGCGCCGCAGGTTTCTGGCCATGGGCTTGCTGGCCAGCCGTTCCAGCTTGGCAATGAGTTCCTTGGACTTGGTATCGGAAATGAACTTGGCCGATTGGACAGAGTCGATGAGCATTTTCAGTTCCGGCAGTTCAAATTGGGGATTGATCAGCCGGTAGGTGTAGCGGATGCCTTCCTTGCTGGCTGCAATATCAAGACCAAAGGCCCGGAGCTCTTCGAAATCCTGGTACAGGGTCTTCCGGTCCACATGGATTTCCTGTTTGGCCAAAAATGCAGTAATGTCTGCCAGGGTTACCCCATGGTCGGCATCTGTTTCCTGGGTGAAATATTGATATAAAAGAAGAAGTTTGAGCTTTTGGTTAACGCCCTTGGTCATAATCGCTGCCTCCTGTTTAAATATCTGAAAAAAGCATACCATATTTTGGCCAAAACGGGTATCCATTTTTTTTATTTTTCCGGGATTCATGAGGAAATTTTTGCCCATAGAGTAAGAACATGGTATCATTATAAATATAGCAAAGTATTTTTCCAGAGAGATGGAGCGAACCACTATGGAACTACGAAAAAGCATCACCCTGCCTTCCGGCTTTTGCCTGGATTTCACCAATATGCTGGGACCAGAGCAGGTGACGGACAAAGAACTGGACCAATTACAAAATAAAATCACGGCGGCAGCCCAGGGCCTGCGGCTGATCCGGGAAACCGGGCAGGCGGTGCACCATCTGTCCAAGGACGGTACCCCGGAACCGGTGTATTTTACCCGGCTGCCCTATCTCCAAAAAGGCTACCCCAATACCCAGGAGCTGCTCCAGGAGCTGACGGACTTTGGCCAGAAGGTACGCAGCAAGTACGATGCGGTGGTCTTCTGCGGGGTAGGGGGCTCCTACCTGGGGGGCAAGGTGCTCTACGACTGCTTCACCAGTGAATACTGGGCCCGGGAAGACGGGCTGCGGATGCCCCGGATTTTCTTTAGCGGCAACAACCTGGACGCAGAGGACCTGGATTCTGTGATGAACCAGCTGCTCCTTCAGGCCCAGCAGGTACGCAATGGCGAGCGCCGGCCTTTGCAGGTGCTTTTGGTGCCCATTTCCAAATCCGGCACCACCCTGGAACCCACCACGGCCTTCCTGTATTTCTATGATACCCTGGAAAAGCAGCGGACCTTGTTCCGCATGGGGGTGGCGGTGGTCACGGACAAGACCCTGGAACAGGGGCCGCTCAACCGTCTGGCCCGGAAGTACGGCTGGCCGATTTTCGACGTGCCGGTGGGCATTGGCGGCCGCTTCAGCGTGCTGTCCACCCCGGGACTGATTGTGGCTGCGGTACTGGGCATGCACCTGGAAGAACTTCTCCAGGGGGCCCGGGATATGGACCAATGGTGCCAAAGCGAAAAGCCCCAGGAAAACCCGGCCTTCTATAATGCGGTGCTGAAATATGCTGCGGCCCAGTTCCACGGCTGCCATATTGAAATTATGATGCCCTACGCCATGCGGCTGAAGGCCCTGGGGGAATGGTATGTGCAGCTTTTGGCAGAATCCCTGGGCAAGCGTCTGGACCGGAAGGGGAACCCGGTGTTCTACGGCCGCACGCCGGTGGTGGCCATTGGCACCACGGATATGCACGCCCAGACCCAGCTCCACCAGGACGGCCGCCGGGACAAGGTGGTCCAATTCCTGTTCATCAACGATATGAAAAACAAGGTGTTCATCCACAACTCCTTCCCGGAAATCGATGGCTACCAGCGGTACGAGGGAATGGACGTGGGCCGGGCCCTGCAGATTGCCCTGGAAGCCAACGAGGAAGCCCTGGCCGGTGACCACCGGCTCAGTGCCCGCTACAATCTGCCTTACATGAACGAATATTTTCTGGGCCAGCTGTTCTTCTTCCTGATGCTGAGCATCGCCTACGAAGGGGAACTGGCCGATGTGGACGCCTACGATCAGCCAGGCGTGGAAATCTACAAGCGCATTATGCGCAATAAAATGGCGGACAACGCCTAAGAACCCAAGGAGGGATAGCTATGCTGGAAGTTGGAACCCAGGCTCCGGATTTTACCCTGCCGGACCAGGACGGACAAATGCATTCTCTGAAAGAGTATCGGGGCCAAAAAGTGGTGCTGTATTTTTATCCCAAGGACAATACGCCGGGGTGCAGCCGTCAGGCCAGCGGCTTTGGGGAGCTGTATCCCCAGTTTACCGAAAAGGGCGCCGTGGTGCTGGGGGTCAGCAAGGACAGCGTGGCCTCCCACAAAAAGTTCCAGGAGAAATACAACCTGCCCTTTACCCTGCTGTCGGACCCGGAAAAGACGGTGATCCAGGCCTACGACGTGTGGAAGGAAAAGAAACTGTACGGCAAGGTTTCCATGGGTGTGGTGCGCTCCACCTATCTCATTGACGAAAACGGCATCATTACCCGGGCCCTGGACAAGGTGAAACCCGGTGATAACCCGGCCCAGATGCTGGCCGAACTGTAATGCGCATCATCATCTCCCCGGCGAAAAAAATGCAGGAAGACCGGGAGAATACTCTGCCCCTGAGCCAGCCCGCCTTCCTCAGGGAAGCCCGGCAGGTGAAGGACTATTTGCAGGCTCTGACGCTGGAGCAGCAGACCCGGCTTTGGGGCTGCAATGACGAAATTGCCCAGCTGAACCATGAGCGGCTTCTTGCTATGGACCGGGAAACTTTCCGTTCTCCGGCCCTGTTGGCCTACCAGGGCATCCAGTACCAGTACATGGCGCCGGTGGTCTTTGCGGATCAGGAGCTGGCCTATATCAGCAGGCACCTGCGGATTCTGTCCGGCTTTTACGGGCTCCTGCGGCCCCTGGACGGGGTGGTGCCCTACCGGCTGGAAATGCAGGCCAAAGCCCAGGTGGCGGGCACCAAAAACCTGTACGCCTTTTGGGGGGACAAGCTGTACAAGGCCCTGCTGGACGAAAGCCGGATTGTGGTGAACCTGGCCTCCAAAGAATACAGCAAAGCCATTACCCCGCATCTGACGCCCCAGGACCAGCTGATTACCTGCACCTTTGGGGAGCTGGCAGGGGAGAAAATCGTCCAAAAAGGCGTCTACGTGAAAATTGCCCGGGGGGAAATGGTCCGGTACCTGGCCCAGGAAGGCTCGGACGACCCGGAAGTGCTGCAGCAGTTCCACGGCAGCGGCGGCTACCAGTATGACGCAGCCCGGTCTACCCCGGAAGAATGGGTGTTTTTGAAGAAATAAAAAGCAAAAAACGACTTGCCAACTCAAGAAGAGCTGGCAGGTCGTTTTTTATGGGATGGAAAAAGGAAGCAGGGCTGCAGGCAGTTCCAATTTTTTAAAAATGATAGGAATAGGCAAGAGCAGTGAGAGAAATGGTCTACCGGCAGGGCGTCTCAAAGGTCCATAATAACAGTAGGGAAAGCTGGAAAAACAACAAGGGGGTGGGGCTTTTCTCCTTTGTCCCCTTGATGCAATAGATAGCCAAATGGAAACGAAAGGAGCGGCGAAATGCTGAGAAAAAGGTTGTTTTATATCCTGGCAGTCCTGCTGACGGGCCTTACGGGCCTAATGGTGCCTGGGGAAGCAGCGGCTCCCAGCCAGCACTTGAAATTCAGTCTCACCCGGCCGCAGGTCCGGGCCATTTCGGATATTACGTATGCCCAGTATTTTGATTGGCCCAAGAGCTTTTTGAAAATGGATATTTTGCAGCCGGAAAGCAAGGAAAAGCTGCCGGCGGTGGTGTTTGTTACCGGCGGGGGGTTCACGGCTTCGCCCAAAGAAAATTATTTGCAGCAGCGGGTGCATCTGGCAGAGCACGGGTATTTTGTGGCCAGTGTAGAGTACCGGGTGATTCCCAATGGGATGTTTCCTGACCCAGTGGTGGACGTGAAGGCGGCCCTCCGGTATCTTCGGGCCCATGCCCGGGACTTTAATATTGATCCCAATCGTATGGCGGTCATGGGTGAGTCCGCTGGCGGCTACCTGGCCGCTATGGTGGGCACCTCCAACGGGTACAAGGCCTTTGACCAGGGGGACAATCTGGACCAAAGCAGTGACGTGCAGGCCGCCATTGATATCTATGGGCTTTCGGACCTTAGCAAGGTAGCTGCGGATTTCTCCAAGGAGGAACAGCAGCGCCACGCATCCCCGGCCGCACTTCAGGCGTTGTTTATCAACGGCACTTCCTTTTCGGACAAAGGGGGCGGCAGCGTCCAGGCTACTCCAAGCACGGTGAAAGCCGCCAATCCGGTAACGTATATTTCACCCAAAACGGCACCGTTTTTGCTGCTCCATGGGGACAAGGACCAGGTGGTTTCACCCAGTCAAACCGAACTGCTCTACAACGCTTTGCAGGAAAAAGGCATTCCCGCCCAGCGTTATGTGGTAGAGGGCGCGGGGCATGCGGACCATTATTGGGCCCAGCCAGAAGTGGAGCAGGTGATTCTGGCTTTTCTGGATAAAAATTTGAAAAACAAAAAATAAGGAGGAATTCCTATGAGAAAAATGACGAAGCTGGGGGCCGCAGCAGGACTGGCAGCCCTCCTGGTACTTTTTGGACAGCCGGCTCCTATGCCGGCAGTGGAAGCGGCGGCGGTACAGGCGGGTGCAACCTCTAATAGGGAAGCCACCAGCGTCCTGGCGGACAAGCTGGCCCTAAAGGAACTGGTGGACACCTTTTCCATCCTAGCCGATGAGAAAAATGGCATTGCCCAGGAAGCCCTTTTTACAAAGGATGCGGTGGTGGAGAATTATTCCGATGGGAAACTGATGACCTCACTGACCGGCCGGGAGAACATTGGCAAAGCCTTTGATGATTTCCTGAAAACCCAGGACGTGGTATACCACATCAACGGCCAGCAGGTGGTGGATATCAAGGGCAATACGGCAACGGGCACCAGCTATTGCTACGTGGTGCTGATCAGCACCCAAAACGGCAGACAGGTGAAACGTTCCGGGGGTACCCGCTACCACGATACCTACGTAAAACAGGACGGCAAATGGCTGATCAAGAAAAGGATGGCCGATTTTGTCTGGACGGAATACGGCGATTTGCCGCTGACGAAACAGGAGGGGTAAAGCATGCGAAAGGCAATGCAGGCAGGAATTGTGGCTGCCGGTTTTGCAGCAGCCTTTGGCTTTTTTGGCCAGCTCGGTGACGTGCCTGTAGCTCTGGCCGCGGCTGCACAGCCGGCAGCGCAGACGGTGGGGGCTGGGCAGGCCGCGCTTGTCCAGGCCCTTCTGGCAAAGGAGAACGGGAGCCCCAGTACCGCTGGGACCGGTCAGCGCGCCCTTTCTGGTGTTGCTCTGCCCGTTCGGACCAGCCAGGCCAAAACCGCCCAGCCCGGGGCGTATCCTATGCCGGGCACCTACGAAATCAGCTACAGCCATATCCGGCTAGGGTCCGCCACCCCAGGGGCGGAGATCCATTATACCCTGGACGGTACGAAGCCCACCCAGGACAGTCCGGTGTTTGACCCTGCCAAGGGTGCCATCCCCATTTTGGAATTCGGCGCCGGGGCCAGCCAGAAACCCGGGACGGAGAAGACCGTAGTGGTCAAGGCCATTGCCTTTTCCAAGGGTGCGGCTCCCAGTGACGTGGCCACCCTCAGGTATAATTTTGTGGTACACCAGCCTGGGTACTTCAGCTATGAGGTGCTCCGGGAAGCGGCCCCTGATACCCCTGCCCTGATTCGAATCTCAGATTACGCCCGGGTCAATATGTTCCTGGTGGTGGGCTCCCAGCGGGCTCTGCTCATTGACAGCGGCCTGGACGCCAAGGGGGATTTGTATTCCCTGATTCAAAAGCTGGACGGGGGACTGCCCTTTGACGTGATTTCCCTCCATGGGCACGCAGACCATGCTGCCCAGACCCAAAACTTCCTGGATAAACATATCAAGGTGTATGTGCCCCACAAGGACCTGAGCTGGTTTGGGGACAACATTCCCCAAGGTACCCTGGATCCTCAAGAGGGAGACAAATTCGACCTGGGCAATACGGTGCTGACAGCCTACGCTGTTCCCGGCCATACGGTGGGAAGCCTGGTGCTGCTGGACGCAAAGACAGGGGACCTGTACTCCTCCGATTCCCTGGGCAGCAACGACCCCCTCGGCCCCAACTCCGGACTGTTGGACGACGTGGGGCTGGAATGCTCCATGGACCGGTATTACACGGCCCTGGTGGACCTGAAGCACAAGTTGAACGGACGGGCAAAACGTATTTTCACCGGCCACAATCCCCTGCCGCTGGACATCAAGTATTTGGATAATCTCATTGCTACTGTGAAGGATGCCCTGGACAGAGGTGAAAGCGCTCTGGTGCCCTCTATCAGACCGCCGGAATCCACCTATGGTTCCACCACCATGTTTGGCTATGGGGACTACCGGGTGGATCCCAACAGTGTGGCCATTAACCCCAAATATCTCCACGCAAAAGATGCCCTGGAAAATCCTCCAAAAATCATCAAAGGCTATCTGGGGCCTAAGACCAGAGTTTATCCGAAATTATAAGCAGCGGCAATCAGCTCCAGGCGCTGGACAAGGACCCAGCCGGACTTGCCGGGGCCGGGGAAGAACTGCTACAATATGGCGGAGAAGACCGGTTGGGCTGGGCAGAAAAGGCCTGCCGGCAGAAGGGAGAGAGCGTATGGAAGACAAACTGGCTGCATATCGAAAAGAACTGGCTGGCATTGTGGAACGCCAGGTAAAGGAGAACAGCTGGATTCAAACGGCGGTCCCTTCCCTGTATTTTGTGCGGCAGTATGTCACCACGGAACCGGAGGCCCTATTCCAAAAGCCTTCCCTTTGCATCATTCTTCAGGGGCGAAAAGAAATCGGCCTGGCCGAGGAACGCTTTCAGTATGGCCCTTCGGACTACCTGGTTTCCGCAGTGGGACTGCCGGTGACAGGGCAGATTCTGGAAGCCACCCGGGAAGAGCCGTATATTTCCCTGAAGTTGGAATTTACTTTGGACCAGCTGGTGGAGCTGCTGCCGGCGGTTCCTGGGGAGAAGCCCCAAAAGAAGCAGGACCGGGCCATTTATGTGAGTCCTTTGGAACTGCCTTTGATGGATGCTATGGCAAGGTTGGTACGTCTGGTGGATACCCCGGAAAATATTCCGGTGCTGGCGCCGCTTTATACCAGAGAAATCCTTTATTACCTGCTGCTGGGCCCCCAGGGAGCCAGTCTGCGGCAATTTGCCCTGAAGGACAGCAAGGCCTATCAGATGCAGGAAATTGTTCAGTATATTATTGCGCATTATAACGAAACCATCCGGGTGGAGGAACTGGCGCAAAAAGCCAGGGTCAGTGTGCCCACCGTGCATCGGCAGTTCAAGGAAGTTACCGCCATGAGCCCCCTGCAATTCCAAAAGAAGCTGCGGCTTCAGGAAGCCCGGCTGCTGCTGTTAAAAGGAACGGCGGAAGCTGCCGATGTGGCCTTCCGGGTGGGCTACGAAAGCCCTTCCCAATTCAGCCGGGAATATGCCCGGATGTTTGGCTATCCTCCCAAAGAGGACAGCAAACGGTTGCTGGAAGAGTATAGTTGAAGAAAAGAAAATAGAGGGTGTGAAATAATACTTATCCCCGAAAGAAAAAACGGCTTGCGAGAACAGAAAAAGTTCGCCAGCCGTTTTTTTACTTTTTATAACAGTATCTAATAAACGTCCTCAGTCAGTCCTACGGACTGCCAGCCCCTTAGTGGTTCGCAGCGCTCCAATCAGCCGCGCCCTGCGGGCTTGCTTCTTGGGCTGCTATCACATGGCTCACATTAGCCAAGAGCATTTTGATAAACTGACATGCTCTTGGATGTGAGCGCAACTCTTGAAGGGGCCAGTCTTAGACCACTACGAGTCATGTACTAAACGGGTATAGCAAAGCAACATAGTTTGCAAATATCTGCACTACCTGACTTTATTACTTGACAAGTAGCGGAATAGAATGCTTTCTGCAAACGTTGTGGTCGCGTCCAAATATCGTCATAAATTACCCAAAAGATATTTGGAATACGCGACCCATGTGATAGCGGCCTGCAAAGCAAACCCGCAGGGTGAAGTTGCGCAGCGAGCCGCGAACCACTCTGGCTTGCAGCGAACCACTGTAGGAAGTGGAGCCACAAGGCGCCGATAGAAGTTTCATTTCAAATCACCGCAAATGCAGCCCCTGCCGCTGGGCTTCCCGCATTTCTCCTTCGGTAATCATGCCCTGTTCGTTCATCCGTTCCAGTACCAGGTTCCGCCGCTCCCGGCAGCCTTCCGGGTTGTCAAAGGGGTTCAGGGCCGAGGGGGCGTAGGGGAGGCCGGCCAGGGCAGCGGCCTCGGACAGGGAAAGCTGGCTGGGCTCCAGGCCATAGTAGGTTTCGCTGGCCTGCTGCACGCCGGTGGCGCCTGCGCCCAGGAAGGTGGTATTCAGGTACATTTCCAGGATTTCGTCCTTGCTGTAGTGGATTTCCACCACCAGCGCCAGTCCTGCTTCCAGGATTTTCCGTTCCAGGGACTGTTCTGAGGTGAGCAGGTTGTTTTTCACCACCTGCTGGGTGATGGTGCTGCCGCCTTCTACTACCTCGTCTGCCTGGATATTCATCAGGATGGCCCGGAAAATGCCGTCCGGGTCAATGCCGTGGTGGGAGTAGAACCGTTTGTCTTCCACGGACACCAGGGCTTTGGGCAGCCAGGGGGACATCCGTTTTAAGGGGACCCAGTCTTCCGCCGGGATCCGGCTCCGGGTGATTTCCTTCAGGTGCCAGGACCGGTACACCAGGCGCAGGGGCCGGGGCACGTCGATTCCCGGCAGCAGCCGGGTGAGCGGGTCCTCCTGGGCCGCCGCGGCAGCAGCGTAGGCGGGCACCGGGGCAGGGCCGGCCCCCGTATGCACCACAGGGCGGGTAAGATAGTAGCAGAGTGCAGCTGAGAGCAGAATGAGAAGATAAAGCAGTTTCCGCATAAGACCTCCTGTTAGGTAGGGCGCAGGGCCGGATTTTGCAAAAAAATAGAAAAAACGCTTGTTCTTTCCTATTATAACAATTTTCTCTGAACTTATTCACCAAAAACGTGTAGATTCCTGCTGAAAGGCTTATAATAATAGTACTATCAGGACAGGAAATTCCTAAAAAAAGTGGAAAAAACGGTTGCGAATTTATGCACGAAAGTGTATAATAATTCACCATAAGGACAAAGGAGGGGATGACGGCTTGGACAATTGCATAGTGGTAAAGGTCGTTTTCCCCTGCCCGCAGCCGAGGGTGAACGACGGAAAAACTCGTGTCCTGGTGAAGCGTGCCAACTATGGCTCCGACTACCGATGAGGGTCGGACAAAACGGGAAACCCATTTTGAGGAGGAAGAAATATGCAGATAAAAAACAACGAAATGAATATCTTAGTTGAAGCACTGCCATATTTAAGCGCTTTCAAGGGCAAAACGGTTGTGGTGAAATACGGCGGCAACGCCATGCTGAACGATGAGCTGAAAAACAAGGTGCTGGAAGATATCGTGTTCCTGCACTGCGCCGGCATGAAGCCGGTGGTGGTCCACGGCGGCGGCCCGGAAATTACCGCCATGCTGAAGGCAGCCGGCAAGAAATCCGAGTTTGTCAGCGGTCTTAGGGTTACCGATAAAGAAACGGTGGAAATCGCCGAACTGGCCCTGGTGGGCAAAACCAACACTGACCTGGTGCGGCGCCTGAATATTCTGGGGGGCAACGCCATTGGCCTGAACGGCAAGGACGCCCGCCTGCTGGAAGCCAAGAAACATCTGGCTGATGTGTACGAAAACGGCCAGGTGAACCTGGTGGACATCGGCTACGTGGGCACGGTGGAAAAGGTCAATACGGACCTGATCAACCTGCTTTTGGCCCATGACTACATTCCCGTCATTGCCCCCACCGGTATTGGGGAAGACGGGGAGACCTACAACATCAACGCCGACAGCGTAGCCGGCGAGGTAGCCGGGGCCCTGAAGGCCGAAAAGCTGCTGATGCTCACCGACGTGAAGGGCATCTACGAAGACCACAACGATGAGTCCACCTTCCTGTCCACCCTGACCTTTGAAAAGGCCCAGGAACTGATTGTGAAGGGCAGCATCGACGGGGGCATGATCCCCAAGGTGAAGGCCTGCATCGCCGCCCTGTCCGGGGGCGCTGTGAAGACCCACATCATCGATGGCCGCCAGGAACACTCCATCCTCCAGGAGATTTTCTCCGACAAGGGCGTGGGTACCGAAGTGGTCAGAGACTAATGCAAGAATATACAGGAGATTGTGCCGATGAATACAAAAGAAATTATTGAACAAACGGACCATTATTATCTGCCGGTGTTTGGCAGAAACCAGATTGCCCTGGACCACGGGGAAGGGGTTCATCTTTACGACGCCGACGGCAAGGAATACACCGACTTTCTGGCCGGCATTGCCGTCAACGCCCTGGGCTATAACTACAAGCCCCTGGTGGACGCCGTGAGCGCACAGGCTGGCAAGCTGCTGCACTGCTCCAACCTGTTCTACACCGAAATCCAGGCCAAGGCCGCCAAGGAGCTGTGCGAAGCCGCCCAGTTCGACCGGGTGTTCTTCTGCAACAGCGGCGCCGAAGCCAACGAAGGGGCCATCAAGCTGGCCCGGAAATACGGCGTGAAAAAGAGCCCCAAGAAATTCAAGATCATTACCGCCTTGGATTCCTTCCACGGGCGCACCATGGAAACCCTGACCGCCACCGGCCAGGAACACTACCACGAAGGGCTGAACCCTCTGCCGGAAGGCTTTGTGTACGTGCCCTTTGGGGACGTGAAGGCTCTGGAAGCGGCCATGGACGATGAGGTCTGCGGCGTGCTGCTGGAGCCCATCCAAGGGGAAGGCGGGGTCCACGTACCTCCGGCCGGCTACCTGGAAAAAGCCAAGGAGCTGTGCCAGAAGCACGATGCCCTCCTGATGTTTGACGAAATCCAGACCGGCGTCTGCCGCACGGGTTTCTGGTTTGCCTGGATGTACAGCGGCGTTAAGCCCGACGTAATGACCACCGCCAAAGCCATCGGCGGCGGCTTCCCCATGGGAGCCTTCCTGGTCACCGAGCGTCTGGCCCACGTGTTCGCCCCTGGGGACCACGGGTCCACCTTCGGCGGCAACGCCCTGTCCTGCGCCGCCTGCTATACGGCCATCAGCGAAATGAAGAAGCTGCACCTAGACGAGCAGGCTGCCAAAACCGGCGAATACTTTAAGGCCGGGCTGAAAGGCCTTCAGGCCAAGTATCCGGACAAAATCACCGACGTAAGAGGCATGGGCCTGATCCTGGGGGCGGAGCTTTCCAAACCCGGCGCCTCCCTGGTAAAGGGCTGCCTGGAAAAAGGCCTTATCATCAACTGCACGGCGGGGAACGTCCTGCGTTTTGTACCGCCGCTGATTATTACCGAACAAGACATCGACAAACTGCTCCAGGGTCTGGATGAACTCCTGGCAGACTTCTAAAGAAAACGAGGGGAAGAACATGGCTTTAAGAAATAAAGATCTGATTTCCATCCATGATTTGTCTGTAGGCGAAGTCGCCACCATCCTGGATGTCAGCCGCAAACTGAAAAAGAAACAAAAACTGGGCGAACCCCATGAATACCTGAAGGGCAAAACACTGGCCATGATTTTCTCCAAAGCCTCCACCCGGACCCGGGTTTCCTTTGAAACCGGCTTCCATCAGCTGGGCGGCCACCCCATCTACATGACCGAGTCCACCTCCCAGATTGGCCGGGGCGAACCGGTAAAAGATACCGCCCGGGTACTGTCCCGCTTTGTGGACGGCATTATGATCCGGACCTATTCCCACGAAGCCGTCAAGGAACTGGCCGACTATGCCAGTGTTCCGGTCATCAACGGCCTCACCGATCTGCTCCATCCCTGCCAGGCCCTGACCGATATGTTCACCATCCTGGAATACAAGGACGTGCTCAAGGGCCGGAAGCTGGTGTACGTAGGGGACGGCAACAACATGGCCCATTCCCTGATGTTCGCCTGCGCCAAGGTGGGCATGAACATGGTCTGCGCCAGCCCCAAGGGCTACCAGCCGGACCCCCAGATTGTGAATATGGCCAAAATGGACGCAGCCATCACCGGCTGCACCATCAAGGTAGAAGAAGACCTGTATGAAGCTGCCAAAGGCGCCGACGTCCTCTACACCGACGTCTGGGCTTCCATGGGCGAAGAAGCGGAAAAGGAAGTCCGGGTGAAAGCCCTCCACGACTACCAGATCAACGCCGAACTGCTGAGCGTGGCCCGGCCGGACGCCATGGTGCTCCACTGCCTGCCTGCCCACAGAGGGGAAGAAATCACCGACGAGGTCATCGAAGGACCCCATTCTGCGGTATTTGACGAAGCAGAAAACCGTCTTCATGTACAAAAAGCCATTATGGCCTTGCTAATGAGTGACGAAGTGTTGTAAAGTATGTAGATAGCGTATTAACGAAAAGGAGATTGCATAGCATGGATAAAAAAGACATTAAAAAAGTCGTATTGGCCTATTCCGGCGGTTTGGATACTTCCTGTATCATTCCCTGGCTGAAGGAAAACTACAACAACTGTGAAGTCATCACCGTAACGGCTGATATCGGCCAAGGGGAAGAAGTGGCTCCTGTCCATGACAAAGCCATCAAATCCGGTGCCAGCAAAGCCTACATTCTGGACCTGAAGGAAGAATTCCTGAAGGAATATGCTTGGCCCATGGTAAAATCCGGTGCCGTTTATGAAAAGAAGTACCTGCTGGGTACCTCCATTGCCCGTCCCATTATCGCCAAATACCTGGTGGACATTGCCCTGAAGGAAAACGCTGACGCTATCGCTCACGGCGCTACCGGCAAAGGCAACGACCAGGTGCGTTTCGAACTGGGCATCAAGGCTTTGGCTCCCCAACTGAAAGTCATTGCTCCCTGGAGAGAATGGGATATCAAATCCAGAGAAGACGCCATCGACTATGCAGCTGCCCATAACATTCCCGTGCCTGTAACCAAGAAAAAGGACTACAGCATGGACCGGAACATCTGGCATCTGTCCCACGAAGGCAGCGACCTGGAAGATCCGGCCAACGAACCGAAATCCGAAATCTACATCATGACCCAGACTCCGGAAGCCGCTCCGGACAAGGACGAATACATTACCCTGGACTTTGAACAGGGCGTACCGGTTGCCGTTAACGGCAAGAAAATGTCCGCTGTAGAACTGATGGAAACCCTGAACGAAATCGGCAAACGCAATGGCATTGGCATCAGCGACATGGTAGAAAACCGTCTGGTAGGCATGAAGGACAGAGGCGTCTACGAAACTCCTGGCGGCGCCATCATCTACTATGCCCACAACGAACTGGAAAACATCTGCCTGGACCGGGCTACCTTCAACTATAAGGAAACCATCGGCATCCGCTATGCAGAACTGGTTTACGATGGCATGTGGTTCTCCCCGCTGCGGGAAGCTTTGCAGGCTTTCGTGGACGAAACCCAAAAGACCGTTACCGGTACTGTGAAACTGAAGCTGTACAAAGGCAACATCATCACCGCCGGCACTACCAGCCCGTACTCCCTGTACAGCAAGGAATACGTCACCTTCGGCGAAGACGAAGTGTACAACCAGGCTGATGCCCAAGGCTTCATCAACCTGTTTGGCCTGCCGCTGACGGTAAGAGCTCTGATGAAACAAGGGAAGTTGAAATAATGGCGAAGCTTTGGGGTGGACGATTCAGTAAAGATACCAATGCCCTGGTGGATGCGTTCAACGCCTCCATTGAATACGACCAGCGGCTGTACAAGGAAGATATCCGGGGAAGCATTGCCCATGCACATATGCTGGGCAATACCGGAATCATCAGCCAGGAAGACGTGGCCCAGATTGAAAAGGGCCTGAAGGAAATCCTGGCCGAAATCGAAGCCGGCACCTTCCAGTTCCAGACCGAGCTGGAAGACATCCACATGAACGTGGAAGCCGCCCTGACGGAAAAAATCGGGGACGCCGGTGCGCGCCTGCATACAGCCCGGAGCCGCAACGACCAGGTGGCACTGGATATGCATATGTACATGAAACGGGAAGTCACCGAGGTCATTGACCTGCTGATCCGCTTTGAGGAAGCCCTGCTGACCATGGCGGAAAAGCACCTGAAGACCCTGATGCCCGGCTATACCCATCTCCAGAGAGCGCAGCCCATTACCTTTGGACACCATCTGCTGGCGTACTTTAATATGCTGCGCCGGGATTTCCGCCGCCTCCATGGGGTGTGGGAAGACGCCGACATCATGCCCCTGGGCGCAGGTGCCGTAGCCGGCACCACCCTGCCCATTGACCGCTTCCAGGTGGCCAAGGAACTGCATTTTTCCCAGGTGTACGGCAACAGCATGGACGCCGTCAGCGACCGGGACTACGTACTGGACTTCCTGTCCTTTGCTTCCGTCCTGATGCTGCACTTGTCCCGGCTCAGTGAAGAAATGTGCCTGTGGTCCTCCACGGAGTTCGGTTTTATCGAGCTGGACGATGCCTTCGCCACCGGTTCCTCCATGATGCCCCAGAAAAAGAATCCGGACATCTCCGAGCTGGTGAGAGGCAAAACCGGCCGGGTGTTTGGCAGCCTGATGGCACTGCTCACCACCGTGAAAGGCCTGCCCCTGGCGTACAACAAGGACCTCCAGGAAGACAAGGAAGGCTTCTTCGATACGGTGGATACCGTGAAGTTCTCCCTGACCGTCTACCGGGATATGATCCTGACCATGACCGTCAACGAAAAACGCATGGCCGAAGCCGTCCATCTGGACTACTCCAACGCCACCGACCTGGCCGACTACCTGGTGCGCAAGGGCATGCCCTTCCGCAAAGCCCATGAAGTGGTGGGCAAGGCCGTGGCCAAAGCCATTGCCGAGCACAAATATCTGGGCCAGCTGACTATGGAAGAATACAAAGCTATGTGCCCCCTGTTTGAAGAAGACCTGCTGGAATGCCTGAAGCCCGAAAACTGCGTAGCAGCCCGGACCTCCTACGGCGGCCCTGCCCCCAGTGAAAATGCCAAGCAAATCGCCCTGGGCAAGGAAGCTTTGGAAAAACAGAAAGCCATTTTGGCAGAACTGCAAGAACGGTTATAAGACGAAACTCCCTGTGAGAAGTTTCGCAGTCATAACAAAAAAGTACCTCTCCTAGCGGAGGGGTATTTTTTTGGCAGGTACCCGGAAATTGCCGGAACCTGCCTGAAGAAAGAAGGAATTTGTATGAACGCTGAAAAAAATACCCTGCTGACCTGGTATCCACCGGAATATGTGGCCCAGCACCAAAAGAACCGGGCACTGGTGGCCGGTACCCCCTACGAAAAATACCTGGCCGACACTCTGGAAGTCCCTGTGGCTATGGTGGAAGCCCTGAAATGGGCACCCCTGCCGGAAAAAGCCCTGTTTGCGCCTACTAGGGAAGAACTGAACCGCTTGTTCCAGCAGCCCTACAACCTGCCGGTGGCCGGGTACGGGCTTTTGGGAAATGCTGAAAGTGGCCGGATCATCTGCTCCTTCAGCCGGCACTTTTTCCCCGGGGCCACTGCCCAGATGCTGGAATGGTGGTTTGCCTGGCATATGGGGCATGACGAGCGCTACGCTCTTTGGTCCCCCTATGCCCATGTCCGGAACCGGGTGCCCTATCCAGAACGGCTGGAAGACCCAGCCAAAACCTACGCCGAAAAGCTCTATGACCCGGAAAATCCCAACCAGGTGGTGGAGCTCACCGGCGACCAGCTCCTGAATGTGACTATCCATTTCCGGGATCCCTTTGCCCTGGGACTTACCCAGGAAACCTGGCAGCAGGGCGGCTATGGCTTTAGCGCCAGCGGCTGGTCCGATCTGCCCCAGAGCCCCGGCGTGCCCTCCGGCATGATGTTCCACCTGGGCCGGGAAGTCCCCGGCGGCCTGGAACTGATTTCCCACTACTGGCTGGGGACCCACAGGGGCATGACAAAGCTGACGGGACTCGCCCAGCAAGTGGAAGCAGCCCTCAAACAGGCCCCGGCAGTCCCGGAGGAAGCACTGCTTCAAGGCGCTTTTGCCATGTCCATGCACGATATGATCGAGTTTACCCGCCTGTCCCAGATCCTGCCTGCCCTGTACGCGGAGTTCGGGAAATAAGGACAGCTGGGGGAGCGGAGGAAAAGGCTAAACGGCTGCGTAAGGCGGCAGCTATAACAAGATAGGAAAACACCTGCAACATGTTTTCCGGTTTTTTGGCACTGCGTAGAGCAGTGCCATTTTTTGTATAGAGATGAAATGATACAAGGCCCCTGGGATAACAGGGGGCCTTGTAGGCGTGTTTCCATTGTTTCCGTTCCTTGCAATGGGCTAGTGCAAGGACCATGGTAGTGTAGGCCCAATCCGCCTTCAATTATAAACTCTTTCCGTTCCGCCCCAATCATAAAGCGGGGCAAGGATGGGGTTTCCGCCCGCTCCCGCGGGCCATATATTCCCAAAAACACCTCTACACTTTTCGCAGAAAAGTGTAGGCCATTTCCTTATTTCCATCATCTACCGTCTCTTATTCCTCATCATACCCTTTTTACACTTAACCAAACGCTTATCAGCAAAATGACCAGTGAAAAGTGTAGGCCATTTCCTTGTGCCCCTCAGCTATTGTTTCTTATTCTTCAGCCTCTCTTTTTAACGCTAAATCAATTGATTATCAGCTAAATGATCTGTGAGAAGTGTAGGCCATTTCCTTATTCTCATCATCTACAGTCTCTCATTCCTCTTTACTCCTTTTATAATCTATAAGATTAGTTTCCGCAATAAAAGCTTCTTTGAAAATGCCGTAGGCATTATAGGTTCGTAATATGTTTTAGCGTTTTAGGAAGCATCCCAGCAAAAAAATGAAAACTCAGTTAAAAAGGCAAGAATTACATCAATTGTACAAAGTAGAGCGGGGAAAAAAGAAAATAGCTCCAGCCATGTATCTGGCTGGAAGAATGTGCTATAGTAGAAGAGTAATTATTCAGAAAATTATTTTACAAAATAACAAGGGAGATGGTGGACATGGAAGGGCTTTTTGCCTGGGTCAATTCGGTTCTGCACTTTGTAGGGCCGTTATCGGATTTCTTTTGGGATTTTCCTACTATGTTCGGCTGGTACAAAAGTCTGCCCCTTTTAGGCAGCTTTTCTCTGGCCATCTTGGTGCTGGTGGGCTCCGGGGTGTATTTCACCCTGCGCTTGGGCTTTGTCCAGGTGACCCAGTTGGGGCGGGGAGTTTGTAGGGGGTCTGCCCTTCTACGGTCGGGAACTGCTAGGAGGCAAAAAGCTGGCGGGGATTTTGCTCTCCTGCCTGTACATCTTCTATGCCCTGGGCTGCCTGCCCGCCCAAGGCTTCAACGTGGTGTCCTCCCTGGGAGCCATCGCCGAAATGGTCACCGGCAGCACCATTCCTACCAATTCTTTCTTCTACTACGCCGCCGCCCTGGTGGTGCTGGTCTTTACCGGAGTACTGGCCTTTGGGGGCATCCAGAAGGTCACCCGGGCTACCAATAAAATGGTGCCGGTGATGGCCGTGGTGTACGTGGGCACCGTGCTGCTGCTGATCTTCGCCAATGTCCAATCCGTGCCCTTTTTCTTCCAGGAAGTGTTCCGGGGCGCCTTTCGGCCTGATGCCTTCTTTGGGGGCGTCTTTGGCACCGTGCTGGTCCAGGGCGTGAAGCGGGGCCTCATGTCCAACGAAGCCGGCCAGGGCACCATCACCATGTCCGCCGCTTCCGCTGATGACAACCACCCCTGTGAACAGGGCCTGCTGGCTGCGGCCGGGGTCATGCTGGACACCCATATCATCTGCACCATGACCGGCTTTATCATCGTCATGGCCCATGTGTGGACCAAGGACCCGGCAGCCTGGACGGAAGCGGGGAAACTTCCCAAGTATCTGATTTCCGTGGCGGAACTCACCCCGGGTACCAGCCTGAACCTGGCCGTGACCCTGGCGCTGACCCTGTGCTTCTGCCTGTTTGCCTACACCTGCCTCATCGGCATGGTGTCCTTTTCCGAAATCGCCGCCGCCCGGCTGGGGAGCAGCCAGACCCTGACCAATGCCGTCCGGGGCCTGTGCCTTTTGGTAGCCGCCTTTGGCATCTTGGTCAACATCGCCGGCTACGACCTGGGGAACCTGTGGGCCTTCTCCGACCTGGCCAATATCCTTATGGTGTACTGCAACGTGCCGCTGCTGCACAAAGGCTTTGCCCTGGTCCAGGCCGCCTGCCAGGACTACGTCCGCAAGGACCGGGACCCCAAGGCACCCTTTGACAGCCAGAAAGTCCTGGGCCTTGAGACACCCTGTTGGAAAGAGTAGGAACCAAAGTTTGTACACCTGCTGGCAAAGTAAGCCCGTAGGATAAGCCGCGGGCTGTTTGCGGCCTAATTTGAACTTCCTCAGTCAGCCTTGCAGGCTGCCAGCCCCTCCAGTGGTTCGCAGCGCTCCAATCAGCTTTGCTCTCCGAGCTCGCTTCTTGGGCTGCTATCACATGGCTCACATGAACCAAGAGCCTTTTGACTAACTGATTTGCTCTTGGATGTGAGCGCAACGTTTGAAGGGGCCAGTCTTAGGCCCATAGAGCCATGTGCTAAACGGGTATAGGAAAAGAAATTATAGTACGTAGATGATTGCAATATACCTTTTTATCACATGGCCAGTAGTGGATATGAACGCTTCCTGAGTGGTTCGCCGTGCTCCGTTCTCCTTCACCCTACGGGTTCGGCTCACGGACGGCTATCACATAGGTCGCATATTCCAAATGTCCTTGAAAAACAGCATTGACATTTGGATGCGACCGTAAAGCGTTGCGGCCGCATCCAAACATCCCCAAATCCTTCCAAAGGATGTTTGGTTAATAAGGCCCATGCGATAGCGGCCTGCAAAGCAAGTCCGTAGGACGCAGCTGAGCAGCGAGCCGCGAACCGCTAAGGAGGTGGGGCCCGCAGGGTCTCGGAGGAAGTTTTGAGGTGTAGATAACGGCTATAACGAACAATAAAAAAAGGCTTGCGAACGCAAATTTGTTCGCAAGCTTTTTTTTCACAGCTCTTTCAACCGCAGAGTTTATTTTCCTTCTTTAACTTCCTGCAGGGCAGCAGCCATTCTGTGGATGCCTTCCACGATTCTGTCGTCAGGCATATTGGAATAGTTGATGCGCATATGATGGTCGTTATGGCCGTTGGGGTAGAAGAATTCACCCAGCACGCCGGCCACATTCTTTTCGATGCATTTGTCGAAGACTTTCCGGGCGCTGACGCCTTCCGGGAAGGTCAGCCACAGGAACAGGCCGCCATCGGGATGGGTCCAGGTGGTGCCGTCCTTGAAGGTTTCTTCCATGGTCTTGATCAGCAGGTCACGGCGATGCTTGTACAAGGCGTTGATTTCCTTGACGTGTTCGTCCAGGCTGTATTCGTCCATGTAGCGGTCGATGATGGCTTGGTCAAAAGCGGAGGTGTGCAGGTCGGCGCTTTGCTTTACCTTCACAAATTCAGCCAGCAGGGTGGTGTTGGCAGCCAGCCAGCCAATTCTCAGGCCGGGGCAGAAGGTCTTGGAGAACGTGCCCATGCCCATGACCAGGCCTTTGGTGTCCATGCTCATCAGGGACGGCAGGGTTTCGCCATCGTAGCGTAGTTCGCCGTAGGGGTTGTCTTCCAGTACAGGAACTTCATATTTATTGATCAGGTCCATAAATGCCTTGCGGCGTTCCAGGGTCCAGCAAATGCCGGTCGGGTTCTGGAAGTCGGGAATGACATAAATCAGCTTAATCTTAGGGGTGGAAGCCAAAATCTTTTCCAGTTCTTCAGGAATCATCCCTTTTTCATCGGTAGGAACTTCTTTGAATTCCGGGCCGTAAGCCTTGAACGCATTGATGGCAGCCAGATAGGTGGGGCTTTCCATCAGCACAACATCGCCCTCATCAAAGAAAATCTTGCCGGCCAGATCCAGGTTTTGCTGGGAACCGGTGGTGATCAGGATGTTTTCAGCCTTCAGATTGGATTTGTACTTTCTGTTGGTGCGGTCAGCAATCTTTTGGCGCAGGCCAGGATTGCCTTCGGTGGTAGCGTATTGCAGCACCTTGCGGCCTTCGTCCTTACAGACTTCAGCGCAAACCTTGGCAATTTCGTCTACCGGGAACAGCTCTGGGGCAGGCAGACCGCCAGCGAAGGAAATCACTTCCGGACGCTGGGTTACTTTTAAGATTTCTCTTACTGCGGATGCTTGCATGGAATCCATCCGCTTGGCAAACTTGTACTCCATAATAAAGACCTCCTAAGATATTGCTGCACCTGAAATATGCGGCAAATAAAAAAACAGTATAAAAATGGTATCACCAACTCCACGGTGCGTCAAGAATCCCTGACAGAATACCAAATTTTATGGATAAATTATACCATTTTTGTACTAAATAATACAGGTTATTTTTAGTTGGCGGCCTTCCGCTTTCTCCTGGTGGGAAAGTGAGCCGCAAAAATGGCTAAAATTTTTTGCAGGAACAATAAGCAAAACTGAGGAACGCCACTAGCTGGCAACCCCAAACAAAATGCTTTTTGCATGGGGTCCGGGGATATCGTATAATGGAAGTATCTGAGCAAAGGATGGTGTACTATGGAAGAAACATTCCTGATTATAGACGGCAGCAGTCTGATTCACAGAGCCTTTTTCGCCCTGCCTCCCCTGACCAGCCCCACCGGGGTGCCTACGGGAGCTGTGTACGGCCTGTGCAATATGCTGCTGAAACTCCTCCAGGAGCTGAAACCGGCCTACATGGCCGTGGCCTTCGACAAGTCCCGGAAAACCTTCCGGACGGAGAAATTCGAAGCCTATAAGGGCCAGCGCAAAGCTACGCCCCCGGAACTGAAAGAGCAGTTCCCCCTGTCCATTCGCCTTTTAACGGCCATGGGCATTCCCACCCTGGAAGTGGACAACTACGAAGCCGACGACATCATCGGGACCCTGGCTGCCTCCGCCCCCAAGGATGTGCAGGTGAAAATTGTCACCGGGGACCGGGACGAATTCCAGCTGATCAGCGACAATGTCCAGGTGTACTTTACCAAAAAAGGCATCTCCAACCTGGGCATCTACGACGAGGCCGCCTTTAAGGCCGAATACCAGGGCCTGGTGCCCCGGCAGATTATCGAGCTGAAAGGGCTCATGGGGGACACCAGCGACAACATTCCCGGCGTGCCGGGGGTGGGCCCCAAGACGGCCCTGAAGCTGGTTACGGAGTACCAGACCGTGGAAAACGTCCTGGACCATGCCGCCGACGTCAAAGGCAAGTCCCTTCAGGAAAAACTCAAAACCTACCGGGACCAGGCGCTCCTGTCCAAGGATCTGGCCACCATTTGCCTGGACGTGCCGGAAATCAGCCGGGACCCCAAGGCCTACGCCCTGACCGGCATGACCGCCGAAAGCCGGAAGCTGATGCAGGAACTCCAGTTCAAGAACCTGTGGAACCGCTTTCTGCCCGTGCTGGGCAGCCAGGAAGGGGACGCCGCCGCTGAGGCTGCAGGAACCCAGGTGGAAGCTGCTGCCCCGGCCCTGCCCCAGGTGGAAATCACCACCCAGGCAGAGGCCCAGGACCTGCTGCAGCAAATCCGTCAGGCCGGCGAAGAACTGGCCCTGACCTATGCCCTGTCCGGCGACCTGCCCCACCGTACCCTGGAACAGCTGAACCTGGTTCTGGGGGACAAGGAGTACGTCTGGAAGGTTACGGACAGCAGCAAGGCCGCTGCCCTGGAACTTTTGGCAGACCCTGTGGTGAAAAAAGCCATTCCCAATCCCAAGGAACTGTACAAATATATGCTGGAGCAGGGAAGTCACCTTTTGGGCGTGGCAGACGACCCGGAACTGGCCGCCTACCTGTACGAACCCGGGGAAAATTCCTATGAGCTCACCCGGCTGGCGGAAACCTTTCTGCCCCATGGGCACGGCGGCACCGCCCAGGACGCGGCAGCCCTGGTGCCCCTCCTCCGGGGCTTTTTGGAGGACCGGAACCAGACCCAGCTGTACCAGGACATCGAGCTGCCCCTGACCGAAAACCTGGCCCTGATGGAATACCGGGGCATCGCCATAGACGAAGCCATGCTGGAAGAAGTCACCAAGGAAATGACCGGCCGGGTGGCTGCCCTGGAGCAGCAGGCCTGGAACCAGGCAGGGGAGGAGTTCAACGTCAACTCCACCAAGCAGCTGGGCGTCATCCTCTTTGAAAAATTGGGCCTGCCCATCATCAAAAAGACCAAAACCGGGTATTCTACCGACGTGTCCGTGCTGGAAGCCCTCCAGGGCGAACACCCCCTGATAGAAACCCTCATTGAATACCGGCAGCTGTCCAAGCTGCTGTCCACCTACCTGCTGGGCCTCCATCCCCTGATCAACCCGGTGACAGGCCGGATCCACACCCACTTTAACCAGATGGCCACGGTCACCGGCCGGCTGTCCAGCACGGAACCCAACCTTCAGAACATTCCCACCCGTACGGAAGTGGGCAAGCGCATGCGGGCCATGTTTGTCCCCGGCAAAGGCTACGACCTGCTGCTGTCCTGCGACTATTCCCAGGTGGAGCTCCGGGTCATGGCCAGCATTGCCGGCGACGAGCTGCTGCTGGACTCCTTCCGTCATGGCCAGGACGTCCACGCCCGCACCGCCTCCGAGGTCTTTGGTGTGCCCCTGGAGGAAGTCACCCCCTATATGCGCAGCAAGGCCAAAACCGTGAACTTCGGCATCATCTACGGCATCAGCGACTTTGGCCTGGCCAAACAGCTGGGGGTCTCCCGGGCGGAAGCGGCCCAGTACATCGACAGCTACTTTGCCCGCTACACCGGCGTCAAGGAATATATGGAACGGGAAAAACAAAAGGCCCGGGACCTGGGCTACGTGGAAACCCTGTTCGGCCGCCGGCGCTACCTGCCGGACATCCACGCCTCCAACTTCAATAAGCGCAGCTTTGCCGAACGCACCGCCATCAATACCCCCATCCAGGGCACCGCAGCAGACATCATCAAGATTGCCATGCTCCAGGTGGAAAAGAAGCTCCAGGAAGCCGGCGTCAAGAGCCGGGTGCTGCTCCAGGTTCACGATGAACTGGTGCTGGAAGTCACCCAGGACGAAGCCGAGCAGGTGGGCAAGCTGGTGAAAGAAACCATGGAACAGGCCGTAAAGCTCCAGGTGCCCCTGGTGGCCGATGTAGCCACCGGCACTAACTGGGCCCTGGCCAAATAAGGAAGCGGTGAAAGCATGCCGGAATTACCAGAAGTAGAACAAGTACGGCTGAGCCTGGGCCCCCACGTGGACGGGAAAACCATCCTGGGCGTCCGGCTGGACCTGCCCAAATGGTCCATTACCCGGCCCCGGAGGTTTTTGCCAAGGCCGTCCAGGGCGCCCAAATCACCCGTGTAGGCCGCAGGGGCAAGTACCTGACCCTCCATTTGGCAGACGACCGGTATCTCTTGGTGCACCTGCGCATGACCGGTGCCCTGCTGGCCGGGAAAAAGGGCGACCCCGAGCCGCCCTATACCCGGCTGGCCTTTTTCCTCAGCGGGGACGAAAACCTGTACTTTACCGATATTCGCACCTTTGGGGTGGTGGAGCTCCTGGGCCAGGACGACAAAAGGGACCCGGGCTACGAGGCCCTGGGGCCGGAGCCCCTGTCCCCCGAACTGACAGCGGAATACCTGCGGCAGCTGGCCAAGGGCAAGAGCACCGTGCTCAAAGCCTTCCTCCTGGACCAGAGCCATATTGCCGGCCTGGGCAACATCTACGCCGACGAAGCCCTGTTTGCCGCCGGCATCCGGCCCACCCGCCGGGTGAACCGCATAACCAAAAAAGAATGGCAGCAGGTGGTGGACGGGGTGAACCAGGTCATCGCCCAGGGCCTGAGAAACCACGGCACCACCTTCCGCAACTACCAGGACGCCAATGGCGAAATGGGGGACAACGTAAAGTACCTTCAGGTGTACCACCGGAAGGGCAAGCCCTGTTTCCGCTGCGGCACACCCCTGGTGCAGATCAAAGTGGCAGGCAGGGGCAGCGTCTACTGTCCCCACTGCCAGAAGTAGGTGAGAGCAGTGACAGTTATTGGACTTACCGGAGGCATTGCCTCAGGCAAAAGCACGGTCAGCGCCTACCTGAAAGAACTGGGTATCCCCGTTTTTGACGCAGACGCCGCCGGACATCAGGTGGAGGCGGCCGGTTCACCCACCCTGCGGCAGCTCCAGGAGGCCTTTGGCCCCGGCATTCTTACCCCGGCTGGAGAGCTCAACCGGGGAAAGCTGGCGGACCTGGCCTTCCACGACCCCAAGGCCCTAACGACCCTGAACACCATCGTCCACCGGGCCATTGCCCAAAAACGGGACGCCTTCCTGCGCCAGTACGCAGCAGCACCCGTGGCCGTGCTGGATGTACCCCTGCTGCTGGAAACCGGCTGGGACCACCTGACGGACCAGGTGTGGCTGGTGGTGCTGGACCGGGAGCAGCAGATACAGCGGGCCATGCTCCGGTCAGGCATGACCCGGCAGGAAGTCATTGACCGGATTGACCGGCAGCTTCCCGTAGAAGAAAAGAAAAAACGCGCCCAGGTAATCCTGGACAACTCCGGTACCCGGGAGGACCTGTATGCCCAGACCCGGGCCGCCCTGGAAAAGGTGCTGGCCCAGCAGAAAGCCCAGCGCTAGGCCTCTTTACAGAACCCGTTTAGCAGGGGTCACCGATTTGTAACAAAGAATGGTTGAAAGTAGCCTGCAAAATTTGTTACAATATATAGATAGCATCATTGGCTATTATTGGTTGTTTTGGTTGAAAAACGCTGCCTTAGGGCAGTTTTGCCTATTTGGAGAGGGATCCTATTGAGAACGAGAAGACGGAGACGAGGGCCGGGCTGCTTGCCAGCACTGCTGGTATTTCTGCTGCTGCTGACTACCAGTTTTTTTGTCTGGCGGACGGACTTTGCCCAAAAGAAGCTGGTGTATAACTGGCCCTACGCCCGGGAAATTCATCTGTACAGCGCCCAATACCGGGTGGACCCGTTCCTGGCCGTAGCCGTAATCAAAAACGAAAGCGGCTTCAAGGCGGACGCGGAATCCCACACGGGAGCCCTGGGCCTGATGCAGATTATGCCGGAAACCGGCGCCTGGATTGCCCGGAGTACGGATTTCCCCAATTTTCGGGATGAACTGCTGCTGAAGCCCGAACTGAACATCAAGTTCGGCTGTTGGTATCTCAGCGAGCTGGAAAGCGAATTCCACGGCAACGAAGTGCTCATGCTGGCCGCCTACAACGCAGGCCGGGGCACCGTCAAAGAGTGGATGGAGCAGTACGGCTGGGACTATGACTTCAAAGACATATCCCAGATACCCCTGGGCGAGACCCGGTCCTATGTTGGAAAAGTGCTGGCGGACCGGGATCGCTACCAGCAGTTATACAAGCGTTCCCTGAAAGATTACTAGGGCCAAAACCACCGGAAAAATTTCTCAAAAAAAGTTTTAAAAAAGTGTTGACGAAGTTCAAACCACATGATATAATTTCGTTGTTGTCGAGATAAGACACAAGCGGCCATGGCGGAACTGGCAGACGCGCTAGCTTCAGGAGCTAGTGGGGGCAACCCCGTGGAGGTTCAATTCCTCTTGGCCGCACCAAATTTTTACCGAAACACAATCACACAACTTTGCGGTTGTGGCGGAAAGGCAGACGCGTCAGCTTGAGGGGCTGGTGAGGGCAACCTCATGCGGGTTCAAGTCCCGCCAACCGCACCAATTACTTACGCGACAACCTTTTACAATTCCATAGTTTGCATGCGGCCATGGCGGAACTGGCAGACGCGCTAGCTTCAGGAGCTAGTGGGGGCAACCCCGTGGAGGTTCAATTCCTCTTGGCCGCACCAATATAAAACAGGTGCTGTAACATCATTGATGTTACAGCTTTTTTTGTTATGCTGGTACTATGCCTGGAGGTGTCAGCCAAAAGCTGACGGAGAAAGCTCAAAACGTATTGCGGCCCTTGGCCGCAGAAGGAACCTTCCCCACCCAGGGCCTTTGCATGCATGGTATGGCCCGTCCCTCCCCTTCCTGGGAGGCGGGGAGGGCATGGGGCCGGCGGCCGCAGTTATGAGAGTGTTGCTAGCTACAGTAGTGGAGACGCCATCGTAACGATTAACAATTGACCAGAGGCGGTTATGGAAGCTTCCTTCAAGGGTGAAGGAAGTGTCGCCAGGGGCGACGATAGAAGTTTAACAAAGCTTTTTGCGGCCTCCGGCCGCTTGCCTTCCCGCAGCAACAGCAGTCCAACTGCGGGAAGGTGGGGTGCGCAGCGCCTCGGATGGGCCCGCCCCACACCTACACCCCGCTGACCGCATCAACCCAAAAATTACATCGTTTTCTGCACCAAAAAGGCGTATCGTTCACAGCTTCATCGATAGTGAACGATACGCCTTTATCCTTTCACACAAACACCTGCTGCACCAGGTACATATACAGCAGCGTGCCTCCGGCAATGGAGATCAGCATCTGCCGCTTCCAGCATTGGAGGATAACAGTCACCAAGAGCGCAATGGCCTCAGGAATCCCGTGGCTGCCGGTAAACAGGGACACGTCCTTCAGGCAGTACACCACCAGCATGGCAAAGACTGCACAGGGTAGGGCCTTGCCCAAATACTGAATGTAGGGCGGGGTGGGCTTCTTGGAGGAGAAAATCAAAAAGGGCAGGAAACGGGTCAGCATGGTGCCCACAACGCACAGGGCAATGGTGATTCCTTGTTCAAATAAAGGCATGGGGGATGGGTTCATCTTAATTCTCCTCTCTTTGGGAAATAGGCCGGCGCAGCAGGGTCAGCAGCGCCAAAATAGCCAGCATGGTAGGAATCATAAAAGACTGGGGCCCGAAAAGCCACAGGCACACAAAGGCACTGGCAAAGCCCACCAGGGCCGGCAGGGGCGTGGTTTCCTTCCGGGCCTGTTCCACGAAAATCACCGCAAACATGGACGTCATCACGAACTCGATACCCTTGGTGTCCATACGGATAAAGGACCCCAACAGCCCGCCCAACGTAGCCCCGGACACCCAGTAGAACTGGTTCAGCAACGTCACAAATACCATGAACCAGCCCTTATCCACGTCTTCCGGAATATCCGCAGTATAGTTGATGGAAAACGTTTCATCGCACATCCCGAAAATCAGGTAGTATTTCTTCAGCCCCAACCCCTTGAACCGGTCCAGCATGGCAATCCCGTAGAACAGATGCCGGGCCTGGACCAGTAGCGAAACAATGAAGGTTTGCAGAGGCGCAAAGGGCATCAGCAGCATACTCACCGTGATAAATTCCAAAGAGCCGCCAAAAATCGTCATGCTCATAATCATCGGATACCAAAAACTGAAGCCCACACTCCGGGCGTAAATCCCATAGGCCATGCCCAGAAACCAGAAGCCGGCAAAAATCGGTATGGTAAAAGGGAAAGCCGCTTTCAGCGCTTTAAGTTTCATCTTGCTTCCTCCCTGATAAAATGATATATTAAACGTAAGTTCATTATATCGAACATTATAACCCATAGTGCCCTGCTATGCAATGCAAAAGTGCGGGCATCAGAGAGGGAGACCCCATATGGAAATCTCTGCCATCATAGGCAACAACCTCCAGCAGCTTCGCAAGGAACAGGGCCTGTCCTTGGACCAGCTGGCCCTGAAAACCGGCGTGTCCAAGGCCGTGCTGTCCCAGCTGGAAAACGGCAAAGCCAACCCCACCATCAATACCATCTGGAAAATTGCCACAGCCCTGCACGTCACCTATTCGGCCCTGTTGGAGCCGCCCCGGGAAAATGTCCAAAAAGTGGCCTATACCGACCTGCGCCCCCAATTGGACGAAGCCGGCCAGTACCGGATCAGCTGCTACTATCCCACCAGCCAGGACCGAGATTTTGAAATCTACCTGCTGGAACTGGACCCCGGCGCCAGCCACATGACCGAAGGCCACCCCGCCCCGGCCCTGGAGTATCTGCTGGTCAAGCAGGGCCAGCTCACCATGACTGTAGGCGGCCAGGTGTTTACCCTGGAGGCAGGGGACAGCCTGCGCTTTGACGCCAGCCTGCGCCATACCTACCAAAACAGCGAAAACAGCCTGATGCAGGCCTATTGCATCAACCAGTATCCCAGAGCCTAAGGAGGGATAACCATGAAAGTCCTGATTTTTAAAGGAAGCCCCCGGGCCCAGGGCAACACCAACACCCTGGAAAAAATCCTGGCTGACGAACTACGCCAGAGCGGAGCAGAAGTCACCGAAATCAACCTGCCGGACCTGGAAATCCGCCCCTGCACCGCCTGCCGCTGGTGCCAGAAAGACTGGAGCACCGCCGCCTGCGTCCAACAGGACGACCTGAACCCCCTGCTGCCCCAAATCCTGGCCAGCGACCTGTTGATACTGGCAACCCCCATCTATTCCTGGTACTGCACCCCGCCCATGAAAGCCCTGCTGGACCGGCTGGTGTACGCCCTGAATATGTACTACGGCGACAAACGCGGCCCCTCCCTGTGGAAAGGCAAGAACCTGGCCCTGCTCCTCACCTGCGGCTACCGCCCCGAAAAAGGCGCCGACCTGTTTGAAGAAGGCATGAAACGCTATTGCCGCCATAGCCAGCTGCACTACTGCGGCGCCCATTGCGAACGCCACCTGGGCTACAACACCGTATTTCTGGACCAAGAAAAGACAGAAAGAACCCGCACCTTTGCCCAGGAACTGTTGCGGATAGGAAAATAAGAATAGAAAAAGCAATGCCAGATAAGAAAAGCACTGCCGGAAATGGAACTCCATTTCTGGCAGTGCTTTTCTTATGAAGCGAAAGCCGGTTAGAGAGCAGTCACCCAGCGAACCCAACCCATATTGCGGCCGAAGGGTACGGAAGGGACCTGCCCCACCCAGGGCCCATGGATTCTTGGTATGGCCCGTCCCTCCCCTTCCTGGTAGGCGGGGAGGGCAGAGGACGTGCTGGCCTTTACGAGTGGTGATTTGATAGCTCATGTAGTGGTAACGCCTATCGTAATGATTAACACTTGACCAGTGGTGTCTTGGAAGCTTCCTGAGTGGTTCGCCGTGCTCCGTTCTCCTTCACTCTACGGGTTCGGCTCACGGACGGCTATCACATAGGTCGCATATACCAAATGTCCTCGGGGAACTGATTGACATTTGGATGCGACCGTAAAACGTTGCGTTCGCGTCCAAACAGCGCTACAAGTATTCCAAAAGCTGTTTGGAATACGCGAGCCATGTGATAGCTGCCCAGAAATTGAGCCCGTAGGGCGAAAATGACTGGCTAGCAGCGAACCGCTCAGGAAGTGTCGCCGGGGGCGACGATAGAAGTTTAATCCAGGTATCATTTTTTATCAATTATTAGCGGCCTTTGGCCGCAGAAGGAGCACTCTCCGTCTTATAACCCTCAACATTTGGGAGTCGCATCCGGTCGTCCACATCAAGGCAGCAATGGAGGACCGGCTAATGCGACCTCTGTGATAGCATTCCAAGAAGCAAGCTCGAAGAGCGCAGCTGATTGGTCCAATGCGAACCACTATGGGGAGGGTGTCGCACAACGTGCGACGGGAAGGGCGAGTGCCACCTGCGCCCGCCAGCGCGCGAGGTCAGCTTCTAGAGAAAAATTCGCAATAATAATGCACTTTTGATTTCTTGGTTTCCCCCACGTTGTGCTCAGAAAAATGTAATTTTAGAAACGTGGTTGTGCTGAATTGTTGACATCAATCAAAGGTGAGAGAGGTGGCGCCGGGAGGCGACGAAGAGAGTTCTAATAATATTGAAATAGCAATATGATTATATTTTTTTTTGAAGCATAAAATATGGCTTTAAACTTCCTTCGTCAGCCTAGCGGCTGACACCTACCACACGCTTGTGGTAGGCTTCCAGTCCACCACTGGTCAAGTAGAATCTAAAACATGGTGCTGATAAGAAGATGACCAGTAATTGCTATGGAAGCTTCCTTCAAGCGTGAAGGAAGTGTCGCCATGGGCGACGATAGAAGTTTATCAAAGCCTTTTGCGGCCACCGGCCGTTGCCTTCCACTTACCAGTGCACTGCTCGTGCACTGGAGAAGGGGAAGGAACGCCCCGCCCTAACTATAGAGCGGGGCAAGGATGGGGTTCAAAAGTAGGATGCTTGCACTACACCCGTTGAGAATGTCGACCAAAAATCCGTTACAGAGTTTTCTCCAGCTAAAATTTGGCTACGGCCAAATTTTCTGTAGTTGAGCTACCGTCCTTCATGCACTAGCCCCAAAAGGGGACAGACCTTTCCCCTCCGGGGAAAATGGCGCCGTAGGCGCCAATAGGGGCATATGCTCCTGCCCGCTTTGCGGGCCCGGTCACCTCCCATTCCCGTGGACCGCACGACCATTTAAAGGCTCCTACCTTTATGCGGCCGCATCCAAACAGCCCAACAAATTCTGCAAGTGGCTGTTTGGTCAATAAGGCCCATGCGATAGCCGTCCAAGAAGCAAGTCCGTCAGGACGTAGCTGATTGGAACACGGCGAACCGCTGGGGGAGCTGTCAGCCACTTTAGTGGCTGACTGAGCGGGGATTCCCGGCACCAGCACCAGGAAGTTCGCTGACCGCACTAATATCAAAAAAGGAACGGGACTACCCGGCACCACATCACTTTAGGTATGCTGACCTTACGACCACAAATAATATTATTCATAGCATACCATTCTCAATTAGTAAATAATTACGTTAACCTCCACAGTAAATAAGAATAATTATATTCGAAAATTTTATCAAAACTAAATTTTCCAAGCAAAATGGTATTTGTGTTATGTCAAAAACTGTACTATAATGCAAATAGAAGGAAGGAAAATACTACAAATATGTTTATTTAATTTTAAAAAATGCACTAAATTAAGTACATAAGTAATTAAATAAGTAGACACCATACCACAGCGGTTAATTTCCTCAGTGCAAGTGTCTTAGCTGGAAACACAAGAAGAAATTGAAATCATAAATTATCAGTAAATTCAGAAGAAATATGTTAAGTTGATTGAACAAACGAAATTTGAAGAAGAAAACACATAGCATAACACTGGGAGGTGCGACTACTATGAAGCAGCAGAATAGAATGGCACAAGAAAAGACACAGATCGGTTATACAGATAGCTTGAGCAGCGTACGGGGACTGAAACACCGTTTGGTAGGCTCTGTTTTGACAGCCCTAATACTCCTGGCAGGTATTGGCGTGCCTCGGGCCTTTGCAGCAGAGCCCGTTTCCTCTGCAACGAATCCTGTTCCGACAGCTTCTGTAGCAGCTGATACGAACGCACCTGCCAACAAGGTCCAGACTTCGCCTTATGATGCCGGCGGCTGGCAAGCTGTGTTGTTTAATGGCATAAAAACCACTTTGCCACGATCCTAGGCTGCTTCACCGCAGCAACCTTCCCAGCGCTTCTGCGCTGTGAATATAGATGAGAAGTTTATCCAACCTCATATGTTCAACTCCCTGAAGTTCCGGGCGCTTTCCCAAACGAAGCGTCCGGAATTTCGTTTATAGGGAAGTATCCAAATCTTGCATGAATAGAGTAATCTCGGCTTTTCGTGTCCGGGATGGGGTTCCTAGCCAAATTTTCATACCTGCATCATCAATAACGTTTATCCATACCACGCTGTTATCCGTTTTAGTCATTTAGCATCCGCTGCTATAGAAAACAATAATTATTCTATTACAAAAAGCTATAGAAAATTCATTTTACAAATAATAGTGTATTTGTAAAATATGCACTTTAGTACTATAATGTCAGTAAGAAGGGAAGAATACTTGTAAAATGTTTCATATAGGGTAAAGTATTCTGATAAATAAAGTATAAATGTACTTTATTTAGTGCACAACGGGATGAACGGCTGATTTCCTCATACCACAAGAACTATCAGGAGAAAAAGACAGAAATCTAGCAAAAAATATCAGTAAATTCAGAACACTATTTCCAAGAAAAGAAAAACATCAATTACCGAGAGGAGGAAAAGAACCGCACAGCACAACAAGGGGAGGTGCTATCATGAAACGGCAGAATGGTGTAAACCACAGCGGAACAAAGAAAAGCAAGGCCTACAGCCTGAGAAAACGCAGCGGAAGCGTATCGGGACGGAAACGCCGGCTGGTATGTTCCATTTTGGCTTCCCTGATGCTCATGGCTGGTATTGGCATGCCCCGGACCTTCGCAGCAGATGAAATTGTTTACCCTACGGTGAATAATGATCTAGAGGGTGCCGGCGGGACGGTTACCTATGACATTAATCCTGTGAATCACGGCACGAATATTGCCATTGGAGAAAATGCCATCGCCTTTGTGGGCGGCGGTACTCAGGAATCCATTATGTCCTTTGGAGAGACGCCAACAGAGACTAGTTCTGGCTATCATATTCATGGTAATACTGCGGCAAAAGAAAACCTGCCTGCCACTATTGCCATTGGGCAAAATGCCTATGCCCGGACCGGATCTATTGTTGTGGGTGACTTTACGTTGAGAAAAAATAATGTAGCCATCGGGGATACCACCGCGGGCCAGTTGCCGCAGTTTGGCGGCGTGGCTTCTACTACGGTTGGCACCAACTCCTACACCAATGGCGGTTTCACAACCACCTATGGCAGCTACAACGTGCAAACGTCTCCGTACCATGCAGCGCCTTTCTCATTAACCCCAGAAGGCATGGATAAAATTTATAATCCTATGAAAAATGCGTTTTCTACCGTCATTGGGTCCTTCAACTCTAATGAATCCATGACAGAATCCCTCAGCAACATGTATTCCGGCGTAGCCAACTACATCGGCGGTACTGCCAACAAGGTGAACTCCAGCAATGGCGCCGTGGTGCTGGGTGCCGGCAATACCATTAAGAACTCTCTGGGAAAGGTATCCATTGGCGCCTATGATACGATAACTGATTCTGTATCAGCCATGCAGGAAAAACTTATCGAGGGTGTTCGTACCAGCCCCGGCGGTGCTGCCCTGGTTGTCGGCGGCGGCAACGAGATTGATTCCTCCACCAATACCCAGGTTATGGGTGTGAACAACCAGTCCACCAATGACTCGGCGATGTTCCTGGACGGCGTGGGCAACAGTTCCACCAAATCCCAGAACGCCCTGGCCATTGGTTCCACCAACGTGCTGACGGATTCCAGCTATACCCAGCTGCTGGGCGACAACCGGACCCTGACGGACGTGGACAATTCCGTGGTTCTGGGCTCGGCAGCAGATACCCTGACTACCAACGTGGACAACGTAACCATTCTGGGCTATAACGCCAATGCTTCGGCTGCTGGCGGCGTGGCCCTTGGCTCTGAATCTATTGCCTCTGTGGATGCCGGCGTGGCTGGCTATGTACCCAGCGGCGTGACCCAAAGCGGCGAAGCGTACGTATGGACTTCCACCCGGGGCGCCGTTTCTGTAGGGGACGCCAATAACGGCATTACCCGGCAGATTACCGGCGTAGCAGCCGGTACCGCCGATACGGATGCGGTAAACGTAGCCCAATTAAAAGCAGTAGAATCCAAGACCGGCAGCTCCAATGTGAGCTTAAAGGCAGGCAACGGCATCCGGCTGGTGAAGAACAATGTGGATGGGTCCTATACCATCAGCGCTAACTTCCAGAATACCGGTACCAACGTAGTTGCTTTTACGCCCAATAGTACGGTAAAATTGCCCACTACTTCCGATACGGGGACCAGCGACCCTCTTAGCCCGGGCACCCCGGCAGTTGTTTTGAAGGCGGCCATGGCTGTGGCCCCGACTACAGTCGATGCGGGTGCAGCTACGGTGATTGGTACCCGGATTTCCGATGATACAGGAGAACTGACGACCCCTGACAAGACGGATGAGCTGAGCATCATTGGCGATAAAACCAACATCACCACCACTGCTTCTGGAACCAACCTGATAGTCAGCCTGAACAAAGACCTTGCAGTCAGCAGCGTGAACGTGAATAACGGACCCACCATCAATGAGAACGGCATCGATATGAACAACCAGAAAATCACCAACGTTGCCGATGGCACCATTGCCGAAGGCTCCAGAGAGGCCGTGAACGGCGGGCAGGTCTACCAGCTCCAGAACCAATTCAGCAATCAGGTCAATGGCCTCAGTGACCGGATCAACGGCCTGGATTCCCGGATAGATAAAGTAGGCGCTGGTGCAGCCGCCTTGGCCGCCCTGCATCCAACGGACTTCGATCCGGATAACAAATGGGACTTTTCCATGGGCTACGGCAACTACCGGTCGGCCAACGCCATTGCAGTCGGTGCCTATTACCATCCCAACGAATCCACCATCTTCAGCCTGGGCACCACTATGGGCAACGACAACAACATGGTCAACGTAGGCGTCACCTTCAAACTGGGCAAAACCGGCAACGCCGTAAACTATAGCAGAAAAGCCGCCGCCAAGAAAATCCTTCAGCTCCAGGCCGAACTGGACCAAGTGAAGAAAGCCAGAGCCGCCCAGGAAGCCAAGCTGAACCAGCAGCAGGCCGAAATCGACCAAATGAAGGCCCAGATTGCCCAGCTCTTGGCCCAAAGACAATAGCACCAGCCTATAGCAGCAACTGAGCAGCACTAACCCCAGCGCATTTGCACGGTGAAACCCTATAGCAGCCTATCCAACCCCAAGTCAAGTTGTGCAGCTCATTGAAGTACCGGACGCTTCCCTAAAAGAAGCGCCCGGTACTTCGTTTATAGAGAAGAAAGACGAGAGGACCTTTCACGGTTAAATTGGCAAATGGGAATAGTTTTTGTGATAATGGGGGATAAGCAAGGGTATTGCAGTAGGCGTTGAAGAAAAAGTAGAACGTGCTACAGTTTCTACGAAACTGTGCGGTGCTTTTTTAGAATATACAAGCGGCCCTTGGCCGCAGAAGGAACCTTCCCCACCCAGGGCCCGTGGATTTTTGGTATGGCCCGTCCCTCCCCTTCCTGGTAGGCGGGGAGGGCATGGGAACGTGCTGGCCGGTTCTGTAGGTGTTTTTGATAACTCATATAGTAGTAATGCTATAGTAACGATTAACAATTAACCAGTGGGGGCCTGGAAGCTTCCTTCAAGGGTGAAGGAAGTGTCGCCATAGGCGACGATAGAAGTTTAATCAAGCTTATTTGCAGCGCTAGCGCCGCTACTGCCTTCCGCTTACCTGTTCGCTATGCGAACAGGAGAAGAGGAAGGTGCTGGTGGAATCACCGGCGGATGGAGTTTAAAACCAGCCTTCCCACCGGCCCCGCCCCACGCCTAACCTCCGCTGCCCCTCCCCCCTCTTCCTCAATTTACAGAAATTTGCTACAATAACCATATACCAACAACACTAACAAGGAGCAGACCGCCATGACCCATTTCTATCAGCGCTTTACCGGCCAGGTCCCCCTCCAACCTGATGGGGCGGAGGGGGACAGCACGTCGTATTTTGCAGAGGATAGCTGCGACACCACGGACTATATTGCCGCAGCAGCCTGCGGCGTCCTGGCGGGGCTGGTGGATATTTTCCTGGTGGGTTCGCCGGCGGACAGCGCCCTGCTGCCCTGGACGGACGCCCAGGTGGACAAGGCGGTCATGGGCTTTGCCGACCTGTGCGGCTGGTCGCCCCGGCAGGGGAAAGAGCACAGCGTGGCCAGCGCCATCGGCTTTCTGGAGCGGACCTTCCCGGTGAATTACGACCAGCCCTACGCCCAAAAAGTGCCAGGCCTCTCCTCCATGGCGGCCAAAAACCACCACATGAAATCCCTGGCCCACGCCCCGGGCCTGGCAGGTCTGTTCTTTTCCCTACTGGACCAGTTTACCGGCACCTCCACCTTTTTGTCAGAAGGCCAGCTGATTACCCTGCGCAGCGAGTCCGGCGAACTCCAGGGCGGCAGCCTCCTTGCCAAACTGTTTTGCGGCACAGCCAACTGGTTCGGTCACCTGATGTCCGACGTAGCCGGCAGCTCTGGCGCAGCAAAACGGGGCAGCGGCCTGGTGATACCCTTCTACGAATTTTTCCAGCTGTGCGACTTTGGCAGCCTGCCCGTAGGCCAGTACCGGAATACCGTGGCTACCGTGGCCACCAAAGTGTTCCAGGAAGGCTACGACGCCCGCTTTGGCCTGACTATGGCCATACCCGTGGCCCTGTGCGACCTGTCCATCCGGCTGCTCTGGGTCCTGCGCCGCCACTTTGGCAAAGGCGTGCCCTGGTCGGACTGTGTTCCCGACGACAGCCACAAGGACCTGCGGCTCATGCTGCTTTTGGGCCACGCCGCCCTCTGCCTGCTGGACGGAGCAGATGCCCTGATTAAATCCGGCGGCAACTGGGTCCTGTTCATCTTGCGCCTGAACCTGATAGCCTGGGTCCGGCTGGCCTGGCTAGTGGTGAAAGAAGCAGCCCTGCGCCTGGGCATTGCCTCCCCCCTCCAGAAACAGCTGGACGCCTACCGGCGCATCAATGCCAGCCTGAAACATTACCTGGCCCAGCTGGAACGGCTGGATTATGACCGGTTCCGCCAGGAAACCGCCCGGTACCAGGAGCTGGCGGAGATGCTGCAGCAGGCGACCACCCCCAAGGCCCTGAACCAGGCCCTCCGCAGCCAGTATGCGGCCCTGGGCCTTGCCCTGCCGTACCAGGGCACCTTCGACAGCTTTATGGAAGACAAGGACGCAGTCCTGGAATTTAAGTGAGGAGGGGAGTCCTATGAAGAAAAACACAGCCCTGGCAGCCCTGTTGGCGGCCCTGCTGCTCTGGGGTCAGGCCCCGGCACCAAAAGCCCAGGCCCTGACTAAACAGACCCCAGAAACCGTGAACGTGCTGCTTCAGGCCATGGAAGGCCCCTGGTACGATGCCAACGGGAACCTGGTTCTGGACATCAAAGCCGGCACCATCAACGGCTGCCAGGTGGAGAGCGGCTGGGACTTTACCGGAGGCAGAGCCCTGGCCAGCGGCCGGCTGGAAATCCTGGAAAGCATCGGCCTCCGGTCCCTGTATTTCAACTGGCAGCTATTGGGCAACAACCAGGATTATCTCACCCTGAACGGCCAGCAGACCCTGCACCGCCTGCCCCAGCTGCCCTATTACGAATCCGCCGCAGGCCTCCACCTGGGCATGAGCGTGGAGCAGGTAGCTCGCACCCTGGGCCAGCCCGACAAATCCGGCCACCTGCTGCCCATCTATCCCCAGGACGGCTGGTACTACGCACCCCAAAAGCTGGTGGTGCAGTTTCAGGGCGATACCGTTTCCCAAATCGTCCTCCTGCCCGGCAGCCCCGTGAAACTGCAGCAGTCCGGCCTGGGCAGCGGGGACAGCCCTCAGGCCTTTGCCCAGTTCTACCATTGGGACAAAGTGCCCCAGGTAGATTGGGCCTTCAACGGCTGCCTGAGCATCGGCCAGGGCGAGTACCTGAGCCTGGGCAAAAACGTCGGCCAGGTAACCCTGACCATTCGAGCCTTTTGAAAGGAAGCGTGCCATGTTCCAGTGTGACCAATGCGGCCAGTGCTGCCGGAATCTCCAGCGGTCGGAGCTGTACAAAGACCTCCACGACGGCAGCGGCGTCTGCCGCTATCTTAAAGGAAACCTGTACTCCATCTACGAACAAAGACCCCTGCTGTGCCGGGTGGACGCCTGCTACCAGGTATTTTTCAAGGATCTCATGAGCTACGAAGACTACCTGCAGCGCAATTACGAAAGCTGCAGGGAACTGAAAAAACTAAGGGGGAAGTAAAATGCCATTGCCATTTTTATTAGGCGCCGCTGCCCTGCTGGCCGGAGCCGCCGGGGTAAAAAGCGCTGCTGAAGGCGTTACCAAGATGAAAGAAGCCAACGAACGGGTGGAAGAAGCCAAAACCCAGTACCAGGACGCCAAGTTTGAACTAGAAGACGCCCAGAGCGCAGCCGTCCAGGCCATGGACCAACTGGGGGAGCGGGAGCTGGAAATCCTCCGCAGCTTTGAAGAATTTTCCCAGCTCTTTGCCAAAATCAAAAACAAACCCACCTTTGCACCCTACGAAAGAAACAACGTAAAGCTGCCCAACGTGAGCCAGCAGAAACTGCAAGACGTATCCGTAGGCGCAGAAGTACTCCTGAGCGGACTGGGCGGAGCAGGTCTGGGCGCAGCCGGAGGACTTGCCGCTGCAGGAGCCACCACCGCCGCCGTTGCCGCCCTGGGTACCGCCTCCACCGGGACCGCCATCGCCTCCTTGAGCGGCGCCGCTGCCACCAACGCTACCCTGGCCGCCCTAGGCGGAGGAGCCCTGGCCGCAGGCGGCGGAGGCATAGCCCTGGGCAGCGCCCTGCTGGGAGCCGGCACCTTGGGAGTGGGCCTATTGGTAGGCGGCTTTGTGGTCAGCCTGACCGGCGACAGCATGACCAAAAAAGCCGATGAAATCGAAGAACAGCTGGATGATATCCTGTGGAAAATAGACTCCGCAGAAAGCTACCTGAATGACCTGGAAAGCACCGCAAAAAAATACCATACCCAGCTGAAGAAAGTCCAAACCATCTATGCCACCCATCTGAAGCAGCTTTCCCACCTGGTCCGGGACCAGAGAAAAACCAACTGGCAGCAGTACACCCCGGACCAGAAACTCCTGGTGGAGAACACCGTCCTCCTGGTAGGACTCCTCTACAGCATGTGCAAAGTCCAGCTGGTGCTGAAAAGCCAGGACGAAGACGAACCCAATACCATCAATACCACCGCCATCCAAAAATCCATCCACGATTCCAAAAAAGTACTGGCGGACAAATTCCAAAACTAAGACAAAACAAAATACGGAAGCAGAAGAGGCTGTGAAGAAATGAGCTTTCATTTTTTCACACTCCCTTCTTTAGCGTTCATTTGTTTCAGCTATATCCGAATATCAAAACTTCCTCCGAGGCCCTGCGGACCCCACCTCCTTCACGCTTGAAGGCGGCACACTAGACCATTGCTAGTCAACTAAAGTCTTGACTGTAGTGCCAGTATGGATAAGCACTGGAATCCTTATGGCTATGAATGGCCTCTGCAAGCATTGCGCTCACATCAAAGAGTCAAGTCAGGGGCAATTCTTAGGCCTATACGAGTCACGTGCAAAATGGGGTATAGCAAAGCAACATAGTTTGTAAATATCTGCACTACCTGACTTTATTACTTGACCAGTAGCGCATAGAATGCTTCCTGCAAGCATTGCGGCCGCATCCAAACAGCCCAACAAATTCTGCAAGAGGCTGTTTGGTTAATAAGGCCCATGCGATAGCCGTCCAGGAAGTGAGCCCTGTGGGCGAAACTGACTGGAGTACGGCGAACCGCTCAGGAAGTGTCGCCGCCCCTTTCCGCCGCACATTGTGCGGCACCTTCCCCATAGTGGTTCGCATTGTACCAATCAGCTTCGCTCTACGAGCTTGCTTCTTGGAATGCTATCACAGAGGTCGCATTAGCCGGTCCTCCATTATTACATTGCACTGGACGACCGGATGCGACTCTCAAATGTTGAAGGCAATAAGGAACGAACGACGATAGAAGTTTCATTTTTTCACATCCCCATTTTTCACCCCCTTTTTTGCAGCGTAAAGAGAACCCTTTGTATAAATAATTTTTTCCAAAAAAATTTAAAATGTTTTTAAGAAAAAAACAGGAATTTTTCATCTCATGTAGAATAAAATAAACTATCAAGCAATAGAAGTTATTAGTTCTTTACAACAAAAAAGAAATCACCATACTATCTGCATAGCTAACAGGTGCCGATAGGCTGTGACCACACAGATAAAGGGGATGGGGAAAATGAAAGTGTTAGCAATTAATGGGAGCGCAAGACGAGATGGCAACACAGCCATATTACTAAACACCGTACTGGAAGAATGCCGGAAAGCCGGCATCGACACCGAACTGATCCAATTCGGAGGCAGCATCATCGAACCCTGCAAAGCCTGCTGGGCCTGCGGAGGCAAAGGCAACTGCGTCCACCACCACGACCAGTTCCAGGACGTATTCACCAAAATGACCAAAGCCGACGGCATCCTGCTGGGATCCCCCGCCTACGCCGCCAACGTCAGCGCCAACATGCAGGCCTTTTTGGAACGCTCCGCCATGGTAGCCGATATGAACCCCGGCCTGTTCAACCATAAAATCGGAGCCGCCGTAGCCGCCGCCAGACGAGGCGGCGCCCTCCAGACCATCGACATCATGAACCACTTCTTCCTGGACCACGAAATGTATATCGTAGGCTCCGCCCATTGGAACGTCGTCTATGGACAACTGCCCGGCGACGTCAGAATGGACGTAGAAGGCATGGGAAACCTGAAAAAACTCGGCCAGAACCTGGCCCACTTTTTGAAAGACGCCGAAACCCTGAGAGCCCTCAAAGCCCGCAGACCCGCCGCCTTTGGCCAGCCCCGCAATAACCTCCGCCCCGCAGACAACGACAGAAGATATTTCTAGAAAAAGAGAATGGAAAAGACATACTGCCCAGAAACAGGAACTGAGCAGTATGTCTTTTGTATGTTGGAAAGAAAAGGAGAATGGAGGAGAGCAGCTGCGGCAGGAAGCGGAAGGAACCTCCACAGCTAAATTGGCAGAAGTGGACCACTTTTGAAAGCAGACGAGGGAATGAAATCAAGATAAGCAGCAGTAATAACGGAAGCAGAGAACGTACTCCAGTTTTTTGTAAAAATTGGAGAAGTGTTTTTGAGAATAAATAGGCGGCCCTTGGCCGCAGAAGGAGCACTCTCACAGTTAAATTGGCAAAAGAGGACCACTTTTGCGTGCGGTCAGGGGAAATCGAATCACTATAAGCTGCGGCAATGGTGGAAGGGGATAACGTCCAACAACTTGAAGCCTAAAAACAGGCTTCAAGTTGTTGAGGAATCAAGATAGAATATAAGGCAGAACAGGTCCTGCCCCCAAATAAGGTCAGGACCTGTTCTGCTATAGCGGCGCCAGCGCCGCAGAAGGAGCCTTCCCCACCCCGGGCCCTTGAATGCATGGTATGGCCCGTCCCTCCCCTTCCTGGTAGGCGGGGAGGGCAGAGGACGTGATGACCGGTTCTGCAGGTGTTTTTGATAGTGAATGTAGTGATAACGTCTATGGTAACGATTAACAATTGACCAGTAGTAGCTTGGAAGCCGCCTTCAAAAGTGAAGGAGGTGTCAGCCGAAGGCTGACGGAGGAAGTTTAACTCGGTTTTCGCGGCGCTAGCGCCGCATTGCCTTCCACTTACCTGTTCGCTATGCGAACAGGAGAAGAGGAAGGTGCCGGTGGAATCACCGGCGGATGGAGTTCAAAACCAGGATTCCCGGCACCACATCACTTCAGGTTCGCCGACCGCACGACCCAAAAAAGCCTACCATTTTTCCCTCCACCCTATTTTCTTTCTCTTTTCAACCATGTAAAATAGAAGTAACGCGGTCTTTTGCAAGACCCTTGTTGACCGCACACCCACAACACCTGCCCGGCCCGTGCCAAGGCAGGCAATCGCAGCAGAACACAGAAAGGGGAGTATTACAATGAAAGTAATCGCAATCAATGGCAGCGCCCGGAGAGACGGCAACACAGCGATTTTGCTGAATACAGTACTGGAGGAGTGCCGGGCAGCCGGCCTGGAGACCGAACTGATCCAATTCGGCGGCACCATCATCGAACCCTGCAAAGCCTGCTGGGCCTGTGGCGGCAAACGGAACTGCGTGCACCATCACGACCAGTTCCAGGAAATCTTCGCCAAAGTCACCCAGGCAGACGCCCTCGTCCTGGGCTCCCCCGTGTACTCCGCCAACGTCAGCGCCAATATGCAGGCCTTTCTGGAGCGCAGCGCCGTAGTGGCCGACATGAACCCCGGCCTCATGACCCATAAAATCGGCGCCTCAGTGGCAGCAGCCCGGCGGGGCGGCGCCCTGGAAGCCGTGGATACCATGAACCACTTTTTCCTGAATCACGAAATGTTTGTAGTAGGCTCCACCTACTGGAATATGGTTTACGGCCAACTGCCCGGCGACGTCCGCCAGGACGCCGAAGGCATGGCCAATATGAAAAACCTGGGGCAGAACCTGGTGTTCCTGCTCAAGGCCGTAAAAGGGGAGAAATAACTATGGAAGACATCTTTACCAGCAAGAAAAAACTCGGCTTTGGCCTTATGCGCCTGCCGCTGCTCGATCCCAACGATGCCGGCAGCATCGACCTGGAAACCACCAAAAAAATGGTGGATGTATTTATGGAACGAGGCTTTACGTACTACGACACGGCCTGGATGTATTGCAACTTCAAAAGCGAAGAAGCCGCCAAAGAAGTCCTGGTGAACCGCTACCCCCGGGAAAGCTTCACCCTGGCCACCAAGCTCCATGCCGGCTTTATCAAAACCAAAGAAGACCGGGACAAAGTCTTCCAGGAACAACTGCGGAAAACCGGCGCCGGCTACTTTGATTACTACCTGCTCCACGACATGGGCGTGGACCATTACGAAATCTATACCAAACTGGACTGCTTCAACTGGCTGGCCGAAAAGAAACGCCAGGGCCTGGTGAAACACATGGGCTTCTCCTTCCACGACAACGCCGACGTCCTGGACAAAGTCCTCACCGCCCACCCCGAAATGGAATTCGTCCAGCTCCAGCTGAACTACCTGGATTGGGACAGCGAAGGCGTCCAGTCCCGGAAATGCTATGAAGTCGCCGTCAAACACGGCAAACCCGTGATCGTCATGGAACCCGTCAAAGGCGGCACCCTGGCCAACGTCCCTGATAAAGTCACTGAAGCCTTCAAAGCCTACCACCCCGATATGTCCGTACCCTCCTGGGCCGTCCGCTTTGCAGCCTCCCTGCCCAACGTCAAAATCGTCCTCAGCGGCATGAGCAATATGGAACAGCTCCTGGACAACACCGGCTATATGGAAAACTTCCAGCCCCTGACCCAGGAAGAACTGGCCATCGTGAAAGAAGCCGTCAAGACCATCAACGCCAGCATCGAAATCCCCTGCACCGGCTGCTCCTATTGCGCCCCCGGCTGCCCCAAACACATCGCCATCCCCAAATACTTCTCCCTGTACAACGCCGATAAACAAGAAGTCACCAGCAAAACCTGGACCCCCCACGGCGAATATTACGACCGCCTCACCAAAACCTTCGGCAAGGCCAGCGACTGTGTCGCCTGCGGCCAGTGCGAAAAAGTCTGCCCCCAGCACCTGCCCATTATAGAAGACTTGAAAAAAGTCGCCGCCTATTTTGAAAAAGCAAAATAAAGATGTACGGAAAGCAGCGCCGCTAGAACGAAATATGGATAAAAATCACCTGTTCCCTTGGAGCAGGTGATTTTTTTTGTAGGGGAGAGGGGGGAGAATGGGGGAGCGGTGTTTTTTTAGAATATATGGGCGGCGCCAGCGCCGCAAAAGGAACCTTCCCCACCCGGGCCCTTGAATGCATGGTATGGCCCGTCCCTCCCCTTCCTGGTAGGCGGGGAGGGCAGAGGACGTGCTGGCCGGTTCTGTAAGTGTTTTTGATAGTGAATGTAGTGGTGACGCTATAGTAACGATTAACAATTGACCAGTAGTGGCCTGAAAGCCTTCTGCAAGCGTTGCGGTCGCGTCCAAACAGCGTTACAGGTATTCCAGAAGCTGTTTGGTACACGCGACCCATGTGATAGCTGCCCAGGAATTGATCCCGTAGGGCGAAAATGACTGGCTAGCAGCGAACCACTGTGGTAGGTGTCAGCCAAAGGCTGACGGAGGAAGTTTACACGGTCTTTCGCGGCGCTAGCGCCGCGTCTGCCTTCCACTTAAAGCCTCCTCATTGGCAGGCGCATCCAAGGGCTTTCAATGCTGACTTTGTCAGTACTTGAAAACCTTGGCGAATGCGCCCCAAAGGGGAGGTGGGTCCACGCAAAAAAATAAAAAGCGTGGACCCGGAGAGGTCCTGCGCTATGTGAACAGGAAAAGGGGAAGGGTGGTCACGCTATTCAAGGGCAAGAGCGCGGCCGGGATGGGGTTCAAAAGTAGGATACCTGCACTACACCCGTTGAGAATATCGACCAAAAATCCGGTACAGAGTTTTCTGCAGCAAAAAGTAATTACGTTGGAAACTTTGACCTCGTTGAGCTACCATTCTCGCCGCACTAGCACCAAAAGGGGACAAGCGTTTCCCCTTTGGGGGGAAAATGGCACCGCAGGTGCCAATAGGGGCATATGTTCCTGCCCGCTTTTCGGGCCCGGTCACCTCCCATTCCCGTGGACCGCACGACCATTTAAAGGCTCCTACCTTTATGCGGCCGCATCCAAACAGCCCAACAAATTCTGCAAGAGGCTGTTTGGTTAATAAGGCCCATGCGATAGCGGCCTGCAAAGCAAGTCCGTAGGACGCAGCTGCGCAGCGAGCCGCGAACCGCTGGGGGGAGCTGTCAGCCACTTTAGTGGCTGACTGAGCGGGGATTCCCGGCACCAGCACACTTCAGGTTCGCTGACCGCACCAACCCGATTTTACTACATAGTTTTTCCTACACACCAGTTATTTTTGACAATACTGTCAAAAATAACTGGTACAAAACTGCAAAAGAGTATACTTTCGTATAATTGTTTTTTATTTTTTAAATGCTATACTGTTTATAAAAGTTAACTATCAATGATAGTTAAATAAAATTATATATAGGAAATGACGGGAATACTTAGTTATGCACAAAAACGTAAACTGAATATTCAGAAAAATTCCTATTCACCTAACTAACGAGGAACACCAGATGGAAGAAAAGAGGAAAGTTTAGTGGAGAAGGGGAGATTCTTATGAAAGATAAGTTGCTTCTTACCCGTTTGCTGCTTGCACTAGCTCTGGGGAGCAGCATACCGATCCCACTGGCCCAGGCGGCAGCCAACGACGCCGCAAGGCCGGCGGGGAATACCGATTCCGGGGCACAGCTCAATCGCACCAGAGAATACCTGGAACGCCAGAACATAGCCCGCAAGATACAAGAGGGCTGGGAAAAGAATACCGTAGAAGGGACAGCAGCTTCCGAAAAAAGAGAAGCAGACGCTGTCCGTTTCGTGCTGTCTGAAGTAGAAATCCCAGCCTCCCAGGTCCTGAAGCCTGAAGAGCTCCAGACCATTATACAGGAGTACAAAGGCAAAGAAATCAGCATCAATGACCTGTACGCCCTGGTAGGCAAAATCAACAAACTCTACCAGGAAAAAGGGTATATGACCTGCAGAGCCTACCTGGCCCCCCAGACCATACACCAGGGCCATGTGAAAATCGACCTGTATGAAGGCAAAAACGGAGAACTGGAATTTTCCGGGCGCAAAACCACCAGGAAAGGCTATATTCGGGATCGGCTGCATATCCAGCCTGGGGAAATCCAGAATATGAACCAGCTGAACAAAGATATCCTCCGCTTTAACGCCACCAACGACGCCCAGCTCCACATCATCCTCAAGGCCGGCAAAGAGCCCGGCACCACCGACTACGTCATCGCCGTCCGGGAGCCCCAGGACCAGGTCACCGGAGTCTTTGTCGATGACGCCGGCAACAAAACCAGCGGCGAATACCGGGTCGGCATGTACTGGCAGGATCGGAACCTGCTGGGCAACCGGGACCACCTCTTTATCAGCACACTCCGTTCCCAGGGCACCAAAGCCGTGGCCGCCAGCTACAATACCCCCGTCAATACCCGGGGCACCCGGGCCGGGGTCAGCTACACCACCAACAGCGTGCACATTACCGACGGCCCCTTTGAAGCCCTGGGCGTCAAAGGCCACTCCTATTTGTTCACCGGCTTCCTGGTAAACCCCATCGAAACCACCGAAAACTACAAATCCGAATGGGGCCTGGAATACGGTCACCAGCGGTCCCAAACCGATCTGGGTACCAACTACCGCAACCGGATCCGCTGGGCCAACGATACTCTGGATACCGTGATGGGCTATTACGACCAGCTGAACTACGGTACCTCCTACGTAATGTACCAGAAGTACGGCTACCGCTTCGGCCGGTACGAAAACCTCTATAACAAGACCCGCGATTTCGGCATTTTCGAATTTAACGGTCTGTACCAGCGTCATATCAAACACGGCCAGGAATGGCTGGTACGCCTGGACGGCCAGGTTTCCAGCACCCAGTACCTGCCCTCCGCCGAAATGTACTACCTGGGCGGTATGTACAGTGTCCGAGGCTACAAAGAAAGCCTCATCGCCGGCGACAGCGGCTTCTCCGGCAGCGTGGAATACACCATGCCCATGGATACGAAACGGAAAGTCAAAGGCTACGTCTTCCTGGACGGCGGCCACATCTGGGGCGACAGCGCTTACGGCGACCGGAACCTCATGGGCGCCGGCGCAGGCATCAAATGGGAAATCAACCCCCATATGTCCCTGAATACCGCCCTGGCTTTCCCCCTGATCCGCACCATCAACAGCGAGAACCAAAGCCGGACCCGGATTCACTTTTCCTTCAACAGCGCTTTTTAAGGAGGCCTGAATATGAGCAGTAAAAAGCATAACAAACACCACAGCAGTCAGCAACGGTCCACAGGCCGCCTGGCGCTGCAGGTCTTACTGTCCATAGCCACCGCAGGATTTTTCACGGGGGTTAAGGACGTAGAAGCAGTATCTACCATTACAGATGGCAGCGGCGGTGGACACACGTATGAAGCAGGCGCTGACAATACGTTTAACATCTACGCCCAGCAGATCAAGGGCAGTAACGCCATCAACCAATTTTCTCAATTTTCCCTGGGTGAAAACGATATCGCCAATCTGTATTTTAGAACAACCCAAGAAGGTGCAGACGTTGCCAATCTGTTGAACTTCGTTGACGCTCAAATCAGCATCAACGGTACAGTCAACGCTATCCAAGGTGGTCTAGGTGGCCAGAATGGCGGCAACCTGTTCTTCCTGAGCCCTAACGGCATGGCCGTGGGCGCTAACGGCGCCATTAACGCCGGATCCCTGTATGTTATTGCGCCTACAGATGCTGAATATGGAACCCTGAAAACTAATTTCACAACGAACGATTCCGCTGATGTAAGCACTCTGACCAGCGGCACCGTTCCTCTGAGTGGTTCTTCTACTACCATTTCTGTTTTGGGTACTATTAGCGCCAGCAACGTAACCCTGGCCGGGGGCAGTGTTACTTTAGGAGAAAGTATGATTTATGTCCAGAACCCCAGTAATAAAGCGCTTTCTCCTTCAGACGGCAAAAATACGGCAAAAATTAATACAGGTTTGCGATTGCTTTTGCCGCCACCTGGTGGATATCTGACGTATAGTTAAGATAGACACTGGACACTGTAGCAATGGTGTCTCCCAAAATGTGTGCTACCAGGCTCACGTCCCCGGTTTCCGATAGTAAAAGAGTCGCGAAAGTGTGACGCAAAGCATGAACCGAGCGGCCAGGAAAATGAGTGCTGATGATCCTGCTGAGCCGTTTATGAGCGGTTTCCATCTGTTCCAACGGGAACACTGTTCCGGAAAAGTTAATGGGATTAGAGAACTTCCATTCCTGCAATGCACGCAGGACAATAATAGAGGCTGGAATAGTCCGATTGCTCCTGACAGTCTTACATTGTTTGATTCCGATTTTCCCAGCAGACGTCCTGGACAGCTGCTGCCGGACGGTGATAGTCTGTTTTTCCCAGTCGATGGCGTCCCAGGGCAGGCCGGAAATTTCCCCGTACCGCATGCCGGTGTTGGCGGCCAGTACGACTACCATCTTTCCAAGCGGCCAGGGCTCCAAGATCTTCAGCAGTTGGGCCAGCTCTACCCTTGAAAATGCACGGAGCACTGCCGGAGTTTTATCTTTAGGCATCTGGATACCCTGTGCGGGGTTGACTTTGATAATTTTATACATTTTGCGGGCATGCTCCAGCACTGCGGAAATATTGCATAAAAATCCTTTCCTGGTGGAAGACTTCACTTTCAGTTTTAAAAGTGCATTGGCAATGTCGGCCGGCGTCAGTTCCCGGATGGGGATATCGGCTGCGGATCCCAAACGGGAAACAGCATTGCCATAATTCAACAGAGTATTGTAGGCAAAGATTTTCTGCTTATCCCGCTCGAAAATCGGGAAGAAGTCTCGCAGGGAAATATCTTTCATACGAATGTCATCTGTGAGCCCCGCAGTTTCTTTCACCTGGGCCAATAAGGTGTCCTGGTAGCGTCTGGCCTCACGCTGCGTTTTAAAGCCCTGCTTCGTCTTCTGTTTCCAGCGGCGTCCCACCTTGTATGAAAGAATCAGGCAGATGGATCCATTCTTTTCTCTGTACGAAAACCTGTATTCCATAAGAAAAGCCTCCTTTTCTGGCAAAGAGGGGGCGGGCATGGTATAATGATCATGCAAACTCCCATTGACATGGCGTGTTTGTGTAGAGACGTTCGGTGTTCCCAGCACCGGGCGTCTTTTTTATTTCTTTTGCAGGACAGGATGAACGAAGATGCCTTTGCCCTGGACGTTGGCCAGGTTGATGGCCTTGATGTTGTCCCAATTCCATCCTTTCACGGTTTCGGCCGGTAGCGTGTAGCTATAGACCTTATCCATGGATTCCTTGCCATTCCTGGTGTCCGTGAGCGACGTCCGGCAGATGATGGTGACGTTGGCGATCTTGTACGGGCTTCCGCTGGTATAAGCAGCTTTGGCGATGGTCTTAGTCAGCTCCATGCACTCCTGGAGCGTGATCTTCGGATCATCGATATGAGCCAGGTCCACGGTCACGTTGACGTTGGTGCTATCACCGGACAGGGACTGAGCCACCTGGATTTCAGAGATGGAGTCATGTCCAGTCTTTAAAGCAGCCACGGCATCAGCGATTTTCTGCTGGAGTTTCCCTTCGTCCGTGCTGGTATCGATTTTGATGGACGTGACGGCAGCAGGCTTTGACTCCTGCTTTTTGTCATCTCCACAGCCGGAGACAAGCAGGGAGCAGGCCAGCAGGGCGGACAGCAGAATGGTCAGTGCTTTGATTTTCATAATTTTTGCTCCTTTCAGTCTTTATAAAATATTTCAATGTCGGATGGCATCTGAAATTCTTCCGATTCATGACACAGAAGTTCGGCAACGCCGGCATCTGGACAGACAAAATCGTTCTTGGAAATGTGCCGGATTTCATGAGCGACGGCCTTCTTCCGTTCTTGATCATCCAGGGAACGGTTGACGATGATGGTAAAGCTGCCGTCACCATTGGCCACGGCGAGGGAGTTGGTTTTCTTCGGTAGATTTTGATATGTGACAACGACAGTCATATGGATCATCTCTTTTCTTTAGCTTTCAGGCCTTCGATGACGGCCATCACGACCTTAATGTCTTCAGGGGACAGGTCACGGGCAGCGTCAAAGAGAACTCTCTGACCCGGGGTGTCTTTGATTTCCTGGGCGATTCTGGCGGTTTCAGGATTGAGATAGTAGGTGCTGTTTTCGTTTTTCCCCAGCAAATAGTTCATATCAACATTAAAAAAGTCAGCGATCATTTCCAGAACTTCGAAATTTGGCTCCCGTTTCCCGGACTCGTACATACTAATTGCACTTCTGGTAAGCCCTGTCGCTTTGGCAAAATCATCCTGAGTCAATCCCCGTGACGTTCTCAGCTCTCTCAATCTATCCTTAAATTTCATGGCCATCCCTCCTGTCATGGCTCTATTATATCACGAAACGTGATGGAAAAGTAGAGAAAATAGCACGAAACGTGTTGACACGGAACGTGTTGTAAGTTATACTATACTTGTGCCACGAAACGTGGAGAAAGGAGGTGAGTGAAGTGCCGGAACCGAAAGAAATTGGTGAACGCTTACGGAAGCTCCGTGGCGAAATCGACCGTAGTACCGTGGCTCAGAGATGCGGCATCAGCGTTTCTGCTGTGTCCATGTATGAAAATGGGATAAGGGTGCCACGAGACGAAATCAAAGTCAGACTGGCGAAATTTTACGGTAAGACGGTCGAGTCAATTTTTTATTGACCAAATCGGCCACGAAATGTGGCGAACAGAAAGGAGGCCACTCATGGAAAAGTTAGTCATGAAGGCCGACGAGGCGGCCGAGGTCCTCAACGTGGGGAAATCGACGGTCTACGATCTCTGTGACCGTGGGATTCTTCCCAGAATCAAGAAACTGCCGGGGCTCCGTTTCCGGGCTCAGGACGTCTATGCTCTGGCCAAACTCAAACAGAACCAGGAAGAGTACAGCCCATACCAGTTCCGGCAGCTCCAGACTGAGCTGGCCAACGAAAGGGCAAGGAACCAGAGAATCCGTTCTGCTGCCCTGGCTCTTTTGACAGCGATTTCAGAGGAGGGAATGTGATGGATGATGCAATGATGGAAACCATCCGGGCCAATGCCCGATATTATCGACTGGCCAATGGCATGTCAGGTACCTATATCGGTGAGGCTATAGGCCACGATGCCAGCTGAGTGCAGCAGTTCGAAGCAGGAGCAATCCAAAAGCCGAAACCGGCTGACCTGATCAAGCTGGCCCATGCCCTGGGACTTCGGCTCAGTGACCTGGTCAAGACAGAACCCAACCTACTGCTGTATCTCAGCCCCGAAGAACATCGGATTGGAATGGAAAATCTGGAAAAGATCCGGCACCATAGAGGATTATCAAAGAGACAGTTTAGTCTGTACCTGGGTCTTAGCGAGGGTCATTACAACAAAGTCCTCAATGGCCACGGAAATTTCAGTATCAAAACCTGGTGGAAAATTGCAGATTCCCTGTTTATGGATCTGCGGAAATTGATAGGGAGCCATGAAGATGACGTATAAGATCACTGACGAATTCCTGGATTGTGTGGACCGGCTTCTGGACTCCGTGATGGAGATGTCCCAGCACGCAGACCCCATGACCGCTTCCGGGGTTACTCTGGTTGAACTCAAGCGTTTCGAGTTGGTTCGGGACAATGCGGTCCGGGTTTGCGACGCTATGGAAGACGGATTCCCTGAATATGGAAAGGATGAAGAAGATGAAGAAACAACCAAAGAATGCGCCAATTCTGGTGACGATGATCCTGCTGCCGTATTTGATAATCCGGATGGCTTTGGATGTGATCCTGATGCTGATTGATACATTGACTGACGGATTTGACGTCCTGGGTCCCCGGTTCCAGGGAATCGTGATTGGCTTCTTCGGGGCAATCAGCCTGCTTATTGTCGCCATCAACCTGGCAATCTGGGGGTAAGCCAATGATGAACGGAAACAAAGAGGCCCGTCAGCATGGCAGTGCTGGCGGACCTGGTGAATCTATCCCGATTCACCTCTAGTATACCACGGAGGAAAGAGTATGAAAATCAATACGCTGGAAATCGAGAACGTCAAACGGGTGAAGGCGGTCAAGCTGGAGCCAAGTCCCAATGGGCTTACCATCATCGGTGGGAAAAATGGCCAGGGAAAGACCAGCGTCCTTGATGCCATTGCTTGGGGCCTGGGCGGCGACCGCTACAAACCGTCAGTACCCGCAAGGGAAGGGGCCTTGGTGCCGCCTGCAATCCATATTGAATTGGACAACGGCATCATCGTGGAGAGGAAGGGCAAGAACAGCGCCCTCAAGGTCATCGACAGCAATGGTAATAAGAGTGGGCAGTCTCTCCTCAAGGAGTTTATCAGTCAGTTGGCACTGGACCTACCAAGCTTTTTAAAAGCGACAGACAAGGAAAAAGCGGACACGCTGCTGCAGATCATCGGTGTAGGAGACCAGCTCCAAGCTATCGACGAAAATATCCGCAAGGTCTATTATCAACGCACCGAAGTAGGACGCATCAAAGAACGCAAGGAAAAGGCAGCTGCCGATATGCAGACTTTCCCTGGGGCACCGGAAGACCCCATCAGCGCCTTTGAGCTTATCCAACGGCAGCAGGCCATCCTGGCAAGGAATGGGGAAAACCAGAAAAAACGGTTCCATCTCTCTGATCTTCAGCGCAAACAGACGGACCTTGCCAATCGCATCAACGCTCTTATGAGTGAACTGGAACAGGCAAGAAGCCAAAAGGAAATCATTGACCGTGATGTTGAAACCGCAGGCAAGGACGTTGCTACTCTCCAGGACGAGTCCACGGAAGAGATCGAGAAAAACCTGCAGCAGGTCGAGATGATCAATGCCCAGATTCGAAAGAATGCGGAACACAAGAAGGCAGTCGAAGAAGCAGAGCGGTATGGGAATGAATATGCAGAGCTTACAGGCAAGTTGGAGCGGCTTCGCGCTGACCGTCGTTCCCTGCTTGATGGAGCTGACCTGCCGCTCCCTGGGCTTTCTGTGGAAGATGGCAAGCTCCTTTATAAGGGTCTCCCTTGGGATGGCATGAGCGCCAGCGAGCAACTTAAGGTGTCGACTGCCATCGTGAGGAAACTCAATCCTAACTGTGGTTTTGTCCTTATGGATAAATTGGAACAGATGGACACGGACACGCTCCAGGACTTCGGAGCCTGGCTTGAGCGGGAAGGGCTGCAAGTGATTGCCACCCGCGTATCTACGGGCGATGAATGCAGCGTCATCATTGAAGACGGCATGGTCAAAGGCGAAGAAGCCGCTGCTAAGCCGGCCTGGAAGGCAGGGACATTCTAATGAAGCTGCTGAAGGAAAAAGATTTGAAGCTCAAGGCGCTCATGATTGAACAGAAGAAGGCTTGGGAAGACTTACGGGAAGCTCAATACCAACTGAAGAATCCTCTGCTTTGGCCAAACGAGGTTGAATACATGAAAGGGATCCTTGCTCACAAGGAACAGGAATACCAGCGCGTCAATGATGAGCTTAGAGCATACATGAACGAAAAAGGAGGAAAGCAGCATGCTTAATATCAGCAAAGGAATTGTTTTACGGCCCCAGAAAGTCGTTGTTTATGGGCCTGAAGGCATCGGAAAATCTACCTTCGCGAGCCATTTCCCAGACCCGCTTTTTCTGGATATTGAAGACAGTACCAGCCAGCTTGACGTCAAGCGCATCCCAGACATCAATTCCTGGGCCATGCTCATGGGAATCATTGAGGAGGTTACGAAGGAAAAACCCTGCAAGACCCTTGTTATTGACACGGTGGATTGGGCAGAAAAACTCTGCATCCAATATGTCTGTGCCCAAGCAAAGAAAAGCTCCATCGAGGACTTTGCCTACGGGAGCGGCTATACAAAGCTCATGGAAGCCTTTGCCCGCTTCCTGGAGGCCCTGAATGGCGTAACAAAGGCAGGCATCAACGTTGTCCTTAACGCTCATGCCCAGATCCGGAAGTTTGAGCAGCCGGATGAGATGGGAGCCTATGATCGGTGGGAACTGAAACTCAACAGCAAGACCACAAACAAGACGGCAGCCATCGTGAAGGAATGGGCCGATGCCCTGCTTTTTGCGAACTATAAGACCATCATCATGACGGACCAGACGACCAACAAGAAGAAAGGGGTCGGCGGAAAGCGGGTCATGTACACCCAGCATGCAAGCACATGGGACGCCAAGAATCGCTGGTGCTTGCCCCCAGAAGTGCCCTTCGAATATGCAAGCATTGCGCCCTATATCCCTGACCTTGGAGAGCCGCCTGTGGTCATTGATTCACCTCAGGGCAGTGTTCCATTGCCGCCAGATCCTTCACCTGAAGAAGAGGCATTCTGGGATGTCCAGGACAATCCTGCCGAAGCATCTGGACCCGCCCCACAGTCAGAAGTCATTGCAACAGCTGCTCAAGTTGCTGCAGCAGATCCAAAGCAAGCTGTCATCAAGCAGGTATTTGACCTTTTAAAAACGGAAGGCATGAAAGAAACAGATGTTCGCCGCGCCGTTGCTGCGCGGGGCTACTACCCGGAAGAAACCAGTATCATGGACTATGACATCGAATTTTTGAAAGGCGTCATCCTTGGTGCCTGGCCGCAGCTTAAATCGTTTATTGTTGCTAATAAAATTTAGGAGGAAATGAAAATGAGTTTTGAAAATATGGGAACCGTGGTTGAAGATAAGGTATTTGGTTGGGAAGACGAAATCACCGCTGAAGGCGGGAACAAAAGTTACACCCTCCTTGAAGAAGGGGATTACCCCTTCGTTATCAAAGAAGTGGAACGCTCTATGTATGAGCCAAAAAATCCGAACAGCAAGATTCCACCATGTCCGAAGGCCATCATTCATTTGATGGTCATCCCGAATGATCCCGCAGCGACGGAGCCAGTGGAAGTGACCACAAATCTCTTCCTTCACAGCAGCCAGGAATGGAAGCTTGCCACCTTCTTCCTTGCCATTGGCGTCAAGAAGAAACATGAACCACTCCATATGCGCTGGAACCTCCAAGGCCTTGAAGGCTGGTGCCACATGGCTCCGCGCGAATTTAACGACAAGACCTACAACAACGTGGCCTACTTCATCGAACCTGACAAAGCCCCTAAACGGGACCCACATATGCCTGCTCCAAAGCCTGTGAACGGGGCAAGCTTCACACCAGGGGCCTTCTAAGTGGAACTCCGGCCATATCAGCAGCAAGCGATTGAGGCCATTGAACAAGACTGGGAGCGTGGACACAGGCGCACGCTCCTTGTTCTTCCTACGGGATGCGGCAAGACCATCGTTTTTGCAAACGTGGCCAAACGAGCCGTGGCCCGTGGCAAAAAGGTCCTCATCCTTGCCCACCGGGATGAGCTATTGACTCAAGCCCAGGATAAGATCCTAAAAGCAACGGGCCTTATGACAAGCAAAGAAAAGGCAAGCGGAACTTCACTGGATAGCTTTTTTCGGATCACTGTCGGCAGCGTCCAGACCATGCAGCGGGAAAAACGCTTAAACCGCTTTCCCGCTGATACCTTCCAGACCATCATTGTAGACGAAGCCCACCACGCCCTTGCAAATGGCTACCAGACGGTTTTAAATCACTTCCCTAATGCGGAAGTCCTAGGCGTCACGGCAACGCCTGAGAGGCAAAATGTGGCGTGCCTGGGCGAGTATTTTGACAACATCGCTTATGAATATTCCCTCCCGCAAGCCATCAAGGAAGGATACCTGTCACCTATCAAGGCCCTTACAGTGCCACTCAATATCGATCTTGGGGGCGTCAAGATGGCAAACGGGGACTACGCAGCAGGTGATTTGGGGGATGCCCTGTCACCATATCTTGAAGCCATTGCCACCGAAATGGAGCAATATTGCAAGAATCGGAAGACCGTTGTTTTCCTGCCGCTTGTGGCAACGAGCAAGGCTTTCCGGGATATCCTGAACCGCCATGGATTTAAGGCGGCAGAAGTCAATGGAAACAGTGCAGACCGTGCCGAAGTCCTTGATGCCTATGAACGCGGGGAATACAACGTGCTCTGCAACGCCATGCTCCTCACGGAAGGATGGGACTGTCCCGCAGTGGATTGTGTTGTCGTCCTTCGTCCAACAAAGATACGCAGCCTTTACCAGCAAATGGTGGGGCGGGGGAGCAGACTTGCGCCAGGGAAAAAGGATTTACTCCTCTTGGATTTTTTATGGCTTACTGAGCGTCATAACCTCTGCAGGCCAGCATCTCTCGTTTGCAAGGACGAAAAGGTTGCAGAAAAGATGACAAAGCGCCTTGAAGACAGCGCTGGGATGGCCCTTGATATTGAAGAAGCTGCAGATGAAGCAGAAAGGGATGCTGTAGCTGAGCGGGAAGCTAGTCTAGCCAAGGAGCTCAAGGCCATGCGTGAACGCAAACGTAAGCTGGTGGACCCAATTCAATATTTCTTTTCCATCGAAGCAGGGGATCTTGCTGGATACGAACCGACATTCATGTGGGAAAAGGGCCCTGCGACGCAAAAGCAGCTGCAATACCTTGAAGCCCACGGAATCGCACCGGACACGGTAGAAAATGCAGGCCTTGCAACGCAGCTTATTGAACGGCTCAAGATGCGCCAACAGAATGGCCTTTCAACGCCAAAGCAGATCCGTTTTCTGGAACGCAAAGGCTTTTCTCATGTTGGGACTTGGAGCTTTTCCGCGGCAAGCAGCATGATTGGCCGTATCGCGGAAAATGATTGGCGCATCCCGTCTGGCATCATCCCCGCTGCCTACAATCCTCAAGAAGGAATGAATCATGAAGCAATTTGACCTTTTAGGCGTGCTCAATTTTATTGATCCAACTTCCTGCTCTTACCAGGAATGGCTGCAGGTAGGGATGGCCCTCCAGAAAGAAGGCTATCCTCTTAGTGCGTGGGACAACTGGAGCGCCCTTGACAGTGTCCGTTACCACTCCGGTGAATGCAGCAAGAAATGGGAGGGCTTTCGCGGCTCTCCCAATCCCGTAACGGGAGCCACCATCACCATGATGGCAAAGGAGAGAGGATGGAAGCCAAAGGAGCGGGAAGCAGGGCGCGCCCTTTCGTGGGATGATGAAATTCGTCAAGATCCATCAAGCGGGATCATCATCAATCCGAAACTCCTTGAAGGTGAGGCATTTAGGGAGCCACAGGGGGACTGGAAACCGGTACAGGAAATCATCACCTTTCTCCGTACACTCTTCGATGCTTCAGACCATGTCGGCTACGTCAACGAAAGTATGCGTAAGGATGACACGGACAAATTCATTCCCGCCAATAGTGGTTATACGAGCAGGACAAGCGGCACGCTCATCACGCAGCTTGAAAAGTGCAACGGCGACATTGGCGCTGTCTTTGGAGATTATAACCCGCAGGCGGGGATGTGGATCCGCATCAATGCCCTGGATGGACACGGCGTCAAAAACGAAAATGTGACCGCCTTTAAATACGCCCTGGTCGAATGCGACGACCTTTCCCTGGCTAAGCAGAACGAGGCTATCAGAAAACTGCAGCTGCCGGTGGCAACCCTGACCTACAGCGGCGCAAAAAGCATTCATGCCATTGTGAAGGTCGATGCAGCTAATGCGGAAGAATATCGGCAGCGTATTGATTTTCTGTACAAAATCTGCGAAAAGAACGGCCTTACCATCGACACGGCCAATAAGAATCCATCTAGGCTTTCCCGGCTTCCTGGCGTCAAACGAGGCGGCAAGAAACAGTTCCTTATTGGCACAAACCTTGGAAAGGAATCCTGGGACGAGTGGCGGGAATGGATCGAGAATACCAATGACGACATGCCCTTCATCAAGAATCTTGGAGAGGCAAAAGACAAGGGGCTTCCACCCAAAGCAGACGAACTCATCCACGGGGTTTTGAGGCAGGGACACAAGATGCTCATTGCAGGACCTTCAAAGGCCGGAAAGAGCTTTGCCCTCATCGAGCTAGCCATGGCCATCGCATCGGGTACGACGTGGCTGGGACATTTTCCTTGTGAAAAAGGAAAGGTCCTCTACGTCAACCTTGAGATTGATGAGCCATCCTGCTTTGACCGCTTTGACGTTGTGGGGAAGGCCCTTGGCATTGGTCACGAGGCTGATTATAACGTTGAAATTTGGAACCTGCGCGGGAAAAGTGTCCCGATGGACAAGCTAGCGCCCAAAATCATTGCCAGGGCGCAGGAATCGGATTACATAGCCATCATCATTGACCCCATTTATAAAGTCATTACAGGGGACGAAAACAGCGCTGACCAGATGGCCCATTTTTGCAACCAATTTGACAAAATTTGCACGGAACTCGGCTGTGCTGTCATTTACTGCCACCATCACAGCAAGGGCGGTCAAGGGCTCAAGAAGTCCATGGACCGCGCCAGCGGGTCCGGCGTTTTCGCCCGTGATCCGGACGCCATGCTGGACATGATCCAGCTCAAGGTGAAGGACCAGGACCCGGACGATATTGCGACGGCTTGGCGCATCTCAGGGACGCTAAGAGAGTTTCCGTCCTTTCCTCCAGTCAATGTTTTCTTTCGCTATCCCGTCCATGTGGCTGATGACGCGGGCATGCTCAAGGACGCCATGGAAGAGGGCAGCCTGGCTGATGTCTATCACAAGGGTAGGGAACAGTCGAACAAGGCGAAGAAGGAAGAAGCCGCCAAGAATGTTGACAGTGTGGAAATCGCTTTTGAAGCGTATGCGAACGAGGCGGGGAAAGCGAAACTGTCGGATATGGCAAGGTATTTTTCTAAGTCTGAACGAACCGTGAAAAATTATATAAACCAAAATGGTGGGTTCAAAGTTAAAAATGGGCTCGTTGAAAGAATTAGCGATTTAGAGTGCTAAAGAATTTGGAAATACAGTTATATATATAGTGTTTCCATTACTGCATATGTCAGGAAGTAGGGGGTAAATGTGTGGGACTACGTTTCCCACACACATTTCCCCTCTCCCTACTTCTTCAGACATATGGACAGTGGTTCTGAATTGAATTTTAAAAGTTTAAAAGTCAAAACAGAAGTTAAAAACTAGGAAATGAAGGTGTAGCAATGACAAATGGAAAGAGGAAGGGCAAGTACGGGGAACTTGAGGTCGTACGATTATGTAAGGCCGAAGGGTACGACGCCCGCCGCTCAGCTCAGTTTTGTGGTAATAATCCCGAAGGCACTGCTGACGTGGTTGGGCTGCCCGGTATCCATATCGAGGTTAAGCGTGTGGAGCACCTCAACATTGACGATGCTCTGGCCCAGGCTTCCAGAGACGCAGGGAAGACTACTGGAAACATCCCGGCTGTGTTCCACCGGAAAAACGGGACCAGCTGGAAGGTGACTATGGGAGCCGATGACTGGTTCCGGCTCTACCGGGAATGGGAAGCGGGAGGGAAGCCATGAATCAATGCTGGAAATGGATGCCCATAATAGCTGCAGCAGCCGTTGCGCTGCTGGTCCTATGGTTTATCATTATGGACTTTCTGGTCCTTTTCCTTTTGTTTGGCGGAAAATGAAGGAGGCGCTGTCATAATGGAACAGGGAATCAGGATCCCCGGCGTGAGCCGTCAGGAGCTGAAGCGTATCAAGGCTATGAGCCTGCCAGCGTTCCGCCTCTGGCTGCTTGAGTATAGCAGCCAGATCTATAACCTGGGCATCAGTGATTGCCGGGATGCCCTGAGGGCGGAATTCGGGTTCGGGGACGTCCGGCTTAAGAGGGTGACTGACCATATTGCAAAGGTTATGGCTGAATTTGCAAAGGAGGAAAATAAATGAATGATACCCTTCTGGAACTCAAAGTCAATCTTCAAAACATTAGCAATGCATTGGGGACTGCGGAAGCAGAGTTTGCCTATCTGTCCATGAAAATTAATCCAACGGCCACCAGGAGCCAGGAACATGACGTGCTAATCCAGGCACTGGACCGGATCAGCAAGCTGCGGGAAAGGTTGAAAAATGAGGAGAATGTCATCTCAAGGGAGTTGAGCTGCTTATGAGTGAAAACCCTTACAAGCTGAGCTATGTGGGTACTTTCCACCAGTGTGCCAACTGCCAATTGACCTACTTCGAAGGTACTACAGGCAAATGGCCCTGGAGGATTTACTACATGCGCCAGGTAAAAAGATTCTGCACCTACCGGTGCATGCGGGATTTTATGAGGAGGAATCATATTCGATGAACACTGAACAGGAACGCTGTGTGAAATGTGACTACTGTGACCTTGAAGATTTCTTCTGGGACGGCAAGAGGCTCTGCGTCCTCTATCGCTGTCGGATTTATCGGGACACCATCCAGAAGGCTGCGGCCAAATGTCCCTACCATCTCAAGATGAAAAAGCCTATGGGAGATTTAATCCGGCACCCGGACCAATACACTTTCAGGGGCAGGGAAGCCATCGAGGCTGTCCGAATCATGGACGGGGAAGCCGAAAGTAAAGATGGCTATCTGATGAGAGCCATCATAAAATTGCTCTACCGCTATCCTCGAAGGAACAGAACACATGACCTGGACCTGGCGATTGAGTGCATTAAAATGTTACGGGAAGAATATACCGACCCCCCGAAAAAACGGGAAGGGGATATGATCAAGCACCCGGATCACTATACCTTTCGTGGAGTGGAAGCCATCGAAGTGGTGAAAATCATGACGTCTACGGCCACCGGTGTGGAGGCTTACCTACTGGGATGCGCGGTCAAATACCTGTACCGCTATCCCCGTAAAAACGGGAAGCAGGATTTGGACAAAGCCATCCAGTGTATCAAGATGCTGCGAGAATATCTGTACGGCAAAGAAGACAAAAAATAGGAGGTGCATCCCCAGGATGGTGCAGGAGAAATATCGAAAGAGAATCAAATATGCCCTGGAATGCAGCTATGAACTGCAAGCCAATCTGGAGATCCTCAAGGAAGAAATCATCCAGGATACGGCTGCACTCCATACTATCCCGGGACCGAAAACAACCAGATATGGCCCTGACAGCGAAAATGGCGGGGGTTCCAAGGCCAGCCCGGAAGAATCCTTCTGCCTGCGCCAGGAAGAACTGGAAACCCGGCTGGAAGCCAAAAAGAAAAAGTTCTATGACCAAAAGCTGCTGATGGAACGGGTGGACAAAGGCCTCCAACGGATGCCGGGAGACTATGCCAGGATTCTTCGATGGAAGAGCGGATACAAGACCCGCCGGCTGACCTGGGTACAGATCGCCAACCGGCTGGGAGAAGAGGACACCAGCTACTGTCGGCGACAGTACAGCAGGGCCCTGGACATCCTAACGGGAATTGTTTACGGGGCAGAGGCTTCTCCTATCCAGGGAGTACTGGAGCTGGATACCAGCGAGGAACAGGGTGAAATTCTCTAGGCACACATTTCGACAGAAATCGACAGAAATGCCGCTTTTAACATGGTACAATAGTAGTGTGAAAGTTTGGGGGGCAGCAGACTTGAAATCTGCCGAGCTCCTGCACTTCCTACTCAATGCCTCCTGAGATCCACAACCTAGGAGGAAAGGGGCCTGGCATGGGCCCCTTCTTCATATGCTTATTGAAGACGTCCGTCAGGGCGTCTTTTTTATTTCCTTGACGGGAGAGATGGACATGATGGACAAAGTGAAAGCAGAGCAATGGCTGACAGCCAAATGCTCCGGAAAACGGATTGGCATCCTGCTGGATATGAGTGAAGCTATAGCCAGATATCCATTGGTTGATGATGAACTGAGGAAACAATACGAGAAACTGCAAACTCTCATCCTGGAAATCATTGAAGCTGAAGGTAAGAAGATAGGGAAGATTTGATGACTGCTTTGGCAACGGTGGAGACAACATCCAGGGCGGCGAATTGGCTATGAAGAGAGCCAGACTTATCTGCTCCACAAAAAAGGACTCAATGTCTTTGATAGGATTTTTGATGAGAGAGAAAAAGTGCGTAGTGAATCGTAGTAGTCTCTCGTGATATCATTAAGCTGTGGAATTGAGAGACAAAACGACCCTCGTCCCTGCTTCGCATGATGTTCACCTCCTTTCTAAGATTTAAGCAACGTACCGGAAACGGCCCTCGCATTTGCGGGGGTTTTTTTCGTGGAGGGATTTTTTAGAAAGGATTTTTTGGGAAAAGAAAATGGCAAGAGATTTTTCAAAACGGTTTTATGATTCAAAAGCGTGGAAGGATTTAGCCAGGCTGATTCGAGAAAAGAAACATTTTATCTGCGATAAATGCGGAAGACCTGGAGCACATCAGGTGCACCACATCATTGAGCTGACTCCGGACAACATCAACAACCCGAGCATCAGCCTCAACCCGAGGAACCTGATGCTGCTTTGCAACGACTGCCACAACAAGCTGCACCATCGCTTCGAGCAGGGAGCCAGCAGCAGAAGCTACAGCTACGACAGCGAGGGGCATGTGGTGGCTGTTCGGGAAAAGGAGCGGCGGCGCTGACCCACCCCCCCGGGGTAGCTTTTTCGGCGGGGGCAAAACGACCCGCGCCCCACTCTTGCGTGCGATACAGGCAGTTTCCGGAGGGGGTGTAATCAACGTGAAAGGAGGCGAAATGGATGGCGGACGAGAAAACAAGGCGAGGAGCCCAAACACGATATATCAATCAACTGAAAAAAATATTCAGCGGATCCCCGAGACAAGCGGAAGCGGTTCTCCTCATCAAAAGAGCAGCGTTTTTCCTGGCATCTCTGGATGAGCTGGAGCACATCATCCAGAAAGAAGGGTATGTCGACGTATATAAAAACGGACGGAATCAATCCGGTACGATGGCATCGGCATCCCTCAAAGCATACAAGCTATCCATGGATGGCCTCCTGGCCACGCTGAAGAAACTGGAAGACATCGCTCCGAGCCAGGAAGGGGCAGATGAGCTGAAAGCTTTCTTGAACAAATGACATCCGCAATTGAGGAATACAATGATGTGCTCCAATCAGGAAAAATCAAGGCCTGTAAAAAGCTGAAAGCAGTCTATCAACATTTGGCGAAAAACATCCAGCATCCTGGAAAATTCCATTTTGACCAAAAGGCAGCTGACAGAGCTGTGACATTCATCGAGACTTTCTGCTGCATTCCAAAGATGCGGGGAACCCCTCGATTTAAATTAGAACTTTGGCAAAAAGCCCTGGTGGAAGCGACGTTCGGCTTCGTCGATGACCAGAACCTCCGGCAATACCGAGAGGTTTTTCTTTTTATCGGTCGAAAGAACGCAAAATCAATCCTGGGCGCAGCTATGGCCCTTTATCTTTTACTAGTTGATGGCGAAGATGGACCGGAAATTTATACGGCAGCGACGGACAGATCCCAGGCGAAAGTGGTCTGGGAATACGCCATCTCGATGATCAACCATGACGCCAGCTTAAAAAAATACCTCCGGCCCAAGGTCAATCTGATTGAATGCAAGGAAAATGGCGGAAAATTCGTCCCGCTGTCAAAGAACTCCGGCTCCCTGGATGGGCTAAACGTCTCCGGAATGTTTCTGGATGAACTCCATGCCATCAAGGACCGGAATATGTACGACGTCCTGAAGGGCGGCACCTACGCACGGAGCCAGCCTTTGACTGTAATCATGTCAACCGGCGGTTACTACGAGCAGGACAGCCTGTTCGACACCAAATACAGCGAATACATGAGTATTATCGACGGCTACAGCACCGGCAGATATGTCGACGAGTCAACCCTTCCGATCATCTACGAGCTGGATTCCAAAGAAGAAGTCGTGGATCCGTCCAACTGGATAAAGGCCAACCCGAACCTGGGCGTCAGCAAGAATCCAGAGCAGCTGGAACGGGAATTTAACCGTGCAACCCTGGATGAAAAAACCATGCGTGACCTGCTGGTGAAGCAGTTCAACTTCAGGGAGAACGCCCGGGATACCTTCTTCAACCTGGAAGATGTGGAAAACAAAGAGACATTCAACCTGGACGATCTCTCAGGGATGTATTTCTTTGGCGGCGTCGACCTGTCCGAGACCACTGACCTCACATGTGCGACCGCTGCCTTCCCTGTGAATGATCCGGAGACGGATGAACCCAAGCTGATGGTTCATCAGATGTATTGGATCCCCGAAGATACCCTTCAGGAGCACATCGAAAAGGATAAAGTGCCCTACGACGTTTGGATCCGCAACGGATGGGTGAGAACCTGCCCAGGGAATGTTATTGACCAAAAAGAAGTCGTCAACTGGTTCCAGGAACTTCAGGCAGAGCACAATGTATACGCCTATAAAATAGGCTACGATGCCTACAACGCCCAGTACTTGACCAAAGACCTGGAAGAAAACTTCGGGAAGGATCTAACAGAAAAAGTCCAGCAGAACTTCAAGGGCTTGTCTTCGCAGATGTACCTCTCAAAAGCCTGGTTCAAGAAGCGGAAAATCGTGTACAACTACAACCCGGTGCTCCTGTGGTGCTTGCTCAATACAGAAGCGGTTACGGACACACAGGGAAACGTCAAACCGTATAAAAACAGAAATTTAAGGAAACGCATCGACGGCTACAGCAGCCTGCTGGATGCGTTTTGTGTGTATCTAGACCATAAAGATGAAATCTAGGAAGGAGGTGAGACTATGAAAGGAATCCTGAGAAGCGCTTTTGATGCTGTCTTCGGAGGTACTAAAGAGCCAAAGACCACCACGCAGTTCCAGATGATCAACGGATGGAGCAACGTCTTCGTTCCAATGGAAGACTACTCCAAAGACATCCTGATCAAGACCTGCATCGACCGTGTAGCCACTCATGTGGCGAAGCTGCACCCGAACCATGTGGTAATGAAGAAGGGAAAGAAGCAACCGGCGAAAAACAGCCAGCTTCAAACTCTGCTGGCCCTCAGCCCGAACCCGTATATGAATGCCTACAGCTTCTTGTATAACCTGGCCACGAAGGCTGTGGCAAACAAGAATGCATTTGCCTACATCAAGAGAGACCGACAGCGAAATGTTATCAGCCTGTGGCCAATGGAATACCAGAGCTGTGAAGCCCGAGAAGACGATCATGGAAATCTCTACATTATGTTCCGATATGGTGGTACTCATTCCACCAGGACGATTCCATACACGGATCTGATTCATCTCCGGAGTATGTTCCAGCAGGGCGAAATTTTCGCCGATACAGACGATAATCTGGCGACTCATATGGCCCTGCTGACTAAGCTGGGGCAGAGCTTTGAAAATGTGGTGGAAAATTCTGGGCGGATCCGGGGCATCGCTAAGATTGCCGGTCAGGCAGGGACGGAAGCCTGGAAAAGCAAGGCCAAAATGCTCAACGAAAACCTGAAGGACCCGGCCCAGGGCGGCATGGTTGTCACTGATGGCACTATGGAATTCACTCCTGTGGATAGCGAACCGAAGGCGGCCGATACGGCCCAGCTGGAATTCGTCAGGGACAACATCTATCGCTACTTTGGCGTGTCCAAACCCATCGCTGAGGGCATCTACGATGAAACATCCTGGAGCGCATTCTTCGAATCCGTCATCGAACCATTCTCCATCCAGATGAGCCAAGAATTCACCAGGAAGCTGTTCACTCCGGATGAGATTGCCGCTGGGAATGAAATCGTGTTCGACGCCAACCGGCTGACCTACGCCAGCACGGATACCAAAGTGGAACTGATCCGGCAGCTTCGTCCTCTGGGCATTCTGACAACAAACCAGAGCCTGGAAATCATGAACCTGCCGCCCATCGCTGACGGCGACGACCGTGTCCAGACGCTGAACGTGGCCAACACGGATATCGTGAGCCAGTATCAGATGAGCCAGTCCCAGAAGGGAGGTGAGAAGGATGAACAAGGACCAACTGATGATCCGGCAGATTGATGTCAAACCATCTGACGAAGACATGGTCATTGAAGGCTATGCTGCTGTCTACGACTCTCCTACAGTCCTATGGACCGATGAAGACGGCACCCAGTACAAAGAGGTCATTGAAAGAGGAGCGTTCTCCGCAGCAGATCTGTCCAACGTGGTGCTGAGGTACAACCACAGCCCGGAAGGCATGGTCCTGGCAAGGACCACAAACGGCACGCTGCAGGTGACTCCGGACCAGAACGGCTTGAAAATCCGGGCAAAACTGGCACCTACAACTGCCGGGAAGGACCTGTATGCTCTGATCAAGAGGGGCGATGTCAACAAAATGAGCTTCGGCGGCTACAGCCAGGAGGTGGACTATGATCTGGACAACCACGTGCGGCACATCAAGACCATGCGGAACCTTTTTGACGTCTCTGCCGTTGACTTTCCTGCCTATGAGGCGACCTCCCTAGCGGCCGTCCAGCGAAGCTTCGAAGAAGCTAGAAAAACTGAACAAAATCTGATTGAAGAGCGCATGCGGATCCAGATCGCAGCGCTTTTTTAATGCCTGAAAAAGAAAGAGGGAATGCTTAATGACTATCACTGAAATCATCCAGAAAAAAACTGAACTGCTGGAACGCTCCAAGACTGCAACCGTCGAACAGCTGAAGAACATCCAGAAGGAAATGGAAGGCCTGAACGCTGAGCTGAAGAAGGCCCAGGAAGATCAGCATGCAGAAATGCTGAGAAACAGCATCGCAAGTCAGATGGACAACGGTGCTTATGCCGGGAACATCCTGGCTGATGTAGGTGCTCCGAAAAAGGCACCTGTTGTGAATGCGAAAACCTTCGCCAGCACGCCTGAATATCGCCAGGCATTTATGGACTATGTACTAGAAGGAAAGATGGACCCCATGTTCCGGGCTGTTGCGACTACCGCAAACAACGGCGCTGTGATCCCCGTGCCCGTACTGAACGAAATCGTAGAAAAGATGATGAAATACGGGAACATCCTGCCTCTGGTTCGTCACCTGAACTATCCTGCCGGTATGACCGTTCCTACATCCACTCTGGAAGCAACTGCTAAGTGGGTAGACGAAGGCGCCACCATTGCTGCTGACGGGAAAAAGACCACTTCCGTGGCATTCGCTGGGTACCAGCTGGCTGCAGCTGTCGGCCTGACATTCCAGGCTCAAATCAAGAGCATGGCCATTTTCGAGCAGGCCCTGGTCCAGGACGTATCTAAGGCGATGACTCTGGCTCTAGAAGAAGCCATCATTTCCGGCGACGGCACTGGCAAGCCCACCGGCATCATCAAAGCTACTCCTGCTGCGAAATTGACCACCAAAGCTCCGGATTACAAATTCCTGATCAGCATTCTGAAGTCCATTCCTTCCGCATACAAGAGCGGCTCTGTGCTGGTGATGAATGAATCCACCTTCCTGGATTTTGCCGGGATCACCGATACCGCTGGCCAGCCCATCGCCCACGTCAACTACGGTATCGACGGCGCTCCTGCTGCACGGATCCTGGGCAAGCCGGTTGTCTTCACCGACTTCCTGCCGTCCCTGGACACCGCCGAAGCCGGGAACACTGTTGCCTTTGCCTTTGACATGAGCAAATACATCCTGAACGTAGCTTATGCCATGGACCTTGTGTCCTACGTCGACAACGCCACCAGAAACCGCATTTATCAGAGCATTGGCCTGTATGACGGCAAAGTTGTTGACGCCAACGGCCTGGTGCTGATCAACAAGGCGGGGGCCTAACCCTCTCCCGCCTCTTTTGAGGAGGGAAGAGAATGGAACTCAAAGATTTCAAAAACTATCTCCATGTCGACTCTGATCTGACGGACGATGACTCTCTCATCCAATCCCTGATGGCTTCTGCAAAAGAATACATTGTGAACAGCACGGGGAAGGAATGGACGGAACGCGCAGACACTCCTCTGATGCTGACCTGTGCTAAGCTCCTGGTGGCGCACTGGTACTCTGACCGGGCACTGGTGTCAAAATCCAACGTCCAGGAATACAACCACAGCATTACGAGCATGCTGCGTTTGATTGAGATGTCTGATGCATACCCTGAAAAGGCGGTGAGGACGGAATGATCTGCAATCCTGGGCTACTGAATAGAAAGGTGACCATCTATCGGCCAACGGTAACGGCAGGGACCGACCTTGACATTCAGACAGATAGAGTGCTGTATTCCAACGTTTCTGCCTGGATCGCTCCTGTCCGGGGCCTTCAGTACAAGGAGGATGGGACCGACCGGAACGACGCCACTGTCAAGATCGTGATCCGCTATCGCAAGGGAATCACGGACGGCTGTTGGGTTCGATATAAAGACCATCACTACCTGGTGACCTACATTTCTGACCCGGACATGCAGCATGAATCCCTGGAGCTGATGTGCGTGGAACGGCTTCGTGGTGATCCTCCGGAATCTGTCCAGGATGGATGGGAGCCGTGATGCTATGGCTGATTTTGCGATCAAGGGCATGGAAGAACTAAACACCGATATCCTGGAAGCCGCTCAGCATTACCCGAAAGAGGTTGAAAAGCACCTCAAAAAGACCGGTGATGTGCTAAAAAAGAAAGCCATCGAGAAAACCCCGGATTCTGGGACCGATCACAAGCGAAAGCTTAGTAAGTCCTGGAAATCGGAAATCGAGGGCATGACTGTTGACAGCCTGGAATATCAGCTACGGAACACATCGCCCCACTATCACCTGGTGGAACGGGGACACAAGCTGGTAACCCGGAAGGGAAAAACCATCGGCTTCGTCCAGGGGCGGCACTTTTTTGAAAAGGCATGTGACGCTTTCAATGCATCGGATGAAGTCGGCAAGGAGATGGACAGATTCATAGCAGAAATTAAAAGGAAGATTGCTCATGATTGACGACACAGATATCCTGAAGGCCGTCAGAGCTCAGCTGAAGGCGGCGTGGCCGGACGTGGACGTGAACCTGGACGATGTCCAGAGGTCCTTCCGGCTGCCGTGCTTCTTCCTTCGTTTCTTCGAGCTTGACAGCCCTCAAATGGTTTACAGCAGGAGCCTGAAAAGGTCCTGCACCTTACACATCGACTATTTTACCCAGAAGAACCGGAATTCTGCCGTGGATCTCTATAAGGTCCGCCGCCGTCTCCGGGAACTTTTTACCTTCGGACTCCAGGTGGGCGACAGGGTCTTCAATTTCGACGGAATTCAGACAGAAACGAATGGGAAAGACGCAGATATCCTCTCTGCGACTCTCAGTTTTTCCTTCTACGACGTCATCAAGGACACGGAAGAAGATCCCCCAACCATCGGAAATCTCGAACAAGATATTGAACTTTTAAAGGAGTGAGAAAATGGCTCAAAAAGCACCTAGCGTCATCGTGACGTTTAAGGAACGTGGGATCACGGCCATCCAGCGCAGTCAGCGTGGCATCCTGGCCATGATCCTGACCGAAACCCAACCGCTGGATCCGCTGACCATCTACTCTGTAGACGACATCCCAGAATCCGGGCTGTCCGCCGACAATATTGAGCAGATCCAGTTAGCACTGAAAGGCTACCAGACCAGCCCCAGAAAGATCCTGGTCTATGCCGTAAATGACACCACCTACACGGACATCCTCAAAACGTTGGAAAACGTCCGTTTCGACTGGCTGGTTATCCCGGGAATCACCGCTGAAAATGCGGAAACTGTCTCCAGCTGGATCAAATCCATGCGGACCGTCAAGGACAAAGCCGTGAAAGCTGTCCTGCCCAACGAAGCTGCTGACTTCGAAGGCGTGGTGAACTTTACCAACACATCCCTTCAGACCAAGACCAAGACCTATACGGCCGCCCAGTATTGCTCCCGTGTAGCCGGTATCATCTGCGGCACGCCCATGACCATCTCCTGCACCTACGCCCCTGCTCCCGAGCTGATCGCATGCGACAGCTACACCAGCGATGAACGGGATGACAAGGTGGGCAAGGGAGAACTGTTCTTCTTTAACGACGGAGAAAAAATCAAGATCTGCAAGGGCGTCAACTCCTATGTATCTACCGTCCAGGGGAAGTTGAACTCCTACCAGAAAATCAAGCTGGTGGATCTGATGGACATGATCCACGACGACATCAAACAGACTGGCCACGACTCCTACATTGGTAAATACGCCAACAGCTACGACAACCGGTGCCTGCTGGTGACCGCCATCAACGGCTATTTCCATGAGCTGGAAAAAGAAGGGCTCCTGGAAGTCGGCCAGAACCTGGCGGAAATCGATATCGAGGCCACGAAGAACTGGCTGGAAGCAAACGGGAAATACACGAGAGACGAACTGGAAAGCATGTCCGATCTGGCCATCAAGAAGGCAAACATCGGCGAGAATGTGTTCATTAAATCCACTATTTCCATGCTGGATGCCATTGAACACATCGAAGTGGCTAACGTGATTCAGTGAGGAGGTGACCATACATGCACGAAGTTGATACTCAGCGAGTCGTCTATGGCTCCTATGGCCAGGTATGGCTGGACGGCGACGAAATCGCAGAAATCGAGTCCTGCAAGGCTACCCTGACCGCTCAAAAGACGGCCATTAAGCGCAGCCGTCACCTGGTTGACGGATATAAGACCACTGGCTACGAAGCCAAAGGCAGCATCAAGCTGCACAAAGTCAGCTCCTACCTGATTAAAAAGCTGGCCCCGGCCATCAAGGAAGGGAAGCAGGTAAAATTTACGCTGATCAGCAAACTGGACGACCCGAACGCCCTGGGCGCTGAACGGATTGCTCTGTACGGCGTTATGTTTGACGCCGTAGACCTGATCAACTGGGAATTGGGGAAGGTTGGCGAGGAATCTCAGAACTTCACTTTTGAGGATTTCGACCTGCTTGACCTGATTGACGAAGAATAAGGAGAAAAGCATGAGCGTACTCGCACTGCTGCTTAATGCAGACGTAAAAAAATTTGAAGAAAAGCAGACTAAAAAGATGGAAATCCCCAGGCTCTCCGCAGCCCTGGGGGCTCCTTTTGAATTGGAGCTGCAACCAATCGACCCGGAACTTTATTCCGAGATCCAGGAAAGCGCTGTAAACCTGGACAAGAAAGGCGGCCTGAAGAGCATCGACACCTATGCGCTGTCCGTTCGGACCTGTGTCGAAGGCATCAAGGACCCGTCGATGAAAGACAAGGGCTTGATGAAGAAATTCGGAGCGGCATCTCCTAACGACCTGGTAAAAAAGCTGTTCCTGGCTGGTGAAATCAGCGACATTTCCCAGGAAATTAGCAAGGTCAACGGCTACACGAGCCAGGACGAAACGGATGAAACTGTAAAAAACTAATAGAGACGGACGGGGAAGTCGAAAGGATGTACTTCCTCTTCCGGTTCCACGATATGGACCCGGCCCGGGTTGAACGCATGCCAATCCGGGAGAAACAGGTCCTTCTGGCATTCGCCGCCTACGAAATAGCAGAGCGAAATGCAGAAATAGAATCTTTGAAGAAAGGAGGGGACGATCATGGCACGAGTCATTGACGCTATCATCCGGCTCCATGATCAGTTCAGCCCTGTGCTGAAGCAAGTCAGCAATAGCCTGACGGAGTCGGAAAAGATGACAAACCGATTCGGCAGGAATTTGAAGAGCATCGGCGGAACAATGTCTTCTGTCGGAGCGACGGTTTCAACGGCCATGGCGCCCATTATGGCTGCCGCCGCTGCCGGGTTGAAGCTCCACAGCGACTTCGAACGTGGCATGGCTAAAGTCAGCACGCTGGTGGATACAAACGTAGTCAGCCTTCAGCAACTGTCCAATGGGATTCGCCAGATCTCCGATGAAACCGGCATGAGCGTGACCGAACTGGCTGAAGCTGAATATCAGGCAATTTCCGCTTCCGTTGACACGGCCCACGTGACCGACTTCGTTCGGACAGCAGCCATTGCCGCAAAGGCTGGCTTCACCGACACGACGACGGCTATTGACGGACTGACGACAGTGCTCAACTCCTACGGCCTGAGTGCTGAAAACGCCGGGAAAATCACGGATCAGATGCTAATGACGCAGAACCTGGGCAAAACCACCTTCGGCGACCTGGCTCAGGGCATTGGTTCCGTGGCCACGGCAGCCAGCCTGGCCAAAGTCAGCACAGACGATTTGTTCGCCAGCATGGCCATCCTGACTAAAAACGGCGTACAGACGTCCGAGGCATTCACTGGCTTCCAGGGCATCCTGAGCGCCGTGTCCAAACAGAGTCAGCAAACGGTTAAAACAGCCGCAGCCCTGGGGATTGACTTCACGCCGGAACACCTGGGACAAGTCGGATGGATTAAATTCCTGGAAGAAGTCAAAGCGAAAGTCGGCGATGATCAGACGGCCATCCAGCACCTGTTCGGACGTGTCGAAGCGGCCAATGCTTTCAAAGTCCTAACCAAAGATTTGGGGCAGCTGAAAGATGCACAGGCGGCCATGGGTAACTCTATGGGCGCTACAGAGCTGGCATTCAACAAGATGCTGACCCCGGCGGAGAAAAACAAGATCGCAATGAACCAGATGAAGAACGCCCTCATGGATCTCCGTGGTGTTGTCGCTCCCGTCGTCATGGCTACAGCCCAGGCTGTAAAAGCCTTCGCCGGCTGGTGGAACGGGCTCAGCGACGGACAGAAGACCTTCGTTGTCCACGCCATCCAGGCCGTGGCTGCCTTCGGCGCAATTACCCTGACCACCGGCAAGGCCATCAGTGCACTGGGGCGGTTCAGCATCTTCATCAGCCGGCTGCCCCGGACATTTAAAAACATCCAGAGAGCTGCTTCCCTCATCGGGAAAGGCTTTCGGGTCATTCCCGGCGCCCTTCGTCTCGTAGGCGGAGGCTTCCTGCGCATGGCTGGAATCGTAAAAACGGCCATGAGTGGTATCGCTGCTGCCGTCGCCGCAAACCCGGTTTTCTTCGCCCTGACAGCCCTGGTGATGCTGCTTGTTGTTGTCTACAACCACTGGGATGAAATCGTCAGCTACGTCAAGGAGAATTTCCCGCAGGTCTATGCCGTCGTCACCAGCGTTGTGTCCAACGTTATGAGCAAACTGAGCGCCCTGATTGACTGGATCACGGGGACGCTGATCCCCATGTGGACCAATGGGTGGAACACCATGAAAGCCATCTTCGAAGGGGCTTTTGACGGGATCTCCACGATAGCCCACAGGGCGCTGGATTGGATCCTGGACAAAGTGGAGAGCATCAAGAGCGCCGTGTCCAGCATTCATCTGCCGAGCTTCAGCCTAGGAGGACACGCTACCGGAACTATGGGCCTTCCTGGTGGAACTACTTTTATTCACGAGCAAGGGCCCGAAATTATGGACCTGCCCACCGGCACTCGAATTATTCCTCATTCTGAGAGCCTGAAGCAGGAATATGCGAGAGGCCGAAAAGAAGGTAGCGGGAAAGGCGGCATGAGCATCACCATCCCGAAGCTGGCTGATCAGATTGTGGTCCGGGAAGATGCAGACGTCGACCGAATCATGGAAAAACTTGTATTTAAGTTGAAGCAGTTCAGCATCAACCGCATGGAGGGGGCGATCTAATGGCGAATGAATTTTGGAGCGGGCTTATAGCCGGACTCATTTCCGGGAACGTCAACTCTGTGATTCTGAGCGCCAATGGAGACTCCATGACGCTCCCGATCATGCCGGAAACGGTGGAAACGAGCGTCTCCCAGAACAACGGCACTGTGACCATCAATGCTGATGGCGACTACAACATGCCAGGCAAGACGGGACTCCATGAGATCAGCCTGGATGGGATTTTCCCGGCTCAGAACTACAGCTTCGTGGATGTTATCCCGGAAAGCCCGGAAGACTATGTTTATAAGCTGGAAAACTGGCGGTCAACTGCCCAGGTAGTACAGCTGACTGTGCCGGACAGCCCCATCGACCTGCCGTTCCTAATCGAATCTCTGAAATACGGATACAAAGATGGAACCCATGACATCTATTTCAGCATCTCCTTCCGTGAGTATCGCTACATCGCCGGGATTTCAAATGACAAAATCAACGGGCTGACCGGTCTCAAATCCCGTCCCGACACCATGGTGGGCACTGGTGGTATCATCGGCACGACCGCAACCAGCGGCACAGATATGGCCGGGAATATTGGACGGGCTATCGGCAGTGCTGTAAGATTCGGCACGACGTCTCCCATGGGCTGTATCGAAGCGGCCATGAGAGCCTGTAAAAAAGGCGGCGTGAAGCCGGGTGATCTGATCAAGGTGGCCGCATCGGGGGTGATGGTCAATGACCGAATCATTTAATCTCCTCGACGTAACCACCGGTGTGGACCTGACTCCCTGGATCATTTCCTATGAGTGGTCCGGGGACCTGGAACAGGCAGGCCGGAAGCTTAACTTTAAGATCGCCTACACGACAAAAGATAATGCTTGGATGAACCCAGCTATTAACCTGGGGGACGAGATTATGCTTTACTGTATCGACCCTACAGCAGGCGGGCAGTTTGACCTTTTCCACGGGAAAATCTTCATGCAGAGCCGGGAATCCAGCTCTTATGAAATGGAATTTGTTGCCTACGATAAACTGATTTATCTGGCGAAGTCCAAATACACGCTGAAATTTTCAAAAGCGCCTGTGAAGGACGTCCTTTCCACGGTGGCCAGCAAGGCTGGCCTGACCCTGGGCCGTGTGGCCGATGATTTGACCTATACCGTCGACTTTGTGGCCGATGGAATGACCGGGACTGAAATCATCAAGAAGGCCCTGGAACAGGGACGGAAAAAATCCGGAAAAAGCTATCACATCTATCTGGATGCCCAGGACAAGCTGAACGTCGTCAGAGCTGACACAATCATCCAGGGCTATGCCATCACCGATATGACCAACCTCACTACAGCCAGCCACAGCGCCAGCATCGAGGACATGGTGAACCGGGTAGAAATCACTGACAAGGACGGCCATGTGATCGGAGCTGTGACCAACTCCAATGACGTCAAAGCCTACGGCACTATCCAGGGCGTTTATAAGGTGGACAACAAACAGGACACCCAGGCCAGCGCCAAAGCAATGCTCAAGAGTGTGTCTGAGCATAGCGAAGTAGAAGCCCTGGGTAACATCCAGTGCATCGCCGGATATGCGGTTGAAATCCAGGAAGAGCAGCTCAAAGGCACCTTTCTGATCGTGTCTGACTCCCATACCATCGAGAGTAATCGGCACATGATGAAGCTGACGCTGCGTTATCTGGATCCGAAAGCAAGTCTAGAGATCACCACAGAAGGAAGCACTGGTGGTACGACTGTAAATGCGGATGGATTAGACACGGGGGCTGATGCCTGGCTGGGAACCACCATGGATAACGGAACGGAAGGATGTGTGGAAGCAGCAACGAAAGTCGGCAGCTATTACAGCCCGTTCCTGGCACAGGAGCAGCAAGCGGGGGTTGTCAACGTGGATACGCTGTGCGCCGATGCTGGTGATCAAGTAATCGATTTTGACGCATCACAGCTGGAAAAAGGCGACGTTATCGTTTATGGAGACAATGACCATGTGGTCATTTACGATGGCCAGGGCGGCTACATTGGAAACAGCAGCAGCCAGGATATGGTCATCCATGGATCGGATTATAACGAAATGGGCGACTTGACCCCGAGCAAAATCATCAAGACGTCGAGAATGTAGGGAGGCCACAATGAAGAAAAACCCATACAGTGAGCTCCTTGGAATCATGAACGGCGTGGGGAGAAATAACCAGAGCCCGGTTATCCAGATCGGGACCATCCTGGAGCCACCGCCCAACATCAAGGTGAGATACAAGAGCATCATTCTGGAAGCTGCCGAATGTTATATAAGTGAATATCTTCTGACCCAATATAAGAGATCGGCAGAAGGGAATATAAAAACAATCACAGAAAACGCAGCAGGAGGATCTGGTGACGCTCAATATGCAAGCCATGCCCACACAGTCAATCACTACTACTCGGAATCCTGGATTACAACGGATACACTGAAGCCTGGTGACAAGGTTGCCATCATGCCGTGTGAATCCGAAGATGGCACCAGCCAGACATACATTATCCTGGACAAAATCGTCCGTCCGAATCGAGGTGCATTTTAATGAACCCTTTCATCGCCGGGCCTATCACCCAGACCGCCAAAAGCTACACGGCGAACCTGCCGGAGCTCCAGGAACTGGCATGGGACTTTACCCATGATACCTTCGTTCACGACAATGATGGCCGCTTGAAAACGGTCACAGGGAACGAGGCTTTGAAGGTCTGGATCTACAAAGCCCTGAAGACGGAGCGCTATCGCTACATGGCCTATCTCCACGGCGACTACAACGCCGAAGGTAACTATGGTACAGAACTGGAACGTTTCATCGGCACAAGGTCCAACTCCGAAATCAGCGCCACGGAAATCAAGAGATACATCAAAGATGGGCTCCTGGTGAATCCATACATCAAGAGCGTGGACGCCATCGAGACAACCGTCAGGGATGGAGAAAACCTGACGCTGACTGTCAATCTGACAAGCGTCTACGGCAGTACGTCCATCACAGTAGGAGGTGAATAGGATTGTTTGAAACACAAAGCAAGGACGAAATCCAGAAACGCATGGCGGCGGACCTTTCCGCCATGAACCCAAACAGCACCATCGAAGGCAGCTTCGGCAGGGACGTCATTAATGCTACCAGCGTGGAATTTGAGAAAACTTATGCAGAGCTCTCCCTGGTGAACCAGGCAGGATTTGCCCAGACCAGCTGGGGAGACTATCTGGAAAACATCGCTGAAGAACATGGCGTCTTTAGACGGGCAGCTGTCCAGGCCATCGGAACTGTCACTGTGACCGGCACGGGTACTGTCTCCCAGGGTGCACTGTTCCAGACCCAGGACGGCACGGAATTTACGGCCACGGAGACCGTCAAGGTCACCACCATGGCAGACATCCCCGTGAAAGCTGTGGAGTATGGTGCCAAAGGCAACACGGCCGCCGGGGCCATTACGATCATCCCCATGAGCATCCCCGGCATCACCCGGGTAACCAATGCCAAAGCCACATACGATGGATTTGACGAAGAAACGGACGATGAGCTCCGGGAACGGCTGCTGTTTAAGGTGCGCCAACCGGCTACCTCTGGCAACATAAACGACTACATCGAGTGGGGAACCAGCGTGGAAGGCGTGGGGCACATCACGGTTGTCCCTCTTTGGAACGGCAATGGGACTGTGAAGCTGCTGGTGACTGACTCTAACGGCCAACCGGCCAGCCCGGACCTTTTGTCCAGGGTGACAGAAAAAGTGGAAAGTATGCACCCCATCGGGGCTGACGTGTCCGTTATCGCTCCGTCCGTCCTGGGCCTGACCATTGCGCTCACGCCTACGAAGGGCGGCGGGGACGCAGAGGCCATCAAGAAGGTGCTGAATGCTTATTTCCTGAGCCGCCAATACACGGAGAAGAAGGTCAGCTATGCCAAGGTGGGCCAGCTCATCATCGACAACGCCGCCACCACCAAGGTGGAAGACTACGATAATTTGACCATCAATGGAGCCACAGCCAATATCGGTGTAGATACTGACAAAATCCCGAGCGTCGTGGAGGTGGTGCTGAATGCCTAACTTTAAATTGCTCAGGGACAGTGATCCGGAGGTGAGCCGGTACCTCCCGCTGTTTCTCATCAACGACCCCACCTTCAAGGCCTGGCTGGATACCCAGAGCGAGGAGCATAAGCGCATCTGGCTGGACATCATCGACGCCTGGAAGCAGTTCTACGTGAATGAGGCCACATGGGGCCTGTCTGACTGGGAAACCTTTTTGGGAATTCCCACGGACGAAAAGCTGTCCTACACAGTGAGACGGGCGGCAATCATCGCAAAGATGAACGGCACGCAGACCGTAACCAAGGAATTCCTGGAACGGACCATCAACAGTTTCACATCCGATAAATCCAGCCGTGTTGTAGACCATCCAGACCAGTACAGCGTTGATATCTACCTGCCCAACGGCGGCGTGCTGTCTTTTGAGGAGATGGACAAGGCCATCCGGACGTTTATGCCAGCGCATATCGGCTGGCGATACATCTATCAGACCTACGTCAACGGCAGCCAGTACATCGGGGCTGTGCTCCGTCCGGCCCGGACGATCATGGAGATGGGCAGGCTGAAAGGTGACAAGCTGACCGGTCAGAGCGTGCTCCGGCTGGACCAATCCATCGACTACGTCAACGGGGATGGGCAAATCCAGACAACCCCGGATGGAGTCAAGACAAACCCCGTTCTGGATTCCACGCCTACGACCATCAGCCCCTGTTCATCCGCTCCCATCGGAGCCACAGACGGGATTTTCTACGTCAGCGAAGATGGGAACATTAAAACGATTAGCTAGAAAAAGGAGTGAGACAATGGCTGAATTCCATAATATTACCGTCACCAATGACGGAATGAAGCTAATAGCCCTGGCCAGCGCCATGCAGAAGCCCCTGGTGTTCGACCGCATGGATATCGGGGATAGCAGACCCACGGATGCCAGCAAGATGGCGTCCCTGACCGCTGTGGTCAGCAAGCGCATCGAGGCGTCCATCTCCGATATCGGAGTGGTCACCAATGCAGACGTCAGCGAAGCCCGCTATCGCATTCTGGGCAAATACAGCAACAGCACTGTGACAACGGGCTTTAAATTGTCGGAAGTCGGCGTGATTGCCCACGTCGAATCAAACTATTACCAGGACAGCGGCTGGAATGGTTATGCCGGAGAGAATTTGCTCTTCGGCTATTTTTATGCGGACGCCGGGAAAGAAGACTGGCTGCCGTCCAAAGATACGCCCACGGACGACCTGCAGATGGGTGCCTATTTTACCGTATCCAATGCCACCAACATTGCGGTCTATATCAACGAGGAAGACAACGTCAGTAGGTCCGACTTTAACGCCCATCTGACAGATAAAAACGCCCACTCCGATGTGGTCGGCTGCACAATCACGTCCGACGGCGTCCGAGGGTTTGTTCCTCAGCCTAAAAAAGGCATGCAGGATAACTATTATCTGGGCGCAGACGGCTCCTGGAAGCAGGTCAAGCAGCGGTCCGTCAAGGATATCATCGACATCATCTATCCGGTGGGCAGCGTATATACGACTACCGGCAACCAGAACCCGAACCAGATGTGGGCAGGCACTACGTGGGAGCGCTACGCTGCAGGCCGGGTGCTGATGGGCGCCGGAAACTACGTAGAAAATGGCACGACCTACACCTACACCAACGGGTCCACCGGCGGCGAAGTAAAACACCAACTCACTGCTGATGAGATGCCGTCGCATAGCCACAGCTTTGCCTTTGGTACTAAAAATATTTCGTTCAGCTTCTCCATCCGCTCCCAATCTAAAGATGCCGCCAACGTAATCGCTGGGAGCAACACTGTTGTAACTAGAAAAGAACACAACTCTGGCAACGCAGTAGAGCCTTCTTCTGCTGGTTCCTGGTATCGTGATGAGCTGAGCTTTAGCCAGGGAATTACGCCAACCGGAACGATGGGCAGCACCGGCGGAAACGGCCTGCATGAAAACCGTATGCCTTATCAAGTGGTGTCTTTCTGGCGCAGGAACGCCTAGGCCGTGCGTCTCCAAAAGCTTACCACGACGTACGGTTGCCTGTTTTCATGAAATCCGTTGCCGCCTGTAGAAGCGATTGTGATTGTATGAGAGTGGTTCCCTGCAGCGGCTGTGTCCACGGTTTCCCAGTGCCCAGCACTAGAACCTGTTGCCGCATTATCCGGATTCGCCGTAGTCGTTCGGCTATAGCCATGATAGTGATTGCCGTTGGTGCTACAGCTGGCAAGGTGATTATGACTGGGCATCTCATCAGCAGAGAAAGGACTGATCCAATGAGTGTTTTTCAGATTTTAAAAAACAATGTTTTGATCATCGACGGTTCCAGGACCTATACGGATACCGTCGACAATTTTTTGCTCGACGCCGGGGCAGTATCCGTCCCGGAATCAGTAGTCTACGACGACGACCAGGAGTGCTGTGTTGTAGACGGCGATTTCCGAGCTTATCCCAACGGCACCTACAGCGGCTACTGTGACCGCATCCAGGACCTGCTGGATACCCAGACTAAACGTACCTACGTGCCACCGACTGAACCGACGGAAGAAGAGCGACAAGAGGAGCAGAAAGCCAGCCTTAAAGCCGACTACGACAGCGCTGTCAAAGAGCTGACTGACTCCGTGGCTGTGGCCCTCTTGACCGGGGACACTGCGGCCCAGGAGAGCATCCGGGCGGACTTTTCTGACCTGCAAAAAGCATACAAGGAGGCGGTTGAAAATGTTCAAAATTCCGAAACGCTGTGAGTATTGCGCCCATAAGCTGGTGGATGGAAAGTGCGTCAACCCGGCCTGCATCGCTTACAAGCCAGAAAAGGCCGCTGAAGATAAGAAGGAAGGTGAGTCAAAATGACAACGAGAGCAATCGTACCGAACGGCGATGGGGAAGGCTCCCTGGGCACCTCTACGGCTAAATGGGGCGCCATTTACTCGTCTGACCCGGCCAGCGGGGAGAACAGCGGCCAGGTGCCAACTACGGCATGGGTACAGGCGATTGTTGCTGATGCCATAAAGACTGCGAAAGATGAAATCTACAAACAAGCCAAACTGGACGCCCACCCCGTTGGGTCCTACTACTGGAGCAACGACAGCACCAGCCCGGCCACGCTGTTTGGCGGCACGTGGGAAGCCCTGCCGCCCGGTTACACACTAATTGCACAGGGTTCCGGGAGCGACTCTTTCGGGAGTTTTACCTATACAGCAGGTCAAAAATATGGTGAGAGAAAGCATCAGCTCACCACCGAGGAACAGGCCTCCCATGGGCATTCAGGATCAACCAGCACAAATGGTGATCATTCCCATACTGTTACAACCTTTAATGGCTTCGGGAAAATAAACGGGAACAGTTATGATGGCTATTGTATTGGCAGTACCGATAGAACTACTAGTACAGCCGGAAATCATCAGCATAGCCTTAATATAGATAATACTGGCGGCGACCAACCCCACAACAACATCCCTCCCGTGATTGCCTCCTACGGCTGGCGCAGGACCGCCTAGGCCGTGCGTTTCCAGCAGTAGGCACAGATAGAAGGCTGAACGTTGTTGTGAGGAACATTATTACCGATAGAGCTAAAAGGGGCAATTAGTGTTTTGGGTGTGTTACCCCACAGCAACCCTTTAGTAAAACCGTCCGTAGTGTCTGTATGCTTTGTATTATTGGCCACAAGTGCAGTCCCACCACCATCAAACGCTGGCGTAAATTGGGGCAACTCATCGGTGGTCAAGCCGTTCTTTTCCAAGCATAAGCGGCTGTACAGGGAGGCAGGTTTTCATGGGCCACTGATGCTGTGGTCAAATTCCGATTTGCGATTACGCTTTCCAGGTTGGGGTCAGCTTCCCAGATCGGGTGAAACTTCGAATCGTCATTGTATCTGATGCGATTCAACGGGACTGGTAGTTCATCGGTGGATACCTGAGAAAGCAATTTTATGTCAATTTCATCTCACTTTATCCCCTTGACAAGTGACAGTTAAAACCGTATTAAGCACACAGCCACAGCTAATCCCAAAGCGGTTTCCTACCTATATTATTAGCCCGGGTTACTCACGCATTAAACACGGTCTATGGCCTTTCTCAGGTCCGCCAGAGTCTTATGCGTGTAGACTCCTTTGGTGATTCCAGGCCTGGCATGCCCCAATATCATCCGGATGGTGGTTTCGTTGACCTCTGCCCGGTCAAGCAAGGTAGCCAGCGTATGGCGGCATTCATGCGGCGTGTGTTTCATCTTTACGGCGTTCATGGCTCTATCCCAGAGACGGCGGAAGCTGTCATAAGTCGCACAAGGACAAATCTGGCCGCTTGCTTTCCGCTCGATGAGGTACGGTAAGATTTTGTGATGGATGGGGATTTTGCGGATGCCTGCCGCCGTTTTGCTGTGTTTGATGTCGATGTATCGCTGACGCGGCTTGATGTCGGCAGGAGTCAGCGCGAGATACTCACCGACGCGCATCCCTGTATAGATGAGGATGAGGACATCCACAACGCCGTCGACGTCGGTTGAGCGCCAGAGCTTGCCAATTTGTCGGGCAGTAAAAGGCTTTTTCTTAAACACTGGCACATGCTTAGGCAATTCGACGTAGGGACTCAAATCTGCGTCGACGATGCCATTTTTGATGGCGTACTTGTACAGCTGTGAGAGCAGGACGCGGCATTTCTTACGGGTGCAATACCCAGCAGGGACAGCGTCAATGGCTGACTGTAAATCCGAATAGGAGATGGAGCCGAAAGGCATGGCATGGAGCGGACTCAGATGCCTGTAGCTGATGGAGTAGGCCTGACGGCTGGACAGGGATACATCCGGAAAATGCCTTTGACTCCATGCGGCATAGACGGCGGAAAACGTGACTTGATGGGTGGGTGTGCAGTGATTAATCTCAACGAGAAATTCAAACGCAGCTTGATACGACTCAAAATATCCCAGGGCACGCTGCCGTCCATCGATGGTCTTTTTGACGACGTACGGTCGCCTCCGATGCCCTGACAGCTTATAAACGGAACCATAACCATTTGGTAATCTCATGAAAACATCTCCTTATATCTCATATAGGGAGCATTATACCGAAAAGGAGGCGGCTTATGGATGTATCACTAGGTGACATTGTAGCTGTACTGACTCTCCTGGGCGGAGCCCTCGTGTGGGTAATCCACGTGATCATTAGCCCACTCAAGGTCCTGCTGGACCGGGTGGTACAAAGCCTGGACAAGTTGGATGAAACACTCAGCAAGGAGCGTGCCAGGCGGGAACAGATTGAAATCCGGCTGGAAGCAATTGAAGCCAGGGGGAAAAGTAACACTCACAGGATTGACGACCTGGAGGAACAACAGAAAAAATGCTTGAACAAATCTCTCGTAAATTGAAGAGCCTGAAACAGCTGCGCTTTACGATTCAATCCGTATGGCTTTTTCGTTTTATCGTTTTCATTGGGCTGGCGCCTTTTACGCTGTCCCTTTTTCTGTGGGTATTCGCCCTAGTAACAGGTCTCCACGAGGAATGGCTTTTTAAGATGATCGACGCCGCTTTACGTATTGGGAATCAGGTCCTGGGGCCAGCCGTTGTCTCCGGGCTGCTTAACATCGTGCCCCGGGTGACCGACTCCAACGGCGATGGGATCCCGGATCTGGACGAAAAGGAGGAAAAATCTGATGAAAAAAGTAACGCTGGAAGACATCCAGACGATGGCTGAGGCTGCACGTGCTCAGCTCTGGAAGGATGCCCGGAACATGGACCGTGACGTCAAGGTATATCTGCACTGGACGGCGGGGCGGTATGACCAGAAGTTTAACGACTACCATATCAATATCGATGAAGATGGAAGCCTTTGGGCAAGTACGGACGACCTCGGCGAAACCCTGGCCCATACTTGGCAACGAAACACCGCTGCTATCGGCGTTGCCTTGTGCTGTGCCTACGGGGCTACTACGGACGACTTGGGGGGCTACCCGCCCACGGTGGCCCAGATTGAAACTATGGCCCAGGTGGTGGCCGTCCTGGCCAAGACCCTGTGGCTGACCATTGACCGGGACCGGGTGCTGACCCATGCGGAGGCAGCGGACAACGTCGACGGTCTGCTGCCCGTGGGTGACGAGTACGGGCCCCAGACCACCTGCGAGCGGTGGGATCTCCAGTACCTGGGCACCGATGAGAGCCCAGAGTGGACTACCGACTACAATGATCCCCATACCGGCGGCAACGTGTTGAGGGGGAAGGCAAATTGGTACAGGAACGAATGGAGAAAATAAGGGGGAGACTCAATGGAATCAAGACGCAGATTGACCGTATCCCTCATTGGGCTCTTATTGCTCTGCTTGCTGCTGTGTGCTTCGGCACAGGTTACGCTTGCGGCCTCCGCAACGCCGGCCGAACCGACGTATACGATCACGGAAACGGAGCTGACACAGTTACAGACCAACTTAACCGAGCTGAAGACAATCAACGAAGCATTACGGACGGCCTGCAGCGGGCAGCAGATCAAAGCGGCAGAATTACAAGTGAAATTGACGAAAGCAGAGGAATTGTCCAGGACATTACAGAGTCAGCTGACAGAGCTGCAGGCCAAATCGACCAGGCAGGAAGCCTTATTGACTCAAGCCAACGAATCCTTGAAAGAGTACGCCAGAGAGGAAAAGCGGACCAGGCTGCGCATTAAGGCGCAACGCAATACGTGGGAAGCGGTAGCCGCAGGGCTCTTACTTGCCTGGGCAGCGAAATGAAGAAAAACCCGTAGAGTCAGGAAACGCCTGGCTTTACGGGTACTTTTTTGTTTAAAGCATAGAAAAAATTGGGAAAGTAGTACTTAACTATCATCCTACTGTCCTATTACTAGTGAAGGAGGATGATAAGCATGAAGAAAATCCAAAGTCAACTCGTCGACAACCTGCACAACACAGCAAAGGTCATGGAAGCCTTTGCCAACGACTATGCGAAGGCCAAAACCAAAGAAGAACAGGAGGAAATCCTGCGATTCGAGGCTCTATACCTTACTGACCGTGCAAAACATCTGGAAGAAGTAGCCCAATACCTCGATGCCGTTGCCGACTTCCAGTAATTTCTATCCCCGTGCCTTGCGGTGCGGGGATCTTCCTGACCCCAAAACGGCAAAAATACGGCAAAAATTCGCCGTGAAATACCGTGTCTTACGGAAAATGGCAAACTCGTGATTAATTTAAACAACTAGGTTTTATGCGGTTCCAGAGAATCATAGGAAATAACGAGGCTGTACGGGCATACTAGGAGAAAATAACACAACCGTCACCCTATCCACCACCGGGGACATTATCCTTTCCGCTGCCAATTCTATCACTAATAATGAAGCCGTTACCGCTGGCGGGTCCGTGTCCATGAATTCTACGGGCACCATCACCAACAATGCCAACGTCAGTGCAGCCAGTGCCATCACCATGAATGCCGGCACGGCTATTGATAACAGCACAGGCGGCGATATAACGATCAGCAGTTCTGGTGGCAACATTACCCTGACCGCTGGCACCAGCATCATCAACGATGCCGTAACCGCTACCAACGGTGCCATCTCCATGGATACAAGCAATGGAAGTGGCAGTATCGAAAATACCGGCGCTGTGACCGCAGGAACAACGTTAACGGAAAAAGCCAAAACCACCCTGACCAACAGCGCAGCCGTCAAAGCAGCTACCGGCATTACCATGGAAGCAGGCAACAGCATTTCCAACGGTTCTACCGTTGAGGCTACTGGCGGCTCTATCGGCATGACGGCAACGAATAACGGCATCACCAATACTGGCGCTGTTACGGCAAAAGGTGCTTCCAGTTCTGTAACTATGAGTGCCACGAACGAAACGAGCGGTGCTATTGAAAACAAAGATGCCGTCAGCGCAGGTTCAAGCGTTACCATAGAGGCAGGCACAAAAATCAAAAATGCTGCTGTCACGGCTAATGCCGGTTCTGTGTCCATGACTGCAACGAAGGCGAGCATCGAAAACAGCGGCGCTGTAGAAGCAAAAGGTGAGTCCAGTTCTGTAAGCATGACCGCCAAAAATACTGATAATGGTTCTATCTCTAACGCGGACATTGTCAAAGCAGGCAAGGACGTAACGGAAACTGCCGGTACCGTCCTGCAGAATACAGGTGCCGTCACGGCAACAGCTGGTTCCCTTGATCAGGAAGCTGGAAGCATGCTGTGGAATAAAGCTGCTGTCAGCGCTGGAGTCGGCATAGAAATGACCTCCAGCGGCAATGGTGTTCGGAACGACTCCACTGTAGAAGCCGGTACGGGCTCCATAGTTATGACGGCGGAGAACACTTCTAACGGCTATATCCTCAACAAAAATAATGTCACCGCGGGCAACGGTATTACCATGACCGCTGGAACTTCCCTTGACAATAGCACAGAAGGTGATATTACCGTCAGCAGTACAACGGGCGACATCAGCCTCACCGCTGGCACGTACCTCACCAATGATACGGTTACCGCCAACGCCGGCTCTATCACCATGGATACGGCAAACAGCGATAACGGCACTACCATTACAAACACCGGTGCTGTTTATGCAGGGACGAACATTACCCAAAACGCAAAAACTTCCCTGACCAATAATTCCACCCTCGAGGCAAAGAACGGTAAAGTTGACCAGGATGCGGTCGGCAAAATCTGGAATAAAAACACCGTTCAAGCTGGCACCACCATCGATATGACTTCCACCGATGCAGATATCCAGAATGATGCCAACGTTACTGCAGGCACAGGTACTATCACCATGTCTGCCAAGACGGCTATTGATAACAGCAATGACAGTCCGATTACCGTCAGCAGCAAAAGCGGCGGCATCAGTCTGACCGCCGGAACAAATATCAAAAATGATATTGTTAATGCAGGTGGCGCTGTATCTATGGATACGGTAACAAACAACGGCACCACTATCGAAAATACCGGCGCTGTGACGGCAGGCGGGACTTTAACGGAAAAAGCCAAAACCACCCTGACCAACAGCGCAGCCGTCAAAGCTGCCACTGGCATCACCATGGAAGCAGGCAACAGCATTTCCAACGGTTCTACCGTTGAGGCTACTGGCGGCGCCATTGCCATGACGGCAACGAATAACGGCATCACCAATACTGGCGCTGTTACGGCAACAGGTGAATCCAGCTCTGTAAGCATGAGTGCCACGAACACTTCTGCTGGCGCCATCCAAAATGATGCCAACGTTACGGCAGGTAATGGCATTACCATGACTGCTGGCACGACCATTGACAACAGCAATAATAGTCTTCTTGTCAGCAGTGCAAAGGGCGGCATCAGCCTAACCGCAGGCACCAGCATCACCAACGATGCTGTTACGGCATCTGCTGGCTCTGTGTCCATGACTGCCAATAAGGGCAATATTACCAATAATGGTGCTCTTCAGGCTCTTGGTACTTCCAGCACAGTAAACCTGACTGCTAAGGATAGTTCTGCTGGCGCTATTACAAACAATGCAAATGTTACAGCAGGCAATGGCATTACCATGACTGCTGACACAGCCATTGACAACAGCAATAGCAGCCTCGTCGTTAGCAGTACAAGCGGCGACATTACCCTGACCGCCGGAACCAGCATCACCAACGACGCTGTTACGGCTAATGCTGGTTCCGTGTCCATGACCGCAACCAATAATGGCATCACCAATAACGGTGCAGTTCAGGCTATTGGCGATAATAGCTCTGTAAGCATGAGCGCCACGAACGGTTCTGCTGGCGCCATCTCCAACTCCGAAGCCGTCAGCGCTGGTACAAGCGTTACCATGACCGCCGGCACATCTATCTCTAATGCTGCCGTTACGGGTAATGCTGGCTCCGTTTCCATGACTGCAACCAATGCAGGTATCACCAATAATGGCGATGTTAAGGCTATTGGTGATTCCAGCTCTATAAGCATGACCGCCACCAATAATGTTAGCGGTGCCATCTCCAACTCCGGCATTGTCAGCGCAGGCAAGGACGTAACGGAAACTGCTGGTACCACCCTGACCAATACAGGCGCCGTCACGGCTTCTAAAGGCGCTATTGATCAAGATGCTGGTGGCAAGCTGTGGAACAAGGTAGCCGTTCAAGCTGGAAGCACCATCGACATGACCTCGACGGGTGCAGATATCCAGAACGATGCTAACGTTACTGCAGGCACGGGCATTACTATGGGGGCTTCCACTGCCATTGACAACAGCAATAGCAACCTCACCGTCAGCAGCACAAGTGGCGACATCAGCCTGACCGCTGGCACAAGTATTATCAATGACATTGTTAACACCGGCGGTTCTATCTCCATGGATACGGCAACCAGTGGGACTGGCAGTATCGAAAATACCGGCGCTGTTACCGCAGGCGGAGCATTAACGGAAAAAGCCGAAACCACCTTGAAAAATACCGGTGCCGTCAAGGCAGCCACTGGCATAACCATGGAAGCAGGCACCAGTATTTCCAACGGTTCTACCGTTGAGGCTACTGGCGGCTCCATCGGCATGACTGCAACCAATGCAGGCATCACCAATACCGGTGCTGTTACGGCAACCGGTGCTTCCAGTTCTGTAAGCATGAGCGCCACGAACGGTTCTGCTGGCGCCATCTCCAACTCCGAAGCCATCAGCGCTGGTACAAGCGTTACCATGAATGCCGGTACATCTATCTCTAATACTGCAGTTACGGCTAATGCTGGTTCCGTGTCCATGACTGCAACCAATGCAGGCATCACCAATACTGGTGCTGTTCAGGCTATTGGCGATAATAGCTCTGTAAGCATGACTGCTACGAATACTGATGCTGGTGCAATCTCCAACTCGGATATTGTCAGCGCAGGTAAGGACGTAACGGAAACTGCTGGTACCACCCTGACCAACACAGGTGCTGTTACGGCAACTGCTGGTGCCATTGAACAGAAAGCTGGAGGCAAGCTGTGGAACGAGAAAGCTGTCAGCGCTGGAACCACCGTTAAGATGACCTCTACCGGTGCGGAAATCCAAAATGATACTACCGTCACGGCCGGTACAACCCTTACCCAGGATGCACATACCACCCTGACCAATACGGGCGCTGTCCAAGCTACTGGTATTGATCAGGATGCTGTGACTAGCATTACCAATAGTTCCACTATTAAGGCAACAACAGGGGCGATTACGCAAGACTCGGCAGGCAATATCAATAACGTTGGTGCGGTTAACGCTGGAACCACCATCGGCATGACCTCCACCAGTGCGGGCATCCAAAACGATGCCAACGTTACTGCAGGCACGGGCATTACTATGAATGCTGGCACGGCCATTGACAACAGCAATAGCAGCCTCGTCGTTAGCAGTACAAGCGGCGACATTAACCTGACCGCCGGGACCAGCATCACCAACGACGCTGTTACGGCTAATGCTGGTTCCGTGTCCATGACCGCAACGAATAACGGTATCACCAATAACGGCGCTGTTACAGCAACTGGTGATAATAGCTCCGTAATCCTGAGTGCCACCAATGGCACTAACGGTGCCATCTCTAACACCGGCACTGTCAGCGCTGGCAAGGACGTAACGGAAACCGCTGGCACCAGCATCAAAAATGCTGCCGTAACTGCAGGCGGCGCTGTTTCCATGGATACAGCAACTAGCGATAATGGCACTACCATCGAAAACTCTGGTGCTGTTACCGCAGGCACCACGTTAACGGAAAAAGCCAAAACTACCCTGACCAACAGCGCAGCCGTCAAAGCTGCCACCGGCATCACCATGAATGCAGGCACCAGCATTTCCAACGGTTCTACCGTTGAAGCTACTGGCGGCTCCATCGGCATGACTGCAACCAATGCAGGCATCACCAATACCGGTGCTGTTACGGCAACCGGTACTTCCAGCTCTGTAAGCATGAGTGCCACGAACGAAACGAGCGGTGCTATCGAAAACAAAGCTGCCGTCAGCGCAGGTACGAGCGTTACCATGAATGCTGGTACCAGCATCAAAAATGCTGCCGTTACGGGTAATGCTGGTTCTGTGTCCATGACCGCAACCAATGCAGGCATCACCAATACTGGTGCTGTTCAGGCTATTGGCGATAATAGCTCTGTAAGCATGAGTGCCACGAGCGGTTCTGCTGGCGCTATTTCCAACTCCGACATTGTCAGCGCAGGCTTGAACGTAACGGAAAATGCTGGTACCACCCTGACCAACGAGAAAGCCGTCACAGCTACTGCTGGCGCTATTGATCAAGATGCTGGTGGCAAGCTGTGGAACAAGGTAGCCGTCCAAGCTGGCACCACCATCGACATGACCTCCACCGGTGCAGATATCCAGAACGATACTACCGTTACGGCAGGCGGGGCTTTAACGCAAAACGCCAATACTACCCTGACCAACACGGGCGCTGTCCAAGCCACTGGTATTGATCAGGATGCTGGCTCAACCATTACCAACAGTTCCACTGTTACAGCCACTACTGGCGCCATTGACCAGGATGCCGCAGGCAAAATCAATAACGTAGGTGCTGTCAAAGCTGGAACCACCATCGACATGACCTCGACGGGTGCAGATATCCAAAACGATGCCAACGTTACTGCAGGCACGGGTATCACCATGAATGCTGGCACGGCCATTGACAACAGCAATAGCAGCCTCGTCGTTAGCAGCACAAGCGGCGACATTAACCTGACCGCCGGTACCAGCATCACCAACGATGCGGTAACTGCATCTGCTGGCTCTGTGTCCATGACCGCAACGAATAATGGCATTACCAATAATGGCGATGTTAAGGCTATTGGTGATTCCAGATCTATAAGCATGACCGCCACCAATAATGTTAACGGTGCCATCTCCAACTCCGGCATTGTCAGCGCAGGCTTGAACGTAACGGAAACTGCTGGTACGACCCTGACCAACGTGAAAGCTGTCACAGCTTCTAAAGGTGCCATTGAACAGAAAGCTGGAGACAAGCTGTGGAACGAGGCTGCTGTTGATGGTAAAACTACCGTTAAGATGACCTCTACCGGTGCGGATATCCAAAATGATACTACCGTCACGGCCGGTACAACCCTTACCCAGGATGCACATACCACCCTGACCAATACGGGCGCTGTCCAAGCCACTGGTATTGATCAGGATGCTGTTACCAGCATTACCAACAGTTCCACTGTCAAAGCAACAACAGGGGCGATTACGCAAGACTCGGCAGGTGCTATCCACAACGTAGGTAAAGTTGACGCTGGCACCACCATCGGCATGACTTCCACTGGTGCGGGCATCCAAAACGATGCCAACGTTACAGCAGGCACAGGCATCACCATGAATGCCGGCGCCGCCATTGATAACAGCAATAGCAACCTCACCGTCAGCAGTGCAGAGGGCAATATTGAATTGAAGGCTGGCACCAGCATCATCAACGATATCGTAACCGCAACTGCCGGTTCTATCTCTATGAATACGGCAACCAGCGAAAGCGGCACTACCATCGAGAATACTGGTGCTGTTACTGCGGGAACCAACATTACCCAAAACGCCAAAACTACCCTGACCAATGATTCTACCGTTACGGCAACAGGCGCCATTGACCAGGACGCAGTCGGCAAGATCTGGAATAAAAACACTGTTCAAGCTGGAACCACTATCGACATGACCTCGACGGGTGCAGATATCCAGAACGATGCCAACGTTACTGCAGGCACGGGCAATATCACCATGTCTGCCAAGACGGCTATTGACAACAGCAATAGCAACCTCACCGTCAGCAGTACCAGCGGCGGCATCAGTCTGACTGCCGGTACAGACATCAAAAATGATATTGTTAATGCAGGCGGCGCTGTATCTATGGATACGGCAACCAACGGTACTGGCAGCATCGAAAATACCGGTGCTGTGACCGCAGGGACGAACATTACCCAGAATGCAAAAACCACCCTGACCAACACAGGTGCTGTTACGGCAACTGCTGGCGCCATTGACCAGGATGCTGTGGGCAAGATTTGGAATAAACTGGCTGTTGATGGTAAAACCACCGTTGATATGACCTCAACGGGAGACGCCATCCAAAATGATACTACCGTTAAAGCGGGGACAACCCTTACCCAGAATGCATATACTTCCCTGACCAATACCGGCGCTGTCCAAGCAGCTACCGGCATCACCATTAATGCAGGCACCAGCATTTCCAACGGTTCTACCGTTGAAGCTACTGGCGGCTCCATCTCCATGACCGCAACGGACAAAGGTATTACCAATACTGGTGCTGTTACGGCAACCGGTGCTTCCAGTTCTGTAAGCATGAGCGCCACGAACGGTTCTGCTGGCGCCATCTCCAACTCCGAAGCCATCAGCGCTGGTACAAGCGTTACCATGAATGCCGGTACATCTATCTCTAATACTGCAGTTACGGCTAATGCTGGTTCCGTGTCCATGACTGCAACCAATGCAGGCATCACCAATACTGGTGCTATTCAGGCTATTGGCGATAATAGCTCTGTAAGCATGACTGCTACGAATACTGATGCTGGTGCAATCTCCAACTCGGATATTGTCAGCGCAGGTAAGGACGTAACGGAAACTGCTGGTACCACCCTGACCAACACAGGTGCTGTTACGGCAACTGCTGGTGCCATTGAACAGAAAGCTGGAGGCAAGCTGTGGAACGAGAAAGCTGTCAGCGCTGGAACCACCGTTAAGATGACCTCTACCGGTGCGGAAATCCAAAATGATACTACCGTCACGGCCGGTACAACCCTTACCCAGGATGCACATACCACCCTGACCAATACGGGCGCTGTCCAAGCCACTGGTATTGATCAGGATGCTGTTACCAGCATTACCAATAATTCGACTATTAAGGCAACAACAGGGGCAATTACGCAAGACTCGTCAGGTGCAATCCACAACGTAGGTACAGTTGACGCTGGAACCACCATCGGCATGACTTCCACCAGTGCGGGCATCCAGAACGATGCCAACGTTACTGCAGCCAGTGGCATCACCATGAATGCCGGTGCAGCTATTGATAATAACAATGGTGGGAATGTTACCGTCAGCAGTTCTACTGGCGACATTACCCTGACCGCGGGCACAAACATCACCAACGATATCGTAACCGCTACCACCGGCTCCATCTCCATGGATACGGCGACCAAAGGGAACGGCAGTATCGAAAATACCGGTGCTGTTTCTGCGGGAACCAACGTTATCCAAAACGCCAAAACAACCCTGACCAATGATTCTACCGTAAAGGCAACGAACGGTAAAGTTGATCAGGATGCGGTCAGCAAAATTTGGAATAAAAACACCGTTCAAGCTGGAACCACTGTCGAAATGACCTCCACAAGTGCGGATATCCAGAACGATGCCAACGTTACTGCAGGCACGGGTATCACCATGAATGCTGGCACGGCCATTGACAACAGCAATAGCAGCCTCGTCGTTAGCAGTACAAGCGGCGACATTACCCTGACCGCCGGAACCAGCATCACCAACGACGCTGTTACGGCTAATGCTGGTTCCGTGTCCATGACCGCAACCAATAATGGCATCACCAATAACGGTGCGGTTCAGGCTATTGGCGATAATAGCTCTGTAAGCATGAGTGCCACGAACGGTTCTGCTGGCGCTATTTCCAACTCCGACATTGTCAGCGCAGGTTTGAACGTAACGGAAACTGCTGGTACGACCCTGACCAACGTGAAAGCTGTCACAGCTTCTAAAGGTGCCATTGAACAGAAAGCTGGAGGCAAGCTGTGGAACGAGGCTGCTGTTGATGGTAAAACCACCGTTAAGATGACCTCTACCGGTGCGGATATCAAAAATGATACTACCGTCACGGCTGGTACAACCCTTACCCAGGATGCACATACCACCCTGACCAATACGGGCGCTGTACAAGCCACTGGTATTGACCAGGATGCTGGCTCAACCATTACCAACAGTTCCACTGTTACAGCCACTACTGGCGCCATTGACCAGGATGCCGCAGGCAAAATCAATAACGTAGGTGTTGTCAAAGCTGGCACCACCATCGACATGACCTCGACGGGTGCAGATATCCAAAACGATGCCAACGTTACTGCAGGCACGGGCGTTACTATGGGGGCTTATACCGCCATTGATAACAGCAATACGAATGTCACTGTCAGCAGTTCTACTGGCGACATTACCCTGACCGCGGGCACAAACATCACCAACGATATCGTAACCGCTACCACCGGCTCCATCTCCATGGATACGGCGACCAAAGGGAACGGCAGTATCGAAAATACCGGCGCTGTTTCTGCGGGAACCAACATTACCCAAAACGCCAAAACTACCCTGACCAATGATTCTACCGTTACGGCAACAGGCGCCATTGACCAGGACGCAGTCGGCAAGATCTGGAATAAAAACACTGTTCAAGCTGGAACCACCATCGGCATGACTTCCACCGGTGCGGGCATCCAAAACGATACTACCGTTACGGCAGGCGGGGCTTTAACGCAAAACGCAAAAACTACCCTGCTCAATACGGGCGCTGTGCAAGCCACTGGTATTGATCAGGATGCTGTGACCAGCATTACCAACAGTTCCACTGTCAAAGCAACAACTGGGGCGATTACGCAAGACTCGGCAGGCAATATCAATAACGTTGGTGCGGTTGAAGCAGGAACATCTATCGCTATGAATTCCACTGGTGGTGCAATTACCATTGGTACGGATCAAACTGCTGCCAATGTTACGGCAACTAAAGGAGTTACTATCGGGACCACCAACGGTGCTATTACCATTCATGGTGGTGTTGCCAGCAACAGTACGGCCGATGCTGACAATGTATCTATCAAAACTGCGACAACCGGAAATATTACTGTAGACGGCGGCGTCAGCTCTGCCAAAGGCTCTGTTGAAGTTGGTACGACCACCGGCACAATCACCCTGGGCAAAGACGGCAGCGATGCTATTACCGTTAAAGGCGCAACCACCGCAGGGATTACCTCCACCAATAGCGGTATCACCGTGTATGGCAACGTAGAATCCGGCACGGGAACCACGGTTTCCACCAACAACTCCGCTTCTGACGCCAACATCAAAGTTACGGGCTCTGTAAAGAGCACTGGTGATAATGGGAATACTTCCATCAGCACGAATCACGGTACGATTGAAGTTGACGGGGCTGTAAGCTCCACGAAGGGTTCCGTCAGCGTAACGGATACTACCGGTGCAATCACCATTGGTAAAACAGATGCTACGGCCGATGTGACGGCTGGTACTACCGCAGAGATTAGCTCTAGCAATAGCGGCATCACCGTTTACGGCAATGTTGCTTCCAGCACAGGGACCACGGTACAAACCAGCAATTCCGAAACCGATGCCGACATCAAAGTTACGGGCTCTGTAAAGAGCAATACCAGCGGCGATGTAACGGTGCAAACTACCAAAGGCGATATTACCCTGGGGAATGCAAACCTGACAACAGCTGCTGTAGACAGCAAGGGCAATGCTTATGTAAGGGCAACGACTTCTGGTAATGTAGATGTATTGGGCGGCGGCATCAGTGCAGCCAAGGCTGCAGAACTGAGCACGGCCAAAGGCTATGCCAGACTCGTTGGCGGCATGACTGCCAGCGGCGGTAACGCTGTAGTTAGCGCTGTAGGTACGGGGGTTACGGATAGTGCATCCGACTATTCCAACAGCGGCAACGTGACCGTAACCGGCACCGTTTCCGGTACTGGTGCAGCTACTCTGAGTGCCACCCAAGGTAACGTAAATCTGAAAGGCGGCTTGTCTGCCGGTACTGGTAAGGCCACCATCACCGCTACTTCCAGCGCTGCAAATGATACCAAGAACGGCAACATCACCGTGGCTGGCGCAGCACAGGGCGAAGTTGGCAGCGTGTCCTCTACCAGCGGCGCTGTAGCCATTGGCTCCACAAACGGCAATATCAATATCACTGGCAATGCTTCTGCCGGTACTACCCTGGGCGTTACCACGACCACAGCTGGTACCATTGCTGTAACCGGTAACCTGAAGACCACTGGCGGTGAAGCAACGGATAAGATCACCGTTCAGACCGCAGGCGGTTCCGGTGACACCATCACCCTGAACAAAGCCACCAGTGGGAACACCGACGTTCTCACCACCACCAGCGGCGATGCAACCGTTAGCTCCGGCGCGGCAGCCACCAGCATCCAAGGCAACGCCACCGTTGGCGGTGCACTGGAAGTAGTTGCCACTACCGGCAAACTTACGGTAGGCGGTGCGTCCAATCTCTACACCATGTCCGGCGGTACTACCAATATTCATACCACCACGGGTGCCGTCGAAATCAACGGCCTGGCCAAATCCACCAACAGCACGAAGGTAACTACCACCAGTGGTATTATTACCGTCAACGGTGGTTTGCAGACTACGACAGCTGATGGAGACACGGGTGTCGTTGATCTGCAGGTTTCTTCGGAAAGCGGCGCCATCACCCTGAATCAAAATGCTGACATTAATGATGGCAAGGTCATCAACAGTGCAGGCGATGCTACGGTTGAAGTAACGGGCGACAACACCAGTGCTATCAGCATCCAGGGGGATGCCAGTGCAGTAGGTGCTTTGAAAGTAGTTTCGACGCAAGGCAAGGTTACTGTTGGCGGAGACACTGCCTACAACCTTTCCAGTTCCGACAGCACGGCCGCTATCACTACCACCAGCGGGGACATTGAAATCCACGGTACTGTTGCGTCCGCAACGGGCACCACGGTGCAGAGCACGGCAACCGGCGGTACCATTGCTGTCACCGGTAACCTGAAGACCACTGGCGATGCAGCGACGAATAAGATCACCGTTCAGACCGCAGGCGGTTCCAGTGATACCATTACTCTGACCAAGGCCTCCACCGGAGAAGTTAACGATGTTCTCACCACTGCCAGCGGCGACGCAACGGTAAGCTCCGGCGCAGCAGCTACCAGCATCCAAGGCGATGCACACGTCGGCGGAGCTTTGGCAGTAACTACTACCAGCGGCAATATCACCATTGGCACCAGCAACCAAACTGGCTATGACATCACCGGCGGCAGCACCAGCATTACCAGCGGCACCGGGGGCATCAATGTTTACGGCACCGTGAATTCCAATGGTGCAACGGGCAACACTCTGGTACAGACCCTGAATGCTATTACGCTGGCCACCAACGACGATACTAATCCTGTTCTTTCCAGCACCAACGGCAACGTTACGGTCAAGACCTTTACGGGTGAAACGGCTTCCGGCGGCTATGCTCTCAGCATCACTGGTGACATTAAGGCCGGCAAAGCCATCGACCTGGAAACCAACAGTGGTACTCTTGGCTACACTGGCGATGCAAGTGCAGCTACGGGCGTTACGCTGAAGTCTGCTGCTGTAGGCGGCGTAATTACCGTGAGCGGCAGTCTGGCCACTAATGGCACAACCAATACTGACAATCCCATTCTGGTTCAGACCAATGGCGCAGCTATTAACCTGAGCCAGACCACGGCTGGCGATGCTGGCCAAAATGTTCTCTCCACGGCCCAAGGTGCAGCTACAGTGAATGCAGCAGGCGGTGCCATTAACATCCAAGGCAACGCTGACGTGAAGGGTGCACTGGAAGTAACTACCACCACCGGCAAAATTACCGTGGGCGGCGAGTCCACCCCCTACACCATGTCTGGCGGCAGCAGCACCAACATTCATACCACCACGGGTGCCATCGAAATTAACGGCGTAGCGACGTCCTCTGGCGACACCACCGTGGAAACCACAGGCGCTGGCGGCACCATTACGGTAAAAGGGAAAGTTGCTTCTACCGGCCTAAATACCGGCGATGATGTCCTGGTTCAAACCAACGGCAGTGCTATCAACCTGTCCCAGGCAACTGCCACTGCCACCATTGAAAAAGATCAGGTTATTTCTACCAGCGGCGGCGCAGCTACGGTCAACGCAGCGGGCGCAGGTGACATCAACATCCAGGGCAACGCTGACGTAAAGGGCACCCTGAAGGTCAATACCACCACCGGCGCTATCACCGTGGGCACCAGCAGCCAAAAGTACACCGTAAAAGGCGCCACCACGGACATTTCCAGCAGCAACGGCGGGAAAGTCACCGTCTACGGTACTGCCGGGTCCGATACCAATACCACCATTAAGACTAGCGGCGATATTGACATCCACGGTGTGGTTTCCACCACGGCGGAAAGTGAAAATAAAGATATTCTCATCGAAACCACCGGCGGCAATATCACCCTGAACCCGGAACAAGGCAGTGACTACGTCATCAACAGTGTGGGCGGCGCCACCATTACGAATAGCTATAATGGAGACGCAACAGATAGCAAAGGTAATATCACCCTGAATGGTAAGGTGCAGGCAGTGGATGCTGTTTCCATCAGCGCCACCAACGGGGATATTACCGTAGATGATGTTGCTTCTTCCGGCTCCACGGTAGCCATCGAAACCACCACAGGCAATATTACCCTGGACGGCACCGGCTCCTCCAAGTCCGGCACTACCGTAAAAGTGCTGAGCGAAGGGGATGTCAACGTCACCGGCGCACTGACCACCACCGGTACGGGTACGGACCTCGGCAACGTAGAAGTTTCTACGCCCAAGGGCAGCATTACCCTGAAAGGGAAACAGAACGAAGCTGGAGAGACCCCTGCGGTTATTGACACCACGGGCACGGCATTTATTACCACTACCTATACGGGTGCCTACAATACCACTGACGGCACTCTCAAAACTCTGGGCGACATTACCATCACCGGGGATGTGAAGGCGGCTAAAGCGGCCCAAATCACTTCTACTGTGGGCGATCTGTCCATTGCCGGCAATGTGGATTCCGCAACTGGCACCACCGTGCAAACCTCGTCTGATGGTACCATCACGGTAACGGGCAAACTCAGCACCACCAATACCGCTAGCGACAAAGCTGGGGCGGTTAACGTCTCCACCACCGGCGACAATATTACCCTGGCGGCCGATTCTAATGATAAGGGTAAAGATTCCATCGTCAGCGCAGGCGCTGTCAATGTCACTGCCCAAGGCGGCACCATCAGCGTCCAGGGAGACGTGCAGGGCGCAGGGGCTGTTGGGGTAACCACCACTGGCGAAGGCACTATCACCATCGGCAGCAACAATGGAACCGTTACTCCCTACGGCGTTTCTTCCACGGGCAGCACGACCAATGTCAGCACGGGAACGGGTGATATCACCCTGTACGGCACCGCGTCCTCTGCCTCCGGCACCACCATTCAGTCCACCAGCGGCGACATCAGCGTCACCGGCGGCCTGCAAACCACCGGCGCAACTGCAAGCACTTCCGGCATCAGCGTCACTACCCAAAAAGGCAACATCACCCTGGCTGGCGGCATGACTGTGGACGGCACTTCCAGCTTAGCCCTGCATACGACCTCTGGCAATGCCACCGTCACCGCAGGCAAAAACTACAATATCGTGATGTCGGGCAACGCCACCGTAGGCGGCGACTTAGAAATGGGCACCACCGGCACTGGTACCATTTCTGTAAATGTACCGGTGCAGAAGAAAATGAGCAGGGCCGTACTGCGGGCTCCTGTGAACACGAATTCCTTTGTTATCTCCGGCGCTAAGATCGATCAACATAGTGAGGCTGGTGCCATTACCCTGTACGGCACGTATCTTGCCAATAGTACGTATGCTTCCATTACGTCCAACACCGGCGACATTACGCTGAATGGCGCCCTGCTTACCGGTGCAAACGCTACCGGTGATACAGTTGTCCGCACCCAGGGCGATATTTCCCTGACAGTTGCTGATGGCAATACGGATGTGCTGAAGAGCTCCCAGGGCAACGTAACCGTCCAGGGCTATACCGGAACTGGTGCAGACAAGGCCGGCGAGGGCGATATCACCCTGAACGGCAATGTTACTGCCGCCCAAGCAGTACAGATCCTGACCAACGGCACTGACAGTGAGAACGCTGGCAACATCACCATTGGTAGTTCCGGTGCTGTTACCATCACCGGCGGCACCACTACAAACATCGAAAGCAACATTGGCGCCATCACCCTTACCGGTACTGCCACATCCCAGACTGGCACTACCGTAAAGGCCAACACCAGCGGTGATATTACCATCAACGGTACGGTCTCCACTGCGGACCAAGATGGGGCAGACGGCGTTGCCAAGGTCGGCGATGTTCTGGTCCAGACCCAAAACAGCAAGATTAACTTCGTTAAAACCACTGACTATCCCGACAGCATCAACAGCAGCGGCGACGTTACCGTATCCAACAGCGATAAGGACGCAGATGGTGTGGAAGGTGATAAGGTTGGCGACATCATTATCGGCAGCGATGTAAAGGGTGCCAAGGACGTGACCATTTCCACCTCCAACGGCTCCATTACCGTGGGTGTTGCAGGTTCTGGCAATGAGGCCAATATTTCCGCTGTGGAAGACGCTAGCCTGTCCACGACAACGGCCGGGGGCATTACGGTCCATGGGGCCGTAGAGAGCACCGGCACCAAAGCTTCTAATGGTGTTACAGGCGATGCTTCTCTGAGCACGGCCACCGGTGCCATCACCGTAGACAGTGCAGTCAACTCCGCAGGCGGGGCCGTCAGCGTCACCAATACCACCGGGGTCATTACCCTGGGTACTAATGGAAATACGGGCAACGTTGTCAGCGGTGCTACCACGGCAACCATTACCTCCACCGACAGTGCTATTAACGTAACGGGCAATATCGTATCCGGAACGGGCACCAAGGTGCAGACCAACAACACAACGGATGCAGCCAATATTACTGTCAACGGCTCCCTGCAGACCACGACCCAGAACAGCAATAGCGATGTGCTGGTACAAACGGCCAAGGGCGATATTTCCCTGGGGAATGCGAACGTTACCAATGCTGTGTCCAGTGCCGGCGCCGTCACCGTGAAGACCACCACCGAAGGCGATATTACCGTAACGGGTGGTACTGGAGCGGTACAAGCAGCCAATACGGCAGAACTGAATGCCACCAGCGGCTATGTAAAGGTATCTGCTTCTCAGACGGCTTTGATGTCTAACGGCAAAGCTACCATCCAGGCTGCCAGCAGTGAATACAAGACTGGTGATGAGATTGCCGCAGGGGATGTGTCCATTTTGGGCGGCGTCTCCTCGGAAAAGGATGCAGTCCTGATCACCACCAATTATGGCGATATTACCATCGGCTCCAGCACAACTCCTGCTGAAGTCAGCGCAGCCACCGCCCTGGATGTTACCACCACGGCCCAAGGCAATGTGAACGTCAACGGCATCCTGGAAACCGCAGGCACCAGTGCAGGCGCTCTCACCGTGAAAGCCACGGAAGGCAATGTCTCCCTGACCAAGGCTAGCAGTGCAACCGATGTAGTGAACAGCGGCAGCAGCGTCAGCATTACCGCAACGGATAGCGAAACGGATGATGCTGCCAAGGGCAACATTACCATCGCAGGCGATGTGATCGGGGATACCTCCGTGGTCATCTCTACGGACCAAGGCGACATCAAACTGGGCACCGATGGTACCAACTACAGTGCAGTACAGGCAGGTACTACTCTGGGTGTTTCCACAACCACGGCTGGTAACGTAACCGTCAACGGTAGCTTGAAGACCGCAGCTGTCAACGGATCCACGGTAGGCGACGTAACAGTCAAAGCTACGGAAGGCAAAGTTACGCTGAATAAGAATGCTGCAACAGGTGATAACGTCGTTAACAGCGGTGCAGGTGTCAGCATTACGGCTTCCGACAGTGATACTGAAGGGGATGAAGAAGACAAAGGCGACATCGCCATCACCGGCAACGTGATTGGTGCAACCTCTGTGGACATCTCTACGGACCAAGGCAACATCGATGTGGGCACCAGTAGCGTACCCAGCGCAGTCAGCGCAGGTACCACCCTGGGCGTTTCCACTACCAAGGTTGGTAACGTAACCGTCAACGGCAGCTTGAAGACCGCAGCTGTCAACGGATCCACGGTTGGTGACGTAACAGTCAAAGCTACGGAAGGCAAAGTTACGCTGAATAAGAATGCTGCAACAGGTGATAACGTCGTTAACAGCGGTGCAGGTGTCAGCATTACGGCTTCCGACAGTGATACTGAAGGGGATGAAGAAGACAAAGGCGACATCGCCATCACCGGCAACGTGATTGGTGCAACCTCTGTGGCCATCTCTACGGACCAAGGCAGCATTACCTTGGGTACTGATGAAGTAGCTAGCGCAGTCAGCGCAGGCACCACCTTGGGCGTTTCCACTACCAAGGTTGGTAACGTAACCGTCAACGGCAGCTTGAAGACCGCAGCCGTCAACAACTCCACGGTTGGTGACGTAACAGTCAAAGCTACGGAAGGCAAAGTTACGCTGAATAAGAATGCTGCAACAGGTGATAACGTCGTTAACAGCGGTGCAGGTGTCAGCATTACGGCTTCCGACAGTGATACTGAAGGGGATGAAGAAGACAAAGGCGACATCGCCATCACCGGCAACGTGATTGGTGCAACCTCTGTGGTCATCTCTACGGACCAAGGCAGCATCGATGTGGGCACCAGTAGCGTACCCAGCGCAGTCAGCGCAGGTACCACCCTGGGCGTTTCCACTACCAAGGTTGGTAACGTAACTGTCTATGGCAGTCTGACCACCGCAGCCGTCAACAACTCCACGGTAGGCGACGTAACCGTCAGCGCTGCCGAAGGTAAGGTTACCCTGAATAAGGGCGGCGAAGGTGTAAACGATGTAGTAAACAGCGGTGCAGCGGTCAGCATTACGGCTTCTGATGAGGAAGAAAGCGGAACCTCAACCGATTATGCTGGCAATATCACCGTCGACGGCAACGTCATTGGTGCCACCACCGCAACGCTGGAATCCACCAACGGCAGCGTAAGCCTGACGGGCAACCTGACGGCAAACAATGGTCTGGCCAAGATTGCCGCTTCCGACAGCAGTGATGATGGAGTTGAGGGCGTCGGCGACATCACCGTCAACGGCAACGTAAAAGCCGCCACCACGGCCACGATTTCTACTGACCAAGGCGACATTACGGTAGGTACGGCAGCCGTTCCGCAAGGTGCTGCTGCAGCTCCTGTAACCATTACCTCCGGTTCTGGCCTGACGGTAGAAGCCACCAAGAGCGGTGACATCAATGTAACCGGCAAACTGGTAACGGCAGATGATAATACGGTTGAAGGTACCACCACTGGCGATGTTGAAGTGAAGACCGCCGCAGGCGATATCGTCCTGAACTACGGCACAGGCAGTGACAAGGATGTAGTAAACAGCAGCAAGGCTGCTCTGGTACAGACTGGAGCGGGCGACATCGATGTAACGGGCAACGTGATTGGGGCCACCACCGCAACTCTGGACGTTAAGGAAGGTCATGTAAACTTGACCGGCAACCTGACGGCCAAGGGCGGCCTGGCCAAGATCCAGGGCTACGATGCGGCGGAAGCAAATGATGATACCAACGATGGCAACATCACGGTTGTGGGTGATGTAATGTCTGCCACCGACGGCGTGACTATTACCACCACCAACGGCGATATTACCGTTGGTACGGCTGAGGCAACTCCTGGTGCAGTCAAAGCTGCAAAGGCACTGGAAATCTCCACCGCAGGAACTGGCGATGTAACTGTCAATGGTAACCTGAAGACCACCGGTGCAGATTATGGTACGGTTACCGTCAAATCCACCGAAGGCAAGGTTATCCTGAACAAGTACGGCAGTGTAGCAGGTACTGCAACTTCTGCAGACTACGTCATCGACAGCGGCAAAGATATCGTCATTACGGCAATCAATGTAGATAACCCGACTGCTAGTGATACGGAAGGCGACATCGACATCAACGACAGCCTCAATGCTGCAGGCGCAGTGACCGTTCATGCGTACAAGGCTGATGATGTTGCCACCAGTAAAGGCGACATCAACATTGACGGAAATGTAACGGCTGGTACAGCTGTGGACATTGCAGCAAGCACTGGCAACGTCACCATTGGCGGAACCACTGCTTCTAATGTACAGGCCGGCACTGGCCTGGCTGTAAAGACACTGACTGACGGCGACGTTGCTGTTACAGGTCAATTGGTTACCACTGGTGCTGATGCCAGCACTGTTACCGTACAGGCAACTGAAGGCAATGTAACTCTGACCAAGAGCGGTTCTGCAGACGAAGTCATTAAGAGTGCCAAAGACGTCAGCATTAGCGCTTCCGACAGCGGTGCGGCTGATGAAAATGTAGGCGACATTCTGGTGAAAGGCAATGTCACCGGTGCAACCGCTGTGGCCATCTCTACGGACCAAGGCGATATTACCCTGGGTACCAATGAGGCAGCCACCGCAGTTAAGGCCGGCACTACCCTGGGCGTTTCCACTACAAAGGCTGGTGACATCACCGTCAACGGCAGTCTGGCAACTACAGATGCAAAGACAGGTACGGTTAGCGTCAGCGCTACCGAAGGCAATGTAACCCTGACCAAGGCTGGCTCTGCAACGGAAGTCGTCAACAGTGCCAACAGCGTCAGCATCAAGGCTTCCGACAGCAATACGGATGATGATAGTGATCTCGGTAATATCACCGTCAACGGCAACGTCATTGGTGCCACCACCGCAACGCTGGAATCCACCAATGGCAGCGTAAGCCTGACTGGAGACCTGACTGCTAACAACGGTCTGGCCAAGATTAGCGCTTCCGACAGCGAAGCTGATAATCCGCAGAACGCTGACACGGTAGGCGACATCACCGTCAAAGGCAACGTCACCTCTGCAAAAGCAGGCGTGGAAATTTCCACCAGCAATGGCGACATTGCGCTGGGGACGAATACTCCTAGTACTGGTGCTGTTGCCATTACGGCAGCCACCACCACGAATATTGCGGATACCAACGGCGACATTACGCTGTACGGTACAGCTACTTCCCAGACTGGTACCACGGTAAAAACCATTACCAGCGGTGATATTACTGTTAACGGTACTTTGGAAACTAAGGACCAGGATGGTAACGATAACGATGCAAAAGTCGGCGATGTACAGGTACTGGCAGCCAAGGGCAATATCACTCTGACCAACACGGGTAATGATGTAGTAAACAGCAGTAAGGCTGCTCTGGTACAGACCAGTGAAGGCAACATCGATGTGACGGGCAACGTGATTGGTGCCACCACCGCAACCCTGGACGGCCAGAAAGGTCATGTAAGCCTGACTGGCGACCTGACCGCCAACAACGGCTTGGCCAAGATTGCCGCTTCCGACAGCAGTGAGGACGGAACTGTTGGTGTCGGCAATATCACCGTCAAAGGCAACGTTCTCTCTGCAACCAACGGCGTGACCATTAACGCAACCCAAGGCAACATTCAAATTGGCGAAGCTACTACAACTGCAAGCGCAGTCAAAGCTGCAAAGGCACTGGAAATCACCACTACCACCGCCGGCAGCATTGACGTATACGGCAACCTGCAAACTACGGATTCCACCAGTGGCACCGTTACCGTCAGCGCTGAAAATGGCAGCGTAAGCCTGACCCAGGCCGGCACGACCTTGGCTGAAAACACTCCTGTTGCAACCGAAGTTATCAACAGTGCCAACAGCGTGAGCATCACCGCTTCCGACGACATAGCTGATGATGATGTGCTGGGCGATGTAGCAATCACTGGCAACGTTATTGCTGCCAAGGGAGCTGCTGTCACCGCCACCAATGGCGCACTCACCCTGACTGGCGACCTGACTGCCAAAGACGGACAGGCCAAGCTGCAAGCTTCCAATAGCGGAGATTACACTACTGGTACGCATACTGATCCTCTTGCAGGCGACATCCTGGTGAAAGGCGATGTTGATTCTGACAAGGCCGATGTGCTGATTACTACCGACAAAGGTGACATCACGCTGGGCACTGACACCACTGATAATTACAGCGCAGTATTCGCAAATACTGCCCTGGAGGTTACCGTTACCACAGCTGGTAACATAACCGTTAACGGCAGTCTGGGCACCATGGATGCAACTAAAGGCACAGTAACCGTCAGCGCAGCCAATGGCAATGTCAGCCTGACCGCAGCCGGCAAAACCGCAGCCGGCGGCAAGGTAACTGATGTGGTGACAAGCGGTAACAGCGTCATCATCAACGCTTCCGAAAACTCCAAGGGTGGAACAGCTGGCCTTGGCGACATTCTGGTGAAAGGCAACGTGCTCGGTAACACCTCTGTGACCATCAACACGGACCAAGGCGATATTACCCTGGGCACTTCGGGCGATGGCGGAGTAGCCACCGCAGTACAGGCAGGCACCACCCTAGACGTTTCCACTACGATGGCTGGTAACATCACTGTCAACGGCAACCTGGCAACGCTAGATGCAAAGACAGGTACGATTAGCGTCAGCGCCACCGACGGCAATGTAACCCTGACTACGGCTGGCAATAAGGCTTATAGTAGTGATCCTGCAACCGAAGTCATCAACAGTGCCAACAGCGTAAGCGTTACCGCTTCCGACAGCAGTGAGAATGGAGTTGATGGCGTCGGCGACATCACCGTCAACGGCAACGTAAAAGCCGCCACCACGGCCGAGATTTCTACTGACCAAGGTAACATTACGGTAGGTACGGCAGCAGCTACGGCTCCGAGCACGACCACAGCAGCTCCTGTAACCATTACTTCTGGCTCTGGCCTGACGGTAGAAGCCACCAAGAGCGGTGACATCAATGTAACCGGCAAACTGGTAACGGCAGATGATGCTACGGTTGAAGGTATCACCACTGGCGATGTTAACGTGAAGACCGCCGCAGGCGACATCGTCCTGAACTACGGCACAGGCGATGACAAGGATGTAGTAAACAGCAGCAAGGCTGCTCTGGTACAGACGGGCGCAGGCGACATCGATGTAACGGGCAACGTGATTGGTGCTACCACCGCAACCCTGGACGGCAAGGAAGGTCATGTAAACCTGACTGGCAACCTGACGGCCAACAACGGTCTGGCCAAGATCCAAGCCTACGATGAAGCAGAAGCAGCTGAATCTAACGATGATGGCAACATCACGGTCAAAGGCAATGTAGTTTCTGACACCGACGGCGTGACCATTACTACCACCAACGGCGATATTACCGTTGGTACGGCTGAGGCAACTCCTGGTGCAGTCAAGGCTGTAAAAGCCCTGGAAATTTCCACCGCAGGAACTGGTGACGTTACCGTCAATGGTAACCTGAAGACCACCGGTGCAGATTATGGTACAGTTACCGTCAAAGCCACCGAAGGCAAGGTTACCCTGAACAAGTACGGCAATGTAGCAGGTACTACAGCTACTGTTGCCGACTACGTTATCGACAGTGCCAAGAGCGTCTCCGTGCAGGCCATTGATGCAAAGACTGATGTGGGCGGAACTGATGACGGCAACATCACCGTCAACGGCGATGTAAAAGCCATTACCACAGCTAAGGTTTCCACCGATAATGGTGACGTTACGGTGGGGGCAACTGGCGCAGCGGTTACCCTGGAAGCTGGTTCCGACCTGACGGTGGAAGCTACCGAAAGCGGCAATATCGACGTAACCGGCGAACTGCTTACCACCACAGGCGGCAAGGGCAATATCAGCGTTACCACTGAGCAGGGTGCGGTAAGCTTGACCAAAGGCGGCACCAACCCTGTAGTCAGCAGCGATGGTTCTGTAACCATTACCGCAGCCGATACGGTATATGATGAAGATACTGATGGCAACGTTACGATTAAAGGCGACGTAACGGGCAAGACCTCTGTAGCCATCACCACCAACTACGGCGATATTACCGTGGGTACTGGAACTCCGGATGGCGTACCCAGCGCCGTCAGCGCAGGCACCACTCTGGATGTGAAGACCACCAAACAAGGCAACGTTACCGTCAACGGCAGCCTGACCACCGCAGCCGTCAACGGCTCTGAGGTCGGCGACGTAACTGTTAGCGCTGCGGAAGGCAAAGTCAGCCTGAATAAGACTACTGCAACGGGTGATGACGTCATCAACAGCGGTGCAGCAGTCAGCATTACGGCTTCTGATGCTGGCGATACGGATGATGCTACTCTCGGCGACATCGATATTGTAGGCAATGTGATCGGTGCTACTTCTGTAGATATCCATACCGATCGGGGCGACATTCAAGTAGGTACCAGCGAGACCAACTACAGTGCCGTCAAGGCTGGCACTGCCCTGAACGTAGCCACCAACACCACTGGCGACGTTACCGTCAATGGTAACCTGAAGACCACCGGTGCAGATTATGGTACGGTTACCGTCACCGCCACCGAAGGCAAGGTTACCCTGAACAAGTACGGCAGCGTAGCAGGTACTACAACTCCTGCTGCCGACTACGTCATCGACAGCGCCAACAGCGTCAGTGTTACGGCATCTGACAAAGATGGTGTGGACAACCTGGGCAACATCAATGTCAACGGCGATGTAAAAGCCATTACTACCGCCGAGATTTCTACCGATAATGGTGACATTACGGTGGGGGCAACTGGCGCAGCGGTTACCCTGGAAGCAGGTTCCAATCTGACCGTCCAGACCACGAGCCAGGGCAACATCGACGTTACCGGCAAGCTGGTTACCACCGAGGGCGGCAAGGGCAATATCAACGTTACCACTGAGCAGGGTGCGGTAAGCTTGACCAAAGGAAGCGCCAACCCTGTAGTCAGCAGTGATGGTTCTGTAACCATTACCGCAGCTGACGATGCTTATGATACAGATACTGATGGCAACGTTACGATTCAAGGCGACGTAAAAGCCGCCACCACCGCCGAGATTTCCACTGATAATGGCGACATTACGGTGGGTGCAACTGGCGCAGCGGTTACTCTGGAAGCAGGTTCCAATCTGACCGTCCAGACCACGAGCCAGGGCAACATCGACGTTACCGGCAAGCTGGTTACCACCGAGGACGGCAAGGGCAATATCAGCGTCCTGACCCCCATGGGCAATATCAGCCTGAACAATGGTACTGGCAATACTGCTGATAAGGTAGTCGACAGTGACGGCTCCCTCACGGTACATACCTACGTGGATAACGGCACCAGCGACAAGCACGACTATTCTGGCGTCGGCGATATCGACATCGACGGCAGCCTGAGTGCAAACGGCACCATCGACCTGGGCGTGAACACTGGCAATAGCCAAGGTGTGAAAGGCATTGACGTAAACGGCACCACCACCGCAGGCGGTACCATTACCATGGAAACCCTGAGCGATGGGGCCATTGCAACCCATGGAGCTGTGGAATCTACGGCAGGCTCTGTCAACCAGACTGCCAACGGCCTTCTGAATGGCAGCATCAACAACGCTTCTACGGTGAAGGCTTATACCAATGTAGTAGAAAGTGCAGACACTACCCTGACCAATGCCGGTGCTGTGACGGCCGGTGATGAGAAGGCTACCTCTGGTAAAGTGGACCTGGATGCTGGCGGAAATATTACCAACAGTAGCACGGTAACGGGCAAAACGGCTGTTACCATGGATTCTACTGGCGGCAACATTGCCAATACGGGCAAGGTGAAGTCTGAAACTAGCACAGTAACCCTGAATGCCACGTCCACTAAGGCAGACACCGGTGCCATCACCAACAGCGCTGGCATTGAGGCCGGCACGGGCATTACCCTTACTGCAGGCAACCAGATTACCAACTCCAGTACTGAAGAAATTAAGACTGCGGCTGGCAATATTGCGATGACCTCCACCAACATGGGGATTACCAATAAAGGGGCCTTGAGTGCCATAGGTTCCAAGGGCACCATTACCCTGACGGCTGAGAATAAGACGAATGGCGATATCACGAATGAAGAAGATGTGACTGCTGACGGCAATATTACCATGACGGCAGGGCATGACCTGGTAAACAATGGTGAAGTTAAATCCATTAACGGCAAGGTCGAACTGAATGCCGGAAATGACCAGTTCATCAATGACAATGTGAATGCCGAAAGCATCAATATTAAAGCGACCGGAGAGGGCGACATCCATGTTGGCTCTGACACGAAAGCCGTTACCCTCCAGTCCCAGAGCACCACAACCCTCCAGACCGAAAATGGCGACATTACCCTGTACGGCCTGAGCACCTCCCAGAACGATACCACGATAGAAGCCACCAAGTCCGGTAATATTGCCATCCACGGCGAAGTGATGACGAAGGATGCCGATGACAAGGACGACGTAGTTAATACCGGCAATGTGCTCATCAAGACCGCTGACGGCAACATCACCCTGAATCCCACGGCTATAGCAGCCGCTGAGGGTCAGCAGGGAGTTGTCTACGACCAGCCTGTGGAAAGCAGCGGGTCCGTGGCTGTCCAAAGCCTGAAGGGCAATGTGGACGTCACCGACGATGTTACCGCCGCTACCTCGGCCGAACTCAGCGCAGCAAATGGTTCTGTAGACCTGAAGGGTAATTTGGAAGCCAAGAACGGCACGGCCAAGATCGCAGCAACGGATGCGGAAGCAGACGTTGATCCGGCTGATGAACTGGGCAACGTAAATATCCAGGGCAATGTCACTTCCGACAAGGCCAATGTGATCATCTCCGCTTCCAACGGTACCATTACCGCTGGTACAGCTGCTAATGAAGCAGGCGAAGGCGGCAAGGATGTTGCCATTACGGCAGCCACCACCACGGTGATTGAGAACACCAACGGCGACATTACGCTGTACGGTACGGCCACTTCCCAGAATGGCACCACGGTACACACCATTACTGACGGCGATATTACGGTGAAGGGCCAGCTGACCACGGCAGATGTGGCTGACGGCAAAGTGGATACCGGCGATGTACAGGTACTGGCAGACAACGGCACCATTACCCTGGATAACGGCAAAGCTGATGCCATTAACAGCACCAGCGACGCAGTGGTTCACGCCTACACCAATACGGGCACGGTTGAAGCACCGGTTTACGCAGGCGAAGGCGATGTGGCCATCACCGGCAATGTGATTGCAGCCAAGACCGCCGATATTGGCACCTACACCGGCGATGTCAGCGTTACCGGCAACGTACAGTCGGCAGAAGGCACCACCGTGGAAGTCAAGGACAGCGGTACCCTTGGGGTTACTGGCAAACTGTCCACCACGGCAGAAGACGGAGATGTCAGAGTCCTGACCAATACCGGCAAGCTCAGCCTGACGGCGGCAGAGGGTGATACCACTGCCACGGCCATCGACAGCAAGGGCGATGTACTGGTACAGATTAAGGGCGCAGCAGCAGACCCGACTAAGGATATCCTCGATATCCAGGGCAACGTAACGGCTGCTGACGAACTGGCAGTAAAGAGCAATAACAGCAACATCAAGGTGGGCGATGGTACTACCAAGACGGGCTACACCCTGACCGGTACCGATACCACCATCTCCAGCACCACCGGAGCCATTGACGTCTACGGCGCTCTAAGTGCCACCAGCGGCGATGTTCTGGTGGAAACCCAGGGCAAGGTGGGCCTCACCAGCGGAGTTACTGGTAAGCCTGTAGTCAAGAGCAACGGCGGCGACGCTGTGCTGCGCTCCTACACCCTGGGTGAAAACGGCAAACCGGTGGCCAGCACGGGTACCCTCACCGTAAATGGTGACGTAACTGCTGACCAGGCGGTAAGCCTGAAGTCCGACACCGGCAAGATTACCTTCACCGGTACGGCCACTTCCGAAACCGGCACCACCCTCCAGGCCCTGACCTCCGGCGATATTGAAGTCACCGGCAAGCTGGTAACGGCGGACACTGAAAACACCAATAAAGGCGATGTGAAAGTCCTGACCAAGGACGGGGACATCACCCTGACCAAGACCAAGGACGGCGTGGATGTAGTGAGCAGCAGTCAGGCTGCTCTGGTACAGACCGAAGACGGCAGTGTCAGCGTCACTGGCAACGTCACCGGCGCTACCACGGCAGCTCTGGAAGCAGCTGACGGCAACGTCACCCTGAAGGGCGACCTGCTGGCCAAGAACGGCCAGGCCAAGCTGGAGACTTCCGACAGCAGCACGGGTGAGAACGAGGTAGGCGACATCCTGGTAGAAGGGAACGTCACCTCCTCTGCTGCAGACGTACTGGTTACCACCAAGAATGGCAACATTACGGTGGGCGATGCCACGCAACAAAGCATCCTCACGGGTGCCACCGGGGTAGCGGTGAATACCGATACCAACGGCGATATCACCGTCAAGGGCCAGCTGATTACGGATCCTGCCGTAACTGGCAGCAAGACTCCTGGCTCCGTCAGCGTCACCACGGATACCGGCAGCATTACCCTGCAGAGCAATGAAGCGGTTACCCCTGTCATTAACAGCGGCGCAGACGCTACGGTACAGGCCAGCACTGAAGGCGCTATCACGGTAAGCGACGACATTATAGCCGCCGGCAAAGTACTTGTGGATATCAAGAAAGGCGCTGTCAATGTAGGTGCTGAGAAGGCCCCGAACACCATCACCGCGGGCAATACCGCAGCTGTCCAGTCCCAGGAAGGCGACGTGACCGTGTACGGTACCGTAACCTCGCCTAACGGCACTACGGTACAGACCCTGGAGAACGGCGGCAATGTCACCGTAACGGGCCTCTTGGAGACCACCGCAGCAGAAGGCGATGTAAACGTCACCGCCACCAAGGGCCTTGTGACCCTGAACCAGGTGGGCGACGAAAAGAATGTCATCAGCAGTGCAGGCGATGCGACCATTAAAGCCACGGCTGACACCTACGCAGCAGGCGCAGACAAGGACGGCAGCATCAACCTGAACGGTGATGTAACCGCTAAGGACGGCGCTGTGCAGGTTACCACCAACAAGGGCGACATTGCGGTAGGCAAGGCTGGAGAGCCCAGAACCATCACCGCCGGCACCACGGCAGCTATCACAACCACCACCCAGGGCGACGTGACCGTAACCGGTACCGTCACCTCCAAGGACGGCACCACGGTAGAAACCTTGGACAAAGGCGGCGATGTGGCTGTCACCGGCCAACTGGTTACCACCGGCACCGGCGACATAGTTGTCAAAGCCACCGAAGGCAAGGCAACCCTGAATAAGGACAGCAGCAATGCTCCGGTCATCACCAGCGGCGGCAACGCCCTGGTAACGGCAACGGATCTGGGAACTACTGCTAACGACGTCGGCGATGTGGAAATTACCGGCGACATCACGGCAGCACAGTCCGTAGCAGTTCACGCTTATGAACTGGTGAAGGACGGCGAAGAAGGCGACGTGTACAAGCCCCAGGGCGACGGCAACGTGGCTGTCACCGGCGACCTGAATGCCGGCACCACCATCAACCTGGGCACCGATAACGGCAATGTGACCTATAAAGGCACGGCCACTTCCCAATCCGGCACCACCCTGGAAGCCATTACTTCCGGCGATGTGGCGGCTACTGGTGAGCTGATTACCGCTAAAGGCGGCAACGGCGATGTACGGGTAACCACCGGGGAAGGCCAGGTAACCCTTACCAAGGGCGAAGTTGGCAACCCTGTAGTCAACAGTGATGCAGCGGTAGTCATTGCCGCAGCAGATACTGCCTACGATGATGACGGCGATGGCGATATCACCGTAGCAGGGGATGTGGTTGCTGGAACCACGGCCACCATCTCCACCAACAATGGCGACATTGCGGTGGGTACGGCAGCCACCACGGATCCTCAGGCCGCAGCTGTTCCTGTGACCATTACCTCCGGTTCCGACCTGACGGTGAAAACCACCAACCAGGGCAACATCGGCGTAACCGGTGAACTGGTCACCAATGATGGCGGCAAGGTCAGCGTAACCACCAAGACCGGGGATATTACCCTGGATAATGCGGGCAAAGACAAGGCCATCGACAGCGCAGTCGGCGTACTGGTAGAAACCACCACCCAGGGCGATGTGGCCGTAACCGGTGATGTACTGGCCGGTACTGACGCAGAGCTCAGCGCAGCTGAAGGCTCCGTAGACCTGAAGGGCGACCTCACCGCAAATGGCGGCGATGCAGCCATTTTGGCTAGCGAGAAGGACGGCGTAGATGCCAATAAGGGCAACGTCACCGTAACCGGAAATGTTACCGGCTCCAATGCAGCCAGCATTGCGGCTGAAAACGGTAACGTGAACTTCACCGGCGACCTCACCGGTACCGCAGGCAACGCTACCATCAAGGCCAGCGACAGCGGCGCGGATGATAGCCAAGGCAACATCGTGCTTGACGGCAACGCTACGGCCGGCAAGGACCTGTCCATTACCACCGACCACGGCACCATCACGGCAGGCAAGGAAGGTGCGGATACACTCCTCACCGGCGGCAATACCACCACCGTGCAGAACACCGTAGGCGACATTGCCATCCAGGGCAAAGCCACTTCTGCCACCGGCACTACCGTGGCAAGCGCCCAGGAAGGGAATGTGGACGTGAAAGGCCAGCTGGAAACCACCGGCGCTGGGGACGTAAAAGTCTCCACCGGCACCGGCAGCATTGACCTGACCAGCACCGAAGCCTACGGACCGGAAGCCATCAAGAGCGGCAAAGACGCTCTGGTACAGACCGCTGTCGGCAACATTACCGTAACTGGTAAGACCGACACCAAGGGCGCAGCCACCTTTGAAACCCAGACCCAGGGCAATGTGAACTACACCGGCGATATCCAAAGCGGTACTGCCGCTACCCTGGATGCCCAGAGCGGCAATGTGGACCTGAAAGGCAGCGTGGACAGCGGCACTGAAACCCTGCTCCAGGCAGCCGGCGGCAATGTCACCCAGACCGGTGACCACCTGACCGCAGGCACCGGCATCACCGCCAGCGCCACGGAAGGCAGCGTGGACCTGACCACCACCGGTACCGGCGACATTACCGACCACAACCGGCAGCCTAACGGCGACCAGGGCTATGTACAAGCCCCTGCCGGCAACATTTCCATCAACCACAGCGGCAGCGGCGATGTAGACCTCTACAGCCTGAAAGCCCTGCAGAAGGTGGGCGTGGAAGTGAAGGACGGCAACCTGTACCTGGATACTGTGGACGGCAAACCTGTGGCCCTGTTCGTTCGGAATCCCGAAAAGACCATGGACGTAGGCAACGTCAACGCAGGCCAGGAAGTAGACCTGTCCGGTTCCGACATTGGCGTAGACAAGATCACCCAACGTCAGGACAGCGACGGTTACATCGTCTTCGACGTGAAAGGCGCCCGGGACGACCAGCCTGTGGAATACCTGCAAATGGACGATATTCAGACCAGCGTAGGCGCCCGGTTCAAACAGCTGTGGCTGCGCAATGGCAGCATTACCGCCACCAAGGGCAAACTGGACATCGAAAAACTGTACGTACTGGATAAAGTGTACTTCAGCAACGGCGTCATGAAGACCCAGGTCTACGGCACCCTGCCCATCCCTGATGAAACCATGGACAGCACCTACTGGAACAACGTGCTGCTCAACGACCCCGCTTCCCAGCTGGATCGGTGGCTGGACACCGGAAACGTGTACGGCAAGGATGGCAAGTGGATGTATCTCCACTTCGACGCCCAGGGCAACACCCAGTACAGCAACGGCAACCTGGTAGAACTGAGAGAACACAATTACGTGTACCCGCAGCGCTACAGCGTCGTGGAAGTCATGGGTCTGATGCAGGATCAGGACAGCAGCAACTTCTGGACCGTGTACCTGCACCCCGAAATCTCCCTGGCTGACCGGTACGACCTGATGGATGTCACCGCTGCAGTTTCCATGGATATGGAACCTGCCAGAGTTGATATAGTAGTAGAGCAAGACAAAGAGCAAGACCAAGAGCAAGAAGAACAAAACCAAAACGGAAAGAAGGACTAACAATGAACAAGAAAGCAGAGAATTTTCAAGCCTATCTGGACAAAGCAAAACTGAAGGACTTTACCCGTGAGGAAATCGCCAAAGACCCCGTGGACACCGTCGTGTTCCGCTCCCACCTGGCCCTGGAAGAAGCCCGGATCCCCGTGATCCTGATCCTGGACAAAAGCGTCTATGGCATCATCCGCCTGCTGGTAACCCCCAAAGCCCAGAAGAAAGAAAACGAAGCTGACCTGCTGAAACTGATCAACCAGTACAACCGCCAGTACAAAGCCTTCAAGTACTACCTGGACGACGCCGGCAACCTGGTACTGGACGTCAGCGTCCTGCTTCCCGACGACAAAGTAGATGGCGGCCTGGTCTATGGCCTGTTCCAAAGCCTGGATCAACATTTGAAAGAAGCATATCCCAAGTTCATGAAATTGATTTGGAAGTAAGAGAATATTGTAGGAAAAGTGCAATAAGCGAAACAGGCGGCCGTGAGGCCGCCTGTTTTGTATTGAAATTTTGTTCTCTTTGAGGTTGGATTGGGTGGTGCGGACCACTACTAATATGGGTGCGGGCCCATTCGGGAATCCTTGATGGTGTTCGCAATGTTTGCCTTTCCGTTCTCTTTGGGGTATATTTTCAAAAACGCGACGGAGCGCTGATTGTTTTTGAAAACACAGCCCGCAGAAACGGTGTACCACAAGCTGTAATCAGGCTAGTACTGGCAAATTTGTTGCAGATACTTTGGGTGGATTTGCGCTGCCACTCTATCGTATCCTTACTTTGGGCATGGGCCACTGAAGTGCCGACACCTTACAAAAACCGGGACCCGCAAGGGCCTATCAGGACGACGATGAAGACTCCAGGACACTACGGAGTGGCAGTTACATTGCTCAAGTTTGTTTTGTGTGTATTCGCCCCGCCGAAGCGGCGGGGGAGCGAGGGAACCTTCCGCCACCCTGCGTTCCAATGGACCGCAGTTGACTCACCACGCTTGCCAGGAACGCACGGTGGCGACTTCCTCGTTGGTGATTCGCTCTGCTCATCACAGGGCAGTTTCCAAGAAAACTTGGAAACTGCCGCAACGAGGCAGACAACTGAATGCAGGAATACTTTCGTTGTTTGCAATCGGCTAGTTCTAGAAGTCTGTTTCTGCAGGCCCCAACCGCCTTCCTGGCGTCAGGCACCTTCCCCACCTTGGACTGTTGTTGGGTGGAGAAGGCATGCGGCTAACGCCGCAAATGCTGGGGTGAACTTCCTCCGTCAGCCTAGCGGCTGACACCTACTACACGCTTGTGGTAGGCTTCCAGTCCACCACTGGTCGAGTAAAATCTAAAGTGCTGAAATAAAAATGACCAGTAATTGCTATGGAAGCTTCCTTCAAACGTGAAGGAAGTGGCGCCGCAAGGCGCCGATAGAAGTTCAATTCGGTTTTCGCGGCGCTAGCGCCGCATATGCCTTCTCCTTACCTGTTCGCTATGCGAACAGGTAAAGGGGAAGGTGGCGGTGAAATCACCGGCGGATGGGGTTCAAAAGTAGGATGTCCGCACTACACCCGTTGAGAACATCGACCAAAAATCCGGTACAGAGTTTTCTGCAGCTAAAAGTAATTTCGTTGGAAACTTTGACCTGGTTCAGCTACCGTCCTCGCCGCACTAGCCTCAAAAGGGGACCAACATGTCCCCTCTGGGGAAAGGCCGCAAAGCGGCAATGGGGATGTTCAACTGCGCCGCCCCTTCACCTACACAGTTTGTTCTTTTCCAACAATATATAATAAAGAAATAAATTCAAACTAGCAAATTTTATATGATAAAATATCGTTATATTGCATATTTCATGTTTCGTCGTTTGTCTCCAGTCTTTCCTGACAACCAATTGACAACCAATTGACAACCAAGTGGCAACCCAATATAAGTTAAGTCAAGTTAAGCTAATTTAAGTCAAGTCAAAGCTTTAAAACCTAGTTGAGCGATGGATCGTGGTACTACACTACTAGTTGCAGAGCGATAGTTCTTGATAGGTGATTGTAAACCTACTTAGGCGATAGTAACTTACTAGGGGGTGACAGCGCAGCCTGTGGATAACTCGATTTTGTAACGGGACGCTGTTTGCTGCGAAGGTGGTCAATTTTCAATCGGCTCAAAAATCGTTTTTAACGGTTTTAAACCCCGGTTTGCTTACACGGATATGCCTTATATACAAAAAGCCTCTCAGAAATCAAATTTGGGCGTAATAGAGGCATTCGTATTTGCCGGATATACCCCCGTTATTTTCTGGACAAGGGCATATTCGGGTAAATGGGGGCGGCGCTGTGGGGATCCTTTTGCCAGGGTTTCGCAGGGTACAGTGACCGTCTGAGACGCAGCCAGCGGCCGTCTAAGCCGGGCTTTCTGCCTGGGCCACTTCCATATCCCAGGTAAGGCGCAGAGGCCTCACAGGGGAAATAACGGGCCTTGAGGCAGCTTTTGCGTCTAAAGCAGGACCACAGCGCATGGCGGAAGGGCACTCTATTCCAGACTGCTGCGTTCTTTGCAGCCCGGCTGAAAGCTGGTCTGGCCAGGGCCATTGTATGGCAGGTAAACAGTTTCGAACAGAATTTCTAAACTTCTGTCAGCATATGTCCTTGAAAAGAGGAATTTAATTTATTATTGGGAAAATATTCGTTAAAATAATATAACTAAATTGAGAAAAATACAAAGTGTGTATAAAAGCTTTGGAAAGATACGCTGCCAGCTTACTGAAAGCGGGGCAGGGGAGTGCGGCAGCCCGTTATTTTAAGCTCAGGCGCAGCTGCTCAATGCCGCTGGTCGGTTTCGCCAACTGGATGAACGCATCCTTCTTAAACCGGTCATAGCGGCGGCAACAGACAGCACGATTCCTCTCATAGGTCTGCTGACCCGCCTTGGCCTTGTACCGTTTGCCACTCCCTCCATAGAGAAGCACCGTACCACGTTTGATTTCCTTGCGGACAGTATTTGGTGCACAGCCCAGCTCTTTAGCGATTTTATAGGGGGAATTGTCTTTGCAACGAATCTGGATGAGATCGCGCCCTCAAATGCAAGCTGTTTTCCTTTTTAGGAGCATCTGTGGTAAAATATACTAAATCTATAGAAATCTCTCTCCTCCGAGTGTTGGTTTGGACGCTTACATTCTATCAGAAGAGATCTTCTATGGATTTTTCAATTTATGCTTGAAATAAGTTGTTTGCAAATTGCCTGCAACTTATTATGCCTATAAAATTGGAACAATTCACTCAAAAAAATATTAAAGATTCAAAATCTAATATAAAAGGGAAAAATAAGAGATCGAATGGGAAAAATCCATAAAAACACGGAAAGGAGAGCAATTTTATCATATTATTTACAGTTTCGCTCTAAATCTTTATAATAGGGTATAGTAGCTTGAAAGATTACCCATAAGGCAATGAATTCATGTTCGCTTGATATAAATGCATTAACAGGAAAGGTTAAGTATGTGTAAATTAAAAATAAAGCCGTTCGTAAAATGGGCTGGTGGGAAAAAGCAGCTGCTTGAAAAACTAGAAGAACGCATGCCTAAAGAGTACAATCGGTATTATGAGCCGTTTATAGGTGGAGGGGCGCTCCTATTAGATGTTCAGCCACATATAGCGGTAATTAATGACGTGAATGAACAATTACTCAACGTCTATTCCCAACTGAAAGCAAATGCAGAAGCAGTGATCAGTAAAATTGAAGAGTATGATTCCTATTATTGCGGGGATGCTCTTGAGTGTTCTGACACTTGTCATTATGCCAATGCGCGGGATTGTGAGGAGGCTCGTAATTGTTATAAGGAATATTATTTGCAGATGCGGGAAAAATACAATGAAAAAATTAAGTTACAGGCTCTGGATATTGAATGCGCGGCGTTAATGATCTGGATTAATAAACATTGTTTTAATGGGTTGTATCGGGTAAATTCAAAAGGCCTATTCAATGTTCCTTATAATAACAAAGTGAATGGAAATTCCATGGATAAAGAGAATTTAAAGAATATTAGCCAGTATCTTAATGAAAACAAGGTTGAAATTAGAAAGGGGGATTTTGAAGAGGCTTGCAAGGATGTGGAACCCGGAGATTTTGTGTATTTTGACTCACCCTACATTCCAGAAAGCACAACGGCAAATTTCACCGATTATACGAAGGAAGGTTTCAATTATGATGCGCATTGCCGCCTGGCAAGGCTTTTCAAACAGTTGGATGCCAAGGGCATAAAAGTGATGCTGAGCAATAATGACGTAGAATTAGTGCATAAGCTTTATGAGGGGTTTCATATTGAAAATGTTGACGCTGCACGGATGATAAATCGAGACGCCTCTAAAAGAAAAGGAAAAGAGGTTATTATAACTAATTATTAAGGTGGCCTAAGTATGAAAAATATCTTTACTGAACACATCGAACCATTTTACCAGACAGAGAATGAAATGCTTATTCTTGGTGATACATTCTCTACCCTTGAAAAAATCGAACCAGGGACAGTCGATATGATATTTGCAGATCCACCCTATTTTTTGAGTAATAATGGAATCTCTTGCCAAGGTGGTAAAGTAGTTTCTGTTAATAAGGGCGATTGGGATAAAATATCTTCTTTTGAAGAAAAGCACGCATTCAACCGCAGATGGATTCGGCTTTGCAAAAGTGCATTAACCCTGAATGGAACCATTTGGATTAGCGGCAGCCTGCATAATATCTACAGCGTGGGTGTAGCCCTTGAACAGGAAGGGTTTAAAATTATAAACAATATAACCTGGCAGAAAACCAACCCACCGCCCAATTTAGCCTGTAGGTGTTTTACCCATAGCACAGAGACGATTTTGTGGGCACAGAAGAAGGACAAAGGGGCCAGGCATTATTTCAACTATCCGTTGATGAAAGAGATGAATGCCGGCAAACAAATGAAAGACGTTTGGACTGGGGCCCTAATTTCCAATAAAGAGAAAACGGAAGGGAAACATCCGACTCAAAAACCACTTTATATTCTGGAAAAAATTATACTTGCGTCTACGAAGAAAAATGACCTTATATTAGATCCTTTCTGTGGCAGTTCTACCACGGGTGTTGCAGCTAAAATGCTGGAACGAAAATATATAGGCATAGATAATGTTCAAGAATACATTGAGCTTTCTAAACGTCGATTGATGAGGAGAATGGAGTATGAGAGATTTTGACACTTGGCTGCAAAAGATGCGGCCCAGCATAAACGGGTACGGCTACTATGTGGATTTTGAAAAGGTATATGAAAATGTAGACGCTATCAAAATTGAACTCAATATTATGAACGCCCTCATTGGGTCAAAAAATATTGAAGTTGAATTCGAGGAAATGCTGAAGAAATACCCGGAAATTATTAAATGTATTCCTATTTTGCTGGCCGTTCGTGCATCAGAAATTTATGCACAAGATAAAGATGGGGCATTTAATTATGACTTTAAGCACATGAATTATTCGGTTGATCAATATTTGGTGTTTATGAAGAAAACCGGCCTTTTAAACCTGATTGCAGGGCAAAAGGTACATAACCTCGTTGATTATGTTCTGGGGGTAGAAACCGGGCTCGATAGTAATGGACGCAAAAATCGCGGCGGGCACCAAATGGAAGATTTGGTCGAAAGTTTTATCAAAAACACGGGTGCTGAATACTATAAGGAAATGTATCTTTCCGAAATCGAGAATAAGTGGGGAGCTGACCTTTCAGCAATTTCTGCAGAAGGAACCTCAACGAAACGCTGGGATTTTGTTGTTAAAACAAAATCAACGATATATGTGATTGAAACAAATTTCTATGCCAGTGGTGGTTCGAAGTTAAATGAAACATCCAGAAGCTATAAAATGATAGCAGAAGAAGTGCAGAAGACCAAAGGCGTCGAATTTGTTTGGGTAACCGATGGTGCTGGTTGGAAGAGTGCCCGCAGAAACCTAAAAGAAACCTTCGACACCATGAAAAATCTTTATAATATTACAGATATGGAAAATGGGGCATTGGAAAAGTTGTTCAGGTAAAATTTCATTATTCCATATGAAATAGGTATATTGCTATAAAATAAAAAGTAAAACCGCATAATAAAGTGGAAAATCATGAAAAAATAAAAAATCCCTCTTAACAGAATGTCATTTTGCTAAGAGGGATTTTTATTATTCATAGGGTTGGTTTTTACTGTTTTCTACAATGGCAGTAAATTTGGTATACACATAATTTTCAAAGTCTGCTTCTTCCATGGCATCAAGAAATTTACCTAATCCGCAAGAAGTTCCCCACCTCTTAGGTGGGGGATAAAGGCGGGCATGGCGAATTTACGCAAGCAATTGAGCCATGCAATTACTTTTTGCCTTATTTATCATCATAATCAGTTATAAAAGAGAATGGTAATATTATACGATTTATCAAGGCCATAAGGCGCAGAGAATTGGTTAATATGATCCATGTGATAGCGGCCAGCAAAGCGACTCCAGGAGGAATCGGCCGCACTAGCCTCTGCACTTACCTATAAAATGTTTCCCTTTACACGCACACATCTTTTTCGTTATACTTATAGTAGTACTGTATTTCATCACCCCAAAACAGCGCCGGGCCGCATGGAATCAGGGCTTGCAGGCATTTTGACGCTGCCCTGTGCACCCATTTTCTCCAATTTTTCCAACAGCGCCGTTTTTCCCTGTTTTCAGCTAGGCAGAAAGCGGCTTCCAGGGGCTAGGATTTTCTAAATGATTCCCCGAAAGGGGACGAAAACTTCCGAAAGGAATGCTAATACCGAATGTGATCCCTTATTTTCTAAATGATTCCCCGAAAGGGGACGAAAACATTCTTTTCCCTCAGGAGTCTTTCAGCTTCTCTGATTCTAGGAATTTTCTAAATGATTCCCCGAAAGGGGACGAAAACACTTGGTCAGCCAGCTTATTGCCGTCCCAAGGGATATGTAAATTTTCTAAATGATTCCCCGAAAGGGGACGAAAACTGGCAACAATTTGATAAACTAATAATCGTACAGAAACAGGAACAATTTTCTAAATGATTCCCCGAAAGGGGACGAAAACATTCAAACGCCGTGTCATTATCAAACGGTTCATCTGATTTTCTAAATGATTCCCCGTAAGGGGACGGAAACGGTGTATCTTTGTCTATGATGTGCGTTTTATAGTCGCCGTATTTTCTAAATGATTCCCCGAAAGGGGACGGAAACGAACACCGCAGCCGGAGTGCCAGTTCTTCCCAGTTCCGAATTTACTAAATGATTCCCCGAAAGGGGACGGAAACTACGCAAACGGGATAACCTTGTATACGCTGGATTGGTTCCCATTTTCTAAATGATTCCCCGCAAGGGGCGGAAACCTTGGCCATCTCTATATATTGTTGTTTCAGCTCTTCCAAAACCAAAACAGCGCCGGGCCGCATGGGGGCTGGCTTTGCAGGCATTTTACCGCTGCTATGTGCACCCGTTTTCTCCAATTTTTCCAACAGCGCCGTTTTTCCCTGTTTTCAGCTAGGCAGAAAGCGGCTTCCAGGGGCTAGGATTTTCTAAATGATTCCCCGAAAGGGGACGGAAACATTGCCCGGGTTGGACAACACGGGATACCATCTTGCAATTTTCTAAATGATTCCCCGAAAGGGGACGGAAACATAATTCCGGCGCCGGTCGTTTCATTGTCGGGAAATTTGATTTTCTAAATGATTCCCCGAAAGGGGACGGAAACATGGGTATCCATTGGATATTAATTGATTTATCCTTCAGATTTTCTAAATGATTCCCCGAAAGGGGACGGAAACCAAAAACGGAATAATCAATATAATCAATTTGATGTGCATTTTCTAAATGATTCCCCGAAAGGGGACGGAAACAAAGAGTCCAGACTGTTTATAGTCACATTTATTCTTCACATAATTTTCTAAATGATTCCCCGAAAGGGGACGGAAACCTGTTGATGTTACCTGGGGTACCTTAGCGGGACCGCATGTCATTTTCTAAATGATTCCCCGAAAGGGGACGGAAACCGGGAATAGCCGTTGTTCCACCAGCCCATTTCCTTTATTTTCTAAATGATTCCCCGAAAGGGGACGGAAACGCATATGCTTAAGTCCTTTAATGGTTTTCATGATTATATTTTCTAAATGATTCCCCGAAAGGGGACGGAAACAGGGGCACCGGCATTTCCGTGATACTCAAACACAACTACTATTTTCTAAATGATTCCCCGAAAGGGGACGGAAACCCAATTTTTACAATTTCTGGGTCCTCAAACTTCGTCCAGCTGATTTTCTAAATGATTCCCCGAAAGGGGACGGAAACCTGAAAGGTACCTCGTGAGTGCATGGTCACGATAGGACGCCATTTTCTAAATGATTCCCCGAAAGGGGACGGAAACTCAATGCCATAAAGATGTTGGTTAATAATTCCTCAATGTTCAAATTTTCTAAATGATTCCCCGAAAGGGGACGGAAACTTTCTGTTCTTTCAGTCCTTCTCCCATCTTCAGGAGTGCATTTTATTTTCTAAATGATTCCCCGAAAGGGGACGGAAACTATCGCCTCCTGTTGGCGTTTAATGATGATTACTGTTTGATTTTCTAAATGATTCCCCGAAAGGGGACGGAAACCATTTTTTTTACTTCCTTTCCTTTTTCCATTCGTCCGCCGTCATTTTCTAAATGATTCCCCGAAAGGGGACGGAAACACAATAAGAAGCCCCCTTTAACACCTCTTCAATCTTTTTTTTATCATTTTCTAAATGATTCCCCGAAAGGGGACGGAAACACGCTGTACGCCGTACAAGTACACTTTCCCGTTTTTAAACTATTTTCTAAATGATTCCCCGAAAGGGGACGGAAACCACAAACAACACGATTTTCAAAAGAATTTGTTAAAACCATTTGATTTTCTAAATGATTCCCCGAAAGGGGACGGAAACATTTAAAACACTCCCTTTTTCAAAATAAAATTTAGTCGGCATTTTCTAAATGATTCCCCGAAAGGGGACGGAAACTAGCATCGGCCACGGTAATCAATATTCCATGGGAAATAAATGTATTTTCTAAATGATTCCCCGAAAGGGGACGGAAACGCCTTGTATTCCTGAAGGTTCTTCCATTCATTGCAGAAATTTTCTAAATGATTCCCCGAAAGGGGACGGAAACTTTGGCAAAATGCAAATTCTAATTGCATGTTTTTCATTTCAATATTTTCTAAATGATTCCCCGAAAGGGGACGGAAACCCAAACTTGATACGATTGAATACCATCCAGTTCTGCGATTTTCTAAATGATTCCCCGAAAGGGGACGGAAACTCAGTCGGGACAAGACCGCTCATAGCTAAGTAAGTAAAATTGATTTTCTAAATGATTCCCCGAAAGGGGACGGAAACCGGTAATTATAGCCGCCGTAGTTGTTGTACTGGCTTTTGGGGATTTTCTAAATGATTCCCCGAAAGGGGACGGAAACGTAATTTACAAGTCCCATGCTTCCCCTTCCCATTCTTCGAAAAAATTTTCTAAATGATTCCCCGTAAGGGGACGGAAACTTTTCAATCCAACCATTATCTATACACCATTCCAATAATTCATTTCTAAATGATTCCCCGCAAGGGGGCGGAAACAGCGTTTCACAAGAAAAGTTAATCACAAAGCCCTTTTTGATAGTATTATTTAATGAATCCCCGTAAGGGGACGGAAACTCGTGTAAAATTTCTCTTGTTAATGTGATTTTCTCAATCAATTTTCTAAAGGATTCCCCGTAAGGGGACGGAAACTTGTACATTGTCAAACACTCCTTTTTATTGTGTGCCATTTTCTAAATGATTCCCCGAAAGGGGACGGAAACTGACATTTTTTGCAAGTGATAGACTTGTCTATAGTGTTGATTTTCCAAATGATTCCCCGTAAGGGGACGGAATCTTTTTTGCACGTGCCCAGTTTTTGCAGCACGTAAAACCTAAGGCGTTACTAAAAATTATCCCCGAAAGGGGACGGAAACTTCTCACAATAGCACCCATTATTAGCAAATACGCAATCGAATTTTCTAAATGATTCCCCGCAAGGGGACGGAAACGCTATTCAAGGTAGTGCCTCCCAACTAAACGTATAAATTCTTATTTTCTAAATGATTCCCCGTAAGGGGACGGAAACTTGTACATTGTCAAACACTCCTTTTTATTGTGTGCCATTTTCTAAATGATTCCCCGAAAGGGGACGGAAACTGACATTTTTTGCAAGTGATAGACTTGTCTATAGTGTTGATTTTCCAAATGATTCCCCGTAAGGGGACGGAATCTTTTTTGCACGTGCCCAGTTTTTGCAGCACGTAAAACCTAAGGCGTTACTAAAAATTATCCCCGAAAGGGGACGGAAACTTCTCACAATAGCACCCATTATTAGCAAATACGCAATCGAATTTTCTAAATGATTCCCCGCAAGGGGACGGAAACGCTATTCAAGGTAGTGCCTCCCAACTAAACGTATAAATTCTTATTTTCTAAATGATTCCCCGTAAGGGGACGGACCAATCTAATATCCAAACGAAAACAGCAGGTTGTACCATTCTTAACAATAAGCAATGGTACAGCCTGCTGTTTTATGTTTTCCAGCATTCGAATTTAGAACTTCCAAAAACAATCTTTAATAAAAGTTCCATCAGGGGATGATTTTTGTACAAGCCCTATGGTAAAATAAAACCATGTGCATTAGGCCATTGCCAAAAAATCGATTTTCCCTAAAACAAGCCTGCAACTGCGGAATGAAATCTCAGCAAGGCAGTAAATGGCAAGGATTGTTTTATTATTTATTTTTATAGGCAAAAACTCGGTCTAAGCAAAAGAAATTAAATAATCGTAAGATTGGAATATCTCAAGTGGTGAGGAGGAGTTATATGTCACAAGGTGGGTATGACACTCTGGTTAAGGGTGCTCTGCTGCATGATGTGGGGAAATTGGTCTATCGTGCCAATGCGCTGACAGGGACGCATTCCCAGAGAGGGGCGGAATTTTTAAAGCCCTATCTGGAGGCTGGCACGGCAGACACGGAGGCGCTGCTGCACTGCGTCCGGTACCATCATGGCAGGGAACTCAATCGTGCCAAATTAAAAAATGATGATTTGGCCTATATTGTGTATGAAGCCGATAATATTGCTTCTGGGGTGGACCGGAGAGAACTGGAAGAAGGGGAGGGCACGGGCTTTGATAAAACCCTGCCGCTCCATTCTGTTTTCTCTGCTTTTGGCGGTACTCTCCAAAAGCCCTTTGCCAAATACTACTTGCGGGGGCTTAATGAAGAAGAAAAGTTTAATTATCCTGTCAAAGAAGAACTGCAGGCTTCCAGCGATAAGTATCAGGAACTGGTCAATGTCCTAAAACAAAATTTTCAGCAGAAAAAGCTCAATGAAATGGCCTGCAACGAACTGCTGCGGATTTATGAAGATGTGACCGCTTATGCGCCCTCCAGTACCAACGAGGCCGAGCTGGGGGATATTTCCCTCTATATGCATTCCAAGGTCACCGCAGGGGTTGCCGCCTGTATGGCAGCTTATTTTGCCGCCAACGGAAAAACCAACGTTAAAGAACTTTGCTTCGAGAAAAACAAAGTGTTCCGCCAGGAAGAGGCCTTCCTGCTGGTATCTGGGGACCTGTCCGGCATTCAGGATTTTATCTACACAATCCCGTCCAAAGGGGCCCTGAAATCCCTGCGCGGACGGTCCTTCTATTTGGAAATCCTCATGGAAAATGTTATCGATACGCTGCTGGAATCCCTGGGCCTTTCCCGGGTAAACCTGCTGTACAGCGGCGGCGGTCACTTTTATGCCCTGCTGCCTAACACCCCTGCAGCTAGAACTGGGGTAAAAGCACACCAGAAAAACGTGAACCAATGGCTGCTGGAGCAGCTGGGCACCCGTTTGTACCTGGCCATGGGGATGGCTCCCTGCTCTGCAGAAGACCTGCTTCACTCTGATACCCAGCGCAATGTATTTGCCCGGACCAGCCGTGCCGTGAGCAAGAGTAAGATCCAGCGCTACGATACGGAAACCCTGCAGGCCTTGTTTGATGAAAACAGTTCGCTGAATACGGTGCAGGATGCCACCCGGGAATGCGCCATCTGTCATACCTCCACTGCCGAGCTGGAACCCTATGGGGAAGAAGGCTCCGGCCAGGAAGCCTGCCCAATGTGTGCAGGTTTGTTCCGATTGGGCAGCCAACTGGTAGGCAGCAAAGATACCTGTTTTGTCATTGCCCAAGGCCTGGTGGATGCCGCTTTTGATGGCGTTCCTATGTATGCCAAAGAAGGCAAAGCGGCAATCTATGTGGTGTCAGAAAAGGCTCTTGCAGCTTTTGCCAAGAACCATGAAATATTGAGAATCTATGGGAAAAATAAGGCTGTTACCGGCGAATTTGTCAAGCAGCGGCTCTGGGTGGCCGATTATGTATGCCAGGGCCCCCATAACCAGGTGTTGGATTTTTCCCAGCTGGCCGATTGCAGTGCTGATGCCGAGGGGAAGGGCATTCACCGGATTGCCGTCCTGCGGGCGGATGTGGACAACCTGGGCGCAGCCTTTATCAGCGGTTATATCAGTGATAAAAAAGGTGATGAAACCAGATATGCCACCCTGTCCCGTTATGCGGATCTATCCAGGGATTTATCCCTGTTTTTCAAGGCCGGCGTGAATAAACTGGCTCAGGGTGAACTAACAGGGCAGGGTGGTTTTGCCCTGGAACCCTTTTCCATCTGGCAGGAAAAAGAGTCCGGCCCCCGGGCTGTTCATATTATCTATTCCGGCGGTGACGATGTATTTATTGTAGGAGCCTGGCAGGAAGTGCTGGAATTGGCCGTAGAAATCCGGGAAGCTTTCCGGGTCTTTACCCAGGGAAAACTAACCCTTTCTGCTGGCATTGCCTTTTTCTCCCCGTCCTATCCAGTCCATAGCATGGCTGCTATTGCTGGAGAATTGGAGGATATGGCCAAGAAGGTGCCGGGAAAGGACGCAGTGGCGTTATTTGGCATAGATACCAACAATCACGGAAATCAGCTGCAATGCCAGCATTTGCATAAGTGGAGCAGCTTTACCCAAGGAGTATGCGGGGAAAAGCTGAACTTCTTGGAAGAAGCTTTCAACTTAACCGGGAAAAATACCAAAGGGCTTCCTGTGGGAAAAACCATGTTGTACAAACTTAAAGGTCTATTGGAAGGTTTGGATACTGGTGAAAACAAGATCAATCTGGCCCGCTTTTTGTACACACTGGCGCGGCTGCAGCCACCCAAGCAAAAAGACCGGGAAAAGTACCAGCAGCAACTGGACCTGTACAACCAAGTCACGCAGCAATTGTACCAGTGGGTGAAGAACGAAACGGACCGGAAGGAACTGCTGACAGCCCTGCATTTGGCGATTTATTACCTGCGGGATAATCAGGGAATCTAAGTGAGGAGAAGAGTGCCATGAGCGAAAAAGAAGCAACCAATATCGTTGATCAAGCGGAGAGCGTTATCAATAAGTTGAAAAAAGATAGATGGGGACACATAGGCCTGAAAACCTCTCAAATCCGTAAATTTCTGACCTCCGTAAATGCCATCCGCAACGAAGTGCTGATTGCCAAAGGAGCACAGAAAAACACAGAATTGAAACCTGATGCAGCACTGGAGGTCAAGATGCTGAAAGCCAATCTGCTGTATCAGGCAGGCCGGGAACAAGGCCGGGATAAATTCGTGGACGATTTTGTAAAACAGAGCGATTTGATCTCCAAAATCGATGGCGTGGGCAAGGACTACAAAAAATTTGATGAACTGTGCAAATACATTGAAGCTTTGGTGGCCTTCCACAAATATTATGGCGGCGCTGACTAAGAACTGGTAAATGCAAAAATAGCTTAGAGGAGGCTTTATGATGGAAGGAAATCAGGCAGCATTAAAAGGAAAAATTGTGATTAACGGAATTTTAACAGTCAAAACTGGCTTGCATATTGGCGCAGGCTCGGACTATGCTCCCATTGGTGCCGTGGACAGTCCCTTTGTTCGGGACCCCCTGACCCATGCGCCCATTATTCCCGGCAGTTCCCTGAAAGGCAAGCTGAGAACCCTTTTGGCCAAAAATAGAGTGGAAGGTTATATCTTAAATAGTGTGGAGGAGGATGACAAAGTCATTGCCCGTCTTTTTGGTATGGCAGGAAAGGATAAGGTACGACCGGCCCGCCTGCAATTCTACGATCTGTTTGTCACTGAAAATAGCCAGGAGCTTTTTACCAGTTTGGACACGGATACCTACATGGGGGAAGTCAAGTACGAAAATACCATTAACCGGCTTTCCGGCGCCGCCATGCCCCGCCAAATTGAACGGGTACCGGCAGGCATGGAATTTGCGTTTAAATTGGTGTACAACGTGGAAAGTGATGATGAAGCGGAACTCCAGACCGATCTGGAAACCCTGAAGGAAGGCTTGGAGCTTTTGACCTATGACTATCTGGGCGGACATGGTTCCCGGGGCTACGGCCGCATTGCCTTCTCCCAATTGCAGCCCCAATTTGTAGGTATGAAAAACAGCAGCCTGGAAGAAGTCTGCCAAAATGTTTTTGCAGGGCTGGAAGGCAGCGTTGAACCATGAGGTACTACGTATATTCGTTACACTTTCTAACGCCCGTCCATTTTGGCAACACGGCAGAAGGTGGAACGCTGGAAAATGTGGAGCTATCCTTTTCCTCTGACAGTTTTTTCAGCGCCCTGTGTAATGAAGCTGCCCAGGCCCCGGAACTGCTGCAGACGCTCCTTGCGGCCGTGGAGCAGGGGAAAATGGTTCTTTCCAGTCTGTTTCCGTTTTTCGACCGGGAAAAGGAAACCGGCCAGTGGGAATACTATCTGCCCCGGCCTTTGCGGCTGGAAAACAAAAAGCTGGAAACCCACAGCTATCAAGCCACCAAGGCAGAGGCTACCCGCAGAAAAGCCCTGAAGAAGGTCCGGTACGTGCGGGCCTCGCTGCTGGAAAAGAAAAACAGCGAAAAGACGGAAAATGCTATCCTGGAACAGCCCAATTTTGGCCAATTTGAAACAGTGGCAAAATTGAACCGCAGGCTGGAACCGGGTCTGCCCTATTTTGTCGGCGCCTACACTTTTGCTCCCGGCGCCGGCCTGTATTTCCTTGCAGGCTTTGAGGAAGGACAGGAAAGCTTAGAAGACCAGTTTGACCAGCTGTTGGAACTTTTGGGTTATTCCGGCATTGGCGGTGAAAGAAGCAGCGGCTGCGGCAAATTCGAATTGGCTGCTGATAAGGAAGAAATGGACCCAGCCTATCCCTGCCTTTTTGAGGATACCCAGGCATTGTTAGATATGCTTATTGAGCAGCAAGGTGATTATTATATGACTATTGCAGCTTTGGCCCCTGACCAAAAGACCATTTCCCAATTGGCAGAAGGAACGTATAAGCTTCGCAAACGCAGCGGTTTCGTCAGCTCTGCCCAGCTGGCGAATGCTGTAAAACGGAACAGCTACTATACTCTTGTGGAAGGCTCCTGTTTTCCACAGCCGCTGACAGGCCGGATGCTTCAGTTCCAGGTTCCTGGCTTAGCTCACCCTGTTTATAGGAATGGTTTAGGGCTGTTTGTGGGGGTGCACGATGCATAACAGCAGAAATGATTTTTTAGAACAAAGTACCCTGCGGCTGCAGGTGCTGACCCCTGTCAGCATCGGTGCAGGACATACGCTGAATTCCAAAGAATATTTGTATGACCGCAGCCGGGGAAAGATATACCTGCTGAACCAAAAAGAATGGTTCAAATACCTGTATGGAAAGAAACTCCTGCCATTCTTTGAGCGGTACCTGCAGGAAAATTCCTCAGAAACGCCGTTTGAATGGTTGGAAAAAACTATGGGCTCGCGGAATGTGAACCCGGTACAGTTGGGAAAGGCCATTCGGACCTCCATGGAGGTCCAGGTGGATTTAAAAAAATCGGGGATTAGGAAAAATGTCAATGATATTATTCCCTGCCTGCATCAGGCCGATGGTACGGTGTATATTCCCGGCAGTTCCCTGAAAGGGCTGCTGCGGACGGCCATCCTCTTTCATTTGATTCGGCAGGAAAAGTGGGAAAGCCGCAGAAAAGCCCATTGGCAGGAAATCCAAAAAATTGTGCCTCAATTGGAAAGGGCCAGCGCTAGTCGTGATGGAAGGGGAGAGAAGTCCTGCATCAGAGAGCTGGAGAAAATAGCTGCGCAGATTGAAAGGGAGCTCCTGTGTGTGCTGGGCTGTGACGAAAAAAATGCTCCCTTAAACGATGCCCTGCGCGGCCTGCGCTGCGGGGATGCCCTGTTGGTAAGGGACAAGGCAGGGGCCGACCAGGGAAAAAGCCCCACAGCCCTTTTGCAAAAGGTGGACCTGGGGCAGCGGGGAGAAAAAGCCTTGCCAATCTTCTTTGAAGCCATTATGCCGGGAACCCAATTTGAATTTTCCTTGACATTGGAAAAAAGTATGCTGGAGCGGATTGGCATCCATTCCATTGCTGAGGTGGAACAGATTTTGCAGGAATTCTACCAATATTTGAACAAAGTACTGCAAGAAGCCTTTCCCAATCAGAAGAGCCTCTTTGCAGAACTGGCCAAGGGTAATGCCTATTTAGGCCGCAATAATGGCTTTCTGCACAAGACCTTTGTTCTGGCATTAGCCGATTCTCCCCGGGAAACGGTCCCGGTGGTACGGGCCGTGCTGAATAAGGAGTTTTGGAAGCATAAACACCTGGAGGCGGACCGGACCATTTCTCCCCGGCTGCTTAAGGGCACCAGGCTGTCAAACCGGCTGGTATTGATGGGGGGAGTGAGAATTTCCCGTGTTTAGCAAACCCTTAACCACTATTGAGTTGACGCTTCAGCCCAAGGAACAAACCAAACTGACCCAATCTGCCGGCAGCCTGCTTCAGGGAGTTCTGATGGAAGCTATTGAACCCGCCTATGCCTCTCAATTGCACCTGGAGAACCTGCGGCCCTACAGCCAATACCTTTATGTGGACAGGCAGGAACACACCCTGAAGTGGCGGCTTTCCAGCCTGAACCAGGAGGCAGCCCAAAGACTGCTGGAACCCGCCTGGAATTTGCCGGATACCTTTCGCCTGAAACAAAAGGGCGTAACCGTGGAGATTACCCAGCGGAAATGCTGCAGAGAAGCAGATTATGACACCCTGGCCAATACCTATCTGGGGGGCGAGGCAACTTACCGAAAACTTCATTTTGCTTTTCTGACCTCCACCACCTTTAAAACCAATGGCACCTACGCCCTTTATCCGGAGCTGGAACTGCTGTTTCACAGCCTGCTCCAGCGGTGGAACTACTTTAGCGACAGTGAGGTCATCGATGCTCCGGATGCTGTACAGGAGCTGGTAAAAAATCTCTTTGTAGGCAGCTATGACCTGAAGCTGCATCCCTTTGCCCTGGAGGGCACCCGGGTCCAGGCCTTTCGGGGCAATTATACCGTAGTTTTAAAAAATAATATCATCTTACGCCGGCTTGCAGCCCTTCTGGCTGACTACGCCCAATTTTCCGGCGTGGGTATCAAAACAGCCCTGGGCATGGGCGGCACCCAGGTAGAAATGGAGCTGTGGCGATGAAAATTTTATACTCAGCTGTAGGAGATACGGACCCCATCCGGGATTTGCGGGATGGAGCCATCCTTCATATTGTCCGCTGGTACCAGCCGGATAAGGCCGTGCTCTTTCTGAGCAAGGAAATGACCGAGAAGGAAGAAGCACGCCAATGGTACACCAAGCCTATCCTAGCGGTAAAACCGGATTGTGAGCTTGAACTGATCAAAACCGATATTGTGGACGTTCACAAACTGGATTCTTTGTACCGGATGACCGATGAGTTCTACCGCCTGGTGGATGCCTATCCGGAGGCAGAAATCCTGCTGAATACCAGCTCCGGTACTCCCCAGATGAAGATGATTTTGGCTGTTCTGGCCATTGAATATGACAAGGCCAAGGCCATCCAGGTTTCTTCTCCCCAAAAAGGCTCCAACCGCAATACTGAGCATTTGTTGGATACTACTCCGGTAGAAGACATTATCGAAGGGAATTTGGACAATCTCCCCGAAGAATGTGAAAATCGCTGTACAGAACCCAAACTGCGCTTTATCAAATACCGGCAGGTGGCCCGGGAACTGGTGGAACTGGTCCAGGCCTACAGCTACAAGAATGCCGTGGAACTGGCTAATAAAAACCGGGATATCCTGTCCCAGGAAGTACTGGACCTGGTGCAGCACGCCTATGAACGCTCCAACCTGGATTACGAGGCAGCAGAGAAAACCTTGAGTCAGTATCCTGCCTATGAGGAATTTCTCTTTCCCCAGGTACGGGACAAAGCTGCCATTAAGCTGCGGGAATACCTGTGGGTCATGGAAATTCGCCTGAAACAGGACTATAAGCAGGACTTCTTTGTCAAGCTGAGCCCATTTCTCTATGAACTGCTCTGTTTTTATATTACCAAAAAGCTCCAGATTCCATTGGAAAAATTCACCGGCAAGAAAAACTACGATAAAATGCAGCTTTCTGAAATCAAAGAGAATTTTCCGGAATATTACCAGAAGCTTAAGGATACCTTACCTTATCCCCTGCGGGATGGGCAGAATTTGTCCTATTATTATCTGGAACTGTTCCTGCAGACCCGAGAGGAAGTACCGGAGGCTATCAAGAAAACGTTGCAGACCTTGCGGAACGTAGAAAGCAAAATCCGCAATAAACAAGCCCATCAGATTCAGCCACTGACCGATGCTGATGTGAAAGCTGCAGTGGGAAAATCCATGCAGGAAATCTATCAGGACATTCAGGCGGTTTTTTATTTTGTTCTGGGGGATCATTACCGGGTGCCTAAAGAAATGGTGTATGATCAGCTGAACCAAAAACTGGAAGAACTGCTGAAAGCTCAGGTATAATCATTTTTTAGAGGAGGCAACGGGATGACGTCTCTGTATGTAACTGAAGGCGGCGCTTTTATTCGGCGCATAGGCGGCCATGTAAGCATTGGGCGGAATAACGAAGTCTTGATGGAAGTTCCCTTGGAAAAGGTGGAAGATGTTACTGTGGTAGATCATGTCCAAATTTCCTCCAATTTACTCACTGATTTAATTCAGCGCGGAATTCCTATTACCTGGCTTTCTGGAAAAGGACAATATTTTGGTACATTGGTGAATACCCAGCAGGTGGATATTTTTAAGCAGCAGAAACAGTTTGAACTATTGTTAAATGGAAGTTTCTATTTTGAGCTGGCTAAAAAAGTCATAGCTGCCAAGACACATAACCAGTTAACGATATTGCGTCGATATCAGCGAAATGTAGCTGAAGGATTATTGGAATCGCAGATTCATAATATCGTTACGCTGCGGGGACGTATTTTCAGAACCGAAAATGTGCAAGAACTGATGGGTTATGAAGGAATCATCAGTAGGGTATATTTCGATGCGTTGGGGCAGATTGTTCCCGAGGAATTTGCGTTTTCCAAGCGTACCAAACATCCACCAAGAGATCCTTTCAATTCTATGCTGAGCATGGGCTATAGTATGCTCTTTAATGAGATTCTTAGTTCAGTTGTAGGCCAAGGTCTGCATCCCTATGTAGGCTTCTGCCATGCCCTGGCTAAAGGCCATCCAGCCTTGGTTTCCGACTTGATTGAAGAATGGAGAGCTCCTTTGGTGGATTCGTTGGTGCTGAGTTTAGTGAGAAAGCATATGGTGAATCTGGACTGTTTTGACACGATAGAAGAGGGTTGTTTTTTGAATGCAGAAGGACGAAAAATCTTCCTTCAGGCGTATCACAAAAAACTTTGCTCGAACAATCAATATATTGAAGGGGCTCATAGTTACCGGGAATCCATTGCCCAGCAGTGCAGGGCTTATGCAGCAGCACTTAAAAATGAAGATTTTGCCTTATATAAACCCCTGGAGATTTTCTGATGAGAGAAAAAGAATGTATCGTCCTGATTATCTATGACATCGTAGATAACAAGAAACGGAATAAAATGGTAAAGTGTTTGGAACGGTACGGCGTGAGAGTGCAGAAATCTGCTTTTGAGGCACTTTTAGGACGCAAAAAGTATGATCGATTAATTGATGAAAGCCATCGTATAATCGACCCTGCAACAGATTCCTTGCGTATCTATATTCTTGATTCTATTGTGAATGTCTACACCTGGGGACTGGGCGAACGGAAAGAAGAAGACTGCGTGATTTTGTAAGCTAAGAGAATAAGCAAAATTCTCTTTACGGACGACAGTAAGTCCTGTTATACTAAAAAGCAGTTGTTCTGCACTTGATAGTAAAACAGCGCCGGACCGCATGGGGTCTGGCTTTGCAGGTATTTTACCGCTGCTATGTGCACCCATTTCCTCCAATTTTACCAACAGCGCCGTTTTTCCCTGTTTTCAGCCAGGCAGAAAGCGGCTTCCAGGGGCTAGGATTTTCTAAATGATTCCCCGAAAGGGGACGGAAATTCTGGCAGAAATAACGGAATGATTATCAATATCAATTAATTTTCTAAATGATTCCCCGAAAGGGGACGGAAATTCCTGAGCATTTCAGCGATTTTCGTAATTTCCATGATTCATTTTCTAAATGATTCCCCGAAAGGGGACGGAAATTTAAATCATCTGACCATCTTCATCTTCGACATACTGGATTTTCTAAATGATTCCCCGAAAGGGGACGGAAATTATGGATACCCAATGGATACCCATATTTGATTATATAATTTTCTAAATGATTCCCCGAAAGGGGACGGAAATGTAATTCATTTCTCCTTTTTTACAGATACTCAATTTTGCTATTATTTTCTAAATGATTCCCCGAAAGGGGACGGAAATGTCCACCGTTTTCCCCGTGTCTCTGGTGGTTTTTCTATTTTCTAAATGATTCCCCGAAAGGGGACGGAAATCGCAAACGTGTGGTCACTCGTTCATCTATATGAATATCGTCATTTTCTAAATGATTCCCCGAAAGGGGACGGAAATCTTAAGACTTATTCCTTTTACGGCTGTCACTCGTAAGATTTTCTAAATGATTCCCCGAAAGGGGACGGAAATCTTTTGTTGACTTAATCATATACCCTTTGGATGATTTTGATTTTCTAAATGATTCCCCGAAAGGGGACGGAAATGTCGTACTTTAATCCTCTAATAATCTTTTTCATTATTTTCTAAATGATTCCCCGAAAGGGGACGGAAATGCATAAAGCCCATGGTTGTAGCCAATTCGCACCATGATTTTCTAAATGATTCCCCGAAAGGGGACGGAAATGTACAGATACAAAGCATAACAAGCTGCAATCTTTTTGGATTTTCTAAATGATTCCCCGAAAGGGGACGGAAATCCATAAAGTTTTTTGAGGTGCTCAAAGTTTTCTTGTAATTCATTTTCTAAATGATTCCCCGAAAGGGGACGGAAATTGCGTACCGCTCCACGTGGTAATATGACGTTTGGTGCTCATACTAATTTTCTAAATGATTCCCCGAAAGGGGACGGAAATTATAGTAGTGTCAAAGTCAGCCATGAACTAGATAAAAACTATTTTCTAAATGATTCCCCGAAAGGGGACGGAAATTAAGGGGACGGAAACCTCTTTAGTGTCAACCGATATGATTTTCTAAATGATTCCCCGAAAGGGGACGGAAATTTGCCTTGCGGTAACTCTTTGATGCTCTTATCATAATTTTCTAAATGATTCCCCGAAAGGGGACGGAAATAATTTTTTTCATTTTTATACTCCTCCTTTTCATTCTGATAGATTTTCTAAATGATTCCCCGAAAGGGGACGGAAATCTTCAGGGTATAGATAATTTAATCCTTGGTCCCTACAATTTATTTTCTAAATGATTCCCCGAAAGGGGACGGAAATCCCAGCGTGACCTCGTGGCCTCGCTACACTGATATAGTAGCATTTTCTAAATGATTCCCCGAAAGGGGACGGAAATTGGTCCACACGCTGTAACATATCTACATACCGGGTGAAATGAATTTTCTAAATGATTCCCCGAAAGGGGACGGAAATTTTTGCTATATGAGCTTCCTATAGCAAAGACAATTTTTTTAGCTTTTTCCCTTGGAGGCGTCACGATGACCAGTGAGCTAAAGGTTTTACAGCAGCAGTTCCCCCGGGTGCAGGCCTGCTGGGCTGCTATTGTTCTCTACGGGCAGCATTCTGCTACCTACAAATTTGCTTTGGCGCGGTGTCTGCTGGAGCTGGCGCAGCGGGGGCAGAAACGGGTCTCGCTGGAAGAGTTGGCGGTGCCCTATGCCTGGTACTTGTGTATCCACACGGCCAGGGCGCCTCGGCAGTTCACCAGTCGTTCCAGTACGGTGTTTCGCAGCTGTGAGGAGTTCAATGCGGGCAAAATCAACCAGGAGGCGCTGCTGCAGGTGGTGGTGCAGTACGGGTTCAACAATGTTCTTGACGCTTTCCACATTGTAAACGGGGAAGCGGTGCCGGTGCGGTTTTTTGAAAAGCGGTTTGTGGGCAGCAGCAAGGGTATTGTGCTGACGGAGGCTTTGTTTCAGCTGGTGCGGCAGGGGAATGTGCAGCAGCTGCTGCTGGAAGTGGAGCAGCGCTGGGGTGAAGTGGAAGCGGCCTGGGCCAGGGGGAAATGATGAGCTGGGAAAACGACAGGACCATTGCTTACTACAATGCCCAGGGGGAAAGCTACTATGCCCGGACGGTGGGGGTAGATATGGCTGCCAACCGGGACCGGTTCCTGGGGCTTGTCCAGCCGGGTGGGCGCATTATGGACCTGGGGGCAGGCAGCGGCCGGGATCTGGCGGTTTTCCGGCAACGGGGTTTTGCGGCTGAGGGGCTGGAGGCCTCGGAGGTGCTGTGCCGGCTGGCTGGGCAGCACGCAGGGGTCCGGGTGGTATGCCAACGGCTCCAGGACTGGCAGGGGGAGCAACTGTATGATGGCATTTGGGCCAATGCGGTGCTGCTCCACCTGACGAAAGGGGAATGCCGGAAGTTCCTGGGCAGGGTGGGGGACTGTCTGGCGCCGGAAGGTATATTTTATTTTTCCCTGAAATGTGGTATCGTAACAGGGATGGACGGGGAAGGCCGGTATTTTGCCAATTATTCCCCCCAGGAGATCCGGCAGTTGGTGCAGGGAAGTGGGCTGAACTTGCTGGAGCTGTGGGAAAGCGGGGACCTGCTGCAGCGGCAGGGATTTTGCTGGGTGAATGTGCTGGCGAAAAAGTAAGGATGCTTTACAGTCGCTCCAATCAAAAGGAGCGTGGGTTGAAATTATTATTGAACTAACGGATAATTATTATCCGTTATGTCGCCCCTTTTCACAAGGGGCGTGGATTGCCAGTCCAGGGCGTGCTGCCCTGGGCTTTTGTTTGTTTTTACGGTTAGACGTTCGAGGCAAGATGTTATATAATAGGATATTGACAACCCTAAGGGGAATGTTTTTAGGAGGTTATTATGAGAACGAAAGAAGAATTGGCAGGGATTACGGAACTGGGCAGCGGCAAGACTGTTTATGCCAACACCTACAATCCCGGCGTACTGGAATGCTTCCCCAACAAGCACGAGGAAGCGCCTTATATGGTGAAACTGAATTGTCCTGAATTTACCAGTCTGTGCCCGAAGACGGGGCAGCCGGATTTTGGCCGGATTGTGATCAGCTATATTCCGGACCATGCGTTGGTGGAAAGCAAGTCTCTCAAATTGTACCTGTTCTCTTTCCGGAACAACGGGGATTTTCACGAGGACTGTGTGAATATCATCAAAAACGACCTGGTGAACTTGCTGCACCCCAAATATCTGGAGGTGGCGGGGTACTTTAATCCCCGGGGCGGCATCAGCATTCTGCCCTTTGCGGTGTATGCCCAGCCGGACTACCAGGATATGGCCAAGCGGAGAATGGAGGCTTTCATCCATGAGTAAGAAAGCACTGGTGCTTTCCAGCGGCGGGGTGGATTCTACCACCTGTGTGTCGGTGGCGGTGGAGACGTTCGGGAAGGAAAACGTGTCCACGGTTTCCATTTTCTACGGCCAGAAGCACGTAAAGGAACTGGAAGCGGCCCGGAAGGTGGCGGAGTACTATGGTTTGCCCCATTATGAGCTGGATCTGTCCGGGATTTTCCAGTATTCCAACTGCTCCCTGCTCCAGGGCTCCACGGAGGAGATTGTCCATAAGAGCTACGACCAGCAGATTGCGGAAAACGGGGAGGGGAAGGTTTCTACCTACGTGCCTTTCCGGAATGGGCTGATGCTGTCGGCGGTGGCCAGTCTGGCTATGAGCCTGTACGAAAACGATGACGTGGCCATTTACCTGGGGGCTCATGCGGACGATGCAGCAGGGAACGCCTATGCGGACTGCAGCGAGGAGTTTGTGGCTGCCATGGGGAAGGCCATTTCCATCGGCACCTACAACCAATGTCATTTGGAAGCGCCCTTTGCGGGGCTGAATAAGGCCGGGGTGGTGAAACGGGGCCTGGAACTGAAGACCCCCTATGAACTCACCTGGAGCTGCTACGAGGGCGGCGACCGTCCCTGCGGCACCTGCGGCACCTGTATCGACCGGGCCAGGGCTTTTGCGGCCAACGGGGTCCCGGACCCAGCTTTGGAGGAATATGATGTACACAGTAACAAAAAGAATTGAAGTCAGCGGCGCACACCGACTGGACCTGAACTATACCAGCAAATGCACCCACCTGCACGGCCACAACTGGATCATTGATGTGACCTGTCAGCGGGAAGAGCTGGACGAAAACGGCATGGTGGTGGATTTTGGCAAGATCAAGGAAGTGGTCATGGCCCTGGACCATGCGTTCATCAACGATGTGGTGAAAATCAACCCTACGGCGGAAAACATCGCCAAATGGATCCACGACCGGGTTCCCTACTGCACCCGGGTTTCCGTCCAGGAATCGGAAGGGAACGTGGCGATTTATGAAGACTGAGTTTCCCCTGGTAGAGATTTTTGACTCCGTGGAAGGGGAGGGGAAGCGCACCGGCTATATGGCGGTGTTTGTGCGCTTTGCCGGCTGCAACCTGCGCTGCAGCTACTGCGATACGGCCTACTCCTGGAACGTGAAGGACGCGGCGGAGGTGCTGAACCTGGCGGAGCTGCTGGACCGGATCCACAGCTACCCCTGGAAGAAAGTGACCCTTACTGGCGGCGAGCCTTTGCTCCAGCCCCTGGAGGAGCTGTGCGGCATCCTCAGCCAGGAAGGGTACGAGGTGAATATCGAGACCAACGGCGCCGTGCCCCTGCTGCGGGCGCGGCCTGCCGGGCTGTTCTATACCATGGATGTGAAATCCCCGTCCTCCGGCGCCCGGGAAAAGATGCTCATGGGCAACCTGTCCCAGCTGAACGCAGACGACGTGGTGAAGTTCGTGGTGGGCAGCCAGGAAGATTTGGCGGATATGGTCAAGGTACTGGAACAGTACCCCTTTACCGCCAAAGTGTACCTGTCCCCGGTGTATGGGGAGATAGAGCCCAAGGAACTGGTGGAGTTCGTCCGGGAGCACAAGTTGGCCAATGTGTGCGTCCAGGTACAGCTGCATAAGGTGATTTGGGACCCGGCCATGCGCGGGGTGTAGTGGGAATATGATGTAAAATGGGAAAACCAGGCTTTCGGATTGGACGAAAGCCTGGTTTTTTGATGAGAAGAAGGGGCCCTTCGGGCATTCTGAATTGGGTTGGTGCGGGGCGCTACTTAAATGGGTGCAGGCCCATTCGGGGACTGGGATGGTGTTCGCAATGTTGGCCTTTCCGTTCTCTTTAAGGTATATTTTCAAAAACGCGACGGAGCGCTGACTGTTTTTGAAAACACACCCCGCAGAAACGGTGTACCACAAGCTGTAATCAGGCTAGTACTGGCAAATTTGTTGCAGCTACCCTAGTGCGTTTGCGCTGCCCCTCTATCGTGTCCTTACATTGGGCATGGGCCTCTGAAGTGCCGACACCTTACCAAAAGCGGGACCCGCAAGGGCCTATCAGGACGACGATGAAGACTCCAGGACACTGCGGAGTGGCAGTTACATTGCGCAAGTTTGGTACGTGTGTATGCACCCCTCCGGGGTAGCGGGGGCGAGGGGACCTTCCGCCACTGTGCGTTCCAAGGAATTGTGGACGACCCACTACACTTGCGAGGAACGCACGGTGGCGACTTCCTCGTTGGTGCTTCGCTGCGCTCATCACAGGGCATCTTCCAAGGGGGCTTGGAAAATGCCGCAACGAGGCAGATAACTTGAGGTGACGTTCCCGTTTCTTACAATACTCTAGTGCAAGAACCTTGGTCGTACAAGACCCCATCCGCCGGCGAGTTGCCGGCACCTTCCCCGCCTTGGACCACTGTTGGGCGGAGAAGGCAAGCGGCCGGCGGCCGCAAAATATGGGTGAACTTCCTCAGTCATCCCTCTGGGCTGACAGCCCCTTCACGCTTGAAGGGGCCGGCCTTAGGCCCATACGAGTCATGTGCTAAACGGGTTTTGAGAAAAGAATTATGATAGGTAAAAAAATTCTACATCTAACCACATCTAGAACTTGAACAGCAGCGGCATAGAACGCTTCCTGTAAGCGTTGCGGCCGCATCCAAACATCCCCACAGGCATCCAAAGGATGTTTGGTCAATAAGGCCCATGCGACAGCCGTCCAGGAGCCAAGCCTGCAAGGCGATGGCGAATGGAATACGGCGAACCGCTGTAGGAAGTGGCACCGGTAGGTGCCGATAGAAGTTTAATTACCGCTTTTTCGCGGCGCTAGCGCCGCATATGCCTTCCACTTACCAGTGCACTGCTTGGCGTGCACTGGTAAAGAGGAAGGTGCCTGACGCTAGGAAGGCGGATGGGGTTCAAAATCAGGTTGCCTAGGCCAGCACTACACCCGTTGAGAACGTCGACCAAAAATCCGGTACAGAGTTTTCTACAGCAAAAAATTGCCGTAGGCAATTTTTCTGTAGTTGGACTACATAACGGTCCGCACTAGCCCCAAAAGGGGACAGGCCTTTCCCCATTTGGGGAAAGCGGCACCACAGGTGCCGATAGGGGTTTCCAAGCCCGCCTAGGCGGGCTCTATATATTCTTAAAAACACCTCTACACTTTTCGCAGAAAAGTGTAGGTTTTCCTCCTTATTCCCATACTCTATTCCCCCTTGTTCGCCCTAACTTACGTACTTTCACCTAGAAAAACTCCTTCTCGTTCACAAAATGTGTAAGATCTGTCTCATTTCCTCCAATACACATTCTCTTCGGGAAAAAACTCTTTCATTCTCTCCCCCGATAATGGTAAAATAAAATACAGTGTACAATACACATATAAACCTGAGGGGGGTATATTCGTATAATGAAGAAAGTTCCTTTTGTAACGAAAGAAAAGGTCCTGGAGATTGCCAAGACCTATGACACTCCGTTTTATTTGTATGATGAGAAGGGTATCCGGGAGACGGCTCGGAAGATTCGTCAGGCTTTTGCCTGGAACAAGGGTTTCAAGGAATATTTTGCGGTGAAGGCTACACCGCTGCCGAAGCTGCTGGAGATTCTCCAGGAAGAGGGCTGCGGTACGGATTGTTCTTCCTACACGGAATTGATTATGTCCGATGTATGTGGTTTCAAGAAGCATGATATTATGTTTTCTTCCAACGATACGCCAGTAAAAGATATGAAATTGGCCAGTGATCTGGGGGTTATCATCAACCTGGATGACTTTACCATGATTGACTTCCTGGAACAGGTGGCTGGCAGCATTCCGGAAACCATCTGCTGCCGGTTTAACCCGGGCGGGGTGTTCAGCCTGGGCAACGGGATCATGGACAATCCTGGGGACGCCAAATATGGTATGACCCGGGAACAGATTCGGGACGCTTTCAAGATCCTGAAGGAAAAGGGTGCCAAGCATTTCGGTATCCATGCGTTCCTGGCCAGCAACACGGTGACCAACGACTACTATCCGGAACTGGCCCGGCAGTTGTTCCAGCTGGCTGTGGACCTGAAGGAAGAAACCGGCGTGGCCGTGGAATTCATCAATCTGTCCGGCGGCGTGGGCATTCCTTACCGTCCGGAACAGGAACCCAACGACATTCTGGCCATTGGTGCCGGGGTGGAGAAGGTGTACAACGAGGTGCTGGTTCCGGCTGGCATGGGCAATGTGGCCCTGTTCACCGAAATGGGCCGTTTTGTGACGGGCCCTTACGGCGCTTTGATCACCAAGGTGCTGCATTTCAAACATATCTATAAGGAATACGCCGGGGTGGATGCCTGCGCAGCCAACCTGATGCGGCCTGCCATGTACGGGGCTTACCATCACATTACGGTGCTGGGCAAGGAAGACGCACCCTGCGATACGGTATACGATGTGACCGGCGGTCTGTGCGAAAACAACGACAAGTTCGCGGTGGACCGTCCGCTGCCCAAACTGGAAAAGGGCGACTATCTGTTCATCCACGATGCCGGGGCCCACGGTTCCGCCATGGGTTACAACTACAACGGCAAGCTGTGGTGTGCGGAATTCCTGCTGAAGGAAGACGGCAGCATTGAAATGATGCGCCGTGCCGAGACTCCTCAAGATTACTTTGCTACGTTGGACTTCACCGGCCTGTTCGACGATCTGAAGAAGTACGAGTGAATAAAAGCGAGCGGGAAAAGACGCTGCAGGGTATGCTGCACATACCCGGTCTGAAGCTGCGTCTGGCCTTCGAGGGCATTTTGGTGGGAGTGGCGGCCGGCTTATTGATCACTCTCCTGCGTTTGGGGCTGGGTTTTGTGGCTGAACGGCGGGATTCCATGGTGGAATTTCTGCAGAACGTGCCTCCCGCGTACGTCTTATTATGGGTAGGGGCCCTGGTGGTGCTGGCCATCATCATGGGCGGCCTGGTCCGCTGGGCGCCTATGGCAGGCGGCAGCGGCATTCCCCAGGTCCGGGGCATTGTGCTGGGACTGACCAAAAGTCCCCACTGGGCCCGGGTCATCTTTGTCAAACTGGTGGATACGTCCCTGGGTATTGGTGCCGGGCTGTCCATGGGCCGGGAAGGGCCTTCGGTACAGATTGGGGCCATGTCCGGCCAGGGCATTAGCCGCCTCCTCAATAACACCAATCTGGAGGAGCGGGCGCTGATCAGCAGCGGTGCCGGGGCAGGGCTGGCTGCGGCCTTTAACGCCCCTATGGCGGGGGTCATGTTCACCATGGAAACCATCCACAAGAATATGTCCGCCATGGTGATGGTGCCCACCCTGATGGCCTGTATTGTGGCCACGGTGCTGGTGCATTCGGTGTTTGGCTGGGAAACGGTGTTCCTGATTCCCAAAATGCCCATTATGCCGGTGGAATACCTGCCGCTCCTGATCGGGCTGGGGCTTTTTACCGGGCTCATGGGGGTGGCCTTCAACAAGGGCAGCATGAACATGGGGCGCTTTTACGGCCTGCCCATTTTCCGCTACCATTGGATGAAACTGGCATTCCCCCTGCTGCTAACTATTCCCCTGACCTATCTCCTGCCTGAAGTGCTGGGCGCCGGGGATAATATCATCGAGGATATGGTGGAGCTGAAGGGAACGTTGGCCATTCTCCTGGTGCTGCTGGTGGGCAAGTTTGTGTTCACCCTGTTCAGTACCGGGTCCGGAGCCCCCGGCGGCAGCCTCCAGCCCATGCTGGTACTGGGCGCTGTCTGCGGTGCCATCTACGGCAACGTAGCCATGGAAATGGGCTGGCTGCCTCCCGAATACCGGCTCCACATGGTGGTCTTTGCCATGGCCGGGTTCTTTACCGGCTGCGTCCGGGCCCCCGTTACCGCCATTTTGCTGCTGTTGGAACTGACAGGACGGTTCTATCACCTGGTGCCCCTGGGCATCGTGTCCCTGTTTGCCTATGCAGCCGGCGAACTCTGCCACGACACCCCGATCTTTGACGCCATGCTGGAGAAAATCATCGACAAGCACGAGCGGAACAAGAACAACCTGGTGGCCCCCGCCCAGCAGAACCTGCTGGAAGAAGCGGTAGAAGGCGGGTCCCCGGTGGAGGGCAAGACCCTGGCAGAAATCCGCTTCCCGGGCAGAGCGCTGGTAGTCAGCGTCCGCCGGGGCGACCAGGACCTGATTCCCCAGAGAGATACACGGTTACTAGCCGGCGACTATGTGTATCTCATCCCCAACCACGCCAAACTGCGGGAACTGGCACGATTGTTCCGCGCACGGGTGGAAGAACGGCCTGAGTGGGCTGGGAAGCTGGGGGAGGAAAGCGGAGAGAAGAAAGCCGCTGCAGAATCCCCGGTACCTCCAGTAACGCTTGAAGCAGGGAAGAATGGTAAGGGTGGAAAAGCGGCGAAGGAAGAAAAGAAGAAGTAAAAACAAAGAAGAATATGAAAACGACTTGCGAACTCGGGAGAGGGCGCAAGTCGTTTTTTTTGAAGGGAGAGGGTGGGGTGGGGCGTTACTAAAATGGGTGCAATTGGAGTGCTTGTTCGCAATGTTTGCCTTTCCGTTCTCTTTGGGGTATATTTTCAAAAAAGCGACGGAGCGCTGACTATTTTTGAAAACATAGCCACCAGTTGGTGCGGTCAGCGAACCTGAAGTGTGCTGGCTCGGGGTATCCACTCTCCTGCATCACTACCTTTAAAAGAGGTAGTGATGCTTTCCTCTCCCCTAAAGGCGAGAGGTTAAATGCTAGTACTGGCAAAGTTGTTGCAGTCACCATAGTGCGTTTGCGCTGCTCTCCTGTCGTATCCTCGCGCCACAGAACCCCGTCTCTTGGAATCTTGGTTGGCGGGGCATCTTGTCGCTCGGACACTACGGAGAGGCAGTCACGTTGCGCAAGAATGGTACGTGTGTATGCACCCCTCCGGGGCGGTGGGGCGTAGAGCACCTTTCGCCACCCCGCGTTCCAAGGAACTGTAGACGACCCACCAGACTTGCGAGGAACGCGGCGTGGCGACTTCCTCATTTGTGATTGCTTCGCAATCACAGGACCGAAATCAATTTTTGCTAATTGATTTCAGTCGGTAATGAGGCAGAAAGCTGAATACAGGAATGCTTTCGTTGCTTGCAAAAGGCTAGTTCTAGAAGAATGGTAGTGCAGGCCCCATCCGAGGCGCTCCGCGCCCCACCTTCCCCGCTTGGACTGCTGTTGTGCGGAGAAGGCAAGCGGCCGGCGGCCGCAGAAAAGCTGGATAAACTTCCTCTGCCGACTACGTCGGTATCTCCTTCACGCTTGAAGGAGACGTTCGTAATCATCACTGGTCAACTTCATATCAGCACTATATTTTAGATTCTACATGACCAGTAGTGGTTTGGAAGCCTACCACAGTGGTTCGCAGCTAGCCAATCAGCTACGCCCATTTTGGGCTTGCTTCTTGGGCTGCTATCACATGGCTCGCATGAACCAAGAGTCTTTTTATAAACTGTAGACTCTTGGATGCGAGCGCAAAGCGTTGTGGTAGGTGTCAGCCAAAGGCTGACGGAGGAAGTTTAACCAAGTATATGCGGCCTTCGGCCGCATGCCTTCCACTTACCAGTGCACTGCTTGGCGTGCACTGGAAAAGGGGAAGGTGGCGGTGGAATCACCGGCGGATGGGGTTCAAAATCAGGTTGCCTAGGCCAGCACTATACCCGTTGAGAACGTCGACCAAAAATCCGGCACAGAGTTTTCTACAGCAAAAAATTGCCGTAGGCAATTTTTCTGTAGTTGGACTACCTAACGGTTCGCACTAGCCCTAAAAGGGGACAGACCTTTCCCCACTTGGGGGAAGCGGCACCGCTGGTGCCGATAGGGGTCTTCCAAGCCCGCTTTGCGGGCCCGGTCACCTCCCATTTCCGCAGACCGCACTAACCAGCCCAAATCTCTCGCCTGTAGGGGAGAGATGTCACCGAAGGTGACAGAGAGTGGATACCCCGAACCAGCACACTTCAGGTTCGCGGACCGCACTAGCCCCTGCTCAATATGGTATAATAGAATGTATCGATATTTTACTGTCAGGAGGGGGCCTATGGACGAAAGTAGTTTATTCGAAGCGCCGGTGGAGGAGCCGTTGGCGGCTCGGCTGCGGCCGCGCAATTTGGACGAGTTTGCGGGGCAGCGGCAGCTCCTGGGTCCGGGGAAGGTGCTGCGGAATTTGATTGAGGCCGACCGGATCACCTCCATGATTTTTTGGGGTCCGCCGGGGGTCGGGAAGACCACGTTGGCTCAGATTATTGCGCAGCACACGCATTCTACGTTTATCAATTTTTCTGCGGTGACCAGTGGGATCAAGGAGATCCGCACGGTGATGCAGCGGGCGGACGATAATCGGCGCTACGGGAGCCGGACGATTGTGTTTGTGGACGAGATTCACCGGTTCAACCGGGCGCAGCAGGATGCGTTCCTGCCGTTTGTGGAGAAGGGGGCCATTATTCTCATCGGCGCCACCACGGAAAATCCTTCGTTTGAGGTGAACGGGGCTCTGCTGAGCCGGTGCAAGGTGTTTGTGCTGAAGGCGCTAAGTACGGAGGAGATTCTCCAGGTGCTGAACCGGGCGCTGACGGACCCGCGGGGACTGAAAAATGACCATGTGCACATTGCGCCTGAGGATCTGGAGCTGATTGCGCGTTTTAGCAACGGGGATGCCCGGTCGGCGCTGTCGACTCTCGAGATGGTGGCGCTCAACGGGGAGAAGCGGGAGGACGGGCTGTACATTACCCGGGACATCATTGAGCAATGTACGTCCAAGAAGTCCCTGCTCTACGACAAGCACGGGGAGGAGCACTACAATCTGATTTCCGCCCTGCACAAGTCCATGCGCAATTCGGACCCGGATGCGGCGGTCTACTGGCTGGCCCGGATGCTGGAGGCGGGGGAGGACCCGCTCTACATTGCCCGGCGGGTGGTGCGGTTTGCCAGCGAGGATGTGGGGCTGGCGGATTCCCGGGGGCTGGAGGTGGCGGTGGCTGCCTACCAGGCCTGTCATTTTATCGGGATGCCGGAGTGCAGTGTGAATCTGACCCATGCGGTGATCTACCTGTCCATGGCGCCCAAGTCCAACGCTATGGAGCTGGCCTATATGGAAGCCAAGGCGGACGCGGTGAATTCCCTGGCGGAACCGGTGCCTTTGGTGATTCGGAATGCGCCTACGAAGCTCATGGCAGACCTGCACTACGGGGAGGGCTACCAGTACGCCCACGATACCAAGGAGAAGGTGGCAGCCATGCAGTGCCTGCCGGATTCTCTGAAGGACAAGACCTACTACCATCCTACGGAACAGGGGCTGGAAGCCCGGTACAAGGAGCGGCTGCGGCAAATCCGGGACTGGAAGAAAGCCCATGAGAAGTAAGCTAACAAATTGGACACAATTTTGACAAAGAATCGTAAGAACTTTTCCCTATGATAGAGAGGTTAAAGGAGAAAATATTATGATATTGGGCATTGGTGTAGATATATTGGAAGTGGGCCGGATGGAACGGGCCCTGAAACAGAAGGATTTCCGGGAGCAGGTGTTCACTCCGGGAGAGATTGCCTATTGCGAGCGCAAGGGCGCCCACAGCAGTGAATCCTATGCGGCCCGGTTTGCGGCCAAGGAGGCGGTGGGCAAGGCCCTGGGTACCGGGGTGCACCGGAGCCAGCTGCTGGAGATTGAAGTGCTTACGGACGCAAGCGGCCAGCCTTCTCTGCATTTTACCGGGGATATCGCCCGGCTGGCAGGGGAGAAGAAGTTGGGCAGGGCTTTTGTGTCTCTCAGCCATACGGCGGGGAACGCCATTGCCCAGGTGATTTTGGAGGCGGCGCAATGAAACTGATTAAAGGCAGTGTGATGAAAAGCGTGGACGCCCGGGCCATCAACGAAATCGGTATGGCCGAGGCGGTGCTGGTGGAAAACGCCGGCCGGGCTGTGTGTGAAGGGGCTTTGGAGCTGTTGGAAGGTGACGTGCGGGACCGGAAAATCACGGTGCTCTCCGGCAAGGGCAACAACGGGGCTGACGGCCTGGCGGCGGCCCGGGATCTGGCGGCAGAAGGGGCCCAGGTCAGCGTGATTCTGGCAGAGCCTCCGGCGGCCTTTGGTCCGGGGGCGGCGCTCCAGCTGCGGATTCTCCAGTATATGCCGGGCTGCACCTTTGTGGAATGGGCGGAAGAACCGGAGCGGGCTCTCAGCCTGTGCCGGGAAAGCGACCTGATTCTGGACGGGCTTTTGGGCACCAGTTTTCACGGGGTGCCCCGGGAACCGTTAAAATCCCTGATTGAAGCGGTGAACGACCTCCATAAGACCGTTCTGGCCATCGACATTCCCAGCGGGGTGGAGGCGGACACTGGTGCCAGCGTCCTGGCCCTCCAGGCGGACGTAACGGTGACCATGATTGCCCCCAAGCACGGGCTGTACCTGTATCCTGGCGCCCGCTATGCCGGGGAGATTTACCTGGCCGGGCTGAACGTGCCTCCCTGCCTGGTGGAAGAAGCCCCGGGGGCGGAGTACCTGCTGGAGCCGGAAATGGTTCGGGACTGGCTGCCCCGGCGCCGGGCAGATGCCCACAAGGGCGTCAACGGCCGGATTGCGGTGCTGGCCGGGAGTCTGGGCTACGCTGGTGCGGCGGAGCTGTGCAGTAAGGCGGTGGTCCGGGCCGGCGGGGGTCTGGTGACCCTCTACACCCGGCAGGAAGTGCTGGAACCGCTTATTATCAAAAATACGGAAGTGATGGTTCGGCCCCAGCCCAGCTTTGACCCCAAGGACCTGCTGCCGCTGCTTGCAAACGCAGACGTGGTGGCGGCGGGCCCCGGCATGGGCAAGGACCCCCGGACCCAGCAGCTGCTGCGGGAACTGCTGCCCCAGCTGGACCAGCCCCTGGTGCTGGATGCGGACGGGCTGAATGCGCTGGCCGGGCAGGACGACCTGCTCCGGAGCCTGAAGCGGAAAATCTTTACTCCCCACCCGGGAGAAATGGCCCGGCTGCTGAGCCGGCCCATTGGGGAAATCCTGAAGCACCCCCTGGAATGCGCCCGGGAAGGGGCGGAGAAGTGGCAGGCGGTGGTGGTGCTGAAATGCACCCCTGCTGTGATTGCCCTGCCCACGGGAGAACTCTATATCAATACCACGGGCAACGCCGGCATGGCTACCGGCGGCTGCGGCGATGTGCTGACGGGCACGGTGGCAGCCCTTCTGGGCCAGGGCCTGAACCTGGAGAAAGCGGCCTGCTGCGCGGTGTACGCCCATGGGCTGGCCGGCGACCTGGCTGCCGAGGAGCGGGGCCAGATTGGCCTCAAGGCCGGGGACCTGCTGGAAGAGCTGCCCCAGGCTATTGCAAAGATTTTGGAAGTGTAATACTTCCCCGATTTGCCAGGACCCGGCGAAACGTGATAAAATGACCGGGTATAAGAGGAGGTACGATTGTGTTCAAAAAGCTATTTTTACTCTGTGCATGCCTGTTGGCCGTTCTCGGTCTGGGCGGTACGGGACAGGCCCTGGCCGCACCCACCATCCAGAACGTGGTGTACGGCGTCAACCCGGACGGACGGCTTCGGATTGTGCTGGATACCAATACTGCCGCCCGGTATAAAACAGAATTTGTGGGCAACGAGCTTCAGGTGACGGTATACGGTAACCTGAGTTCCACCGTGCCCAAGGTATATTCCTCCTCCAAGGCCCCCTACGTGAAGCGGGTGACCCTGGAACGGAAAATCAACCGGACCATCGTCCATGTGGCCATGAACCGGAGCCTGACCCGGGACGCGGTGAACGTGTTCCCCCTGAAGGCCGACCGGGTAGCCAAGCGGCCCACCCGGGTGGTGGTGGACGTGATTGCCGGCCCGCCCCAGAAGAAGTTCATTCCCAAGCCCAAGGTGCCCAAGACGGCCATTACCTCGCCCTGGCAGCCTACCCGGCCCAGCGTGGCGGCGGATACGGACTTTGGCAGCACCTACTCGGTAGTAGGCGGCATCAAGGGCAAACGGATTACTTTGGACGCAGGCCACGGCGGTTCTGACCCCGGTACCCACGGGCTCATTACCGGCACCTTTGAAAAAGACGTGACCCTGCCCATTACCAAACGGGTGAAGGAACTGCTGGAGCAGCGGGGCGCCATTGTGTACATGACCCGCACCACCGACGTGGACGTGTACGGACCCGATGCCACCGACCGGCAGGAACTCCAGGCCCGGGTGGATGTGGCCGAAAACAGCCACTCCGATATGTTCATCAGCATCCATATCAACGCCAGTGAGAATACCAGCGTAGGCGGCTATTCCACCTACTACTTCCCCAAGACCAAGTACGATATCCAGGTGGCCCAGGCCATCCAGGACCAGCTGATGAAGACCGCCGATGTGGACGATTTGGGCGTACGGTTCGCCAACTTCTATGTGAACAAGAGAAGCACCATGCCCGGTGCCCTGGTGGAATGCCTGTTCCTGACCAACCGGAAAGAAGAGCAGCTGCTGATTTCCCCGGCTTTCCAGGATAAGGTAGCAGAAGCCATTGCCGATGGGATTACGGACTTCTACAATCAGCACCAGGGAGGTTGATGGTAATGATGGAATGGAAAAAGTTTGGGGTAATATGCGTATTGGGACTGACCCTTATGGCGGCAGCAGGCTGCTCTGACGGCAGCAAGAACGCCACCAGTGCCGGCACGCCGGCCACCCAGCAGGCCCAGACCACCAAACCCCAGGGAGTGGAAAAGACCCTGTACCGCAAACCCAAGGACGGCAGCCAGAAACTGGTGGCCGTGAAAACCACGGTTCAGGGGGATACCGCCCAGCAGCAGCTGGAAACCCTGAAGGAACTGGTAGAAAAACAGCCCGAAGGGGATAAGACCTTCCCCAAGAACCTGAAAGTCAACAAACTCACCGTGAAGGACGGCCTGGCTACTGTGGACCTGAGCAAAGAATTCCTCACCCGCCGCGCCGGAGAATATGACACCACCATGATGATCTACGCACTGGTGAACACCCTCACCGAGTTCCCGGACATCAAGAAAGTCACCTTCACCGTCAACGGCGAGCCCGTGGAAGTACTGGGGCAGATGGATATGACCACGCCTTTTGAACGGAACGAAACCTTCTTGCCGAAAGCGTAGGGAGAAGAAAGAATGTGGGATATGACCCCGGCTGTGCAGCGTGCACAGCCGGGGTTGTTTTATTGTGGGGACTGCGGGGTGTAGTGCACACCGGGCCCTCCGGGCAACTTTGATTTTTGTTTGCGATGTTTGCCTTTCCGTCCCCCTGCGGTAGCCCACCACAAAGCTGGTGCTCTTTTGGAAACTTGGGGAGCAATGCTTTGTGGTTGGGCCACCGCATTTGAACGGTGTACGATTCTGACGTAATCAGCCCCGTGGGTCAAGCCTGTTGCAGTTACCATCGTGCGGTTGCGCTGCCACTCTATCGTGTCCTTACTTTGGGCATGGGCCTCCCAAGTGCCGACACCTTACCAGAAGCGGGACCCGCAAGGGCCTATCAGGACGACGATGAAGACTCCAGGACACTGCGGAGTGACAGTTACGTTGCGCAAGAATGGTACGTGTGTATGCACCCCTCCGGGGCGGCTGGGACGAGGGGACCTTCCGTCACCCTGCGTTCCAATGGACCGCAGCCGACCCACCACACTTGCGAGGAACGCACGGTGACGACTTCCTCGTTGGTGCTTGCTGCGCAATCACAGGGCATCTTTCAAGGAGCTTGAAAGATGCCGCAACGAGGAAGACAAATTGATTCGTCTCTAATTTCGTTGCTCTCAATAGGCTAGTACTTATAATTAGGTCCTGCAGGACCCCATCCGCCGGCGAGTACGCCGGCACCTTCCCCACCTTGGACTGCTGTGGGGTGGAGAAGGCAAGCGGCCTGCGGCCGCAAAAAAGCTGGATAAACTTCCTCAGTCATCCCTACGGGCTGACAGCCCCTCCACGCTTGAAGGGGCCGGTCTTAGGCCACTAATGGTCATCTTCTTATCAGCACTATATTTTGGATTTTACTTGACAAGTGGTGGCCTGGACGCCTACCACAAGCGTGTGGTAGGTGTCAGCCGCTAGGCTGACGAAGAAAGTTTAACCAAGTATTTAGCGTCCTTCGGCCGCAGCGGAGCACTCTCCGTCGCCTCCCGGCGCCACCTGCGCCCGCATGCGCGCGAGGTCAACTTCTCTACAAAATTCGCAATAACAATAGACTTTATACTTCTTATCCACACCCACATTGTGCTCATAAAAACTTAAATTTAGGAACGCAATGTAATGTTTTGTTGACTAATCGCGGTTTTCGCGGCCTCCGGCCGCTACTGCCTTCCGCTTACCTGTTCGCTATGCGAACAGGAGAAGGGGAAGGAATGTTCCGCCCCCAGTGCTAAAGCGGAACAAGGATGGGGTTTAAAACCTACCTTCCCAACTCTTTTGCGCTTGCTGCTCTACAATCCACATCCTCCCCCCCTTATGCTTTTCTCTTTTTAGGTTTTATACTTGTTCAGTTTTCTCAGCGAGGTGAAATTCAAATGATAAAAATTTCTATGAACGGCGGGGTTTCCAAAGCCCAGAATCCGTATGTTCCTATTACGGTAGAGAAATATGCAGCGGAGATTGGGCAGTTTTTGCAGTTGGGCATCAAGCATTTCCACATTCATTTTCGGGACGCTGGGGGTAAGGAATCTCTGGAGCAGGAGGTGGTCCTGCCGCAATTTCTGGCTCTCAAGAAACGTTTTCCCAACTGTCAGATTGGTATCGGGTCCCCGCTGCAAAATGGCATGACTGCTGCAAAGCGGCAAAAGGCCATTGCTGCCTGGACCTGGCGGCCGGACTATATTTCCGTCAATGTGTGTGAAGAGGGGAGCTGCGCTTTAAGCAAAACGCTGCAGCAGCTGCAGGTGCCTATCGAATATGGCATCTTTACCCTGGCAGACGCTGAAGAATTTGTGGCGCGGCAGTACAGTCAATCTGCCTTTCGGGTGCTGATTGAAGTCAGCGGAGAAGCCACCGATGAAGCCACGGTGGAAAAGGCTGCAGCTATTTTAACGTTTTTGCAGAAACGGTATCCGGACCTGGAATATCTCCTGCACGGGGAAGATATCCATACCTGGGCAGTCATCCAATATGCCCGGCAAAAGGGCTATGCCTGGCGCATTGGCTTTGAAGATATTGATTGCTTTGCCAATGGGGAAAAAGCCCATTCCAATATTGAACTGTACAAACATTGCATCAGTGAGGCGTAGGGATTACGACGAAATATCCGGGGATTCCCGGCACCACATCACTTCAGGTTCGCGGACCGCAACAACAGCACGGTGGCGACTTCCTCGTTGGTGATTCGCTATGCTCATCACAGGACATCTTTCAAGGAGCTTGAACGATGCCGCAACGAGGAAGACAGCTTATACGTTTCTGATTCGTTACTCTCGATAGGTGCTTGCAATAACCTTGGTCTTGCTGGCCCCAACCGCCTTCCTGCGTCAGGCACCTTCCCCACCTTGGACTACTGTGGGGTGGAGAAGGCATTCGGCCTGCGGCCGCAAAAAAGCTAGATAAACTTCCTCAGTCATCCCTACGGGCTGACAGCCCCTCCACGCTTGAAGGGGCCGGTCTTAGGCCACTAATGGTCATCTTCTTATCAGCACTATATTTTGGATTTTACTTGACCAGTGGTGGCCTGGACGCCTACCACAGTGGTTCGCAGCTAGCCAATCAGCTACGCCCAGTTTGGGCTTGCTTCTTGGGCTGCTATCACATGGCTCGCATTAACCAAGAGTCTTTTGATAAACTGTAGACTCTTGGATGCGACCGCAAAGCGTTGCTGGTAGGTGTCAGCCATTACCTTCCACGTTTACGGGGAAGGGGAATCACCCGTAGGGTGGTGGAAAGGGGGCTGACGAAGGAAGTTTAACCAAGTATTTAGCGTCCTTCGGCCGCAGCGGAGCACTCTCCGTCGCCTCCCGGCGCCACCTGCGCCCGCATGCGCGCGAGGTCAACTTCTCTACAAAATTCGCAATAACAATAGACTTTATACTTCTTATCCACACCCACATTGTGTTCATAAAAACTTAAATTTAGGAACGCAATGTAATGTTTTGTTGACTAATCGCGGTTTTCGCGGCCTCCGGCCGCATTTGCCTTCCACTTACCTGTTCGCTATGCGAACAGGAGAAGGGGAAGGAACGCCCCGCTCCAGTCATAAAGCGGGGCAAGGATGGGGTTCAAAAGTAGGATGCCTGCACTACACCCGTTGAGAACATCGACCAAAAATCCGGTACAGAGTTTTCTGCAGCAAAAAATTGCCCTTGGGCAATTTTTCCGTAGTTGAGCTACCGTCCTTCTTGCACTAGCCCCAAAAGGGGACGAACTTTCCCCTTGGGGAAATGCCGTAAAGCGGCAATAGGGGCGCCCGGAGGGTCAGACCTGCACTACACCCCGCAGACCGCACCAACCTTTAAAGGCTCCTCACTTTATGCGGCCGCATCCAAACATCCCACGGATGTTTGGTCAATAAGGCCCATGCGATAGCGGGATTGGTCTGGCCCCTTCAAGCGTGAAGGGGCTGTCAGCGCTATGAGCTGACTGGGGAAGTTCCAGGACGCAGCTGCGCAGCGAGCCGCGAACCGCTGGGGGAGCTGTCGCCACAGGCTGACTAAGGGAGTCGTATCCATTTCTCAAGTCCTTGGCCGCAGAGAAATGGAATATACGACCCCTGCGATAGCCGTCCGTGAGCCGAACCCGCAGGGTGAAGGTGAACGGAATACGGCGAACCGCTCGAGGATTCCCGGCACCAGCACACTTCAGGTTCGCAGACCGCACCAACGCAAAAAAATATCTAGTTCATGCATTCTTCATATTCTAGGTTTATACTTATCTTGTTACTTTCTACTGAGGGGGTATTACCATGCATTCTATTTCTTCTTTGCACCATAAATTATCTTTGCTTTGTGTGTTGTCGATTTTGTCCGCTGCGCCTGCGGTGTATGCGGCGTCTTCCACGGCTCCTGGGGCGCCTGCGATGCCGGCGTCTATTGGGGCGGCGGGGAAGCTGCCGGGGCCGGGTACGCCGCTGGGGAACCAGCTGGGTGTTCCTTTGGGGAATCCGCCTGAGGGGTTGCCCCTGGGGGCACCGCCTGAGGGGCTGGGCAATCAGTCTTTTAACCAGGGCTCTGCGGCTGCGACTTTAACCAAGGCCGGGGTATACCGGGACCAGAAATACCAGTCCAAGGAGCAGGACCAGAATGCGCTCCGGGTAACGGGCCGGGGGGTAACTCTGGAAGGGGTCCGGGTGGACAAGGCCGCCGGGGACTCTACCAGCACGGAGCAGGGGGACTTTTACGGGCTCAACGCTGCGGTGCTGGCTACGGACGGGGCGCATTTGTCCGTGGTAGGGGGCAAGATTACGTCTTCTGCCAAAAACGGCAACGGGCTCTTCAGCTACGGGGAGGGTACCCAGGTGCTGGCGGACCACGTGACCATCCGCACCACCGGCAACAATTCCGGGGGTATCCAGACCACCGGCGGGGGCACCACCAAGGCCACAGGTCTGGACTTGGCTACCACCGGCGACTCCTCTGCCGCCATTCGTTCCGACCGGGGCGGGGGCACGGTGAATGTGACCGGGGGCCGCTTTACCACCAGCGGCTACGGTTCTCCGGCTATTTATTCCACGGCGGCCATTACGGTGACCAAGGCCAAACTCCAGGCCAAGAATTCCGAGGGGGCCGTCATTGAGGGCATGAACCAGATTCACCTGAAGGACTGCGAGCTGGAAGGCAATATGCCGGACGTGCGGGTCATGGGACCTAATACCATCCGGGAGGAAAACGTCCATACGGTGATGATCTACCAATCCATGAGCGGGGACGCAGAGGAGGGCACCTCGGACTTTGCCATGACCGGGGGCAGGCTGATCTCCCACCGGGGGGACGTGATTTACGTCACCAATACGTCCTGCCACATTGACCTGTCCGGCGTGGAGATTGAAAACCACGGGGACGGGGCCCTGCTCCGGATTGTGGGCAACAGCGGCAAACGGGGATGGGGGAAGGCTGGCAGCAACGGCGGCCAGGCTACTGTCACTGCCACCAACCAGAAGCTCAAGGGGGATATGGTGGTGGATTCCATTTCCCATCTGGACCTGACCCTGAACCCGGGCACGGAGTACAAGGGCGCCATTATCCTCCAGGAAAACAACCAGGGCAGCACCCAGGAAAGCGGCATTGACGTGACCATTGCCAAGGGTGCCGTCTGGAAGCTTACCGGGGATTCCACCGTGTCCAGCCTGGACAACCAGGGCCGCATTGATACCAATGGCCACAAACTTACCGTGCTGGATGACTGACCTGCGTGGCGTCCGTCCGCACAGCAGAAATGGCACGTTACACTTTCACAAAATTCCTTGCGCTAATTCCAAATCTACGTTATAATGTGATTTATTCATTTCACTAACATTTTACTAAATCTTTTCAAACGATGAGGAAGGACGTGGCATTTTGGAAGCAACCTGGAGTACAATCGCCGCACTGGTCATTTACTTCGCCATATTGATCGGTATCGGCCTGGTTTCCTACAAAAAGAATGACGACATGGAAGGGTATGCCCTGGGGGGACGGGCACTGGGCCCCTGGGTGACTTCCATGAGCGCAGAGGCCTCCGACATGAGCGGCTGGATGCTCATGGGGCTGCCGGGGTATGCGTACCTGGCCGGCATCAGCGCAGCCTGGATTGCCATTGGGCTGATTTTGGGCACCTGGGCCAACTGGGAACTGGTGGCCAAACGGCTGCGGATTTTCACCCAGCACCTGGGCAACTCCATTACCCTGCCCGAGTACTTTGACAACCGGTTTCAGGACAAGCAGAAAAAACTGCGGATTGCGTCTTCCGTTTTTATCTTCATCTTTTTCCTGATCTACACCTCCTCTGGCTTTGTGGCCGGGGGCAAGCTGTTTGAAACCGTCTTCGGCTGGGACTATACCATGAGCCTGGTGGTGACCGCCGGCATCGTGGTGTTCTACACCATGGTGGGGGGCTTTGCCGCCGTGTGCTGGACCGATATGTTCCAGGGCTTTCTGATGTTCTTCTCCGTGCTGATTGTGCCCATTACCGCCATCTACTACGTAGGCGGCGTGGGGCCCACCATTGCCCGGCTGAACGCCATCAGCCCCAACTATTTCAGCCTGATCAAGGGCGCCGACGGCAGCGTTCTCAGCCTGACCGCCATTGTATCCCTGCTGGCCTGGGGCTTTGGCTACTTTGGCCAGCCCCATATCCTGGTGCGCTTTATGGCCATTGAGAACCCCCGGGAAATCAAGCAGGCCACCCACATCGCCATGACCTGGGTGGTCATCTCCCTGTTCATGTCCGTAATGGTAGGTCTTGCCGGCCGGGTGTACCTGGGACCCATTCTTCAGGGCTCCGCTGCCGAAACCGTGTTCATCAAACTGAGCACCCAGTTCTACCACCCCTTTGTGGCCAGTATCATTACCTCCGGCATTTTGGGGGCCATTATGAGTACCTCCAGCAGCCAGCTTTTGGTCGCCGCGTCTTCCTTTACCACTGACTTTTATAAGCCCGTGCTCCGGAAGAACGCCGAAGCCGGGGAAATGGTGAAGGTCAGCCGCCTGATGATTGTCCTGGTGTCTATTTTCTCCATTATCCTGGCCCTGGACCCCGACAGCATGATCCTGTCCATCGTGTCCTACGCCTGGGCAGGCTTTGGCGCCGCCTTTGGACCCCTGGTGCTCCTGAGCCTGTACTGGAAACGCATGACCACCAACGGCGCCTTTGCCGGCATCCTGGTGGGCGGCTCCACCGTCCTCATTTGGAAAAACCTCTTCGCCTATACCGGCGTGTACGAAATCATCCCCGGCTTCTTCCTGTCCCTGTTGGCCATCGTGGTCTTCAGCTTGCTGGATAAAGAACCCCCGGCGGAGATTGCAGCCAAGTATGACGAGGCTGTGGCGGAATATGGGAAACATGTGGATTGAGAGAAGAATACAAGAAAAAACGACTTGCGAACTCGGGAGAGTGCGCAAGTCGTTTTTTAGTTAGTGCGGTCCGCAAACCTGAAGTGTGCTGGCCTGGGGAATCCACTCTCAGTCATCCACTAGCGTGGCTGCCAGCTCTCCCCTACAGGCGAGAGCTATGGGCGCCCGCTGGGCAGGTATTGAACCCCATCCGCCGGCGAGTTCGCCGGCACCTTCCCCACCTTGGTATGCTATGAATAAAGTAGACTGGCATATAGTTAAACCTCCTGGATTCGTTGAAAGGAGAGTATGTAAAATGTCTATATCGAAAGTCAGTGCAGAGGATAAATTAAAGGCTGTCAAAGCTGTTCTTGCTCATGAAGAATCACCAATGGTTTCTGCAAAAAGGTTAGGGGTTCACTGGAAAGCAGTACAGTATTGGGTAGATGAATATATAGGAAATGGTCCTGAGGTATTTAACAAAAGACAGGTTAAAAGTTATTCTGCTGATCTTAAGATCCAATGCGTAGAGGAATATCTTAAGGGCGAAACGACTATGTCCCAGCTGGTACAAAAATACGGATTAAAAAGTTCTCGTCAAATCAGAGACTGGTTAAAGAAGTATAATAGTCATGAGGAACTAAAAAGTTCGGGTACTGGAGGTGCCAAGATCATGACTAAAGCTAGACAAACGACCTTTGACGAGCGCGTTGAAATCGTAAAATACTGCATTGAAAACGGGAATGCTTACCATGAAACCGCTGAAAAGTTTAAGGTTTCCTACCAGCAAGTCAGAAATTACGTCTTAAAATATAATAAGTACAATACCGAAGGACTCATAGATGGGCGCGGACACAGGAAGCCAGTAGAAGTCCCTGAAGAAGCCCCTACAGAATATGAGTGTATGAAAGCTGAACTCAAACTGGCTAATGCAAAACTCAAAGCCAAGGATATGGAGATTGATTTCCTAAAAAAACTCGATATTGTGGAAAGGAGGCGGGATTCACACAAATAAGATATGGAGCCATTTATGAAGCCATTAAAGAACTGCACGCTGAAAAGAATTACCCTATTCTTGGCCTGTGCAAATTGGGAAAAGTGTCCCGGGCCGGCTACTACAAATGGCTTCATAGAGAGCCTTCAGCACGCGAAATTGACGACAAGGAAATTGCTAAAAGAATAGAAGAGATATACAAGGCTGACCCAGCTAAAGGGTACAGACGAATAGCTGATGACTTACGAGCCCCAAATAAGAAGATCTATCCTGACACGAAACCAATAGCAATTGGTGACGGTCGCGTTCTTCATCTTTGTCGAGTGATAAATATAAAGTCTACGATTAAATATGCCCCTAAGGGCTGCACCCAGCGTGCAATAGATCCTGCATACATTGCAGAAAATATCTTGAATAGGGAATTTAAAGCCGATGCCCCTAACCAGAAATGGTGTACTGACGTCTCAGAATTTCACTACTATGAGGGGGTAGTTGTGCATAAGGTATATCTGAGCGCGATTATTGACCTGTATGACAGACGAATTGTTTCCTATGTGATAAGCAACCGGAACGATAAAAATTTGGTATTCAATACCTTCAATAAGGCATTGTTGAAAAACCCTGGCGCGCATCCCCTGTTTCACTCTGACCGGGGATTCCAATACACCTGCAGGGATTTCCGCAAGATGATTCTAGATGCTGGTATGACGCAGAGTATGTCACGGATAGGAAAATGCATTGATAATGGCCCGATGGAAGGCTTCTGGGGCATGCTGAAAAGAGAACGGTACTATACTCGTGACTTCGACAGCCGTAAAGCTTTGGTAACGATGATTAATAACTACATGGAGTATTACAACAGTGGCCGTTTGCAGCGGAATTTGGGCCGTTTGACCCCTATGCAAAAACATAATAGCTACCAAATGGCGGCGTAGAGGTTTATATTATTAGGAACTGTCTACTTGACGGGGAGCACACCACCTTGGACTGTTGGTGGGTGGAGAAGGCATGCGGCCTACGGCCGAGCGGTTCGCCGTATTCCGTTCGCCTTCACCCTTCGGGTTCGGTTCACGGACGGCTATCGCAGGGGTCGTATATTCCATTTCTCTGTGGCCAGGGCCTTGAGAAATGGATACGACTCCCAAAAACGTGGATAAACTTCCTCAGTCATCCCTGCGGGCTGACAGCCCCTTCACGCTTGAAGGGGCCAGGCTTAGGCCCATACGAGTCATGTGCTAAACGGGTTTTGAGAAAAGAATTATGATAGATAAAAAATTCCACATATAACCCCATCTAGAACTTGACTAGCAGTGGCATAGAACGCTTCCTTCAAGCGTGAAGGAAGTGTCGCCGCAGGCGACGATAGAAGTTCATCCAGGTGTTTAGCGGCGCCAGCGCCGCATATGCCTTCCACTTACCAGTGCACTGCTTCGTGCACTGGAAAAGAGGAAGGTGCCTGACGCTAGGAAGGCGGATGGGGTTCAAAAGTAGGATACCTGCACTACACCTGTTGAGAACGTCGACCAAAAATCCGGTACAGAGTTTTCTACAGCAAAAAATTGCCGTAGGCAATTTTTCTGTAGTTGGACTACCTAACGGTCCGCACTAGCCCCAAAAGGGGACGAACTTTCCCCTTGGGGAAATGCCGCAAAGCGGCAATGGGGTAGGCAAGCTGGTCCGGTCGTCACTACTCCCCCGCACCCCACCCCTCCCACTTTTCTTTAATAAACCCTTGCCTTTTCTCAGCTATTAATATAAAATAACTAAGAATAAGGCAAAAACCTGATGCTTACCAATCGAAAACGATTCACTTAAGGGCTTGCTCCTTTAGCCGCGCTGCTGGTGCTGGCATGAAGAGAGTGCCTTTTATTTTTTGGAGAGGCCATGATTCCTGTAAAGATTACGATTCATAGCGAAAATTTAAGTGATGGCTCCCAGCCCCTGGACCTGGTCACTTCCGGCCAGCTGCAGACGGTGGGCCGTGCTACGTATGTGCGCTATGAGGAAACACCCATTACCGGGATGGAAGGCACCAAAACCACCCTGAAATGGACGGAAGACACCCTGACGGTGATCCGCCACGGGCGTTATGAGCATCGACAGACGTATGTACGGGGCCGGAACACTTCTTTTCAGTACCAGACCCCGTATTTTACTGTGCCCATGATGGTTTTCACCCGGGACCTGACCATTGTCCGTCAGCCCCGGGGCTGGCATGTACAGGCCTTTTACGACCTGGAAATGCAGGACCAGCCCAATGGGTCCATACGCTTAACCATTGAAATTGAGGAGGAAGAAATCAGTGGACATGAAAAAAGTACTGGCAGAAGCGGTCATCGCCGCAGTCCAAAAAGCCATTCAGGCAGGTAAGCTGCCCCAGGGCGATTTGGTACCGGTGGTTCTCACCGTTCCGCCCCAGAAGGCATTTGGCGACTTCGCTACCAACTTTGCCCTGCAGGCCGCCCGCAATCTGCACTGCGCGCCGCGGGTAATCGCAGGTGCCATCCAGGAATTCCTGGACTGCCCCAGTGTGGAAAAGGTGGAAGTTGCCGGACCTGGCTTCCTGAATTTCTTCTTGAAGGAAGACTGGCTGTCCGCAGCCCTGCGGAATATTCTGGCCCAGGGGGAAAACTACGGCAACCTGCCTGCCAAAGCAGGGGAGAAGATCCAGATTGAATACGTCAGCGCCAACCCCACCGGTCCTTTGCACGTAGGCCACGGCCGGGGTGCTGCCGTGGGTTCCGCCCTGGCCATCCTGATGAAGGCTGCCGGCTACGATGTGAGCCAGGAGTACTACATTAACGACGCCGGCAACCAGATGCACAATCTGGCGGCTTCCGTAAACGCCCGGTACCTGGAGCTCTACAACATTCCCTGTGAATTCCCGGAAAACGGCTACCACGGGGAAGACATTGTGGTCACCGCCAAACGGATCCAGAAGAAATACGGCGACAGCTTTATCCATATGCCGGAAGCAGAACGGCTGGAAAAATTCCAGAGCATTGCCAAGGACGAAAAGCTGGCAGCCCTCCGGGAAGACCTGGAAGCCTTCAACTGCCACTTTGATGTGTGGTTCAGTGAACAATCCCTCCACGATGCCCATAAGATTGAAGAAGCAGTAGCCGAACTGGAAAAGAAGGGCTACATCTACGAAAAGGACGGAGCCAAATGGTTCCGCTCCACGGATTTCGGCGACGACAAGGACAGAGTGGTGATCCGGGACAACGGCGTCTCCACCTACTTTGCCGCCGACATTGCCTACCACCGGAACAAGTACGAACGGGGCTTTGACCGCCTGATCAACCTGTGGGGCGCCGACCATCACGGCTACATTCCCCGGGTAAAGGCCGCCATGCAGGCCCTGGGCTACGACCCCAGCCACCTGGAAATATTGATTCTGCAAATGGTCAGCCTGTACCGGAACGGCGAGCTGGTAAAGATGAGCAAACGTACCGGCAAGAGCGTGACCCTGAACGAGCTCATCGAAGAAGTGGGCACTGACGCAGCCCGGTTCTTCTTCATCATGCGCAGCATGGACAGCCAGCTGGACTTTGACCTGACCCTGGCCACCGAGCATTCCAACGACAACCCGGTGTACTACGTCCAGTACGCCCATGCCCGGATCTGCAGCATCCTGCGCCAAATGGCCGACGAAAAGATTACCCTGGACCCCAACGCGGACCTGTCCGTGCTGAAGGAGCCCATTGAAATAGACCTGATCAAGAAGCTCAACGACTACACCGAGCTCATTGACACGGCTGCCCTGGAACGGGCACCCCATAAGATTGCCCACTACACCTACGAACTGGCAGGAATGTTCCATTCCTTCTATAACCAGTGCCGGGTACTGGGCGTCGACCCTGCCCTCCAGCAGGCTCGGCTGGCATTAATTACAGCTGTGGGCAATACCCTGCGCCATGGTTTGAAGATTCTGGGCGTCAGCGCACCGGAACATATGTAATATAGAAAGAAAGCGGAAAAGGGAGGAAAAAAATGACCAAGTATATTTTCGTAACAGGCGGCGTGGTTTCGTCCTTAGGCAAAGGCATTACGGCCGCATCTCTGGGCCGTTTGCTCAAGAGCAGAGGCTATAAGGTGACCATCCAAAAGTTCGACCCGTACATCAACATTGACCCCGGGACCATGAGCCCCTACCAGCATGGTGAAGTATTCGTCACCGACGACGGCGCCGAAACCGACCTGGATCTGGGCCATTATGAACGGTTCATCGACATCAACCTGACCCGCAACTCCAACGTGACTGCCGGCCGGATCTACCAATCCGTTATCGACAAGGAACGCAGAGGGGACTATCTGGGCCGCACCGTACAGGTCATTCCCCATATCACCAACGAAATCAAGGAACGGGTGTACCGGGTAGGCCGGGAAGAAGAAGCTGACTTCGTGATTACCGAAATCGGCGGTACCGTAGGCGATATCGAAAGCGAACCCTTCCTGGAAGCCATCCGCCAAGTGAAGAAGGACGTGGGCAAGAACGATGTGCTGTACATCCACGTGACCCTGGTTCCCTACATCTCCGCTGCCGGCGAACTGAAGACCAAACCCACCCAGCACAGCGTAAAAGAACTGCGCAGCATCGGCATTACCCCCGATATCCTGGTTTGCCGTTCCGAAAAGGAAATCAGCCGGGAAATGCGGGAAAAGATGGCCATGTTCTGCGACGTGGACGCTGACGCCGTGTTCCAATCCATCACCGCTCCCAGCATCTACGAAGTACCCATGCTGCTGGAAGACCAGGGCCTGGACAAAGTGGTCCTGAAGAAACTGGATATGGAAGACAAACCCAAGGATATGGCTGCCTGGCATGCCATGGTGGAAAAGATTCTGGCACCCCATGCCAAAAAATCCACCATTGCCATCGTGGGCAAGTACGTAGAACTGCCTGACGCCTACATCTCCATTGTGGAAGCCCTGAAACACGCCAGCTACTTCCATGACGCCGATGTGGATATCGAATACATCAACGCTTCCGACCTGGAAGAAGCCGACGCCAACTACGAAGAAATCTTCAAGGGCGTGGACGGCATCCTGGTGCCCGGCGGCTTTGGCGACCGGGGCATCGAAGGCATGATCCGTGCCGTACGCTATGCCCGGGAAAACAAGATTCCGTTCTTCGGCATCTGCCTGGGTATGCAGTGCGCAGTCATCGAATATGCCCGGGACATCTGCGGCATGAAGAAAGCCAACAGCACCGAATTTGACGAAACCACCCCGTACCCCGTCATTTACCTGATGCCGGAACAAATGAGTGTGGAAATCAAAGGCGGCACCATGCGGCTGGGCAAATACCCCTGCAAGCTGTATCCCGGCACCCTGGCCGAAAAGGCCTATGGCACCGACCTGATCAGCGAACGCCATCGCCATCGCTACGAAGTGAACAACGAACTCCGTGACCAGCTGTTCGAAAAGGGCCTGGTGCTGGGCGGCACCCTGCCCAACGGCAAACTGGTAGAAATCGTAGAACTGCCCACGGAAGTCCATCCCTGGTTCCTGGGCGTACAGTTCCACCCCGAACTGAAATCCCGTCCCACCAATCCCCATCCGCTGTTCAAGGACTTCATCGCAGCTGCCCTGGCTTGCCAGAAGCACTAAGCCCTGAAGCTCGCTAAACAGAAAAGAAAACGGGCGGCATTTGCCGTAACCCGTTTCTTTTCTTTGGGATTCTTGGTACAATAAAAGAGCAATGCAAATTGCCGAAAATAATTGGAGGCGTATGCAATGAACAGAGAATTATCCATGGAATTTGTACGTGTAACAGAAGCAGCCGCCATGGCCAGCGCCCGCGGCGTAGGCCGGGGCGACAAGAACGGCATTGACCAACTGGCTGTAGACGCTATGCGGAAAATGTTTGATACCGTCAACATCAGCGGTACCGTAGTTATCGGCGAAGGGGAAATGGACGAAGCCCCCATGCTGTACATCGGCGAAAAAGTCGGTGCCGGCGGTCCCGAAGTAGACATCGCTGTTGACCCGGTGGAAGGCACCAACCTGGTGGCCAAAGGCCAGCTGGGAGCCATCGCTGTTATCGCCATTGCCCCCAAGGGCTGCCTGCTCCATGCACCCGATATGTACATGGACAAAATCGCCGTTGGCCCCAGAGCCAAAGGCTGCATCAACATTGACGATCCTGTCAGCGTAAACCTGGAACGCGTGGCCAAAGCCATGCACAGAAACGTCAACGACCTGACCGTCGTTGCCCTGGACCGTCCCCGTCATCGCAAGATCATTGAAGAAGTAAGAGCTGCTGGTGCCCGCATCCGCCTGATCAGCGATGGTGACGTAGATCCCATCGTCAACTGCGGCATTGAAGGTACCGGTATCCATATGTACATCGGCCGGGGCGGCGCTCCGGAAGGCGTACTGGCTGCAGCCGGCCTGAAATGCCTGGGCGGCGATATGCAAGCCCGCCTGGTGCCTGAAAACGACGAACAAACCCAGCGCTGCCATGAAATGGGCATTGCCGATACCCGTCAAGTCCTGACCATCGAAGACCTGGTAAAAGGCGACGACTGCATGTTCACCGCTACCGGCATCACCAACTGCGACCTGCTGAGAGGCGTTAACTTCTTCGGCAACGGCGCCCGGACCCATACCGTATCCATGCGGTACGCCACCGGCACCGTACGTTTCGTTGATGCAGTCCATACCTTCGACCGCAGCAACATCAACGTAAAACTGTAATACCAATACCATAAGAACCAGAAGGGGGTGTGGATTCATTCACACCCCCCTGCTGTATTGGTGGGAAAGTGGGGGAACTTGGTTTTGAACCCCAACCGCCTTCCTGCGTCAGGCACCTTCCCCTTCTCCTGTTCGCGCAACGCGGCGAACAGGTAAGTGGAAGGCAGCGGCCGGAGGCCGCAAAAGGAGCACTCTTCCCCGCCCTAGCAGGCGGTACCTCTCCCGTAAACGCGTGAGGTCAACTTCTAGAGAAATTTCGCAATAATAATATACTTTATATTGCTTATGTACTCCCACATTGTTCTCAAAAATAAGTAACTTTAGAAATGTGGTAGTGCCTTACTGTTGACCTCTATCAAGCGTGACAGAGGTGGCGCCGGTAGGCGACGAAGAGAGTTTAAAATAGCAATATAATTATATTATTTGAACTTTAATAGGGTATATTGGCAGGTTTTTGGGGTCATTGACTAATCTGTTGGAGCTAAACTTCTATCGGCACCTAGCGGTGCCACTTCCTACAGTGGTTCGCTGCTAGCCAGTCATTTTCACCTTTCGGGCTCAATTCCTGGGCAGCTATCACATGGCTCGCGTATACCAAACAGCTTTTGGAATACTTGTAGCGCTGTTTGGACGCGAACGCAACGCTTGCAGGAAGCGTTCTATGCCGCTACTGGTTAAGTAACAAACTAGGGTAGTGCAGGTATTTACGAACTATGTTGCTTTGCTATACTCGTTTAGCACATGACTCGTATAGGCCTAAGACCGGCCCGGCAAAGCGTTGCGCTCACATCCAAGAGCATGTCAGTTTATCAAAATGCTCTTGGCTAATGTGAGCGCTGCGAACCACTCAGGGGCTGTCAGCCCGTAGGGATGACTGAGGAAGTTTACCCAAGTATTGCGGCCGCAGGCCGCATGCCTTCCACTTACCAGTGCACTGGTAAAGAGGAAGGTGCCTGACGCTAGGAAGGCGGATGGGGTTCAAAAGTAGGATGTCTGCACTACACCCGTTGAGAACGTCGACCAAAAATCCGGTACAGAGTTTTCTACAGCAAAAAATTGCCGTAGGCAATTTTTCTGTAGTTGGACTACCTAACGGTCCGCACTAGCCCCAGCGGGGACGGATTTCCCCCATGGGGGAAATGCCGCAAAGCGGCAATGGGGCCGCCCCACCACAATTCAATTCCTTTTACATCTCTATGTAGATTGGTAGTATCTAATATGTCTAATGAAATCATTCCTTTGCTTTTAAACGAAAAAAACGTAGGGGACGGGGCTTCTCTCTGGCAAAATGCCAAGGGGCCCGTTACTCTCACCGGCTTAACTTCTTCTGTTAAAGTCGGCTTTTTGTGCGCTCTTCAGGAAAAGGCCGGGGCCAAGCAGCCCCTGGTGATCTTCACCGCCAACCGGGAAATCATCCGTGCCTACCGCCGGGAGCTGGCGTACTTCTATCCGGACCTGGCCATGCGGGAGCTGTATCCCGCCAGCCTGATCCACGGCCAGGTGGATACCCGGAACGAAGAAGTCCTGGCCGAACGGGCCGCAGCCCTGGAAATGATCTACAAGCAGGAACCCGGCATCATCTTCATTACTGCCGAGGCTGCCATCCAGAAGCTGCCGCCGCCGGACAGCATCATCAAGGAAAATATCCGTCTGAAACCCGGCATGGAAATTGACCAGGAGACCGTGGTAGCCAAGCTGGTGAAAGCCGGCTACGAACGCACCGAACAGGTGGACACCATCGGCCAATTGGCCGTCCGGGGCGACATCATGGACATTTTCCCCATTAACCACAAAGATCCTGTGCGCATCGAATGGTTCGACAACACCATTGACGTGGTGCGCCATTTCGATATCGATACCCAGCGGAGCATCGGCCCGGCCAAACAGGCCAACATCATGCCCATTGCCCTGCCGGACCAGGAGCCCATCTCCAACATCTTTGCCTACCTGGCAGCGGACTCCCTGGTGGTCCTGGACGAACCCTCCGCCTTCTTTGAAGAATGCAAGAAGAGCTTCGGGGACAACCGGGAATTTGCCGACCAGCTGCTGCTCCAGGCCCAGATGATCGACCTGGCCAAGGAGTGCCATCTGGCGGCGGTCAGCGACCTGGGACATCCCTACTTTGCCAATGCTCCCAAACTTCATGTTCAGGTTCGCACCATTGCGCCCTACAACAAGAATACCGAGCTGCTGCAAAAAGACCTGTCCGGCTGGATCAGCCAGGGCGTCCACCCGCTCATTATGATGGGCACCCGGGACAAAGCCGCAGGCATCGCCGAAAGCCTCCGGGGCGCCGGCATTCCCATGGAGCTGGCCACGGACCCCCTGACCCTGCCCGAGAAGGGCGGCCTGGTGTTCCAGGGCAGCCTGACCAGCGGCTTCTACTTCTGGAACGAAAACTGGCTTCTCTTGACCGAAGGAGACCTGTTCGGCACCCAGAAACGCCGCCGCATTACCCGGAAAAAGGGCAAGGGCCCTGCCATCACCAACTACTTCTCCGACATCTCAGTGGGGGATTACGTGGTCCACGACGTCCAGGGCATCGGCCGCTACATGGGCGTGGAGACCATCGTCATTGACGGCGTCCATCGGGACTACCTGCAGCTCCAGTACGCCAAGGGCGACAAGCTCCACGTACCCGTAGAGCAGGTGGGCCTGCTGCACAAATACATCGGCAACGAGGGCACCCCGCCCAAGCTGTCCAATATGGGCCGGAACGACTGGCAGAAAGCCCGGACCAAGGCCCAGAAGGCCATTACCATCCTGGCCACCGAGCTGCTGCGGCTGTACGCCCAGCGGAAAATCACCCCGGGCCATGCCTTTGCCCCGGATACCCCCCTCCAGAAGGAATTCGAGGACAGCTTCCCCTTTGAGGAAACCCCGGACCAGCTGAAAGCCATTGCGGAAATCAAGGCCGATATGGAAAAGCCCGTTCCCATGGACCGGCTCCTGTGCGGCGACGTGGGCTACGGCAAAACCGAGGTGGCCATTCGGGCCGCCTTCAAGGCCGTGATGGACGGCATGCAGGTAGCCGTCCTGGCCCCTACCACCGTCCTGGCCCAGCAGCACCTGCTGACCTTTACCCAGCGCATGGCCTCCTTTGGCGTGAATATCGAAATGCTCAGCCGCTTCCGGTCCGCCAAGGAGCAGCGGGAAATCATCAAGAAACTGGCCGCCGGCCAGATTGACATCATCATCGGCACCCACCGGATTTTGTCCCCGGACATCTCCTTCCAGTCCCTGGGGCTCCTCATCATCGACGAGGAACAGCGCTTTGGGGTGGCCCAGAAGGAGAAAATGAAGCAGTGGAGCGCCGGCATTGACGTGCTGACCCTGTCCGCCACGCCCATCCCCCGGACCCTGCACCTGGCCCTGGTCAAAGGCCGGGACATGAGCATCATCGAGTCCCCGCCCGAAGACCGGCTGCCCGTAGAAACCTACGTGGCCGAGTACGACGAGGGCATGATTAAAGAAGCCCTGGAGCGGGAAGTCCGCCGGGGCGGCCGGATCTACTACGTGTCCAACCGCATCGAGGGCCTTACCAGCATTGCCACCAGACTCCGGGAACTGGTACCCGGGCTTACCATCGGCATTGCCCACGGCCGCATGACCGAAGACGAACTGGAAGACGTGATGATTGGCTTCTACCACGGGGACTTTGACGTCCTCCTGTGCACCACCATCATCGAAAACGGCCTGGACGTGCCCCTGGCCAACACCATCATCATTGACGGCGCCGAGAACTTCGGCCTGTCCCAGCTGTACCAGATGCGGGGCAGAGTAGGACGCTCCTCTAGGCTGGCCTATGCCTACTTCCTGTACAAGAAGAACCGCGTCCTCAGCGAAATTGCCCAGAAACGCCTCCAGGCCATTCGGGACTTTACCGAACTGGGCGCCGGCTTTAAAATCGCCATGCGGGACCTGGAAATCCGCGGCGCCGGAAACCTTTTGGGCGCCGAACAGCACGGCCAGATTGCCGGCGTAGGCTTTGACCTGTACTGCCGGCTGCTGGAACAGACCATCAACGCCCTGCAAAACGGCGCCGATCCCCAGAAACCCGTGATCCCGGACCCCGTCAGCGATATGAAACTGGACGCCTACATCCCCGACGAATACATCGCCAACCCCCGGTACAAAATGGAAATCTACCATCGCCTGGGGGCATTGAAATACGAAGAAAAAGACGACCTTATGGACGAAATCATCGACCGCTTTGGCACCCCGCCAGAGCAGGTCGTGAACCTGTGGCGCGTAGCTGCCCTGAGAGACCTGTGCCGGAAACTCCGCATCATCGGCATCTCCGTAAGACCCGGAGAAATCCGCATCACCTTCCACCAGCACAGCACCGCCAACCCCGACGTGTTGAAAGCCCTGATCAGAGAATACGTCCCCAGAGCCAACTTGAAAGTCGCCGCCCAACCCCAATTCATTCTTAAAACCCATGGCATGAAAGGCGACCCCTTAACCTGGCTGGAGAAAAATATCCCACGGTTGGTGTGAAGGCTTGGTATAATGGGGGAGGAGGCTGATTTAGCAACGCTTCCGTTGCTTGCAAAAGGCTAGTTCTAGAAGTTTGATAGTGCAGGCCCCAACCGCCTTCAATTGTAAACTCTTTCCGTCCCGCCCCTTTCCACCACCCTTCGGGCGGTTCCCCTTCCCCATAAATGTGGAAGGTAGTGGCGGGCCAGCTTCCTAGTGGTTCGCGGCTCGCTGCGCAGCGGCGTCCTACGGACTTGCTTTGCAGGCCGCTATCACATGGGTCACGTATTCCAAATATCTTTTGAGTAACTCGTGACGATATTTGGACGTGACCGCAACGCTTGAGGAAGCTAAATAAGGAAAAAGTACCTTCCCTTGAAGACGCCCCATCTGCGCCTTTGGAATTCTTATGATAGGCGCATCTTCCCCATTTCAGCTGCTCCACAGCTGAAACGGAGAAGACATGCGGCCGGGGGCCGCAGAAAAGCTGGATAAACTTCCTCAGTCATCCCTACGGGCTGACAGCCCCTTCAACGCTTTGCGCTCATATCCAATTCTCAAGGCTATATGCCGCAGAGAATTGGTTAATATGAGCCATGTGATAGCGGCCTGCAAAGCGAACCTGGAAGGTGAAGCTGAGCAGCATGCCGCGAACCACTCAGGGGCCGGTCTTAGGCCACTAATGGTCATCTTCTTATCAGCAACTATATTTTGGATTTTACTTGACCAGTGGTGGCCTGGACGCCTACCACAAGCGTTGCGTTCGCGTCCAAACAGCGATACAAGTATTCCAGAAGCTGTTTGGTGTACGCGAGCCATGTGATAGCTGCCCAGGAATTGAGCCCGTAGGGCGAAAATGACTGGCTAGCAGCGAACCACTGTGGTAGGTGTCAGCCGCTAGGCTGACGAAGGAAGTTTAAAACCATACTTTATGCTTCAAACAAAGTATAATTATATTGCTATTTTAATATTATTAGAACTCTCTTCGTCGCCTTCCGGCGCCACTTCCCTCACTCTTGATGGAAGTCAAAACTTATGTACCACCACGTTTCTAAAATTACATTTTATTGAGCACAATGTGGGGGTGGAAAAGAAGAATAAAATACATTGTTATTGCGAATTTTGTAGAGAAGCTGACCTCGCGCGCGGGCGGGCGCAGGTGGCGCCGAGAGGCGACGGAGAGTGCTCCTTTTGCGGCCTTTGGCCGCATCTGCCTTCCACTTACCAGTGCACTGCTTGGCGTGCACTGGTAAAGGGGAAGGTGCCGGCGAACTCGCCGGCGGATGGGGTTCAAAAGTAGGATGTCTGCACTACGCCCCGCAGACCGCACGACCTTTTAAAGGCTCCAACCTTTATGCGGCCGCATCCAAACAGCCCGCAGATTCTTCAAGTGGCTGTTTGGTTAATAAGGCCCATGCGATAGCCGTCCAAGAAGCAAGTCCGTCAGGACGTAGCTGATTGGAACACGGCGAACCGCTGGGGGGAGCTGGCAGCCGCAGGCTGACTAAGGGAGTCGTATCCATTTCTCAAGGCCTTGGCCGTAGAGAAATGGAATATACGACCCCTGCGACAGCCGTCCAGGAGCCAAACCTGCAAGGTGACGGCGACTGGAATACGGCGAACCGCTCGGGGATTCCCGGCACCACATCACTTCAGGTTTGCGGACCGCACGACCAAAATCCAATTTTTCTGTAGTTGAGCTACCGTCCTTCTTGCACTAGCCCCAAAAGGGGACAAACCTTTCCCCTCCGGGGAAAATGGCACCGCAGGTGCCAATAGGGGTTCCCTAGGCCGCCCTGCGGCCCCATATATTCCCAAAAACACCTCTACACTTTTCGCAGAAAAGTGTAGGCCATTTCCTTTTTCTTTTTCACTATTCCCCCTCCCACTTCTTCACCCCCTTTTTAACGCTTAACCAATCGCTTAACGGCTAAATGACCTGTGAAAGGAGTCACATCCATGGCAGACCGCTTTATGAAAGGAACCTTAATCCTGGCAGCAGCCGGGCTGATGGTGAAGGTACTGGGCTCGGTGAACCGGATCCTGCTCTCCCGCCTTCTAGGCGGGGAGGGGATTGGGCTCTACCAGATTGCCTACCCCATCTACCTGCTGCTGGTGTCCCTGTCCGCTGCCGGGATTCCTGCGGCCATTTCCATTATGATTTCCCAACGGGCCGCTGCCCGGGACCAAAAGGGTGCCCGGCAGGTGCTGTGGACCTCTGTGGGGCTTATGTTCCTGGGGGGCCTTGCCCTGGCAGCGCTGGCCCTGGGGCTGATTCCCTGGCTCATTGACAGCCATATCATCAAGGACGCCCGGGCCCGGTACGCCATGCTGGCCCTGGTGCCCGCCATTGCCATTTCCATCCCTGTCTCCTGTTTCCGGGGGTATTTCCAGGGGTTCCAGGAAATGGTACCCACCGCCGTAAGCCAGATTGCCGAGCAGTTTACCCGGGTGGTGACCATGGTGATTCTGGCCTATCTGCTGCTGCCCCAGGGACTTCCTATGGCGGCCGCTGGAGCGGCCTTTGGTGCGGTTCCCGGCGCCATTGCAAGTCTTCTGATTTTAGGAGGCTTCTATTATAAACAGCAGCGCCGCTGGCGCACCCTGGAGAGCGCCTCCGCCGTGACGGAGCGTGTTTCTGTGTCGCGGACAGCCTGGCAGATTATCACCCTGGCGCTGCCCGTCACCTGCGCCAATTTGATGGTGCCTGTAGTGTCCGGGATTGAGATGATTTTGGTCCCCGACCGGCTGCTGGCGGCCGGCTTTACCGTAGCCGCCTCCACCCAGGCTCTGGGGTATTTGTCCGGCATGGCCATGCCTCTGGTGAACATGGGAACCATTCCCACCAACTCCCTGGCCGCCTCCGTGGTCCCCGCCATCAGCGAGGCCAAAGTGCTCCATCGCAGGGACCTGATGCAGGACAAAGCCCAGCGGGCCATCCGCTTCTTTTTGCTGCTGAATCTCCCGGCCGCAGTGGGCGTCTGCGTACTGGGGGCGCCGTTCTCCCGGCTTTTGTACGGCACCAGCCACGCCGGCGCGGTGATCACCGCCCTGGCCCCGGCCATCTTCTTTCTGGGGCTTCACCAGGTGTCCACGGCTATCCTTCAGGGCCTGGGGCATACCCGGATTCCCATGATCAATATGCTGCTGAGCCTGGTGGTGAAGGTCAGCCTGCTGTGGGTCCTGGCCGCCAACCCCGCCTATAACATTTTGGGGGCCGCCTGGGCCACCGACGCCAACCTGGCCCTGGCCGGCTGCGCCAATGTATTTTTCATGTATAAGACCGACAAAATCACCTTCCCTTTTGTCCATCTGGGACGGATACTCATCGCTTCCGCCGTCATGGGAGGCGCCGTCCTTTTTGCCTGGAAGAACGTCCTGTCCAAGGCCCTGCCCTTCGTTCCCGGCATCTTGGCCACCGTGGCCCTGGGGGCTGCCCTGTATCTGGCCGCCCTGCTGCTGACGAAAGAAGTAAGCGTAGGGGAGCTGAAAAAACTGCTCAAGAGAAAAAACTAAGGAGGCAACACCATGCATAAACCCATTCCCCCTGCACCCACTACCCCTGGCGTGCTGGACCTGCGTCCGCTGATCCAGCTGGTGCAGGTACTCCGTGAGCCCGGGGGCTGTCCCTGGGACCAGGTCCAAACCCACCGTTCCATGCGCCGGGAGCTGGTGGAGGAGGTCTACGAAATGCTGGAGGCCATCGACGAGGGCGACGTGCCCGGTATGCGGGAAGAACTGGGGGACGTGCTCCTCCAGGTGGTCTTCCACGCCCGGCTGGCCGAGGAGGACGGGCTGTTTTCCATGCAGGACATCATCACCGACGTGGTGGACAAGCTGGTTTACCGCCACCCCTACGTGTTTGGCGATACCCAGGTGGACGGGGCGGCCCAGGTGGTGGCCAACTGGGAAACCCTGAAGGCCAAGGAGAAGACCGACCGGAAAAGCGTCCTGGACGGCATTGCCAAGGGTCTGCCCTCTCTCATGCGGGCCTACAAACTTAGCGCCAAAGCCGCCAAAACGGGCTTTGACTGGCCGGACGCCCCTGCCGCAAGGCAGAAGGTGGACGAGGAACTTTTGGAGCTCCAGGAGGCCGCTGAGGCCGGAGACGGGGACCACACCGAGGAAGAACTGGGGGACGCCCTGTTCGCCCTGGCGGTTTACGCAAGAAAGCTGGAGCTGGAGCCGGAAACGGCCCTGAACCGGGCCTGCAACAAGTTTGACCGGCGCTTTCGGTATGTAGAGGCGCTGGTAAAGGCCGACCACAGGGAGTGGAAAGACCTGTCTTTGGAGGACCTGACGGCCCTCTGGAACCAGGCAAAACAGCATTTTTCTGTGACTAAATAAAAAACACGTGCATTTTTACTGGGTTTGTGCTACTATGTCTACAGTCGGGCGCCATTAGAAGGGCGCAATAAGTATTTAGGAGGATTTCTTATGAACAAAAGTGAACTGATCTCTGAAGTTGCGTCTAAAACCGCTCTGCCGAAAAAAGACGCTGAAAAGGCCGTAAACGCATTTATCGATACCGTTAAAGAAGCTGTTGCCAAGGATGACAAGGTACAGCTGATTGGTTTTGGTACTTTCGAAGCTCGGGTTCGCAATGCTCGCAGCGGCAAAAATCCTCGTACCGGTGAAACCATCCAAATCGAAGAAGCTAGAGTTCCCGCTTTCAAAGCCGGCAAAGCTTTCAAGGATGCCGTAAACAAGTAATTGCTCTGCACTGCAGCCTGATGCCCCGGGTATCAGGTTGCTTTTTTTCTCTGGGTTTGAACAAACAGGAAAGGATGGACCATGACAGCAAAAAGAAAGATTCCTCGTTACTTTGTACTGGGACTGGCAGCCATTCTAAGCCTTTTTCTGTTTCGTGTAGCCAGCCAAGGCTATGACCTTTACTGCGTCCACAAGGAAACGGTGAAAACCCAGGCGAAGGTGGATTCCCTGAAAAAGGAAAACGCCCAGCTGGAACAGGAGAAGGAAAACTTGGGAGAAATTCGCTACATCGAGAAGGTCGCCCGTAATGAGCACAACATGGTGGGAAAGAACGAGATTCCCTTGTTTATGATTGACGGTAAGGACAAAGCCAAAGCTTCCGGGAAATAGTTCCTGGAAGCTTGTTTTTATAGTATCTACAGGAAGCCCCGCTTCCAGAAACCTCCGAAAGCGCCTAAAAAGGCCGCCAATTCGCAGGAACTCAGTTATTTTGCGTCTTGACGAACTTTCCTTAACAACGGTATAATGGTTAACGTAACAATACTTTTAAGGAGGATGTCTTTCACCTATGGCTTTGGATAAGGGAGCTGTGATAGAAGGGGTAGTCACCGGGATTACCAACTTCGGAGCTTTTGTGCAATTACCGGAAAATAAAGTGGGTTTGATTCACATTTCTGAGGTGTCTAACGTATTCGTTAAGGATGTACATGACTTCCTGAAGGTCAAAGAGAAAGTCACGGTGAAAGTCGTTTCCATCGACGATAAAGGCAAAATCGGGTTGTCTCTGAAGGCCCTGATGCCGGCCGCACAGCCGGAAGCCGAAAAGAGAACCGGGGAACCCAAACATTTTGAATCGCGGCGCTTTGAGAACAAACGGCCGGAAGGCAAGCATTTTCATGCTGGCGCGCCCAAGGCAGCAGGTCCTATGTCCTTTGAGGACAAGCTGTCCCGCTTTATGAAAGAAAGCGATGACCGCCTGCTGGATCTCAAACGGAATACAGAATCAAAACGGGGCGGCCGCGGTGCCCGCAGAGGAGATTAATGGACACGAAAGGTACTTCCTCGGAAGTACCTTTTTTTGTTTCAGAGGCCTGCTGTAAGGACCCGGAGAACAAGCTTCTGGAACTGGTGCGGCGCAGCCCCCTGTGGCAGAGCGGCACCACCGTCCTGGCAGCCTGCTCGGGAGGCGCCGATTCCCTGGCCCTCACCGACGCCATGCTGGACGCCGGCGCCCTGGACCGGGTGGATATCCTGGTTGCCCATGTGCAGCACCACCTGCGGGGGGACGAAGCCGAACGGGACGCCCAGCTGGTGGAAGCCTACTGCAAGGAGCAGGGGGCGGCCTTTGTCCGGCTGGACATTAACCCCAAAGCCCTGGCTGAAGGGGCGGGGCTTTCCCTGGAGGACGCCGCCCGGCGCCTGCGCTATGAGGCCCTGGAAGGTTGCCGCCAAAGGGTGGGGGCCAGCGCCATCTTTACCGCCCATCACCTGGACGACCAGGCCGAAACGGTGCTGTTAAACCTCCTAAGGGGGGCGGGCACCCGGGGCTTTCGGGGCATGCTGCCGGTCAAGGGGTACGTAGCAAGACCCCTGCTTTCCGCCACCCGCCAGGACACCGAAGCCTATTGCAGAGCCCGGCACCTGGCTTACTGCACGGACAGCACCAACGACGATACCGCCCTGCGCAGGAACTGGGTCCGCAAGGTGCTTTTGCCCCTGCTTAGGGAGCAGAACCCCCGGATTGCCGTCCAGCTGGCCCAAAGCGCCGCGGTGGCAGCCTGGGATGAGGAATGCTTGGGAGAACTGGCCACGGCCTATACCCAGGACCACCAGAAACGCACCCCAGAAGGCTTTGTGCTGGACACCGGCACCGACTTTCTGGCCCTGCCCCTGGCCGTCAGCACCCGGATTCTCCGCCAGCTGGTGGAGGACGCCGGAGGCAGCGAAATGCGCTTTGACCAAGTGCAGCAGCTATACCAATTGATTTTGCGGGGCATCGGGGGCAAGTCCCTGGACGTACCGGGAAAGGTACGGGTGACCTACCGTCAAGGCAAGCTCACCGCCCGTAAAAATACCATCGCCCGCAGCAAGGAGCGGGCAGCCAAATACCAAAAAAAGGAGCAGCAGCGAAAATGCATGAAAATATCGAAAGAGTACTGATTGACGAAAAATCCCTGAAGGAACGGATTGCCCAGCTGGGTGCCCAGATTAGCAAGGACTACGAAGGCCAGGAACTGGTGGTCATCGGTCTGCTCAAGGGCGCCGCCTATTTCCTGACGGAACTGACCCAGCACATCACCGTGCCCGTACGCATTGACTTTATCAAAGCCTCCTCCTATGGCTCCGGCACCACCACCACCGGCAAAGTGGATATCCAATACGATACCTCCCGGAACCTGGCCGGCAAGAACATTCTTCTGGTGGACGACGTCATCGACACCGGGCTGACCCTGAAGGCCGTAGGCGAGCTGCTGCGCAACCGCAACCCCAAGACCCTGAAGGTTGCCGCCATGCTGGATAAAAAAGAAAGAAGACTGGTGAAAGTCCTGCCGGACTACGCCGGTTTTGAGATCCCCGACGAATTTGTCGTGGGCTTTGGTCTGGATTACGATGAAGAATACCGGAACCTGCCCTTTATCGGCATTCTCAAGAGATCTGTATATGAAAAATAATGTCCGTGTCTGGAACCCTTCCCTTGGAAGCACCTTCAGACAGGAAAGGAGCTGCGCGTGAGCAAATTTATTCGAAACCTGGTATTTTACCTGCTCGTAGTGATTCTGGGCGTGTGGATTTACGACTACTATAACGCCTCCAACGTCCCCAAGAACGAAATGAGTTACAGCAACTTCATGAAGGAAGTCCAGCAGGATGACGTGAAATCCGTCACCATCGTGGACAACTCCGTGATCAAAGGCAAGCTGAAGAGCGGCGCCGAGTTTACCACCATCGCCCCCCGGGACGAAAAAATGGTGGATACCCTCCGGGCCCGTGACGTGGAGATTCGGGCAGAACTGCCGCCCCAGCCCTCCATGCTCAGCTCTCTCCTGACTTCCCTGCTGCCCATGGTGGTCATCGTGATCCTGTGGTTCTTCATGATGAACAACGCCCAGGGCGGCGGCAGCAAGGTCATGAGCTTTGGCAAGAGCAAAGCCAAACTGTACGGCGACGGCAAGAGCAAGGTCACCTTTAAGGACGTGGCCGGCGCTGATGAAGCCAAGCAGGAACTGGAAGAAGTCGTAGAATTCCTCAAGGCACCCCAGAAGTACAACCAACTGGGTGCCAAGATTCCCAAAGGCGTACTGCTGTACGGCCCTCCTGGCACCGGTAAAACCCTGCTGGCCAAAGCCGTAGCAGGCGAAGCCGGCGTGCCCTTCTTCAGCATCTCCGGTTCCGACTTTGTGGAAATGTTCGTCGGCGTGGGCGCCTCCCGTGTCCGGGACCTGTTTGACCAGGCCAAGAAAAACGCCCCCTGTATTGTCTTCATCGACGAAATCGACGCCGTGGGTCGCCAGAGAGGCGCAGGCCTGGGCGGCGGACACGACGAACGGGAACAGACCCTGAACCAATTGCTGGTCGAAATGGACGGCTTTGGCGCCAACGAAGGCATTATCATGATTGCCGCCACCAACCGCCCGGATATCCTGGACCCGGCCCTTCTGCGGCCCGGCCGGTTTGACCGCCAGATCGTGGTGGATAAACCCGACGTCCGCGGCAGACGCGCCATCCTGCGGGTACACACCAAAGGCAAACCCATCGATTCCAACGTGGACCTGGGCATCTTGGCTAGACGTACCCCCGGCTTTACCGGCGCCGACCTGGCCAACCTGGTCAACGAAGGCGCCCTCCTGGCAGCCCGGCATAACCAGATGACCATCACCATGAGCGACATGGAAGAAGCTGCCGAACGCGTGATGATGGGACCCGAACGCAAGAGCCGCCTCATCACCGACGAAGAAAAACGCCTGACCGCTTACCATGAAGGCGGCCATACCCTGGTGGGCATGATGCTGGACCATACCGACCCCGTACACAAAGTAACCATTATCCCCAGAGGCAGAGCCGGCGGCTATACCCTGAGCCTGCCCAAAGAAGACCGTTACTACGCCACCCGCAGCGAAATGCTGGATGAACTGAAAGTCCTTTTGGGCGGCCGTGTGGCAGAAGCCCTGGTGCTTCATGAAATCTCCAGCGGCGCCAGCAACGACCTCCAGCGCGCTACCGAACTGGCCCGCCAGATGACCTGCGAATACGGCATGAGCGACGTCCTGGGCGCCGTAACCTTTGGCCATCGCCAGGAACAAGTCTTCCTGGGCCGGGATATCGGCAGAGAAAACAACTACAGCGAAAAAGTCGCTGCCCAGATTGACAGCGAAATCCGCCGGTTCATTGACGAAGCCTACGAAGGCACTGTCACCCTGCTGAGCAAAAACATCGACAAACTCCACCTCATCGCCCAGGCCCTGATCGAAAGAGAAACCCTGGAAGGCCATGAGATTGAAGAACTGCTGAAATACGGCCACATCTTGGAAAAAGGCGAGAACCCCGAAGCCCCGAAAAATGAACCCCCGGCTGACGGTACCCCCGCACCCATTCCCCCTGTGACCACCGAAGCCGCTGCCCCCGCAGCAGCACCCCAACCCAGTACCAGTGAAGTACCCCAGGCGTAGGGCGGGGAGAAGAAAACCCAGTTACAAAACAAACCAAGGGCTGTGCCAGACACAGCCCTTTTTTCCAGACTTTGTGTTAACGATTCTTTACGTTATGAGAAACGAAAGGATGACGACGATGCGCAACGAAATACTGAAAATCCTGAAAGACAAAGCACCCACCCCCGTATCCGGGGAAGAACTGGCCAAGACCCTGGGCATTACCCGGACAGCCATCTGGAAACATATCCAAACCCTGAAAAAAGAAGGCTATCAGATTGAAGCCTACACCAAAAAAGGCTACGTTCTCACCGGCGTACCCGATAAACTGCTGCCCGCAGAAATCGGTGACGCCTTGACCACCCGCTTCATCGGCCATCACATCTGCTACGAAGACACCGTCGTGTCCTCCAACGAAGTCCTGAAAAAACTCGCCAGCACCGGCGCCGAAGACGGCACCATCTGCGTAGCCGAAGAACAAACCGGCGGCAAAGGCAGACTGGCCAGAGGCTGGTACAGCCCCAAAGGCAAAGGCCTGTGGTTCTCCGTGCTGTTAAAACCCACCTTCCTGCCCCAGGAAGCCCCCAAAATGACCCTGCTCGCCGCCGTGGCCGTAGTCCGCGCCATTAGAGAAGTCTGCGGCGTAGAAGCCCTCATCAAATGGCCCAACGACGTTTTGCTAGATAACCGCAAACTCGTGGGCATCCTGACCGAAATGAGCGCCGAATTCGGCCACATCAACTACCTGGTGGTAGGCATCGGCATCAACGTCTGCGTCCCCAGAGAAATGGTACCCGAGGAACTCAGAGCCTCCGCCGTCTCCATAGAAGACGTCAACGGCACCCACGTAGACCGAGTCCAACTCCTGGCCAAAGTCCTGGATTACATGGAATACTATTATGACGAAGCCTGCAAAAACGGCTTCGCCCCCGTCTTCGACCAGTGGAGAGAATACTCCGCCACCCTGGGCCGCATGGTCAAAGTCATCTCCCCCGACGCCACCTACTTGGGAGAAGCCCTGGATATCGACGACACCGGCGCCCTGCTGGTGAAAAAAGAAGACGGAGAAATAGAAAAAGTACTCGCCGGCGACGTGTCCATCAGACCCGCCCATGGGACCGGCAAGTACGCGTAAGAAGGAAAAGGGAAGAAAAGAGAAGAAAAAAGAATAGGAAATGGAAAAAGACGTACCGCTGAGAAGAGAGCGGTACGTCTTTTTTGAATGGAGAAGAACGCAGCTGCGCAGCGAGTTGCGAACAACCTGGTTGCCAAAAACGTATTACGGTTTTCATCCAGGTTTTGGGAGTCGTATCCATTTCTCAAGGCTTTAGCCGTAGAGAAATGGAATATACGACCCCTGCGACAGCCGTCCGGGAATCAAACCTGTAGGGTGCTGATGACCGGTATACGGCGAACCGCTCGGCTACCGCCCGCTTGCCTTCTCCGCCCATTGTCTCCTCCATTTCGCCGTGGAAACGGCTGAAATGGGGGAGATGCGCCTATTTCAAAGCTACTAGAGGCGCAGAGGGGGAGAGTGGACGTAGGGAAGGTGTCTGACGTTAGGAAGGCGGTTGGGGCAGGCCAGACATTATGATTTCAGTAGTGAACTACTGGAATACATGACTTAGACCTCCGGGCATCCTGGTTGTGAACCCCATCCTTGTTCCGCTTTAATGCCGGGGGCGGAACGTTCCTTCCCCCCATTGTCTTCTCCGTTTCAGCTGTGGAACAGCTGAAACGGAGAAGATGCGCCTAGCATAAGAATTCCAAAGGCGCAGATGGGGCGTGTTCAAGGGAAGGTGCCTGATGTCAGGAAGGCGGTTGGGGCGGTCCAGGTATTATGATTTCAGTAGTGAACTACTGGAATACATGACTTAGCCCTCCGGGCATTTTGGTTGTGAACTCCATCCGCCGGCGAATTCGCCGGCACCTTCCTCTTCTCCAGTGCACGCCAAGCAGCGCACTGTTAAGTGGAAGGCAGCGGCCTTCGGCCGAAATGTTTGGAGAGGTCTGCTGGATGCCGGGTATTGCGCTTTTCATCCAGGTATTAGGGAGTCGTATCCATTTCTCAAGGCCCTGGCCGCGGAGAAATGGAATATACGACCCCTGCGACAGCCGTCCAGAAATTGAGCCTGAAAGGCGAAAATGACTGGAGTACGGCGAACCGCTTGGCCACCAGCCGCCTGCCTTCTCCGCCCATTGTCTTCTCCGTTTCAGCTGTGGAACAGCTGAAATGGGGAAGATGCGCCTATTCCAAGGCTACTAGAGGCGCAGAGGGGGAGAGTGGACGTGGGGAAGGTGCCTGACGCTAGGAAGGCGGATGGGGCAACCCAGGTATTAGGCTTTTAATTGAGAAGTACTAAAACCAAATTTGGCCCTCCGGGCATTTTGGTTGCGAACTCCATCCGCCGGCGAATTGCCGGCACCTTCCTCTTCTCCAGTGCACGCCAAGCAGTGCACTGGTAAGTGGAAGGCAGCGGCCTTCGGCCGAAATGTTTGGAGAGGTCTGTTGAATGCCGGGTATTGCGTTTTTCAACCAGGTATTAGGGAGTCGTATCCATTTCTCAAGGCTCTAGCCGTAGAGAAATGGAATATACGACCCCTGCGATAGCCGTCCAGGAATCAAACCCGTAGGGTGCTGATGACCGGTATACGGCGAACCGCTCGGCCACCGCCCGCTTGCCTTCTCCGCCCACTCGTCTTCTCCGTTTCAGCTGTGGAACAGCTGAAATGGGGAAGATGCGCCTAGCATAAGAATTCCAAAGGCGCAGATGGGGCGTGCTCAAGGGAAGGTGCTGACGTCAGGAAGGCGGTTGGGGCGGTCCAGGCATTTTGGCCTTTCTTAGAGCGTGTCTGCATTGGCCTTCAGGGCATTTTGGTTGTGAACTCCATCCGCCGGCTAATTCGCCGGCACCTTCCTCTTTACCTGTTCGAGCGAAGCTGCGAACAGGTAAGTGGAAGGCAACGGTCTTCGGCCGAAATACTGGGAAAGGCCTGCTTGATATTGGGTTTTACGTTTCTCATTCGGGTATTATGATTATCAATTGGTCAGTGCAGATTCAGCTCATAACGCCTGGTTTAAACCAGTTACTAATTCTTTTCAGCAGATTTTAGCGGCCTCTGGCCGCCTGCCTTCTCCGCCCCACAGTGGTCCAAGGCGGGGAAGGTGCCTGACGCCAGGAAGGCGGTTGGGGCCGCCCAGGCATTATTTTTTCATCCAGGCAATACTCCTTTTACCCTTCTAATTCTTTTTTCTTCCGTGCGGTAATTTTCATATGATATCGGTTCATTTTTTCAACCATAGCCTTCACTTTATTATCAATGTCTGTACAAACCACATCAAATTGTTGATTTACTTCCAAATTCGTATATCGCAATACCTGAATTCCCATTTTGGCTAGAAATTCCGTGCGCTTTTGATCATATACCCTTGCAGCATCTTCATAATGTTGACTGCCGTCCAGTTCAATGGCCAGCTTTAATTGGACACAGTAAAAATCAACGATATATTCTCCGATTACTTTTTGCCTGCGCCATCTGATCCAGTAGCCGCGGAGGAAGTTGTACCATAGTTTCCTCTCTTGCTTGGTCATGTTTTTCCGTAATTCTCGGGCATTGTTCATCAGTTCTTTGTGTCGTTCTGTCTGCATATCTTCCATGACTTTTGCTCCTTTGCGCCTAGATATCCTCATAGTAACGAAACAAATAGGGGATGTCTATAGCTTGAGAACGAACGGGAAGAATGGGCATAGGAACGGGTAAACTGTACTATTTCAGGCATTAGTTCTTGCTTCTCTAAGTGGATTTCCTGCACCATTATGATCGTTTACCTACTACGGCTAAAAAACATCTCCCGTAATCACTACGATAGTTTACCGTTTTATGGAGCCTCACCCAGTCTTCTTCCCCCTCACCTCGGCAAATTCGCCCTCTCCCGGCCGAAACGGCATTGTGGGTAACCCAACCTACCCCACCCCGCCTTTTTCTTGCACGAGCCGCCGCTGGCCGCACCAACCCAAACCCACGCTTACCCGTTTTTTCACCCGGAGTGCCAGTCTTTTTCATACCCAAAATGCGCCCTTCTTTGGAAACTTTGACCCCCTTTAGCCGCTTGACGGCCAGCAGCAGTCCCGGCAGGAATGCGTTTACATTCCTGCTCTCCACACATTACCCCTTGCACGATTTTACCTATTTGATATAATATAGGCGTTTATGGCCGGCCTTAAACCGGGTTCCACGGAAGCCCGGCAGCACGGAAAACAATACCGGCCTTTAGAAAACTGGAGGTAGAAACCATGTTAATGGTTATGGATGTAGGGAACACCAACATTGTGGTAGGTGTACATGACGGGGAAAGCTGGCAGGCCCATTGGCGCATTTCCAGCAGCCGCTCCCGGACTTCGGATGAATTCGGAATCATCCTGGGCAGCATGTTCGCCTACAGCGGCATGGATATGAAAGATATCGAGCATATCATCATCTCCACCGTTGTACCGCCCCTGTTGGTTCCCCTGTGCAATATGTGCAAACGCTATTTCGGGATTACCCCCTTTGTGGTAACCTCCGAAATCAACACCGGACTGCAGCTGGACTACGATGACCCGTCCCAGATCGGCGCCGACCGCATCGTTAACGCCGTGGCCGCCCACCAAATGTACGGCGACAAGGGCAACCTGATCATCATCGACTTTGGCACCGCCACCACCTTCTGCGCCCTGACCCCCGCCGGGGAATACCTGGGCGGCGCCATCGCCCCGGGCATCGGCATTTCCACCGAAGCCCTGTTCCAGAAGGCTGCCAAGCTGCCCCGGATTGAACTGATCAAACCGGAAAAAACCATCTGTAAGGACACCATCCACGCCATGCGTTCCGGCGTCATCTTCGGCTTTGTCGGCCAGATGGACGGCCTGATTACCCGCATGAAGAAGGAACTGGGCGGCCAGGCCTTCGTAATCGCCACCGGCGGCTTCGGTAAGCTCATGGCCTCCGAATCCGAACTGGTGGACGTAGTAGAACCCTTCCTGACCCTGGAAGGACTCCGGATGCTCCACGAAATGAACCAATAACCACAGGCAGCGCTCCTAACCGGGGGCGTTGCTTTTTTTAGGAGGACCTATGACCCCATTTCTCAAAGACCTGTTTACCCGCACCACCCCCGTGATCCTGGCCCCCATGGCCGGCGTCACCGACCTGCCCTTTCGGGTTATCTGCCGGGAGCTGGGCGCCGACTACACCGTATCCGAAATGGTCAGCGCCAAAGCCCTGATGTATAAAAACCAAAAATCCCTGGCCATGCTGGAAATTGCCCCGGAAGAACACCCCGCTGCTATCCAGCTCTTTGGCTCCGTGCCCCAGGAACTGGCCGACGCCGCCAAACTGGCCCAGGCCCATGGCGCCGACCTCATCGACTTTAATATGGGCTGCCCCGTCCACAAAATCGTCTCCAACGGAGAAGGCTCCGCCCTGATGAAAGACCCCGAACGCGCCTACGCCATCTTGGCAGCTATGGTGGACGCCGTGGACATCCCCGTTACCGTGAAATTCCGCACCGGCTGGGACCAGGAACACCAAAACTGCGTAGAAATCGCCAAACTGGCCGAAAAAGCCGGCGTTGCTGCTGTAGCCGTCCATGGCCGCACCCGGACCCAGTTCTACAGCGGCAAAGCCGATTGGGAAAAAATCCGCGAAGTCAAAGAAAGCGTCGGTATTCCCGTCATCGGCAACGGTGACGTCTTTACCCCCGGCGACGCCCTGGCCCTGAAAAAAGCCACCCATTGCGACGGCATCATGATCGCCAGAGGCGCCCAAGGCAACCCCTGGATCTTTAGAGAAGTCAAAGCCGCATTGGAAGGCAAACCCATCCCCAGCGTATCGCTGGAAGAACGCTTCGCCATGGTCCGCCGCCACCTGGCCGACTTGATCGCCTTTAAAGGCGAACGCGTAGCCCTGAGAGAAATGCGCCACCACGGCGCCTGCTACTTCACCGGCCTGCCCCATAGCGCATACTATAGAAACGCCATCAACCAGACCACTAAGCATGACGACTTTTTGAAAGTCCTGGATGAGTACGAAGACGAATTGCAGGACGAAAGAGCACTGTAGGAGAAGAAAATAAAAACGATTGAAAAGACGTGCCGCTTTCCAGGAGAAGGAGAGCGGTACGTTTTTTATGAGGAAGAAGGGAGTGGGGGGGGGAATCCTGGTGTTGAACCCCATCCGCCGGCGAATTGCCGGCACCTTCCTCTTCACTGGTCATTTAGCTGTTAAGCGATTGGTTAAACGTAAAAAGAGGGTGAAGAGGGGTGAAGGAGGATAGATGAAGGGAAAAAGGAAATGGCCTACACTTTTCTGCGAAAAGTGTAGAGGTGTTTTTAACAATATATGACCCTCCGGGCAACTTGGTTGCGAACCCCATCCGCCGGCGAATTCGCCGGCACCTTCCTCTTCTCCTGTTCGAGCGAAGCTGCGAACAGGTAAGTGGAAGGCAGCGGCCTACGGCCGCAATGCGGGAATAAACTTCCCCAGTCAGCTCTATGAGCTGACTGGGGAAGTTCCAGGGTGAAGCTGAGCAGCATGCCGCGAACCACTCAGGGGCCAGTCTTAGGCCCCTACGAGTCATGTGCTAAACGGGGTTTGAGTAAGAATTTATGACACGTAGATAAATTTCTAACTTTAACCCCATCTAAAACTTGACCAGCAACGTCATAGAACGTCTCCTTCAAGCGTGAAGGAGATACCGACGTAGTCGGCAGAGGAAGTTCAACAAAGCATTTTGCGGCCTCCCGGCCGCTTGCCTTCTCCGCCCCACAGTGGTCCAAGGCGGGGAAGGTGCCTGACGCCAGGAAGGCGGTTGGGGAAGGCCAGGTATTATGGTTTTAGTAGTGAACTACTGGAATACATGACTTAGCCCTCCGGGCATCTTGGTGCTGAACTCCATCTGCCGGCTAATTCGCCGGCACCTTCCTCTTCACCGTTCATTTAGCTGTTAAGCGATTGGTTAAGCGTCAAAAGAGGGTGAAGAGGGGGGAGGGAGGATAGATGAAGGGAAAAAGGAAATGGCCTACACTTTTCTGCGAAAAGTGTAGAGGTGTTTTTAACAATATATGACCCTCCGGGCATTTTGGTTGCGAACCCCATCCGCCGGCTAATTCGCCGGCACCTTCCTCTTCTCCTGTTCGAGCGAAGCTGCGAACAGGTAAGTGGAAGGCAGCGGCCTACGGCCGCAAAATACTAGGATAAACTTCCTCCGTCAGCCTATGGCTGACACCTACCACACGCTTGTGGTAGGCTTCCATAACCAATACTGGTCATGTAGAATCTAAAATATCGTGCTGATATGAAGCTGACCAGTGGCTCTCTGGAACGCTTCCTGCAAGCGTTGCGCTCGCGTCCAAACAGCGCTCCAGGTATTCCAAAAAGCTGTTTGGTATACGCGAGCCATGTGATAGCTGCCCAGGAATTGAGCCCGTAGGGCGAAAATGACTGGCTAGCAGCGAACCACTTAGGAAGTGTCGCCAAAGGCGACGATAGAAGTTTTATTTTTTCGCAGCCCCGGAAAGAGTTCATAATTGAGGGCGGATGGGGCAACAGAGCCTTATGCTTTTACTTTGAATACCTTTCCATTGTCCTTTGGCCACTACACCGTACAATCCCACCCACACCCAAACAAAATTTCACATAATACACTTAACACAACCCATATTTTGTAATATTTCACTCTAGATAGAACACCTGTTCATATGCTATACTGTCCTCAACAAGCAACGCAACGGACCTAATTTCATACAGCCCTACGAGGTACACCACCATGAAACCCACTACCTATACCTACAAACTCTACCCATCCCGCCGCAATAAGCACCTGCACCAGCTGCTTGAAGCAGCACGGCAGACCTATAACCACTGCATCAAACTCTATCGCCGCTATTATCGCCTGTATCACGAAAAACTACCCAAACAAAAACTCCAGCGCCAGCTGACTAAACAACAAAAATTGCCGCACTATGCCTATCTCCGCCAGCTGCCGTCCAGCATCAGAAACGCCATACCTTACAAAATCGAAAAAGCCTACCAATCCTATTTTTCCATCCTGGGAAAAAACAAAAGAGCCGCACCCCCGTGCTGCCGCAGCCAAGAAGCATTCACCACCATCACCCTGTACCAATCCGGCTGGAAACTGGACGAAGAACACCACCGCATTCGCATAGGCAAAACCTGGTACAAATACTTTCGTGATAGAGCCCTACCCAGCAAACCCAAGTCCGTTACCCTCAAACGCAGCCCCCTGGGCGACTTCTACCTCTACTTCACCTGCCAGATACCCAAACAGTTTATCCCGTTTCGCAAACGAAAGGTCATAGGACTGGACTACAGCATGCAGGACTTTCTGTGCGGATCCGATGGAAATAGGATTTCTGAACCACAGTTCTTGCGGGAAAGCCTGGCTGCCATTCAGAAAGCAGCAGACTCTCTTGCCCATAAACACTCAGGTTCCAATAACTATCAACGAGCCAAGAAGGACCTGCTGCGAAAGTACGAAAAACTGAAGAACCAACGCAGCGATTTCCAGTGGAAGTTGGCCCGCAAGCTTGTCCAAGACTATACCGTAGTGGCCATCGAAAGCCTGGACAGCCAGAAATTGCAGAAAAAGTTTGGACATCGCATAGCAGATTATGCATTGGCAGACTTTATCAAGAAACTCAAATATAAAGCAGAAGAAACCAATACACTGATTTTTGAACATCACCCATATTTTGCTTCCAGTCAGACCTGCAGCAACTGCGGGCATCGCAATCCCCAGGTGAAAAATATGCAGGTGAAGACCTGGATTTGTCCCCACTGTGGGGCAGAGCATGACAGGGACACCAATGCGGCGATCAACCTTGCCCAACACGCAATGGAAATATTGCTGCGGGGCGGGAAGCAAAGAATGCGCACCACATCAGAGCAAAAGTAATTCAGTATTTATTTTCTAGAAAGCTTCAACAGCTGTTGAACAATTCCCGGGATTCACAGCACAAGAAATTCTTGAGGTAGGGCATTACCTCTTGCGGAGCCATATTCCATACGGGAACCGGCTCCCACGAATGTACAAGAGACAGCGCATCACCACAGATCTCCTGTATGTATGCCAGAGGTGTTTTTTGATTTTATCAATCCATCTTCGAAGCCAGAAACCAGCAGCAGGGCCCTTGCAGTAAAACGTAAGAATCACCAAAGCGGTAAGAAGGAGGAGGGGGCTAATAAGCCGCTTTCCCCAGCAGATAAACACTTGGAGCTCCATTATCTGCCGGAGGAAAGGAAAGCCTAGCAGACTTGCCCTACGGCGTATTTCTGCGCCTGAAAATAACCCTTAAACTTTTTTTGAATAAAGTGTTGACGACCGTAACTTCCTGTGCTATTATATACAAGCTGTCTCGTACGGAAACAAACGAGCAGCTAACAGCAGGCAGAAAGTCAAGTACTTCAATCGCCTTGGATGAACTATTGAATTAGCCTTCACCCAAAGCAATTTAGGAAAGCAAATGACAGGTGTCTGGCCAAACTATTTTAGCGAAGCTATTTTAGGAAGGCCCTAGAGTATCGTTGAAACCAACCTTTCGCAAGCAGTAGAAATGCTGCACCAGACGAATCTCGGTTTTAATATATTCTCAAAAACACCCTGAACGAGCAGACGACAGGTGTCTGGCCAAGCTTTT